>JADKKV010000007.1 GCA_016720345.1 Thermomonas sp. | reverse complement strand
ACGCCTAATTGATCCCGCAATCGGGATGAAGCTCGAGTATGGGGCGTACTGGGAGAGGCTACCAGCGGGGAAATCCTACTTCGAATCAATGCTTTGGACTATGACCCTGGCGCCGATCCTGCGGCATCTTGCTTGGCAAGGCGGCGATAGTGGGATGTAGCGTGGACAAGACCTCTCCATGGCATGGCAAGCAAGGGCTTTCGCACAATCCGGGGCGCGTTCCCGGGCTGCTTGAGCGTGTGCGGGAGCGTTGTCGGGTGCGGCATTACAGCATTCGCACGGAGCAGGCCTACGTTGCGTGGATCTGGCGGTTCATCCGTGCCAATGCCGGCTTGCATCCGCGTGTCCTCGGAAAGCCTGAGATCGAGACGTTTTTGACCCGCCTGGCGATGGAGGGCGAAGTTGCAGCTTCCACCCAGAACCAGGCGCTGTCGGCGCTGCTGTTCCTGTACCGGGAGGTGCTGGACGTGGAGTTGCCGTGGCTCGACGAGGTGGTGCGGGCGAAACGCCCGCGTCGGGTGCCGGTTGTGCTGTCGAGGGAGGAGGTCAGTCGGTTGCTGGCGATGCTGGATGGTCGCGCGTGGTTGCAGGCTGCACTCCTGTACGGTTCTGGCATGCGGCTGATGGAGTGCCTGCGCCTGCGGGTCAAGGACGTGGACTTCGAGCGATCCGAGATCACGGTGCGGGCAGGCAAGGGAAACAAGGATCGGCGGGTTCCGTTGCCGAAGCGTTTGCGGGAGCCGCTGGTGCTGGCGGTCGCCCGCGTAGGTTTGCTCCACGCGCAGGACCGGGCGTCGGGATTGGATGGTGTCTGGCTGCCGCACGCGCTGGCGCGCAAGTATCCGCAGGCGGGGTTCGAGCTTGGGTGGCAGTACGTCTTTCCCGCGGAGAAGCCCTCGCGTGATCCCCGCAGCGGCCTCTTGCGCCGGCACCACGTCGACGAGGCGACCTTGCAGCGTGCGGTCCAGGCAGCAAGGAGGAAGGCTGGAATCGTCAAGCCGGCGACTTGCCACACGCTGCGGCATTCGTTTGCGACGCATTTGCTCGAGGCGGGTCAGGACATCCGCACGATCCAGGAATTGCTGGGGCACAAGGACGTGGCGACGACCCAGATCTATACGCACGTGCTGAACCGCGGGCCGCATGCGGTGCTGAGTCCGCTGGATCGCTAGCGGGGCTTCGCGTGCACGTGGCGCACGCCGCGAGGTTCAGCCGGCGTGTTCGTCGGCGGTCAGGCTGGTGTCTTCGCTGGGCGAGGCCAGGCGATCGGCAAGCCTGGTTGGTTCCGGCAGGCGGTAGCGGGTGACGAAGCGCATCACCAGTTCCGGCGCGGACGGCATCGCGACCCGGTGGCCGGGCGAAACCAGCAGCGGCAGGCAGCCGGGCTTGCTGCGCAGCAGCCAGCCGATCTGTTCGCGGCCGTCGCGCAGCGGGGTGAAGGCGCCGCGCATCTCGTGCAGGGCCATCCGCGCTTCGCCGACCAGGATCTTCCTGGCGACGCCGATGCAAGGCAGGTTGGTGGCGACGCCGAAGTGCGCGGCGATGCCCAGCCGGCGCGGGTGGGCGATGCCGTGGCCGTCGATGAAGGCGAGGTCCGGCGCGCGCTCAAGCATCGCCAGCGCCTCGAGCAGGGCGGGCAGTTCGCGGAAGCCGAGCAGGCCGGGGATGTAGGGCATCCGGGTGGGCGCGCGCGCGACCTGCTGGTCGATCACCTCCAGCGTGTAGGCGTCGAGCAGCACCGCGGCGGCGCGGGTGGTGGCGCCGTCGTCCTCGAAGCCGACGTCGAAGCCGGCGACGGTGCGCAGCGGCTTCGGGAAATCGTCGCGGATGACGACCTTGCGCGCGAGTTCGTCCTGCACGGCGCGCAGGGCCGCGGTATCGCCGGTCCAGGCGGGGAGGGCGTCGGTCACGGGGTTGGCGAGGCCGCGCCGTAGCGGGTGACGTCCAGGCGGGCGCGGCCATCGGCATCGACCCGGATGCTGCTGAGGCGGTCGTACTCGTGGTCGGCCATCGGCGCGGTCTCGCAGTTGCACAGCGCGGCAACGATGCCCGGCACGGTATTGCTGTGGCCGGCGATGAGGACGATGCCGCGCGGATGCGCGGCCTTCAGGTGGGCGGCGAATTCGGCGGCCGCTTGCGTGGACGCATAGGTGCCGACCGGAAGCGCGTGGGCGCTTGCAGTGGGTGCCACGGTCTGCCCGGTGCGCTTGAACTCGGTGGCATGGATCGCGACGAGTTCGCGGCCCTCGAGCGATTCCGCGAGCGCTTGCGCGCGGGCGCGGCCGGCGGGGCTGAGGTCGGGGTCGCGGCTGGCATCGACTTTCTCCGCGTGGCGGACGACGATGAAGGTCGTTGTCGTGGTGTCCGCGGCGGCGGGGGCCATGCGGACCGCGCCGGTGCACGCGGCGAGCAGGGAACAGGCAAGCAGGAGGGATAGGCGCATGCGCGGCAGCATAGCGGTCGCGCTCACGCCGGTGCCAACGCAGCGAGCAGCCCGCGCGCGGCATTGAAGCGGGTGGCGGCTTCCGCCATGTCGAGGCTGATGCGCAGTTTGTCCGGGCCGTCCATGCGGTAGTGCTTGGGTTGGCCCTGGATCAGGCGGATCACCGACATCGGGTCCACGTTGGGTTTTTCGACGAACTGCATGCGCCCGCCGCTGGCACCGAGGTCGAGCTTGCGGATGCCGAGGCGGGTGGCGTCGAGCTTCAGTTCGGCGGTGGCGAACAGGTGCCGGGTGGCATCGGGCAGCAACCCGAAGCGGTCGATCATCTCCACCTGCAGCTCGCGCAGGGCATCGGCGTCGCGGGCGGCACTGATGCGCTTGTACAGGGTCAGGCGCGCGTGCGGGTCGGGCAGGTAGTCGTCGGGGATCAGCGCGGGCACGTGCAGGTCGACGTCGGCGCCGTGGCGGTCCACGTCGTCGACGTCGGGCAGCTTGCCGGCCTTGATCGAGGCCACCGCGCGTTCCAGCAGGTCGGTGTACAGGCTGAAGCCGACTTCGGCCATCTGCCCGCTCTGGCCTTCGCCGAGCAGTTCCCCGGCGCCGCGGATCTCGAGGTCGTGGGTGGCGAGGGTGAAGCCGGCGCCGAGTTCGTCCATCGAGGCGATGGCGTCCAGCCGCTTCTTCGCATCCGGCGTGATCGAGCGCCGGTCGGGGATGGTCAGGTAGGCGTAGGCGCGGTGGTGGCTGCGGCCGACGCGGCCGCGCAGCTGGTGCAGCTGGGCCAGGCCGAACTTGTCGGCGCGGTTGATGATGATGGTGTTGGCGTTGGGGATGTCGATCCCGGATTCGATGATGGTCGAGCACAGCAGCACGTTGAAGCGCTGCTTGTGGAAGTCGAGCATCACCCGCTCCAGCTCGCGTTCCGGCATCTGCCCGTGGGCGATGCCGATGCGCGCGTCCGGCACCAGCGCCTGCAGCTCGTCGTGCATGCGGCGGATGCTTTCGACGTCGTTGTGCAGGAAGTACACCTGGCCGCCGCGCGCCAGTTCGCGCTGGAACGCCTCGCGCAGCAGCGCCTCGTCCCAGGCGTTGACGAAGGTCTGCACGGCCAGCCGGTTGGCCGGCGGGGTGGCGATGATGGAGAGGTCGCGCAAACCGGCCATCGCCATGTTCAGCGTGCGCGGGATCGGGGTGGCGGTCAGCGTGAGCAGGTGCACGTTGGCGCGCAGCTTCTTCAACGCCTCTTTCTGGCGCACGCCGAAGCGCTGTTCCTCGTCGACGATGACCAGCCCCAGGTCCGGGAACCTCACGTCCGGCTGCAGCAGGCGGTGGGTGCCGACGATCACGTCGAGCTTGCCTTCGGCGAGCCGCTGCAGTTCCGCGTCGATCTCCTTCTTCGACTTGAAGCGCGAGAGCACTTCCACCTTCAGCGGCCAGTCGGCGAAGCGGTCGCGGAAGTTGCGGTAGTGCTGTTCGGCGAGCAGGGTGGTCGGCACCAGCACCGCGACCTGCTTGCCGGCCGCGGCGGCGACGAACGCGGCGCGCACCGCGACTTCGGTCTTGCCGAAACCGACGTCGCCGCAGACCACCCGGTCCATCGGCTGCGAGCTGGCGAGGTCGCGGATCACCGCTTCGATCGCGGCGTGCTGGTCCGGGGTTTCCTCGAACGGGAAGGTCGCGGCGAACGGTTCGTACATCACCCGGTCGACATCGATCGCCAGGCCCTTGCGCGCCTGGCGCCTGGCCTGGATCTCCAGCAGTTCGGCGGCGACGTCGCGGACCTTCTCGGCTGCCTTCTTCTTCGCCTTCGTCCACTGCTCGCCACCGAGGTTGTGCAGCGGCGCGGTGTCCGGGTTGGCGCCGGAATAGCGGCTGATCCGGTCCAGTTGCGCGACCGGCACGTACAGGCGGTCGCCCTTGGCGTATTCGATGTCGAGGAACTCGCCGGGCATGCCGCCGATGTCCATCGACAGCAGCCCGCGGTAGCGGCCGACGCCGTGGTCTTCGTGCACGATCGGTGCGCCCAGCGAGAGCTCGCCGAGGTCGCGGATGATCGCCTCGGGTTCGCGGCCGGCGCGCTTGCGGCGGCGCGGTTGCGAGGCGCGTTCGGGGAACAGCTGGCGTTCGGTGAGCACGCACAGGGCGGGATCATCGAGCGCGAAGCCGTCGTCGAACGGGGCCACCGCGATGGCGAACTTGCTGGCCTCGCCGCGGGACGCAGGGGGCAGACCGACCAAGCGAGTATCGGGGAGCGACTCGGGCAGCCCCCCGCGTCCCGCGGTGAAGCTTCCGGCGAACGCCGGCCAGTCCGCGAGCACCTCGGGCTGCAATCCCGCCGCCTGCAGCATTTCCAGCATGGCCTCGCGCCGGCCGGGCGAATCGGTGGCGACCAGCACGCGGCCGGGGTAGTGCGCCAGGAAGTCGCGCAACGCCTGCGCCGGGGCCTGGTCCTTGGCCGCCAGCGGCAGCGGTGGCGCGGGTTGCAGCGGCAGCGGGTGGGCGTCGGCGTGGCGCGGATGGGCGCCATCACAGACCTCGATGCGCTCGCCACGGTTGAGTGCTTCGCGCAGCGCGTCCGGCGACAGCCACAGTTCGGCGGGCGGCAGCAGCGGGCGTTCGACGTCGTGGCGCAACTGGTCATGGCGCACGCCGATCTGCGCCCAGGCGTGTTCGGCGGCCTCGAACACGCCCTCGCCGAGCACCGGCAGCATGCCGCTGCCGAGGTAGTCGAACAGGGTCGCGGTGCCGGCGTGGAACAGCGGCAGGTAGTACTCGATGCCGGCCGGGGCCAGGCCCGCCTTCAGGTCCTGCACCAGCGCGCTGCGGCGGGTATCGATGTCGAAGCGGTCGCGCAGTGCGTCCAGCGCGCGCCTGACCGGGGCCTCGTCCAGCGGGACCTCGCGCCCGGGCAGCAGTTCGATGCGTTCGATGCGTTCCAGCGAGCGCTGCGATTCCGGGTCGAACGCACGGATCGAATCGATTTCGTCGTCGAGCAGCTCGATCCGGAACGGCACCTCGGCGCCCATCGGGAACACGTCGAGCAGGCCGCCGCGCACCGCGAAGTCGCCGGGGTCGAACACCTGCGGCGCGTGCCGGTAGCCGGCGGCTTCGAGGCGGCGCTTCTCGGCGTCCAGGTCGAGCTGCTGGCCGAGGCGGAAATCGAAGCGGTTGCCGATCACGTGGGCAAGCGGGGCGACGCGCTGCATCAGGGTGGCGACCGGCACCACCACGATCCCGCGCTGCAGTCCGGGCAGGCGGGCCAGGGTCGCCAGGCGCTGGCTGACGATGTCCGGATGCGGGCTGAAACGGTCGTAGGGCAGGGTTTCCCAATCGGGGAAGGTCAGCACCGGCAGCGCGGGGTCGCCGCCGAGCAGGGTGTGCAGGTCGGCTTCCAGCTGGTGCGCGGCGTGGTTGTCGCGCGCGACCAGCAGCAGCGGTGCGCGATGCTGGGCGGCGGCCGCGGCGATCGCCACCGCCAGCGCACTGGCCGAGGCTGGCACTCGCCAGTACGCGCGCAACTGGCCGGGCTTCGGCAGCGGCAGGGTCGGGAAATCGATCAGGTGGGTCATCGGCACCAATGCACGGCGGTGCCGGGCACATGGCGTGCCCGGCAGGGGGTGCGCAGTCTAGCGCGCCGCTGCCGGCGCTCAGGCGACCAGGGGTGGCGGGGTGCGCGGCTTCGGCTTCGGCAGGTCCAGCACCATCCGCACCAGCCCGGGCGAATGGCCGGGTTCCCGGTGGAAATCCAGCGAGGCCGCCAGTGCCTGCATCGGCAGGTTGCTCTCCAGCACGTCGCCGTAGATGCGCTCCAGCTTGCGGCCCTTGGCCCAGCGCACCAGCCGCCGCATCAGGTGGCGGCCCAGGCCCATGCCGTTGATGTAGTGGCTGACCAGGATCGCGAATTCGCCGGCGCGGCCGTCATCGTCCACCACGATCCGTGCCACCGCGCCGACCAGCGCCTCGCCCGGCGGCAGCGGTTCGGCGGCCACCAGCGCGAATTCGCGGCGGGTGTTGGGTCGGGTCAGGCGTTCGGCCTGCTCGGCGCCGAGCTCCTTCATCGGGTGCAGGAAGCGCATGCGCACTTCGTCCGGCTGCAGCAGGGCGAAGCCGGCACGCAGCGGCACCGCGTCCTCGGGGCGGATCGGGCGGATCAGGACGTCGCGGCCATTGCTGAGGCGGACGTTCTCGTGCCACGGGGGCATGCGGTTGCGGGCGGCCATTTCCGGATCATCGCCCGATCGACGTTAAAAATGTGAATGCAGGATGGCTGCGCGTTGCCGCGGGCGCCCGCAACCGGGTCAGTGGGCCGTGGTGAGCGGCTTTCCGCGCAATCGCCGCACCAGCAGGACCGCGCCGACGATGACCGCGCCGGCGGCGATGCCCGCCGCGGCATTGAAGAGGTTTTCCCAGAGCCAGCCGGGCGGGAAGGCCTTCGCGGCCTCGGCCAGGTGGTGCAGGGCCGGCACGCCGTGGACCAGGATGCCGCCGCCGACCAGGAACATCGCCGCGGTGCCGGCGATCGAGAGGAACCGCATCAGCCGCGGCGCGAATGCCAGGATCGCGCGGCCAAGCGCGGCCCGGGCCCTGCCGGCGCCCTCGCGGGCCAGGCGCAGGCCGAGGTCGTCGAGCTTGACGATGCCGCCGACCAGCCCGTACACGCCGATGGTCATGATCAGGGCGATCGCGACCAGCACCCCCAGCTGGCGCATGAACGGCTCGGTGGCGACCGTGCCCAGCGAGATCACGATGATTTCCGCGGACAGGATGAAGTCGGTGCGGATCGCGCCTTTGATCTTCTCCTTCTCGAACGCGAGCATGTCCACCGATTCGTCGCTGGCCGCGTGCACCAGCTCGGCGTGGTGGTGGGCGTCGTCGATCCGGCTCTGCAGGAACTTGTGCGCCAGCTTCTCCACGCCCTCGTAGCAGAGGAAGCCGCCGCCGATCATCAGCAGCGGCGTGATCAGCGGAATGGCGAAGCCGCGGCCGCGCAGCCACGCTTCCAGCGCCGCGATCGCCAGCGCCGCCGGTACCAGGATCGCCTTGTTCAGCAGCGAACCCCTGGCCACCGCCCACACCACCGGCAGCTCGCGGTCGGCTTCGATGCCGGTCACCTGCTGCGCGTTCAGCGCCAGGTCGTCGCCCAGCACCCCGGCGGTCTTCTTGGTGGCGACCTTGGTCATCACCGAGATGTCGTCGAGCAGGGTGGCGATGTCGTCGAACAGGGCGAAGAAACTGGAGGCCATGGCAATGCGCGTTGTCGGGGGCGGCGAATCTTCGCATACGGCCTGTCGCGGCGGCGCGGAAACGGAAAAGGGGCCAGAGTGAATTTCGCGCTGGTACTTCTTCCTCAGCGAGACCCTTCGACGCGAAACTTCACTCTGGCCCCTTTTCCTGCGTGCCGCTCAGGCCGGCAGGCGCAGCCACTCCACGCGCGCCGACCCGCCGGCCTCGCCCAGCGCCGCGCACAGGCCGTCGAGTGCCGGCCGCATCGCCACGTCGAACTGCCACGGCGCGTTCAACAGCAGCATCCCGCTGCCGTTCATGCGCAGCGGCGAATCGTCCGGGCGCACCAGCAGCTCCAGCAGCAGGGTGGACCTGGCATCCAGCCCGGCCGCCTTGCGGTAGAACTGGCGCAGCGCGCGGCGCTGCTTGATCGGGTACCACAGCGCGAGCATCGCCTGCGGCCAGCGCGCCAGCACGTCGCGGATCGCGGCCAGGGCGGTGTCGAATTCGTCCAGCTGCGCCTCGTAGGGCGGGTCGACCAGGACCAGCCCGCGCGCGAACTTCACCGTCCCATGCCGGGGCGGCAACAGCGCCTTGACCGCGGCGTAGCCGTCGCGCGCGTGCACCGCCACCCGCGGGTCGCCGGCGAAGGTGTCGCGCAGCACGTTGGCTTCCTCGGGCAGCAGCTCGCAGGCGGAGATCCGGTCCTGCGCGCGCAGCGCATGCGCCAGCAGCCACGGCGAACCGGGGTAGGCATGCGCGCCGTGCTGCTGCCGGCACGCCTTGATCGCGGCCAGGTAGCGCTGGATCGGCGGGTTCCGCGGGGCCTCGGCGAGCAGCCTGCCGATGCCGTCGCTGGCCTCGCCGGTCTTCTGCGCGGATTCGCCATCCAGCCGGTACAGGCCGCGGCCGGCATGGGTGTCGAGTGCGAAACAGGCGGCCGGCTTGGCGGTGAGCGCATCGCACAGCGCCAGCAGCACGACATGCTTGAGCACGTCGGCGTGGTTGCCGGCATGGAAGGCGTGGCGATAGTTCATCGCGGCATTGTCGCATCGCGCGCCACTTCACACCCGCAACGCAATTGCCGCGGCGTCCTCGGCTAGGATGCGGCGCATGCCGATGACCATCCTGCTGGCCGAAGACGAGGGCGCGATCGCCGAGACCGTGCTGTACGCGCTGCGTGCCGAAGGCTATGCCGCCGAGCACGTGCTGCTGGGCGGCGAGGTCCTGCCGCGGCTGCGGCGCGGCGGCATCGACCTGGTGATCCTCGACGTGGGCCTGCCGGACACCAGCGGCTTCGACGTCTGCCGCGCGCTGCGCATCGAAAGCGAAGTGCCGGTGCTGTTCCTGACCGCGCGCGACGCCGAGCTGGACCGCGTGCTGGGGCTGGAACTCGGTGGCGACGATTACATGGCCAAGCCGTTCTCCCCGCGCGAGCTGGTGGCGCGGGTGCGCGCGCGGCTGCGCCGGCAGGTGGTCCATGACGACACCGCTGGCTGGCGGAGGCTCGGGCGCTTCGAACTGGACGCCACCGGCCATCGGCTGCGCTTCGATGGCGTGTTGCTGGACCTGACCCGCTACGAATTCGGCCTGCTGGAGGCATTGCTGGCGCGCCCTGGCGCGGTGCTGGACCGGGCGCGGCTGATGGACCGGGTGTGGGGCGATGCGCTGGAATCGGGCGAGCGCACGGTCGATACCCATGTGAAGACCGTGCGCGCGAAACTGCGCGCCATCGCCCCGGACGCGGACCCGATCCGCACCGTGCGCGGGCTGGGCTATGCCGTGCATGTCGAGGGCTGAGCGGTGAACATCGGCCTGCGCGTGCTGCTGGGCTACTTCCTGATCGTGGCGCTGGCCGCGCTGCTGGTCGGCAAGGTGTTCGTCGAGCAGGTCAAGCCGGGCGTGCGCCAGGCGATGGAAGGCACCCTGATCGACACCGCCAACACCCTGGCGGAGCTGGCCAGCGACGACATGCTGGCCGGGCGCATCGCCGACGGCCGCTTCGCCCGGCGCCTGCGCGCGGTGCAGGCGCGCAAGCTCGACGCCGACGTCTGGGGCTTCGCCAAGGACCGCAGCGGTTTCCGGGTGACGGTGACCGATGCGCGCGGGATCGTGGTGTTCGACTCGGAGGGCAAGGACCTCGGCCGCGACAACTCGCGCTGGAACGACGTCTACCGCACCCTGCGCGGCGAGTACGGCGCGCGTTCCACCCGCGAGGATCCGGGCGACGAGGCGAGCACGGTGATGCACGTGGCTGCGCCGATCCGGGACGACCAGGGGCGGATCGTCGGCGTGCTGACCGTGGCCAAGCCGAACCGGGCGATGGCGCCGTTCATCGCCCGCAGCCAGCAGATCGTGGCGCGCTGGGGCCTGGTGCTGATGGGTGCCGCGCTGCTGGTGGGGATCGCCGCCGCATGGTGGCTGTCGCGCCAGCTGGGCGCGCTGCGCCGCTACGCGGATGCGGTGGCAGCCGGCGAACGTGCGCCGCAGCCGGCGGCGGCCGGCGAATTCGGCGACCTCGGCCGCGCCCTGCACGACATGCGCGAGAAACTGGAAGGCAAGCAGTACGTCGAACAGTACGTGCACGCGCTGACCCACGAACTGAAAAGCCCGCTGGCGGCGATCCGCGGGGCCACTGAGCTGCTGGAAGGCCCGTTGCCGGACGCCGACCGCCAGCGATTCGTCGCCAGCATCGCCGCCCAGGGCACGCGCATGGCGCAAACGGTCGACAAGCTGCTGGCGCTGGCGGCGGTGGAACATCGCCAGCGAATCGAGCAGCCGCAGGCGCTGGATGCGGCGCAGTTGCTGCGCGAGGCGGTGGACGCCGTGCGCGCGCATGCCGATGGCGCCGGCATCGGCCTGCAGGTGGATGCGGCGGATGCGCCGGGATTGTCCGGCGATCCGTTCCTGCTGCGGCAGGCGCTGGTCAACTTGCTCGACAACGCGCTGGATTTCGCCCCGCCGGGAACGCAGGTCGAGGCGCGGGCGCGGCGCGATGGCGATGGCGTCCGCTTCGAAATCGCCGATCGCGGCCCCGGCGTGCCCGACTACGCGCGCGACCGCGTGTTCGAGCGCTTCTACTCGCTGCCGCGCCCGCATGGCGGCAGCCGCAGCAGCGGGCTGGGCCTGCCGTTCGTGGCGCAGGTGGCAGAGCTGCATGGTGGTAGTGCGGAACTTCGTGAGCGCGACGGCGGCGGCACGATAGCAACGCTATTGCTTCCGCTCTGACCTCCCTCACGCGAAAAACTCCGGGGCAGCGTCGGTCGGCTGGGTAGCGCCCGAGCGCGCCATGGATGGCGCGCGCCCGCGAGATCAGTCCTGGACGACTGGACCGAGCGGCGGGCGCTACCCAGCCGACCGACGATGCCCGCGACGCACCCCACTTCACCCACGCTTCATTGCCAGCACCGCAACGGCTCACTTGCGCGCGCCAGCATCCCCTCTCCACAGGAAGGGAGAGGCGTCATGCGCTTGGGTTTGAAGATCGCGATGGTGGTCGTGCTGGTGCTGGCGATCCTGATTCCGCTGGCGATGATCCGCGGCACCATCGCCGAGCGGCAGCAATACCGCCAGCAGGCGGTGGACGAGGTCACCCGCAGCTATGCCGGCGAACAGGGCCTGGCCGGGCCGGTGCTGGTGGTGCCGTATCGCGAGCAGGTGGAGGTCGAGGAACGCGACGCCACTGGCGTGCTGCGCAAGCAGGTGCGCGAGGTCGACCGCCAATGGCTGTTCTTCCCGAAGACGATGCACGTGCATGGACGCGTGCTGCCCTCGATCCGCAAGCGCGGCCTGCACCAGGTGCGGGTCTACGAATGGCAGGGCAGCATCGATGCCGCCTTCGACGTGCGTCTGCCCGACGCCGATCCGGCGCGTCCGCGCACGCTCGGCGCACCGTGGCTGGACATCGGCATCGCCGACGTGCGCGGCCTGGTCGGCGCACCCACCCTGCGCGTTGCCGGCGCCGCCACGCCGATCCTGCAGGGCCAGAAGGGACGCGGCGGTGGCGGCGTGCATGCGGTACTGCCTGCGGCGCTGGTCGCCGGCGAGCGCATCGCGTTCCCCGTGCAGTTCGGTTTCGCCCTGCGCGGCACCGAGGCGCTGGCGATCGTGCCGCTGGCCGACACCAACCGCATCGTGCTGGATTCGCCGTGGCCGCATCCGCAGTTCAACGGCGATTTCCTGCCGCGCACGCATCGCATCGACGGCAAGGGTTTCCATGCCGAATGGGACGTGTCCTCGCTGGCCAGCAACGCGCAGGCGCAATACCGCGAAGGCGGCGCGGCGATGGGCAAGGCCACTCCTGCGCCGGGTCACGATGGCGTCGCCGCCGCGGTGGAGGCGTCGGCCAGCATCGACAGGGTCGGGCTGTCGCTGGTCGAGCCGGTCAACCTGTATTCCAAGGTCGATCGCGCCAGCAAGTACGGGTTGCTGTTCGTGCTGCTGACCTTCGTCGGCTTCTTCCTGTTCGAGACCATCAAGCAGTTGCCGATCCACCCGATCCAGTACGCGCTGGTCGGGCTGGCGCTGGCGATCTTCTTCCTGCTGCTGCTCAGCCTGTCCGAGCACATCGCGTTCGGCCTCGCGTACTCCGCGGCGGCGCTGGCCTGCATCGGGCTGATCGGCTACTACGTCGGCCATGTCTTGCGCAGCCGCACGCGCGGGATGGGCTTCGCGGCGATGCTCGGCCTGCTGTACGCCGCGCTGTACGGCCTGCTGATGTCCGAGGACAACGCGCTGGTGCTGGGCGCGGGCCTGCTGTTCGTGGTGCTGGCCGCGATCATGGTCGCTACCCGCAAGGTGGACTGGTACCAGGTGGGGGCGAGGATCGGCGCGCCCTCCGCGCCGACGTCGCTCTAGCCTGTCGATAGAATCGGCGCATGCACGACGCGATCTCCCTCGAGAGCCTATCCGGTGCGGCCCTGCTGCCGCACCTGGACGATGTGGCCAGGCTGCGCATCGCGGTGTTCCGCGATTGGCCCTACCTCTACGAAGGCGACGTGGGCTACGAACGCGCGTACCTGGCCGCGTACGCGCAATCGGCGGACAGCGTGGTGGTGCTGGCGCGCGCCGGCGATGCGCTCATCGGCGCCAGCACCGGGATTCCGCTGGCCCATGACAGCGCCGGATTCCAGGCGCCGTTCCGCGCGCGCGGCATCGACGTGGCGCAGGTCTTCTACTGCGGCGAGTCGGTGTTGCTGCCGGCGTGGCGCAGGCGCGGCATCGGCCATGCCTTCTTCGATGCCCGCGAGGCGCATGCGCGCAGGCTGGGCGGGTTCGGCTGGACCGCGTTCGCCGCGGTCGATCGCGGTGACGCGGATCCGCGGCGCCCGCCCGGGCATCGCGGCAACGAGGCGTTCTGGGCCAGGCGTGGCTACGTGCGCCAGCCGGGAATGACCATGCACCTGCACTGGAACGAGCTCGCCATCGGCGATGTGACGCATCCGCTCACATTCTGGCTGCGGCCACTGGAGACGCCATGAAAGTCGCAGTCGCGAAGTACCCGATCGGCGAACCGCGCGATTTCGAGGCGTTCGCGGCCAGGCAGGAGGCCCTGCTGCGGGAGGCGAAGGCCGGCGGTGCGCGGCTGGCGGTGCTGCCGGAATACCTGGCGCTGGAGCTGGCGGCGATGTTCGCGGCAGCGACGCGCAGCGACCTGCATGCGTCGCTGGCCGCGCTGCAGCCGCTGCGCGGTGCGTGGATGGCCTTGTACACGCGGCTGGCGCGCGAGATGGGCATGTGGATCAACGCCGGCAGCTTCCTGCTCGACGGCGGGCATGGCCGCTACCGCAACCGCAGCGACGTGTTCGCACCGGACGGCGGACACCTGTGGCAGGACAAGCTGCGGCTGACCGGGTTCGAGAAGGACACCGGGGTGATCGAGTCCGGCGATGCCTTGAAGGTGTTCGAGGTCGATGGCGTGCGCGCCGGGATCGCGATCTGCTACGACAGCGAATTCCCGTTGCCGGTGCGTGCGCAGTGCGAGGCCGGCGCGCGCCTGCTGCTGGTGCCCAGTTGCACCGATACCGAAGCCGGCGCGACCCGCGTGCGGGTCGGTTGCCTGGCGCGCGCGCTGGAGAACCGCTGTTTCGTCGCCCACGCGGTGACCACCGGCGCGGCAGCGTGGAGCCCGGCGCTGGACAGCAATACCGGCGAGGCGGCGTTGCTGGCGCCGATGGACGTGGGCCTGCCGGATGACGGGATCCTGGCGCAGACGCGCGGCGACGAGGTGTGGGCCATCGCCGAACTGGACGTGTCCGCGCTGGACGCAAGCCGCGCCCACGCCCAGGTCGCCAACGACCGCGACTGGCCGGCGCAATATTTCCCGAGCGTGCTGCGGGCGCGGCTGGAACGTGCGGAAGGTCACGCGCCGGAGCAACGCGACACCCGTGCATGACCGATGGGCTAGGCGCCGGGCACGCGTGCACGCCTAGACTCGGGGTTTGAGCCTGCCCCGGGGATTGCGATGAAGCGATTGTTGTTGACGGCCGCGTTGCTCGCGGCGGGTGTTGCCGGTTTGCCGGGCGCGTTCGCGCAGGAGAAGGTCGACCTGGACATGACCTCGCGCATCCGCCAGGAGGCGTTCCAGCGCTCGCAGGCGATGGCGACCCTGAACCACCTGACCGACGTGATCGGCCCGCGCCTGACCAATTCGCCGTCGATGGCGGAAGCCAACCGCTGGACCCGGTCGAAGTTCACCGAATGGGGCCTGTCCAACGTGCACGACGAAGCGGTGGACGACATCGGCCGCGGCTGGTCGTTCAACGACGCCGGGGTGGAGATGCTGAGCCCGCGGGTGATGCCGCTGCACGCGCTGCCGAAGGCGTGGACCCCCGGCACCGCCGGCCCGGTCGAGGGCGAGGCGATCGCCGCCAAGCTGCAGAAGAAGGAAGACCTGGAGAAGTGGAAGGGCAAGCTGAAGGGCAAGGTGGTGTTCACCGACGACCTGCGCGCCTACAAGCCGAACGAGAAGTCCGACTTCGACCGCCACGACCATGAGAGCCTGGAGGAGCTGCTTTCGTACCCGCTGCCGAGCGAGCGCACGCGCGATGCCAGCATGCTGGCGCAGTACCGCGAACGCATGGAATTCGGGCCGCTGCTGAACAAGTTCCTGATCGACGAGGGCGTGGTCGCCACGATGTCGATCAGCAGCTGGAACGACGGCATCGTGCGGGTGATGGGCGGCGGTTCGCGCAAGGCCGGCGAATCGGTCGGGGTGCCGGCGCTGGTGATGATGGCCGAGCACTACAACACGGTGATGCGCGCGCTGGAGCGCAAGGAGACGGTGAAGCTGCGCGTGAACGTGGATGCGCGCTTCCTCAACGACGACAACCAGCCGGGCTACAACACCATCGCCGAGATCCCCGGCAGCGGCCCGGACAGGAACGAAGTGGTGATGCTGGGCGCGCACATGGATTCCTGGCACACCGGTTCCGGCGCCAACGACAACGGCGCCGGCGTGGCGGTGATGATGGAGGCGGTGCGCATCCTGAAGGCGGTCGGCGCGCGGCCCAACCGCACCATCCGCGTCGCGCTGTGGACCGGCGAGGAGCAGGGCCTGATCGGCTCGCAGGCATACGTGGCCAAGCACTTCGCCAGCTATCCGGAGCCGACCGATCCGGAGCAGAAGGCGTTGCCGGCCGCGTTCCGCAGCAACAAGGGCAAGCTGGCGAAGACCGCGGACTACGGGAAGATCACCGCCTACTTCAACCTCGACAACGGCAGCGGCAAGATCCGCGGGATCTATGCGCAGGAAAACCTGGCGATCGCGCCGATCTTCGAGGAATGGATGAAGCCGTGGAACGACGTCGGCGCGACCATCGTCACCCAGCGCAACACCGGCAGCACCGACCACGTCAGCTTCGACCGCGTCGGCATCCCGGGCTTCCAGTTCGTGCAGGACCAGCTGGACTACTTCAGCCACGTCCACCACACCCACCTGGACGTGCAGGACCACGCGGTGGCCGACGACCTCAAGCAGGCATCGGCGATCGTGGCCTCGTTTGCCTACAACGCGGCGCAGCGCCCGGCGAAGCTGCCGCGCAAGATGATGGTCGAGGATTGATCGACACCACGGTGTGATGCACGAAGGGCCGGCAATGCCGGCCCTTCCTTTTTGTGGTTCCTCGCGCCACGCCGGCCTGCCCGGGGCAGGGCCGCCCCGCGCCCCCCCCCCCCCCCCCCCCCCCCCCCCCCCCCCCCCCCCCCCCCCCCCCCCGCCCCCCCCCCCCCCCCCCCCCCCCCCCCCCCCCCCCCCCGCCCCCCCGAACCCCCCCGGGCAGGCCGGCGCGGCCCAAGCGTTCACGCGAACAGCGATACCCCCGGCACCAGCCACAACGCCAGCGCCGCCAGCGCGCTGCCGATGGCGGTCGCGGCCAGCACGTCGCTCGGGTAGTGCAGGCCCAGCACCACCCGCGAGGCGGCCACGCTGGCGGTGAATGGCACCAGCAGCCACGCCAGCGCCGGGTAGTGCGCCATCGCCACCAGGCTGAAGGCGACCGCGTGCAGGGTATGCCCGGAGGGGAAGCTGAATTCGTCCAGCGGCGCCACCCAGGCCTGGATCCGCACATCGCTGGCGAATGGCCGCGGCCGCCGCGTCCAGCGCTTCAGCAGCTTGTACAGGACCAGCGCGACCAGGCCGGTCGCCGCCAGGTGCAGCGAGGCGCGCAGGCCGGCCATGCCGTCGACCACCACCAGCGTGCCCATCAACGCGTACCAGAACGCGCCATCGCCGAGCCGGCTGACCGCGGCGAAATAGCGCAGCACCCCGATGCAGGCGCAGACCCGGTTGGCGCGCAGGCACCAGCCGTTCTCGGCATCGACCAGCCGGCTACGCTGCAGTGGCCGCGACATGCTGGCCTCCATCGCGCGCGAGCGCTTGCAGGATGTGGTCGAAGTCCTCGGCGACCTGCGCCGGGCGCAGGGTGCCGACCGCATCGCGGCAGGCGCCGCGCATCGCGTTGCGCAGTGCGTCGTCGCAACCGATGCGCGCCACCGCGTCCACGAAGCCGGCATCGTCGCCATCGCGGATGGCCGCGCCGTGCACGCCGTCGCGCAGGAATTCGCGGGCGGCGCCATAGTCGAAGGCGACCGTCGGCACGCCGCTGGCCAGCGCTTCCAGGGTGACGTTGCCGAAAGTTTCGCTGTGGCTGGAAAACACGAACATGTCGCCGCTGGCGAAATGGCGGGCCAGGTCCTCGCCGCGGTGCACGCCGCAGAAGATGAAATCGGGATTTTCGCGCTGCAACTGCTCGCGCGCCGGACCATCGCCGACCCACGCGAACCGCGCGTCCGGGCGCTGCGACTGCAACGCGCGGAAGGCGCGTACCGCCAGCGCCAGGTTCTTCTCGGCGGCGATCCGGCCGACGTAGATCGCGGCGACCCCGTCCTCGCCGACGCCCCATTGCGCGCGCAGCCCGCGGTCGCGGCGGACGGGATCGAACAGCTGGGTGTCCACCGCGCGCGCCAGCCGCACCACGTTGTCGAAGCCGGCGCCTTCGAGGAAGGCCTGCAGTTCCCGCGTGGGCACCAGGGTCGCCTGCGCGCTGTTGTGGAAGCGGCGCATCCAGCGCAACGCCACGCCCTGCAGCCACGGTGCGCCGTAGTCGCGCATGTAGTCGTCGAAGCGGGTGTGGAAGCCGGTGGCGGCAGGGATGCCGAGCTGGCGCGCGGCGCGCAGGGCGGACCAGCCGAGCGGACCCTCGGTGGCCACGTAGATCGCGTCCGGGCGCGTGAGTTGCCAGCGCTTGCGCAGGGTACGGGTGGCCGGCAGGCCGAACTTCAGGCCGGGGTAGCGGGGCAGGGCTGCGCCACGGACCAGCAGCGAACCCGCGGGGTCATCGGTTTCGTCGGCTTGCCGGGGGCGGACCAGTTCCACCGCGTGGCCACGCTCGCGCAGGCCCTGTTCCAGGCCCTGCACGGTCAGCGCAACCCCGTTGATTTCCGGCGGGTAGGTCTCGGTGACGATGCCGTAGCGCATGCAGCTCTCCGTTTGCGAGAGGCTGCGTGGTGGGCGTGACGGCGTGGTGTCGCGGCGATGACGTGCGGGTGACAGGTGCGATGCGGCGTGGCGGCGGAATTGGCAGGCGTTCGCGCAGCGGCATTTCGAGCCGCATGGCGAATGCCGGCCAGTTCTTCCGCCAGCGAGATCTCGGTTTCGATCCCCGAAAATCCTGCTTCGTCGCAAACCGGCTTGACGCTATCGGTCTGTTCGTACTGTACTAGCGCAAATAGTACAGATAGGACGGCGGCCATGGCGCGACCCCAACCCCTGATGATCCAGGTCGCCACCGGCGATCCGCGCCCGATCGGGCGGCAGATCGTGGATGCGGTACGGATGAAGATCGCCACCGGCGAACTGTCCGCCGGCGACCAGCTGCCCAGCGTGCGTGGGCTGGCCCAGCAACTGACCATCAACCCGAACACCGTGGCCAAGGCCTATGCCGAACTGACCACCGAGGGCTGGCTGGAATCCCGGCAGGGCATGGGCCTGTACGTGGCGACGCCGCGCCAGCGCCTGTCCGATGGCGAACGCGAGCGCCGCCTGGACGACGCCATCGGCCGCTTCGTCAACGACGTGATCCCGCTCGGCTATCCGCCGGACGAGGTGCAGGCGCGCGTGGCCGAAGAATTTCGCCAACTGGCTCCCCGGAAGATCGCCTGAGCGCGACTGACACGACTTCGAGCACCCATATGAACGCAAGCAACGACGACGTGATCGAGACCCGCGCGCTGAGCAAGCGCTACGGCCGCAAGCTGGCGCTGGACAACCTCGACCTGCGCATCCCGCGTGGGCGCGTCCACGCCATCGTCGGTGCCAACGGCGCCGGCAAGTCCACCCTGTTCCGGATCCTGCTGGGTTTCATGCCGCCCAGCGCGGGCGAGGCGCGGATCCTCGGCAAGGACAGCCAGCAGCTGACCCCGCAGGACCGCGCGCGCATCGGCTTCGTCAACGAAGAGCACACGTTGCCGAACTGGATGCGGGTGTCGCAGGTGACCGCGATGCAGAAGCACCAGTACGCGCGCTGGAACCAGCAGGCGTTCGACGGCGTGATCGGCCATTACCACGTGCTGCCGGAGCAGAAGGTCGGGCAGTTGTCGCGCGGCGAACGCGCCGGCTTCAACCTCGCGCTGGCATTGGCGCAGCGACCGGAACTGCTGGTGCTGGACGAACCCACCCTGGGCCTGGACGTGGTCGCCAAGCGCGCGTTCCTGGAGTCGCTGCTGTACAGCAATGCCGCCGACGACTGCACGGTGATCTATTGCTCGCACCAGATGGAGGAGATCGAGCGCGTCGCCGACAACCTGATCATCCTCGAGCGCGGCCAGCTGAAGAACATGTCGGCGCCGGAGGACTTCACCGCGCGGGTCAGCCACTGGGTGGCCGACGTGCCGTTCAAGGGCCCCGAACTGCACAGCGTGCCGGGCCTGCTGGAAGTGCAGCGCCTCGACGGCCTGCACCACTACCTGGTGCTGGACCAGGACGCCGGCTTCGAACGATTCCTGCGCGCCAGCGGCGCGCGCAACGTGCAATCGATGCCGGTCAGCCTGGACCGCGCCGTCAATGCCTTCCTTGCCAAGAACCATGCTGCGCCGGCTGCGGCCTGACGCGCGCGATAGAGGACACCAACATGATCGATCTCTTCAAGGGCGAGCTGCTGCGCTTCCGCCTGTGGGCGCTGGTCGCCGCCGTCATCAACCTCGTGGCGCTGGCATTCCTGAGCCGCATGGTCGACCTTGCGCAGCAGCCGCTGCAGGTCTACCAGGTGTTCTGCGTGGTGTACGCCGTCGCCGGTGCCTTGCTGGGCCTGTACCAGATGGGCAGCTACCGCAAGCCCAACCAGTGGCTCAACCTGCTGCATCGGCCGCTGCACCGGCTGCGCATCGCCGGCGCGCTGACCGCTGCCGGCGTAGTGGTGCTGCTGGTGGCGGTGGCGCTGCCGATCGCGCTGGTCGCGGTGTACCAGGAATCGCTGACGCCGCGGGTGGTCGACATGCGCCACTGGCTGCTGCCGATTGCCGCGTGGCTGATCGCGGTGTCCGGCTACCTGGCCGGTGCCTACGCGATGGTCGGCGACCGCCGTTACGCATTCACCGGCTTCCTGCTGCCGAACCTGTTCATGTATTCGCAGGCGTCCGGCGTGGCCATGCTCGGCGTGCACCTGTTCGCGATCGCATTCCTGGTCGTGCTGCTGGCGATCGCGTTCAAGCCGGACCCGGCCGCACCCTCGCGCAACCCGCTGGCGGTGCTCGCGGTCGCCCTGCCGGTGCAGGTGGGTGCGTATTTCCTGGCGTGGATGCTGGGCTATGGGGTCGAACTGGGCTGGACCGTCAGCGGCACCCATCCGCTCGGCATGCCGGTGCCGCCGAAGGGCGGCTACATCGAGGCCGACCGCGCCGAAGGCAAGGACATGCTGTTGCTCGGCATCGATGCCAGCCGCTCGCCGGAGGCTGCGTTGTGGCGCGAACAGGTCGCACTCTCGGACGTGCATACGCGCTATCCGCTGCGCAACCTGCCTGTGCGCAACACGCTGACCAACCCCGCGCCGATGGAATTCGACGATGGCGAGAACAGCGTGCGCTGGGTGTTCAGCCATGACCGCATGCGCTTCGTCGGCTACGGCACCCTGGACAAGCGGGCGCGTGGCGAACTGGGCGTGGGTGAAACCCGTGCCGCATTCCCCGCGCCGACCCTGCAATATGCCGCCGGCTTTCTGTTCAACGCCAATGCGGCCTATCAATACGATGCCGGCCAGCAGCGCATCTTCGAACGCATCCGCCTGCCGCGGGGCGAGGTGATGGCCAGCCCGCCGGAACCGGCCGGCGACAACGTGCTGGTGCTCAGCGACCGCGCCGCCTATTTCTATCCCGGCCGCGAGGCGGTCAATGGCCTGGACCTGCTGCAGCCGCTGCTGCGGGTGCCGATGCCGGCCCATGTCGGCCACTTCAGCCGGATGGATGCCATCGAACTGCTGGATGGTTACCTGGTCTCGTTTACCTACACCTGGGGCGTGTGGAGCGGGGAGCTGCAGCAGCCGTTCCAGCAACTGGTGCGGGTGGATGACGCGGGCAAGGTGCATGAAGTCGCACGCCGCGCGATCGACGTCGACCTGCCGTCCGCCTACACCAACCGCAACACCTGGCTGTCGCCGGTGATCCGCGCGCTTTGCCTGGGCGCGCGCAACCTGTTTGCCGCGAATGATCCGCTGAAGGCGAAACCCGAGCGCGTGCCGCCGTCGGTGCTGTGGCTCGCGGCCGCGTGTTGCCTGCTGTCGCTGCTGGCGGCGATCTGGGTCAGCGGCCGGCAAGTGCATTCGACGCGCGGTCGCTGGGCCTGGGTGGTGCTGTGCGGCGTGGTCGGCCTGCCGGCGCTGGCCAGCCTGTGGCTGCTGTATCCGCGTCGCGAGCCGTTGCCGGTCGCCTCGCCGGCGCTCGCCTGAGCACGCACGGACGCGAGGATCGACGATGAACATTTCCAGGATCATGTGCGGCGCGCTGGTGGCATGTGCGCTGCTGCTGTCCCCTCGCAGCGTGCCCGCGCAGGTCGCTGACGGCCTGCAGGCGGCAGTCGCCGCCCAGCGCGAGATGCCGCGCGCGCCGCGCCTGCCGCGGGCGGCGTTGCTCGAAGGCCGCACTCTGGTCGCGGTGCGGCTGTCGCCGGATGGCGAACACGTCGCCTACCTGCGCGAACGCAAGGATTCGCGCAGCCTGTGGCTGTTGCCCACCACCGGCGGCGCCGCCCGCACGCTGGTCGGCAGTACCCAGGCGGAGCAGCTGTGGTGGTCGCGCGATGGGCGTTGGCTGTTCCTGCGCGCGCCGGGCACGCTGACCATGGTTGGGGTGGATGGGCGCAGCGGTGTGCGCGTGCCGCTGGGCGGTTCCGGACGGCGGCAGGTGGTCAAGGTCGATCCCTCGCAACCGGCGGCCGTGTTGCTGCGCGAGCGGGTGCGCGCGGGCGCCGGCGAGCGCTGGCGGATCGTGCGCTTGGATGTGCATGGCAAGCGCACGTTGCTGCGCGAGGACCCGCGCTGGATCCACGACCTGGCGCTGGATGCGCGCGGCCGGATCGTCGCATTGGCGCGCTTCGAGGGCGACCACGACGCGCTGCATCGCGTCGGTGCGGATGGCCGGTTGCGCGAGGTGCTGCGCCTGCGGCCGATGCAGCGCATCGACCTGCTGGCGACGCTGGCCGATGGCAGCCTGCTGCTGGAAGGCAATCCCGGCAATGGCGCCGAAGGCAATTTCCGCCGCGTGCTGCGCCTGGGCGCGGACGACCGGCTGCAGACGCTGCACCAGGATCCGCGCGGCGAGGCCGACCTCGACGACGTGGTGCTCGATCCGCGCACGCAATTGCCGGTGGCGGCGAGTTATCGCAGCACGGTCGCCGCCACCCATGGCATCGGCAGCGCGCAGGCAACGGTGGCCGACATCGCGCGCAGGTTCCCGGGCCGCGACCTTGGCCTGCAGGTGGGCAGCGGCCCCGCCGCGCGCTGGCTGGTCAGCGAACGCGCGGCCACGTTGCGCGATCCGCGGCTGCACCTGTACGACCCGCGCAACGGCAGCCTGCGGCGGATCCTGGACGAGCCAGGCATCGGCACGAAGTCACCGCCGGAAGCCGCGCTGGCGCGCAAGCTCGCGATCGCCTACACCGCTTCCGACGGCATGCGCGTGCACGGGTTCGTGCTGCTGCCGCCGGGCGTGGACGTCGCGCGCGCGCCGCTGGTTACGCAGGTGCACGGCGGTCCGATCAACCATTTCCGCGCCGGGTTCGATGGCACCGCGCAGTTCCTGGCCAATCGCGGCTACGTGGTGTTCCAGTCGAATTTCCGCGGCTCAACCGGCCACGGACGCGACTACGTGTTTGCCCCGAAGGGCGACTACGGCAACGGCCGCGTGCAGCAGGACATCGTCGAAGGCGTGCGCTGGCTGCTGGCGCGCGGCATCGGCGATGCAAAGCGCGTCGGCATCGTCGGCCATTCGTTCGGCGGTTATTCCGCGTTGCTGGGGCTGACATTCCAGCCGGACCTGTTCAAGGTCGGCGTGGCCGGCGCGCCGCCGGCGGACCTGGGCTGGTCGATGCGCTGGCTGGTCCGCTCCGGTTCCCAGGGCGACCTGCCGGACCGTTCGCTGCGGCACACCCTGCGCGCGCTGTCGCTGGACAGCACCGACTCCGCCACCCATGCGCGCCTGCATGCGCAGTCGCCGCAGGCGAATGCGGCGAAGATGCGCCGGCCGCTGCTGATCATCGCCGGCGGCGCGGACCGCACGGTGGCGATCCGCGAAGTGGCGAACTACAGCGCTACCCTGAAGGCATTGGGGCGTCCGCTGACCTTGCTGGTGGAGCCGAACGGCGGCCATTCTCCGGTCGATCCGGTCCCGCGCGAGGCCTACCTGTTCGCGATGGAAACCATGCTGCAGCGCCATCTTGGCGGGCCTGCACCGGAACAACCGGGGCAGCGGTTGCGCGCCTACCTGCGCGCGAACCTGCGCCTGGCCGGACCGGAATTCACCACCTTCGCGGCGCCGCCCAGGTAGGCGCTGGCACGCCTCAGCCGGCGTCGCTGCCCGCGGTGTCCGTCACCACGCGGTCGCGGCCTTCGCGCTTGGCCCGGTACAGCGCCTCGTCGGCGCGCGCGATCGCCGCATCGAGCGCGCCGCCGCGGGCGACCCGGGCCAGCCCGAACGAGGCGCTGAGCCGCAGCGCGGCGTCACCGGACTGCACGCAGGTCGCCGCCACCGCCGCGCGCATGCGTTCGGCGCGCGCGCTGGCGTCGTCGGCGTCCTCCAGCAGGGCAATGAACTCCTCGCCGCCCCAGCGCGCCAGCAGTTCGCCGCTGCGCAGTCCCTGGCCCAGCGCATCCGCGACCGCGCGCAGGGCGGCGTCGCCGGTTTCGTGGCCATGGGTATCGTTGATGCGCTTGAAATGGTCGATGTCGATCATCAGCAGCCGCGCCGGAGATGCGCGCAGGTACGCGGCGGCCGCCTCCACGAAGCAGCGGCGGTTGGCGAGGCCGGTCAGCGCATCCGTGCGCGAGAGCTGCTCGAGGCGCTGGTTGGCGGCCTCCAGTTCGGTGGTGCGTTGCTGCACCCGGGTTTCCAGCTTGCCGCGCAGTTCCAGCAGTTCGCGGTGTTCGCGCTCGTAGCGCAGGCTCAGCGCGCGCGCCGCGGCCAGGTACAGCACGGTGAAGCCGAGCACCGGCATGCCTTCGACCCGCACCAGCACCTGCATCTCGGACAGGATGTCGTACAGCAGGGTGGTGAACAGGAAGGTCAGGCCGAGCGCGATCACGTGCGACTCGGGGTCGCCGGAACGCGCGTGGCGCGCGGCGCGGAACATCGCCGCCAGCAGGAACAGCACGCCGGTCAGGTACAGCGCGGCCAGCAGCACGGCGTGCGGCAGCACCGGCAGCAGCAGGATCGGGACCAGCGTTGCCGCCTCCATCGCCCGCGCCAGCCGGCCGGGACGCTTGCCGCCGATCGCCTCGGCCAGTTCGTACAGGCTGATCAGGGCGACCGCCACCCCCAGCATGTTCAAGCCCAGCAACGCAGTGGCGTAGGCCGCCGGCGCCACCCGGATCGCCGCGCCGGTCAGGTTCACCAGCAGTGCGCCGAACGCGGAAAGTGCCAGCCATGCGTGCGAGCGCTGCTCGCGCCGGCGCCACCACAGGTCGGCATGGGAGGCCAGGGTCAGCGCATACACGCCAGCCCCGAAGGCTTCGATCAACTGGACCTGCAGCGGGACGGCCATTGCCGCAGGATACCGCCGCCAGCGCGCGGTGGCCGGGCCGGGGCGCTACTGCGCCGCGATCCGCAGCTGGATGCCGAGCCCCAGCATGTCCTCGGGTTCGCCCTCGAGGTCCGCGCGCAGCAGCGGGCGCGCCTGCAGCCAGCGCTTGTCGAGGGCCAGCGCAAGCTGCCCGGCATCCGCGCGCAGGGTGAGGTCGGGGATCCGCTCGTTGTCGTGCGAACGGTGCAGCAGCACCGCCAGCCGCAGCAGCGCGGCAGTGCGGCGCGCGTTGCCCAGCAGGCGGTCGGGGATCATCTCGAACGCGGCCTTCGGGATCCCGCGGCGATGGGTGCGCACCAGCGCGGCGAGGAAGCGCTGCTCCTGCTGCGAGAAGCCGGCGATGTCCGAGTTCTCGAGGATGTAGGCGCCGTGCACGTGGTAGCCGCTGTGGGCGATCGCCAGCCCGATCTCGTGCAGGCGCGCCGCGCGCGCCAGCATGCGGCGGTCGTCGCCATCCAGGGCCCAGGTTCGCGCGACCTGGTCGAACAGGTGCAGGGCGCTGGCCTCGACCCGCCTGGCCTGGGCGGCGTCGATCCCGTAACGCTGCACCAGCGCCGCCACCGACACGTCGCGCGGGTCGTCGGCGCCGCCGCGGCCAAGCATGTCGTGCAGCACGCCTTCGCGCAGCGCGGCCTTGCTCACCGCCATCCGCTGCAGGCCGAGCGCGGCGAATACCGCCTCCAGCACCAGCAGGCCGCCGGCGATGATCGGGCGCCGGTCCACGGACAGGCCGGGCAGGTCGATGTCCTCGATGCGTTCGGCCTGCAGCAGGCGCTCGCGCAGCAGCGGCAGCGCCTCCGCGGTCACCGCGCCCTTGGTCAGCTTGAGCGCGGCGCAGATCTCGCCGATCGCCTTGTTGGTGCCGGACGAGCCGATCGCCTCGTCCCAGCCGAGCGCGCGGTAGGCCGACGCGAACTGCTGGAACTCGGCGGTGACTTCGGTCAGCGCGTCCTTCCAGCGCTTGCGCGACAGCTTGCCGTTGGGGAAGAAGCGGCGGGTGCTGGCGACGCAGCCGGCCTGCAGGCTCTCGCGCTCGATCGCATCCATCCCGCTGCCGATGATGCATTCGGTGGAACCGCCGCCGATGTCGATCACCAGCCGCAGCTGGCCATCCTTCGGCGGTTGCGCGTGGGCCACGCCGAGGTAGACCAGGCGCGCTTCCTCGCGCCCGGACACCACCTCGATCGCATGCCCGAGCGCGGTTTCCGCCGGCAGCAGGAAACTCTCCGGCGCGCGCAGCTGGCGGACGGTGTTGGTGGCGACCGCGCGGATCCGGTGCGGGGGGATGTCCGCCACCCGTTGGCCGAAGCGCGACAGGCACGCCAGCGCGCGGTCGCGCACGTCCGGGGCGAGCCCGCCGAAGCCGTCCAGGCCCTCGGCCATGCGCACGGTCTCGCGCAGGCGGTCGACCACCCGCAGCTGGCCGAGCACGGTCTGCGCGACCACCATGTGGAAGCTGTTGGAGCCGAGGTCGAGCGCGGCCAGCATGTCGCCGTCGCGCAGCGGCGCGGTTGCCGGTGCCAGCAGGGTGCTGCCGCGGCGCGGGGCGGACCTCATGCGTTTGCGTTGCGGCGATGCGGGTTCATGCGCGCATTATCGCCCGCGCGGCGCCCGCGATTCCGCTGCATTCGCAGGTGTCACGAATACAGTCCTTCGAGCAGCGACAGCTGCGCGGAGAAACCCGCCTCGCCCGGCGCCGGCAGGATCTTGTGGTAACTGCCGTCGGCGTGCAGTTCCCACGCGTTCTGGTTGTCCGCCAGGTAGTTGAGCAGGCCTTCGCGGTGGACCCGCTGGGCGGCGCCCGCATCCAGCATCGGGAACGCGGTTTCCACCCGGCGCAGCAGGTTGCGCTCCAGCCAGTCCGCGGACGAGCAGTACAACTCGGGCGCGCCGTCGTTGCCGAACCACCAGGTGCGGTGGTGCTCGAGGAAGCGGCCGACGATCGAGCGCACGCGGATGTTCGCGGACACGCCCTCGATGCCCGGCAGCAGGGTGCAGGCGCCGCGCACGATGAGGTCGATCCCGACGCCTGCCTGCGAGGCCGCGTACAGCGCGCGGATCACCTGCGTCTCGTTGAGCGCGTTCATCTTGGCGACGATCCGAGCCGGCTTGCCGGCGCGCGCATGCGCGGCCTCGCGCTCGATCCGCTCCAGCACCCCGCTGTGCAGGGTGAATGGCGACTGCAGCAGGTGCCGCAGCTTGAGCGGCGCGGCCAGTCCGGAGAGCTGCTGGAAGATCAGGTGGACGTCGTTGCCGATCTCCGGGTTGGCGGTCATCAGGCTGAAGTCGGTGTACGCGCGCGCGGTCCCGGAGTGGTAGTTGCCGGTGCCCAGGTGCACGTAGCGGCGCAGTTCGCGGCCTTCGCGGCGCACGATCAGCAGCATCTTGGCGTGGGTCTTGTAGCCGACCACGCCGTACACCACCTGCACCCCGGCGTCCTGCAGGCGGTCGGCCAGGCCGAGGTTGGCTTCCTCGTCGAAGCGCGCGCGCAGCTCGACCACAACGGTCACGTCCTTGCCGTTGCGCGCCGCCTGGATCAGGTGCTCGACGATCGGCGAATCCTTGCCGGCGCGGTACAGGGTCTGCTTGATCGCCAGCACCGACGGGTCTTCCGCGGCCTGCCGGATCAGTTCCAGCACCGGCGCGAACGCGTCGTACGGGTGGTGCAGGAGCACGTCGCCCTGGCGGATCTGCTCGAACATCGCGTCGACGTCGCGCAGCAGGCGCGGCTGGAAGGCCGGGAACTTGAGGTCGGGGCGGCGCACCAGGTCATAGACCTGGACCACCCGGTTGAGGTTGACCGGGCCGTTGATCTTGTAGACCGCGTTGGCCGGCAGCTCGAAGTTCGCCAGCAGGCTGTCGACGATGTCCTGCGGGCACTGTTCGGCGATCTCCAGGCGCACCGCGCGCAGGTAGCCGCGGCCGAGCAACTCGTCGCGCAGCGCGAGCGCGAGGTTGTCGACGTCCTCCTCGTCGACGATCAGTTCCGAATTGCGGGTGACCCGGAACTGGTAGGCGCCGTTGACCTTCATGCCCGGGAACAGTTCGTGCACGAACGCGGACAGCACCGAGCTCAGGAACACGAAGTTGTGGAAGTCGTCGCCGTCGCCGTCGGCGTCGGGCAGGCGGATGATCCGCGGCAGCGAGCGCGGCGCGCGCACGATCGCCATGTGCCCCTCGCGGCCGAACGCATCCTTGCCTTCCAGCAACACCACCACGTTCAGCGACTTGTTGAGGATCTTCGGGAACGGGTGCGCGGGGTCCAGGCCAAGCGGCGACAGCACCGGCATGATCTCGTTGCGGAAATGCTGGCGCAGCCAGGCGACCTGTTCCTCGCTCCACTGCTCGCGCTGCAGCAGGCGGATGCCCTCTGCATCCAGCGCCGGCCGGATCTCGTCGTAGAAGCAGCGGTACTGCGCCTGCACCAGCTCGGCGGCGCGGTCGTGGATGCGGTTGAGCAGGGTCACCGGGGCCAGCCCGTCGGCCGACGGTGGCAGCCCGAATTCGATCGCATGCCGCACCGAGCCGCCGCGGATCTCGAAGAACTCGTCGAGGTTGGTGCAGGAGATGCACAGGAAGCGCAGCCGTTCCAGCAGCGGCACCGACGGATCCTGGGCCTGCGCAAGCACCCGGAAGTTGAAGTCGAGCTGCGACAGTTCGCGATTGGCGTAAAGCGACTGGTCGCGCAGCGAGGGCGGCGGTGCTGGTTCTGCGTTCATGGCGATGTGGCCGCGATGGGGTGGGGTTCGCGCTGGAACACGCGCTCGGGATGGAAGCGGCAGGCGAAGGTGCTGCCCTTGCCGACTTCGCTGGAAATCTCCAGGCGCGCGCCGTGCAGGCCAAGCACGTGCTTGACGATGGCAAGGCCGAGGCCGGTGCCGCCGGATTCGCGCGAGCGGCTGGTGGACACCCGGTAGAAGCGCTCGGTGATCCGCGGCAGGTGCGCGGCCGGGATGCCGTAGCCGGAATCGCGGACCGAGAGGGTGGCGCCGCCGTCGCCGTCGCGGCTGAAGCGCACCGCGATCTCGCCGCCGGCCGGGGTATAGCGGATCGCGTTGCTGACCAGGTTCGAGAACGCGCTGTGCAGCTCCTTGTTGGAACCCCACAGGTCGAGCCGGGCGCCGTCGTCCACGCTGATCCGGTGCCGGCCCTGGCTCAGCGCCTCGGCTTCGCGGCGCAGGGTGGCCAGCATCGGCGCCATCGCCACGTGTTCCTCGGGCAGGGTCTCGCGCGCTTCCAGCCGTGACAGGGTCAGCAGGTCCTCGACCAACTGGGTCATGCGCTGCGACTGCCGCTGCATCTCCGCCAGCATCGGCGCCCAGTCGGGGTTTTCGGCCGGGTCCAGCATCTCCAGGTAGCCGTGGACCACGGTCAGCGGGGTGCGCAGTTCGTGCGAGACGTTGGCGACGAAATCGCGGCGCATGTGCTCCAGGCGCATGGTGCGGGTCACGTCGCGCGCGACCAGCAGCCACAGCTCGTCGGAATACGGGATCAGGCGCAGGCCCAGGCGCAGGTCGGGGTCGGCCGGCGAGGCGACGTCGGTCATCGGCTCGGCATTGCGCCCGGCGGCCAGCCAGTGCGCCATCGGCAACGGCTGCAGGGCGCCGACGATCGAGCTGCCCTGGTGGCGCGGGAACTGCAGGCCGAGCAATGGACCCGCCGCCTCGTTGAACCAGAGCACGCGCTGGCTGTTGCGTTCGACCACCACCACCGCGTCCGGCAATGCGGCCGCCGCGGCCCGGTAGGCGCGCAGCATCGCCAACAGGCGGCGCTTGCGCGCGCGCATCTCGGACTGGCTGCGGAACAACAGGCGGTCGAGCTCGTTCCACACGCCCACGCCCTGCGGCGGTTCGAGCCGCTGGCGCGCGGTCAGGCGCAGCAGCACGTGGCGCAGCTTCCAGTAGTGCCAGGCGACCACGCCGAGCGCGGCCACGGTCAGCGTCGGCCATGGCTGGCCGAGCAGCAGCCCGACCAGCAGGCCGGCGGCCAGCACGAGGGCGAGCTGGCCGAGGGTGCGGAACCAGGCGTTGCGGGCGTCGGGGGACATGCGGCCAGTCTAGGCGCTGGACGCGCCGGTTGGGTTGCGGCGGGATGTCAGGCGGCCGCCGAGAACCGATAACCGGAGCCGCGCACGGTCTGCACCATCGGGTCGAGCCGGTGCGGCTCCAGGGTCTTGCGCAGGCGCCGGATGTGCACGTCGACGGTGCGCTCCTCGACGTACACGCTGCCGCCCCAGACGTGGTCCAGCAGCTGCGAACGGCTGTACACCCGCTCCGGGTGGGTCATGAAGAAGTGCAGCAGGCGGTATTCGGTGGGACCGATGTGCACCGGGGTCGGTCCGGCGCTGCCATCCGCGAACACCCGGTGGGCGGCGCCGTCGATGCGCAGGCCGCCGACCTGGACGCTGCCGTCCTCGTCGTCCTCGCGCGAGCGGCGCATCACCGCGCGGATGCGGGCCAGCAACTCGCGCGCCGAGAACGGCTTGACCACGTAGTCGTCGACCCCGGCCTCGAGCCCGCCGACGCGGTCGTTTTCCTCGCCGCGCGCGGTCAGCATGATGATCGGGATGTCGCGGGTCAGCGCCTCGCGCCGCCAGCGCCGCGCCAGTTCCAGGCCGCTGGTGCCGGGCAGCATCCAGTCCAGCAGGATCAGGTCCGGCACGCGTTCGGAGATCGCGGCCTGGGCCTCGCGCGCATCGCCGGCGAGGACCGGGTCGAAGTCGCCCTTGCGCAGGGCGTAGGCGACCATGTCGCGGATCGCGGGTTCGTCGTCGACGATGAGGATGCGCTTTTGCATGGCAGGGCACGTAGGCACCGCGGGAGCGGCTATCCTGCCATTACACGACGGTTTTATGACCGCTTTGTGACGTTGTCACCTGCGCCGGGTCACCAGGCGCCCGCGGGCTCGCCCGCGCGCAGGCCGACCCGCCATTTGCCGGTGGCTTCCTCGTCATGCACGCCCTGCCGGCGCAGTTCCAGCACGGTCGGGGTGATCGCGGCGATCCGCGCGTCGATCCGGCTGCGCGCGTAATAGTCCAGGTTGGCGCGCTTCTTCAGGTTGTTCAGCTGCACCAGCGCCTGTTCCGGCCGGCCGCCGAGGTAGGCCGCCTCCGCCCATGCCTCGCCGGCGCGGATGTCGTCGCCGGCGATCTCGTTGGCGCGTGCATACGACTGCTGGAACAGGGCGTCGCTGGCGGCGGTGGCCAGCAGCGGCCGCAGCACCGCGACCGCACGCGCACCGCTCGCCTTGGTGTTGCGTTCGGCCAGTACCCGCGCGTAGCTCAGCGCCAGCGCGCGGTGGGTCGGCATCCTTCCCAACAGGGTCTCGAAGCGCCTGTCCGCGTCCGCCGTGCGCCCGGCCCTGGCCTCGGTTTCGCCAAGGCTGATCTGCAGCCACAGGCTGTCGGGGTGCGCGGCCTGCACCGGCTGCAGTTCCTGCAGCGCGGTGGTGGCGTCGCCGGCGCGCAGGTGGGCGTAGGCCAGGCCGTAGCGCTGGGCGTCGTCGAGCGGCTTGCTGGCCTGCATCTGCCGGTATTCGCCGATCGCCTGCGCCGGGGTGTTGGCGCTGAGCACGCGCAGGCGCTCGCGCGCCCAGCCGAAATCGCCGGTGGTGCCGCGGCTGCGCGCGCCCTGGGTCTGGATCCGCAGGCCGGCGGGCAGCAACGGATTGGTGGCGATGGCGGTGCTGCCGGTGGCGTTGCCGACCTCCAGCTTGGCCGCGCGTTCGCGTGCCTCGCTGATCCGGCTGAGGGTCACCGGGTGGGTCTGCAGGTAGCCGGGGACGCGGCTGCGCTCGTCGCCCTGGTTCACCCGCACCACCGCCTGCAGGGTCTCGAAGAATTCCGCCATCGCCTCCGGCGCGAAGCCGCCATTGGCGAGGGTGCGGATGCCGACGCGGTCGGCCTCGGCCTCGTTGTCGCGGGTGTAGTCGATCTGGCGCTGCTGCAGCAGGCCAAGCCCGGTCACCAGTGCGGCCTGGCTGGCATCGCCGCTGGAGTTCCCGCCGGCCTGCTGCGCGGCGATGATCGCGCCGAGGGTGGCGAGCAGGATCGGCAGGCTATCGCGTTGCGCCTTTTCGGCACCGCGCAGGACGTGCTGCTGGGTGACGTGGGCGATCTCGTGGGCGAGCACGCCGGCGACCTGGTCCTCGCGGTCCGCGGCCAGCACCAGCCCGGCGTTCATGCCGATGTAGCCGCCGAGGGTGGCAAAGGCGTTGATCTGGCGGTCGCGCAGCAGGAAGAAGGTGAAGCCCTGCTGCGGGCGGTCGCTGGCGCCGGCCAGGCGCAGGCCGACATCGCGCAGCCAGCCGTCCATCAGCGGGTCGTCGAGGATGTAGCCCTCGTGCCGCAGCTGGGCCAGCACCATAGAGCCGTATTCGGCCTGCCGCGCCGGCGACAGCACCGCGCCGGCGGACGAGCCGATGTCCGGCAGCCGGGCCTGCTGCGCGCTCGCCGTCGCGCAGCACAGGGCGAAGGCGAGCGCGGCGGGCCAGCGGCGGCGGAATCGGGGTCGGGTCATGCGGGCAGGATGCTGTGTTGTGGTGCGCTTGGTGTGAATGCGGGTTGAGCGGCTGGAAAAACGCGGCGCCCGGCTGCATATTCGACCGCCAGCATCCTTGCAGGTTCCCGGAGTCCGTCTTGAGCGACAGCAGCCCCCCCGGCATCACCATCTACAGCAGCGCGATCTGCCCGTACTGCGTGGCGGCCAAGAATTTCCTGAAGAGCAAGGGCCTGGCGTGGACCGAGGTCAGGATCGACACCGATCCCGCCCAGCGCGAGGCGATGGTGCAGAAGACCCGCCGCACCAGCGTGCCGCAGATCTTCATCGGCGACACCCACGTCGGCGGCTACGACGACATGATGGCGCTGCATCGCGCCGGCAAGCTCGAACCGCTGCTGGCCGGGGGCGGCGCATGAGCGGCGGCGACCGGGTCAGCGAATTCACCGAATTCCGCCAGCGCATGAACAAGCGCATCCTGGACGAGCCCAACCAGGTGGTGCGGCGCTTCTTCGCGCTCGATACCCAGGCCTACCAGGCCGGCGCGCTGGACGTGAAGACCAAGGAGCTGATGGGGCTGACCGCGTCGATGGTGCTGCGCTGCGACGACTGCATCAGCTACCACGTCGCCCAGTGCAAGGACGCCGGCGTGACCCGCGAGGAGATGTTCGAGGCGTTCTCGGTGGGGCTGGTGGTGGGCGGATCGATCGTGATCCCGCACCTGCGCCGCGCGGTCGATTTCCTCGACCGGCTGGAGCAGGGCGAGGCGCAGGCACCGGCCACCCACGACCATGGTTGAATGCGCCGGCGGATACGGCGGCGCACGCCATCTGCCATAATGGCGGGCTGTAAATCCCCATGACGCCACGCCCCGTGCGTGGCGTTCAGCCTGTCTGGAATCCTGCAAAAATGACAACCATCACGATCATCCGCGGCGACGGCATCGGCCCGGAAATCATGGACGCCACCCTGCACGTGCTGGATGCGATGCAGCTTGGCCTTGCGTACGAATTCGCCGACGCCGGCCTGGCCGCGCTGGAGAAGCACGGCGAGCTGCTGCCGGCGGCGACCATGGACTCGATCCGCCGGAACAGCGTGGCCCTGAAGTCGCCGCTGACCACGCCGGTCGGCGAGGGCTTCTCATCGATCAACGTCGAGTTGCGCAAGCGCTTCGACCTGTACGCCAACGTGCGCCCGGCCAAGAGCTTCCCGAACACCAAGTCGCGCTTTCCGGCCGGCGTCGACCTGGTCATCGTCCGCGAGAACACCGAGGGCGCGTATTCCGGCGAAGGCCAGCAGGTCTCGGAGGACGGGGAGACCGCCACCCTGATCCAGAAGATCACCCATCGCGGCTCCGAGCGGATCGTCCGCTATGCGTTCGAGCTTGCCCGCAAGACCGGCCGCAAGAAGGTGACGGTGGTGCACAAGGCCAACATCCTGAAATCGACCTCCGGCCTGTTCCTGAAGACCGCACGCGAAGTCGCCGCGCTGTACCCGGACATCCAGTGCAACGAGATGATCGTCGACAACACCTGCATGCAGCTGGTGATGCGGCCGGAGCAGTTCGACATCATCGTCACCACCAACCTGTTCGGCGACATCATCTCCGACCTGTGCGCGGGCCTGGTCGGTGGCCTGGGGCTGGCCCCGGGCGCCAACATCGGCACCGACGCGGCGATCTTCGAGGCGGTCCACGGCTCGGCCCCGGACATCGCCGGCAAGGGCATCGCCAACCCGTGCGCCCTGCTGCTGGGCGCGGCGCAGATGCTCGACCACCTGGCCCGGCCGGAGCAGGCCGAGCGCCTGCGCAAGGCGATCATCGGCACCCTGGAAGCGAAGGATTCGCTGACCCCGGACCTCGGCGGCGAGGGCAACACGATGTCTTTCGCGCAGGCGATCGCGTCGCGGCTGTAGGCGCGGGTCGCCGCCGGCGCCTGCCGCCGGCAGCGGTGTCGAAAATGCAGAAGGGCGCCAGCGGCGCCCTTCTTTCGTTGCATCGAAAGCGCGATCAGTTGCGCGATTGCAGCTTGCTGAGCAGGCGCAGCATCTCCAGGTACAGCCACACCAGCGTGACCAGCAGGCCGAACGCGGCGTACCACTCCATGTACTTCGGCGCGCCCTGTTCCACGCCCGTCTCGATGAAGTCGAAATCCAGCACCAGGTTGAGTGCCGCGATCACCACCACGAAGCCGGAGAACGCGATACCGAGCAGGCTGCCCTCGTGGATGAAGCCCATGCCCTCGAACCCGAACAGGCGCATGCCGATGTTGACCAGGTACAGCAGGGCGATGCCGCCGGTGGCGGCGACGATGCCGAGCTTGAAGTTCTCGGTCACCTTGATCAGCCCGCTGCGGTAGGCCATCAGCAGCGCCGCCATGGTGCCGAAGGTGAGGCCAACCGCCTGCATCACGATGCCCGGGAAGCGCAGCTCGAACATTGCCGAGACCGCGCCCAGGAACAGGCCTTCCAGCACCGCGTACAGCGGCGCGGTGTACATCGCCCATTCCTTCCTGAACACCGTGACCAGCGCGACCACGAAGCCGCCGATCGCGCCGCCCCAGACGTACGGCATCACCGCGCCGGGGTTGCCGGCGGCCATCGCGGCCGAGAACTGCGACCAGGTGAACAGCGCGCCGGCCAGGGTCAGCACCAGCAGCAGCGCGGTCTTGTTGACGGTGCCGTTCAGGCTCATCGCCCCGGCGTCGTTGCGCACCAGGGTGCCGGTGCCGAGGTCGAGGAAGGTGCTTTCCTTCAGTGCGGGATTGCCGCTGCGCATCATGGTCGTGGGTCCTCGGAAGCGCGGCGGTCGCCGCATGCGCGGAGCATATCGCGGGGCGGGCGCGTTTGCCGACGGCGGCCTGGATGCGTGGCTGGTGCGAAAGGCGGGACTCGAACCCGCACGCCTTGCGGCACTGGAACCTAAATCCAGGGCGTCTACCAATTCCGCCACTTTCGCGTGCCCGCATTGTAGCTTGCGTTGACAGCCCGCCCGGGCGGCCGGACAATGCCCGGCCTTGCGGGGCGCCGATGCGTCGCGGAGGCTTGCAACCGCAGTGGCGGTATCGGTTCCGTCGGCGGGGTATAGCGCAGTCTGGTAGCGCGCCTGCTTTGGGAGCAGGATGTCGGGGGTTCGAATCCCTCTACCCCGACCACTCCGATGCAGGTCCGCGCGGTGTTCGATGCGACAATCCGGCCGGGCGCCCGTAGCTCAACCGGATAGAGCACCGGCCTTCTAAGCCGGCGGTTGCAGGTTCGAGTCCTGCCGGGCGCGCCAGACGCGGCGGGTGTTCCAGTTCCAATGGTGGCTGTAGCTCAGTTGGTTAGAGTCCTGGATTGTGATTCCAGATGTCGGGGGTTCGAGTCCCCTCAGCCACCCCATTTTCCGTTGCCACGGACCGCACGCCGCGGTTTGCAGCGACCGCATCCTTTGCTACAATCTCGTTTCTCGGGCCGTTAGCTCAGTTGGTAGAGCAGTTGACTCTTAATCAATAGGTCCAAGGTTCGAATCCTTGACGGCCCACCAATCCCGAGACGCCCGGCCCAGTGCCGGGCGTTTTCTTTTGCGGCCCGGGGCGGTCGCCCGGCGCCCTGCGTCGCGCATTTCTGCGGTCCGGGTCGTGACAGCGGGCCCGGCATCGGCGAAACTATCGCGTTCCGCGCGGGCGCTGCCCGTGCTTCCCCAATCCAATCGCGCAACCGGGTTCGCGTCGAACCCGTCCAGGAGTCATCGCATCATGCAAGTCTCGGTCGAATCCACCGGTAACCTCGAACGCCGCGTCACCCTCAGCCTGCCGGCGGGAGACGTGGACAACCAGGTTGGCGGCCGCCTGCGCGAGATCGCGCGCACGGTCCGCATCAAGGGCTTCCGCCCCGGCAAGGTGCCGACCAAGGTGATCGAGCAGCGCTACGGCGGCCAGGTGCGCGCCGAGATCCTGGACGGACTGCTGCGCCAGGGCATGGACCAGGCGGTGCGCGAGAACGACCTGCGCGTGGCCGGCGCCCCGCAGATCAGCATGGCCGACGAGGCCGGCGAAGGCGAGCTGAAGTACGTCGCCTCGATCGAGCTGGTTCCCGACTTCGGCGACCTCGACATGGCCAAGCTGCAGGTCGTTCGCCATACCTCGGAAGTGACCGACGCCGACATCGAACGCATGCTCGCCAACCTGCAGCAGCAGCGTGCCAGCTGGAGCAAGGTCGAGCGTGCGGCCAAGGCGGGCGACCTCGCCAACCTGGAAACCTCGAGCATGATCGACGGCGCGCGGATGCCGCCCGAGGGCGTGGAGAAGACCAGCACCGTGCTGGGTTCGGGCGCCATGTATCCGGAAGTCGAGCAGGCCATCGTCGGCATGCAGCCCGGCGAGGAAAAGACCGTCGACGTGACCCTGCCGGCCGACTGGCACATGCCGCAGTTCGCCGGCAAGACCGTGACCTCGACCTTCAGGCTGGTCGACGTGGCCGAGCAGGTCCTGCCGGAGGTCGATGCCGCCTTCATCCGCAGCTTCGGCATCAAGAGCGGCGATGCCGAGCAGTTCAAGGCCGAGATCCGCAGCAACCTGGAGCGCGAGCTCAAGGGCGCGCTGATGAATCGCCTGCGCCGCGAGGTCGGCGAGCAGCTGGTCGTGGCCTACCAGGACGTCGAACTGCCGCCGCGCGTGGTCGAGAACGAAGCCCGCGCGCTGCTGGCGAACGCCACCGAGCAGGCCCGCCGCCAGGGCCAGCAGGTCGGCGCCGACGCCGAGGCGTTCAAGGACGCCGCCCGCAAGCGCGTGCTGGTCGCGCTGCTGGTGGGCGAGGTGGCCCGTCGCAACGAGCTGCGCCTGGAGCAGGCCCGCCTGAACGAAACCATGCAGCTGATCGCGTCCACCTACGAACAGCCGCAGCAGGTCATTGACCTCTACCGCAACGATCCCCAGCTCATGCAGGGACTGCAGAACCGGGTGATGGAGGAGCAGGTGATCGACTGGATCGCCGAGCGCGCCACCCACACCGACCAGGCGATCAGCTTCCAGGAAGCGATCGGCCAGTAACGGCGCAGTCCCCGCCCGCCACGACCAGCGAGAGACCATGGACCACCTGACCAAAGCCCTCAACCTCGTGCCGATGGTGGTCGAACAGACCAGCCGCGGCGAGCGCGCGTACGACATCTATTCGCGCCTGCTCAAGGAGCGGGTGATCTTCCTGGTCGGCGGCGTGGACGACCACGTCGCCAACGTGATCGTGGCGCAGCTGCTGTTCCTCGAGGCCGAGAACCCCGAGAAGGACATCAGCCTGTACATCAACTCGCCGGGTGGCGTGGTCACCGCCGGCATGGCGATCTACGACACCATGCAGTACATCAAGCCGGACGTCAGCACGATCTGCGTCGGCCAGGCCTGCAGCATGGGTGCGCTGCTGCTGGCGGCGGGCGCCAAGGGCAAGCGTTACGCGCTGCCGAACGCGCGGGTGATGATCCACCAGCCTTCCGGCGGTTCGCAGGGCCAGGCCACCGACATCGAGATCCAGGCGCGCGAGATCCTGACCCTGCGCCAGCGCCTGAACGAGGTGCTGGCCCACCACACCGGCCAGCCGCTGGACGCGATCGCCCGCGACACCGAGCGCGACAACTTCAAGAGCGCCGAAGCCGCCCGTGAATACGGGCTGGTGGACGAGGTGCTGGTGCGCCGCCCGGACGACTCGATCCAGGCTGGCTGAACCGTTCGCCGACTGTCCGTTTCCGGGGCCCGGAAACGGCATTGGCACGCGTTATTGGGTGAAAACACCCCCGGTTGGCCCCACCGGGGCGTATGGTATTCTCGGGTCGAAACCGCGTAGCGCGGGCAGTGAGTGGCGAATGAGCGAAGATCGTACAAGCCGGACCACCGGCGACAGCACCAAGATCCTGTACTGCTCCTTCTGCGGGAAGAGCCAGCACGAGGTCCGGAAGCTGATCGCGGGACCCAGCGTGTTCATCTGCGACGAATGCGTCGAACTCTGCAACGACATCATCCGCGAGGAGCTGGAGGAGAAGGCGCAGTCGACCCGCAGCTCGCTGCCGAAGCCGCGCGAGATCCTCGAGGTGCTCGACCAGTACGTGATCGGCCAGCAGCGCGCGAAGAAGACCCTCGCCGTCGCCGTCTACAACCACTACAAGCGCATCGAAAGCCGGCAGAAGTCCGACGACATCGAGCTGGCGAAGTCCAACATCCTGCTGGTCGGCCCCACCGGTTCGGGCAAGACGCTGCTGGCGGAAACGCTGGCGCGCATGCTCAACGTGCCGTTCACCATGGCCGATGCGACCACGCTGACCGAAGCCGGCTACGTCGGCGAGGACGTGGAGAACATCATCCAGAAGCTGCTGCAGAAGTGCGACTACGACGTCGAGAAGGCGCAGCACGGCATCGTCTACATCGACGAGATCGACAAGATCAGCCGCAAGTCGGAGAACCCGTCGATCACCCGCGACGTCTCCGGTGAAGGCGTGCAGCAGGCGCTGCTGAAGCTGATCGAGGGCACCGTCGCCAGCGTGCCGCCGCAGGGCGGCCGCAAGCACCCGCAGCAGGAATTCCTGCAGGTCGACACCCGCAACATCCTGTTCATCGTCGGCGGCGCGTTCGCCGGGCTGGACAAGGTGATCCAGCAGCGTTCCAGCGATTCCGGCGGGATCGGCTTCGGCGCCAAGGTGAAGAGCGCCGAGCGCAAGGCCGACATCGGCCAGGTGCTGGCGCAGGTGGAGCCGGAAGACCTGATCAAGTTCGGCCTGATCCCGGAGTTCGTGGGCCGCCTGCCGGTGGTCGCGACCCTGGAGGAGCTGGACGAGCCGGCGCTGGTCAAGATCCTGACCGAGCCCAAGAACGCCATCACCAAGCAGTTCAGGAAACTCTTCGACATGGAGGGCGTGGAGCTGGAAATCCGCCCCGATGCGCTCGCGGCGATCGCCAAGAAGGCGCTCAAGCGCAAGACCGGCGCACGCGGACTGCGCACCATCGTCGAGTCGGTGCTGCTGGACACCATGTACGAGCTGCCGTCGCTCGAGAACGTCAGCAAGGTGGTGGTCGACGAATCGGTGATCGAGCACAGGTCCGAGCCCTACCTGATCTACAAGAACACCGCGTTCGACGCCGCCGTGGACGTCCCGCTGCCGAAGGTGGCGTCGGCCGACTGAGGCCGGTCGCCCGGGTTGCAGCCGAAGGCCGCCGCATGGCGGCCTTTTGCATGGATGGCACGCATCTTTCCGCGGCCGGCCTTCGCGGTTGCTTGCATCCTGCGGCCGACAACCCCATAACCGTGGCTGTGGCGGCGCACCCGGCGCGCCCAGGGCAACAGGAGTCCGCATGAGCACCAGCACCGAACATCCCCGCACAGGGCAGGAACGCCTCGTCCTGCCGGTGCTGCCGCTGCGCGACGTCGTGGTGTTCCCGCACATGGTGATCCCGCTGTTCGTCGGCCGCGACAAGTCGATCCGCGCGCTCGACCTCGCGATGGAGGGCGACAAGCGGATCCTGCTGGTCGCGCAGAAGTCGGCGGAAACCGACGACCCGGGTGCCGCCGACCTGCATCCGATCGGCACGCTGGCGCAGGTGTTGCAGCTGCTGAAGCTGCCGGACGGCACCATCAAGGTGCTGGTCGAGGGCCTGACCCGCGCCCACGTCGACGCGGTCGGCGAGGTGGATGGCACCCTGTCCGGCACCGGGGTGGTGGTGGAATCCGCCGACAGCCGCGAGCCGCGCGAGCTGGACGCCATCGCGCGCTCGCTGATGGGGCTGTTCGAGCAGTACATCAAGACCAACCGCAAGCTGCCGCCGGAGCTGCTGCAGACCCTGTCCGGGATCGACGACCCGTCGCGCCTGGCCGACACCATCGCCGCCCATATCGGCGTCCGCCTCGGCGACAAGCAGAAGCTGCTGGAGACCCTGGACACCGCCGAGCGGCTGGAGATGCTGGTTGGCCTGGTCGACGGCGAGATCGACGTGCAGCAGATGGAGAAGCGCATCCGCGGCCGGGTCAAGTCGCAGATGGAGAAGTCGCAGCGCGAGTACTACCTCAACGAGCAGATGAAGGCGATCCAGAAGGAGCTGGGCGAGCTGGACGACGCCCCGAACGACCTCGACGAGATCGCCCGCCGGATCGCCGCCGCCGGCATGCCGAAGCCGGTCGAGGCCAAGGCCCGCAACGAGTTCAACAAGCTCAAGCAGATGTCGCCGATGTCGGCCGAGGCCGGGGTTGTGCGCAACTACCTGGACTGGTTGCTGGGCGTGCCGTGGAAGAAGCGCAGCAAGGTGCGCAAGGACCTGAAGGCCGCGCAGGACGTGCTCGACGCCGACCACTACGGGCTCGAGAAGGTCAAGGAACGCATCCTCGAATACCTCGCGGTGCAGACCCGGGTGGCGAAGATGAAGGGTGCGATCCTGTGCCTGGTCGGCCCGCCCGGCGTCGGCAAGACCTCGCTCGGGCAGAGCATCGCCAAGGCCACCAACCGCAAGTTCGTGCGGATGGCGCTTGGCGGGGTGCGCGACGAGGCCGAGATCCGCGGCCACCGCCGTACCTACGTCGGTTCGCTGCCGGGCCGGATCGTGCAGAACCTCAACAAGGTCGGCACCCGCAACCCGCTGTTCATGCTCGACGAGATCGACAAGATGTCGATGGACTTCCGCGGCGACCCGTCCTCGGCGCTGCTGGAAGTGCTGGACCCGGAGCAGAACCACACCTTCAACGACCACTACCTGGAGGTCGACCTCGACCTGTCCGAGGTGATGTTCGTCGCCACCTCCAACTCGCTGAACATCCCCGGCCCGCTGCTGGACCGCATGGAGGTCATCCGCATCCCCGGCTACACCGAGGAGGAGAAGCTCAACATCGCGATGCGCTACCTGGTGCCCAAGCAGCTCAAGGCCAATGGCCTGCGCGAAGGCGAGCTGAAGATCGCCGAGAGCGCGATCACCGACATCGTCCGCTACTACACGCGCGAGTCGGGCGTGCGCAACCTGGAGCGGGAGATCGCGAAGATCGCGCGCAAGGTGGTCAAGGAGATCGCGCTGAAGGGGCCGCAGCCGAAGGGCGCGAAGGTCAAGACGGTCGGTGTTTCGTCGAAGAACCTCGACAAGTACCTGGGCGTGCAGCGCTTCGATTTCGGGCGCGCGGAAGTTGAGAACGAGATCGGGCTGGTGACCGGACTGGCATGGACCGAAGTGGGCGGCGACCTGTTGCAGATCGAGGCCACGCTGGTGCCCGGCAAGGGCCAGCTGATCCTGACCGGGCAGCTTGGCGACGTCATGAAGGAATCGGCGTCGGCGGCATTGTCGGTGGTGCGCGCGCGCACCGAACGGCTCGGCATCGACCTCGATTTCCTGCAGAAGCACGACGTGCACGTGCACGTGCCGGATGGCGCCACGCCGAAGGACGGCCCCAGCGCAGGCATCGCGATGGCGACGACGCTGGTGTCGATGCTGACGAAGATCCCGGTGCGCCACGACGTGGCGATGACCGGCGAGATCACCCTGCGCGGCCGGGTCAGCGCGATCGGCGGGCTCAAGGAAAAGCTGCTGGCGGCGCTGCGTGGCGGCATCAAGACCGTGATCATCCCCGACGAGAACCGGAAGGACCTCGCCGACATCCCGCCCGCGGTCACCAGGAGCATGCGGATCGTGCCGGTGAAGTGGATCGACGAGGTGCTCGACCTCGCGCTGGAGCGGCCATTGCCCGGGCGCGCGGCGAAGGCCGGGGCGGAACAACCGCCATTGCCGAAAAACGAAGGTGACCCGCGTCCTGATGTCAAGCACTAAGTCGCGGTTTCCCGGCCTTTCGTCGGCGCATGCCTGAAACCCGCGCCAGCGCTTGCTTTCCGTGTTGCATGCGAAAAAATCCGCTGGTATAAGGTTGGCAACCGCGGCGTGCGTGCATTGTGCGCCGCGGCAGTCCACCGGATTGCGGCAGGGGAGCGCCGCGATCCCGGTCACCAAACATTCGCGCCACATTCCGCACAGGGAGTCATCAAGCAAATGAACAAAGCCGAATTCGTCGAAGCCGTTGCCGACAACGCCGAACTGACCAAGGCCGACGCCGGTCGCGCAGTCGATGCGATGGTCGCCGCCATCACCAAGGCCCTGAAGAAGGGCGACACCGTGACCCTGGTCGGCTTCGGCACCTTCTCCGTGCGCAAGCGCGGTGCCCGTACCGGCCGCAACCCGCGCACCGGCGACACGATCAAGATCAAGGCTTCGAAGAACCCGGCGTTCAAGGCCGGCAAGGCGCTGAAGGACGCGGTCAACTGACCCACGCCTGCTGCTTCGCGCGGAAAGCCCGGCCACGCGCCGGGCTTTTCGTTTGCGGGCTACCCGAAGCAGCGCCGTCGCTGCGATAATGCGCGGCCGGGCACTTAGCTCAGCGGTAGAGCGGCTCCTTTACACGGAGCGGGTCGGGGGTTCGATCCCCTCAGTGCCCACCACCAAGACGCCGGCAGCGTGCAAGTGGAATCGCCGCGCGGGTGGCCAGGAGGTCGGCCATCCCCGCTTCCGGGAACAAAAAAGCTTGCGGGAATTTTTCCTCCCGGATATCATTGCCAGCTCAGCGGAGTGGTAGTTCAGTCGGTTAGAATGCTGGCCTGTCACGCCGGAGGTCGCGGGTTCGAGTCCCGTCCACTCCGCCATCTTTTTAGCGTTACGTCGTACCGAAGCCCTGCAGCGATGCGGGGCTTCTTTTTTGCATCGCCTGGCGTGCCCGCGGCACCCGCGATGCGTACCGGGCCGGATCGCGCGCTAAACTAAGCGGCTACGCCTCATCGCCGATGCCCATGCTGCAGAAACTCCGCGACAAGACCTCCGGCTGGATCGCCACCGTGATCCTCGGCCTGCTGATCATCCCGTTCGCCTTCTTCGGCATGGAGTCGTACCTGTCGCAGCGGGTGGAGACCCATGCCGCGCGCATCGCCCAGCCGCCGTCGTGGTGGCCGTCGGCGCCGGACGCATGGCCGTTCAGCACGCTGTGGACGCGGCACGACATCGAGAGCAGCGAGTTCCGCAAGCGCTTCGAGGTCGCGCGCATGCGCGCGCGCGACGAGCAGGGCGACAAGTTCGACGCCAGGGCGTTCGAGTCGGTCGAGAACAAGCGCAAGATCCTCGACGACATGATCGACGAGCAGGTCATGCGCCTGGCCGCCGAGCGCGACGGCATCGTGGTCAGCGACAGCGAGGTGCGTGCGGCGATCCAGGAGGTCCCGGATTTCCAGGTCGACGGCAAGTTCAACGCCGACCGCTACCAGATGCTGCTGGGCTCGCAGAGCCCGCCGCTGACGCCGCGCGAGTTCGAGCAGAACATCCGCGAGAGCCTGCAATACGGGCTGATCCCCAGCCGGCTGGCGCAATCCGCGTTCGCCACCGATGGCGAGGTCGAGCGCGTGCTGCGCCTGCTCGGTGAACAGCGCGACGTCAGCTTCGTGGCGATGCCGCAGGTCCCGGCGGATACCGCGCCGGTGACCGCCGCGCAGATCGAAGCCTGGTACAAGGCGAACGCCGCCAGCTATCGCCGTGCCGAGACCGTGCGCCTGGAGTACGTCGAGGTGGATGGCAGCAAGTTGCCGGCGCCGGTGATCGACGAGGCGTTGCTGCGCAAGCGCTACCAGGAGCAGGGCGCCAAGTACGCCACTGCCGAACAGCGGTCGGTCTCGCACATCCTGGTGCAGGTCGCGGCGGACGCCAGCGATGCCGACAGGAAGGCCGCGGAAGCGCGCGCGAACAAGCTGGCAGGGCAGGCGCGGGCGCCGGGTGCGGACTTCGCCGCGCTGGCGAAGGCCGGTTCGGACGACGTTGGCTCCAGGGACAAGGGTGGCGACCTCGGCCTGATGGTCAAGGGTGGCCTGCCGGGACCGTTCGAGGATGCCGCGTTCTCAATGCAGGCTGGCGAAGTGCGCGGGCCGGTCAAGAGCGATTTCGGCTGGCACGTGATCAAGGTCAACGAGATCCGCGCAGGCAACCAGCAGCCGTTCGAGGCGGTCCGCGAGCAACTGCAGGCGGAGCTGCAGGAAACCGAGCACGAGCGTGCCTACAACGAGCTGAGCGGCAAGCTGGTCGATGCCGTGTACAAGAACCCGAACTCGCTGGAGCCGGCGGCGCGCGCGCTCGGACTGCCGGTGCAGGCCACCGCGGCGTTCAGTCGTGCCGGTGGGACCGGCATCGCCGCCAACCAGAACGTGCTGCGTGCGGCGTTCTCCGAAACGTTGCTGCAGGACGGTACCGCCAGCGATCCGATCGAACTTGGCCCCAACCACAGCGTCATGATCCGGGTGCTGGAGCACGAGCCGGAACGTGCCCTGCCGCTGGCGTCGGTCGCGGACTCGGTGGTCGCCGCGATCCGCAACGACCGCCAGCGCAAGGCCGCCGAAGCCGCGGCCGACGCGTTGGTCAAGGCAGCCCGCGCCAAGGGCCTGGCCGCCGCGGCCGCGGGCGCGACGCTGGTGATGGCGGAGGTCAACGGCCTGCAGCGCCGTAGCCAGTCGCCTTCGCCGCGCGCGGTGGAGGCCTTCTTCAACACCCCGCGCCCGCAGGACAACCTGATCCCGGTCGACAAGGCCCTGATCGGCGGCCAGTACCTCGTGTACGCGATTCGCGCGGTGCGCGACGGCGACGTCACCAAGGCGACGGCGGAAGAGCGCAAGCAGTTGCGCGAGCAGCTGTCGGCGGTCGCCGGCGGCGCGGCGCAGAAGGCCCACGTGAAGGCCGCGCGCGCGAAATACGGGATAACGGTGGCCGAAGACCGGCTTTGACTTCGGCGCCATGCACCAAAAGGAACGCCCGGCATTGCCGGGCGTTCCTGTTTCCAGGGTTGGCCGCGGATCACTCGATCCCGCTCATGCCCATGATGTTGTAGCCGGCGTCGACGTAGGTGATCTCGCCGGTGATGCCGGCGGCCAGGTCCGAGCACAGGAACGCGGCGGCATTGCCGACGTCCTCGATGGTGACCACCCGGCGTAGCGGCGCCACGGCCTCGAACTGGGTGAGCATCTTGCGGAAGTTGGCGACGCCACTGGCGGCCAGGGTGCGGATCGGGCCCGCCGAGATCGCATTGACGCGCGTGCCCTCCGGCCCCAGCGCCATCGCCATGTAGCGCACGGTGGCTTCCAGCGAGGCCTTGGCCACGCCCATCGTGTTGTAGTTGGCGAGCGCTCGCTCCGCGCCGAGGTAGCTCAGGGTCAGGATCGAACCGTTGCGCCCCTTCATCAGCGGACGCGCGGCCTTGCCCAGCGCGGCCAGCGAGTACGCGCTGATGTCGTGGGCGATGCGGAAGTTGTCGCGGCTCATGCCGTCGAGGAAGTCGCCCTCGATCGCCTCGCGCGGGGCGAATGCGATGCAGTGCACGAGGATGTCGAAGCCGTCGCCCCAGTGCTTGCCGAGTTCGTCGAAGCAGGCGTCGATCTGGGCGTCGTCGGCCACGTCCAGCGGCAGGACGATGTTGCTGCCGTATTCGGCGGCGGCGGCTTCCACCCGCGTCTTGAGCTTTTCGTTCTGGTAGGTCAGCGCCAGTTCGGCGCCCTGGCGGTGCATGGCATCGGCGATGCCGGTGGCGATCGAACGCTGGCTGGCGATGCCGGTGACCAGTGCGCGCTTGCCTTGCAGGAAACCCATGGTGTTCTCCGGTGCGGATGCGGGTAGAGCAAAGGCTCCAGTTTACCCCGCGGGGCGGCCCTGGTCAGGCGGGCGCGGCAGCAGGCAGGCCAGCGCATGCAGTTTGTCCGGATAGTGGCGGGCGATCGGCGACAGCTTGCGCGCGCCGCCGTTGCGCCTGGCGCGGCGTGCGGCGCCTTCGCCGGCGTTGTAGGCCATCACCGTCCAGCGCCAGTCGGCACCGAACAGGTCGTGCAGGCGGCGCAGGTAGCGGACCGCGGCGCGGGTGGAGGCCTCCGGGTCCAGCCGCTGGTCGTGGCCGGGGCGCACCTCCAGCCCGTTGCGGCGCGCGGTGGCGGCGGTGAACTGCCACAGGCCCAGCTGGCCCCCGGGGCTGCGCGCGGTGGCGCGGTAGCGGCTCTCGACGAACGGGATCAGCGCGAATTCGCTGGGCAGGCCGGCGGCATCGAGTGCATCGAGCACGCGCGCGACGTCCGCGCGCAGGCGCGCCTCGCGCGGGTTGCGCAGGCGGCGCGGGACATCGGCGTAGTGGACCAGCCAGCGACGCGGCGCGTTGCCGCATTCGGGTTCGGCGACGTCGCTCCAGAACCGTGCGGAGATCGACTCGATGGTTGCGGCGGGCGGGCCTGCGGGGCTCGACCGCAGCGGCATGGCCGCGACCAGCAGGGCGGCAAGCCAGCCAAGCCGGGCCGCGTTCATGCGCGGAACCCGTCCTTCCAGCGCCGCAGTGCGGCGAAGGCGTCGATGTCGCCGTCGATGCGGCGACCGGCATGTGCCTCGATCGCGGCGCGGACCGCGGCGTCGTCGACCCGCAGGAACGGGTTGCAGGCGCGTTCGCACGCGAGCGTGGTTGGCAGGGTCGGCTGCCCGGCCAGTCGCAGTGCCGCGACCTCGTTGGCACGATCGTGCAAGGCGGCGTTGCCGGGATCCACCGCCAGTGCGAACGCGGCGTTGGCGCGCGTGTACTCGTGGCCGCAGCAAACCACGGTGTCGCCGGGCAAGCCGGCCAGCCTGTGCAACGAGGCGTGCATCTGCGCCGGCGTCCCTTCGAACAGGCGCCCGCAGCCCAGCGAGAACAGGGTGTCGCCGCAGAACAGCACGCCTTCGCCGAAGAAGCAGGCATGGCTGCTGGTGTGGCCGGGCGTGGCGAGGACGTGGAAACGCCACGGGCCCACTTCGAGTGCCTCGCCATCGCCGACCCGCTGGCTGGCGCAGGCGATGCGCGCGTCGTGCGGGGCGATGACCGCAAGGCCGGGCCAGCGCCGCAGCAGTCCGGGCACTCCGCCGACGTGGTCGCCGTGGTGGTGGGTCAGCAGGATCGCGTGCGGGCGCGGGCCGTCGCCCAGCGCCGCCAGCACCGGTGCCGCGTCGCCCGGATCCACCAGCAGCGCGCGGCCCCCGGCATCGCGCAGCGTCCAGATGTAGTTGTCGTCGAACGCGGGCAGTGGCTGCAAATCCATGCGTTGTCCAGTCGTGACGGGTCGCCGCCTTTCGCGCAGAATCCGGGGGGCATGCCGCCGACCTTGCCCCCGTCCGCTTTCCGCCGTCAACCCGAAACCGCCGCCGCGGCGGCGTGGTTCGCGGGCGTGGCCGGGCAGGCGATCCTGGCCAGCGAGGCGGACAGCCTGCGCCAGGCGGCGCAGGAACGCCCCGGCCAGGCGGGCCTGTGGCTTTGCCCCAGCGGGATGGGCGAAGGCGAGGTCGACCTGCCGCTGTTGCGCCTGCGCGCGGCGGCACGCGGCTTCGAGGGTGACGTGCGCTGCGGGCTGCCGCTGCCGCTGGGCAGCGAGTCGTGCGCCGTGGTGGTCGTGCAACACCTGGCCGACATCAGTTCGGATCCCGCGGCGCTGCTCGACGAATGCGCGCGCGTGCTGGTCGCGGGCGGCCGCCTGTGGTTGCTGGCGCTGAACCCGTTGTCGCCGTATCGCCTGCGCTGGCGCGGGCAAGGGCCGCGGGTGGCCGAACCGGTGACCTGGCGGCGCCGCCTGCGTGCGGTCGGGCTGGTGCCGGACGCGGTGTCGCTGGGGCTGGGGCCGACCTGGAAGATCGCCCCCGAACCGGCGCTGCAGGACGGCGCCGGCGTGCGCGCGGCGTTCCTGCTGCGCGCGGAGAAGCGGCGCTCGCCGCTGACCCCGATGCGGGCGCCGTCGGCGGCGCGCTGGGAACCGGGGATCCCGGCGGCATGAGCGTGGCGCGCAAGCGGGTCGACATCCACACCGATGGCGCGTGCCTGGGCAATCCCGGGCCCGGCGGCTGGGGTGCCCTGTTGCGCTGGCGCGGCCAGGAGCGCGAACTCGCCGGTGGCGAGGCCGACACCACCAATAACCGGATGGAGCTGATGGCGGCGATCTGTGCGCTGGAAGCGCTGAAGGAGGACTGCGACGCGATCCTGCACACCGACTCGCAGTACGTCCGCAAGGGCATCACCGAATGGATGCCGAACTGGGTCCGCCGCGGGTGGAAGACCGCCGGCGGCGACCCGGTCAAGAACCGCGACCTGTGGGAACGCCTGCACGCGGCGGCGGCCCGGCACGCGGTGGACTGGCGCTGGGTCAAGGGCCACGCCGGCGACCCGGACAACGAACGCGTCGACCAGCTGGCGCGCGCGGCGGCGGTCAGGATCAGGGAACGGGAACGCTGATGGCCGCGGATTTGAAGAGGCAAGTGGTGCTCGACACCGAGACCACCGGCCTGGAATGGAAGAAGGGCAACCGCGTGGTCGAGATCGGCTGCGTTGAACTCGTCGAGCGTCGCCCGACCGGCCGCACCTTCCATTGCTACCTCAACCCGGACCGCGAATTCGAGCCGGGCGCGCAGCAGGTCACCGGCCTGACCCTGGAGTTCCTGCAGGACAAGCCACGTTTCGCCGCGGTGGTGGATGAATTCCTGGCGTTCGTCGAAGGCGCGGAACTGGTCATCCACAACGCGGCCTTCGACCTCGGCTTCCTGGATGCGGAACTGGCGCGGCTGGACGGCTACCCCGGCATGTCCGGGCGCTGCACCGTCGAGGATTCCCTGCTGCTGGCGCGGCAACGCTTCCCCGGCCAGCGCAATTCGCTGGACGCCTTGTGCAAGCGGCTCGGCGTCGACAATTCGCAGCGCGCCTTGCACGGGGCGCTGCTGGATGCGCAGATCCTCACCGACGTCTACCTGGCGCTGACCGCGGGGCAGGGCGAGATCGGCTTCGCCAGCGAGGCGCCGAAGGCGGCGGTCGTGCTGGCGCCGACGCCGGTGGCGACCGCCGATGCACGGCCACGGGTGCGGTTGCAGGCCGACGAAGCCGAAGCGCATGCGGCCCGCCTGCAGGTCCTGCAGAAGAAAGCCGGGCGATGCCTGTGGCTGGAGCTCGAAGCCGCCGATTGACGCTCAGTGGCGGCGCACCAGCACCACGGTGACGTTGTCGGAGCCGCCGCCATCCAGCGCGGCCGCGACCAGGCCATCCACGCATTCCTGCGCGCTGCATTCCTGGTGCGCCAGCACCCGCGCGATGCTGCGGTCGTCCACTTCCTCGGTCAGGCCATCACTGCACAGCAGCAGCTGCATGCCCGGGCGCAATTCGCCGGTCAGGGTCTCGACATTGAGCTGGGCCGGGTCGGTGACGCCCAGCGCCTGGGTGACGACATTGCGGTGCGGGTGGCTGCGCGCCTGGTCGGCGGTGATCGCGCCCTGCGCGATCAGTTCCTGCACGTAGCTGTGGTCCTGCGAGATCTGGGTCAGCGCGCCATCGCGCCAAAGGTAGACGCGGCTGTCGCCGACCCACGCCACCTCGAAGCGATTGCCGCTGACCTTGGCCGCGACCACGGTGGTGCCCATCGGCAGGCTGTCGCCGCGGCGCCTGGAGCAGCGGATGATCTCCGCATCGGCGATCCGGATCGCCTCCGCCAGCGGTACGCCGCCACGGATCTCGCGGACGATGGCCTCGCGCGCCAGCGCGCTGGCGACCTCGCCGTACTCGTGGCCGCCCATGCCGTCCGCGACCAGCCACAGGCCGAGTTCGCTGTCGCCGTAATAGGTGTCCTCGTTCAGTTCCCGGCGCAGGCCGACATGGCTGAGATGTCCGAATTCGATCATGCGGGCGACATTCATCCGGGGCTTGAGGGGGCTAACGGAAACGTGCGGGCGAACCGGACGCGTGCCGGGAATGTAACGGTTGCGGCGGTGGAGGTGGGGGCGAAAGTCGTCGGGCAGGCATGAAAAACGCCCCATCGGGGCGTTGTTCATGTCTGGCGGAGAGGGGGGGATTCGAACCCCCGGTGCGCTATAAACGCACGCCTGATTTCGAGTCAGGTACATTCAACCGCTCTGCCACCTCTCCGGGAACTTGGTGCGCAGCGAGCCGGGAATGATACGGGCCGCGCCGCCCGCGGGCAAGGCGCTACACTGGCCGCCCGTCGAAAACCCGCGAGTCCCGCGCCCGCCATGTCCGAAATCCTCGTCCCGGTGTCCTTCGGCGAACTGCTGGACAAGATCGCGATCCTGCAGATCAAGTCCGAACGCATGGCTGACGCGGCCAAGCTGGCCAACGTGCGCAAGGAACTGGAGGCGCTGCAAGCCACCTGGGCCGCGCACCCGGCCGCCGTGCAGGACATCGCAGGGTTGCGCGCGGAGCTGAAGGCGGTCAACGAGCGCCTGTGGGTGATCGAGGACGACATCCGCCTGCAGGAAAAGGCGCAGGCGTTCGACGCCGAATTCGTCCGCCTGGCGCGCGCGGTCTACTTCGAGAACGACATCCGCGCGCGGGTGAAGAAGGACATCAACCTGGCGCTTGGCTCGGCCTACGTCGAGGAAAAGTCCTACCAGGACTACGGCAGCGGGCAGGGCGCCTGATCAGCAGAAGTCGCTGCGATAGCGCTCGAACGCGGCCACCGCGTCGTCGACCGCCACCAGGTCCATCACCCCCTCGGCTTCGATCTTGCTGCCCCACTTGAGCGCGGCCGCCGGCTTGCCACGGTACCTGCGCGCGGCATCGTCATAGCGGTCCACGCAGTAGCGGCGATCCGAGTAAGGTCCGCTGCGATGCGGGTTGCTGGCCGCGTGCAGGCCCAGCACCTTGGTCCCCATCGCGTTGGCGATGTGCATCGGCCCCGAATCCGGGGTCACCAGCAGGTCGGCGCGGGCCAGCAGCGCCGGCAGCTGCTTGAGGGTGTCCTTGCCGATCAGGTCCAGCACCCCGTCGCGCGCGCGCATCGCGGCAAGGATCGCATCGCCGGTCTCGCGTTCCAGCGCGCTGCGGCCGCCGCACAGCACGATGCGCCAGCCCTGCGCCGCGGCGTGGTCGGCCAGCGCGGCATGCCGCTCCGCGCGCCAGTTGCGCAGCGCATGGCTGGAGCAGGGCGAGACCATCAGCGTGCGCCGGCCGTCGTCGTCCCATTGCGCGCGCGCCCATGCATGCGCCTCGCCAGGCACCGGCAGGTCCCAGGCGACCGCCTCGCGCTGCAGTCCCAGCGCGTCGGCGAAGCTGCCGATCGCGTCGAGCACGTGCAGGCCGGGGCGGTCGGCGATGCGTTCGTTGATGAACAGCCCGTGGCCGTCCTTCGAACGCGAGCGGTCGTAGCCGATCCGCCGCCGCGCCGGGATGAACGCCGACAGCAGGTTGGCGCGTCCAGAGACCTGCAACTGCAGCAGCACGTCGAAGCGACCGCCGCATTGCCGGCGCACCGTGCGCATGCCACCAAGCCCGGACTGCTTGTCGTACTCGATGAAGCGCACGCCGGGCAGGCCGGCCAGCAAGCGGTGCTCGCCCTTGCCGATCACCCAGGCGATCGCGGCCTGCGGCCATGCCTTGCGCAGCGTGCGCAGCAGTGGCAACACATGGGTGACATCGCCCAGCGCGGACAGGCGCAGCAGGCAGATCGAAGGCGGCGCGGTGGCTTCGGTCACGTGCTTGCTAAACTCGGTTGATGACGGGCTTCGACGCCAACGAACACCTGACGCCATTCCGCGATGCGCGCGGCTACGGGGCGATTCTGTTCGACCGCACGCAGTTGCGGCAACCCGACCCCGCCTGGTTCGCGCCGGCGCACTGGGGCGAGGCTGCGCAGCCGGTCGCCGAAGGCGGCCGCGGCGGCGCCTGGTTCATCGAAACCGGCGAGGGCGACGCGCTGCTGCGCCAGTACCTGCGCGGCGGCTGGGCCGCCAGCCTGAGCCGCGACGGCCACCTGTGGCGCGGCATCAACCGCGTGCGCAGCTTCGCCGAGTTCCGCCTGCTGCGCGCGCTGCGCGAGAAGAAGCTGCCGGTGCCGCTGCCGTTCGCCGCCTACTACCGGCGCGAAGGCATGCACTATCGCGCCGCGATCCTGATGCAGCGGTTGCCCGGGGTGCGCTCGCTGGCGGCGCTGGCCGCCACCGGCGAGGCGCCATGGGAAGCGGCCGGCCAGCTGGTCGCGAAGTTCCATCGCGCCGGCCTCGAGCATGCCGACCTCAACGCGCACAACATCCTGTTCGATGCGCAGGGGCGCGGCTGGATGATCGACTTCGACCGCTCGCAGCTGCGGATCCCGGCCACCCGCTGGCGCAGCGCCAACCTCGAGCGCCTGCAGCGGTCGCTGCGCAAGCGCCGCGGCGCGCGCAGCATCGAGCAGGTCGACGCCGATTTCGCGAAACTGCGCGGCGCCTACGACACCGCGTGGCAACGGGGGTACTGAGATGAGCGGATGGAGCCTGCGCCTGCTCGGGGTCGGCAACGCGTCGGCGGTCGAGCTGGGCTCGGCGATGGCCACCATCGAGCGCGATGGCGCGCCGTGGCTGACCATCGACTGCGGCGGCGAAGGCCTGACCGCCTACCAGCGCGCCTACGGCGGCATTCCCGCCGCGCTGTTCATGACCCATGCGCACATGGACCACATCGCCGGCTTCGAGCGCCTGTTCGTGGCTGGCTGGTTCGACCCGGCGCATCGCGGCGAAGTGCGCCTGTACGTGCCGGCGACGCTGTTGCCGCTGCTGCAGCAGCGCGTGGCCAGTTACCCGAACGCACTGGCCGAGGGCGGGGTGAATTTCTGGGATGCGTTCCGGGTGGTCCCGGTGGGCGACCACTTCTGGCACGACGGCCTGCGCTTCGAGGTGTTCCCGGTCCGCCACCACTGGCCGGAGACGGCGTTCGGCCTGCGCCTGCGTGGCAGCGTGGTATGGACCGGCGATACCCGGCCGATCCCGGAAATGCTGGCGAAGTTCGCTGATGCCGATGAATTGATCGCGCACGACTGCGCGCTGGAGGGCAACCCCTCGCACAGCGGCATCGACGACCTCGAGCGCGAATACCCGCCCGCGCTGCTCGCCCGCTGCATGCTCTACCACTACGCCAGCGCGGAAGACGGCGAGGCGCTGCGCGCGCGCGGCCACCGGGTCGGCATGCCGGGCGAGGTGGTGCCGCTGCACGCCCCGGTCGTTGCCTGACCGCGGTCGCGGAAAGGCGGTGGCCCCGCCGGCTGGCCTCGGCACCCGCGTCAATCGATACCGTTGCTGCCTTCCGGCCCTGGCGGAGTTTTCGATCTAGCGTCGCGAGGGGCCGACGGGGCCACCATGGAAAACCGCGTCGCGGGCGACGCGCAAAGCTGGCGGAGAGAGGGGGATTCGAACCCCCGAAGCGCGGTTTAGACGCTTACACACTTTCCAGGCGTGCTCCTTCAACCACTCGGACACCTCTCCGGAACCGCCCATTCTAGCGGCGGTCGCGGGTCGCCACAAGGAAGCCCTGGCGGCGCGACCGGGGCAGTGGCACGCATGTCAGAATGAGCCATGTCCTATCTCGTGCTCGCCCGCAAGTGGCGCCCCAGGCGTTTCGCCGAACTGGTCGGCCAGGAACACGTGGTGCGCGCGCTGACCAATGCGCTGGAAACCGGCCGCGTCCACCACGCGTTCCTGTTCACCGGCACCCGCGGCGTCGGCAAGACCACCATCGCCCGGATCTTCGCCAAGAGCCTGAATTGCGAGCGCGGGACCAGCGCCGAACCCTGCGGCGAATGCGAGACCTGCCTGGCGATCGACGCCGGCCGCTACATCGACCTGCTGGAGATCGACGCCGCGTCCAACACCGGCGTGGACAACGTCCGCGAACTGATCGAGAACGCGCAGTACATGCCGTCGCGCGGCAAGTTCAAGGTCTACCTGATCGACGAAGTGCACATGCTGTCGAAGCCGGCGTTCAACGCGCTGCTGAAAACGCTGGAAGAGCCGCCGGGGCACGTCAAGTTCCTGTTCGCCACCACCGACCCGGAGAAGCTGCTGGTGACGGTGCTGAGCCGTTGCCTGCAGTTCAACCTCAAGCGGCTGGACGAAGCGCAGATCCGTGGCCAGATCGTGAAGATCCTGGGCGCGGAAGCGATCGAGGCCGATGACGCGGCGGTTCGCCAGCTCGCGCATGCCGCCGACGGCAGCCTGCGCGACGGCCTGTCGCTGCTGGACCAGGCGATCGCCTACACCGGTGGCCGGCTGGATGCCGACGCGGTGGCGGCGATGCTGGGAACGGTGGACCGCAACCGGGTCAACGCGCTGCTGTGCGCACTCGCCGATGGCGATGGGGCGCGCCTGCTCGCGGAGGCCGCGCAACTGGCCGAATTCTCCCCGGACTGGGGCAGCGTGCTGGATGCGTTGGCGGAAGCCCTGCACCGGATCCAGGTGAAGCAACTGGTGCCGGCGGTGGACATCGCCGGCGACGGCGTCGATGTCGAAGCGCTTGCCGCCCGCCTGCGGCCCGAACTGGTCCAGCTCTGGTACCAGATGGCGCTGCATGGCCGCCGCGACCTGGGCTATGCGCCCAGCCCGCGCAGCGGCTTCGAGATGAGCCTGCTGCGGATGCTCGCCTTCCGCCCGGGCGAGGCCACGGTGCAGGCCTCGCTGCCGCGTGCAGTGGCGACGGCGGGTGCAGCGGTGACGGCCGCTGGCGCGCCGGCTGCACCGCGCGGGCACGCAGCGACCGCTGCCGCCGAGCAGGCGCGCGCTGCGGTGGCCGCCGCGGTGGCGCCGCAGAAACCAGCGCCGCCGCCGCAATCGGCGCCACCACCGATGCAGTGGGCCGAGCCGTCCGCGCCTTCGCCGCCGCCAGCGCAGGCGGTCGCCGCCGCCAGCGCGATGCTGGTCACCGACAGCGAGCACTGGCTGGAGCTGGTCGCGCGCAGCAGCCTGCGCGGGCCGGCGCGCCTGCTGGCCGAACACGCGGCATTCGTTTCCCATGCCGACGGCGTGTTGCGGCTGTCGCTGGCGGCCGGCGACGAGCACCTGCAGTCGCCCAGCCTGCTGCTGCAACTTGGCGATGGCCTGGCCTCGATGCTGGGCGGCCCGGTGCAGTTGCGGTTCGAGACCGGCGACGCGCGTGGCGACACCGCGCGCGTGCGCAACGCGCGCGACCGCGAGCAAAAGCAGGCCGGCGCCGAGCAGGGGTTCGCCGCCGACCCCGACATCCAGCGCCTGGTGCAGCTGCACGGTGCGCAGATCGTGCCGGATTCGGTCCGGCCGCCCGGCGAGGGTTGATTCGGGCGGCCGTGGCCGCACTCCTATTTCCAATCGAACAAGACGGAACCCCGACATGCGTGGAAACATCGCCCAGCTGATGCAGCAGGCACAGAAGATGCAGGAAGACATGCAGCGCGCGCAGGCGGAAGTCGCCGCGCTGGAGGTGGTTGGCAATGCCGGCGGCGGCATGGTCAGTGTCACCCTCGGCGGGCGCATGGACTGCCGCAAGGTGCGCATCGATCCGTCGGTGCTGGCGGATCCGGAAATGGCCGAAGACCTGGTCGCCGCCGCCTTCAACGATGCGGTGAACAGGATCAACGCCGAATCGCAGGCGAAGATGTCGGCGGCCACCGCCGGCATGTCGCTGCCGCCGGGCATGAAGCTGCCGTTCTGATGACGGCGCCGGGACGGCCCGCCGCCGCATCGGCCACCCACGCGCCGGGCGGCTGCGCGCGCGCGCGCGGGGAAGCGACGGGCAAATGACCGCCTCCCTGCTCGAGCAGTTGATCGACGCCCTGCGCGTGCTTCCCGGGGTCGGCCAGAAGTCTGCGCAGCGCATGGCTTACCACGTGCTGGAACGGCAGCGCGAGGGCGGCCGCCGGCTCGCCGAGGCGTTGGCGCAGGCGGTGGAGCGCATCGGCCACTGCAGGCGTTGCCGCGATTTCAGCGAAACCGACCTGTGCCCGACCTGCAGCAGCGGCGCGCGCGACGCGCAACTGCTGTGCGTGGTGGAATCGCCGGCGGACCGGCTCGCGATCGAGCAGGCGACCGGTTTCCGCGGCCTCTACTTCGTGCTGCAGGGGCGCCTGAGCCCGCTCGACGGCATCGGCCCGCGCGAACTCGGGCTCGACCAGCTGGCGCAGCGGCTGGCCGAAGGCGAGGTGCAGGAATTGATCGTCGCCACCAACCCGACCGTGGAGGGCGAGGCCACCGCGCACTACCTGGCGCAGCTGGCGCGCGCGCACGCGGTGCATCCCAGCCGGCTGGCGCACGGGGTGCCATTGGGCGGCGAACTGGAATACGTCGATCGCGGCACCCTGTCGCATGCGTTCGGCAGCCGCAGCGAAATCCCCAAGGAGCCGCCACGATGAGCGACACCCTGTTCCACAAGATCATCCGCCGCGAGATCCCGGCGGACATCGTGTACGAGGACGAGCACCTGATCGCGTTCCGCGACATCGCCCCGCAGGCGCCGGTCCACGTGCTGTTCGTGCCGAAGGCCGATTTCGCCACCCTCGACGACGTGCCGGAGGAACAGGCGCTGGTGGTCGGCAGGCTGGCCACCGCCGCCGCGGCCTACGCAAGGCGGCAGGGCTTCGCCGGTGACGGCTACCGCGTGGTCATGAACTGCAACCGCGATGCCGGCCAGACCGTGTTCCAGATCCACCTGCACCTGCTGGCAGGTGCGCCGCTCGGGCGCTTCGGCACCGCCGGCTGATCGCTACCAGTAGCCCCAGGCCCACGGCCACGGCGCCGGGCGCACCACGACGTCGACCCGTTCGCGTTCCGGCCACAGGTAGACCACGTCGGCGGCGAGGCGCGGGAACCTGTAGACGTACTGCTCGACCTTGCGTTCTTCATGGCCTTCGATGCGGCCGGTGAAGGTGACTTCGCGGTTCGGCTGGAACAGGGCCGGGTCGTAGAAGCCGGTGCGGCACGCGATGAAGCGGCCCCAGGTATCGTCGCTGGCCCAATGCGGGCGGCCATCGGCGCTGAGCCTGGTCGAGATCACCTCGAAGCAGGTCTGGTCCGGGCGTGGCTCGGTGCGGATGATGCGGCCGCCCCAGCGCACCAGCGCGCCGGTATGGTCGCCCGCCGAGGCTTCGTGCGCGGTCAGCGGCTGGAACGTGCCCTGCAGCGGCTTTGGCTGGGTGGCGCAGGCGGCGAGCAGGACGACGGCGATACCGGCAACGGGGATGCGGATGTTCATGGCGGCTCCGTGGTGCGGGAAGGTGGGGCGGACGATGCCAGCGTGGCATGCCACGGTCGCGTCGCGTTCACGGCCGGTGCGCGGCGAGGTCGCGCAGCAGTCGGCGCAACTCGGCCGGTCCGATGCCAGCGTAGCGCGCCGCGGAGAAACGCCCGCTGAGCGCGCGCAGGTGTTCGCCTGCGCGCGGCACGTCGGCGGCGACCCGCTCGGCCCAGGCTTCGGCGGGCTCGTGCATCCCGCGCGCCTGGCCGCGCCGCGCGTAGCGGCGCCCGAGGCGATGCCAGGCGCGCAGCAACGGGTCCTGCTCGCGTTCGCCGCGGGCAAGCAGCCAACCCATCCACCCCAGCGCGAGCGCGGCGATCACCGCGAACAGCAGGATCAGGCCGCGGCTGCCGATGCGCTCCAGCCCGAGCGGACTGAGCAGGCGTTGCTGGCGCTGCGCGTCGAACCCGAGCACGAAGTCGTTCCAGCCGCGGCGCATCCAGTCGCTGGCGTTGAACATCGGCACCAGCCCGTCGAAGCCGCCGATACGGCCGGGCTGGCGATCCGCAAGGGTGTCGAACACGCGTTCCGGCGCAACCGCGGCGGTGGGATCCACCCGGACCCAGCCGCGACGCGGTAGCCAGACCTCGGCCCAGGCGTGGGCGTCTGAATTGAGCACCAGCCAGTAATCGCCGATCGGATTGCGATAGCCGCCGGCATAGCCGGTGACCACCCGTGACGGAATCCCCGCGGCACGCATCAGCACGACGAAGGCGGAGCTGAAGTGCTCGCAATAGCCCTGCTTGCGGTCGAACAGGAAATCGTCGATCTCGTTGCGCCCGGCCAGCGGCACGTTGAGGGTGTACGCGAACTCGCGGCGGATCATCGCCAGCGCGCGGTTGGCGATCGCGGCGTCGGCGTTGCCGGTCGCATCGGTGCCGGCCTCGCGCCGCCATTGCCGGCCGAGGGCGATGGTGCGCGGGTTGAAGCCGCGTGGCAGTTGCAGCGCATGCATACGCAGTATCGGCGGCAACTGCGGATCCACCGTCGTCGCTGCGAGCGAGCGCATCCGCCAGCGGCTGACGTTGTTCAGCGGCATCACGCTGTAAACGCTGTAGTCATGACTGATGAAGGCGTCTTTCGGCACCTGGTCCGGCAGGTCGAGCGTGATGAGCTGCCTGCCTTCGGTGGGCTCGGGTTCGATGACGTAATCCCAAGCTGGGCCCTTGAGGCGTTTCGGGATCGCCTGTTGGAAGCGCCACTGCTTCAGCTGGTGCCATGTGCGTCCATCGAAGTCCCACAAGACCGGGCCACGCCAGTACATCTGGTGCTGCGGCGGCGCCGGGCCGAAGAACTGCACGCGCGCGGCCGGACTGTCGTCGTTCATCAGGTCCAGCCAGCCGCCCGGCGTCATGCTGTCGGACAGCCCCGGCCGTGCGACCACGCGTTCCGGCAGTCCCCACAGCGGCGTCGGCAGGCGCGGGAACAGCCAGAATGCCGCCAGCGCCAGCGGCAGGCCGAGCAGGACCAGCTTGAACACGCCCGCGGTCGCCTGCCAGGCCTGCGCGGCGCCGGGCATGCGCACCTCGGCCTCGTCATGCGCCAGCTGCTGCAGGGCCAGCAATGCCGCCAGCATCGCCAGCAGCGCCAGCAACAGGCTGGCCGGCCCCTGGTCGAGCAGGAATGCGGCGAACGGCGCGAACAGCGCGAAACCGACCAGGCTCCGGCCGTCGCGCAGGCTGACGGTTTCCGAGGGTTTCAGTGCCAGCATCGCGGCCAGCACCGCGCATGCGGTGTCGCGGCCCACCCCGGGTGCGACCGCGGCGATCGCGACGATCATGCCGATGCCGACCAGCAGGCGCAGCAGCATCGGCGGCACCCGCCGCCACGACACCGCGGCGACCAGCACCGCGGCGACCCCGAACCCGATCCCGAGCTCGCGCGGCAGCTGCAGCAGCAGCGGCAGCAGGCAGGCCGCGGTCGCCAGCAGCACCAGCGCGCGGCCGCGCACCTGCATCGGCGGCGACTTCAAGCGCGCCAGCAATGGGCGGAACTCAGGCATGCGCGGCCTCGCCCGGCATCAGCGCCAGCGCGCGCAGGCAGCGGTGGCGGTGGGCCATGCCCAGGCCCATCGGCACCGGCGCCTGTCCGGGCAGGCCCAGCGCATAGCGGCGGCCCTGGCGCTCGGCATCGTCCACCCAGCGCGCCAGCCGGCGGATCCGCTGTTCGTAGGGCAGGCCGGCGGTGAGCGGCCAGTCGAGCAGCAACTGGTCGCTGCGATGCTGCTCGTACTCGCGCACCAGCAGGCTGTCGCGGCGCGCCGACGCCTTCCATGCCACCGAACGCGGGGCATCGCCGGCACGGTAGCCACGCAGGTGGTGGACATCGTCGCCGGCGCGGGTGACCTGCGCGCGGCCGGCGTCGCCGGCAGGTGCCGGCAGCGGCGGTGCCTGCATTTCCGGTGCCGGGTACACCAGCGCGACCTGCCGTGGCCACACGTAGGCCCAGGCGCGCGCCAGCCCCAGCGGCTGCAGCGTGCGCAGTTCCAGCCGCGGCAACGGCATCAGGCCGCGGCGCCCGGTCGGGATCGGCAGTTCGACGGTGCCGCCATGGTGGTCGAACGCCGCGTGCGCGTGGGCGTCGCCGTGGGAGATACGCAGGCCGCGACGCATGCGCTGGTCGCGCGCGCCCAGCGAAATGCGCAGCCGCAGCGTTTCCCCGGCCGGTACCGGGTCCGCCGCCACCGCATCCACCACCACCCCGGACAACTGCATGTGCGCCGCGATCAGGCTGGCCTGCGCGGCGCCGGCCAGCAGCAGTGCCAGCAGCAGTCCCGGGTTGTTGTTGAAGTTGAGCGCGCCCAGGCCCATGGTCCCGAGCAGCAGCGCGAAGAACAGGCCGGTCGCGGTCGGCAGCACGTAGATGCGGTTGCGCCGCAGGCGCACCGGCAGGGATTCTGCCTGGCGCGGCCGCATCCACGACTGCAGGCGTCGGCGCAGCCAGGCGATCATCGGTCAGTCGACCGGCACGGCGTGCACGATCGCCTTCGCCAGCGCCGCCGCCGAGGTGTCCGCCTCGCCGACCAGCCGATGCTCGGCGACCGCCGCGAACAGCGCCTGCACGTCCTCCGGGACCACGTGGCCACGACCCAGCAGCAGCGCGTGCGCGCGCGCCGCGCGCAGCAGCGCCAGCCCGGCGCGCGGCGACAGGCCCACGCGCACCCCCGGATGCTTGCGGCTGCGTCCGACCAGCGCCTGCACGTAGCCGACCAGCGCCTCGCTCGCGTGCACCGCCAGCACCGCCCGCCGCAGCGCGATCACGCGTTCGGCATCCAGCAGCGGCGTGGCCTGCGCGATCAGGTCGCGGCGGTCGCTGCCGGCCAGCAGCGCGCGTTCGGCCTGCTCGTCCGGATAGCCCAGCGCCAGCCTTAGCAGGAACCTGTCCAGTTGCGAATCCGGCAGCGGATAGGTGCCGGCCAGGTCGACCGGGTTCTGGGTCGCGATCACCAGGAACGGATCGGGCAGGGAACGGGTGGCGCCGTCGATGCTGACCTGGTGTTCGGCCATCGCTTCGAGCAAGGCGCTCTGGGTGCGCGGCGGCGCGCGGTTGATCTCGTCGGCCAGCAGGACATGGGTAAACACCGGGCCGGGATGGAATTCGAACCGCCGCGCCTGCGCCTCGTACACCGACACCCCGAGGATGTCCGCCGGCAGCAGGTCGGAGGTGAACTGCACGCGCTGGAAACCGAGGCCGAGGGTGGCCGCCATCGCATGCGCCAGCGTGGTCTTGCCGAGGCCGGGCAGGTCCTCGATCAGCAGGTGGCCATCGGCGAGCAGGGCGACGAAGGCCAGCCGCACCTGCTGCGGCTTGCCCAGCACCAGTGTGTTGACCTGCGCCTGGGCATCGCGCAGGGCGACGCGCAGGGCTTCGGGTAGCATCGTGTCGGTGGCCGGGGGTGCGGACATGGCGTACTTGCCTGCGGGCAAGCCTCTGGCGGGTTTCCCTTTGTAGTGTAGCGAGGCGGCGAACGGATGCAGGGCGTGCAGGAAACGGACTTCGCCAAGCGCTGGTTCGTCGGTCCGTGGCTGGCCTTGCTCGGCCTGAAGCTGTGGCTGGCGTCGCGGCTGCCGCTGTTCGTCGACGAAGCCTTCTACTGGCAGGAAGGCCGCCACCTTGCATGGGCCTATTCGGATTTGCCGGGCCTGACCGCATGGCTGGCGCGCATCGGCGACGGCTTGGGCGATGGCACCCTGGCCCTGCGCCTGCCGTTCCTCGCCATCGCCGCGGCGATCCCGTGGCTGGTCGTGCGGCTGGCCGCGCGCGAGCTGGATCCGAAGGCAGGCTGGCAGGCCGGCACCCTGGCCTTGCTGTTGCCCCTGGCCGGGACCATGGGCCTGCTGGCCGTGCCCGACGTGCCGCTGTTGCTGGCCACGCTGCTGTGCCTGGATGCCGGCGCGCGCCTGTTGCGGCGCGTGGACGCATTCGCGGCACTTGAACTGGCACTGGGCCTGGTCATCGGCGGCCTCACCCATTACCGCTTCGCCGCGGTGATCGCGGTCGGCTTCTGCGCGTTGCTGGTGCTGCGCGACGGGCGCGCGGCGTTGCGCGACCGACGGGTGTGGATCGCGCTGGCCGCCGGTGCGCTGGCGTGGCTACCGCTGGTGCTGTGGAACCTGGACAACGCCGATGCCGGCCTGCGCTTCCAGCTGGTCGACCGCCATCCGTGGAGCTTCAGCGGCGCGGGCGTTCGCCTCGGGCGCATGCAACTGCTGCTGGCGACGCCGCTGCTGCTGCTGGCGATGGTGGTTGCGGCGTGGCGTGGCTGGCGCGATGGCAGGCCCGCCGCCCGCTACCTGGCCGCCAGCGGCTCGATGATCGTGCTTGGCTTCCTGTTGCTCGGCTTCTTCGCCGACCGCGAGCGGGTCAGCTTCCATTGGCCGCTGCCGGGCTACCTGGCGCTGTTGCCGCTGGTGCCGGCGGTGCTCTCGGGCTGGCCACGGGGTTGGCGCATCGCCACCTGGGCGACCGCAGCAGTCGGTCTGGGCGCGGTGCTGGGCTACTACGCGGTCGCATCGGTGCCGTCGTGGCGCGCGCAAACCGCCTCGCGGAATTTCCATCCGACCAATTTCGCCGGCTGGCGGGAACTGGATGCGGCGGTCCGCGACGCCCTGGCGACGATGCCCGCGGACACCCGCCTGCTTGCCGGCAACTTCAAGATCGGCGCCGAACTGGGCTTCGCCCGCGACGATGCGGGCATCGCGGTGCTCGAGCACCCGCTCAACGACAAGCACGGGCGGGCACCGCAACTCGCGTTGTGGGGGATCTCGCACGCAAGCCGCGCCACCCTGGGCGACGGTCCGCTGCTGCTGGTCGCCAGCAGCAGCGACGCCCGCTTCCGCGAGCTGCTCGCGCATTACCACGCGCTGTGCCGGCAAGTTGGCCCGCTGCCGCCGCCACGGGTCCTCAACATCGACCACGGCCGCCAGCGTTTCCTGCTGTTCGCGATCCCGCGCGGTATCCGCTCGGGCGCGTGCACCGCGCCCGCGCTCGCCTTCCTCGATGCGCCGGTGGCGGGGAAGGCCGTTGCCGGTGGCTTCGAGGTCTCCGGCTGGGCGTTCAAGGACGGCGTCGGCCTGCGCGGGGTCGAGGTGATGCTGGATGGCCGCGTGGTCGCGCAGGCGCGCTATGGCGAGACGAATCCGGGCGTCACCGGCTACTGGAAGGACAGCAACGATCGCAACCACCCGAACGTGTATTTCCGTGCGCGCGTCGAGGGTGCGCAGCCGGGCGCGCGCTGGCTGGGGCTGCGCCTGCATGGCGCCGATGGCAGCGTCGAGGACTGGCCGGAGCAGAAGATCGAGGTGCGTTGAGCGAAGGCCTCAGGGCAGCGCGAAGCCGGCTGCGCGCAGCAGCCGGCAGGTCGCGATCAGCGGCAGGCCGATCAGTGCAGTCGGGTCGCGGTTGTCGATCCGCTCGAACAGGGCGATGCCCAGTCCCTCGGACTTGAAGCTGCCCGCGCAATCGAACGGCTGTTCTGCATCGACGTAGCGTCCGATCTCGGCTGCCTCCAGCACGCGGAAATGCACCTCGGTCAGGTCGCAGCCGGCATGCAGGCGGCCATCGGCGTGGGCCAGGCACAGCGCGGTGTGGAAGCGCACCACGCGACCCGACATCGAATCCAGTTGCGCGATCGCCGCGTCGCGGCCGCCGGGCTTGCCCAGCGCGCGGCCTTCGACCTCGGCCACCTGGTCGGAACCCAGCGCCCAGGTATCGCCGCCGAGTTGCAGCGCCACCGCCCGGGCCTTGGCCTGTGCCAGCCGCGCCGCGAGCATGCCGGGCGCCTCGCCGGGCAGCGCGGTTTCGTCCACCGCGGGGCTGGCGACATCGAAGGCCAGGCGCAGTCGTTGCAGCAACTCGCGCCGGTAGCGCGAGCTCGACGCCAGCACCAGCCGCGCCACCTTCAGTGCCCGGCGCGGGCTTGCGAGACCCGCTGCAGCTGCTGCTCCAGGCTGGTGCGCGCGCTTTCAAGGGTGCGCCGGACCGCGTCCAGTTGCGCAAGGTCGGCGGATCCGGCGTTGTCCTGCAGCCACAGGCGCTGGCGCAGGATTTCCTGCATGGCGCCGCGCACCGGGTTCTCGTGGTCGCCCGCCACCGCTTCCAGCTCTTCGCGGGCGACCCGCAACCGCGCTTCCAGTGCGTCGGCGGCATCCAGCACGCCGCGGATCGCGCGCTGGCGGCCCTGTCCGCGTTGGCGGGCTCGCCACGACAGCCATGCGACGACGGCGAGGGTGGCGGCCAGCAGGGCGGGCAGGACGAGGTTCATGCGGGCAGTTTGCGCGAGCGCCGGCCGCGCGGCAAACCGGGCGCCGGCGCGGCGCGTGCGGATCGCTGCATCGCATTGATTTGACAGGAAACCCGCCGGTCTTTACCATTCTGCGGCTTATGTCCGACCCTTCGATCAGCCGGGTGCCAGAGTCCGTGGATGCCTGGCGGATGGTCGCGGCGCAGCGTGAATTCGAAGGCCGGATTCCGCTCGCGTCGATGGCCCGGTTGCGCGACGGCCTGCTTGAACCCGAAGGCGACGCCCGCTTCACGCTGGCGTTCGGAACCGATGCGCTGCGCTTGCCTTACGTGGAGCTGCGGGTCGAAGCCGAGTTGCCGCTGGAGTGCCAGAGCAGCCTGCAACGTTTCCTGCTGCCGGTGCAACTGGTGCAGCGGCTGGGCCTGGTCCGCGACGAGGCCGATGAAGCGGCGTTGCCGGAAGGGTACGAAGCCCTGCTGGTCGATGCGGACGGTGAGCTGAAGCCGGCGGAGCTGGTGGAGGACGAGTTGATCCTGGCCTTGCCGGTGGTTGCGGTGGCGCCCGGGGCCGAGGTGGTCGAGCGCGAATTCGTGCCGGGCGCCGAGGAAACCGCCGAGGCCAACCCGTTCGCGGCGTTGGCGGGCCTGAAGAAAAGATAAGTGCGATAATGTCGCGCTGATTTGCAGTAACGAGCTCTACGAGCATTCATTCGGAGTTGTCCCATGGCTGTCCAGAAGTCCCGCGTTTCCCCGTCCCGCCGCGGCATGCGCCGCGCGCACGACGCCCTGTCCGCCAAGCAGCTGGCCACTGATCCGACCAGCGGCGAGACCCACCTGCGCCACCACGTGACCGCCGACGGCTACTACCGTGGCAAGCAGGTCATCGCGCCGAAGACCCAGGTCGCCGACGAAGAGTGATCCGCGGCCGCAAGGTCGTAGCAGCAGGATGACGCCCGGCCGCGCCAGATGGTGCGGCCGTTGGCGTTTCTGCATCCGCGAATCATCGGTGGCCGCAAGGCGCTGCTCGCCACCGCCCGCCCGCGCTATGGTGGCGGGCCAGCCAGGAGTCCACGCATGAGTCAGTCCCAAGGCCGAATCTTTTCCCGCATCGCCGGCACCGGCAGTTACCTGCCGGAAAAGGTACTGACCAACGCCGACCTCACCGAGTTCGTCGAGACCACCGACGAGTGGATCGTCGCCCGCACCGGCATCCGCGAGCGCCATGTCGCGGCCGAGGGCGAGACCACCTCCGACCTCGCCTACCATGCCGCCGTGCGGGCGATGGAGGCGGCCGGCGTGACCGCCGCCGACATCGACCTGATCGTGCTGGGCACCACCACCCCGGACCTGATCTTTCCGTCCTCGGCCTGCCTGCTGCAGCACAAGCTGGGCGCCAACGGCTGCCCGGCCTTCGACGTCAACGCGGCCTGTTCCGGCTTCATCTACGCGCTCACCATCGCCGACAAGTTCATCCAGTCCGGTGCCGCGAAGACCGCGCTGGTGGTGGGTTCGGAAACCCTGACCCGGATGCTGGACTGGAGCGACCGCGGCACCTGCGTGCTGTTCGGCGACGGTGCCGGCGCGGTGGTGCTGAAGGCCGACGGCGAAACCGGCATCCTCAGCACCCACATGCATGCCGATGGCGGCAAGAAGGAACTGCTGTGGAATCCGGTCGGCGTGTCCGTGGGCTTCAAGCCGGACGAGAAGAACGCCGGCGTGCGGGTGCTGATGACCGGCAACGAGGTGTTCAAGCATGCGGTGAAGGCGCTGGACTCGGTGGTCGAGGAAGCGCTGCTGGCGAACGGGCTGGACCGCCACGAACTTGACTGGCTGGTGCCGCACCAGGCCAACCTGCGCATCATCGAGGCCACCGCCAAGCGGCTGGAGATGCCGATGGAGCGTGTCATCGTCACCGTCGACAGGCACGGCAATACCTCGTCCGGCTCGGTGCCGCTGGCGCTCGACGAGGCGGTTCGCGCCGGCAAGATCCAGCGCGGCCAACTGGTGCTGCTGGAGGCGTTCGGCGGCGGCTTCACCTGGGGCTCGGCGCTGCTGCGCTATTGAGGTTCCAAGCGGTCGCGCACCCGGTCAGTCAGTACGCCGCCCCGATGCGTGCGAACATCCTGTTCGACGCATCGTCGCAGGCCATCCATGGCCTGCTTGCGGTCGTACCGCCTGTCCGGATCCGCGCCCTGCAGGTTCAAGCCCGCATACGCCCCGGTACAGACGCGCTAGAGCAATTGCTCGTATCATGCGCGTCCCTTGATATCGCGGGCGTTCCCACGCCCGATGCCGCGTGAGCGAAACCCCCGCACAACTCGCCCTGGTGTTTCCTGGCCAGGGCTCGCAGTCGGTCGGCATGCTGGCCGAACTCGCGGAACTGCATCCCTCGGTGAAGGCGACCTTCGAGGAAGCCTCCGACGGTGCCGGCGTGGACCTGTGGGCGCTGTCGCAGGCCGGCCCGGAGGAAATGCTCAATCGCACCGAATACACCCAGCCGGCGCTGCTGGCCGCCGGGGTGGCGGTTTGGCGGCTGTGGCAGGCGCAGGGAGGCGCGCAGCCCGCCGTGCTGGCCGGCCACAGCCTGGGCGAATACACCGCGCTGGTCGCGGCCGGCGCGCTTTCGCTGCGCGATGGCGCGCACCTGGTGCGCATCCGCGGCCAGCTGATGCAGGACGCCGCGCCGGCCGGCGTCGGCGCGATGGCGGCGGTGCTCGGGGCCGAGGACGCGCTGGTCGAAGCGGCCTGCGTGGAAGCGTCGGGCGCGCAGGTGGTGGTACCGGCGAACTACAACTCGCCGGGCCAGGTCGTGATCGGCGGCGATGCGGCGGCGGTGGATCGCGCGCTGGCGCTGCTGCAGGAAAAAGGCGTGCGCAAGGCGGTCAAGCTGGCGGTCAGCGTGCCATCGCACACGCCGCTGATGCGCGAGGCCGCAAACCGGCTGGCGCACACCATGGCTGGCCTGGCCTGGCGGTTGCCGGCGCTGCCGGTGGTGCAGAACGTGGATGCCCGCGCGCACGACAGCGTCGATGCGATCCGCGACGCGCTGGTGCGCCAGCTCTACCTGCCGGTGCAATGGACCGGTTGCGTGCAGGCGCTCGCCGCATGCGGGGTCACCCGCGTTGCCGAGTGCGGCCCGGGCAAGGTGCTGACCGGCCTGGTCAAGCGCATCGACAAATCGCTCGACGCGCGTGCGTTGGGCACGCCGGCGGACTTCACCGCGGCCATCGAAGAGTGGAAGGGCGCATGAGCGGGCAAGTGCTGAAGGGCGAAGTCGCGCTGGTCACCGGTGCGTCGCGCGGGATCGGCGCGGCGATCGCCGACGAACTGGCCGCGCTGGGTGCGACCGTGATCGGTACCGCGACCTCGGACGCGGGCGCGCTGGCGATCGGCGAGCGCCTGGCCGCGGTCGGCGGCCACGGGCGCCGCCTGAACGTCAACGAGGCCGGCGCGATCGAGGCGCTGGTCGACGCGGTTGCAAGCGAGTTCGGCGGCATCTCGATCCTGGTCAACAACGCCGGCATCACCCGCGACAACCTGCTGATGCGGATGAAGGACGAGGACTGGCAGGCGATCCTCGACACCAACCTGACCTCGGTGTATCGCGCCTCCAAGGCGGTGATGCGCGGGATGATGAAGGCGCGCCGCGGCCGCATCGTCAACATCGCCTCGGTGATCGGCGTCACCGGCAACGCCGGCCAGGCCAACTACGCCGCGGCCAAGGCCGGGATCATCGCCTTCAGCAAGTCGCTGGCGAAGGAAATCGGCAGCCGCGGGATCACCGTCAACGTAGTCGCGCCCGGCTTCATCGCCACCGACATGACCGCCGACCTGCCGGAGCAGGCCCGGCAGGCCATGCTCGGGCAGATCGCGCTGGGCCGGCTGGGCGAGCCGGCCGACATCGCGCGCGCGGTGGCCTTCCTCGCGGGGCCCGGCGCCAGCTACATCACCGGCGAGACATTGCACGTCAACGGCGGCATGTACATGGCCTGATTCCACCGCCTGCCGGTGCTTGCGCCGGCCGGCTTTCACGTAAACTAACCACCGACTGACCCCACCCCGGGGAGGAGCATCCAGACATGAGCAGCATCGAAGAGCGCGTCAAGAAGATCGTCGTCGAACAACTGGGCGTCAAGGAAGAGGACGTCACCACCAGCGCGTCGTTCGTGGACGACCTCGGCGCGGATTCGCTGGATACGGTGGAACTGGTGATGGCGCTCGAGGAAGAGTTCGAGTGCGAGATCCCGGACGAAGAAGCCGAGAAGATCAGCACCGTGCAGGCCGCGATCGATTACATCAAGGCCCACGTCAAGGCTTGACCTGCCTTCGTGGGTTTCGACGCCGGGGCCGCTGATGCGGCCCCGCGCGTTTGCACCACCGCATCATCGAACAGGACCAATCGGGGAAACGCCATGTCGAAGCGTCGCGTCGTCGTAACCGGGATGGGCATCGTCTCGCCGCTGGGCAACGACCTGGCCAGCAACTGGGACGCCATCTGCAACGGCCGTTCCGGCATCGGTCCGGTCACCGGCTTCGATGCCGCCACCTTCGCCACCCGCATCGCCGGCGAGATCCGCGACTTCGACGTCACCCGCTGGGTGAGCCCGAAGGAAGCGAAGAAGATGGACCACTTCATCCATTACGGGGTGGCCGCCTCGCTGATGGCGATGGCCGACGCCGGGCTGGAAGTGACCGAGGCCAACGCCGAGCGCATCGGCGCGCTGATCGGCGCGGGCATCGGCGGCATCTGGGGGATCGAGGAAACCGCGATCAAGCTGCACGAGGGCGGGGTCCGCAAGATCAGCCCGTTCTACATCCCCAGCACCATCATCAACATGCTCCCGGGCCAGCTCTCGCTGATGACCGGGATCAAGGGCCCGAATTTCTCCGCGGTCTCCGCCTGCGCCACCGCCAACCATTCGATCGGCATGGCGATGCGGATGATCCAGTACGGCGACGCCGACGTGATGTTCGCCGGCGGCGCCGAGCGCGGCAGCTCGCCGACCTCGATGGGCGGCTTCTGCGCGATGAAGGCGATGAGCACCCGCAACGACGACCCGGCCCGCGCCTCGCGGCCGTGGGACGCCGGGCGCGACGGCTTCGTGCTGGGCGACGGCGCCGGCATCCTGGTGCTGGAGGAGTACGAGCACGCCAAGGCGCGCGGTGCGCGCATCTACTGCGAGCTGGCCGGCTTCGGCGCGTCCTCGGATGCCTTCCACATGACCGCGCCCAGCGAGAATGGCGAAGGTCCCGCGCGCTGCATGGCGATGGCGTTCCGCGATGCCGGCGTCAACCAGGAGGAGGTCGGCTACCTCAACGCGCACGGCACCAGCACCCCGCTCGGTGATGTCGCCGAAACGCTGGCGATCAAGCGCGCGCTGGGCGACCACGCCTACCGGACGATGGTGAGCTCGACCAAGTCGATGACCGGGCACCTGCTCGGTGCCGCCGGCGGGGTGGAGGCGATCTACACGATCAAGGCGCTGCAGACCGGGATCATCCCGCCGACCATCAACCTGGAGACGCCGGGCGAAGGCTGCGACCTCGACTACGTGCCGAACACCGCGCGCGAGGCGCAGGTGCAGGTGGCGGTGTCGAACGGCTTCGGCTTCGGTGGCACCAACGGCACCCTGGTGTTCCGTCGCATCTGATGCCGACTCCCTCCCTTGCGAAGCAGGGGAGGGTTGCGGTGGGGTGCACTTCGCCGATGATCAGCCGAACCCTTCCCGCCGGCCTCGACCTGCTCGACCTGCATCGCCTCGATCCAGCGCGCTACCGGGTGCTGCTGGAATCCAGCGCGACCGGGCCGCACGGGCGCTGGGACATGCTGCTGCTGCACGCCGGCGAATCGTTCGCGCTTGGGCGCGATGGCGTGGTCCGCGACCAGCACGGCGCGCGCATGGAAGGCCGTTTCCTGGACGTGCTGGACCGGCAGTGGCAGGCACACCGCCAGCCCCGCGGCCGCGATGCCAGCCTGCCGTTCCGCGGTGGCTGGGCCTTGCTGCTTGGCTATGAACTGGCGGCGCAGGTCGAACCGGTGCTGGCGCTGCCGGCGCCCGCGGGCGGTCTGCCGGTGGCCTGCGCGCTGCGCTGCCCGGCGGCGGTACTGCGCGACCGCGGCTCGGGCGAATGCATCGCTGTCGCCGAAGCTGGCGAGGAAGCCTGGCTCAAACGGATCGTGGCGGATGTCGCGCGTGCCGCAGCGTTGCCGGCGTTGCCGGAGTGGCAGCCGCCCGCGGTGGTCGATGAAGACCCGCCGCAGCGCTATGTCGATGGCGTGGCGCGCGTGCTGGATTACCTTGCGGCCGGCGACGTGTTCCAGGCCAACCTGTCGCGCGGCTGGCAGGTTTCGTTCGATGCCGCGCTGGATCCGGCGGCCCTGTTCCAGCGCCTGCGCGGCAACAACCCGGCGCCGTTCGCGGGGGTGTTCCGCGGCATTGGCTGGAGCGTGGTCAGTGCCTCGCCGGAGCGCCTGGTGTCGGTGCATGGCGATGTGGTGGAAACCCGGCCGATCGCCGGCACCCGCCCGCGTTTCGCTGGCGACGATGACGCCGAACGCATCCGCGAGCTGGTCGGGCATCCGAAGGAACGCGCCGAGCACGTGATGCTGATCGACCTCGAGCGCAACGACCTCGGGCGCGTCTGCGAGGCCGGCAGCGTGGTCGTCGACGAACTGATGACGGTGGAAAGCTACGCCCACGTGCACCACATCGTCAGCAATGTGCGCGGCACCCTGAAGGGGGATGCAACGCCGGGCGGGGTGATCGCCGCGGTGTTCCCCGGCGGCACCATCACCGGCTGCCCGAAAGTGCGCTGCATGCAGGTCATCGCCGAACTGGAGGGCGTCGGTCGCGGCGCCTACACCGGCGCGATGGGCTGGCTGGACCATGCTGGCGACATGGACCTCAACATCCTGATCCGCAGTGCCGAGCTGGAGGAAGACACACTTCGCTTCCGCACCGGCGCCGGCATCGTGATCGATTCCGATCCACGGCGCGAACTGGACGAGACGCGGGCCAAGGCGCGCGGCATGTTGCGCGCGCTGGGGGTGGCGGGTTGAGCACGCGCTGCTACTCGGGCGAGCGCGAGGTCGCCGCCATCGATCCGCGCAATCGCGGCATGGCCTACGGCGACGGCCTGTTCGAAACCATGCGTGTCCATGACGGCGGGCTGCCGTTGTGGCCGCGCCACCTGGCGCGCCTGCGCGAAGGTGCGCAGCGGCTCGGGATCGGCCTGCCCGATGTCCCCTTCATCGAGGCGCGCATCACCGAAATGATCGGCGCGACCGACGCTGGCGTGCTCAAGCTGCTGCTCACCCGCGGCGAAGGCGGGCGCGGCTACGCGCCACCCGCCGACGCGCAGCCGGTGTGGTTGCTGGCGCTGCATCCGCTGCCGGCAGTGCCGGGGCATGGACTGCGCCTGCGCTGGTGCGACATGCGGCTCGCGTCGCAGCCGGCGCTGGCCGGTATCAAGCACTGCAACCGGCTGGAGCAGGTGCTGGCGCGCGCCGAGGCCGAGTCCGCCGGCTGCGACGAAGGCCTGATGCGCGACATGGCGGGCAACCCCATCTGCGCGACGTCGGCCAACCTGCTGGTGTTGCGGGACGGTCGCTGGTCGACCCCGCGCGTGGACGCATGCGGCGTGGCCGGCGTGCTGCGCGGATGGCTGCTGGAGCAGGGGCTGGTCGAGTCCGTCGTGCTCGCGCAGGGTGAGGTGGAGTCGGCCGCGGCATTGGCGCTTTGCAATGCGGTGCGCGGTATCCTGCCGGTCGCGTCGCTGGGCGCGCGCGCGTGGGCACCGCACCCGGCGCTGGCCGAATTGCAGGAACGAGTGGCGATGGCGTATCCGATGTTTTCCGAAGCCGGGGCGGCGGCGTGAGCCGGCGCCGGACGCGTCGCGGCAAGGCGGGCGGTTTCTTCCGCCGCACGCTGCTGTTGCTGCTGGTGGCCGCGCTGGCCATGGGCGGCTGGTATTGGCAGCGTTACCGCAGCTTCGCCGATGCGCCGCTGGCCGGGGTCGAGGCCGGCACCAGCCTGGTGGTCGCGCGCGGCGACTCGCTCGCCAGCGTGCTGCGCAAGCTGCAGGACGCAGGCATCGCACCCGGCGACCGCCTGCAATGGCAGCTGCTGGCGCGCGAACTGGGCGCGGCCGGCAAGCTGCAGGTGGGCGAGTACGCGTTGCAGCCGGAGGCGTCGCCGCGTTCGCTGCTGCTGGCGATGCGCGACGGCAAGGTGGTGCGGCGCATGTTCACCATCGTCGAGGGCTGGAACATCCGCGACCTGCGCAAGGCGCTGGCCAAGGTGGAGTCCCTGCAGCAGGACACCGCGGCACTGGACGACGCGGCGCTGATGAAGGCGCTGGGCCACCCCGGCCAGCATCCCGAAGGCCGTTTCCTGCCGGAAACCTATGCCTGGGTGCGCGGCGATTCCGACCTGGACCTGCTTGGACGCGCGCATGCGGCGATGGCCAGGGAACTGGACGCGGCGTGGGCCGCGCGCGCGGCCGACGTTCCGCTGGAATCGAAGGAGCAGGCGCTGGTGCTGGCCTCGATCGTGGAAAAGGAAACCGGAATCGCCGAGGAACGCCCGGCGATCGCCGGCGTGTTCGCGCGCAGGCTGGAGATCGGCATGCGCCTGCAGACCGACCCGACCGTGATCTACGGCATGGGTGCCGCCTACACCGGCAACATCCGCCGCAGCGACCTCACCACCGACACGCCCTACAACACCTATACCCGCGATGGCTTGCCACCCACGCCGATCGCGATGCCCGGTGCCGCCGCGCTGCGGGCCGCCACCCGGCCCGCGGACGGCGATGCGCTGTATTTCGTGGCGGTCGGCGACGGCAGCGGGCGGCATCTGTTCTCGGCCTCGCTGGGTGCGCACAACGCCGCGGTCCGCGCGTACGTGCAGCGCTACCGCGCGCAGCAACGGTCGCAACCGAAGTGAGCGCGGGCCTGCAACGGCAGCCACGCCTGCTCACCATCGAGGGCGGCGAGGGCGCGGGCAAGAGCACGGTGCTGCGCGCGCTGCGCGACGCGCTGGAGGCAGAGGGCTTCGAGGTCGTCTGCACCCGCGAACCCGGCGGCACGCCGCTGGCCGAGCGCATCCGCGCGCTGCTGCTGGATCCGTCGCACGAGCCGGCCGCGCCGGAAACCGAGTTGCTGCTGATGTTCGCCGCGCGCGCGCAGCATGTCCGCGAAGTGGTGCTGCCGGCGCTGCAGCGGGGCGCCTGGGTGGTCAGCGACCGCTTCACCGATTCCAGCTACGCCTACCAGGGCGCGGCGCGCGGCCTGGATCCGGCGTTCATCGCCGAGCTGGAGCGGCGGGTGGTCGGGATCGAACCGGGCCTGACCCTGCTGCTCGACCTTGGCGTCGCCCACGGCCGCGAGCGCACGCGCGGACGCGACCTGCTCGGCGGTTCCTCGCCGGACCGGATCGAGCGCGAGCGCGACGAATTCTTCGAATCCGTGCGCGCCGGCTTCCTGCAGCGCGCGGCGCAGCATCCGCAGCGGATCCGGGTGCTTGACGCCAGTCCCGATGCGAACCAGGTCGCCGCCTCGGCGCTGGCGGCGCTGGCTACGTACCGCGAGGCACGCGCGTGAGCGCTGCCATCGCCACGTTGCCGGCACTTGCCCCGTGGCAGCGGCGCGCCTTGGCGCAGGCGGCCGCGGCGTTGGCGGAGGGGCATTTCGGGCATGCCACCCTGGTCGTCGGCCCGGCGCGGATCGGCAAGCGCGCGCTGGCCGAACACCTGGCCAAGCGCGTGTTGTGCCTGGCGCCAAGCGGCGATGGCGACGCCTGCGGCAGGTGCAGGAGCTGCACCCTGTTCGCGTCGCGTTCGCAATACGACCCCCCGGAGACCCGGCCGGATGGGGCGCCGTCGCATCCGTGGGGCCACAGCGCGCACCCGGACCTGCGGTTCGTCGGCTACGAGATCAACCAGAAGACCGGCAAGCCGCGCGCGGAGATCGTGATCGAGCAGGTCCGGGCGTTGTCCGAGGCGATGACCCTGACCCCGCGCCTGGGCGGCGCGCAGGTGGTCATCGTGGATCCCGCCGATGCGATCAACTGGAGCGCCTTCAACGCGCTGCTGAAGACGCTGGAGGAACCGCAGCCGGGTCGTTACCTGTGGCTGCTGTCCGCCAACCCGGCGCGGCTGCCGGCGACCATCCGCAGCCGTTGCCAGCGCCTGGAGCTGCGGCTGCCGCCGGCGGACGAGGCCCTGCAATGGCTGGCCACGCGCGGGCACCGCGGCGAGCTTGCGCGCGAAGCGCTGGATGCGGCACGCGGGCATCCGGGGCTGGCCGATGCCTGGGCCTCCGGCGACGGCCTGGCGCTGCGCCGTGCGGTCGCCCAGGACCTGCAGGTGCTGCAGCGCGGGCAGGCCGCGCCGGCGGAGGTGGCGCAACGCTGGGTGGCCGACGGCCGCGCCGACGAGCGCCTGCGCCACCTGGCGGAGCTGGCCCTGCAGGAGGCCGCGGGCTTGACCGATCCGGCGCGAACCCGCACGCTGGCCGCGCGTTTCGATGCCGCCAACCGGACCCGCGACCTGCTGCGCAGCACGGTGCGCGCCGACCTGGCGGTCACTGAAACATTACTCGGGTGGTGCGCATGAAGGGGACGTACGCATGAGCAGTGCAGGCGGCGCGCGGCAGGGCATCCTGTCACTGGCGGTGAAGGACAAGGCCGCGCTGTACAACGCCTACATGCCGTACATCCGCAACGGCGGCATCTTCGTGCCGACGCCGCGCCGCTACTTCATCGGCGACGAGGTGTTCCTGCTGCTGATCCTGCCGGATTCATCCGAGCGCCTGCCGGTCGCCGGCAAGGTCTGCTGGGTCACCCCGACCGGTGCACAGGGCAACCGCCCGGCGGGGATCGGCGTGCAGTTCGCCGACACCGCCGAGGGCGATGCGGTGAAAGGCAAGATCGAGACCGTGCTGGCCGGCACCCTCAATGCCGAGCAGCCCACCCAGACCATGTAGGCGGATGCCGCCGCCGTCGAATCGACCGAAGCCCGGCATCGCCGGGCTTCTTCGCATCAGGCGATCGCCACGGCGTCCGCGCGCAGCAGCGGGGAATCCCAGCCCGCACGCGGTGCGAAGCGGTCGCCGTGCTTTGCCTGCAGCGCCTTGAGCCGCGCCAGCAGCACCTCGGCGCCGGTGTCGCGGATGTGCTGGATCGGGCCGCCGCGGAACGGCGCGAAGCCGGTACCGAAGATCACCCCGGCATCCAGCAGTTCGGCATCGGCGACCACGCCATCGTGCAGGCAGGCCACCGCTTCGTTCAGCAGCGGCAGCAGCAGGCGGTCCTCGAGGTCTTCGGGTGCCTTGTAGTCCTTCGCCAGTTCCGGCTTCTTCGGCTTGCCGTTCTCCCAGGCGTACACGCCCTGGCCGTCCTTCTTGCCGCGCTTGCCGGCTTCCGGCGGCGCCTGCAGCGCGGCCGGGATCGGCAGGCCCAGGAACGGGGCCAGTTCGCCGCCAACGCCGGCAGCGACGTCGAGGCCGACGGTGTCGATCAGTTCGATCGGCCCCATCGGCATCCCGAACTTCACCGCGACCTTGTCGATCGCAGGGCCGGGGATGCCCTCGGCATACGCGGTCATCGCTTCCAGCATGTACGGGAACAGTACCCGGTTGACCAGGAAGCCGGGGGTGCCGGCAACCGGCACCGGCAGCTTGTCCAGCGCCTTGCAGAATGCGGCCAGGCGCTGCTGGGTTTCCGCCGCCATCTGGTCGTGGTGGATGATCTCCACCAACGGCATCAGCGCCACCGGGTTGAAGTAGTGCAGGCCGGCGAACTGCGCCGGGCGCGTGATGTGGCCGCGCAGTTCGTCGAGCGGGATCGACGAGGTGTTGGTGGTGAGCAATGCATCCGCCTCCAGGCGCGGCTCCACCGCGGCATACAGCGCGCGCTTGGCGTCCGGGTTCTCGATGATCGCCTCGATGACCAGGTCGGCATCGGCGACGCCGTCGCCGGCAAGGTCACCCTGCAAACGTGCGGCCACGGCCGGGCGCTTCGCATCATCCTTGACCCGCTTGGCGAACAGTTCCTGGGCGCGGGCGAGGGCGCCGTCGATGAAGCGCTGCTCGCGGTCCTGCAGGGTGACCTCGAAGCCCTTGTAGGCGCTCCACGCGGCGATATCGCCGCCCATCACGCCGGCGCCGACCACGTGCACCTTGCGGATGCCGGAGTCCTTGCCGCCCACCGCCTTCAGCCGCTCCATCAGGAAGAACACCCGGATCAGGTTGCGCGCGGTCGGGGTGGCGGCCAGTTTCACCACCGCCCGCTTCTCCGCCGCGATCCGGCCGCGGATGCCGGCGCCGCCGCTGCGCTCCCACGCCGAGATCAGCGCATACGGCGCCGGGTAGTGCGCCTTCGGTGCCTTGCGCGCGACCTGCTTGACCAGCATCGGCGACAGGATCTTGCGCGCCAGCCAGGTGTTGCTCGCCCAGCCCGTGGCGCGCTGCTTGAACGGGCGCTGCAGCCGGCGCTTGAGCAGCTCCAGCGCGGCATCCTGCAGGTGCGCCGGCTCCACCACCTTGTCGACCAGGCCGATCCCGCGTGCGGCGGACGCCGACAGCGTGCGGCCGGTCAGCATCATGTCGAACGCGGCCGGCGCGCCGACCAGCCGCGGCAAGCGTGCGCTGCCGCCCCAGCCGGGGAAGATGCCGAGCTTGATCTCGGGCAGGCCGATGCGGGCGTCGCTGGCGGCGATCCGGTAGCGGCAGGCCAGCGCGATCTCGGTGCCGCCGCCCATGCAGAAGCCGTGGATCGCGGCCACCGTGGGGCAGGGCAGTTCGGCGATGCGCTGGAACACCTGTTGGCCGAGCTGGATGAAATCGTCGACCTGGCCGCGTGCGTCGAGCGCCTGCAGCGACTTGAGGTCGGCGCCGGCGGCGAACGCGGCCTTCGCCGAGCGCACCAGCAACCCCTTCGGCGGCTCCATCGCGATCCGTTCCAGCAAGGCACCCAGCTCCAGCAGCACGTCCTGGCTGAAGGTGTTCACGCTCGATTCGGCGCGGTCGAACGACAGCACCAGCACGCCGTCGTCGCGGCGCTCGACCTGCCAGTGGGAGAAACGCAGTCCATCGAAGCCGGGCGCGGTGTGGGTGGCGGCCATGCGCGTACCATCCGAAGCAGTATGGGTAGGGCCGTATCCTATCCCGGGTCGATTTGAATACCACTCAAAAAACGCCCGCCGCCGCCCCCGCGGGAACTTTCCACGGCCACCAATGTCACAGGGTCCGGACGCACGGGCCCACTCGCGAGGCACCGGCGCAATGGCCGAGGATGACGTGTCGCAAGCGCTTGACCAGGATCTCGTCGCCCGCGTGCAGCGCGGGGACAGCGCTGCCTTCGACTTGCTGGTGCGCAAGTACCAGCATCGCGTCGGTGCGCTGATTTCGCGCTACATCCACGACTGGGCGGAAGTGCAGGACGTGGCGCAGGACACCTTCATCCGCGCCTACCGGGCGATCGGCGGCTTCCGCGGCGATGCCCAGTTCTCCACCTGGCTGCACCGGATCGCGGTCAACACCGCGAAGAACCACCTGGTCGCCAACAGGCGCAAGCCGCCGGGCGACGACATCGAGCTGGAGGACGCCGAGCAGTTCGAATCCGGCCTGCGCCTGCGCGACAACGACACCCCGGAACGCGAGCTGATGCGCCAGCAGCTTGAACAAACGGTGCTGCGCGCGGTCGAAGGACTGCCGCCCGAGCTGCGCGACGCGATCACCTTCCGCGAAGTGGAAGGCATGAGCTACGAGGAGATCGCCGAGCGCATGGACTGCCCGGTCGGGACCGTGCGTTCGCGCATCTTCCGCGCCCGCGAGGCGATCGATGCGCGCATGAAGCCGCTGCTCGACCACGACGACCACCTGCCGAAACGCTCGCACGCATGAACGCCACCGATACCGAGGCCGCAGGCATGAATCCCGAAGCCGTCGCCAACGACCTGACCCAGCTCAGCAGCCGCGAACAGCTGTCCGCGTTGATGGATGGTGCGTTGCCGGCGGACCAGACCCGCTTCCTGCTGCGCCGCCTGCAGCACGACGCGCCACTCGCCGAATGCTGGCAGCGCTGGCGCCTTGCCGGCGAGGTGATGCGCGGGCTCGCCCCGGCGCAACGCCTGCCCGCCGATTTCGCGTTGCGGGTGGGCGCGGCGCTGCACGCCGGGGCGGCGACCACCGCGCCACCGCAGGCAGGCCGCGGGCAGGCATCTGGATGGCTGCGTTGGGGCGGTGGTGCGGCGGCGCTGGCGGCGTCGCTGGCGGTGGTCGCGTTGATGGCGCGGCAGCCGCTGCCGGAGGCACCGGCGGTGGCGCAACCGGTGCCGCTGGCGTCAGCACCTGCAATGACGCCGCCCGCGCCGCCGGCAGCGGACGCACGCACGGTGGTCGACGCCGGCAGCTCCACCGAGGCGATGGCGGCTGCCACCGTGGTGGCCGCAGCCGCCCCGCGGCTGGCGCGCAGCCGCAGCCCTGGACAGCCGCGAACCGCGGCGCCCGCGTCCCGTGCGCCGGTGCGCAGGGAGACGGCGCAGGCGCAGGTTGCAGTGGTCGATGGCATGCTCGGCACCGGCATCCCGCAGCCCGACATCGTGACCCGGCCGTGGCCGCGTTCGGTGCTGCCGCAATACGCCAGCGGAGGGCTCGCCGTGGGTTTCGGCGAACACGCGCGCGGCGCGGTCGGCTACAACCCGTTCCAGGCCCAGTCCGGCATCGGCGACTTGCCACCGGTGGCAGACGGCAATGCCGGCGGCGACGACCGCGAGGCGGTCCCCGCGCCGTCGCCCGCCGCCGAACCGCAGCCTTGAGCGGCCCCCGGCACAGCTTCCTGATTCCAGTTCCATCCACCGCCCGAACCACCACCACCGCGACCGAGGATTCGTCCACGATGTCCGTTCCCACCCCCGTCTGCGTCCCTCGTCCCCGGCGTCCTTCGATGCTGCTGCTGTCCGCCGCGCTGGCCCTGGCCATCGGCAGTGGCGCCGGCTGGTATTCGTCCGCGCACGCGCAACAGGCGCAGGCAACCGCGCCGGCGCCGGAGCTGGTGGTCGGGCTGCCGGACTTCACCCGCCTGGTCGACCAGGTCGGCCCGGCGGTGGTCAGCATCCAGGCCGAAGTGGGCGGAAAGCCGCGTGCCGCCGACGCCCAGCGGGCGCAGCCGCAGCAGCCCGGCGATGAAGAGATCCCGGAATTCTTCCGGCGCTTCTTCGGCCCCGATGGCATGCCGATGCCGGGCGCCCCCGGCATGCCCGGCGCACGTCCGCGCGGGGTCTCCCAGGGCACCGGCTTCATCATTTCCGCCGACGGCTACGTGCTGACCAACCACCACGTGGTCGAGGGCGCGGACACCGTGCGGATCAAGCTGTCCGACCGCCGTGAGTTCGTGGCCAGGGTGGTCGGCAGCGACGAGCAGTCGGACGTGGCCCTGCTGAAGATCGCCGCGACGGGCCTGCCCACCCTGCGCATCGGTGATTCCAAGGCGCTGAAGTCGGGCCAGTGGGTGGTCGCGATCGGTTCGCCGTTCGGCCTCGATCACTCCGTGACAGCCGGCATCGTCAGCGCGGTCGGCCGCGCCAATCCCTATGCGAACCAGCGCTACGTGCCGTTCATCCAGACCGACGTGGCGATCAACCGCGGCAACTCCGGCGGCCCGCTGCTGGACACCCGCGGCCAGGTGGTCGGCATCAACTCGCAGATCTTCAGCAATTCCGGTGGCTACATGGGCGTGAGCTTCGCCATTCCGATCGACGTGGCGATGAACGCGGTGCAGCAGCTCAAGGCCACCGGCAAGGTGACCCGCGGGCAACTGGGCGTGGTGATCCAGGCAATGGACCGCGACCAGGCCAAGCTGCTCGGCATCGCCGACGGCAACGGCGCGCTGGTCGCCGACGTGCAGCCGGGAAGCCCGGCGGCGCGCGCGGGGATCCTGCGCCAGGACGTGATCCGCAGCGTCAACGGACAAGCCATCCAGGAGTCCAGCGACCTGCCGCCGATCGTCGGCGCGATGGCGCCGGGCACCCGGGTGACGGTGGAACTGGTCCGCGACGGCAAGCCGCGCACCGTCACCGCGACCCTCAACACCCTCGACGAACGCGTGGCAGGCGCGGGCGAAGACGCCGGCCGTGAGCCCGGCCAGCCGCCGGCCGCCGCGGCGCTGGCGAATCCGCTGGGCATCGTCGGCGAGGACATGGATGCGCAGCAGCGCAGCCGCCTGGGCCTGCAGCCGGGCGAGGGCGTACTGGTCGCGCGGGTCGAGGGGCTGGCCGCGCGCGAAGCCGGGCTGCGCCCCGGCGACGTGGTGCTGGCGGTGGGCCGCAACGACGTCGGCAGCGCCGGCGCGCTCAATGCGCAGCTGCGCGGGCTGAAGGCCGGGCAGGCGGTGATGCTGCTGGTCCGGCGCGGCGGCGGGACCCAGTACATCACCGTCAATCCGGCCGGGGAGTGAGCCTGGCGGCGCCTGCGCCCCACGGGGCGCGGGCGGGGCTGTGCGATAATGCCGCGTTTACCCCCGCACTTAGCAGTGCAGCCGGCTGCGACCTCGCTGCCGTCGCCGCCAGAAGCAGCCCCCTGTCCATGCAGCACGACGCCATGCGGTTCATCCGCAACTTCTCGATCATCGCCCACGTCGACCATGGCAAGTCGACCCTGGCCGATCGCATCATCCAGCTCTGCGGCGGCCTGCAGGACCGCGAGATGGAGGCGCAGGTACTCGACTCCAACCCGATCGAGCGCGAGCGCGGGATCACCATCAAGGCGCAGTCGGTCTCGCTGCCGTACACCGCGAAGGATGGCAAGACCTACCAGCTGAACTTCATCGACACCCCAGGCCACGTGGACTTCAGCTACGAAGTTTCGCGCTCGCTGGCGGCCTGCGAAGGCGCGCTGCTGGTGGTCGATGCCGCGCAGGGCGTGGAGGCGCAATCGGTCGCCAACTGCTACACCGCGGTGGAGCAGGGCCTGGAAGTGGTGCCGGTGCTGAACAAGATCGACCTGCCGACCGCCGACATCGACAAGGTCAAGGAAGAGATCGAGGCGGTGATCGGCATCGATGCCGCCGACGCGGTCGCCATCAGCGCCAAGACCGGCCTGAACGTCGGCGACGTGCTGGAAGCGATCGTCCAGCGCATCCCGCCGCCGCAGCCGCGCGACACCGACAAGCTGCAGGCGCTGATCATCGACTCGTGGTTCGACAACTACCTGGGCGTGGTCAGCCTGGTGCGCGTCATGCAGGGCGAGATCAAGCCCGGCGACAAGCTGCTGGTGATGTCCACCGGGCGCACCCACCAGGTCGACAAGGTCGGCGTGTTCACCCCCAAGCGCAAGGAACTGGCGAAGCTCGGCGCCGGCGAGGTGGGCTGGGTGCACGCCTCGATCAAGGACGTGCACGGCGCGCCGGTGGGCGACACCCTGACCCTGGCGGGCGATCCGGCCCCGGGCCCGCTGCCGGGCTTCCAGGAAATGCAGCCGCGCGTGTTCGCCGGCCTGTTCCCGGTCGATGCCGAGGACTACCCGGACCTGCGCGAGGCGCTGGACAAGCTGCGCCTGAACGACGCCGCGCTGCGCTTCGAGCCGGAAAGCTCGGAGGCGATGGGCTTCGGCTTCCGCTGCGGCTTCCTCGGCATGCTGCACATGGAGATCGTGCAGGAGCGGCTGGAACGCGAGTACGACCTCAACCTGATCAGCACCGCGCCGACCGTGGTCTACGAAGTCCTGAAGACCGATGGCGGCATCGTGTCGATGGACAACCCGGCCAAGCTGCCGCCGATCAACCAGGTGGAGGAGATCCGCGAGCCGATCATCCGCGCCAACATCCTGACCCCGCCCGACTACATCGGCAACGTGATCAAGCTGTGCGAGGAAAAGCGCGGCGTGCAGGTCGGCATCACCTACATGGCAAGCCAGGTGCAGGTCAGCTACGAACTGCCGATGGCCGAGGTGGTGCTGGACTTCTTCGACAAGCTGAAGTCGGTGAGCCGCGGCTATGCCTCGCTGGACTACCACTTCCTGCGCTTCGAGGCCGGCCCGTTCGTGCGGGTGGACACCCTGATCAACGGCGACAAGGTGGACGCGCTGAGCATCATCGTCCACCGCAGCCACGCCGACCGCCGCGGCCGCGAGCTGACCGAGAAGATGAAGGAGCTGATCCCGCGGCAGATGTTCGACGTGGCCATCCAGGCCGCGATCGGCGCGCAGATCATCGCCCGCACCACGGTCAAGGCGATGCGCAAGAACGTGCTGGCCAAGTGCTACGGTGGCGATGCGACGCGCAAGAAGAAGCTGCTGGAGAAGCAGAAGGCGGGCAAGAAGCGGATGAAGCAGGTGGGAAGCGTGGAAATCCCGCAGGAAGCCTTCCTCGCCGTGCTGCAGATGGACAACAAGTGAGCGCGATGCAACTCCCGGAGAACGCGGCATGATGGTGTGGTTCGAAACGATCCTGGTCTCGCTGACCGCCCTGACCGGCCTCGTCTGGCTGCTGGACAAGCTGTTCCTGGCCAAGCGCCGGGCCGCCGCCGCCGGGGTGCTGGAGGAGGCGAAGGAGCCGGTGGTGGTCGACTACGCCAAGGCCTTCTTCCCGATCCTGGCGCTGGTGCTGGGCCTGCGCAGCTTCGTCGCGGAGCCGTTCCGGATCCCGTCCAGCTCGATGATGCCGACCCTGCTGATCGGCGATTTCATCCTGGTCAACAAGTTCGCCTACGGCCTGCGCTGGCCGATCACCAACAAGAAGTTCCTGGACAACGGCGAGCCGCAGCGCGGCGACGTGGCCGTGTTCCGGCCGCCGCACCACCCTCGCGAGGACTGGATCAAGCGGGTGGTCGGGTTGCCGGGGGACACCATCGGCTACCACGACAACAAGGTGACGGTGAACGGCCGCGAGCTGCCGTACCGCGCCGAGGGCCTGTACGAAGGCGTTGGCCAGGGCGCGCGCGAGACCGGAGCATCCAAGCTGACCGAGGGCTTGCCCGGGCGTCCGCACTTTGTCCTCGAGCGCCAGGATCTGCCGTTCATCCCGCAGGGACAGGGCGAAGGTGACTGGAAGGTGCCGGCGGGGCATTATTTCGTCATGGGCGACAATCGCGACAACAGCGAGGACAGCCGGTTCTGGGGCGTGTTGCCGGAGGCGAACCTGCGCGGCAAGGCGTTCCTGGTCTGGATGAACTTCGACTGGAGTTCCGCGCGCAAGGTCGATGCCTCGAGGATCGGCACCAAAATTCCATAACCACGGAGAGGGAACATGAAGAATCGCAAGCAAAGCGGCATGACCATGCTCGGATTCCTGATCACCCTGTCGGTGGTCATGTTCTTCATTTACTGCGGCATGAAGATCGTGCCGATGTACATCGAGTTCTATTCGGTCGAGAAGGCGCTCGCCAGCATCGCCAAGGAGGAAGGCGCGGCCACCGCCCCGAAGGACAAGATCCGCGCGATGTTCACCCGGCACATGACGATCGACTACGTCTCCATCGTCAAGCCGGAGATGCTGAAGATCGAATCCACCGATGCCGGCTACAACCTCACGGTGGCCTACGAGCGACGCGAGGTCCTGTTCGCCAACCTCGACGTCGTCGGCAAGTTCAATGCGCAACAGGAAGTGAGGCGTGGCGCCGCGCCCTGACCGCATCGACACGTTCGCCGGCCATGACTTCACCGACCCGGGCCTGCTGCGGCAGGCGCTGACCCATCGCAGCGCCGGCAGCCCGCACAACGAACGCCTGGAGTTCCTCGGCGACGCGCTGGTCAACCAGTTCGTCGCCGAGGCGCTTTACCGGTACTGGCCGAAGGCCGACGAGGGCGCGCTGACGCGTGCGCGCGCCGAACTGGTGAGGGAATCCGCGCTGGCCGCGATCGCCCGCGGGCTCGACCTTGGCGACAGCCTCGTGCTCGGCCCCGGCGAACTCAAGACCGGCGGCCATCGCCGCGATTCGATCCTGGCCGACGCGCTGGAGGCGCTGGTCGCCGCGATCCACCTGGACGCCGGCTTCGAGGCCTGCCGCGCGGCGGTGCTGCCGTGGTTCGAGCCCTTGATCGCCGCGCTGCCGCCGCCGAACAAGGTCGGCAAGGACGCGAAGACACGGCTGCAGGAATGGGTGCAGGCGCGCGGCAAGCCGCTGCCGCAATACGCCCTGCTGGAAGAGGGCGGCGACGACCACGCACGCACGTTCCGGGTGGGCTGCACGCTGCGCGAACCCTCGGTGCACAGCGAGGGCGAGGGCAGTTCGCGCCGTGCCGCCGAACAACAGGCGGCGGATGCCGCGTTACGGATCATCGAAGCATGAGCAACGAAAAGCAGCGTAGCGGGGCGGTGGCGGTGATCGGCCGCCCGAACGTCGGCAAGTCGACCCTGGTCAACGCGCTGGTCGGGGCCAAGATCAGCATCACCTCCAACCGGCCGCAGACCACGCGCCACCGGCTGCTTGGCATCGCCACCTTCCCCGGCGGCCAGCTGCAGCTGGTGGACACGCCCGGCATCCACGGCGAACAGGGCAAGCGCTCGGGCAAGGCGATGAACCGGATGATGAACCGTGCCGCCCGCGGCGCCCTGGAAGGGGTGGATGCGGCGGTGCTGGTGGTCGAGGCCGGGCGCTGGGATGCCGAGGACGGACTGGCCTACGACGCCCTGCACGCGGCCGGCATGCCGGTGGTGCTGGTGGTGAACCAGGTCGACAAGGTCAAGGACAAGGGGGCGCTGCTGCCGTTCATCGCCAAGGTCAGCGATGGCCGCGATTTCGCCGCCGTGCACCCGCTGTCTGCGCTCAAGCGCAAGGGCCTGGAGTCGCTGGTCGAAACGCTGCTGGCGCTGGTGCCGGAAGCGCCGCCGATGTATGCCGAGGACGAGATCACCGACAAGAGCCAGCGCTTCCTGGCCGGCGAACTGGTGCGCGAGCAGCTGATGCGCCAGCTCGGCGAGGAACTGCCGTACGCGACCACGGTCGAGGTCGAGAAATTCGAGGAAGACCTGACCGGCCGCCAGCCGATCTACCGCATCGATGCGGTGGTCTGGGTCGAACGCGACGGCCAGAAGGCGATCGTGATCGGAAAGGGCGGCGAGCGCCTGCGCGAGATCGGCAGCCGCGCGCGCCAGCAGATGGAGCACCTGTTCGGCAGCAAGGTGTTCCTGCAGACCTGGGTGCGCGTGCGCGAGGGCTGGAGCGACGACGAAGCCGCACTGCGCTCGCTGGGCTACCACGACTGACGAGGCTTTTTCCCGCCCTTGCGAAGCAGGGGAGGGCCGGGGAGGGGTAGCACTTGTCTACGATGGAAAAGCACCCCGTTCCAACCTCCCCCTGCGCTTCGGCCACGTGGAGGCGCTAGGGCATGCGCTACACCGCCGAACCCGCCTTCGTCCTGCACGCGCGCCCATGGCGCGAGACCAGCCTGCTGGTCGAGGTGCTGAGCGCCGAACATGGCCGCGTGGGCCTGGTGGCGCGTGGCGTGCAGGGCGCGAAGCGCCACGTGCTGCGCGCCGCGCTGCAGCCGCTGCAGTCGATCCGCTTCGATGCAGTGCAACGCGGCGAACTCGCGCAACTCGCGACCGCCGAAGCGACCGATGCCGCCCCGTTGCTGCAGGGCGATGCGGTGATGGCCGCGTTCTACATCAATGAACTGTGCCTGCGGCTGGCCCCGCGGCAGGACCCGCAGCCCGACCTGCATGCCGCCTACGGGCTGGCGCGCGAACGCCTGCGCGAGGGCGAGGCGCTGGCCTGGACCCTGCGCCGCTTCGAGCGCGACCTGCTGGAGGCGCTGGGCTTCGGCTTCGCCTTCGACATCGATGGCGACGGGCGCGCGGTGGATCCGGCCGCGCGCTACACGCTGGATCCGGAGCACGGGCCGCGCCGGGTGCTGGGCGAACGCAACGATGCACGCCGCGAATCGGCGATGGGCGAGGCGCTGCTTGCACTGGCGGCAGACGCCATGCCGCAACGCGACGTCCTCGCCAGCCTGCGCCTGCCGCTGCGCGCGATCCTGCTGCACACCCTCGGTGGGCGCGGCTTGAAGTCCTGGGAGATGCTGGGCGCACTGGGGCGACTGGGCCGAGTGGGGCCGGCAGCGGAACCGGGAGAAAAGGGGCCAGAGTGAATTTCCCATCGAGCGCCTCCCGTACGCCCAGGATGCCGAACGGGAAACTTCACTCTGGCCCCTTTTCTCCAGGCAAGTCGCTGGCGGTGAGACCGAACCGCAGCAAGGCTCGCGCATCCCGCGGCGCCGCCTGCAGTTCGCGCACCGCGTCCGCCAACCTCGCCGCACCGACGAAGCCGCAACTGGCGGCCAGCCGATGCAGTTCTGCCCGGATCGCCTCCTCGTCGCCGCAGGCCGCCGCGGCCTCGATGCGCTGGCGCTGGCCGGGCAGTTCCCGGAGGAACAGGCCGCGCAGGGCCTCCACATGCGCCTGCTGGCCGCCGACGGCGCGCAGCGCGGCGGCGTCGTCCCAGTTCGGCTGCTTGCCGCAGGCCGGTGGCGGCAGCTCGAGGTGGCGGCGCAGCGCCGCATGCAGCTCGGTCACCGCCAGCGGCTTGCACAGCACTTCGACGAAGCCCGCGGCCAGCAGGCGTTCGCGCATGGGGGCGTCGCGCGCGGCGGTGTGCGCCAGCGCCGGCGCCGCGGGCGCACGCCCGCGCAAATCCTGCAGCAGGGTCTCGCCGCGCCCGTCAGGCAGGTTGGCGTCTATCAGGTACAGGTCGTGGCACTGGATCGAGGCCGCGGACAGGGCCTCGGCAACCGTGCCGGCGACGTCGACCAGCGCCGGCAACGCGGCCGCGGCTTCGCGCAGGAACGCCGCGCTGACCGGGTCGTCTTCGACCAGCAGCAGGCGCGGCAACGCAGTCGGGCTGGGATTCATGGTTTCGCGATCCGGGGTTTGTATGCTGCCGGGATGCCGCGACCGATCATAGCCGCAACCCTGGCCCTGCTGGCCGCGCTGAGCGCGGCGCCGGCGGATGCGCGCGGCATGCAGGCGCGGATCGACCGGGTGGTGACCCCGGTGGCGACCCTCGAGCAGGTGCGGGTGCGGGTGGACTGGCCGGCGGGTGCCTCCACCGGCGAGCTGCAACTGTGGGCCGGTCGCGTCGATGCGCCCGACCTCGGCTACCGCTATCGCGACCTCCACTGGCGCTGCCCGCTGCAACGCGACGGCGAGGACGGCTGGCGTTGCGAGGGCGCGTTGCGCTCCGGACGCTCGGCACCCCTGCAACTGGCGGTGCGTCTTGATGCCGCGACTACCCATGCCTCGCTGGGGCAGGGCAAGGCGCGGATCGCGCTGGATCGCGATGCCGCTTCGCCGGACCTGACAACGATCGACCTCACCCGCGTGCCCGCGCAATGGGCGCAGGCGCTGCTGGCCAAGGCGTGGCCGGAGGCGCGCTTCACGTCAGGCGAGCTGGATGCGCGGCTGGACATCGACGCTGCTGCCGGCCGCCCGCTGCGCATTTCGGGTCCGCTCGCGTTGCGCGGGATCGGGCTGGAAACCGCCGACGCTTCCATCGCCGGCGAAAAGCTCGGCGGCCGTTTCGCGATCGACTACCGCACAACGCCGGCGCTGTCGTTGCTGGCGGTGGATGGCGAACTGCGGGGCGGCGAGTTCCTGGCCGGCAACACCTATGTCGCGTTGCCGGCCTCGCCGGTGGGCCTGCGCATCGATGCCACGCAGCACGCGGGTGCAGGCTGGGAACTGCCGCGCATCGAATGGCGCGACGGCGATGCGCTCGCCGCCGTGGGCAGTGCCCGCTTCGCCACCGATGCCAGCCTGCAGGCGCTCGACCTCGGCGTGCACAGCGGCGACATGGCGCCGCTGCGGCAACGCTACCTGTCCGGCTGGCTGGGCCTGTTCGGGATGGGCGGCGTCGACCTGCATGGTGCGATGGACCTGCGCGTGCAGGTGCGCGACGGGTTGCTGCAGGTCGCCGATGCGTCGCTGGATGGCGTGGACCTGCGCGATCCGGAGGAACGCTTCGTGTTCGATGGCCTGCAGGGCGACGTGCGCTATTCGGCCGGCGCGCCGGTGCAAAGCGAGCTGCGCTGGAACAGCGGCAAGCTGTACGGCCTGGAGTTCGATGCCGCGCGCCTGCCGTTCGCGAGCGCCGACGGCCTGCTGCGCTTCCGCGAGGACGCCGTGGTGCCGCTGCTCGGCGGACGCATGACCTTCCGCGACCTCACCATCCGCCCGCCGCAGGGCGAGGCCGGTGCCGACATCCGCTTCGCGCTGGTGCTGGACGACATCGATTTCGGCCGGGTGTCCGAAGCGCTCGGACTGCCGGCGTTCCAGGGCCGGCTGAGCGGGACCATCCCGAATGCGCGCTATGCGAATGAGCGCATCGATTTCGACGGAGGCCTGTCGATGCAGTTGTTCGACGGCGAGGTCGCTTTCAGCTCGCTGGCGCTGGAACGCCCGTTCGGTAGCGCGCCCAGCCTGAGCGCGGACATCGCGCTGGATGATCTCGACCTGCTGCCGCTGACCGAAGTGCTCGGCTTCGGCAGCATCACCGGCCGCATCGACGGACGCATCACCGGCCTGCGCCTGGTGGACTGGACGCCGGTCGCGTTCGATGCGCGCTTCATCACCGATGCCCGCCCCGGCGTGGCGCAGCGGATCAGCCAGCGCGCGGTGCAGGAGATCAGCAGCGTCGGTGACGCCAGCTTCGTGAGCAGCCTGCAAGGCCAGCTGATCGGCCTGTTCGACGATTTCGGCTACCGCAGGATCGGCATCGGCTGCCGGCTGGTGAACGAGGTCTGCGCGATGTCCGGCCTGCATTCAGCCAACAACGCCTTTACTATCGTGGAAGGCGCCGGCATCCCGCGCCTGGGCGTGGTCGGCTTCAACCGGCAGGTGGATTGGCCCACCCTGGTGGAGCGGTTGACGGCGGTCGGGACGGGCGAAGTGAAGCCGGTGTTCGAATGATCCGCGATGCCAGATCCAACAGGAGCTTTGCAATGAAACAGGTTTTCGGAATACCGGTCGTGGGGGCGTTGCTGCTCACCGCCTGCGTGACCATCAATGTGTACTTCCCGGCGGCCGAGGCCAAGGAAGCGGCGCGCGAGTTCGTCGAGAAGGTGATCGACGAGGCCGACAAGGTCAACATGCAGGATGAGAGCCGCAAGGATTCCTCGAAGGACGGCGGTGGCGGCATGGCCATGCTGCAGCGCCGCTTCGATTTCGACCCGTGGATGCTGATCGGCATCGGCAGCGCGCACGCGCAGTCGGCGCCCGACATCAGCATCAAGACGCCGGCGATCCAGGCCATCCAGGCGCGCATGGAAGCGCGCTTCAACAGCACCCTGCGCGCGGGCTTCGACAGCGGCGCGCTCGGCTTCACCAGCGACGGCCTGATCAGCGTACGCGACGCCGGCAAGCTGGAGCTGAAGGACCGGGTGGCGATGAACGCTGCGGTCGCCGACGACAACCGCGACCGCAAGGCGGTCTATCGCGAAGTCGCGGTGGCCAACGGCCATCCGGAGTGGGAGAGCCAGATCCGCGACGTATTCGCCAAGCAATGGGTGGACAGCGCCCGCAGTGGCTGGTGGTACCAGAGCGGCGGCGGCTGGAAGCAGAAGTAAGCCTGTTTCCCGGCAACGGCCCGCTTCGGCGGGCCGTTTGCATTTGCAGGGTGCGACAATGGCGGGCCATCACCATTGACTGATTCCGTGGCTCGCCTCGACCAGACCCCCAAGACCGTTTCCATCGTCGATCTCAGCCTGGATGGCCGTGGCGTCGCCCGCTGGCCCGAGGGCCACGCGAATGCCGGCAAGGCCGTGTTCGTGTCCGGCGCGCTTCCGGGCGAGACGGTGAGCGTGCAGCAGACTGCTCGCTCGCGGCATTTCGACGAGGCGAAGACGCTGGAGGTCATCGAAGCCTCGCCGGATCGCGTGGAGCCGCGCTGCCCGCACTTCGGCACTTGCGGCGGCTGCGTGCTGCAGCACTTCGCGGAAGAGCGGCAGATCGAGTCCAAGCAGCGGGTCCTGCTGGAGAACCTGCAGCGCATCGGCCATGTTTCGCCGCAAAGCGTGCTGCCACCATTGCGCGGGGACAGCTGGGGCTATCGCCGGAAGGGTCGCTTCTCGGTGCGCCGGGTCGAGAAGAAGGACAAGACCCTGGTCGGGTTCCGCGAGCAGGATCCGCGCTTCGTGGCCGACATCGGCGAATGCCATGTCGTGGTCCCGCAGCTCGGCTTCAAGGTCGCGGCGCTGGGCGCACTGGTCGATGGCCTGGACGCGCGCCGCGACATCCCGCAGATCGAGTTCATCGCCGGCGATGCACAAATCGCGCTTGTGTTCCGCCACCTGCAGCCACTCTCCGATGCCGACAAGGCGAAGCTCGCGGCCTTCGCTGAAGCCGAAGGCTTTTCGATCTTCCTGCAGCCGGGCGGCATCGACTCCGTGCACCCGCTCACCGGCGATGCGCCGCAGTTGTCGTTCCGGCTGCCGCAGTGGGACATCGAACTGATGTTCCGCCCGCTGGACTTCATCCAGGTCAACGCCAAGCTCAACGAGGCGATGATCGCCCGCGCGCTGGAGTTGCTGGACGTGCAGCCGGGCGAGCGCGTGCTGGATCTGTTCTGCGGCCTGGGCAACTTCACCCTGCCGCTGGCGCGCGCAGCGGGCGATGGCGAAGTGGTCGGCGTGGAAGGCGATGCCGGGCTGGTGCAGCGTGCACGCGCGAACGCCGCGCATAACGGCTTGGGCAACGCGACGTTCCATGCAGCCGACCTGGTGCAGGACCTGGCGGCGCAGCCGTGGCTGAAGGCCGGGTTCGACAAGCTGCTGCTGGATCCGGCGCGCTCCGGCGCGATCGAAGTGCTCAAGCAGCTGCCGCTGAAGGGCCTGAAGCGCATCGTCTACGTGAGCTGCCATCCGGGCTCGCTGGCCCGCGATGCCGGCTTCCTGGTCAACGATGCCGGCTGGACCCTGCGCGAGGCCGGGGTGATGGACATGTTCCCGCATACCGCGCATGTCGAATCGATCGCCGTGTTCGATCCGCCGAAGAAGCGCTGAGGGCGGGCACCCGCGATGGGCATCGAGATCGAACGCAAGTTCCTGGTGGCCGGCGATGGCTGGCGGGATGCCGCGCACAAGGTGGTGCCGATGGCGCAGGGCTACCTCAACGACCTCGCCATCGTCGATTCCGGGGCGATGCAGACCTCGGTGCGGGTGCGCATCGAGGGCGACGCCGCTTTCCTCAACATCAAGTCGCGCGAGGCCGGGCCCAGCCGCCAGGAATTCGATTACGCGATCCCCGTCGCCGATGCGCGCGCGTTGCTCGCGCTGTGCGTGGGCGGCACGATCGACAAACGGCGGCATTACGTGCAACACGCCGGCCACCTGTGGGAGGTCGACGAATTCCTGGGCGACAACGCCGCGCTGGTGGTCGCCGAAATCGAGCTGGGCAGCGTCGATGAACCATTCGCCACGCCCGCGTGGATCGGCGCGGAAGCGACCCATGCCCAGCGCTACTACAATCTGGCGCTTGCCTCGCGCCCGTATTCGCAATGGCGAGAGGAAGAGCGCCTTGCCCTCGATCTGAAGGAAGCAGACTGATGTTGGTCATCGGCGTCTCCGGACACGAACTCACCGCGCGCGAACGCGATTGGCTGCAGCACGACGCCTGCGCCGGGGTGATCCTGTTCCTGCGCAATTTTGCCTCGAAGGCGCAGGTGATGGAGCTCACCCAGTCGATCCGCGAAGCCGCGCCGCGGCCGATGCTGCTGTGCGTGGACCAGGAAGGCGGGCGCGTGCAGCGCTTCCGCGACGGCTACAGCAAGCTGCCGCCGCTGGAGGGCTTCGATGCGCTGTACCGGCGCGATGCCGACGCCGCGCTGGAACTCGCGCGCGAACATGCCTGGCTGATGGCCAGCGAGATCCGCGCGACCGGGCTCGACATCAGCTTCGCGCCGGTGGTGGACCTGGCGCGCGGCAACCGCGCCATCGGCAACCGCGCGTTCTCGCCGGATCCGCAGGTGGTCGCGGCATTCACCCGCGCCTACGTCGACGGCATGCACGCTGCCGGCATGGCCGCGACGCTCAAGCATTTCCCCGGCCACGGCTCGGTGCCGGAAGACACCCACTTCGAGGTCGCCATCGATGACCGTTCGCTGGACCAGTTGCGCGGGCTCGACCTGGTGCCGTTCGCGGCCGGCATCGACGCGGGCGCGGAAGCGGTGATGATGGCGCACGTGACCTATCCGCAGGTGGCGCCGGAGCCGGCCGGTTACTCGCCGCGCTGGATCCGGGAAATCCTGCGCCAGGACATGGGATTTCGTGGGGTGGTGTTCGCCGACGACATCGGCATGGCGGCCGCGTTCGGCGCGGGCGGGGTCAAGGCGCGCATCGACGCGCACCTGGATGCCGGCTGCGACGTGGTGCCGGTGTGCCATCCGGACCTCGTGGAGGAAGGCTTGCGCGCCGTCGAGGGCCGCGCGCTTGCGACCCCAGGCCTGGCCGGGATGATGGGCCGCATGGCGCCGGGCTGGGATGCCCTGCTGGCGGACGTACGATACGAAAGCGCGAAGGCGCGGATCGGCGAGGTGCCGGTCTCCACACAGGATGCCGGGGTCACCTCCGGCGCGAACGACGAGGCGAACGCGACATGAGCGCACCCAAGCTAGCCGATGCATTGGCCACCTCGCACGTGGTCCACGAACGCGCGACCCTGGAGGCCGCGATCCTGCGCATGGCCGGGGACATCCGCGGCGCTTACGCCGATGGCGAGGTACCGGTGTACCTGACGGTACTCAACGGCGGCTTGCCGTTCGCCGCGCAGCTGGCGTTCGCGCTTGGGGACCTCGGGCTGGACCTGGAGTTCGACTACCTGCACGCCACCCGCTATCGCGGCCAGACCAGCGGATCCGGCCTGGCGTGGCTGCATCGCCCGGCCACGCCGTTGCGCGGCCGCAAGGTGCTGCTGGCGGACGACATCCTCGACGAGGGCCACACCCTGCTGGCGATCAAGCACTGGTGCGAAGACCAGGGCGCGGTCGAAGTGCGGGTGGCGGTGCTTGCGGAAAAGGTGCACGACCGTTGCGTGGGGGGCATCTGCGCCGACCACGTGGGCGTGCAGGTGCCGGATGCCTACGTATTCGGCTACGGCATGGATTTCCACGAGCAGGGGCGCAACCTGCCGGCGATTTACGCATTGGGGGAGTGAACGCGTCGCATGCCCGCGCCGGCGGCGCTTTGCCGGACACGCCGTGAATACGTCCATGTAGGCTTCTCGGCGACATCCGTGTCGCCGAGAGTCCGGCAAAGCGCCACCGGCACGGGCATGCTCTTCGAAGTGATCCGAGGGAAGAGCAGAAGATGAGCATCGAACTCGCCGTCATTGGCGGCACCGGTGTCTACGCGCTGGGTGAACTCGCTGATGTCGAAAGCCACCAGCCGGTCACGCCCTACGGCGCGCCGTCCGGTCCGATCCGCGTCGGCACCTTTGCGGGCAAGCGCGTGGCGTTCCTGGCGCGGCATGGCGAAGGCCATTCGCTGCCGCCGCACAAGATCAACTATCGCGCCAACCTGGCCGCGCTGAAGGCGATCGGCGCGACCCGGGTGCTGGCGATGAACACCGTCGGCGGCATCACCGCGAATTGCGGTCCGCGCGTGCTGGCCTGCCCGGACCAGCTCATCGACTACACCTGGGGCCGCATCTCGACCCTGTGCGAAGAGCCGGGCACCGAGGTGCTGCACGTGGACTTCGGGGACCCGTACACGCCGTCGCTGCGGGCGGAGGTGATCGCCGCGGCGAAGCGCGCCGGGGTGGCCGTGGTCGACGGGGGATGCTACGGCGCCACCCAGGGCCCGCGGCTCGAAACCCGGGCGGAGATCGCGCGCATGCGCCGCGACGGCTGCGACCTGGTCGGCATGACCGGGATGCCCGAGGCCGGACTGGCGCGCGAACTGGGGCTGGACTATGCCTGCCTGGCCATCGTCGCCAACTGGGCGGCCGGGGCCGGCCCCGACGTGGACGAAGTGATCACCCTGCAGGACGTGCTGGACAACGTGGCCGCGGCGATGGACGGGGTGCCGCGCCTGCTGCGGGCGATGCTGGCCGGCTGAGCGCGCGGGCGTTGCAAGCGAATCCGGTTGTTGCATACTCGCGGCGTGCGCCGCCGGTCCCCCGCGCGATGCACGTTCCAGCCAACCCGCTTCAAGCCAACCAGCTTCGAGCAAACATTCGCAAGAGGTCATTCAATCCATGCAGTACGGCACCGTGAAATGGTTCAACGACGCCAAGGGCTTCGGTTTCATCTCGCCAGAGGATGGCAGCGCGGATCTGTTCGTGCATTTCTCCGCGATCGACTCCAAGGGCTTCCGCAGCCTGCAGGAAGGCCAGCGGGTCAGCTTCGAAGTCACCCAGGGTGCGAAGGGTGCGCAAGCCACCGGGGTCAAGCCGGTCGCCTGACCCACGGCCGCAGCGCCACATTCCGGGCCCCGCATCGCGGGGCCTTTTTTCACCCGCGGGATTGCGTCGCGGTCAGTCCAGGAACTGCAGTTTCGCCAGGTCCGCGTACAGCCCGCCCTGTGCGAGCAGCTGCGCATGCGTCCCTTCGGCAACGATGCGCCCGGCATCCATCACCACGATGCGGTCGGCCTTGAGCACGGTCGCAAGGCGATGCGCGACCACCAGGGTGGTGCGGCCGGCCATCAGGTTCTCCAGCGCGTGCTGGACCGCGCGCTCGCTTTGCGCATCCAGCGCGGAGGTTGCCTCGTCCAGCAGCAGGACCGGTGCGTCCTTGAGCAGGGCGCGCGCGATCGCGACCCGTTGCTGCTGGCCGCCGGACAGGCGCGCGCCGCGTTCGCCGAGTTCGCTGGCGAAGCCCTGCGGCAGGGCATCCAGGAACTCGTCGGCCTCGGCGGATTCCGCCGCCTTGCGCACATCGGCGTCGCTGGCCTCGAGGCGGCCGTAGCGGATGTTGTCGGCCGCGCTGGCGGCGAAGATGGTCGGCGCCTGCGGCACCAGCGCGATCGCGTCGCGCAGGCGCGCCGGGTCCAGTTCGCGCAGGTCGATGCCGTCCAGCGAGATGCGGCCGGACTGCGGGTCGTGGAAACGCAGCAGCATCGAGAACACCGTGCTCTTGCCGGCACCCGACGGGCCGACCAGGGCCACCGTTTCGCCGGGCCGCACGCGCAGCTCGAAGCCCTCCAGCGCCGCGGCATCCGGGCGTTGCGGGTAGTGGAAGGTGACGGCCTCGAACACGATCTCGCCATGCAGCGGCGCGGGCAGTGGCCGCGGCTGCGCGGGCGCGACGATGCCCGGTGACTCATGCAGCAGGTCGTTGATCCGGCCCATGCCGCCGGCGGCGCGCTGCAGCTCGTTCCAGACCTCGGCCAGCGCACCCACGGAGCCGCCGCCGATCAGCGCGTACATCACGAACTGGCCGAGGGTACCGGCGGTCATCCGCCCGGCGATCACGTCGTGCGCGCCCGACCACAGCACCACGATCACCGCCCCGAACACCAGCGCGATGGCGACGGCGGTCACCACCGCCTGCGCGCCGATGCGCCGGCGCGCCGTTTCCACCGCGGTCGCCAGGGCGGCGCCGTAGCGGTTGCGCTCGTAGGGCTCGCGCGCGTGCGCCTGCACCGTGCGCACCGCGCCGAGCGCTTCGGTCGCCAGTGCGTTGGCATCGGCGATGCGGTCCTGGCTGTCGCGCGAGACTTTCTGGATGCGGCGTCCGCCGAGCACGATCGGCAACACCGCCAGCGGGATCCCGACCACCGCCCACGCCGCCAGCTTCGGGCTGGTGACGAACAGCATCGCCAGCGAACCGAACACGGTGACGGTGCTGCGCAGGGCCACCGACATGCTGGAGCCGACCACGCTGCGCAGCAGTTCGGCGTCGGTGGTCAGGCGCGAAACCAGTTCGCCGGTGCGGCTGCGGTCGTAGAAGCTGGCATCGAGGTCCAGCAATCTCGCGTAGAGCCGGCCGCGCAGGTCGGCCACCACCCGCTCGCCGAGCAGGGTCACGAAGAAGTAGCGCACCGCGGTCGCCAGCGCCAGCACCAGCACCACCACCATCACGAAGCCGAACGTGCGGTCGATGTTGGCGCCGCTGCTGAAGCCGTCGTCGATCATGGTGCGGAACGCGACCGGCAGGCTGAGGGTGGCCGCGGACGAACACGCCAGCGCCAGCAGCCAGCCGGTGAACAGACCGAGGTGGCGCTGCACGAACGGCCACAGGGCGCGCAGCGAACCGATGGGCGCCTTCGATGGCGCCGGTGCGGGGGAATTCATGGATGCATGTTAGCTGCGCGGCCGCCGCGCGTCAGGGCTCGAGCGTGCGCAACTCGGGCGGCAGGGTCGCCTCCGGATAGCGGCGCCTGAATTCGGCGAGGCTGGCCTTCGCGTCATCGGCCTTGCCTTCCGCCAGCAACTCGCCGATGCGGCGCAGCCAGGCGTCGCGCACGGCGGGCGAATCCGCGGTGGCAGGCGGCACGTCCTCGCCGGGATCGTCGATGCCGAGGCCATCGGCCGTCTCCGCGGCGGCGTTGCCGGCCTGGTCGCGTGCAGGCGCGGCGGCATTGGCGGATGCCGCCGCGCGCTCGCGGATCGGGTCACCGGCACCTGCCTTGGCCTGCGCCTGCGGTTGCGCGCGCGCAGCTTCCGCGGCCTGCGGCATGGCCGCGATCCCGGCAACGCTGGCAGCGGCGGGAGCGGCGGGTGCCGGCGGGGGCGGGGGTGCGACCGCCGCGGTGTCGGCGGCTGCCGGCGGTGCCGCCGCGTGCGTCGCGGCAACGGTCGCGGCCGCCCGGCGGGTCTGCGCCACGACGTGCTCCGGCGGGGCGTCCTCCAGCGCGGGGGATGCGGGCGGCGCTTCGAAGGCCTGCATCGGCGTGGCTGCCGGATCCGCGGATGCGGCATCGGTGGCCTGCACCGGGGCATCGGCCGCCGGTGGTGCGCGCATTTGCCAGGCCAGGCCCACCGCCAGTAACAGCGAGGCCGCCAGCGCGGCCGGTCCGATCCAGCGCCGCCGCGGTCCGTTCGCGGGCTGCGGCTGGGTGGCGGCCCGCGCCGCCGCGAGGATGCGCGCGTCGAGTTCCGGGCCTGGCTCGACGCGGCCATGCGGGCGCGGCAGCAGCGCGGCCAGCGCGCGCTCGTCGGCATCCAGGCGTTGGCTGGGCGGGCGGGTCATGCCGGCATCACCGCGCGCAACTTGTCCATCGCGTAGCGCAGGCGCGACTTCACGGTCTCCCGGCCAACACCGGTGACTTCGCCGATCTCCTCCAGCGTCAGTTCCTGTTCCAGCCGCAACAGCAGTACCTCGCGTTGTTCACCAGGCAGGTCGTCCAGCGCCAGCTGCAACTGGCGGCGGCGCTCGAACTCGGACAATACGCGTTCGGGCGTGTCCGGGTCGGCAAGCCGCGCGGTGCGCTCGTCGGCGTCGGCCGGCGCCGCGGGGCGATGCTTGAGGCTGCGCCAGTGGTCGCCCAGGCGGTGGTGGGCGATGGTGTACAGCCAGGTCGCGAATCCGGCGTCCGGCTTCCAGCCCGTGCGCGCGGATACCACCCGTTGCCAGATGTCCTGGAACAGCTCATCGGCCAGCCCGTTGTCGCGCAGCTGGCGCAGCAGGTAGCGGTACAGCTTGCCGCGATGGCGCGCGTACAACTGTTCGAACGCCGTCGCCTCGCCCGCCGCATAGGCGAGCATCAGGGCTTCGTCGCTGGCGTCCGGGCCGTCCACCGGCGCCAGCCTACGGATTGCCGGCGGCGCAGGGAAGGGCGCGGGCAGGCGGGCGGCCAGGGCGTGGGTGCAAGGCATGCCCCGGCGAACGTCTATCGCGGGCGAAAGGGGTTGCCGGTGGTTGCACGGTCCTGCGTACTTCGCAGTATGCTCATGGCCATGAACGGGGGCCGGATCGTGCAGTTGGCGCAGGGCGTGGATGACACGCGGAACCGCCGTGACGCCCTCGGCCGCGAGGAACTGCTGCGCCTGCTGGAGGTGGCCGAGCAGCGGATCGAATCGCTGCGTCGCAACGAGCGGCTGCAACTGGCCCTGTACGAAATCGCCGACCTCGCCGGTGGCAGCCTCGACATGCAGGACATGCTGCGCCGGATCCACGCGATCGTCGGCGAGCTGATGTATGCCGAGAACTTCTACATCGTGCTGTACGACGAGTCGCGGCAGAAGGTGCGGTTCCTGTATTTCGTCGACAAGCTGGACCCGTACGTCAACGACCCGGACGCGGAGCTGGACTTCGACCAGGCCGAAGCCACCCTCACCGTGACCCTGTTGCGCGGCGGGGTGGCGTTGCGCGGGCCATCGCGCGACCTGCGCGAGCAGTGCGGCATCCCGTACCTGGAAAGCAACGGCCCGGACAGCGCGGACTGGATGGGCGTGCCGATGCTGCGCGAGGATCGCGTGGCCGGCGGCATCGTCGTCCAGAGCTACGAACGCGCCGGCGTCTACAGCGAGGAGGAGCGCGTGCTGCTGGCCTACGTGGCGCAGCACATCCTGACCGCGCTGGATCGCCACCACGCGCGCGAAGAGCTCGAGCACCGCGTCGAGGAGCGTACCCGCGAGCTGAGGAAGGCCAACCTCGACCTGCAGGCCGAGGTGGTGGAACGCCAGCGTTCGCAGGAGCTGCAGCGGGCGCTGTTCCGCATCGCCGAACTGTCGATGACCAGCGAGACGCTTGAGCGCTTCTATGCCGAGATCCACAAGGTGGTGGGCGGCCTCCTGTATGCCCGCAATTTCTACATCGCGATGCTGTCGGCGGACGGCAGCATGCTCGAGTTCCCGTATTCGGTGGACGAACGCGACGCGGTTCGCCGCTCGCGCCGGGTCGCCAAGGGCCTGACCGAATACGTGCTGCGCACCGGCAAGGCGCTGCTTGCGGACCGGCCGCGCATCGCCCAGCTGGAGGCGGCGGGCAAGGTCCGCAGCATCGGTACCCTGGCGTACTGCTGGCTCGGGGTGCCGCTGCTGCACGACGACCAGGTGGTGGGCGTGATCGCGGTGCAGAGTTACTCGTCGGACATCGGCTTCAGCGGGCGCGACCTCGAACTGCTCACCTTCGTCGCCTACCACATCGGCAGCGGGCTGGCCCGCAAGCAGGCGCAGGACAAGCTGGTGGTCGCCCACGCCGGGCTCGAGCAGCGGGTCAGCGAACGCACCCGCGAACTGGCCGAGGCCAACGCCGAGCTGGTCGAGCAGATGGGCGAACGCCTGCGCGCCGAGCGCAAGCTGACCTACCAGGCCAGCCACGACGCGCTGACCGGCCTCCCCAACCGGGTGCAGTTGCTGGAACGGCTGGCGCGCACGATCGCCGCCGCGCGTCGCGACCCCAATGCCTGCTTCGCGGTGCTGTTCCTGGACCTGGACCGGTTCAAGCTGGTCAACGACAGCGTTGGCCACGCGGTCGGCGACGAACTGCTGGTCGAGGCGGGGCGCAGGATCGTCGGCACCGTGCGCGGCACCGACATGGTCTCGCGCCTGGGCGGCGACGAATACGCGATCCTCGCCGAAGGCCTGGATGGCCCGGCGATGGCGGAGGAACTCGGGCTGCGGGTGCTTTCCGCGCTGGGCGCGCCGATCTGGATCGCCGGCCGCGAGCTGTTCCCGACCGCGAGCATCGGCATCGCCATGTGGCATCCCCGTTACGAAACCGGCGAGGAGATGCTGCGCGACGCCGACGCCGCGATGTACCGCGCCAAGGGCGAGGGCCGCGATCGCTGCACCCTGTTCGACGAGGAAATGCGCGAGGAAGCCACCCGCACCCTGGATCTTGAAGCCGACCTGCGGCGCGCGATCCACAGCGACGCGTTCGAGCCGCACTACCAGTCGATCGTGCGCATCGGCGACGCCGCGGTGGTGGGCCACGAGGCGCTGCTGCGCTGGCGCCACGATAAGCACGGCCTGCTGGCGCCGGGTGCGTTCCTGGACGTTGGCGAGGACAGCGGGTTGATCGAGCAGGTCGACTGGCTGATGTATGCGCGGGTGATCGCGGACATGGCGCGTACCGACATGCCTGGCTACGTGGCGATCAACGTCTCCCCGCGCCATTTCCGCTCGCCGGATTTCGCCTACCGGCTGATCGACCTGCTGGAAGAAGCCGAGGTCTCGCCGTCGCGGCTGCGCATCGAGATCACCGAAGTGGCGCTGCTCGACGACGCGCCGCGGATCAGCGAGACCCTGGACATGCTGCGCGAACGCGGGGTGTTGGCGCAGCTGGACGATTTCGGCACCGGCTTCTCGGCGCTGTCGTACCTGCACCGGTTCCCGATCGCCGCGCTCAAGGTCGATCGCAGTTTCGTGGCGGACCTCGACGGCGAGGCGCGCACGGAGAGCGTGGCGGTGATCCGCGCGATCACCGCGCTGGCCGGCAGCCTGGGCATCGAGCTGATCGCCGAGGGCGTGGAAACGGAGTCGCAGCGCGAGCGCCTGATCGAACTCGGGTGCGTGTATGCGCAGGGCTTCCTGTTCGGAAGGCCGGAACCGCTGCCCTAGCCGCGCACCACCAGCAGGCGTTCCTCGGTCATGTCCTGGATCGCCCAGCGCACGCCCTCGCGGCCGAGGCCGGACTGCTTGATGCCGCCGTAGGGCATGTTGTCGACACGGACGCTGGGCACGTCGCCGATCACCACGGCGCCGACTTCCAGCCCGTCCCAGGCCTGCATCGCGCGGCCGATGTCGGCGGTGAACACGCCGGCCTGCAGGCCGAAGTCGCTGTCGTTGGCGCGCGCGATCGCCTCGTCGAAGTCGTCGAATGCCTCCAGGCAGGCGACCGGACCGAACGCCTCCTTGCGGTACAGGTCGGCGGTGCGCGGCACGCCTGCGAGCAATGCGGCGGGCAGCAGGTTGCGCTGGCGCTTGCCGCGCACCAGGACCTTCGCGCCGCCCTCCACCGCATCGTCGATCCAGCCATCGATGCGCAGCGCGGCGGCTTCGTCGATCAGCGGCCCGATGAAGGTGGCCTCGTCGCGCGGATCGCCACTGCGCAGTTCCTTCACCGCCGCGACGAGCTTCTTCTCCAGCGCGGGGTACACGCTGCGATGGACCAGGATGCGCTGCACGCTGATGCAACTCTGCCCGCCCTGGTAGTAGGCGCCGAAGACCAGCCGCTCCACCACCTGGTCCAGCGATGCACCCGGGTGCTCGTCGACGATGCAGGCCGCGTTGCCACCCAGTTCCAGGGTCACCCGCTTGCGCCCGGCGCGCGCCTTCAGGTCCCAGCCGACCAGGCCGCCGGTGAAGCTGAGCAGGGCGATGCGTTCGTCCTCGACCAGCGCCGCGGCGACCTGGTTGCTGCATGGCAGGATCGAGAACGCGCCGCGCGGCAGGTCGGTCTCCGCCAGTACCTCGCCGATCAGCAGCGCGCCCAGCGGGGTCGTCGCCGCCGGCTTGAGCACGAACGGGCAGCCGGCGGCGATCGCCGGCGCCACCTTGTGCGCGACCAGGTTGAGCGGGAAATTGAACGGGGTGATGAAGCTGCAGGCGCCGACTGCCACCCGTTTGGTCATGCCGCGCCAGCCGCGGGTGCGCGCCGAAACACCCAGCTCCAGCACCTCGCCGCCGATGCGGGTGGCCTCGGCGGCGGCGATGCGGAAGGTATCGACCAGCCGCGCCACTTCGCCGCGGGCGTCGTGGATCGGCTTGCCGGCTTCGATGCACAGCGCCAGCGCCAGTTCCTCGCGGCGTTCGCCGAAGCGGCGCACGCAATGCTCCAGCACGTCGCGGCGCGCGTCCGGCGGGAACCCGGCCATCGCCGCGCGCGCGCCATGGGCGGCGGCGATCGCGGCATCCACTGCGGCGGCATCGGCGAAGGCGACCCGCGCGACCCGTTCGCCGCTGAACTTGTCGAGCACCTCGAGGCGCAGGTTTGCCCGCACGGGCCGGTTCGCGAGGTAGTACGGCCAATGGGTCTTCATCGTCAGCTGTCCTGCTTGCCCTCGACCCGCAGCAGCAGGCGGCCGTGATGCAGGCGTGCCTCGAGTCGCTCGCCGGCGGCGGCATCGCCAGTGCTGCGCACGATGCGCCCATCCGCGTGCTGCAGGATGCTGTAGCCGCGCGCGACCGTGGCCAGCGGGCTGATCGCATGCAGTGAACGCACCAGCCCTCGCAGCTGCAACGTGGCGTGCTGCAGGCGTTGCGCGAGCAGCGCCTGCGGCCTGCCGCGAATGGCCTGCAGCCGCGCCCGTGCCTGCAGCAGGCGTCGCTGCGGATGGCAGGCACGCAGGATCGCGTCGGCATGCCGCAGCGCGGCGTTGTCGCGTTCGAGCCGGCGCTGGATCGCGTTGGCAAGGCGTGCGCGTGCCTGCGCCGCGCGCGCCGCCAGCGCGTCCAGCCGCGCCTGCGGCCGCCGGGCCTGCAGGCGCAGGAAGGCGTGGTCGACGCGCTGCGCGCGCTGGCGCATCGTGTTGCCGTGGGTTGCGCGCAGCTGCCGCTGCAGCCCGTCCACGCGCAGGCCGAGGCTGGCGGCATCCGGAACCAGCAATTCGGCCGCGGCCGAGGGCGTGGGTGCGCGCAGGTCGGCGGCGAAGTCGCTGAGCGAGAAATCGGTTTCGTGGCCGATCGCGGAAACCACCGGCGTGTTCGACGCGGCGATCGCCCGCGCCAGCGCCTCGTCGTTGAACGCCCACAGGTCTTCCAGCGAGCCGCCGCCGCGGGCCAGCAGGATCGCGTCGTAGCGTCCGCTGGCGTCCGCCCGCTGCAGCATCGCGCGGAGTTGCGCGGCCGCGCCTTCGCCCTGCACCGGCACCGGCAACAGCTCGACCTCGAGCAGCGGGAAGCGTCGGCGCAGGACGCTCACGATGTCGCGGATCACCGCGCCGGACGGCGAGGTCAGCACCGCGAGCCGGCGCACGAAGGCGGGCAGGGCGCGCTTGCGCCCGGCGTCGAACAGGCCTTCGCCGGCCAGCTTCGCCTTGAGTTCGTCGAATGCGCGCCGCAATGCGCCTTCGCCGGCTTCCTCCATGGTGTCCAGCACCAGCTGGTAGTCGCCGCGCGGCTCGTACAGGGTCAGGCGGCCGCGCGCGAGCACCTTCAGGCCTTCGCGCGGGACGAACTTCAGCCACTGGCTCTTCGGCTTGAACAGCGCGCAGCGCACCTGCGCGCGGGCGTCCTTGAGGGTGAAGTAAAGGTGGCCGGAGCCGGGCCGCGACAGGTTGCCGATCTCGCCCTCCACCAGCACCAGCGGGAACGCGCCTTCGAGCAGGTCGCGGGCAAGGGTGTTGAGCTGGCTGGGGGTGAGGACATGGTCGGCCACGCGTGCATCGTGACGCTAAAATGCCTGCATGACCACGCCCGCCCCAGATCGTTTCGGCCCGGTGCCACGCCGCGAGACCCGCCAGGTGGTGGTCGGCGGGGTGAAGGTGGGTGGCGATGCGCCGGTGGTGGTGCAGTCGATGACCAATACCGACACCGCCGACGTCGCCGCGACCACCCGCCAGGTCGCCGACCTGTGGCGCGCAGGTTCCGAGCTGGTGCGGGTGACGGTGAACAACGCCGAAGCCGCTGCCGCGGTACCGCGCGTCGTCGAGAAGCTCGACATGATGGGCATCCGCGTGCCGATCATCGGCGACTTCCACTACAACGGCCACACCCTGCTGGCGAACGAGCCGGCCTGCGCCGAAGCGCTGGCGAAATACCGCATCAACCCCGGCAACGTCGGTTTCGGCAAGAAGAAGGACACCCAGTTCGCGCAGCTCATCGAGTTCGCCATCCGTCATGGCAAGCCGGTGCGGATCGGTGCCAACTGGGGTTCGCTGGACCAGGCGCTGGCGGCGCGGCTGATGGACGAGAACGCGCAGCGCGCCGAACCGTGGGATGCCGGCCGGGTGATGCGCGAGGCGCTGATCCTGTCCGCGCTGGAATCGGCGCAGCGGGCGGTGGAGCTGGGCCTGCCGGCGGAGAAGATCATCCTCAGCGCCAAGGTGTCCGGCGTGCAGGAGCTGGTGGCGGTCTACCGCGACCTGGCGCGGCGCAGCGACTTCGCCCTGCACCTGGGCCTGACCGAAGCCGGCATCGGCAGCAAGGGCATCGTGGCCTCCAGCGCGGCGCTGGGCGTGCTGTTGCAGGAGGGCATCGGCGACACCATCCGCATTTCGCTGACCCCCGAGCCGGGCGCGTCGCGCACGCAGGAAGTGATCGTGGCGCAGGAACTGCTGCAGACCATGGGCCTGCGCGCGTTCACGCCGATGGTGACGGCCTGCCCGGGCTGCGGCCGCACCACCTCGGAGTTCTTCCAGGAGCTGGCGCAGGTGGTGCAGGGGCACGTGCGGGCGAAGATGCCGGAGTGGAAGATCAGCCATCCGGGCGCGGAAAACATGACCCTGGCGGTGATGGGTTGCGTGGTCAACGGACCGGGCGAGTCGCGCCACGCCAACATCGGCATTTCACTGCCGGGCACCGGCGAGGCGCCGGCGGCGCCGGTGTTCGTGGATGGCGAAAGATCCGTCACCCTGCGCGGTGCTGGCATCGCCACCGAGTTCATCGCCCTGATCGATGCCTACGTCGAGAAGAAGTACGCGCGGGGCATCGCCGGCGGCGCCTGAAGAGGGGGCGCCACGGGCATCGGCGCACGCCCAACCCACCCGGGGGATGCGCGGCTCGGCTAGGATGGCGACGGCACCGGGCGAGGGGGCGTCTTCGGCATGGGTCGCGCGAGTTTTCCGTTGCACCTGCACATCACCCTGCTGGCGGTGGCCCTGGTGGCGGCCACCGGGCTGGTGTTGCGGCAGTTCGGCGAGGTAATCCCCGGCCCCGGTGAATTCGGCCTGCTGCTGGTCGCGGTGGCGGTGGTCGCGCTGCTGGCGTCGCGCCGGATCGCAGCGCCGCTGGCGGAACTGGCGGAACAGGCCGAGGCCGTGCGCCGATTCGATTTCGGCGACCACCCGCTGGTGCGTTCGCCGGTGCGCGAGATCGACCAGCTCGGCGGCGCATTCGACCTGATGCGCGATGCAGTGCGCCGGTTCCTGCGCATGAACCGCCGGCTGGCCACCGAGACCGACCTGGAGGCCCTGCAGCCGTGGCTGCTGGACAAGATGGTGGACCTCGCCGGTGCGCGTGGCGGCGTGCTGTACCTGGTCGATGCCGCCACCGACGCGCTGGTCGCGACCGCGATGGATGCCGAAGGCGGCAAGGCGCGCGCAAACCCGGGCATGCCGCCGTTGCCGCAGGCCGGGCTGCCGCGCCTGATGGCGGATGCGCGCGCGACCATGCAGCCTGCGAACGGGCACTTGCGGGACGGGGAACTGGAGGCGATCGGCCTGGATCCGGGGTTCGCGGGGTTCGGCACGCTGGCGTTGCCGCTGCGCGATCGCCGCGAACAGTTGCTGGGGATGCTGCTGCTGTTCAAGGACGGCGAGATCGACGCCGCCAATGCCCGCTTCATCGAGGCGCTGGCGGCAAGCGCGGCCACCTCGCTGGAGACCCGCGAACTCCTGCGCGGGCAGAAGGCGCTGCTGGAAGCGACGATCCGCATGGTCGCCGGCGCCATCGATGCCCAGAGTCCGTACACCGGCGGCCATTGCGAGCGGGTGCCCGAACTGACCTTCATGCTGGCGCGCGCCGCCTGCGCCGCGCGCGAGGGCCCGTATGCCGGCTTCGACCTCGACCCCGAGGAATGGGAAGCCCTGCACATCGGCGCCTGGCTGCACGACTGCGGCAAGGTGACCACGCCCGAGCACGTGGTGGACAAGGCGACCAAGCTGGAGACGGTGTACGACCGCATCCACGAGATCCGCACCCGCTTCGAGGTGCTCAAGCGCGATGCCGACATCGCCTACTGGCGCGGCCGCGCCGAGGGTGGCGACGAGGCCGCGTTGGGCGACCAGCGGGACGCGCTGAAGGCGATGCTGGATGAGGAGTTCGCGTTCGTCGCCGAGTGCAACGTCGGTGGCGAATACCTGTCGCCGGAGAAACAGCGGCGCCTGCGCGACATCGGCGCGCGCCGCTGGTTGCGGACCCTGGACGATCGCCTCGGGCTATCGCGCGACGAGCTCGCGCGCCATCCCGGGGCCTCGGCTGCGTTGCCGGTGGAGGAGCCGCTGCTGGCGGACAAGCCGCAGCACCGGATCGCGCGCCCGGCGGAGGAGGCGATCCCGGAGGACAACCGCTGGGGGTTCCGGATGGACGTGCCCGAACTGCTGTACAACCGCGGCGAACTGCACAACCTGTCGGTGAGCCGCGGCACCCTGACCGCCGAGGAACGCTACAAGATCAACGAGCACATGGTGCTGACCATCCGCATGCTGGGCGAGCTGCCGTTCCCGCGCCACCTGCGCGCGGTGCCCGAGATCGCCGGTGGCCACCACGAGAAACTGGACGGCACCGGCTATCCGCGCCGGCTGGACCGCGAACAGCTCAGCCCGCTGGCGCGGATGATGGCGATCGCCGACATCTTCGAGGCGCTGACCGCCGCCGACCGCCCGTACAAGCCGGGCAAGACGCTGTCGCAGGCACTGGCGATCATGGCGAACATGCGCAAGGACAACCACATCGACCCGGAGTTGTTCGAACTGTTCCTGCGCACCGGCGTGCACCGCGACTACGCCGGCCGCTTCATGCTGCCGGAGCAGATCGACGAGGTCAGGATCGAGGACTACCTGTAGGCCGCGGCCGTCGCACACGGCGCCCGCGCGGCGCGCTCACTCCTGCACGCACACCTGGTTGCGGCCGGCGTGCTTGGCCCGGTAGAGCGCGGCATCGGCCGCGGCCATCAGCGCGGCCCGGTCCTGGCGCCCGGGTCCCAGCGCCGCGATCCCGATGCTGACCGTGATCCGCTGCGGTTCGCCGCCGGGGGCGAACGCAGTGGCGGCGACTGCCTCGCGCAGGCGGTCGGCGAAGGTGCTCGCCGCGTCCAGCGCGCACCCCGGCAGCAGCAGCGCGAATTCCTCGCCGCCGATGCGCGCGGCGATGTCGCCGGCGCGCGCATGCCGGCGCAGCACCGCGGCGATCTGGCGCAGCACCTCGTCGCCGCTCAGGTGACCGTGGCGGTCGTTGACCGGCTTGAACAGGTCGACGTCGACGATGCACAGGGCCAGCGGCAAAGGCTGCCGCAGCGCGCGGGCGATTTCCTTGTCCGCCGCCTCGATGAAGTGGCGGCGGTTGTACAGCTCGGTCAGGGCGTCGTGGGTGGCCAGCTGGTAGATCTGTTCGTGGTAGCTGGCCTCGACGCTGTCCTCGCTGATGAACTTGAGGATGCTCTCGCCGACCGTCAGCTGGTCGCCGTCGGCCAGCCCGGCCTCGCCGTCGATCCGGCGGTCGTTGACCCTCGTGGTGTTGGTGGCGCCAAGGTCGCGGACGCGGTAGCCGGAATCGTCGCGCCAGATCCGGCAGTGCTCGCGCGAGACGCTCTTGTGCGCGATCACCAGGTCGGCCTCCTGCGAGCGCCCGACCAGCACCGGCGCGGCTTCCACCACCACCCGCTGGCCCAGGCCTTCGCCGTGGATCACCACCACCCGCGCCGCGCGCGCCTGCGGGCGCGCCGGTCCGGGGCTGAGGATGGTGTGCTGGGCGGTATCGTGCGGGGGCTGGCTGCTGGCCATGCGAGGGTATCGGTGGTGTCGCCGCGAGTGTAGCCGGGAGCCGGATCAGTTGCCGGGTTCCACCGCCTCGCTGGGGGCGTTGCTGCGGTGCTGGCGCGCCAGCACCGCCTCGCGGTGGGCGATGTAGGCGGTGGCGGCGAAGATGATGGCGGCACCGAGCGCGGTCCAGCGGTCGACGCGCTCGTCGAACCACAGCCAGCCGGCGATGGTGACGATCACCAGCTGCACGAAGCTGATCGGGGTCAGCGCCGAGACCTCGCCCAGCTTCAGCGCGCGCGTCCACAGCAACTGGCCCACGGTGCCGAGCACCCCGGACAGCAGCAGCCACAGCCAGGCGATGCCCTGTGGCGGATGCCAGAACCACAGTGCAGCCGGCAGCGACATCGGGATCCAGAACAGGTAGGTCCACAGCACGATGGTGTCGGAACCGTCGTGGTGGGAAAGCTGCTTGATCTGGATCGCCACGATCGCGGTGATCACCGCCGCGCCCACCGCCACCAGGCTGCCGGTGCTGAACGCATGCGACCACGGGCGCACGATCACCAGCACGCCGATGAACCCGGCCACCACCGCCAGCCAGCGGCGCACGCGCACGCGTTCGCCCAGCAGCAGCACCGCGGCGATGGTGACGAAGATCGGCGAGGAATAGGCCAGCGACACCGCCTGCGCCAGCGGCAGGTTGGCGATCGCCCAGAACCCCATCCACATGCTGACCATGCCGATCAGGCAGCGGATGAAGTAGCGCCGCAGCTGGGTCGTGCGCAGCACCTGGCGCAGGTGCGCCGCGGCGCCGCCGCCACGCAGCGCCGGCCACGCCAGCACCGGCAGCAGTCCGGCCAGCCCGAACAGGTTGCGGAAGAACGCGATCTCCGCCACCGGCTCGGTCTGCGATGCCAGCCGGATGCAGACCGCCATCAGGCCGAACCCGACCGTGCTGGCCAGCATCAGCAGCGCGGCCCGCAGCTGCAGGTTCACCAGCGTGCGCCGATGATGCGTGGTTCGGGTTCGATCGCGACCCCGAAGCGCTCCCGCACCGAGGCGGCGATCCGCCGGGCCAGGTCGAGCAGTTGCGCGCCGGTGGCATGGCCGTGGTTGACCAGCACCAGCGCGTGCGATTCGGCGACGCCGGCATCGCCGTCGCGGTGGCCCTTCCAGCCGCACTGGTCGATCAGCCAGGCCGCGGACAGCTTGCGGGTGTCGGCGTCGCCGGCGCGGAACACCGGCATGCCGGGATGGGCGGCCTGCAGCCCTGCCGCGACCGCCGCCGCCACCATCGGGTTCTTGAAGAAGCTGCCGGCATTGCCCAGCAGCGCGGGGTCCGGCAGCTTGCGCCGGCGGATGCGGATCACCGCCTCGGCCACCTGCGACGCGCGCGGCGTGCCGTCGATCCCCATCGCCTGCAGTTCTTCGCCGATGCCGGCGTAGTCGAGTTTCAGGGCCGGCGTGCGCGACAGCGCGAACTCCACCGCGGTGACGATGTACCGCCCGGGATCGCGCTTGAACAGCGATTCGCGATAGGCGAAGGCGCAATCGGCGGCGGCGAAGCGCACGAACGCGCCGGCTGGGCGGTCGAACGCCTCCACCGCGTGGATGCGATCGCATACCTCCACGCCATAGGCGCCGATGTTCTGGATCGGCGCGGCGCCGACCGTGCCCGGGATCAGCGCCAGGTTCTCGAGGCCGCACAGGCCATGGCCCAGCGTCCACAGCACCAGGTCGTGCCAGCCGACGCCGGCATCGGCGCGCACGATCGCGCGGGCGCCATCATCGTCGCGGATTCCGATCCGCTGCGCGGTCAGCGCCAGCACCACGCCCGCCGGATCGCCGGCGAACAGCAGGTTGCTGCCGCCGCCCAGCACCAGCGCCGGGCAATCATCCGGCATCGCCTTGCCGAACAGGTCCGGCAGTGCGCTGGCATCCGCCACTTCGACCAGCAGCGGCGCGGTCGCCTGTACGCCGAAGGTATTGCGCGCATCCAGCCGCGCGTTCTCGACGATGCGGTACGCCGCGGTCGACATGCGGGTCGACGCGGCGCTCATTCGGGCGGCAGGGTCCCGCGGCTGGGCGCTTCCTTGCGCCGGCGCAACGCCTCCACGCATTCGCCGACCAGGGCCGGGCCGCGATAGACCAGGCCGGTGTAGACCTGCATCAGGGTCGCGCCCGCGGCCTGCTTGGTGGCGGCGTCGGCGCCGTGCAGGATGCCGCCGACGCCGACCAGCGGGATCGCCTCCGGCAGCCGCGTGCGCAGCATCCGCAGCACCACCGTCGACTTGCCCATCAGCGGCGCGCCGGACAGGCCGCCCACTTCATTGGCGAAGCGCGCGCCCTCCACGCCTTCGCGCGAGATCGTGGTGTTGCCGGCGATCACGCCGTCCACCTGCAGGTCGCCGAGCACGCGCCCGGCCGCGTCGATGTCGCTCTCGCTGAGGTCGGGCGCGATCTTGACCAGCATCGGCACCCGCTTGCCGTGCTGCGCGCCGAGCTTCTCCTGCGCCTCGCGCAGGTTGCCGACCAGCCGCCGCAGCGCCTGTTCCTCCTGCAGTTCGCGCAGGCCGGCGGTGTTCGGCGAGGAAATGTTGACGGTGATGTAGTCGGCCAGCGGGTATACCCGCTCCAGGCAGAACAGGTAGTCGGATTCCGCCGATTCGTTCGGGGTGTCCTTGTTCTTGCCGATGTTGATGCCGAGCAGTGCGCGCGAGCGTTGCGCGCGCTCGACGTTGCGCACCAGCGCGTCCACGCCCTCGTTGTTGAAGCCGAGGCGGTTGATCACCGCCTCGTGTTCCGGCAGCCGGAACATCCGCGGCTTCGGGTTGCCCGGCTGCGCGCGCGGGGTGGTGGTGCCGATCTCGACGAAGCCGAAGCCCAGTGCCATCAGCGCGTCGATGTGGGCGCCGTTCTTGTCCATCCCGGCGGCAAGGCCCAGCGGGTTCTGGAAGGTCAGCCCGAACGCCTTGGTCGGCAGCGGCTTCGGCACGGTCGCCAGCAGCGGGTTCAGCCCGCTGCGGTAGGCGGCCTCGAGCGCGGCCAGGCCAAGCCCGTGCGCGCGCTCGGCATCGAAGGCGAACAGGAAGGGGCGGGCGAGTCCGTACATCCGTTTGCGCGGCCGGCGTTACAGGTCGAACTTGATGCCCTGCGCCAGCGGCAGGGAATCGGAGTAGTTGATGGTGTTGGTCTGCCGGCGCATGTAGGCCTTCCAGGCATCGCTGCCGGATTCGCGGCCGCCGCCGGTCTCCTTCTCGCCACCGAACGCACCGCCGATCTCCGCACCGCTGGTGCCGATGTTGACGTTGGCGATGCCGCAGTCCGAGCCCCACGCGGACAGGAACTGCTCCGCGCGCTTGAGGTTGGTGGTGAAGATCGACGACGACAGCCCCTGCGGCACCGCGTTCTGCATCTCGATGGCTTCGTCCAGGTCCTTGTACTTCATCACGTACAGGATCGGCGCGAAGGTCTCGTGCTGGACGATCTCGGCGTCGTTGCTCAGGCCGGTGACGATGGCGGGCAGCACGAAGTTGCCCGGACGGTCGATCGCCTCGCCGCCGGTCTCCACCTTGCCGCCCGCGGCCTTGGCCTTGGCGATCGCGTCCAGGTACGCGTCCACGCCGTCCTTGCTGTTCAGCGGGCCCATCAGGTTGGTCGGATCGGTCGGGTCGCCGATCTTCTTCTCGACCTGCTTGTAGGCGGTGACCAGCTTGGCCAGCACGTCGTCGTACATGGACTCGTGCACGATCAGGCGGCGGGTGGTGGTGCAGCGCTGGCCGGCGGTGCCGACCGCGCCGAACACGATGGCCGGGATCGCAAGCTTCAGGTCGGCGGTTTCGTCGACGATGATCGCGTTGTTGCCGCCCAGCTCCAGCAGGCTGCGGCCCATCCGGCGCGCGCAGCGCTCGCCGACCATGCGCCCGACCCGGGTGCTGCCGGTGAAGCTGATCAGCGGCACGCGCTTGTCGTCCACGAAGTCCTGCGCGAGCTCGCTGCCAGCGTCGTTGAACAGGAAGAAGATGTCCGGGAAACCGCCGGCCTTCAGCGCCTCGTTGCAGATCTTCATGCTGGCGATGGCCGACAGCGGGGTCTTGGGCGAGGGCTTCCACACGGTGATGTCACCGCAGATCGCGGCGATGAACGAGTTCCACGCCCACACCGCCACCGGGAAGTTGAAGGCCGAGATCACGCCGACGATGCCGATCGGGTGCCACTGCTCGTACATGCGGTGGCCGGGGCGCTCGCTGTGCATGGTCAGGCCGTACAGCTGGCGCGACAGGCCCACCGCGAACTCGCCGATGTCGATCATTTCCTGCACTTCGCCGTCGCCTTCCGGCTTCGACTTGCCCATTTCCAGCGCCACCAGCGAACCCAGCGCATCCTTGTGGGTGCGCAGCGCATCGGCGCACAGGCGGATCGCCTCGCCGCGGCGCGGTGCCGGGGTGGTGCGCCAGACCTTGAACGCGGCCTGCGCACGCTCGACGATCAACTCGTAATCGGCCTTGCTGGAGGCCTGCACGCGGCCCAGCACTTCGCCGGTGGTCGGGTTGACCGGCTCGATCACGCCGGCGTCGGCGGTCCTGGACCATTCGCCGTTGCCAACGTAGGTGCCGGGGATTGCCGTGCCGGATTCGGCGGCCGACAGGCCGAGCGCGGTGAGGACGGGGTGGGCCATGGTTTCGGTTCCTGATGAAAGCGGGAGTCGTAGAGCGGGGCTTGCCCCGCTCTACAGGAGGCATGTTGGTGACCCCGGCGCGATTCGAACGCACGACCTGTCCCTTAGGAGGGGACCGCTCTATCCAGCTGAGCTACGGGGCCACAGACCCGCAATTATCGCAGCCGACGGCGCCTTCGGCCAATGCGACGGCCGTGCTTGCGATTCGACCAGCAAGTCTTGGCGGATTGCCCGGCTGGCCTCAGGACACCCTGAGCAGATCGCCCAGGGCCCGGGCATCGCCTGCCAGCGGCTGCGCGTGGCTGGGCCGCGCCAGCATCGCCGCCAGCGCGGCTGGCAGCGGCACTTCGCGCCCGATCAGCGGCTCCACCACTTCCGGGAACTTCGCCGGATGCGCGGTCGCCACCACCGCCCAATCGCCTACCGCGCCGCGCGCGCGCAGGCGCTGCAGGACGCGCACCGCGCACGCGGTATGCGGGCAGACGATCTCGCCGTGGCGCTGGAACGCATCGACGATGGTCGCGCGGATCTCGTCGTCGCTGACCGATTCGGCGGACAGCTCGGCGCGCAGGCGCGCGGCATCGGGCTCAAGCCATTGCAGGCGCTCGAAGTTGCTGGGCGCGCCGACGTCCATCGCGTTGGCCAGGGTGGTGCGGCTGGCCTGCGGCGCGTAGTCGCCGCCCTCGAAGAACCGGGCCAGTACGTCGTTGGCGTTGTTCGCCAGCACCAGCCGGCCGATCGGCAGGCCCATGCTGCGCGCGAGGAAACAGGCCAGCGCATTGCCCAGGTTGCCGGTGGGCACCACGAAGTTCAGTGGGTTGCCGCCCGCGCGCCAGTGGCCCAGCGCGGCATGCGCGTAATAGGCCATCTGCGGCAGCAGGCGACCCAGGCTGATGCTGTTGGCCGAGCCCAGCGGGACGTCCTGCTTGAACGCGGCATCGGACAGCAAGGTCTTCACCAGCTTCTGGCAGTCATCGAAGCTGCCGTCCACCCGCAACGCGCGCACGTTGTCGCCGAAGCAGCCCAACTGGTGCGCCTGCCGTGGCGAGACGCGGCCGTCCGGGTACAGGATGGCGACGCGCACCCCGGGCTTGTGGTGGAAGGCGGCGCCGACCGCGGCACCGGTATCGCCGGAGGTCGCGACCAGGATCGTCAGCGGCCTGTCGCCGCGCGGCAGGGCCGCCAGCGCAGCGGCAAGGAAGCTTGCGCCATAGTCCTTGAACGCGGCGGTGGCGCCGTGGAACAGTTCCAGGATGTAGTCGTTCGCTTCGCCGAACGTGCGCAGCGGGGGTTCGACGGCGAACGCGGTGGCGCAGATCGCCGCGAGTTCGCCTTCCAGCGCGTCGCCCGCGAAGAACGGCCGCAACAGGCGTTGCGCAACCTGCGCGAGGGTGTCGGCGCCGTCGAAATCCGCAGGTGTGAACGACGGCAACGACGCCGGCATGTACAGGCCGCCATCCGGTGCCAGCCCGGCGGCGATCGCATCGCTGATCGATGCCGCGGGGGCGATCCCGCGCGTGCTCAGCATCCTCATGCGATCACCGCCGCGGCCGGGCCGGCGACCGGGGTGAGGTGGATGTCGCTGTCGAAGCCGGCCCCTGCGAACGCGGCGGCCATCGCCGTGGCGGCGCGTTCGGCATCGGCGCGCGATTCGCCCCACGCGAACACGCTGGGACCCGCGCCCGAAATGCTGGCACCCATCGCACCCGCAGCCAGCGCGGCCTCCTTCACCGCGGCGAAGCCGGCGATCAGCGGCGCGCGGCGTGGTTCCACCAGCAGGTCATTCAATCCCGCGCGCACCAGTGCCACGTCGCCGCGTTCGCAGCCCAGCAGCACCTGCGCGAGTTGCGCGCTCTGCGCCACGAATTCGCCCAGCGCGTAATCACCGGCCAGCGCGGCGCGTGCCTGTCGCGTCTCCAGCACCGCATGCGGATGCACCACGGCGGCATGCCACGCGGCGGGCACTTCAATCCGGGTCAGCCGTTCCGCGGTGGCCAGCACCAGCCCGCCCAGCAGCATCGGCCCGACGTTGTCGCCATGCCTGCCGCCGCTGGCGACCGCTTCGCCGGCCAGTGCGTGCGGATACAGGGCGTCGGCGGCGAGCGGTGCATCCAGCAGCGCATTCGCCGCCACCAGCGCGGCCACGCAGGACGCCGCCGAGCCGCCCAGGCCGGAGCCGAGCGGGATGCCCTTGTCGAGTTCCAGCTCGAAGCCGAACGGCAAGTCCAGCGCCTCGCGCAGTGAGATCAGGGCCATGCCGGCGGTATTGCGCTGCGCGTCCAGCGGCAGGTCGGTGACGGTGCCGCGGATGGCGGCGATGCGCACGGCGGGCGCGTCGATCCGGCGCACGGTAGCCACATCGCCGATGCCGGCGATGCTGTGGCCGAGGATGTCGAAACCGACGCCGACATTGCCCACCGAACCGGGCGCGAATGCGCGGACTTCCACGGGCGCGGCGTTCACAGGCGCGCTCCCAGCGAACCGGCGACGCGCAGCAGGTCGGAGAACACGCCGGCGGCGGTGACCTCCGGACCGGCGCCCGGGCCCTGCACGATCAGCGGGTTGTCGCAGTAGCGGCGGGTGGTGAATTGCACGCAGTTGTCGGTCAGTCGCAGGTGGGCGAAGGCATGGTCGTCCGGCAGTTCGAGCAACGCAACCCGCGCAGTGCCGTCGCGTTGCAGGCGGGCGACATAGCGCAGCACGCAGCCGTTCGCGCGGGCTGCATCGAGCCGCGCCTGCATCGGCGCGTCCAGCGAGGCCAGTCCGGCCATGAAGCCGTCGCGGTCGGCGGCGCGCAGGGATTCGGGCACCAGGCTTTCCACCTCGACATCGCCCAGCGACAGCGGCATCCCGGCCTCGCGGGCAAGGATGGTCAGCTTGCGTGCCACGTCCGTGCCGGAGAGGTCGTCGCGCGGGTCGGGTTCGGTGTAGCCCAGCGCGTGCGCCTCGCGCACCAGTTGCGAGAACGCCACGCTGCCGTCGAACCTGTTGAACAGCCAGGCCAGGGTGCCGGAGAGGATGCCGTCGATCGCGATCAGTTCGTCGCCGGTGTCCAGCAGGTCGCGCAGGGTGGAAATCACCGGCAGGCCCGCACCCACGGTGGCTTCGTAGCGGAAGCGCGCGCCGCTTTTCTCGCGCGCGGCGCGGATCGCGTGGTGCCGCTCCAGCGGCCCCGCGCCCGCGTGCTTGTTGGGGGTGATCACGTGGATGCCTGCGGCCAGCCACTGCGGGTAGTGCGCCGCCACCGCATCGCTGGCGCTGCAGTCGATGATCGCCGCATGCGGCATGTGGGTGTCGAGCAGGTGGGTGGCGATGGCGGAGAGGTCGGCGGGGATCGGTGCCTCGTCCATGCGCGTGCGCCAGTCCTTGCTGTCGCGGTGTTCGCTCAGCCACAGCTTGCTGCTGGTGGCCAGCGCGCGCAGGCGCAGGTCGATGTTGGCCTCGCTGCGCAGCCGCGGCAGCGCCGCCTGCAACTGGTCGAGCAGGGCGGCACCGACCTTGCCCGGCCCGATGACCGCCAGCGCCACGGTCTGCGGCGACAGCCAGAACGCGGCGTGCGCGGCGCGCAATGCGCGGGTCTGGTCCGCGGCGGCGATCGCGACCGAGATGTTGCGCTCGGATGCGCCCTGCGCGATTGCGCGGATGTTCACCCGCGCCCGCGCCAGCGCACCGAACAACTGCGCGGCGATGCCGGGGGTGCCGGCCATGCCGTCGCCAACCGCGGCCAGCACGCTGATCCCGGGCACCACCTGCACGCCCTGCACCTGCGCGGAGGACAGTTCGCGCGCGAACTCCTCCAGCAGCACGTTGCGCGCCGCATCGGCATCGGCTTCGCGCACCACCGAGCAGATCGAATGCTCGGAAGAACCCTGCGAGATCATCACCACCGAGATCCGCGCCGCATGCAGGGCGGCGAACACGCGTTCGGCGGTGCCGGGCACGCCGATCAGGCCCGCGCCTTCCAGGCTGACCAGGGCGAGGTCGGTGTTGAGCGTCAGCCCCTTCACCGGGCCACCGGCGCCGCCCTCGGCATCGATGCGCGTGCCGGCGAACGCGGGGTTGAAGGTGTTGCGCATCAGGATCGGCAGGCCGCGCGCGATGGCCGGGGTCATCGTCTGCGGATGGATCACTTTCGCGCCGAAATAGGCCAGCTCGCAGGCTTCCTGGTAGCTCATCGCGGCCAGCGACACCGCTTCCGGCACCAGCCGCGGATCGGCGGACAGCACGCCATCGACATCGGACCAGATATGCAGTTCGTCGGCCTCGAACAGGGCCGCGAAGATCGCCGCGGAGAAATCGCTGCCGTTGCGGCCCAGCACCGTCGGCAAGCCGTCCCTGCCGCCGGCGACGAAACCGGTGGCGACCGCGCGTGCTTGCGGATGCACCTGCCGCCATTCGGCCAGTCGACGCGCGCTTTCCTCCCAATCCACGATCACGCCGAGTTCGCCGGGCTGCACCACCAGCACGTCGCGCGCGTCGAGCAGCGCGTAATCGCCGCCGCGCTCGCGCAGGTGCGCATGCAGCAGGCGCGAGGACAGCACCTCGCCCATGCCCTGGATGCGTTCGAACGCGGCGCGCCCGGGCTGGCGCAGCAGGCCGACCGCGCGCAGCAGTTCGGCCAGTTGCGCGAATTGCACGTCAAGCCATGCGTGCGTTTCATCAGGTGCATCGAGCAGGGCCGTGGCCGCCTCGACGTGCCGTTGCCGCAAGGACTCCAGCGCCGCTTGCCAGTCGTCGCCACCGGCCGCGGCATCGGCCACGCCGATCAGCGCGTCGGTCACCCCCTGCATCGCCGAGACCACCACCACCTGGCGGGTTTCGTCGGCCTCGATCATCAGGCCGGCGACATGGCGGATGCGGCCGGCGTCGGCCAGCGAACTGCCGCCGAACTTGTGTGCGCGGCAGCGCATGGCGGGTTTGGATGGTTCGGCGTCGTCCTGCTGCGGCAAAGCGTTCATCGAGGCTCCTGTGGAGCCCCGCAGCGCGGCAGGGAGGGGCTGGCCCCGTCTCTGTTCGAGTGCGGGGCGGTGTACTTGGAAGGCTTATCCAGGCATGACCGACCGCACCGGCGTGGTACCGGTACCGGTAATGGTCGTGGTGGTGGTCATGCGGGACATGGCCCGACTGTGCTGCAGTGCAGCGAAGGCTGTCAAGCGGTGGTTGCGGGTGGAACTGATTTCCGCATCAACCTGCGTGCAAGGGCAGCATCAAGGTCAGCGGGTGCATGGGCGATTCGGCGAAGCCGTAGTAGAGGTAGAACGCCTTCGCGCTCTCGTCCAGCGCATGCACCAGCAAGGCGCGCACGCCTGCATTTTGCGATACCGAGACAGCGCGTTTGACGGCATCCTGCAGCAAGGCCGCACCCAGGTGCTGGCCCTGCATGCCGCGATCCACAGCCAAGCGTGCGAGCACCAGCACGGGAACCGGGTTTGGCATGTTCCTGCGAACCGGGGACGTGGCGGCGTTGCGCGAAACCGCGCCCGCCGCCAATGCGTAGTAGCCGGCGACGCGGCCCTCCGCGGTTTCGACGACGAAAGTGCGGCTCGCCCCAGCCAATTGGTTGGGCAGGGCGCGGCGTTGCAGCCAGTCGTTCAACGACGACTCGCCGCAATCGAATCCGTCGATCAGGTGGCGCGCGGTCAGCGGCTGCGGCGCAAGCAACGTCGGGCTCATGCGGCGTCGGCGCTCCACGGCGCCTTGACCGCCATCAGCCGTTCAAACCCGGGATTGGGCGCGGGCGGCGCGTCCAGCAGGGCGTTGAACTTGCGGAAACGCGTGGCGTCCAGTTCGAAGAACACCTGGTCCAGCAGTACAGTGCGGGCGCGCTCGCAGGCGGCCTCCAGCATGAAGTCCGAGCGGTTCTTGCCAAGCATGTTGGCGGCTTGGTCGATCAGGTCGCGCTGTTCGGGGCGGGCGCGGAGGTTGATGGCGGCGTCGCGCATGGGTGATCCGTGTGTATCGGTTGGATACACGGATGATGGCGGGGTGTGTAGCTGTTGTCAATACGCGCTATCCACAGGAAGAGGCCGGTATCTATCGGTTACCGCCTTGGAGACTTGGCACGTGGCTACTACAGATCAGCGGCCGCCGCCGCTGCGGCATCCACTTCAGCTTGTGTCGTTTGGTGCGGAGAATCTTGCCCATTTGGTGCAGATCCCGAGTGCTTACAGTCAAGAGACTGCCGCGATAAGCGGAATGCGAGATCTGCAGCGCCAATATTGACGCCCTCGTCCAAGCTTTTGAGGTGCGTCATAAATTCATCTCGCGAACATGCTGGTGCATCACCAAAAGCGTCGTCAGCGAGATGTGCGCTCTCCCTAAGCCTAATGTAGGCGCTGTAATGCTGGTCGACTAGATCATTGAAGCCTGCCAAGGCTTCGGACGCGGATTTCTCGCAGTTGATTTCCACTTCTGGCACGGCCCCGGGAGGGAGGGCTAGTTCAGCCAGTTTCCTTTCTACGACTGCAGAGTCATATGCAGAGGCGGTCCCTGTGAAGTTGCATGCTCGCTGAAGTTCGCCCAGGACAATTCTCTTCGCTTGCTCGCGCTGCCGCTCCAACTTTGCTCTTGCCAGCGCCCCTTCATCCTGGCCGCATGCCGCCAGTACGCGTTCGACCTCGCTTGAACGATCAATGGCAAGCTCGAATGTGCCTGCGCCGTTCTTCAACTCGATGGTCATTGGGATGCTCTCTCCGAGCGCGAGTAGCCCGGTGTAGATGGCCTCGTTCGAGTAGTTGCCCATTCGCAGGGCCATGGCAGCCATTGGGCCTGAGTAGATGTTGTCGCCAATCTTGATCCGCGAGACCGGGTAACTGAGTTCGGCGGGATTGGAATAGTCGTTCTGCCGCACGAAATTTGTTTCCGATACAAGTGAGCTCGCTTCGGAAGGGTGCGTTACGTCTCCCACGAACGACTTGATGCTCATGTCTAACGTGCCGCCAAGATCTCCCGCCGCCAAGTCGCCAAGGGTGGATTTCTTGCCGGGTTTGCAGGTGATCTCGACTTCAAATTGCGCGCTCTGACGAACAAAGGAATACGCCCGATTCGCGATCAATGTCTTGCCGTCTAGGCCAGAAACTGACTCGCTCAATTTCCACCCGTTCGATGAAACCGCGGACGAAGCCTTGTCTAACCAGCCTTTTCCGCCGCCTTCATCCGCACCGGTCTGCTGCGTGCATCCTGCGGCTACGACAACAAGCGCTGCCACGACAAATTTTGACTGCATGGATTCCGTCCGTTGTGTTGACATGATGCTTGCTCTTAATCCAGTTCCTTGATTTCGTGCTCCGCACGAAAAGCGGTTGCACTCTCGCTGGGTGAATCAAAACCTGCATCCCGCAGCTGCTTCCTGATCTCTCGTTTCCAAGCCGCAGGTGTGCGCGAATCGCTTGTTGCCAACGTGCCGGCATAGCGATCTTCAAGTCGATCCTCAGCAGCGACCTGCAGCAGCCGGCCGCGCCGCGCGCCGGGCTTGAGTCCCTGAGCGAGCGCGAGCAGGAAGTTTTCCTGCGCCTGGCGCGCGGGGAAACCCCCAAGCAGGCGGCCATCGACATGGGGATCAGCGACAAGACCGTGTACCTGCACCGCGCCTCGCTGCGAGCCAAGCTCGGCGTCAACAACGACCTGGCCTTGCACAAGCTGGCGCTGGAACGGGGCTTGCTGGGCTAGCCTGCGGCTTTGGGATCCCCGCTGCGCGACGCCACCAGAGCGTTGGCGGTCATGTCGGCGGTGACGTTGCCGACGGTGGCCAGCACGTCCGGGATCGCGTCCACCGCCATCAGCACCGGCAGCGGGGCGATCGGCAGGCCCATCGCCTGGGTCACCGGCAGGTTGGTGGCGATGAAGATCGCCTGCCCGGGCAGCCCGACCGAACCCATGCTGACCAGCACCGACAGGGCGACGCCAGTGGCCAGTTGCGCGGTGGTCAGGTCGATGCCCATCGCCCAGGCGATGAAGCTGGCGCTGGCGAGGTACTGGATCGGCGAGGTGATGCGGAACAGCGAGACCGCCATCGGCAGCACCAGCCCCGACACCGATTGCGGGAAGCCGAGCCGGCGGTCCGAGCTCTCCAGCATCGCCGGCAAGGTGGCCAGCGAGGACTGCGTGCTGGCGGCGACCGCCTGCACCGGCGCGATGCCGGCCAGGAAATGCCCCAGCCGCTGGCGCCCGGCGGTGGCGGCGATGGCGATCAGCAGCACGATCGCCAGCAGGTACAGCGCGCACTCCAGCAGGATGTAGATGCCCAGCGCCTGCAGCATGCCCAGCCCGGCGCGCGCGGTGAGTGCCAGCACCAGCGCGAAGATCCCCACCGGCGCCACCCACAGCACCCAGCGCACGATCACGATCATCGCGTCGCTGATCGACTTGAAGAAGTCGACCACCTGGGTGCGCCTGGCTTCCTCGATGCGGGTCAGGGCGAAGCCGAAGAACAGCGCGAAGGTCACCAGCGGCAGCATCGCGCCGGCGGCCGCGGCGGCCACGGCGTTGCTGGGCACGATCGCGGTCAGTGCGTTGGCCCAGCCGCCGGTGGTCTGCGGCAATTCGGCTTCATGGCCGCGCAACGCGGCGGCGACCGCCGGATCCGGCTGCAGCAGCGACAGCGCCATCGGCGCCAGCACCGCGGTCATGGTCGCGGCGCCGGCCAGCAGCAGCAGGAAGATGATGATCGCGCGGCGGGCGACGCGCCCGGAGTGGGCGGCGTCGGATGCATGGTTGACGCCGACGATCACCAGCGACAGCACCAGCGGCACCACGGTCATCTGCAGCGCATTGATCCACAGCTTGCCGAACGGTTCGACGATGCCGGCGACGGTGGCGGCCAGCGCTGGATCGGTCCATGCCAGCAGCATGCCGATCACGATGCCGGCGACCAGGCCGGTGAGGACGCGTGCGGTGGCGCTCATCGCGCCGGCTCCGCGTCCGCGATCGCCGGCAGGTTCCATGCCGTGCGCAATTGCGCGTACTGCGCCAGCGGCAATTCCACGAACACCGGTTGCCTGCGGGCGTCCAGCCAGGCCAGCAACGGCGCCATGCTGCCGGGCGCCATCGCGGTGCAACCGGCGGTGGCCTCGCCCGGTGCCTTCCACAGGTGGGCGAAGATGCAGCTGCCGCCGTTCGCCACCGCGCCCTCGGCGTTGTGTTCGATCACGAAGCCCTCGCGATAGCGCTGGTCGCCATCGGCGTGGATGTCGCGGCGCATCGGCTCGCTGGATTTGTCGAGGTGCGGCGCCTTGACCAGGCTGCGGTCGATGATGCGGTTGTAATAGGACGATTCGGGCACGTCGATGCACCAGTCGTTGCTGCCCATGCCCTTGTAGGCAAGGCCGGTGGTTGCGCTGGGTGCGTAGCCGAACGCGGTGCCGATCGCGAACACGCCGGCGGGCGCCTTGCCGTCGCCCTCGCGCTTGACCGGGCCATCGTTGCGCGCCGCATGCAGGCCGATGCCCCAGGCGGTGCCGGTGCGGCCCACGGTGATGTCGAACGGCCCACCGACCTGGCGCCAGCGGGTGCCTTCGCGCTGGTAGTAGCGCAGGGTGCCGGTCGTGGCATCCCAGTCGGCGGTGGTGACCAGCACCAGTTGCCCGGCGCCTGCCCAGCGCGCGGCTTCAGCCCCCGCGGGTTGGCGATGCGCGCAGGCGGTGGCCAGGACCAGCGACAGCAGCAGGGGGGCGGTCCGGCGAATCGTCATGCGGGCGTTCCGGGTGGGGAAGGTGGATCGTAGTGGAAAGCCGGCAAGACCGGTCACGACTCAAGCAGCGGCTGGATGCGGACCAGGTTGTCCTGCAGGCGCGCGCGGCGGCCGGCGTCGGCTTCGCACAGGCGGATGTAGACGCGGTCGAGCAGGTGCTGCAGCGCGGAGTGGTAGAGCAGGGGTTCGACGTGCGGGCGTTCGTCGTGGGCGGAGACCAGCAGGGGGATGTCCGCGTGCGCGCGCAGCGCATTCGAGTTGTGGCGGGTGATGGTGACCACCTTGCCGTGCTGGTGGGCGCGGAAATGCCGGCTCAGCTGGCACAGCGCCGGTTGCATGCCATGCTCGGAGAACACCAGCAGCACGTCGCCGGGCACTGCCGCGGACAGGCTGGCGGTCATGTGCGCCGGGTCGAGGTTGTGCACGGTCAGGATACCCAGCAACGACAGCCGCAGCGCGAATGCGCGCGCATGGATGTCGTCCTCGCCCAGGCCGATGATGAACACCGCGCGCGCGCCGCCGATCGCCGTGGCCGCCGCGTCCAGCGCCTCGGGCGGGTTGATCAGGCGGGTGGCTTGCTCCGCTTCCGACTTGCGCTGCCACAGGCCCGCCGCGGGCCGCGGGAGCTCGCCCGCATGCGCGTGGGCCAGCGCGTCTGCGGTGCCGCTGTCCGCGCGCACCACCGCCTCGTTGATCGACAGCTTGAGGTCGGGATAGCCGCGGAAGCCCTGCTTCTGGCAGAACTTGACCACGCTGGACTGGCTGATCCCGAGCGCGTCCGCCAGCTGCTGCGAGGAGTAGTCGCGCAGCAGGTGCGCGTTCTCCAGCACGAAGTCGGCGATCCGGCGCTCGATCGCCGACATCCGGTCGCGCTCGGAACGGATCCTGACCAGCGCCGTCATCGTGCGTGCCTCAGGCGGCCCGGTCCGCGATCGGCACCAGGCCCTCGATCGCGCGGATGCCCAGCCCCGGCGCATCGGTCACGGTGATCTCCGACTCGTTGAAGATCACGCCCCCGGCCACCGGGTCGTGGCGGCACAGCGAAGGACCATCGAGGTCGACCTTGCTGATCACGTCGGACTTCGCCACCGCCAGGTGCACCGCGGCGGCCACGCCGATGCTGGACTCGAGCATGCAGCCGATCATGCAGTCCACGCCGTACAGGCCGCAGATGTCGGCGATCTTCACCGCGTTGGAGATGCCGCCGGTCTTCATCAGCTTGATGTTGACGATGTCGGCGGCGCGCATGCGGATCAGTTCGATCACCTCGCGCGGGCCGAACACGCTCTCGTCGGCCATCACCGGCGTGTGCACGCGTTCGGTCACGTAGCGCAGGCCGGCCAGGTCGTGCGCCTTCACCGGCTGTTCGACCAGTTCCAGCTTCACCCCGGCGTCCTCCAGCGTCTGCAACGCAAACACTGCCTGTTTCGGGGTCCAGCCCTGGTTGGCGTCCAGCCGCAGCAGGGCGCGGCCCTCGACCGCGGCATGGATCGCCCGGTGCGCTCGATATCGACCCCGATGTCCTTGCCGACCTTGATCTTGAGCGACTCGAAGCCGCGTTCGACCGCGGCCAGCGAGTCCGCCACCATCTTGTCGATGTAGTCCACGCTGATGGTGATGTCGGTGGTGATCGCCGGTTCGCCGCCGCCCAGCAACTGGTAGAGCGGTGCGCCGTACAGCTGGCCCCACAGGTCGTGCACCGCGATCTCGACCGCGGCCTTGGCGCTGGTGTTCTTTTCCAGCGCGCCCTGCACCAGGTGGGTGACCCGGTTGAGGTTGGCGATCTCCTCGCCGAGCAGGCGCGGGGCGATGTAATGGCGCACCGCCTCAACGATGGAGCCGTGGGTATCGCCGGTGATCACCGCGGTCGCCGGGGCGCTGCCGTAGCCGACGTGGCCGCTGTCGGTATGCACCATCACCACCACGTCCTCGACCTGCTCGACGGTGCGCAGCGCGGTCTTGAACGGCGTCTTCAGCGGCACGCGCAGCATGCCGAAGCGGATTTCGGTGATCTTCATGGGGGTGTCCTCATTGCGGCGCTGCCACCCTGACGATGTTGGTGATGCGGTCCACGTAATCGTGCCCGGCGCCGAAGCGCAGCGGCAGCAGCGGCGTCACCGATACGCCGTTGAGGCGCAGCGAGCGGGGTTCGCCGTCGGCACCGAGGATGGTGCCGCCGTTGGTGTCGTGGATCACGTAGGGCATGCCGTCGATGCGACCGAGGAACATCATCACGTGCCCGGGGATGTAGATCAGGTCGCCCACGTCCAGCGCATCGACCGCGGCCATGCGCTTTTCGCGCGAATCGCCGGGTTCGAAGCGGGTGCGCGCGAACACCGGGCTGACTGCCTGGTCGCTGGTGTTGCGCGGCAGCTGCACGCCCATGCTGCGGTAGACCTCGGACACGAAGCCGCTGCAGTCGCGGCCGTTGTAGGCATGGCCCCAGCCATAGCGCTCGCCAAGGAACCTGAATGCCTGGCGGATGAGATTCGCGCGGGTCAGCGGCAGGACGTCGGCGGCGCTGTCGGAATTGCGTTGCAGCAGCGCAGGCGCGAAGCCGAGTCGCCCATCGGCGCCGCGCACGGGCAACTCGAGGATCCACGCGGCATATGGATGCTGGCCGTTGACCGGCTGGTCCGGGGCGACACCGGCCAGCGGGATGCGCGTGCCCATGTCCAGTTGCAGTTCGGATACGCGCGGTTCCTCGCGGGTGTGGACGGTGCGCGGCTTGGCGCCGGTGATCACGCGGAACGGCGTGCGCTGGCCATGGCCCAGCACCGCATCGCGGCTGCCTTCCGCGATCGCCTTCGCTTCCACCCAGGCGGCATAGCGGGCGCTGACCACGAACAGCCATTGCCCGTCCCGGCTGGCATGCGCGATCGCCACCGCGTCGCCCGGGAACAGCGCGCTTTCCTGGAAGCGGTCGATGTCGGTTTCGCCCTGGCGATTGAACACCCGCAGGCGGGTCGGGAACGCGCGCATGGCGGCGCGTTCGACCGCCAATCCGAAGCGGCTCCGCTGCACGTCGGGGATCTCCTCCAGCGCGCGGTTGGCCAGGATTTCCTGCAGCGTCGCCGCAGGCACCGGCTTGCCTGCCTCGTCCCACAGCGGTTTCGTCGGCGGCGAGGCGAGGCCGTCGATCCAGCCGACGACCTGTGCCCGCGCCAGCGTATCCGCCAGCGCGGCAAGGTCGTGCATCGAGGCGTCTTCGCGCAGCAGGCGCGCGTTGCGGGCGTCGATCGCCGCACGCGGCATCAGTACCGCATCGGGCGCGGGCGCGCGTTCGATCCAGAAATCCGCTGCCAGGTAGGCGTCTTCGACGCCGATCACGCCGCTGGCGGGAATCGGCAGCGTGGCGGCGCGCGCGGCCTGCGCCTGCTCGCGGGCGGTCCCGGGCAATGCCAGCAGCGCCAGCGCCAGCACCAGGGTCCGCAATGCGGGGCGCACGTGGGTCGGGTGGGGTACGTGGGTCATTCGGTTGCCTTTTTTCCAGCTTGCCACGGCGCCGCACGTCGCGCGGTTTTGTGCACTGCGGAATAGGTAATTCATTGTATTTATACGACAGGAATAAATTATTGACCAGCCCTTTCCTGCGTGTTAAACAGGCGCCACTCTGCCGGCGCAGCGGCTTTCGGGCGGCCGGCACGATCACGACCACGACCGGGGAGAGGTTCATGGGCAGCACCCGCAATTTGCGCAAATCCATACTCGGCATGGCGATGGGCGCCTGCCTGGCGTCGCTGGCACTGGCGCCGGCCCACGCCCAGAGCGCGACCGGTTCGGTTGCCGGGCGCGCCAGCGCCGGCGACCAGATCACCCTCGTCAACAGCGCCACCGGCGCCAGCCGCACGGTGACCGTGGGTGCGGACGGCAGCTACCGCCTCAGCCAGTTGCCGGTGGGCGAATACAGCCTGCAGGTGACGCGCGCAGGCCAGGGCGTTGGCCAGGCCTTGCAGGTCAGCGTGCCGTTGGGCGGCACCGCGACCATCAACCTCGGCAGCGAGGGTGGGGTGGCCAACCTCGACGCCGTGCAGGTGCTGGGTTCGCGGGTGGTCAACCGGGTGGACGTCTATTCCACCGAGAGCGCCACCAACATCAGCCGCGAGGAACTGGCGCGGGTCCCGGTGGACCAGACCCTGGGTTCGGTCGCATTGCTGGCGCCCGGCGTGGTCGCATCCGGCGCGACCTTCGGCGGCCTGACATTCGGCGGTTCGTCGGTGGCCGAGAACGCCGTCTACATCAACGGCCTCAATGTCACCGACCCGTATCGGCGCCAGGGGTTCTCGTCGGTGCCGTTCGCGTTCTACCAGGAATTCCAGGTCAAGACCGGCGGCTATTCGGCCGAATTCGGCCGAAGCACCGGTGGCGTCATCAATGCGGTGACGCGCTCGGGTGGCAACGAGTTCCACGCCGGGGTCGAGTTCACGTTCGAACCCGCGGCCTGGGAGGCGGAGCGGGAGGACCATTTCCACAGCGACGGCACCCTCGACGAACGCAACCGCACCAGTCGCGACGCCAGCCCGTTCTACAAGGCCAACCTGTGGGCGTCGGGCCCGATCGTGAAGGACCGGCTGTTCTTCTTCGCCATGTACGAGAAGCGCGACAGCAGCCCCAGGGACATCGACACCACCCAGGCCTGGTACACCGAAAGCGACAACGACTTCTGGGGCGCGAAGTTCGACTGGCGAATCAACGACGACCACCTGCTGGAGTTGCTTGCGTTCTCCGACAAGGCCGACTCGGTCACCAGCAACTATCGATACACCTGGGACACCGCCACGCTGGGCGCCAAGAAGGGCGAAAGCTCGTCGGGCTCGGGCGGGGACAACTGGTCGCTGACCTACACCGGCCATTTCACCGACACCTTCGTCGCCAAGGCGATGTACGGCGTCAACAAGCGCAGCGCGCTCAGCGGCAGCCCGTCGGATCCCGACTGCAGCATCGTCACCCGCTCCAGCAGCTATACCGCGAGGTTCGGCGCGGAGACGACCCCGGAAGGATGCCATCCGACCGACAGCAGCATCAGCAGCCGCTACGACAAGCGGGAGGCCGCGCGCCTCGATTTCGAGTGGACCCTCGGCGACCACCAGCTGCGCTTCGGCCTGGACCAGGAGGTCATGGATTCCGACAGTTCGGTGGTGTATCCGGGCGACGGCGTTAGCTACCAGGCGCAGGCGGCGAACGCCGGTGCCCAGCTTCCGAATGGCGCGCTGGTGCCGGTCGGGGTCACCCGCATCGTCGATGCGCGCCGCTACATCACCGGCGCCCCGGTCACCACCGAAGCGCAGGCGCTCTACCTGGAGGACAACTGGAACGTCACCGCGAACCTGCTGCTGAGCCTCGGCGTGCGCTTCGACAAGTTCCACAACAAGCTCGCCTCGGGCGCGACCTTCGCCGAGGCCGATTTCGGCGACATGGTCTCGCCGCGGCTGGGTTTCAGCTGGGACATGAACGGCGATGGCACCACCAAGGTGTTCGGCAACGCCGGCCGCTACTACCTGCCGCTGACCAACAAGCTCACCGATTACTTCGGTGGCGGCACCACCGACGAGCACACCTACTACGTGCTGGATGGCTGGACCGAGATGCAGGACCCGATCACCGGCGGCACCTACCTCGCCCCGGACCTCGGCCCGCAGATCGGCGCGGTCAATACCGACGGCAATGCCCCCGCGCCGGACGACGTCCGCACCGCGGTCGCCCGTGACCTGAAGCAGGTGTTCCAGGATGAATTCATCCTCGGCTTCCAGCGCGCGATCAACCCGGAATGGTCGTATGGCGTCAACGCCACCTATCGCAGGGTGACCCGCGCGGTGGAGGACGTGCGCATCAACCACGTCGAAGGCTGCCCCTGGTACTCCGGCGACTGGCCGATCATCAACCCCGGCGAAACCAACACCCTCTGGTGCCCGGACACGAATGACTGGGTCACGTTCGACAACTCGCAGGACGGCTACAAGGCCCTCGGCAGCGGCACGATCATGGGCTACAAGGAGCCCAGGCGGACCTACAAGGCAGTCGAGTTCCAACTCGACCGCGCGTGGGACGACACCTGGTCGTTCAACGCCAGCTACCTGTGGTCCAGGTCCGAGGGCAACGTCGAAGGCCCGGTGAATTCGGATACCGGCTACGCCGATACCAACCTGGTGCAGTACTACGATCATCCGGCGGTCAACGAACGCTACGGCGTCCTGTTCAACGACTATCGCCATCAGATCAAGCTGCGCGGCAGCTTCAAGCTCAACGACATGTGGAGCTTCGGCGCCACCCTGTCGGCCCGGTCGGGCGGGCCGATCACCGCATTCGGAGTGCGCTGGCCCAACGACAACCGCAGCGCCGGCGGTCCCAGCGAGTTCAGTGGCGGCGGTTCGGGTTGGTTGTGCGTGGCGAACTGCTCCAGCCTTAACCGCGAGCTGGTGTACACCGAGCGCGGCGCCTACGGGCGCATGCCGTGGGTGACCAACCTGGGCGCCAACGTGACGTGGACGTTCCCGGTCGAGGACATCGACCTGAAGGCGCGGTTCTCGGTGTTCAACCTGCTCGACAGCCAACCGCTCGTCAACGTCCATTCCCGCTACGAAAGCACACCCGGGACCAGGCTCCCCTATTTCGGCGAGGGCACCGTCTGGCAGTCCCCGCGCTACATGCAGCTGGTCGTCACCTACACGTTCTGACCCGAACACGGCTCGGGGTGCCGGTACCACGCCCCGCGTCCCGGTCACTTCCGGCGGCCCTTCCCCGGGCCGCCGTTTTCTTGCCGAAGGCGGCTCGCGGCACGCCCGCCGGTGCGATCATCGGCAGCCAGCCATTCGCCATCCGACCGGCCATGCCATGACTGCCTCGTGCCTGCCCCTGCTTACGTACACCGCCGCGCAGCGGGTCGCCGTGCGTGCGCCTGTGCGGACCCGGCTGCGCACGCTGTTGCGGTGCTTGCTCGCGCCTGGGCTCGCGCTGGCAGCGGCGGCCCACGCGGGGGTGCGGCCGGCAGGTCCGGCCCCGGAAGCGATCGACGCCGCGGTACGCGCGACCATCGAGCGCTACCAGCTGCCCGGGATCGCGGTCGGGGTGATCGACGACGGCAGGATCATCTATGCACGCGGCCATGGCGAGACCGTCGCCGGCTCCGGCGATCCGGTGACCACGCGGACGCTGTTCAAGATCGCCTCCAACAGCAAGGCGATGACCGCGGCGGTACTTGCACGGCTGGTGCAGCAGGGCAGGCTGCGCTGGGACGACCCGGTGGTGAAGCACCTGCCGGACTTCGCGATGCACGATCCGTGGGTCACCGCGCACATCACCGTCGGCGACCTGCTGGTGCACAACAGCGGCCTGCCCGAGGGCGGCGGCGACCTGATGCTGTGGCCGGAACCGAACCTGTTCAGCCGCGACGACATCCTGCGTGGCCTGCGCCACATCAGGCCGGCCTACGGGTTCCGTTCCGGCTATGCCTACGACAACCTGCTGTACGTGGTGGCGGGGCAGGTTGCCGCGGCGGCCGGCGGCGCATCGTACGAAGAACTGGTGCGCCGCGAACTGTTCGCCCCGCTCGGGCTTGACGGCTGCCGGGTCGGCGAATTCAGCGTGGCCGCGGCGGGCAGCGTGGCGCAACCGCACATGCGCGACGGCGACCGCAACGTGGCGATGCGCCGCGATGCCGCAACGGTCCCGGAAATCGCCTCGGCCGCGGCCGGCGGCATCCGCTGCAACCTCGACGACATGCTGGCCTGGGCCCGCAACTGGCTGCAGCCGGGCGAGGCACAGAAGGCATGGCTGGGCGATGTGCAGCGCGCGGAACTGTGGAAGCCACGCACGCCGATGCCGATCTCCGCGCAGCGCAGGCGCTGGGACAACACCCACTTCCATGCCTATGCCTACGGCTTCCGGCTGGCCGACGCCGACGGCGCGTGGACGGTTTCGCACACCGGCACCCTCGGCGGGATGTACTCGATGATGATGCTGGTCCCGGACCGCAGGTCCGGCTTCGTGCTGATGATCAACGGCGATGGCGACCGCGCGCGCGGCGTGCTCGGCCAGGTCCTGCTCAAGCTGTTCACCGCGCCGGAAAGGTCGTTGGGGGTCGCGGGTTATGCCGACGAACTGGCGAAGCCCGCCACCGCCGCAGCGGGGGCCACGCCCGCACTGCCCGACATCGGCGCTCGCAAGCCGGTGGCGGCGTCGGCGCTGCGCGACTGGCTCGGCATCTGGCGCGACCCGTGGTTCGGCGACGTGCGCGTGTGCGCGGTCGGCGACGGCGTCGAATGGCGTTCGCTGAAGTCGCCGAAGATGCACGGCAAGATCGGCACGCTGGATGGGCGCCACGTGCTTCGCTGGGACGACATCGCGGTGGACGAGCACGCCTGGCTCGACTTCAGCGGCAGCGGCGACGCGCGCCAGCTGCGGATGGCCAAGCTCAACCCGGACGGCGATTTCAGTTCGGACTACGAACACCTCGCGTTCGCCTGGGTCGGTCGCTGTGACTAGGCGGCTGGCGCTGGCGGCGACGTTGCTGCTGGCGGCGATCGGCTGCGCCAGCGTGGCCAGGCCCGCGGGCCCGGTGCTGTCCCCGGCCGCGACCATGCGGGAGGCGGGCATGGTCGCCATCCGCACGGTGGTGCCGGACATCGACCAGGACATCCGCTACTTCGGCAGCGACAACTTCGTCGGCACCCGCGTCGATGGCTACCTGGCGCCGCACTGCTGGCTCAAGCGCGAGGCCGCCGAGGCGCTGGCGCGGGTCGAGCGCCGCCTGCGCGAAAGCCACCAGCGGCTGCGCATCTTCGACTGCTACCGCCCGACGCGCGCGGTCGCGCATTTCATGCGCTGGGCGAACGACCCCGCGGACCTCGCGACCAAGGCCAGGCACTATCCGGATTTCGACAAGCCGCAGTTGCTGGACGGCTACATCGCACCGGTTTCCGGGCACAGCCGCGGGGCCACGGTCGACCTCACCCTGCTGCAATGCGATGCCGACGATGCCGCGTGCCGGGCCGTGGACATGGGCACGGACTTCGATTTCTTCGGCACCCGCGCCAATACCGATTCAGCCGAAGTGACCGCGCTGCAGCGCCGCAACCGCGACCGCCTGCGCGCGGCGATGGCCGCGGAAGGCTTCCGCAACTACCCGATGGAATGGTGGCATTTCACCCTGCAGCTAGAACCCACCCCCGGCCTGCTGTACGACATACCGGTGGATGCGCCGGAGCCGACGAAGCCGGACGCCGCGACCGGCCCCTGAGGTAGCCACACGAGGGCGGCGTGCCGGCGATTGCGCAGTGGCGCGGCGTGATGCAAGTTGCTGATTGCAAATGATTCCTAGTTGCTCGCGAACGCGTGCGTGCATTCATGCTGTGGGCGTAAACTTCGGCCATGCGGGTCATCGGTTCCGCATCCGGTTTCGCGCGGCACCTGCCGCACACACCGCTTCCCGTCCACACAGAGGAGTTCCGCCATGAGTGAAAACCACGACGACGGTCGTCGCCGTTTCCTGGGTTATGCCGCGCTGGTGGCGCTGGCTCCGCTCGCCGCCAACCAGGCCGTTGCGCAGACCAAGGCGCTGCCGAAGCTGCCGCTGGACAATGCGCAGGCGAAGTCGCTCGGCTATGTCGAAAAGGCCGCGACCTCGAAGCACGCCACCTTCAAGCCCGGCCGCGAGTGCAGCAACTGCATGCTCTACAAGGGCACCGCGGGGCAGGCCTACGGGCCGTGCCAGTTGTTCCCGAAGAATTCGGTTGCCGCCAAGGGCTGGTGCAGCGCCTGGGTGAAGAAGGCCTGATCCAGGCGGCATGCCGGCGGGTCGACCGCGCGGCAGGCTTGGCAATCGGACGGCGCCCCGCAACGGGCGCCGTCTTCGTTTGAGGGGATCGCATGGGCACGCCACGACTGTTCGAACCGCTGGCGGTGGGCCGGCTGCAGCTGGCCAACCGCATCGTGATCGCGCCGATGTGCCAGTACTCGGCGGTGGATGGCTGCATGACCGACTGGCACCTGATCCATCTGGGCCAGCTGTCGCACTCGGGCGCGGCGCTGCTCACCATCGAAGCAACCGCGGTCCTGCCCGAAGGCCGCATCACCGATGGCGATGTGGGCCTGTGGGACGACGCCACCGAAGCGGCGATGGCGGCGGTGCTGCAGGGCGTGCGCCGCTGGTCGGCGATGCCGGTCGCGATCCAGCTGGCCCATGCCGGCCGCAAGGCATCCTGCGCGCTGCCGTGGCACGGCGGCCGCCAGGTCGCGCCGGGGCAGGCCCGCGGCTGGCAGGCGCTCGCGCCCTCGGCGCTGCCATTCAACGACCACGACCACGCCCCCGTCGCCATGACCCGCAAGGACATCGACGGCGTGACCGATGCGTTCGCCGCCGCCGCGCGCCGTGCGGCGCGGCTGGGCATCGACGCGGTGCAGGTCCACGCCGCGCACGGCTACCTGCTGCACCAGTTCCTGTCGCCGCTGTCGAACCGGCGCAGCGACGAATACGGCGGCTCGCTGGAAAACCGCATGCGCTTCCCGCTGCAGGTCTTCGATGCCGTGCGCGACGCATTCCCGGCCGGGCGCGCGGTCAGCGTGCGCGTGTCCGCCACCGACTGGATGCCGGATGGCTGGGACATCGAGCAGGCCATCGCGTTCGCGCAGGCGCTGGAAGCGCGCGGCTGCAGCGCCATCCACGTGTCCAGCGGCGGGCTGCACCCGGCACAGGCGATCGCGGCCGGCCCCGGCTACCAGGTGCCGCTGGCGCGCGCGGTGAAGCAGGCGGTGGCGATGCCGGTGGTGGCGGTGGGGATGATCACCGGCTTCGACCACGCCGAGGCGATCGTCGCCAACGGTGATGCCGACCTCATCGCCATCGCCCGCGGCATCCTCTATGACCCGCACTGGCCCTGGCATGCCGCCGCCCACCTGGGCGCGTCGGTCGCGGTGCCGCCGCAGTACCTGCGCTCGCAACCGCCGCAGTTCCCGGGGCTGCTGGCGCACGGCGGCGGCTCAGCGATCGCCTGAGGCAAGCGCGCGTCCAGGCCGCGCTCCGGCGTCTGCTTGCGGACCGGAAGTTGCATCCGGGGCGTGTCGCGGATGGCGTTGAATCGTGCGCGGTTCGGATTCAAGCGCTGGTTGGCCGTGGCTCCGTTTTCCCGGCCTTGGCGGTGTCGCTTGCGATGCGGCCATCCACCAGCGCCACCGTGCGATCGCACTGTTCGGACAGGCGCGGGTCGTGGGTGACCAGCAGCACTGCGCAGCCGAATTCGCGGTTGAACTTGCGGAACAGTTCGAACACCTCCGCCGCCGAATGGCTGTCGAGGTTGCCGGTGGGCTCATCGGCCAGCAGCAGGGCGGGGCGGGTCACCAGCGCGCGCGCCACTGCCACCCGTTGCTGCTGGCCGCCGGAGAGCTGGTCGGGCTTGCGCTGCTCCAGGCCCTGCAGGCCGACTTCCGCCAGCAGCGCGCGGGCGCGGTCGATGTGCTCGCGGCCGGGCTTGCCGGTGGCCACCATCAGCGGCATCAGCACGTTTTCCAGCGCGGTGAAGGCCTGGATCAAGTGGTGGAACTGGAACACGAAGCCGATCGCACCACCGCGCAGGGCGGTGCGGCGGGCATCGTCCATGTCGCGGGTGGCTTCGCCGAGCAGGAACAGTTCGCCGGCGGTGGGGGTGTCGAGCAGGCCGACCAGGTTGAGCAGGGTGCTCTTGCCGGAGCCCGACGCACCCACCAGCGCCGCGAAATCGTGGCGTTGCAGGCGCAGGTCGAGGCCGTGCAGCACTTCCACCTCGGTCGGCTTGCCGACGTTGTAGCTCTTGCGCAGGCCCTGCAGGCGCAGCACGTCCGGGCCGGCGTCGCGGTCAGACATGGCGGATCGCCTCCACCGGGTCGAGGCCGGCGGCGCGGCGCGCCGGGATCGCCGCGGAGACGATCCCGGTGACCGTGGCCAGTACCGAGGCGGCCACCAGCAGCCACGGATCCACCGGGATGTAGAACAGCTTCGGGCCGAAGGTGTTGAACGCCATCACCATGCCGTAGCCGGCCACTCCGCCGACCAGCGACCCGGCCAGGCCGAACAGCGCGCCCTGCACCAGGAACACCCGCAGCATCTGCGGCCGGGTGGTGCCCATCGCGCGCAGGATGCCGATCTCGCGGGTCCGCTGGACCACGCTCACCGACAGCACGCTGGCGATCCCCAGCGCCACGCTCAATGCCACGAACACGCTGATCATCCGTGTCGACAGGCTCTGCGAGCGCAGTGCGTTCATCAGCTGGGCGTTGGTCTCCATCCAGCTCTCGGCCTTCAGCCCGGTGAGGCGGGCGATGCGCGCGGCCACTTCCCTGGCGGCGAAGATGTCGTCCACGGTGACGTCGATGATGGTCGCCGCGCCCGGCAGGTCGAGCAGCGATTGCGCCTGCTTCATGTCCAGGTAGACGTAGCGCGCGTCGAGTTCGCGCACGCCAAGCTCGAAGATCCCGGCGACGTTGACCACGCTGTCGCGGCCCTGGCCGCCGTCGAGCCGGAGCTTGTCGCCGACCCGCAGGCCGAGGTCGCGCGCCAGCTGGCTGCCGACCACCGCCTCGCCGGCGCCGATCCGGAAGCGGCCGGCGACGATGTCGTCGGCGATCGGGATGATGCGCTGGTAGCGCGCGGCGTCGATGCCGACCAGCGCCACCGATTCCAGCGCTTCGCCACGGCGCGCGAACGCCGGCCCGGAGATCACCGGCGACACCGCGGTGACCCGTGGCAGCGCATCCAGCACGTCGCGCACCTGTTGCCAGTTGTTGATCGAGCGCAGGCGCTGGGCGCGCTTGCTTTCCAGCACCAGGTGCACACTGCCATCGGCCGGCGCCAGGACGCGGTTGGCTTCCTCGGTCGGCTGCACCTTGATGTGCGCCTGGGTGCCCAGGGTGCGGTTGACGATGTTGCCCTGCAGGCCGGTGATCAGCGCGGTCAGGAACACGATCACCGCCACCCCGACGGCGATGCCGACCAGGATCAGCGTGCTCTGCGACTTGCCCTCGCGCAGGAACCTGGTGGCGATGGTCCACTCGATCCACATCGGCATCAGTCCAGCTTGGCCGGCAATTCCTTGCGGGTGGCGGCGTCCGTGGCGTCGGCCGGCAGCGCGCCGGCCACGACCCGCACGCGGTCGCCTTCCTGCAACGGCGCCGCGGCGTCGGCCAGGATCCAGTCGCCCGCGGCCAGTCCATCGGTGACCTCGGCCATGGTCAGGCCGCGCAGCCCCAGCGTGACCTGGCGGCGGACCGCGCGGCCATCCTCGACCCGCCACAGCGATGCACGGTTGCCATCGACCGGGCCCAGCGCGTCATTGGGGACGACCACCGCGCGTTCGCGGCGGCCGGTTTCGACGTTGACCGACACCGTCATGTCCTGGCGCAGGAATGCGGGCACCGGGCTGACCGTGAGGCGGATGTCCACCGAACCGCGCTGCGGATCCACGCTGGGCGCGATGAAGCTGACCTGGGCCGGGAACGGCCGCGTCGGATAGGCGTCAGCCACGCATTGCGCGGCCTGGCCGATCGCCAGCACTTCCAGGTTCTTCTCGTCCAGCGGTACCAGCACTTCGGTGGCGCCGGCGCGGGCGATCTCGAACAGCACCCGGCCCGGTTGCACCAGGTCGCCCGGCTCGGCGTTGCGGGTCAGCACGGTGCCGGCCACTTCGGCGCGGATGATGGTCTTGGCCAGCTGCGCGCGTGCCGCGGCTGCGCGTGCACGCGCGGCGGCTTCGTTGGGGTTGCCGGCTGAAAGCGAGTTCAGCGACAGCCGCGCCTGCTCGGCGGCGGAACGGGCGATGGTCTCGGCCTGCAGCGCCTGCTCCAGCGCCTCGCGCGCGATCAGCTGGCGCTTGAACAGGTCGCGCCTGCGGGTGGCTTCGCGGCTGGCCTGCTGCAGCCGTGCCTCGGCCTCGCGCAGCGCGGCCTGCGCCTGCGGGCGGGTGGACTGCTGCAACTGGGCGACGGCGGCCTCGGCCTCGCGCAGCGCCGCCTGCAGGTCGTCCGCGCGCAACACCGCCAGCACGTCGCCCGGCTGCACGGCATCGCCCTCGCGGACGCGGCGCTCGAGCACCACCCCGGTCACCGGGCTGCCGACCTGCGCGCGCGACACCGCCACCACCCGGCCGCTGGCGACCACCGTCTGCACCAGCGGCCGCGCCGCCACCTGGTAGCCGGCGAGCTGCGGCCCGCGCAGCGACTGCAGCACCGTCCAGCCGGCCCACACGGCCAGTCCGGCGACCACGACAAGGATCAGGGGGCGTTTCATGGCGTCACTCCGGGACCTGCGCGGCGGCCTACGATAACCACTTGCACGTCGCCGTGGCGCCCGCGCGACCGCGGTGGCGGCCAACAAAAAAGCCGGCACGGGGCCGGCTTCCTGATCTTGCATCCACCAATGGAATTGGTGGAGCGGAGGGGGATCGAACCCCTGACCTCCACGATGCGAACGTGGCGCTCTCCCAGCTGAGCTACCGCCCCATGCAGGCTGCGCCGGCGATTATACGGATGCCGCCGCCGCGCCGCCAGCACCGAGCAGGGGCGATAGCCGCGGTTCCAGCACGGCGCGCCGCCAGCCGGCCAGGGCGCCGGTCCAGCCGCCGCCGTCCTGCAGGCTCTCGAGCAGGCGTCGTGAAGCCAGCAGGCCCTCGGGCAGCCCGAGTTCCGCCGATGCCGCCGCCACTGCGTCCTGCAACGCGCGCAACTGTTTCTTGTCGCGGTCGTCGCCGCGCGCGGGCGGGGCGTCGGCCTCGTCCGCCAGCGGCGAGGACAACGCCTCGAACAGCGCGTCGCCGAGGTTGCGCGGTGCCTTCGGGGTGGCGTCCAGCAACTGCTGCAGGCCACCACGGCCCAGCGCCGGCTGGCGTGCGATCGCCACCGCCAGTTCGTTGTCCAGGATCCAGCTGCGCGGGCGGTCGCTGCGGCGCGCGTAAGCCTCGCGCCAGCGCAGCAGGCGCAGCAGGCGGCGCTGGCCGTCGCCGTCGAGGAACTGGGCGCTGCGAAGCGACAGGTGCGGCCAGCGATCGCCGTCCTCGTCGGCCACGGTAGCCAGCAGCCGCGCCACGTCTTCCTGCAACCAGCCGCTGCGGCCCTGCGCCTGCAACGCGGCGTCCAGCTGGCGATGCAGCGCATGCAGGTGGCGCACGTCGTCGGCCGCGTAGTCGAGCTGCGCCGGCGAAAGCGGCCGACGCAGCCAGTCGGAACGGGTCTCGCCCTTGGCCAGCGTAACCCCGGTGCTCGCCTGCACCAGTTTCTGGTAGCCCATGCCGCCGCCGACCCCGGCCAGCGCCGCCGCGACCTGGGTATCGAACAACGGCGCTGGCAGCACCCCGCAGGCATGCCGGAACGCCACCAGGTCCTCGCTGGCGCTGTGCATGATCTTCAGCACCGCCGGGTCGGCCAGCAGCGGCACCAGCGCCTCGCACATGCCCGGCACCAGCGGATCGACCAGCAGGATGTGCGCATCCGGCGCCGCCGGGTCGGCCTCGCCAAGCGCGACCTGCACCAGCGCGAGCTGCGGCCAGTAGGTGCGCTCGCGGATGAATTCGGTATCCAGTCCGACGCTGGCGGGCGGCTGGGCGAGGTGCGCGCGCAGCGCGTCCGGGGTGTCGATCCAATGCGTCATCCGCGCATTATGCGTTGCGCGGCGGTGATGGCTTAACCTAGCCGCGCCCGATTCGCCATTCGTGGAGTGCGGTTTGCGCGCAGGCTGGCCCCTCTGCTTCTTCGTCACCATCGCGCTTGCGGGCTGCGGGCCGCAGGCGCCCGTACCCGCCGCGCAACCGGCCGCGCCCGAGCGCACCGGCAGCGTGCGCATCAGCGGTGGCGACGAACTGGCGCAGGTGCTGAGCTGGTCGCTGCCGCAGGTCCAGTTGCAGGCGTCCGATGCCGTGCAGGCGCGCGCGCGGGCCAGGCGCGCACTGGCCGCCGGCGATCTGTTCGAAAGCGCGGATTCGGCGATCCCCCTTTTGCTGGCGCTGCAACGCTTGCAGCCGGACGATGGCGGGATCGCGCAGGCGCTGGACGCGGCGCGGGAGGCGCTGGTCGCGCAGGGCGACGCCGCGCTGGAGGCGGGCGACGAAGACCTCGACGGCTTGCGCGCGGCGCAGCGGCGTGGTGCGGTGTTGCGCCGGCTGTGGCCGCAGGAGGCAGTGGTCGTGGCCTACCTGCAGCGGGTGGATCGCAGCGAACGGGCGTGGGATCGCAATGCCGAGGGCGAGGCATTGCTGGCCAGCGGCAGCCTGGGCGAAGGTGGCGGCGGCGCACTGGCGGCGTTCCGTGCGGCGCTGCAGCTGCGCCCCGGGCAGGCGCGTGCGCTGCAGGGCCTTGCCGCGGTCGAGAGCGCGCTGATCCGGCGCGCGGAAGCGGCGGCGCTGCAGGCCGATTTCGACGCTGCGCATGCGTGGCTGGCGCATGCGGAGCGCGTGCGCCGGCACCCCGGCACCATCTCCACCGCGCGCCACCGGATCGAGGTGGTTCGCGCCGAGCGCGTGCGCCGGCTGCGCGACGAGGGCCTGATCGCGCTCGGCAACGACAACGGCCTGCGGCTGGCGCGCGAGCGCCTGGCCGAAATGCTGCGCATCGCCATGCCCGGCGATCCGGCCAGCCTGGAGCTGCGCCAGCGCATCGACCTTGCGACCCACTACGGCCTGTTCCGGCCCGGCCAGGTGTTCACCGACGGCCTGCGCGATGGCAGCCGCGGGCCGGTGCTGGTGGTGGTGCCGCACGGCGCGTTCCGGATGGGCGCCCCGGAGGGCGAGCCCGACGCCACCGCCGCCGAGCGGCCGCAGCACGTGGTGCGGCTGGAGCGCGGTTTCGCGATGTCGCGCAACGAGGTCAGCGTCGGCGAATTCGGCCGCTTCGTCGTGGCCACCGGCTACCAGCCGCGTGCCACCCAGCGCGGCCACTCGATGGCCTACGACGTGCGCAGCGGCAACTTCGTGCGCGGCAGCGGGATCGACTGGCGCTCCGGGCATGACGGGCGGCCGGCCGCCGCGGACATGCCGGTGATCCACGTGTCCGCGCGCGACGCCGAGGCATACACGGCGTGGCTTTCGGAGCAGGCCGGGGCCCACTACCGGCTGCCCAGCGAGGCGGAATTCGAGTACGCGCTGCGCGCCGGCAGCAGCACCCGCTTCCCGTGGGGCGAGGGCAGGCCGCCCGCGGGCAGCGAGAACCTCACCGGCGCGCTGGACGCGTCGCCGCAGGGACGGCGCTGGAGCAACGCGTTCGCGGGTTACGGCGACGGCTGGTGGGGGCCGGCGCCGGTCGGCACGCTGGCGGCGAACGGGTTTGGCCTTCACGACATCGCGGGCAATGTCAGCGAATGGGTGGCCGATTGCTGGCACGCCGGGTACCGGCGCGCGCCGGCGAACGGCAGCGCATGGGTCAACCCGGGTTGCCGCGACCGCATGTATCGCGGCGGCTCCTGGGCAAGTGCGCCGGCGCAGGTGCGCTCGGCATGGCGGGCATCGGGCGGAACCGACGTCACCAATGCCAGGGTCGGGTTCCGGGTGGTGCGGCAGCTGTAGCAAACGATCGAAGGACGCGCGCGGGGTACCGCGCAAGCAGACGGGAGCATGCGATGAACCAGGATCCGTTCGGAAGTCGAAATCCGCAATCGCGTCGTCGCGGCGCCGGTGGCCTGCGGCTGTGGGTGCTGGTGCTGTTCGCCGGCTACGCCGCGTACTACTGGTACTCCAACCGCACCGTCGACCCGTACACCGGCGAGGAGGTGATGATCGACAAGGGCCTGAGCGCCGAGGACGAAAGCGCGATGGGCCTGCAGGCCTACCGCGAGATCCTCGGCCAGGAGCGCGCGGTCGATCCGGATGCGCAGGTCGCGCGGCAGATCCGTGCCATCGCCGAGCGCCTGATCTCGCGCGTCGACGAGGTCGAGGCCGACCTCGCCGCCGAAAAGGGCGTGCAGCCGCGGAACTTCGCCGGCAATTTCGAATGGCAGGTCAGCGTGATCGAGTCCGGGCAGGCCAACGCATTCGCGCTGCCGGGCGGCAAGATGGCGGTCTACACCGGATTGGTGCCGATCGCGCGCAACGCCGACGGCATGGCGGTGGTGATGGGCCACGAGATCGCGCATGCGCTGATGCGGCATGGCGCGCAACGGATGGCGCGCGGCAAGCTGGAGCAGATCGGGCAGATGGCCGGTGCCGCCAGCGGGATGGATGCCGGCACCCTGCAGACGGTGATGTCCGCGTACGGCGTGACCTCGGCGCTGCCGTATGCGCGCGGCCACGAGTCGCAGGCGGACGAGGTCGGGCTGATGCTGGCCGCGGCGGCCTGCTTCGACCCGGCCGAGGCGATGCCGCTGTGGGAACGCATGGCGCAGCTGGGCGGCGGCCAGAGCCCGCCCGAATTCGCGTCCACCCACCCGAGCGCGGAAAGCCGCATCGCGCACCTGCAGTCGCTGCAGCAGAAGGCGATGGGGTTCCGCCAGAAGTACTGCGGGCAGGGTGGCGGCGCAGCCGCGGCCGGCTGAGGCTTCCCGCCCGCGGAGGCACCAGTGGACGGGCCGCAGGGCCCGTTCCCCGTTTGCAGGCACCGGTCCGTCGCGGGCGGCGGCGGCGCGCATGCAGGGTGCTTGACGCGGCCCGGCAGCGGCGGTTAATGTATTAGCACGTTAATACATTGATCGAATCTGGCAACGATGAAGAGCCGGCCCTACAACCCGCCCAAGCGCGAAGCCGATGCCGATTTCCGGCAGCTGGCGCGCGCGCTGGCGGCGCTCGACGACCCGCGCCAGGTCGCCGCGTTCCTGCGCGACCTGTGCACCCCGGCCGAGCTGGAGGCGCTGTGCGACCGCTGGAAGGTGGTGCCGCTGATCGTCGCCGGCGAGCCCTACCGCGGCATCCACGAGCGCACCGGGGTCAGCGTCACCACCATCGGCCGGGTCGCCCGCACCCTCGAACACGGCGCCGGCGGCTACGCCGCGGCGCTTGCCGCACCCACCCCCTCGCACTGAGACCGCCCCCATGAGCCCCAAACCCGCCCCCGCCGGGCGCGATCGACTGCGCATCGCGATCCAGAAGAACGGCCGCCTCAGCGAACCTGCGCGCGCGCTGCTGGGCAGTTGCGGCCTGTCCTGGCGCGAAAGCCCGGACAAGCTGTTCTGCTACGGCGACAACGCCCCGGTCGACCTGCTGCTGGTGCGCGACGACGACATCCCCGGCCTGATCGACAGTGGCCTGTGCGATCTCGGCATCGTCGGCCGCAACGTGCTGGTCGAGCAGGCCAGCGAGCGCGACGAGACCGGCAAGCCGGCGAATTTCCGCGAATGGCGCGCGCTCGGCTTCGGCGGCTGCCGGCTGTCGCTGGCGGTGCCGAACGAGTGGGACTGGCAGGGTCCGGCACAGTTGCAGGAAAAGCGGATCGCCACGTCCTACCCGGCGCTGACCCGCGCGTGGTTGCGCGAGCAGGGCGTGCAGGCCGAAGTGCTGGTGCTGTCCGGCTCGGTGGAAATCGCGCCGCGGCTGGGGCAGGCGGACGTGGTCTGCGACCTGGTCTCCAGCGGCGCCACCCTGTCCGCCAACCAGCTGAAGCCGGTGTGCGACCTGCTGCAGAGCGAGGCGGTGCTGGCCGGCCCCGTGGCCGACCTCGATCCCTTGCTGGCGGGCACCGCGCAGATGCTGCTGCGGCGGATCGACGGCGTGATGCGCATCCGCGACAGCAAGCTGCTGATGTTCCAGGCGCCGCGTGGTTCGGTCGCGGATGTCCTGCGCCTGCTGCCGGACGCGGAACCGGCAACGTCCTATGCCGTCGATGGCGGCGACCTGCTGGCGATGCAGGCGCTCTGCCACGGCGTGGTCACCTGGCAGCGGCTGGAGGAACTCAAGCGCGCCGGCGCGCGCGGCCTGATGGTGCTGCCGGTCGAGAGGATGCTGGCATGAGCGCGGATTTCATGCGGCGCCTCGACTGGAACACCCTGGATGCCGACACCCAGGCGCAGTTGCTGACCCGGCCCACGCGCGCGCTGGCCGCGGGCGTGCGCGGTCGGGTCGAGGAAGTGATGGCCGACGTGGCCGCACGCGGCGACGTGGCCCTGCGCGTGCTCACCGAACATTACGACGGCGTGCGCCTGGAGGCGTTCGAGGTCGGCCCCGAAGAGGTCCGCGCCGCGGAGGCGTCGCTGGCGCCCGGCTTGCGCGCGGCGATCGACGAGGCGGCGTCGCGGATCGATGCCTTCCACCGCGCCGGCATGCCGCAGCCATACGGGCTGGAAACCGCGCCCGGCGTGCTCTGCGAGCGCATCCTGCGGCCGATCAGCCCGGTCGGGCTGTACGTGCCGGCGGGCAGCGCGCCACTGCCGTCGACCGCGCTGATGCTGGCGATCCCGGCCCAGCTCGCGGGTTGCCCGGAGATCGTGCTGTGCACCCCGCCGCGCCGCGACGGCAGCGCCGACCCGGCGGTGCTGGTGGCCGCGCAATACGCCCCGAATGCACGCATCTTCAAGCTCGGTGGCGCCCAGGCGATCGCCGCGATGAGCCTGGGCAGCGAGAGCGTGCCGCGCTGCGCCAAGCTGTTCGGCCCGGGGAATGCCTACGTCGACGAAGCCAAGCGCCAGGCTGCGGAACGGCCGGACGGTCCGGCCATCGACATGCCCGCCGGCCCCTCGGAAGTGCTGGTGATCGCCGACGCCGGGGCCAACCCGGTATTCGTCGCCGCCGACCTGTTGTCGCAGGCCGAACACGGCCCGGATTCGCAGGTGATCCTGCTCAGCGACGACGACGCCCTGCTGGCGGCGGTGGCGGTCGAGGTCGAACGCCAGCTCGCGACCCTGCCGCGCGCCGAGATCGCCCGCCGCGCGCTGCAGCACTCGCGCCTGGTGCGGGTCGCCGACATCGCCCAGGCGATCGCGCTCAGCAACGACTACGCGCCCGAGCACCTGATCCTGGGCGTGCGCGAGCCGCGCGCATGGCTGGACGCGGTGCGCGATGCCGGCACCGTGTTCATGGGCGACTGGACCCCGGAATCGCTGGGCGACTACTGCTCCGGCAGCAACCACGTGCTGCCCACCGGCGGCGCGGCGCGCGCGTGGAGCGGGTTGTCGGTGTCCAGTTTCATGAAGTCGCTGACCGTGCAGAGCGCGAGCCGCGCCGGCATCGGCGCGATCGGCCCGTGCGCGGTGACCCTGGCCGAGGCCGAAGGCCTGCATGCGCACGCGCGGGCGGTGCAGCTGCGGCTGGCGGTTCCGCGATGAACGGCGTGTCGAATACCGCGCGGATCCTGCTGCGCGACGACCTGCGCGACTTCGCCGGTTACCGTTCGGCGCGCAGCGAGGCGTTGCAGGGCACGGTCTGGCTGAATGCCAATGAGTCGCCGAGCGCCTCGCCCGGTGATGCCGATGGTCGCCTGCGCCGCTATCCGGACCCGCAGCCACCGGCGCTGCGGGATGCGCTGGCGGCGCTGTACGGGCTGGCGCCCGCGCAAGTGCTGGCCACCCGCGGCAGCGACGAAGGCATCGACCTGTTGCTGCGCGCGTTCTGCGTACCCGGGCGCGGCGCGATCGTGATCGCGCCGCCGGTGTTCGGGATGTACGCGGTATGCGCGAGGCTGCATGGCGCGCGCGTGGTCGAAGTGCCGGCGCGGGATGCAGGCGATGGCTGGCGCTGCGACCTGGCGGCGATGGCGGACGCCGCCCTGCGCCAGCACGCGAACCTGGTGTTCGTGTGCAACCCCGGCAATCCCACCGGCGAGGCGATCGCCGATGCCGACATCGCACTGCTCGCCGAGCGCCTGCGCGGACGTGCGCTGGTGGTGGTGGACGCGGCCTATGCCGAGTTCGCCGGGCACGATGCAAGTGCGGCGCTGCTGGCCGCGCACGAGAACATCGTGGTGCTGCGGACCCTGTCCAAGGCGCATGCGCTGGCGGGCGCGCGGATCGGTTGCGTGCTCGCGGCAAGCGAGCTGGTCGGCATGCTGCAGCGCTGCCAGGCGCCGTATCCGCTGGCGCAACCGGCGGTGCAGGCGGCGCTGGCGGCGCTCGCCCCGGACGCGGTGGCGCGCACGCGGACGTCGGTGGCGCGGGTGCGTGGCGAGCGCGAGCGCTTGCTGGGCGAGCTGCAATCCGCGCCGGGCGTGCGCCGGGCGTATCCGTCGCAGGGCAATTTCCTGCTGCTGCGCTTCGACGATGCGCAGGCGGCGTTCGACGCGCTGCTGGCTGCCGGGGTGGTGGTGCGCGACATGCGCGCGACGCCCGGCCTTGCGGACGCGTTGCGGATCAGCATCGGCACCCCGGAGCAGAACCAGCGGGTGCTGGCGTCGCTGGCGGTCGCGAGGCAGGCGGCATGAGCGCGCCCGTGCCCATCCTGTTCGTGGACCGCGACGGCACCCTGATCACCGAGCCGGACGATTTCCAGATCGATGCCTTCGAGAAGCTGCGCTTCGTGGACGGCGTGATCCCCGCGATGCTGCGCCTGCGCGACGCCGGCTGGCAGTTCGTGATGGTGACCAACCAGGACGGTTTGGGCACCGACGCCTTCCCGCAGGCCGCCTTCGACGGCCCGCACGCGCTGATGCTGCAGGTGTTCGCGAGCCAGGGCATCACCTTCCGCGAGGTGCTTGTCGATACCAGTTTCGAACGCGACAACTCGCCGAACCGCAAGCCGAACACCGGCCTGGTGACCGGCCTGCTCAGGGACCGCGGCGTCGACTGGACGCGCAGCGCGATGGTCGGCGACCGCGAGACCGATATCCGCTTCGCGGAGAACCTCGGCATCCGCGGCTTCAAGCTGCGCAGTCCGCAGTTCGGCGATGGCACCGACTGGGCCGCGATCGCGCACGCGCTGGTCGCGGCGCCGCGGGTCGCGAACGTGGTGCGCAAGACCAACGAGACCGCCATCGAGGTGGCCGTCGACCTGGACGATGCCGCAAAGCCGGACATCGCCACCGGGCTGGGTTTCTTCGACCACATGCTGGAGCAGCTGGGCACCCATGGTGGCTTCGCCCTGCGCCTGCGCTGCGCCGGAGACCTGCACATCGACGAGCACCACACGGTGGAGGATTGCGCGCTTGCGCTGGGACAGGCGCTGCGCGAAGCGCTGGGCAACAAGCGCGGGATCGGCCGCTACGGTTTCGTGCTGCCGATGGACGAGACGCAGGCCAGCGCCACCCTGGACCTGTCCGGGCGGCCGTACTTCCTGTTCGAAGGCAGCTTCGCGCGCGAACGCGTGGGCGACCTGCCGACCGAACTGGTGCCGCACTTCTTCCACTCGCTGTGCCAGTCCGCCGGCATCACCCTGCACCTGGCGGTGCGCGGCGACAACGCGCACCACCAGGTCGAAGCCTGCTTCAAGGTGGTCGCGCGTGCGCTGCGGATCGCGTTGCGCCGCGAGGGCGATGCCTTGCCGAGCAGCAAGGGCGTGCTCTGATGGTGATGTCGTGACGGACCTGGTGATCATCGATGCCGGCGGCGCCAACCTCGGCTCCGTGCGCGCCGCATTCGCGCGGCTGGGCGTGGCGCCCGAACTGAGTCGCGATCCCGCGCGCATCGCCACTGCCGGGCGGCTGGTGCTGCCCGGCGTGGGGGCTGCCGCGCCGGTGATGGACACCCTGCGCGCCAGCGGCATCGACGTCCTGCTGCGCGGCTTGAAGACGCCTTTGCTCGGCGTCTGCATCGGCATGCAGGTCTTGTTCGAACGCAGCGAGGAGGGCGACGTGGCCGGCCTTGGCCTGCTTGGCGGGCAGGTCCGCAAGTTGCCGGCATCGCCGGGCATCCGCATGCCGCACATGGGCTGGAACCGCCTCGCCAGGCGCGTTGCCTCGCCGCTGCTGGACGGCATCGACGAGGGCGCGCAAGCCTACTTCGTGCACAGCTATGGCGTGGTCGGCAGCGCGGATGCGATCGCCGAGAGCGAACACGGCAGCACCTTCTGCGCCGCGGTCGCGCGCGGCAACATCGCTGGCGCGCAGTTCCATCCCGAGCGCTCCGGCGCGGTCGGCGCGCGCTTCCTGCGCAACTTCCTGTCCTGGAATCCGGCATGACCGCGCCAAAGGCCATTCGCCTGTACCCGGCGATCGACGTGCGCGAGGGCCGCGTGGTGCGGCTGGCGCAAGGCGACTACGCACGCGAAACCCGTTACCCGGCGGATCCGCTCGCCCAGGCGATGGCCTATGCCGATGCCGGCGTGGATGCGCTGCACCTGGTCGACCTGGATGCCGCGCGCGAAGGCGGGTACACGCTGTTGCCCCTGCTGCGTGCGATCGCGGAAGACGGACGCCTGCAGGTGCAGACCGGCGGCGGCGTGCGTGGCGACGACGATGTCCTGCGCATCCTGGATGCCGGCGCGGCGCGGGTGGTGGTCGGTTCGCTGGCGGTGAAGGAGACCGCGCGCGTGGCCGGCTGGCTGCAGCAGTTCGGCGCGGAGCGCATCGTGGTCGCGCTGGACACGCGTTGCGACGACGATGGTGTGTGGCGCCTGCCGGTGCATGGCTGGACCCAGGGCAGCGGCATCGAACTCGATGCCTTGCTGGATCGCTATGCCGCGGCTGGCGCGCGCCACCTGCTGTGCACCGACATCGCCCGCGACGGCATGCTCGGTGGGCCCAATTTCGCGCTGTACCAGCGCATCACCCAGGGCTGGCCGGCGTTCGCCGTGCAGGCCTCCGGTGGCGTGCGCGAGGCGGCGGATGTCGCGGCGGCGCGCAATGCCGGTTGCGAAGGCATCGTCCTCGGTCGCGCCCTGCTGGAGGGCCGCTTCACCCTGGCCGATGCGCTGCGCGAGGTGGCCGCATGCTGAGCCGCCGCATCATTCCATGCCTGGACGTGCGCGACGGGCGCGTGGTCAAGGGCGTGCGCTTCCGCGACCACGTCGACATGGGCGCGATCGAGGACCTGGCCCTGCGCTACCGCGACGAGGGCGCCGACGAGCTGGTGTTCTACGACATCGGCGCCAGCCCGGAAGCGCGTGGCGTCGACGTGTCATGGGTCAGGCGCGTGTCCGACCTGCTGGACATCCCGTTCTGCGTTGCCGGCGGCATCGACAGCGTCGAACGTGCGCGCGCGGTGCTGCATGCCGGTGCCGACAAGGTCTCGGTCAATACCCCGGCATTGCTGCGGCCGGCGCTGATCGGCGAGCTGGCGGCGGCGTTCGGCAGCCAGTGCGTGGTGGTCGGGGTCGATTCCCTGCGTGACGCCGATGGCGAATGGCGGGTGCGCAGCCACAGCGGCGATCCTTCGAAGATGCAGGCGCACGCCCGCCGTACCCTCGATTGGGTGGTCGAGGCGCAGCAGCGCGGCGCCGGCGAGATCGTGCTCAACTGCATGGGCAGCGATGGCGTGCGCGCCGGCTACGACATCGAACAGCTGCAGGCGGTGCGCGAGACCTGCGCGGTGCCGCTGGTGGCCTCCGGCGGGGCCGGCAGCCCCGACCACTTCGTCGCCGCCTTCCGTGATGCCGACGTCGACGCCGCGCTCGCGGCCAGCGTGTTCCACTCCGGCGCGATCGCGATTCCCGCGCTCAAATCCCTGCTCCACGCGAACGGCATCGAGGTGCGTCTTGGCTGATCCGACAACGTTCGACATCGACACCCTGGCGTGGGACAAGCAGGGCGGCTTGCTGCCGGCCATCGTGCAGGATGCGTCCAGCCTGCGCGTGCTGATGCTCGGCTACGTCAGCCGGGAGTCGCTGGCGCTCACCCTCGCCAGCGGCCGGGTGACGTTCTTCAGCCGCAGCCGGCAGGCGTTGTGGACCAAGGGCGAAACCAGCGGCAATACCCTGCAGCTGGTGTCGGTGGAGGCCGACTGCGACCGCGACAGCGTGCTGGTCCTGGCCCTCCCGCAGGGGCCGACCTGCCACAACGGCACCGCCAGCTGTTTTGCGCAAGCACCGGCCGATGCGGTAGCCGCGCTGGATGCCGTGGTGGCCCAACGCCAGGTGGCCGACAGCGACGCCAGCTACACGCGGCGCCTGTTCGATGCGGGGATTGCGCGCATCGCGCAGAAGGTGGGCGAGGAGGGCGTGGAAACCGCGCTGGCGGCGGTCACCGCAGACGACGCGTCGCTGCGCGGCGAAGCCGCCGACCTCACGTACCACTTGCTGGTCCTGCTGCGCGCGCGCGGGCTGGACTGGAACGCTGTCCGCGCCGAACTGGCGCGGCGCGCGGGCGCCTGATTCAGCGCTGTTTCTGGCTGCCGCGCTCGCGCGGCGGCGGTGGCGCCGCAGGATTGCCGATGCCACCGACCAGGTTCTTCTGGAAGTCCTTCCACAGCTCCATGTTGCGTTCGGTGAGCTGGTTGAGCATGGTCCACGGGGTCTGCCCGATCAGCCCGCCCATCTGCTGGCGGAACTGCTGCTGCTGGTCCAGGAACACCTGCATCGAGCGTTCCAGGTAGTTGCCCATGAAGCCCTGCAGGGAGTCGCCGTAGAAGCGGATCAGCTGGCTCAGCAACTGGGTCGACAGCATCGGCTGCCCGTCCTGCTCGTGCTCGGTGATGATCTGCAGCAGCACCTGCCGGGTCAGGTCGTCGCCGGTCTTGGCATCCCGCACTTCGAACGACTCGCCATCCACGATCAGCTGGCGCACATCCTCGATGGTGATGTAGCTGGAGATCTCGGTGTCGTAGAGGCGGCGGTTCGGATACTTCTTGATGACGCGGATCGCGGACATTGAGCAAACACTCTAGCGGCGCTGGGCGCAGCATGGCGCAGTGCAGCACGGGTTGCAACTCCCGGGCTCCGCCCGGAAGTTCCCGAATTTTTCTTCGAAAACGTCGGGCCCCGCTACGTGCTTCCACACCCCCATCCACGCCTGCGGCGTGAATCGCCCGCTGACTCGGGGGGCTGTTCCGGTGCTGCAGCAAACCTGCAGCATGGGTGCAGCAAAACCGGTTGGCCGGGACGCGTCCGGATAAACTGGAGCGCATGGACAAGCGTTTGAAAGACCGATTCGGCGGCATCGACCGGCTGTATGGCAGCGGCGCGCTGGAGCGGTTCGCCGGGTGCCACGTCACCGTGGTCGGGATCGGCGGGGTGGGTTCTTGGGCGGTGGAGGCACTGGCGCGCAGCGGGATCGGCAAGCTCACGCTGATCGACGCCGACGACCTGTGCGTGTCGAATACCAACCGCCAGTTGCCCGCCCTTGAAGGCCAGTACGGGCGGGCCAAGGTGGAGGCGATGGGCGAGCGTTGCCGCGCGATCAATCCCGGCATCGATCTCGACCTGAAGCCGCAGTTCCTGACGCCCACGAACATGGGCGAGTTGCTGGAGGCGCCCGGCGACGTGGTGCTGGACGCCTGCGACAGCTTCCGCAGCAAGGTCGAGGCGATCGCGTATTGCCGTCGCCGCAAGCAGCCGATCGTGGCGGTGGGATCGGCAGGCGGGCGCAGCGACGTGACCCAGATCCGCGTGCGCGACCTCTCGCGCACCGAGCACGACGCGATGCTCTCGCTGATCCGCAGGAAACTGCGTGGCGAGTTCAATTTCCCCAAGAACCACGACCGCTATTTCGGGGTGCCGGCGGTGTATTCGCTGGAGAACGTGCGCTATCCGCAGGCCGATGGCAGCGTCTGCGGCGTCCGCCCGCAGCTGGGCAAGGACGAGGCACTGAAGCTGGACTGCGGCGCCGGCCTGGGCGCGGCAACCCACGTCACCGGCGCGTTCGCGTTCGCGGCGGTAGGCAAGGTGCTGGAGATGTTGCTCAAGCAGCGATGAAGTCCGACCGGGAGTGGCGCACGGCCGGGGTGGCGCGCGAGCAGGCCATGGATGGCCTGCGCCCGCGAGATCACACAGGACGTGTGGACCGAGCGGCGCGCGTCACCCCGGCCGTGCGCCGCGACCAGCCGGAGAGTCCGAACAACAGCTCCGCATTAGCTGTAGTTGCCGCTGCGACATCCGCGAGTGGCATGCCGCGCAATTCCGCCACGACTTCCAGGACCTTCGCCAGATGCGCAGGCTCGTTGCGCTCGCCGCGCTGGTCCACGCCAGGTTGGTCGGGCGCGTCGGTTTCCAGCAACAGCTGATCCAGCGGCATCGCCGCCACCAGCCCGCGCAAGCGGTTCGCGCGTTCGTAGGTCACCGGTCCGCCGATGCCGAGCAGGAAGCCGAGCTTGTGCAGCTGCGCGGCCTGCTCGGCGCTGCCGGAGAAGCTGTGGACCACGCCACGCAGGCCGCCGATCCCGCGGATCGCGGCGATCACCGCATCCACCGCGCGCCTGGCGTGCACGATCACCGGCAGGTCGAATTCCCGGGCCAGGTGCAGTTGGGCATCGAAGTAGTGGAGCTGGGCGTCGTGGTCCAGGCCTTGGACGAAGTGATCCAGCCCGCATTCGCCGACCGCGACCGGCCGCTCGCGCGCGATCCAGTCGCGCAGCTCGTGCAGGTGCGCTTGCCGGTGCGATGCGAGGAACATCGGATGCAGGCCATAGGCCGGGTATGCGCCTGCGAACTCCGCGCAGACCGCCTTCAGCTTCGGCCAACCGGCGGCATCGACGGCGGGCACCACCTGCGCCGCGACCCCGGCCGCCAGTGCCCGCGCATGCGCCTGGGCACGATCCGCGTCGAACGCCGCGGCGTCGAAGTGGCAGTGGCTGTCGATGAGCCGCACGCGGGTGGCTGCGTCAGCGTTGGCTGGACCCGCCTTCGATCGGCGGCCTGGCGTCCGCGGGTTGCTTGCGCTTCTTCCAGTTCGCCAGCAGCAGGGTCCCGAGGCCGAGCAGCAGTTCGTCGGCGAATGGCACGAAGTCCGGAATCACCACGTCGACCGCGAACAGCGCGGCGGTGAGTGCGAACAGCCGCGGATAGCTCAGTCTGCCGAGGAAGCCGAACAACGGTGCAAGCATCGGATTGGCCATGGCATCGGCAGCAGGGGGCGTCGGGCGAACGCTAGCATGCGGTGGCAAACCTGCGCCGGCGGCCGTGGCTGGCGGCGGTTTCGGCGGCGGCTGGCGAAATCGCGCGGTTTTGGCGATATGCCGGCATTCCGCCGGACTGATCCTTGCGTTTCGCAGGTACCGTCTGCGCGGCATGCGCCATTACAATGGCGGATCGCCCGAATCGACTGCAACGCCATGGCCCTCAATCCCTACGACCTGTTCGACGTCCGTTCCCTGCTCAGCGACGAGGAGCGCGCGGTGCAGGACACCGTGGCGCGTTTCACCGACGAACGGGTGCGCCCGATCATCGGCGATGCGTTCGACCAGGGACGGTTCCCGCGGGAGCTGGTGCCGGAGATCGCCGAGATGGGCCTGCTGGGTTCGTCGCTGCCTGCGATGTACGGCTGCGCCGGCCTCAACGGCGTCAGCTACGGCCTGATCTGCCAGGAGCTGGAGCGCGGCGATTCCGGCATCCGCAGCTTCGTGTCCGTGCAGAGCTCGCTGTGCATGTATCCCATCTACGCCTACGGCAGCGAAGAGCAGCGCCAGCGCTGGCTGCCGGACATGGCCGCCGGCAAGGTGATCGGCTGCTTCGGCCTGACCGAACCGCACGGCGGCTCCGACCCCGCCAACATGAAGACCCACGCCAAGCGCGACGGCGATGACTGGGTGATCAACGGCTCGAAGATGTGGATCACCAACGGCAACCTGGCCGACATCGCCATCGTCTGGGCGCAGACCGACGACGGCATCCAGGGCTTCCTGCTGGAAAAGGGCATGCCCGGGTTCACCGCGCAGGAGATCAAGCACAAGATGTCGCTGCGCGCCTCGGTCACCAGCGCGCTGTTCTTCGACAACGTGCGGGTGCCCGATTCCAGCCGCCTGCCCAACGTGAAGGGCCTGAAGGGCCCGCTGGGCTGCCTGACCCAGGCCCGCTACGGCATTACCTGGGGCCCGATCGGCGCCGCCATCGCCTGCCTGGATGAAGTGCTGGACTACACCAAGGAACGGATCCTGTTCGAGCGCCCGGTGGCCGCCACCCAGAGCGCGCAGATCAAGATGGCCGAGATGGCCCGCCGGATCACCCTGGCGCAGTTGCTGGTGCTGCAGCTGGGCCGGCTGAAGGATGCCGGCACCATGCAGCCGCAGCAGGTATCGCTGGCGAAGTGGAACAACTGCCGGATGGCGATCGACATCGCCCGCGAATGCCGCGACCTGCTCGGCGGCGCCGGCATCACCACCGAGCACGCGGCGATCCGCCACGCGCTCAACCTCGAATCCGTGATCACCTACGAAGGCACCGAAACCGTGCACCAGCTGGTGATCGGCCGCGAGCTGACCGGCATCAGCGCGTTCTGACTCAGTGCGCGGCGGCGGCGATCCGCCACCGCGCGCAGGCGTTCGTGCAGGAGTGGCACGCATGATCACGTTGTACGGCTTGTCGGCATCCGGCAACTGCTACAAGCTGCAACTGGCCTGCGCGCAGCTGGGCATCGAGCACGCGTGGGAAGAGATCGACGTCACCCGCGGCGAGAACCTGTCGCCGGAATTCCTGGCGCTGAACGATCGCGGCAAGGTGCCGGTGCTGCGGCTCGAGGATGGCCGCACCCTGTCCGAGTCGAATGCGATCCTGAACTACCTGGCGCAGGGCACGCGGCTGCTGCCGGACGACCACTGGGGCCGCGCGAAGACGCTGCAGTGGATGTTCTTCGAGCAGTACAGCCACGAGCCCTGCATCGCGGTCTCGCGCTTCATCCGCAAGTACCTGCCGGCGCAACACCCGCGGCGTGCCTCGCTGGAGGCCCTGCAGGCATCCGGCAACGAGGCGCTGGCAGCGATGGAGCGCCACCTGGCGCGGCTGCCGTGGTTCGGCGGCGAGACCTACACCATCGCCGACATCGCCCTGTTCGCCTACACCCACGTGGCCGACGAAGCCGGCTTCGACCTCGGCGCCTATCCGCGGGTCGAGCACTGGCTCAAGCGCGTCATGCAGCAGCCCGGCTTCGTGCCGATGCGCAACGACTGACCAATTCCACTTCGAAGACCGACACCAAGCATGTTCGCCACCGTTCCCGATCCGATCCCCGCGCGCATGCGCGGCCTCAACCGCGCCGAGATCTGCGACGTCAACTTCCAGGAGTTCGTGCGTGGCTGGCAGGGCCAGGCGCAGCCGAAGCCGGCGCCGGGGGAGGCGATCCTCGATGGCAGTGCGCTGGATGCGCGCGGCTTCCGCGAGCTGTTCGAATCGCAGCTGGTTTCGCGCCATCTCGACCTGATGGCGCGCGTGCTGCGGGTGCAGAACAAGGTCTTCTACACCATCGGCAGCAGCGGCCACGAAGGCAATGCGATGGTGGCGCGCGCCACCCGCCACACCGACCCGGCGTTCCTGCACTACCGCAGCGGCGGCTTCATGGCGGAAAGATTCCGCAAGCTGCCGGGGATGGATCCGATCATGGATTCGGCGCTGAGCTTCGCGGCCAGCGCGGAAGACCCGGCCAGCGGCGGTCGCCACAAGGTCTGGGGCAGCAAGCCGCTGTGGGTGCTGCCGCAGACCTCGACGATCGCCTCCCACCTGCCGAAGGCGCTGGGCACCGCGGTCGCGATCGAGGCCGCGCACCGGATCGGCCACCAGTTGCCGATCCCCGATGATTCGATCGCGATCTGCTCGTTCGGCGACGCCTCCGCCAACCATGCCACCGCGCAGACCGCGTTCAACGCGGCCAGCTGGACCGCCTACCAGAAGCTGCCCGCGCCGGTGCTGTACGTGTGCGAGGACAACGGCATCGGCATCTCGGTGAAGACGCCGACGGGCTGGATCGGCGAGAGCTTCCGCAACCGCCCGGACCTCGACTACTTCTTCGCCGACGGCCTCGACCTGGCTGGCGGCTATGCAGACGTGCTGCGCGCGGTCGAGCACTGCCGCCGCAGCCGCCGGCCGACCTTCCTGCACCTGCGCACCACCCGCATCATGGGCCACGCCGGCACCGACTTCGAGATCGAGTGGCGCAGCATCGAGGAGCTGTGCGCGGTGGAGGCCGGTGATCCGTTGCTGCGCAGCGCCGCCATCGCGCTGGAATCCGGGGCGATGACCCGGGACGAAATCCTGGCGTTGTACGAAGACACGCGGAAGAAGTGCTTCGCCGCTGCCGAGGACGCCGACCAGCGTCCCCGCATCGAGACGCTGGAACACGTGATGCGCCCGCTGGCGCCGTACACCCCGGACCAGGTGATGGCGGAAGCCACCCGCTTGCCGTCCCCGGAGGCGCGACTCCAGGCCTTCGGCAGCGAGGACAAGCTGCCCGAGAAGCAGGTGCCCAGGCACCTTGCCATCCAGATCAACCAGGCCCTGCACGACCTGTTCGCCAAGTACCCGGAGACGTTGCTGTTCGGCGAGGACGTGGCCCAGAAGGGCGGCGTGTACACGGTCACCAAGGGCCTGCACAAGGCGTTCGGCAACAAGCGCGTGTTCAACACGCTGCTGGACGAAACCATGATCCTGGGCATGGCCCAGGGCTTCGCCAACATGGGCATGCTGCCGATCCCCGAGATCCAGTACCTGGCCTACCTGCACAACGCCATCGACCAGATCCGCGGCGAGGCGGCATCGTTGCAGTTCTTCAGCAACGACCAGTTCCGCAACCCGATGGTCGTGCGCATCGCCGGGCTGGGCTACCAGCGCGGCTTCGGCGGGCATTTCCACAACGACAACTCGATGACCGCGCTGCGCGACATCCCCGGCCTGGTGGTCGGGTGCGCCAGCCGCGGCGACGATGCGGCGATGATGCTGCGCACGCTCACCGCGCTGGCGAAGGTCGATGGCCGGGTCAGCGTGTTCCTGGAGCCGATCGCGCTGTACATGACCAAGGACCTGCACGCGCCGGGCGACGGACTGTGGCTCACCGAGTACCCGGCGCCCGACCGCGCGCTGGTGCTGGGCGAGGAACGCGTCTACAACGCGGAGGCCACCGACTGCGTGATCTTCAGCTACGGCAACGGCATGCCGATGAGCCTGCGTGCCGCCCGCGCGATCGAGGCGAAGCATGGCTGGAAGGTCCGGGTGGTCGACCTGCGCTGGCTGGTGCCGTTGAACGAGGCGGCGATCGCCCGCCACGCCCGCGAGTGCGCGCGCATCCTGGTGGTCGATGAAGGCCGCCACAGCGCGGGCGTCGGCGAAGGCGTGATCACCGCGATCACCGAAGCTGGCCTCGGCGGCAAGCCCGGTCGCCGCGTCTGTGGCGCGGATACCTACACCCCGCTGGCCGGTGCCGCGTTCCTGGTGATCCCGAAGGACGAGGACATCGTGGCCGCCGCCGGCTTGCTTGCCTGAGCGCCCGGCGTCGCGCGCTACGGCGCGATCTTGCGCTTTAGCCCGCGCGCCAGCGCCGGCGGCAGCCCGGGCAGCGCGCGCAGCAGCCACGGCAACAGCCTGCGCTTGGCGCCGCCGAGGGATTCCGGCACCCGTGCGTCGATCAGGTGCGGGCCGGGATGCGCCAGCGCGTATTCCAGCGCCTTGCAGAAATCCGCGGCGGTATCGGCGCGCACCGCGTGCACGCCCATGCCCTGCGCCAGCCGGGCGAAGTCCAGCACCGGCCCGTGCAGGTCGAGCTGGGAGCGCGCCTTCGGGCCGGCCCTTTCGGCGCCGACGCGGTCCAGCTCGACATTGAGGACCGAATAGCTGGCGTTGTTGAAGATGACCGCGGTGACGTCGAGATTCTCGCGCGCAAGCGTCCACAGCGCCTGGATCGTGTACATCGCGGTGCCATCGCCGACCAGGGCGATGACCGGGCGGTCGGGGCAGGCAATCGCCGCGCCGACCGCGTTGGGCAGTGCTTGCCCGATGGCGCCGCCGGTGAGGGTGATCAGGTCGTGGTGCGGGCCGCCTTCGGTCATCACCCCGAGCATCAGGCCGGAGGTGATCGCCTCGTCGATCAGGATCGCGCGCTCCGGCAGCAGCGCGCCGACCGCCTTGCACACCTTGGGCGCGGTCAGCCGGCCGCGCGGCAGCGACGGGCGCGCGGCTGCTTGCAGGGCCGGCACCGCCCGCGCCGCATCCAGCGCGGCGACGAGCTTGTCGAGGCTGGCGACGGCGTCCTGTGCCGGCGTGGCCAGCGTGTGCACGTTGCAGCCGTCCGGCACCAGCTCGCCCTGCTTGCCGGGATAGGCGAAGAACGAGACCGGCGCCTTCGCGTCCACCAGCACCAGGTGCTCGAAGCCGGCCAGCTGCAACGAGGCCAGTTCGGCCAGGTAGGCGATGCGTTCCACCGGCGGCAACCCGGCGCCGCGTTCCAGCCGGGTCGGGAACACTTCGCAGAACAGCTTGGCCCCGTGCTGCGCGGCGATCCGCGCCGCCGCCAGCAGGCCCGGCTCGCGCAAGGCCTGCCCGCCAAGCAAGAGGGCGCAGCGGCCGCCGGCGCGGATGGCATGGGCGATCGCATCCACGCAGGCATCGTCGGCGGGTTCCGGCGCGGGGGCGGGCGGCGGCGGACAGGGCACGCCGCCTTCGCCCCAGCTGACGTCCGCGGGCAGGACCAGGGTCGCGACCTGGCCGGGCAGGCCGCGCGCGGCCTTGATCGCATCGACCGCGTCGCGGCAGAGATCGGCGGTGCTGCGCGAGGTGCGGACGAAGCCGGGCGACACGTTGCGCGCCACGGTTTCGATGTCGGACTGCAGTTGCGCGTCCAGCGGCACGTGATGGGTGGCGTGGTCGCCGACGATGTTCACCACCGGCACCTTGCCCTTGCGCGCGTTGTGCAGGTTGGCAAGCCCATTGCCGAGGCCGCAACCCAGGTGCAGCAGGGTGGCGGCGGGCTTGCCGGCCATCCGCGCGTAGCCGTCGGCGGCGCCGGTGGCCACCCCTTCGAACAGCGCCAGCACCGCGCGCATGCGCGGTTCCGAATCGAGCGCGGCGACGAAGTGCATCTCGCTGGTGCCGGGGTTGCTGAAGCAGACCTCGATGCCGGCATCGGCCAGGGTCTGCAGCAGGGCTTGGGCGCCGTTGGGCATGGGGGCTCCGGGGGATGCGTGGTCAGGCGCGGTCGAGGTGCTGCGGGCCGATCTCGGCGATGCGGGTGACGCCGGCCAGGGCCATGGTGGTGGCCAGTTCATTCTGCCAAGTGGCCAGCAGTCCGCGCAGGCCGGCTTCGCCGCCGCCGGCCAGCGCCCACGCCCACGGGCGGCCGATCAGCGCGCCGCGTGCGCCGAGGGCGCACGCGCGGAACAGGTCGACCCCGGAACGCAGGCCGCCATCGACCAGGACTTCGGTGTCGGCGCCGACCGCAGCGGCGATCGCCGGCAGCCGCAGCGCGGTGGCGGCGGCGCCGTCGAGCTGGCGCCCACCGTGGTTCGACACCACCAGGCCGTCGGCACCGACGGCCACTGCCGCGCGCGCATCGTCGACATCGAGGATGCCCTTCAGCAGCAGCCGACCCGGCCAGCGCGCACGCAGCCAGTCGAGTTCCGCCCAGGTGACGCCCGGATCGAACTGGGCATCGATGAAGGCGCGGAAGGCATCGAGGTCGCGCGCGTTCGGCAATTGCCGCTGCAGGTTGCCGAACAGCAGCGGCTTGCCGCGCAGCGCGACATCCCACAGCCAGCCGGGCCGGGCCAGCACCTGGGTGAGCCGCAGCAGCTTCGGCCGCACCCCGGGCTGCGCCATGCCGTTGCGGGTATCGCGATGGCGCATGCCGGGCAATGGCAGGTCGACGGTGAACACCAGCGTGCGGCACCCGGCGGCCCACGCGCGCTGCAGCAGGTCGGCGACCAGTCCGCGGTCGCGCAGCCAGTACAGCTGGAACCAGAACGGTGCGCCGGTGCCTGCCGCGAGTTCCTCGATGCTGCAGATGCCGACCGTGGACAGCGTGAACGGCACGCCCGCGGCGGTGGCCGCGCGCAACGCCTGCAGCTCGCCACGGCGGGCCAGCAGGCCACCCAGCCCCAGCGGTGCCAGCGCCAGCGGCATCCGGCAGGCATCGCCGGCCAGGGTGCTGGCGGTGTCGACTCCGGCCACGTCGACCAGCACCCGCTGGCGGATCCCGATCCCCGGCCACGCGGCGACATTGGCGGCCAGGGTCTGCTCGGCGCCGGCGCCACCATCGACGTAGTCGGCGAGGAAGCGCGGCAGCCGGCCACCCGCGCGTGCGCGATGGTCATCGCTGGTGGCCGGCATCGTGCGGATCACCGATACCGCCCTTGCGTCCGGCCAGCAGCGCAGGCCGCTGCCTGCATTTGGTGATCGCTTCCGCGTGGGCCTGCGCGCCGCGTGCGAAACGGGCACGTCCACCACCCGCGCGCGTTCGTCGCTGCGGTGCCTGCGGGCCTGCGGTCGCGGTGGAAGTCGATCATGCTGGCCTGGTCGTGCGTCGTGGCCAAGGATACGCCGGCCCGGTCCGCGCATGCGTCGCCGGAGCGGGATGGGCGCGGTCCTTTCCGGCGCGGGATCCCGGCGGCGTCGGCGCGCGCGCGCGCGTGCCACCCCCCGATCGCGGGATGGTGCCGCCCGCACCCGGCCGCGATCATTGCTGCCTCAGACCAAGGGGGTTCCATGTTCCGTCATGCCATCGCCGGCCTCGTGCTGGCCAGCTCCGCACTCGTTTCGCTGGCGGTCCCGGCGGTCGCCGATGCCGGGGAGCCGGTGGTCGCCGTCCACGACATCGGGAACCTCAAGGGCGTCAAGCGGGTCGCGGTCACGTCCTTCGTGGTGCAGTACGTGGTGGCGCAACAGACCACCTCGCGGGGCGGCGCCAGCTCCGGCATCGACCTGGGCAAGGACATCGATCCGGCGCGCCTGCAGCAGGCGACCGAACAGATCTACGCGCAGTTCCTTGCCGACCTCGGCGCGTCCGGGATCGAAGTGGTGGCGCCGGAGGCCCTCGCGGCCTCGAAGGGGTTCCGGGAGATGCTGGGCAAGTCGCCGGCCACGCCGTTGGCGATGTCGACCTGGAGCCGCGGCAAGGATGGCGGCTACAGCAGCGTCTTCCATGTGCCCAAGGGCTTGCCGATGGTCGTTCGCGACGACTACGAATACCTCAAGGGCCGCGGCCTCGGCCAGGTCACGGATCCGAGCCTGAGCATCGGCGGCGGCATCAAGCTCGCCAGCACCAACTGGCGCTACTACGACAAGGCGGTGCAGGACGAGCTGCAGGCCGCGACCCTGCTGGTTCGGGTGTTCGTGCCGCTGGCTTACAACGAGAGCAGTACCTCGATCGCCGGTCCGTGGCAGAAGGACAGCGCGAAGACCACCGCCGGCCTGCGCATCGGCGAGCGCTTCACGCGCATGGCGGTGGTGCAGGACGACGAAATCGCCAAGATCTACCTCGGCGAGCCGTTGCTGGCGGGCGATTCGATCATCGCCAACCAGGGCGCGAAGTCCGGCTTCACCGCCAGCAAGCTGCTGTTCGGCAGCAAGAACAACGAGAGCTTCGCGCTGGATGCCGACCAGTACTTCCAGGACGTGCCGGCCGCGTCCGCGAAGGTCCTGAATGCCTTCATCAAGGCGATGAACGACAACCGCTGAAGCACGGCGAGGCCGGCCCCTCGCCGTTGCGGGCGTCGGGCCGGCGGTGGCTCAGGCGCCGGTCGCGATGGAACGCGAGGCGGCGCGCGCGGTGAGGATGCAGCCGGGCAGGAAGGTGCCTTCCAGCGAGCGTTTGCCGCAGGCGCCGCCGCCGCCGAAGCCGGCGGCTTCGCCCACGCAGTACAGGCCGTCGATCGGCTGCTCGTCGGCGTCCAGCACCCGGCTGTGCAGGTCGGTGCGCAGCCCGCCCAGGCTCTTGCGGGTGATCAGCTGCATGTGGATGGCGATGTACGGTCCCGCGCCGGGCTGTTGCAGCGGTGCCGGCTTGCAGGTGCGCAGGGCGTCGGGGCCCCACTGGCGTGCATGCAGGATGCGGCGCACCTGCGCGTCGTCCTGCGGGTTCGCGCCTGCGGCGAAGTGCGCATCGAAGGCATCGGCGGTGGCCTGCAGGGTGGCCGGATCGATGGCGTGCGAGCAGGTCAGGGCGTTCATCTTCGCGGCCAGTTCCGCCAGGGTGTCGGCGACCAGGAAGTGCGCGCTCTCGCGCTGCATCTGCCGCACCAGCCGGTGGTTGCCCAGCAGGGTTTCCTTGAGGAAGCGCAGGAACTGCTTGTCGCGGATGCGGGGGTTGTGTTCCGCCCCGGAGATCGCGAACTCCTTGGCGGCGATGCGCCAGTTGAGCAGGTGCCAGGTCCACGGCTTTTCCTGCGCCGCCACCCGCTGGCACAGCCAATGGGTGTCGAAGCCGGTGACCAGCGGCTCCGGGCCGATGCGCCGGCCCGTGTGGTCCAGCCACAGCGCGGACTTGCACGGGATCGCCGACAGTCCGTGGCCGTCGAAATGCGGGAACGGATGCGGAAAGCCGGCGGCGTAGTTCCACATCTCGCCGGCGTGGGTGACCTGCGCACCAAGCCCGGAGGCGATCTGGTGCAGGCGGCCATCGGCGAACGGATGCGCGCCGTTGAGCATGCTTGCGGGACACGGGCGGTCCTGCGGCCAGTTGCCCCGGACCTGTGCATGGCTGCCGTTGATGCCGCCCATTGCCAGCACCACCACCGGCGCCGCCAGCCGCACTTCGCCGCCGGTGGCTTCCCCGATCGCCAGCGCACCGGCGATCCTGCCGCCGGCATGCTCGAGCGCGGCGACGCGATGGCCATGCAGCAGGCGCAACCTGCCACCGGCGCCGGCCTCGCGCAGGGCGGCGATCATCCGCCGGGTCAGCTCGCGCGAGGTGCCCCAGACGACGTGGTAGCGGGGCACGCTGTTGCCTTCGCCGTCGCGCCCGCGCTCGACCCAGTTCACCGCCGGCATGAAGCGGATGCCGTGCGCCTGCAGCCAGTCGTGCACCTGCGGCCGCGACTGCTCGACGTAGTGGCGCGCCCATTGCATCGGGAAGCGGTCGTCGGGATCCATTTCGCCGAACCGCATCCAGTCGCGCAGGGCGATCTCGGGGCTGTCGATGATCTTCTTGCTGGCCTGCAGTGGCGTCCCCACCAGCGCCATGCCGCCGAAAGCCCACAGCGCCAGCCCGCCGAAGCGTTCGGGAGTGTCGCGGTCCACCAGGGTCACCCGCTGGCCGGCGCGCAGCGCCTCCAGCGCGGTGACGATGCCCGCCAGCCCGCCGCCGATGACCAGGACATCCGATTGCAGTGCCGTCATGCCAACCCCCTGGGCGCATCATCACCCGCGCCGGAGATCGAAAGATAGCCGCTTGCGGCAGCCACCGATGGCGCCGTCCGCGGCGCCCGCGTCAGCGCGCGAGACCGCCCAGCAGCGGTGCCGGCAGCAGGTCGATGCCGGCCGCGACCAGGCCCGCGGCGGGGGCGTCCAGCGGCATCACGGCCAACGCCAGGTCTTCCTCGACGCAGGCCACGCTGCCGATGTCGCGCCCGTCCGCGCTGATCGCGCGGCCTTCGGGCAGCGGCGCGCCGGCGTGGAACAGCGCCAGCCCGCGTTTCACCTGGCCGAGGAAATGGGTGCGCGCCACGATTTCCTGGCCCGGGTAGCAGCCCTTCTTCACGCTGTAGGCGCGCAGGCGATCCAGCGACAGGTGCTGCGGCGTCCATGCCTCGAGCTGCGCATCGCGCAGGCGCGGCAGCCCGTGCTGGAGGTCGAAGCCACGCCAGCGGCTGGCGAGCGCGGCATCGGCTTCGGCCGCGGCGTTGGCGATGCGCAGGCAGCGCGGGCCGCCGTCGGCGCCGAGATCCAGTTCGAATGCGCCATCGGCCTGCGCGATCGTCGAGCCCGATGCCAGTGCCGGTGCCCCGAAGCGGCCATTCGCGTGCAGGTCGTCGCGCGGCTGCAGCCGCACCTTGCTGCGGAAAACGAACCGTTGCAATTGCGTCGCCAATTCGCCCGCACCGGCATCCGGCAAGACCAGCCACAGGGTTTCGGCGTCTTGCCGGAGCAGGGCGAACAGCGCGATCACGCGGCCTTTCGGCGTCAGCCAGCCGTTCCAGTGCCATCCGCCATCGACCAGCGCGGCGACGTCGTTCATGAACTGCGCCTGCGCGAACGCGACTGCATCGCGGCCGCCGATGGCCAGCACATCATGGCCGGGTAGCCGGAATTCCTGCGCCGGTGCGGTTCGTGGCTTGTGGGACATGGGGTCGGGACTTAAACTTGCGGGGTTGTGAATGCGTCGATCATAGGCCAAACCCCTCCCAGCCCCGAGTCCGTCGAGGCCGCGGTTCCGCACCTGGAACCCGTGCCGCGTGCCGCTTCGGAGCCCGCCACCGCCATCGACCCCGCGGTCGAGATCGGCGGGCGCGACGGCCCCGAGCCGACCCGCTACGGCGACTGGGAAAAGAATGGCCGCTGCATCGACTTCTGAGCCATCGCCACGCGGCGCAAGCCGCCCCGCCGGAGAGCGCAGCGCCCATGGCCGCTCCTGATACGCACGTCCGCCAACGCCCGTTGTCACCGCACCTGCAGGTCTACAGGTGGCAGGTGCAGATGGCCTCCTCGATCCTGCATCGCGCCACCGGCGTGATCCTCTCGGTTGGCGCGCTGGCGCTGGTCTGGGGCCTGCTGGCGCTGGCCGGCGGCCCGGAACCGTGGCAGGCGTTCATCGCTTGCGTCGGCTCGCCGCTTGGCACCGTCGCCCTGTTCGGCTTCAGCTGGGCACTGGCCTACCACCTGCTCAATGGCATCCGCCACCTGGTGCAGGACGCCGGCCACGGATTCGCGATCGCGGATTTCGTGCGCAGCAGCTGGGTCTCGATCATCGGCAGCGTGCTGCTGGTGGCGGCGGTTTGGGCCATCGTGCTGGTGCGCTGGGGGCAGGCATGAACAACGCGAACGATCTGCGCACCCCGCTCAAGCGTGCGCGCGGGCTGGGCTCGGCGAAGGATGGCACCGGCCATTTCACCTGGCAGCGGATCACCGCGATCGCGGTGGCGTTGCTGGGCATCTACCTGCTGGGCTTGCTGATCGGCATCGGCGGCGCGGACTACGACCGCGCCCGCATGATCGTCGCCGACCCGTTGAACGCGACCCTGCTGGTCGCGTTCGTGATCGCCGCCTTCTGGCACGCCAGGCTTGGCCTGCAGGTGGTCATCGAGGACTACGTCCATACCCCGCTGCTGGCCGGTGCCGCGCACCTCGCCAGCCTCTTCGTCTGTGCACTCGCCGCCATCGGCGGCGTGCTCGCGATCGTCCGCATCGCGCTGGGAGCCTGATTCCGTGTCCGCCTACAGCAAGCCTGCCTACAGCATCCAGGAACACAAGTTCGACATGATCGTGGTCGGCGCCGGCGGTGCCGGGCTGCGCGCCACCTTCGGCCTCGCCGAGAAGGGCCTGCAGACCGCCTGCATCAGCAAGGTCTTCCCGACCCGTTCGCACACGGTGGCGGCGCAGGGCGGCATCTCCGCAGCGCTCGGCAACATGGGCGAGGACGACTGGCGCTTCCACTTCTACGACACCATCAAGGGCTCGGACTGGCTGGGCGACCAGGACGCGATCGAATACATGTGCCGCGAGGCGATCCCGGCGATCATCGAACTCGAGCACCAGGGCGTGCCGTTCAGCCGCACCGAGGACGGCAAGATCTACCAGCGTCCGTTCGGCGGCATGACCACCCACTACGGCAAGGGCACCGCCCAGCGCACCTGCGCCGCCGCCGACCGCACCGGCCACGCGATCCTGCACACCCTGTACCAGCAGTCGCTGGCGCACGACGCGCGCTTCTTCATCGAATACTTCGCGCTCGACCTGATCATGGACGCCGATGGCGTGTGCCGCGGCGTGCTCGCGCTGGACATGGCCGAGGGCACCCTGCACCTGTTCCGCGCGCAGGGCGTGGTGCTGGCCACCGGCGGCTACGGCCGCGCGTACTTCTCCGCGACCTCCGCGCATACCTGCACCGGCGACGGCGGCGGCATGGCGTTGCGCGCCGGCCTCGCCCTGCAGGACATGGAATTCGTGCAGTTCCACCCGACCGGCATCTACGGCGCCGGCTGCCTGATCACCGAGGGCGTGCGCGGCGAAGGCGGGATCCTGCGCAACAGCAACGGCGAGCGCTTCATGGAGCGTTACGCGCCGAACGCCAAGGACCTGGCCTCGCGCGACGTGGTGTCGCGCTCGATGACCATCGAGATCCGCGAAGGCCGCGGCGTCGGCGAGCACAAGGACCACATCTTCCTCGACCTCACCCACCTGAACCCGGCCGACATCCACGAGAAGCTGCCCGGCATCGCCGAGAGCGCGCGGATCTTCGCCGGCGTCGACGTCGAGAAGCAGCCGATCCCGGTGATCCCGACCGTGCACTACAACATGGGCGGCATCCCCACCAACTACCACGGCGAGGTGGTGCAGCCCTGCAACGGCAACCCCGACGCGGTGGTGCCCGGCCTGTACGCGATCGGCGAGGCCGCCTGCGTGTCGGTGCACGGCGCCAACCGCCTGGGCTCCAACTCGCTGCTGGACCTGGTGGTGTTCGGGCGCGCGGTGGCGAACCGTTGCGCCGAAACCATCACCCCCGGCGCACCGCACAAGCAACTCGCGGGCGACGCCTGCGACAAGGCGCTGGCCAACCTCGACAGGCTGCGCAATGCCAATGGCGGCACCTCCACCGCGGCCATTCGCAACAACATGCAGCGGGCGATGCAGAACCACGCGGCGGTGTTCCGCACCGGCGAAACCCTGGCGAACGGGGTCAGGGCGATCCGCGAGATCAACGCCAGTTTCGCCGACGTGAAGGTGTCCGACCGCTCGCTGGTCTGGAACTCGGACCTGGTCGAGACCCTGGAGCTGCAGAACCTGCTGGGGCAGGCGCTGGCCACCATCGTCTCGGCGGAGAACCGCAAGGAATCGCGCGGCGCGCATGCGCGCGAGGACTTCCCGGAGCGCGACGACGCCAACTGGCACAAGCACAGCGTGTGCTGGGTCGACGATGCCGGCGATACCCGCATCGACTACCGCCCGGTGCACATGTACACGCTCAGCAACGACGTCGACGTGGTCCCGCCGAAGCCGCGCGTCTATTGACCGTAGGAGCGCCCCATGGGCGCGCCCCCCCCACCCCCCCAACCCCCCCCCCGCCCCGGCCCCCCCGCGGAATCGTGAGATGGCCGAATTCACCCTCCCGAAGAACTCCCAGGTCAAGAAGGGCAAGCACTTTCCCGCCGCGTCCGGCGCGAAGCAGGTGCGCACCTTCAAGGTCTACCGCTGGAATCCCGACGACGGCATGAACCCGCGGGTGGACACCTACGACGTCGACCTCGCCAGCTGCGGGCCGATGGTCCTGGACGCGCTGATCAAGATCAAGAACGAGGTCGACCCGACCCTGACCTTCCGCCGCTCCTGCCGCGAGGGCATCTGCGGTTCGTGCGCGATGAACATCGACGGCACCAATACCCTGGCCTGCACCAAGGCGATCGGGGATTGCGGCAAGGGCAATGCCGAGGTGCCGATCTACCCGCTGCCGCACATGCCGGTGGTCAAGGACCTGGTCCCGGACCTCACCCATTTCTACGCGCAATACGCCTCGATCAAGCCGTGGCTGCGCACCCAGACCCCGGCGCCGCCGGACCGCGAGCGCCTGCAGTCGAAGGCGGACCGCGCCAAGCTCGATGGCCTGTACGAATGCATCCTGTGCGCCTGCTGCAGCACCAGCTGCCCGAGCTACTGGTGGAACGGCGAGCGCTACCTCGGCCCTGCGGTCCTGCTGCAGGCGTATCGCTGGATCATCGACAGCCGAGACGAAGACACCGGCGCGCGCCTCGATGACCTGGAAGATCCGTTCAAGCTGTACCGCTGCCACACCATCATGAATTGCGCGCGAACCTGCCCGAAGGGCCTGAACCCGGCCAAGGCGATCGCCGAGATCAAGCAACTGATGCTCGCCCGCCGCGCGTGAGCGCCGACGAAACCGAAATCCGCAAGCTGCGCTGGCGTTGCCGGCGCGGCATGCGCGAGCTCGACCAGTTGCTGGAACGCTGGCTGGATCGCGAATGGCGGCAAAGTCCCACCGCGCAGCGCGAGGTTTTCCTGCGCCTGCTGGACTGCGAGGACGATAGGCTCTGGCGCTGGTTCCTCGGCCATGAGGTTTGCCCTGATGTCGAAATCGCGGCGCTCGTCGATCGCATCCGTTCCCTGCCGCCTTGAGTGGCGCCCGTCGCGCTGGCTGGGCGCGATGTCGTGGGCGCTGGCGCTGCTGGCGCCGTTCTCCCTGCTAGCCTCCGGACTGCCACGCGTGGCGGCATGGCCGCTCGCGCTCGCGGCGGGGGCCTGGGGGGTCGTCTCCGCGCGCCGCCAGCGGGCGATGCCGCCGCGGCTGCTGCTGGTCCCGCCGGGTCGCGCCGCCGCCACCTGCGACGGCGCGCCGATCGTCGACCTGCGGTTTGGCTGGCGCGGCCCGCTGGCGTTCGCATGCTGGCGCGATGGCACCGGCCGCAGCCATCGCGCATCGTGGTGGCCCGATACCCTGGATGCCGGAATGCGGCGTGAACTCAAGGTCGTGATGCTGCGCCGGGACCCTGCAGCGGAACCCGCATCGATGGCAGGATAGGCGGTCACTCGAAGGGCCCTCGATGTTCAAACCCGTCCCCGTCGCCATCGGCCTGCGCTACCTGCGCGCGAAACGCCGCAACGGCTTCATTTCCTTCATCTCGCTGGCCTCGATCCTCGGCATCGCGCTGGGGGTGACCGCGCTGATCACCACCCTGTCGGTGATGAGCGGATTCCAGCGCGAGATCCGCGACCGCATGCTGCAGATGGCCGCGCATACCACCGTCAGCGGCTACGGCGAGCCGCTGCAGGACTGGCAGCGTGCGGTCCAGGTGGCATTGCAGGATCCGCGGGTGGCCGGCGCCGCGCCATACGTCGAGAAGGAAGCGCTGATCCTGGGCAGCAACAACCAGCCGGCGATGCTGCGCGGGGTCGAGCCGGCGCAGGAAGGCAAGGTCTCGGTGATCGGCGACAAGCTGGTGCAGGGCAAGCTGGTCGACCTGCAGCCCGGTGGTTTCCGGATCGTGCTGGGCCGCGAACTGGCGGTGTGGCTGGGGGTTGGCGTCGGCGACGACGTGATCGTGATGCTGGCCGACTACCGCAACACCCCGATGGGCGGCATCCAGACCCAGAAGCGGTTCGTGGTCAGCGGCATCTTCGAGGCCGGCTACAACGAATTCGACAAGGGCCTGGCGGTGGTCAACCTGCAGGACCTGCAGCGCCTGCTGCGGATGGGCGGGGGCGTGACCGGCGTGCGCCTCAGGTTGCACGACATGGACCAGGCGTTCGTGGTGGGTCGCGACCTGGCGACCAGGCTGCAGGGGCCGTTCCGGGTCAGCGACTGGACCCAGGACAACGCCAACCTGTTCCGCGCGCTGAAGATGGAGAAGACGGTGATGGCGATCCTGCTGTCGCTGATCATCGCGATGGGCGCGTTCAACCTGGTGTCGTCGCAGGTGATGCTGGTGACCGACAAGCAGGCCGACATCGCGATCCTGCGCACCCTTGGCCTGACCCCGCGGCAGGTGATGCAGGTGTTCATGGTGCAGGGCAGCCTGATCGGGGTGATCGGGACCGTGGCCGGCGTGCTTGGCGGCATCCTGCTGACCCTCAACCTGGACCGCATCCTGCAGGCGATCGAACGCGTGCTCGGCGTGCAATTGCTGCCGCAGGACGTCTACTACATCACCGGCCTGCCGACCGACCTGCAGGCGGGCGACGTCGCCGCGATCGCCTGCGTGGCGCTGGCGATGGCGTTCGTGGCCACCCTCTACCCGGCCTGGCGGGCGGCGCGGACCGCCCCCGCGGAGGCGCTGCGCTATGAGTGAGCAAGCATTGGACGCGTGCGGCGACGAGGTGATCCGCGCCGAGGGCCTCGCCAAGACCTATGCCGAAGGCAGCCTGCATACGCGGGTGTTCGACGGGCTGGACATCGCGGTGCGCGCGGGCGAGACCGTGGCCATCCTCGGTGCCTCCGGCGCCGGCAAGAGCACGCTGCTGCACCTGCTCGGCGGCCTCGACGTGCCCAGTGCCGGCGAGGTGTACGTGACCGGTCGCAAGATGAGCGCGCTGTCCGACGCCGAACGCGGCCGCCTGCGCAACCGCGCGCTCGGCTTCGTCTACCAGTTCCACCACCTGTTGCCCGAGTTCACCGCGCTCGAGAACGTGATGATGCCGGTGCTGCTGGCCGGGCAGGCCACGTCCGAGGCGGTGCGGCGCGCGCAGGCATTGCTGGAATCGGTGGGCCTGGGCCATCGCCTGCAGCACAAGCCGGGCGAACTGTCCGGCGGCGAGCGCCAGCGCGCGGCGGTGGCGCGTGCGCTGGTCAACGCGCCCGCCTGCGTGCTTGGCGACGAACCCACCGGCAACCTCGACGAGAAGACCGCGGCGCACGTGTTCGCGCAGATGCTGGAGCTCAACCGCGCCCAGCGCACCAGCCTGGTGCTGGTGACCCACGACCGCAGCCTGGCGCGCAGGCTGGATCGCGTACTGGAGTTGCACGAGGGCAGGCTGCGGGAACTGGCTACGCACGAGGTCTAGCCCGTCGCGTCCGGGCCGGTCCCCGGCGGGCAATGTTCGCTGCTCAGGCTTCGCATCCGGCTCCGATGCGCGGCCGCGCGTGATCCATGGCGCGCTCGAACCTTGCCCACCCGGGCCCGGCCCGGACGATTCCGCGGATGTCGGAGTTCCCTGAGGAAACAGCGGGTTCATTGCCGATCGCGAATCATCGGGAGCATCGCCACGCTGTCGGCGTGAGCAATGACTCTCCATTCTCCGGTCCCACCTGCGCCGCGGCCCTGCTGGCTGGCGTGTGCGCCTGCCTGTGGTGGCCGTTCCTGCCGGCATGGCCGCTGTTGGTCTTGTCGTTGCTCGCCGGGATCGCGCTGGCGTGGCGCGCGCGGCGCGCGCGGGTGCTGGGGGTCTTGCTGCTCGGCTTCGGCTTCGCCGGGCTGCACGCCGCGGCCGCGCTGCACCGGCAGATCCCGGCCGCGTTGGAGGGCAAGGCGCATGAGGTGAGCGGGCGCATCGTCGGCCTGCCGCTGCACGAAGTCCGCCGCACCCGCTTCGAATTCGTGGTGGATGCCGATCCAACCCAGCCGCCGGCGCTGCGCGGCAAGCGTTTGCGGATCGGGTCGTTCGACGACGATCCGCGCAACCGGGCCGGCCTGGTCGCCGGCAGCCGCTGGCGCTTCCACGTGCAGCTGCGGGTACCGCAAGCGCTGCGCAACCCCGGTGGCAACGATGGCGAAATGCAGGCGATGGCGGCGCGCATCGCGGCCACCGGCTACGTGCTGGAACCGGCGCTGGCGCTGCGGCTCGCGGCACCGACCGGGATCGATGCCTGGCGCGAACGCATGAGCGGGCGGATCGCGGCGGCGCTGCCGGTGGCTTCCGCGCGCTTCATCCGTGCGCTGGCGCTTGGCGATACCCGTGGCCTCGACGATCGCGACTGGTCGCGCCTGCGCGCGGCCGGGCTCACCCACCTGATCGCGATCTCCGGCTTCCACGTCGGCCTGGTCGCGGGCTTCTTCGCGCTGTTCGCGGCGGCGGCGTGGTGGGTCGTTCCAGGCCTGTGCCGCCACGTGCCGCGGCCATTCGCCTCCGGCTTCGCGGCGGTGGCCGGTGCGTTTGCGTATGCGGCGATGACCGGCTTCGCGCTGCCGACCCTGCGTACCGCGGTGATGATCGCGGCGCTGGTCGCGGCGCGCTGCCTGCGACGCCGCCAGCGGCTTGCCGACACCCTCGCGTTGGGCTGCATCGTCCTGCTGCTGCTGGATCCGCTGGCGGTACTGGGCGCGGGATTCTGGCTCAGCTTTGCCGGGGTGGCGTGGCTGTTGTGGTGCCTGCCGCCGGACCAGGGGCGGCGACGCTGGGCGATGCTGCGCGGATTCGTCGCGGCGCAGGCGGTGGCCACGCTGGGCTTGCTGCCGCTGACCGTGATGCTGTTCGGGCAGGCCTCGTTCGCCGGCCCGCTGGCCAACCTGGCGGCGGTGCCGTGGTGGAGCCTGGTGGTGATTCCGCTGGCCTTGCTGGGCGTGCTTGCGGAAAGCCTGCATGGCGGGTGGGGTGAAGCCGGCTGGTGGCTGTCCGCGCAGGCCTTCGACCTGCTGTGGCCGGCGCTCGCGCGGATCGCCGACAGCCCGCTGGCGATGGCCTGGCTGCCGGAGCCGCGCTGGTTCGCGTTGCCGCTGGCACTGCTGTCGGCGTTCTGGCTGCTGCTGCCGCGCGGAGTGCCCGGCAAGCCGCTGGCGCTGTTGCTGGGGTTGCCATTGCTGCATCCGCCGCTGGACTTGCCGCGCCATGGCGAAGTGGAGCTGGTGGTGATCGATGTCGGGCAGGGGCTGTCGGTCCTGGTGCGGACCGCGCGCCACAGCCTGCTGTACGACATGGGGCCGGCGATGCGGGACGGCTTCGATGCCGGCGAACGTGCGGTGGTGCCGGCCCTGCACGCGCTGGGCGTGCGCAGGCTGGATGCGGCCGTGCTCAGCCATGGCGACAACGACCACGCCGGCGGCTGGGCATCGGTGGCGAAGGCGTTCCCGGTGGCGGCGCTGCTGGCGCCGGCCGGCAGCCCCGCGCCCGGGATCACGGCGTGCAGCGCCGGGCAGTCCTGGGAATGGGACGGCGTGCGCTTCCGCGTCCTGCATCCGACGCCCTGGTTCCCCTATCTCGGCAACGAAGCCAGTTGCGTGTTGCGCATCGAAAGTGCGCACGGCAGCGCGTTGCTGACCAGCGACATCGGCAACGTCGTCGAATCGAAACTCCTGCGTGTCGCCCCCCGGGCCCTGCGCACCGACGTGCTGGTGGTCCCGCACCACGGCAGCGCCGGCTCCTCCAGCAAGGCCTTCGTCGCCGCCACCCGGCCGCGGCTGGCGGTGGTGTCGTCCGGCGCCGGCAACCGCTTCGGCCATCCGCGCGCGGAGGTGGTGCGGCGCTGGTGCGATGGTGGCGCGGAAGTGCTGGATACGGCGCGCGCAGGCGCGGTGCGGATCTGGCTGCGGCAGGCAGGGGTGCAGCGCCCGGGCCTGCTGGTGGACGAACGCCGCATGGCCCGGCCGCGCTTGTGGGATGCGGCGCGACGGCGGCACGGAACGGCTGGGCTATGCTACGCGCCGGAGATGCAACGGCCGTGAGGGCCGGAGGATTGGCGCGTGCTGGAACTGATCCGGGCCGGTGGCTGGCCAATGATCCCGCTGCTGCTGCTGTCGGCGCTGGCGCTGGCGATCATCGTCGAGCGCTTCTGGAGCCTGCGCCGGGAACGCGTGCTGCCGCCGGGGCTTGGCGACGAGGTGCGGGCGTGGGTCGCGCGCGGCAAGTCGCTGGATCCGGCGCACGTCGATTCGCTGCGCTCCACCGCGCCGCTGGGCGCGCTGCTGGCGGCCGCGCTGGACGTGCGCAACCGCAGCCGCGAAGAGATCCGCGAGCGGGTGGAGGACGTGGGCCGCCACCTGGTGCACCGGATGGAGCGCTACCTGAACACGCTGGGCACGATCGCCGCGGCGGGGCCGTTGCTGGGCCTGTTCGGGACCGTGGTCGGCATGATCGAGATGTTCCTCGGCATCCTCGACCACGGCATCGGCGACGCCAACCAGCTGGCCGGCGGCATCGGCAAGGCGCTGGTGTGCACCGCCACCGGGATGCTGGTGGCGATCCCTGCGCTGGCCTTCCACCGCTATTTCCGCGGCCGCATCGCCGGCTACATCGTCGACATGGAGCACGAGGCGATCCGCCTCATGGACGTGCTCGACGCCGCCCCCGCGCCGGCTGCGCCGGGGACGAACCCGGCCGTGAAGCCAGGCTGAGGCGCGCGTGCGGATCAGGGACTTTCGCGACGACGATACCCCGGAGATCAACCTGATCCCGTTGATCGACGTGCTGCTGTGCCTGCTGATCTTCTTCGTGGTCACCACCACCTTCGATGCGCGCTCGGTCCTGAAGCTGGAATTGCCGCGCGCCGATGGCAGCCCTTCGGAAGCGCAATCGAAGGCGCTGAGCGTGCTGGTCAATGCGCAGGGGCGCTACTTCGTCGGCGACCGCGAGGTGCTGCGCACCGACCTGGAGTCCCTGAAGCAGTCGCTGCGCGACGTCGCCGGCGACGACCGCGAGCGCGCGGTGCTGCTGCGCGCGGATGCACGCACCCCGCACCAGTCGGTGGTGACCGCCCTCGACGCGCTGGGCCAGCTCGGCTTCCGCAGGGTCGCGATCGCCACCGCGCCAAGCCCGGGCGGGGCCAGCGCCCGGTGAGCGAGGTCGCGACCTCCATCACCTACAAGCGCCTGCGCCAATACGCGAAGCCGTATTGGGGACTGATCGCGATCGGCATGCTGGCGATGGCGCTGGAAGCCGCGGCCAGTGCCGGGACCCTGAAGCTGCTCGGGCCGATCGTCGACGACATCTTCGTCGAGAAGGCGTTCAGCTACTGGCTGCCGGCCGGCCTGGTGATCCTGCTGCTGGCGCGCGGGCTGTTCGGCCTGGCCGCGGACTACACGATCGCCCGCTCCGGGCGCGGGGTGGCGCGCGACCTGCGCATGCAGCTGATGGACAAGTACCTGCACCTGCCGGGGGCGCGCTTCGACACCGAGCCGGTGCCGTCGATGCTGACCCGCCTGGGCGCCGACAGCGAGCAGGTGGCGCAGGCCGCGGTGGATGCACTGAAGGTGATGGCCAGCAACACCCTGGGCATCCTCGCCACGCTCGCGGTGATGTTCTGGACCAGCTGGCGGGTTTCGCTGGTGTTGCTGCTGCTGGCGCCGGCGATGGCCTGGATGATGGGCAAGGTGGGCCGGCGCTACCGGCGGCTGAACCACGCCATCCAGGAATCCGCGGCGGGCATGCTGCAGACCGCCGACCAGGCCCTGCATGCGCAGCAGGACGTCAAGGCCTACGGCGCGCAACCGGCGGAAATGGCGCGCTACGGCGAGCAGACCCTGCAGAACCTGCGGCTGGCGCTGAAGATCGAGGTCACCCGCGGCACCCTGTCGATGCTGGTGCAGGGACTGGGCGCGGTCGGGGTGGCGGTGATGCTGGTCGCGGCCGGCTTCGAGGCCGCGCAGGGCCGGTTGACCGCCGGCGACTTCATGACCCTGATGACCGCGATGGTCAGCCTGGTGCCGATGCTGCGCCAGCTCACCAACGTGCAGAGCATGCTGCAGCGTGGCATCAGCTCCGCCGAGCGGCTGTTCTCGGTGATGGACGCACCCAGCGAACGCGACCAGGGCACCCGCCCGCTGCAGCGCGCGCGCGGGCTGATCGAGTTCCACGAGGTCGACGCGCGCTACGAAGGCCAGGACGCGCCGGCGCTGCATGCCATCAGCTTCGTGGCCCGGCCGGGCACCGTCACCGCCATCGTCGGCCGCTCCGGCAGCGGCAAGTCGACCCTGGCCAAGCTGATCCCGCGCTTCTACGAAGCCGAACGCGGGCAGATCCTGCTCGACGGCCATCCGCTCGCCGACTACCCGCTCGCCGACCTGCGCCGGCAGATCGCGCTGGTCGGCCAGCAGGTGATGCTGTTCGACGGCAGCGTGGCCGACAACGTGGCCTACGGCGAGATGCAGGAGGCCGCGCCGGAGCGGATCGAGGCGGCGGTGCGAGGCGCCAACGCGATGGAGTTCGTGGCGAACCTGCCGGACGGCGTGGCGACCCACATCGGCGCCAAGGGCGGCAAGCTGTCCGGCGGCCAGCGCCAGCGCCTGGCGATCGCCCGCGCGATGCTCAAGGACGCGCCGATCCTGATCCTCGACGAGGCCACCGCGGCGCTCGACAACGAGTCCGAACGGCTGGTGCAGGATGCGCTGGCGCAGCTGATCCCGGACCGCACCACGCTGGTGATCGCGCATCGGCTGTCGACCATCGAACATGCCGACCAGGTGCTGGTGCTGGATGCCGGCCGGCTGGTGGAGCAGGGCACCCATGCCGAGCTGCTGGCGCGCGGTGGCGTGTATGCGCACCTGCATGCGATGCAGTTCCGGGAAGGCAACGGGCAACCGGCATGAGCCGGCGCCGCTTGCCGCAAGCGCCGGCCTGGTGGTACGACGGCAGCCCGCCACCGCTGCACGCGCGCCTGCTGTCCACGCTCTATGGCGGGCTCACCGCGCTGCGGCGCGGGGCCTATCGCCGCGGCTGGTTGCACAAGCAGCGGGTGGCCGTGCCGGTGGTCGTGGTCGGCAACATCACCGCCGGCGGCACCGGCAAGACCCCGCTGGTGATCGCACTGGTCGCGCGCCTGCGCGCCGCGGGCTGGACCCCCGGCATCGCCAGCCGCGGCCACGGCCGCGAGCACGAGGCAACGCCGCGCTGGGTGGACGCCGATGCCGCCGCCTCGCTGGTCGGCGACGAGCCGTTGCTGATCGCGCGCGCGACCGCGGCCAAGGTTCGGGTGGACCGCGACCGGGTCGCGGCCGCGCGCGCGCTGGTCGCCGCCGGCTGCGACATCGTCGTCTGCGACGATGGCCTCCAGCACTACCGGCTCGCGCGCGACATCGAGATCGAAGTGCAGGACGCGCGTCGTCGCTACGGCAACGGCCGCCTGCTCCCGGCCGGTCCACTGCGCGAGCCGGTGGAACGCGCGGCGGACTGCGGGTTCCGGGTACTCAACCTCGGCGTCGCCGGCGAGGGCGTGGCAGCGCGCCCGCCAGGCCTCGGCGAATGGCCGATGCGGCTGCAGGTCGGCGCCGTGCAGCCCCTGCACGGCGGGCGCCCGCAGCCGCTGGCGATGTTCGCCGGCCAGCGCGTGCATGCGGTGGCCGGGATCGGCGACCCGGAGCGTTTCTTCGCCATGCTGCGCGATGCCGGGATCGCGGTGGTGCCGCATGCGTTCCCCGACCACCATGCCTACGCCGCGCCCGATTTCGACTTCGGCAGCCGCCTGCCGGTGCTGATGACCGCGAAGGACGCGGTGAAATGCGCGGGATTGGTGGATGCGCAGGCCTTCATGGTGCCGGTCGAGGCGGTGCTGCCGGAGCCATTCTGGCTGGCGTTGCTGGATCGGTTGCCGGCGCGGAGCAGGTGACCTTCATGTGTCGGATCACGATGAGGGTCGGGGTCGTCGGTGCGGCTGGGGTGTGCTTCGAGCGCGCCATGGATGGCGCGCGGCCGCGAATCGTAGCTGGACGCGAAGCCTGAGCGGCGAAGCACACCCCAGCCGCACCGACGACCGGCGATAATCCGACCCATGACAAGCACCGATTTCGTCGTCGCCATTCCCGCCCGCTACGCGGCCTCGCGCCTGCCCGGCAAGCCGCTGCGCCTGATCGGCGGCGAACCGATGGTCCTGCACGTCGCGCGGCGCGCGCTGGCCGCCGGTGCGCGCGAGGCCTGGGTGGCGACCGACGACGCCCGCATCGCCGATGCCCTGGACGGCAGCGGCGTGCAGGTCGCGATGACCTCGGCCACGCACGCCTCCGGCAGCGACCGCCTGGCCGAGTGCGCCGGCATCGCCGGCTGGGGCGACGACACCATCGTGGTCAACCTGCAGGGCGACGAGCCATTCGCGCCAGCCGACGGCATCGCCTGCGTGGCCCGCGCGGTCGCCGCCAGCGGCGCCGGCATCGCCACCCTGGCCGCGCCGATCGACGACATCGAAACCCTGCTCGATCCGAACGTGGTCAAGGTGGTGCTGGCCGGCAGCGGCGATGCGCTGTACTTCAGCCGCGCGCCGGTGCCGTGGCCGCGCGATGCGTTCGCGGTCGACCGCACGCGGATGCCGAGCGGACGCTGGCTGCGCCACATCGGCATCTACGGTTACCGCGCCTCCGCCCTGCGCGCATTCGCGGCGCTGCCGGCGGGCGACCTGGAGCGCACCGAATCGCTGGAACAGCTGCGCGCGCTGGAGGCTGGCTGGCGGATCGCGGTGCGGCTGGCGCCGTCGCCATTCCCGCCCGGGGTGGATACCGAGGAAGACCTCGCGCGCGCGCAGGACATGCACCGCATGCAGCGGGGGATCGACGCGTGATGACGAGGACGCTGGGCGTGCTGATGGTGTGCCTGGGCAACATCTGCCGCTCGCCGATGGCGGAAGGCGTGTTGCTGGCGCGGCTGCAGGAAGCCGGGCTGGGCGGCAAGGTGCGGGTGGATTCCGCGGCCACCGGTCGTTCGCACATCGGCCATGCGCCGGACGAGCGCGCCATCGCCTGCGCGAAGCGGCACGGCATCGACATCGCCGCACAGCGCGCGCGCGCGCTGCAGGCGGACGACTTCGACGCCTTCGATTTCATCCTCTGCGCCGACCGCACCATCCTGCACGATGCGCGCATGCGCAAGCCACGCACCGCGCATGGCGACGTGGAGCTGCTGCTGGAATGGAGCGGCGTCGGCAGGAAGGACGTGCCGGATCCGTATTACGGCGATGCGCGCGATTTCGAGAAGGCATTCAAGCTGGTCGACGCGGCGGCGCTGGGCGTGGTCGAGCGCATCCGCCAGGGACGCTTCTGAGCGCGCCGCGATGAGGCCGGACGCATGAGCGGGCACCAGCCGGGTGCGGAAGCCGAGGCGTTCGACGGCAAGGCGGTGGCCGCGGCGATGCCGGCCGCACCAGGGGTGTACCGGATGACCGCCGCCGACGGCACGGTGCTGTATGTCGGCAAGGCGCGCGCGTTGCGCAACCGCGTCGGCAGCTATTTCAACGCAACCCCCAAGCCGACCCGGATCATGGCGATGCTGGCGCAGGTGGCCAGGATCGAGATCACGGTCACCCGCAGCGAAGCGGATGCGTTGCTGCTGGAAAACCAGCTGATCAAGTCGCTGCAGCCGCGCTACAACGTGTTGCTGCGCGACGACAAGAGCTATCCGTTCGTGCTGCTGACCCGCGAGCAGTGGCCGCGGCTGGCGTTCCACCGCGGGCCGCGCGCGCTGCCGGGGCGCTACTTCGGCCCGTATCCGGGCGCGACGTCGGTGCGCGAGACGCTGAACCTGATGCACAAGCTGTTCCGCCTGCGCAGTTGCGAGGACAGCGTGTTCCGCAACCGCTCGCGGCCATGCCTGCAGCACCAGATCGGCCGCTGCAGCGCGCCCTGCGTCGGCCTGGTGGAGGTGGACGAGTACGCCGACGCGGTGCGCCGCGCGGGCCTGTTCCTGGATGGCCGCAGTGGCGAACTCACCGATGAGCTGACGACGGCGATGCAGCAGGCCAGCGACGCGCTCGAGTTCGAGCAGGCGGCGCGGTTGCGCGACCTGGTCGGTGCCATCCGCAAGCTGCAGTCGCGCCAGTACGTCGATGGCCGCAATGCCGACCTCGACGTGCTGGCGGTGGCGATGCAGGGCGCGCTGGCCTGCGTGCTCATGCTCGCCTTCCGCGACGGCCGCAACCTCGGCACCCGCGCGTTCTTCCCGAAGACCAATGGCGAGGACAGCGCCGCCGCGGTGCTGGCTGCGTTCGTCTCCCAGTACTACGCCGAGCAACCGCCGCCGGCGGAGATCGTGCTCGACCGCGACATCCCCGAACGCGAACTGATCGAACGCGCGCTGGCCGAGCACGCCGGGCGCAAGGTCGAACTGCGCAGCAGCGTGCGCGGCGAACGCGCGGCGCACCTGGACCTGGTCCGGCGCAACGCGGAACTGGCGCTGGCAACCGAACTGACCAGCAGCAGTGCGCAGCAGGCGCGGCTGGACGGGTTGCGCGACCTGCTCGGGCTGGTGGAGGCGCCGAAGCGGATCGAATGCTTCGACATCAGCCACACGATGGGCGAGGCGACGGTGGCGTCCTGCGTGGTGTTCGATGCGGCCGGGCCGGTGCGCAAGCAGTACCGCCGCTACAACATCGGCGGGATCGAGCCCGGCGACGACTACGCGGCGATGCACCAGGCCTTGCAGCGGCGCTTCCGGCCGCCGACCGAAGGCGAGCCCGAAGCGGTGCTGCCGGACGTGCTGCTGATCGACGGCGGCGCCGGGCAGGTGGCGCAGGCGCAGGCGGTGCTGCAGGAAAGCGGTGTCGTCGGAGTGGCCGTGGTCGGGGTAGCCAAGGGCCCGGCGCGCAAGGCAGGTGCGGAAACCCTGCTGCTGCCGGATGGGCGCGAAGTGCGGCCCGGCGCGGCTTCGCCGGCGCTGCAGCTGGTCCAGCAGGTGCGCGACGAGGCGCACCGCTTCGCCATCACCGGCCACCGCGGCAAGCGGCAGAAGGCGCGCAACAGCAGCCGGCTGGAGGACATCGCCGGGATCGGGCCGCGCAGGCGTGCGGCCCTCTTGCGGCATTTCGGTGGTCTGTCAGGATTGAAGGCCGCGGCGGTCGACGACATCGCCCGGGTCGAAGGGGTCAACCGTGCGCTGGCCGAACGCATCTGGGCGAACCTGCACGGACTGGGGCAGGGCGCACTGGAACCAGGCGCGGCGCAAGAGCAGGAGCAGGGATGAAGCTGACGATACCCACATGGTTGACGCTGGCGCGGATCGCGATGATCCCGGTGCTGGTGGTGGTCTATTACCTGGACTACCGCTGGACGAATATCGCGGCGACCGCGATCTTCGTGTTCGCGTCGCTGACCGACTGGCTGGACGGCTGGATCGCGCGGCGCTACCACCAGTTCTCGGCGTTCGGTGCGTTCCTGGACCCGGTGGCGGACAAGCTGATGATCTCGACCGCGCTGGTGATCACCGTGCAGTACCACCACACGATCTGGATGGCGCTGTGGGCCAGCGTGATCATCGGCCGCGAGATCGCGGTGTCGGCCCTGCGCGAGTGGATGGCCGAACTCGGCCAGCGGGCGAAGGTGGCGGTCGCCACGGTCGGCAAGGTCAAGACCGTGGTGCAGATGGTGGCGCTGGGGTTCCTGCTGTACCGCGAGCCCCTGCTGGGGCTGCCGATCTTCCAGATCGGCGAATGGCTGCTGGCGGCGGCGGCGCTGCTGACCCTGTGGTCCGGCTTCGAGTACGCCCGCGCGGCGTGGCCGGCCCTGAGCAGGCAGGAAGCGCAAGGTGTTGACACTCCGGAATGAACCCGTAAAATGGCGGGCTCAACGCGGGAATAGCTCAGTTGGTAGAGCACGACCTTGCCAAGGTCGGGGTCGAGGGTTCGAGTCCCTTTTCCCGCTCCAGTTTCAAGACGAAGCCCCGTTACGCGGGGCTTTGTTGTTTCAGTAAGATGCAGGCGCATCTGCAGTTCACGTCACCGGCCGGGTGGCAGAGTGGTTATGCAGCGGACTGCAAATCCGCGTACGCCGGTTCAATTCCGACCTCGGCCTCCAGACACGAAACCCCGCTTCGGCGGGGTTTCTTGTTTTGCGGGATCCGGATATTGCTGCGAGGCGATGGAGGTCGGTGCCCGGGTCGTGGCGCGCGGCTGTGCCGGGGACAATCGGCGGCATGGACGCCGCCGATTAGCCTGCATGGACGTACTCGCGGCGTGTTCCCGGCACAGCCGCGCGCCGCGGGCCGGGCAGCCATACATCGCGTAAGCTTCCGCGCAAGCCCGGATGGCGAAACTGGTAGACGCAAGGGACTTAAAATCCCTCACCCGCGAGGGTATGTCGGTTCGATCCCGACTCCGGGCACCAGCGCAACGATGGAGCCGCCGTGTCCCGCTACGCCGTTTACGCAGCCAGCCTGTTGCTGACGCTTGCATCCCTGCTGCTGGCCCTGCGCATGCCGGGTTGGTGGGCGGGGGTGGTGCTGTTCGGCGGATTGGCCGCGCTTGGGACCATCGACCTGTTGCAGCGCAAGAGCACCCTGCGCCGCCTTTACCCGCTGCTGGCGCATTTCCGCTACGGGCTGGAATCGATCGGGCCGGAGATGCGGCAGTACTTCATCGAATCCGACCTTGCCGAGGTGCCGTTCTCGCGCCAGCAGCGGGCGCTGGTCTACCAGCGCGCCAAGCGCCTCAACGACGTGCGCCCGTTCGGCACCCAGCAGGACGTCTACGGCATCGACTACGAATGGATCAACCATTCGCTGGCGCCCGCGGCGATCGCGTCCCCGGATTTCCGCATCGTGATCGGCGCTGAGTGCGCGCAACCCTATTCGGCCAGCGTGTTCAACATTTCGGCGATGAGCTTCGGCTCGTTGTCGGCGGCGGCGATCCGGGCGCTGAACGCGGGAGCGAAGCGCGGCGGCTTCTACCACGACACCGGCGAGGGCTCGATCTCGCCGTACCACCGCGAGGCCGGCGGCGACCTGGTGTGGGAGATCGGCTCGGGTTACTTCGGTTGCCGCAATGAGGATTCCAGCTTCAGCGAGGAGCGCTTCACCGCCAACGCGCGCGATGCGCAGGTGAAGATGATCGAAGTGAAGCTGTCGCAGGGCGCGAAGCCCGGCCACGGCGGCGTGTTGCCGGCGGCCAAGGTCAGCGCGGAAATCTCGGTGACCCGCGGCGTTCCGATGGGCCGTGACTGCGTCTCGCCGGCCCGCCATTCCGCGTTTTCCACGCCGCTCGAATTGCTGCACTTCATCGCCCGCCTGCGCCAGCTGTCCGGCGGCAAGCCGGTCGGCTTCAAGCTCGCCATCGGCCATCCGTGGGAATGGTTCGGCATCGCCAAGGCGATGCACGAGAGCGGGATCCTCCCCGACTTCATCGTCGTCGATGGCGCCGAAGGCGGCACCGGCGCGGCGCCGGCGGAATTCATCGACCATGTCGGGGTGCCGATGCACGAGGCGCTGATGCTGGTCCACAACACCCTGGTCGGGCTGGAACTGCGCGACCGGATCAGGATCGGCGCCGCCGGCAAGATCGTCGGCGCATTCGACATCGCGCGCACCCTGGCGATGGGCGCGGACTGGTGCAACGCTGCGCGCGGCTACATGTTCGCGCTGGGCTGCATCCAGTCGATGGCCTGCCACACCGACCGTTGCCCGACCGGGATCGCCACCCAGGACCCGGGGCGCTGGAAGCGGCTGGACGTGCCGGACAAGGCCAGCCGGGTCGCCGAGTTCCACGCCAACACCCTGCATGCATTGCGCGACCTGCTGTGCGCGGCCGGGCTGGAGCATCCGGACCAGCTGGGGCCGGAGCACATCCTGCGGCGGGTGTCGCCGACCCACGTGCGCTCGCTGGGGGCGCTGTACCGCTTCCTCGAGCCGGGCGACCTGCTGGGCGGCCGCATCCCCGGGCACGCGGTGTTCCAGGACTTCTGGCAAGCCGCGCGCAGTGATGCCTTCATGCCGCCGGAGAATGTGCTTCGACTGCGGTCCGGGAAGGCCTACTGATATCCTGCGCGATCTTCGAAGAACGCACCTTTCGCCTTGGACGCAGCACCCTCCCACCTCGACCGGCTGGAAGCCGAAAGCATCCATATCCTCCGTGAGGTCGCGGCCGGATTCCGCAACCCGGTGATGCTGTATTCCGTGGGCAAGGACAGCTCGGTGCTGCTGCACCTGTTGGCGAAGGCGTTTCATCCCGCGCGCCCGCCGATCCCGCTGCTGCACGTGGATACCGGCTGGAAGTTCCGCGAGATGATCGAATTCCGCGACCGCCGCGCCGCCGAGACCGGCATCGAACTGCGCGTGCACACCAACCCGGACGGCGTGGCCCGCGGCATCGGCCCGATCAGCCACGGTGCAACCGTGCACACCGACGTGATGAAGACCCAGGGGCTGAAGCAGGCGCTCGACAAGTGGGGCTTCGATGCGGCGATTGGTGGCGCGCGCCGCGACGAGGAGAAGTCGCGCGCGAAGGAACGCATCTTCAGCTTCCGCAACGACCAGCACCGCTGGGACCCGAAGAACCAGCGCCCCGAGTTGTGGAACCTGTACAACACCCGGATCCATGCCGGCGAGTCGGTGCGGGTGTTCCCGATCAGCAACTGGACCGAACTCGACGTCTGGCTGTACATCTACCGCGAAAACATCCCGGTGCCCTCGCTGTACCTGGCGCGCGAGCGCCCGGTGGTGGAACGCGACGGCGCGCTGATCCTGGTCGACGACGAGCGCCTGCCGCTGCGCGCGGACGAAGTGCCGGCGTTGAAGCGCGTGCGCTTCCGCACCCTGGGCTGCTACCCGCTGACCGGCGCGATCGAATCCGGGGCGGACACGCTGGAAAAGGTCATCGCCGAGATGCTGGTGGCCACGTCGTCGGAACGGCAGGGCCGGGTGATCGACCACGATCCCGCCGCATCGATGGAAAAGAAGAAGCAGGAGGGGTACTTCTGATGGCCCCGGACATCGCCGCCTACCTGCAACAGCACGAATCCAAGGGCCTGCTGCGGTTCATCACCTGCGGCAGCGTGGACGACGGCAAGAGCACCCTGATCGGGCGCCTGCTGCACGACACCCAACTGCTGCTGGACGACCAGGTCGCCGCGCTGGAAGCGGACAGCCGCAGGCACGGCACCCAGGGCGGCGAGCTCGATTTCGCGCTGCTGGTCGATGGCCTGGCCGCGGAGCGGGAGCAGGGCATCACCATCGACGTCGCGTATCGCTTCTTCGGCACCGAACGGCGCAAGTTCATCGTCGCCGACTGCCCCGGCCACGAGCAGTACACCCGCAACATGGCCACCGGCGCATCCACCGCGGACCTGGCGGTGGTGCTGGTGGATGCGCGCAAGGGCCTGCTGACCCAGACCCGCCGGCACAGCTACATCGCCTCGCTGCTCGGCATCCGCCACGTTCTGCTGGCGGTGAACAAGATGGACCTGGTGGATTACCGGCAGGACGTGTTCGATTCCATCGTCGCCGGCTACCGCGACCTCGCCACGCAGCTCGGCATCGCCAACGTGCAGGCGATCCCGCTGTCGGCGCTGCGCGGCGACAACATGGTCGACGGGTCCGCGGCGATGCCGTGGTATCGCGGTCCCAGCCTGTTGCAGCACCTGGAAACCGTGCAGGTGGAGCCGGCCACCCAGGCCACCGGATTCCGCCTGCCGGTGCAGTGGGTCAATCGTCCCAACCAGGATTTCCGCGGCTTCGCCGGCACCGTTGCCGGTGGCCGGGTCGCGGTCGGCGACGAAGTGGTGGTGCTGCCTTCGGCACGGCGCTCGACGGTGGCGCGGATCGTCACTGCCGGCGGCGACCTTGCGCACGCCGGCGACGGCCAGGCGGTCACCCTGACCCTGGCCGACGAGGTCGATGCCAGCCGCGGCGACGTGATCGCCGCCGCGATCGATCCGCCGGAGGTCGCCGACCAGTTCGCCGCGCACCTGCTGTGGATGGGCGACGAGCGCCTGCTGCCGGGCCGGCCCTACCTGCTGAAGCTGGGCACGCGCACGGTCGGCGCCTCGGTCACCGAGATCAAGCACAAGGTCGACGTCAACACCCAGGAGCACCTGGCCGCCAAGCACCTGGAGCTCAACGAGGTCGCCTGCTGCAACCTGCACCTCGACCAGCCGCTCGCGTTCGAGCCGTACGCGCGCAACCGTGCGCTCGGCGCCTTCATCCTGATCGACCGCCAGAGCAACGCCACCGTCGCCGCCGGAACGCTGGACTTCGCGTTGCGGCGCGCCGGCAACATCCACTGGCAGCACCTGGACGTGGACAAGGCGGCGCGCGCGCGGATCAAGCACCAGTCGCCGCGCTGCCTGTGGTTCACCGGCCTGTCCGGCGCCGGCAAGTCGACCATCGCCAACCTGGTCGAGAAGCGGCTGCTGGCGATGGGCCAGCACACCTACCTGCTGGATGGCGACAACGTGCGCCACGGCCTCAACAAGGACCTGGGCTTCACCGACGAGGACCGCGTCGAGAACATCCGCCGTGTTGCCGAAGTCGCCAAGCTGATGGTCGATGCCGGCTTGATCGTGCTGGTCAGCTTCATCAGCCCGTTCCGCGCCGAACGCGAGATGGCGCGCGCGCTGTTCGAACCCGGCGAGTTCCTGGAGGTGTTCGTCGACACCCCGCTGGCGGTGGCCGAGCAACGCGACGTGAAGGGGCTGTATGCGAAGGCGCGCGCCGGCCAGTTGCGCAACTTCACCGGCATCGATTCGCCGTACGAAGCCCCCGAGCATCCCGAACTGCACCTGCACGCGGACCGTGCCAGCCCGGTCGAGCTGGCCGGCGAGGTGATCCGCGCGCTGCTGCCGGACTGACCCGGCCGGCAAGCGCGAGGCCGCGGCGACGCCGGTGCGGGATCCCGGCTTGACCTGCATCAGCGCGCGCGTGGGCGCTGCTGCAGAATGATGGCGGGCGTCGCCGCGCCTGCGGCGACCAGTGGAGGTGGACGTGACCAGACCTGTTCCCGGGCTGACGCCGGTACGCACTGCGATCGATGGCATCGACGATGGCCTGGTCCTGCTGCTGGCGGCGCGCGCGCGGCTGGCGCAGCTGGCGGGACGGCTGAAGCTGCACGCCGGTGCCCGCGGGCGCGATCCCGGGCGCGAGCGCCAGGTCCGCGAACGCGCGGCCGCGCTGGCGGTGCGGGTCGGGGTGGCCCCTGAGGTCGCAAGCGGCGTCGTCGGCCTCGCCATCGGCGAGGCCTGCCGCGCGCAGGCACTGGCATCTGACCTGGATCAAGGCCCGCCCGCGGCGGCGGGGCGCATGATGGCGGCCACCATGGATGCCCAACCCGAATCCCCCCTGCCGGCCGCCAATCCGCTGCTGCGCCTGATCCCGCCACCGCGCCGGCTGGCCCCGTTGCTGCGGGCGGTGCCGCCGTCGCTGCGGCGGCGGGTGATCGAACGCGCGATGGCGCAGGCGCTGGCGCAGCCACTCGCCGAGGGCGCGATCGAGTTCATGGACGGGCGCCGGCTCGGGATCGAGGTCAGCGACCTCGGCATCGGCTGGGTGGTGGAACTGCAGGGCAACCGGCTGGTGGTGGTGGATGCACCCGCCGAGGCCACCGTGCGCGGCACTGCCACCGACCTGCTGCTGCTGGCCGGGCGCCGCGAGGACGCCGATACCCTGTTCTTCCAGCGCCGGCTGGTGCTGACCGGCGACACCGAACTCGGCCTGACCGCGCGCAACGTGCTTGACCGCCTGCCGTGGGAACAGGTGCCGCTGGGGCTGCGCATCGCCCTCAACCGCGGTGCCCGCCTCGCCGACGCGGCCCGCGCCGCCTACCACGCCCGCGCCTGACCCCGCGCGCGGTGCTCAACTCCCGCGCGGCACCGCCGCGCCCGATCCGTACCCGCCGATGACCCGCCAAGACGCTTTCCGTCCGCGATGGACCCCCGAGATCGCCGAGCGCCATGCCGCGCTGGGTGCCCGCCTTGAACAACTGGTGCCGTGCCTGGAGGTGCCGCTGCACCTGGCCTGGATCGACGCCATCCAGCAACTCAAGCGCGAGCGCGGCGCGGTGATCATGGCGCACAGCTACCAGTCGCCGGAGATCTTCCACGGGGTGGCCGACATCACCGGCGACTCGCTGGCGCTGGCGCAGGCCGCGGCCACCTGCGAGGCCGACACCATCGTCCTGTGCGGCGTCCACTTCATGGCCGAAACCGCCAAGATCCTGGCCCCGGACCGGACCGTGCTGATCCCGGACCTGGAGGCCGGCTGCTCGCTGGCCGCGTCGATCACCGCCGACGACGTGCGTGCCCTGCGCGCGCGCCATCCCGGGCTGCCGGTGGTGAGCTACGTCAACACCACCGCCGCGGTGAAGGCCGAGTCCGACGCCTGCTGCACCTCCGCCAATGCCTCCGAGGTGGTGGAAGCGGTCGCCGCCGAATTCGGGGTGGACACCGTGATCTTCCTGCCGGACCGCTTCCTCGGCGCGCACGTCGCCTCGCAGACGAAGATCCGGCTGGTGCTGTGGGACGGCAGCTGCGAGGTCCACGAGACCTTCACCGCGCAGCAGGTCCGGCACACCCGCGAGCAGTTCCACGCGCGCGTGGTGGCGCATCCGGAGTGCCCGCCGGAGGTGCTGGCCGAAGCCGATTTCGTCGGTTCCACCACCGCCATGGGCAGCTGGCTGGAAAGGGAAAAGCCGGAGCGGGTGGCGCTGATTACCGAATGCTCGATGGCCGACAACCTGAAGTCGCGGTTCCCGGGCATCGAGTTCGTCAAGCCCTGCAACCTGTGCCCGTACATGCAGCGGATCACCCTGCCGAACATCCACGCCAGCCTGCTGGAACGCAAGTACGTGGTGGAGGTGCCGGCCGGGATCGCCGCCGGCGCGCGGCGCGCGCTGGAACGCATGCTGGCGGTCGGCCGCCGCGACCGGGTGTGAGCGGCGACGCGCCGATCATCGTGGTCGGCGGCGGGATCGCCGGCCTGTCCGCGGCGCTGGCCGCCGCACCGGCGCCGGTGCTGCTGCTGACCCGGCGGCCGGGCGCCGCGGGCGCGGCCAGCACCCTCGCGCAGGGCGGGATCGCCGCCGCGCTGGGCGCGGGCGACACCCCCGCGGCGCACGCGCGCGATACCTGCGTGGCCGGCAGCCACCACAACGACGTCGCCATGGTGGAACTGCTGACTGCGTCCGCGCCGGCCGCGATCGCGTGGCTGCAGGCGATCGGCGTGGACTTCGACCGCGATGCCGACGGCCGCCTGCAACTCGGCCGCGAGGGCGGCCACGACCGCGCGCGGATCGCGCACGCGGGCGGCGACGGCACCGGCGCCGCGGTGATGCGCGCGCTGGTGGCCGCCGCGCGCGCGCAGCCGCGGATCCGCCGCATCGCCGGCTGCGACGTGGATGCGCTGGCCGTGCGCGATGGCCAGGTGGTCGGGGTGTCCGCGACCCTCGACGATGGCAGCAGGCAGCGCTTCGACGGACGCGCGGTGGTGCTGGCCACGGGCGGCATCGGCGGCCTGTTCGCGGCCACCAGCAACCCGGCGGATGCCGATGGCGGCGGCCTCGCACTGGCATTGGCGGCGGGCGCGGCGGCCCGCGACCTCGAATTCGTGCAGTTCCATCCCACCGCGTTGGCGGTGCCCGGCCTGCACAGCCTGCCGCTGGTCACCGAGGCCCTGCGCGGTGCCGGCGCGCGCCTGCTGGACCGCGACGGCCAGCCGCTGATGGCCGGCGTGCATCCGCTGGGCGACCTTGCCCCGCGCGACATCGTGGCGCGGCGGGTCGCGGCGGCGGTGCACGCGGGTGGCGCGTGGCTGGATGCCCGCCACATCGGCGTGGCCTGGCCAACCGCGTTCCCGACCGTGCTCGCGGCCTGCCTGGCGCATGCGATCGATCCGCGCCTGCAGCCGATCCCGGTGGCCCCGGCCGCGCATTTCCACATGGGTGGGCTGGCCACCGACGCCGACGGCCGCACCTCGCTGCCGGGGCTGTTCGCCGCCGGCGAAGTGGCCTGCAACGGCGTCCACGGTGCCAACCGGCTGGCCAGCAATTCGCTGCTGGAAGGCGTGGTGTTCGGTCGCCGGCTCGGGCAATGGCTGGCCGCCGTTTCCGGGGCGGAGAACCGTGGTGGCGAGGCGGCGTGGGTGGGCCTTGGCCCGGCGTTGCCGCCGCCCGCGCTGCAACGGTTGCGCGCGTTGATGGGGGCGGCGATGGGCCCGGTGCGCAACCATGCCGGCCTGCAGGCGGCGCTGGACGAATGCGAAGGACTGGCGGCCGAAGGCTGGCAGGCCGGGCTGGCGCGGGCGCTGCTGGCGGCGGCACTGCAGCGCCGCCGCAGCCTGGGTGCGCACTACCGCGATGACGACGCTTCGATGGCGGGGCCGGTCGCGGCGGCCTGAGCGGGCTCAGCCGGCGGCGGCGACCTGCATGCCGGGTTCGCCATGCCAGTAACCGTTGCGCTGGCCGAGTGGGGCCGCGGCGGCGTCGCCTGCGCGGGCCTGGTCGAAGTGGCGCACCAGGTCCGCCATGCCTTCCGCCTGCGGGTACAGGCGCAGGATGTCCACCCCCAACGCGCGCAGCGCCGGCAGTTCCGGGCCGAGGTCGGTGAGTTCCTCGCCCAGCACCTGGATGCCGTTGATGCGCAGGAACGGGCGGCCTTCGCGGGTGGCCAGCGGCAACGCGTCCGGGTAGTCGATGCAGCGGAAGCCGCACTGGTCCTTGGCCACGTCCAGCGCGCGCGCGGTGAAGCAGCGCGCCGAATACGCAAGCGGCAGCCGGCCCCAGCCAATCACCTCCAGTTCCGGCATCGCGCCGCCATCGGCCTCGAATGCCTGCTTGAGCTCGCGCACCAGGGTTTCGCCCTGTTCCACCCCGGGCACCCAGCGCACCAGGCCGTCTTCGACCAGCAGCGCCAGCGCGCGGTGGTTGTACAGGTTCAGCGACGGGCCGGCCACGAACGGGGTGCCGCGCTCGCGGCAGACCTGCACCGCAGAGAGGTCGTTGGCCTCGACCTTGAAGCCGCCGTGCGCGGCGAGGCGATCGACCACCCCGAGTTCGGACTCGGCCTCGATCAGCGACAGCGAGGACAGCACCACCTCCTTGCCGGCGGCGGCCAGTTCCTGAGCCAATTCGATCCACTCCGCGGTGCGCAGTTCGCGGCGCTTGCTGCACACGGTTTCGCCGAGGTAGACGATGTCGAGCGGCCACGCCGCCGCCTCGCGGTAGAAGGCGAGGGTGCGTTCGCGCGGCCAGAAGTACTGCAGCGGGCCCAGGCTCAGTTTCATGCGTGCGTCCTCAATGCCAGGCCCGGTGGTACGGGCCCAGCGTGGTCTGGTGGCCCTCGGCGTGGCGCGACAGTTCCGCCTGCCAGTCCGGCTGCAGCTGCCAGTGCGCCGGGTCCGCGGCCAGCCGGTCCAGCGCCTTGCGCCAGGTGCGGGTGACCGAGCTGACGTAGGCCACGCCACGTTGCCGGCCCTCGATCTTGAGCGCCACCACCCCCGCCTGCTGGAGCCGCGGCAGCAGTTCCAGGGTGTTGAGGCTGGTCGGCTCCTCCAGCGCGTGGAAGATCTCGTTGCCGACCTCGAAGCGTCCCTTGCACACGGTCGGGTAACCGGCCGGCTCCTGCGGCTGGAACTGGTCGATCAGCACGTCGTTGAGGCGCACGCTGCGGCTGCCATCGGTGTGTTCGTCCCAGCGCACGAACTTCGCCGGCGAGCACACGCCGTGGCGGTTCGGCGAGGCCCCGGTGACGTAGCTGGACAGCTGGCAGCGGCCTTCGACCATGATGCACAGGCTGCCGAACGCGAAGACCTCCAGCGCCACCGGCGAGCGCTCGCACAGCCGCTCCACCTGCTGCAGCGAGAGCACCCGCGGCAGCACCGCGCGGCTGATGCCGAAGCGTTCGTACGCGTATTTCAGCGCCGGCGCAGTGGTCGCACTGCCCTGCACCGACAGGTGCCGCGGCAGGCCCGGGTGGGTGCGCGCGGCGTAGTCCAGCACCGCCATCTCGGCGGCGATGATGGCGTCGCAGCCGATCGCGGCGGCCTTGTCCACCGCCGCATGCCAGTCCTTCAGGCGCGCGCTGTCGGGGTAGGTGTTGAGCGCCAGGTACACCTTCGCGCCCTTGGCATGCGCATAGCGGACGCCGGCGCGCAACTCGTCGTCGGAGAAGTTGAGGCCGGGGAAGGCGCGCGCGTTGGTCTGGTCGCGGAAGCCTGCGTAAACCGCGTTGGCGCCGGCATCCACCGCCGCCTGCAGGGCCGGCAGGTTGCCGGCGGGACACACCAGTTGCATGGTCGCTTCCCGGAAGGACAAGGCGGCCATGCTAGGGCCGGCCAACCGTGGCGTCATTGACCCCGGTCATGTCGCCGCGGTTGCGCGCATGCGATGGTGGCGGCCATCGCCGGCCACCCGGCCGCATCCCCGAGGAGCGATTGCATGTTGCAGGTCCCCACGATTCCGCCGCGCGCCCGCTGGCGCCCCGCCATGGCCGCGCTGGTCCTGCTGGCGGTGGCTGCCGGCTGTTCGCCCAGGCCCGGCGCGGAACCCGCGGCGGCGGCACCGGCCGCGCAGGCGCCGCCGGCGGCGGCCGACGCCGGCCACGATGCCCATGCCGCCCATGCCGCGCATGCAGATGCGCCCGTCGATGCCGCACCGCTGCCGCCAGCGGGCCAGCGCTGGGCGACCGATGCGCCCCTGCGCGCCGGCATGGCGCGGATCCGGAGTGCGGTCGAAGCGCTGCAGCATGGCCTGATGGGCCACCTCACCGAGGCCCAGCAGAAGGATGCGGCGGCGCAGGTGGATGCCGCGGTCGCCGACATGATCGCCAACTGCAAGCTGGAGCCGGAGGCCGACGCCTCCCTGCACGGCCTGCTGGCGCCGTTGGTCGCCGGTGCCGGTGCGGTCCGCGAAGGACGCTTCGGCCAGCCCGAACTCGCGGCGATGCAGGACGCGCTGGCGCAGTATCCGCAGCGCTTCGACGACCCGGGCTGGGACCAGCCCGCGCAGGAGTAAGCGCAGGGTCGCGGCTCAGGGTGCCTGCAGCAGCTGCGACCAGAGCGCGTCGACCCGCTTCTCCACCGCCGGGTCCAGCGCGATCGGCTTGCTCCAGGTGCGGGTGGTCTCGGCCGGCCACTTGTTGGTGGCGTCCAGCCCCAGCTTCGAACCGAGGTTCGGGGTGGGGCTGGAGAAATCGAGGTAGTCGATCGGGGTCTTGTCGATGATCACGCTGTCGCGCGCCGGGTCGACCCGGGTCGAGAGCGCCCAGATCACCTGCGACCAGTCGCGCACGTCGATGTCGTCGTCGGTGACGATCACGAACTTGGTGTAGGTGAACTGGCGCAGGTACGACCAGATGCCCATCATGATCCGGCGCGCGTGGCCGGGGTATTGCTTGCGGATGCTGACCACCGCGATCCGGTAGGAGCACGCTTCCGGCGGCAGGTAGAAGTCCACGATCTCCGGGAACACCTTGCGCAGGATCGGCACGAACACGTCGTTCAGCGCCATCGCCATCACCGACGGTTCGTCGTGCGGCGCGCGGCCCATGTAGCTGCCCTGGTAGATCGCATCGCGGCGCAGGTGCATGCGGGTGATGGTCATCACCGGGAAGTGGTCCTGCGCGTTGTAGTAGCCGGTGTGGTCGCCGAACGGGCCTTCCAGCGCGGTGTCGCCGGGGGCGATATGGCCCTCCAGCAGGATCTCGCAGCCGGCCGGTGCATCCAGCCCGGTGGCCGCGCTGTGCCAGACGCGGGTGCGCTCGCCGCGCAGCAGGCCGGCGAATTCGTATTCGGAAAGGGTGTCCGGAACCGGCGCCACCGCTGCAAGCAGGGTTGCCGGGTCCGCGCCGATCGCCACCAGCAGCGGGAACGGCTGGTCGGGATGGCTGTGCTGCCAGCTGGCGTAGTCGAGCGCGCCGCCGCGGTGCGGCAGCCAGCGCAGGATGATGCGGTTGCGCGCGATCACCTGCTGCCGGTAGATCGCCACGTTCTGGCGCTTCTGGCGGGTGCCGCGGGTGACCACCAGGCCCAGGGTGATCAGCTTCGCTGCATCTTCCGGCCAGCAGCGCTGGATCGGCAGGCGCGACAGGTCGACCTCGTCGCCTTCCAGCACCTCGTGCTGGAACGCGGCTTCGCGCACCCGCTGCGGTGCCACGTGCGCAAGCTGCGCCAGCTCCGGCCAGGTGCCCAGCGCCTCGCGCAGGCTGGACGGCCATTTGGGCTCCTTGATCGAGGCCAGCAGTTCGCCGAGTTCGCGCAGGGATGCCAGCGGCCGCCCCGCCAGCGCCGCCTCGATGCGGTCGCGGTGGCCGAACAGGTTGCCCAGGTATGGGTGGCGCGCGCCCAGCGGTTGCTCCATCAGCAGCGCCGGCCCGCCAGCCTTCAACGCGCGCAGGCTGAGCGAGGTGGTTTCCAGTTCCGGGTCCACCGGCTCGCGCACGCGGCGCAGGCGGCCATTGCGTTCCAGCGCGGCCAGGAATCCGCGCAGGTCGTGGAAGCTCACGCGGTGCCGCCTGCGGTGGCCCCGGTCAGCGGGTCGAACTGGCTGGCGATCGCCTGCGCGGCAAGCCGGGCGATGCGGTCGAGCAGGATCGCGTCGCCGTCCCAGCACAGCGAGCCGTCCTCGAACAGCGGCTGCAGGCGCGCAAGGGCGTCGCCAAAGTACGCGCGGAACGGGATCCGGTGGTGCGCCTCGAGCTGGGCCACCCCGATCCGTCCGTAGCACAGGATGTCCTGCAGGACCGCGGCGCGCAGGTGGTCGTCCTCGCTGAGCTCGACCCCGCGATTGCAGGCGCGGTGGCCGCGGTCGATGCGTGCCTCCCAGCTCGGCTGGTCCAGCGGGTTCTGCGCATGGCAACCGCCGAGCTGGCTGATCGCGCCCACCCCGAAGCCGACCAGGTGGGTGGCGGCGTGCGCGCCGAACCCGAGCGCATCGCGATGGATGCGGCCCTGGCGCTGGGCCCGCACCAGCGGATCGTCCGCCTGCGCGAACAGGTCGACGCCGACGTGCAGGTAGCCCGCGCGCTCCAGCGCATCGGCGCCCGCCAGCAGCATGCGCGCGTGGGCGTCGTGCCCGGCCGGGGTCGCGCCGGCATCGGGCGCGTCCTGCGAGGGACAGTGGCGCAGGCCGACGCGTTCGGGCCGGGCCGCCGCCACCGCCGCCACCAGCGCGTCGAACGCGGCGTCGGTTTGCCCGGCCAGCCCGTACGGCACTTCCACCCGCAGGTTGGCGAACCCGGCCTCGCGCGCCTGCGCGACCAGCCGGGCGACGTCTTCGCGTTGCCGCGACGGCGCCGCGCCGGCGCCGGCAAGCGCCGCGATGTTGATCCCGACCCGGTTGAAGCCCAGCGCGGCCCAGTCGCGCAGCGGCGCCGAGGCCAGGTCGTCCGGGTCCAGGGTCATCGCCAGGTCGATGTCGGCGGCGCGGTCCGCGTGGAAGTGGCGGCGCAGGCTCGCCAGCAATTCGGCGACCTGGGCCACGCTCATCCAGCGCGTCATCCCCGGCGCCAGGCTGACCTGGACCACGTCGCGGTCGCGGTCGAACAGGCTGCCGACCAGCCCGACCTCGCGCACCAGCCGGTCCCGGTACGCTTCCGCGCGGCTGCCGTCCGCGCCGCGCGGGCGGCTGTCGGGGTGGCAGAAACTGCTGCGGTAGGCGGCCGGGATGTCGAAATGCAGCGCCAGCTGCGGCGGGATCGGATCGCCGTTGCTCTCGCGGATCGCGGCGATGAAGCGGTCGTCGCCGAAGGCCTGGAAGGCGCGCGGCGGCGGGTACAGCGCGTACCAGCCGCCACCCAGCCGCAGGTTGCGGCGCAGGCGCGCGAGCGACCCGTCGCTGGCCGCGGTGGTCATGGCGACGGCTTCGCGGTCAGGGCATGCGCGGCCATGGGCAGCCTCGCCGGGTCAGGCGCAACCGCAGCCGCCGCAGCAACCGCCACCGCTTTCGCCCGCGCTGTCGGCGATGCGCATCCCCAGGCCCGAGGCCTTGATCGCGGCATCCAGCTGGGCCGGATCGATGCTGCCGCGGACCAGCACATCGCCGCTGATTTCGTCCACCAGCACCTCGCATTCGGGATCCAGGCCCGCGATCAGTTCGCGCAGTGCCTGGATGGGATCGGGGGCGTGCGAATGGGTGGCGGGCATGGTCATGGCGCGGGCTCGGCGGGGATGCGGATCGGGACGCCAGTGTCGGCATGCGCCGCGGCGCCTGCACTGATTCAGGTCAAGCCTGCAGGCATGGCGAAGGCTTAGACTGGGCGCCCCACGGAACCCTGCCCACGCATGCAACATTTCGACGATTTCCTCGCCGCCGCGGGCGGCCAACCCGAACCGCAACGGCTGCTGCTGGTGTTTGCCCGCGCCGAGTGCCCGCCCGACGCCACCGCGGCGGAGCGCGCGGCGTTCGAGCGCGGCGAGGGCGGGGCGCTGGCGCCGGCGGTGTGCGTGGACAAGCTGCCGGGGGAGATCGCCTCGTTCGCGGCCCTGCTCGAGGAATCGAAGGCGGCGATCCCGGACTGGCGGATCCTGTTCGTCGCGGCGATGGACGGCCGCGGTGGCCATCCCCCCAATTCCGACGAAGCGGTGCAGCCGCTGCAGATGATGGTGGAGCAGGTCAAGGGCGGGCGGATCGCGCGCTTCCTGGCGGTCGATCGCGACGGCCGCCTGGTCGAACTGGCGCGCGGCTGAGCGCGCCCCCCGCGGGCGCGGTCAGGCGTCGTTCGTCCAGGCCGGCGCTTGGCTGGCGAAGAAGTCCACCGCGCCACTGCTGAGGTCGTAGTCGGCGCCGACGATGCGCAGGCCGCCCTGCAACTCCGCGTAGCGCAGGTAGTCCGATTGCGCGCGCAGGTTGCGGATGGTCGCCTCGACGTTGGCGCGGATCGCCTGCGGCATGCACGCGTCCGATTCGCCGCCGCAGCCGGACAGCACCGGCTGGATCCCGGGTGCGATGCGGTCGACGATCGCGCGCAGCGCCGGGCTGGTGTCGCCCGGTGCCTGCAGGTGGGCCAGGGTCGCCCGCACCGCGCCGCAGTTGGAATGGCCAAGCACCACCACCAGCCGCACCTGGAACTGTTCCACCGCGAACTCGATGCTGCCGACCTGCGACGGCGCGGCGATGTTGCCGGCGACGCGGATCACGAACAGGTCGCCCAGGCCCTGGTCGAACACGAATTCGGCCGGCGCGCGCGAGTCGGAGCAGCCCAGCACCACCGCGAACGGGCGTTGCGCGCGCGCATGGTCCTCGCGCCGCGCGTGGCTGAGCAGCGCCTCCAGGCTGATCACATGGTCGACGAAGCGGCGGTTGCCCTCGCGCAACCGCGCGAGGGCCTGTTCCGCGTCGAGCTGCGGGCCCTGCATCGCGGCCTCAGCGACCCGCCTGCGGCATGATCTCGGGCAGGTCGGTGTCGCTGGTGATCTGCGGGTGGCGCGACACGTCCATGCGCCGGATCGCGAAGTGCATCCACACCAGCGCGGTGCTGACCAGCACGAACAGCAGCATGAAGCAGCTGGTCCAGATCCCCAGCGCATCGTTCATCGCGCCGAAGGTGATCGGCAGGATGAAGCCGCCAAGGCCGCCGATCATGCCGACCACGCCGCCGACCGCGCCGACGTTGTTCGGGTAGTAGACCGGGATGTGCTTGTACACCGCGGCCTTGCCCAGCGACATGAAGAAGCCGAGCGCGAACACCAGCACCACGAACGGCAGCAGGCCCATCGCCACCCGGAATTCCACCGGCCCGTTGATGCCGTCGACCACGTAGGTGGTGGAGGGATACGAAAGCAGGAACGTGCACAGCGCGGACACGCCGAAGGTCCAGTACATCACCCGGCGCGCGCCGATCCGGTCCGACAGCCAGCCACCGACGATCCGGAACAGGCTGGCCGGGATCGAGTAGCAGGCCGCGATCAGGCCGGCGGTGCGCACGTCCAGGCCGTAGGCGCCGGTCAGGTAGCGCGGCAGCCACAGCGCCAGCGCCACGAACGCGCCGAACACGAAGAAGTAGTACAGCGCGAAGCGCCACACCTGCAGGTTGCGCAGCGGCTTCATCTGCTCCGCGAACGGCACCGGCTTGATGCCTTCGGCCTTGCGCCGGGCCAGTCCCGGGTCGTCCTTGGTGAACAGGAAGAACAGCACCGCGGTGATCGCAAGCCCGATCGCCCAGAAGCGCGCAACGCCGTGCCAGCCGTACGCCACCATCACCATCGGCGCCAGCAGCTTGGTCACCGCCGAGCCGATGTTGCCGGCGCCGAAGATGCCGAGCGCGGTGCCCTGCTTCTCCTGCGGGAACCACTTGGACACGTAGGCGACGCCGACCGCGAACGAGCCGCCGGCGATGCCGACCGCCAGCGCCGCCAGCAGGAACTGCGGGTAGGTCTGCGCGTAGGTCAGCATCCAGGTGGCGCTGGCGCCGGCCAGCATCACCAGGCTGAACACGATGCGGCCGCCGTACTGTTCCGCCCACACGCCCAGGAACAGCCGGATCAGCGAGCCGGTGAGGATCGGGGTCGCCACCAGCAGGCCGAACTGGGTGTCGTTCAGCCCCAGGTCCTTCTTGATCTGGATGCCGATGATCGAAAAGATCGTCCACACCGCGAAGCACACGGTGAAGGCGAACGTGCTGCCCCACAGGGCCAGGTTCTGCTGGCCGCGGGACGGAAGGGCGGGAACTGCGCTCATGGGGGCGGTCTCCTGGGTCTCAGCAGGGGTTGGCGGCGCCGCGGCGGGCATACATCCACCAGTTCAGCACCACGTTGAAGGCGAAGAACACGGCCAGGCCGTAGAACACCGGGGTGGCGGCCTTGAACGCGCCGAACGCCCACGCGAACAGCATGCCGAACAGGAACGGGCCGTAGGCCGCGATCGCGGCGGTGAAGCCGATCACCCCGGCGGCCTGGCGCGGCGCGAACAGCATCGGCATCTGCTTGAAGGTGGACGCGTTGCCGATGCCGGCGAAGAAGAACAGCGCCAGCATCCAGCCGACGAAGGTCGGGAATTCGTCCAGCGAGTCCGGCGAGACGTTCATCGCCACCATCACCGTGCACGCGACCATGCCGATGCCGGCCCATTGGGTCACCCGCGCGCCGCCCAGCTTGTCCGACAGCGGACCGGCGATGACCCGCGCGATCGACCCCACCAGCGGCCCCCAGAACGCCCACTTGAGCGGGTCCGGCGCGCCTTCGAAGCCGCCGAAGCCCTGCTTGATCAGCAGCGGGAAGGTCGCGGCGAGGCCGGAGAAGCCGCCGAACGTCATCATGTACAGCGAGGTCATCGACCACGTGTGGCGCGACTTGAAGATGTCGAACTGCTCGCCGAAGTTGGCCTTGACCGGCACCGACTTCAGCAGCAGCCAGGCGGTGATGCCGAACACCACCACGAACGGGATGAACACCGCCGCCGCGTTCTGCAGGTGGACCTGGCTTTCCACGCCGTTCTTGACCAGGGTCTGGCTGTCGCCCATGAACGCGGCGCCGCCCAGCAACGCCACGCCGATGATCCACGGGGTCACGAACTGCACGATCGAAACGCCGAGGTTGCCGATGCCGGCCTGGATCGCCAGCGCGGTGCCCAGCAGCCGCTTCGGGAAGAACAGGCTGGTGGACGGCATGAACGAGGAGAAGTTGCCGCCGCCGAGACCGGCGAAGAACGACAGCAGCAGCAGCACCCAGTACGGCACGTTCGGGTCCTGCACCGCGAAGAACCAGCCGAGCAGCGGCACCAGCAGCGACAGCGTCGACAGGCTCACCACGTGGCGGGTGCCGACCATCGGGGTCAGGAACATGTGCACCAGGCGCAGGGTGCCGCCGGCCAGGCCGGGCATCGCGGTCAGCCAGAACAGCTGGCTGGCGCTGAACGTGTAGCCGACCTGCGGCAGCCGCACCACCAGCGCCGAGACCATGAACCAGGCGGCGAAGGCGAGGGTCAGGTTGACCGTGGTCAGGGCCAGCGTGCGCCAGGCGATGGTGGAGCCGCCGCCGGCCCAGAACGCCTGGTCCTCGGGGTCCCAGCGGGTCAGCCAGGTGGCGGACAGCTTGGTGGCAGTGGCGTCGGTCGCGGACATGGAGCCTCCGGCAGGCAATGGGGGTGGGGATGCAGGAATTGGCGGCATGATGCCGGTTGTCCGCCGGCGTCGATTTGACGTTCATCAATTGCGCGGCGAATCCAGCTTGATTCACGTCAAGCCTGCCGGAAGCGCGGTGTCGGCGGGTCGTTCGTGCCGGTGCGGGCGCACCCGCCACGGCGGGTGGCCGGCGCTCAGGGCGGGGGCAGCACCCGGCCCGGATTCAGCAGGCCGTGCGGGTCCAGCGCCTGCTTGATCGTGCGCATCAGCGCCAGCGCCACCGGCGACTTGCGCGCGGCCATCTCGGCCACCTTCAGCGCGCCGATGCCGTGCTCGGCGGAAAACGAGCCGCCGCGCGCCAGCACCGCGTCGTACACGCAACGGTTGAGGCTGGCCTCGTGGTGCTGCAGGAAATCAGCGGCGGGCATGCCCTGCGGTGCCTGCAGGTTGTAGTGCAGGTTGCCGTCGCCGAGGTGGCCATAGACCACCACCCGCAGGTCCGGGACTTCGGCACGCAGCCGCGGTTCCACCTCGGCCAGGAAGCCGGGGATCGCCGACACCGGCAACGCGATGTCGTGCTTGATGTTCAGGCCTTCGCGCGCTTGCGCCAGCGGGATCGACTCGCGCAGCTGCCAGAGCTCGCGTGCCTGGGCGAGGCTGGCGGCGACGACTGCATCGCCGACCAGGCCGTGCGCGGATGCTTCGTCCAGCAGTGCGTGCAGGCGTTCGCGCGCCTCCGCCTCGTCGCCGGCGGCCACTTCCAGCAGCACCGCCCACGGTGGCGCGTCCAGCGGTTGCCGCAGGTCCGGGTAGTGCCGCGCCAGCAGGTGCAGGGCGAAGCCCTCGATCAGCTCGAAGCCGGTCAGGCCGGCATCCAGGCGGCTGCGCGCGGCGCGCAGCAGGGCGAGCACGGCGTCGATGCCGGGGCAGGCGGCCAGCGCAGTGAGGGTGGCGCCCGGGCGTGGATGCAGCTTGACGGTGGCGGCGGTGATGATCCCCAGGGTGCCTTCGCTGCCGATGAACAGGTCGCGCAGGTCGTAGCCGCTGTTGTCCTTGCGCAGGCCGGACAGGCCGTCCCACACCTCGCCGGCGGCGGTCACCACTTCCAGTCCCAGGCACAGCTCGCGCGCGTTGCCATAGCGCAGCACCTGGGTGCCACCGGCATTGCTGGCCAGGTTGCCGCCGATCGTGCAGCTGCCCTCGGAGCCCAGCCGCAGCGGGAACAGCAGGCCGTGCGCCGTGGCCGCCGCCTGCACGTCCTGCAGCACGCAGCCTGCCTCGACGGTGGCGGTCAGGTTGTCGGCATCGACCGCGCGCACCCGCGCCATCCGCGCCAGGCTCAGCACCAGCTGGCGGCCGCTGGCATCCGGCACGCCGCCGCCGACCAGGCCGGTATTGCCGCCCTGCGGCACGATCGGTACCCCGTGGCTGGCGCACAGGCGGACCACGGCGGCGACCTCGGCGGTGCAGGACGGGCGTGCCACCGCCAGCGCGCGGCCGCGGTAGCGCTTGCGCCAGTCGACCTCGAATGCGTCGAGGTCGCCATCGACCAGCACGTTCGGATCGCCGAGGCAGGCGCGCAGCGCCTGCAGGAACGCCGCGCCCATGGGGTCAGTCTCCCAGCGCGATGCCTTCCACGCCGTGGCGTTGCGCCAGGATGTGCAGGTACTGGTGCAGCGCGTTCTGCTGGGCCTGGGTTTCCAGGTAGGCGGCGATCCGCTCGCGCGCGTCCTCGAACGACAGCGGCTCGCCGTCGACCCGCTCCAGCACCTCGACCACGTGGTGGCCGTAACGCGTCTCCACCGTCAGCCCCGCCATCCCCGGCTTGAGCATGAACAGCTGGCGGTCGAACTCCGGCACGGTGTCGCCGCGTTCGATCCAGCCCAGTTCGCCGCCCTGCTCGCGCGAGGGGCAGGCGGAGTGGCGCATCGCGAATTCGATGAAGCGGTCCGGCTCCTCGCGCAGCGCGCCGATCAGCTCCTCGCCATGCTGCTGCGCGCGCTGGCGGGCGGCGATGTCGGACGGCGCGGCGGCCAGCAGGATGTGGCGGGCGCGGATCGCGTCCGGGTGGTGCAGGCGGGCCTGGTTGGCCTCGTAGTACTGGCGCAGCGCGGCTTCGTCGGCCTCCGGCAACGCCACCTCGGCGTCGACCAGCACCCGCACCCGGGCCTCGTCCTCGGTTTCGCCGTCGATCGCCTCGACCGCCAGTTGCAGGCGCTCGCATTCGCGCCGCACCAGTTCGCGGATGACCAGGGTGGTGGCCGCGGCCTGGCGCGCCGCGTGCGGGTCGTCGGCGCGATGGAACTGCATCTCGCGGGCGATCTCGGCCTCGTCGATCGGGGTGTCGCCGACCATCACGAACACCGGCGCCGGACCCGCCAGCGGCTGGCTGGGATCGTCGGCATGCGCGTGCGCCTGCGCCTCGGCGGTGGCCTTGGCCGCCGCATCCGACAGCGGCCCGGCATCCATCACGATCGGGATCGCGCGGCTGGACATCGGTCAGCGCGCCTTGTACTGCAGCGGGCGCTGGCGCTTGCGCACCACCTGGTACGGACGGGTCAGGTAGCCGACCGGAATCGACCACACGTGCACCAGCCGGGTGAACGGCGTGAGCAGGATCAGGGTAATGCCCAGCGACACGTGCGCCTTGAAGATCCAGTGGGCGTCGGCCATGAACTCGGCGGCGCCGCCGCGGAAGGTGACGACGTGCTGCGCCCACTCGCCCAGCTTGATCATCTGGCCGCCGTCCAGGTGCCCGGCGGACACGAAGATCGAGCTCAGGCCCAGGATCAGCTGCGCGTACAGCAGGACCAGGATCATGTTGTCGCGGCCGCTGGAGGTGGCGCGGATGCGCGGATTGAACAGGCGCCGGGCCAGCAGGATGCTCAGGCCGATGAAGCACATCACGCCGAACAGGCCGCCCACCACCATCGCCACCAGTTGCTTCTGCGGCGCGGTGATGACGTGCTCGTACACCGCGTGCGGGGTCAGCAGGCCGACCAGGTGGCCGCCCAGGATCGCCAGGATGCCGACGTGGAACCAGTTGCTGCCGAGCCGCATCCACTTGCCGGACAGCAGCTGGGTGGAACCGCTGCGCCAGGTGTACGCGCCGTGGTCGAAGCGCGCCCAGCAGCCGATCGCGAAGATCGCCAGCGCGATGTAGGGATAGATCTGGAACAGGAAGGTGTTGATGTAGTTCATGGCGTCACCGTGGGTTCGTTCCGCTTCACGCCCGACGGAAGCCGGGTAGGGGGGTTGCAGTCTTCGCCGGGGGCTTCGACACCGAAGCGCACCGCTTCCTCTTCCCAGACGCGGTCCATCGCCTCCGGGGTGTCGTCGCGCTCCTCGCTGGCGACCCGCTTGCGCAGCAGGTCGAGGTCGACCCGGCCGCTCGCGGTCTCCACCAGCGCCTCCAGCAGCGCCGCGTACGTGCTGTTGCGCTCCTGCGCGCGCGCGGCCAGCAGTTCGAGGATGTGGCCGATGTGGCCGAGCCAGTCGCGCACTTCCGCGACCGGCCGCATCGACAGGTATTCCAGCACCACCGGCAGGTAGTCCGGCAGCTGCTTCACGCCCAGCTCGAAGCCGTGGCCGCGGTAGGTCGAGATCAGGTCCACCATCGCCTGCCCGCGGTCGCGCGACTCGCCGTGGATGTGTTCGAACAGCAGCAGGCTCATCGCCCGCCCGCGGTCGAACAATTCCAGCCAGCGTTCCTGCGCCTGCATCGGTTCGGTCGCCAGCAGCTCGTCGACGAACCCGCGCAGCGCGGCGAGGCGTTCCGCCGACAGCGCCGGGTCGTCGATCGCCGCGCGCAGTTCATCCCCGTGCGCCCACAGCTCCTCGGCCGGGTAGTCCAGCAGCACGGCGATGAGCTTCAGCAGCTTCATGCCTTCTCCCGGACCGGCAGCTGGCGCGCCGGCGGCACGTGGTAGGTCTGGGTCGAACGGCCGCCGAACAGCGCTTCCGCCGGGCTCGACGGCGAGCAGCCGTCGCCGAAGGTGAAGCCGCAGCCGCCGCGTTCGCCGAACGCATCGTTGGCGTACTCGCGGTGCGCCGTGGGGATCACGAAGCGGTCCTCGTAGTTGGCGATCGCGAGGTAGCGGTACATCTCCTCCGCCTGGTGCAGGGTCAGCCCGGCCTGGTGCAGCACCTCCAGGTCCTCGACGCCGTCCACGTGCATCGCGCGGCGCCAGGCGCGCATCGCCAGCATGCGTTCCATCGCGCGCACCACCGGGGCCTCGTCGCCCGCGGTCAGCAGGTTGGCGAGGTAGCGCACCGGGATCCGCAGCGACTTCACGTCCGGGATCTCGCCGTTCTTGCCGATGCGGCCGGCATCCGCGGCCGACTGGATCGGCGACAGCGGCGGCACGTACCACACCATCGGCAGCGTGCGGTATTCCGGGTGCAGCGGCAGCGCCAGCTTCCAGTCGATCGCCAGCTTGTACACCGGCGAGGCCTTGGCCGCGTCCAGCCAGTTGTCGGTGATGCCCTCGGCGCGCGCGGCGGCGATCACCGCCGGGTCGTTCGGGTCCAGGAAGATGTCGACGTGGGCCTGGTACAGGTCCTTCTCGGACGCCACCGAAGCGGCTTCCTGGATGCGGTCGGCGTCGTACAGCATCACCCCGAGGTAGCGGATGCGGCCCACGCAGGTCTCCGAGCACACGGTCGGCTCGCCCATCTCGATGCGCGGGTAGCAGAAGATGCACTTCTCGGATTTGCCCGACTTCCAGTTGTAGTAGATCTTCTTGTACGGGCAGGCGGAGACGCACATGCGCCAGCCGCGGCACTTGTCCTGGTCGATCAGGACGATGCCGTCTTCCTCGCGCTTGTAGATCGCGCCGGACGGGCAGGATGCGACGCAGGCCGGGTTCAGGCAGTGCTCGCACAGCCGCGGCAGGTACATCATGAAGGTCTTCTCGAACGCGCCGTAGATCTCGCGCTGGACGCCCTCGAAGTTGCTGTCCTTGCTGCGCTTGGCGAACTCGGTGCCGAGGATCTCCTCCCAGTTCGGGCCCCAGTGGATCTTCTGCATGCGTTCGCCGGTGATCAGCGAGCGCGGCCGCGCGGTCGGCTGGTGCTTGCCTTCCGGTGCCTGGTGCAGGTGCTGGTAGTCGAAGTCGAACGGCTCGTAGTAGTCGTCGATCTGCGGCAGGTCGGGGTTGGCGAAGATCTTCGCCAGCAGGCGCAGGCGGCCGCCGGCCTTCAGGGTGACCTTGCCGTTGGCGCCACGCACCCAGCCGCCGTTCCACTTGCGCTGGTTCTCCCATTCCTTGGGATAGCCGATGCCGGGCTTGGTCTCGACGTTGTTGAACCAGGCGTACTCGACGCCTTCGCGGCTGGTCCACACGTTCTTGCAGGTGATCGAGCAGGTGTGGCAGCCGATGCACTTGTCCAGGTTGAGGACCATCGCGATCTGGGCACGGACCTTCATCACACCACCTCCTTGGCGGCCGCCGGCACCGGTTCGCCGTCAAGCCAGTCGACCTTGTCCATCTTGCGCACGACCACCACCTCATCGCGGTTGGTGCCGACCGTGCCGTAGTAGTTGAAGCCGTACGCCAGCTGCGCGTAGCCGCCGATCATGTGGGTGGGCTTGACCACCACCCGGGTGACCGAGTTGTGGATGCCGCCGCGGGTGCCGGTGACTTCGCTGCCGGGCGTGTTGATGATGCGTTCCTGCGCGTGGTACATCATCGCGATCCCGTTCATCATGCGCTGGCTGACCACCGCGCGCGCGGCGATCGCGCCGTTGACGTTGAACAGCTCGATCCAGTCGTTGTCCTCGATCCCGGCCGACTTCGCGTCGTCCTCCGACAGCCACACGATCGGGCCGCCGCGCGAGAGCGTCTGCATGATCAGGTTGTCGGAATAGGTGCTGTGGATGCCCCACTTCTGGTGCGGGGTGATCCAGTTCAGCACGATCTCCTTGTTGCCGTTGGGCTTCTTGCCCATGATCGGCTTGACCGTCTTGGTGTTGATCGGCGGGCGGTAGCCCATGAAGCCCTCGCCGAACGCGACCATCCACTCGTGGTCCTGGTAGAACTGCTGGCGGCCGGTCAGGGTGCGCCACGGGATCAGTTCGTGGACGTTGGTGTAGCCGGCGTTGTAGCTGACGTTCTCGTCCTCCAGCCCGGACCAGATCGGCGAGCTGATGATCTTGCGCGGCTGCGCCTGGATGTCGCGGAAGCGGATCGCCTCGTGCTCCTTGCCGACCGCCAGGTGCTGGTGCTCGCGGCCGGTGAAGGTCTCCAGCGAAGCCCACGCCTTGACCGCGACGTGGCCGTTGGTCTCCGGGGCCAGGTGCATGATCGCCTCGGCGCAGTCGATCGCCGTTTCAAGCTGCGGGCGGCCGTGGCTGACGCCGGCCTCGAGCACCTCGTGGTTGAGCTTGCCGAGGAACTCGATCTCGTGGGTGGTGTCCCAGTTCATGCCCTTGCCGCCGTTGCCCTGGGTATCGAGCAGCGGGCCGATCGAGGTGAACTTCTTGTACAGGTTCGGGTAGTCGCGCTCGACCACCACCATCGACGGCGCGGTGCGGCCCGGGATCAGCTCGCACTCGCCGCGCTTCCAGTCGGTGACCGCGAACGGCATCGAGATCTCGTTCGGGGTGTCGTGCAGGGTCGGCACCAGCACCAGGTCCTTCTCGACCCCGAGCACGCCGGGCGCCATCGCGCTGACGGTGCGGGCGATGCCCTTGAAGATGTCCCAGTCGCTGCGCGCTTCCCACGCCGGGTCCACCGCCTTCGACAGCGGGTGGATGAACGGGTGCATGTCCGAGGTGTTGAGGTCGTTCTTCTCGTACCAGGTCGCGGTGGGCAGCACGATGTCGGAGTACAGCGCGGTGGTGCACATGCGGAAGTCCAGCGTCACCAGCAGGTCGAGCTTGCCTTCCGGGGCCTCGTCACGCCAGGTCACTTCCTCCGGCTTGGTCGCGCCGCGTTCGCCCAGGTCCTTGCCCTGCAGGCCATGGCGGGTGCCGAGCAGGTGCTTGAGCATGTACTCGTGGCCCTTGCCGGAGCTGCCCAGCAGGTTCGAGCGCCAGATGAACATGTTGCGCGGGAAGTTCTCCGGCGCGTCCGGGTCGGCGAAGGCGAAGTCCAGGCTGCCGTCCTTGAGCTTGCCGACCGCATAGTCGACCGGCGCCATGCCCGCCTGTTCGGCATCGCGCACGACCTGCATCGGGTTCGTGTTGAGCTGCGGGATCGACGGCAACCAGCCCATCCGCACCGCGCGCAGGTTGTAGTCGGCCAGCGAACCGCTGTACCTGGCCGGGTCCGCCAGCGGCGACAGGATTTCCGAGACGTCGAGCTTCTCGTAGCGGTACTGGCTGCTGTTGAAGTAGAAGAACGAGGTGCCGTTCATCAGCCGCGGCGGCTTGCTCCAGTCGGTGCCGAACGCCAGCGGGGCCCAGCCGGACTGCGGGCGCAGCTTTTCCTGGCCCACGTAGTGCGCCCAGCCGCCGCCGGTCTGGCCGACGCAGCCGCACATCACGAGCATGTTGATCAGCCCGCGGTAGTTCATGTCGTTGTGGAACCAGTGGTTCATCGCCGCGCCGACGATGATCATGCTGCGGCCGTGGGTCTTGTCCGCGGTGCGCGCGAACTCGCGGGCGATCTCGATCACGTCCAGGCGCGGCACGCCGGTGACGGTTTCCTGCCACGCCGGGGTGCCCGGCACGTTGTCGTCGAAGCTGGTGGCGACGTTGCCGCCGCCGAAGCCGCGGTCGACGCCGTACTGCGCCAGCAGCAGGTCGTACACGGTGGCGACCGCCCACTCCTGGCCATCCGCCAGCTGCAGGCGCTTGACCGGGATGTTGCGCTCCAGCACCTCGTCGAACTTGGACTCGGTCCAGTATTCGTTCTCGATGCCGCCGAAGTACGGGAAGCTGACCGCCTCGATGCCGTCGGACAGGTCCTTCAGGCTCAGGTGCAGGCGGGTCTCGCGACCGGCACTGTCCTTCTCCTCGATGTTCCACTTGCCCTTCTCGCCCCAGCGGAAGCCGACCGAGCCGTTCGGCACGGTGATGCCGCCGCTGAGTTCGTCGAACGCCAGCATCTTCCACTCGGGGTTGTTGGCCTCGCCGAGCCCGCCGAGGTCGCTGGCGCGCAGGAAGCGCTCCGGCACCAGGCGCCCGTCCGCGCGCTTCTGCAGGCGCACCAGCAGCGGCATGTCGCTGTACTGCCGGCAGTAGTCGGTGAAGTACTGCGACGGGTTGTCGACGTGGAATTCCTTCAGGATCACGTGGCCCATCGCGAACGCCAGCGCGGCGTCGGTGCCCTGCTTGGGGTGCAGCCAGTGGTCGGTGAGCTTGGCGACCTCGGAATAGTCCGGGGTGATCGCCACCGTCTTGGTGCCGTTGTAGCGCGCCTCGGTGAAGAAGTGGGCGTCCGGCGTGCGCGTCTGCGGCACGTTCGAGCCCCAGGCGATGATGAAGCGGCTGTTGTACCAGTCGGCCGATTCCGGCACGTCGGTCTGCTCGCCCCACACCTGCGGGCTGGACGGCGGCAGGTCGCAGTACCAGTCGTAGAAGCTCAGGCAGGCGCCGCCGAGCAGCGACAGGTAGCGCGCGCCGGCGGCGTAGCTGACCATCGACATCGCCGGGATCGGCGAGAAGCCGACCACCCGGTCCGGGCCCCAGCGCTTGACCGTGTACAGGTTGGAGGCGGCGATGATCTCGTTGACCTCGTCCCAGCTGGAGCGCACGAAGCCGCCCATGCCGCGCTTGGTCTTGTAGCTCTTCGCCTTGGCGTCGTCCTCGACGATGCTGGCCCATGCATCCACCGGCGCCTTGCCCTTGCGCGCGTCGCGCCAGAGCTTGAGCAGGGCGCTGCGGATCAGCGGGTACTTCACCCGGTTGGCGCTGTACAGGTACCAGGAATAGCTGGCGCCACGCGGGCAGCCACGCGGTTCGTGGTTGGGCAGGTCGGGGCGGGTGCGCGGGTAGTCGGTCTGCTGGGTTTCCCAGGTGACCAGGCCGTTCTTGACGTACACCTTCCAGCTGCAGGAACCGGTGCAGTTCACGCCATGGGTCGAGCGCACGATCTTGTCGTACTGCCAGCGCTGGCGGTAGCTGTCTTCCCAGCTCCTGTCATCGTCCCGGGTGGCGCCATGGCCGCCGGAGAAGGGCTCCGGCGCGGGCTTGAGGAAGTTGAGGCGATCGAGGAAATAACTCATGTGGGGGGTCCAGTCCGGTGGCTGCAGCAGTTTAGAGGGCTGTTCGCAGGGTGTATTTGATGCGGGTCAATTCACGTGCGCTTGCGCAGGTGGCGCCGCCGCGCGCCGCGCCCGGTGGCTGTCGCGCACGTCGACCTCCACCAGGACCCGCAGCGCACCGCAGCTGAACGCGAAGCCGTCGCGGCGCGGGCGTTCCGCGGCGAACGCGTGGAACCCCGCGCGCGGCAGTTCGACCCGCAGGTCCATCAGGTTGCCCGTGCAGTGGCCGCCGTCGATGTCTTCACGCAAGCCCACCCGGCAGTGCGCGGGCGCGCCGTCCGGGCACGCCAGTGCCTGCGTGACCTCGCCCTGTTCGAGCAGGCGGGCGAGTTCGGCCTCGGACAGGCGCAGGCGCAGCTGGCCGGCGTCGACCTGCAGCTTCATGCGCGATCCACCGCAGCGGGGCCGGCGTGCGCGTGCCCCGCATGGTCGTGGCCGGCATGGTCGTGGCCGGCGTGGTCGTGGCCGGCGTGGGGCGCGCCGTGCGCGGCAGCGGCCGGTGCGCCGGCGGCGTCCTGCGCCGGCTCGTGGCCGCACAGCGAGCAGCCCTCGCTCCATTCGGTCATGCCGTCGATGAAGTGTTCCTGCTTCCAGATCGGGGCCTGGTGCTTGACCGCCTCGATCACCTCGCGGCAGCCGCGGAAGGCTTCGTCGCGGTGCGGGGTGGCGAATGCGATCACCACCGCGAGGTCGCCGACCGCGAGCTTGCCGCGGGCATGGGCGACGTAGCACTTCGCCTTCGGGCCGAAACGCTCGACCGCCGCCGCGGCGGTGCTGCGGAAGATCGTGAGCGCCAGCGGATCGAACATGTCGTAGTGGATGGCGACGCACTGGCGGCCATGGCTGGACGCGCGCACGCGGCCGATGAACACGTCGATGCCGCCGTGGGCGTCGTCGCTGACGAACGCGATCGCCGCCGCCGGGTCCAGCCGGCCCCCGGCGATGTCGACCACGTGGCATTCGATCCGCGGATCCTGGTGCAGGTCGGCGTGCATGCTCAGCCTCCGCTCACCGGCGGCAGCAGCGCCAGCCGGCCATCGGCGGGCAGCGCGCTGCCGGCGTGCAGCAGGGTGGATTCGGTGGCGATCGCCGAGGCCTTGAGCAGGCCTGGCGTATAGCCCGGCCAGTGCGCGCCTGCCCACGCGTCGAAGGCGGCGCGGAATTCGGCCACGGTGGCGATGCCGGGCAGTTCCAGCGCGATCTCGGGGGCCGCGCTGAATTCGCGGAAGCGGCCGAACAGTTGCACGGTCAGTTTCATCGGGTCAGTCCATCGAACGGGGCGCCACCGGGGCGCAGCGGATACACCGGCACGTGCGTCCCGGCGGCAAGCTCGGCGGCGTCTTCGGGCAGCACGGCCCACGCGCGCGCGGCCAGCAGCGGCGCCGTCTTGAAGCTTTCCTGGCCCTGCAGCAGGCGTACCTGCAGGCGGCCGTCCGCATCCAGCGCCAGCGCGGCCTTCTGCAGCATCGAAAAGCCGGGCTTCTTGCGCGCGGCGGCGGCCAGCGGCAGCAGCAGCGCCGGTTCCGGCGCGCGGCCGGCCAGCGCGCGCAGCGCGGCATCGACGAACACGCGCGCACCCACGGTGCTCGACACCGGGTTGCCCGGCAGGCCGAACACCAGGGTGCCGCGGCCGGCGGTGGCGAACAGCAGCGGCTTGCCCGGGCGCATCTTCAGCTTGTGGAAGCGCAGCTCCGCGCCGGCCGCGCGCAGCACGTCGGGGACGAAGTCGTAGCGGCCCATCGAGACCGCGCCGGTGGTGACGACGAGCTCGATCCCGGCGTCCAGCCAGCGCGCCAGCCATGTGGCGAAGGCGTCGGGTTCGTCGGCCAGGGTGACGCGCTCGACCACCTCGGCGCCGGCATCCGCGAACAGGCGTTGCAGGTACGGACCATTGGTGTTGGCGATCTGCCCGGGCGCCAGTGCGGCGCCGTCGGTGTCCACCAGTTCGCGGCCGGTGCAGGCCAGCGCCAGCCGCGGCCGGCGGTGCACGGCCACGGTGCCGATGCCGATCCCGCGCAGCACCAGCAGGGCTTCCTCGTCCAGCCGGGTACCGGCCTCCAGCACGCGCTCACCGGCGGCCACGTCCTCGCCGGCGTGGCGCACGTGCTGCCCACGCGCGGGGGCGTGCGCCAGTGCGATCACCAACGGCCGGCCTTCGCCGTCGCGCGCGACCACCCGGCAGTCCTCGACCGGAACCACGGTGTCCAGCCCGTCCGGGATGCGCGCGCCGGTCATGATGCTGCAGGCACCGTCGGACTGGCCGGCGATGCCGTCGCCGGCGGCCTGTTCGGCCAGCACCGGCAGGGTGGTGGCGCCGGCCAGGCCGTCGTGCCAGCGCAGGGCGAAGCCGTCCATCGCCGAATTGGCGAATGGCGGCAGGTCGCGCGGGGCATCCACCGGCGCCGCCAGCACCCGGCCGCCGGCGTCCGCCAGCGGTACCTGTTCGGTGCCCAGCGGCGCGCAGCAATCGCGGATCAGCGCCAGCGCGTCGTCGATGGAGAGCATCGTCTTCATGCGTGCGGCAGCCCGCGCATCATCGCCAGCGCATGCGGCAGCAACGGGCCGAGGATGTCCATCCCCTGCGCCACCGCCTTCGGGCTACCCGGCAGCAGCAGCACCAGGGTGCCGTCGCCGACCAGCGCGCAGGCGCTGCGGCTCAGCCAGGCCAGCGTGGTGTGCGCGCTGCTGGCGCTGCGGAACAGTTCGGCCAGTCCCGGCACCGGGCGGGTGGCGACCTGCGCCAGCGCCTCGGGCGCCAGGTCGCGCGGGCCGAAGCCGGTGCCGCCGGTGCACAGCACCAGTGGGGTGCCACGCGCGGCTTCGGCGCGCAGGGCCGCGGCCAGCGGCTCGATGCCGTCCGCCAGCAACTGGCGGTGCACGTCCGCGCCCATCGCCCGCAGCCGCTCCTCCAGCAGTGCGCCGCTCTTGTCTTCGTACACGCCGGCGGCGGCGCGGTCGCTCAAGGTGACCACCGCCACCGCCTCGCCGTCCAGGCGCGGGCCGGGCTGCGGCCGGTAGTAGGCGCGTTCCTCGGCGTCCATGCCCTCCGGATGGATCCACAGGCCCTTCTTGCCGCCTTCCTTGAACAGCAGGCGCACGGCCTCGATGGACAGCGCCGGCTCCACCGGCTTGGTCAGGTCGTACAGCGTGAGCAGGGCCGCGCTGGCACCGGCCAGGGCCTCCATCTCGACCCCGGTCCTGGCGGTCAGCGAGGTTTCGCAATACACCCGGATCGCGTGGCGCTCGGGCACCGGCACGCAGCGCACGTCCACGTACTCCAGCGACAGCGGGTGGCACAGCGGCATCAGCTGGGCGGCGTTCTTCGCGCCCTGCAGGCCGGCCACTTCCGCCATCGCCAGCGCATCGCCCTTGGGCAGGGTCTTGCCGGCCAGCGCGGCGAAGCCGACCGGCCCCGCGCGCAGTTCGCCGACCGCCACCGCGCGCCGCTCGCTGGGGCGCTTGCGGCGGACGTCGGCCATGTGGAAGCCGGAGGCGGGGGTGGGTGCGTCCATTCAGCCGCCGATGGTGGAAAGGTTGGGGGTCATGCCGGTCTCGCCCTCGTGCAGGCGGTGGCCGATCGCCTTCAGGCCCAGCTGCGCCTGCAACGCCGCGACCAGGCGGTCGCGGTCGCCGTCGTCCTGCAGCCACGGCCGCAGCGGGATGCCGACGTTGCCGAACAGGCACAGCCGCAGGTCGCCGGTGTGGGTCACCCGCAGGCGGTTGCAGCCCGCGCAGAAGTCCTTCGAGTACGGCGCGATCACCCCGATCCGCCCGGCGTAGCCCGGATGCGCGTATTCGCGCGCCGGGCCGGCATCGGGCGCGCGCGGCAGCAGGCGCCAGCCGGCCTCCTGCAGCTGGGTCTCCAGCGCCTCCGCACGCAGGTGGTGGCGCTCGAAGTAGGCGAGGTTGTCGCCGGTGCGCATGAGTTCGATGAAGCGCACGCTGACGTCGCGCTCGCGCAGGTAGTCCAGCCACGCCGGCAGCTGGTCGTCGTTGAGGCCCTTCAGCAGCACCGCGTTGAGCTTGACCGCCTTGAAGCCCATCCCGCGCGCCAGCTCGATCCCGCGCAGGATTTCATCCAGGCGGTCGTGGCCGGTGATGGCGTGGAAGCGCTCGCGGTCCAGCGCATCGACGCTGACGTTGAGGTTGGTCAGCCCGGCCTCGCGCCAGCGCGCCACCCGGCGGTCGAGCAGGGTGCCGTTGGTGGTCAGGGCGATGCTGTCGATGCCGCCCACCGCCGCCGCGGAGGCGATGATCTCAGGCAGGTCGCGGCGCAGGGTGGGCTCGCCGCCAGTCAGCCGCAGCTTGCGCAGGCCGACCCCGGCGAATCCGCGCAGCAGCCGCGCGATCTCCTCGCGGGTGAGCGGCTGCGGCCGCCCGGCACGCGCCTGGAAGCCATCCGGCAGGCAGTAGGTGCAACGGAAATTGCAGGCCTCGATCACCGAGAGCCGCAGGTACGGGAAGCTCCGGCCGAACCGGTCCTCCAGGATTGCCATCAGGTTGTGCTCCTGTCCAAGCGCGGGCGGCGACACCGTTTCCAGTGGCACCGGGTGGCGGGATCCGCCACGGTCGCGGGCCATGCCAGGGTGGCGAAGGCCATGCGACTCGGAGTGCAGCGCGAGCTGCGGCGCCAGTCTAATCCAGCGCCCGCGGCACCGACATTGATTCGGATCAATCGCCGGCGGCGGTCTTCACCCGTGCCGGCTATCGATCCGCGGCTTCCGCGCCGGCGCGCGCGACACCACATCGGCCGCAGCCCATGCAACCTCTAGGTGCGGGGCTTGCCCCGCACGGACGCGCGTCCGCCTACAGGCTCCACTCCAGCTGCAGCCACAGCTTGTCGGTATCGCGCGCGAAGCCCTCGCTCTGGTAACTGGCGAGCTTGGCCAGCACGTCAAGACCCGGGCGCAGGGTCACGCCCAGCGAGGCGTCCAGCTCGCGGCCATAGTCCATGCCGCCGCGGTCGCCGCGGAAGTCGTGGTAGGCCACTTCCCACTTGCCCTTGCGGCCGCCGACCTCGATCCCGCGCTGCGCCGAGACATAGGTATCGCGCAGGCCGTTGACTGGCGTGGCCAGGAACTTGTCGGCCCAGCCGTTGAAGGCGTGCAGGGTCGCCAGCGGGGTCTGGAAGGCGCGGCCGCGGCCGGCGCCAAGCCGTTCCCAGCCGGCCTTGAGCAGCAGCGGGCCACGTTCCAGCCGCGGTTCCACCAGCATGTACGCGGTCGAGCCGCCCACCGCATCCGCCCACGGCACCTGCTGCGCGCGTTCCAGCACCAGCCCGCCCTTCCAGTCCGTCGACAGCGCGCGGCTGGCATTCCAGCGCAGGCCCAGGCTGCGAGTGGAGGCGCTGGCCACGTCGCGGTCCTCCAGCCAGTAGCCGTAGCCGACCAGGCTGCCGCCCGGCACCGCGTGCGAAACCCGCAGCAGCGGCGCCTTCAGCCGGCGCTCGCGCGCCAGCGGGTCGCGCGCCTCGTCGCCGTTGATCCGGTGCACGCGGTCCAGGTAGAGCGCCTGCACCTCGATCGCCTTGCTCGGCTTCCAGCGCAGCTGCGCGGAATCGAAGGTCTGCATGTTCTGCCGCCAGGCCACGTTGCCGACGAAGCGGGCGTTGTCCAGCACCAGCATCTGCCGGCCCACGCGCACCCCGGTCTTGTCGCCGGACCAGTCCAGCCAGGCCTGGTTGAGTTCCAGCGCGCGCGCGTCCGGCACCAGCGGGTACTGGACCTGGCCGTTGGCGCTGGAATTGAAGCGGTCGCCCAGTTCGGCCACGCCCTCGGCCTCGACCTGCGCGGTCCAGTGCGGATCGAAGCGGTGGTTGAAGGTTGCGCGCAGGCGCAGGGTGTCGGCTTCGGCGGTACGGGCGAAGGCGTCGTCGTCGACGCTCTCGTGGCGGTAGCGCAGGTTCAGCGCCCATGGCTTGGGCGCCGCCTGGGCGGGACCGGCAGCGAGCGCCGGGGTGGGGGCCGCGGCCAGGCCACCCAGGGCCACCGCGAGTGCAAGGGGAAGGGCAGCACGCATGGAACGCTCCGGCAGTTTCATCTGCCGGAAATTGTCCGCAGGTGGGGCCGGTGCCGCCTTGTCTCAGGTCAAGGCGACGGAAGCGAGGATGCCGCGTTCAGCCCAGGAACTGCAGCGGCTGCCCGCCCAGCTTCGCCAGCACAAGGAAGGTGCACACGGTCACCGCATTGATGGTCCAGCCGATGGTCAGCACCCGCGCCATGGTGCCCAGTTCCGCCCGTTCCACGTTGGGCGCGTTCAACCAGATCCGGCGCATGATCCACGCGGTGTAGGCCATGAACCCCGCCACCGCCGCCACCAGCGCAATCGCCGGGCCGTACTGGTAGATCGCAAGCAGCGCCAGGAACAGCACATGGCTGGCCAGCACGCCTTCCAGCCAGAACACCCGCGCCAGCCGCAGGTTGCCTGGAACGCGATCATCGAAGTAGGCCTGCAGCATGGGCATCTCCATTGGCGTGGTCGTCCGAACCGGTTGTCGCCACGTTAGCCCCGCCGCGGCCTGCAGGCAACTGCCGTGCGCGGCGGGCCGGGGTCGCGACCGCCATCATGCAAAAGGCCCGCTTGCGCGGGCCCCTTGCAACATCACGTGCCGCCATCAGCCGGCAGCGTGTGCGATCAGGTCTCCGGCTCCGGCTCCGGCGCCGGCGCCAGCGCACAGTAGGGCAGGGTGCGGTAGCGGTCGGTCCAGCGGCGGATCCACATCGCCAGGGTGCTGCCGGCATAGCCGCGCTCGCAGATGTTCTTGCACCATTCCAGCTTGGTGCCGGTGTAGCCCTCGCTGGCGCAGGTTGTGGATACGCCACCTGCCACGGCCCAGGCGATCAGGTTCGTGGCGTAGGCCTGCATGCCGGGTACCGCAACGTTTCCGGAGCACGGTCCGCCGCTGAAGTAGCAGGTCAACGGGATGGTGGAGAACACCACCCTCCCGGCACCGGTGCTGTAGGCGAAGGTGGTCACGTTGGCTGCGACGTCCTGCGTGGCGAGGACCTGCGACCCGGCCGGCAAACTCGCGGCTGCGACGTATCCATGGTTGGAGCTGTTGCCGCCATCAAGCGAAGTGTTGCCTATCGCGCCTCCGGGGCCACTCGTGACCGGAGAACCCGCCGGGAAATCGACCTGGTAACGGTCACCACCGCTCACGGTATAGGGCACCGACTGCCCGCCAGGCAGGAGCCTGGGTGACACGCTGTTCCAGTTGGGGTCATGCCAGATGAGCACCATGCCGTTGGCCACCGCGGTGTCGACGGCGGCATTGGTGACGAAGGTGCAGCCGTTGATGAACAGACCCTGCAAGCCAGCCAGCGATGGCGCGTCCAGGGCGGCGACGGCCACCGGCGTATGCCCCGCGGCCGAGATGATCGACGACGGATTGACGCTGTAGCAGTTGTCGCCGTAGTAACCCACGTTGCCGGCTTCGGCGCCTGCCGGAGCCAGCAAGCTCGCCGCACCTCCCAACACCGCAAGGCAGATCGCCTTGAACTGCGTTTTCATGCGCTTCTCCCATTCCGCCCGACCCCCGGGCGCATGCTCCCAGTGTACGACTGCGAAGCGCATTTGTGACGTGCTGCCCATTTCGCCGAGAAATAGACAAAAAAGGGCCAGAGACAAAAAGAGCAAAAAGGGGCCAGAGTCAATTACCGTTTGAATCGCGCCGAACCGCCGCGCCCGCTGGCCACCGGGCGCCGCTGCCGTGACGGCAACCGGGCCAGCACGTATCCTTGGCCCCTGCTTTCCCGTGAGAGTCCGGTGTCCATGACTGTTCCCGTCCGCGACCGCGACGGTTCGCTGCGCGGCATCCCGAGGGTGGCGGTCGATGCCGTGGGCGCGGGTGAGCGCGCCGGCTTCTTCGCCAAGCGCAGCGTCAAGGCGGCGAGCAAGCTCGACCTGCTCTACCTCGCCATCCGCATGATGGACCTGACCACGCTGGAGGGCGCCGACACCCCGGCGCGGGTGCGGCAGATGTGCCGCAAGGCGATGCAGCCGGCGGCGCCGGCGCTGACCGAGGCGCTGCAGAAGGTCGAGGGCTTCCGGCCGATCCCGCCGGTGGCCGCGGTCTGCGTGTATCCGCTGCTGGTGCCGCATGCGGTCAAGGCGCTGGAGGGCTCGGGCGTGCACGTGGCGTCCGTGGCCACCGCGTTCCCGTCCGGGCAGGCCACGCTGAAGACGCGGCTGGTCGACGTGCACGAGGCGGTCGAGGGTGGCGCCGACGAGATCGACATGGTGATCAACCGCGGCGCGTTCCTGGCCGGCGAGTACCAGCAGGTGTTCGACGAGATCGCCGCGGTGCGCGAGGCCTGCGGCGCGGCGCACCTCAAGGTGATCCTGGAAACCGGCGAACTCGGCACGCTGGACAACGTGCGGCTTGCCTCGGACCTCGCCATCGCCGCCGGCGCGCATTTCATCAAGACCTCGACCGGCAAGATCGTGCCGGCCGCAACGCCGCCGGTGACGCTGGTGATGCTGCAGGCGATCGCCGACCACCACGCCCGCACCGGCGAGAAGATCGGCATGAAGCCGGCCGGCGGCATCCGCAACGCCAAGCAGTCGATCCAGTACCTGTGCATGCTCCAGGAGACCCTGGGTCCGGCGTGGATGACGCCGGAGCTGTACCGCTTCGGCGCCAGCGCCCTGCTCAACGACGTGCTGCGGCAGGTCTACCGCCAGTACACCGGCCGCTACTACTACGACAAGGGCTACTCGCTTGACTAAGACCACCGCCAAGGGCGGCCGCGCCGCCGCAGCGCCCGGGACCGTCATCGACTACGCCCCGAGCATCGAATCCGACAAGATCGTGACCATCGCGCCGCGCCATGAGCTGTACATCGGCGGGCGCTGGACCGCGCCTGCCGAGGGCCGCTACTTCGCCAGCGTCAACCCGGCCACGCTGAAGCCGCTGTCGCAGATTGCCGAGGCCGGCAGCGCCGACGTCGATACCGCGGTGCGCGCCGCCAAGCGCGCCTACGACCGGACCTGGAGCAAGCTGTCCGGGCGCGAGCGCGGCCGCTACCTGTTCCGCATCGCGCGGCTGATCCAGGAGCGTGCGCGCGAACTGGCCGTGCTGGAGACGCTGGACAACGGCAAGCCGATCCGCGAGACCCGCGACTTCGACATCCCGCTGGTCGCCGCGCACTTCTTCTACTACGCCGGCTGGGCCGACAAGCTCGGCTATGCGCTGCCCGGGGCCACGCTGGCGCCGCTGGGCGTTGCCGGCCAGATCATCCCGTGGAACTTCCCGCTGCTGATGGCGGCGTGGAAGATCGCGCCGGCGCTGGCCTGCGGCAACACCGTGGTGCTCAAGCCCGCCGAGCAGACCTCGCTGTCGGTGCTCAAGCTGGTGGAGATCTTCGAGGCCGCCGGCCTGCCGCCGGGGGTGGTCAACATCGTCACCGGGGCCGGCGCCACTGGCGCGGCACTGGTCGCGCATCCGCTGGTGCGCAAGGTCGCCTTCACCGGCAGCACCGAGGTCGGCAAGGCGATCGCCCGCAGCGTCGCCGGCAGCGGCAAGCGGCTGACCCTGGAACTCGGCGGCAAGTCGGCGCACATCGTGTTCGCCGATGCCGCCATCGACCAGGCGGTGGAGGGCGTGGTCAACGGCATCTTCTTCAACCAGGGCCACGTCTGCTGCGCCGGTTCGCGGCTGCTGGTCGAGGAATCGGTGGCCGAACGCGTGCTCGACAAGCTCAAGGCGCGCATGCGGACCCTGCGCGTCGGCAACCCGCTGGACAAGAACACCGACATCGGCGCGATCAACTCCACCGCCGAGTTCGACAAGATCCGCGGCCTGGTCGAAACCGGCAAGCGCGAGGGCGCGACGTATTTCGAGCCGGACAACGTCGTGCTGCCGGCCAAGGGCAACTTCCTGCGGCCGTGCCTGTTCACCGACGTCGCCTCCGCGCACACCATCTGCCGGGTCGAGGTGTTCGGCCCGGTGCTGGCGGTGTCGACCTTCCGCACCCCGGCCGAGGCGATCGCCAAGGCCAACGACACGCCGTATGGCCTGGCTGCCGGCATCTGGAGCGAGAAAGGCTCCAAGGTGCATGCGGTCGCCGCGCAACTGCGCGCCGGCGTGGTCTGGGCCAACACCTACAACAAGTTCGATCCCACCTCACCCTTCGGCGGCTACAAGGAAAGCGGCTACGGCCGCGAAGGCGGGCGCCATGGGCTGCTGCCCTACCTGGAGGTGGTGGCATGAGCCGCACCGAGTCCGCGCGCCTGCCGGTGCCGAAGACGCACAAGCTGTACATCGGCGGCGAATTCCCGCGCAGCGAATCCGGGCGCAGCTACGTGCTCGCCAAACCGGGTGCGAAGCACGCCTACGCGCAGCTGTGCCTGGCCTCGCGCAAGGACCTGCGCGCCGCAGTGGATGCAGCAAAGGCCGCGCAGCCCGGCTGGGCGGGGCGTTCGGCGTACAACCGCGGGCAGATCCTGTACCGCATGGCCGAGATGATCGAAGGCCGCGGCGAATCCTGGCGTGCGCTGTTGCGTGATGGCCTTGGCCTCACCGCGGCGCAGGCGACGCGCGCGTTCGAGGGCGTGATCGACGCGCTGGTCTACTTCGCCGGCGCCACCGACAAGTACCCGCAGGTCATCGGCGCGGTGAACCCGGTGGCCGGGCCGCACCACAGCTTCACCACCCCCGAACCCACCGGCGTCATCGGCCTCATCTTTCCCGACGAACCGGACCCGGCCGCGATCGCCGCGCGCATCGCCGCCGCGATCGCCGCCGGCAACAGCGTGATCGCGCTGCTGCCGGACCGCGCCGGTGGCCTGGTCGCCGAATTCGGCGAAGCCTTCGCCACCGCCGACCTGCCCGGCGGCGTGGTCAACCTGCTCTCCGGCGATGCCGCCGAACTCACCCCGCAGTTCGCCAGCCACATGGAAATCCAGGGCCTGGCCTTCCTGCGCGACGAACCGCAGCAACGCACCGAACTCGAGCGCGCCGCCGCCGACAACATGAAGCGCTGCGTCGCCAGCCACGGCCCGCTGCTGGCGCTGGAGCGGGTGCTCGACTTCGTCGAATACAAGACCGTCTGGCACCCCATCGGCAGCTAAAACAAAAAGGGGCCAGAGTCAATTAGCGTTTGAATCCGGGAGCAGTCCCGCAGGCACGCCTGGAACGCGTGATGTCCGCGGCCGCCCCCGCCCGCGGATGGCGACGGGTCGGTTCAGGGCTTTCTCGGCCATTTCCTGGAAGTGCGGCTGGCCGAGTGCGCGCTCTTGCCGCAGGTGCTCGCGGATCGACCGCGCCTCGTCCGCGCCAATGCCCAGCGCCAGCCATTCCCGATAGGCCGAAGCCCGGGCACGCGCGTCCTCGCCCAGCGCCAGGTACACCGGATGGAACGACAGCAGCGCGTCCGCCGCACCGCCAAGGCTGGCACTCGCACTGGACCAGCGGTACGCCCCGGCCGACGCCGTCATCCCGGCGCGAACGGGATTCAGCTCGATGTAGCGCTGCACGGTCAGCGCATAGCGGTCGGAGTCGACCAGGCAGGTCTTGAACCGCCCCTCCCACAAGGTGCCGGTCCGCCCATGCTTGCGATTGAAGGCCGGCACGTAGCGCCGCCCCAACTGGCACATGGCCGCGGACAAGCGGCCCGCCAGCGGCGGCGTCAGCAACAGGTGGACGTGGTTCGTCATCAGCACATAGGCGTGCAGGGCGATGTCGTGCTCGGCCAGCACCTCGCCCAGTTTCTGGCGGTACTGCGCGAAGTCCTCGTCATCCAGGAAGGTCGCCGCCCGGTTCACGCCACGCTGGGTGAAGTGAAGCGGGATGGCGGGCAGTTCAAGTCGGGGGCGGCGCGGCATCGGTCGGTTGCGTCGTGGGCGTGACACGCACCATGCGACATCCCGTCGGGCCATCGCTGTCGGCCGAGGCCGCGGGTCGAGGTCGGAAAACGGTGGATTCAAACGGTAATTGACTCTGGCCCCTTTTAGCCAGCCGCCCCTTTTAGCCCCTTTTAGGCGGAGTCCCGCGAAGCCCACCCACGAAAAAGCCGGCGCAAGGCCGGCTTCGTCGTGACGTCTGGTGGGCGGTGCAGGGTTCGAACCTGCGACCCTCGCCGTGTGAAGGCGATGCTCTACCGCTGAGCTAACCGCCCGTCGGGCCGCGCATTGTACAGGAACACCATGGATCGGCAACGGTTGCCGCGCGGGGCGGCACCCACGGCGCGGGACGTGGGGGCGCGCTGCCGCACACCATTGATTTGCCCTTGGTCACGGTCATTCAGCTTGCACGCGGCATGCGGCGCCGCATAATGCCGTTCCCCTTGTCGAGGTGCGCGCATGCGTGGCTGGCTCCGTTTCCTCCTGATCCCGCTGTTGGTAGGCCTGCTGGCGAGCTGCGCCAGCTCTGGCGGCGGCCGCACGGATGCGGTGGCAACATCGTTGCCGGCACCCGATACCACCTCCGCCTCGGGTGCCTACCAGGGCGGCAGCGACTATCGGGTCGGCGCCCAGGACCTGCTGGAGATCAGCGTGTTCGGGGTCAAGGACCTGGAAAAGGAAGTGCGGGTCAACTCCAACGGGCAGATCTCGTTGCCGTTGATCGGCGGGGTCATGGCCGGCGGCAAGACCATTCCGGAACTGGAGGCCGAGCTCGCCCGCAAGTACGCGGACGGCTTCCTGCAGAAGCCCCAGGTCAGCGTGTTCGTCAAGGAGTACACGAGCCAGCGGATCACCCTGGAAGGTGCGATCAACAAGCCTGGCATCTACCCGATCACCGGCAAGACCACCCTGTTGCAGGCGATCGCGCTGGCCGAGGGCGTGGACGACAAGCTCGCCGACCTCGGCGGCGTCGTGCTGATGCGCCAGGTCGGCGGCAAGCGCCAGGCCGCGGTGTTCGACCTGCGCCAGGTGCGCAAGGGCGTCGTCGACGATCCCCTGATCTACGGCGACGACATCATCGTGGTCGAGCAATCGGCCAGCAAGACCGCGCTACGGCGCTTCATCGAGTCGGTCCCGGTGCTCGGCGTTTTCAGCTTCCTCTGAACCATCAAGGACGAAGCCGCCTGATGACCGAAGAACCTGCCCGCTGATCCGGCGGACAACGGCAGCCGCCTGCCGGCGCGACACGATCCGGCTGCCTCGCAGGCACTCGGCTCGTTCCGTGGCGCCAACGCGCTGGCGCTGGACCTGCAGGAAGAGCGCCGGGATGACGACGAAATCGACCTGCTGGCCTACTGGCGGATCTTGGTCAAGCGGCGCTGGCTGGTGCTGGGCATCCTGGCCGGGGTGGTGGCGCTTGCGTTGCTGAAGACGCTGATGACCACGCCGATCTATCCGCGACCAGCGTCCTGCAGCTGGAGAAGTAGGGCACCAGGTGGTGCAGGTGGGTGGTGCAGCCTGAGCGATTTCGACGGTTGGGATCCCGGAGTTCCTGCAGACCCAGTACAAGCTGATCCAGAGCCGGTCGCTGGCGGAGCGGGTCGCCAATGAGTTGAACCTCGACCAGGCGACCCTGATCGCCTGAACCATCCGGGCTGGTTCGGTCGGATGCTGGCCCTGCTGCGCCCGAAGTCGAAGGCGGGAAGGCGCGCGCGCCGCCCGCGGATGCCAGGAACAGCTCCGTGCCGGCCACCGTGGTCGTGCGCGGTGGCCTCAGCGTGGAGCCGGTGCGCGATTCGCGGCTGGTGAAGATCAACTACGACAGCACGGTGCCCGGTTTCTCGGTGCGGGTGGCGAACGCCGTCGCCGAGGGCTTCATCGCCTCGGGCCTGGAACGCAAGTTCGGCGCCACGTCGTACGCCAAGACCTACCTGGAGGACCAGCTCAAGCTGACCAAGGCCAAGCTGGAAGAGTCGGAGCGCAAGCTGGTCTCGTTCGCCCAGCAGGAAGGCCTGGTCAGCACCGGCGAAAACGGCCAATCCCTCGCCACCCAGAACCTGACCCAGCTGAACGCCGCGCTGGCCAACGCGCAGGACCAGCGCATCCGCGCGCAGGCGCGCTGGCGGCAGGCGTCGTCCGGCGCCATGCCGGCGGACATGATCGGCAATTCCAACATCCGCCCGTTGCAGCAACAGCGTGCGCAACTGCAGGGCCAGTACCAGCTGAAGCTGCAGACCTTCAAGCCGGACTATCCGGACATGCAGCAGCTGAAGGGCCAGATCGACGAGCTGGATCGCCAGATCGCCGCGGAGAACGGCAGCGTGCGCGCCTCGGTGCGCGCCGAATACAACGCCGCCGCCACCCAGGAGCGAATGCTGATCGGGCAGATCTCCAGCTTGCGCAGCCAGGCGTTGGACGTCGACGGCCGCAGCATCCAGTACAACATCCTCAAGCGCGAAACCGACACCAACCGTCAGATCTACGACAGCCTGCTGCAGCGCTTCAAGGAAGTGGGTGTGGCGGGTGGCGTGCGCGCCAACAACATATCCATCATCGACCGTGCGCAGACCGCGTGGCGGATCAAGCCGGACCCGCTCACCAACATTTTCCTCGGCATCCTGCTCGGATTGCTGCTCGGCGTCCTCGTTGCCTTGCTGCAAGAGTTCCTGGACGACACCCTGAAGACCCCGCTGGACGTCGAGCAGAAGCTGAAGCTGGCGGTGCTCGGGGTGATCCCCAAGCTCGGCCAGAAGGAGAGCGTTGCGGTGGCCATCCGCGACCCGCGCTCCACCTTCGCCGAGGCCTATCGCTCGGTCCGCACCGCCCTGCAGTTCTCGACCGACCATGGCGTGCCGAAGACCTTGCTGGTCACGAGCAGTGGCCCCGGCGAAGGCAAGTCGACCACGGCGTTGGCGCTGGCCCGCAATTTCGCCCAGTTGGGCAAGCGCGTGCTGCTGATCGAGGCCGACCTGCGCAACCCATCGCTGCATCGCACACTCGGACTGCAGGGGCACGGCATCGGCCTGAGCAACCTGCTGGCGGGTGGTTGCACCCTCGCCGAAGCGACGCACGACAGTGCGAGACCCGTGCCTGAAGGTCATCCTGGCGGGCCCCTTGCCGCCCAACCCGGCGGAACTGCTGTCAAGCAGCAAGCTGGTGTCGCTGCTGACGGTGGCAGGCGAGCGCTACGACCAGATCATCATCGACGGCCCGCCGGTGCTGGGCCTGGCCGACGCCCCGATCCTGGCCAACGCGATGGAAGGCACCCTGGTCGTGATCAGCAGCGCCACGACCAAGATCAACGCCGCCCGGGCCGCGCTGAAGCGCCTGCTGGCGGCGCGCGCGCGCATCGTGGGCGGCTGCTGGCGAAGTACGACGTCCGTACCGCCGGTTACAGCTACGGATACGGCTACCACTACCAGCACGATGCCTATTACGCCTACGGCGGCAAGCCAAAGTTGACCAAGGGCTGACCGCATGGACGGCGCGAAGGGGAGCGCGCTGGAATGGGCCCTGGCGCTGCTGCACGCGCCGGGGAAGCGCCACGCGCTGCGGCAAAAGCCGCTGCCGTCGGGCATGGATCGCCTGCTCGGCATCGCCGCCGGTGCCAGGCGCCGATGACCTCGCCGAAGCCGTGCGCCTGCGGCGAGCCGGCCGGAGGTCGTGCGCGAAGCCGCGCAGTTCTACGTGCGCGAGGTGCTGTTCTTCGCGCAGGCGGATGCCTATCGCGTCCTCGGCGTCGACGCGGATGCCAGCGACGCGTCGATCAAGGCGCACCATCGGCTGCTGCAGCACTGGCTGCATCCGGACCGCCTGGACAACGAGGACGATGCGATCTTCGCGTCGCGCGTGAACGTGGCCTGGAACCGGCTGCGCAACCAGGCCCGTCGACGCGCCTACGACGAGGACCGCAGGCGCAGCCGTTGGTCGAGATCGATGCCGAGGCCGTGTGGATCGCCCGCGTGCGCACTGGATCCCGGTCGGAGGCGCCGCCGCGCTGGCGCCATCGCTTGCCGGTGCTGGCGCTGGGTGCCACCTGCCTGGTGCTGGTCGGGCTGATCGCGATCGATGCCGATCGTGCACCACCGACGATGGACGCCCCCCTGCTGGAAGCCGGACGGCGTCGGCGAGCGCGCACCGGGCATCATCGCGATATCGCGGCCGGTTGCCGCGCAGGGGCAGGGCGCCGGCTGACGCCACGCGCAGGCCGGCAGCCACCGTTCGCGCCGCCGCAAGACGTTGCGGATCGGACGGCGTGCCGCGTCAGCCGCCGAGCGCCCGCGAGATCGCGCCGCCCCCGCAGGCCATCGTGAACTCGCGGCGTCCAGCCAGGCGCCCGTGGTGCCCCTCCGTCCGGGGCTCCCGCCCCCAGGCCGGTGGCGAACGGCGCCTCCCGCGCCTGCGCGCGGTCTGCCGTGGCTGCACCTGCGGCGAATGCGCCGGTGCCGGTCGCGCCGTACCCGCCTGCCGCAACGGCACCGACGCCTCGCGTTGCCCAGTTTGGGCACGCCGCCAGCGGGAGGCGGCGCCGCGGGCCGCGCGGCATGGCCAGTCCGGCGGTCAAGCCAGACGACGCGCCGGGCCCGCCGAACGCCACGCCGCCGTCGCTGGCACGCATCCAGCAAGCGTGGACGCGCCGGCGACCAGTTGCTGCGTTTCATGGCCGCCCGCAGGCCGTCCCCGCCGATCTGGAACAGCCCCGGCATCCAGTCCAGCGCGGAACAGTTGCGGCAGCACATGCGCTGGTGGCGGGCGCGTGCCCGCGTGCAGGCACCAATGGCGGATCGGCGAGGACGACGCCGTGGATGACATCGCCCGTATGTCGTGCCGCGCAAGGGGGCTACCGGCAGGGCCGCCTGACGGCCGACCTTGCCTGGCGTGGTGACCGTTGGCTGGTGGTCGGCCTCAGCATCGAGCGCGTGCAATGAAACCAGCGCGTCTCTATCTGGCTATCCTCGTCGTCTTCGTCTTCGCCTTCGCGGTGGTCGCCGGCTGGCGCATCGTTGGCCAGATGCAGGCGGAGCGCTACGCACAGGCGGATCCGGAGCGTGCCCTCGGTTGGCGGCCCGACCACCCGCAGGCGCTGCTGGCGCTGGCGGCGCGGCAACTGGCCGGGGGCAGGTTCGCCGGGTCGCCGGCCAGCGCGCGCCGGTTGCTGGCGCACGAGCCCTTGCAGGGCGTCGCGTTCCGGCTGCTAAGCCGCCGCCGCCGCCGGCGAACGTCGCCAGGACGATGCCCTGCGGCTGTACCGGATCGCCGAAAGCGCGCGCCGCGCGACCTGCTGACTCGTGCCTGGCTGGCGCAGCACTACCTGCAGCAGGGCGACTATCCGCAAGCGCTGGTGCAGATCGACCGGACCCTGCGGCTGGTGCCGCAGCGTGCGGCCAAGGTACTCCCCGTGCTGGTGCAGATGGCCCGCGAACCGGGGTTTGCGAATGCGCTCGCGGCCAGGTTGCGGCAGGCGCCCGCCGTGGCGCCGCGGACCTGCTGGCGTCGCTGCGGGATCCCGGGGCGGGAAATCCCGTGCCGTTGGGCGGGTGATGCGCGCCCTGCAAGACCAGGGCGGCCTGAAGCCGGAGGAGTACGCGCAGTGGTTGGACAACCTGATGACCCAGGGGCGGTGGGGGAGGCCTATGCGCGCTGGGCAGGGCCGCTGCCCAAGCCGGATGGCCGGCTGCCGCTTGTCTACAACGGGAATTTCGCGCAACCGCCGTCCGGTGTCGGCTTCGACTGGCGGCTGCGGCGCATTCCGGGCGTGATCCTGCAATTCGAACCCGAGTCCGAGGCAGGCGGGCAGGTGGCGTACCTGCATTTCCTGGATCGCCGCGTGCCGAATGCCGGGCTGGAACAGGCGCTACTACTCTCGCCGGGCTCCTACCGGCTGTCCGTGCGGATGCGCGCCCGGGCCTTGCGCAGCGAGCTTGGCCTGCAGTGGACCGTCCAATGCCAAGGTCCGGCGGGGGTGGCGGGCCGTACCGACGCGATCGATGGCAGCTTCGCCTGGCGTACATTCGAAGCCGACATCACGATCCCCTCTGCGGGCTGTCCAGGCCAGTGGCTGCGGCTGGTGAATCCAGTGCCGTCCGGGGCCGCGCAACGCGTGGTGGGAGAAGCCTGGCTGGACGATGTGAGGCTGGTCCGACAAAGGCCAGCACAACTGCCTGCAGGCACCCGCGGGGTGCTTGCAATTCATCGCAGGGGTGTTAACCTTCCCCCCTGCGCCAGTCCTGCACGACCAAGGATGATCCATGAAAACGCTTGCCCTGACTTGCCGCGATCGCTGCCGCGTTTCCTGCGCCTCCCTTCGCCCAGCACGAAAGACGGATTGGGACAAGATCGTGCTGGAGGACAAGACCGGCAACGTGATGACCAGCACCGGCGGTGACTACCAGACCGCGCCGCCGGCAAGCAGCTGGTCATCGGCGAGTACATGTTGCTCGGCGATGCGACCAAGGCGAAGGTCGTCTATTACGAGCTGGACGACAACGGCAAGGTCGTCAGCAAGTGCGTGAAGGACTACACCGATCCGAACACCTACATCATCGACGCCGTCTGCACGCCGGGCGCTGCCTGGGCGAACGGTGGCGCCATCAGCGGCACCAAGATGGGCTTGATCATCGGCGCTGGCGTGGTCGGTGCTGTACTCATCAACGAGAACGGAACGGACGACGAGCGTTCAATCAGCAACCGCAGGCCGCAACGGCGTGATCGGGCGCTGAACACGGCCTGTTGCATTGCCGAGGGCAGGTCGAGCGATCCGGTACCCGCGCCGCCAGCACCGCCGCCGGCACACCCCGCTGGGACACCCGCCATGCCCCAGATCGACGCGCTCCGCCGTTTCCTGCTGCCGGCCCTGCTGGTGCTGCTGCTTGCCGCATGGCTGGGGGGCGGCGTCACCCAGGACGACACTCCCATCGACGAATGGTTGCAACTGCTTGCGCTGCCGTTGCTGGCCGTTGCCGCGGTCGTGCTGCTTGCGGAGCTCCCGGATGATCGCTATCGCCGCTCCGGGATCGCGGTTGCGTTGTTGATCGCCGCGGTGCCGCTCCTGCAATTGCTGCCCATGGCGGCGGCTGGCTGGAACCTTCCGCCAGGCCGCGGTGGGTTGGCCGCCGACCTGCGGCAGGCGGGTGTCGATGCGTTCCCGATGCGCTGGACCCTGTCGCCGCACGCCACCGAAGGCGCGCTGTGGTCGCTGATGCCGGCGCTGGCCGCGTTTTTCGCCGCAATGGCGCTTGAAGCCGGCCATCGGCGCAGGCTGGTGCAGGCCATCGTCGTCCTGGTCCTCTTCAACGTCGCGTTCGCGTTCTTCCAGACCGGCCTGCCGCAGGGCAGCCAGTTGCGCCTCTACCAGGATTTCGATGCCGGCTTCGGTGGGCTGCTGGTCAACCCGAACCACCAGGCGACGGCCTGCATCATCGGCATGGTGCTGGCGGTGGGACTGGCGGTGGAGGCGCGCGGTCGCGTCGAACGCGGCGAAACCCGTCCGCACATGCCCTGGTGGTATGCCGGCCTGGCCGGATGCCTGCTGTTGATGGTGCCGCTGAGTACCGCACGCGCCGGCATGCCAATTGCCTTCGCGTCGCTGGCGCTGGTGCTGGTGCTGACGGGCGTCTTGCGCCCCGGCAGGATCGGACGCAGCAGGCGTGCCACCGCGCTCGCCCTGGCGCTTGCCGTCATGGCGATCGTTGGCGTGCGCGTCGCCATCGGCTGGGTGGCGGTGGACCAAGCCGAGGAGCTCCGCCACACGATGGCCGTTGCCACCGTTGTTGCCGGCGAACGGCAGGCGCCGCTGGGCAGTGGCGTGGGCAGCTTCGTCCAGGTATTCGAGCAGTCGGCCCCGCCAGCGCTGCACTTGCGGCGATACGTCAACCATGCACACAACGAGTACGCCCAGTGGTGGCTCGAAGCGGGTTGGCCGGGCATGCTGGCGCTGGCGTTCGCGCTGGCCGTGCTGGCCCTGTGCGGCTGGCGCATCGCGTCGCTGCGGATTCGCAACGGCCATGCGGCGCTTGCCGCTGGCGGCTTCGTCGCGATCTGCGCGGTGCTGGCGCATTCCTGGGCCGACTATCCGCTGCGCACGATCACCCTGATGACCACCACCGCGGCGTTGGCCGGGCTGGTGCTGGCGACCCTGCAGGACGCGCAGTCGCGGGAAAAATCCCGCCGGCGGATTCTGCCCATGAAACTTTCGCCCGGCCGCCAGCGCACGCCTGGCCACCGGCAGCCGCCCTAATCGACTTGAACCGGAAGCACGCGACAAGCACCCGACAGGACATCTGGTTCCGCCCGCATCGCCATCGTCGGCCTGGGCTATGTCGGCCTGCCGCTGGCCGTCGAATTCGGCAAGCAGTACGACACCGTCGGCTACGACATCCACGCCGCGCGCGTGGCCGAACTGCGCCAGGGCAAGGACAGCACCCTCGAAGTCGAACCCGAGCTGCTCGCCCAGGCCACCAAACTCACCTACACCGACCAGCTGGCCGACATCGCCACCTGCAACGTCTACATCGTCACCGTGCCCACCCCGATCGACGCCGCCAAGCGCCCCGACCTGACCCCGCTGGTCAAGGCCAGCGAAGCCATCGGCAGCGTGCTCAAGCCCGGCGACACCGTGATCTACGAATCCACCGTCTACCCCGGCTGCACCGAAGAAGTCTGCGTGCCCATCCTGGAGCGCGTCTCCGGCCTGCGCTTCGAAGCCGCGCCCCCGGCCCCCGCCGCGGCCTCCCGCCGCGCCGGCCCCCCCCACCTTCGCCATCGGCTACAGCCCCGAACGCATCAACCCCGGCGACAAGGCCCACCGCGTCACCAACATCCTCAAGGTCACCTCCGGCTCCACCCCGGACACCGCCGACTTCGTCGACGCGCTGTACGCCAGCATCATCACCGCCGGCACCCACAAGGCCCCCAGCATCAAGGTGGCCGAAGCCGCCAAGGTGATCGAGAACACCCAGCGCGACCTCAACATCGCGCTGGTCAACGACCTGGCCATCCTGTTCAACAAGCTCGGCATCGACACCCTGGACGTGCTGGAAGCCGCCGGCACCAAGTGGAACTTCCTGCCGTTCCGGCCGGGCCTGGTCGGCGGCCACTGCATCAGCGTGGATCCGTACTACCTGACCCACAAGGCGGCACAGGTGGGCCACCATCCGCAGGTCATCCTGGCCGGTCGCCGCACCAACGACGGCATGGGCGGCTACGTGGCCGACCAGGTGATCAAGCTGATGCTGCGCAAGGGCATCAACCCGGTGCATGCGCGGGTGCTGGTGCTCGGCCTGGCGTTCAAGGAAAACTGCCCGGACCTGCGCAATACCCGGGTGGTGGACATCGTCGACACCCTGCGCGGCTACAACTGCGAGGTCGACGTGTTCGACCCGTGGGTGGACGTGGCGGAAGCCGAGCACGAATACGGCCTGACCCCGATCCAGCAGCCGGAGCCGGGCGTCTACGACGCGATCATCGTCGCCGTCGGCCATGGGCAGTTCCGTGAACTCGGCGCGGAGGGCGTGCGCGCCTTCGGCAAGCAGGCCGGCAACGTGGTCTACGACGTCAAGTACGTGCTGCCGCGGGATGCGGTGGATGGCCGGCTGTAAACCGTGCGCGTCCTGCTGTGTGAGCCGGCCTCGCGATGAAGGGTGATGACATGCGCTACGGATTGATCGAACTGCCGAACGTGACCGATGCACGCGGCAACCTGACCGTCGGCGAGTTCGGCAACCACATTCCGTTCGACCCGAAGCGCTATTTCCTGGTCTACCAGGTGCCGCTGGTGGAGATGCGCGGCGAACACGCGCACCGGGAATGCCACCAGTTCCTGGTCTGCGTGCGTGGGCGGATCTCGGTGGTCGGCGACGATGGCCGCCGCCGCGAGGAGTTCGTGCTGGACCGGCCCAACCTGGGCTTCTACATGCCGCCGATGACCTGGGGCGGGCAGTTCAACTACTCGCCGGACGCGGCGTTGCTGGTGTTCGCCTCGCATCACTACGATGCCGACGACTACATCCGCGACCACGCCGAGTTCCTGCGCATCGCCGGGGCGTCGGCATGATGCGATGCCCGGGCTTCGCCTTCCGGCATGCAACGCCGTCGCGGCACTGAGGCAACGCATGTCCGCATCGCACTACCGTTCCGACATCGATGGACTGCGCGCGATCGCGGTGCTGTCGGTCGTCCTCTATCACTTCGGCATCGGCGGCCTGCAGGGCGGGTTTGTCGGCGTGGACGTGTTCTTCGTCATCTCCGGCTACCTGATCACCGGGATCATCCAGTCGGAACTGGCGCGCGGCGAGTTCACCCTGGCGCGCTTCTACGAGCGCCGTGCGCGCAGGATTTTCCCGGCACTGTTCGTGATGCTGCTGGTCACGATGCTGGCCGGCCTGTTCGTGCTGCTGCCAAGCGACCTCGCGCGGCTGGGGCAGGCGGCCACCGCCACGGTGCTGTTCGTCTCCAACGCCTTGTATTTCCGCCAGAGCGGTTATTTCGATGATGCGTCGGACTTCAACGCGTTGCTGCACACGTGGTCGCTGGGCGTCGAAGAACAGTTCTACGTGGGCTTGCCGCTGTTGCTGATGCTGGTCCACCGCTACCGGCCGCAATGGTTGCTGCGGGTCATCGCGGCATGCGCGTTGCTCTCGTTCGCGGCGTGCGTCGTGGTGCAGCCCATCCTGGCCAAGGCGGTGTTCTTCCTGTCGCCGTTCCGGGCATGGGAGTTGTTGCTGGGCTCGCTGGTGGCGCTCGGTGCGGCCCCGCAGGTCCGCAACGGGACCCTGCGCACGGTGCTGTCGGTTGCTGCGCTGGCGGCGCTGTTGGGCGCCATCGCGTTCATGCGCTCCGGCGTCGATTTCCCCGGCTGGAAGGCCGCCATCCCGGTGCTGGCGACGGCGGTGCTGCTGCATCTCGGCGCGGGTGGACGCACGTGGGTGGGTGGACTCCTGTCATGGCGACCGCTGGTGTTCGTGGGCCTGATTTCGTATTCGCTGTACCTGTGGCATTGGCCGCTGTTGGTGCTGGTGAGCTACCGGCAGGGGATGGCGCCGTTGTCGTCCGTGCAGGGGTTGGGTTTGCTGGGGCTGTCCCTGCTGTTGGCGGTGGCCAGCTATCGTTTCGTGGAGCAGCCGTTCCGGCGCGCGCGCAAGCAGGGCGAAGCGGCGACGCGCGCGCGTGTGTTCGCGGCCTCCGGCGCGGGCGCGTTCCTGCTGGTCGCGATCGGGGTGGGATTTGCGGCCACCTATGGTGTGCCGCAACGGGTTCCGCCGAACGTGCTGGCGCTGGACCAGGCGCGCCTGCCGGTCATTCCCTACAAGGAATGCGATGGAAAGCCCGTCTCCATGGCGCGGGCGGAGTGCCGGATCGGTGCGGATGGAAACAGCAAGGTCGCGCTGGTCTGGGGCGACAGCTGGGCGATTGCCTGGGCACCCGCGCTGGATGAAGTCCTGAAGCGCGAGGGTCGGGCCGGCGTCCTTGCTTTGCGCTCTGCTTGCGCGCCTTTGCCTGGCGTGAACAACCGCAAGTCCCCCTCATGCCGGAAACGCAATGCGCAGGTACTGGAGTGGATCCAGCAAAACCGGCCCGAGCGCGTTTACCTGATTGCGGCTTGGCCGGGTTGGGCCAACGCCACGGTGG
>JADKKV010000006.1 GCA_016720345.1 Thermomonas sp. | reverse complement strand
TACACCACGCCGGTGCCGGCCTTGCGGTCCACCCACAGCCCGGCCAGCAGGCCATACGCATTGCCGCTGTGGCCGACGCGCGGCACGCCGTCCCCGAACGGGTTGTCGCCGCACTCGGGCAGGCCGCTGGCCAAGGTCTGCACGGCCAGGCCGTAGCGGCAGGTGAAGCCCTTGGTGGCGCGGATCGGGTCGTCTTCCTCGAGGGTCAGGCCGTTGCCGTCCTTGAGGCTCCACTCGGGGCCGATCATCGCGCGCACCGATTCCGGCGTGAGCAGGCGCACGCCATCCACCATGCCGTCGCCGAGCAGCAGGCGGCCGATCTTCGACAGGCCTGCTGCGGAAATGCGCAGGCCGCCTTGCGGGCCGAACACGTTGGTCGCCTTGCCGGCGCGCCAGACGGACAGGTCGCAACTGCCGTCGCTGGCCTTGGTGATGCCGCAGGCGGGCTTCCTGCCCTGGTTGTCGTCCAGTAGCGGCTTGCCGTCGCGGTACAGCACCACGGCGCGCGCGGCGGTGGCATCGTCGCAGCTGGGCCAGCTGTAGCAGGCGTGCAAGCCCAGCGGCTTGATCACGAGGCGCTGCATCAGCAGGTCCAGGCGTTCGCCGGTGGCGCGTTCCATCACCGCGCCGATCAGCGGGAAGCCGACGTTGGCGTAGCGCCAGTAGGTGCCGGGCGCGTGTTGTGGGTCCCAGGCCTTCGGATCGTCGAGCAGCGTGCGGAATTCGCCATCCAGCGGCACCTGCCAGTAGCCGGCGCCGTCGGTCAGGCTGGACGTGTGCGAGAGCAGCAGGCGCAGGGTGATCTTCCTGTCCGGGAAGGCGGGGTTGCGCAGCTTCCAGCCCAGCGTGTCGGAGACATCGGCATCGAGGTCGAGCGTGCCGTCCTCGACCAGCCGCATCACCCCGATCGCCAGCACCAGCTTGCTGATCGAGGCGATCCGCACCGGGTCATCGACGGTGATGGCGCGCTTGGTCGCGGGATCCGCGTAGCCCTCGGTGCGGGTGGCGGTGATGCCGTCGCGGTCGAAGGCCCGCCGCGCACGCGGGCCATCGGTGAAGCCGCCTGCGGCTCTGCGGCGTGGGCGAGGGTGCAGGCCAACAGGAGCAATGAGGCGACGATGGAGGCGGGCAGGCGCATGGCAGGTCCGGCGGTGGCGATGCGAAGGTTTTAAGCAGGCCCGCCAGCGCGGCGGCGGGCTGCCCGGCCCGTGGGGGCTGGGGGCCCGCTGCGGTTGTTGCAGGCGGCAGCGCACTTCAGTGGAAATCGCGTGACGCGGTCTGCAGGTCGCCCAGCAGGTGGCTGAGGTCGCGCAGGTCGCGCGCGATCAGGTGCTGCACGCCGTCCACCTGTTCCCAGCGCCCGCGCACCGCCAGCAGGCGCGCGCCGAGCAGGGCCTTGCGCGCGCGCACGGCGAGGTCCCGCCACACCACCACGTTGACCATGCCGTGTTCGTCCTCGAGGGTGACGAAGATGGTGCCGCCCGCGGTGGCCGGGCGCTGGCGCTGGGTCACAAGCCCGGCGGCATGCACGCCGCGGCCGTGCTTGACCTCGCGCAGCTGGCTGGAATCGAGCACGCGCTCGCGTTGCAGGCGCGCGCGCAGCAGCGCCAGCGGATGTTCGCGCAGGGTCAGGCCGGTGGCGCGATAGTCGGACAGCACGTCCTCGCCGGGCCTTGGCGCGGGCAGGGCGATGGCGTCTTCATCGGGACTGCCCGGCAGCAACGGGCGCTGGCGTTCGATGCCGGCGACCGCCCAGCGCGCGGCATGGCGGTGGCCTGCGAGTGGCTGCAACGCACCGGCTTCGGCCAATGCATTGCGCGATTTTTCGTCCAGCGCAGCACGCAGCGAGAGATCGCGCACATCGGTGAAGTCGCGTTGCCGGCGCGCGGCGACAATGCGCTTGCCAACCGCTTCAGGCAGCCCGGCGATCTGCCTTAGGCCGAGCCGGATTGCGGCCTGCCCGCCATCGTCGATGCCGCATCGCGGGTGCCCGCCTTCCAGCGTGTTGTCCCAATCGCTGACGGTGATGTCGACCGGATACACGGCCACGCCCACGCGCGCGAGCTTGCCGCGCCGCGCGTCCTGCACGATCTGGCTGGGCGAGTAGAAGCCCATCGGTTGCGCGTTGAGCAGGGCGCAGGCGAACGCGGCCGGCTCGTGGCGTTTCAGCCAGCAGCTGATGTAGACCAGCTTGGCGAACGAGGCGGCGTGGCTCTGCGGGAATCCGTACGAACCGAAACCCTTGATCTGTTCGAAGATCTGCTCGATGAACTCCGCCGCGTAGCCCTTGGCCTGCATCCGTTCGCGGATGCGCGCGCGGTGCTGCTCCATGCTGCCGCCCTGCCGCCACGCGGCCATCGAGCGGCGCAGGTTGTCGGCTTCGCCCGCGCTGTAGCCGGCATGGATCACCAGTTCCATCACCTGTTCCTGGAACAGCGGGATGCCCAGGGTCGTGCCCAGGATCGCCTCGATCCCCTGCGACGGGAACGCCACCGCTTCCTTGCCCTGCCGCCGGCGCAGGTAGGGGTGCACCATGCCGCCCTGGATCGGCCCCGGCCGGACGATCGCCACCTGCACCACCAGGTCGTGGAAGCAGGCGGGCTTCAAGCGCGGCAACATGCTCATCTGCGCGCGCGATTCGATCTGGAACACGCCGACGGTGTCCGCGGCCTGGATCATGGCGGTAGGTCGGGCCATCGCCGGCCGGCAATCGCGCGAGGTCGATCCTGTAGCCGCGATGGTGTTCGACCAGCGCCACCGCCTTGCGGATGCAGGTCAGCATGCCCAGCGCCAGGCAATCGACCTTGAGCAGCTTCATCGTCTCCAGGTCGTCCTTGTCCCACTGGATGATGGTGCGGCCTTCCATCGCCGCGTTCTCCACCGGCACCACCGTGTGCAGCGGCGCGTCGCTGATGACGAAGCCGCCGACGTGCTGCGACAAATGCCGCGGGTGGCCCTGCAGCTGCCCGGTCACCGCCAGCACGCGCGCGATCAGCGGGTTGTCCGGATCGAAGCCGGCCTCGGACAGGCGTTGCGGCATCGGCGTATCGCCATTGCCCCAGCCGAAGCATTCGGCCAGCAGCGCCAGTTGGTCCGGTGGCAGTCCGAATGCCTTGGCCACGTCGCGCACCGCGCTCTTGCCGCGGTAGCGGATCACCGTGGCCGCCAGCGCGGCGCGTTCGCGGCCGTACTTCGCGTACACGTACTGCAGGACTTCCTCGCGCCGCTCGTGCTCGAAGTCGACGTCGATGTCCGGCGGCTCGTTGCGTTCCTTCGACAGGAAGCGCGCCATCAGCAGGCGGCTTTCCGCGGGATTCACCACGGTAATGCCCAGCGCAAAGCACACCGCCGAATTCGCCGCCGAGCCGCGGCCCTGGCAGAGGATCCCGCGCGATTTCGCGAAGCGGACGATGTCGTCCACGGTCAGGAAGAATGCTTCGTACTTCAGGACTTCGATCAGCGCGAGTTCTTCGTCGATCTGCGCAACGATTTTCTCGGGCACGCCTTCCGGCCAGCGTTCGCGCATGCCCTGTTCGGTGCGCGCGCGCAGCCAGCTGGTGGGCGTGTGGCCGGGCGGCACCAGCTCCGCCGGATAGCGGTACTCGATGTCGCTTTCGAGGTCGAAGCTGCAGCGCCGCGCCAGTTGCACGGCGTTGTCGAGCAACCAGCGGGGGTGGATGTTGCCCAGCGCGCGGCGCGTGCGCAGGTGGCGCTCGCCGTTGCGGAACAGGTGCTCGCCGCAGTCGGCCAAGGTGCGCCCGTGGCGGATCGCGGTCATCGTGTCCTGCAGCACGCGCTGGCGGCGCACGTCCATGTGCACGTCGCCGGCGGCCAGTGGCGTGAGCTGCAGCGATTGCGCGAGGCCCAGCAATTCGCGCAGGCGGGCCTCGTCGTCCTGTTCGCGATGCAGCTCCACCGCGAGATGCGCGCGCTCGCCGAACACGCGGCGCAACCAGCGGCCTTGATCGGGATCCGGCTGCGTGGCCGGGCACCACAGGGCGAACAGGCCGGGGCTGGCATCGGCGAGGACGGGTTCCACGTCATTGCGCGTGAGCAGGTAGCCGCCCTTCGGTGCCGCGCGGCGCGCGTGGGTGATGAGTTGGCACAGCTGCGCATAGCCGGCGGCGTGCCCGACCAGCAGCACCAGCTTCATGCCGCAGCCCAGGATGAATTCGCTGCCGACGATCAGCTTCAATCCCGTCGCGCGCGCCGCCTCCAGTCCGCGCACGATGCCGGCCAGCGAGCATTCGTCGGTGATCGCCAGCGCCTCGTAGCCGCAGGCGCGCGCGCGTTCGAACAGTGCCTGCGCGCTGGCCGCGCCGCGCAGGAACGAGAAATCCGACAGGCAATGCAACTCCGCATACGCGGGCAGGTCGTCGTGGCCCGGGGCGTCGTCGTTGGCGGCGGGCAGGCGGCGGCGCTGGGCCACTTGCCACGCACGCGGCATCTGCCCGCCCGGGGTTTCCCGGTCCACGCCATCGACCGCATCGTCCCGGCTCACGCGGCTTCACTCATGCGAACCAGCCGTGCAGCATCCAGCCGTCGCGTTCGCCGGCCGGGGTGTACGCCCACGCGCGCTGCCCCCGCGAGGTTTCCAGCACGTAGTAATCGCGGCGCGCGTCGGCGCCATCCCACCAGCCGCTTTCCAGCCGTTCGGGGCCGGACACGATGCGCAGGCGCGGGTCGCGCAGGGGCTGCGCGCGTGGCAACAGCCACAGTGGCCGTGGCGGACGCGCAGGCGCGGGGCCAATGTTCGCGTCGTCGCCCTCGATGCGTCGCCAGGCCCGTTCCGGGCGCGGGTCGCCGGTCGGCGCGATGCGATGCACGGCGTCGTCGCCGAGGCGCGCGCGCAGGCGTTCGCGCAGTTGCGGCCACGGCAGCGCCTGTTGCGCGCGCACGTCGAACAGGTCGCGGCTGGCCGGCACGAAGGCTGGCAGTTCACGCGCGAGCAGGCGCAGCCCGACCACCGGCTTCGGGATGGAGACACGTTCCAGCCGGTTGCGGGTGACCTCGAACAGCATCGCCGGTTCGCGTTCGGCGGCGAGCAGGCCGACCTCGACATCGGTATGCATGCGGCCCTCGTGCTCGAGTCGCAGCACGAAGCGCTGCACGCCGCCATCGCGGATCGACAGGCAAGTGCACAGGTCGCCGATCAGCCGGCGCAGCGGGAACAGCAGGGCGGTGTGGCTTTCGACCTCGAAGCCCAGTTCCACCCGTGCATCGAAATGATCCGGCGGCGCGTAGTACGCCAGCGCATCCTCGGCATCGCCGTACAGGCGGTCGAGATGCGGCAGCAGCTCCGGCCCGAAACGCCGGCGCAGGCTGTCGCGCGGCAAGTCGCGCAGCGTGCGCAGGTCGCGGATGCCCATCCGTTGCAGGCGTTCGCCGGCATCGCCCGGCAACAGCGCGCGGCGCACCGGCACGCGATCCAGCAACGCCTGCATCGCCGCCGGGTTGGGCACCGCCAGCCCATCCTGCAAGCCGGCCAGCACGCGCGCGGCGCGCGGGGTGGGCGCCATCGCGATGCGGTGGGCGAAACCGAGCGTGGCCAGTTCCTCGCGCAGGCGCGCTTCGATGCGTGGCCACGGGCCGAGCAAACGGAAACTGGCACGCACTTCCAGCACGATGCAGCCCGGCCATTGCGCGCTGACCAGCGAGCTGTGGCGATACGCCCACGCGGCGAGGAACTGCTGCCAGCGCGCTTCGGCCTGCGGCTGGTATTCGACCGTGGCCAGCGTGGGCAGCAGCGCCTGCGCCGCGGTCAGGCGCATGCCGGCACGCAGCCCGGCCTGCGCCGCGCCGGCATTCACCGCATGCAGGGTGCGCAGTTGCGCGGGGCCACTGGCCAGCGCCAGCGGCGATCCGGGATCAGGCAAACGCCGGAGGACGGCGTCCAGCGCCAGCTGCGGCAGCACGATGCAGGCCCACAACATGCGCGCGGCTCAATGCAGGCCCGGCGCGAACGCCTGCACGGGAGCCGGGCCGCCGCGGCATTTGCGCACGCGCCAGCCATCGCCATCGCCGGCATTGCAGCGGTATTCGAGCCGCAGCGCGGCCGGCGACGGATTCGCCGCGTGCTTGCGGTCGCGCAGCACGAAGCCGAGGCAATCCCCGCTGTCCGCGGCCACCTGCAAGCGCCGCAAGGCCTGCGCATCCGCCTGCCGCGGCCAGCCGAGCACCGCCGCGCAGGCACCGCTGCGCAGGCATTGTTCGAACGCCCACAGCGCATCGCGCGGCGACGCCTCGATCACCTGCAGCACGCCGAGGTCGACCCCCGCCGCCTGCCATGCCGGCGCATACGGCAGGTAGGGCGGGGCGATCAGCGCCAGCGTGCCGCCCTCGCGGCTGAGCCGGGCCAGGGTGGGCATCAGCAGGGCCAGTTCGCCGATGCCGTCCGCCGGCAGCAGCAGTTCGGTCAGTGCACGCCGTGGCCAGCCGCGTTGCGGCAGCAGGTCATCGAGCGCGGCATGCCCGGTGGGCTCGCCCTCGCTGGCGGCCGCGGGATGGCGGCCGGCATGCCAGATCGTCTGCGCGGCCAGCATCGAATCGAGGGAGGTGGCGGCCTGCATCTCAGCCCTGCCGCAGCAGGCCGCAGTACACGCCTTCGATCGCGAAATCCTGGCCGCGCTCGATCTCGATCGGCGCGTGCGCGGGATTGCGCGGCAGCAGGCGGATCCGTCGCGGCGTGCGCTGCAACCGCTTGATGGTCAGCTCGCCATCGATGCGGGCGATCACGGTCTGGCCGTCGCGGGCATCGGCGCTGCGCTGCACGCCGACCAGGTCGCCATCGAGGATGCCGTCGTCGATCATCGAATCGCCCTGCACCTTCAGCAGGTAATCCGGGGTGGGCGAGAACAGCCGGCGGTCCAGCCACAGCTGCTGGTCCAGGCCGATGTCGGCGCCGATCGGCTGGCCCGCCGCGACCCGGCCCAGCACCGCCAGCGGCAACAGGTCCGCCGGCCCGCCCGGCAGTCGCAGGCCGCGCGAGCGCCCCGTGGTTTGCTCCAGCAGGCCGTCGGCGACCAGCGCCTGCACATGCTTCCGGGCGGCATTGCGCGAGGCGAAGCCGAATGCCAGCGCGATCTCCGCCAGGCTGGGCGCGCGCCCGGCCGCCAGCTCCCGCTGCAGGAAGGCGAGCACGGCGGCGCGTTGCGGGGACGGGGAGTCGACGGGGTTCATGGGTGTACATTTGTACACCACGGCGTCGCACAAGGCGAGACCGCCAGCGCCGGCCCCGCAACGACGCGGGTTGGCGGTGCCTCAGGCCGCGGCGCGGCGCAAGGCCTCGATCTCGGCGCGCACATGGCAATCGTGCTGGTGGTCGTTGACCAGCCCCATCGCCTGCATGAAGGCGTACATCGTGGTCGGGCCGACGAACTTCCAGCCGCGCTTCTTCAGGTCCTTCGACAGCGCGATCGCCTCCGGCGCGGTGGTGAAGCTGCGCAGCACGTCCACGGTGAGTTTCTCCGGGCGCCCGGACACGTCCACTTCGAACTGCCGGAAATAACGCGCCAGCGAACCGGATTCGCGCTGCAGCTCGATCGCGCGGCCGGCGTTGTGGATCACCGCCTCGATCTTGCCGCGATGGCGGACGATGCCGGCATCGGCCAGCAGGCGCTGCACGTCGGCCTCCGTGTAGGCGGCGACCCTGTGGAAATCGAAACCGTCGAAACCGGCGCGGAAGTGTTCGCGCTTCCTGAGGATGGTGATCCAGCTCAGCCCGGCCTGGAAGCCTTCCAGGCTGATCTTCTCGAACAGGCGGATGTCGTCGCTGACCGGACGGCCCCATTCGTGGTCGTGGTAGGCGGCGTACAGGTCGGAACCGTCGACCCAGAAACAGCGTTGCAACGCGGCGGCCGCTTCCGGCATCTCTTGCTCCTGCAGGGAGCGTGCAGGTTAGCTGAACGATTCCCATCGAATGCGACGCGCATGACTTCCTGCCCATGCAACCCGTTGTAATGGTGTTCTACATTACCAACACACTAAGAAACCAGCACAGGAGACCGTCATGTTCCGCATCCAGTCCCCCAGCCCGATGGCCTACGTCGAGCGCCGCCTGACCCCGCGCCGCGGGGACGGCGGAGCACAGCCGGCCCGCATCCACCGCGAACGCGACTTCGGCGTCGGCTACGGCAACAGCAGTGGCTATGCCAGCAACCGCAGTTACGCGGTGCCGGCCGCCGCCTACTTCCGCTGCCGTTGAGTCGTGGCAACCCGGCCGGGTCGCGACCTCCCCGCGCGGCCCGGCCGGACTTGTCGGCACCCAGCCACGGCGCGCGCTGCGCGCACTGCGGCTCGGAGAGGCCTCGAAGCACGCGCCCCGCTGCACGGCGGGGCGCCGGTCGATCGTCGCCGGTTGCCGCGCGCTTTCGCGCGGCGGGTCACATGTGCCTGAACAGGGCCATGAACGGCTGGCTGACGGTCAGCGTTTCCGGGCGGTGTTTCAGGCGCACCGTGCCGCGGCCGCTGTCGTCGCGGACGATGCCGGCGATCGCCTTCAGGTTGACGATGGTCGAACGGTGGATCTGCTTGAAGTTGGCCGGATCGAGCCGCGGCAGCAGCTCCCGCAGCGGCGTGCGCAGCAGCGCCTCGCCTTCGGCGGTGACCACCGTGGTGTATTTGTGGTCGGCGCGGAAGTAGGCGACGTCGTCGACCAGCACCAGCCGGGTTTCGCGGCCGGCGCTGGCGGTCAGCCAGGTCAGCGGCTCCACCGCGCCGGCGGCGTTCGGCAACGCGCCCAGCTTGTCGAGCAGGGCCGCCAGCGCGGCTGCGTCGGGCAGCGCGTCGCGCGCCTGCAGGCGTGCCACCGTCGCCTCCAGCCGGTCCGCCTTCACCGGCTTCAGCAGGTAGTCGATCGCGCCGCGCTCGAAGGCGTCGATCGCGTACTGGTCATAGGCGGTGACGAACACGATCTGCGTGCGCGGGCTGGCGTCGGCGGCCAGCGCGGCGACTTCCAGGCCGGTCAGGCCGGGCATGCGGATGTCGAGGAAGGCGATGTCCGGGGTGTGTTCGGCCAGCGCTTCCACCGCGCTGGCGCCGTCCTCGCATTCGGCGACGACCTGCAGCGCCGGCCACGCGCGCTTGAGTTCGGCCACCAGTGCATGCCGCAGCAGGGATTCGTCCTCGGCGACGATGCAGGTGCGGACCGGATCGGGTTTGCCCAGGTCAGACATGGCTGGCGCCCTGTTGCGGCGGGTTCGCGGGAACCGTGATGGTGGCGGCCACCCCGGCCGGGAAGTTGGCGACCACCGACAGGTTGGCGTCGCCGGCATAGCGCAGGCGCAGGCGTTCGCGCACGTTCTTCAGGCCGATGCCGGTGCCCGAGGTCTTGGTGTTGAAGCCTTCGCCGTTGTCGGCCACGGTCACCGCCACCCCATCCCCGTCGCGGCGTGCGCGGATCCACACCGTGCCACCGCCGCTGCGCGGTTCCAGCCCGTGCTTGATCGCGTTCTCGACCAGGGTCTGCAGCATCATCGCCGGCAGCGGGGTGGGGCGCAGCGCATCCGCCACGTCGACCTGCACGTCGAGGCGATCGCCCATCCGGATCCTGAGGATCTCCAGGTACGCCAGCGTGCGCTCCAGCTCCGCGCCCAGGGTCGACATCTCGCCTTCCGCGTTCGGCAGCGAACGCCGGAGGTACTGGATCAGGTGGCCGAGCATCGCCTCGGCGCGCGCCGGATCGCTGCGCGCCAGCAGTTGCGCGCTGGCCAGGGTGTTGTAGAGGAAGTGCGGCTCGACCTGCGCGTGCAGCAGGTGCAGCCTGGCCTCGGTGAGTTCCTTCTGGGTCGCGGTCTGCGCGGCGCTGGCGCGTTCGCCGCGGCGCAGTTCGCCGATGCGGCGGGTGAGCGCGCGCACGATCGCCTCGGCGTTCTCGTAATTGGTGCCATCGTCGACCAGGAACCAGTCGCTCCACGCCGGGTTCTCCGGCTCGCAGATCAGGGTCACCCGCCCGCTGTCCTCGCCCGGGGTCACCGTGGCCTGCAGCTGGTTGCGCGGCAGGCCGAACCACAGCAGCGGGTTCCAGCGCCGCAGCGGGTGTTCGCCGTACGTGCGCGGGCGCGCCACCTTGGCCTTCACCTGCAGGCTGTCGCGCGCGCCCTGCACCTGTTCGATGCCGGGCAACTCGCGGATCGCCGCGTCCAGCAGGTCGAACGCCTCGCCGGCCTCCAGCGGGACCTCGACCAGCCGACGCTGGCGGTTGCGCAGCGCATCCGCATCGGTGCGGCCGGCGATCAGGCGCACCCGGTGCAGGTGCGAGAACGCGCCGCCCACCACCAGCGCCATCGTCGCCATGCCCAGCAGCACCATCGGGAATTCCAGCCGGCCGATCAGCGGGATGCTCGAGTACAGCGCGGACACCAGCATCACCACCAACCCCCACGCGGCGGCGATGCGCAGGACGAACAGCGATTGCCTGAAGAGGGACTTGAGCATGCGGGGCGGGCCTGGCCGGAAACGGGAGTCAACTCGATGTGCGGCGAGCATAGCGAGGCGCGCGGCCAGCGTAAGCGCGCACGCGACGAAGCCGGCGCTGCCGCCGACGAAGCCCGCCCGCGCAGGCGTAGACTGCGGCCAACAGGGGCGCGTGCGATGGCGATGCGATGGACGATCCGGTGAGCGAGCCCGTGGGGCTGCCCTGGGAAGGGCAGGACACGCCGGCGCGCCGTGCCACCCTGACCCGGATCCTGGTGCGGATCGCGCGCGAGGCCCTGCAGGGCGCCGACCTGGACTCGCTGCTGCAGGGCATCTGCGAATGCCTGGTAGCGGAACTGCCGGTCGCGATCGCCAGCGTGATCCTGCTCGACGAGGCCAACCAATCCTTCGTCCATGAGGTCTATGACGGCGAGTGGACGCAGTCGCCGCTGGCGGTCGCGGGCGACTGGCCGGTGACCCGCGGGGCCGCCGGCCGCTGTGCGCGGCTGGGCACCGCGCAGCTGATCACGGATGTCGATGCCGACCCGGACTACGTGGCCGGCAACGTCCACGTGCGCTCCGAGTACCTGGTGCCGATCCGCCACGGCCAGCGCCTGCATGGCGTGCTCAACATCGAGAGCACCCGCAGCGATTTCTTCGACGAGGAGGCGCGCGCGGTGTTCGATGCGGTGGCCGACCTGGTCGCCGGTGCGATCCACTTCGCCCGCATGGCGGATGACCTGCAGCAGGCGAACCGCAAGCTGGAGCAGCTGTCGATGATCGACGGCCTGACCGGGATCGCCAACCGCCGCCGATTCGACCAGCAGTTGTGCGTGGATTGGCGGCGGATGGCGGCGGAGGGCCGGCCGCTGGCGTTGCTGATGGTCGATGCGGATGCATTCAAGCCGCTCAACGACGCTGCCGGCCACCTCTACGGCGACGAATGCCTGCGCGAACTCGCGCGCATCTGCAATGGCTTCGCGGATGGCGACAACGACCTGGTGGGGCGCTTCGGCGGCGAGGAGCTGGTGCTGCTGTTGCCCGGCCGCGACCTCGCTGCCGCGACCGCCATCGCCGAAGCCCTGCGCATCGCGGTCGAGGCGCAGGCGATGCCGCATCCGGCCTCGCCGGTGTCTGCGCACGTCACCGTCAGCGTGGGCGTTGCCGTCGCCGTGCCCGCGGCCGCGCGCCCGCCGGAACGCCTGATCGCCGCCGCCGACCGCGCCATGTACGCGGCCAAGCTGCAGGGCCGCAACCGGGTCTGCGTGGCGGGCGCCGAGTCCTGAATCGCGGTCGAAGCGACACTCAGCGCGGCGCGCCGGCCAGGTCGCGGCGCACGCGCAGGAAGCGCGCGAAGCGCGGCGTGCCTTTCGCGGTCAGGCCCTGGTAGCGGAACGTGACCTGTTCGCCGATCCGCGGTGGCCGTGCCCGCTCGGCGTCGCGCAGGCCACTGCCGATCGCGAAGCGGCGTCCGCGCGCGTCCACCACCAGCAACGCACCGACCATCCCGGCGTACTTGCCCTTGCCCGCGCGGTAGCCGACCACGCGTGCCTCGGCGTCGTCGAACGGCTTCAGCTTGAGCAGGGCCTCGCTGCGCCCGGCCTGGTACCGCGCCTGCGCGCGATGCAGCATCAGGCCCTCGCCGCCGGCAGCGACAACCGCCTGCAACCGCGCCTGCAGTGCGTCACTGTCGCGCACCGGCACCTGCGCGATCACCCCGAGCGTGTCCGCGCCCGCCGCCAGCACCAGCGAGCGCAGCCGCGCATTGCGGCGGGCGAAGCCACCGCCGTCTGCCGGCAGGTCGAAGGCCATGAAGCGGACGGGGCGCCAGGCCGCGTCGTCGTGGCGCAGCGCGCGGACCAGGTCGCTGACCTGCTGGAATTCGCCGCGCCGCGTCCACAGCTCGCCATCCATCGGCTGGCGTGGCCAGCCGCTGGTGAACCACGCCGGCACGTCGATGACGTTGCCGCCGCGGGTCAACAGGCGCGCGCCGTCCCAGCGTGCGCGCACGCCATCCAGTTTCTCGCTGACCAGGCAACCCGCCGGGTCATGGAGGCCGGGATCGAAGCGGCTGGCCAGCATCGGCGCCGGCGCCTGCAGGCCGATGCCCGTGGCCGGCGAGGACATCGCGATCGCCGGCAGCAGGGCGACCAGCAAGGCGGAGCGCAATCGCATCGGGGCGGATTCCATGGAGGCAGGCCGCCAGCATCGGCAACGCGGTCGCGAGACGCACTCGGGGAGATGCGGATCGCGTGGTCGGGATTTGCCGCGGGTTCCGACGCGCCAGCCGCGGACGCTTGCGCAGCAGCGGCAGGCCTCCAGGTGCCGGCCGGCGCTGGCGCCGGCGGCGACCGGGCCCGCCTGCCACCCGCGCTCAGCGCGCTGCGGTCACCAGCTCGCGGCGCAGCCAGCTGTCGATCATGCGCTTCTCGAAGCGCAGCGGATCGCTGCTGTCGATCGGGGTGGCGCCGATGAGGAAGGCGGGGTCGGTCAGCTTGCGCTCGCCTTCGGCGATCACCCGGCCATCGGCGCCGAGATGCCGGAACTGCACGGTCATCCGCGGCGGGTAGATGTCGCGGACGATGCGGGTGTCCTGGTAGTTGGGGCCGAGCCAGGGCTCGTAGTCGCCGGCGCGGTCCACATCGACGATGGTCAGTTCCAGCCGTTCGCCGCTGCCCAGCCGCGGCTCGGCGCGCTTGCGCAGGTATTCCGCGAGGTCGGTCAGCCAGCGACCGCGGGCAGCCTCGTAGCGGTTATGGCTGTTGCGCAGTTCCGCGAAGGTGGCCGGGTCGTTCCAGCGCACGCTCACCGGGCCCGCTTCGGGCAGGGCGCGCGGTGCATCGGCGGCCAGCATGTCGCTGCGGGGGGTGGAGGCGCAGCCGGCCATGGCCAGCGCGAGCGCCAACGGCAGCACGAGGGACTTGGATCGCATGGCGGTCTCCGCGATGGGTGCGAAGGCCAGTGTGCGCCGGGCCGGGCGCGCGCGGGAGGGGTGCGGGGATCGCTGGTCAGCCGCCGTTCTGATCCGGCGCGCCGGTTCCTTCGGTGGTGTCCAGGAACCAGGCCTCGACCGTGCCCTTGACCTTCATCGTCATCGGCTGGCCGCGGCGATCGAGCGACTTGCCGACCGGCAACCGCACCCAGCCTTCGCTGATGCAGTACTCGTCGACGTTGTGGCGTTCCACCCCGTTGAAGCGGATGCCGATCCCGCGCTCCAGCGCCGCCGGATCATGGAACTTGCTGCGCGGATCGTTGGACAGGTGGTCCGGCGGGGTGCCGGTGCTGGGCGTGCTTGCGTCGGTCATGGGCGTGCTGCCGGCCTCGAGGGGCCGACAGCATACCGATCCGCGCGGGCTTCGCGGAGCCCGGTCAGCCGAGCTTGCGCGCGGCCGCGAACGACGCCAGGTTGCCCAGGCCGATCGCGCCGACCAGCACCGCGATCACGCCGGGGCTGATGTCCTGCCAGCCGGCGGCCTCGACGATGCCGAAGCCCAGCGCCAGCGCGACCAGGGTGATGCCCCAGCGCAGCGAGGCCAGCCGGCGGTTGCTCTCGTCGCCCTCGAGGATGCTGCGCACCAGGTCGGGCGCGCCGTTGCTGGCGACCAGCTGCTTGCGGACGCGGGCGTCGACCACCGCCTTGATCGAATAGGCGATGGCGGCGAACAGGGCGATCGGGACCAGCATTGCGTAATCCATGGGGTCTTCCTCCGTTGGGTTTTCGTTTTCGGGGCGTGCCGGCCACGGGGGCCGTTCGGGCAAAGGGATACGGCGGTTGCCGGGTCGGTTGCAGCCGGTCGTCGAAAACCCGCGCGAAGTCCTTGCAACCATCCGGACCATGGGCGTATCCCATGTCGCATGGATGCCGATCGTGCCCTCGTCGAAGCCGTGCTCGCGAACCGCGCGGGCGCGTTCGAGCAGCTGGTGCGCGACTACCAGGGGCTGTGCTGGTACGTGATCCAGCGCATGGTGCGGCACCCGGAGGACACCCGCGAGCTGTGCCAGGAAGCCTTCCTGCGCGTGCACCGCTACCTGCACCAGTACCGCTTCGACAGCCCGCTGAAGTCGTGGATCGGGCAGGTGGCGTACTCGGTCGCCAAGCGCCACCTGGAACGCAAGCGGATCGCGCTGGTGGATCCGGTGGGCGACGAGGACGGCCTGTCCCTGCTCGACAACATCGGCGACGGCGGCGACCTGCAACAGGAACATGTGCAGGCCGACGACGAGCGCGAGCTGCATGCCGCCATCGAGCGCCTGCCGCCGCTGCAACGCACGCTGCTGACCCTGTATCACCTGGAAGAACTGCCGATCGGCGAGATCGCGGCGATCACCGGGCTCGCCGAAGGCACCATCAAGAGCCATCTGTTCCGTAGCCGAAAGACACTGCGCGATCTCCTCACGCCGCGCATCGGAGTTGCCGCATGAACCACCAGGACCGCCAACACCCGATCGACGAAGCCCGCTGGCAGGCGCAGGAAAAGGCCCGCCGCGGGGATGCCGATGCCGATCCCGATGACCTGCGCATCGCCCGCGCGCTGCGGCGTGCGCCGCCGGTGGACCTGCCGTTCGACTTCGCCAGCCAGGTCGCATCGCTGGCGCGTGCGCAGGCGGCGGCGAACTGCCTGCTGGAGCAACGCCTGCTGCGTGGACTGGTGTTCGTGTTCGCCTTGTCGGCGGCGGTGGTGATCGCCTGGCAAGGCCGCGGCTGGACCGCCGGGCTGGCCGCGGTGTTGCCGGGTGGCAGCGACGCGGTCGGCTGGAGCGCCGCCGCCGCGCTGTGCGTGCTGGCCAACTGGGGTTTCGCTGCGCTGCGCGGGCAGTTCGGCCGCGGGCCGCGCACCAGCGCCTGATCGCTGCCGGTGGAGGGCCTCGCTACACTGCGCGGATGAGCACCACCCATCGCGACCAGGCCCTCGACGCCCTCCTGCATCCGTTCGCCGAAGGCCTGCTGCGCTGGCCGCAGGCCGGCAACGCGCTGTTCCTGCGCGCCCGCGAAGGCGCGGCCCTGCATGCGCTGGGCGTGCGCGGAATGGTCGCCACCCAGCCGTTCAAGCCGGAAGCCGAACGGCTGCAGCGGGTCGGCGTGGAGCTGCTGGACGAAGACGCGCTGCCGGCGACCAGATTCCCGTTGGTACTGGTGTTGCCGCCGCGCCAGCGCGAGGAAGCACGCGCGCTGCTGGCCAAGGCCTGCACCGCGGTTGCGCCGGGCGGGATGGTGATTGCCGCGGTGGCCAACGACGAGGGCGCGAAGTCCCGCGAAGCCGACCTGAAGCTGCTCGCGGGTGGCCTCAACGTCATCAGCAAGCACCATTGCCGGGTGTCCTGGACCCGGCCCGACGCCACGTTCGATGCCGCGCTCGTCGCCCAATGGTCGAAGGCCGATGCCCCGCGCGCGGTCCGCAGCGCGGAGGTGCCGGGCGGCGCGTTCCAGACCCGCCCCGGCGTGTTCGCCTGGGATCGGGTGGATGCCGCGTCGAGGATGCTGGCGCAGGTCCTGCCGGACGACCTGCACGGCCGCGTCGCCGATTTCGGCGCCGGCTGGGGCTACCTGTCCCTGCAGGTGCTGGCGCGTTGCCCGAAGGTGGCCTCACTCGACCTGTACGAGGCCGATGCGCGGTCGCTGGCGCTGGCCGACGAGAACCTCGCCGACGCGCACCTGCCCGTGCATTGCCACTGGCATGACGTCGCCCGCGGCGTCGACGAACGCTTCGATGCGATCGTCTGCAACCCGCCGTTCCATGCGCTGGGCCGCGGCGACCGCCCGGATATCGGCCGTGCGTTCATCGCCGCCGCCGCCAGCGCACTCAAGCCCGGCGGCCGCCTGTGGCTGGTCGCCAACCGCCACCTGCCATACGAACAGGCGCTGGGCGAAGGATTCGCGCAGGTGCGCACGCTTGCGCAGGACGGCGGCTTCAAGATCGTCGAAGGTGAAAAGGCGCGTGCCTAGCGGACGCCATCAAGGCGTCTGCTGCGCCTTTGAACGACCGGCCATGGATGGCCGGGCCGTGGGTCGCCAGGCGGCTTGGCTGGGCCATGGATGGCATCGAGGTTCTGCAAGGAGACTTGGATGAAGCTGGTCAAGCACCTCGCCAACCTGGGCTACGGCAGCCGCAAGGACGTGCAGTGGATGTTCCGCGAAGGCCGCGTCACCGATGCCGCCGGCGAGGTGCTGTACGCGGACGACCCGCTGGACCACGACAACATGCGCGTCGATGGCGAACCGCTGGACCTGGCGCCCGGCGTGTTGCTGATGCTCAACAAGCCTGCCGGCCATACCTGTTCGATGAAGGATCGCGGACGCATCGTGTTCGACCTGTTGCCGCCACGCTTCCGCCTGCGCAATCCGCCGCTGTCGACGGTCGGCCGGCTGGACCGCGACACCTCGGGCCTGCTGCTGCTGACCGACGACGGCCAGTTGCTGCACCGGATCATTTCGCCGAAGTCGAAACTGCCGAAGGTGTACCTGGCCACGCTGGCGCAGGACCTGCGCGGCGACGAGGCGGCCGTTTTCGCCAGCGGCACGCTGCTGCTGGAATCGGAAACCACGCCGCTGCTGCCGGCGGAACTCGAGGTGCTGGATGCGCGCCGCGCGCGCCTGACCCTGCACGAAGGCCGCTACCACCAGGTGCGGCGGATGTTCGCGGCGGTCGGCAACCATGTCGATGCGCTGCACCGCGAACGCGTCGGCGGGTTGACGCTCGGCGACCTGCCGGAAGGGCAGTGGCGGGCGTTGGGCGAGGGCGGCGCCGCTCGGCGGCGCCCGCGCCCCGCGCGCTCGCGCGGCGGGGCGCGGCGCGCGGCCCCGCCCCCCCCGCCGGCGCCCCCGCCCCCGCGCGCCCCCCGCCCCTCCGCGCCGCCGGCGGCGCCCCCCGGCCCCGCCGGCCCCCCCCCGGGCCACCCCCGGGGGGCGAGCCGAGGCCGACCGTGGCGCCCCGTGCCGCGCCGGCCGGCCCCCCCCCGGCCCGGCGGCCGGCCGGCCCCGCCCGCGCCCCCCCCCCCCCCCCCCCCCCCCCCCCCCCCCCCCGCCCCCGCGGCGGCCGGCGGCCCGCGCCCCGCCCGCCCCCCCCCCCCGCCCCCCCCGGGCGGGCCGGGGCCCCCCGGGGGCCCAGGACCATCGCGTCGCGCAGTCGACAGCTCCTGGTTGTGCGCAGGCGTGCCGGTATCGTCGGTATGGCCTTCGATCGACAATTTCAGCGCGGGATCACCGCTGAGCAGCTTGCCGATTTCATCGATGGTCGGTTGGGCGTCGGGCCGCAGCGTCGCCTTGTCGGTGTCGAAATTGATGTGCAGCGCGACCCGCCCGTCCTTGTCGATCGCCTGCTTCATCGCGGCGGCATCAAGCAGGCCCAGCGACTGCCTCATGCCCTCGCGCTCCAGCACCACCACGAAACCGTGCAACGGGAAGGCGCCGGTGCTGACGTCGATCCACCATTCCTTGCCGGCCTGGCGAAGCAAATAGATGTCGTGCGGATAGTCGGGGTTCATGCCGGCCGCGTAATTCGTCTTTTCCAGCACATCGCGGCCGCCGGCCGCTTCCATGACCTCGTAGGTGTATTGGGTGGTGTTGATCTTCCTGCCGCCGAGCGCGGTTATCGCGTTTTCGTAGTTGCGCCGGAACTCGATGTCGCTGTAGCTGCGGGTCCCGTTGGCCAGGTTGAAGCGGTCGTGGAAGATCCTGCCTTCGACCGGCACCGCCTTGCCGCCGGCGATGAAGTAGTGGCGGTCGAAGGCCACCCGTTTGTCCGCCTCCGCGAAGGTGCTCTCCAGTCCTTCCGGGATCTTGAAGAACGGGAAAGGCGGCAGGGTCGCGGTGCTCTCGGGAACGCCGCCTGGGTCGAATGCGGTGCTCGCCGCGGGTGCTGGCGTCGCGGTCGCGACGCGCGGTCCAGGGCGGCTGGTGGCTCGGGCACTTGCTCGCCCTTGCAACCGCCGATGGCCAGCGCCGCCACCGCGCCGAGCGTGAACAGCCATGTCCGTGTGCCTGCCATCGTCGTGTCCGGTGATTGTCCGATTCGGGAAACGATCAAAGCCGGCAGCAGCGGCCAGCCCGTGGCATCAGCGTCGCAGCAGCCCGCTCCGGTTCCTGCATCGTCGCCGTGCCTCGATGATGCTGTCCTCGGACCGCCCCCGCCGGCCCGCGCCGGCTCGTCCGGCTCGGTGCCGGCGAACTGGTAGTGCGGATGGAAACTCGCGACCTGCAGCACGCCATCCAGGTCCAGCGCCTCGACCAGGGCATCGGCGTCGTCCAGGAAATCGTTGAAGTCCAGGAAATCCCCCAGCACCTGCGGATGCACCAGCAGGGTGGTGTCGACCTGCCCGGCGGGCGTGTCGCGCAGCAGGGCCATCTCCTCGCCGAGTTGCTCCAGCAGCGCGCGTTCGGTGCTGGCGTCGCTGACCACGATCCGAACCTGGTTCCTGGCGTACACCGCCTTGGCGAACGGGCACAGGTTCAGCCCGATGACCGCGCGCTCCAGCCAGCGGCGGACGTCGGCCTCGACCCGGGCCGGGTCGAACGCGTCAGTCACGGAAGTTGTCGAACTGCAGCGGGCGCTCGAACTCCTGCGCGCGCAGCAAGGCCATGGCGGCCTGCAGGTCGTCGCGCTTCTTGCCGCTGACCCGCAGCTTGTCGCCGTTGATCTGCGAGTCGACCTTGAGCTTGGCGTCCTTCATCGCGGCCTGCAGCTTCTTCGCCAGCTCGCGCTCGATGCCCTGCTTCACCGTCACCTTCTGCCGCGCGCCGGCCAGGTTGGTGTCGATGTCGCCGAACTCCAGGCAGCGCGCATCGATCTTCCGCGCCACCAGCCGCGCACGCAGGATGTCGGTCATCTGCTGCAGCTGGAACTCGCTGGGCGCGGATTGCGAGATCACGTTGTCGTCGAGCACGAACGACGCCTCCACGCCCTTGAAGTCGAAGCGCGTCGACAGCTCGCGGTTGGCCTGGTCCACCGCGTTGGTGAGTTCGTGGGTATCCACTTCGGAAACGATGTCGAAGGAAGGCATGGCGCAGGCCGGCAGGTGACGGGGCGGGCAGGTTACCGCATGCTGGCGCGATGGAAACGCTGACCACCGAAATGCGCGCGCAGGCGCAACGCCGGCACCGCGGCATGCTGATGATGCTGGCGGCGGTCGGCATGTTCGCGCTGATGGATGCCGCGCTCAAGCTGCTGTCGGCGCACTATCCGCCGTTCCAGGTGGCGGCCCTGCGCGGGCTGTCCTCGCTGCCGCTGGTGCTGGCCTGGGCATTGGCGACGGTCGGTCCGGCGGCGCTGCTGCGCGTGCGCTGGCCGCTGCACCTGATGCGCGGCGTGCTCGGGATCACGATGATGGCCAGCTTCGTCTTCGCGCTGAAGCGGCTGCCGCTGTCCACCGCGTATTCGATCTTCTTCGTCGCCCCGCTGCTGATCACCGCGCTGTCGGTGCCGATCCTCGGCGAGCGGGTCGGGCCGCGGCGCTGGACCGCGATCGCGATCGGCCTGCTCGGCGTGCTGGTGGTGCTGCGCCCGACCGGCGAGGGCGTGTTCACGCTGGCGGGCCTGGCGGTGCTGCTGGCCGCCACCGGCTACGCGGTCTCGGCGATCACCGTGCGGGTGCTGGCGCGGACCGATTCCAACCAGGCGATGGTGGTATGGCTGCTGGCGCTGATGGCGCTCGGCGCCGGCGCCCTGGCGCTGCCGCAGTGGGTGCCGCTGCGGATGCAGGATGCCTGGCTGATCGCCGGGATCGGGGTTGCCGGTTCGATCGGCCAGTACACCATCACCGAAGCATTCCGGCTCGGCGAGGCGTCGCTGATCGCGCCGCTGGAATACACCGCGCTGGTGTGGGGGGTGGCATTGGACCTGGCGCTGTGGGGCGTATTGCCGGACTCGGTCACCTGGCTGGGCGCGGCGATCATCATCGCCAGTGGCCTGTACCTGATCCGCCGCGAAAAGGTGCACGCGGAGGCGGAGCACCCCTGAAGCGGGCGGCGTGCCGGCGATGTCCGGTTTCGGCGCGCTGCTGCGCATACACCAGGACATCCACCAGGAGTCCTGCCATGCAACGCACGCCACTGATCGTCGCCATCGTCGCCAGCCTCGGCCTGGCCGGCGCCCTTGCCTATGCCGCCAACAGCGGTGCCATCACGCGGGTGTCCGCGCCATCGGCGCGTGCGGCACTGCAAACGCTGCAGTCCGCACCGGCCGGCCGGGCGTTCGCCGCCGCCCAGTCGACCCGGTCTGCGAAGCCGGCGCCGCCACCGCCGCCGCCGCCGACCGTCGAAGACGTGGGCGACGTCGATTCCTTCGGCCGCAACCTGCGCTGGCTCGGCGTCGCCAGTGGCTTCGCGGTGGTCTCCACCGACTGCGCGTCGATCCTTGCCCAGGACCCGGATGCCACCTGCCAGCAGGTCAGCAGCCAGCCCGGCGTCACCAGCTTCACCTTCAATGACGTCGCCCGCATCCGGCTGCCCGCGGGCGCCTCCCACTCGCTGCTCTGCCACTGGTTCTCGCCGCAGGTGACCGCGTCGTTCACCAATTCCTCGGACGCACCCGTGCTGGCACGGTTGACCAGCCGTCCCAGCGTGACCGTGGAGAATCCGGTGCTGAACGATCCGGCGTTGATCGATCCGAGCACCGGGGCGGCGTTCGGCGGCAAGCTCACCACCAGCGTCACCGGCACCGAGCGCCTGGTCTTCACGCTGGCGCCGTGGGCCCAGCACCACCAGACCCTGCGTGGCTCGCAGACCTGCATCGGCGGGATGCTGTCGAAGCGGGCGCTGGTCGAGGGCTATGGCCTGACCGAGGCCCAGGCCGCCAGCTTCTTCGCCAGCCCCACCACCCTGCGCCTGAACATCCAGGGTGTGACCGCCTCCGCCGACGAAGTGACGTTCAGCGTTGGCCTGCGGGTGATCGGCGACTGATCCCGGCCACGGCCGGCGCGGCAGCATCCCGCGCCGGCCCATGCCGATTGCCGCGTGCCGTCGCCTAGCCGGTGGTCTTTCGTGGCGGCGGCAGCACCACCAGGACCGCGTACCCGCGGGCAAGGCCGGGGTGCCGCTGGCCGGCCAACGAAACCTGCGGCGTGATGCGGCAATCGGTGGCGGCGGTCCCGCCGGTGCCCGGCATGCCCAGGCCGCTGCCCAGGCCGACCACCATCAGGCCCAGCGCCAGCGCGCCGCGCCACAACACATGCTGGATCGATTTCATCGTCGTTCCTCGTGGTGGCGATCGGGGGACATGCACGCCACTGCACGAGAGATGCACCCGGCGCGCGGATGGTTGCAGCGCCCGAGGCCGGCGTGACCTGCGGAATATCGGCCGCCGCCACGTGTCCTGCGGGACATTCGAAAGAATTACCCGGATGAATCACGGAATATTGCCCGGCGGTTTGTTCCGGGGCGCTGGATGTGGCAACAATACCGGCCTTTCCGGGTCCCGGAGTGAGGCATGGCTGAGCTGAAGGAAGCGCGCGTCCCCGATATCGGCGGTCATGGCGACGTGCCGGTGATCGAATTGCTGGTCAAGCCCGGCGACACCGTGGCCAGGGACCAGGGCCTGGTCACCCTGGAGTCGGACAAGGCGACGATGGAAGTGCCGTCGCCGTTTGCCGGCGTGGTCAGGGAGCTGAAGGTGAAGCTCGGCGACACCCTTTCGGAGGGTGGACTGGTCGCGATCATCGAGATCGCCGCGGAGGCCACTGGCGCCGCCGTTGCCGCGGCCCCGACGCCGGCCCCGCCGCCGCCGCCGGGTGCGCAGCCCGAAGCAGTGCGGCCGCAGGCAGCCCCCGCGGAAGCCGCCGCCCCGGTGGCGCCGGTGGCGGTCGCGGCAACCCCCGGCACCATCGCCGGCGCATCGGCCGCGAGCCCGGTCGCGCCGATGGGTGCCGGCCTGCCGCCGGTGCGCTTCGATGCCGACGCGGTGCTGCCGGACAGGGTGCCCTATGCCAGCCCGGCGGTGCGCCTGTTCGCGCGCGAGCTGGGCGTGGACCTGATGCAGGTCACCGGCAGCGAACGCGGCGGGCGCATCGGCAAGGATGACGTGCGCAGGTTCGTGAAGGCGGCGCTGGCAGGCGGGATCGCCGCGCCGGTCGCGGCGGCCGCACCCGCCGGTGGCGGCGGCCTCAACCTGATCCCGTGGCCGACGGTGGATTTCGCGAAGTTCGGCGCCATCGAAAGCAAGCCGCTGTCGCGGATCCAGAAGATTTCCGGCGCCAACCTCGCGCGCAACTGGGCGATGATCCCGCACGTCACCCAGCACGACGACGCCGACATCACCGACCTCGAGGCGCTGCGCGTCGCCCTGAACGACGAGAACGCCAGGGCGATCGCCGCGGGCAAGGCCGGCAAGCTGACCATGCTTGCGTTCCTGATCAAGGCCAGCGTGGCGGCGCTGAAGAAGTATCCGAACTTCAACGCCTCGCTGGACGGCGACAACCTGGTCCTCAAGCAGTACTACAACATCGGTTTCGCGGCGGACACGCCGAATGGCCTGGTGGTGCCGGTGCTGCGCGATGCCGACCAGAAGGGCGTGATGGAGATCGCCCGGGAAATGGGCGAACTGGCCGCCGCCGCGCGCGACGGCAAGCTTGCGCCCGCGCAGATGCAGGGCGGCTGCTTCACCATCAGCTCGCTGGGCGGGATCGGCGGCACCGCGTTCACCCCGATCATCAACGCACCGGAAGTGGCGATCCTCGGGGTGTCGAAGTCGGACATGAAGCCGGTCTGGAACGGCCAGGAATTCAGGCCGCGCTTGATGCTGCCGCTGTCGCTGAGCTACGACCACCGGGTGATCGACGGCGCCGCCGCGGCGCGCTTCACCGCCTACCTCGCACAACTGCTGGCCGACCTCCGTCGGGCCATGCTCTGACGGAGGCGGACATGGCGGACATCGAAAGCAAGGTTCCGGACATCGGCGGCCACGGCGACGTGCCGGTCATCGAAATCCTGGTCGCGGTCGGCGACACGGTGAAGAAGGACCAGGGCCTGGTCACCCTGGAATCCGACAAGGCCACCATGGAAGTGCCGGCGATCGCCGATGGCGTGGTCAAGGCGCTGAAGGTCAAGCTGGGCGACGTGGTGTCGGAAGGCGCGCTGATCGCGGTGATCGCCGCGTCTGACAGCGGAACGGCTGTCCAAAGCGGCGCGGCTGCATCTCCACCCGCACCTGTCGCTACAGCAACCAGGGCCGAAGCTGCGGCGCCCGGGCCTGCGCCCGCCGCGAGCCCTGCGCCCGCAACGCCCGCGCCGCAGGCCGCGGCATCCTCCGGCCGCACGGCCGACATCGACTGCGCGCTGGTGGTGATCGGCGCCGGCCCCGGCGGCTACACCGCCGCGTTCCGTGCAGCGGACCTCGGGCTCGATACGGTGTTGATCGAACGCTACCCCAGCCTTGGCGGGGTCTGCCTCAACGTCGGCTGCATCCCGTCGAAGGCGCTGCTGCATGCGGCCGACGTGATCGACCAGGCCGCGCATGCCAGCGACTTCGGCGTCGATTTCGGCAAGCCGAAGATCAACATCGACACCCTGCGCGGCTACAAGGAAAAGGTCGTCGGCCAGCTCACCAAGGGCCTGGCCGGCATGGCCAGGCAGCGCAAGGTGCGGGTGGTGCAGGGCACCGCGAAATTCGTCTCGGCGAACGAACTGGAAATTTCTGTGGAAGCGGGCGTCGGCGCGGACGGCAAGGCGCAACTGCTGCACTTCGCCAACTGCATCATCGCCGCCGGCTCGCAGCCGGTGAAGCTGCCGTCGTTCCCGTGGGACGACGCGCGGGTGATGGATTCCACCGATGCGCTGGACCTCGCGGACGTGCCGAAGAAATTGCTGGTCGTCGGCGGCGGCATCATCGGCCTGGAAATGGCGACGGTGTACCGCGCGCTGGGCAGCGAGGTGACCGTGGTCGAGTTCATGCCGCAGCTGATGCCGGGCGCCGACCTCGACCTGGTCAAGCCGCTGGCGGACCGGCTGAAGAAGCACGGCATTGCAATCCACCTCAAGACCAAGGTGGTCGAGGCCAAGGCGCAGAAGAACGGCATCGCCTGCACGTTCGAGGGCGAGAGCATCCCGGACGGCAAGCTGTATGACCGCGTGCTGGTGTCGGTGGGCCGCGCGCCGAATGGCGGCAAGCTCGATGCGGGCAAGGCCGGCGTGGAGGTGACCGAACGCGGCTTCATCGACGTCGACCGGCAGATGCGCACCAACGTGCCGCACATCTTCGCGATCGGCGACCTGGTCGGCCAGCCGATGCTGGCGCACAAGGCGACGCACGAGGGCAAGCTGGCGGCGGAAGTCGCGGCCGGCGAGAAGAAGGAGTGGGTGGCCCGGGTGATCCCGAGCGTGGCCTACACCGATCCGGAGATCGCCTGGGTCGGCGTCACCGAAACCGAGGCGAAGGCGAAGGGCCTGAAGGTCGGCGTCGGCAAGTTCCCGTGGGCGGCTTCGGGCCGCGCCATCGGCCTGTCGCGCACCGAGGGCTTCACCAAGCTCATCTTCGACGAGGACAGCCATCGCATCATCGGCGGCGGCATCGTCGGCGTGCATGCAGGCGACCTGATCGCGGAGATCGGGCTGGCGATCGAGATGGGCTGCGAAGTCGCCGACATCGGCCATACCATCCACCCGCATCCGACCCTGAGCGAATCGGTGGGGATGGCGGCCGAGGTGTTCGACGGCAGCATCACCGACCTGTACATCCCCAGGAAGCGCTGAGCCGCGGCGCCGCCGCTGCTGCGGCCGCGGGGCGTCAGCGCGTGACCGGTCCGGCGGCGAGGGCGCGCCGGGCCTCGATCCGCTTCCACAGCTTTTCGTGGAAATGGAAGACCACGGTGTTGCAGGCCGGTTCGATCACCGCCAGCAGGCCGCCCATCCACCATTTGCCGGTCAGCAGCCAGCCCACCGAGAACGCCACGCCCAGGTGCAGGGAAGCAAAGCTCAGGGTCTTGGCCACCGGCCTGTCCTTGAATGCGAATGATTATCATTCTATCCCAATGACCTGCAGTTTCAAGGCCACGGGCCTGAAAAAGAAGCCCCGGCGCGGACGGCCGGGGCTCCTGGCGCCCTTCCTGAGCTGACGAGGAGGGGAGCGGGCGCCCAGCACGTCTGACACCCGTGCGCGCTGGAAGTTTCCCGTGGCCCGGAGTCTTTCGGCGGTTGCCGGCGGATTTTCGCGCCTGCTATACTTTTGCGGCTTCGCGGGGCGGTTTTGATGGCTTGATGAAGCCGACCTGCGGCACCGTTTCGAAGTCGGGTCCTCCGCGTGCTCAATTCCGCTGCCGCGGGCCGGCGGCTGGCGCTGCGGGTGGTGGTCATCCAGGCCATCACCACGCTGCTGACAGCCCTGGCCTGCCTGATGATCGGGCCGCGCACCGCGCTTGCGGCGCTGGCCGGTGGCGGTGCGATGGCGCTGGGAAGCCTGGCGGCGGCCTGGGGCGCGTTCGGCGGCGGCGTGGTCGGGGCCGGCATGGCCCTGGGACGGTTGCTGCTGGGAACCGCCGCGAAATGGCTGGTGGTCGCCGTGGGCTTGTTCCTGGCGATGGCGGTATGGCGGTTGCCGGCGGTGCCGGTACTGGCCGGGGCGGCGATGGCCGCGGCGGCCTTGATGGTTTCGATGAAATTCTTGGCGGCACAGCGCAGTACGACGAGGGCGAACGCGTGATCCTGGAAGGCATGGTGCTGGAACCGAGCGGCGGCGAATCCGGTGGGGGTGGCCTGACCGGCTACATCGTCCACCACCTGACCCACAACGTGGTCTACGTGGCCGGGCAGAAGCTGCACTTCGACTCGTGGATGGTCGCGCTGCTGCTGGGCCTGCTGGGCTGCTTCCTGCTGTGGACCCAGGCGCGCAAGGCGACCGCGGGCGTGCCGTCCAAGGCGCAGGCGTTCGTCGAGCTGGTGGTCGAGTTCGTCGACTCCCAGGTCAAGGACACCTTCCACGGCGACCGCCGCTTCATCGCGCCGCTGGCGCTGACCATCTTCGTCTGGGTGTTCTTCATGAACGCCATGGACCTGCTGCCGCTGGACCTGCCGGCCGGCATCGTCACCGCGGTCGCCGGCGAGGAAGCCGCGCACCACACCTACCTGCGCTGGGTGCCGACCGCCGACGTCAACACCACGTTCGCGATGTCGATCACCGTGTTCTTCCTGATCATCTTCTATTCGATCAAGGCCAAGGGCGGCTGGGGCTTCACCAAGGAGCTGTTCACCGCGCCGTTCCACGCGCACGGCGCCTTCGCCAAGGTCGTGCTGGCGGTGCCGAACCTGTTCCTGAACCTGGTCGAGTACCTGTCCAAGCCGGTCAGCCTGGGCATGCGGCTGTTCGGCAACATGTACGCCGGCGAGCTCGTCTTCATGCTGATCGCCGGCCTGTTCATGTCGTGGATCACCTTCCCGTTCGGCCTGCTGGCCAACTCGGTGTGGGCGATCTTCCACATCCTGATCATCCTGCTGCAGGCCTTCATCTTCATGGTTCTGACCGTCGTCTACCTGGCGATGGCGCACGAACACCACTGATTGCTGCTCCAGCTCAACGCGTTCCACCCATTCCGTCCCAACACCTTTTCACAGTAGTTCGAAACCGGAGATCCACCATGGAAGCACTTGCCAACGTCCAGGCCTTCACCGCCGTCGCCATCGGCATCATCGTCGGCCTGGGTGCGCTCGGCGCCGCCCTCGGCATCGGCGTCATGGGTTCGAAGTTCCTCGAATCCGCTGCCCGCCAGCCGGAGCTGGTGCCGATGCTGCAGGGCCGCATGTTCCTGCTCGCCGGCCTGATCGACGCGGCGTTCCTGATCGGCGTCGGCGTGGCGATGATGTTCGCGTTCGCCAACCCGCTGCTGGCCGCCGTGCAGGCCGCCACCGGCGCCTGAGCGACACGCATCGCGATGCGCGCGGGCAGCCGCGCGCATCGTCCAGTTGAAGTGCCGCGGCATGCCGCCGTGGCGCAGCCTTGAACGGCCCGCACCCGCGGGCGCGTTCGAATCGCAAGGTACGACATGAATCCGACCTTCATGACATTGCTGGGCCAGATGATCACGTTCGCGATCCTCATCTGGTTCACCGTCAAGTTCATCTGGCCGCCGCTGATGTCGGCGATCGAGGAGCGCCAGCAGAAGATCGCCGAGGGCCTGGCCGCCGCCGACAACGCGCAGAAGAACCTGGCGCAGGCGCAGGACAAGGTCAACGAAGAGCTCAAGGCCGCACGCAGCAAGGCCAACGAGATCATCGACCAGGCCCACCAGCGCGCCAACCAGCTGATCGACGCGGCCAAGGCCGATGCGATCGCCGAGGGCAGCCGCCAGAAGGCGCTGGCCGAGGCCGAGATCGAGGCCGCCGCCAACCGCGCCAAGGAAGACCTGCGCAAGCAGGTGTCCGCGCTGGCGGTGTCCGGCGCCGAGAAGCTGCTGAAGCGCGAGATCGACGCCGGCGCCCACAAGGCGCTGATCGACGACCTCGCCGCGCAGCTCTGAGGAGCGGACCATGAGCCAGGCCCTGACCCTCGCACGTCCCTACGCCCGCGCCGCGTTCTCGATCGCGCGCGACGCCGGTGCGTTGCCGGCGTGGTCGGACGCGCTCGCGTTCGCCGCGCGCGTTGCCGCCGACCCGCAGGTCGCTGCCCTGCTTGGCAATCCGAAGCTGACCCAGGCCGATGCCGCCACCCTGCTGGCGCCGGATGCGGCGGGCGAGGTCTTCGGCAACTTCCTGGGCCTGCTGTTCGAGAACCGCCGCCTGCCGCTGCTGCCGGAAATCGCCGGCCTCTACGACGAACTGCGGTTCGAGGCCGAGCGCGTGGTCAAGGCGAAGGTCACCTCCGCCGTGGCCCTGCCGGCCGAGGAACTCGCGACCCTGGCGGCCGCGCTGAAGAGGCGCTTCGGCCGCGATGTCGAGGTCGAGACCGCGGTTGATGCGAGCCTGATCGGCGGCGCCGTGATCGATGCCGGCGACGTCGTGATCGATGGCTCGATCAGGGGCAAGCTCGGCCGCCTCGAAGCCGCGCTGGCGCACTGAAGAATCCACTGCTGAAACCCTTACGAATCTGGTCGGCGGCGACGCCGGCACCAAGGAAACCAAGATGGCCACCACCACGCTCAACCCGTCCGAAATCAGCGAACTGATCAAGACCCGCATCGAGAAGGTCAAGCTTTCCGCGGAAGCGCGCAACGAAGGCTCCGTGACCTCGGTGTCCGACGGCATCGTGCGCATCCACGGCCTGGCCGACGTGATGCAGGGCGAAATGATCGAACTGCCGAACGCCACCTTCGCGCTGGCGCTGAACCTGGAGCGCGACTCGGTCGGCGCGGTGGTGCTCGGCGACTACGAGCACCTGAGCGAAGGCGACGTGGCCAAGACCACCGGCCGCATCCTGGAAGTGCCGACCGGCCCGGAAATGCTTGGCCGCGTGGTCAACGCGCTCGGCGAGCCGATCGACGGCAAGGGCCCGATCGACGCCAAGACCAGCGCCCCGGTGGAGACCATCGCCCCCGGCGTGATCTGGCGCAAGTCGGTCAGCCAGCCGGTGCAGACCGGCTACAAGTCGATCGACAGCATGATCCCGATCGGCCGCGGCCAGCGCGAGCTGATCATCGGCGACCGCCAGACCGGCAAGACCGCGGTGGCGATCGACGCGATCATCAACCAGAAGCACTCCGGGATCAGGTGCATCTACGTCGCGATCGGCCAGAAGAATTCGACCATCGCCAACATCGTGCGCAAGCTGGAAGAGCACGGTGCGATGGCCTACACCACCGTTGTCGCCGCCTCGGCGTCCGAATCGGCGGCGATGCAGTACATCGCGCCGTACGCGGGCTGCACCATGGGCGAGTACTTCCGCGACCGCGGCGAAGACGCGCTGATCATCTACGACGACCTCTCCAAGCAGGCCGTGGCCTACCGCCAGATCTCGCTGCTGCTGCGCCGCCCGCCGGGCCGCGAAGCGTACCCGGGCGACGTGTTCTACCTGCACAGCCGCCTGCTGGAGCGCGCCGCGCGCGTGTCCGAGGACTACGTCGAGAAGTTCACCAACGGCGCCGTCAAGGGCAAGACCGGCTCGCTGACCGCGCTGCCGATCATCGAGACCCAGGCCGGCGACGTGTCCGCGTTCGTGCCGACCAACGTGATCTCGATCACCGACGGCCAGATCTTCCTGGAAACCGACCTGTTCAACGCCGGCATCCGCCCGGCGGTGAACGCCGGCATCTCGGTGTCGCGCGTGGGTGGCGCGGCCCAGACCAAGATCATGAAGAAGCTGTCCGGCGGCATCCGCATCGCGCTGGCGCAATACCGCGAGCTGGCGGCGTTCGCGCAGTTCGCCTCCGACCTGGACGACGCCACCCGCAAGCAGCTGGAGCGCGGCCAGCGCGTGACCGAGCTGATGAAGCAGAAGCAGTACGCGCCGATGTCGGTGGCCGAGCAGGCGCTGTCGATCTACGCGGTGGACAAGGGCTACATGGACGAGGTGCCGGTGGCGAAGATCGGCGCCTTCGAAGCCGCGCTGCACGCGCACTTCGCCAACACCGCCGGCGACATGATGAAGTCGATCGCCGCCAGCGGCGACTGGAGCGACGACCTCGAGGCCGCGTTCAAGAAGGGCATCGAGGACTTCAAGGCGACCGGCTCCTGGTAACGGATGCTTGCGCAGGGCGGGGCTTGCCCCGCTGCTGTTGGTGTGAAAGCGGGGCGAGCCCCGCTCTACAGGGAAAGACGAGATGGCAGGCGGCAGGGAAATCAAAACGAAGATCAAGAGCGTGCAGAACACCCGCAAGGTGACGCGCGCGCTCGAAATGGTCTCGGCTTCCAAGATCCGCAAGGCGCAGGACCGGATGAAGGCCTCGCGCCCGTACGCGCGGGCGATGAAGCAGCTGATCGGCCACCTGGCGCAGGCGAACTCCGAGTACCGCCACCCGTACCTGGTGCAGCGCCCGCAGGTCAGGCGCGTCGGCTACGTGGTGGTGTCGTCCGACCGCGGCCTGGCCGGCGGCCTCAACAACAACATGTTCCGCAAGCTGCTGGTCGAGTTCCGCCAGTGGCAGGAGCAGGGCGTCGAGGTCGACGTCGTCACCATCGGCCAGAAGGCCTCGGTGTTCTTCCGCCGGATCAAGGTCGGCATGCTGGCCTCGGTCACCCACCTCGGCGACCAGCCGCATGTCGAGCAACTGGTCGGCGTGATCAAGGTGATGCTGGACGCCTACACCGCGGGCAACGTCGACAAGGTGTTCCTGGCGTACAACGACTTCGTCAACACCATGACCCAGCGCGCGGCGATGGACCAGTTGCTGCCGCTGCCGGCGCCGGAAGCAAAGGTCGCCCGCCACGACTGGGACTACCTGTACGAACCGGACGCGGAAACGGTGCTGGAGCACGTGCTGACCCGCTACGTGGAGTCGCTGGTGTACCAGGCGGTGATGGAGAACGTGGCCTCCGAGCATGCCGCGCGCATGGTCGCGATGAAGGCCGCGAGCGACAACGCCAACAAGCTGATCGACACCCTCAACCTCGTCTACAACAAGGCGCGGCAGGCGGCGATCACGCAAGAGATTTCGGAAATCGTCGGCGGCGCCGCGGCGGTGTAACAGCTTCTGTAGGAGCGGCCCATGGCCGCGACCTGCGAATCGCGCGCATGGCGCGCTCCTACAACAGATATCGGGATTCAGAGGAAACAACCATGAGCAACCAGGGCAAGATCGTCCAGATCATCGGCGCCGTCGTCGACGTCGAATTCCCGCGCGAGAGCGTGCCGAAGGTGTACGACGCGCTGAAGGTGCAGAACACCGCCATCACGCTGGAAGTGCAGCAGCAGCTGGGCGACGGCGTGGTGCGCACGATCGCGCTCGGCTCGACCGACGGACTCAAGCGCAACCTGATCGCCGACAACACCGGCCGCGCGATCTCGGTGCCGGTCGGCCTGGGCACGCTGGGCCGGATCATGGACGTGCTGGGCAACCCGATCGACGAGGCCGGCCCGGTCAAGGCCGACACCCAGTGGGAAATCCACCGCGCGGCCCCGAGCTACGAGGACCAGTCCTCGACCACCGACCTGCTGGAAACCGGCATCAAGGTGATCGACCTGATGTGCCCGTTCGCCAAGGGCGGCAAGGTCGGCCTGTTCGGCGGCGCCGGCGTCGGCAAGACCGTCAACATGATGGAACTGATCAACAACATCGCGACCGAGCACAGCGGCCTGTCGGTGTTCGCCGGCGTCGGCGAGCGCACCCGCGAGGGCAACGACTTCTACCACGAGATGCAGGAGTCGGGCGTCGTCAACGTGCAGGAGCACGAGAAGTCCAAGGTGGCGATGGTCTACGGCCAGATGAACGAGCCGCCGGGCAACCGCCTGCGCGTCGCCCTGACCGGCCTGACCATGGCCGAGTACTTCCGCGACGAAGGCCGCGACGTGCTGCTGTTCGTCGACAACATCTACCGCTACACCCTGGCCGGCACCGAAGTGTCGGCGCTGCTGGGCCGCATGCCGTCGGCGGTGGGCTACCAGCCCACGCTGGCCGAGGAAATGGGCGTGCTGCAGGAGCGCATCACCTCCACCAAGACCGGTTCGATCACCTCGATCCAGGCCGTGTACGTGCCCGCCGACGACCTGACCGACCCGTCGCCGGCGACCACCTTCGCCCACCTCGACGCCACCGTCGTGCTGAGCCGCAACATCGCCTCGCTGGGCATCTACCCGGCGGTCGACCCGCTGGACTCGACCAGCCGCCAGCTCGACCCGAACGTGATCGGCAACGAGCACTACGAGACCGCGCGCCGCGTGCAGTCGACCCTGCAGAAGTACAAGGAACTGAAGGACATCATCGCGATCCTCGGCATGGACGAGCTGTCCGAAGAGGACAAGCAGGCAGTGGCCCGCGCGCGCAAGATCGAGCGCTTCTTCAGCCAGCCGTTCACCGTGGCCGAAGTGTTCACCGGCTCGAAGGGCAAGTACGTGTCGCTGAAGGACACCATCCGCGGCTTCAAGATGATCGTCGACGGCGAATGCGACCACCTGCCGGAGCAGGCGTTCTACATGGTCGGCGGCATCGACGAGGCGATCGAAAAGGCCAAGAAGCTCGCTGCCTGACCGCGCACTTCAACACCAAGGAACCACGATGGCATCCACGATCCGTTGCGACATCGTCAGCGCCGAAGCCGAGATCTTCCACGGCGAGGCGGAGCTGGTGGTCGCCACCGGCGAACTCGGCGAACTGGGCATCGCGCCCAAGCACGCGCCGCTGATCACCCGCCTGAAGCCGGGCAAGGTCGTCGTCACCATTCCGGGCGGCGAGAAGCTGGACTTCGCGATCTCCGGCGGCATCCTCGAGGTGCAGCCGACGGTGGTCACCGTGCTGGCCGACACCGCGGTACGCGCGCAGGACATCGACGAGGCCGCCGTGCGCGCGGCCAAGGAAGAGGCCGAGCGGATCATCGCCCACCGCGGCGAGCCGATGGAGATCGCCGAGGCGCAGCAGCGCCTGGCCGAGGTCACCGCGCAGCTGCAGGCGCTGGAACGCCTGCGCAAGAACCTCAAGCACTGAGGTTCGCGCGACAGCGCTTCATCGAAAACGCCGGCGAAAGCCGGCGTTTTTGTTTTCGGATCGCGATGGACTGGGGGCGGCGTGTGCCGAGGGGCCTGGGTCCGAGCGGGCCATGGGTGAGCGCGTTGCGCTTGCGTCGCATGCGACGCGAACGCGCGAACGCCCGGCACCCGGTGCCGGGCGGGACCGCGAAGCGGGCCCGCGCCCGCTGCATCAGTCGTGGATGACTGGATCAAGCGGCGGGGCCAGGCCCCTCGGCACTCGCCGCTTCGACTAGGCCGCCTTCTTGTAAACCCAATGCCGCGACAGCAGGAACCCGATCCCGCCGGACACCAGGTCAGCGCCGGGCTTGAGCAGCTGCGCGGTGCGCAGGCCGAACTGGTCGTCGAGGAAGGCGACGATCCAGGTGTTCAGGATGGTCAGCGCGATCCACATCGCGATGAAGCGCATCGCGGCGTGGCGGCCGACATGGGTGTCGTCGCTGGCGAACGTCCATTTGCCGTTGAGCCAGAAGCCCAGGCAGGCACCCGCGAGCCGGCCGATCACGTTCGCGGGTTCCACCGGCATGAACCACTGGCTCAACGCCAGCATCAGCCCGTATTCGACCAGCCATTGCAGGATGCCGATCGCGACGTAATAGCTGGCGTGCCGGCGCAGGGTCATGGACGGCCATTGTCCGGAATGCCGCCGGGGATGCGCCACCATTGCGCATCGCCCGCGCTGCCGGCCAGCAACGCGCCGCTGCGTTGCAGGCCCGCGCGTTGCGCCGGGGCCAGGGTGGCGGGCTTGAGGATCACGTTTGCGATGCGGTTGCCAGCGAGCAACGCCGCCCACGCCCGTCCGCTGGCGTCCGCATTGGCGCGAACGGCTTCGGCTTCCCAGCGCGGGGAATACCAGAGCATGTTGCGACCACGCTGGCCGAGTTCGGCCAGGGCAAGGCCGGTTCCGGGCAGCAACAGCACGTTGCCGTCGCGGTTGCCCGCCTCGCGCAGGCGCGCGGCCAGCAGCCGCTCGGGCACGTACCGCTCCAGCACGGGTGCATCCGCGCCGGCGCTGACGATCGCGCGCTTCAAGGCGCCGGTGCGCAGCATCCAGTTGGCGTTGGTGGCGAACGCGAGGTTCAACACGCACAGCGTCCACAACGCGGCAGTGGTGCCGGCAAGCAGCGGATAGGCGACCACCACGGCCGGGATCAGCAACGCCAGCGCCGGCTGCAGGTAGCGCGCGTACTGCAGCGGCAGCAATGGCAGCAGCACGCAAATGCCGGCGACGATCGCAAGCGCACGCGTGCGTGGATCGCGCAGCGCCAGCAGCCACGCACCCGCCAGTGCCACCAGCACGAAGCCGAAGCCGCCATCGAAGGATTCGAAATAGTGTTCGCTGTCGAAGCTGATGTCCCACAGCACGTCGGCGTCCAGCCCGGCCTGCCAGCGCGCGTCGTTGAAATCGGTGGCGGCGAAATACGGTGAACGGAACCAGGCGTTGAGCAGCGGCAGCAGCGGGTTGCCGGCGATGGCCCAGGCATACGCGTAGCTGGATCCGCCCACCGCGAAGGCAATGCCCGCGGCCAGCGGAAGCCAGCGCCACGGCAGGTGCGCGCGGTGCCGCCACCCCGCCCAGGCCAGCAGCGGCAACGCCATCGCCGCATGCATGCTCTTCAGCCCGCACAAGGCGCCGAACAGCAGGGCGCCGGCCAGCAAGCCGCGTGGCGGGCCGGCAGCCGGTTCGCGCAGCACCAGCCAGGCCAGCACCGGCAGCAGGACCATCGCCGGCAACTCGGTCTGCATGCCGGCAGTCAGGCTCATGCTCAGCGGCAGGCTGCCCAGCAGCGCCACCGCCCACCAGCGACGCGTGGCATCGCCACCGAGCAGCGCCACCAGCGCGAACACCGCGCCGGCCGCCATCGCCAGCCACAACCCATTCAGTGCGCCACGCGCCTCGACACCCGCCAGCACCTGCACCACGCCGTGCAGCACGTCACCGGCCCATGGCGCCAGCGCCCACACCTGCAGGGTCGGATCCAGCGCGTAGCGCGCGGTCTGCTGCAACTGCCACGGCAGCCCGAGGTGGTAGACCACGTCGTCGTACTGCATGGTCGGCAGCCAGGCGCCGGTACCGGCCAGTCCAAGCAGCAACAGCGCCGCAGTCGAGGCGCGCGGCGCGGCACGCGTGGCGTCCCCGAACTGGCGCCATGCGATGCGGGCCGCCTCCGCGATCGCCACCCGTCGCCACGCGATCACGCCGATGCAGCACGCCAGGTACGCCGCGCGGTGATGCACCGGCAGCGGCAGCAGCCAGCCCAGCGTGCCGGCGACCAGCGCCAGTCCCAGCGGCAGGGCAACGGGCCCGCGCATCACCAGGCTGCCAAGGCCGGTGGCGGTTGCGGCAAGCACGGCCACCGCCAGCACCGGCAAGGGTCCGGCGAACACCACCAGCGCCGCCAGCCACACGGCCAGCAGCGCCGTCGCCCGTTGCCAGCCCCGCCAGCGTTGCATCGGCCACGCCGCGGCCAGCGCCAGCAGGGCCAGCAGCAGGTGTTCGAAGAAGCGCGGGAACGGCAGCGCTTCCCACAGCCGGTGCGCGACCAGGCCGAACGCGCACGCCGCCATCCCGGCCCACAGCAGCAGCGCGGGCAGGTGGCGGGAGACGCGGAGGGACGCGGGCATCCGGCCGATGCTAGGGCTTCCGCGGGCGTCGTCAATCGCTGCATGCCGGCGAAGCGGGGCTGCCGCTAGAATCGCCCGGTCCGCAACCGGAATAGCCCATGACCGTTCCCCTGCACGTCGTCATCCTTGCCGCCGGCGAAGGCAAGCGCATGAAATCCGCGGTGCCGAAGGTGCTGCAGGCGATCGCCGGGCGGCCGATGCTGGCGCATGCGGTGGACGCCGCGCGCGCGCTGGACCCGGCCGGCGTGCACATCGTCCATGGCCACGGCGGCGAGCAGGTGCGCGCCGCGTTCGCCGACCAGCCCGACCTGTACTGGGCGGAACAGGCGCGGCAGCTGGGGACCGGCCACGCGGTGCAGCAGGCGATGCCGGACGTGCCCGACGATGCGCGCGTGCTGGTGCTGTACGGCGACGTGCCGCTGATCACCCCGGCCTCGCTGGAACGCCTGCTGCAGGCCCCCGGGCGGCTGGCGGTGCTGGCGGCGGACCTGCAGGACCCCACCGGCTACGGCCGCATCGTGCGGGATGCCGAGGGGCGGGTGGCCGCGATCGTCGAGCAGAAGGACGCGGACGAGGTGCAGCGCCGGATCCACCTGGTCAACACCGGGGTGATCGTTGCCGACGCCACCGCGCTGCGGCGCTGGCTGGAGCACCTGCGCAACGACAACGCGCAGGGCGAGTACTACCTGACCGACGTGTTCGCCGCGGCTGCGGACGAGTACGCAGCCGCGGAGATCGTGGTGGTCGCCGATCCGCTGGAAACCGAAGGCGCGAACGACCCGTGGCAGCTGGCGCAGCTCGAGCGCGCATTCCAGCGGCGGCAGGTGCGCGCGCTGTGCATGGACGGCGCGCGCGTCGCCGATCCCGCCCGCATCGACATCCGCGGCCGGGTGCGGGTGGGCCGCGACGTCGAAATCGACGTCGACGTGGTGTTCGAGGGCGAGGTGACCCTCGGCGACGGCGTGCGCATCGGCCCGTTCTGCCGGCTCAAGGATGTCTCGCTGGCGGCGGGCACCGAGGTGCGCGCGCATTGCGACCTCGACGGCGCGCGCACCGAAGGCGCGGTGACGATCGGCCCGTTCGCGCGGCTGCGGCCCGGCACCGTGCTCGCCGACGGCGCCCACATCGGCAACTTCGTCGAGACCAAGAACGCGACGGTCGGGGTCGGCAGCAAGGCCAACCACCTGAGCTACCTCGGCGATGCGGTGCTCGGCGCGGGCGTGAACATCGGCGCCGGCACCATCACCTGCAACTACGACGGGGCGAACAAGTCCACCACCACCATCGAGGATCACGCCTTCATCGGTTCGAACGCATCGCTGGTGGCGCCGGTGACGGTGGGCGAGGGCGCGACCATCGCGGCCGGGTCGGTGATCACCAAGGACGCGCCGGCCGGGAAGCTGACGGTGGCGCGCGCCCGGCAGAGCACGCTGGATGGATGGCAGCGCCCACACAGGAAGCCGAAGGCGTAGCCGTCGGGCAACGACGTCGCGGGCGCGGCGACCGGCGGTAAACTGGCGCACTTGCTTCCATGGATGAACATGCATGTGCGGAATCGTCGGCGCCATCGCCAACCGTGACGTGGTCCCGCTGCTGGTCGACGGCCTCAAGCGCCTGGAATACCGCGGCTACGATTCCGCCGGGATCGCCGTGGTCGCGGGCGATGCGGTGCGCCGCGTGCGCCGCACCGGCCGCGTCGCCGAAATGGAGGCCGCTGCAGCCACCGACGGCCTGCACGCCAGCCTCGGCATCGGCCACACCCGCTGGGCCACCCACGGCGGCGTCACCGAGCTCAATGCGCATCCGCACATCAGCCACGACGAGCTGGCGCTGGTCCACAACGGCATCATCGAGAACCACGAGGCGCAGCGGCAGCGCCTGCAAGCGCTCGGTTACGAATTCACCTCGCAGACCGACACCGAAGTCGTCGCCCACCTGATCCACCACTACCGCGCGCAGGGCGACAGCCTGATGGGCGCGCTGCAGAAGGCGGTCAAGGAACTGGAAGGCGCCTACGCGCTGGCGGTGATCGACAAGCGCGACCCGGCCACCATGGTTGCCGCGCGGATGGGCTGCCCGCTGCTGGTCGGCCTTGGCGAGGGCGAGAACTTCATCGCCTCCGACGTCTCCGCGATCATCAGCGCCACCCGCCGGGTGATCTTCCTGGAGGAAGGCGACACCGCCGAGCTCACCCGCGACGGCGTGCGCGTGTTCGATGCGCAGGACGCGCTCATCGAGCGCGACGTACACGTGTCCGACGTCTCCCTGGCCTCGCTGGAACTGGGCCCGTACCGGCACTTCATGCAGAAGGAAATCCACGAGCAGCCGCGCGCGATCGGCGACACCCTGGAAGGCATCGTCGATGCCGGCGGCTTCGATCCCGCGCTGTTCGGCGCCGATGCGGCCGGGGTGCTGGGCGACATCGAATCGGTGCAGATCCTCGCCTGCGGCACCAGCTACTACGCGGGCCTGGTCGCGCGCTACTGGCTGGAGGATATCGCCGGCATCCCGTGCGCGGTCGACATCGCCAGCGAGTACCGCTACCGCAAGGTGGTGGCGAACCCGCGCCAGCTGATCGTCACCATCTCCCAGTCGGGCGAGACCCTGGACACGATGGAGGCGCTGAAGTACGCCAAGTCATTGGGCCAGGAGCGGACGCTGTCGATCTGCAACGTGCCGGAAAGCGCGATCCCGCGCGCCAGCAAGCTGGTGTTCTACACCCGTGCCGGCGCCGAGATCGGGGTCGCCTCGACCAAGGCGTTCACCACCCAGCTGGTCGCGTTGTTCGCGCTGACCGGGGTGCTGGCGAAGCTGCGCGGACGCATCGACGATGCGCAGGAAGCCGCGTACCTGGACGAACTGCGGCACCTGCCGGGCAGCGTGCAGCATGCGCTGAACCTGGAGCCGCAGGTCGCGGTGTGGGCGGAGAAGTTCGCGCCCAGGCAGCATGCGCTGTTCCTCGGTCGCGGCATGCATTACCCGATCGCGCTGGAAGGCGCGTTGAAGCTCAAGGAAATCTCCTACATCCACGCCGAGGCCTACCCGGCCGGCGAACTCAAGCACGGCCCGCTGGCGCTGGTGGACGAGGCCATGCCGGTGGTGGTGATCGCGCCCAACGACGCCCTGCTGGAGAAGGTGAAGTCCAACATCCAGGAAGTGCGCGCGCGCGGCGGCGAGATGTTCGTGTTCGCCGATGCCGACAGCCACTTCGGCGAATCCGGGCAGGTGCACGTGATCCGCACCCCGCGCCACGTCGGCACCCTCAGCCCGATCGTGCACACCATCCCGGTGCAGCTGCTGGCCTACCACGTCGCGCTGGCGCGCGGCACCGACGTCGACAAGCCGCGCAACCTGGCGAAGAGCGTCACCGTCGAGTGAACCTCAGCCGTCCTCCAGCGTGTGCGTGGCCGCATCCACCGCGAAGCGGCGCACGCTTGCCTGCGCGAGCACTGCGGCTCCATCTTCGTAATGGCACGTCCGGCACAGGGTCGCCGGAAGTTCGGTGACTTCGAACGCGAACGCACCCGCATCGACGCGGGCGGTGCCGACGCCGTGCCGCCTGGACTGCACGTAACGCAGGCCCGGATCGCCCTCCAGCAGCAGCGACTCCAGCGCCGCGACCATGCGCTTGCCGGCTTCGGCGTTGTCGGCATCGGCGGCGGCACTGTTCGACGACATTTCGTGCAGGGTGGTCGAAGACACCGCCGGCAGGGTGAACTCCACGGTGCGCGGGGTGTGTTGCGCCGCGAAGCCGGCGTGGATGTCGCCGGACAGCAGGACCACGCCGCCGGCCGCGTCGAACGTGTCCAGCAGCGCGCGGCGCTGGCGCGGGAAGCCGTCCCACTGGTCGACGTTGAGGTAGAAGCGGCGCCGGTACAGCGGCGGCGCTTCAAGGTCGGGACGGGCGAGGTCGACCACCATCGGCACCATCGCCACTGAACTTGCGACGATCTTCCAGCGCGCGTCGCTGGCGGCCAGGCGTTCGCGCAGCCACGCCGCCTGCGCCTGGCCCAGCGCCGGGGCCTCGCCCTGCGCATCGCGCAGCGCCGCCAGCAGGTCGTAGCTGTCCTTGACCACGAAGTAGCGGCAGCCCAGTTCCGCGAACAGCCCGGTCTTGCCCATCGCCACCCACGGCAACCCCAACGGCAGGCCACTTTCGTCGCGGTCCGGCAATGGCGCGCGCATGAAGCCGGGCACGGCGTCGTTGTAGCGCTCCAGCAGCTTGCGCAGCACCATCAGTGCGATCGGTGCGGCGAGGATGTCGCGCACCCGCCTGGCCGCCGCGCGCTTGTCCAGACCGGCGTCGCGGTAGCCACGGTTGAGCGCGCGCTGCAGCGGCTTGCGCCATTTCGGCCATAGCGGGTGCGACTGGTCGACGTAGGGCAGCAGCAGTTTCGATACCGTCCCGAAGTCGATGACCGCCTTCGGCAGCCATTCGCGCAGCGCCGCCTCGTCGTAGGCAAGGCCGCCCGGGAACGCGTCCTCCGGGATCGGGTGGTCGGGGCGCGCGCTGCGGTAGTCGGTCAGGAACAGATGGGCGTCGCGGCCGAAGCGCAGCTCCCGCCATAGCCGGGTTTGCGGGAACAGCAGGCCGGCATCGACCGCTTGCGCGCCGTCGGCGCCGGTCGCGCCGACATCGATGTCCACCGGCATGAATTCGAAGTAGGCCTGCTCGGCATTGCGCCGCCGCTGGGTGTCGCGTTCGTCGCGCAGGCCGTTGCCGTAGGTCGCCACGTCCTGCCAGCAGTCGTTGGCGAACTCGTGGTCGTCCCAGATCGCCACCAGCGGCACCGTCGCCAGCAGTCGCTGCCACAACGCATCGCTGCGGTAGATCCGGTGCAACTGCCGGTAGTTGTCGAGGCTGCGTGCGCAGGGATTGCCGTGCGCGCCATCGGAGATCGCGCCGGCGGCGTCGTCGAATGCGATGTGGCGCTCGCCGCTGGCGGCCGGGTCGCCGGCGTACTCGTAGATCGCGTCGCCCAGGTGCAGCAGGAAATCCGGCGGGTCGGCCAGCAGCGCGTGCAGGCTGTTGTACCAGCGGCCTTCGAAGTGCTGGCAGCAGGCCACGCCGAAGCGCACCGGCGCGGTGCTGTCCGCTGCCGGCGCGGTGCGGGTGCGGCCGTGGCGCGAGCTGCGCCAGCCACCCGCGGTCTTGCGCAGGAAGCGATAGTGGTAATCGCTGCCGGCGGCCAGTCCCTCGATGCGCACGCGCAGGCAGTGGTCGGCGTCGGCGCGCGCCAGCAGGTCGCGTTCGACCAGCAGTTGCGTGAACCCAGGGTCCAGCGCGACTTGCAGTCGCACACGCACATCGCCGCTGGCCGCGGGTGCACGCGTCCACAGCAGCACCCGGTCCGGGCGCGGGTCGCCCGAGGCCACGCCCTGCGGGAACAGCGCCTGATCCGTCGGTACCTGGACGTCCCCGGCGAGCGCGAGGCAGCTGGCGAAGGGCAGGGCGGCGGCGCTCGCCACCAGGGTTTTCAGCAGGCGACGGCGGCCGGGGTCGATGGGCATGGGCGGGGTCTGGGTGGGCGAAAACGTCTAAGATCGTGCCGCGACGTTTCAGGGGTGGGACCGGAACGTCACCGGACGGCAACAAGCGCTTTCCACACTCTAGCGTTTGTCGCCGACAACACCGACTTCCTTGGGGGAAACCATGAGCGCCACTTTCCAGCAGCAGCCCGCGCCGCGCCTGCGCCAGCTTTCGATCGCCCTGCACCTTGCCCTGCTGGCCGCGCCGCTGCTGCCGATGGCGGCGCTGGCGCAGGACGCGCCCGCCGCGCCGGCCGCGCCGCCGCAGGACACGCCAGCGACCCTGGACACCATCGTGGTCACCGCGCAGAAGCGCGAGCAGCAGGTGCAGGACGTGCCGATCGCGATCTCCGCGTACTCCGGCGAGTTCCTGCAGGCCACCGGCATCGACGGTTTCGAGCAGCTCGGCAACTACGTGCCCGGGCTGCAGACCCAGGTGCAGAGCCCGAACAACCCCGGCTTCGTGATCCGCGGGGTGACCTCCGACAGCGGCGATGCACAGGTGGCGCCGCGCGTGTCCGTGTTCCAGGACGGGGTCTCGATCAGCCGCTCGCGCGGCTCGGTGGTGGAACTGTTCGACATGCAGCGGGTGGAGATCCTGCGCGGCCCGCAGGGCACCCTGTTCGGCCGCGGCGCGCAGATCGGCGCGGTGCACCTGATCCAGAACAAGGCGGTGAACGCCAGCGAGGGCGCCTTCCGCGCCGGCTTCGGCACTTACGGCGAGACCTACTTCAACGGCTTCGTCAACGCGCCGCTGGCCGAAGACAAGCTGTACGGCCGGCTGGCGGTGTTCCACCAGCAGCGCGACGGCTATGTCGACAACCTCGCCGGCGGCGACCTCAACGGCAAGGACACCTTCGCGGTGCGTGGCAGCCTGCGCCTGGACCTCGGCGAGGCGTCCGGGCTGGACCTGATCGTCAATCACCAGAAGGACACACCGCCGGGCACCGCGTTCCGCAGCACCGGCTACTACACCCCGGTGCGCCCGCGCATCTTCATCGCGCCGCTGCCCACGCGCGGCGGCAGCACCGACGTGTTCGACCGCACCGCCGACCTCAATCGCGGCGACGATCTCGGGCTCGACCGCACGGTCACCGGCGTCAGCCTGCTCGGCCAGTTCTGGCTGAGCGACGACTGGTCGCTGTCCACCATCACCGGCTGGCGCGAATTCGATTCGCACGAAGAATTCGATGGCGACGGTTCCCAGCTTTCGCTGATCGAATCCGCCGAGATCGCCGAAGGCAGGCAGTTCAGCCAGGAAGTGCGCTTCAACTTCGATGCCGGCGGCGCGTTCCGCGGCTTCGTCGGCGGCAGCTGGTTCAGCGAATCCGGTTCGCAGCAGGTGCCGATCCGCACCGACGAACGCAGCCTGTACGCGCTGCTGTCGCCGGTGCTGGCGCCGCAGATCAACCAGGCGATCTGCGTGGGCAACGGCGGTAGCTGGGGTTCCGCCGGCTGCAACATCCCCACGCCGCCGCTGCCGCAGGTGCCGGTGCTGTATCCGCTGAACCCGGATGGCACCCCGAACACCGGCTTCAGCCTCGGCGGCCTGCCGGGCCTGCCGAACCCGGGCGTGCCCGGCCTGCCGGCGTTCTTCCCGCTGAATCCGAACCACGTCGAGCAGTACACCAACTACGGTGAAGTGGAGGCGATCGAACTGTTCGCGGACGGCACCTGGTCGGTCAACGAACGCCTCGACCTCACCGCCGGCCTGCGCTGGACCCACGAAAAGCTGACCTCCGGCTACCAGGCCGACTATGCCGGCGTGCCAAGCTGGTTCGGCTTCGTGCTGGCCACCCCGCCGGCGTTCCCGAACATCCTGTTCGCCCCGACCGCGCGCATCAATGCCTCGAAGAGCTATGACTCGGTGGTCGGCCGCGTGGTCGCCAGCTACAAGTTCAGCGACGACGTCAACGGCTATGCCAGCTACTCGCGCGGGCAACGCCCGGACGTGTTGCAGGTAGGCGGCGGTGGCGTGGAAGAGGTGCCGGCGGAGACCGTCGACAGCTTCGAGGCAGGGCTCAAGGGCTCCGCCGCGGACGGCCGCCTGGTCTACGACTTCGCCGCCTACCACTACAGCTACACCAACTTCCAGACCGCGGTCCCGGGCACCATCCGCCCGCTCACCAGCAACGGCGGCAATGCCACCGCCAAGGGCCTGGAAGCATCGCTGATCGGGCGCTTCAGCGACCACGTCAGCGGCTTCCTCAACTACGGCTGGACCCACGCCCGCTTCGACGACCGCGACGACGACGGCAACCCGCAGCTGCTGGCCGGCAACCAGTTCCGGCTGACCCCGGAGAACACCGTGGCGATGGGGCTGGACGTGCGCGTCCCGTTCGCCGGTGGCCACGAGTTCTTCGTGCGCCCGAACTACACCTGGCGTTCGCGGGTTTACTTCGAGGACATCAACAACGACGACTATCCCGGCATCGACCAGGACAGCTACGGCCTGCTCAACCTCAACCTCGGGGTGACGCTGGCGAACGGCTGGGAAGTGCAGGCGTGGGGCTCCAACCTCGCCGACGAGGACTACCTGATCGACGCCGGCAACAGCGGGCAGCAGCTCGGCCTGCCGACCTACATCGTCGGCGCACCGCGGATGTACGGGCTGCGCGTGGCGTACCGGTTCGGCGGCAAGTAACCGCTCCCGCGGGTGTCGTGCGGGGCCCGCTGCGGCGGGCCTCGCGCGTTGTGGCGTGGCGATACCCGCATCGCGCACACTGGGCCATGACCCCTGCATCGAAACCCTGGCTGGCCGGCATCGCCGTGCTGGCGTCGGTCGCCATCCTCGGCCTGTACCTGCCCGGGATGCGCGTGCTGTTCCTGCTCGCCAAGCCATTGGCCACGCTCGCGGTGATCGCGCTGGCGTTGCGCGTGCTCTGCGACGAGCCGCGCTACCGGCGCGCGATCGTGGCCGGCCTGCTGTTGGGCCTGGCCGGCGACGTGCTGCTGATGCTGGACGGCGAACCCGCGTTCATGGCCGGGCTTGGCAGTTTCCTGCTCGGGCATCTGGCCTACCTGCACGGCTACCGGCAACGCGCGCCGCTGTTCGCCGCGGCCTGGCCGTTCGTGCTCTACGCGCTGCTGGCGGGGGTGGTACTGGCCTGGCTGTGGCCGTCGCTGCCGCCCGGCCTGCGGCTGCCGGTGCTGGCGTACGTGGCGGTGCTGGCGGCGATGGCGGCGCAGGCCGCAGCGGTCTGGTGGCGCCGCCGCGATGCCGCGACCGCCTGTGCCGCGATCGGAGGCGCCTGTTTCCTCGGCTCCGACGCGATCCTGGCGATCGACCGCTTCGCGTTGCCGTTCGTCGCCGCGCAGGCCCTGCTGCTCGCCCTGTACTGGACCGCGCAGGCGTTGATCGCATCCTCGGTACAGGCACCCCCGGTGCGCTGAAAGCCGGCCGGGCCAGTCACTGGTGCCGCCGCCCGATCGGCGCATACTGGCGCCGACTCCCTGCCGCGGGTGCGCGCACCCGCAACGGAAGGACGATGCGGCGGATGGCGATGCTCCTGTTGCTGCTGGCCGGCACCGGCCATTCCGGGTTTGCCGGCGCCGTGCCCGGCGTGCCCGACACCCGCTCGCAAACGCAGGCCGCGCTCGCATTGCCCGAAGGCTTGCGGCTGGCGCTCGATGCGCGCCTGCCGGATGCGCGCGGGCCGGAACTTGCGCGGGTGCAGCAGCTGATCGATTTCATGATTGCCGACGATGGCCTCGCCTTGCGCTACCAGGAGCATCCGACCGATGGCATCGCCGGGAGCTACGCGCAGCGCAGGGTGAACTGCCTGTCGTTCACGCTGATGTTCGTCGCGTTGGCGCGCGCTTCCGGGTTGCAGGCGCGTGCGCAGGCATCCGGCGACGCGCTGGCGATGCGCGTGCTCGGCGACACCGTGTTCCGTACCAGCCACGTCAATGCCGGGGTAAGGATCGACGGGCGCTGGCATTCGGTCGACGTGGCAAGGCGTTCGCTGGTCACCGCAGGCGAGCCTGAGGCCATCACCGATGCGCAGGCCGTGGCGTTGCTGCACAACAACAACGCGGTGGAGCAGTTGGTGCGGGGCGACGACGCGGTCGCGACGAGGGAGATCGCGTCAGCGCTGGCGCTCGATCCGGAGAGCGTGACGGCGTGGAGCAATGCCGGCGTGGTGCACTGGCGCTCCGGCCGGCGCGAGGCCGCGGAACGCGCCTACCTGCAGGCATTGCAGCTGCAGCGCGACCACGTCGGCGCGCTCGGGAACCTGGTGGGGATGTACCACAGTACCGGTGACGCGCAGCGCGCGGCCGCCTACGAAAAGCGCCTGCAGCGCGCGCAGGCCAGCGATCCGTTCTCGCAGTTCCTGATCGCGCAGGCACTGGCGCAATCCGGGGCGAACGACGATGCGGTCGTCCACTACCGGCGCGCGATCCGGTTGATGCCGGATGAACCCGAGTTCCACCGCAAGCTCGCCGATTCCTACGAGAAGCAGGGCAAGCAGGATGCGGCCCGGCGTTCGCGCCAGCGCGCCGGCAGTCTCGAGGCGCATCGCACCGCGCAGCGCGCGATCCGGACCATCGACGAGCCTGCCTCGGGCTGACCGCGCAAGAAAGCAGGCCCGGCATCCCTGCCGGGCCTGTCGCATCCCTGCGTTGCCGCTCCGGAAAGCGTCGTTTACCGCGGCTGCCAGCGCAGGCCCAGGCTCCATTCGCGGCCCGGCTGGTTGTAGTACGCGGTGGTTTCGTAGCGGCGATCGAAGGCGTTGACCAGGCTCGCCTGCAATGTCCATCCGGCCGCGAAGCGCCAGCTGGCGCGCGCGTCCACGGTGCCGTAGCCGCCCACGCGCAAGGTGTTGGCGACATCGTCCCAACGCGCGCCTTCGGCGATGCCACTGATCCCGAAACCGAGATCGCCGAGGTCGCGGTCGAGGTCGATCCGCGCACTGCGTTGCGGCCGGCGCGGCAGCCGCTTGCCATGGTTGCCGCCGGTGCTGAGGTTGCGCGCATCCAGGGTGCCGAGCTGGCCGCGCACGTCCCACGCCCCGAGCCGGCCGCTGGCGGTGAGTTCGACGCCGCGGATGCGTGCGCTTTCGATGTTGTTCGCCGCGAAGATCGCGGTGTCGTACACGATCAGGTCATCGATGTCGTTGCGGTAGGCATTGAGCTGCCACTGCCAGCCGCCGTTGTCGTGCCGAAGCGACAGCTCGCTGCTGCGCGCGGACTCCGGACGCAGCGCGGGGTTGCCGAAGAACGGGTAGTACAACTCGTTGAAGCTGGGCGCCTTGAACGCGGTGGCGTGGCTGGCGGTGACGCGCCAGCCCTCGGCGAAGCCATAGCCCCAGGCGATGCCGCCGGTGGTCTTGCCGCCGAACTGGTCGTTGTCGTCGCGGCGCAGGCTGGCCTGCAGGTCATGCGCGTTGAGCTTGCCCTGGTACTGCGCGAACGCGGCGCGGTTTCCGCGCGAGACGGGCGGGAACGGCGTCCACGGATCCTGCACGTCGGCGCGGTCGCGCAACCAGTCGAAGCCGGCGGTCAGCGCGTGGCCCGTTGCAACGCTGAAGTCGCCCTGCAGGCTGGCGCTGTCGCGGGTGGTGTCGAAGCGGTTGGCGAAGCTGCTGCCGACATGGTTGTCGGAGGTATCGGTGTTGCGGCCGACGCTCAGCTTCAGCTGCGCGGCTTCGGAGGCTTTCCAGCGCACGCTGCCGCCGACGACCTGCTGCACGATGTCGGAGTTGTCCGCGTAGTCGCCGTCGTAATCGTTGTGGCCGGCGGCGCGCAACGCCTGTGCTTCGAATTGCCAGGCCTCGTTCGGTGCGAAGTCCGCGCGCAGGCTGGCATTGTCGTTGCGGTAGCCGTCGCGATCCAGATGCGTGCCGGGGGCGATGAAACAGCCGGCGGCGGTGCTGAAGTCGTTCGGGTCGTAGAAACCGCTGCAGGCATTGATGCCATCGGTGGACTGGTGGGCAAGGTCGACGCCGACGCCGCCGCGCGCGCCGCGCACGTCGACGCCGGCCGAGGCTTCCAGCAAGCCCTGGCTGCCAACGCGGGCCTGGCCGCGGCCGCGCACGCCGGCATCGCCGCTGCCGCGACGGGTGAACAGCTGGATCACGCCGCCGATCGCATCCGCGCCGTACAGCGAGGAACGCGGGCCGCGCACGATCTCGATGCGTTCGAGCTGTTCCAGCGGGATGTCCTGCAGCGAGGCCAGCCCCGAGGTCGCATTGCCCACGCGCACGCCATCGACCAGGAACAGGGTGTGGTCGGATTCGGTGCCGCGCAGGAACAGGGTGCTGAGCTTGCCCAGCCCGCCCTGGTTGACCAGGGTGATGCCGGCGCGCCCGCGCAGCAGTTCCGGCAGCGAACGCGCGGCGCTTTGTTCAATGTCCTTGCGGTCGATGACCTCGACCGCGGCCAGGGCGGTGTCGGCGGTGATCGCGGTGCGGGTGGCGGTGACCACCACGTTGTCGAGATCCTTGGCATCGTCGCTTTGCGCGAAGGCGAGGGCAGGCAGCGAGAGCGCCGTGGCGAGTGCGGTGATGCGAAGGCAGATGTTGCTCGGTTGCATGTCGGTTCTCCGGCGCGCACGCCCGCGCGCCCAAGGTTGAAGGGCGGCTGCAGCACGGACGGGAACGGAACGGACGGGCGATGAGCGAACGCATGCGCGACGTCGCGCAATGCCCGCCGCATCGCAACCAGTGACTCCAGGGCCGGTCTCCGGGCTCGCGGGCGGAACGGCGATGCCAACAGCCGTTCCCGCCTGGCGCCTTCCCATGCCTGCATCTCGCGATGCGCAGCACAGTGGCCGATGCCAGGCTTGTCTCGCTTACCGTTGCGGGGGCAGCGCCGGACTGGATGCGTCAACCGCATCGTCACCGGCTTCCCGTTTCAATCCTTCGGCGGATGCCGTCGGATCACCTTGAAGCGCGGGCAGTGTACGCAGCGCGGCGGGCGGCGCGCAAAGGATATTTAGGGATGCACGCCGGCAAAGGGGCCAGCGGAAATGGGGCCAGAGTGAATTTCCCGTCGGTCTTGCCCACTCGTCATCAGCACCCGGACGGGAAACTTCACTCTGGCCCCATTTCCGCCGACGCGCCGCGGTCGTCGTCGAACAACGCCATCGCCGGCATCGGGGAATCGTCCGCCTGCATCTGGGTGGTCGTCACCGGGGAGGCCGCGGGCCTGCCGCGTGGTGGTGGCAGCAGCGCGATCGCGGCCTCGGCGGCCTGCACGAGTTCCTGCCGGCGCGCTTCCGGCACTTCCTGCCAGTGGCAGTCGACCAGCGCGCCCTCCAGCGAATACAGCAGGTTGAGGCTGGGCTTGAAGCCGGCGCGGCGCACTTTCATGAAGGCATCGACGGCACCGACCGCGGCGACGTCCTCCAGCGAACGCAGGCCCACCTGGCGCAGCCAGGCGGCGGACTTCGGGCCGATGTTGCGCAGCTTCGGGCCAGTGTTCACGCCAATGACTCCAGGTATGCCCGGGCGATCGCCTCCAGGCCTTGCTGGTCTTCAACGGAAAAACGCGCGTGAAGCGGACTGTCGAGGTCGAACACGCCGACCAGTTCGCCATTCGCGCCCACCAGTGGCACCACCAGTTCCGAGTTGCTCGCCGAGTCGCAGGCGATGTGGCCCGGGGAAGGCATGCACGTCTTCGATCCGCTGGGTTTCGCGGGTGCTCGCGGCCGCGCCGCACACGCCCTTGTCCAGCGGGATGCGCACGCAGGCCGGCAGGCCCTGGAACGGACCGACCACCAGCTCGTGGCCGTCGAAGAAGTAGAAGCCGACCCAGTTGAGGCCGGGCAGGGCGTTGTAGACCAGCGCCGACAGGTTGGCGGCATTGGCGATGCGGTCGCGTTCGCCATGGAGCAGGCCACGCGCCTGTTCCAGCAACTGGGCGTATTGCTCCGGCGTGCTGCCGGTCAGGGCACTGGTCGAGAAACTCATGGCCGCAGTGTAGCAACTGCCGATTCTTTACCAAGAATTGTCACCGCCATCAGTTCCGGTCAGACAATTGGGGGTGTTATTGCCAGCCCTCTTCTGGGCATCGATGTAGGCATTGCACCCGGATTTCCCCGTGAAGGGTACTTGCTGAACATGCCCAGTAACAAACCAGAGATCGAGACGACGTGTAGCTTGTCCGCGAACGACGTCGTTGAATTGCAGCGCGGTTTCTATGCAGGCGCGTTGCATTCGGTCGGAATCAGAATCAGGTAGTTGGGAAAAGCAGGCTTGCTTGAGATCCTTGTACAAACCTGCATCGCAGTCGGACTTGGCTGCACCTCTTATCCCATAGCACGCATCGTGTCTGGAGCACGCGGCCGTGAAATCGACCTTGTGATTGATAGCTGGCAACCCGCAATGCTCGTAGGGGGTTCTGATGCCCAATCCGTTGAAACAGACGTGGTCCGGGACAAGGGCAGTGCTCCAGCCAGAGCCACAGACACCATATGCATGTGTGGAATTGGACAGCGCATACTCGACTTGCACGTCGAATGAAATTGTGTGGAGCGGAGGCGCCGTGGCTCCGTAGCGATAGTATGTGGGTGCCTTTGGTCCGGCCTCGAACGTCACTGACTCAGGTTGCTCCAGTAATAGTCGAGCGATCTGCCCCTTGTAATCACGTCCTGTCCAGTCGAGCGTGATCGTCAACATCGTTTTGTCAGCACTGATTCGGCAAGACATCTGAGGTTGGAAGTCCGATCTGAAACAGTTGGCCGCCTCAAGCACAGGCCCCAAGTCCCCTTGTCTGCATAATTTTTCGTTCGCCCAGAAGAACAGGGGGCTGTATCCGAATGACTGGGATTCTTTGCCACTGCGCACTATTACGCGCCACTCATAATTCACCATGACCCAGGCGTTTGTTTTCCAGCCGTGGCAAAACCCCTCCTTCATCGTTTCTGGACGCAACGGAAATACGAATGTGGCCCCGTCCGCAGTCACTTTGTCTCGATATCCGATCGCTTGGGATAAATCCTTGCCTTGCGTCAAGATTGGCGACGTCAGCGCGACGACAAAACACACTATGAACAGGAAGGGCTTCACAAAAAAACTGAAGCAAGACGGGCAAGGCAATGATGGTCGCATGCAGTGCCTGCCTTTGATCCTGCAGTGCCACTGGCCGGCATCAGCGTCACCGGAACGTAATCGGTACGTGAATGCGGCTTGCGATACGCGCACCGCCTTGGATGCGAGGGCTGAAGCGCCATTGTCGCGCAGCATTGACTGCAGCTTGGTCGAGATTGCGGTTGCCGCTTGATTTCGCCACTTCGACCTCCCATACGATGCCCTTGGCATCCAGAGTGAGCGTCAATACGGTCGTTCCCGCTATGCCCTTGCTGCGTTCTTCCGGAGGGTAGTCCGGTGCGGGGGCGAACTGCACCTTAGGCGCGGCGTTCAGCGGGCGGGTGCTTGTTGCTGGAGATACGGCGCTGGCTGTGCTCGCAGTATTGGAGCGCGCCTCGTGCGCGACGATGTTGTCCTTCAGGCGTTGGAGCATCGGGTGTCGCCCATCGACTCTCTCGATCAACGCCGCCAAGCGCTTGGCCTCGGCGAAGTCCTTGCGAACAATGCTCTGTTCGGCGGCGACTACTGTCATCGGCAGCACGTCGATCAGCGCGCTGGATGCGCCGACGTCGTCCGGCTGCTTGTCGCGCAGGGCCAAGTAGAACTCCAGCGTGTTGTTGCCGGCCGGCGCGTACAGGCGGTTTTCCGCATAGGCCTTAGCGGCCTCCCTGCGTAGCTGGTCCGGTGACATCGCCGCAGCCATGGTTGACACTGCCGACTCGGCGATGGGTGCCATCGGTGGATTGCTGCCACTGCCCGTTTGGCTCAGAGAACAGGTCGCATTCGAGGCATTGCAATGGATGCGTGCAACACCGGGGGACTTGGGGACAAATTCGATGTCCGCGCCATGGTTGACCTGATCCAGATGCAGCGCAGTCGTTGGTGCCGTGCAGCGCTCGTTCGGCGGTGCCGGGATGGACATGTCCGACATGGCGGCGGCCACGGCCGAGTTCATGTAGGCCTTGGCTTCCTCCTGACAGGCACCTTCGGCTTTACGGATCAGATAAACGATGACCTGTTCTGCAGTCAAAGGGGGCGCTAGAGGGCAGGTTTTGTTCGGGGGAGGCGGTATCGGGGCGTGCGACAACACCGCCGCTTCTGCCAAGTCCATATAAGCTTCAAACTCCGCAAGGCATGCGGCCTCGTTTTGTTGAGGGTAATTCGCTCCGCGTTCGCCTGCATGAGGTTGACCAATCACTTCCGTGGTTCCGTGCACCTTGCAGTGCCCGCCTTCGCAGACGCGATTGATCATGCAATCCGTGTCCACGCTGCACTGGAGCACGGCATCCGGGCTGGCTCTGGCAGCATCGCCGCCGATGCTTGCGGGTAGCTTGTCGCAGGCGGTGAGCGCGGAGGCGACGAGCAAGAGTCCAACCCAACGATCTGATAATTGCATGGTCTGATTCTTTACGGGCTAGGGTGATGAGGCGAGGTCATGGGGCAGTAAGTCCACGCATCCCCAGGTTTTTGAATCCGGACATTCCGCGATCAGTTGGGCGTTTTTGCTTTCCAGGCCTCGAAAGCATTGTTGGCGTTCATCTCGTCGCTATCGGGCGGCGGGAATGGCGACACTTCGCAGCCGGCGCGCAACAGGCCATCGACATCCGCCGCTTGGTTGCCAATGAACATCACCCACGGAATTCTGCGCCGCCTGGTCGCCAATGAACATCACCCACGGAATCCGGTACAGCGGCGTACGTCCCTTGGCGATGGCCGGCGAACGGGCGATCGTGCGCTTGGCCTCCTCGATCGCCGCGGTCATCTTCTGCGGGGGCTCTTTCTCGTCCTCCGCATTGCCCGGTCCGAGGTCGCCCATGCGCTTGCGCGTGCGTCCCTTGAGCGAGGCCTTGCGGCGGCCAGTTGCAAACCACCACAACACCACGCCGGCCATCACGCAGATGCCCAGCACCTGCCAGAACCGCATCGGCACTTGCGGCAAGATGGCAAAGGCCAGGAACACCAGGCCAGCCAGCACCAGCAACAGCAGCAGGGTCAGCACGATCCGCTTGAGCCATGGACTCTTGGCGCCATCAGCGACCGGCCGGTACAGGTAGCGACCCGGGTGAATATGTCGCGAATTACCGAAAACGCGCGTTCGACCATGTAGAGCGGGCTCATAGCTCAGGCCCCGTTTGAATGAACAGGTAGGTCGCGGCCAGCTTGGCGTTGCGCTTGTTGGCCTCAAACATCTGCCGCATGCGTGGCAGATATTCCTCCGCGGTCTGGATTTCGGGCAAAGGTTCCGGGTACAGCGGCGTCGGCGACGAGATCACGGTAATCAGCTCCTGGCCGAACGGAGGCGCCACTGTCCAGGTCTTGCTGGGCGTGGCGCCGACTTCGAACTGCTCGCTGGAGCGGATCAGGCGGCCGCTATTCGGCTCGCCGATGTTCGGGTACATGTGCGCGACCTGGCCGGACACGGTGAAATAGTCCACGTACACGTAGCCGTCGTAATTGGCTTGCACCAGCTTGGCGATCACGTTTTCGCTTTCGATGAAACGGTCCGAGTGGCCGGTGCTGGGCATAATGGTCAGTCCATAACCGCTGTCGCCGTTGCGTGCCTTGTGCAGTGCCAGCAGCTGCACCAATTCGCAGTGCGGCCAGATGCGCAGCTACACGTCGGCGGTCGAGGACTTCACGCCCTCGATGCCGTCGATGCGCTGCTTGACCGCGGACACGTCATCCGCCCGCGAGACATAGCCGGAGACCTTGATCGAGCCCTTGTCCTCGTCGACCGCATCGATCTTCAGGTCCGAGCACGGGAAGCTGGCGAACACTTCCTGGATCGGAACCTGGATATTGGGTTGCGGAATAGCAACCGTTTCGTTCGCTGTATTCGAAGGCACGGTCACTGTGCGGTTCGTACCCACCTCTCCGTGTTCATGAACCTTGCATTGCCCGCCATCGCAGACGCGATTGATCATGCAATCCGTATCCACGCTGCACTGAAGCACGGCATCCGCGCCGGAACTGGTGGAATCGCCATCGAGGTTTGTGGGCAGCTTGTCGCAGGCGGCGAGCGCGGAGGCGACGAGCAAGAGTCCAACCCAACGATCTGATAATTGCATGGTCTGATTCTTTACGGGCTAGGGTGATGAGGCGAGGTCATGGGGCAGTTAGTCCACGCATCCCCAGGTTTTTGAATCTGGGCACTCCGCGATCAGTTGGGCGTTTTTTGCTTTCCAGGCCTCGAACGCATTGTTGGCGTCGGCGATCATTTGCTGGTGGTCGCTCTGGGCGACCGTATCGAACTTCTTTCCGACGAAAACGTAGCCATTCTGAGTGCCCGCCACGTCGTATGGGCGTTGAATTTGCGAGAAAAAATATTCGTTCTTGGTACGTTGATCGGGGAAAAAGATCGCAAAGGCCTCGGAAGTCACAATGCTTGCATCCGTGATGGTGAGTTCGACCGGCAGCATCTTGGATTTGGAAATGGAATAAGACTGCTCGAACGAGTATGTGCCCACAACCGTGGTTGGTATGCCGGCAACGCGCTTCCGCTCCTCGTGCGCGCGCCGCGCTTCGATGATGTCCGCGTACTGCGCGCACCCGTCCATGCCGGATGGCGCATCCCTGTCGTAGGCCGGGTATCGCGCTTTCAGAAGCTGCAAGAACTCATCGCTGCCGTTGTCCGAAAGGTTGAGCTGCTCGATTTTCCATTGCCCATCGTTCGGATCCAGATAGACCTGGGCTTTTCCTTCGTAGCTGCCACCGGCATCCGAGAACTCCGGGGCAGTCCATTCGATGCCGTAATTGAAGGTTATCCCGATGATTTCAAGCGGGACGCCCATTGGTGCGGCTTTGTATCTGTTGGTATAGGTGATGTTCTTGAGGGCGCGCCTGCCAAGGTTCCATGTGTGGCGGCTTCCTCCGATGTCGCTCCGCCCGCCGTTGTCCACCATGTTGGGGTTTTCATGGAACTTGCTGGTGTAGAAGAAAAACTTGATGCCTTCATTTCCGTATCTGCTATGGATGACCGCATCCTGGATCTCGGCGTAATTGTTTTGCATCAAATAGGAAACCAGGTGCGGATTGCCGTGCTGGGTTGCGCTGTTGAGATGCAAAGGCTTCATGCCAAACTCGGTCGTGCATACAGATTTCAGGAAATCCCGACTGTCCTCGTTCGGCAAATTCATCTGAATGAGATCGGAGAATCGAGATTTATCGAATATCTGTTCGTGCGCAATCTGCGGCAATCCCTGGTGGCAACCGGAAATTGCCGAAGCGGCGACGAGCGACATCGCAATGAACCAATGACGAATCGAACGGTGTTTTTCTTGCATGACGAGCCCCTGTGACCCGACGGGTATGACGGGGTATTTCGATTTGCAGTTCGATTACCAGGCGGCGGATTCGGCGACCAACGTCCGCAGCACGCCGGCTTATCAGATGTTATTTGACTCTCTGGTATTCATCGCCTTCGCCCATCAGGGTGTCCGTTTGCTTTCTGTGTGAAATCACAAGCTCGCCGAATGAGCCGCGCTGGATGCGCAGGAGGTTTTGGGATTTGTCGTATACGGGTACTACTTTTTCACCGCGACTCGTAGTCACGATGAACTGATCACCCTCCTTAGCAATCGTGACGAGATCTGCGGGGTCCTTGACGTTCTGCCATTGTCCTGTGAACTCATGCCCGTCAGCTCCGGCGCAGCCTTGTAGTATTAAAGACATTGCCGCGAGAAGAAATGCTGCCATGATCATTGAGTGCTTGGTTTTCATGGATTCTCCTTCGTTAAATACGGTTGCGAGAGCGAACGGTACAATTACATCCTGCGTGCTTCGATAGTGACGACCGGCTGTTTCAACTTGCAGGTCGAATAACCATCAGGCGGATTCGGCGACCAATGCCCGGCACATACCTGTTCGCGGATGCGCTTGCGGCAGGCACTGCCGAAGAACCCCTTGCGGCAATCACTGCGCCTGCTTTCGTAGAGCGCATCTGCGGTTTCTGCCTGCCGTCGCGCAAGCGCTTGCTCTTCGCGCTCGCGGGCTTGCTGCTCCGCCGCACGCTGTTCGGCGATCTTCTTGCGCTGGCGTTCAAGCTCGCGACGTTCGCGTTCGAGTCGGCGTTTCTCGTCGGCTACGCGCTCGCGTTCCAGCCGGATACGCTCCTGTTCCAGCGCTTCCGCCGCCAACCCTCCGGTGTCATCGGCCTGCACCTCACCAACCACAGCTTGCGCGCCTGCCGGGTAGGCGGGGTCTGCGGCATCCGGTGATGGAGCTACGTCCGGATCAACACCCACCTCATGGTCGCTTTCTGGCGTGGCGGGTGTGTTCGGAGACGGGTGCACCGTCGCGGCGGTGTCGCTGCGCATCTTGCACTGTCCGCCATCGCAGACGCGGTTGATCATGCAATCCGTGTCAACGGAGCATTGCTGCACGGCTTCATTCGACGCGCGAACCATCTCGCCGGGGGCTGCGGGCTTGTGCTCGCAGGCGGCAAGCGCGGCAGCGCCGAGCAAAAGCCAGAGCCAACGAGCCATTATCCGGCGCATGTCCGTCTCTTTCATTGTCTTGCCGTTTGCGTGCGGATGTCCTGCAGTGCCTCGTGAATCTTGAACTGCACGACTGCAAGTTCGCAGAAAATGCGCGAAATCAAGGCGCCAATGACGGTGAACACCGCCGTGCAGATCAGTGACAGCAAGCCAAACGCGGCGGTGCCTCCGCCTTGCGTCATCATCCCGAGGCTGCTGATAAACCCAAACAATCCCCCAATTAATACCGCGGCGATCATCAGCACATAGATGATCGTGATGATTTTGGGGACGACCATCACGTCAAAGCCTGAGAACAGGGCTCCCAATATCGATTTAGAGGATTTCGTCACGTGGGACCGCAACGCACTGGTCGTGACGCCGCCCATGGGGGTGTGGGCTCTTGCTCCGGAGCTCGTCGGTGTTGGCGCCGATCCATCCATGGCATGACCGCAGCTCGCGCAGAATCGCGTGCCATCGGGATTTTCCTGCCCGCAGTTGTCGCAGAACATGGCCTTACTCCGTTTCACTTGAATTGGTTGGGATGAAATTGACAAGCCGCATGGTAGCGACAGATCGACTTGTGCCACTTTCTATAACGAAGTCGCTTTGGTTTCGTATCAACACGCTGCGCTTGGCCGCAGGCACATACCATTCTGTATTCGTTCTCGTGATTTGCACGGAGGATCGTGGTGATTGTATTAAGTCTGCTCGAGCTTGAATTCTGAGCTTCAAGCCATCCACCATCACGCCATCCAACCGGCCGATATTGCGTTCCCAGCCGAGTGCCGTTCCGGTGACTGTGAGATTTTCGGTTGACGTCAGTTCTCGTCCATCTTTCGTTCTTTCGATAAGGGTGCGTGTGCCGGTTTTGTTCCATTTCTTGCCTGGGCGCAGGGGGAAGTCATGGGCGTAAACGTACGGAAATATGCTGTCGACTCCGAACTTGGTAACCATCTCAATAGCGTCGTCGCCGTTGAATAGAATTGCATTCAATTTCTTGTCATAAACGAGCTGTTCGCCTCCAATGCGACCGGAAACGTTGAAATTTATCCGTTCGTCCTCGATGGCTGTTACATGGATGGTGATGGGTTCGTTCATTGCTTCTTTATAATTAGTATAATTAGTGGACGTGACCAATTCAGCTGACGCTTCATAAATACTGGTGTCGCCGACGCGAGGCTCAGGTGCATACACGGGCACGTAATCTTGAACCATGCGCTGCGCTGCGGATGGCAGCGTCAGTTTTCCTGTGTACACCAGCCCGCCCGCAATACCGACAGCGGCTAGCAGACCGCCTCCAACCGCCCACGGCCAAACTTTCCGTCGCCGGGCAGGCGCTTGCGGCCTTGACGACGCATAGACGGGGCGCGGGCGAGAGGGTGGCGGCGTGTGTACGGGCGCTGGTGTTGCCGCGGCTGCCTGCGCAGCAGGCGCGGCGGCGCTTTGTGCCGTCTGCCCCGGCACAGCGATTTGATGCCCGCAGGTGCGGCAGAATTTCAGCCCATCGGCCACCGGTTGCCCGCAACCAGGACAGGCGATGCCTGCCTGCGGCGGAGCGGCATTTGCCGCTAGCGGCGCGCCGCATTGGCGGCAGAACTTCGCCTCCGGCGCATTCGGGAAACGGCAGGAAGCGCACGCCATGGTGATGGTCATGCCGCAGTCCCTCGCCAGTGGACGGCCCTCCAGGCATTGCAGACGGCAACTGCCATGGGCGCAGCCAGCGCAGGCCCCCATGCTTGCCCCCTCAAAGAGTCAGGCGTGGTGCCGAAGCAACCATTGATGTTCCTGATGTCCTGGTCGATCCCGGTCTTGGTAGCCCTGAGCGCGCTGAACGCATCTGAGCTGCGTTCGATTGCTTTTCGGCTGTGGTTGGCGATGCAGAGTGAGTTCACCTGAAGGCGCGATGCTGCGTCGTTGGAATCGGCAACGGCGGGCATCGGCGCAGGCCCTGATAGTGCCGAAGTGCGAGGGACCGTCTGAATTAATAGGTAGTTGGCCGCCAGGCTGAGGTTGCCCTGATTGGCCTCCAGCATCTGCTGCAATCTGGGTAGATAGTCATACGTGTTCTGTACTTCCACCAGAGTGCCTTCGTACAGGGGCGTCGGAGAGGTGATAACGGTAATCAGCTCCTGCCCGAACGGTGGCGCCACCGTCCAAGATTTCAGCTCGGTCGCGCCGATTTCGAATTGCTTGTGGGCGGCGACCAGTTGCCCACTGCCGGGCTCGCCTGAGTTCGGGTAGACGTGGACGACATTGCCGTCTATTGAGAAGTAGTCAACGTACAGGTAGCCGTCGTAATTGGCCTGCTGCAGCTTCACGACGATCCGCTCGCCCTCGAGGAAGCGGTCCGAATGTCCGGTGCTTGGCGTCACCGTCAGGCCATAGCCGGAATCGTCGTTGCGGGCCTTGTACGGGGCCGGCAGCTTGATCACCGGATATATCCTTGCCGTCATGCTGGGCAGCATGTCAGTCATTGCATCATCAATGACGCCACCGGATTTGTGCAACTTGCACTGCCCACCATCGCAGGCGCGGTTGATCATGCAATACGTGTCAACGCTGCACTGGAGCACGGCATCGGAGCCGGCACTGGCGGCATTGCCGCCCCGCTTGGCGGGCAGCTTGTCGCAAGCGGCAAGCCCGGCAACGCCAAGCACAAGCCCCAGATAACCCGCCGCGATCAATAGACGATTCCCCATGCGCCCCCCTTTGCGTCTTGTACGGTCAATCAACCCGAAAACCCGTCAGTCCACGCGCAAAATGTTTTTCACCGACGGCTGCATCAGGCATGCCCCAATGCCGGCCCAGACCGCCGCCCGCAGTACGGTCAGCAGCAAGATCGGACCGGAGATTTGCGGTGCAACGAAAATTACTACGAATTCCAGGATTGCCCAGAGGATCGACGCAAGGATGGCGGACTTGCCCGCCCAGGACTGGCGCGTGAACAACCCGCGTGCGATGGCAAGGCCGTACGCGCCAAACAGCGACAAAATCAACCCGCCAATGCCCGCCATGACGACCTTGTCGCCCCCGAAGCCGCCAAGACTTGCCGATGCGAAGCTTCCGCCAAAGGCCCCCAAGCTCGTGATTATTCCGAGGAACAACGCGAATAGGGAATGCACCCCCATATAGAATGCGGCCGTGTAAACCGTCAGCAATTCGTTCTTTTCCACGGCACCACGCAGGCGGTTGCCGACTTCCGCCGCGAACATCATCGGCGCCGGCGCCGATCCGTCCATGGCCCGGCCACAGCCCGTGCAGAACCGTGCGCTGTCGGGATTTTGCTGGCCGCAGTTGTCGCAGAACATGGCGCTTACTCCGCATCAGTTAATTGGTTGGAATAAAATTGACAAGTCGTATGGTGGTGACAGATCGACTTGTTTGGTTTTTTTTATTAAGTAAATCGGTTTGGTTTCTTATCAACACGCTCCGCCGAGCGGCAGGCACATACCATTCCTGTGGTCGTTCGCGTGATTCGCACGGATTCTGCTCCTGATCGCCGATCGTTTCATCAGGCTGGGTTTCTATTTTGAGCTTGAGGCCATCCACCATGACACCATCCAGTCGGCCAATATCGCGTTCCCAACCCAGAGCCGTGCCCGTGACCGTGAGATGCCAGTTGCCATTGTTCTGGACCGTTTGTGTGTAGGTAAATATTGTGGTGGAAATTTTGTGCCATTTATTGCCCTGGTAGCAGGGGAAAGTCATGGGCGTGAACATACGGAAATGGATATGACTTCATGCTCGAGGAAGGAATTTATAGTGTCGTCGCCCTTCAATGAGGTTTCATTCAGTGTCTTGTCATAGAAAAATTTTCTCGGGGCCGCGAACCAGAGGATGAAACCGTCATTCGGTCGCCTTCGATTGATGTTACCTGAGTGCTGGTTGTTTCGTTGATTGTTCTGGGTGGCGATTAACGCCAAGTCAGGTCTTCGTAAGTCCAGGTATCGCCGACCTGGAACTCGGGTGCCTGCACGGGCACATAGTCCTGAACCAGACGTTGAGCGACGAGCGGCAGCATCAGCTTTCCCGTGTACACCAGCCCGCCCGCAACGCCGATGGCGGCAAGCAGACCGCCAGCAACCGCCCATGGCCAAATCTTCCGCCGGCTGGGTTTTGGAGCATTCGATTTGGGCGACGACCGTGCGGGCATCTCCGGCAAGCGCGGTTGCATGCGGTGGGTCGCAGACGTCGGTGGTTCCGATGGCGGTATGCGCTCCGGCGCGGGTGCACCTTCAGTGGCCGCTTGACGAGCTGCTGGCGTGGGGGCAGGTGCCCCCAATGCGGCGGCATCTTGCAAGTCCTGCGACATCGCCGCGAGCGGCTCGCCGCAGCCACGGCAAAACTTCTGCGCAATCACCGCCGGCTGACCACAGGCCGGACAGGCACTCACGACCGTTGGCGGCGCAGTGGTTGCTGCCAGCGACGCACCGCATTGTCGGCAGAACTTCGCGCCTTGAGCATTGGGGGCGCGGCAGGAATTGCAGGTGATGCTGATCGTCATGGACGGTATCTGGTCAACACGGACCGGTTTCGCAACTGTTGGCGCAGAACATGGCGGTTACTCCGTGTCGCTTGACTTGCTGGGAATGAAATTCACCAGCCGTATGGTTTTTTTGTAATCCAGCCAATCAGATGATTCTCGTGCAACCACGCTGCGACCAGCAGACGGCACATACCATTCAGTGCGCCATTGCATGCGCGTACTGACAGAAGGCTCGTTCGTTACTCTGCTCGGTTCGGTGGGTTCGATAACTGTTTTAATTTTCAGTTTCAAGCCGTCCACGATAACGCCATTAAGGCGGCCGATTCCATGCTCCCAACCCAGTACTTCGCCACTGACTGTGATGCGTCCGATTTCAACTTCTTCCCCATGATCTTTGCTCGTTAAGGTGGAAGTAGCGTTCCAGCTCTTGCCTGGCAGTAGGGGGAAATCGTAGTTGCGCAGCGGAGGGTTGAAGGTCTGCAGGTCATGGGAATCTTCAGCGATATTCATTTGCCTGTTGTATACCTGCCGCCGAAATTTCGCATGTGGTTTAGCAATCTCCATGGTTACCTGATCGCTTTGGATATCGATCACCTTGTGGGTCACGAGATAGGTATTTACACCGCCGTCGACTTGGGTAAAAGACCATTCGTAACTACTGTTGTCCCCAACTTGAAATTCGGGCGCATGCACGGGCACATAGTCCTGAACCAGACGTTGAGCGACGAGCGGCAGCGTCAGCTTTCCGGTGTACACCAAGCCCCCTGCAATACCGACCGCGACCAGCAGACCGACGCCAACCGCCCACGGCAAGACTTTCCGCCGTCGGGTGTTCGGGGCAGTCGATTTCCGCGATGACCCCATGGGTAGTTCCGGATGACGCGGCGGCATGCGGTGGGTTGCAGATACCGATGATTCCGATGCCGGCATTCGGCTCGGTGCCGGGGCGCTTCTGCTGTCGCCTGCGCCGCTGGTGCGGGGGCGGGCTCACTTCGTGCGGCGCCCTGCGATCCCGGCGCTACCGCCGCGAGCGGATGGCCGCACCCACGGCAGAATTTCTGCGAGCCGGTCACCGGCTGGCCGCAGGTGGGGCAGGCAATTGCCACCGGCGGTGGCGCGACATCCTGCGTCAGTGGAGTGCCGCATCTACGGCAGAATCTCGCGCCGCGCTCATTTGGTGCGCGGCAGGCCGCGCATGCGATGCTGATCGTCATCGTGCTTCGTCTTGCATGCGTTCATCCGATGTCTGATTTTCGCGCTCAGGCAGCAGGGCACTGCTAAACAGCGGCGAGAAGAAATGGGCGATCAGAATGCCTAGTGACAAAAATCTCGGATTCAGAAATTTCCGCTTCTTGCGGGAAAACGCTTCCTGCAGGGCGCACGGGAAAATTGACTTTCGGAATGCAGATTTCATGTTCACGCAGAACACTGCCGCAGGCCGAGCGGCAATCCCGACATTCGGAATGCGACGTCTTAGCCGAGCGGGAATGGAGCCTCGCTCTGTCCCGTTCTTACCCCGGGTTCGGGCGAAAACTAGGCACGACACTGCCACTGGCGCCTCAATCGCCGACAATTTGGTGCAGTCGGAAACCCATGCTCGCCCCCACGATGCGATGGTTGGAGTGAAAAGTGAACCCGGCTACCTACGTTTGTCAACAGGCGCGCCAAACGTCGCGAGCAAGTCTTCCGCGTGACATGCCCGCGTTTGGAGAGGTAGCAACCCCGCACTGACGGTTAACATCGACGCTGAAACCACGAGAACACACGATGGACCTGTCCAAACTTCCTGTCGAAGGCGGCGTGCGCCAGCGTGGCGAGCAGGTCACCCGGCTGGAGACTTTCGTCGACGCCGCGTTCGCGTTCGCGATGACGCTGCTGGTGGTGTCGTTCGATGCGATGCCGGACAGCTTCGCCGAGCTCTATGACGCCTTGCGCCGGCTGCCCGCGTTCCTGGCCGGGTTCGCGATCCTCGGCATGTTCTGGCAGGCGCATCATCGCTTCAGCCGTCGCTTCGGGCTGGAAGACAGCACGATCGTGTTCGCCAGCATGCTGCTGGTGGCGGCCACGCTGTTCTACGTCTACCCGCTGCGGATGGTGATGTCGGCGGCGATGGGCTTCTTCACCGGCGGCTGGGCGCCGAGCGAATTCAAGGTGCAGAGCTTCCTGGAATTCCGCCTGATCTTCGTGATCTACGGCGTGGGTTTCGCGATATTGGCGGCGATCATCGCGTGGATGAACCTGCATGCCTTGCGCAAGGCGGAGGCATTGCAGCTGGATGCCGCCGAGCGCCTTGCGGCGACATCCGAGGTGGCGTTGAACGTGGTACTGATCGCCTGCGCGACGGCCTCGGTCGCGGTGGCGCTGCTGATCCCGCCGCACATCGGCTGGATGCAGGCGCTGCCGGGCGCGATGTATGGCCTGCTGGGCATCGCGATGCCGGTGCTCGCCATCCGCCATGGCCGGCGTATCCAGGCGCTGGCCGACCAGCGCGACGCACGCTGATGTTCTCGGTCTACGTCAGCGGCACCGATACCGGCATCGGCAAGACTCTTGCGAGTTGCGCGCTGCTGCATGCATTGCGTGGCCACGGCCTGCGCGGGGCCGGGATGAAGCCGGTGGCCAGCGGCTGCGAGCGCATCGATGGCGAATGGAAGAATGCGGATGCGTTGGCGCTGCAGGCGGCGGGCGAACCCGGGATCGCCTATGCGGACATCAACCCGTTCGCCCTGGAGCATCCGCTGGCGCCGGAGCTCGCGGCGCGTGATGCCGGCGTCGAAGTCTCGCTGCTGCCGATCCTGGCGTCGCATGCGCGCCTCTCGGACCACGCCGATGCCGTGGTCATCGAAGGTGTCGGCGGCTGGGCCGCGCCGCTGTCGGCATCGCTGATGCAGGCGGACCTGGTGCGCATGCTGCGGCTGCCGGTGCTGCTGGTGGTCGGCCTGCGGCTGGGCTGCCTCAACCATGCGTTGCTGAGTGCGCGCGCCATCGCCGCCGATGGCGCGCACCTGGCCGGATGGATCGCCTCGCATGTCGATCCGGACATGGAGCGGGTCGACGACAACATCGCGATGTTGCGCGGGCGGCTGCCGGCGCCGTGCTGGGGCGTGTTGCCGCATGCGGAGCATCCGGATCCCGCATTGCTTGCATCGCGATTGCGGATACCGATGCTGGCGGAATGACTCGCAGCAGTCTTGCCTTGGCGGGGTAGCGTTCGCCGCTTAGGCTCCGCATCCGGCTCCGATGCGCGGCCGCGCGCCCGCTTCGCGGCCCGGCCCGGCACTTCGTGCCGTGCGTTCGCACGTTTGCGCCGCATGCGGCGCAGCGAAACGTGCTCACCCATGGCGCGCTCGAACGCTACCCCGCCAAGGCAAGACTGCCCACGCATTCGTCGCGGCTGAAAAAGAAAAACGCCCGGCTTCCCGGGCGTTCTCGTTTCAACCTTCCACCACGATCAACCGTGCTGCGGCTCCGGGGGTGGCAGCGATGACGCATCGCCTTCGATCACCTTTTCGTGGTCGGCATCGTGCTCATGGTCGCGTGCCAGGTACAGGTAGAACGCCGGCAGCACGAACAGGGTGAACAGGGTACCGATGGTCATGCCGGAGGCGATCACCACGCCCATCGAGAAGCGCGACGCGGCACCCGGGCCGCTCGCGACCAGCAGCGGGATCATCGCGAACACCAGCGCGGCGGTGGTCATCAGCACCGGGCGCAGGCGGATGCCGGTGGCTTCCTCGATCGCCTCGCGCCTGGAGCGGCCCTGCTCCTGCAGCTTGTTGGCGAATTCCACGATCAGGATGCCGTGCTTGGAGATCACGCCGACCAGCGTCACCAGGCCGACCTGGGTGTAGATGTTGATGCTCATGCCGGGGAAGGCTTCGATCCCGGCGAACTGCAGCACGTTGGCCACCAGCGCCAGCACGTTCAGCGCCAGCAGCGCGCCGCAGATCGCCATCGGCACCGTCAGCAGCATGATCAGCGCGTCGCGGAAGCTCTCGAATTGCGCCGACAGCACCAGGAAGATCACCACCAGCGCCAGCGCCAGGGTCATCAGCATGGCCTGGCCTTCCTGCTTGAACTGCCGCGACTCGCCGGCGTAGTCCACGCTGTAGCCCTGCGGCAGGACGTCCTTCGCCGCCTGTTCCAGGATCGCCAGTGCCTCGCCCTTGCTCACGCCGGGGCGCGCGGCGAAGGTGATCGACACCGCGTTGAGCTGCTGGAAGCGCTTCAGCGACTGCGGCTGGGTGCTGTCCTTCAGGGTCACGATGGTGGACAGCGGGATCAGCTGGCCGTCGCGGGTGCGGGTGTAGTAATTCTCCAGCGCCGAGGCGTTCAGGCGGTCGCTGCGCTGCACCTGCGGGATCACCAGGTAGGAGCGGTTCTGCATCGCGAAGCGGTTGGAATAGCCGCCGGACAGCATCGCCGCCATGTCCGCGGCCAGCGTGCGCATGTCGATGCCGAGCGTCGCCGCCTTGTCGCGGTCCACGTTGACCTCGATCTGCGGCTTGTCGATCTTCAGGTCCTTGTCGAGGAAGATGAAGCGCTTGCTTGCCATCGCCTTCAGCAGGACCTGGTCGGCCAGTTCCGCCAGCTGGCCGAGCCCGCCAACCCCGCCGATGACGAATTCGCCGCCACCGCCGTCGCCGCCGGCGCTGGGCAGCGAGGGCGGCACCAGCGCGAACACGTTCAGGCCGGTCACCTGCGCCATCTTCGGCTGCAGCTCCTGCTGCAGCACCTGGTTGGTCGAGCGCGTGCGCTCGCTCCACGGCTTGAGCACGAAGCCGGCCATCGCCATCGGGCTGGCGCCACCGCCGCTGCCGCCGAAGCCGCCGTTGAACAGGAAGTAGTCCTGCACCTCGGGCACGCCCTTGGCGATCCGGGTGATTTCCCCGGTGTAGCGCTCCACGTAGTCGAGGGTGGCGGTGGGGTCGGCGCTGGCGATCGAGAAGATGAAGCCCTCGTCTTCCAGCGGCGCCTGTTCCTTCGGCGCCCCGGTGTACAGGAACGCGCAGCTGACCAGCACGATCAGGCCGAACGCGGCGACCACCGAACGGGTTTCCATCGCCCCGTGCAGGCGCCGCTGGTAGGCCAGGCGCAGGCGTTCGAAATGCTCGTCCAGCCAGTTCTCGAGGCGGCTCTTGGGGTGCTCGGGGTCGTGCGAGGTGAGGATGCGCGAGCTCATCATCGGCGTCAGCGTCAGCGCGATCACCCCCGACAGCAGCACCGCGCCGGCCAGGGTGAACGCGAATTCGGTGAACAGCACCCCGGTCAGCCCGCCCTGGAAGCCGATCGGCAGGTACACCGCGACCAGGGTGGTGGTCATCGCCACCACCGGCCACGCCAGTTCGCGCGCGCCGCGGATCGAGGCGTCGAACGGCGTCATGCCTTCCTCGATATGCCGGTGGATGTTCTCCAGCACGATGATCGCGTCGTCGACCACGATCCCGATCGCCAGCACCATCGCCAGCAGGGTCAGCAGGTTGATGGTGAATCCCATCAGCAGCATCAGGAACAGCGCGCCGACCAGCGACAGCGGGATGGTCACCGCCGGGATCAGCACGCTGCGCAGCGACCCGAGGAACAGGAAGATCACCACGATCACGATGACCAGCGCTTCCACGATGGTGCTGATGACCTCGTTGATCGCGTCCTGGATCGCCTCGGTGCTGTCGTAGGGGATGGTCGCCTTGATGCCCTGCGGCAGCTGCGGGACGATTTCGGCATCCCACACCTTGCGCACCTCGCGGATCACGTCCAGCGAGTTGGCGTCGGGGGCGACGAAGATGCCCATGAAGGTGGCCGCTTCGCCGTTGATGCGCACCGATGTGCCGTAGCTCTCCGAGCCCAGCACCACGTCGGCCACGTCGCCCAGGCGGACGATGGCGCCGCCTTCCTCGCGCACCACCAGCTTGCGGAATTCCTCGGCGTTGCGCAGGTCGGTGCGCGCGGTCATGTCGATCGCGACCATCTGGCCCTTGGTCGAACCCACCGCCGCCAGCACGTTGTTCGAGGACAGCGCGTTGGAGACGTCGCTGGCGGTGACCTTGTACGCGGTCATCCGGTCCGGCTTCAGCCAGATGCGCATGGCGAAGGTGCCGGCGCCGAGGATGTCGGCGCGCTGCACGCCGTCGACGGTGACCAGCTTGGGCTGGATCACGCGGGTGATGTAGTCGGTGATCTGGTTGTTGTCGAGCGTCTCGCTGGCCAGCGACACGTACATGGCCGCGATCTGCTGGCCCTGCTGCAGGTCGATCACCGGCGCTTCCGACTCGGCCGGCAGCTGCCCGCGCATCTTGTTGACCTTGGCCGAGATCTGGGTGAGCGCCTCGTTCGGGTCGCGGTCCAGCTGGATGTAGGCCTGGATCGTGCTGATGCCGGCGGCGCTGGTCGAGGTCAGGTAGTCGATGCCCTCGGCGCTGGCGATCTCGCGCTCCAGCGGGGTGGTGATGAAGCCCTGGATCAGGTCGGCGTCGGCGCCGAAGTAGGTGGTGCTGACGTTGACCACCGCGTTGCGCATTTCCGGGTACTGGCGCACGTTCAGTTCGCTGAAGGCGCGCAGCCCGAACAGCAGGATGAACAGGCTGACGACCAGCGCCAGCACCGGTTTCCGGATGAAGAGATCGGTGAATTTCATCTCAGCGGTTTTCCGGCGTGGGCCGCGCGTCGGCGGCCGGCTGGATGCTGTCGTTGATCGTCACCTCGGCGTCGTTGCGCAGCTTCAGCAGGCCGCTGGTCACCACCTGCTCGCCGGCCTTGAGACCCTCGCTGACCACCACCAGGTCGCCGCGGGTCGCGCCGGTCTTGACGAAGCGCTGGGTCACCACCAGCTTGTCGCCGCTCAGCGGCTGGCCCTGCATGTCGGTTTCACCGGGTTTGCGCTTCTGCTTGCCGATCACGAACACCGCATTGCCGTAGGGGTTGAAGCTGACCGCGGTCTGCGGGATCACCAGCACGTCGCGTTCGCCACCCTGGGCGAAGGTGATGCTGGCGAAGCTGCCCGGGCGCAGCGCGCCATCCGGGTTCCGGAAGGTGGCCTGGGCCTTGAAATTGCGGGTTGCGGGGTCGACCTGGGGCTCGATCGCGGTGACCTGGCCTTCGAACACCTGGCCGGGCAAGGCGTCGATGCCGGCGCGGACCGCGCTGCCTTCGACCAGCTTGCCCATCCGCTGTTCCGGCAGGCTGAAGTCGAGGTGGATCGGATCCAGCTGTTGCAGGCTGACGATGGCCGCGCCGGGCGCGATGTACTGGCCGAGGTTGACCTTGCGCAGGCCAAGCACGCCGCTGAACGGCGCGCGGATGGTCTTCTGCGCGATCAGCGCGCGCTGGGCATCGACCTGCGCCTGCGCGGTGGCGGCGGCGGTGACCCGGCTTTGCACGTCGTCCAGCGAGACCAGCTTTTCCTTGCCCAGTTGCTGCCAGCGGTTGGCCTGCACGCGGGCAAGCCTGGCGGATGCTTCCAGCGCATCCAGCGTGGCCTGTTCGTTGGCGGTGTTGAGGCGCAGCAGCACGGTGCCGGCGGCAACCGGTTGCCCGGCTTCGAACGCGATCGAACGCACCACGCCACCCGCTTCGGTGGTGACGTCGGTGCCGTTGACCGCGACGAAGGTGCCGACCGCTTCGCCGTCATCGCTCCAGCGCTGCACCTTCGCGACCGCGGAACTGACCGCCACCGCCGGCTGCGGCATGTTGTCGAAGAAGTTGTCGGTCTGTTTGGCGAAAAACGCCTTGACCGCGAACACCCCGCCGAACACGACGATGACCCCGGCCAGCATCAGCACCCAGCGCAAGGTGGGATTCGGCGGGCGCTTCGGGGACGGTTTCGACATGGTGGCCTCTGCTACTGCGGGATGTTATTGAACCGACTGGTCCAATATTCTGCGCCCGAAAGCGAGTGGGACGCAATCGTGACCGACGGCAGGGTATGTCCTGCAGCCAGCAACGAAAAAGCCCCGCAGCTTGCGCTGCGGGGCCGGGTTCGCGGGGCGGATGGAGGGGAGCGTTCCGCCCGCGGGGGTCACTTGGCCTTGGACGCGGCCTTGGTCACCTTTTCCACTTCGGCCTGGGCCTGGGCGGTGGCCTTCTCGGACTGGCCCCTGGCCAGCGCGCCGATGGCTTCGTTGGTCTTGATGGTGTTGGCGAACACTTCCTGCGCGGTGCCGAGGCTGCGCTCGGTGCTGGTGCGGGCGATCTGGGCACCCTTCGGCAGCACGGCCTTCAGGCCGTCGAAATCGCGCACGTTGGTCAGCTCGCCGATGAAGGCGAACGCGGCGGTGGCGTTCTCTTCGATCGCGGCCAGCTGCAGGCCGAACGCGTTCTGGACATTCTCCAGGGCGAGGCGGTTGACGTTGGCGGCGACGTCGGCGAACTGGGCGGTGGACTTGGTGAACTGCTCGTTGAACTGGTACATGGCGGGTCTCCTGCTTGTTCCGGCAGGGGTTGCCGGGTTTGTGCGGTGCAGCATATGCGCCGCTATGTTGCGATGCAACATCGAACCGACGAACGGTCTCCCGCCATTCAGCTTCAATCAAATCAACCGCTTAGGCCGGCGCCGGGCTCAGCCGCGGCGGCGCAGGCTGGCGTGCATCGGCGGCAACAGCCCTTCAGCTGGCGGTGGCACCGCCACCACCCCCGCGACCGCCCGTGCGAACGGCGCCGGGTGGTCCAGCGCGCGCGCGTACACGGTGCGCTTGAAGGTCACCACGTGCTGCATCGGGTACCAGAAATCGACCCAGCGCCAGCCGTCGAATTCCGGTTTGTCGGTCAGGTCCAGGCGCAGGTCGGCGTCGGCACCCTTGAACCGAAGCAGGAACCAGACCTGCTTCTGGCCGATGCAGACCAGCCGGTCATGGCGGCGCACCGCCCGCGGCGGCAGCCGGTAACGCAGCCAGCCCGGGGTGGCGCCAAGCACGTCGACGTGATCCGGCAGCAGGCCGGTTTCCTCGCGCAGCTCGCGATACATCGCTTCCAACGGGGTCTCGTCGGTGTTCATCCCGCCCTGCGGGAATTGCCAACCGTCCCGGTGCACGCGGCGTGCCCAGAACACCCGACCATCCTCGTGCATCAGCACGATGCCCACGTTGGGGCGGAAGCCGTCCGGATCGATCACGATCGGACTCCGGCAAATTCACTGCGACCGACTCTGCCACGTCGCTTGCGCGAACGGCAAGCGTGCGATGCGCGGATTGACGGAACTGCGCGATCCGTGAATAATTCGCGGTTCTTCGCGGGGCTATGTAGCTCAGCCGGTTAGAGCACAGCACTCATAATGCTGGGGTCGTAGTCCTACAATTTGAAATCTGGCTATGTAGCTCAGCCGGTTAGAGCAAGTCACTCATAATGACGGGGTCGGTGGTTCGAGTCCACCTATAGCCACCAGATTTTCTTTTTTAAATCAATGCGTTGCAGCCGAAAGAAGCCTGCGCCAATCGCGGGTTTTTTGGTTCTTCTCCCATCTGAGGGAGAGGCGCACGGCCGACCCGGTTAGTTTGCAGTTGTCGAGTCAACAAACCGGGGGTCGGCCGTGGCCGACGGGGATTGTATTGCCCAGCTGGGAGGCTGGGTGGGGTATCGGGTTGAGGCGTGGTGGCACGAGCAGCGCGGCGAGCGTCGTTGGCTGGCAGTGAAGCTGAGGCCAGCGCCTGGTGAAGTTCGTCGCTGCAGCGGCTGCGGCGAGGTCGTTGCGGCCATCCACGACCGCACGCTGCGGCGGATACGCGACTTGCCGGTGTTCGGGGCCCCGGTCGAGCTGCACGTCGAGCGCCTGCGACTGGCTTGTCCGCGTTGCGGGCCGCGGCTGGAGCGCCTTGAGTGGCTGGATCCCCATTGCCGGGTGACCCGGCGCTTGGCCGACAGCGTCGCCCGCCTGTGCGCGGTGACCTCGGTGCTGCATGCCGCCCGCTGGCATGGCATCGACTGGAAGACCGCCAAGGCCATCGACTTCCGGGCTTTGGAGCGTCGCCTGGGTCCGGTGGATCTGGACGGCGTACGCCGGCTCGCGATGGACGAGTTCGCGATCCAGAAGGGCCACCGCTACGCCACCGTGGTGGTCGACGCAGAGCGCAAGCGGGTGCTGTGGGTGGGACGTGGCCGCTCCCGCGCCGAGGTACGGCCGTTCTTCGATCTGCTCGGGCCTGCGCGCTGCGCACGCATCGAGGCCGTGGCCATGGACATGAACACGGCCTACGACCTGGAGGTGCGCCAGCACTGCCCGAACGCCCGGGTGGTCTACGACCTGTTCCATGTCATCGCCAAGTACGGCAGGGAAGTGATCGGCCGCGTGCGCGTGGATGCTGCCAACCGATTGCGTCATGACAAGCCGGCCCGCAAGGTCGTCAAGCGCGCGCACTGGATCCTGCTGCGCAACCCGGAGCAGCTCAAGGAAGCCGAGCAGGTGCGACTGGACGAGGTACTGGCCGCCAACCAGTCGCTGATGGCGGTCTACGTAATGAAGGAGCAGCTCAAGGCACTATGGACGGTACCGACCGCCTGGGCCTGGAGGCGCGCCTGGACGCAGTGGCTGCGTCACGCCCGGGAAAGTGGCATCCCGGCCCTGATGCACTTTGCCAAGTGCCTGCGCCCCTACTGGCGCGGCATCCTCAGCCGGGTGCGCTGGCCGATGCACACCGGCCTCGTCGAAGGCATCAACAACCGCATCAAGGTCATCAAGCGCATCGCCTACGGCTTCCGCGACGACGCCTACTTCTTCCTCAAGATCCGGGCGGCATTCCCCGGAGTTGGGAGATGAACCTTTTTTGCCATTTCACTGCGAATATTGACTGCCCGTTGCCCGCCCCGTTGCGCGCGCTCAACCGGCCCATTTCAGCCTGTGACAGATTCTGTGACAGTCGGATGTGTCACAGAGGTCTCGGCCATGTGGCTTTCGACTCCAGCACGCTGTGCACGCCTAGTCCGGACGGAAGCCGGCGTCTCACCGCGCGGTCTGCTGCCGGCCTATTCCGTTGAAAAACTCCAAGCCTCTCGCACAGAGCGTGAATTTCGTTCGGTTCTGCGTCCGAGAAGCCTGGATCGCGCTTGAAGAGTGAGTAATTGGATTGCGACATAGCGGCCTAACGCCTTATGTCTTGAGTTTCCCCTAGCCTAAGAGCCGAGAGCCCGGCGTGCGCTACCAACAGGTGCCGGGCATTGGTCTGCTCTAACTCAGCGCCATCTGTACGACGATCAGGCGGCCATCGGCTTCCTTGTTGAGGAGTTGGCTGCCCTCAGTCAGCTCAATCTGACCATTCACCGGAACCTGCGCCTTCTGAGTCGCATCCCATAAATTTGGCATGGCTTCGTTCTTGAGCCACCACTTTCCATTGTGCAGGACGAAGTAGCCCAGCCGCTTACGCCTGCCTTCGGGCAGCTTTTCGTTCGGGGCAACGTTCTTGAACATGTGCCAAGCGAAAAGGGACTGATTGCTGTAAACCATGAGGCGATGGTTGTCAGGGCGGTACGAACCCTCCTTGTGGGAGGAGTACAGATTCAGAACCGGCAGCGAGCCGTGATAGGGCGTGCCGCAGAACGGGCAGCGCGGCGAAGTCGTGTTATCGAAGACATACCACTTCTGCTCGCAGCTGGTGTTCGAGCACGGCTGCAGCAGGTCGACAGTCTTCACCAGAGCGAACTCCCACTCGTCCGCCGTAGGACGCTGTGCAGGCGTGTGCAGGCCGGTGATGAACGCTCGTTCGCACAGTGGCGCCAAGTACGGCCCGGTTACCTTATAGGAGATCTTGGCTGGATCACCCCAAGGCAGCTGGGCTGGGCGGAGATCCTGGGGACGGATACGATTGGACGTATCAGAGGGATGCTCGATCCACAGGGCGCGTTCGCCCATCGTCAGTTCTTCGTCGCGCTGCGGATCTTGGTCGTGGACCTTCGGGCCTCGCAACGGATGCCGGTAGAGCAGGTACATGTAGATCAGTACTGCCAGTGCGTGCTGGTCGGTGCGGATGCTCGGCAGCACCCGCTTAGGATCAGCTAGTGGCAGCTTCTGGGTCATCATCACCAGCGGATCAATGAAGTCCGGTGTGCCCGCCACCTGCGGTGGAATCCTGCCAGGCACCACCAGGCCGTCGATGTCGATCACACAGGCGCCGCCGCGCGATGGATCCACGAGCACGTTCTTGTAGGACAGGTCGGAGTGGGCGAGACCCGCGGCATGTAGCCGACGCACCGAGCGGGCGATCATCAGGCAGATCCTGAGATGCGTGCTCCAGTCGCCTAGCTCTCGTGGATCAATGAACGTGTTGCGATTGCGGGCGCTGGCGAACCATTTGCCTTCCTTCTCCTTGCCCTTGATTCCGAGGCTGTCGCCGTTGCGGCTTCCGACGGCGAAGAAGAAATTCTGACTGTAAAACGGCGCGACCACTCCGAGTCGACCTTGGTGTTCCACCACCGCGGTCGGCCAGCAATAAAGGTCTTTCCAGTACGCACCGCCCTCCTGGTTGTAGATGCGGTCGCGGTAGGTGTCGGTGATCTGGATCAGGCGTTCCTTCGCGACCGGGTCCTGGCGGTCGCGGAAGAAGGCCACGACGTAGTCCTTGTTAGGCGAGAAGTAGACATCCTTCATCCCGCCCTGGCCCTTGACTTCGTCGACGAAGGCCACGTCCTGCCCGTTGTGCGTCTTGAGTCTTACCACTGCTGCTGCCATGGCGGTCACCAGATGATTGCGATGGTTCGGTCGTCGTGTTCGCCGGGCACCCAGAAGCCCAGCCAGTCCAGCAGGCGCGCTTCCAGGCCCTCGGCCAGGCCCGGCGCGACCACGTCGAAGCCCGTCTCGGCGGTGATGTCCAGCATCAGCGTGTCCCAGGCCTCGCGCGTTTCCAGCGCGCGGTCGCTCTTGAACTTGGGATCGCTGACACCGTCGCTCATCAGCACGATGGCTTCCACCTTGTCGAGGACGAAGGCACGCGTGCGCGTGGCCAACTCGTCGCCTTGTACATAGGCGTTGGCGAGGAAACGGGTACCACCGGAGAACTCGCCGCCATCCGGCACGCCGCCCAGCGTGACCCGGTCGCCGCCACTCAGGACGCCGACAGCACCGTCGCCGACGGTATAGGTTCCAATGACGGTACGTCCGCCGAGAGGGCGCGCGACGGCGACCAGGAGCGTGGTGTTCAGATCGGACAGCGCGACGGGCAGTCCGCGCTCGCCGCCGCGCACGACCTCCTCGTGCAGGGCCTTCATCGCCGCATGGGCGGCGTAGCCGACAACCTTGTAGATGGCGTTCCCGAGAGGAGTGCGGACGTCGGCGGGACCTTGATCCGCGTGTTCGGCAGCGGCCAGCAGGTCGGCGTCCTCGAGCAGCGCCTTGGCCATGAACTCACCCGCGGTTCGCGCCGCAAGCTGGGCGCCACGCCGCGAGTACTTCGCGCTGCCGGCGCCGTCGGCGACCACCGCGATGCGCCAGCCGTTGGAGGTGCCGATGAAGAAGTCGTCATCCCGGCAGGTGCCCTTGTGTGCGTGTGAGCGTCCACGCTGGCTAGCGGCGACCAAGCGTGCCTGGCCATCTTCCAGTCGCGCACAGTCGCGATCGGGTTTCCAGAACGGCACGGCTTGATCGGAAGGTAGATCCTTCCAGAGCAAGCGCGGATCAGGGGTGATCGTCAAAAGCGTGTTGGCACCGCGTACGGAATGTTCCGGTTCGTCTGGGAAGCGATATTCGATCTCCAGAACGAATTCGCCCGACTTGGTCGGCGTGCCGACGATCCGCTGGCCGAGCTCATCCAAGGAAAGACCCAAGTCCGGCGGAAAGGTGACGCCGCTGATGATGACGGGTACCGACGGCGAGGGCATCGGACGTCCATCGAACGGCTGGCCTTCCTTCGCATTGGGCAACTGGAAGCGAATGGCAGGGTAGCTTCGCGTGGTCTTCGACATCTGCGACAGCATCGCGGTCACCTGTGTCGGCGTGGACGTCGAAGATGTCGGGTCCGGCAAGGACGATGGCTCGGTGGAGGCAGTAGCGTCCAGCGCTTCCGCCCCGTCCGCGGATGTAGCAGCCACCTCAGCAGGCTTGCCCTCGTCAGCGACGCTTCCGACGCGTACTGAATTGGTCGCTTCAACAATGAGGTTCGGCGGTGTCCACACGACCGCATCGCTCGTGGCTTCTGCTGCCAGGTTTTGCTGTCCTTGAGGACCGGACACAGGCGCAGCGGTCATCGGATCCACCATCAGCCTCGGCTCGAGTTGGTCCGGTACGCTCTCGGTCGCCCCGGTGGCCGTCGCAACGATGGCGAGCGCAGTGTTATCGGGATTCAAGTGCGCGCGCAGTGCCACTTCAAGCTGCGCCAGGAACTGTTCGGCTAGCGCCGCCGTACTTGGGATACGGGCGAAGTCAAACAGAAAATCGGCGTCACAGCGCAGGGCGGTCCGTTGCACGACCGCTATCAACGCAAGGCTCAGCAATTGTTCGTTATTGGAGGCCGGGTTCTTGATTGACATGCTCAGCCTCGCGCCCGGGTGACATCAAACCCCGGACCTTCGCTGTAACCGTAGTGCCCTTCCTTGTTGCACACGGGACAGGTGGCCGAACCAGGGCCACTGAGGCACATAATCGCGCCGCAGTTGCACATGGCGAAGCCGATCGGATTGCCGCAGTGCGGGCAGCCTGGCGACCCCATTAGCTGATCGCTGTTGATGCTGCCTTCGATGGCATTGCTCTCGGACCACTCCACATAGTCCTTCTCGACCGGGAACACTCCCGAGAGCGAGTAGGGGGCGATTTCGAAGGCGATGTGCTGGGTCCGGATATGCGCCGGCGCGCGCTCGTACTTCATCAAGTACGGTAGCTTGCTCTTGGCGCAAGTGCCGCGGACGATCGCGAAGTCCTCGTCCTGCGCGATCTGCGAGGCGGCGTGCTCCATCTTCTTGAGGAATGACTCATCGAAAGTGGCCAGTGGCAGTTCCGCGGCACCGCTCATGCCGACGCTCCGGCTCTGAACCGACACCGACTGGCTGATCCAGCGGATGAACTTCTTAAAATCCTGGTCGCCGCCATTGGTGAAGGTCAGCACCGACTCGGTGAACCGACGCAGCGTGTCCAAGCTGGCGTAGCGACCGATGCCCACCGCGATGAGCTGCACACGCGAGGCGTAACCCTTGTTCCAGCGTTCCACGGCCGCGTCTATGTCGTCCGTGGGCTTGCCGTCGGTCATGAGATAGACGATCGGCTTCCAGTCGCCCTTCTGTTCCGTGGTCGTCTTACGAACCTGGACGTCGATCTGGTCCATCAGGTGCGTCATGGCACGTCCAAGACTGGTGCCCGAACCGACCGGCAGGCGCGGGGTGAAGAAGGACGGCAGTTCCACGAGTGGCACTAGCGTGCGCGCCTGGCCGGCAAAACCGATCACGCTGAGGTAGACCGTTTCTAGTGCCTGGGGATCGGTCTTGAGGGTCGAGATGAGATCGGTCATCCCTTCCTGGAGCCGACGGTGGTCATCACCGATCATTGACTCGGACAGGTCGAGGACGAGGAAGACAGGCAGGCGGCGCATAGGTGCTCCTTCGGTGATGGCCGGATCAGACGACGAATTGGACTTCGGGCGGCGGCGGCGGCAACTCGACGCCGGTGCTGCTGGCACCGACGCTGCTACTTCCGGCGGTCACCGCCGTGGAAACCCATTGGAAGAAGCTCGCGAACGAGTGCGCGTCCATGGTGTCAAGGCTGACTACCTTATCGGCGAAGGTCTTCAAGCTCTCTGCGTCGGCTTTGGGGCCGGCCGCGCACGCGATGATGTTGCCGAAGCCGCAGGCCTTAATTCTTGGAACGACTTCCTTGTAGGCCAGCACGTCCGTGGGCTTGCCATCGGTAAGAACGAACAGCAGAGGACGCCAGTCCCCTTTGTTGTCGCTGCTGCTCCGGCGGACCTCGCGATGCACTTTCTCGACGATGAACTCGAGCCCTGCGCCGATGAGCGTCGCTCCAGACTGGGGGCAGACGATTTCGGGTAAGGCCACTGTTTCGATTGCCGTGAGCGGCAGAACTTCCTTGATCTCGGAATCGAAAGTGACGATCGAAAGATGCACCGTCTCCAGCGCGTAGGGGTTCTGCCTAAGGGCAGCCACCATTGACCTCAGGCCAATGTTGACTGACTCGATCGGCTCTCCGCGCATGGATCCGGAGGTGTCGGCGAGAAAGTAGATGGGGAGGCGACGATCACTCATGCCCGTACGCCTCAAACAAACTGCTGCAGTAGGTCCACGAACTTGTCGGTCGTGTGCGGCTGGCCGATCGCACGGAACGTCCAACCGCTACCTTCGCGCTGAACTTCCGCGAACATCATTGAGCGGTAGGCCGAGAAGCCGGCGTTGCCGCTGATGTTGAAGCGCACAAGTTCCTTGCCGCGGCGATCGACAGCACGGATGAAGGCGTTTTCCACCTCACCGAAGCTCTGTTTGTTTGCGGCGCCTTGGTAAATGGCAACGATAAAGACAATACGGTCGTAATCCGGCGGCAGTGCGTTCAGGCGCACGATGATCTGCTCATCATCGCCGTCGCCCGCACCGGTGCGGTTGTCACCAGTCAGGCGAACGCAGCCAGAGCTGTGCTGCAGGTTGTTGTAGAAGACCACGTCTCCATTCTCGAGGCGTGGCATGAACATCTTGCCGTTCTTGCCCAACAGCACTGCGATCGCATCGAGGTCGTACTCGGCAGGCTTCTGCCCGAACAGCCCACCAAGCAGCCCAGTCTTTGGCTTAGCCACATCCCAACCCAGTCCGATCACGATCTCGTCAAGATCGTTTTCTTCCTTGCGCAGACTTACGCCCTGCCCCTTCTGCAGACTCACACCCATGTGTTGCTCCCCCTGTTTGCGTTGTGAATGTTAGACGACGACCTGAACTTCGGGCGGCGGCGGCGGAAGTTCGTTGAGACCCTTCACTTCGAGGCCGCCAGTTTCAATCTTCTGGCTGGAAGTAGAGACGGAGGAGCTGACCCACTTGAAGAAGCTCTTGACCGCATTCGAATCAAGCGTGTCGAGCCTGACCACTGATTCGGTGATCTTTGACAGATGGTCGGTGCTGGCACTCGGACCCGCCGCGCAGGCGACGAAGGTGCCGACCTTTACTTTGCGCAATGCTTCGATGCCCGCGTCCAAGTTGTCGGTGGGCGAGCCATCGGTCAGCAGGAACACGAGCGGCTTCCAGTCACCTTTTTGGTCGGGCGAGCTCTTACGCACGTCACGGTCGATAGCCTGCGCCAGTTCCTTCAGCGCCGCGCCCATCGCTGTCTGTCCCGAAGCTTTGAACTCCGGCGCCTGGATCGAGACAAGCTCAGTCAAAGGGACAGCGGTACGCGCGTTCTCGGCGAAGGTAATGATGCTGATGTAAGCGGTTTCTAGCGCATAGGGGTCCTGCCGAAGCGAGGACAACATAGTTTGTACGCCAATGCGAACGGCCTCTATGGGCTCGCCCAGCATCGAGCCGGACTCATCAATCAGGAAAAAAACGGGCAGACGACGCATGGTGAGTTCCTTCGAAAAAGTGGATGGAAAGTGGAACGGCGAACCATGCCGTCAGGAGCTGTCAAAGCCGGTCAACTGCGTGCGCAAGCGGTTGGACAGTTTGTGTAGATCTGTCGCGCTGATCATGACGCCGTCGTCCGGACGCAGCATAGTTCGATGCGTGTCTGGCTGGTACAGCAGCATCGCCCGGATCGACTGCAACGAGCGCTTGTGCGAGTACAACCGGAGCACCTCGCGGACGAGATAAAGGTCACCGTGGGTGCGGTCGGCCCCTGTCGGGCCGATCACATGCGGGGTCGCGTCCAGCGCATGCTGGATCAACGAGGCAACCCAGCGATACGGTCGGCGGACGTTGCTGGGGTGCTGCGCACTCCACTGCTCGAGCGCGCCGGACCATTCCCCGGGGCTTCGGTGCAGGAAGATGTCTTGCAGGGCCATATAGGCGCTGAAGTGGGGCCACAACCTTGGATGCGCGGCAAGACTGGCGTCTATCGAGGTCTGCACCACGGATTTATTCACGAACGGAAGATCCACCAGTGCTTCCAGTGGACTGGCCATCACCCGGCGCTCCAAGGCGTTGCCACGCCACTCGCGCACGCCAGAGATCACGATCCGGAACTGGGCCTCAATCCGCCACATCAGCCAAGGCGTGTAAAGGCGCAGCCGCACGCCTTTGGGAAAAGCCGCGGTTACGCCCAACGGCGTGGTCTCGTCCAAGGAAAAGGCGATCTGCGCGGGCGGTTGCTCGCCGAACGCCGCCAGCAGGGCATTGCGGAGTTGTTTCGAAGTGCGGCTTTCGACGAATCCGACCAGCGCGCCCTCCTCGGCATCCACTAGGAGCGTGCAGGGAACGCCTGCCGCCGGCACCTCGATAACGGCCAACACCTTAGGCGTGGAGAACTGCGTCTTCCGCTCCAACTCACGGAAATAGTCCTCGGCGACGTTGCGGACAGACTTTTCGTCCATCCGCAGGGTGCGGGCCAAGGCATTGAACGGCATGGAGAAGATCTGGGTCTGGATGTGCTCGACCAGGCGCGAGGTCATCCGCCGGCGCCCCAGGATGCCTGGCAACGATTCGAAGAATGGATGCCCGCAAGCCTTGCAGCGAAAGCGCCGGCGCTGGATGTCCAGCAGGATGGTCAAGTCCCCATCGACGACATCGCGAACGGTCGTGGCCCGGCGGCCGTTGCGTACGCAATCGGCGCTGCCGCATTGCACGCACGCTGGAATTTCGACTTCACCCTCGCTCTCGACTGACACAATAATGTCACGCCCGGATTTCTTGAGGGACAGCAGCCGATAGCCCGGCATGACTGACTCTCTGAAATCACGTCTGGACGCTACATTCGCCATGTCCCCAGCCTGACTCGGCCCCCGAGGCAGCAACATAGCAACCCACAAATCCGAACGCAACGCGCACTTGACAAGCTCGCAGAGCAACCCAAATACTCGCCGCATTTGCCGGCCGGTTATTCCGAACCGCGTTCAAGGGGAAGGGGGAAAAATGAGGCATTTTGGTTTTTCGATAGCGATTACCGCTGTCTGTCTGGTCTTGGCGTATATGTGGGGCGGCGCGAAGGCTGCGGCCATCGCAGCTATCCTCGGCGTGCTCGAAGTGTCGCTGTCCTTCGACAACGCGGTGGTTAATGCCTCGGTCCTGAGTGGCTGGAATAAGTTCTGGAAGACCTTGTTTCTTACCGTAGGCATCCTAGTCGCGGTGTTCGGCATGCGCCTGCTATTCCCGCTGCTGATCGTTTCCCAGACCGCGGACATGTCCATCGCCGAGGCCTGGAACCTTGGGCTGCGCAATCCCGAGGAATATTCCAAACACCTGACGGCACACCATGCGGAAGTGGCCGCCTTCGGTGGCATATTCCTTCTGCTAGTGTTCCTCAACTTCATGATCGACGAGGACAAGGACACGCACTGGCTGGGTTGGGTAGAGGAAAAGATCGCTGCAATGCACAAGCTCGACACCATTGCGATCCTCGTTGCCATGGTGGTTCTGCTGGTCTCTGTGACCTACTTGATCCCGCCCGCCAACCAGATGGCCGTTCTACTCGCCGGCGTCTGGGGCATCGTGGTCTACGTGGGCGTGAACGTGCTGAGTGGCCTGCTCTCGGCCGGTGATGCGGACGGCGCCAAGGCCATCATGCGCGGTGGCATCGGCGGCTTCCTGTACTTGGAAGTGCTGGACGCCTCGTTCTCGTTCGACGGCGTGATTGGCGCCTTTGCCATTACAAACGACATCATCATCATCATGCTCGGCTTGGCCATCGGCGCGATGTTCGTACGTTCTTTGACGGTCTACCTCGTGGAGAAGGGGACGCTGGAACAGTTTGTCTTCCTCGAGCATGGCGCTCACTACGCTATCGGTGTGCTCGCAGTGATCATGTTCGTCGGCATGAAGTACCACGTGCCGGAACTGGTTACCGCGCTCATTGGCGTGGCCCTTATCGCGCTGTCGGTCCTGTCCTCGATCCTGCACCGGAAGAAGAATCCGGAGCCGATCGCGGTAGCCGAGTAAGCGAGGGGAGTGCCCATGGGTATTAGCCTCGCCAAAGGTGGCAATGTCAGCCTGTCCCGTACCGATCCCACTCTGACGAAGATCCTGATCGGTCTGGGCTGGGACGCGCGTTCGAGCACTGGTGACGACTTTGACTTAGATGCCAGTCTCTTCATGGTGGGCACCGATGGCAAAGTGCCCTCAGACAGCTACTTCATCTTCTACAACCAGTTGCTATCGCCTTGTCGTTCGGTCGAGCACACCGGCGACAACCGCACCGGCGCGGGCGACGGCGACGACGAAGCGCTCAAGGTGGACCTCGGTGCGGTTCCGGAAAACATCGCTCGCCTGGTAGTCGCCGTGACCATCCATGACGCCGATGCACGCCGGCAGAACTTCGGCCAGGTGAGCGGCGCCTTCATGCGCATCGTCAACCAGGAGAACGACGCGGAGATCGCGCGTTTTGATCTTTCCGAGGACTACTCGACCGAAACGGCCATGGTGTTCGGTGAGGTCTATCGCCACAACGGCGAATGGAAGTTCAAGGCCGTTGGCCAAGGCTATGCGGGTGGCCTCTTCGCTCTGTGTTCGCACCACGGCGTCAATGTGAACTGAACCAACAACATAACGAAACGGAGTTTCAAACAATGGCGATTTCGCTACAGAAGGGCGGCAACGTAAATCTCTCGAAGGAAGCGCCGTCCATGGCGAAGATGGTCATCGGCCTGGGCTGGAACACCCGTGCGACCGATGGCTCGGCCTTCGACCTAGACGCAAGCGCTTTCCTGCTGCAGGAAAGCGGCAGGGTGTCGTCCGATGCGGGTTTCATCTTCTACAACCAGAAGGCCTCGGCTTGCGGTGGCGTTATTCATCAAGGCGACAACACCACCGGTGAAGGCGACGGGGATGACGAGGTCATCAAAATCGACCCATCGAAGCTGCCGGCCGACATCCAGAAGGTGGCCTTTGCGGTAACCATTCATGACGCCGACGCGCGTCGTCAGAACTTCGGCATGGTGTCGAACGCGTACATCCGGATTCTTGACGAGGCCAACGGTCAGGAAATCGCCCGTTATGATCTGTCGGAAGACGCTTCGGTCGAGACAGCGATGACCTTCGGCGAGCTGTATCGCCACAATGGCGAGTGGAAGTTCAAAGCCATCGGGCAGGGTTTCCAAGGTGGCCTGGGGCCGCTCGCGCGGAACTACGGCGTCACCGCCTGACAGCCCTGCGGTGTGGCCTGCGGGGAGCAGCGCCGCACCGTCTCCAAGGAAGATGCAGTGGCGAAGTTTACGGTCCTCGGCGATATCGACCCATTTCTCCATGTTTCGCTGAACCAGGGCGAGCGCGTCTACGCCGAGTCAGACGCGATGGTCATGATGGAGACGAATTTGGAAATGCAGGGCCGGATGACGGGGGGGCTGCTCAACAGCCTGGCTCGTCGACTGGCTAACGGCGAGTCCTTCTTCCAGCAGGAAGTCGTCGCGTCGCGCGGATCCGGGGACTGTCTATTCTCGCCAGTACTCCCCGGCTCCATTGAACTGTTGGACGTAGGCCAGCGTCGTTACACGATCACTGACGGAGCCTTCGTCGCTGCGGAGACCTCGGTCGAGCTCAAGGTCAAAATGCAAGGCTTGGGCAATGCCCTATTGGCCCAGACAGGTGGCTTCCTAGTCATGGAAGCCTCGGGTCAGGGCAAGCTGGCCGTGTCTGGTTTCGGTTCAATCTTCACTATCGACGTCGAGCCCGGCAAGGACGTCATCATCGACAACGCCCATGTCGTCGCATGGGACAGCACACTCACCTACAACATCTCCGCCACGAGCCTACGCTCGGGGATCGTCCGCAGCTTGGTGTCTTCGGTGACAACCGGCGAAGGCTTGGTCCTGAAGTTCAGCGGCGCGGGCAAGGTCGTTCTGTGCTCGCGCAATCGGGACAGCTACGTGACTTGGCTCGGCAAGCGGGTGCGTGGCACCGGTAACGATCGCCTGTCCTGGAGTCCACCAATTTCATCCACACACGGGCAAAACGCCCACCAGAAGGAGCATGTGAGTCATGGCGGTTAATCTGGTCAAGGGTCAGAAGATTTCGCTGGAAAAGCGGGGCGGAGGCGCGCTCACTCAAGTGTTCATGGGCTTGGTTGGGACACCATCAAGGCTGGTGGCTTGATGGGCCGCATGTTTGGCGGCGGTAACGACAGCATCGATTTGGATGCTTCGTGCATCATGTTCGATGAGAACAAACAGGCAGTGGACACCGTCTGGTTCCGTCAGCTGCGCAGCCAGGATGGTTCGATCCAACACTCGGGAGACAACCGCACCGGCGACGGCGATGGCGACGACGAGGTTATCCATGTCGATCTGAGTCGCGTCCCGGGCCACGTCAAGACGTTGGTCTTCACTGTGAACAGCTTCACCGGTCAGACGTTCGATACAGTCGCCAACTCCTTCTGTCGCCTTGTGGATTCGGGCAACCGGCAAGAAGTGGCTAAGCTCAATCTGAGCGACGTCAAAGGCTCGCACACGGCCGTCATCATGGCGAAGGTCTATCGCCACAACGGCGAATGGAAGATGCATGCGATCGGCGAGAACGCTAGCGGTCGTACCTTCCACGACCTGCTTCCGCGCGTCGTGGCGCACCTGTAAGCCCTGCTGACTACAGCATGGCGCCTCCATCTACCAGCACCGCTTCTCGGTGCTGGCAGAACTGTTTTCCGAAAAAATCATCTATGGCTCGCACCGTTATCTGGTTCAATCGCACCTTCAACCACGTGCGCGGCGCGCTAGAGCTGATTCGCGCAGGCGATGCCCAAGGTCGTTTCAGCTCTCTGTGCACGCACCCCAATCCCCATTTCACCGGTTTCCTGGCCGCCGACGAGAGCGAACTCGAGCCGGCGCGACTGGAGGCCGAAGCGTACGTCGAGTTCTGCCTGGATCTGTGCGAACGGCGTGGGGTCGGGGTCTTCTACCCCGGCCACCACGCCAGCGCGATCGCGGCACGGCGCGGGGAATTCGAAGCGCGCGGTGTGCGCCTGATCCTGGCCGGCAATGCGGACGTGCTGGACGCCCTGGAGGACAAGGCGGGCTTCTACCGCGACCACGCCCAGGACGCTGTGCCCGGCCCGGAGTCGATCTGCGTGCAGTCGCACGAGCAGTATTCGGCGGCGAGCGCGAGCCTGCGTGCGCGCCACCCGATGATCGCTGTCAAGCCCTCGGTCGGCGTCTACGGGATCGGTTTCCGCGTGGTCGACGAGGGTCGCCGCGCGCTCGACCACATTCTTAAGGGCATCGACTACCACATCGCCGCGGCCGACCTCGAGCGTGAACTACAGGCGGCCGGCAGCTTCGCGCCGCTGCTGGTGATGGAGTACCTGCCGGGCCACGAGTACAGCGTGGACTGCCTGGCCAGCGACGGCCAGCTCAAGGTGGCTATTCCTCGCCGCAAGGAGAAGGGTACCGGCGCTGGCCAGGTGATCGTCAACTCGCCCGCCATCCTCGATGCCTGCCGCGCGCTGGCATCGCGCTACCGTCTCAACGCCATCTTCAACGTGCAGTTCAAGGAAGACGCCGCCGGCGAACTGCGTCTGCTGGAAGTGAACGCACGAATGTCCGGCGGCACCGCGATGGCGTGCCTGGCCGGCCCCAATCTGCCCTACCTCGCCGTCAAGGCGGCGCTGGGCGAGCTGGAGGATAGCGACATTCCCGCCATCGTCTATGGCCTGCGGGTCGGCGAGTACCAGCGCGCGGCAGTCCTGTCATGAGCGTGGCCGCTTGCTGCCCACCGCCGGCGATCGTGCGCCAGGCGCAGCTGCCGACCGGCCAGCTGACGCTCACCCTCGGCCCGCAGTCGGCGAGCCAGGACGTCGACAGCTACATCGGTTTTGCCGCCCGCGACAACGCCAAGCGCGGTTTCCTGTTCGTCAGTCACGTGCTGGGCAAGCACGTGCCAGTCGCGCCGGGACGGATGCGCGCCGCGCACGATGCCCTGGCGCGCACGATCGAGGTCAGGCCGGGCGACTCGTTCGTGTTCGTCGGCATGGCCGAAACCGCGACCGGGCTGGGCTACGGCGCCTTCGAGGCATTCCAGCGCCTGCACGATGCGTCTGCGCTGTATGTCCATACCACCCGCTACTGGATGGACCCCGACGCACTGACGTTCGAGGAGAGCCACAGCCATGCACCCTACCTGTGCCTGCACGCCTCGCTCGATCCGGGGGCCCGGGAGCAGCAGCAGGCCGCGAACGTACTGGTGCTGGTCGACGACGAACTCAGCACGGGACGCACCTTCGCCCACCTGCTGCGCGAGTACCGCGCCCGTTACCCGCGCGTCGAGCGCGTGCACGTCCTCACGCTGTGCGACTTCTCCGGCGGAGACGGGCTCGGGAACATCGCCACCAGCACCGACGCACAGGTGTCGGTGGGTGCGCTGCTGAGCGGCGCGCACGCGTTCGCGCCGACCGCCGCCGGCTGCGCGAATCCGCAGCTGCGCGCGCAGCCGGGCCGCCATGTCGACGTGGGGCTGGCCGCGGAATTCGGCCGCCGCCCCGTATCGGCGGCGCTGCGCATCGAGGAAGCCGAGGGCCCCAGCCTTGCGCAGCTTGGACAATTGCCAGCCCGCAGTATCAAGGTGGTGGGCACCGGCGAGTTCATGCATGCCGCGTACGTGCTGGGCACCTGGCTCGAAGAACGTGGCCACGAGGTCCGGGTGCAGTCCACCACGCGCTCGCCGATCCTGCCGGGGTTCGGCGCAATCCAGAGCGCGGTCGGCGTGCCGGACCACTACGGCGAGGGTGTACCGAACTTCCTCTACAACCACGATCCCGCCGGCCAGGACCTGACGCTGGTGTGCTGCGAGGGCGCTGCCAACGCGGCCACCCACGGCATCGCCGAGGCCCTGTCCGCCCGGATCGTGCAATTCATCTATCGTGGAGGCCTGCTTGAACTATCTGTTCTGTGACCTCGACGACACGCTGTTCCAAAGTCGTCGCAAGACGCCCGACACGCCCGGGCATCACCATCGCCGCGCACGGTCCCGATGGCGCGCCCAACGCGTTCATGACCGCGGGCCAGCGCAAGGCCTTCGATGCGATGCTGGGCGCGATGACGCTGATCCCGGTGACGGCGCGCGACCGTGACGCCTAGGCCCGCGTGCAGTTGCCGCCCGCACCATTCGCGATCATCGACCATGGCGGGATCATTCTGGACGCGTCTGGACAGCCGCTGCAGGCCTGGTACGAGCGCAGCGCCGAGCACGCGCTCGCCGCGCGTCCGTGGCTGGAGGAACTGCATGGCGAAGCCTTGGCCTTCCTCGGCGGCAACGGGCTGAACGTCACCAGCCGTATCATCGGCGACTTCGACCTGCCGTTCTATTGGCTGAGCAAGTACCGCGACAGCCAGGAACAGCATCTGGACCTGATGGAGCGCGAGCTGATCGTCCCGTGGGTCGAGCGCCGACCGCATCAGGCCTGGATCCACCGCAACGGCAACAACCTGGCGGTCCTGCCGCGCACGCTGCAGAAGCGGCACGCGGTGAATTTTCTGCTCGAGATGCTGCGCCAGGACGATCCCACCCTGGTGTCGTGGGGAATGGGCGACAGCCTGTCCGATATCCCCTTCATCATGGAGTGCGACTACATGATCGCGCCCAAGCGCAGCCAGATCGCGACGCTGGTGGCGGAGCGCAACGCGTGAGCTTCTACGGCAGCTACCGTCCGGACGACGTCGAATTCCTGCTGACGCCCCTACAGCAGGTCGCGCTGCACGAGGTCGAGGAGAAGGAGCAGTTGATCCAGTCGGGCGCCCGGCATTACAGCGAGATGCTGACGCCGGAGAAGCTGCCCTCGGACGAATATCTGCAGCTGTTCGCCGATGCCCTGGGCCGCAACGCGGCACGGATGGCACGCGACTGCCTAAGCTTGACCAAGCACCTGGACTCGCGCCCGGGGCCTATCGTCCTGGTGTCGCTCGTCCGCGCCGGCACGCCGGTGGGTGCCATTGTCAAGCGTCTGCTGGAGCAGTGCTTCGACCGCACCGCGCACCACTACTCGATTTCCATCATCCGCGACCGCGGCATCGACTGGGCGGCGCTGGACCACATCCGCCACCGCCACGGCGACGAGGCGATCGTGTTCCTGGACGGCTGGACCGGCAAGGGCGTGATCAATCGCGAGTTGCAGTCGGCGATCGCCGACTACAACGCCGCGCGCCACGCGCAGGTGCAGCCGCACCTGTATGTGCTGGTCGACCTGTGCGGCGTCGCCCACTACGCCGCGTCCTACGAGGACTACCTGATCCCATCGGCGATCCTCAATGCCACCGTGTCTGGCCTGGTCAGCCGCTCCATCCTCAACGAGCAGATCCGGCCCGGGCAGTTCCACGGTTGCCTTTTCTTCGAGGAATTCCGCGCGAACGATCTGTCGGTGGCTTTCGTTGACACGATCGTCGAGGAGGCACGGCGCCTGCCGAAGCCGGCCCGCACTCACGCGGGCGATGCGGAGCAGGCCCTGCGCCGCGAATGCCGGCGCGTGTCGGAGCAGTACTTGACCACGGCCAGTGCCGCTCACGGCATCGCCAATCCGAACTACATCAAGCCGGGCATCGGCGAGGCCACGCGCGTGCTGCTGCGCCGGCTGCCGGACCTGCTGATCCTCAGAGATCCGGGAGACGCCGACGTGGCGCACCTCAAGCGCTTGGCGCTCGAGCGCGGCGTGCCGGTCGAGACCGATCCAACTCTCCCGTATTCCGCTGTCTCACTAATAAGGCAGACCAAGGTTGGCGACTAAACCCCATTACGGCGCCGCGCTTTATGTGCCGGCGACCCATAAGGACCTACGCGCCATTGCCGCTGGCCAGAAGCTGGGCGATGCTCGGAACCTGATCTTCTGCCTAGAAGATGCGGTGGCCGACCACGACTTGGCCGGCGCCTACGCGAACTTGGCGACGGCGCTGCGCGCGATCGACCGGCCGGCCGGCGCCAGCCGCTTCATTCGGCCGCGCAATCCGGAATCGCTGGCCATGTTGTTGTCGATGCCGGGCATCGAAGGTATCGACGGTTTCGTTCTGCCTAAGTTTTCTGCGACCAACGCCGAGGCTTACCTGGGCCCGCTGTCGGCGAGCAGGTTCGTCGTAATGCCCACGCTGGAAACCGTCGATGTGTTCGAGGAGCACGCGATGCGATCTCTGTGTCAGAGCCTGCGCTCGACGCAGCGCACGCCCATCGCGGCCATCCGATTAGGGCAACGACCTGCTGTCCCTAATTGGCATGCGCCGTCCGCGCAGCATGACCATCTATGACACACCCATCGGCGATGTGATTTCGTCGCTGGTGCGCGTATTCAAGCCAAAAGGATTTCAACTGACTGCACCGGTCTTCGAGTACTTCGATGACGAGCACACCCTCGCGCAAGAACTTCGACGCGACTTGGCTCACGGATTATGCGGAAAAACGGCCATCCACCCGTGTCAGATCGACATCATTGAGCGCTCCTACCGGGTGTCCGAAGAGGACGTCTTCGTGGCCAGAAAAATGCTCGATCAGAAAAGCGCGGGAGTATTTAAGGTGAATGGAGCCATGTGCGAGCCCGCTACTCACAGTTCATGGGCAGTCGAAATTCTCGCGCGATCTCCCAGAAAGGACTTCTAGCGTCGAAGCACTTGCAGGCGGTAGGCACAGCTCTTCTTGTTCGAAGCGACGCGATTATGGCCGTCCAGCAGATTGACCGCGCCATGCCTTGAATCGTTGGATCCCGTAAACGGCCAAGTCGTGCACGGTGAGAACAATCCAGACCAGGCACTGCCAAATGAGTGGAAGGATGTATATGAGAAGTTGGATCGCGAACGCCGCGGCTGCAAATAACAATACAGCTATAGCGACCGCGGCACCCGAATTCCTTCCCCAGCCTTGACGATAGCTGAGCCCCGGGATCCCAGTGCGGAGACTAAAACCTTTGGTGCCAATCGAACCGTTTCGATTCCGATAGCTCACTGAGCCGCCCGAACCGCTGGTATTGAGCCCCCAGCCCCCGCCGAGGTTGATTCGCCGTTGGAAACGAAATCCCATCCTTAAGCCCCTTCCTGATGGTGAGACCATAACGCCGTCCGAGTGGCGTGAGTTTTTTGGGTTCACCCCGTTTTCACGGACACTTACGAGAAGGCCGATCTAGGCCATCAGGAGTGTTCATGTCGAAGCGAAGGAAGTTCAGTGAGGAGTTCAAGCGTGGCGCGGTTGAGCAGGCCAGCCAGCCGGGCATCAGTTGTGCCCAGGTGGCTCGGGAACTGGGGATTCGGGACAACCTGCTGACCCGCTGGAAGCGCGAGACCCAGAGTCAGGGCAAGGTGGCCTTCGGCGGTACGGGAACGCCCCGTGACGAGGAACTGGCCCGCATGAAGCGCGAGCTGGCGCGCGTGAAGAAGGAGCGGGATTTTTTGCGAGAAGCGGCGACGTTCTTTGCCAAGGGATCATCCTGAGGTATCAGGTGATCGATCGTTGCCGCGATGAGTTCCCGGTTCGCCTGATGTGCCGCTGCCTGCGGGTATCGGCCAGTGGTTACTACGACTGGAGCAAGCGATTGCCCGGTGCCCGTGAGCGCGACAACAGGCGCTTGCTCAGCCGGATCCGCGAGCTGCATGAGGACAGTCGGGGCGCACTGGGTGCCGGTCGCATGCGGGAAGACCTGGCCGAGGTAGGCGAGTCAGCCAGCCTGAACCGGGTGGCGCGCCTGATGGCGGCCAACGGCCTGCAGGGCTGGCCGCGGCCGAAGCGGCGTGGCCAACGCGGCCAGCCGGCACTGACGCCGCCGGGCGTGCGCAACCTGCTGGAGCGGGACTTCACCGCGCTGGAGCCGGAGACCAAATGGGTCACCGACATTACCGAGATCAAGACCCGGCAGGGCAAGCTGTACCTGTGCATCGTGCTGGATCTGTTCGACCAGCGGGTCGTGGGGTGGTCGATGCACCACCGGCAGGACCGGCAAATGGTGATCCGCGCCGTGCAAATGGGCGTCTGGCAGCGCCAAGGTCGCCACCAAGTGGTCTTGCATTCGGATCGCGGCAGCCAGTTCCGCAGTGGCGACTACCAGCGTTACCTGGCCGCCAACGGACTGGTGTGCTCGATGAGCGCGGTGGGCCACTGCGGTGACAACGCGGCCTGCGAAGGCTTCTTTGGTGTACTCAAGCGCGAGCGGATCCACCGCATGACGTACCAGACGCTCGATGCCGCAAGGGCGGATGTGTTCGAATACATCGAGCGGTTCCATAACCCGAGAATGCGGCGAAGGGTCGCTAGGCAGGATTTGAAGTTTTCCACCCTTTTACAACCGTCCGTGATTTCGGGGTAGAACCCGAAGAGCAGCATTAGCATCGTCAACGAGGAAGGCGATCTGGAGAAGGAGGACCACGCCTACGAACGCCCCGACTTCTGGGTGACGACCAAGAACAAGCAACTCAACTTCATGCAGCACATCAAATCGCTGCTGAAGGAGCACGGTCGGGCCGCCGTGGTGGTTCCAGACAACGTGTTGTTCGAAGGCGGTGCCGGCGAGGTGATCCGCAAAAACCTGCTGCGCCAGTTTGACGTGCACACGCTGCTCCGCCTGCCGACCGGGATCTTCTACGCGCAGGGCGTGAAGGCCAACGTGCTGTTCTTCGATGCCAAACCGGCCCAAGAGGCGCCCTGGACCCGCAAGCTCTGGGTTTACGATCTTCGCACCAACCAGCACTTCACACTCAAGACCAACCCGCTCAAGCGCGAGCACTTGGACGAGTTCATCGCCGCTTATCGCCCCGGCAAGCGGCACCTACGCAAGCCGAGCTGGTCGGAGGCGACGCCGGACGGTCGCTGGCGGGAGTATGACTACGACGAGCTGAGCAAGCGCGACAAGACCAACCTCGACATCTGTTGGCTCAAGGACAAGAGTCTCGAAGACGCCGCGAACCTTCCGGAACCGGCGGTACTTGCGCAGGAGATCCTCGATGACCTGCAATCCGCGCTGCAACAGTTCGCGGCGGTCGCGTCAGAGTTGGTCGATAAGCGCGCTGAGCAGTCTGCGTGATCCTGGTAGGGCCGAAGGGGGGGGCGCGGGTGGGATTCTCAAAGCAGGGCGTGCGACAATGCTCGTCATCGCGAGGTGGTCAAGGCACGTCGGGCTGACGGTAGGTTTGACGGTAACTCGAAGTTCTAATTCTGGAATATTCTTGTAAATCAAGAGGTTCTGGTTAGTATTCGGGGGCACCCATACCACCACTGCGATGCAAGCCGAGAACCCGCCGAACGGCGGGGTTTTCGGTTCCGTATCGACATCGCGCAGGGCCGCATGGACATCTTCAAGGTCTTCACCATCGAAGCCGCGCATCGCCTGCCGAACGTGCCGGCTGGGCACAAGTGCGCGCGCCTGCACGGGCACTCGTTCCGGGTCGAGCTGCATGTGTCCGGCGAGCCGGGTGCAGACACCGGCTGGGTGATGGATTTCGCCGACATCAAGGCCGCGTTCAAGCCGCTGTACGAGCAGCTGGACCACCACTACCTGAACGAGATCGACGGCCTCGACAACCCGACCAGCGAGCGCCTTGCGGCCTGGATCTGGGCGCACCTGAAGCCGGCGCTGCCGCTGCTGTCGGAAGTCGTGGTGCACGAAACCTGCACGTCCGGCTGCCGCTACCGCGGCTGAACCGCGGGACCCCGCCGTGGCGGGTTCAGCCGCCCTGGAGCTTCACCTGCAGGGCGGCGCGCACCTGCGCGTACTCGCCGACGATGCGCGCCACCGCGCTTGCGGGCTGGGTCAGGGTGCCGTCGCGGGCGCCGTGCTCGAGGTCGCGCGCGGCGTCCGAGAGGGTGGTCGCGCCGACGTTCGCGCTGGAGGATTTCAGGGTGTGCGCAGCCACCCGCAGGGCGATCGGGTCGCCGCTCACCGCCGCGCGTTCGAGCTGCGCGATCAGCCGCGGTGCGTCTTCCAGGTAGACCGCGATGATCTTGTCGACTTCGCTGCCGAGCACCTCGCGCAGCTCGTCGAGCACACCGGCATTCAGCACCGGCGGCGAGCGCGCGGCCATCTGTTCGGCCGGCGGCAGGGTCTCCGGGACCGACAGGCTGGCGCCGCGCCAGCGCTCGATGCAGCGCTCGAGGTCGCCGCGGGTCACCGGCTTGGCCAGGTAGTCGTCCATCCCCGCATCCAGGCATTTCTGGCGGTCGCCGGCCATCGCGTTGGCGGTCATCGCCACGATCGGCAGGCGTTGGGTGGGCTTGCGTTCCTGCTCGATCTCGCGCCAGCGCCGGGTGGCGGCATAGCCGTCCAGCACCGGCATCTGGCAGTCCATCAGCACCAGGTCGTAGTTGCCGCCATCGAGTTTTTCCAGGGCGGCCTGGCCGTTGCCGGCGGTGTCGCATTCGGCGCCGAGCACCTGCAGCAGGCGCTGCGCGACCATCAGGTTCACCGGGTTGTCCTCGACCAGCAGGATGCGGCTCTTGCGGCTTGGATCCACGTTCTTGGCCTTGACGGCGGGGGCAGGGTGCGCCTCGTGCCGCGCCCACGACACCCCGGACGCGGACAGGACCGAGCGCAGGTCGGCGTCTTCGGCATTGCGCGGGATCACCGTCGTCGCCAGCGGCAGGTCCTGCGAGGTCGACTCGTCGCCGCGCAGGTAGACCAGCCGCGCTTCGCCGTACTGGTTCTTGCGTTCGAGGTTGCGTGCCAGCGCCAGCGCGGTGGCGCGGATGCTGGCGAGGTCGGCCAGCACCACCGAATACGACCAGGGCTCGCCCTGGTTGGTGGCCTGGCGCAGCCGTTCCAGCGCATCGTGGGTGTTCTCCACCGCGGTCACCCGCAGGCCCCAGTTCGGCAGCAGCATGGTCAGGCGCATGCGCAGGCGCTGGTCGGTGGTGATCAGCAGCACGCGGCCGCCGTGCAGGTCGCCCGACTGCGCCGGCATGTCGCCCTGCACCTTGAGCAGCGGGATCTCGAACCAGAACGCGGAACCCCGCCCCAGTTCGGATTCCACCCCGATCCGGCCACCCATCAGGGTCACGATCCGGCGGCAGATCGCCAGCCCCAGGCCGGTGCCGCCATACAGGCGGGTGGTCGAGGCGTCGGCCTGGCTGAAGGCCTGGAACAGGCGCTCCTGCGCCTCCGGATCGATGCCGATGCCGGTATCCCGCACTTCGAAGCGCAACTGGTGCTGGGCGGCGGTCTCGCGCTGGCGCTTCACGCTCAGGGTCACGCTGCCGCGCTCGGTGAACTTGATCGCGTTGCTGATCAGGTTGCTGAGGATCTGGCGCAGGCGCACCGGGTCGCCACGCACGGGCAGCCGCACGCCCTGCTCGATGATGAGCTGCAGGCGCAGGCCCTTGGCCTCGGCGGTGCGCTCCATCAGGGTGATCACGCTCTCCATCAGCTCGCGCAGGTTGAAGGTCGTGGTCTCGAGGTCGAGGCGGTCGGCCTCCAGCTTCGAGTAGTCGAGGATGTCGTCGACGATCCGCAACAACTGCTGCGCCGAGGCCGTGGCGGTCTTCACCAGTTCCTGCTGGTCGGGCTGCATCCGCGAATGCATCAGCAGGTCGAGCATCGGCACGATGCCGTTGAGCGGGGTGCGGATCTCGTGGCTCATGGTGGCCAGGAACTCGCCCTTGGCCATCACCGCGGATTCGGCGGCCTGCTTGGCCTTGGTCAGTTCCTGCTCGAGCTTGGTGTGGCGGCTGATCTCCAGTTGCAGCGCGCTGACCTCGGCTTCGCCGCGGCGGCCACGTTCGCTTTGCTCGGCCAGCAGGTCCTGCTGCTTGCCCGCGGTCAGCGCCACGGTGGTGGTGGCGAACAGCGCCAGCAACGCCAGGGGCCAGCGCGACCCCCTGCCACGGGCCCTGCACGCCGAACTGGGCCAGGCCCAGCGACACCGCGACGCCGGCCGCCCCGCCCAGCGCAAGCCAGCGCGCGGTCAACAGGGTGAAGCCGGGGTCTTGGTCGGTGTTCACAGGGTCGCGTTCTTGAAGTCGAAGTCGAGGGCGTGCTCCGCGCGTTGTACCAGATTGCCCTGGATGAAATCGATTCCGCCCATCCACAGCGCGGCGGCCGCCTGCGGGTCCTCCACGGCCTGGCCGATCACCTGCAGGCCCAGCCGGTGCGCGCGCTCGATCACCTCGCGCATCTCGTCGCGCACATCCTGCGCCAGCGGCTGGTGGGCGAAGTCCGCCGACAGCCGCAGGTAGCCCAGCGGCAGTTGCTCCAGCAGCAGGTTGGCATCGCCGCCGTGGCGGTACTGGCTGAGGCAGAACTGCACGCCGACCGGCACCAGTTGCTCGCAGAACTGGCGCAGCAGCATCGAATGGACCAGCGCATCGTCCAGCCGCAGGTCGATCACCAGCGAGGTGCCGTCGATGCTGGCCGCCGTGAGTGCCTGCGCAAGCCAGTTGGCGTAGTCGTCCTGCGCCAGCGTGCGCGGCGACTGCGAGACGAACAGGCGCACCGGCTTGCTCTCGGCGCGGCGCTTCTGCAGCAGCGCCAGCGCCTGCTCCATCACCCAGCGGTCGAGCTTCGGCACCAGGCCGGCGCTTTCCGCGGCAGCCAGGAATTCGCCGGCCATGCGCTCGATGCCCTGCGCGTCGCGCACCCGCAGCAGCACCTGGAACTGCGCCTGGTCGCCGCCGGCAACCGCGACCACCGGCTGGAACGCCAGCTGCAGGCCTTCGCTGTCGAGCGCCAGCCGGACCATGTCGATGATCCCGCCGCCGGGTTGCACCTGCGGTGCCACGTAGCTGGCCACGCCCGCCGCCTGCGCGCGCGCCTCGCGCGCGGCGTCCTCGGCGGCGGCGAGCACCGCGCCGGCGTCCGCGAAGCCAATGCCGAGATCGGCGATGCCGACCGTGCTGCGCAGGCGCAGGGATTCGTCGCCGACGCTGAAATCGTGGTAGCCGATGCCGTCGCGCAGGGAGCGCGCATACGCGCCCTGCTGCGCGGCGGTCTGCTCGCGCACCACCACCAGGAAGGCGTTGTCGCTCAGGCGCGCCACCGCGTGGGTGCGTGCAATCTCGCCGAGGTGGCGGCCGGCATCGTTCATGAGCTTCTCGAAGCCCGCGTAGCCGTAGCGGTTGCGCAACGCGGTGGTGTTGCCGACTTCCACCAGCATGGCGCCACCGGCGCGCTCCGGGAGCAGCGCCGCAAGTTTTCTGCATCAGCGCCCGGCGCGTGTACAGGCCGGTGACCGGGTGGCGCTCCGGCTGCGCGGTGCTGGCGATCCGGCTCTGCAGCGCGCGCGCGCGGCGGACGCGGCTCTGCACCGCGGCGATCAGGTGGCGCGGGCGCACCGGCTTGAGGATGTAGTCGTCGCCGCCGTTCTCCAGCACTTCCATTTGCCGTTCCGGGTCCTGGTCGCCGGTCAGGAACACCACCGGGACCTGCGCGAATCGCGGGTGTTCGCGGATCTGCAGGGTCAGCACGGTGCCGCTGGTGCCCGGCATGTGCAGGTCCATCAGGACCAGGTCGGGATCGAAGCGCTCCATCGTCGCCAGCATCTGTTCCGGCATTCCCACCACCTGCGGCTGCATCCCGGCGCCGCGCAGGATCGCTTCGGCGAACAGCGCCTGGCTGCGGTCGTCCTCCACGATCAGCACCCGGAACGGATCGGCATTCGCAGCCTCGGCCGCCTTCGGTTCGCCGGCCGCGCCGGCAAGCGGTTCCGCCTCGTGGGTGTCGGAGGCCAGCGGCAACGCCGCCAGCGCGTCGGCGGCCAGCACCAGCATCTGCGCGGTCTGGTTGGAGGACGGCATGCTCGGCGCGGCCAGCGCATCGCGCAGCGAATGCAGCAGCGGCTGCACCGCGTGCGCCGCCGCCGGCTGCACGCGTTCGGCGGCCGCATGCAGGCGGCCGATTTCCTCGTTCATCGCGCGCAACTGGTCCGGGCGCCAGCCAAGGTTGCGCAGGCTGCGCAACTGGGTCTCGGTTTCCACCAGGCGGTGGCGCAGGCGTTGCACGAGTTCCGAGGCGCCCAGATCTGTGGCGGATAGCGTCATGTCACCCCCTGCGAACGCCCTTGACGGAGCTTCCATATTCCCGGTGCGTGCACAGTCTGACGGAAATCGCGGTGGCCGGCGGCCAGCGTTGCGGTCCTCACGTGGCCGTCACCCGGCCTGCGGCCGCGGTGCGCGCCGGAACAGCCGGCGCCAGAGCCACCACACGAACAGGGCGAACGACAGGCTGACCGCGACCACCATGCCCAGCGCCAGCCACGGATGGCTGAACGCGAGCGCCAGGCCGCCGACCACGGCGGCGTCCTCGGCCACCGAGGCGGTCCAGTTGCTGACCGGCTCCGGCGAGGTGTTCAGCAGCGCCCGCGAGCCCGACTTGAGCAGGTGGCTGGTCAGCGCCACGCCGGCGCCGGTGGCCAGCATGCCGGCGCCGAGCTGGCCGTCCGGCGACAGTGCGGCGGCGGCCAGGAACGCGCCCGCCGGCACCCGCAGCAGGGTGTGCAGCAGGTCCCAGACCGAATCCACGCCCGGGATCTTGTCGGCGAAGAACTCCGCGGCGGCGAGCACGCCGGAGGTGCCCAGCACCCACGGCGATTGCGCGGCCTGCAGCGCCTGCGGCAGGTCCAGCCAGCCGAAGAAACCGGCAAGGCCGACCCCGAACACGGTCAAGTACACGCGGATGCCGGCCAGCCAGGCCAGCAGCACGCCGATGGCGAACAGGTGGGCTTGGTCCATCGTGGTGCTCCCGGCGCCATGGGGGGCGACGCCGCGGCCCGAGTCTATACGGCGTTGCGGCTTGACGCAGGCCGGCCGGCGATGCGATACCGCGGCGATGCGCGCCTCCCCTTCGCCCCGTGCCGCCACCGGCAGCGGCCATCCGCGGATCGGCTTCGCCCTGCTGGTGCTGGCCGCGCTGGGGTTCGGCGGCTGGGGCCTGTGGCGCGCGTACGGGCCGCAACCGGCGAATGCCGCCGACCTGTTGCGACAGCAGGCCGCGCGCATCGACGCGTTGCAGCAGGACGTCGCCACCCTCAAGCGTTCCGACCAGATCAGCCGCCAGGCCAATACCGAGTTGCAGGGCACGCTGGCCGAACGCGACGAGGAAATCGCCAGCCTGCGCGCGGACATCGCCTTCTACGAACGTTTCGTCGGCGCCACCGCGCAGCGCCGCGGCCTGTCCGTGCATGAACTGGCGCTGGAGCCGCAGCGCGACCGCAGGTCTGGCACTTCGTCGCGACCCTGACCCAGAACCTCAACCGCGGCGCGGTCAACCGCGGCCGCCTGCTGCTGTCGGTGGAAGCCAGCGATGGCGGGCGCATGCACAAGCTGGCGTGGGGCGAGCTGCGCCAGCAGCGCAACGCGCCCGGGATCGAATATTCGTTCAAGTACTTCCAGCAGGTCGAAGGCGACCTGCTGCTGCCGGCCGGGGTCAAGCCGGTGCGGGTGATCGCGCGGCTGGTCCCGGCCTCGGGCGCGGCGGTGGAGCAGGGCTTCACCTGGAGCCAGGCCACCGGCGGCACGCCCGCGGGCCGCTGAATTCCGCCGGTGCGGTTGAATGCGCGGCCAGCGCGCCCCATCCTTGGCGGATGGACATCGTCGTGCTCGAACAGGCCCACCACGCCGCGCCGCCGGCGCCGATGGATTTCACCCTCGCCGCCGCGGCCAAGGTGCGCGAACTGATCGCCGAGGAAGGCAACGCCGCGCTCAAGCTGCGGGTGTACATCCAGGGCGGCGGCTGCTCCGGCTTCCAGTACGGCTTCGAATTCGACGAAGGCCAGAACGAGGACGATGTCGCCATCGCCACCGATGGCGCGGTCCTGCTGGTGGATCCGCTCAGCCTGCAGTACCTCGCCGGGGCGATCGTGGACTACAGCGAGTCGCTCAGCGGCGCCCAGTTCGTGATCCGCAACCCGAACGCGAAGACCACCTGCGGGTGCGGATCGTCGTTCACGGTGTGAACGGGTCCGGCTCGCCCTTCGCGTTCGTCGATGGCGCGCTCGACCGCGCCGACCATTTGCGCGAGGACAACGCCGCCCTGCAGGCACTTTGGCCACGGGCCGGCGTGATCGTGCTGGATGAAGACGGCCGCGCCTTCGCCGACGACACCCGCGCCCTGCGCAGCGCACGGGCGCCGAACTCGGTGGCGGTCCCGGCGCCAGCACCTTCCTGGGCCTGCGCGACGGCGAGGCCTGGTTCTTCGCCAACGCCAGCACCCTGGCCCTGCATGCATCGCAGCGGGTGGACCTGCGCCAGGCCGCCGCGCACTGGCCGGCGTGGCAGGCCAGCCTGTTCGCGCAGGCGCGCGCGCTGCAGCACTGGCACCAGCGCCACCGCCATTGCAGCGCCTGCGGCGCGAGCCTGGAATTCCGGCGCGCCGGCTGGCTGGGCGTGTGCACCGGCTGCAACAGCGAACACTACCCGCGCACCGACCAGGCGGTGATCGTCGCGGTCGGCAACGGCGGCCGCCTGCTGCTGGGCCGCCAGGCCAGCTGGCCGAAGCGGCGCTGGTCGCTGGTCGCCGGCTTCGTCGAACCGGGCGAAACCCTGGAGCAGACCGTGGCCCGCGAGGTGCTGGAGGAAACCGGCGTGCGCGTGCGCGCCGGCAGCGCACGCTACCTTGCCTCGCAGCCGTGGCCGTTCCCGGGCTCGCTGATGCTCGGCTTCATTGCCGAAGCGGAAGCGGATGAGCCGGTAGCCGGCGATGAACTCGAACAGGCGCGCTGGTTCAGCGCCGCGGAAGTGCGCGCCGGCATCGACGCCGACTGGACCCGGGCGCACGAGGACGGCGAAGGGATCGTGCTGGCGCCGCCGATCTCGATCGCGCGCCACGTGATCCGCGCGTGGCTGGCCGCGCACGACGCCACCGGCGCCAGCAAGTAGACTCGACCCATGGCCGCCACCCTGCTCGCCGTCATCGTCGCGCTCGCCGTCGGCCACCTGGCGCCGGACATCGCCACCGGCGTGCGCCAGCACGGCTGGTTCGGCGGCTGGTTGCGCTGGCTCAACGCGCAATTCCCCGAAGGCAGCTTCTGGCGCGGCCGCCACGGCATCGCGCTGGCGCTGGCGGTGCCGCTGCTGGTGGTCGGCCTGTTCCAGGTCGCGCTGCGCGAGCCGCTGTGGGGGTTCGTCGGGGTGCTGTTCGCGGTGGTGGTGCTGTTCCATTGCTGGGGTCCGCGCGACCTCGACCTCGACGTTGCCGGGGTGCTGGACGCACCGGATGCCGCGTCGCGCCGGCACGCCGCCAGCCGCCTGTGGGCGCACGCCGCGGGCGCGCGCATGGACGGTCCGTCGCTGGTCGAGGCGGTGTTCCGCAACGCCCTGCGGCGCTGGTTCGGGGTGCTGTTCTGGTTCCTGCTGCTGGGCCCGTTCGGCGCGGTGCTGTACCGCTTGAGCGTGCTCGCGGTGGAACGCGACGACACCCAGCTCGCGCACGAAACCGCCGCCGGCGCGCGCGCGTGGCTGGCGCTGCTGGAATGGCCGGTGGCGCAGCTGATGACCCTGGGGCTGGCGCTGGTCGGCAATTTCGACAGCGTGATGGCCGCCTGGCGCGAGGACGACGCATTCGCCCTGCATGGCGACCTGCTCGGCACCGCCGCGCGCGCCAGCGTGCGCAGCGGATCGCCGAAGAAAGCCGCCGACTACGCCGAGTCCGGGGTATCCGCGTCGACCGCGATCATCGAGGTGTTCGGCGAACTTCCGGAACTGCGCGACGCGATGAACCTGGCGTGGCGGATCCTGATCCTGTGGCTGGCGGTGATCGCGCTGTTCGTGGTCGCCGGCTGGGTGGGCTAGGCCGCATCCCCGCGCAACGCCCGCACCTTCGCCTCCAGCAATTCCTTCGTCGCCGTCGCGCCATCCATGGGTTCCGCGACCGCGACCTCCACGTGCGCGCGCAGCCGGCGCGGCACGCGCATGCGGTCCAGCGCGCTGCCTGCCTTCACGTTGGCGCGGCGGCTCCACATGCTGCCCCACATGTTGCGCAGGGCCATCGGCACCACCGGCACCGGGCGGCGCGCCAGGATCTTCTCCACGCCGGATTTGAACGGCGCGATGTTGCCGTCTTTCGTCAACGCGCCCTCCGGGAAGATGCACACCAGCTCGCCTTCGGCCAGCGCCGCATCCACCGCGTCGAACGCGCGCTGCATCAACGCCGGATCCTCCTTCGCGCCGGCGATCGGGATGGCTTTCGCGGTCCTGAAGATCCAGCGCATCACCGGGATGTTGAAGATCCGGTAGTACATGACGAAGCGCACCGGCCGCGGGATGGAGGCGGCCAGGATCAGCGCGTCCATGTAGCTCACGTGGTTGCAGACCAGCAGCGCCGGGCCTTCGTCGGGCACGTGCCGTTCGATGCCGTGCAGCTTCAGCCGGTACAGCGAGCGCACCAGCAGCCAGCTGAGGAAGCGCATCAGGAATTCGGGGACGATGCTGAAGATCCACGCCGCCACCACGATGCTGGCAATGCCCAGCGCCAGCAACAGCTGCGGGATGCTCCAGCCCAGCGCCTGCTGCAGGGCCACCCCGCCCAGCGCCGCCAGCACGATGAACACCGCGTTCTGGATGTTCATGCCGGCGATCACCCGCGACAGTTCCGCGCGCGGCGTGCGGCTCTGGATCAGCGCGAACAGCGGCACCACGTAGAAGCCGGCGAACAGGCCGATCCCGGCCAGGTCCAGCACCACCCGCCACGCGCCCGGCTGCGCCATGAAGCCCTGCACATCGAGCCCCTGCGCGGCGATGGCGGGCGCGAACGCCAGGTGCAGGATGCACGCGCTCATGCCGATCGCGCCCAGCGGCACCAGCCCGATCTCCACCGTGCGCGCGGACAGCTTCTCGCACAGCAGCGAGCCCACGCCCACGCCGATCGAGAACACCGCCAGCGCGAACACGTACAGCGTCTGCGTGCCGCCCAGGTGGGTCTCCGCATACACCGGCAGGTTGCCGGTCAGCACGGTGCCGATGAACCAGAACCAGCTCACGCCGAGGATGGCATTGCGCACCGCCACCTGCTGCGCGCGAGCTTGAGGATGGCGATGGATTCCGGGATCCGGTTCCACTGCACCTTCAGGTCCGGCGCCGCCGCCGGCACCGACGGAATCGCGCGGCTCAACACGTTGCCGAGGATGGCCAGCGCGATCACCGCCACCGCCGCCGCCTGCGCGCCGTGTTCGCCGGCCACGGTGAAGATCAGCCCGCCGAACAACATCCCCAGCAGCACCGCCAGCGAGGTGCCCATCTCCACCAGCCGTTGCCGCCGGTCAGTTCCTCCGGCTTCAGCACGCTGGGCAGGATCGAATACTTCACCGGCCCGAACAGGGTGGACTGCACGCCGGTGGCGAACAGCGCCACCAGCAACACCCGCATGTCCTCCAGCAGGAAGCCCACCGCCGCCAGCGACATGATGGCGATCTCCATCGCCGTGGTGATGCGGATCAGCCTGGATTTCTCGGTGCGCTCCGCGAACTGCCCGGCAATCGAGGAGAACAGGAAGTACGGCAGGATGAACACCGCCGGCGCCAGCTGCGTGTAGGTCCCGCGCGTGGACGCATCCAGCGTGCCCGCCGCCGCCATCACCCCCAGCAAACCGATGATCGCCTGCCGGAACACGTTGTCGTTGAACGCGCCCAGCGCCTGCACGCTGAAGTAGGGCAGGAAGCGGCGCTCGCGTAGCAGGTCGAACTGGCTGTGGCCGGACATGTTGCCCCCTGCTTCAATGCGGAGAGGATAGCGGAGGCAATGGCGTCGCAGGCCATGCGTTGATCCTGACTATCATGTAACGCGTGCTGCCCCGCATCGGACGCCAAGCTAGCCCATGAATCAAACCTCCCTTTCCTCCTTCATCTGGTCCGTCGCAGACCTGCTGCGCGGCAACTTCAAGCAATCCGACTACGGCAAGGTGATCCTGCCGTTCACCGTGCTTCGCCGCATGGACTGCGTGCTGGCACCGACCAAGCAAAAGGTCCTGGCCGAAGTCGGCAAGAAGCAGGCGGCGGGCGTCAACCCCGCACCGTTCCTGCTGCGCATCTCGAAGGTTGGGTTCTACAACATCTGTCCGATGGATCTGCGCGCCGTGCTGGGCGATCAGGATCACGTGAAGCAGAACCTCTACGCCTACCTCGACGGGTTCTCCCCGGAGGCGCGGGACATCTTCGAGCGCTTCGATTTCCACACCCAGGTGGAGCGGCTGGCCAAGGACGGACTGCTGTACCTGGTCGCCGAGAAATTCGCCAACATCGACCTGCACCCGGATCGCGTGGACAACGCGCAGATGGGGCATGTGTTCGAGGAACTGATCCGCAAGTTCGCCGAACTCTCCAATGAAACCGCCGGCGAGCACTTCACCCCGCGTGAAGTGATCCGGTTGATGGTCAACCTGATCTTCATCGAGGACGATGACGTACTGACCCCGGGCAACGCCGTGGTCCGCACCGTGTACGACCCTACGGCAGGCACGGGCGGCATGTTGTCGGTCGCCGCCGAACACCTGCTGGCGCACAACCCGGCCGCGCGCCTGACCCTGTCCGGCCAGGAGCTCAACGACGAGTCCTACGCCATCTGCAAGGCGGACATGCTGATTCGAGGCCAGCCGGTGGAGAACATGGTCGCCGGCAACACCCTGAGCGAGGACGGCCACGCGCAGCGAAAGTTCGACTACATGCTGTCCAACCCGCCGTTTGGGGTGGATTGGAAGAAAGTCGAGAAGCAGGTGCGTGCCGAACACGAACAGAAGGGCTTCGATGGCCGCTTCGGCCCCGGCCTGCCGCGCGTCTCGGACGGCTCCATGCTGTTCCTGCTGCACCTGCTGTCGAAGATGGCACCGGTGGTGGATGGCAAGGGCGGCAGCCGCTTCGGCATCGTCCTCAATGGTTCGCCGCTGTTCTCCGGTGGCGCGGGCAGTGGCGAAAGCGAGATCCGCCGCTACCTGCTGGAGAACGACCTGGTGGAGGCCATCATCGGTCTGCCTACCGACATGTTCTACAACACCGGCATCAGCACCTATGTGTGGATCGTGTCCAACAAGAAGCCGGCCGAACGCCGCGGCTGGGTGCAGCTGATCGACGCCAGCAGCTTCTGGCAGAAGATGCGCAAGTCACTGGGCAGCAAGCGCAAGGAACTGGGCGAAGCGCACATCGCCGAGATCACCCGGCTGTTCGGGGAGTTCATCGAAGCCGAGCGCAACGGCAAGCCGATCAGCCGCATTTTCCGCAATCAGGACTTCGGCTACACCACCATCACCGTGGAGCGCCCGTTGCGTGACGAGGCCGGCAAGGTCGTGCTGGGCCAGAAGGGCAAGCAGAAAGGCCTGCCACAGCCGGACAGCAGCCTGCGCGATACCGAGAACGTACCGCTGGGGCAGGACATCCGCGCGTACTTCGAGCGCGAGGTGCTGCCGCATGCGCCGGATGCGTGGATCGACGAAGCGAAGTCGAAGGTGGGTTACGAGATTCCGTTCAACCGCCACTTCTACGTGTTCGAGCCGCCGCGGCCGCTGGAGGTGATCGATGCGGAGTTGAAGGAGGTGTCGGCGCGGATCATGCGGATGCTGGGGGAGTTGGCGGAATGAGTCAGGTTCGCCTGAATGCCCCCATGAGGGCGGGTGGCGCCGAGGTTGCACCGGTCCAAGGCAGTGCTATCATTCGTCTCAATCATGCCCGCCTCGCCTCTGTGGACTCCGGTCTTCATGCGCATTTTGGCGGGTTTTTCTTTTCCGGGGTTTGCGCGTGACCACGCCGCGCAAGGTGCCCGAGAAGCCGGCGCTCACGATTGACGAACAAGTCGCGCAGTTGCAGCGTCGCGGCATGCGCATCGCAGACGAGGTGCGCGCGCGCCACTACCTGGGTCACTTGAACTACTACCGACTGCGCGGCTACTGGATGCGCGATGAGCTACCAGGCGGCAATGGTGATCATGCCTTCCGCCCGGGGACTGATTTCGATGCGGTGATCGAACTCTACGATTTCGACCGACGCCTCAGGCTCGAATTGAATGACGCGATCGAGCGCATCGAGGTTTCCTTGCGCACGCGCTGGGCCTTTGTGCTTGGTCATGCTGCCGGGCCCGCCGCGCATCGGCAGGAAAGGTTGTTCAACGAGCGTCATGCCAGGTTGCTCGCAAAGCTGGAAACGCTTTACGCAGACCGTAGCGAAATCTTCCTGTCCCGCTACCTGGATCGCGACGAGGAGCCGCCTGTCTGGGCACTGTGCGAGGTCCTGTCGCTGGGCGACCTCTCCAAGTGGCTGCGCTCCATCCGCGACCACAAGATCCGCCAGCAGATCGCCGAACCTTTCGGATTGGCGGAAACACCTTTCTGTTCGTTCGTCGAGCACCTGGCCTACGTGCGCAACGTGTGCGCGCATCACTCGCGGCTGTGGAACCGGAAACTGGTGGTGGGCACGCTGGCATTGCCGAAGAAGCCCGAGGCATTGCGCGCACAACTGCAAACCACCACCGGCCCGAAGGACCGCATCTACAACACCTTGGTACTGCTGCTCTGGCTGATGGCGCGGGTCAGCCCGGCGTCCGAATGGAGGCAGCGGATTCGCGCGCTGGTGCTGGAGCGTCCGGATCTTTGGAACGAAATGGGCTTCCCGCCGGATTGGCGGTCGTTTGAGATGTGGCGGGAGTTGGCGGAATGAGTTTGCCGAGGTATCACCAGTACAAGGAGAGCGGGGTGCCGTGGCTCGGTAGTGTTCCCGCGCACTGGCAGGTTGATCGGTTGAAGGCGTCGATCACGTGCTGCAAGAACGGTATCTGGGGCGAGGAGCCCAAGGGTGACAGCAGCGATATCGATTGTGTGCGCGTCGCAGACTTCGATCGAGCGCGACTGGTGGTTGATGGAGTAGTGCCGACGCAACGTTCCGTGACGCAATCCGAGCGGGTCGGAAGAACTTTGCAAAGAGGCGATCTACTCCTCGAAAAATCAGGTGGGGGTGAGCGGCAGCCGGTCGGTCAAGTTGTGCTTTACGACCGTGACGAACCCGCGGTCTGTTCAAATTTCGTGGCCAAGGTGACTTTGGCGGAAGGGATGGCTCCCAGGTTCTGGATGTATCAGCACGCCGCCGCGTACGCCCGTGGTGTCAACATCGTTGCCATCAAGCAAACGTCTGGAATCCAAAATCTGGATCAGTCGCAGTACTTCGACGAGAGGGGGGTGTTCCCGTCGCACGCCGACCAGGTCCAGATTGCGACGTTCCTCGATCGCGAAACCGCCAAGATCGACGCCCTGATCGCCGAGCAGGAAAAGCTGCTGGCGCTGCTGGCCGAGAAGCGCCAGGCCACCATCTCCCACGCCGTCACCCGCGGCCTTGATCCCGGTGTGCCGATGAAGGACTCCGGCATTGCGTGGCTCGGGGAGGTGCCGGCGCATTGGGAGATGCGCCGGCTCAAGACATTGTCGCCAGCCATCACGGTCGGCATCGTGGTCAACCCGAGCGATTACGTTTCTGATGAAGGACTGCCCTTCATCTATGGCGGGGATATACGGGAAGGAAACATTTCACTTGAAAATTGTCGGCGAATAGCTCCTGGCGACAGCGATATGCAGCCCAAGACTCGCTTGAACGCAAAGGATCTGTTGACGGTTCGGGTTGGTGCTCCTGGAGTGACGGCTGTCGTTACTGAGGAATGCGAGGGCGGTAACTGCGCGTCTGTGATGCTCATACGGAGAGGCGCCTTCGACTCAGACTGGCTTTGTTTCGCGATGAACAGTCGAATGGTTCGCTATCAGGTGGAAGTGGTTCAATACGGCGCCGCGCAGGAGCAATTCAACATAGGTCATGCAATCAACTTCTGGATTACCACACCTCCCGTTCGCGAGCAGCAAGAGCTTGCGCATCTGCTTTCTATGCGGGTGAAGAAGATCGATGACTTGAGCATGGATGCGCAACGAACAATCGCCTTGCTGACAGAGCGCCGCAGCGCCCTGATCGCCGCCGCCGTCACCGGCAAGATCGACGTGCGCGGCCAAGTGGAAGCCCAAGCCGCATGAGCATCGAGCGCGATGCTGGCGGCTCAACGCTTTGTGGGGTACCAGAGTTCGATTCGCCCGGCTGAGGCCGGATTCTTCTCCACATCAGGGGCAGCAGGGCGGTAGACCTTGGCGATGTAGGGCGCCGCGTGACGTTCGATGAAGTGCAGGACGCGGTGCTTCGTGTTGACGAAGGCGTGCGCCAGTTGCGGGTAAGGTGCGGCGCCGATCATCACCAGGAGCGCAACGCGATGCTCGATGACAGCCGCCAACTCATTGGGCTTGTAACGAATGCGCCCGTCGTGAGTGATCGCGATCCATCCACGACGCCCGACCTCGCTGAGCCAGTCCGGGTCCGGGCAATCCTGCTCGAAATGATCCGCATGGCGTTCGACCACCAGGCCCGCGTTGCGCAGGATCCCGGGAAATTTCTTGCCGAGATCACGGTCGGTAAAAAAAACCGGATTCAAGCAGGGGCCTCAGGCCGCGTGCTCGTACAGCACAGCTTCCTCGATGTCTTCGGGAAGCACATCGTAGTCATCTGCCAAATCGGCGATGCTCTCACCCGCATCAATGCGTTCGGCGATGGTTGCGGTGGTGATGCCGCCATGGACCAGGACGGGGCGGCCGAAGGCGATGTTGGCGGCGATCGCGACCGGGCGCTTATCGCCGCTACCCACGCCGCTCGAGGTGAAGGGATACAGACGCACTGGGAACTTCCACTCGTCCCATTCCACACGTGCAAGATGCGAATTGAGCAGGCTGCGCATTGCGATCTGCCCGGATGCGGATAGTTCGATCAATTCGCCGTAGCGTTCCAGCAGGAGCTTGCCGGCGTCGGTGCGCAGCTCGGGGCTAAGCAGCAGGCGCTCGATCTGGAGGCTCTTCTCCGCATAGGCGACTGCGCGGCGCAGCGCATCCATGGGCACACCATGGTCGGTGCGCAGCGAACGCAACACATGTGCCTCGATCAAGTTCCAGAAGGACAGCGTGGGCGGCGGAGTCCCGGCTGCCCGAATAACCGGCTTGGAATGCGCGGTGCCTGCGCCAGTCGGATAGGGGCGACCGACGACCCACGAACGCAACGTTGCCGGCGCTACTTTCAGGTAGCGGGCAGCTTCGGCAACGGAGTAGGCCGGCTGGTGGCGGATATCGGTCTTGGTCATGAGCGAGGTACCTCCAGGCAAGGCTGGCTTCGTCATTCTAATGCGTAGCCGGACCAGTGCTGTGGAACTCCTCTGCTTGCCCCTGTCCAACCAAGACGCTTGCAGGAGTGTTGCCGGATATGCAACATTCGTTGCCAAATGAGCAACACCACCGCCCTCATGGACCTGCTGTTCGCCGGCACCCGCCAACGTGCGCTGGCCGTGCTGCTGCTGCAGCCGGGGGAAGGCTTCCACCTGCGCGAGCTGGCGCGCCTCACCGCCAGCAACGCCGGCACCCTGATGCGTGAACTGGACAAGCTGACCGAAGCCGGCCTGGTATTGCGCAGCGAACACGGCAACCAGGTGCGTTACCAGGCGAACCGGGCGTGTCCGATGTTCGAAGACCTGGCGGCCATCTTCCGCAAGACCCATGGCGCGGCGGCGGTGCTGCGCGAGGCGCTGTCGCCACTGGCATCGAAGATCCAAGTGGCGCTGGTGTTCGGCTCAGTGGCGCGCGGCGCGCAATCGAGTGGCAGCGACATCGACTTGTTGGTGGTGGGCGAGGCGGGATTCGCGGAACTGGTACAGGCGCTGTATCCGGCGCAACAGACGCTGGGCCGCGAGATCAATCCGGTGTTGTATTCACCGGCCGAATTCGTGCAGCGTGCGGGGCGGGGCGAGGCCTTCGTGCGCGAGATAACGGGAAAGCCCGTGGTGTTCCTGATGGGGGATAAGGATGACCTTGCAGAACTTGCTGGGAACGCGCCAGCTGCAACAGCACGCCGCTGACCGCGCTTCGGTCCTGAAGTTGCTGGCTGCGGCCCGGCGCAACCTGGCGGATGCACGGGTGGACGCGATCGGCAACGACAACCGGTTCGATGCGGCCTATAAGTGCATCATGCAGTGCGCGATGCTGGGCCTGTGGGCGAATGGCTACCGCACCTCCACCAGCCAGCCGGGCCATCACCAGACCGCCATCCAGTGCCTCACCCTGAGCATGGGCGTGCCCACGGCGAAGGTGATCGTGCTGGATGGCCTGCGCAAGCAGCGCAACATCAACGACTACGTGGGCGACCCCATTGCCGATGGCGTGCTGGCCGCTTGCATCGAAGAGGCAGAGCAGCTGCTGGCGCACACCGACGCGTGGCTGCGTGCATCCCATCCCGAACTGGTGGCCGAGGCATGAACCTGCACCGCGAACACCACTTCGAGCGCGAAATTTGCGAGCACCTGGCTGCCAACGGATGGCTGTATGCAGAGGGCGACGCTGCGCACTACGACCGTGAACATGCGCTGTTTCTGCCGGATTTGCTGGCATGGATCGAACAGACGCAGCAGGCCAGCTGGCAGGCACTCATCAAGACGCACGGCCCGCAACTCGGCGAGCGCGTGGCCGCCCGCGTGCGCAAGAGCTTGGACGAGCGAGGCACCCTGGACGTGCTGCGCCGTGGCGTGGAAATGGTGGGGCTGAAGGCGCCGCTGTCCGTGGTGCAGTTCAAGCCGGCGCTGGCGATGAACCCGGTCATCCAGCAGCACTACGCGGCGAATCACCTGCGTGTGGTGCGGCAGATCCGGCATTCGTTTAACAACCCTCAGGACTGCGTGGATCTGGTGCTGTTCGTCAACGGCATTGCCGTGGCCACGGCGGAACTCAAATCCGACTTCACCCAGTCCGTGGGCGATGCGGTGGACCAGTACCGCTTCGACCGCCATCCGCAACCGAAGGGCGGGCGTGCGGAGCCGTTGCTGGGTTTCCCGGGCGGGGCGCTGGTGCATTTCGCAGTGAGCCAGGCCGAGGTGATGATGACCACGCGCCTGCAAGGCGCAGCCACGCGTTTCCTGCCGTTCAATCGCGGCAACGCAGGCGGCGCGGGCAATGCACCGAATCCCGAAGGCTTTGCCACCAGCTACCTGTGGGAACAGGTCTGGGCGCGCGACAGCTGGCTGGAAATCCTGGGTCGCTATCTGATCGGCAAGCGCGATGAGCGCAAGCAACTGGCCAGCGTGATCTTCCCGCGCTACCACCAACTGGATGCCACCCGGAAACTGGTCGCCGATGTCCTGGCGAATGGAGCAGGGCAGCGCTACCTGATCCAGCATTCCGCCGGCTCCGGCAAGACCAACTCCATCGCCTGGAGCGCGCACTTCCTGGCCGACCTGCACGATGCCGAGAACCGCAAGCTGTTCGACAGTGTGCTGGTGGTGTCCGACCGCAACGTGCTGGATGCGCAGCTACAGGAAGCCATCTTCGACTTCGAGCGCACCACCGGCGTGGTGGCCACCATCACTGGCGGTTCCGGCAGCAAGAGCGCGGAGCTGGGGCAGGCGCTGAAGGATGGCAAGAAGATCATCGTCTGCACCATCCAGACCTTCCCGTTTGCGTTGCAGGCCGTGCAGGAACTTGCGGCGACAGAGGGCAAGCGCTTTGCAGTCATTGCCGACGAAGCGCATAGCTCGCAGACGGGGGAGTCCGCCGCCAAGCTAAAGCAGTTGCTGAGCACCCAGGAATGGGCAGAGCTGCAGGACGGCGGCGAAGTCGATACCGAAGCGTTGCTGGCGGCGGGCATGGCGGCCCGCGCCGGTGCGAACGAAGGCCTGACCTACCTCGCCTTTACCGCCACGCCCAAGTCCAAGACTTTGGAACTATTCGGCCGACCGGGCGCGGATGGCCTGCCGCAGCCTTTCCATGTCTATTCGATGCGCCAGGCGATCGAGGAGGGTTTCATCCTCGACGTGCTACTCAATTACACGCCGTACGACCTGGCGTTCCGGTTGGCACACGAAGGCCAGGAGTTCGACCAGACGGCGGTGGAGCGGTCCACGGCCATGAAAGGCATCATGCAGTGGGTTCGCCTGCATGCATACAACATCGCTGCCAAAGTGCAAATCGTGGTGGAGCACTACCGCGAGAACGTGCAGCCGCTGCTGGATGGCAAGGCGAAGGCCATGGTGGTGGTGGGTTCGCGCAAGGAAGCGGTGCGCTGGCAAAAGGCGATCCGTGGCTATATCGAACGCCAGGGCTATCCCCTCGGCGTGCTCGTCGCGTTCTCCGGTGAGGTCAACGACCCCGAGAGCTACCCCGAGCCCGTGACCGAAACCAGCAAGCCGCTCAACCCAAACTTGAAGGGCGATATCCGCGAGGCCTTTGCCAAATCGGAATTCCACCTGCTGCTGGTAGCCAACAAGTTCCAGACCGGCTTCGACCAGCCACTGTTGTGCGGGATGTACGTGGACAAGCTGCTCGGCGGGATTCAGGCGGTGCAGACCCTGTCCCGTCTCAACCGCGCGCACCCCGGAAAGGACACCACGTACATCCTGGACTTCGTCAACGATCCGGCGGAAGTCCTGAAGGCGTTCCAAACGTATTACGAAACCGCCGCACTGGAAGCCACCACCGATCCGAACCTGATCTTTGATCTGCGCGCCAAGCTTGACGCCAGCGGCCACTACGACCACTTCGAGGTCGATCGCGTCGCCAAGGTGGAGACGGACCCGGCCGGTACGCAAGCCCAACTCAGCGCTGCGATCGCACCCGTCGCCGACCGCCTGCTGAAGCGCTATCGGGTCGCCCAGCAGGCAAAGGCGGCCGCAGAGGCTGCGCACGACGATGACGCGATCAAGGCGGCGAAGGTAACCCTGGACGCACTGGTGCTGTTCAAGGGGGACTTGGGTGCGTACGTGCGGCTCTACGCGTTCCTCTCGCAGATGTTCGACTACGGCAATACCGACATCGAAAAGCGCTTCATCTTTTACAAGCGCTTGTTGCCGCTGCTCGAGTTCGGCAGGGAACGCGAAACAGTGGATCTGTCGAAAGTGGTGCTCACGCATCACACCCTGCGCCGGGGCAGTGCGAATCCACTCTATCTCGGAGCGGGGGAAGCGCTGACGTTGCCGCCCATGGATGCCGTAGGAAGTGGCCACGTGCAGGACAAGGAGCACGCTTATCTTGCCGAGATCATCGACAAGGTGAATGGCTTGTTCGAAGGCCAGCTGACGGAGGACGATCAGCTCGTCTATGTAAATGGAGTCTTGAAGGGCAAGTTGCTGGAGAACAGTACGTTGGCCCAGCAAGCTGCGAGCAACAGCAAGGAGCAATTTGCCAACTCCCCAGATCTCAAAGATGCGCTACTGCACGCAATCATGGATGCGCTTGATGCGCACACCACGATGAGCAGCCAGGCGCTGGGCTCCGAACGAGTGCGCGATGGTTTGAAGGACATCCTGTTGGGGCCGGGGCAGTTGTATGAGGCTCTTCGAGGACGATCGATGGAGCGCTCGTTGTCGCAGTGAGATGGGTCGCGGCTGAAGCCGCTCCCACAGGACAGCAAACGCACATGAGACACGCAGGCCGCATCACCAACTGGAACGACGACAAGGGCTACGGCTTCGTCACGCCGCATGACGGCGGCGCGCGCGCCTTCGTGCATATCAAGGCGTTCCAGGTGTCCGGCCGTCGGCCGGTGGAAGGCGACCTGATCTCGTACGACACCGCACCGGATGCGCGGGGGCGCCTGAATGCCACCAGCGTTCGCTTCGCCGGGCAGCGTGTGCCGACGCCGGCGGCGGCCGCGAAGGGCAAGCGCCCGGCACACCAGCGAACGCCGCCCAGGCGCATCCCGAGGTTGGCCCTGGGCGCTTCGTTCCTGCTGGCGGCAGTCGTCCTGATGGTGGCGGGCCTTGTCCCCGCGGTACTCCCGCTGCTCTACCTGCTGGTGAGCTGTGCCTCGTACCTGATGTACGGCTTCGACAAGGAAGTTGCGGGGAAAGCCGGATGGCGGCGCACGCCCGAAAGCACGCTGCATCTGCTGGATCTTGCCGGCGGTTGGCCCGGCGGCCTGATCGCGCAGCAGGTGGCGCGCCACAAGACGGCGAAGGCGTCCTTCCAGCGCGGGTTCCGGATCACGGTGGTGGCCAACCTGGTGCTGTTCGGCATGCTGTGGCAGGGCGGGGTTGCGGCGACGTTGACGGAGTGGCTGCTGGGGTAGCGCATTTCCTCAGGACGCCACCAGCTCGAACCGCAGCCTGCACCCCAGTGCCGCGGCCGCCTTGCTCAACGTGTCCAGGGTCAGCGCGGTGTCGTTGAAGGCGGGGGCTCGACCCTACGCCCGCTGCACGTCCCGCGGCAGCGGCTTGATCTTCACCAGGGTGCCTGCGTGTTGCCGGGCTTGCCACAGGTCGAGCGCGGTCTGCATGCGCAGCCAGCTTTCCGGGGTGGTGTTGAGCAGCTTGCCGATGCGCAGGGCGATGTCCGCGGACAGGCCGCGTTTTTCCAGCAGGATTTCCGACACGGTCAACCGGCTGACCGACAGTCGCCGGGCGAATTCGGTCTGGGTCATGCCCAGGGCGGGCAACACGTCTTCACGGAGCAAGGCGCCGGGGTGGGTGGGCTTGCGGTTGGGATCGCGCAGGGATTTCATCAGTGGTAGTCCTCCAGCTGCACATCCACGGCGTCTTCCCCCTGGAATCGAAAGGTCAGTCGCCAATTGCCCGACACCGACACTGCAAAGCTGCCCTTGCGGTCGCCGGTGAGCGGATGGAAGCGGTAGCCGGGCAGGTTCATGTCGTCTGCGCGGGTGGCGCTGTCCAGCCGGTCCAGCATGCGTTCCAGCCGGGCCGCGAAATGCGCGGGAATCCCGCGATGGTCGCTGCCGGTGAACAGCCGTTGCAGGCCGCGATGCTTGAAGGAGCGAATGACCATGAGGGGGTATGACGTCGTCGCAGTGTAATGGAAAGGATTACAGCGTCAAGGTGTTCGCGAATGGCGGGATGCCTGCTGAGAGCAGGCCATGCGCACGTCGGTTCCGGTATCGGGGTGTGGTCCGGGCTGGCGTAGGGGGTGCCAGCATTGTTTGGTCATCCGGGGCCTGGGCTGCTTGTGCTGCCGCCCGCCGCCTGTTTCCATTGGCGGTGTCCACGCGCCCCGGGGGCGGACCGTGACCGAACAGCCCAGCAGCGTTCCGCCATGCAAGGCCTGCAGGCCGCATGAGGCGTTGCCGTTCGCGATGACCATGGCGTTCCAGCCGATCGTGGATGCGCGGGCGCGCACGGTGTTCGCCTACGAGGCGCTGGTGCGCGGTGCCGCCGGCGAGCCGGCCGAGGCCATCCTGTCGCAGGTCAACCCGGACAACCGTTACGCCTACGACCAGACCTGCCGGTGCACGGCGGTGGCGCTGGCGGCGCGGTTGCAGATGCCGTGCTTCGTCAGCATCAATTTCCTGCCGAACGCGGTGTACCAGGCCGCCACCTGCATCCGCGCCACCCTGGAGGCGGCGCGCCGGCACGGGTTCCCGACCTCCCGGCTGATCTTCGAGGTCACCGAGAACGAGCAGCTGGTGGACAAGGAGCACCTCAAGGACATCATCCGCGAGTACCGCCGGCAGGGCTTCAAGACCGCGATCGACGATTTCGGGGCGGGCTATTCCGGGCTGAACCTGCTGGCGGAGTTCCAGCCGGACATCATCAAGCTGGACATGGCGCTGGTGCGCGGCATCGACGCGGACCCGGTGCGGCAGGCGATCGTGCGCGGGATCCTGGGCGTGTGCGCGGCGCTCCGCATCGAGGTCATCGCCGAGGGCGTGCAGACCCACGAGGAATTCGCCCTGCTGGACGGCATGGGCATCCGCCTGTTCCAGGGCTACCTGTTCGCCCGGCCGGGCTTCGAGTCACTGCCGGAAGTGGTGTGGCCCGAACTGCCGTGAGGCTTCGGGTCGCGGCGTACGCCACTCCTGCAGGCGCAGGATCAAGAGATCGCGGCCTGAGCCGCTCCCACAGGAGCACAATCACCCTTGGCCGCCACCCCATCGGAGTTCGCCATGACCACCCGCAGCAAACCGGTCCACGACGATGGCCAGCGCCGGTTGGCGGTGCTGATCGATGCGGATAACGCGCAGGCCTCGGTGATCGAGGGCTTGCTGGCGGAGGTGGCCAAGTACGGGTTGGCCAGCGTGAAGCGGATCTACGGCGACTTCACCTCGCAGCAGTTGGGGCAGTGGAAGAAGGTGCTGCTCAAGCATTCGATCAGCCCGGTGCAGCAGTTCGCCTACACGGTGGGCAAGAACGCCACCGACAGTTCGCTGATCATCGATGCGATGGACCTGATGTACACCGGCCGCTTCGACGGCATGTGCCTGGTCACCAGCGACAGCGATTTCACCCGCCTGGCGCAGCGGCTGCGCGAGGAGGGGCTGACCGTGTACGGCTTCGGCGAGCGCAAGACCCCGGATGCGTTCGTGCAGGCCTGCGACAAGTTCGTCTACACCGAAGTGCTGCGCGCCGAGGAGGCTGCGCCGGCACCGCCGAAACCCGCGCAGAAGCCAGCGAAGAAGGCGGCCGCCAAGGTGCCGCAAGCGAGTGCCAAGCCGGCTGCCGTGACTGCGCCCGCCGCGCCCGCCCCCAAGCCCGCGGGGCCGCTGCCGTTGCCGCTGGACCTTATCCGCCAGGCCATCGAGGAAGCCTCCGACGACGAAGGCTGGGCGCACCTGGGCACGATGGGCAGCTACCTCAACAAGGTGCGGCCGGATTTCGATCCGCGCCTGTACGGGCAGAAGAAACTCAGCGACCTGCTGCGCCAGCATCCGCGCCACTTCAAGGTGGAAGAACGGGGTTCGTCGGCGACCGGGAAGGTGTTGCTGGTGCGCGCGCTGGACTGAACGAATCGCCAAGGCGGCTGCGGCTAGCGGCGCTGGCGCGCCTTGCCCTCGTTGACCTTGTGCTTGGGCTGCACGCGCACGCGCGGCCGCAGCCAGTCGGCGAATTCGGCTTCGGTCACGCTGCCTTCGGCGAGCGAGAGATACATCGGATACAGGCTCAGGTTGTCGGCATCGAGCGTCGCGCCGTTGAGCATCAGGAACAATTCGCAGGCCACCGCGGCGGTCCGCTTGTTGCCATCGACGAACGGATGGTTGCGGGCCAGTCCGAACGCGAGACTGGCCGCAAGCCCGGCGAGGTCGGGAGGCGGATCGCCATAAGCGAACAGCTGTTGGGGTTTGGCCAACGCGGATTCCAACAATCCTTCGTCACGCACTCCGGTGCCGCCACCGTGCTCCGCGAGTTGGCGCTCATGGAGCGCCAGCGCCAGAGCGCGTTCAATCCAGACAATCATGGTTGCCTACTCCGCCAGCTTGCGAAGCAAGTCGCGGCGGTCGCGCATGATTTGCTCTGCCACTTCCATCTGCGCGGCGAACACCGGGTCATAGGTGGTGAGGCGCACGCCGTCCGGGGTTTCCACGGCATAGAGTTCGTCGCCCTTCTCCACGCGCAGGCGTGCCATCAACTCCTTGGGCAGGATGACTCCAGCGGAATTGCCGATGGCGGTGATTTTCAGCTTCATGTGGGTGGCCTCGGGCCTGCGGGTGGTGCGTTATAACGAATGTTATACGGCGAATCGCCCCCGGGCAACCGTTCCCGACTCAGCCCGCCCGCCACGCCCAGCGTTTCGCGCACCGTCGCATGCAGGTGGGCACGCATGCTCAGCCAGCCGGCCAGCATCGCGGCGAGCATGCCGACCGCGGCTCCGGCGACCAGCGTGGTCCAGTTCCAGGTCGGCGGCAGGTCCAGCACCTGCTGCGCGAACAGGGTGCCGATGCCGGCCGCCGCCACCGCGGCGATGCCGCCGGCGATCGCACCGATCGCGCCGAACTCGACCAGCTGCGCATTGCGCAACTGCGCGCTGCTGGCACCGAGGGTGCGCAGCACGCCGAGTTCGGTGATGCGCTCGCGCCGGGTCGCGGCGACCGCGGCCACGAACACCAGGCAACCGGACAGGAAGGCGAACCAGAACACCACCTGGATCACCAGCGCGGCCTGGTCGCCGATCCGGCGGATCTCGGCGGTGATCGCGTCGATGTCGATCACGTTCGCGTTCGGCACCGCTTGCGAGAGTGCGCTGGCCAGCGCGGTGTCACCCTGCGGCACCCGTACCGCGGTGATGTAGGTGGCGGGCAGGTCGCGGGCAAGGTCGGGCGAGGCGAGCACGAAGAAGTTCGGGGTGAAGCTCTCCCAGCGCACGCCGCGCAGGCTGGTGATGGTGCCTTCGATGCGGCGGCCGGCGACGTCGAATGCAACCTTGTCGCCCAGCCGCCAGCGCAGCTGCTCGGCGAATTCGGTTTCCACCGAGAACTCGTTGCGCGCAGTCGCCGCGCTCCAGAACTTGCCGGCCTTCAGCGTGTTGCCGTCCGGTAGCACGTCGGACGTGGAGAGGTTGAATTCGCGATCGGCCAGGCGCTCGCCGCGGCCCTGCGGCGCGGGGCGACCACGCTGCTGCGCACTGGCGCCGACATAGCGGGCGCGGATCAGTGGCGACAGCCCGACCGAGGCGTAGTCGAGCCGGTCCAGCACCGCATCGAACGCCGGCCGTTGTTCGGGCTGCACGTTGATCACGAAACGGTTCGGGGCATCGCCGCGCACAGTCTCCTGCCACTGCTCCCACACATCGGTGCGCACCAGCAGCAACAGCAGCAGCGCCATCAGGCTGGTGCCGAGTGCGACCACCTGCGCCACCGTCAGCCGGCGGCGCCGCGACAGGTTGAGCAACGCATAGCGCAGGATGCCGCTGCCGCCGCGGCCGGCGCGCGCGACCAGTGCGGCCAGCGCCCATCCGGCCACGCCCAGCACGAAGGTGGTGGCCAGCAGGCCGCCAAGCAGGATGGTCGCGGCCTGCGCATTGCCGGCGGCCTGCCAGAACAGCGCCAGCAGGCCGAGCATCGCCAGCGCGAACAGCGCAAGCGCGGGCGGCGAGGGCGTGCGCAGGTCGCTGCGGAGCACCGCCAGCGCGCTGACCCGGCGCAGCGCGAGCAACGGCGGCAGCGCGAAGGTGACCAGGATCCACACGCCGACCAGCGCGCCCTGCAACAGCGGCAGCAGCTTGGCGGGCGGGAGTGTCGCGCCGAGCTGTTCCGCGATCCACGCACCCGCGACCTGCTGCAGCACCGCCGCCGCGAGCAGCGCGGCGAGGATCGCGATGCCGCCGAGGATCGCCAGGGTGCCGACGTACAGGCCGACGATGTCGCCCTGCCGCGCACCCAGCGCACGGAAGGTGGCGGCGATCTGGCGGTGGCGCTCCGCATGCTGGCGCGCGGCCATGCCGATCGCCACCGCGGCCAGCGCCGCGGTCAGCACCAGCGACACCGACAGGAAGCGTTGCGCGCGATCCAGCGCCGCGCGCAACTGCGGATTGAGGTCGTCGCCGGTCTCCACCCGCGCGCCGGGGCTGCGGTCGGCTTCGCGCGCCTTCACCCATTCGGCGATCGCGGCCGGCGCGCCGCTGACCGCGATCCGCCACGAGGCGCGCGCGCCGGGGCCGAGCAGGCCGCCGGCTTCGACCTCGGCCAGCGGCAGGATCACCCGCGGCCCGAGTTCCACGCCGTTGAGCGGACGGTCGGGTTCCTCGACCACGATCCCGGCCAGCCGCAACGGCCTGCCGCCGACCTCGACGATCCCGCCCAGCGGCGTGCGCATCCGTTGCGCGCCGGTTTCGCTCAGCCACAGGGTGCCGGCGGCGGGGCGGGCCAGCCGCTGCACGCCCCGCGCGGTGCGCACGCTGTACGGCCCGAGCAGCGGGGCATCGGCGGCCAGCGCCTTCAGCGTGCCGAGCTGCGGCGGCGCCGTGCGCGAGCCGACCATGCTGGCCAGCTCCACGCTGCGGAACAGGCGCAACTGCAGGCGTTGCGCATGCCGGCGGGCATCATCGATGGCGCGGTCGTCGCTGCTGAACGCGGCGTCGCCGCCGACCAGCCGCCGGCTCTGTTCGGCCAGTGCGTCGGTGGTGCGCTGGGCGATGCTGCCAACCCCGGCCAGCGCCAGCACGGCCACGAACAGCGCCGCCAGCAACACCCCGAACTCGCCATTGCGCCAGCCCTGCCAGGCCTGGCGCGCGGCCATCCGCATGGCGCCGGCGAAGGTCATGGCAACAGGCGCCCCGCATCCAGCCGCAGCTGGCGGTCGCAGCGCGCGGCCAGGCGTTCGTCATGGGTGACCACCACCACCGTGGTGTTGCGCGCGCTGTCCATGTCGAACAGCAGGTCCTCGATGGCGAGGCCGGTCTTGCGGTCGAGGTTGCCGGTGGGTTCGTCGGCGAACAGGATCCGCGGCCGCGCCACGAACGCGCGGGCGATCGCCACCCGCTGCTGTTCGCCGCCGGACAGCTGGCGCGGCAGGTGGCCCAGGCGCTCGCCCAGCCCGACCTTGCGCAGCAGCTCGCGCGCGGCCTCGCTGCCGGCCTTGCCGCGCAGTTCCAGCGGCAGCGCCACGTTGTCGAGCGCGCTCATCGCCGGCATCAGCTGGAAATTCTGGAACACGAAGCCCACCGCCTCGGCGCGCAATGCGGCGCGCGCGTCTTCGTCCGCGGCATGGATCGGCGTGCCGTCCAGCCAGACCTCGCCGCGGCTGGGCACGTCCAGGCCGGCCAGCAGCGAGAGCAGGGTGGTCTTGCCGGAACCGGACTCGCCGACGATGGCGACCCGTTCGCCGGCGGCGATGTCCAGGCTGATGCCGTCGAGGATGGTCAGCTGACTGTCCGGTAACGCCACGGTCTTGCCGACCGCGCGCGTGCGCAGGCTGCCGCGCGCAGGCGTGCTAGCGTCTGCGGCCTGTACGGGAGCCGTGGAGTTGCTGGCGATGTCGAGGTCGGTGCGCGCGTGGGGGCTGGGTGTGTGCGTCATGCTGCTGATCCTAGCCGCGCCGGGCGCGCTTGCGCGTGAGCTGAAGGTACTGGTCATGGGCGATTCGCTGTCCGCGGCCTATGGCCTGCGCGCGGAGCAGGGCTGGGTGGCGCTGGCCGATGCGAAGTCGGCGCGCTACGCCTTCCACAACGCCAGCATCTCCGGCGAGACCAGCGCCGGCGGGCGCAGCCGGATCGGTGCCGAGCTCGAACGGGTGCGGCCGGACATCGTGATCATCGAACTGGGCGCCAACGACGGCCTGCGCGGCCTGCCGCTGCAGCAGCTGGGCGCCAACCTGGGCTGGATGATCGGGGCCTCGAAGGCCGCCGGTGCGCGGGTGCTGCTGGTGGGCATGCAGCTGCCGCCGAATTTCGGCCGCTATGCCAGCGACTTCGAGCGCAGTTACCTGCTGATCAGCCAGCGCCTGCAGACCGGCCTGCTGCCGCGGTTCCTGGCCCCGCTGGGCACCGAGCGCAAGTGGTTCCAGGCCGACAACCTGCACCCGGTGGCGGAAGCGCAGCCGTTGCTGGCCGCGCAGGTGCTGCAGGCGCTGGACGGGTTGCCGCCGCCGCGCTGAGCGCTAGCGGGTGGTGAGCCAGGTGCCCGCCGCGCCGGCCGCGGTCATCAACACCAGTCCCGCGGTGACCTGGCGTCCGTAGGCGCCGCCGCCGCTCACGAAGGCGATCACGCTCTTGGCGATGGACATCGCCGCAAGCAGGCCCACCATCCCCCATGCCGCCTGCGCGGCGGACAGGCTGCCGGTCGAAGCCATCCGCGCCACGCTGGCAGCTGCCGCCTGCAACTCCGCCAGCGCCGCCACGATGGCGCCGGTCATCGCCCCGGCATCGCCGAACGCGCGGTGCAGCGCTTCGGACAGCAGCATCACCACGGCGATCACCAGCGCGATCAGCAGTGCGTGGCTGATGCGGAACGCGCGCGGTTCCGGTCCCGCCGGCAGTCCGTCCGCGTTCCCGCGCAGCAGGCCGTGCGCCGCGACCAGCAGCAGGCCGGCGCAGGCGCTGGCCATCGGCCATGCGATCGCCTGCGCCAGCGTCGGCGAGACCGCCGCCACCACCGCCACCAGCAGCAGCACCGAGGCGAGGTTGGCCAGCAGCGCGGCGGATGCCGATGCGGCGCGCAGCGCGGGCTGCGCACGCGACAGATGGCCGAAGCTGACCACCGCCGCAGTCGATGAAGCGAAGCCGGAAAAGAAGCCGGCCACCGGCAGGCCCCGGCGTGCACCGACCGCACGCCGCGCGACGTGCCCAAGCATCCCGGTGGCCATGATCAGCACCACGATCTTCCACAACATGGACAGCTGCACCACGCCCCACGGATCCACCGCCCGGTCCGGCAGCAGCGGCAGGATGACCAGCGCGGACGCCGCCAGCAGCAGGCCGTCCTGGACCTCGCGCTCGCTGATCAGTTCCTGGCTCAGCCGGCGCAGCGGCGCCTTCGCCCACAGCAGGGCCGCGACCAGCACCCCCAGACCCGCCGCCAGCGCCGGCGACTGCTGCGCCACCGCGCCCAGCAGCACGGAAACCAGCATCGCCACCTCGCCGGTGAGGCCGGGGTCATGCGTGGCGCCGCCGGCCCGATACCCCGCGACCGCGAGCGCCGCGACGGCGGCCAGTGCGACCAGCAGTGCACCGGTGCCGAAGCCGGCGGCCAGTGCGCCGGTCAGGGCGAGCAGGGCATGCGTGCGCAGGCCGGCCTTGCCGATCCGGTCCGGGGCGTGGTGACGCTCGCGCACGGTGCCGACCAGCAGCCCGATCCCGAGCGCGGTGCTGAGTGAAGCGATGCTGACATCCCAGTCCATGCCCGGATGATGCCTGTTTTCAGGCGCGTGTCAGCCCCGTTCGCGCGCGATCGCACGCCAGCCGATGTCGTGGCGGTGGAACGCGTGCGCCCACGAAATCGCCTCCACGCCGGCATAGGCCGCGCGCTGCGCGGCCGACACCGAATCGCCCAGCGCGCACACGCACAGCACGCGGCCGCCGGTGGCGATGACGTTGCCCGCAGCGTCCAGCGCGGTGCCGGCATGGAACACCTTGGCATGCGCGGGCACGGCGTCGAGGCCGGAGATCACGTCGCCGGTGATCGGCGTTTCCGGGTACGGGCTGGCGGCCATCACCACGCCCAGCGACGGGCGCGGGTCCCATTGCGCTTCGACGCCATCGAGGGTGCCGTCGATGGCGGCCTCGAGCAGGCCCACCAGGTCCGATTGCAGGCGCAGCATGACCGGCTGGGTTTCCGGATCGCCGAAACGGACGTTGAACTCGATCACCTTGGGCGCGCCGTCGGCGTCGATCATCAGCCCGGCGTAGAGGAAGCCGGTGAACGGAATGCCGTCCTTGATCATCCCCTGCACGGTGGGATTGACCACCTCGCGCATCACCCGCGCATGCACCTCCGGCGTGACCACCGGTGCCGGCGAGTAGGCGCCCATGCCGCCGGTGTTCGGGCCGGTGTCGCCGTCGCCCACCCGCTTGTGGTCTTGCGAGGTCGCCATCGGCAGTGCCGTGTGGCCGTCCACCATCGAGATGAAGCTGGCCTCCTCGCCATCGAGGAATTCCTCGATGACCACGCGCGCGCCGGCATCGCCGAAGGCGTTGCCGGACAGCATGTCGCGCACCGCGGCTTCGGCCTCCTCCAGCGTCATCGCCACGATCACGCCCTTGCCGGCGGCCAGGCCGTCGGCCTTGACCACGATCGGCGCGCCTTTCGCACGCACGAACGCGAGCGCGGCGTCCACGTCGGAATGCACTTCGTAGAACGCGGTGGGAATGCCGTGGCGGGCCAGGAAATCCTTGGCAAACGCCTTGCTGCCTTCCAGCTGCGCAGCCTGCGCGGTGGGTCCGAAGATGCGCCGGCCCTGCGCGCGGAACGCGTCCACCACGCCGGCCACCAGCGGCTGCTCGGGGCCGACCACGGTCAGCGCGACGCCCTCGTCGGCGGCCAGTTGCAGCAGGCCGTCGATGTCGATGGCCTTGACCGCCACGTTGCGGCACTTCGCCTCGCGCGCGGTGCCGGCATTGCCCGGCGCGACCAGCACTTCGGAGACGCGCGGCGATTGCGCCAGCTTCCAGGCCAACGCGTGCTCGCGGCCGCCGGAACCGATGACGAGGAGTTTCATGGGGAGCCGTCCGCAGTGTTGGTTGGGGGTGCCGCGCGTGCGCGAAGGTGGCGCCAAGTCACCACCGCCAGGGTCACCAGGGTCAGCGGCATGACCACCGTTTGCATCACCAGCCGGAAGTCGTCCAGCGCATCATGGCTGGACGCCGCCATCAACAGGTAGGCGGTGTAGGCAAGGTAATAGCCAACGAACAGCGCGCCTTCCCAGCGCCGGATGCAGTGGCCGACGAAGAAGATCGGCAGGCAGGCGACTGCGACCGCGGTCATCACCGGCAGGTCGAAGCGCAGGGCGGTCGCCGCGACCGGGATCCCGTCGCTGGCGACCAGCGCGGTCCCGCCCAGCACCAGCAGCAGGTTGAAGATGTTGCTGCCGACGATGTTGCCGACCGCGAGGTCGCGCTGGCCGCGCAGGGACGACAGCAGGGAGGTGGCGATCTCCGGCAGCGAGGTGCCCACTGCCACCACGGTCAGGCCGATCACCAGGTCGCTCAGCCCGAGCGCGCCGGCGATCGCGGTCGCCGCCTGCACCAACAGGCGTGCGCCGGCCACCAGCAGCGCGAGGCCCGCCGCCATCAGCAGCAGCTGGCGCAGGGTGCCCGGCCGCGCTTCGGCATCGCCGTCGCCGTCGCCGTCGCCCAGGTGCGGGTCTTCCGGCACCTGCTCGGGATGCCGTCGCGCCATCCGCACCAGGAACAGGATGTAGGCGATCGCGGCGGCGACCAGCACGCCGCCTTCCCAGCGCGCGATGCGGCCATCCACCGCCATCGCGAACACCAGCAGCGACGCGCCGATCATCAGCGGTACGTCCAGCCACACCAGCTGCCGGTGCACGACCAATGGCGTCACCAGTGCCACCAGCCCGAGGATCAGCAGCACGTTGGCGATGTTGCTGCCGACGATGTTGCCCAGCGCAAGGTCGGGGGTTCCGGCCAGCGCGCCACCCACGCTGATCGCCAGTTCCGGTGCGCTGGTGCCGATCGACACCACCGTCAGCCCGACCACGATCGGCGTCAGGCCCAGCGCGAGCGCCAGCCGCGAGGCGCCCCGTACCAGCAGGTCCGCGCCCAGCAGGAGCAGGGCCAGCCCGCCGAGGAAGGTCAGGGTCAGCATCATCGCCGCGGGCTCCGGCCCGTCAGTGCCGGAAGTGGCGCACGCCGGTGAACACCATCGCCAACCCGTGTTCGTCGGCGGCGGCGATCACTTCCGCGTCGCGCATCGAACCGCCCGGCTGGATCACCGCCTTGATCCCGGCGTCGGCGGCGGCGTCGATGCCGTCGCGGAACGGGAAGAACGCATCGCTGGCCATCACCGAGCCCTCCACCTGCAGGTTGGCATCGTGCGCCTTGATCCCGGCGATGCGCGCCGAATACACCCGGCTCATCTGCCCGGCGCCGACGCCGATCGTGCGGCTTTCCTTGGCGTACACGATCGCGTTCGACTTGACGAACTTCGCCACCTTCCACGCGAACAGCAGGTCGGCGAACTGCGCCTCGGTCGGCGCCAGCTTTCGTCACGACCTTCAGGTCGTCGCGGGTGATCACGCGGTCGTCGGCGGTCTGCATCAGCATCCCGGAGCCGACGCGCTTGGTGTCGATGAAGCCGGGCGAGGGCTTCGCCATCGGGATGCGCAGCACGCGCACGTTGGCCTTCTTGCGCGCGTACTCGAGCGCGCCTTCGTCGTAATCGGGTGCGATCAGCACTTCGACGAACTGGCGGTCGAGGATCGCCTTGCAGGTCGCCGCGTCCAGCCTGGTGTTGAACGCGAGGATGCCGCCGAAAGCGCTGGTGGGGTCGGTGGCGTAGGCGAGCTCGTAGGCATCGCCGCAGGCCACGCCCACGGCCACGCCGCACGGGTTGGCGTGCTTGACGATCACGCAGGCCGGCGCGTCGAACTGGCGCACGCATTCCCAGGCCGCGTCGCTGTCGGCGATGTTGTTGTAGGACAGTTCCTTGCCCTGCAACTGGGTGAAGGTGGCCAGCGAGCCGGGCGCCGGCCACAGGTCGCGGTAGAACGCCGCCTGCTGGTGCGGGTTCTCGCCGTAGCGCAGGTCCATCACCTTCACGAAATTGCCGTTGGCCTGCGCGGAGAACTGCGCATGGCTGCCGTCGTCCTGCTTCGCGGACAGGAAGTTGCTGATGCAGGCGTCGTAGAAGGCGACGTTGTTGAACGCGGCGACGGCGAGCCTGAAGCGCGTCTTCGCCGACAGCGCGCCGCCGTTCGCTTCAAGCTCATCGACGATGCCGGCGTACTGCGCCGGATCGGTGGCCACCGCGACCCGGGCGAAATTCTTGGCCGCGCTGCGCAGCATCGCCGGGCCGCCGATGTCGATGTTCTCGATCACGTCCTCGAACGTGCTGGACGGGTCCATCGACACCTTCGCGAACGGATACAGGTTGAGCACCAGCAGGTCGATCGCCTCGATGCCGTGCTCGGCCATCACCGCGTCGTCGATGCCGGCGCGGCCCAGCAGGCCGCCGTGGACCTTCGGATGCAGGGTCTTGACCCGGCCGTCCATCATTTCCGGGAAGCCGGTGTGGTCGCTGACGTCTTTCACCGCCAGGCCGGCCTCGCGCAGCGCCTTCGCGGTGCCGCCGGTGGACAGCAGCTCCACGCCGTGCGCGGCCAGCGCCTTGGCAAATTCGAGCAGGCCGGTCTTGTCGGACACGGACAGCAGGGCGCGGCGAACGGCCACGGACGGACCTTCGAACAGGTTGGCGGTCATGCGGGGATCGCGCGGTGGGGAGCGCGAATTATAGACGCCGCGATCAGGACGCGAGCCCGTAATCCTTGAGCTTCTTGCGCAGGGTGGCGCGATGGATCCCGAGCATGGTCGCGGCGCGGCTCTGGTTGCCGTCGCAGTGGCGCAGCACTTCGGCGAACAGCGGGATTTCCAGCTCGCGCAGCGCGATGTTGTACAGGTCGTCGGTGGCGCAGCCGTCGAGGTCGCGCAGGTAGCGGCGCACGGAGGTCGCCACGTGGTCGCGCAATGGCGCGCGATGTGCGTCCTGGCGGTCGGCGGAAATCTTCAAGCGGAACCCTCGATGCGACCACGGCGAGCGAATCCATCGCCGCGGGAGGGCGAGTCTAGCGCGCGCGCCGCGCCGCTGTCATTGCGGCTGCGCATTCATCGAAAAAGAAAAATCGCGCGCGCGCGGTCACTCGAAGCGGAAGTCGAACGCGACCACGCCCGGGCCCGGTTCGAGGATGTCGAACGCCAGTTGCGTGGCCTGGCCAGGTGCGAGCAGGGCGCGCCCGGGTGCGGCACCGAGGTAGTCGCGCGGCTGGAATCGGCGGACGCCGAGCTGCCGGCCTTCGGCATCCGACAACGCCAGCACCAGCGCCGGCCATGGCTGCGGCCACGCCGCGTCGTTGCGGAAGCTGGCCTGCACCCGCAGCACGCCGGGGCGGCCGGGCACCGCGATCACGTCGCGCGAGAGCATGCTGAAGGCGCCCGGTTCGCGCCATGCCGGCACGCTGCAGCGCAGCGCCCCGCATGCCGACAGGACCAGCGGCCGCCAGCGGGCATCCGCGGCGAGTTGCGCGCGCTGGCTGAAGAACAGTTGCGCCAGCAGCGCCAGCGCCAGCAGCACCAGTGCGATCCATTCGCCGCGCCGCGAACGCACGGGCGCCGGCGCGCGCATGAAGCTGGGTGCGTGGCTCACCGGCGCAGGCCCTCGATCCGCACCCAGTCCTCTTGCCGGGCGACGCGCAGGTCGTCGAACCATTCGGCATAGCGCAGCAGCAGTTCGTCTTCCTGGCCGGACAGGATCCCGGACATCGCCAGCCGCCCACCCTTCATCACCCGCGCCGCCAGTGTCTCCGCCAGGGTGTCCAGCGCGGTGGCGAGGATGTTGGCAACCACCACCGGGTAACTGCGCACCGGTTCGTCCTGCGGCATGTGGACGTCGATCGCCTCGCCGTTGCGTTGCGCGTTGTCGGCGGTGGCGATCAGCGCCTGCGGATCGTTGTCGACGCCGACCGCGCGCGCGGCACCGAGCTTCATCGCGGCCAGCGCGAGGATCCCGCTGCCGCAGCCGAAGTCGAGCACCTCGCGCCCCTGCAGTTCCCAGCGGCTGGCCAGTCCATCCAGCCATTGCAGGCACAGCGCGGTGGTCGGATGGGTGCCGGAACCGAACGCCAGGCCGGGATCGAGGCGCACGATCGCGGCATCCGCGACGTTGGCTTCGTCCGGCAGGTCATGGTCCCACGGCACGATCCAGGTGCGTTCGCCGAAGCGCATCGGCTGGAACTGGTCCAGCCACGCGCGTTCCCAGTCCTGGTCCTCGACTTTCTCGAAGCGCGCCTGGCTCCAGTCCAGTCCAGGATCGAACGCTTCCAGTGCGGCCAGCAGGACCAGCGCGTCGGTGTGTTCCTCGAACAGCGCGGTCAGGGTCATTTCGTTCCACAGCGGGATTTCGCCGACGCCGGGTTCGAAGATCGCCTGTTCGTCGGCCGCGTCCAGGTGCGCGTCCTGCAGGGTTACCGCCAGCGCGCCCATGTCCTCCAGCGCGTGTTCGACGCGCGGCTGCTGGGCTTCGGTGCAGGGCAGGCTGAGTTGCAGGTAGGGCATGCGGGGGAATGGCGCGGGAGACCACGCCATTCTCGCAGTTTCGCCGCTGCGGTGGATCGGGCGGTGGTTTCGCTCAGCCGCCGAGGATGCCCTTCAGCAGGCCCTTCATCGAGGGCTTCTTCTGCTGCTGCTGGCCTTCGCCGTCGTCTTCCTGCATGTCGCCCATGTCCAGGCCCAGCATCGCGAACGCGGTGGACTTGGTGCGCACGCGCACGTTCCATTCCGGGTTCCACGGCTGCTTCGGGTCGGCCGGCTTCGGCGGGTACACGATGTTGGTTTCCGGGCCGTAGGCGATCATGGTCAACATCCCCATCCCGCCCATTTCGCCGCCGCCGCCACCACCGGAGCCGGCGAAGATGCCCTTGGGCACCGTGCAGCTGGTGCTGGTGCTGGGCAGCAGCACCTTCTGCTTCAGCCACTTGTCGATGTAGGAGCCGGTCAGGTAGTTCAGCAGTTCGCTGCTGGCGCCGGCGACCTCGGCGCTGCTCCACATCACGAATTCATGCTCGCTCTTGATCCCGGTGCCGGTCAGGAAATAGGCGCGGGCGCGGTCGACCGGCTGCCAGTTCACCGCGATCGCGTCGGTCGGTTCGCCGCGGCTTTGCAGGGCGATCTTCGGCATGAAGTCCGCGTTCTGGGTCAGCTCGAACTGCAGCGATGCCGGCACGCCATCGCCGGTGATCTGGTGGGCGCCGACCATCGAGGAGCGGTCCGACACCCGCTTGGTGTTCTTCTTGTTCGGCCACACGGCGTAGGACGGGGTGGCATCGATGTCGCGGTCGGGCACGAACAGGCCAGGCGCCATGCTGCCGCGGGTCTCCATCTGGCCCTTCTTCATCTTGAAGCTGAAGACCTTCGGCTGGCCCGGGCGCACCGCCGCGCCACAGCCCCAGTACTGGTAGATCTTCACTTCGACATCGGGGATCTTGCCGTCGTAGCGCTCGCTGCCACCGGGCTCGATGACCGGCGGCAGCAGCGGCAGCGACTTGCCGACCGCAAGCCCGGCCGGCACCAGTTGCTGCGCTTCCACCCCCGGCTTGAGGCCGTTGTACAGGGCGATGTCGAGGAACTTGCCGGTCCCGGCGGGGATGTTGCGGGATTCCGGATAGCCCTTCGGCCCGGTGTCGCCGCCCATGCGCTTGGCCATGAAGCCGCCAAGGCCGCCGAAATCCGGCATCCCGGCGAAGTTGTGGGTGGCCACGTCGATGTACACCAGGGTCTTCGGGCCCTTGCCCTTCTGGCTGGCCGCGGGCAGGGCGGTGAGCGCGGTGACGAGGGCGAGGCAGAGCAGGTGGCGGCGTTGCATGGGAGCTCCGGATTGGTGCCGAGTGTTCCACTGTAAAGCGGAATTTCGGCCCGAAAGCGGACATCCCGGCCGAGCCGCAGCGGCCGGTCGCCCCTGCGGCGAATGTCCCCCGACACCGGCCTGGCGGCCGCTGTCTCCTCCTTGATTTCGCCGCAGGGGCGACCGGCCCCAGCGGCTCTCCGGAGGTTCCCGTCGCCGCGTCAGATCACCGACAACGCCTTTTCCTTGCGCTCGGCCAGTTTCTTCTCGAGGTAATGGATGTTCTGCCCACCCTGGGCGAAGCCGCCGTCGGCGAGGATGCGCTGCTGCAGCGGCACGTTGGTCTTGATGCCGTCCACCACCATTTCGCTGAGCGCCACCCGCATCCGCGCGATCGCCTGCTCGCGGGTGGCGCCGTGGACGATCAGCTTGCCGATCATCGAGTCGTAGTTCGGCGGCACCCGGTAGCCTTCGTAGATGTGCGAATCCACCCGCACGCCGGGGCCGCCCGGCGAATGGAAATGGGTCACCAGGCCCGGCGAGGGCATGAAGGTGTCCGGGTCCTCGGCGTTGATGCGGCACTCGATGGCGTGGCCGTTCAGCACGATGTCGGCCTGCCGGATCGACAGCCTGCGGCCGGACGCGATCAGCAACTGTTCGCGGACCAGGTCGATGCCGGTGACCAGTTCGGTGACCGGGTGCTCGACCTGGATGCGGGTGTTCATTTCGATGAAGTAGAAGCGGCCGTCCTCGTACAGGAACTCGAAGGTGCCGGCGCCGCGGTAGCCGATGCGGATGCAGGCTTCCACGCAGACCTTGCCGATCTGTGCGCGCTGCGCGTCGGTGATGCCGGGCGCGGGCGCTTCCTCGACCACCTTCTGGTGGCGGCGCTGCATCGAGCAGTCGCGTTCGCCAAGGTGGATGGCGTTGCCCTGGCCATCCGCCAGCACCTGGATCTCCACGTGGCGCGGGTTCTCCAGGAACTTCTCCATGTAGACCATGTCGTTGCCGAAGGCGGCCTTGGCTTCCTGCTTGGTGGTCGCGATCGCGGTCGCCAGCGCGGCTTCGGTGTGGACCACGCGCATGCCGCGGCCGCCGCCGCCGCCGGCCGCCTTGACGATCACCGGATAGCCGATCTCCGCCGCGATCCCCGCGTTGGTGGCCGCGTCGTCGCCGAGCGGGCCGCCGCTGCCGGGCACGCACGGCACCCCGGCGGCCTTCATCGCGCGGATCGCCTCGACCTTGTCGCCCATCAGGCGGATGGTGTCCGCCTTCGGGCCGATGAACACGAAGCCGGACTGTTCCACCCGTTCGGCGAAGTCCGCGTTCTCGGACAGGAAGCCGTAGCCGGGGTGGATCGCCTGGGCGTCGGTGACCTCGGCCGCGGCGATGATCGCCGGCATGTTGAGGTAGCTCTCGCTCGAGGGCGCCGGGCCGATGCAGACCGACTCGTCCGCCATCGCCACGTGCTTGAGGTTGCGGTCCACGGTGGAATGCACCGCGACCGTGCGGATGCCCAGCGCATGGCAGGCGCGCAGGATGCGCAGCGCGATCTCGCCGCGGTTGGCGATGACTACTTTATCGAGCATCGTGGTTTCTCACTGTGTTCGCTCGTCCGGCCCACCGGCTTGCATGCCGGTGGGCGTTCGCGGGCTCGCGCCGGTGGCGCTCGAAAGCCCCGCTCACCCGATCACGAACAGCGGCTGGTCGAACTCGACCGGCTGCCCGCTCTCGCACTGGATCGCCAGCACGGTGCCGGAGACGTCGGCTTCGATCGGGTTGAACATCTTCATCGCCTCGATGATGCCCAGCGTCTCGCCGGCCTTGACCGCCTGGCCGATGCTGACGAAGGCGGGCTTGTCCGGCGCCGGCGACGTGTAGAAGGTGCCGACCATCGGCGCGCGCACCACGTGGCCGGCCGGCAGGTCGTGCCCGAGCGGCTTGTGCGCGCCGCCGGTGGCGGCCTCGACCGGGGACTGCATCGGCATCGCCGCGGCCGGCGCGTGCGCGGCCGCGGCGACGTGGTGGACCACGGGTGCGGGCTGCGGCATGCCGCCGCGCGGAATCCGGGCCAGGCGCACGGATTCCTCGCCTTCCTTGATCTCGATTTCGGCCAGGTTGGATTCTTCCAGCAGGTCGATCAGCTTCTTGATCTTGCGCAGGTCCATGCGGGTTTCTCGCGGTTGCTCCCCCTCCCGCGGGGCGGGCGGGGGCTGGTTGGGGTGCGGACTAGCCGAGCCGCGCGATCGCGGCGTCGAGGGCGTAGCGGTAGGAATCGGCGCCGAAACCGCAGACCACGCCGACCGCCTTGTCGCTGAAATAGCTGTGCTGGCGGAACGGTTCGCGGCTGTGCGGGTTCGACAGGTGGACTTCGATGAAGGGAATGGCGACCGCGGCCAGCGCGTCGCGCAGGGCCACCGAGGTGTGGGTGAAGGCCGCCGGGTTGATCAGGATGAAGGCGGTACCGTCGGCGCGCGCGGCGTGGATGCGATCGATCAGCAGGTGTTCGGCGTTGGACTGGAAGCTGCCGAGCGCATGCCCGGCGGCGTTGGCGCGGGCGGCCAGGCCGGCGTCGATGTCGGCCAGCGTGGTGCGCCCGTAAACCTCCGGCTCGCGGGTGCCGAGCAGGTCGAGGTTGGGGCCATGCAGGACCAGCAGCTGTGCCATGGGGATGCCGACGGAACGGGCGCGCAGTGTCGCGCACGCCGTGGATGCTGTCCAGTTCGACGAACTTTTGCCGGATAACGGAATTTTAATCGCTTGTTTGAGTTGCGGCTCTAAACGCCCGATGCATATCGCGCAGCCCTGAGGGGCCGGCGGGTATGCGAAAAGGGGCCAGAGTGAATTTTGCGTCCAGTTGCTTCGGCTATCGGCCCGTATCGACGCAAAACTTCACTCTGGCCCCTTTTCGCACGCTCAGGGCTGTGCCCAGGCTGCGATGTCTTGCCGATCTTCAAAAGGCCCGATCCTGGTCTTCAGCACGCGCCCCCCGGCCGAGACCAGCACCGAATAGGGCAGCACCCCGGCCGGATTGCCCAGTCGCACGCCGGCATCGGCGGGGCCGGGGGCATCGACCAGGTTGGGATATGCCACGCCGACGCGCGCCAGCATGGCCCGGGCGGGGCCGGGTTCATCCAGTGCGATGCCGACCACTTGCACGCCGTTGGGGCCCTGTTCGCCGGCGAATGCCTGGAGTTCCGGCATTTCCGCCAGGCAGGGGGCGCACCAGCTGGCCCACAGGTTGACCAGGGTGGGCTTCCCGGCCCAGGCCTGCGGAATCCGGGTGCTGGCCCCGTCCACTGATGCCAGCGTCATTGCCGGCACGATGTCCCCACGTTTGGCGACGATCACCCCAACCGGGACGGCGGGTGCCTGCGCGTCCAGGACCGCACCAAGCACCCGCTGGCCCGCCTCGGTCCCGGCCAGCCGCCGCGCGAGGGTGGGTTCGAACCACAGGCTGGCGGCCGCGCCGGCGACCGCGGCCAGCAGGGCGACCACCAGGATGCCGCGGCTGGAGGGCTCGCCGCCCGCCATCAGCGACCCGCGGCCTGCGCCAGCGCGGCGTCGACCAGGCCCGGGGTGAGGATGACCGGCAGGATCCGGCCCTCGCCGCCGCCGCGCGGGTACACCACGTACAGCGGCACGCCGACCGCCTTGTAGCGTTGCAGGTAGGCGGTGATCGCGGGATCGACATCGGTGTAGTCGCCGACCATGTACACCGCGTTGGCGGCGTCCAGCGCTTTGCTGAAGCCGGCGCGGGCGAACACGGCCTTCTCGTTGGCCTTGCAGCTCACGCACCAGTCCGCGGTCATGTTCACGAACACCACCCGGTCCTGCGCGCGCAGGCCGGCCAGTGCCTGCTCCGAGAACGCCACGCTGGCGATGCCGCTGCTGGTCGCGGCAAGCGTGGTTTCGGGCTTCGGCAGGCGCTGCAGCTCGAACAGCGGCCAGCACACGCCGGCCGCGGCGACCAGCGCCAGCGCCAGCCAGCCGCGCCCGCCGCCGCTGCGCGCCCGCGTCCATGCCCACGCCGCCAGCGCCAGCGCGATCGCCGCCACCAGCCACAGGCCGGCGGCATCGGCACCGCGCTGCTTGGCCAGGACCCACACCAGCCAGGCCGCGGTGGCGTACATCGGGAACGCCAGCAATTGCTTCAGGGTGTCCATCCACGCGCCCGGCTTCGGCAGCAGCCGCGCGAACGCGGGCACGAAGCCGATCAGCAGGAACGGCAACGCCAGGCCCAGGCCCAGCATCAGGAACACCAGCATCCCGCCCGCGGTGGGGCCGGTGAACGCATAGGCCAGCGCCGCGCCCATGAACGGCGCGGTGCAGGGGGTGGCCAGCACCACCGCCAGCACCCCGGTGAAGAAATCGCCGCTGGCGCCGCCCCGCTGCATCAGCGCGCCGGCGCGCTGGCCGACGGCGACGTTGGCATACCAGAGCCCCGACAGGCTCAAGCCGAAGCCGAACACCACCAGGGCCAGCAGCGCAACCACCAGCGGCTGCTGCAGCTGGAAGCCCCAGCCCAGCACCAGCCCGGCCTTGCGCAGCGCCAGCGCCAGCGCGCCCAGCGCGGCGAAGCTGGCGAGCACGCCGGCGGTGTAGGCGAGTGCATGCCGGCGCGCGCGCTCGCGACTTTCGCCGCTCTGCGCCAGCGACAGTGCCTTCAGCGACAGCACCGGCAGTACGCACGGCATCAGGTTGAGGATCAGGCCGCCGAACAACGCCAGCAGCAGGGAAGCGAGCAGGCCATGGGCCTGGCGCTGCGGCGGCGGCGTCCGCACCGGGTCGGGGCCGGCGGTGGCCGCGAACGTGCCCGTCGCAGCGGGGCTTGCGGTCGCGTCCGTGCCGGTGGCTGCTGCAGCCGCGGATGCCACCGGTGCGGTATCGGCGCCCAGCGCGGGCGCATCCGGCGCAACCGGGGTGACGGTACCCGCCGGCAGCGACACCGCCAGCCGCCGGATCATCGGCGGATAGCAGATGCCGCCATCCTGGCAGCCCTGCAGGCCCAGCAGCAGGGTGCCCTTCGCCGCGGTGGCCACCGTCCGGGTCACCGGCACGGCGATCTCGACCTGCTCGAAGTACACGGCGACGTTGCCGAAATGCTCGTCGCGGTAGGGCGTCGCCTTCGGCAATCGCGAGACCGGCGGCAAGCCGGCCGACAGGCCGGTGCCTGCGTCCAGCGCCACCGACAACTTGTCGCGGTAGATGTAGTAGCCGCGCGCCGGGGTCAGCCGCAGCAGCAGGGTGTTGCCGCCATCGGCAATCACCTCGGTGGTGAAGGCCTGCGCCACCGGCAGCGGCGCGGCGTCGGTGGCGCCGGCATCGGCATTGCCGACAGCGAACAGGCCGCCCTTGCGGGTGCCGAATCCGGCGCCGGCGGCCGCGTCCTGGGCATCCGCCGCGACCGGCAGCGCGACCTTGAGCGCGCGGGTCTGCGGTGGATAGCAGATGCCGGCATCCGCGCAGCCCTGGTACTTGACGGTCAGGGTGGCGGAGGCGCCCGCCGGGGTGCCGTCGAGGGTGCCGACCAGCTGCTGCCGGTAGGTTTCGACATCGCCGAAGAACTCGTCGCGGTAGGCCTTGCCCTTTGGCAGGGACAGGCTGGCGCCGGCGAAGGCGGCGTCGGCCTTGACCGAGGTGCGGTGCCGGTACAGGTAGTAGCCTTCGGCGATCCGCCAGCGGACCTCGATGCGGTCCGGCGCGGTGGCCTGCGCGGACAGCACGAATACCTCGTCGACCGGCGGCAGGTCGACCTGCTGGGCGACTGCGCTGGCGGGCAACGCCAGCACCAGCAGGAAGCCGGCCAGCCGGCGGCGGAAGGTGGACAACGGCATGCGCTCAATCCTTGCGGCGGGTTTCGTCGGTGACCCAGGACAGGTACCCGGGCAGCCCGAAGGCGGGTTCGACCGCCAGCAGCTCCGGCAGTTCATGCGGGTGCAACGCACGCACGCGATCCTGCAGCGCAGGGTAGGCCTCGGCGGTGGTCTTGACCAACAGCAGCACCTCGTCCGCCGCCTCCACCTGGCCCTGCCAGCGGTAGACCGAGCGCACGCCCGGCAGCATGTTCACGCAGGCGGCCAGGCGTTCGTCCACCAGCGCGGTCGCGATGCGCCCGGCGGTGGCGGCGTCGGGGCAGGTGCAGTAGCAGATCAGGACAGGCATCCGCATAGGGTAGCGGCAGGCCCGCCCGGGCGAACCTGCCGGCCGGGGCAACGTTTGTGGGCGGCGGCCCTTGAAAGGCATCGGCGGCGCCCCATCTTGCTGGCATCCGGGTTCGCCCGGTTTCTTCGTCCGCGATTTGGCACTCGGCCAGCCCGACTGCTAAAATCGCCGGGTTTTTCCACTTCAATCAACCATTTACCGAGGTTGCCATGTCCAATATCAAGCCGCTGTACGACCGCGTGGTCATCAAGCGCATGGAAGAAGAGAAGTTGTCCGCCGGCGGGATCGTGATCCCGGATTCGGCCACCGAGAAGCCGATCAAGGGCGAAGTCATCGCCGTTGGCGCCGGCAAGGTGCTGGACAACGGCCAGCTGCGCGCGCCGCAGGTCAAGGTCGGCGACACGGTCCTGTTCGGCAAGTACAGCGGCACCGAGGTCAAGCTGGACGGCCAGGAACTGCTGGTGGTCAAGGAAGACGACATCTTCGCGATCCTCTGATCGCGCGGCGCTTCCGTTGCACGGCGGGCCACGGCCCGCCACCGAGACATCCCCATTCCAGAGCGGCGGGTTGAGCCCGCCCCACATTCGAGGTGATTTCCAATGGCTGCAAAAGACATTCGTTTCGGCGAAGACGCACGCGCCAAGATGGTGCGCGGCGTCAACGTGCTCGCCAATGCCGTCAAGGCCACGCTGGGCCCGAAGGGTCGCAACGTCGTGCTGCAGAAGAGCTACGGCGCGCCCACCATCACCAAGGACGGCGTGTCCGTCGCCAAGGAAATCGAACTGGCCGACGCGTTCGAGAACATGGGCGCGCAGATGGTGAAGGAAGTCGCCTCCAAGACCTCCGACAACGCCGGTGACGGCACCACCACCGCCACCGTGCTGGCGCAGGCGTTCATCCGCGAGGGCATGAAGGCGGTCGCCGCCGGCATGAACCCGATGGACCTCAAGCGCGGCATCGACAAGGCCGTGGTCGCGGCCGTGGCGGAGCTGAAGAACATCAGCAAGCCGTCGTCGACCAGCAAGGAAATCGCCCAGGTCGGCACCATTTCCGCGAACTCGGACGCCAACATCGGCGACCTGATCGCGCAGGCGATGGACAAGGTCGGCAAGGAAGGCGTGATCACGGTCGAGGAAGGCTCGGGCCTGGACAATGAACTCGACGTGGTCGAGGGCATGCAGTTCGACCGCGGCTACCTGAGCCCGTACTTCATCAACAACCAGCAGTCGATGTCGGCCGAGCTGGAAGACCCGTTCATCCTGCTGTACGACAAGAAGATCTCGAACGTGCGCGACCTGCTGCCGGTGCTGGAAGGCGTGGCCAAGGCCGGCAAGCCGTTGCTGATCGTGGCCGAGGAAGTGGAAGGCGAGGCGCTGGCGACGCTGGTGGTCAACACCATCCGCGGCATCGTCAAGGTCTGCGCGGTCAAGGCCCCGGGCTTCGGCGACCGCCGCAAGGCGATGCTGGAAGACATGGCCACCCTGACCGGCGGCGTGGTGATCTCCGAGGAAGTCGGGCTGTCGCTGGAGAAGGCCACCATCAAGGACCTCGGCCGCGCCAAGAAGGTGCAGGTCTCGAAGGAGAACACCACGATCATCGATGGCGCCGGCGAAGCCGCGGGCATCGAGGCCCGGATCAAGCAGATCAAGGCGCAGATCGAGGAAACCTCCTCCGACTACGACCGCGAGAAGCTGCAGGAGCGCGTGGCCAAGCTGGCCGGCGGCGTGGCGGTGATCAAGGTCGGTGCCTCGACCGAGATCGAGATGAAGGAAAAGAAGGCGCGCGTCGAAGACGCCCTGCACGCGACCCGTGCGGCCGTGGAAGAAGGCATCGTCCCGGGTGGCGGCGTGGCCCTGATCCGCGCCAAGGCGGCGATCGCCGACCTCAAGGGCGCCAACGAGGACCAGAACCACGGCATCGCGATCGCGCTGCGTGCGATGGAAGCCCCGCTGCGCGAGATCGTGACCAATGCCGGCGACGAGCCGTCGGTCATCCTCAACCGGGTCGCCGAAGGCAGCGGTGCGTTCGGCTACAACGCCGCCAACGGCGAGTTCGGCGACATGATCGAGTTCGGCATCCTGGACCCGACCAAGGTCACCCGCACCGCGCTGCAGAACGCGGCGTCGATCGCCGGCCTGATGATCACCACCGAAGCGATGGTGGCGGATGCGCCGAAGAAGGACGAGCCCGCCATGGGCGGCGCCGGCGGCGGCATGGGCGGCATGGGTGGCATGGGCGGCATGGATTTCTGATCCGCGCCACCGCAGCAACGGAAAGGCCCCGCTTCGGCGGGGCTTTTTCGTTGCGACGTATCATTGGCACTCGACACATCGACGGAAAACGGATGTCCACATTGCATTTCGATGTGCGCGTGGTGCCGCCGGCCGAACCGGCGGCGCTGCGGTTGCTGCTGCCGGCACGCCAACCCGCGCCGGGCAGCGGGTAAACGCAGGTCGATCCAGCAGGGGGATTCGTGAGCCAGTTGCAGTGGGACGTCCGGGTTGCGCGATCCCCGGAACCGGAGGCGCAGGCGATCGTGCGGGCAACGCACGCGCTGGATGCCGGCGATCGCGCGCGTGCCGACCAGGGCTACCGCGATCTGCAGCGGCAGGGCATGGCGCATCCCGCGAGCTGGTCCAACCTGGCCGCGCTCGGCATCGCCCTCGGGGATGCCGGCGGCGCGCGTGCGAACGCGCAGCGGGCCTTGCAGCTGGATCGCGACAGCGTCGATGCGTGGGTCAACCTCGGGGTTGCCAGCTGGCAGCTGGGCCAGCGGCGCGATGCTGCCATGGCCATGCACCGCGCGCTGGCGCTGGATCCGGGCCTGGAGGCCGCGGCCTTGAACTATGCCCGGATGCTGCAACTGGTCGATCGCCCGGGCGAGGCGCGCAAGACACTGGAACTGGCGGTGCTGGCGAACCCGGACGCATGGCGGCTGCGCCAGGCGCTGGCGCAACAGGCGCGCCTGGATGGGGACGCCGCGGCCGCGCGGCAGCAGGCACTCGAGGCCCTGGCGCGCCTGGGACCGCACCTGCAGCCGCAGGTCGACGCCGCACCCCGGCCTGGTGCGGAGAACGAAGCCGCGGCGGCAGCGGCAAGCGCCAACGTGCAGCGGGCGCTGTTCGCCGCCGGCGATGCGCTGGATGCGGCCGGCGTGCCCTTCCACCTGATCGGCGGGACCCTGCTGGCGATCCATCGGGATGGCCGTCCATTTCCGCATGACAAGGACGTTGACCTCGCGCTGCCGTACGACAGCGACCGCGATGCCGTCGCGGCGGCGTTCGCCGGGGAATTCAGGCCGGTCCTGCGCGCGGAGGATCCACGCAGCCACGCGGCGCGCGAATGGGTCATGGGATTCACCCATCAGCAGAGCGGAATCGGCGTCGACCTGATGTTTGCCCGCGAGCAAGACGGGATGATGCGCTTTGAACTTGGCTGGCCGGATTACCTGGCCTGCGAAATGCCGGCCTATCCGCTGCAGCCCTTGCATTGGGGCGGACGCGACTGGCTGGCGCCTGCGCCACCACGGCAGTACCTGGACGCCATCTACGGCCCGGACTGGAATGCGACCGAGACCAGCCGTGGCTTCGATCGCCGCTGGTTCGATACCCAGGTATCGAACCCGTCGCGCACGCCGGAGTCGCTGCCGCGCGCGGTGACGCTGGTGCTGTTGCGCCTGCTGCAGGCATTGCAAGCCGGGCAGTGGGAGAAGGCGCGCGCGCTTTGCATCCAGGTGCAGGCGCGTGAGCCGCTTCCCGAGGTCGGCGCGATGCTGGCGCGGTTTGAACGCGTGCAGGCGACCTGATGACGCCGGCCGCCGGCGATGTGTCGTTTCTGGTCCCCGCCGCCGGCATCGGCCAGCGCCTGGGCATGGGTCCGAAGGGCTTCCTCGAATTGCGCGGGCGCCCGTTGCTGTGCTGGATCGCCGACAAGGCGCTGCAGGTGGCCGGCGAGGTGCTGGTCGCGGTGCCTGCGGATCGCGTCGATGCCGCGGCGGAATTGCTGCCGGGGTGCCGGGTGATCGCCGGCGGCGGAAGCCGGCATGACAGCGTGGCGCGGCTGGCGCGGGCAGCGACCGGCGAATGGTGCATGGTGCACGACGCGGCGCGCCCGTTCGCCAGCGTCGCGCTGTTCCGCGGCGTGCTGGCCGCGGCGCGCGGATCCGGGTGCGCCGGCGCGTTCCTGGATCCCGAGGTGCCGGTGGCGCGCATTGGCGGCGGGCTGGTGCTGGAGGGCTTCGACCGCGACCAGGTCGGGGTGTTCCAGGCGCCGCAGGCGTTCGCGCGCGCGCTGCTGCTGGACCTGTTCGCGCAGGCGGAGGCCGCGGGCCGGCGCCCGCAATCGACCCTGCAACTGGCGCTGCAGGCGGGCGTGCCAGTGGCAGCCGTGCCTGGCGAAAAACACAACATCAAGCTGACGACGCCAGAAGACTGGCGGCATGCGGCACTACTGGAGGACCACCTGAAATGAGTTCCGGAAACCTGCCACGCACGCAACACCCGGAGCTGTTCCGGTGGTCTCCCGCGCTGGATCCTGCGGACTACGTGCAGGCGCGCTACAGCGTGACGTCGGTGCACGATGGCGAGGCCACTGCGCTCGGGATGGCGATGGAACAGAGCGCGGGAACCGTCATGATCCGTGGTTACGTGGCGCCGGAGCAGGTGGAACGCTGGACCATCCGGGTGCTGGCGATCGAGGCGCAGGCCGAACCTCCGGCATCCGGGCTGCAACCCTACCAGCTGGCCACCGATGTCTATGCGGAACAGCAGCAGCAGGCGCAAACGTGGTCGGTGACGCTGGCGATTCCCCGCGTCCTGGTGGCAGGCAAGGCGGCGCAGCTGTTCAACGTGGTCGTCGGCGAATTGCCGCGGCTGGGGTTCCTGACCCGGTTCCGGCTGGAGGCGCTGGCCTTGCCGGAGGATTTCGGGCCCGGGCCGGGCTTCGGGGTGGCGGGCATCCGCGCGCGCCTGCAGTGCCCGCGGGGTCCCTTGCTGTGCCGTTCGATGCGCCCGGCGGTGGGCCTGGATGCCGACACCATGGCGCGGCTCAATCGCGATGTGCTGGAAGCCGGCTATCACCTGGTCAAGGACGACGAGTTGCAGGTGTTCGCGGACAACCACGCATTTCGCCAGCATGTCGAGGCGATGGTCGCCGCCCGTGACCAGGCGCGCGCCACCACTGGCGAGCGCAAGGGCTACCTCGCGAACCTGATCTGCGAGGCCGATGAGCTGGCCGAACGCTGGGACATCATCAAGACGCTGGGGGTGGATGGCGCGCTGGTGGCGCCGGCGCTGCAGGGATTCAGCACCCTGTCGATGCTGGCGCGCGAACGGCGCATGCCGCTGCTGGCGCACAACACCTTCAGCGACCTGCTGTCCCGCCACCCGGGCTGGGGGATCGAACATGCAGTGCTGTGCGGCCTCTACCAGGCGTTCGGTGCCGACTGGATCGTGACCTCGGGCGAGTACGGGGCCACCGACGGCGTCGGCATGGAGGACGCATGGCCATTCGGGCGTCCGCAGCGGGCGATGCCGATCCTGCAGGGCGGCAAGCATCCGCAAGGGCTGCCGGATTACCGCGCGGCGATCGGCAGCGACGACTACATGCTGATCGTGGCGTCGTGGGTGGATGGCCATGCCGATGGCCTTCCCGCCGGCGCGCGCGCGTTCCGCACCGCGATCGACGCCCAGCCGCCGGCCTGAGGCGTGGGCAACAGGACCGGTGGCACCCGGGGCTTGGCGTGCTACCGTGGGGCAATCGGGAGCAACGATTCCATTCGGGTCGTCGCGTCGTCGGTTGATGGCCATGCGCGCGGTTTGAATGGCCCTGTCTGCGCGCCCTGCAACACCATCTGCACCTGGTCATGCGCATGAGCGGGATGATTCTTGCAGGCGACGCATCTCGCTATGCTGATCGTCCCTTCGCAGACTGGAAGGCGCCATGTTGTCCGCATGCGTGATCAGTTCCGCCGCGCCGTCCAGGTTGCCTCTCGGCGCGCACATGGCCGCCGAAGGCATTCAGCAGTTGCAGGCGGGCGATCGCGAGCGCGCGCAGCGTTCGTATGCAGAGGCGTCCACCCAAGCGAACAGCTGGCAGTGCTGGACGAACCTGGCGGCGCTCGCGCTGGGATTGGAGGACTTCGAAGCCGCCCTTGCCAATGCACGCAAGGCAATCGTCATCGATCCGGGACATGCGGATGCCTGGGTGAATGCCGGCGTGGCCAGTTGGCGGAAAGGTGCGCGCAAGGATGGGGCCCGCCTGATGGCGCATGCACTGCAACTGGCGCCGGCGCACGCAACCGCGGCGATCAACTATTCCTACATGTTGCGGACGGTGGAGCGGCTCCGGGAGGCGCATGAGGTGCTTGCAGGGGCACGCAGCCGGGGTGCGCGCACGCCAGGGGTGCTGCGGGCGATGGCGGAACTGGAACGGATCCTGGAACGGTCCGGCGAGTGCCGCGCGAACGCGCTGGAAGCGTTGCGGATCCTGGCCGGGAATCCCTGGCCGCCGCCCATCACGGGCGCGCCATCCGCACGCTTGGCATTAGACGCCGCGACATGGCGTGGCGTACTGGTCGATTGCCTGCGGCGGCTGGCGCCATTGCACTGCGACCCCTGCATGGCGGGCGGCACGGTGCGCATGTTCGCGTTCGAAGGCGGGCTGCCGGCGGCGCGCAAGGACATCGACATCGTCATCGACGCGCGGGTATCCCACGAACTGTTGAGGCAGGCCTTTGCACAGGGCTACCGCCCGTTTTCGCGCCAGGGGCAACTGGTCCCCGGCAGTGGCGGGATCGGCGTGCTGGGACTGGTCCACGAGGCAAGCAATATCCCGATCGACCTGATGCTGCAGGACCGGGCCAACGGGCGCTGGCGGGGATCGTTCGGCGCGCCGGATCACCTGGTGTTCGATACCCCGGCGTTCTCCATCGAGAGCGTGGCCTGCGCCGGCATCGAGGTTCCGCTGCCGGTGCCGCAGCCCATGCACGAGTATCTCCGCTGGTTTTACGGCGACGACTGGACGCAGCCCACGCAGGCGGTTGCGGGACGTGCGGTGCCCAGGGAGTACGTGCAGAAGGGAATGCACTGCCCGGCCCTGGACCCGGGTAGCCGCCCGGCGGCGCTCAACCGGGCGTTGTTGTCGCTGTTGACCGCATTGCATGAGGGATGGGTCGAGATGGCGGCTGCGCTTTGCTGGCAGATCCTGGCGATGGAGCCACTGGATGAAGTCCAGCGGGTGCAAGCGCGACTGTCGCAGGCTTGATCCGATCGCGGGCCCGGCGGTTCGCGGGCGCGTGAATTCAGCGGCAATGCGATATCCGGCCTGCATCGCCGCTTCCGTTTTGCCGGCCGGGCGCGGATCATCGGCTGTTTCCCGAATCGGTGCCGCGCGTGGCGACTTCCCGGAACGACGATGTGCTGGTCATCGGTGGCGGCCACAACGGCCTGGTCTGCGCGGCCTACCTGGCCGCGGCCGGGTTGAAGGTGCGGGTGCTGGAGCGCCGCCATATCGTCGGCGGTGCCGCGGTCACCGAGGAATTCCATCCGGGCTTCCGCAACTCGCTGGCCAGCTACACGGTCAGCCTGCTCAACCCGAAGGTGATCGCCGACCTGCGCCTTGCCGAGCATGGCTTGCGCGTGGTGGAACGGTCCTATGCGAACTTCCTGCCTTTGCCCGATGGCCGCAGCTTCAGGCTCGGCGGCGAGCACACCCAGGCCGAGGTGGCGAAGTGGTCGGCGCGCGATGCCCAGCGCTTGCCGGACTACTACGCGATGCTCGATCGCATCGTGGTGGTGCTGCGCGAGTTGATGCAGCGCACGCCGCCGAATGTTTCCGACCGCTTCGTGCTGGCCGACTGGCTCAATTCGGCATCGGCGGCGAAGCAGTTGAAGACGCTGGACATGCGCGGCCGCCGCGACCTGCTCGACCTGTTCACCAAGTCCGCCGGTGAACTGCTGGATCGCTGGTTCGAGGGCGAACCGCTGAAGGCCGCGCTGGGCTGGGATTCGGTGGTCGGCAATTTCGCCAGCCCGTACACGCCGGGGAGTGCGTATGTGCTGTTGCACCACGTGTTCGGCGAGGTCAACGGCAAGGGCGGCGCGTGGGGCCACGCGATCGGCGGGATGGGCGCGATCACCCAGGCGATGCGCGCCGAATGCGAGGCGCGTGGCGTCGCCATCGAGACCGATGCCGAAGTCGCCCGGCTCCTGGTGGAGAACGGCAAGGCGGTCGGCGTCGCCCTCGCCGATGGCCGCGAACTGCGCGCGGCGACCATCGCCAGCAACCTCAACCCGAAATTGCTGTACACGAAGCTGGTCGAGCGCAACCAGCTGGACGAAGACACCGCCACCCGCATCGAGGGCTACCGCTGCGGCTCCGGCACCTTCCGCATGAACGTGGCGCTGTCGGAGCTGCCGGATTTCACCGCGATGCCCGGCACCCGGCTGCAGCCGCACCACCGCAGCGGGATCCTGATCGGGCCGTCGCTGCAGTATTTCGAGCAGGCCTATTTCGATGCCAAGTCGCGTGCACACAACCCCGGCTGGGCGCGCCAGCCGATTGTCGAGGTGGTGATTTCCTCGACGCTCGACGACACCCTGGCGCCCGCCGGCCAGCATGTCGCCAGCCTGTTCTGCCAACAGGTGAATCCCGTGATCGCCGACGCGGACGGCGGCTGGGACGCGCACCGCGACACGGTTGCCAGGCTGATGATCGATACCGTCGATGCGCATGCGCCGAACTTCGCCCGCAGCGTGCTGGGATACGAGGCATTGAGCCCGCTGGACCTGGAGCGCCGCATCGGCCTGGTCGGCGGCGACATCTTCCACGGCGCACTCGGGCTGGACCAGATGTTCAGCGCGCGCCCGCTGCTGGGGCAGGGCAACTATCGCGGCGCGTTCAGGCAGCTGTACCTGTGCGGGTCCGGCACCCACCCGGGCGGTGGCGTCACCGGCCTGCCCGGCCGCAATGCCGCACGCGAAATCCTCAAGGACCTGGGCAAGGGGCCGCGGCCAGACTAACGCCCAGCGAAGGTGCAGGTGGCGGGCAGGGGCGGCGTTCGCGTAGCGGCATTTCGAGCCGCGCAGCGAATGCCTCCCCTGCCCACCACCGGTGATGCACCGACAACGGGGCCCAGGTGGCGCCATCACCACCGGCAGGCATGGGTTGGAGCCGCGCGGGATTCCTGCACTGAGCGGTGCTTTTTTGCACTGCAGCGTGCAAAGCCCATAACGATTCCTTCACGATCCTCGCGCGTCCCGACGTGGGGGAGGGAGCAGGCCCGCAGAGACTTCGGTCGATGCGGGCTTTTTTATGCCTGCGCCTCAGTCCGCCGGCACCGTGCGCGGCAGCGCCCATGCGCGCAGGGCCTGCACCTGCTCGGCCATCAGCACCGACAGCGGGCGGGTATCGCGCACCGCCTGCAGCAGTGCATCGGTGTCGATGCCCGCCTGCGCCGCATGCGCGGCGTACAGCGCGCTCACGATCACCTGCTCGATCTCGGCACCGGAGTAGCCCTCCGCGGCGGCCGCCAGCGCGGGCAGGTCGATGCCCTCGCGCGGCAGGTTCCGGCGCGCAAGATGCAGGGCGAAGATCTCCGCGCGGGCGGCGGCATCCGGCAGGTCGATGAAGAAGATCTCGTCGAAGCGGCCCTTGCGCAGCAGCTCCGGCGGCAGTTCGTGCACCTGGTTGGCGGTGGCGACCAGGAACACCCGCGACTTGCGCTCCGCCATCCAGGTCAGCAGGTAGCCCAGCACCCGCCGCGACAGCCCGCCGTCGCCCTCGCCGCTGCCGGCGGCCAGGCCCTTCTCGATCTCGTCGATCCACAGCACGCACGGTGCCAGCTGTTCGGTGGAGGCCAGCGCGGCACGCAGGTTCTTCTCCGACTCGCCGTGGTACTTGTCGTACAGGGTGCCGAAATCCAGCCGCACCAGCGGCACCCCGAAGCCGCCGGCCACCGCCTTCGCCAGCAGCGACTTGCCGCAGCCCTGCACGCCCAGCAACAGCACGCCCTTGGGCGGGTCCAGCCCGGGTGGCGGTGGATCCTGCAGGAACGGCACGCGCCGCTGCTCCACCCAGCGCTTGAGCCGTGCCGCGCCGCCAACATCGGCGAAGCGCGCGGTGTCGTATTCGTAGTGCAGGTGGCCGCTCTTGTTGAGCAGTTCGAACTTCAGCCGCGCCAGTTCCGGCAGGTCGCCCATGCCCAGCGCACCATCGCGATAGATCAGGTGGCGGGCGATCCGGCGCGCATCGGTCAGGCTCATGCCCTGCAGGTTGCGCACGATCTGCTTCACTGCTTCGGCGTCCGCTTCCACCCGGCGCCCGCCGTTTTCAGCGGCATAGGCGCGCGCCTCGTCCTGCACCAGTTTCAGCAGCGCATTCGCATCCGGCAGGCGCAGCGCGAAGCGCACCGCGAACGGCTCAAGCGCGGGCGGCAGTTCGACCCTGGTGCCGATCATCACCAGCACGTGCGGCTGGCAGTCGCGGCGCTGGATCACGTCGCGCAGCGCGCGCTGGTAGCTGGCGTAGCCCAGGTAGGGGTGGGCGTCCAGCAGCAGGTAGGTGCCGCGCTGGGTGGCGGAACGGATCGCCTGCAGGGTGGCGCTGAGGTCGGGCGCGCCTTCGCTTTCGTCCTCGCGGTCGATGTCCAGCCGGCGCAGGCCCTCGGTCACCGACCAGCGGTGCAGCGCGCGCCAGGCGTGCGTCAGCGACTGCCGGAACAGCGCGATCACCCGCGATTCGTCCGGGGTCTCGATCACCAGCAACGGGGTTTCGGCGCGGATCAGCGCCACCAGGTCCTGCAGTTCGCTCATGGAGAGGCACGATAGCGGCGCGGCACCGATGCCACAATCGCGGCCATGGCCGATCTCCCGCAGCTCCTCGAACGCCGCCTGGCGCAATTGCCCGCGAATGCGGGCTGGCGTGCCGACGCAGCATTCATGGTGAAGCTGCGCGCGCTCGCCATCGCCAGCGACTTCGCGCTGGCCACGCTGGTCGCGCAGCCGGCGCTGCTCGCACGCCTGCACGCGGACGATGGCCTCGCGCCTTCGCCGCCGCCGCTGCTGGAGGCGGGCAACCGCGCCGACTGGCCACGCCTGCTGCGGCGCCATCGGCACGCCGAATCCACCCGCCTGGTGTGGCGCGACGTGATCGCCGGGGATGCGGTGGATGCGATCCTGGCCGGCAGCACCGCGCTCGCGGAAACCTGCCTGCAACTGGCACTGGGTGCACTGGAAACCGAATTCGCGCAGCGCTTCGGCGTCCTGCGCGATGCCGGGGGGCAGGCGCAGCGGCTGGTGGTGTTCGGGCTTGGCAAGCTCGGTGGCGGTGAGCTCAATTTCAGTTCCGACATCGACCTGGTCTACGCCTACGAGCACGACGGCGAATCGGATGGCGCGCGCGGCATCACCGCCTCCGACTATTTCGCGCGGCTCGGCCAGCAACTGGCGAAGCTGCTGGACGAAGTCACCGCCGACGGCTTCTGCCATCGCGTCGACCTGCGCCTGCGCCCGTTCGGCAATGCCGGCCGGGTGGCGCTGTCGTTCGCGGCGATGGAGCAGTACTTCCAGCGCGAGGGCCGCGACTGGGAGCGCTACGCCTGGCAGAAGGCACGGCCGGTGGCCGGCGACCTCGCCGCCGGCGAGCGCTTCCTCGCCGCGCTGCGCCCGTTCGTGTACCGCCGCTACCTGGACTTCGGCGCGCTCGACGGGCTGCGCACGATGAAGGCGGCGATCGCCGCCGAGGTGGCGCGCAAGGAACTGGCCGGCGACATCAAGCGCGGGCCCGGCGGCATCCGCGAAATCGAGTTCCTGGTGCAGGCGCTGCAACTGATCCATGGCGGCCGCGAACCTGCACTGCGCGAACGCCGGCTGTTGCCGGCGCTGCAGGCGCTGGTGCAGGCCGGGCACATGGCTGCGGATGCGGGCGCGATGCTGGCGAACGCCTATCGCGAACTGCGCGTGCTGGAGAACCGGATCCAGATGCTGGCCGACGCGCAAACCCATGCGCTGCCCGCCGTCCCGGTGCAGGGCGAACGCATCGCGCGTGGCCTCGGCCACCCCGGCCTGGCGGCGCTGGATGCCCGGTTGCAGGCGGTGCGCACGCGCGTCGCCGCGGAATTCGCCGCGCTGCTGGCACCGCGCGGGGCGGTGGTCGGCGACAGCGACCTGTCGCTGTACTGGCGCAGCCTGCCCGACGACGGCGATGCCGGTGCGCTGGCCGCCGCCGGCTTCGGCGCCGCCGAGGAGCTGCATCGCAGCCTGCGCGATTTCGCGCGGGCGCCCGGCGTGCGCGAACTGTCGGATGCCACCCGTGCCCGCCTCGACCGGGTGCTGCCGGCCCTGCTGCAGGCCGCGTCGAAGTCGGCGCAAGCGGATCCGGCGCTGCGCCGGCTGCTGCCGCTGCTGCACACCCTGTTGCGACGCACCAGCTACCTGGCCCTGCTGGATGAGCAACCGGCGGCGCTGCAGCGCCTGGTCGATGCGCTGGCGCGCAGCGCGCTGCTGGCGGAACGGCTGGGCGCGCATCCGCTGCTGCTGGACGAACTGCTCGACCGCCGCGTTGCCGGCGGCCTGCCGGACCGCGAGGCGATGCAGGCACAGTGCGCGGCGGCGTTGCGCGAGGGCGATGCCGAAGCCTCGCTGCATGCGCTCAACGAAGTGCGGCAGGCGTTGAGCTTCCGGATCGCGCTGGCGTTGCTGGATGCGCGCTGCGATGCGCAATCCTGCGCGCAACGGCTGGCGTGGCTGGCGGATGCGGTGGTCGCCTGCGTGCTGCGGATCGCGATGGGCGAGATGCGCGCGGCGCATGGGGTGATTCCCGCCGGGCGTTTCGCGGTGCTCGGCTACGGCAGCCTGGGCGGCGAGGAACTCGGCTTCGGTTCCGACCTCGACCTGGTCTTCCTGTACGACTCCGCGGACGACGCGCAGTCCGATGGTGCACGGCCACTGGACGCGCCGCGCTGGTTCGCCCGGCTCGGGCAGAAGATCGTCGCGCTGCTGGGCGTGGGCACCGGCGCCGGCCGCCTGTTCGAGGTCGACGTGCGCCTGCGCCCGGACGGCGCGAAAGGCTTGCTGGTGTCGAGCCTCGCCAGCTTCTGCGACTACCAGCGCGAACGTGCCTGGACCTGGGAACACCAGGCGCTGGTGCGCGCGCGCGCGGTCGCCGGCGATGCCGAACTGGTGGCGGATTTCGATGCGCTGCGCGCACAGGTGCTCGCGCGTCCGCGCGATCCGGCATCGCTCGCGGAGGATGTGTCGTCGATGCGGCGGCGGATGCGCGCCGAGCTGGATCGCAGCGATGCCGCGGTGTTCGACCTCAAGCAGGGCGAGGGCGGCCTGGTCGACCTCGAATTCCTGCTGCAGCACCTGGTCCTGCGCGATGCGGCAGTGCATGCCTCCCTGCATGGCCCGCGCGCGACACCGGCCTTGCTGGACGCGGTGCTGGCCACGGGTTCGATCACCCCGGAAACCCACGCGTCATTGCTGGCGGCGCACGCCAGCCTGCTGGATGCCGGCATGCGCTGCACCCTGGACCGGCGCCCGCGGCGGGTACCGCCGGATGCGGCCATCGAGGCCGCCCGCGCCGCGATCCGCGCTGCCATTTCCGCGCAGGGGCTGGGCGAAACGGGGTCAGGGTGATTCTTGCGCCGATGCGAGTCGGCACGGTCGCGATGTTCGGTCGCGACACTTCACGCTGTCCCCGCTTCGCCCAGCCGCAGCCGCACCTCGCCCGCCACGCGCGCGGTCTCGCGCAGCGGTTCCGCTGCGAACGGCGCCAGCGTGTCGTCGAGGTCGCGCACGCGGCCGCTGCTGCGCAATGCATCGAGGAAATGCCGCAGGCGTCCGTTGGCGATTCCTGCGCACCACATGAACACCGGCGCCAGCGTCGCCGCGGCTTCGCTGAGCATGTTCACCGAATCCGGCGTGCAGACGATGCGGTCGGCATGGCCGAGCAGTCCTGCATACGGATTCGTGCCATCGCGGTCGTCGCGCCAGTGAAGGCCGGGCAATCCGGCGGGCATCCCCGCGAGCATGCTGCGCCAGCGCGCCGGCGTGCGCCGCGAGGCGACCACGCTGAAACTCCCATGCACCGCGCGTGCATGCCCGGCGAGCTGCCGCAGCAGGGTTTCGAACGCAGCGTCCTGCAGCGCCACATGCCGGCTCGGGCCACCGACCAGCAGCACGGTATGCGGTGAAGGCAGTGTGGCGATGTGCGCGAAGTCGCGGCGCGCCTGCGCCAGCCACAGGTCGTCGACCGGGTGCAGGCTGCCCAGTGTCCGGATGACGTTGTCGCCACGCAGTGCGTCGTGACCGGGTGCGATCACCAGGTCCCAGTGGCGCGGGTCGATGCGCGGGTCGAGGATTTGCACGGACTGGCTGCCGCGGTCGCGCAGCAGGCGGGTTGCCAATGCGGCCTGGCGGCCACAGCCGATCGCGAGCGCCGGCGGCTGCGCGGCCAGCGCCTTGAAGGCGTTGCCGAACGCGGCATCGGCGCCGGGCAGCACACGCGGCGCCAGCCATCGCCACGGGGCGCGCGGATTAAGCGTGCAATCGCCGGCATCCGAATCCAGCGCGCGCGCCAGCGCCACCGCCTGGCGGGCGTTGCCGGCGCGGCCATCGTGCACGGCGACCGTCGTGCTCATGCGTTGCATGCCCCTGGCTGTTCCACCGGAGTGATCGATCCGTTGCGATTGCAATGCTTTGGTTTCACCGATGGAACTCTACACTTGTGGCTTGCCCGCAAGCTTCCGAGGATCCCATGACCGACGCCCTGAATGATGCCGCGCTGGACCAGCTGTTCCGCAGCGCGCGCACCTACAACGCCTTCACCGGCGAAGTCTCCGACGAGACCCTGCAGCAGCTCTACGGCCTGCTGAAGTTCGGCCCGACCGAGGCCAACACCACGCCCGCGCGGATCGTGTTCGTCAAGTCCGCGGAAGCCAAGGCCCGGCTGGCCCCGGCACTGAGCGAGGGCAACCGCGCGAAGACGCTGGCGGCACCGGCGGTGGCGATCATCGGCTACGACATGCGCTTCTTCGACAAGCTGCCGGTGCTGTTCCCGCATGTCGCTGCCAAGGCCTGGTTCGAGCACCGCGACGAGGCCGGCCTGGCCTGGGTGGGGCTGCGCAACAGCAGCCTGCAGACCGCCTACCTGATCCTGGCCGCGCGTTCGCTGGGGCTCGATTGCGGGCCGATGACCGGATTCGACAACGCGATGGTCGACGCCGCGTTCTTCGCCGGCACCGCGGTTCGCTCCAACATCCTGGTCAACCTGGGCCAGGGCGATCCGGCCAGCCTCTATCCGCGTTCGCCGCGGCTGGCGTTCGACGAAGCCTGCCAGATCGCCTGAGCGCGCCTGCCCGGTCCCGATTCCCCGCAAGGAGAACCCCATGTCCAAGCGTTTCCTGCTCACCGCCGCGCTGGCCGCGGCCAGTGCCAATGCCTTCGCGGCCGGCGTCACCTACAAGCTCGACCCGACCCACACCAACGTCATCGCCAGCTGGAACCATTTCGGCTTTTCCAACCCGAGCGCCAATTTCGGCGGCGTCGAGGGCACCCTGGTCTACGACGCCGCCGACGTCGCGCGTTCAAGCGTGCAGGTGACCTTGCCGCTGTCGGGCATGGACAGCTTCGTGCCCAAGCTCGACGAGCACCTGCGCGGCCCCGATTTCTTCGACGCCGCCCGCTTCCCGGAAGCCCGCTTCAGCAGCACCCGGGTCGAGGCGGTGGCCGCCGGCAAGCTGCGCATCACCGGCGACCTGACGATCAGGGGCGTGACCCGGCCGCTGGTGCTGGACGCCACCCTGAACAAGGCCGGCGAGCACCCGATGCTGAAGGTGGCGGCGATCGGCTTCGATGCCACCGCCACCCTCAAGCGCAGCGAGTTCGGCCTCGGCGGGTTCGCGCCCGCGGTCAGCGACGAAGTCACCCTGCGCATCAGCACCGAAGCCTCGGCGCCGGCGCCGGCCGCCGCGGGCAAGTGAGGCCGCGATGATCGTCGAGCGCCCGTCCGCCGCGCGTGGCGAGGTCGACCTGGGCTGGCTGCGCAGCCGGCACACGTTCTCCTTCGGCCATTACCACGACCCGGCGTGGATGGGATTCGGCGCGCTGCGGGTGATCAACGACGACACCGTCGCCCCCGGCGGCGGCTTCGCGCCCCACCGCCACGCCAACATGGAAATCATCAGCGTGGTCCTGGATGGCGCGCTGGCGCACAAGGACAGCGCCGGCAACGAAGGCGTGATCCGCGCCGGCGACGTGCAGTGGATGAGCGCCGGCCATGGCGTCGAGCACAGCGAGTACAACGCCTCGGGCACCGAACCGGTGCATTTCCTGCAGGTCTGGATCCAGCCCGACCGGCTCAACGCGCAGCCGGCCTACGCGCAGCAGTCCTTCGACCCCGACGCGCGGCGTGCGCGCTGGGCGACGCTGTTTTCAGCGGATGGCGCCGACGGATCGATCGCGATCCGCCAGCAGGCCAGCCTGCGCGCCACCCGCCTGCACGCGGGCGACGTGGCGACCGCGGCACTGGATCCGGCGCGACGCTACTGGCTGCATGTCGCGGCCGGCGGGATCGAAGCGGGCGGACGCGAGCTGCAGGCCGGCGATGCGCTGGGCTTCGTCGATGAAAGCGGCGCACTGCCGCTGCGCGGGATCGGCGATCGCAGCGACGTGCTGCTGTTCGAACTGCCGGGCTGAGCGCATCGACCTGCGCAGGCGTGGGGCAAGCCGCGCGCGTGCAGTAAACTGGCGCGGTTCCCGCAACCGCGCCGCATCGCCATGACCCAGCCCGCCCCGTCGCCTGCCAAAGCCACGCAGCCCCACCCGGTGCGGCGCGCGGACCTGCCGCTGAGCTGCCCGTTGCCGTCGGCGGCGTTGTGGAATGCGCATCCGCGCGTGTTCCTGCCGATCGAGGCGGATGGCGGCAGCAGCCAGTGCCCGTATTGCGGCGCCGCCTACGTGCTGGTGGACTGACGCAGCTTCGCGTCGATGCGCCGCCTGACCGTGGTGCAACTGCTGCCTGCGCTTGAAGCGGGCGGCGTCGAACGCTCCACCCTGGAGATCGCCGAAGCCCTGGTGCGCGCCGGCCATCGCGCCATCGTGGTGTCGGCCGGCGGCCGGCTGGTGGCGCCGCTGGAAGCACGGGGCGCCCGCCACGTCACCCTCGACATCGGCCGCAAGTCGCCCGTCACCCTGCGCCACGTGCCGGCCCTGCGGCGATTGTTGCGCGAAGCCGGCGCCGACATCGTGCATGCGCGTTCGCGGCTGCCGGCATGGCTTGGCTGGTTGGCGCTGCGCGGGATGCGCGCGGCGCGGCCGCATTTCGTCACCACCGCGCACGGCCTGAATTCGCCCTCGCGCTACAGCGCGATCATGGCCCGCGGCGAGCGCGTGGTGTGCGTGTCGGAAACGGTGCGCGACTACCTGCAGCAGCACTACCCGGCGACCGACCCGCGGCGGCTGGTGGTGATCCCGCGCGGGATCGACCCCGCGGCGTTCCCGCGCGCGCCACTGCCGGATCCGGCGGCGCGCGCGCGGATCGCCGCGCGGCACCCGCAGTTGGGCGGCCGTGGCCCGCTGCTGCTGCTGCCCGGGCGTGGCACCCGGCTGAAGGGGCATGCCGATGCGATCGCACTGCTCGCCGACCTGCGCGGATCCGGGCTTGATGCGCGGCTGTGGATGCCGGGCGCGGTGCAGGCGGGGCGCGCGGCCTATATGGCCGAACTGGCCGGGCTGGCGCGTGTCGCCCGCGTCGAGGCGGCGCTGGCGATCACCGAAGCGACCGCCGACATCGCCCAGGCCTACGCCGCCAGCGACCTGGTCCTGCAGCTGTCGCGCAAGCCGGAAGCGTTCGGGCGAACCGTGATCGAGGCACACGCGGTCGGCCGGCCGGTGCTGGGCTGGGCCCATGGCGGGGTCGGCGAACTGTTGCGCGCGCTGCAACCGCAGGGCGCGGTGGCGCCGTTCGACCAGGCCCTGCTGGCGGCCACTGCGCGCCGCCTGCTGGCGCAGCCGCAACCGCCCCCAGCCGGTACGATGCAGGCCTTCCAGTTGCACGCGATGCAGGGGGCGACCTTGGCGCTGTACCAATCGCTGGTGGGCGAATGAGCGCCACGGCCGCGGCACCCGGCTGGCGCTGGGCACCGGCGTGGGTGGTCGCCTTCGTCGCCCTGTGGCCTGCGCCCGGGGTTGCCGAAGCGGTGCTGGCACTGGGTGCGATCGCCGCCGTGCTGCACCTGCTGCTGTCGCGCTTCCGCGGCAGCGCGGCACTGCTGACCGGTCCGGCGTGGGCACTGACTTCGGTGCTGTTCTTCGCCTACTGGCTGCCGGAGGCGATTTCCGCGATCGACGCCGCCGACCGCGCGCGCGCGCTGCGCGAGGCCCTGGTCGACCTGCGCTACCTGCCGTTCCTGTGGCTGGTGGCGTCGGCGGTCACCGGCGCGGAGGGGCGGCGGCGCACGTTCGGCGGGCTGGCGGTGATCGTTGCGGCATGGACGCTGGACGCACTGCTGCAGGCCGCCACCGGCAGCAGCCTGCTGTTCGCGGCCATCGACGGCCTCAAGCAGGCGATCAGCGGCCATGGCATGTGCACCGCGGCGGAGGTTGCAGCACTTGACCGGCTCAGCGGGGTGCTCGGGCCGTGCAACCTCAAGCTCGGCATCGTGCTGGCGAGCCTGTCGCCGTTCGCGCTGGACGCGGCGGGCAGGCGCTACGGCCGGATCGGCTGGGCGCTGGCGGCGGTGCTGGTCGGACTGGCGGTGCTGCTGGCGGGGTCGCGCGCGGCCTGGCTCAGTTATTGCCTGGTGCTGGCATGGACCGGCTGGCGCCTGCTGGGCATCAAGCGCCTGCTTGCGGTCTTCGCGCTTGGCATCGCCCTGCTGCTGGCCTCGGCCCTGGTCTCGCCGCCGGTTGCCGAACGCATCAACCGCAGCACCGCGGTGTTCGTCGGCAATGCAGAGGGCGTGGACCATGCGCTGTCCGGTCGCAGCCGGATCTGGTCGGCGGCGCTATGCATGGCGCGCACGCATCCGATCAACGGGGTCGGTGCGCGCGGCTTCCGCGAAGCCTTCCCGGCCTGCGACACCGAACCCGGCACCCGCGCGGCATGGGGTGACGGGCCGGCCCTGCATGCACACCAGGTCGTGCTGGAGGTGCTCAGCGAAACCGGCGGCATCGGCCTGCTGCTGTGGCTGGCCGGGGCGGCGATGGCCTGGCGCGCGTGGCGCTACGCGGACGCCGCGGCCCGCGACCAGTCGCGCCCGGCGATGCTGGCGCTGGCGGTCACCGTGTTTCCGCTGAACACCCACCTGGCGGCCTATTCGACATTCTGGGGCGGCGTCCTGCTGCTGCTGGCGGCGCTGTACGCCGGCAGCCTGCTGGGGCGCGAACCGGCATGAGGTGCCGGCTCTCCGGCGTGGTCACCACGCTGGACAATGCGTCCACGCTGGAGGACTGCCTGGCCAGCCTGGCGTTCTGCGACGAGATCGTCGTGCTGGATTCGGGCTCCAGCGACGCCACCCTCGCGATCGCCGCACGCCACGGCGCGCGCATCGCAAGCCAGGCCTTCGCCGGCTACGGGCCGCAGAAACAGGCGGCGATCGGGCTTGCGTCCGGTGACTGGATCCTGCTGCTTGACGCCGACGAACACCTGACCGCTGCCGGCCGCAGCGCGATCGAACGCGAACTTGCCGCGCCGCGCGCGGACGGCTACCGGCTGCCGCGCCGGGAATGGCTGTTCTGGCGCTGGCCGCACTCGGCCACCCGCGCGAACTGGCAACTGCGCCTGTTCCGCAAGGCGACAGGGCGGATGAACGATGTTCCCGTGCATGCCGCGCCGGAGGTGGCGGGCCGGGTGCTTGACCTTGATGCGCCGTTCCGCCATTACGGCGAACCACGCCTGGCCGACCGCGTCGACAAGGTCAACCGCTATTCGTCCGGGCTGGTCGAACACAAGCGCGGCCGGCGCCCGCGTTTCATCGCCCTGCGCCTGCTGTTCTACCCGGGCGCGGCGTTCCTCAAGCTCTACCTCGGCAAGCGCTATTTCCTCAACGGCTGGGCCGGTTTCTTCGCGGCGAAGACGCAGTCGTTCTATGCCTTCCTCAAGTACGCCAAGGTGCTGGAAGCAGCGCGTCAGGACGCTTCGCGCGAGTAGCGGGACACGCCGTCCGGCTGCCGCTTGAAGCGCCGGTGCAGCCACAGGTACTGGCTGGGCGCCTGGCGCACCATCGCCTCGATCGCGGCGTTGACCGCGCTGCCGTCCGCCGCCGCATCGTCGGTGGGGAACGGCGCCAGCGGTTCGCCGATGCGCAGCAGGTAGCGGTCGCCTCCATCCTTGCCGGGGATGCGCCGATGGAAGAACGGCACCACCGCGCAGCCGGTGAGCCGCGCGAACTGGTGGGTGGCGGTGATGGTCGCCGCCGGGATGCCGAAGAACGGCGCGAACACGGTGTCCTTTCCGCGCATGTCCTGGTCGGGCGCGTACCACAGCAGTCCGCCGCGCTTGAGGTGGCGGATCGCGGCGCGGGTGTCGCCGTTGCCGAACATCGCGCTGGCGTAGCCCAGCCGGCCGCGCAGCACCGCCCACTCCATCACCGGGCTGCGATGGCGGCGGTACATGCCGGCCAGCGACACGTGGTCGCACAGCAGGCGGCCGCACATCTCCAGGGTCATGAAATGCCCGGAAACAAGCAGCACGCCGCGGCCTTCTGCCTGCAGGCGGCCGAGGATGTCGAGGCCCTCGATCCGCGCGGTTTGCCGCATCGGCGCCGCGTCGCCCCACCAGGCGCGGGCGAACTCGAACAGGCCGATGCCGACGTCGCGGAAGTTCTCCCGCAATAGCCGTTCGCGTTCGGACGTCGACAGCTCCGGCATGCACAGTGCCAGGTTGGTGCGCGCGGCGCGGCGGCGGCTCGGCATGAGCCGCAGGGCCAGCCAGCCCACGGCCGCACCCATCGCCCGCTGCAGCGGCCACGGCAGGCGCGCCAGGCCCATGCAAACCGCCACGCCGAACCACACCGGCCAATGGCGCAGGCCGCGCGGCGGGATCGGCAGGTCGGGCGGGGCGGCGGCGGACATGCCACGGATTCTAACCAGCGCCTGCGGATCGGGCGGGCCGGCTTCGTTATGCTGTGCCGATGCGGGCCGACCTCACCGAGCGCGTGCTGCGCGGCCTGTATTCCGCCGCCCTGTACATCCTTGCGCCAATCACCCTGTACCACCTGATCTGGCGCGGGTTCCGCCAGCGTGCCTACTTCCAGCGCTGGAACGAGCGCTACGCCAGCTACCCGGCGGTCACCGCGGCCACCCCGCTGTGGCTGCATGCGGTGTCGGTGGGCGAGGTCAATGCCGCCGCACCGCTGGTCACCCGGCTGCTGCAGGACCATCCCGGCCTGCGCCTGGTGGTCACCACCATCACCCCGACCGGATCGGAGCGGGTGCAGGCGCTGTGGGGCGATGCGGTGGTCCATGTCTACCTGCCCTACGACTTGCCGGGCGCGGTGGCGCGCTTCCTCGACCACTTCCGGCCGGCACTGGCGCTGATCGTGGAAACCGAGTTGTGGCCCAACCTGCTGTTCGCCTGCCGCGATCGCGGCATCCCCACCCACATCCTCAATGCGCGGCTGTCGGCGCGCTCGCTGCGCGGCTATCGCGTGCTCGGTCCGCTGATCCGGCGCGCGCTGCGCGGCGTGCACCTGGTCGCCGCGCAGTCCGACGAGGACGGCAAGCGCTTCATCCGGCTTGGCGCGGATCCCGGGCGGGTGGTGGTGACCGGCAACCTCAAGTTCGACACCCTGCCGGTGGACAACACCGATTTCGTGCGTGAATTCCGCCACCACCGCGGCAGCGGCCCGACCTGGATCGCCGCCAGCACCCACGAGGACGAGGAGGCGGCGGTGCTCGCGGCCCACCACGCGGTGTCGCAAGCGCATCCGGATGCGTTGCTGGTGTGGGCGCCACGGCACCCGGAGCGCTTCCGTGCGGTCGCCCAGCGCGCGGCGGAGGCCGGCTTCGCGGTGGCCACCCGCAGCGAGCAGGGCTGGCCGCGGAACGACGCGCGCGGACGCATCCAGGTGTTCGTGGTCGATACCCTGGGCGAACTGACGCGCTTCTATGCCTGCGCGCAGGTGGCATTCGTCGGCGGCAGCCTGCAGCCCGTCGGCGGGCACAACCTGCTGGAACCCGCGGCCACCGGCACCGCGATCCTCAGCGGCCCGCAGCTGCACAACTTCGTCGATATCGCCAGGCGCCTGCGCGAGGCCGAGGCGATGCGCATCGTCGAGGATGCGCCCGCACTGGCGTCGGCGTTGCTGGAGCTGTTCGCCGACGCCGATGCGCGCGAACGCATGGCCGCGAACGCGCAGCAGTTGCTGCAGGCCGGGCGCGGCGCGCTGGAGCGCACCGTGGCCCTGATCGAACCCGGGTTGCCGCGGCGCGGCTAGTCCCCGGTCAGGGCGTCGCGGTGGCGACACCCACCGCCTTGTCGGTGGTGAGCAGGCGGTTCACGTCCTCGACGTCGGAGACGCCCAGGGTGCCGGCGGCCTGTTCCAGCAACAGGCGGTTCTGCAGGAAGTTGTACTTCACCCGCGCATAGACCTGCTGCGCGGTGAACAGCGTGCGCTGGTTGTCCAGCACGTCCAGCACGGTGCGGGTGCCGACTTCCAGGCCGACCTGCGACGCCTCGTAGGCGCTTTGCGCCGAGAACAGCGCCAGCCGCCGGGCCTCGACCTCGCTGATGCCCGCCACCAGGGTCTGGTAGGCATCGCGGGTGCTGCGTTCGATCGCGCGCCGGGTCTGTTCCACCGCGTCCTGGGTGGCATCGCGCTGGGCCAGCGCGGAGCGCACGCCGGACTGGGTGGCGAGGCCCGAGAAGATCGGCACGCTCAGGGTCAGCCCGACGTTGGTCGCGGCCTTGTTGGCGCCGACGTAGTCCGGATCGTACAGCCCCGGGATCGCCTTGCCGTAGGAGGCGCGCAGGCCCAGGGTCGGGTAGTGGCCGGAGCGGGCGGTTTCGACATTGGCTTCGGCGGCCTCGAGGTCGGCGGCCTGCGCCTTCAGCGAGGGGTTTTCGGCCAACGCGGTGGCCACCCAGCCCTCGACATCGCGCGCTTCCGGCAGTGCCGGCTTGAAATCGTCCGGCAGGCCCTTGAGGTTGGCGACCGGGGTGCCGGTGATCTCGACCAGCGCCTGGTAGGCGTCCTGCACCGCATTGCGGGCGAGGATGGTGTTGGCGCGCGCGCCGTCGTACTGGGCGCGCGCTTCATGCACGTCGGTGATCGGCGCCAGGCCGACCTCGAGGCGCTTCGACGCGAAGTCGAACTGCTTCTTCAGCGCGGCCTCGGCGGCTTCGGAGGCAGCCAGCGATTCCAGCTGGATCAGCACGTTGAAGTAGGCCGCCGAGGTGCGGGTGATCAGGTTATGGCCCGCTGCATCGAGGTCGAAGGCGCCCGCCCTGTCCTGCGCCTTGGCGGCGCGCAGCGCGGTGTAGTTGCCGTAATCGAACAACGACTGCGACATGTCCACGCCCCAGGAGCCGGTGCGTGCGCTGTTGCCGCCCTGGTTGACGCGGCTCACGCCAACCGAACCGCCGACTTGCGGCAGCAACGCGGCGCGAGCCTGGATCGGCCGTTCCGCGGCGACCAGGCGGCTGGATTCGGCGGCGGCGAACTGCGGATCGCTGTTGCGTGCGCTGTTGTAGCTCTGCAGCAGGTCGTCGGCCTGAGCCGCGGCGGGCATCAGGGCGAGGGCAAGGGCGAAGGCGAGCGGGCGACGCAGCATGGGGGGTCCTTTGGCGCGAATCATTCGGGGGCGTGGGCGGTCTGGAACGCGGCAGGTGCCTACAGCGTGAATTCCGGTTGCGGCGCGGCACCGGCCAGGTACGGCAGGTCGGTCTCGAACAACGATTCGGTGCGCAGGCCGTTGACGTCGCGATGCACCAGGGTGGCCTGCATCGCCGGCGAACGCCCCTGCACCACGAACATGCGGCCACCGGGCTTCAGCCATTCGACGAAGCGCGGCGGCAGCGCGTGCACCGCGCCGCTGACGCAGATCGCGTCGAAGTGCTGGTCGTTGTCCCAGGCCAGCGCATCGGCGGTCTCGACCCGGGCATTGCCGCAACCCTGCGCCGCCAGCCGCGCGCGCGCGGCGTCGGCGAGGTCGGCGTGCAGTTCGATCGCCACCACTTCGCGGGCGAGGCGGGCAAGGCAGGCGGTGAGGTAGCCGCTGCCGGCGCCGATCTCGAGCACCCGTTCCTCGGCGCCGGGGCGCAGCGCCTGCAGGGCGCGGCCTTCGAGTACCGGTTTCATCATCGATTCGCCATGGCCCAGCGGCAACGCTGTATCGGCATAGGCCAGCGCACGCACCGCTTCCGGGACGAAGGCCTCGCGCGGGACGCTGCCGATGGTCTCCAGCACCCGGGGGTCGAGGACGTCCCACGGGCGGACCTGCTGTTCCACCATGGTTTCGCGGGCCTTGGCGTAGTCGATGCTCATGCGCTTGGAATCCGTTGCGGGGAACCGGTCATTGTAGCGGTCACGACCTGCCCGATGCGTGGCAGTTTCGCTGTGCTAGCACAGCGGCACGCAGTGCCGGAAGTCACCAGTACCGGTGCCACCCGCGCGGCCGCCGAGGCGCGGCGGTCAGCCGCGGGTCGCATACGCGCGCAGGAACAGGTCGACCACCGACGCCACGTGCTGCGCCGGGCTGTCGGCCTTGCCGCTGCAGCAATAGCCGAACACGGCCTGTGCGTGGGGTTCGCCCTTCAGCAGGGTGAAGAACTGCGATGCCGCGCGCGCGCAATCATCGATCTCGAGGTCGCCACTGGCGACCCGGCGCTGCAGCAGTTCCGCGAACGCCTGCTGCACGCGCTGCGGGCCGGCCTCCCAGAACATCGCCGGCATCGCGCTGGTCGCGACCTGCGGGGAGCACAGGACCCGATGCCCGGCGATCGCCTCCGGGGTCATGATCATGCTGAAGAAGGCGCTGCCGATGACGGTCAGGCGTTCGCGCAGCGGTGCCCCCGGCTCGCCCACGAACAGGCTGGTCGGCATGCCCTGTTCGCAATGCGCGCGCACCGCCTCCGCGAACAGGCGGTCCTTGTCGCCGAAATGGCTGTAGACGGTGAGCTTGGAGACCCCGGCCTCGGCCGCGATCTGGTCCATGCTGACCCGTTCGAAACCGTGGCTGACGAACATCCGCTTGGCCGCGTCCAGGATCGCCGCGCGCTTGCCCGGGTCCTTCGGGCGGCCGGGGCCGGCCGGCTTGGCGGGAGCGGTGGCGGGCGGCGACGTGACCTGTTGATTCATGCTTGAATACTAGACTAGTTGGTTCGATATTTATACTATACCGCCAAGTTTATTAATCTTGGCGAACCGCCGGCGGGGGCGAGATGGGGCACACGACGAAGATTCCGATGTTGGCGGTGGCGCTGGCGTCCCTGCTGGCGGGGTGCAGCGAGCCGGATGTCCCGGTCGAGGCCGCACGCCCGGTGCTGGTGGTGCATCCGTCCGCTGGCGCGCAGGCGGGATTCAGCGCCTACGCCGGCGAAATCCGCGCCCGCGAGGAAACCGCGTTGTCGTTCCGCATTGGCGGCAGCCTGTTGCGACGGCTGGTGGATGCCGGCGACCACGTGCGCCGCGGCCAGTTGCTGGCCGAACTCGACCCCGGCGATGCCGGCCTGCAGGTCGCCGCTGCGCAGGCGGACCTGGCGCGCCTGCGCGGCGACCTCGAACGCTACCGCACGCTGGTCGCGCAGAAGCTGGTCAGCCAGTCGGCGTTCGATGCGCAGCAGGCGGCCTACCGCGCGGCCCGCGCGCAGTACGACTTGACCCGCAACCAGTCCGCCTACACCCGCCTGCTGGCGCCGCGTGATGGCGTGATCGCCAATCGCCAGGCCGAGGCCGGGCAGACGGTGGCGGCAGGGCAGGCGGTGTACACCCTCGCCGGCGACGGCGGGCGCGAAGTCGCGATCGCGCTGCCGGAGTCGCGCATCCGCGAGGTCAGCGTGGGCCAGCCGGTGCTGGTCGAACTGTGGAGCACGCCGGGCCAGCGCCTGCCGGGCCGCGTGCGCGAGATTTCCCCCGCCGCCGATCCGCAGGCGCGCACCTATGCCGCGCGCGTCGCGCTGGATGGCGATGCCGCCAGCGCGGTCGAGCTGGGCCAGAGCGCGCGCGTCTACATGCAGGAGCATGGCGAAGCCGCGGCATTGCGCGTGCCGCTGTCGGCGGTGCAGCGTGCCGCCGATGGCAGGCCCGCCTCGTTGTGGGTGGTCGATCCGAAGTCGCGGCGGGTGCGCCTCGCTGCGGTGAAGCTGGGCACCTACGCCGAAGACGTGGTGCCGGTGCTGGGCGGCGTCGATGCCAATGCGTGGGTCGTCGCCGCCGGCGGCCACCTGCTGCGCGAGGGCCAGCTGGTCGCGCCGGTGGATCGCGACAACCGCCCCGTGCCCGGGCATTCCCCGACAGCGATGGCCCCCGCGGCCGCGGTGAAGTAGGCCGCCATGCATTTCAACCTCTCCGAATGGGCGCTGCGCAATCGCACCCTGGTGCTGTACGCGCTGCTGATGCTGGGCCTGCTCGGCGCCTGGTCCTACCGCCACCTCGGCCAGTCCGAGGATCCGCCGTTCACGTTCAAGGTCATGGTGGTGCGCACCCTGTGGCCGGGCGCGACCGCGCAGGAAGTGTCGCGGCAGATCACCGACCGCATCGAAAAGGAGTTGATGGAGACCGGGCAGTACGAGTACGTGCGCTCGTACTCGCGGCCAGGAGAATCGCAGGTCATCTTCATGGCCAAGGATTCGCTGCGCAGCAAGGACATCCCGGCGCTGTGGTACCAGGTGCGCAAGAAGGTCGGCGACATCAAGGGAACCCTGCCGCGCGATGCCGTCGGCCCGTTCTTCAACGACGAGTTCGGCGACACCTTCGGCAACATCTACGCGCTGACCGGCGAGGGCTTCGACTACGCCGTGCTCAAGGACTACGCCGAGCGGCTGGAGCTGGAACTGCAGCGCGTCCCCGACGTCGGCAAGGTCGACCTGCTCGGCCTGCAGGACGAGAAGATCTTCATCGAATTGTCCAACACCAAGCTGGCCTCGCTCGGCATCCCGCTGACCACGGTGCAGCAGGCGCTGGACGAACAGAACGCGGTGGTGCCGGCCAGCTATTTCGAAACCGCCGGCGAGCGCGTGCAGATGCGCGTCAGCGGCCGTTTCGATTCGGTGCAGGCGATCCGCGATTTCCCGATCCGCGCCGGCGACCGCACCTTCCGCCTCGGCGAGATCGCCACCGTCACCCGCGGCTTCTCCGACCCGCCGGCACCGCGCATGCGCTTCATGGGCGAGGACGCGATCGGGCTCGCGGTGTCGATGCGCGCCGGCGGCGACATCCTCAGGCTCGGCAAGTCGCTGGAAACCGAGTTCGCGCGCCTGCAGCAGACCCTGCCGACCGGCATGCAGCTGCGAAAGGTCTCCGACCAGCCGCTGGCGGTGACCCGCTCGGTCGACGAATTCATCCGGGTGCTGGCGGAGGCCGTCGCCATCGTGCTGCTGGTCAGCTTCCTGTCGCTGGGCCTGCGCACCGGCACCGTGGTCGCGCTGTCGATCCCGCTGGTGCTGGCGATGACCTTCGCCGCGATGCATTACTTCGGCATCGGCCTGCACAAGATCTCGCTGGGCGCGCTGGTACTGGCGCTGGGGTTGCTGGTGGACGACGCCATCATCGCGGTGGAGATGATGGTGGTGAAGATCGAGCAGGGCTACGACCGCGTGCGGGCGGCGGCGTTCGCGTGGGAAAGCACCGCGTTCCCGATGCTCACCGGCACCCTGGTCACCGCCGCGGGCTTCCTGCCGATCGCCACCGCGGCCTCCAGCACCGGCGAATACACGCGTTCGATCTTCCAGGTGGTGACCATCGCGCTGCTGATCTCGTGGGTCGCAGCGGTGGTGTTCATTCCCTACCTGGGCTACCAGCTGCTGGAGGAGCAGGGCGCCGAGGCCGCGCCGAAGGGCCGGATCGCGCGCGCGTTCCGGCGCCTGCGCGATGCGTTCGCGCACGCTGCCACGCGCGTCCCGCGCATCGGCGGCGCGCTGTCCGACCACATCACCGCCAAACACCACCACGAAGCCGCGCACGACCCTTACCAGACGCCGTTCTACCAGCGCTTCCGCAGGCTGGTCGCGTGGTGCGTGCAGTACCGCAAGACGGTGATCGCGGTGACCGTGGCGATCTTCATCGCGTCGATCATGCTGTTCCGCTTCGTGCCGCAGCAGTTCTTCCCGGCCTCGACCCGCCTCGAGTTGATGGTGGACATGGAGCTCGCCGAAGGCGCCTCGCTCAAGGCCACCGCGGCGCAGGTGAAGAAGCTGGAGGCGATGCTGCAGGAGCGGGAAGGCGTGGAGAGCTACGTCGCCCATGTCGGCACCGGTTCGCCGCGCTTCTACCTGCCGCTGGACCAGCAACTGCCGGCGGCGAACTTCGCCCAGTTCGTGCTGCTCACGCACGACATCGAATCGCGCGAGGCGGTGCGCAAGTGGCTGATCGAAGAGGCCGCGCCGGCGTTCCCCGAATTGCAGGTGCGCGTGACCCGGCTGGAGAACGGTCCGCCGGTCGGTTATCCGGTGCAGTTCCGGGTGTCCGGCGAGCACATCGACCGGGTGCAGGCGATCGCCCGCCAGGTCGCGGACAAGGTGCGCGCCAACCCGCACGTGACCAACGTCAACCTGGACTGGAGCGAACCGAGCAAGGTGGTGCGGCTGCGCATCGACCAGGAACGCGCGCGCGCGCTGGGGGTCAGTTCGGCGGCGGTGGCCAAGTTCCTGTCCGGCTCGCTTTCCGGCACGTCGGTCAGCACCTACCGCGAGGACAACGAGGCGGTCGAGATCCTGCTGCGCGGCCCCGGCGAGGAACGCACGCGGCTGGGCATGCTCGGTTCGCTGGCGGTGCCGACCGCCAGCGGCAAGGCGGTGTCGCTGAGCCAGATCGCGACCCTTGAGGATGGCTTCGAGGAAGGCATCATCTGGCACCGGAACCGGCTGCCGACGGTGACGGTGCGCGCCGACATCTACGGCAAGCAACTGCCGGCCAGCGTGATGGCGCAGATTTCGCCGACGCTGGAGCCGATCCGCTCGGCGCTGCCTTCCGGCTACCTGTTGCAGCTCGGCGGCACGGTGGAGGATTCCGCGCGCGGGCAGAACTCGGTGAATGCCGGCATGCCGCTGTTCGTGCTGGTGGTGACCACCCTGCTGATGGTGCAGTTGCGCAGTTTCTCGCGGGTGCTGCTGGTGTGGCTGACCGCGCCGCTGGGGCTGATCGGGGTGAGCCTGTTCCTGCTGTTGCTGCGGGTGCCGTTCGGGTTCGTGGCGATGCTGGGCACGATCGCGCTGTTCGGCATGATCATGCGCAACTCGGTGATCCTGGTCGACCAGATCGAGCAGGACATCGCGCATGGCAGCCCGGCGTGGGACGCGATCATCGACGCGACGGTGCGCCGCTTCCGGCCGATCGTGCTGACCGCGCTCGCCGCGGTGCTGGCGATGATCCCGCTGTCGCGCTCGGTGTTCTTCGGGCCGATGGCGGTGGCGATCATGGGCGGGTTGATCGTGGCGACCGCGCTGACCCTGCTGTTCCTGCCGGCGCTGTATGCGGCGTGGTTCCGGGTGAAGCCGGAACCATCCCATGCCTGACGAATCGCGCATGCGCTCCGGCGCGGCGCGTGCCTACGCGAATGTCCTCCGGCATCGGCGGGAGGGAGTGATTCAGGTCGTGACGAGTCGCGCCGATGCCTCCTCCTTGATTTCGCGCAGGCACGCACCACACCGGATCGCCCGACGTTTAATGCAATTCGTGCTGGATTAGTCGCGCAGTTCCGCCACGTAGCAATCCGCTTCGATGTTTTCCAGCACTGCGCGCGTGGCCTCCACGGTGCGCACGCCGCGGCCGGCGGGTGCGAGGTCTCCGGTCAGCACGCCGGCATCCAGCGCGGCGGAGACCGCTTGCTCGACACAGGCGGCTTCGCGTTCAAGGCCCAGCGAGTGCCGCAGCAGCAGCGCGGCGCTGAGGATCGCGGCATACGGATTGGCGATGCCCTTGCCGGCGATGTCCGGTGCCGAACCGTGGATCGGCTCATAGATGCCGGTCTTGCCGTCGCCCAGCGATGCGCTCGGCAGCAGGCCCAGCGAACCGGCCAGCATCGAGGCCTCGTCGGTGAGGATGTCGCCGAACATGTTCTCGGTGACGATCACGTCGTACTCGCGCGGCTTCGCCAGCAGGTGCATCGCCATCGAATCGACCAGCTGGTGTTCCAGGGTGACGTCGGGGAATTCCTCGCGCACCAGGCGCTCGGTGGTTTCGCGCCACAGCCGCGAGGTCTCCAGCACGTTGGCCTTGTCGACGGAGGTGAGCTTGCCGCGCCGTGCGCGCGCCAGGGTGCAGGCATGCCGCACCACGCGTTCGATTTCGGCCACGCTGTAGCTGCACAGGTCGCTGGCAGCGCCGGCATCGCGGGTCTTGTCGCCGAAGTAGATGCCGCCGGTGAGTTCGCGCACCACCACCAGGTCCACCCCGTTGAGCAGGTGCGGCTTGACCGGCGAGGCGCCCAGCGTGGCCCGGTGCGGCTTCACCGGGCGCAGGTTGGCGTACAGGCCCAGCGCCTTGCGGATCGCCAGCAGGCCCTGCTCGGGGCGCACCTTCGCCTTCGGGTCGGACCACCTCGGCCCGCCGACTGCGCCGAGCAGCACCGCGTCCGCCTTGCGGGCGGCGTCCAGGGTCGCGGCTGGCAACGGCTCGCCGGTGGCATCGATCGCGGCGCCGCCGATCAGCCGTTCCTCGAAATGGAATTCATGGCCATAGCGACGGGCGACCGCCCGCAGGACCGATACCGCGGCGGCGGTGACTTCGGTGCCGATGCCGTCACCGGGCAGGACGAGGATGTTCGCGTGCATCAGGCAGCTCCCGCCGCGTCGCGCGCGGCTTCGAATCGTTGGATGGCAGGGTGTCGGGCGAGCAGGTAGCCGAGCTGGTCCACGCCCTCGAGCAGGCAGGCCTGGGCGAACGCGTCCAGCGGGAATCCGAAGCGGCGGCCGTCCGGCAGTGCCAGCGTGCGCGTGGCGATGTCGATGGCCAGTTCGATGCCGGGTTGCGCCAGCAGTTCCTCGACGATGGCCTCGTCCAGCACCACCGGCAGCAGGCCGTTCTTCAGCGCGTTGCTGCGGAAGATGTCGGCGATCTGGCTGCTGATCACCGCGCGCAGGCCGAGGTCGAGCAGGGCCCACGGCGCATGCTCGCGCGAGGAGCCGCAGCCGAAGTTGCGGCCCGCGACGAGGATCTGCGCGCCGTCGTTGTCCGCGCGGTTGAACGGGAACCCCGGGTCCGGCGAGCCGTCGGGCAGTTGCCGCCAGTCGTGGAACGCGTGCGCGCCCAGGCCCTCGCGCCGGGTGGTGGTGAGGAAGCGCGCGGGGATGATCTGGTCGGTGTCGATGTTGCGCTCGCGCAGTACCAGCGTGCGCGACTGCAGGTGCCTGAACGGCTCCATCACGCCGCCTCCCGGTGCAGGAACAACCGCGGGTCGGTGATCTCGCCGGTCACCGCGCATACCGCCGCGGTCAGTGGCGACGCCAGCACGGTGCGCGCGCCCTTGCCCTGGCGGCCTTCGAAGTTGCGGTTGCTGGTCGAAACGGCGAGCTGCCCCGGTTGCACCAGGTCGCCGTTCATGGCGATGCACATCGAGCAGCCGGGCTCGCGCCACTCGCCGCCGGCGGCGCGGACGATGGCGTCGATGCCCTCCGCTTCAGCGTCCTTCTTCACCTGCTCGGAGCCGGGCACCACCAGCATGCGCACGCGCGGATGCACCTTGCGCCCGCGCAGCACGTTCGCCGCGGCGCGCAGGTCGCTCAGGCGCGAATTGGTGCAGCTGCCGACGAACACCACGTCCACCGCGCGCCCGGCCAGGGGCGACTGCGGGTCCCAGCCCATGTAGTCGCGGGCTTGGGCATCGTCGCTGTTCTCGTCCGCGGGAATGCACGCGGCGATCGCGGCGACCTGGCCCGGGTGCGTGCCCCAGGTGATGGTCGGCGCGATGTCGGCCGCGTCGACATGCACCTCGCGGTCGAAGCTGGCGCCGTCATCGCTGCGGAATTCGCGCCAGTTCGCCACGGCGCGCTCGAAGGCTTCGCCCCGCGGTGCGCGCGGGGTGTGGCGCAGGAACTCGAAGGTGGTGTGGTCCGGCGCGATCAGCCCCGCGCGCGCGCCGGCCTCGATCGACATGTTGCACACGGTCATGCGCTCGTCCATCGACATTGCGCGGATCGTGCTGCCGCGGTACTCGATGACATGGCCGGTGCCGCCGTTGACCCCGATCACGCCGATCACGTGCAGGATCAGGTCCTTGGCGCTGACGCCGTCGCCCAGTGCGCCGTCGATGGTGATCGCCAGCGTCTTCGGCTTGCGCTGCAGCAGGCATTGCGTGGCCAGCACGTGGCCGACTTCCGAGGTGCCGATGCCGAACGCCAGCGCGCCGAACGCGCCATGCGTCGCGGTGTGGCTGTCGCCGCAGACGATGGTCATGCCCGGCTGGGTGATGCCGAGTTCCGGGCCGATCACGTGCACGATGCCGCGGTGCGCGCTGCCGAAGTCGAACAGTTCGACGCCGAAGGCAGCCGCGTTCTCGCGCAGCTTCGCCACCTGCGCCTCCGCTTCCGGGTTCGCGTAGGGCAGCTTGCCGGCCGCATCCGCGGGCAGGGTGGGCGTCGAATGGTCGAGCGTGCCCTTGGTGCGCTCGGGCCTGGCCACCGGCAGGCCGCGCGTGGCCAGTTCGGTGAACGCCTGCGGCGAGGTCACCTCGTGGATCAGGTGCAGGTCCACGTACAGCACCGCCGGCGCGGCGTCGGTCTCGGGGCTGACCAGGTGCGCGTCCCACAGCTTGTCGAACAGGGTACGGGGCGGCATCACGCAGCCTCCACGCGCGGTGGCGCCAGGCGCATGCGCAGCACCCGGTTGGCCACGTCCAGCCAGGCGATCGCGCTGGCCTCCAGCACGTCGCGGCTGGTGCCTTGCCCGGCCATGGCCTCGCCATCGATGCGGCCGCCCAGGTTGGCCTCGCCGCGCGCGTCGCGGCCGATGCCCATGCTGTGCACCTCGTAGCTTTCCAGCACGAAGTCGACCCCGGTGGCCTGCGCCAGCGCGGCGAACAGGGCGGCAACCGGGCCTTCGCCCTCGGCGCTCTGCATGACGTGGCGGCCGTCGGGATCGGACAGGTCCACGTGCGCGCGGGTGCGCTGGCCGTAGTCGGTCAGGCTCAACGCGGAGATGCGCCAGCCGGGGCCGTGCTGCTCGCCCTCGACCAGCCGCTGCAGGTCGCCGTCGTTGATCACGTGCTGGGTCTGGGTCAGCGCCTTGGCGCCGGCAATCACCTGGTCCAGCTGTTCGTCCTCCAGCACGTAGCCGAGCTGGCGCAGGCGGTCGGCGACCGCGGCGCGTCCGCTGTGGCGGCCCAGCACCAGTTGCGAATCCGCCCAGCCGACGTCCTGCGGACGCATGATTTCGTAGGTGTCGCGGTTCTTCAGCATGCCGTGCTGGTGGATGCCGGATTCGTGCGCGAATGCGTTCAACCCAACGATCGCCTTGTTGCGCTGGACCTGGATGCCGGTGATCCGCGACAGCAGGCGCGAGGTCTGCAGCAGCTTGCGGGTGTCGATGCCGGTATCCGCGCCATACCAGCCGCCACGTACCTTCATCGCCATCGCCAGTTCCTCCAGCGCGGCATTGCCTGCGCGCTCGCCGATGCCGTTGATGGTGCATTCGACCTGGCGCGCGCCGCCCTCGATCGCCGCCAGCGAATTGGCCACCGCCAGGCCCAGGTCGTCGTGGCAGTGCGCGCTGAACACCACGCCGTCGGCGCCCTTGACGTTCGCACGCAGGTATTCGAACAGCGCGCGGATCTCGGCGGGGGTGGCGTAGCCCACGGTGTCCGGCACGTTGAGCGTGCGCGCACCGGCCTGGATCGCGGCATCGAAAATTTCGACCAGGAACTCGCGCTCGGTGCGGAACGCATCCTCGGCGGAGAACTCGACATCATCGACGTGCCTGCGCGCCAGCTCGACGCCCATCACCGCATGCTCGATCACCTGCCCGCGGCTCATGTTGAGCTTGTGCTGGCGATGCAGCGGGCTGGTGGAGATGAAGGCATGGATGCGTGGCGCGGCGGCACCGTCCAGGGCGCGCGCGCAGGCTTCGATGTCGGCCGGGTGGCAGCGGGCGAGGGCGGCGATGGAGGCGCCGCGCACCTCGCGGGCGATCGCCTGCACCGCGCCGAAGTCAGCAGGGGAACTGTTGGGGAAACCGGCTTCGATCACGTCCACGCCGAGGTCTTCCAGCGCGTGGGCGAAGGCGATCTTCTGCGGCGCGCTCATGGTGAAGCCGGGCGACTGTTCGCCGTCGCGCAGGGTGGTGTCGAAGATCCTGATCCGGTGCGGCTGGGTGCGATCCGTGGTGGCGCTGCGATTCATGCGGGGACCATCTCGAGAATGTGGGTGCGTGCTTTTGTCTGCTCCCTCCCTTTTGCGAAGCGAAGGGGAGGGTTGGGGAGGGGTGCTTTCGCCATGCGTGCCAGGAGCACCCCCTCCCGGCCTCCCCCTGCTTCGCAAGGGGAGGTGGCAAGTGCAGGCTCTCGATCGCGCTGCCGCGGCTTGCGCGGCGGGCGCGGCCGCACGTCGGACAGCAGGCGGGCCAGCACGCCGGCATCCAGGTTGCCGCCGGAAACCACCGCGCACTTGCGCTTGCCGGCTACCCGCCGGCCCGCGGCCAGCGCCAGCGCGCCGGCGCCCTCGGCGATCACGTGTTCCTCCAGCGCCAGCCGCACCAGGGTTTCGCGCAGCTCGGCCTCGCGCACGATCACCACGTCGTCCAGCAGGTCGTGCAGGAGTGCGCGGGTCAGCAGGCCGGGTTCCTTCACCCTCACGCCGTCGGCCAGGGTGGCGGCCGGATCGCGCAGGCTGGTTTCGCCGCGCAGCGCGCGTGCCATGGCGTCCACGCCCTCGACCTGGGCGCCGATGATGCGGACGCCCTGCGACTTGAGCGCCAGCGCGACGCCCGACGCCAGGCCGCCGCCGCCGATGGGCACCAGCACCACGTCGGGGCTGAACGCCGCCGCGATCTCCAGCCCGACCGTGCCTTGCCCGGCGATCACGTCCGGGTCGTCGAAGGCCGACAACAGGCGATAGCCGTTGTTCGCGGCCAGTTCGCCGGCGAACGCCTTGGCTTCGTCGTAGCTGTCGCCGTGCAGGCGCACGGTGGCGCCCCAGTGCGCCACCCCGGCGATCTTGGTCTCCGGTGCGCAGCGCGGCATCACCGTGATCACCGGCATGCGCAACCGATAACCGGCCCACGCCAGGCCCTGCGCGTGGTTGCCGGCGGAGGCGGCGATCACCGTCCGTGCGTCGCCGCGTTCGCGCGCGGCGAGCAGGGCGTTCAACGCGCCGCGTACCTTGTAGGAGCCTGTGCGCTGCAGGTTCTCCAGCTTCAGCCAGCAGCCGAAGCGTTCCGCGTAGTGGACCGGGGTGGCGTCCAGGTAGCGCCGCAGCCGCGCATGCGCCGCCAGCACGTCGCCGGCGCCGGGCATGCGTACAGTGCTGGCTACGTCGCTCTGCATCGGCTCAGGCCTTGGTCAGCCAGCGGCCGGACCAGCTGCTCTCGCCGCGCACGGTGGCCGCGTACACCGCGGCGATCTCGCGCGTGAGCGGGCTGTTGGCATCGAAGCGGCGGCCGTCGATCTCGGCGATCGGCGCGACCTCGGCGGCGGTGCCGCAGGCGAACACCTCGTCCGCGTCCAGCAGTTCCTCCATGCTCACCGGGCGCGAGTCCGCGCCGGTGATCCGGACCAGGGTGTCGCGGGTGATGCCGGGCAGTGCGTCGCGGTGCTCGACCGCGGTGATCCCGCCATCGCGGACCAGGAACAGGTTGGCGCCGGTGCATTCCACCGCGTAGCCGTCGTCGTCGACGAACATCGCTTCGTCGTAGCCGCGCAGCCTGACTTCGCGCTTGGCCAGGATCGAATTGACGTAGCCGCCGCACAGCTTCAGCGGCGGCAGCGAACTGGCCGGGTTGCGCCGCCACTGCGAAACCGACACCCGCGTGCGGTTGCCGTTGAGGTGCAGGTTGGTGGCCGAAGTGGCGACCATCAGGTGGTGCGAACGGCCGGTGACATCGAGGCCGAAGCCGCCGTCGCCGTACCAGGCCAGCGGGCGGATGTAGGCATCGCCCAGGCGGTTGGCGCGCAGCGTCTGCAGCACCGCTGCAGTGGCCTCGGCGACGTCGAAGTCCATGCCCAGCAACTCGCAACCCTTGCGCATGCGCTCCAGGTGCTCCGGCAGGCGGAACACCGCGGCGCCATCGCGGGTGGCGTAGGCGCGGATGCCCTCGAACACGCCGCTGCCGTAGTGCAGCGCATGCGTGCCCAGCGTGGCCTGCAGCTTCGTCGCGTCGTGGAGTTCGCCGTCGAACCAGAGCCGTGACTCCCTCCCTTGCGCAGCAGGGGGTGAAGCGGCGCGTTCGCGAACCATCGGTTCGCGCGCCGGTGAACGCACATCGGCGGTGCCGGTGGGCCGTGCGGGCCGGGGAGGGGTGCTCTGGTCGCTGCGCGCGCCCTCGCCACGCGATTCCGCGGCCTGTCCGTCGTTCAGCTGCATGGCTGCACCTGCACGTGCAGGCAGTCGTACAGCTTGGCCAGTTGCGCGTGCAGGGTCTCGGCGGGGCGTTCGCCTTCCACCGTCATCTGCAGGTGCCAGCGGTCGCCATCCGTGAGGGTTTCGCCTTCCACCGCGACCGGGCGGAAGCCGCGGCGTTCGGTGGTGCCAAGCACGCGCGCGAGCGCGCCTTCGGCATGGCGCAGGGTGAGGTCGAGCCGGTAGCGCATGTCAGGCCTCCTGGACGGACGTGGATTCGGGGAGCGGGTTGCTTGCGCGGATCGCGGGTGCGGCTTCCGTGGCGGCGTCTTCCAGCATTTCGCTGTTGCTGCGGTTAGGCGGCACCAGCGGCCAGACATTCGCCGCGGTGTCGATGGCGACGTGCAGCAGGGCCGGGCCTTCCGCCGCCAGCAGCGCCTGCAGCGCCGCGTCCATGCCGTCGGCGCGATCCAGGTGCAGGGCCTGGATGCCGAACGCGCGGGCGAGGGCGACGAAATCCGGGTTGTCGGACAGGTCGACTTCCGAATAGCGCTTTTCGAAGAACAGTTCCTGCCACTGGCGGACCATGCCCAGCGCCTGGTTGTCGAGCAGCACGATCTTCACCGGCAGCTGGTAGCGGCGCAGGGTGGCCAGCTCCTGGATGTTCATCTGGATCGAGCCATCGCCGCTGACGCAGACCACGCGCGCAGCGGGGTCCTGCAGCTGCGCGCCGATCGCGGCGGGCAGGCCGAAGCCCATCGCGCCCAGCGCGCCGGAGGTCAGGTGCTTGCGCGGATGGTCCAGCCGCCAGTGCTGGGCCACCCACATCTGGTGCTGGCCGACGTCGCACGCGACCACTGCATCCGGCGCCAGTTCCGACAGCCGCTTCAGCAGCGCCGGCGCGAACACGCTGTCGCCGGGGGCGTCGTAGCGCGCCGCGTGTTGTTGCGCGCGTTGCCGGCATTGCGCACGCCAGGCCTTGCGCGCCTGGCCATTGCGGCCATGCAGGTGGGCGGCGCAGGGCAGGGTCAGCCGGGCCAGGGTGGTGCGGATGTCGCCGCGCACGCCGGCGTCCGCGCAGCGCAGCTTGCCGATCTCGCACGCCTCCAGGTCCATGTGCACGACCCGCGCGTGCGGCGCGAATTCGGCCAGCTTGCCGGTGGCGCGGTCGTCGAAGCGGGCGCCGACCACCACCAGCAGGTCGCTCTCCTGCACCGCCAGGTTCGCCGCGCGCGAGCCGTGCATGCCCAGCATGCCCAGGTTCAACGGATGCCTGGTCGGCAACGCGCCCAGGCCCTTCAGGGTCAGCACGGTCGGGATCTGGGTGGCATCCACGAAGGTGCGGAAGTCCTGCACCGCATCGCCCAGGGCGATCCCGCCGCCGCCGTAGAGCACCGGCCGCTGCGCCTGCGAGATCAGCGCCAGCGCCTCGTGCAGCGATGCGTCCTTCGGTGCCGCGGCCGCATCCACCGGCAGCGGCGCGTGCGCCGGCAGGTGGGCGGCAGCGGCCATCTGCACGTCCTTCGGCAGGTCGATCAGGACCGGGCCGGGACGGCCGCTGCGCGCCAGCCGGAACGCCTCGGCCACCATCATCGGCAGGTCTTCAACCCGCCGGGCGATGAAGCTGTGCTTGACCATCGGCAGGGTCATCGCGAACACGTCCAGTTCCTGGAACGCGTCGGTGCCCATCAGGGTGGTCGGCACCTGCCCGGTGATCACCACCATCGGCACCGAATCCAGCATCGCATCCGCAATCCCGGTGACCAGGTTGGAGGCACCGGGGCCGGAGGTGGCCACGCACACGCCCACCCGCCCGCTGGCGCGCGCATAGCCGTTGGCGGCGAACGCCGCGCCCTGCTCGTGGCGCACCAGCACGTGCTTCAGCGCCGGGGTGCCATGCAGGGCGTCGTAGAACGGCATGATGGTGCCGCCGGGATACCCGAACAGCGTATCCACGCCCTCCGCGACCAGTGCCTGCGCCAGCCAGCGGGCACCGTTCATCAGGCGGCCTCGCTCTGCGGCGGTGTTTCGCTGGCGGCGGCGGGCTTCGCCGCCGCCGGCTGCGACGACGCCAGCCATTTCATGTTGGCGCGCAGCTTCTTGCCGATGGCCTCGACCGGATGCTCGAGGTCGGCCTGCTTCATCGCCCTGTAGTTGGCGTTGCCGGCGGCGTATTCGGCGATCCACTGGCGGGCGAAGGTGCCGTCCTGGATTTCCTGCAGCACCTTGCGCATCTGCGCGCGGGTGTGCTCGTCGACGATGTAGTTGCCACGGGTCAGCGCACCGTACTGCGCGGTCTCGCTGATGAACTCGTGCATGCGGGTGATGCCGCCTTCGTAGAACAGGTCGACGATCAGCTTCAGTTCGTGCAGGCACTCGTAGTACGCGACTTCCGGCTGGTAACCGGCTTCCACCAGGGTTTCCCAGCCGGCCTGCACCAGCTTGGTGGCACCGCCGCACAGCACCGCCTGTTCGCCGAACAGGTCGGTCTCGGTTTCTTCCTTGAAGGTGGTCCGGATCGCGTTCTGGCGGGCGCCGCCGATCCCGGCGCAATAGGCCAGCGCCAGCTGTTCGGCGTTGCCGCTGCGGTCCTGGTGGACTGCGTACACCGCCGGCACGCCACGGCCGATCTCGTATTCGCGGCGGACCAGCGCGCCCGGGCCCTTCGGCGCCACCAGCACCACGTCGAGGTCATCGCGCGGGGCGATCTGCTGGTAGTGCACGTTGAAGCCGTGCGCGAACAGCAGGCAGGCGCCCGCCGCGATGTTCGGCTCGATCACCTCGCCGTACAGCTGCGGCTGGACCATGTCCGGGGTGAGGATGGCGACGATCCCGGCGTCCTTCACCGCCTCGGCGGGCGCCTTGACGGTGAAGCCGTCGGCCCTGGCCTTGATCTCGGTCGGGCCGCCGGGGCGCAGGCCGATGGTGACGTCGAAGCCGGAGTCGCGCAGGTTCAGCGCATGCGCGCGGCCCTGGCTGCCGTAGCCGACGATGGTGACTTTGGGTTTGGCGGTGGTGCTGGTCATGGCGGTTCCTTGGGCGGAAGTGGACGATGGCTGGAGGAGGGGTCAGGCGGGGATCGCTGCGTCGGTGGCCGCATCGAGCAAGCTGCTGGCGATGCGTCGGGCGTCGTCGTCGTGGGCATCGAGCGGGCCGGGCGAGGTGACCGCGCCGCGCGAGGCGGAGCCGACATCACGCGCGAACTTGGCCAGCGCGCCGCAGCGCACGCGCGGCGCCATCCGCGCAGGCGTGCGTTGCGACAGGTCGGCAGCCACGTCGATCCGGCGCGATGCCACGTCGATGCGCACGCGGTCGCCATCGCGCAGCTTCGCGATCGGCCCGCCGCGCGCGGCTTCCGGCGCCACGTGGCCGACCATGAAGCCGTGGGTGGCGCCGCTGAAGCGGCCATCGGTGACCAGCGCGACATCGTTGGACAGGCCCTGGCCGACCAATGCCGCGGTCACCGCCAGCATCTCGCGCATGCCGGGTCCGCCGGCCGGGCCCTCGAAGCGGATCACCACCACGTCGCCGGCGACGATGGCGCGCGCCTGCACCGCGGCGAACGCGGCCTCCTCGGAATCGAATACCCGCGCCCGGCCCTCGAAGCGCTCGATGCCGTGGCCGGCCAGCTTGACGATGCAGCCCTCCGGCGCGAGGTCGCCGTACAGGATCGAATAGCCGCCGCGCGGCTTGATCGGATCGGACACCGGGCGCACCACGTCCTGCGCCGGCGGGGTTTGCGCGGCATCGGCCTGCGCGAAAAAGCTGCGGCCGGCGACCGTGGGGATGTCCTCGATCAGGCCGGCCGCCTGCAGTTCCCGCGCCACCAGCGCGGTTCCGCCTTGCGCGTGCATTTCCGCCGCGGTGTAGCGGCCGCCCGGCTTCAGGTCGGCGATCACCGGCGTGCTGGCGCTGGCGGCCTCGAATTCCTCCAGGTCGAAGGCGACGCCGGCTTCGTGCGCGATCGCCAGCAGGTGCAGCACCGCGTTGGTCGAGCCGGCGGTGGCCGAGACCGCGCGCGCCGCGTTGCGCAGCGCACGGGTGGTCAGCAGCGTGCGCGGGGTCGGCCCGCCGTCGCGCAGCAGCGCCATCGCCAGCTCGCCGCAGGCGTAGCCGGCATCGGCCTTCGCCGGGTCGGTGGCGGGGATGTCGTTGGCGCCCAGCGGCGACAGCCCGAGGAAGGTCAGCACCATCGCCATCGTGTTGGCGGTGAACTGGCCGCCGCAGGCACCGGCGCCGGGGCAGGCATGGGATTCGATCGCGTGCAGCCCGGCATCGTCGATGCGCCCGGCCGCGTGCGCGCCGACCGCCTCGAACACGTCCTGCACGGTCAGCGGCTTCGGCGCCTCGCCATCCGTCGTCGGGCAGTGCCCGGGCAGGATGGTGCCGCCGTAGAGGATCACGGTGGGGATGTCGAGCCGGGCCGCCGCCATCGCCGCCGCCGGGATGGTCTTGTCGCAGCCGACCAGCAGCACCATCGCGTCCAGGCAGTGGCCGCCGACCGCCAGCTCGATCGAATCGGCGATGGTCTCGCGCGAGGGCAGCGAGGCGCGCATGCCGTCGCTGCCCATCGCGATGCCGTCGGTGACCGCGATGGTGTTGAACTCGATCGGGGTGCCGCCGGCGGCGTCGATGCCACGGCGCACGTGCTGCGCCAGCTCGCGCAGGTTGATGTTGCAGGGGGAGACGTCGGACCAGGTGTGCACCACCGCCACGAACGGCCTGGCGATGGCGGCGTCGTCCAGCCCGGTGGCGCGCAGCATGGCGCGCGCCGGCGAGCGGGTGGGACCTTGCTTGATGGCATTGCTTCTCACGGATGGCATTCCTTGGTGTTGCCGCGGAAACCCGTGCCGCAAAAACGAAAACCCCGCGCCTTTTCGGGCGCGGGGTCTTGGTTCTTTCGACCTGGGTGCGTGGGTGTTGCCTACACGAACCCGACTCCTGCGCCTGATTGGCCGGAAATAATGAGTACGAGTACAAGCACGAGCGTCGCGGCAAGCGCGACGTGGGCGAACGACAGCGGCAGCGCGCGCGGGCCCGCGGCGACCGCGTCCTGCGACGGGGTGCGTGTGGCCTGCGGATGGATGTTGCGCTGCGTCATGACTGCAGGGAAACACAGGTCCGCGATCGCTGTCAAGCCCCTGCGCGTGGCCAGCCGCAAGCACTGCGCGGGCCGGATTCCCGCGGACCCGGTACCGGATTTCGTGGGCGCTGCGGCATGACGCCGGCGCAGGTTCCGGTCTAGACTCGGGCCGCAAGCGATGGCCGGCGCATCCGGCTTTCCGACAGGCCCTGAACCGGCTTGCCTGCAGCGAGGGTCGCGGTGAAGCCGACCGATATTCGCAATCCCGACGTCTTCCACAAGGTCGTCGACTGCCAGTGGGCCTGTCCCGCGCACACCCCGGTTCCCGAATACATCCGCCTGATCGCCGCCGGCCGCCACGCCGACGCGTACATGGTCAACTGGCGGTCGAACGTGTTCCCCGGGATCCTCGGCCGCACCTGCGACCGCCCGTGCGAACCGGCGTGCCGGCGCGGACGGGTCGAGCACAACAACGGCCCCGGCGCGATGCGCGACAACCCCGAGCCGGTGGCGATCTGCCGGCTCAAGCGGGTCGCCGCCGACCACAAGGGCGACGTGCGCGCGCGCATGCCGAAGCCGGCCAGCCAGCGCAACGGCAAGCGGGTGGCGTGTGTCGGCGCCGGGCCGTCGTCGTTGACCGTCGCCCGCGACCTGGCCCCGCTGGGCTACCAGGTCACCCTGTTCGAGGCCGATCCCAAGGCCGGCGGCTTCATGCGCACCCAGGTGCCGCGTTTCCGCCTGCCGGAGCAGGTGATCGACGAGGAATGCGGCTACATCCTCGACCTCGGCGTGGAGTTGGTTGCCGGTCGCCGGATCGAATCGATGCGCGCGCTGCTGGCCGAAGGGTACGACGCGGTGTTCGTCGGCAGCGGCGCGCCGCGCGGGCGCGACCTGCGCATCCCCGGTCGCGACGAGGCCGCGGCGAACATCCACCTTGGCCTGGACTGGCTGGCGAACGTGTATTTCGGGCACGTCGCCGCGGTCGGCAAGCGCGTGCTGGTGCTGGGCGGTGGCAACACCGCGATGGACTGCTGCCGCAGCGCGCGCCGGCTGGGTGGCGAGGACGTCAAGGTGCTGGTGCGTTCCGGCTTCGACGAGATGAAGGCGAGTCCGTGGGAGAAGGAGGATGCGATCCACGAAGGCATCCCGATCCTCGACTGCCGGGTGCCGGGTGCCTTCGTCCACGAAGGCGGCAAGCTCACCGGCATGACCTTCCAGCGGGTGCGCGCCGAATTCGACGGCAACGGCCGCCGCATGCTGGTGCCGACCGGCGAGCCGGACGAATTCCATGCCTGCGACGAGGTGCTGATCGCGATCGGGCAGGAGAACGCGTTCCCGTGGATCGAGCGCGATTGCGGGATCGCATTCGGCGAATGGGACATGCCGGTGGTCGATCCGCTGACCCACCAGTCGTCGCTGCCGCACGTGCTGTTCGGCGGCGATGCGGCGTTCGGTCCGAAGAACATCATCTGGGCGGTTGCGCACGGACACGCCGCGGCGACCAGCATCGACCGCCTGCTGCATGGCGAGGACCCGCGCGAACGCCCGGATCCGCTGGTGCGGCTGACCTCGCAGAAGATGGGCATCCACGAGTGGAGCTACGACAACGGGGTGTCGGCGGACCAGCGTTTCGCGGTGCCGTGGTCGGAGGAAGCCAGGAAACTGGACAGCATCAAGGTCGAGGTGGAGCTGGGCTTCGATGCCGCCACCGCGCTCAAGGAGACCCAGCGCTGCCTCAACTGCGACGTGCAGACGGTGTTCACCCGCGACAAGTGCATCGAGTGCGACGCCTGCGTCGACATCTGCCCGACCGACTGCATCACCTTCACCGGCAACGGCGAGGAGGCCGCGCTGCGCACCCGGCTGACCGCGCCGGCGCTCAACGCGGCACAGGACCTGTACGTGTCCGAGCCGCTGCCGACGATGCGGGTGATGGTCAAGGACGAGGACGTCTGCCTGCACTGCGGCCTGTGCGCGGAGCGCTGCCCGACCGGCGCCTGGGACATGCAGAAATTCCTGTTGCTGGAAACCCATGCGGGCACGCGCTGCGGCGGTTCGCCGGCACGGGAGGCCGCATGAGCATGGCGATCGATCCACCCGCGGTGGCGGCGTTGCAGGCGGTCAACGATTTCGTGGTCAAGTTCGCCAACGTCAACGGCTCCGGCTCGGCCTCCGCCAACGAGCTGTTCGCGAAGTCGATCCTGCGCATGGGGGTGCCGGTCAGCCCGCGCAACATCTTCCCCTCCAACATCCAGGGCCTGCCGACCTGGTACGAGGTACGCGTCAGCGAGGCCGGCTGGCTGGGCCGCCGTGGTGGCGTCGACATGCTGGTGGCGATGAACCCGCAGACCTGGGACGACGACGTCAGGGAACTCGCGCCGGGCGGTTATCTTTTTTACGACAGCAGCAAGCCGCTGCCGAAGTCGAAGTTCCGCGACGACATCACCGTCATCGGCGTCCCCCTGACCGAACTGTGCAACGCCGCCTACCAGGACCCGCGCCAGCGCCAGCTGTTCAAGAACATCATGTACGTCGGTGCCCTGGGCGCGTTGCTGGACATCGACATGGCGGCGATCGAAGCGCTGGTCGGCGAACAGTACAGGACCAAGCCGAAGCTGCTGGCGCCCAACATCGACGCCCTGCACATGGGCCGCGGGTGGGTGCACGAGCACCTGCCGCACCCGATCGGCCTGCGCGTGCGCAAGGCCGATGCGGTCGGCGACCGCATCTTCGTCGAGGGCAATGCCGCGGCCGCGCTCGGCTGCGTCTACGGCGGGGCCACCGTGTGCGCGTGGTACCCGATCACCCCGTCGTCTTCGGTGGCCGAGGCCTTCCAGAGGAACTGCCAGAAATTCCGCATCGACGACGCGGGCCGCGCGCGCTTCGCGGTGATCCAGGCCGAGGACGAGATCGCCTCGATCGGCATGGTGGTCGGCGCCGGCTGGAACGGCGCGCGCGCGTTCACCTCGACCTCCGGCCCCGGCATCTCGCTGATGAACGAATTCATCGGGCTGGCGTACTTCGCCGAGATCCCGGCCACCATCATCAACGTCCAGCGCGGCGGGCCCTCGACCGGGATGCCGACGCGCACCCAGCAGTCGGACGTGCTGGCCTGCGCGCATGCATCGCATGGCGATACCAAGCATGTGCTGCTGTTCCCGGAGGACCCGGCCGAGTGCTTCGGGTTCGCCGCCGAAGCGCTGGACCTGGCCGATCGCCTGCAGACCCCGGTGTTCGTGATGAGCGACCTCGACATCGGCATGAACCAGCGCCTGTGCGCGCCGTTCCGCTGGGACGATGCGCGCCGCTACGACCGCGGCAAGGTGATGACCGCCGAGGAGCTGGAGGCGGGGCGCGAATTCGCGCGCTACAAGGACGTCGATGGCGACGGCATCCCGTACCGCACCCTGCCGGGCACGCACCCGGACAAGGGCGCTTACTTCACCCGCGGCACCTCGCGCGATCCGCAGGCGAAGTACTCCGAGCGCGGCGCCGACTACCTCTACAACATGCAGCGGTTGCTGCACAAATTCGAGACCGCCAAGGCGCTGGTGCCGCAGCCGGTGGTGGACCAGTCGGTGCCACCGGCGCCGCAGGCCGCGATCTTCTACGGTTCGACCAGCCCGGCGATGGCGGAGGCGGTCGAGTTGTTGCGGGACGCCGGCATCGCGCTGGACAGCGTGCGCATCCGCGCGTTCCCGTTCGCGGATTCGGTGCGGGACTTCATCGCCGCGCACGAATCGGTGTTCGTGGTCGAGCAGAACCGCGACGGCCAGTTGCGCAGCCTGCTGGTGGACGAATTCGGGATCGACCCGGCGCGCCTGGTCGCGGTGCTGCATTACGACGGCACCCCGATCACCGCGCGCTTCATCGCAGGTGCGATCGAGGCGCGGTTGCGCCCGGCCCGCACGGAGGTGGCCTGAGCCATGACCTATCTCGCCAAGCCCAGGCTCCACCACCCGAGCCTGCGTTGCAACGCGCTCGGGTTCACCCGCCGCGACTACGAGGGCACCGTCTCGACCCTGTGCGCGGGTTGCGGCCATGACTCGATCTCGGCGGCGATCATCCAGGCCTGCTGGGAGATGGACATCGCCCCGCACCGGGTGGCCAAGCTGTCGGGGATCGGCTGCAGCTCGAAGACGCCGACCTATTTCCTCGGCCAGTCGCACGGCTTCAACACCGTGCACGGGCGCATGCCGTCGGTGCTGACCGGCGCCAACCTGGCCAACCGCGGGCTGATCTACCTGGGCGTGTCCGGCGATGGCGACTCCGCCTCGATCGGGATCGGCCAGTTCGTGCATTCGATCCGGCGCGCGGTGGACATGACCTACATCGTCGAGAACAACGGCGTGTACGGGCTGACCAAGGGCCAGTTCTCGGCAACCGCGGACCAGGGCTCGGTGTCGAAGAAGGGGGTGGCCAACAACGACAGCCCGCTCGACCTCGTCACCATGGCCCTGCAGCTGGGCGCCACCTATGTCGCGCGCAGCTTTTCCGGCGACAAGCAGCAACTGGTGCCGCTGATCAAGGGCGCGCTGGCGCATCGCGGCGCCGCGTTCATCGACGTGGTCAGTCCCTGCATCGCCTTCAACAACCATCCGGGCAGCACCAAGAGCTACGAATACGTGCGCGAGCACAACGAGGCGGTGAACCGGCTGGACGTGGTGCTGCCGCGCGCGGAGATCTACGCCGAATACGCGGAAGGCGAACTGCTGGAAATCGACCAGCACGACGGCTCCGTGCTGCGCCTGCGCAAGCTCGACGCGGACTACGATCCGCGCGACCGCATCCGTGCCATGAACCTGCTGCAGCAGCGGCAGGCGCAGGGCGAAGTGGTGACCGGGCTGCTGTATGTCGCCGCGGACGCGGAGGACCTGCACCGCCACCTCAATACCATCGAGACGCCGTTGAACGCACTTGGCGCGGAGGAACTGAACCCGGGCGCGGAGGCGCTGGAGCGGATCAACGCCTCGCTGCGCTGAGCGGATGCCCGCCGCGGGCGGTTGGCGCGCGCGGATGCCGCGTGTTCCAATAGCACCCGGAGCGGGGGTACCGCCGGCATCCCGTGCCGCGGTTGAGACAGACCCTTCGAACCTGATCCGGTTGAGACCGGCGTAGGGAAGCTTCGCGACGGCAGCGCCCCCGGTGGCCGCTGCACGCGCGCCGCCGCTTCGTCCCCGCTCCGCGAGCGAACCGCACAGGACGATGTCGATGAACGCAGTGCCCTCCGAACTCATCCGCCAGGCCGAACAGCTCTCGGAAGCCGTCATCCGGCCGATCCCGGGCTCGCGCAAGGTCCACGTCGCCGGATCGCGCGCCGACCTGCGGGTCCCGATGCGCGAGATCGAGCTGGCGCGCACGCCGACCCTGTTCGGCGGCGAGGACAACCCGCCGCTCGCGGTGTACGACTGCTCCGGGCCCTACACCGATCCGGCGGTGCGCATCGACCTTGCCGCCGGCCTGCCGGCGCTGCGCGCGCAGTGGATCGCCGAGCGCGGCGATACCGACGTGCTGGAGCGGATCAGCTCCGAATTCGGGCGCGCGCGCGAGTTGGATCCGAAGCTGGCCGCGGTGCGCTTCCCCGGCCGCAGCCTGCCGCGCCGCGCAAGGGCCGGTGCCAACGTCTCGCAGATGCACTACGCCCGGCGCGGCATCGTCACCCCGGAGATGGAGTTCGTGGCGATCCGCGAGAACCAGCGGATCGAGGCGGTCCGCGACGCCATCCTGCTCCGGCAACACCCGGGGGAGGGCTTCGGCGCCAGCATCCAGAAATTCATCACCCCGGAATTCGTCCGTGACGAGATCGCCCGCGGCCGCGCGATCCTGCCGTGCAACATCAACCACCCGGAAAGCGAGCCGATGATCATCGGCCGCAACTTCCTGACCAAGATCAACGCCAACATCGGCAACTCGGCGGTGAGTTCCGGGATCGCCGAGGAGGTGGAGAAGCTGGTGTGGGCGATCCGCTGGGGCGCGGACAACGTGATGGACCTGTCCACCGGCAAGCACATCCACGAGACCCGCGAGTGGATCGTGCGCAACTCGCCGGTGCCGATCGGCACGGTGCCGATCTACCAGGCGCTGGAAAAGGTCGATGGCCGCGCCGAGGAACTGACCTGGGAGATCTTCCGCGACACCCTGGTCGAGCAGGCCGAGCAGGGCGTGGACTACTTCACCATCCACGCCGGGGTGCTGCTGCGCTACGTGCCGCTGACCGCGAAGCGCGTGACCGGCATCGTCTCGCGCGGCGGTTCGATCCTGGCCAAGTGGTGCCTGGCGCACCACAGGGAGAACTTCCTCTACACGCATTTCGAGGACATCTGCGAAATCATGAAGGCCTACGACGTGGCCTTCTCGCTGGGCGATGGCCTGCGTCCCGGCTGCATCGCGGATGCCAACGACGCCGCCCAGTTCGGCGAGCTGGAAACCCTCGGCGAGCTGACCAAGGTCGCGTGGAAGCACGACGTGCAGACCATGATCGAAGGCCCCGGCCACGTGCCGATGCAGCTGATCAAGGAGAACATGGACAAGCAGCTGGCCGAATGCGGCGAGGCGCCGTTCTACACCCTGGGGCCGCTGACCACCGACATCGCACCCGGCTACGACCACATCACCAGCGCGATCGGCGCGGCGATGATCGGCTGGTACGGCACCGCGATGCTCTGCTACGTGACGCCGAAGGAGCACCTCGGCCTGCCCAACCGGCAGGACGTGCGCGACGGGATCATGGCCTACAAGATCGCGGCGCACGCCGCCGACCTGGCCAAGGGCCATCCGGGCGCGCAGGTGCGCGACAACGCACTGTCCAAGGCGCGCTTCGAATTCCGCTGGCAGGACCAGTTCAACCTCGGCCTGGATCCGGAGAAGGCCAGGGAATTCCACGACGAGACGTTGCCGAAGGACGCGCACAAGGTCGCCCACTTCTGCTCGATGTGCGGCCCGCATTTCTGCTCGATGAAGATCACCCAGGACGTGCGCGACTACGCCGCCGAGCATGGCGTCGACGAGCAGGCGGCGCTGCAGGCCGGGATGGCGGAGAAGTCCGCCGAGTTCCGCCAGCAGGGCGCCGAGGTCTACCGGGAGGCATGAGCATGGGCCGCAAGGGCGACGTGGTGAGGACCGGGCTCAGCTTCGGCAGCGCGCTGGCGATGGTGATCTCGTGGACGGCGAACAAGTCGCTGCTGTGGGCGATCGTGCACGGCCTGCTGTCGTGGCTGTACGTGATCTATTACGCCGTGCGCTACCACTTTCGCTAGGCCGGGGCGTGCCGGCCGCAACCGGCCGCGGGCGCCCGCCCGCGGCGCGGTTGCCGCCTGCGGCCTCAGAAGTGCGGCTTTTCGGCGTCCGGGGTGGCGGCGTAGCGGGCCATGGCCCCGGACAGGATCGCCTTCGCTTCCTGCGCGCCGCCCCAGCCGTCCAGCTTCACCCACTTGCCCTTCTCCAGGTCCTTGTAGTGGGCGAAGAAGTGGCCGATGCGCTCCAGCCAGTGCGGGCTGACCTGCTCGATGTCGGTGACGTCGGCATAGCCGCCGAACACCTTCGGCACCGGTACCGCGACGATCTTTTCGTCGCCGCCGGCTTCGTCGGTCATCTTCAGCACGCCTACCGGGATGCAGCGGATCACGCTGCCCGGCACCAGCGGCAGCGGCAGGATCACCAGCACGTCGGCCGGGTCGCCGTCGCCGCAGACGGTGTGCGGGACGTAGCCGTAGTTGCACGGGTATCGCATCGGGGTCGACAGGATGCGGTCGACGAAGATCGCGCCGGTGGCCTTGTCGACCTCGTACTTGACCGGCTCGGCGTCCTTCGGGATCTCGATGATGACGTTGATTTCGTCCGGCGGATTGTTGCCGGTGGGGACGAGGTCCAGGCCCATGTGCGTGCTCCGATGCGGGGTGCCCGCTGCTGGCTGCGGCGGGCGGTGTGGGGGCGCGCATTCTAACCGGTGGGGGCGGGCCGGTTTCCCGGGCGCGGCCCGCGGCCATGCCCGCAGCAACGAAAACGGCGGCCGAAGCCGCCGTTTGCGTGGAGCGAAGTCGCGGTTGCCGGGTCAGTTCGTCGCCGGTTCCGGCGCCTCGGCGGTCGAGGCCGGGGCTTCGGCGGGCGCCGGGCTGGCCGGATCCATCGCGGGCGCCTCGATCGCCGGCGACTCCTCCGGCATTGGCGCCGCGGTATCCGCGGCCGGCGCTTCCGCCGGCATCGGCGCCGCGTCCATGGTGGCCGCCGGGGCCTCGATCGCCTCCGGCGCCTGCAGGCTTTCACCGCTGGTCAAGGTGGCCGGCAGCAGCGGCACCAGCAGCAGGGCGACGATGTTGATGATCTTGATCAGCGGGTTGATCGCCGGGCCGGCGGTGTCCTTGTACGGGTCGCCGACGGTGTCGCCGGTGACCGCGGCCTTGTGCGCCTCGGAACCCTTGCCGCCGTGGTGGCCGTCCTCGATGTACTTCTTGGCGTTGTCCCAGGCGCCGCCGCCGGTGGTCATCGAGATCGCCACGAAGATGCCGGTGACGATGGTGCCGATCAGCAGGCCGCCGAGCGCCTGCGCGCCCAGGGTCAGGCCGACCACCACCGGGACCGCGACCGGCAGCAGCGAAGGCACGATCATTTCCTTGATCGCGGACTTGGTCAGCATGTCCACGGCGCGGCTGTAGTCCGGCTTGCCGGTGCCTTCCATGATGCCGGGGATGTCGCGGAACTGGCGGCGCACTTCCTCCACCACCGAACCCGCCGCGCGGCCCACGGCTTCCATCGCCATCGCGCCGAACAGGTACGGGATCAGGCCGCCGATCAGCAGGCCGACGATCACCATGTGGTTGCTCAGGTCGAAGGTGAAGTTCACCCCCGGGTGCTGGGTCTGCAGGTTGTGGGTGTAGTCGGCGAACAGCACCAGCGCGGCGAGCGCGGCGGAACCGATCGCGTAGCCCTTGGTCACCGCCTTGGTGGTGTTGCCCACCGCGTCGAGCGGGTCGGTGATGTTGCGCACTTCCGGCGGCAGTTCCGCCATCTCGGCGATGCCGCCGGCGTTGTCGGTGATCGGGCCGTACGCGTCCAGCGCCACGATCATCCCGGCCATCGACAGCATCGAGGTGGCGGCGATGGCGATGCCGTACAGGCCGCCGAGCTTGTAGGCCAGCAGGATCGAGGCGCACACCGCGATCACCGGCAGCGCGGTCGACTTCATCGACACGCCGAGCCCGGCGATGATGTTGGTGCCGTGGCCGGTGGTCGAGGCCTGGGCCACGTGCTGCACAGGCTTGTACTGGGTGCCGGTGTAGTACTCGGTGATCCAGACGATGGCGCCGGTCAGCACCAGGCCGATCAGCGCGCACCAGTACAGGTTCATCGCGCCGTGGCTGGAATCGGCCATCAGCTGGGTGGTGATCGGGTAGAACGCGACCGCCGCCAGCACCGCCGACACGATCACGCCCTTGTACAGCGCGCCCATGATGTTGGGCTTGTCGCCGCCGACCTTGACGAAGAACGCGCCGATGATCGAGGCGATGATCGACACCCCGCCCAGCACCAGCGGGTACAGCACCGCGTTCTTGCCGGCGGTGGCGACCATCAGGCTGCCCAGCAGCATGGTCGCGATGATGGTGACCGCGTAGGTCTCGAACAGGTCGGCGGCCATGCCGGCGCAGTCGCCGACGTTGTCGCCCACGTTGTCGGCGATCACCGCCGGGTTGCGCGGGTCATCCTCGGGGATGCCGGCTTCGACCTTGCCCACCAGGTCCGCGCCGACGTCGGCGCCCTTGGTGAAGATGCCGCCGCCGAGGCGGGCGAAGATCGAGATCAGCGAGGCGCCGAAGGCGAGGCCGACCAGCGCATGCAGGGCGTCCTTTTCGCTGGCGCCCATGTACTTGGTCAGCAGCCCGTAATAGCCGGCCACGCCGAGCAGGCCGAGGCCGACGACCAGCATGCCGGTGATCGCGCCGCCCTTGAAGGCCACGTCCATCGCCTGGCTCATGCCGCTGCGCGCGGCCTCTGCGGTGCGCACGTTGGCGCGCACCGACACGTTCATGCCGATGTAGCCGGCCGCACCCGAAAGCACTGCGCCGATCAGGAAGCCGATCGCGGTGAGCCAGCTCAGGAACACGCCGATCAGCACGAACAGCACTGCGCCGGCGATGGCGATGGTGGTGTATTGGCGGTTGAGGTAGGCGCGCGCGCCTTCCTGGATGGCGCCGGCGATCTCGCGCATGCGCTCGTTGCCGGCTGGTTGCCTGTTGATCCAGCCCGCGGCCCACAGGCCATAGGCGATTGCGATGACGGCGCAGACAAGCGCCAGCAATAAACCGTGTTGCTCCAGCATGAACCCCTCCCCGGAGTCTTTCGAAGGAATGAACGGACACTGATTGAGTGCGTGCCTGCGGTGCAGGCAACCTGCGGACTATCGCACAGCCATGCGCGCCGTGGACGCGCGGCGAAGCAGGAACCGCGCCATGAATCCGGGGTTCAGGCCCGCCGTGCCAGCCTGCGGCCTGTCCGGATGCCGGTTTCGGCGCCGGTCCTGGAGCTGGAGGACGTCCCGATGCTGCGACCGCACATGCTGTTCCCGGGCCTGCTGGCGGTCGCCTTCGGCGCGGTCGCCGGCGAGCCGACGCCCGAGATCCAGCGCAAGCCGGGGGCCCCGCAGGCGATCGGGGTGGCGCACACCCTGCGCACCATCCCCGAGGCCTGCGCGCGCCTGGAAGGCCGGTTCACCGGCGACGCCGCCGCTCCGTACCGGTTCACCGCGGTCCGCAGCAGCGCGCGCTGCCAGCCACGCGCGCGGCTGGTCGACGCCGCCGCGGCCAAGCCTTCCGCTGCCAGCGGCTGGGTCTTGAACGACGTGGTCCGGGTGCCGAACGCGGGCTGCCCGTCGCAGCGGGCGGTGGTGCGGGTCTGGCGCAAGGACGCGAAGGCGGTCCCGCCGAAGCTCGATGCGCAGGGGCGTTCGCGCATCTACCTCAAGGAGGGGCTGGATACCGCGCGTGGCGGCGACCTCGGCCCGATCCCGATGTACGCGGCTGCGATGGACATCGAAGGCAAGGACTGCGGCAAGTGATGCCGGATCAGTCCGGCACCACCACCCGCTTGAACTTGCTGCCGGCGCCGGCCTTGATGGTCACGCTGGACTTCGCGCAACCGAATTCGCGCGCGACCAGTTCGACCAGCTCCGCGTTCGCCTTGCCGTCCACCGGCGCCGACTTCAGTTGCGCCAGCCAGGTGCCGTCATCCTGACGGGTGAGCGAAGACGCGCGCGCGTTCGGCTTGGCCTTGACCTGGATGACGGGCATGGGTGCAGTGTGCCGGATGCACGAACGCCCGGCATTGCCGGGCGTCCGGGAGCTTCGCGATTGCACCGTTGGTCAGTCGCCGACCTTGATCTTGCCGCCCTTGCCGAGGCCACCCTGGACCTGTTGCGGCTGGTAGTCGCGCATGGCGACGACCAGGTTGTTGTAGGCATTGGCGAACGCCGCCGCCAGCGCCTTGCCTTCCGGCGTGTTGCTGTAGCCGCCGAGTGCGCCGAAACCGCCGCCGCCGCCACCGCCGATGCCAAGGCTGAAATCGGTCTTGGTGGCATTGCCCTGGGCCACGCCGATCTGCACGCCGGAGCGGTTGTCGATCATGGTCAGCATGGTTTCGGCCTTCTTGAACTTGAGGCCGCCGACCAGGGCGCCGGCGACCATGCCGTGCCTGCCGCCGAACGCGCTCAGCACGCCGCCCACGCCGCCGGCATTGCTCTGCGAGAAGTTGATGCTGGGATTCATGGTGTAGTCGGCGGCGACCATCTGGCCCTTGCCGAAGCCGCTGCCTTCGCGCAGTTCGCCGCTGTCCATCAGCGCCCGCTCCTGCATCATGTTCTGCATCGCCCGCCCGCGTTCGACCACCACGAAGCAGTTCGACTGCTGGATCAGCATGCGGATCACCGGCACCGTCGAAGGCAGGCGCAGGTCGCTGCTGAGGTAGCGGTACCAGTCGCCTTCCTGTTCCTCGACCACCGCGATGGTGCCCATCGGTTCGTCGCAGTACTCGAGGTTGAGCCCGGCACCCTTGGCGTTGGCGCCGGCGGCGGCACCCTGCGGGTCGTTCTGCTTCTTGTTCCACTGCGCCTGCGCCGGCGTGGCCAGCAGCATGCACAGGCCCGCGATCAGAAGGTGTTGCTTCATGGAGTGTCCCCGGATTCGTGTTCGTTGGTCCCCGCCGGCCGCGCCGGACGGGGTGATTATAGCGGCGACGCGCGCTCAGCCCTGCCAGGCGGGCAGCGTGCGACGCAGGACGGCCTGGTCTACCTGAACGTAATCCGGGAGCCCATTCCGGCCAAACGGCGGGAATGCCTCGCCCTCGATCAGCGGCTGCAGGTAGCGCCGGGCGGCGGCGGTGATGCCGTAGCCGTCCTTGCGGATGAAGCCCTTCGGCATCGTCTTCTCGTGGTTGGCGACGCGCTCCAGCGGAGCGATGTCGACGTGCCAGCGGTAGGGGGCATCGGCATCGCGGACGATCACCGGCATCACCGCGTTCTGCCCGGCCAGCGCGCACTGCACCGCGGCGCGGCCGACCGCCAGCGCATGTTCCAGGTCCACTTGCGAGGCGATGTGGCGGGCCGAGCGCTGCAGGTAGTCCGGCAGCGCCCAGTGCACCTTGTGCCCAAGCGCATCCTTGACCCGGCCGGCCAGGTACGAGGCCACACCGCCCAGCTGGGTGTGCCCGAACGAATCCTTGCCACCGCCGGCATCCGCCACGAAGCGGCCGTCAGCGCTGCGGATGCCCTCGCTGGCGACCACCACGCAGTGGCCGACCCGCTTCACCACCGCATCGACCCGGGCCAGGAACCCGGCCTCGTCGAACGGACGCTCCGGGAACAGGATCAGGTGCGGCGCATCGTCCTTGCCTGCGCCGGCCAGTCCGGCGGCGGCGGCCAGCCAGCCGGCATGCCGGCCCATCGCCTCGTACACGAACACCTTGGTCGAGGTGTCCGCCATCGCCGCCACGTCGAGCGCGCATTCGCGCACCGACACCGCGGTGTACTTGGCGGCCGAGCCGAAGCCGGGGCAGCAGTCGGTCATCGCCAGGTCGTTGTCGATGGTCTTGGGCACGCCGATGCAGGTCAGCGGATAGCCGAATTCCGCCGCCAGCTGGGACACCTTGAGCGCGGTGTCGGCGGAATCGTTGCCGCCGTTGTAGAGGAACCAGCGCACGTCGTGGGCCTTGAACACCGCCAGCAGGCGCTCGTATTTCGCGCGATCCTCGGCCAGCGACTTCAGCTTGAGCCGGCAACTGCCGAACGCACCGCCCGGCGTGTGCGCCAGCGCCCGCACCTGGGCCGCGGTCAGCGGGGTGGTGTCGATCAGTTCCTCGCGCAGGGCGCCGAGGATGCCGTTGCGGGCGGCGAGCACGCGGACCTTCCTGGCCCGCGCGGACTGGATGACCGCCGAGGCGGTGGCGTTGATGACGGCGGTGACGCCGCCGCTTTGTGCGTAGAGCAGGGTGCCAGCGGGCATGGGGGGATCCTTGGGGCGTGTGCAGGAGGTCGCCAGGTGCCTGGATTCGGGCCGGGATACGGTAAGCTGGCCCGGTTGCGGGTCCAGGCGCAGTCTAGCGCCGCCCCGCGTGGCGATTCTGGAGCGATTCGATGCGATTGGTTCTTTTGGGCGCGCCCGGCTCGGGCAAGGGCACCCAGGCGGCACGATTGAAGGAACACCTGCAGGTGCCGCACATCTCCACCGGCGACCTGTTGCGCGCGGAAGTGGCGGCGGGCAGCCCGCTGGGCCTGCAGGCCAAGCAAGTGATGGCGCGCGGCGACCTGGTCAGCGACGACATCCTGCTGGGCATGCTGCGCGACCGTTTTTCCCGCGACGACACCAGGGCCGGCTTCATCCTCGACGGCTACCCGCGCAACCTCGCCCAGGCCGCGGCGCTCGACAAGCTGCTCGCGGAGCTCGGCCAGGCCTTCGATGCCGCGGTCCAGCTCACCGTCGACAACGAGCAGATCATCGAGCGCCTGGCCGGCCGGGCGAAGGCAGAGGGCCGCGCCGACGACACCCCGGAGTCGGTGCGCCACCGCCTGAACGTCTACGACCAGCAGACCGCGCCGGTGATCGACTTCTACCGCCAGCACGGCCAGCTCACCGTGGTCGATGGCGTGGGCTCGCTGGACGAGGTGTTCACCCGCATCCTCGAAGCGATCCAGCCGGGGCACGAGGTCGGTTGACGGCGTCGCAGCGAAGCCCGGCGGTCGGGGGGCGTTTCAATTCGCTCCCCGATACTCGCTCGGTTGAAACGCCCCCCGACCACCGATCTTCGCCCGGAATTTCTCGGAGCTTGTCTTGAAACTCCACATCCTCGGCATCGCCGGTACCTTCATGGGTGGCGTCGCCGCGCTGGCGCGCGAACTCGGCCATGAAGTTGAAGGCAGCGACCAGAACATCTATCCGCCGATGTCCACCCAGCTCGAACGCCTGGGCATCGCGCTGAAGCCCGGCTACGAGGCCGCCAACATCTCCGCCGATTGCGACGAGATCGTGGTCGGCAATGCGCTGTCGCGCGGCAACGAAGCGGTCGAACACGTGCTCGATGCCGGCCTCAGGTACACCTCCGGCGCACAGTGGCTGAGCGAGCGGTTGTTGCCCGGCCGCGACGTGCTGGCGGTGGCCGGAACCCACGGCAAGACCACCACGACCACGATCCTGTCCTACCTTCTGGAACGCGCGGGCCGCGCGCCGGGCTTCCTGATCGGCGGCGTCGCCGAGGACTTCGGCGTGTCCGCGCGGATCGGCGGTGGCCGCGAATTCGTGGTCGAGGCCGACGAATACGACACCGCCTTCTTCGACAAGCGCAGCAAGTTCGTCCACTACCGCCCGCTGGTCGCGATCCTCAACAACCTCGAGTACGACCACGCCGACATCTTCCCCGACGTGGCCGCGATCCAGCGCCAGTTCCACCACCTGGTGCGGACCGTGCCGCGGCGCGGACGGCTGCTCGTCAACGGCCACGACCGGCACCTGCGCGAAGTGCTGGCGATGGGCTGCTGGACGCCGGTGGAGCGGTTCGGTTTCGATCCGTCGTTCGAATGGAGCGCGCGCAAGCTGCGCGACGACGGCAGTGCGTTCGTGGTCCTGCACGCTGGCCAGGAGCTCGGCACCGTCGAATGGCCGATGCTCGGCGACCACAACGTGCTCAACGGACTGGCCGCGCTCGCGGCCTGCAGCGCGGTCGGGGTCGATGTGGCGTCGGTCATCCCGTCGCTCGCTGGGTTCAGCAGCGTGAAGCGGCGGATGGAAGTGATCGGCGAACACGATGGCATCACCGTCTACGACGACTTCGCCCACCATCCCACTGCGATCCAGACCACGCTTGCCGGCCTGCGCGCCAAGGTCGGCGCGGCAAGGATCGTGGTGGCGATGGAGCCGCGCAGCAATTCGATGCGCCTGGGCGCGCATGCGCAGGCATTGGCGCCGTCGCTGGACATCGCCGACGTGGTGGTGTTCCTGGCGCGCCCGGAATTGCCGTGGGATGCGGACCAGGTGATCGCGGCGATCCGCGGCGACGCCCGCGCCGTGGCCGACGCCGATGCGCTGGTCGCGCGCCTGCGCGAAATCGCGCGGGATGGCGACCACGTGGTGTTCATGTCCAACGGCGGTTTCGACGGCGCCCCGCGGCGCTTCCTCGCCGCACTGCGCGATGCCTGAGGCGGGCGCGCCGCTGCCATTGTTGCCGCTGCAGGCGGTGCTGGTGCCGGGCGCCGGGCTGGACCTGCGGATCTTCGAACGCCGTTACCTGGACATGGTCCGCGACTGCGGCCGCAGCGGCAGCGGCTTCGGTGTCTGCCTGATCCTCGAAGGCAGCGAGACCGGCGCTGCGGCCACGCCGGCGGCGTTCGGGACCGAGGCGCTGATCGAGGATTTCGGCAGCACGCCGGATGGGTTGCTGTCGCTGCGCGTACGCGGGCGGCGGCGCTTCCATGTGCTGCGCACGCGCGTGCGCGACAACGGGCTGCTGGTGGCCGATGTCGAATGGCGCGAGGACGCCGCCGGTTCGCCGCGGCTGCGCCCGGAGCATGCGCTGCTGGCGGAACTGCTGCGGCGGATCCTGTTGCAGGTCGCGGGCGAACACGCCGAGCCGGCGCCACTGCTGTTCGAGAGCGCGGCATGGGTGGGTTGGCGGCTGGCGGAGCTGCTGCCGCTGGAGATGCGGCAACGGCAGGCGCTGCTGCAGGATGACGACCCGCATGCGCGCCTGCAGCGGTTGCTGGAGGCGATCGCCGCGGAGGGCTAGCGCTTCAGCGCGTGTCGACGCGCACCTGCACCCGCGGATCGGCCACGGCCGCTCTGGCGGCAAGCGCCTGCAGGTCCGCTGGCAGCGTGCCGGCCTGCGGGACCGGGTGCCACAGGGTGAGCAGTCGCAGCCGCGTGTGCGCGTGCATGCGTTCGTAACGACCGACCCACAGCGCGGTGCCGTCGTCCAGTTGCGCCGGTGCCGGCCAGATCCGCAGGACCTCGATCCAGCGCGGGTCGTTGCCGGTCCGGCGCAGCAGCAGGCGTTCCGGATGCGCATCCAGCGCCAGCGGCAGCACCGGCTTGCGCGCCAGCGATCGATCGTCGTCCAGCAGGCCCAGCACCGAGATCCAGTCGGCCTGGGGTTGCACCCGCCAACCCTGCGCCTGCAGGCGCTGCTGCAGCGGGCGCAGGTCGCCGGCGGCCTGCAGGTCGAAGTGGCGGGGGTCGGGGATCCCGTGCGCCTGCCATTGCACCAGCGCAAGCCGTTGCTGCGGCGCGGGCGGCGTGAACCGGGCCAGGGTGGGGTCGGCGCTGCGCGGGGCGTACCAACCAAGGGCCAGCGCGAAACCGCCATAGAACATCCATGCCAGCGGGCGCATCCAGAACGAGCGCGTGCTGTGCCGTCGGTAGGCGATGCCGATCAGCAACACCCAGACCACGCCCAGCAGCACCCCGGCGATCACGTCGCTCAGCCAGTGCGCGCCCAGGTAAAGCCGCGCGAACGCGACCAGCACGGTGGCGACGCCGGCCATCAGGTACGGCCAGACCCGCTGCCGGCCGGGGAATTCGCGCGCGATCAACACCGCGAAGAAGCCGAACACGACCGTGGTCATGGTCACCGCGATCGACGGAAAGCCGAAGCCGGCCGCCGCGGTCGGCGGCCGCGGGGTGTCCACCAGCGCATCCAGGCCAACCGTCAGCAACAGGCCTACCGCGATCGCCGCCAGCCAGTGCGCCGCGGCCATCCAGCGCCGCCGCCAACCCAGCCACAGCAGCGCGGCAACCGATGCGGTGCCGAGCACCGGCGCGCTGCCGATCGCGGCGAGGTCCGCCATCAGCCGGTCGGCGAGCGGATTGCGCAGGGCGAACATCGTCGCCTGCAGTTCGCGGTCGAACAGCAGCGGCTCGCCGCGCACCAGCAGCCAGGTGGTGAACCCGGCCCACAGCCAGGCCACCGTGAACAGGCAGGTCGCCAGCACCACCAGCGAGGCCGATTCCGGCCGCCGCGGATCGATCAGCGCCGCCGCATAGCGGCCCAGCCGCGGATGCGCGCGGGTCCAGCGCAGCGCGCGCGCCAACAGGTTGTCCGCGTGCGCGGCGAACCAGCGCCACGTGTACAGCACCAGCGCCCACCCGAGTGCCAGCGCCGCGGCCAGGCCCAGCAGCACCAGCACCAGCTTGTCGGCGACCGCGGCCACCGCGTCGTAGGACGCGCCGAACGTCCAGCCCGGGGCCAGGAACACCGCCGCCCACGCAAACGCGGCGACCGCGCTGGCAGGCGCGTAGCGCTTCAGCGGCATGTGCAGCATCCCGGCCACCGCCGGCACGAACGGCCGCACCGCGCCGACGAAGCGCGCGGTCACGATGCCCTTGGCGCCGTGCCGGCGGAACATCTGTTCGCCGCGGTCGAGCAGTCCCGGATAGCGCCGGAACAGCCACAGCCCGCGCATCGCCGGGCCCCAGCGATAACCGATCCAGTAGCTCAGGCCGTCGCCGGCGAAGGCACCGCCCGCCGCGCACAGCAGCGCATACGGGCCATCGAGGTGGCCCAGCCCGATCAGGGTGCCGACCGCGAACAGCAGCGGCAGCGCAGGCACCACGATCCCGACCACCGCCAGCGCGTCGCAGAAGGCGATCAGGAACACCAGCCCGCCCGCGGCATGCGGGTGGGCGCTGATCCAGGCGATGGTGGCGTCGAACCAGGCGCTCTGCATCCGGCGATTATAGTTGGCGGCCATTTCCCGGGCGGGCACGTACACTTCCGGGACGCAGCAAGGGACGCATCGCATGGCCACGTTGTCCGGCAAGACCCTGTTCATCACCGGCGCCTCGCGCGGGATTGGCCTGGCGATCGCGCTGCGCGCCGCGCGCGACGGCGCCAACATCGCGATCGCCGCCAAGTCCGCGGTGGCGAATCCGAAGTTGCCCGGCACCATCCACAGCGCGGCGGCGCAGGTCGAGGCCGCCGGCGGCCGCGCGCTGGCGCTCAAATGCGACATCCGCGAGGAGGACGAGGTGCGCGCCGCGGTCGCGGCCACGGTTGATGCGTTCGGCGGCATCGACATCCTGGTCAACAACGCCAGCGCGATCTGGCTGCGCGGCGCCCTGGACACCCCGATGAAGCGCTTCGACCTGATGCAGCAGGTCAACAGCCGCGGCAGCTTCCTGTGCGCGCAGGCCTGCCTGCCGCATCTGTTGCAGGCGCCGAACCCGCACATCCTGACCCTGTGCCCGCCGCCATCGCTCGATCCCAAATGGTGGGGGCCGCACGCCGGCTACACCCTGGCCAAGATGGGCATGAGCTTCGTGACGCTGGGCCTGGCCGCCGAGTTCGGCCCGCAGGGGGTGGCGGTGAATGCGCTGTGGCCGCGCACGGTGATCGCCACCGACGCGATCAACATGATCCCCGGCGTCGACGCGCGCAACTGCCGCACCCCGCAGGTCGTGGCCGATGCCGCGCACGCCGTGCTGGTCCGCGCCGCGCGCGGCTTCCACGGCAAGTTCCTGATCGACGAAGACGTCCTGCGCGAAGCCGGATGCACCGATTTCGACCGGTACGCGGTCGAACCCGGGCAGCGGCTGTTGCCCGACCTGTTCCTGGAGTAAGCGATGCGCTACCTGCACACCATGGTCCGCGTGCGCGACCTCGAGGCGAACCTGCGCTTCTTCCGCGACGGCCTTGGCCTGCGCGAGACCCGGCGCATGGAGAACCCGCAGGGGCGTTACACGCTGGTGTTCCTCGCCGCGGACGAAACACCCGACGCGGAAATCGAACTCACGTACAACTGGCCCGACGCCGGCGGCGCCATCGAGGACTACGGCAGCGCCCGCAACTTCGGCCACCTGGCCTTTCGCGTCGACGACATCTACGCGACCTGCGCGCACCTGCAGGCAATGGGCTACACGATCAACCGCCCGCCCCGCGACGGCCACATGGCCTTCGTGCGCTCGCCCGACCTGGTCTCGGTGGAGCTGTTGCAGGACGGCCACCTGCCGCCGCGGGAGCCATGGGCTTCGATGCCCAACACCGGCGCGTGGTGAGTCCGATGGATCGCGCGGACCTGCTCGCCCTCGGGCGCGAGCGTTACCTGCCGGTGTACCGCCCGCGCGAACTGATCCTGGAGCGTGGACAGGGCGCGCGGCTGTGGGATTCCGACGGCCGCGACTACGTGGACTTCGGCGCCGGCATCGCGGTCTGCAGCCTGGGCCATTGCGATCCGGAACTGGTCGCCGCGCTGCAGGAACAGGCCGGCAAGCTCTGGCACACCAGCAACGTGTTCTACAGCGAGCCGCCGCTGCGGCTGGCCGATGAACTGGTGGTCGCCTCGCGCTTCGCCGAGCGGGTGTTCCTGTGCAACTCCGGCACCGAGGCAAACGAAGCCGCGATCAAGCTGGTGCGCAAGTGGGCATCGGCGCAGGGCCGCGCGCCGGACCGCCGCGTCATCCTCAGCTTCCGCGGCAGTTTCCACGGGCGCACGCTGGCGGCGGTGACCGCGACTGCGCAGCCGAAGTACCAGGAGGGCTACGAGCCGCTGCCGGGCGGCTTCCGCTACACCGGCTTCAACGATCTGGAAGCGGTGAAGCAGGCGATGGCCGCGGGCGACGTCGCCGCGATCCTGGTCGAACCCGTGCAGGGCGAGGGCGGGGTGATGCCGGCAGCGCCCGGCTTCCTCGCCGGGCTGCGCGCGCTGTGCGATGCGCATGGCGCACTGCTGGTGCTCGATGAAATCCAGTGCGGCATGGGCCGCACCGGCAGCCTGTTCGCGCATTGGCAGGACGAGGCAACCCCGGACATCGTGACCCTGGCCAAGGCGCTCGGCGGTGGCTTCCCGATCGGCGCGATGCTGGCCGGCCCGCAGGTTGCACAGGCCATGCAGTTCGGCGCCCACGGCACCACCTTCGGCGGCAATCCGCTGGCGGCGGCGGTCGCGCGTGTCGCGCTGCGCAGGCTGGCATCGGACGGGATCGCCGCCAATGTGCGCCGGCAGGAACGCGCGATCCGCGACGGGCTGGACGCGATCAACCGCGACCTCGACCTGTTCGCCGAAGTCCGCGGCCGCGGACTGATGCTGGGTGCCGTGCTCAAGCCCGAACATGCAGGCCAGGCCAGCGCGATCCTCGATGCCGCCGCCGATCACGGCCTGCTGCTGTTGCAGGCGGGCCCTGACGTGCTGCGCTTCGTGCCGGCGCTGAACATCGGCGACGACGAAGTCGCCGATGGGCTGGCGCGCCTGCGCGCGGCACTGGAGGCGTTCGTCGCCTCGGGCTGAATCCGCTCAGCCCAGCGCTTGCGCGAGGTCGGCGACCAGGTCGTCGGCGTCCTCCAGTCCCACCGATATGCGCAGCAGGTCCTGCGGCGAACGCGGATTCGCGCCCTCCACCGAGGCGCGGTGCTCGATCAGCGATTCGCAGCCGCCCAGCGAGGTGGCATTGGTGAACACCTGCAGTTTCGACGCCATCGCCAATGCAGCCGCGCGGCCGCCGCGCAGCTGGATGCTGAGCATGCCGCCGAAGTCGCGCATCTGGCGGGCGGCGACCGCGTGGCCCGGGTGGCTCGCAAGGCCGGGCCAGTTGACCCGTTCGATCGCCGGATGCGCCGCCAGGAAGTCCGCGACCTTGCGCGCGTTCGCGCAATGCATCGCCATCCGCGCGCCCAGCGAGCGGCAGCCGCGCAGGATCAGCCAGGCGCTGAAAGGCGCCAGCACCGCGCCCGTCACATGCAGGCGATGCGCGACTTTCTGCGCGAAGGCGTCGTCATGCGCGAACACCAGCGCGCCACCAAGCACGTCGCTGTGGCCACCGAAATACTTGGTGGTCGAATGCATCACGATGTCCGCGCCCAGTGCGAGCGGCCTCTGCAGCAGCGGGGTGGCGAAGGTGTTGTCCACCACCACGGTCGCCCCGTGGGCGTGGCCAAGCTGCGCGAGCGCGGCGATGTCGGCGACCTGCATCAGCGGATTCGACGGCGTCTCGATCCACAGCATCGCCACCGGCTCCGCGCATGCCGCGCGTACCGCGTCGAGGTCGGTCATGTCCACCGAAACCGGCCGGATCCCGCGTTCCGGCAGGAACTCCGCGCACAGCATGCGCAGGCCGGTGTAGCAATCGTCGGGCACCAGCAGGCGGGCGCCGTTCGGCAGGCATTCCAGCACGGTGGTCATCGCCGCCATGCCGGAGGCGAACGTGCACGCGGTCGCGCCGCCTTCCAGCGCGGCCAGCGCCTCGCGCAGGCGGTCATTGGTGGGATTGCCCTCGCGCTGGTACTCGTAACCCGCCAGCCGTTCGCCCGCCGCGCCGTGGCGGAAGGTGGTGGCGAGGTGGATCGGCGCGGCAACCGCGCCGGTGGCGGCATCAGGCTGGTTGCCGGCGTGGACGGCAACGGTGGCGGGTCGGATCGCGGTCATCGGCGGCTCAATCGTCGGTAGGAAGGGGGCGCCCGCACTTGCGGCAATGCCAGGCGTCGGACTCGTGTTCGGGCAGGCCGCATTCCACGCAGCGCACGACGCGGCGTTTCGGCTGCATGCTGCGGGCGAGCTCGGCGGTGTAGATGCCGGTCGGGACCGCGATGATGCTGTAGCCGATCATGATCAGCACCGAGGTGACGAAGCGCCCGAACGGCGTGCCCGGCGCGATGTCGCCGAAGCCAACCGTTGTCACCGTGACGATCGCCCAGTACATCGCGGTGGGGATGCTGGTGAAGCCGTGCTCCGGGCCCTCGACCACGTACATCAGCGCGCCGAAGATCACCACGATGGTCAGCAGGGTGGTGATGAACACGAAGATCTTGCGGCGGCTGCGCAACAGCGCCTGGACCAGCACGCCGGCCTCGCTGGAGTACTCCACCAGCTTGAGCACGCGGAAGATGCGCAGCAGGCGCAGCGCGCGGATCACCGTCAGCGAAGTGCTGGCCGGGAACAGCAGGGACAGGAAGGTGGGCAGGATCGCCAGCAGGTCGATCACCCCGAAGAAGCTTCGCGCGTAGCGCAGCGGCTTGCGCACCACCAGCAGCCGCAGCACGTACTCGGCGGTGAACAGCAGGGTGAAGAACCATTCGGCGAGGTACAACTGGCCATGCCAGCGGGCCTTGATCGCCGGCACGCTGTCCAGCACCACCACGGCGACGCTGGCCAGGATCGCCACGATCAGCCACAGGTCGAAATTGCGCTCGTCCGCTGCGTCGTGGTGGAAGATGCGGCGGTACCAGCGGTGCCGCCAGCCCGAGGTGGCGGCCGGGAAGTGTTCCCTCTCGAACAGGTTGCGCTGCGGCGGGGGTTCCTGTTCGCCCACCGCTAGAGTTCCGCGAACGCCGCGCGTGCCGCTTCCACGGTGGCGGCGATCACGTCCGCGTCGTGCGCGGCGGACATGAAGCCGGCCTCGAACGCGGACGGCGCCAGGTACACGCCGCGTTCCAGCATCGCGTGGAAGAAGCGGTTGAACGCGGCGCTGTCGCAGGCGGTCGCCTGGGCGAAGGTATCCACCTTTTCCGCGCTGAAGAACAGCCCGAACATGCCGCCCACCCGCTGCGTGCTGAACGCGACGCCGGCCTCGCGCGCGGCCGCCTCCAGCCCGTCGCACAGCGCGTGCGTCCTCGCTTCCAGCGCGTCATGGAAGCCGGGGGCCTGGATCAGCGCCAGCATCGCCAGGCCCGCCGCCATCGCCACCGGATTGCCGCTGAGCGTGCCGGCCTGGTAGATCGGGCCGCTGGGCGCGATCTGCTGCATCAGTTCGCGGCGGCCGCCGTAGGCGCCCACCGGCATGCCGCCGCCGATCACCTTGCCGAAGGTGGACAGGTCCGGGGTCACGCCGTAGCGCGCCTGCGCGCCGCCCAGCGCCACCCGGAAACCGGTCATCACTTCGTCGAAGATCAGCAGCGCGCCATGCTGCGTGCACAGCGCGCGCAGGTGTTGCAGGTAACCGTCGCGCGGCGGCAGGCAGTTGGCGTTGCCGACCACCGGTTCGATGATCAGCGCGGCGATGTCGCCGCCACAGTCCTCGAACAGGCGGGTGGCGGCATCGAAATCGTTGTACGCGATGGTCAGGGTCAGGTCGGCCAAGGCCTTGGGCACGCCTGGCGACGTCGGCACGCCGAACGTCAGCGCACCGCTGCCGGCCTTGACCAGGAAGCTGTCGCCGTGGCCGTGGTAGCAGCCTTCGAACTTCACGATCCGGTTGCGCCCGGTGGCGCCGCGCGCCAGCCGGATCGCCGACAGGGTGGCCTCGGTGCCGGAGTTGACCATGCGCACCATCTCGCAGCTGGGCACCAGGCGCGTGATGGTTTCGGCCATCGTCACCTCCAGCGGATTCGGCGTGCCGAACGACAGGCCGTCGCGGGCGGTCTCGATCACCGCGTCCAGCACCTTCGGATGGTTGTGGCCGACGATCATCGGCCCCCACGATCCCACGTAGTCGATGTAGCGGTTGCCGTCCGCGTCGAACAGGTACGGGCCGTCCGCACGCTGGACGAAGAACGGTTCGCCGCCCACCGATTTGAACGCGCGCACCGGCGAGTTGACGCCGCCGGGCATCAGCGCCTGCGCGCGGGTGAAGAGGTCGTGCGAACGTTCGGAATTCATGTGTCGGGTTCGTCCTTGAAACAGGAGAGGTAGGCGCGCACCGCGGCCACCGGCTCGGGGGCGTCGTACACGCCGCTGATCACCGCGAGCAGGTCGGCACCGGCGGCAACCAGCGGCGGTGCATTGTCCGGGGTGATGCCGCCGATCGCCACCCGCGGCACGCCGAGGCCGGCGCTGTCGCGCAGCAAGCCGATCCCGGCACGGCGTGCGCCCGGCTTGGTCGGCGACGGGAAGAAGGCGCCGAACGCGATGTAGTCGGCGCCGGCGGCGACGGCGTCGCGCGCGCGCTGCAGGTCGTCGTAGCAGGAGGCGCCGATGATCGCGTCGGCGCCAAGCAATGCCCGCGCCGCGGCAATCGCGCCGTCCTGTTCGCCCAGGTGCACGCCATCGGCACCCAGTGCGCGCGCCAGCCGTGGGTCGTCGTTGACGATGAAGGCCACGCCCGCCTCTGCGCAGGCATCCCGCAATCGCGCACCGGCCCCGCGCAGCGCGACGGCATCCAGCACCTTGTTGCGCAGTTGCAGGCAGGAGGCGAATGGCAGCAGGGGCAGGGTGCGCGCGAGCAAGCGCCCGCCGTCGCGCTCGTCGGGCGTGATCAGGTACAAGCCGCGTTCGGGTCCGCGTCCGGGCATGTCGCTTCCGCAGGGCGGCGCGGGGTGGGACAATCGCGCCAGTCCCCGCCATTATCGCCCCATGTCCGAGCCTGCCGCCGCCGATGCCCCCTACCGCACCTGGATGTGCGTGGTCTGCGGCTTCGTGTATGACGAGGCGCTGGGCTTGCCGGAGGACGGAATCGCGCCCGGCACCCGCTGGGACGATGTCCCGGATACATGGACCTGCCCGGACTGCGGCGTCGGCAAGGACGACTTCGAGCTGATGCGCGACTGAGCGCGCAGCTCACTTCGCCAGCGGGATGCCGGGGCCGAAGGTGAGTTCCGCGCCATCCTGCAGTTGCAGCCGCGCTGCTTCTCCGGCATTGAGCTCCAGCACGTAGCGCGCCGGCGCATTGCTCGGGTAGGACGGGCAGGCATCGCCCAGCGAGCATGGCGGAATGTCGCGCTGCTGCGACACCAGCCTGCGGCCGGTGTCGAAGTACAGGATGTCGAGCGGGATCTTGGTGTTCTTCATCCAGTACGCCTGCGGTACTTCGGCATCGTGGATGAACAGCATGCCGCGATCCTCCGGCAGGGCGTCGCGGAACATCAGCCCGCGCGCGCGCTCGGCGTCGTCGTCGGCGACCTCGATCGCATAGCGCTGGCCGGCCAGCTCCACCCAGGGCTCGCGCGCACTGGCGCAGGCGGAAAGCGAAGAGGCGGCGAACAGGGCAAGGGCGAATGCGCGCATGCGGGGCTCCGATGAGGTGGGCGCACATTGGCGCGAAGCACGGATTGCGTCAAGGCGCAAGACTTCCGCTGCGCGCCTCGATTCGGCATGATGCGCGCCCGCTCCGCTGCCGGCTGTTGGCAGAGGACGGAAGCACCAAAAGCCCACGGCAAGGGGTGTTGACGGACGTCAAAAACCTTGTATGATGTGCGGCTCCCTCGGGCGGAAGTGATTCCGGCGGGGATTGAATCGAGGCGCTGAGGCCTGGTTCTGGATCTTTGACAGTGTGCGCAGGTGACTTGTGCGGGCGTCTGGTGGTGGCGGTTGTCCATCGCAGACGTTCGAACAGATCACATGATTCAAAGTATTCGTACGCAAGTACGACGTACAGCGAGGAAGTGGGCTGGACGGACTCTGCAACTGAAGCAATTTGGCCTTCGGGCCATGCAGTTTTAAGTGAAGAGTTTGATCCTGGCTCAGAGTGAACGCTGGCGGCAGGCCTAATACATGCAAGTCGAACGGCAGCACAGTGGAGCTTGCTCCATGGGTGGCGAGTGGCGGACGGGTGAGGAATACATGGGAATCTGCCCAGTCGTGGGGGATAACGTAGGGAAACTTACGCTAATACCGCATGCGCCCTTCGGGGGAAAGCCGGGGACCTTCGGGCCTGGCGCGATTGGATGAGCCCATGTCGGATTAGCTAGTTGGCGGGGTAACGGCCCACCAAGGCGACGATCCGTAGCTGGTCTGAGAGGATGATCAGCCACACTGGAACTGAGACACGGTCCAGACTCCTACGGGAGGCAGCAGTAGGGAATATTGGACAATGGGCGCAAGCCTGATCCAGCCATGCCGCGTGAGTGAAGAAGGCCTTCGGGTTGTAAAGCTCTTTTGTCCGGAAAGAAAAGCATCCAGTTAATACCTGGGTGTCCTGACGGTACCGGAAGAATAAGCACCGGCTAACTTCGTGCCAGCAGCCGCGGTAATACGAAGGGTGCAAGCGTTACTCGGAATTACTGGGCGTAAAGCGTGCGTAGGTGGTTTGTTAAGTCTGATGTGAAAGCCCTGGGCTCAACCTGGGAATGGCATTGGATACTGGCAGGCTAGAGTGCGGTAGAGGGTAGTGGAATTCCCGGTGTAGCAGTGAAATGCGTAGAGATCGGGAGGAACATCTGTGGCGAAGGCGACTACCTGGACCAGCACTGACACTGAGGCACGAAAGCGTGGGGAGCAAACAGGATTAGATACCCTGGTAGTCCACGCCCTAAACGATGCGAACTGGATGTTGGGCTCAACTTGGAGCTCAGTATCGAAGCTAACGCGTTAAGTTCGCCGCCTGGGGAGTACGGTCGCAAGACTGAAACTCAAAGGAATTGACGGGGGCCCGCACAAGCGGTGGAGTATGTGGTTTAATTCGATGCAACGCGAAGAACCTTACCTGGCCTTGACATGCACGGAACTTTCCAGAGATGGATTGGTGCCTTCGGGAACCGTGACACAGGTGCTGCATGGCTGTCGTCAGCTCGTGTCGTGAGATGTTGGGTTAAGTCCCGCAACGAGCGCAACCCTTGTCCTTAGTTGCCAGCACGTAATGGTGGGAACTCTAAGGAGACCGCCGGTGACAAACCGGAGGAAGGTGGGGATGACGTCAAGTCATCATGGCCCTTACGGCCAGGGCTACACACGTACTACAATGGTGGGGACAGAGGGCTGCAAGCCGGCGACGGTGAGCCAATCCCAGAAACCCCATCTCAGTCCGGATTGGAGTCTGCAACTCGACTCCATGAAGTCGGAATCGCTAGTAATCGCAGATCAGCATTGCTGCGGTGAATACGTTCCCGGGCCTTGTACACACCGCCCGTCACACCATGGGAGTTTGTTGCACCAGAAGCAGGTAGCTTAACCTTCGGGAGGGCGCTTGCCACGGTGTGGCCGATGACTGGGGTGAAGTCGTAACAAGGTAGCCGTATCGGAAGGTGCGGCTGGATCACCTCCTTTTGAGACATGGCAACGCATTGCCAGACGTCCGCACAAGTGACCTGCATTCAGAGAACGCGATCCGCCTGGCGGGTTGCGTGTCCCGTCACGACGGGGCCTTAGCTCAGCTGGGAGAGCACCTGCTTTGCAAGCAGGGGGTCGTCGGTTCGATCCCGACAGGCTCCACCACTAAGCACGACTTTTGGGTCTGTAGCTCAGGTGGTTAGAGCGCACCCCTGATAAGGGTGAGGCCGGTGGTTCGAGTCCTCCCAGACCCACCACTCTGAATGTACTGCGCACACACACTTTGAGATGCCTCGGCACTGTGGCCGGGGCATGTTCTTTGAAAATCGGGATGTAGCGAGCGTTTGAGACGAATGTCCATAACGTGTCGTAGAGGCTAAGGCGGGCAGCGCGAGCTGCCTTATTGAAAGTGTGATAAGTCGTACCGTTCGCTGGTATGCGTGTCGCTCCGAGGCAACTTGGGGTGATATGGTCAAGCGAATAAGCGCACACGGTGGATGCCTTGGCGGTCAGAGGCGATGAAGGACGTGGCAGCCTGCGAAAAGTGTCGGGGAGCTGGCAACAAGCTTTGATCCGGCAATGTCCGAATGGGGGAAACCCACCCGCAAGGGTATTGCATGGTGAATACATAGCCATGCAAGGCGAACGCGGTGAACTGAAATATCTAAGTAACCGTAGGAAAAGAAATCAACCGAGATTCCGTAAGTAGCGACGAGCGAACGCGGACTAGCCCAAAAGTGCATGTGGTTTTAGCAAAATGCCCTGGAAAGAGCAGCCATAGCGGGTGACAGCCCCGTATGCGAAAGGGCCATGTGCATGAAATTGAGTAGGGCGGGGCACGTGAAACCCTGTCTGAACATGGGGGGACCATCCTCCAAGGCTAAATACTCCTGACCGACCGATAGTGAACCAGTACCGTGAGGGAAAGGCGAAAAGAACCCTGGTGAAGGGAGTGAAATAGACCCTGAAACCGTGTGCGTACAAGCAGTCGGAGCCCGCGTGGGGTGACGGCGTACCTTTTGTATAATGGGTCAGCGACTTACTGTTCGTGGCGAGCTTAACCGTATAGGGGAGGCGAAGGGAAACCGAGTCTGATAAGGGCGCATAGTCGCGGGCAGTAGACCCGAAACCGGGTGATCTAGTCATGCCCAGGGTGAAGGTACCGTAACAGGTACTGGAGGCCCGAACCCACTCCCGTTGCAAAGGTAGGGGATGAGGTGTGATTAGGAGTGAAAAGCTAATCGAACCCGGAGATAGCTGGTTCTCCTCGAAAGCTATTTAGGTAGCGCCTCGTATGTATCCTCTCGGGGGTAGAGCACTGTTATGGCTAGGGGGTCATTGCGACTTACCAAACCATGGCAAACTCCGAATACCGAGACGGACTGTACGGGAGACACACGGCGGGTGCTAACGTCCGTCGTGAAAAGGGAAACAACCCAGACCCACAGCTAAGGTCCCAAATTACTGCTAAGTGGAAAACCATGTGGAAAGGCACAGACAGCCAGGAGGTTGGCTTAGAAGCAGCCACCCTTTAAAGAAAGCGTAATAGCTCACTGGTCGAGTCGGTCTGCGGGGAAGATTTAACGGGGCTAAGCAGTAAACCGAAGCTTGGGGTGTGCATCTTTGATGCACGCGGTAGAGGAGCGTTCCGTAGGCCTGCGAAGGTGGATTGAGAAGTCTGCTGGAGGTATCGGAAGTGCGAATGCTGACATGAGTAACGATAATGCGGGTGAAAAGCCCGCACGCCGAAAGCCCAAGGTTTCCTTGCGCAACGTTAATCGACGCAGGGTGAGTCGGCCCCTAAGGCGAGGCAGAAATGCGTAGTCGATGGGAAGCTGGTTAATATTCCAGCACCTCGCGTAAGTGCGATGGGAGGACGGAGAAGGTTAGGTGAGCCGGGCGTTGGTTGTCCCGGTGAGAGGACTGAGGTGGTGCCCTTAGGCAAATCCGGGGGTGCAACATTGAGGTCAAGGACGAGTCCAATGGGACTAAGTCACCGATATCACGCTTCCAGGAAAAGTCCCTAAGCTTCAGCTTACGCAGACCGTACCGTAAACCGACACAGGTGGGCAGGATGAGAATTCTCAGGCGCTTGAGAGAACTCGGGTGAAGGAACTAGGCAAAATAGCACCGTAACTTCGGGAGAAGGTGCGCCTCCCATGGTGAATAGCTGAGGGAGGCCGAAGATACCAGGCCGCTGCAACTGTTTATCAAAAACACAGCACTCTGCAAACACGAAAGTGGACGTATAGGGTGTGACGCCTGCCCGGTGCCGGAAGGTTAATTGATGGGGTCAGCCGCAAGGCGAAGCTCTTGATCGAAGCCCCGGTAAACGGCGGCCGTAACTATAACGGTCCTAAGGTAGCGAAATTCCTTGTCGGGTAAGTTCCGACCTGCACGAATGGCGTAACGACAGCGGCGCTGTCTCCACCCGAGACTCAGTGAAATTGAAATCGCTGTGAAGATGCAGCGTTCCCGCGGCAAGACGGAAAGACCCCGTGAACCTTTACTATAGCTTTACACTGAACGTTGAGTTCGTCTGTGTAGGATAGGTGGGAGGCTGTGAAACCAGGACGCTAGTTCTGGTGGAGCCAACCTTGAAATACCACCCTGATGTGCTTGACGTTCTAACCTGGGCCCGTAATCCGGGTCGGGGACCGTGTATGGTGGGTAGTTTGACTGGGGCGGTCTCCTCCCAAAGTGTAACGGAGGAGCTCGAAGGTACGCTCAGCGCGGTCGGACATCGCGCACTGTGTGCAAAGGCATAAGCGTGCTTGACTGCAAGATCGACGGATCAAGCAGGTAGGAAACTAGGACTTAGTGATCCGGTGGTTCTGTATGGAAGGGCCATCGCTCAACGGATAAAAGGTACTCCGGGGATAACAGGCTGATACCGCCCAAGAGTTCATATCGACGGCGGTGTTTGGCACCTCGATGTCGGCTCATCACATCCTGGGGCTGTAGTCGGTCCCAAGGGTATGGCTGTTCGCCATTTAAAGTGGTACGCGAGCTGGGTTCAGAACGTCGTGAGACAGTTCGGTCCCTATCTGTCGTGGGCGTTGGAGATTTGAGAGGGGCTGCTCCTAGTACGAGAGGACCGGAGTGGACGAACCCCTGGTGTTCCGGTTGTCACGCCAGTGGCATTGCCGGGTAGCTACGTTCGGAAGCGATAACCGCTGAAAGCATCTAAGCGGGAAGCGCGCCTCAAGATGAGATCTCCCGGGACACAAGTCCCCTAAAGGAACCATCAAGACCAGGTGGTTGATAGGCAGGGTGTGTAAGCGCAGTAATGCGTTGAGCTTACCTGTACTAATGATCCGTGTGGCTTGACCATATCACCTCAAGTTTCTTCGACTTCGTCGAATGAAACCCTTGGCCTCAACGCACGTTGATGGCATTCTTCAAACCGTTCGCTACATCCCACCTTTTAGCTGCAACGAACAGGCACTATCCGTTCGTTGAAGCAAACCAACGAGAGCGTGTGCGCGACTCATCCATCGATGAATCCGCGACCCTCCACCCTCTCCCTGGTGACAACAGCGCTGTGGCACCACCCGATCCCATCCCGAACTCGGAAGTGAAACACAGCCGCGCCGATGGTAGTGTGGCTCAAGCCATGCAAGAGTAGGTCATCGCCAGGGTCTTTATCCAAAACCCCGCTTCATTCGAAGCGGGGTTTTTCTTTGCGCCACGCACCAGCCAAAATAGCGTGCGCCGGGGCGACCATGAGGATCGGTGGCGAAATCGTGCAAGGTCCAGCGACCAACGGTTCCCTCGGGCTGTCGCCCGGCAGGATGATCCACCGGTATCAGCGTAGGATTCCGGTATCAGCGGCCATCCACGGAAGCGACATGAACAAGATCATGGTCCATGCGGCTGCAAGCCTGTTGGTCCTGGCGCTGGGATCAGTGCATGCCAGTGGCATCAACAGCATCAACGGGGGGATGCCGAACCGGATTTCCATGAACGTGACCGTGCCCAAGCAAACCCAGGGTGCGACATTCGGTGAGAAGGTGAATTCCGGGTTGCAAGCTTCGGGCCGATCGGCCGCGCAGGGGGCATCGCTGTCGATCGTGATCGAGTGCGGTCAGGTGGCTTGCGCGTTCGTGTTCCCTGACGGTTCCGGCCACCGCGCTGACCTGCAGCGTCGGCGGATCGAGGCCCTTGCGTCGGCGCAGGGTGCCGCGCTGCGCCGAGGAAGCCCGGGCCCGGCGATGCTGGGCGGTGCGCTGCCAGGCGGTGCGGTCATATCAGCCGCGGTGTCATCGGTGGGCAACCTGGCCGGTAGTGGCGGCGGCGCTGCGGCGGCAGCTTATGCGGAAACCGGCCGGGCATCGGATGGTGGAAAGGAGGGCTTGGCAACCGCGAGCGCAGTCCCCGGCGTGATCGACGTGGTCGAGCCGCTCGGCGATGGTGACTACGCGTTGACGCTTGTCGTTGAGGCGGACACGAACGGTGCGAAGGGGGCGCCCAGGACCCAGGTGCGTACCGTGTCGCCACCGCGGGTCGAAATCACGGTCGTGTTCGTGTTGGCTGGTGGCGCCATGAGGGCACGCCACGACACTGCAATGAACACGATCCGCAACATGAAGTAGGCGCGCAGGCCTGCTTCAGAGCACCAGGGGCGGCTCGCCGCCTACGATCACCACGTCGGCGGGGCGTCGCGCGAACAGGCCGACGCTGACCACGCCCGGGATCTGGTTGATTTCGCGTTCCAGTCCGACGGGATCGACGATCGAAAGGTTGTGCAAGTCGAGGATCACGTTGCCGTTGTCGGTCACCACGCCGTCGCGCCAGACCGGCTGCCCGCCGCTGAGACGGACCAGTTCGCGGGCCACCAGGCTGCGTGCCATCGGGATCACCTCGACCGGCAGCGGGAACCGGCCGAGCACCGACACCTGCTTTCCCGGGTCGATGATGCACACGAACGTCTTGCTGGCCTCGGCGATGATCTTCTCGCGGGTCAATGCCGCGCCGCCACCCTTGATCAGGCGCCTGTGCGGATCGCATTCGTCGGCACCGTCCACGTACAGCGACAGCGGGCCGGCGGCATTGAGGTCGATCACCTCGATCCCGTGCGATTTCAGCCGAGCGGTGCTTTGCTCCGAGCTGGATACCGCGCCGGCGATCCGGTCCTTCCATGCGGCCAGCGCGTCGATGAAATAGGCGACCGTGGACCCGGTGCCGACACCCACGATCATGCCGTCCTCGACGTAGTCGATGGCCTTTTCGGCGGCGAGTTTCTTCATTTCGCTCATTGCGGATTCCTGTTCTGGTCGGGCAGCGGCGCGAGCCGCGACGCACGGGTGCGGGGCTGCGGCCGAAGCCGCTCCTGCAGGGTCATTCGAGGGAGAGCAGCAGTTTCCACTGGGCGGCCGTGACCGGGAACACCGAGAGCCGGCTGCCCCTGGCGGTCAGCGCGAAGCCTTCGCCGAGTTCATCGGTATGACGCTTGATCTCCTGGAGCGGGATCACGCGCGTGAGCTTGCGATCGAACGCCACGTCGACCAGGAACCATCGCGGCTGTTCGCGGGTCGCCTTTTGGTCGAAGTAGTGGGACCCACGATCGAATTGGGTCTCGTCCGGATAGGCGATGCTGGCCACCCGTGCCAGGCCGGCGAGGCCCGGCACCTTGCAATTGGAGTGGTAGATCATCACGCCGTCGCCGGGGCGCATGCCGTCGCGCATGAAGTTGCGCGCCTGGTAGTTGCGCACGCCGCTCCATGGCTCGGTGCCGACGCGCTCGAGGTCGTCGATGGAAAACGCGTCCGGCTCGGACTTCATCATCCAGTAGCGCTTCGGCCTGCTCATGTGCGATCCCCGGCGAGGTAGGTGGCGCGCTCGCTGCACACCGCGTCAAGGCGCACGTCCCAGGCCTGGGCAACGAGCGCAGGCACGCATTGGACGTCGAAGGCGGCACCCACCAGCAAGGGCGGCGGTTCCTGGGCATGCCGGAACGCGAAGCTGCGATCGTACCAGCCCCCGCCCATGCCAAGCCGGTGGCCGCTTGCGTCGAAGCCCACCAGCGGCAGCACGACCAGCGCCATGTCCCGGGGCTCGAGCGCGCAGTCGGCGGCGACATCCGGTTCCGGGATGCCGTAGCGATTGGTGACCAGCGCATCGCCCGGTGCCCATGGCGCGAAGCGCAAGCTGTCGCCATGCAGGATGGGCAGGCAATACGCAAGCGCAGCGGGCAGGCGCATCTGGAACGCGTGCAGGCCGATCTCGCCGTCCATCGCCCAGTAGCCGGCGACCCAGGCCTTGTTGGCAACCGGCATGCCGTCGAAGAACGGCAGCGCGAGCAGGCGGTCGGCCAGCGAATCCGCGGCGGTGATGCGGGTTGTTGCGGGCAGTGCGCGTCGGCGCTCGCGCAGTTCACGCCGCAGCGTGGATCGATCTTCTGGATTCACGCGCGGCAGTCGGAAGGAAGAAGGTCTCCGCCGTGGCGATGCGTGCGAAACGACCTTGAACCCGGGGTTCAAGTGGGAACGCGTGGCGGCCTTCGGGCTTCCCGCTCAGGGCGGACTTGCACGCCTGGTCGCCAATGCATCCCCGTGGTCGTAATTAAGGGACAAGGCGAATGTTTGCACACGCCGTCGCACACAGCAGAGGACCGGCTCAGTATAACGCGCGATGCAACGAGTCGATGGCCGCTGGTCGGATCACGCCGTGCGGCGAACGCGGCGCGATTCAGGCGGCGGGTCCGAGCAACCCATCCAGCCTTGCATTGGCGGCGTCGAGCAGCCTGAACACGGCATCATTGCCGCCGCGCTCCTCGCGCAGTTGCTGCAGTTCGTGCGCCAGGTTGAGCGCGGTCAGCACCGCCAGCCGATCCGGTGCGACCAGCTTGTTGCTGCCGCGCAACTCGCGCATGCGCTGGTCGAGCAGGCGCGCGGCCGAGGTGAGGCTGGCGCGTTCACCGTCGCTGACCCCGACCGTGTACTCGCGGTCGAGGATGCGGACGGTGACCGGCTCGCTCTTGCCTGGTTCGTTGCCGCTCACGTGTGCTGCTCCAGCGACTTCAGGCGGCTGATCATCGCTTCCACGCGGGTCCGGGCCTGCTCCTGCTTCGCCAGCAACTGTGCACGTTCGCTCGCCATCTGCTCGTGCTGCTGGCGCAGGCTCCGGTTCTCGTCCTGGGTGCGCTGCAGCAGTGCCGCAAGCTGGTCGATGCGCGCCAGCAGGCGTTGCAGTTCGGCGGCCAGGTCGCGGGAGTCCATGCCGGCATGATGGGCGCAGCAGCGCGGCAGGGTCAAGGCGCGGGGTGGCGGGCATCCGCTGCGGTGGCACGCGGGGCGAGCCCCGGCAGGCCCGGCCATTCGAGCATGAAGGCCAGGCACTGCTCCGCCGGCAGCGGTTTGGACAGCCAGTAGCCCTGCACCATGTCGCATCGGTGCTGGCGCAGGAAGGCGAGCTGCTCGGCCGTCTCCACGCCCTCGGCGACGACGCCCAGGCCCAGCGAGCGCGCCATCGCGATGATGGTGGTCGTGATCGCCGCGTCTTCGTTGTCGCCGGGGCGGCCGAGGTCGTCGATGAACGCCTTGTCGATCTTGAGGGTGGTGATCGGCAGGCGGCGCAGGTAGGCCAGCGAAGAGTAGCCGGTACCGAAGTCGTCGACCGCGATCGACACGCCGATGCGGCGGAAGAACTGCAGGCGCTCGGCGGCAAGCCCGGCCTTCGCCATCAGCACGCTCTCGGTCAGTTCGAGCTCGAGCTGGCCGGGATCGATCCCGGTTTCGCGCAGGATGCGTTCCACCGCCCGTGGCAGGTCGCTGTGCAGCAATTGCGTCGCCGACACGTTCACCGCCATGGTCACCCCTGGCAGGCCGGCGCGCTGCCAGTCCGCGAGGGTGTTGCAGGCTTCGCGAAGCACCCATTCGCCGATGCCGACGATCATCCCGCTTTCCTCCGCGAGCGGGATGAACTGGACCGGGGAGACCTCGCCGTGCTCCGTGCTGTACCAGCGCAGCAGGGCCTCGACGCAGCGGATGCCGCCATCCGCCAGCGACAGTTGCGGCTGGTACACCAGGCGCAGTTCGTTGCGTTCGATCGCTCGCCGCAGCGAGGCGATCAACCCGGCGCGCTGGCGGGTGCTGCTGTCCATCGACTCGGTGTAGCGCAGGAACGTGTGGCGGCCCGCCGCCTTGGCCTGGTACATCGCGGTGTCGGCATGCTTGAGCAGGTCGGTCGGCACCTGCGCGTGGTCGGGATAGAGGCTGATGCCGATCGAGGGCGTGATCGCGATCTCGTGGCGCTCGTCGATCAGCAGCGGCTCGTCGAAGGCGTCGATCACCCGCTGTGCGCAGGTGTCTGCCTCGCCGGCATGCGCCAGGTCCTCCAGCACCACGGTGAATTCGTCGCCGCCGATGCGCGCGACCGTGTGCGAGGGGCCCACCGCGCGTTGCAGGCGCTGCGCCGCCATCCGCAGGATGCGGTCGCCGGTGGCGTGGCCAAGCGAGTCGTTGATGTCCTTGAAGCGGTCGAGGTCGAGGAACAGCAGGGCCACGCAACTACCCTGGCGCCGCGCGCGCACGATCGCCCGCGACAACCGCTCCGCCAGCAGGGTGCGGTTCGGCAGGTTGGTCAGGGTGTCGTAGTTGGCGAGGTAGCGCAGTTCCTGCTCGATCCGGCGACGATCGGTGATGTCGGTCGCGACCAGCACGAACAGGCGGTGCGGGCTGCCCGGCTCGTTGATCGCGTTGGACTGCATCGCGCACAGGAATTCCCGGCCGTCCTTGCGCCGCTGCCACATCTCCCCGGCCCAGTGCCCCTGTTCGAGCATCGCCGCCCGCGACTGCGCGTAGAACGCCGCATCGTGCTGGTCGCTGTTGGTCAGCGATGCGTCGTTGCCCACCACCTCCGCCAGCTCGTAGCCGCTCATGCGGGTGAAGGCGGGGTTGACCATGACGTAGCGGAATTCGTCGTCGATCACCACCACCGCCTCGGCCATGTTGTGCATGACCTCGGTCGCGATCCGGCGCTCGCGTTCGTGCTCGCGTTGCGCGCTGACGTCGCGCGCAGTACCGGCGATGCGGGTGATGCGGCCCGCGTCGTTGCGCGAGACTGCGCGACCGCGCGCGCGCATCCAGCGCCAGCCGTCGGTGCCGTCCTGCACGCGATGCTCGGACAGGAACATCGGGGCATCGCCACGGACGTAGGCCCGCAGTCGATCCAGCACCAGCGGGAGGTCGTCGGGATGGATCTGGTGGTCGGCGTCGAGGTCGATCCGCAGGTTCAGGTCGTCCTTGCGGCCAGGCTCGATCCGGATGCTCTCCAGTTCACGGCGTTCCAGGTCGTACTGCCAGTAATACTCGCTGGATGCCCACAACGCCAGGCGCAGTTTTTCTTCGCGCTCGCGCAGTTCGCGCAGGTGTTCGCGCTGTTCGCGTTCGCGGCGGCGATGCCCACCCAATACGACGCCCGCCAGCGTCAGCACGAGCAGGGCGAGCAACAGTGCCATGTAATGCGTGGCGGGCATCTGGCCAGTGTAGGCAGGCGGGCGGGCAGCGGACAAGCATCGCGGCCATTGCGATTGCTACACTGGGGCCCCGTGGTCGAGAGTGCGCGCGTGAGCGAAACCGAGCTGCCGGGTTGGGCCGACGTGGCCGCGGCCGCGGATCGCCTGGACCTGGCCAGTACGCCGGCCGAGCTGCATGGCGGTTTGTGCGGCTGGCTGGCCGCTGGCGGCGACGACGCGCCTTCCTGGCTCGCGCTGGTGCTGGCGGATCCGTCGTTGCCGGTCCCCGATCGCGGCGGCGTGCTGGACCGCCTGCGCACCGCCAGCGCGGCGCAACTGTGCAATGCCGATTTCGGCTTCGGCTTGCTGCTTCCCGACGATGACGACGTGGCCGAACGCGCGGGCGCGATGTTCGCCTGGTGCCGGGCATTCCTCGGCGGCTTCGGGCTCGCGGTCGGCGGGAAGAAGCTGTCGGAGGACGGCGAGGAAGCGCTGGGCGACATCGCCAACCTCGCCGCCGCGAGGGTCGACGACGTCGACCCGGAAGGCGACGAGGAATCGCTGACCGAGATCGAGGAATACCTGCGGATGGCGGTCCTGCTGCTGCATGCCGACTGCACGCTGGCTCCGCGGCAGCGGCAGCGCCTGCACTGAATGCGCTGCACCTCCTCCGAGCGCAAGGCATTGGCCCGGCGCCGCAAGGCGTTGATGCAGGCCGCGGGTGACGGCGCGATCCTGGTCCTGCCGGCTGCGCCGGAGCGCATCCGCAGCCGCGACACCCATTACCCGTACCGGCAGGACTCGGACTTCTGGTACCTGACCGGCTGCAACGAACCGGAGGCGGTGCTGGTGCTGGTGCCCGGGCGCCGGCACGGCGAATCGATCCTGTTCTGCCGGGAACGCGATCCGGAGCGCGAGGGCTGGGATGGCCCGCGGCTCGGGCCGGAAGGTGCGGTCGACGCGCTCGGGATGGATGATGCGTATCCGATCTCCGACATCGACGAGATCCTGCCCGGCCTGCTGGAAGGCCGCCGCCGGGTGCACTACCACCTCGGCCGCGATGCCGAATTCGACCTCAAGCTGATCGGCTGGATCAACCGGGTGCGGGCGCAGGCGCGGCAGGGTGCGCAACCGCCGCAGGAGTTCCTGGCGCTCGGCCACCTGCTCGACGAGATGCGCCTGTTCAAGTCCGCCGACGAAGTGAAGCTGATGCAGCGCGCCGCCGACATCAGCGTGCTGGCGCACCGGGCGGCGATGCGCGCGGCGCGCCCGGGCATCCACGAATACGAACTGCAGGCGGAGCTGGAGCGCGTGTTCCGCATGCACGACGCGCAGCCGGCTTACGCCAGCATCGTCGGCGCCGGCGCCAATGCCTGCGTGCTGCACTATCGCGACAATGCCGCCAGATCGCGCGACGGCGACCTGGTGCTGGTCGATGCCGGTGCCGAATACCGCGGCTACGCGGCCGACATCACCCGCACGTTCCCGCTCAGCGGCCGCTTCACCCGCGAGCAGCGTGCATTGCATGACCTCGTCCTCGCCGCACAGGCGGCAGCACTGGCGCAGGCGCGCCCCGGGGTGCCTTACGAAGCCGGGCATGAGGCGGCGGTGGAGACGCTGACCGAGGGCCTGCTGTCGCTCGGGCTGCTGAAGGGCAGGCTGGAGGCGGCGATCGCGGCCGGCGACTACAAGCGCTTCTACCGGCACAAGACCGGGCACTGGCTGGGGCTGGACGTGCACGATGTCGGCGAATACAGGATCGACGGCGAATCGCGCCTGCTGGAGCCCGGCATGGTGTTCACCATCGAGCCCGGCCTGTACATCCCCGAGGACGATGTCGGCGTGCCGGCGAAGTGGCGCGGCATCGGCATCCGCATCGAGGACGACGTGCTGGTCACCGCCGACGGCCATCGGGTGCTGACCGATGCCCTGGAGCGCAGTGCGGATGAAATAGAAACCTTGATGGCGGCCGCGAAACCCTGACCAGGTGAACGCGCCGCGCCCGGGGTATGTCGAGCGCGCCATGGATGGCGCGCGGCCGCGAATCGTAGCCGGACGCGAAGCCTGAGCGGCGACATACCCCGGGCGCGGCGCGTTCGCCGTGCGACAGGCTTCAAGCCGTCGCGAACGCTTCCCGCGTCAGGTTGAGCGGCACGCCCTCGGTGCATACCACGTCGTCCTCGATGCGGATCCCGCCACAGGGCCTGAACGCGTCCACGCGATCCCAGTCCACCGCATCGCCCTGGCCCTTGGCCTTGAGCTCGTCCAGCAGCATGTCGATGAAGTAGAGGCCCGGCTCGATGGTGACCACCATGCCAGGCTCCAGCACGCGGGTCAGGCGCAGGTAGGGATGGCCGTCCGGCTTCGGGATCGTGCCGCCATGGTCGGACTCGGCGAAGCCGGCCACGTCATGCACCTGCAGGCCGATGCCGTGGCCGATGCCGTGCGGGAAGAACGCGCGGCTGACGCCGGTCTGCACCGCCGCTTCCGGGCTTACCGTGATCACGCCGAAGTCCTTGAGGATCCCGGCCAGCGCGAGGTGCGCGTCGAGGTGCAACTGGCGGTAGTCGGTGCCGGCGCGCACCGCGTCGCACATCTTCAATTGCGCGGCGTCGACCGCCTCGATCAGCGCGGCGAATTCGTCGGCCTGCGCGGAATAGGTGCGGGTGATGTCGCTGGCATAGCCGCCGAAGCTGGCGCCGGCGTCGATCAGGAAGCTGCGCGCCTGCGTCGGCGGGATGCGGTCGCGGTCGGTGTAGTGCAGCACCGCGGCGTGCTCGTTGAGGCAGACGATGTTGCCGTAGGGCAGGTCGTTGGCGTCCTGGCCGGCGGCCTGGCAGTAGGCCAGGTGGATGCCGAATTCGCTGGAGCCGGCACGGAACGCGCGCTCGGCGGCACGATGCGCGCGCACGCCGATGCGGCTGGCCTCGCGCATCATCGCGATCTCATACGGCGTCTTGAATGCGCGGTGGTATTCCAGGTAAGCGAGCACTGCTTGCGGATTGTTCGGCAGGTGGTCGCCGGTCATGCCCTGCGGCTCGCCGAGGATCGCGCAGCGCGATGCATCCTTCGGAAGGTGCCGGGTGGCTTCTTCCGGCGTGCGGATGACGACGATGTCGAAATGTTCGACCCAATGCCCGCCGGGTGCGGCCGGCACCACGTGCCAGTAGTCGTGCGGTTGCAGGAACAGCAGCTTCGGCTTCGCGCCGGGGGTCACCACCAGCCAGCTGCCCGGTGCGCGGGTCAGCGGCAACCATGCCTTGAATTGCGGGTTCACCGCATACGGGTAGTCGCGGTCGTCGAACAGCTGGTAGTGCAGGTTGCCGCTGGGCACCAGCAGGTGGTCGAATCCGCCGCGGGCCAGCGCCTCGGCGGCGCGCGCCTGCAGGGTGGCGAGATGGGAGGGGTAGAGGCTGGCGAGGGTGGTCGCGGACATGGCGCGTTCCGTGGGTCGGGAACCGCGATTTTGACCGATTGCGCCTGCAACCGCCGTGCCGGCGCGCCGATGCGTCAGCGCGCGTCGCTGCCGCTGCGGCCGACCCACTCGCGCAGGCTGCGGGTGACCTGCGGGGCCAGCCCGAGGAAGCGCAGCCCGGCCCAGGACTGGCCGGGGGCGCTGGCGTCATCGCTCCACAGCACATGCGCGCCGACCTCGATGCTGTGCCCGTCGCTCTCCGGCAAGGTGAAGCGGAGCTGGCAAAGCGCATCCTCCGGCAGCCGGGTGTTGGCGATCAGCAGCATCCCGCCGACCGACAGGTTGCCGAGGTGGCCGATGGTTTCCTCGGTCATCACGTCCACGACTTCGTTCAGGCCGCTGACGGTTCGTCGCGGCATGCGCCTCGATTCAGCGCCCATGTGCGGTCTCCTGGGTGGCGTCGCCGGCGATGCGCGAAAGGTTGGCCATCGTCGCCTGCCATGCGAGTTCGGCCGGGTGGATGTCGGACTCGACCAGTTGCAGGCGGCTGTTGGCAAGCTTGCGGGCGAGGCCATCCAGGCTTTCATCGCCCGCGACCCGCAGGCCGCGGCGGTTCAGCAGCAGGGCCTGTCCGCTGCGCGGACTCAGCCAGGCCAGGCGGCGGCGGACCACGCTGTCGTCGGCGGGATCGAACAGGTCGACCCAGCAACCGTCCGCATGGATTGCGAGCGTTGCATGCGCGGCTTGCTCGGCCGGGTTGTGCGGTGCCTGTGCAACGGCGGTGCGGGCCACGTTTTCCTCGCCCAGGCGCGCGCGCGCGCGCAGCTGCACGATCAGTTCGGTGCGCGACGCCAGGTCCGCATCCTCGGTACGGCCGTTGGCCAGCTGGCGGGCAATCGCACCTGCATCCTCGGCGTGGTAGCCGACCTGCCCGAGCGCGTCCTGCAGCTTGGCCACGAAGGCGGGGTCCCGGGTGCTCTGGATCGGGGTGGCGCTGGCCTCGACGATGGCGGCGGTTGCCTCGCGCAAGTCGCGCCAGCCATCGGAATCCTCGCCGCCACGCAACAGCGCGAGCGACAGCACGTCGGCCCAGGCCTGCTCCAGCAGGATCAGGTGGAACCGCGGCAGCGGGCGCCCGGCGACCAGGCGCTGGATCTCGTTGGTGGCTCGCTGCCGTGCGAGGCCCAGCTTCTCGCGCCCGCGTGCGGCCTCGACCTGGCGGCGCTCGCTCATCTCGTTCTTGCGTGCCGCGGCCTGCAGGCCGCCCTGCAGTGCATGGTTGGCGGCGACGAAGGTGTCGTTTCCGGCTTCCGGGTCTTCATGCACGGTACCGACCGCGCGTTGCAGCAGGCCAAGCCATTGTGGGTCGAGGTCATCCTCGCCCAGCCAGCGCGCACCGGCCAGCGACACCGCATCCAGCAGCATCCGCGCCGGATGCGCGGCATCGGTGAAGAAGCGGTGGTCGCGCAAGGCCAGCTGCAGCAGCGGGAGCTTGAGGCTATCGACCAGGGCATGGCCGGGGCTGCCGGCTCGCAGTTCGCGTTGCAGCTGGGCCAGGAACAGGCTGAACAGCTCGAAGCCGTCGCCGTCGGCATCGGTGAGGGTGACGCCATGGCCGTGCATCTGCCGCGCCTGCGCCAGCAGGGTCTGGCGGATGTCGGCCAGGTTGCCGTGCTTGCCGCCGTTGCCCCGCAGGCGGCGCAGCGATGCGAGAACTTCGTCGCGGGACAGCGGCTCGCGCACGCGTTCCTCGGCGCCGCCCGGGCGCAGCTTCGCCAGCAGCTTGCGGCGGCGTGCAAGCAGCCCCTGCAGGGCGGCAAAGGCGCTTTCGCGCGGCGCATCGGCCGTGCGTGGCGCGCCCGCACCATCGACCGGCGGGATCGACGCCGGCGGCGGCGATGCATCGGCCGCCGCCGCTGCAGGAGGCGTGGGAGCCGAACGCGTGGCCACGGCCGCGGCCGATTCGCTGCCGCGCCCGATCCCGGGCGTGGCGGCGCGCATGCGCACCGGGACGAAGCTCAGGTGCGGCAGGATGCCGTCGCCGACCAGGCGTGCATTGAGCGTCTCCAGCAGCGCCGGGTAATGCGCCATCGCCACCTTTTCGAACTGGCGGTACAGCAGCAGGCGCGCATCCATCGACAGCATCAGCCAGTCGCAGGCGCTGCGCAGGGCATGGCACAGCGCATGCGGGCCCAGCGGCAGGTGCTCGGCGTCGAACGCCGGACCGCCGGCAAGCACCCCGAAGCGATACCCCATCAATTGCAGTGCCAGGCTGTTGCGCGAATCGCCGCGCGCCGCGATGCTGCCGAGCACCGCGCCTTCGTCCATCTCCACGTCCTCGACCAGGCTCAGGCCCTGCGCGGGCAATGCCAGTTCCTCCAGCCGGCGCGACACGCGCGGTGCGCGCAGGGCCGCAAGGGTCGCCTCGAGGCTCCGCGCGAACTGATCCGAGAAGCCCGCCTCGGCGCCGCGCAGCTTGCGGATGGATTCGAACAGCGACGCCTGCACGTTGTGGTCGCTCGCGTGTTCCGCCTGCCGGCCCAGCTCCAGCCCGGTTTCCTGCAGTACGACCTGCAGTTGCCGGTTGAGGTCGGCGTTGGCGGTCTGCAACTGGTTTTCCAGCGCACGCCGTACCCGCCGCGGCAGCGTCATCGCGGCCAGCGTCTTCGGTGTGGCTGAGAGCTGTGTGGAACCGTTAGCAACCATCGGCGTCCCCCAACGCGTCGGCAATCCGATCAATGGTATGCGCGAAGCGGCAATGCCTCAATCCACGGCATTCAGTGCAGGAACAGGCCAATCACGTCATTGCCGAAGCGGCGGCCAAGCTCGGTCGGACGCAGCCAGTCGTCCTCGGCTTCCAGCCAGCCGCGGTCGCGGGCGACCGCCAGGGTATCGGCGATGGCCGCGCGCGGCAGGCCGGTGCGGGCCTCGAACATCGCCATCGGCACGCCGTCGTTCAGGCGCAGCGCGTTCAGCATGAAGTCGAATGGCAGCCGTTGGGCGTCGAGGAAGTCGTCGCCGCCGACCGCGGCGGCGGTGCCGGCCTTCAGCAGGTACTCGCCGGGATGCCTGACCTTCCAGCGCCTCAGGACCTGCTGGCTGGCGCCCAGCGTGAGCTTCGCGTGCGCGCCGGCGCCGATCCCGAGGTAGTCACCGAACCGCCAGTAGTTCAGGTTGTGCGCGCATTGCCGGCCTTCGCGCGCATACGCGCTGACCTCGTACTGGGCGAAGCCGGCCCCGGCCAGGCGTGCCTGGCAGGCCTCCTGCATGTCCCATGCGCCGTCCTCGTCGGGGATCCCGGGCGGGGTCCGCGCGGCGAATACCGTGTTCGGCTCCAGCGTCAGCTGGTAATGGCTGACGTGGGTCGGCTGCAGCGCGATCGCGCGTTCGACGTCGTGCTCCGCCATCGCCAGCGTCTGTTGCGGCAGCGCATACATCAGGTCGAGGTTGCAGTTGTCGAAGCCGGCATCCTGCGCGGCCTTCACCGCGCGCTCCGCGTCGCCGCTTGAATGGATGCGGCCGAGGCGCTGCAGGCAGCCATCGTCGAAGCTCTGCACGCCGAAGCTCAGGCGGTTCACCCCGGCCGTGCGATAGCCGGCGAACGGGCCGTGCTCGACCGTGCCCGGATTGGTTTCCAGGGTGACCTCGGCGTTCGGGGCGAAGCGCAGGCGCGCGCTGGCCAGTTGCAGGAAACGGTCGATCGCCGCCGGCGGGAACAGCGAGGGCGTGCCGCCGCCGAAGAACACGGTCTGCACGGTGCGGCCCCATGCCAGCGGCAGGTCGTGGTCGAGGTCGGCGATCAATGCATCGACATACGCCTCGAACTGCAGCGCCCCGCGTTGTTCGTGCGAGTTGAAATCGCAGTACGGGCACTTGCGCACGCACCACGGCAGGTGCACGTACAGCGACAGTGGCGGCGTGGCGAGCATCACGCCAGCAGCAACGCGCGCAATTTCGCCAGTGCCAGGCCGCGATGGCTGTCGCGCCCCTTGATCGTCGCCGGTAGCTCCGCGGCGCTGCAGCCATGCGCCGGCGAGAAGAACACCGGGTCGTAGCCGAAGCCGTCGTCGCCGCGGCGTTCGCGCAGGATCCGGCCGTGCCAGGTGCCCTCGGCGAGCAGCGGTTGCGGATCGTGGGCATCGCGCACCAGTGCCAGCACGCAGGCGAAACGGGCGCCGCGTCGCGCGTCATCGACGCCATCCAGTTCATGCAGCAATTTGTCGATATTCGCTTCGTCGTTGCCATGCGCCCCGGCATAGCGCGCGGAATACAGGCCGGGCGCGCCATGCAGGGCGTCCACGCACAGGCCGGAATCGTCGCCGAGCGCCGGCACGCCGGTCGCGCGCGCCGCGTGGCGGGCCTTGAGGATCGCGTTCTCGACGAACGACAGGCCGGTTTCCGCGGCATCGGCGACCCCGAATTCGGATTGCACGTGCAGCTCGAAGCCGTCGCCGAGCAGCCCGCGCAACTCCGCGAGCTTGCCGGCGTTGGAACTGGCGAGGACCAGTTTCAAGGCGTGGCGAGCGCCGCCCGTTGCGCCGCGAACAATTCGCCGCAACCGCGCTCGGCGAGCGCCAGCAGGGCATCCAGCTCGTCGCGGCGGAACGCATGGCCCTCGGCGGTGCCCTGCAGTTCGATGAAGCCGCCACCGTCGTTCATCACCACGTTCATGTCGGTGTCGCAGTCGCTGTCCTCGGGGTAGTCGAGGTCGAGCACCGGCACGCCGCGATACACCCCGGCCGACACCGCCGCGACCGCGCCGATGACCGGGTCCCTGGCGATCTCCTTCTTCGCCCGCAGCCAGCGCACCGCGTCCACCAGCGCGACATAGGCGCCGGTGATGGCGGCGGTGCGGGTGCCGCCGTCGGCCTGCAGGACGTCGCAGTCGAGGGTGATGGTGCGCTCGCCGAGCGCGGCGCGATCGACGCAGGCACGCAGCGAGCGGCCGATCAGGCGCTGGATCTCGAGCGTGCGCCCGCCCTGCTTGCCACGCGCGGCCTCGCGGTCGCCGCGGGTGTGGGTGGCGCGCGGCAACATGCCGTATTCGGCGGTGATCCAGCCTTCGCCCTTGCCGCGCAGGAAGCCTGGCACGCGGTTCTCGACGCTGGCGGTGCACAGCACCCGGGTGTCGCCGAACGCCACCAGCACCGAGCCTTCGGCGTGGCGGGTGTAGCCGCGGGTGATCGAAACCGCGCGCATCTGCTCGGGCGCGCGTCCGCTGGGACGGGAGAAGGACATCGGGGGCGATCCGTGGGAGATGCCGGAAATCAGCGGGGCGCTAGATTACCATTCGCGTTCCCGTGCCCCTGGACTCCGCATGATCCGCAGCATGACCGCCTTCGCCTCCGGCGAGCGCAGCACCGAATGGGGGGTGTTGGGCTGCGAGTTGCGTGCGGTCAACCACCGCTTCCTCGAACTGGGGCTGCGCCTGCCCGAGGAACTGCGCGCGTTCGAGCCGATCCTGCGCGAGCGCATCGGTGCGCGGATCTCGCGCGGCAAACTGGACCTGGCGATGCGCCTGCGCGCCCCGGAATCGGATGCCGGCCTGCACCTCAATGAGGCCCTGGTCGGTGAACTTTCGCGGCTCAACCTCGACCTGGCCCAGCGCTTCCCCGGGCTGCGCACCAGCCTGACCGAGCTGCTGCAGTACCCGGGCGTGCTGCAGGGCCGAGGCCTCGACCAGGAGGCGCTGCAGCGCGAGGTGCTGGCATTGCTCGACGTCGTGCTTGCCGACTTCGTGGCCACCCGCGAGCGCGAGGGCGGCAAGCTCGCCGCGGTGATCGGCGAACGCGCCGCGGCGATCGCCGGGATCGCCGCCGACGTGCGCACCCTGGTGCCGCTGATCCGCGCCGGCCAGCGGCACAAGCTCGAGGCCCGCCTGGCCGACCTGTCGCAGCCCGCCGACCCGGGGCGCATCGAGCAGGAGCTGGTGCTGTGGTTGCAGAAGCTCGACGTGGACGAGGAGCTGGACCGCCTCGACAGCCACCTGGCCGAGCTGCGCCGCATCCTCAAGGGCGGCAAGGAGCCGGTCGGCCGGCGCCTGGATTTCCTGCTGCAGGAATTCAACCGCGAGGCCAACACCCTCGGCAGCAAGTCGGTCGACGCGCGCACCAGCAACGCCGCGGTGGAGCTGAAGGTCCTGATCGACCAGGTCCGCGAACAGATCCAGAACATCGAGTAGCCCATGCGCGGAACCCTGTACATCGTCGCCGCCCCGTCGGGTGCCGGGAAATCCAGCATCGTCAACGCGGTGCTCGCGCGCGACCACAACATCAGCCTGTCGATCTCGTTCACGTCGCGGCAGCCGCGGCCGGGCGAACGGCATGCGGAGCACTACCACTTCATCAGCGCCGACGAGTTCGAGGCGATGGTCGCCGCCGGCGACTTCTTCGAGCACGCGCGCGTGCACGGCGACTGGAAGGGCACCGCACGGCAGTCGGTGGAGCCGCAGCTGATGGCCGGGCGCGACGTGCTGCTGGAGATCGACTGGCAGGGTGCGCGCCAGGTGCGTTCGCGGATCCCGGATGCGGTCAGCGTATTCATCCTGCCGCCCTCGCGCGCCGCCCTGGAGACGCGCATGCGCAAGCGCGGGCAGGACAGCGAGGAGGTCATCGCCCAGCGCCTGGCCGCCGCGCGCGACGAGATGAGCCACTACGGCGAATTCGACTACGTGATCGTCAACGAGGACTTCGAGACCGCGGTCGGCGAGATGTGCAGCATCTTCACCGCCAGCCGGCTACGCAAGGACGCGCAGGTGGCGCGGCATGCCCGGCTGATCACCTCGCTGCTGGCGGACGACCCCGGCCAGCCCGGCTGAACGCGCTAAGTTTCTGATTTTCAAGGCGGCGGCTTGCGGTTGCCGCGTCCTGCGGCTAGACTTGGCGCCCCCTTGAACCACGCGGCGGCCAACAGGTCGCAGGACAGACATGGCCCGTATTACCGTCGAAGATTGCCTGGAAGTGGTCGACAACCGCTTCGAGCTCGTGATGATGGCCGCCAAGCGCGCGCGCCAGCTGGCCGGCGGCGTGGAGCCGAAGCTGGACAACAGCGAAGCCAACGACAAGCCCACCGTGCTCGCGCTGCGCGAGATCGCCGCGCGCGAGATCGACCTCGGCTACATCGACGCGGTCGAGAAGTCGGAGCGCGAGCGCAAGGAGCGCGAGGCGCTGGAATGGGCCGCCGCCGAAGTGGTGGCTGGCGACGACGACATGAAGGGCGACGACTGATCGCCCGCCGGCGCCCGGCGACCGGTACTGGAAACGGCCCTGCGGGGCCGTTTTCGTTTGCGCGGCCCGGTTTGCCGGCGACCGGGGAGGCGGGTACGCTCGGGCCATGAGTCCCGGCGATCCCGCCCTTGCCCTGCCAACGCCGCCCGCGCCTGAAGACGCGGCGGTGCCGGACTACGTGCAGGCGCTGGAGCGTGCGGCGGACTACCTGCCGGAGGCGCAGCGCGCGCTGTTGCGGCGGGCATGGGCGGTGGGGGCCTCTGCCCACGTCGGCCAGCTGCGCAAGTCCGGCGAGCCCTACATCACCCATCCGGTGGCGGTGGCGCAGGTGCTGGCCGAGCAGGGCCTCGACGTCGAGACCCTGGTCGCGGCGATCCTGCACGACACCATCGAGGACACCCCGCTGTCGCGGGCCGACATCGCCACCCAGTTCGGCGAGACCGTGGCCGGGCTGGTCGATGGCGTCACCAAGCTGGACAAGCTGCACTTCGCCGATCGCCAGGAAGCGGCGGCCGAGAGCTTCCGCAAGATGCTGCTGGCGATGTCGCGCGACCTGCGGGTGATCCTGATCAAGCTGGCGGACCGCCTGCACAACATGCGTACGCTGGGCGCGCAGTCGGTCGACTCGCGCCGCCGCATCGCCAGCGAGACCCTCGACATCTACGCGCCGATCGCCCAGCGGCTGGGCATGAACCTGATCAAGTCCGAGCTGCAGGACCTGGGGTTCCGCGCGCTGCATCCGTGGCGGCACGCGGTGATCGAAAAGCGCATCCGCAGCCAGCCGCTGGTGCGGCGCGAGGCGCTGGCGAAGATCGAGGCGCAGCTGGCGCAGAAGCTGGCGATGGAGAAGGTCGAGCATCGCCTGGTCGGGCGCATCAAGACGCCGTGGAGCATCTACACCAAGATGCGCGCCGAGCACCGCAGCTTCGCCCAGGTGATGGACGTGTTCGGGTTCCGGGTGGTGGCCAACTCGGTGGCGGAGTGCTACCACGCGCTGGGGGTGGTGCATTCGGTGTACAAGCCGCTGGACGGGCGCTTCCGCGATTTCATCGCGATCCCCAAGGCGAACGGCTACCAGTCGCTGCACACGGTGCTGTTCGGGCCCTACGGCTCGCCGATCGAGGTGCAGATCCGCACCCGCGAGATGGACCTGGTCGCCGAGCGCGGGGTCGCAGCGCACTGGGCCTACAAGCACGGCGAGGACCCCGGCAACAGCGCGCAGGGGCGGGCGTCGGCGTGGATCGCCAACCTGGTGGAGAGCCAGCGCGGCACCGGCTCGTCGCTGGAATTCCTGGAGAACGTGAAGGTCGACCTGTTCCCGGACGAGGTCTACCTGTTCACCCCGAAGGGCGACATCCTGGCCCTGCCGCGCAACGCCACCGCGCTGGATTTCGCCTACGCGGTGCATACCGACGTCGGCAACCACGCGGTGGCGGCGCGGGTGGACAGGAAGCTGGCGCCGCTGCGCGCCAAGCTGGCCAGCGGCCAGAGCGTTGAAATCATCACCGCGAAGTCCGCCGCACCGGCGCCGCAGTGGCTGGAATTCGTGGTGTCCGGCAAGGCCCGCACCGCGATCCGCCACCAGCTCAAGCACCTCGAGCACGAGGACGCGGTGCAGCTTGGCCATCGCATGCTGGACCGCGCGTTGGGCACCCTGGGCACCTCGCTCGACCGGCTGCCACCGATCCTGCTGGACGCCTACCTCGCCGAGAGCCGCTTTCCGCGGCTGGAGGCGCTGCTGGCCGACATCGCCCTCGGCAACCGCATGCCGGCGCAGGTGGCGCAGGCGCTGGCAACGCCGGAACAGGAGCCCGACCTGCTGCGTTCCGCGCAGGCGGTGCCGCAGGAACGGATCCTGATCACCGGCGCCGAGCGCGGGGTGGTGAGCTTCGCGCAATGCTGCATGCCGATCCCGGGCGACGAGATCATGGGCTACCACACGGCCGGCAAGGGCATCGTGGTGCACCGCCTGGAGTGCCCGAACGTCGGTGAGTACCGCAAGTCGCCGGAGCGTTGGGTGCAGATCGGCTGGGACCGCCAGGTCAGCGGGGATTTCGACGCCGCGCTGCGGATCGAGGTCGAGAACCGACCTGGCGTGCTGGCCCAGGTCGCCGCCGCGATCGCACATGCGGAATCCAACATCGACCGCGTCGAATACCTCGAGCGCGACACCCGGGTCGCGGTGATCCGCTTCGCGATCGAGGTCGCGGACCGCAAGCACCTGGCGGACGTGATCCGGCGGATCCGCCGCCTCAACGTGGTCCACGGCGTGCAGCGCCTGTAGGAACGGCGCAAGCCGCGACCGATTCCCCGGGAAGTGCGGTCGCGGCTTGCGCGACTCCTACAATGCAGCATCCCCTTTCGTTGGAGCCGACGACATGCCCCGCACCCCCATCCACAGCGACCATGCACCCGCCGCGATCGGCCCGTATTCGCAGGCCACCCGCGCCGGCAACCTGGTGTTCCTCAGCGGCCAGATCCCGCTGGATCCGGCCACCGGCAACCTGGTCGAGGGCGACATCACGGTCCAGGCACGGCGTGCGTTCGACAACCTGGAGGCGGTCTGCGCAGCGGCCGGCGGCAGCATGGACGACATCGCCCGGGTCGGCCTGTACCTCACCGACCTGTCGCAGTTCGGCGCGGTCAATGCGGTGATGGCCGAGTACTTCGCCGCACCGTACCCGGCGCGCTCGACCATCGAGGTACCGGCGCTGCCCAAGGGCGCGGTGTTCGAGGTCGACGCGATGATGGTCCTGCCCTGATTCGTGGTTCGTAGCGCACGCGCCGGCCCCACCCTTGCCGCCTCCGGTGCGGCCCCGTTGGCATCGCTGCCCGGCGTCGGCCCGGCGCTGGCGGAGAAGCTCGCCGCACGCGGCCTGCTGACCCTGCAGGACCTGTGGCTGCACCTGCCGCGGCAGTACGAGGATCGCACCTCGCTGGCGCCGATCCGGCAGTTGCAGGCGGGCGTCGCGGTGCAGGTGGAAGGCAGGGTCGAGGCGGTGGAGCGTGGCTTCCGCTACCGGCCGATGCTGCGGGTGGCGCTGTCCGACGAGTCGCGCGCCACCCTGGTGCTGCGCTTCTTCCATTTCCGTGCGCAGCAGGCGGCGCAGTTCGCGCCGGGCACGCGGGTGCGTGCGTACGGCACCCCGCGGCCGGGCCAGCACGGGCTGGAGATGGTGCATCCCAGCTACCGCGTCCTCGGCGAAGGCGAACACGGCCTCGGCGAGGCGCTGGATCCGGTGTATCCGGAGGTCGAGGGCATCGGCCCGGCCAACCTGCGCAAGCTGGTCGGGCTTGCGCTGGAGCGCTTGCCGGATGCCGATACGCTGGAGCTGTTGCCGCTGGAGGTGCGCGATGCCTTGCAGCTGCCGGGCCTGCGCGACGCCCTCGTGACCCTGCATCGGCCGCCGCGCGACGCCGACGTGGCCGCGCTGCAGGCCGGCCTGCATCCTGCGCAACGGCGGCTGGCGCTGGAGGAATTGCTGGCCCACCAGTTGAGCCTGCGCCGCCAGCGCATCGCCCTGCAGCAGCTTGGCGCGCGCCCGCTGCGCGGCAAGGGGGCACTGGTCGAACGCCTGCGTGCATCGCTGCCGTTCGCGCTGACCGGCGCGCAGCAGCGCGTCTATGCGCAGGTGCGCGACGACCTGGCGCAGCCACGGCCGATGCTGCGGCTGGTGCAGGGCGACGTCGGCAGCGGCAAGACCGTGGTCGCGGCGATGGCGGCGCTGCTGGCGGTGGAGGCGGGCCGCCAGGCCGCGCTGATGGCGCCGACCGAACTGCTGGCCGAGCAGCACCTGGCCAACCTGCGCGGCTGGCTCGAGCCGCTTGGCGTGCGCGTGTGCTGGCTGGCCGGCAAGGTCACCGGCAAGGCCCGTGCGCAGGCGCTTGCGCAGGTGGCATCCGGCGCCGCCCAGGTGGTGGTCGGCACCCATGCGCTGATGCAGGAGGGCGTGGCCTTCCACGACCTGGCGTTGGCGATCGTCGACGAACAGCACCGCTTCGGCGTGCACCAGCGGTTGGCCCTGCGCGACAAGGGCCAGCGCGACGCGGTGCCGCACCAGCTGGTGATGACTGCCACCCCGATCCCGCGCACGCTGGCGATGTCGGCATACGCCGACCTCGACGTCTCCGCGATCGACGAACTCCCGCCCGGGCGCACCCCCGTCACCACCATCGCCCTCGCCGCCGAACGCCGGCCGGAGCTGATCGAGCGCATCCGCGCTGCCTGCGCGGAGGGTCGCCAGGCCTACTGGGTATGCACCCTGATCGACGACTCCGACGAAGTCGTCGCGCAGGCCGCGCAATCCACCTTCGAGGCGCTGACGCTGGCGCTGCCGGAACTGCGCATCGGGCTGGTGCATGGGCGCCAGAAGGCCGCGGACAAGCAGGCGACGATGCGCGCCTTCAAGCAGGGCGAGCTGGGCCTGCTGGTGGCGACCACGGTGATCGAGGTCGGGGTGGACGTGCCGAATGCGTCCTTGATGGTGATCGAGAACGCGGAGCGGCTGGGCCTTGCGCAGTTGCACCAGCTGCGCGGACGGGTCGGGCGCGGCAGCGCGGCCTCGAGCTGCGTGCTGCTGTACCAGTCGCCGCTGTCGGCGATGGCGCGCGAGCGCCTGGACACCCTGCGGCGCAGCAACGACGGCTTCGAGATCGCCGAGAAGGACCTGCAGTTGCGCGGCCCGGGCGAACTGCTGGGCACCCGCCAGACCGGACTTGCGGCATTCCGGATCGCCGACCTCGCCCGCGATGCCGACCTGCTGCCGCGCGTGCATGCACTGGCCGACCAGCTGCTGCAGGCAGCGCCGGCGACCGCCGCGGCGGTCGTCCAGCGCTGGGTCGGCGGCGCCGCACGCTACGCGTCGGCGTGAGGCGCCATAATCGGCCGATGACGAACCCGCGCATTCCGTTGCTGATCGATACCGACCCCGGCGTGGACGACGCGCTGGCCCTGCTGATGGCGTTCAACGACCGCCGCCACCAGGTGGTCGGCCTGACCATCGCCGCCGGCAACGTCGGCCTCGCCCACACCGTGGCCAACGCGCTGAAGCTGTGCGAGGTCTGCGGGGTGGACGTGCCGGTGTTCGCCGGCGCCGCCGACCCGTTGCTGCACCCGGCCGAGGACGCGGCGTTCGTGCACGGCCGCGATGGCTTCGGCGACACCGGCCATGCGCCCGCGGCGCGCGCCGCCGAGTCCGAGCATGCCGCGCTGGCGATCCTGCGGCTATCGCATGCGCATGCCGGCAAGCTGCTGCTGGTGGCGCTGGGCCCGCTGACCAATGTCGCGCTGGCGCTGAAGCTGGACCCGACCCTGCCGGACCGCGTGGCCCGTTGCGTGGTCATGGGCGGGGCGGTCAGCGCGCACGGCAACATCAGCGCCGCGGCGGAATTCAACATCGCGTTCGACCCGGAAGCGGCGCACATCGTGTTCACCGCGTTTCCCCGGATCGACGTCGCGGACTGGGAAGCGGTGATCGCGCACGGCTTCCTGCATGCGGACGCCGAACGCTGGCTGGCGGCGGACTCGCCGCGGGCGGCGTTCTACGCCAGCATCTCGGCGCACAACCGGGCATGGTCGCGGGCCGGCCGCGGCGAGCGCTGGCACGCCGCCGATGCGCTGGCGATGGCCCACGCGCTGGAGCCCGAAGGCGCGCTGGAGGTGCTGGAGCGGCCGCTGGCGGTGGAGCTTGAGGGCCGCCACAGCCGCGGTGCCACCATCGTCGACTGGAACCGGCGCCACGGTCGCCCCGACAACGCCGCGATCCTGATGCGCTACGACCAGGCGCGGTTCGAGGGCCTGATCGAGCGCGCGCTGGCGGCGACAGGATGACTTGCGCGGGTGCCACGCATGCCCCTATAATGCGCGGCTCTGTCCCGCTCCAACTCAGGTTTACGCCATGAAAGCCGGCATCCATCCCGAATACCGCGAAGTCGTCTTCCAGGACGTGACCTCGGACTTCAAGATCCTGACCCGCTCCACGCTTGCCTCCAAGGAAACCGTGAAGTGGGAGGACGGCAACGAATATCCGCTGATCAAGGTGGAAGTGTCGTCGTCCTCGCACCCGTTCTACACCGGCCAGAACAAGGTGATCGACACCAGCGGCCGCGTCGACAAGTTCCGCAAGCGCTACCAGAAGTAAGCGCCTGCCAGCGCAGTTCCCGAACGGCCACCCTTGCGGTGGCCGTTTTGTTTCCGGCCGTGCCGGGTCGGATCCCGGCGGGCCCTGCATTCGACTTTCGTCCGAGTCCGGGCTCGGTTTCGCCTGTGCGATAATTTCGGCTTCCCATGCGGCGGCGCATGGCCTGCGGGCCGGCGACGCCGTGCGGACCCCACAGGAGCGAATCCGTGACTCAATCAGGCAACAGCCAACCCGACCAGATCACCCTCAACGCCGGCGACAAGTCCGTGGCCATGCCGCTGCTGCACCCGACCCTGGGCCAGCCCTGCATCGACATCGCCCGCCTGCCAAGGGAAACCGGCTGCTTCACCTACGACCCCGGGTTCGGCGCCACCGCCAGCTGCAAGTCCGCGATCACCTACATCGACGGCGATGCCGGGGTGCTGCTGTACCGCGGTTACCCGATCGAGCAACTGGCCGAGAAGTCCAGTTTCCTCGAGGTCGCCTACCTGCTGATGCATGGCGAGCTGCCGAACGCCGGCGCGTTCTCGAAGTTCGAGCACGAGGTGACGCATCACTCGATGATGCACGAGGCGTTCCGCACCTTCCTCTACGGCTTCCGCCACGACGCCCATCCGATGGCGATGCTGACCGGCATGCTGGGTTCGCTGGCCAGCTTCTACCACAACGACCTCGACCTCGAGGATCCCGAGCAGCGCCGCCTTGCCGCGGTTCGCCTGATCGCCAAGGTGCCGACCATCGCCGCCGCCTGCTACCGCTACTCGATCGGCTGGCCGATCCGCTACCCGCGCAACAACCTCGAATACACCACCCGCTTCCTGCACATGATGAAGGAAGTGCCGAGCGAGCCGCTGGAGCTGAATCCGGTCGCGGCCAAGGCGATGGACCTGCTGTTCATCCTGCACGCGGACCACGAGCAGAACGCATCCACCTCGACCGTGCGCCTGGTCGGCTCGACCGGCGCCAATCCGTATGTGAGCGTCGCCGCCGGCGTGGCCGCGCTGTGGGGCCCGGCGCATGGCGGCGCCAACGAGGCGGTGCTGAAGATGCTGGCCGAGATCGGCCGCCCGGAGGACGTCCGCTCCGCGATCGACAAGGCCAAGGACAAGGAGTCCGGCTTCCGCCTGATGGGCTTCGGCCATCGCGTGTACAAGAACTTCGATCCGCGCGCGAAGATCATCCGCGAGATGTGCCACAAGGTGCTGGCCGACCTCGGCGTCAACGACCCGCTGCTGGAGGTCGCGATGCGGCTGGAAGAGGCGGCGCTGAAGGACGACTACTTCGTGCAGCGCAAGCTCTACCCGAACGTCGATTTCTACAGCGGCATCATCTACAAGGCGCTCGGCATCCCGGTGGAGATGTTCACGGTGATGTTCGCGATCGCGCGCACCGCCGGCTGGGTCAGCCACTGGCTGGAGCAGCAGGAGGACCCGGAAAACCGCATCGGCCGCCCGCGCCAGATCTACACCGGTGCCGCCAACCGCGACTTCGTGGACATCGGCGCGCGCTGACCGCAGCGGGCATCGCGCAACGAACGGGCGCCCCGCATCGCGGGGCGCCTTGCGTTACGGGCGTGGCAAGACGGGTTCAGGGCAGGGCTTCGTAGCCCGCGATCTCGTCCTCGGCCAGCAGCATCCGCAGCTGCGCGGCGGATGCGCGGCGCATCGGCCTGCCGTCGACCCCCGACAGCGGCGCCTGCCGCAGCACGTCGGCCGGCAGCACGGTGGCGTCGAAGCTGAGGTCTTCCGCGGAAAACAGCCAGACCGGGAAGTCGGCGGCGCGCTCGCGGTCCAGCCGCAGGTGGCGGCTGCGCGCTTGCGCCGGCACTCCATGCTGGTCCAGCCAGCGCGGCACCGCGTCGGCATCGTCCCCGTGCAGGTGCAGGGCGACCGCGGCATTGGCGTCGGCAGTGCCGTCCAGCACCGGGCCGACCAGCCGCGGCTCGAATGCGTGGAAGAACTCCAGCGCGCGCAAGGCCGCTTCACGGCGGCGGCGCAGCTCGCGGGCCTGGCCGCTGCCGAGGAACAGGCGCTGGTACTCGCGCAGCGCCTCGTCGATCTCGCAGTTGCGCGGCAGCGAGGCATCGTCATGGATGCCAAGCCGCTGCGCGGCCTTGAGCTTGGCCTGGTGGTAGTCGCGGATGCCGCCTTCGGCCATCAGCCTCGCCGCCTCGAACGCCAGGTGCTGGCGGCGTTCGCGGGTCCGGGTCTGCGCATGGGTGTGCGCGTGGACCCTGGCATGCGGGCGGGTGTTGTGCATCGCGCGTCCCCGGTGCGGCCTGCCCCGACTGTACCCGAGCAAGGCCGGCAGCGCACCAGCGGGCTGCGCGCCGCCGTGGCGCTGGCGGCGGACATCGATCAGAAGATGTCGAACGCTTCCTCGTCCGGCTGCGCGTCCTGGTCGGGCATCGCATCCAGTTCGTCCTGGATGCGCTCCTGGTCTTCCACCTTCAGCCACTCGACCACGCCATTTGCCTTGACCTCGACCATCCCCGCCGGCGGCTCGAGGTCGCGCGGTGGCTGCTCCTTCAGCGCCGTCTTCATGTAGCTGATCCAGATCGGCAATGCCGCCTTGCCCCCGTATTCGCGGTAGCCCAGCGACTTGAAGTCGTCGCGCCCGACCCAGACGGTGGTGACGTAGGGGCCGCCAAACCCGGAGAACCAGGCGTCGCGGTGGTCGTTGGTGGAACCGGTCTTGCCGCCGACGTCCTCGCGGCCGAGCACGCGGGCATCGGTGGCGGTGCCGCGCTTGACCACGTCGCGCATCATCGACTGCAGCTGCCACGCAACCCGCGGGTCGATCGCGCGCGGCGCCACCACCATCGCCGGATCCACCGGCCGGGCCGGCCTCGGCTTCGAGACCGTGGCGGCCTGCGCCGGCGGCGCGGCAGCGCCCGGTGTGCCACCGGCGGGTCCGAAGTCGAAGCCGTCGACCGTGGTGGACTGGACCACCGTGGCCACCGGCTGGCCGGGCGCCTGCACCAGCGCGCAGGACGGGCAGGCGGTCGCCGGCTTCTCCCTGAAGACATCCTTGCCGCTGCGGTCGCGGACGCTGTCGATGAACCATGGCGTGACCAGGAAGCCGCCATTGGCAAAGGCCGCATAGCCGCGCGCGACCGACAGCGGGGTCAGCGACGCGGTCCCCAGCGACATCGACAGGTTCGGCGGCAGCCGCTGTTCCTCGAAGCCGAAATGGCTGATGTAGCGGCGCGCGTATTCGACGCCGATTGCATCCAGCAGGCGCACCGACACCAGGTTGCGCGACTGCACCAGCGCCTCGCGCACGCGCATCGGGCCGGCGAAGTTGCCGCTGTCGTTCTGCGGACGCCAGGTGTGGCCGGCGCGATCCTTGAACACCACCGGTGCGTCCAGCACGATCGAGGCCGGGTTGAAGCCGCGTTCGAATGCGGCCGCGTACAGGAACGGCTTGAAGCTGGAACCCGGCTGCCGGCGCGCCTGGGTCGCGCGGTTGAACTTGTTGCCGGCATAGCTGAAGCCGCCGACCAGTGCGCGCAAGGCCCCCGTGTCGGCATCCAGCGACACCAGCGCGGTCTGCGCGCGCGGAATCTGGTCGATCACCCATTCCGGCGCTGCTCCAGGCTTGTCGGCATTGCCGCGGCGCACGCGCACCACGTCGCCGCGTTGCGCCAGCGCGCTGGCGCTCTTGCCGGTCCAGCCGGTCGCGCTGCTGCCCAGGGTCACCTCGCTGCCATCGGCGAGCACCACCCGCACGCCATCGCTGCCGCTGCCGACCACCACCGCCGGCAGCAGGCCGCCTTGCGCGGGCGTGTTGCGCAGCAGCCGGGCGATCGCCATGGGGTCGGCATCGGCCGGTATCTCGACCTGCCGATCGGGCTTGCGCCAACCGTGGCGATGGTCGTACACGCGCATCCCGTCGGCCACCGCCTTGTCCGCCGCGGCCTGCAGCACCGGGTCGATGGTGGTGGTGACGTGATAGCCCTTGCTGACCACGTCTTCGCCGAAGCGGGCGATCATCTCCCGGCGCACCATCTCCGCCACGTAGGGGGCATGCACCTCGATCGGGCGCTCGTGCGGGCTCGCGTGCATCGGAACCGCCTTCGCGGCCTCCGCCTCGGCGGCGCTGATGTAACCCAGCGCGGCCATGCGCGGCAGGATGTAGTGGTCGCGGCGCTCGCGGTTGCGGGTGGGGTTGTCCAGCGGGTTGCCGCTGGACGGGAACTTGGGCGTGCCGGCGAGGGTCGCGGCCTCGTCCAGGGTCAGTTCGGCAAGGGTCTTGCCGTAGTAGAACTCGGCCGCCGCCGCCACCCCGTAGGCGCGGTTGCCGAAGAAACTCTTGTTGAGGTAGAGGCCGAAGATCTCGTCCTTGCCGAGTTCGCGCTCCATCTTCATCGCCAGCAGCATCTCGCGCAGCTTGCGCGCGTAGCTGTACTCGGAGTCCAGGAAGTACTGGCGCGCCACCTGCTGGGTGATGGTGGAGCCGCCGGGCACGCGTTTGTCGCTGGTGGTCGCCAGCAGCCAGACTGCCCGCGCCACGCCCTTGTAGTCGACGCCGTGGTGCTGGTAGAAGCGCGCGTCCTCGGCGGCCAGGAACGCCCGCTGGACACGTTCCGGCACGTCCTTGATGTCCACCGGGTAGCGGCGCATTTCCCCGAACAGGCCCATCAGGCGACCGTCGCTGGCGTACACGTACATCGGCTCCTGCAATTCGGTGGTGCGCAGGGCCTGCACGTCCGGCAGCTTGGCGGACAGGCTGGCGACCAGGAGCGCGATGGCGATGGCGCCGATCACCGCAAGCGTGACGCCGCCCAGCAAAACGAGGCGCAGGGTGCGGGGGAGGCGGGGCATCGACACAGGTTCCGATTGCGGGTTTGATGGTCGCGGAGTATAGAGGAGGCCTCAGTGGGGATCGGCATGCAGGGGGCGGCCGGTTTGACCAATGGGCTGCGTTAGGGGGAGAGCAGGTACGAACCGAAGGCGGGATTTCGGGCGTGGCGCGCAGGGTCGATAAGTGACATGGGTTGCCATTGTGTGAAAAGTCCGTTATTCATGTACTGAAGCACCTAGTGCGCGTAAGCGCCCGTGGGAAGGGGAGATACCGTGGGTCTCGTGACGAAAACGCAATCGCCGCTGATCGGCGTTGACATCAGTTCGACCGCGGTCAAGCTCCTGCAGCTGGCGCGCACCGGGGACCGTTACCGGGTCGAGCACTACGCCGTGGAACCGCTACCGCCGAATGCGGTGGTGGAGAAGAACATCGTCGAGGTGGAGGCGGTCGGCGAGGCGATCCGCCGTGCCGTGTCGCGCTCCGGCTCCCGCACCAAGTTCGCCGCCGCCGCTGTTTCAGGCTCCTCGGTGATCACCAAATCCATCCCGATGCCCTCCGATCTCGACGAAGACGAGATGGAGTCGCAGATCGAGCTGGAGGCGGTCAACTACATCCCGTACCCGATCGAGGAAGTGAACCTCGATTTCGAGGTGATCGGCCCGATGCCCGGCAACGCCGAGATGGTGCAGGTGCTGCTGGCCGCGTCGCGCTCGGAGAACGTCGAGGCGCGCGCCTCCGCGCTGGAAGTCGGCGGGCTGGTCGCGAAGGTGATCGATGTCGAGGCGTTCGCCATCGAGAACGCCTACGCGCTCATGGCCGGCAGCATCAACGTGCCGAACAACGGACTGGTGGCACTGGTCGATGTCGGCGCGACGATGACCACCCTCAATGTCCTGCGTGGCGGTCGCAGCATCTACACCCGCGAGAACGTGTTCGGCGGCAAGCAGCTCACCGACGAGGTCATGCGCCGCTACAGCCTGAGCTACGAGGAAGCCGGCCTGGCCAAGCGCCAGGGCGGGCTGCCGGAGAGCTACGAGATCGAAGTGCTGGATCCGTTCAAGGAAGCGATGGTCCAGCAGGTCAGCCGCCTGCTGCAGTTCTTCTACGCGGGCAGCGAATTCAACCGCGTCGACCACGTGGTGCTGGCCGGCGGCTGCGCCTCCATCCCGGGCATCGCGGCGATGGTCGAGGAGCAGCTGGGGGTGGCGACCACGGTCGCCAACCCGCTGGCGCAGATGACCCTCGGGCCACGCGTGCAGGCGCATGCGCTGGCGCAGGACGCGCCCGCCCTGCTGATCGCCTGCGGGCTCGCACTGAGGAGCTTCGACTGATGGCCAGGATCAATCTCCTCCCGTGGCGCGCCGAGCGGCGCAAGGCCCGGCAGAAGGAATTCGTCGGCATGCTCGGCCTCGCCGCGCTGTGCGGGGTGCTGGTGTCGTTCCTGATCGTCAGCTGGTACAGCGGGCGGATCAGCAGCCAGACCGGGCGCAACGAATACCTGCGCGGCGAGATCACCAAGGTCGATGGCCAGATCAAGGAGATCGAGGAACTCGACAAGAAGAAGGGCAAGCTGCTTGCGCGCAAGGAGGTGATCGAGCAGCTGCAAGCGAACCGATCGCAGATGGTGCACCTGTTCGATTCGCTGGTGCGTACCATCCCGGACGGAGTGACCCTGACCTCGATCAAGCAGGAAGGCGAGATCCTGACCCTGGGCGGGCGTTCGCAGTCGAATGCGCGGGTGTCGACCTACATGCGCAACCTCGAAGGTTCCGGCTGGATGACAGGGCCGGACCTGAACATCATCGAGGCCAAGGCCGGCAATGCGGGCCTGCCCTACGAGTTCAACCTCAAGGTCAAGCTGGCCAACCCGAACGCACCCAAGGACGAGGACGGCGATGGCAAGCCTGACGCAGCGCCAGCCGCCACCGCACCCGCCGATGTCGCGGCGGCACCCGTCGCAGGAGGGACTGCACCGTGAGCACCAAGAAGCTCAGCCTGCGTGAACTGGACATCAACAACATCGGTGCCTGGCCGCGGAATGCCAAGATCGGGTTCTGCGTGATCCTCGCCCTGTTGATCGTCGGCCTTGCCTGGTGGCTGTTCGTGCGCGACCGGCGAACCGAGCTGGAAGGCCTGCAGAAGCAGGAAGTCGAATTGCGCACCGAGTTCGAAACCAAGCAGGGGCGGGCGGCCAACCTGGAGCCGCTGAAGCAGCAGCTCGCGCAGATGGAGCAGCAGCTGCAGCAGATGCTGCGCCAGCTGCCGAGCAAGACCGAAATGCCGGACCTGATCGTCGACATCTCCCAGACCGCGCTGGCCACGGGTATCCAGAACGAGCTGTTCCAGCCCGGGCCGGAGACCCCCAAGGAGTTCTACGCCGAGAAGCCGATCGCGCTGCGGATGGTGGGGACCTACCACCAGTTCGGTGCGTTCGTGAGTGGCGTGGCCTCGCTGCCGCGCGTGGTGATCATGACCATGCACGACATTTCGCTGAAGCCGAAGGATGCCAAGACCGATCCGAATGCCAGGATCGGCCCGAACAGCGCGCTTGAGCTTTCCGGCACGGTCAAGACCTACCGGTACCTGGATGAAGACGAGACCGCGGCGCAGGCCGCCGCGGCGACGCCGCCCGCCGCGGGCACCCCGCCCGCCACTGGAGGGGCCTGACATGCGAATGATTGGCATCCAAGCCTTCCGGGCGGTCGGCATTGTCGCGATGGCGGTGGCGCTTGCAGGCTGCGGCAGCGGCCGGGGCGACCTCGAGAAGTGGGTGGCCGAGGTCAGGGCCAAGCCGGCTCCGCCGCTTGAGCCGTTGCCGGTCATGCAGCAGTTCGAGACGTTCGAATACGCCGCGCAGAACCTGCGCGACCCGTTCAGCGAGGCTTTTACCGGGGTCAACGGCAGCGGCCCGCGCCCGGATCCGGGCCGGCGCAAGCAGACACTCGAGGAATTCCCGCTGGACAGCCTCGACATGGTCGGCACACTGGGAGCCGGATCCGCTACGGCGGCGCTGGTGCTGGCGCCCGACAAGGTCACCTACCGGGTGCGTCCCGGTGCCTACCTCGGGCAAAGCGATGGACGGGTGACCGCCGTCTACGAAGACCGGATCGAACTGGTCGAACTGGTTCCTGATGGCGCGGGTGGATGGCTGGAACGGCCGGCCACCATGGCGCTCGAAGACAATTGATTGGGGGATAGACCAATGACCGTCACCAACGTCAAGCAGCAGCGGCCTTTGCGGCGCCCCTCGTCCCTCGGAGCCTGTGCAGTCGGGCTGGCAGTGGGCTTGTACGCGGCCGGCGCCGGCGCATTGCCGGTAGTCGCCACCGCGACGATGGCGCAGTCGGCCACCGGCGCAATGGCAGATCCGGCCCGGCGCACGCCTGGCGCGGTCAGCGTCACCGCGATCGACTTCAAGCGTGGCGATGGGGGCTCCGGCAAGCTCATCCTGCGCTTCAGCGGCGACGGCGCGGCCCCCGACCTGCGCAACATGGGATCCAGCGTGGTCGTCGACATCGGCAACGCGCAGCTGCCCGCATCACTGCAACGCCCGATCAACGTCACCGATTTCGCGACCCCGGTGCAGCGGATCGATGCGCGCGCCACCAGCAGCGGGACCCAACTGGTGCTGGGAACCCAGGGCACGTTCGAGTCGATGGCTTACCAGAGCGGCAACGAATACATCGTCGAGGTCGTGCCGCGCGCCACCCCGGTCGCGACGGCAAAGACCGCCTCGCCGGCGATGGGCGCCACCGCGATGGGCGCGACCGACAGCGATTCGAGCATCCGCTACAGCGGGCGCCCGGTGACCTTCAACTTCCAGGACGTGCCCGTGCGCACCGTCCTGCAGCTGATCGCCGAGGAATCGAACCTCAACATCGTGGCCGCGGATACCGTTCAGGGCAACGTGACCCTGCGCCTGGTAAACGTGCCCTGGGACCAGGCGCTGGACATCGTCCTGCAGGCCAAGTCGCTCGACAAGCGCCGCAGCGGCAGCGTTGTCTGGGTCGCGCCGCAGAAGGAGATCGCCCAGTTCGAGCAGGACAAGGCGGATGCGCGCATCAGCCTGGAGGAGCGTGCCGAAAAGGTCACGGAGTACATGCCGATCAACTACGGCAACGCCGAGGACATCGCCAAGCTGCTGACCGAGGGAAGCAAGGGCAATTCCAGCGGGCAGGGCGGCAGTGGCGGCCAGAGCGCGCAGAGCTCCCAGGACCGTGGTTTCCTGTCGTCGCGCGGCAGCATCAGCTTCGACAAGCGCACCAATACCCTGCTGGTGATCGACATCCCGCAGAAGGTCGCCGAAATCCGCAGCCTGGTGCAGAAACTGGACAAGCCGGTTGATCAGGTCGTGATCGAGGCACGCATCGTGGTCGCCACCGAATCGGTGGCACGCGAGCTGGGTGCGCGGTTCGGCATCAGCGGTCGCAACGAGAACGGATACTTCAGCGGCGATCTCGAAACCAACACCGCCAACGTGAACGCGGATTACCAGGCCAGCCAGACCAACCGCGCCTTGGAGAATTCCTACAACACCTGCCTTGGCGGCGCGAACCCGAGCGGTTGCGTTCCGCCGACCTACGTCGGCAGTACGACCACGCGCGGCCTGATCACCAACCTGGCGGCCGGGATCTTCGGCTCCACCAATGCACCCGGTTCGCTGGCGCTGTCCATCCTCAATGCCGGGTACCTGCTCGATGTCGAATTGTCGGCGATCCAGGAGCAGGGTCGTGGCGAGGTGATCTCCAATCCGCGCATCGTGACCAGCAACCAGAAGGAATCGGTGATCCGCCAGGGGCAGGAAATCGGCTACCTGACGGTCACCGGCGGCCAGAGCAATAACGTGCCGACGGTTGAGTTCAAGGAGGTGTTGCTTGAGCTCAAGGTCACCCCGACCATCACCAATGACGGCCGCGTGTTCATGAACCTGGCCGTCAAGAAGGATGAACTGGAGGGCTTCGTGAGCGTCGGTACGTTCGGCGACGTGCCGCAGATCGCCAAGCGCGAGGTCACCACCGCCGTGCTGGTGGACGACGGCCAGACCGTGGTGATTGGCGGTGTCTACGAGTTCCGGGACCGTTCCGACATCGCCAAGGTGCCGTTCCTCGGTGACCTGCCATTCCTCGGCAACCTGTTCCGCAACAAGGGTCGCACCAAGGAGAAGGGCGAGCTGCTGGTGTTCGTGACGCCGAGGGTGATGCGCGTCGCCCAGCGCTGATCAGACGCATCGCACTGCAATACGGGAGCCGAAAGGCTCCCGCTTTGTTTGCGGCACCGGCATGACGTTCACCCACCTGCGGGCGCGGGCGTGCGAACCTTCGCCTGCAGCGCTGGTCGAACCAGCCGCGACCCGAGGACCCCATGGATACACCCACCGCGGATACTCCACGCCTGCACGCGGCCTTCAGCGCCCTGAGCGATGACCTGGCGCGCGAAATCGTCGGCCAGGCGGGACTGATCGAACGCCTGCTGATCGCCTTGCTTGCCGACGGCCACCTGCTGGTCGAGGGTGCGCCCGGGCTGGCCAAGACCAGCGCGATCCGCGCGCTGGCGGCCAGGCTGGATGCCGGTTTCGCCCGTGTCCAGTTCACCCCCGACCTGTTGCCCGCCGACCTGACCGGCACCGAGGTCTGGCGCCCCCAGGATGGCCGCTTCGAGTTCCTGCCGGGACCGATCTTCCATCCGATCCTGCTGGCGGACGAGATCAATCGCGCGCCGGCCAAGGTCCAATCCGCGCTGCTGGAGGCGATGGGCGAGCGCCAGGTCACCGTCGGCCGCCAGACCTATCCGCTGCCGGCGCTGTTCCTGGTGATGGCGACCCAGAACCCGATCGAGCAGGAAGGCACCTTCCCGCTGCCGGAAGCGCAGCTCGACCGGTTCCTGATGTACGTGCGGATCGGCTATCCCGATGGCGATGCGGAGACCGAGATCCTGCGGCTGGCGCGCGCGCGCGCGCGCAGCGCGATGCAGGCTGGCGCGCAGGCGCCCGCGCGGATCCCGATCGAGGACGTGTTCGCCGCTCGCCGGGCGGTGCTCGACCTGCACGTGGCGCCGGCACTGGAGCGCTACCTGGTCGAGCTGGTGCTGGCCTCTCGCGATGCCGCGCGCTACGACGCTGCGTTGGCGCGGCGGATCGCCTGGGGTGCAAGCCCGCGCGGTTCGATCGCGCTGGAACGCTGCGCGCGCGCGCGTGCCTGGCTGGCCGGGCGCGACTTCGTGACCCCCGAGGACGTACGCGCGGTGGCGCCCGATGTGTTGCGCCACCGGGTGCTCCCCAGCTACGAGGCCACCGCCGAAGGCTGGGATGGCGAGCGCCTGGTCGCCGAGCTGCTGCAGCGGGTTCCGCTGCCCTGAGCGCGGCGGTGTCGGAGACCGGTCATGCCGCGCCAGGCGGCTCCGCGACCGCGGCCACGCTGCCGGAGCTGATCGGCTTGCGCGCGCTGGTGCAGGGTCGCCGTGGCGCGCGCGAGGGCCGGCATGGCCTGCAGGGGCACGCGCTGTCGAACCTGCGCGGGCGCGGCATGGAATACGCCGAGTCGCGCGAATACGCGCAGGGTGACGATGCCCGCCACATCGACTGGCGGTTGACCGCGCGCAGCGGGCGCACCCACACCAAGCTGTTCCAGGCCGAGCGCGAGCGGCTCACCCTGGTCGTGGCGGATACCGCCCCGGCGCTGTACTTCGGCACCCGCACGCGCTTCAAGTCGGCACAGGCGGCGCGTGCCGGCGCGCTGGCGGCGTGGATCGCGGTGCGCGACGGCGACCGCATCGCCGCCCTGCGCAGTGGACCGGGTGAGGCGCCGGTCACGCCGGCGTCGGGCCCGCGCGGCGCCTTGCGGGTGCTGGATGCGCTGGTGCGCTGGTACGCCCGTCCGCCGGCTGCCAACGACGGACTCGCGGTGGCGCTAGACCACGCCCGGCGGCTGCTGCGGCCGGGTTCCCGGCTGCTGGTACTGGCCGACGCGGCCAGCATCGTCCAGGTGCCGCTCGCGCGCTGGACGGCACTGGCGCTGCACCACGAAGTGATCGTGCTGCTGCTGACCGATCCGCTGGAGCGGACGCCGCCGGCTGCGCGCCTGGCGTTCGCATCCGCCGCCGGCGACCGGGTCGAACTCGGGCTGGACGCGGCGATCACCCGCCAGCGCTGGCGGCACGAATTCGGCATTCCGCTGGAAGCCGCGCTGGAATCACTGGCGGCGTGCGGAATCCGCGCGATGGAACTGTCCAGCGCGGACCCCAGCGATTCGTGGCTACCACTGCTCGATCGAAAGCCCAGGCCACGATGACGCCGCTGCCGCTGCGCGATGTGCACGAAGGGGTAGCGCCGGCCTGGTGGCCGCCCGCGCCGGGCTGGTGGCTGCTGCTGGGTGCGATCGTGATCGTGGCGACATTGCTTGGTTGGCGGGCGGCGGCGAAGCGTCGACGGCGCGAGGCGATCCTGCGCCTGTTCGACGACGCGCTGGCGCATGCCGGAACTCCGGCGCAGCAGGTCGCGGCGATGTCCGAACTGCTGCGTCGCGCGGCGCGGCGCAAGCACGCGGGTGCCGACCGCCTGCTGGGGGACGAGTGGCTGCGCTTCCTCGACGAGGGCATGCCGCGGCCGGTGTTCAGCACCGGTGCCGGACGCCTGCTGGGCGACGGCGGATTCCGCCCGCAGGTGGCCGCGCAGGAATGCGCCGTGCTGCGCGACATCGCCCGCGAGCGCTACCTGCGCTGGATGCGGGCATGAACGCGCTGCGCGAACTGCTGGGCCTGGACGGTTTCGCGTGGCCATGGATGCTGCTCGCGCTGCCGCTGCCGTGGCTGGTGCACCTGCTGGTCCCGGCGCGCCGCAGTGCGCAGCCGGCGTTGCGGGTGCCGTGGAACGACCGCCTGCTGCGCATCGCCAGCGGTGGTTCACTTGCGCCGACGCCACGCGGCTTTGCGTGGCTGGCGTTCCTCGCGTGGAGCCTGCTGTGCGTGGCCGCCGCGCGCCCGCAACAGCTCGGCCCGGCGATCGCCCCGCCGCAGGTCGGGCGCGACCTGATGCTGGCGGTCGACCTGTCGGCGAGCATGGGCGAGCAGGACATGGAACTCGGCGGGCGCATCGTCGACCGCCTGACCGCGGCCAAGGCGGTGCTGGCAGATTTCCTCGAACGCCGCGCCGGCGACCGGGTCGGGCTGGTGGTGTTCGGCGAGCGCGCCTTCGCCTTGACCCCGCTGACCCTCGATCGCGCCAGCGTGCAGGAGCAGCTCGGCGACAGCGTGGTCGGCCTGGCCGGCCGCGCCACCGCGATCGGCGACGCGATTGCGCTGGCAACCAAGCGCCTGCAGCAGCAGCCAGACGGCCAGCGGGTGCTGGTCCTGCTCACCGACGGGGTCAACACCGCCGGTACCCTTGACCCGGCGAAGGCGGCGCAGATCGCGCGCGACAACGGCGTGCGCATCCACGCGGTTGCGTTTGGCGGCGATGGCGGCGCGCTGTCGGTGTTCGGTTTCCAGCTGCCGATGGGCGGCGACGAGGTGGACGAGGCGGGTTTGCAGCGGATCGCCGCGGTGACCGGCGGGCGCTTCTTCCGTGCCCGCGACACCGACGCGCTGGCCGGCATCTACGCCGAGATCGACGCGCTGGAACCGGTGCAGCGGCAAGGCCAGGCGGTGCGGCCGAAGATCGAGCGCTATCCGCTGCCGTTGGCCTGGGCGCTGGGGATTGGCCTGCTGGCGCTGGTCGTGGGGAGGCGCCGGTGAGCGGCCTGCTTGCAGCGCTGCCCGTGCATTTCCTGCGCCCGTATTGGCTGCTCTGCCTGCTCGCATTGCCGCTGCTGGCGTGGTGGTGGCGCGCGCGCGCGCAACCGCGCAGCGCGTGGCAGGACGCAGTGGATCCGCACCTGTTGCCGCACCTGCTGGTGGCCGCGGAAGGGTCGCCGCGTGCCCGGCTGGCGCGTGGCTCGGGCATGTTGGCGGCGGCACTGGCGGTGATCGCGATGGCGGGCCCGAGCGTGGGCAAGGCCGAACACCCGCTGTGGCAGGCAAAGGCGCCGCTGGTGGTCGCGCTGGACCTGTCCAGCAGCATCCTGGCCCGCGACCTGCCGCCCTCGCGGCTGGCCCAGGCGCGGGCCAAGATCGCCACCTTGCTGCGCGAACGCGCCGGCGGGCAGGTGGCGCTGGTTGCCTTCGCCGACGACGCCTACACGGTGGCGCCGCTGACCGAGGATGCCGCCAACGTGGCGCTGTTCCTGGATGCGCTGGCACCGGACGTGATGCCCGCGGACGGCCACCGTGGCGACCGTGCGATCGCCTGGTCGCAGCGGCTGCTGCGCAATGCCGGGTTCGCCCAGGGCGACGTCCTGCTGCTCACCGATCGCGCCGATGGCCAGGCCATCGCCGAGGCCGCGCGCGCGCGCGCCGCCGGCTACCGGGTGTCCGCGCTCGGTCTGGGCACTGCGGGTGGCGGCGCATTCGACACCCCCGGCGGGCTGGGCAATGCGCGGCTCGACGCCGCCAGCCTGCAACGCCTCGCCGCCAGCGGTGGCGGCCGTTACCAGCCGCTGGCGGCCGGTAACCACGACCTGCGTGCGCTGGACGTGCTCGATCCGCAGGATGCGGGTGCCGCTGCAGCGGGCGGCGGCACCAGTCGCCGCTGGCGCGATGATGGCGCCTGGCTGCTGCCATTCGCGCTGCTGTTCGCGCTGCCGTTGTTCCGGCGCGGCGGCGCGGCGATGGCGATGCTGCTGCTGGTGTTGTGGTTGCCGATGCCGCCGGCGCAGGCGCAGGACGCAAGTGGCCTGTGGCGCCGCGCCGACCAGCAGGCGCATGCGCGGATGCTTGAAGGCGTGGCCGCGTATCGCAGGCAGCAATACGAGGAGGCGATCGCGAAATTCACCGGGAACGCCAGTGCCGAGGGCCAGTACAACCTCGGCAATGCGCTGGCGCAGGCCGGCCGCTACGACCAGGCGATCGCCGCCTACGACCGCGCCCTGCAGCAGCGGCCGGGGATGCCGGATGCGGTCGCGAATCGCGCCGCGGTGGATGCGGCGCGCAAGCGCAAGCCGCCGCCGGGCGGGCAGTCGCAACAGGGCCCGCAACAAGGCGGGGACCAGCAACGAGACCAGGGCCAGCAACGGGATGCGCAGCAGTCCCGGCAGCCGGGCCGGCCGCAGGGCGATCCATCGCGGCAGCCCGGGCAGGGCAGCCAGGACAAGGCCGCCGATCCGCGCCAACAGCAGCAGGCGGATGCGGCCCAACGCCAGCGCATGCAGGACGCCTTGCGCAAGCAAGGCCAATCGCAGGTGCCGGGCCAGCCGCGCCCGCAGCCGGCGGAAACCCCGGAGCAGCGCGAGCGCCGGATCGCCAACCAGGCACAGCTGCAGCGGGTGCCGGACGACCCCGGTGCGCTGCTGCGCGCCAAGTTCCAGCTTGAACACCAGCGCCGGCAGGGACTCGGGCAATGAACCGCGCGCGCGCCTTCGGCTTGCTGGTCGCGCTGTGCGCATTGCCAGGGCTGGTGACCGGCGTGTCCGCGCAGACCCGCGCCTGGCTGGATCGCGCGCAGGTCACGTATGGCGAGACCGTGACCCTCAACATCGAGACCAGTGCCTCGGTACGGCAGGTCGATTACCGTCCGCTGGCGGCGCAGTTCGACATCGCCGGACAGACAGTGCGCCGCAGCTTCGGGATGGTCAACGGGCAGTCACGGGCGAAGTCGCTGTTCGCGGTCGGCATCCGCCCGCGCGGGCCGGGGGTGATCACCGTGCCGGCCCTGCGCGTCGGCAACGCCAGCACCTCGCCGTTGCGGCTCACCGTGCTGCCACCAACGGTGCAGCAGGCTGGCGGTGATGCCGAGGCCTTCGTCGAGACCGAATTCGATGCGACCCAGCCCTACGTGCAGCAGGCGGTGGGCATGGCCGTGCGCCTGCACGTGGCGGTGCCGGTGCTGTCGGGCCAGCTCGACCAGGACCAGGTGGAAGGCGCCAGCCTGGAGCAGGTGGGCGCGGACATCCAGTACCAGCGCGAGATCGGCGGCCGTCGCTACAGCGTGGTCGAGCGTCGCTACCTGCTGGTGCCGGAACGCAGCGGGCCGCTGCGGGTGCCGGGCGCGCGCTTCAACGGCCAGGCGGTGGGCGGCTTCTTCGACAACATTTTCGACGACGGCCGCGAGCCGCTGGCGGCGGCCGCCCCCGACCAGCGCCTGCAGGTCCGGCCGGTCCCGGCCGACGCGCCGCAGCCGTGGCTGCCGTTGCGCGACCTCAGGCTGCGTTACCTGCAGTCACCGCGCGATGCGCGCGTGGGCGAGGCGACGATGGTCGAGCTGGAAGCGATCGCCGACGGTGCCCGCGCCAGCCAGGTGCCGGTGCCGGGATTGGCGGAGACGGACCAGGCGCAGGTGTTCGCCGACCCGGTGCAGGCGGACGAGCAGTTCATCGAGGGCCGCCCGCGCACCACCCTGCGCCGGCGCATCGCGATCGTGCCGTTGAAGCCGGGCGCGTTGTCCCTGCCGGGCCCGCGCATCGAATGGTGGGACGCAGGGCAGGGGGTGGCGCGCACCGCCATGCTGCCGCCGCTGCAGTTGCAGGTTTCGCCGGCGCTGGACGCGCCCGTCGGGTCCGGCGAAGTTCCGCGGGCGCCAGCCACGGCTGGCGAAACGCCGGATCCGCGCGCTTCGGCCGTGGCGCCCGTGCGCGACCGCCGTGGCTGGTTGTTGCTGGCCGCGGTGGCGCTGGCGGTGATCGCGGCGTTCACCTGGTGGTGGTCGCGCGCGCGCAGGGCAAGCGTGCGCATGGCCGAGGTTCCGGGCGCATCGCCGCAGCCAGCGGCTGCGAGGTCACCGTCGCTGGCAGAGGCCTTGCGGCAGGGCGAACTTTCCGCCATCGCGCGGGCACTTTCCGGCGAAGCCGGCGTGCGGGGTGATGACCTCGACGGCGTCCGCGCCAGGCTCGACGACACCGCCCAGCGCGAAGCGATCGAAAGGCTGCAGGCCGCGCGTTGGGGCGATGGCGATGCGGCGGTCGCGCTGGTGGCGCTGCGCGGTGCATTCGCGCAAGGTCCGCGCTGGCGCATGCGGGGGCGCGCGCCATCGTCGCTGCTGCCGCCGTTGTATCCGCGGTAGCCCGGGGCGCGTTTGCTAAGCTGGCCGCTTCGTCTCCAACGAGTTGCATCCCATGCATTCCGCCGCCTCCGCTTCGCCCGTGGCCTCCCGTGGGTGGCCCCTGCACGTGAAGGTCCTGTTCGGCTTCGTGCTGGGCACCCTGGCCGGGCTTGCGGTGCATGCGCTGGCGGCGGATGCGGCCTGGGTCCAGGGGGTGATCGAATACGCGACCAAGCCGTTCGGGCAGGTGTTCCTCAACCTGCTGTTCATGCTGGTGGTGCCCTTGATGTTCTCCGCGCTGGTGCTCGGGGTGGCCGAGCTGGGCGACATTGCATCGCTGGGCAGGCTGGGCTGGAAGACGCTGACCTACACCGCGGTCGTGACCGCGTTGGCGGTCGGGATCGGCCTGGCCTGCGCCAACCTGTTCCAGCCGGGCACCCACATGGACCCGGCGCTGGTCGAACAGGCGATGAGCAACGCCCGCACCGGTGAAATCGTGAGCAAGGGCAGTGAGCTGCGGTTGATGGACCTGCTGGTCAACATCGTCCCGCACAACATCGTCGGCGCGATGGGTGACGACAAGCAGAAGCTCGGCATCGTGTTCTTCGCGCTGATGGTCGGCATCGGCCTGGTGATGAAGCCGACCCCGGGCACGCGTGCGTTCAAGTCGGCGTTGCACGGCCTGTTCGAGATCTGCATGCACCTGATCGGGATGTTCATCAAGCTGGCGCCGTACGCGGTGGCGGCATTCATGTTCAACCTCACCTCGCAGCTCGGCTGGGATGTGATCCGGAGCCTGCTGTGGTTCGTGCTCACGGTGCTGCTGGCGCTGGGCCTGCATGGGCTCGTGGTGTTGCCGCTGTGGGTCCGGTTCATGGGCGGCATGGCGCCACGCACCTTCTTCCGCGGCACCCAGGAAGCGGTGCTGACCGCATTCGCCACCGCCTCGTCCACCGCGACCCTGCCGGTCACGCTGCGCGTGGCCGAGGAAAACCTGAAGTTGCCGCGGAAGGTGTCGCGGTTCGTGCTGACCGTGGGCGCGTCCGCCAACCACCATGGCACCGCGCTGTTCGAGGGCATCACCGTGCTGTTCCTGGCCCAGGTCTATGGCCTGCACCTGGGCCTGCCGCAGCAGCTGATGGTGCTTGCGCTTTGCATCCTGGGCGGCATCGGCACCGCCGGGATCCCCTCGGGCTCGCTGCCGGTGATCGCGATGATCTGCGGGATCATCGGCATCAAGCCTGAAGGCATCGGCATCATCCTCGGGGTGAACACCTTCCTCGACATGTGCCGGACCTCGCTGAACGTCACCGGCGACCTCGCCACCGCTGTCGTGGTCGCGCACCGGAGCGGGGAAAAGGACCTGCCGGACGAGGCGCTGGCGCAGCTGGACGACATCGTGCGCTGACCTCGCGGGCCGGCTGGTGCTGGCGGCGGCCGGTGCCGGGATGGGACAATGCGCCGCCCGCACGCCGCCGGGCGCTTCCCTGACGCCCCCATGACCTCGCCCAGCCGCCGCGATCTCGCCAACGCGATCCGTTTCCTTGCCATCGATGCGGTCCAGGCCGCGAACTCCGGCCATCCCGGCATGCCGATGGGCATGGCCGACATCGCCGAAGTACTGTGGAACGACTACCTCAAGCACAACCCGGCCAACCCGGCATGGCCGGACCGGGACCGTTTCATCCTGAGCAACGGCCACGGCTCGATGCTGCAGTACGCGCTGCTGCACCTGGCCGGCTACGACCTGCCGCTGGATGAGCTGAAGGCGTTCCGGAAGCTTGGCTCGAAGACGCCGGGGCACCCGGAGAACACCCACACCGCGGGCATCGAGACCACCACCGGGCCGCTGGGGCAGGGACTGGCGAACGCGGTCGGCTTCGCGCTGGCGGAAAAATTGCTGGCCCAGCGCTTCAACCGCGACGGCCACGCCATCGTCGACCACCGCACCTGGGTGTTCCTCGGCGACGGCTGCCTGATGGAAGGCATCAGCCACGAAGCGGCCTCGCTGGCGGGCACCTGGGGCCTGGGCAAGCTGGTCGCGTTCTGGGACGACAACCACATCAGCATCGACGGCAACACCGACGGCTGGTTCACCGACGACACCCCGGCGCGTTTCGAGGCCTACGGCTGGAACGTGGTGCGCGGCGTCGACGGGCACGATCCGGTGGAAATCCGGACCGCGATCGAGACCGCGCTGGAGTCGTCCGGCAAGCCCACCCTGATCTGCTGCCGCACGACGATCGGTTTCGGTTCGCCGAACAAGGCCGGCAAGGAATCCAGCCACGGTTCGCCGCTGGGCAAGGACGAAGTGCAGGCCACCCGCGACGCGCTGGGCTGGACGCATGGCGCGTTCGAGATCCCGCAGCCGCTGTACGCCGGCTGGCGCGCGCGTGACCTCGCCGCGGCCGAATCGGCGTGGAACGCGCGTTTCGCCGCCTACAAGGCCGCGCATGGCGACGCCGCCGCCGAGTTCGAGCGGCGCATGGCCGCCGAACTGCCCGGCGGCTTTGGCGCCGATGCCGATGCCTTCATCGCCAGGCTGCAGCAGGACGGCCCGGTGATCGCCAGCCGCAAGGCCTCGCAGAACGCCATCGAGGCGTTCGCGCCGCTGCTGCCGGAACTGGTGGGCGGTTCGGCCGACCTGGCGCATTCCAACCTGACCCTGTGGAAGGGCAGCAAGTCGGTCGCGACCGACGACCCGAACGCGAACTACATCTATTCCGGCGTGCGCGAATTCGGCATGACCGCGATCAGCAACGGCCTGGCCCTGCACGGCGGCTTCATCCCGTACGACGCCACCTTCCTGGTGTTCAGCGACTACGCCCGCAACGCGGTGCGGATGAGCGCGCTGATGCGCGTGCGCGCGATCCACGTGTACACCCACGACTCCATCGGCCTGGGCGAAGACGGCCCCACCCACCAGCCGATCGAGCACCTCGCCTCGCTGCGCTACATCCCGGACAACGATGTGTGGCGTCCGTGCGATGCGGTGGAATCGGCGGTGGCGTGGAAGGCCGCGATCGAGCGCGCCGACGGCCCCAGCTGCCTGGTGTTCAGCCGCCAGAACCTGCCGCACCAGCCGCGCAGCGATGCGCAGCTAGCCGCCATCGCGCGCGGCGGCTACGTGCTGAAGGACAGTGTGGGCGCGCCGGAGGTCATCCTGGTCGCCACCGGTTCCGAAGTGGGACTGGCGATGCAGGCGGCCGCGCAGTTGGGCGATGGCGTGCGCGTGGTCTCGATGCCGTCGACCGACGTGTTCGACCGCCAGGACGCCGCTTATCGCGAAGCGGTGTTGCCGAAGGCCTGCCGCAAGCGGGTGGCGATCGAAGCCGGCGTCAGCGATTTCTGGCGCAAGTACGTGGGCCTGGACGGCGCGGTGGTCGGCATCGACAGCTTCGGTGCCTCCGCGCCGATCGAGGCGCTGCTGCCGCATTTCGGCTTCACCGTGGACAGGGTGGTCGCGGCGGCGCAGGCGCTGTAGGCACTGCGTTCCAGGGTCTCGGCAAGCGGTGCCTGCGGGCGCCGCTTGCGTTGGTGGCGATCAGGCCAGCAGCAGCTTCCCGGACGCGATCAACAGGACCGCGCAAAGCGCATAACGCAGCCCGCGCACCGGCAGCCACTTCAAGCCCATCTGGGTGCCGATCAGCGCGCCGATCGCGACCACGCCCAACCACCACGGCAGCATCGCCGGCAGCGACTGCCCGGAGTGCAGCAGGCCGGCCAACCCGGTCAGCGAGTTGATCCAGACGAAGGCGACCGAGGTGCCGCTGGCTTCGCGGGTCGGCATCCAGTGCGCGAACAGCAGCAGCGGGGTGAGGAAGATCGCGCCGCCGGTGCCGGTGAGGCCGGACAGCGTGCCGATGGCCGCGCCGACCAGCAGGCCGGCCAGCCACGGCACGTTTCGGCCCTGCGCGGCGGCGTCTTCGCTCTCGGCACGCGATGCATGGCGGAACACGCCGATCGCGGCAACCAGCAGCACGATGCCCAGCAGCAGCGAATAGCTTTCCTTCGGCAACTTGATCTGCGCGGAGAAGAAGGCCGCCGGCGCCGACGCCAGCACGAACGGCAGCACGTTGCGCCAGCGCACGTGGCCGCCGCGCCACCAGCGGTACAGGCCGATGCCGCCAACCAGCAGGTTCAGGGCGAGTGCGGTCGGCCGCACCTGTTCCGGCGCGAAGCCGAGCAGGGCCATCGAGGCGATGTAGCCGCTGGCGCCGGCGTGGCCGACCGAGGAGTACAGCACGGCGACCGCGAAGAACAGCGCGGCCAGCAGGAGATCGGGGGAGGTCATCGAAGCGGTGCGGCCTGGCGGACGGAGCGCGAGCGTGCCAGCGCGGCCGGCACCAGCGCAAGCGGCGCGCTCAGGCAAGCCCCGCGGGCAGCTCGCCCTGCAGTGGCGTGGCCAGGTAATGGCGTCCGTTCGCCTGCGCCGGCGGCAGCCGACCGCCACGGATATTCACCTGCAGCGCCGGATACAGCAGCGCCGGCGCGGCCAGCTGCGCATCGCGCGCGCGCCGGGCATCGACGAACGCCTCCAGCGTGGTGCCGGCATTCAGCATGCGGTTGTCGCGCCGGCTCTCGCCAACGGTCACGCTGCTGCGCGGGCCGCGTCCGGCGGGCGGATAGTCGTGGCACAGGTGCAGCACGGTGGCCTCGTCCATTGCATGCAGGCGCTGGATCGAGGCATGCAGTGCCTGCATGTTGCCGCCCGGGAAGTCGCAGCGCGCGGTGCCGATGTCGGGTGCGAACACGCTGTCGCCCACGAACACGTGGCCGTCGATCGCATAGCCCAGGCTGTCCGAGGTGTGCCCGGGCAGGGCCAGCACATGGAAGCGCAGAGAGCCCGCCTCGATCGCGTCGCCGTCGCGGAAGGTCGCGTCGAACGCATCGCGCAGGGCCGGGTCGTCGCCATCGATGGCGAACACCTGCGCGAAATGCGCCTGCACCTGGCGGATGCCGTCGCCGATCCCGACCGGCGCGCCGGTGGCCGCGCGCAGCACCGCGGCTGCGCTCAGGTGGTCGGCGTGGGCATGGGTCTCGAGGATGCGGCGCAGCTGCAGGCCGTGCGTGTCGAGGTAGTCCCGCACCGCCTGCAGGCCTGCGACGCCGATCCGCCCGGAAGCGGCGTCGTAGTCCAGGACCGGGTCGATCACCACCGCGTCATCGCCGCGGTGGACCACATGGGTCCAGGTGCCGCTGCCGGCATGCAGGAATGGCTCGATCTGCAGGGGCGCGCCCATCGCATTCACTCGCAGAAAGGAGGGTCGTTGCCGCAGTAGATGTCGTGCAGGGTTGCGATGATGCGTTGCGCGGGGCCGGGTGCGACCGAATAGAGGATCGCCTGGGCGTCGCGGCGCGTGGTCACCAGGCCGTCCTCGCGCAGCACCGCGAGGTGTTGCGACAACGCCGACTGGCTGAGGTCGACGCGCGCGTTCAGTTCGCCGACCGAGCGTTCGCCCTCGGACAGCAGGCACAGCAGCATCAGCCGCTTGTCGTTCGCCAGCGCCTTCAGCAGGCGGCTGGCGTCGGCGGCGTGCGCGCGCATCGATTCCGGATCCAGCACCGGCGGCGCGGGTTTGCGGCGTGCCTGCGTCATCCGCTTAACGTACCACCAGCGGCAGGCCGGCTTCGGCCCAGCCCAGCACGCCACCGGCGATCGAGCGCACGTCGGCGAAACCGAGCCGCTGCAGGTTGTCTGCCGCAAGCGCGGCGCGGCCGCCGGTGCGGCACGCCAACACGACCGGGCGCTCCCTGTGCGAGAGCGCCGGGTCGCTGACATTGGCCACCGCCGGATGCGCGTCCACCTGGAACTCCAGCACGCCGCGCGGGATGTTGATCGCACCGGGGATGTGGCCGGTTTCGAATTCGGCAGGTTCGCGCACGTCGATCAGCACCGCGTCGCCGAACCCGCCCTCGAACCGCTGCGGTGGCACTTCGCGGATGCGCGCCTGGGCTTCGGCAACGAGGTCGGCGGCGGTGAGGAACTTGGTCATCGGGACTCCTTGAAATATCAGTTGACACTAATATAAGGGGTATCTAATATTAATTCCAGCACAAACCGGCAGGAGATGGTAAATGGCCAGGATCGTGGTGATGGGCGCAGGGCTGGGCGGCATGAGCGCGGCATACGAGCTGCGCGAGGTGCTGGGCAAGGGGCACGAGGTCACGCTGGTGGGCAAGGGCGGCCAGTTCGGCTTCACCCCGTCCAACCCGTGGCTGGCAGTAGGTTGGCGCCAGCAGGAGCAGATCACCCTGGACGTGGCCGGACACGTCGGCAAGCACGGCATCGCGTTCAACGGTGATGGCGTCGAACGCATCGATGCCGAAGGCGACGCGGTGATCACCGGCGGCGGCGAGCGCATCCCCTACGACTACCTGCTGGTCTGCACCGGTCCGAAGCTGGCCTTCGAGGAAGTGCCCGGCACCGGCCCGGACGGCGGCTTCACCCAGTCGGTCTGCACCACCCCGCACGCCGCGCACGCGTGGGAGGCCTACCAGGCATTCCTGCAGGATCCCGGCCCGGTGGTGATCGGCGCGGTGGCCGGTGCCAGCTGCTTCGGCCCGGCCTACGAGTTCGCGATGATCGTCGATGCCGACCTGCGCAAGCGCAAGCTGCGCGACAAGGTGCCGATGACCTTCGTCACCAGCGAGCCGTACATCGGCCACATGGGGCTGGGCGGCGTCGGCGATTCCAAGGGCCTGATGGAATCGGAGATGCGCCAGCGCCACATCAAGTGGATCGTCAACAGCAAGGTGGCCGAGGTGCGCGACGGCGAGATGACCGTGGTCGAGCACGATGCCAAGGGCCAGCCCGGCGAATCGCACGTGCTGCCGTTCAAGTTCTCGATGCTGCTGCCGGCGTTCAAGGGCGTGGAGCCGGTGGCGGCGGTGGAAGGCCTGTGCAACCCGCGCGGCTTCGTGATCGTGGACAAGCACCAGCGCAGCCCGAAGTATCCGAAGATCTTCTCGGCCGGCGTATGCGTGGCGATACCGCCGGTGGAAGCCACGCCGGTGCCGACCGGCGCGCCCAAGACCGGCTTCATGATCGAGTCGATGGTCACCACCATCGTGCGCAACATCCAGGCCGAGCTGAAGGGCGAGGCTCCCGACTTCGAGGGCACCTGGAACGCGGTCTGCCTGGCCGACATGGGCGATACCGGCGCCGCCTTCGTGGCGCTGCCGCAGATCCCGCCGCGCAATGTCACGTGGACCAGGATCGGCAAGTGGGTGCACCTGGCCAAGATCGCGTTCGAGAAATACTTCCTCTACAAGATGCGCAACGGCACCTCCGAACCCATCTACGAGAAATACGTCCTGAGCGCGCTCGGCATCGAGCGGCTGAAGGACGTCAAGCGTTCCAGCTGAATCCAGACCCCCAAGGAGAAATGACATGACCCTCGATCGAGCCGTACAGGCGTTTGCCGGCGTGATGGTGGTGGTCAGCGTGCTGCTGACCCAGTTCGTCCATCCCAATTTCTTCTGGCTGACTGCGTTCATCGGCTTCAATCTGTTCCAATCGGCGTTCACCGGCTTCTGCCCGGCGGGAATGGTGATGCGCAAGCTCGGCATCGGCCGCAACGCCAACGACGCCAGCTGCTGCCGCTGATCGCCGCCAGGCCCGCCGCGTGCCACGGCGCGCGGCGGGTGCGTGCGCCAAACGAAATGACGATGGACGGACCGACACGATGATCGACTTGCGCAAGACCCTGCTCGCCACCGGTTTTCTGGCCCTCGCGGCCTGCGGCGGCGAACCGGCGGGCACCACCACGCCCGCATTGCCCGCGCTCGACACCATCGAAGTCACGGCGGCCTCGAACGGTGCCGGCAGCCGCTGGGATGGCGTGGTCGAGGCGGTGCGCCAGGCCGAACTCACCGCGCAGACCGCGGGCCGGGTCACCGCCGTACTGGTCGACGTCAACACCCGGGTGGCGCAGGGCCAGGTGCTGCTGCGGTTGTCCGCGGTGGAGCAGCAGGCCGGTGCCAACACCGCGCGCGCGCAGGTGCGTGCCGCCGAGGCTGCGGCGGCGGAGGCAGAGGCCAACTACCGTCGCTTCAGCGCGCTGGCCGGCGGCCAGTTCGTGTCGCGCGCGCAGGTCGACCAGGCCCGCGCGGCCCGCGACAGTGCCGTTGCCGCCCGCGACGCTGCCCGCGCGCAACTTGCGCAGGCCGCGCAGCAGGCTGACTACACGGTGGTGCGCGCGCCGTATTCGGGAATCGTCAGCGCGCGCCTGGTGGAGCCGGGCGAGAGCGTCGCCCCGGGGCAGCCGTTGCTGGCGGTGTACGCGCCTGGCGCATTGCGGATCCAGGTGCAGGTGCCGCAGTCGGAGGCCGATGCGATCCGCGCCAGGCCGCAGGCCCGCATCGAACTCGCCGGGGGCGAAGCCTTCGATGCCGCGCAGGTGGTGGTGTTTCCCGCCGCCGATCCGGTCACCCACAGCGTCGGCGTTCGCGTGCTGCTGGCGGACATGCCGGGTGCACCCGCGCCGGGCATGACCGCGAAGGTGGTGTTCCCGATCGCCACGAATGCGGCCCCTTCGGCGGTGAGCCTGCCGGCCAGCGCGCTGATGCAGCGCGGCGAGGTCAGTGGCGTTTACGTCATCGCCGGCAACCAGGTTGCCTTGCGCCAGCTGCGGCTGGGCCAGCGCAGCGGCGACCGCGTCGAGGTGCTGGCCGGGCTCAAGCCCGGCGAGCGCGTGGCCGCCGATCCGGTGGCCGCGGTGCAGGCGCTGGTGGCGCAGCGCAAGGCGATGGAGCGGGGCGATGACTGAACCGCGCCGCTTCGGCCTGTCCGGTCGGTTGGCCGCCGCGTTCCAGGCCAACCCGCTGACGCCGATCCTGGCCCTGCTCGGCCTGCTGCTGGGACTGGTCGCGGTGCTGGTCACCCCGCGCGAGGAAGAGCCGCAGATCGACGTGACCATGGCCAACGTGTTCGTGCCGTTCGCCGGCGCCAGTGCGCGCGACGTCGAGCAACTGGTGAGCACGCCGCTGGAACAGAAGCTGTCGGAGATCGAAGGCGTCAAGCACGTGTATTCGGTCAGCCGGCCGGGCATGGCGGTGCTCACCGTCGAGTACACGGTCGGGGTCGAACGCCAGCCGGCGATCGTGCGCCTGTACAACCAGGTCTATTCCAACCAGGACTGGCTGCCACAGGGCGTCGGCGTCGGCCAGCCGCTGGTCAAGCCGAAGGGCATCGACGACGTGCCGGTGATGGCACTGACCCTGTGGAGCGACGATCCCGCGCGCGGCGCCACCGCGCTTGCCGAAGTCGCACACACCCTGGAAACCGAACTCAAGCGCATCCCGGGCACGCGCGACGTCTACACGATCGGTGCCCCGGACCGGGTGGTCGCGGTGACCCTGGATCCCGCCCGCCTCGCCAGCCACGGCCTCACCGTGGCCGACCTCGGCCAGGCGCTGCGCGCCGCCAATGCGGTGCAGCAGGTGGGTGAGCGCGTGGGTGGCGGGGTGGCCACGCCGGTCACCGCCGGCACCTTCCTCGCCAGCGCCGAAGACGTGCGCGACCTGGTGATCGGGCTCGACGGCGGCAGGCCGCTGCGGCTGTCCGACGTGGCCCAGGTGCGCGCCGGCGGCGACATCGCCAGCCGCTACGCCTGGCACGGCGCACCCGCCGGCAAGGCCGGTCCCGCGCAGGGCGCCGCCCCCGCGGTGACCATCGCGATCGCCAAGAAGCCGGGCAGCAACGCCGCCGACATCACCAGCGCAGTCGCACGCCGTATCGGCCAGCTCAAGGGCGAATTGATCCCCGAGGGCGTCGAGGTCACGGTCACCCGCGATTACGGCCGGACCGCCGCCGACAAGGCCGCCAAGCTGATGCAGAAGCTGGCGTTCGCGACCGCCTCGGTGGTGCTGCTGGTGCTGTTCGCGCTGGGCTGGCGCGAGGCGATCGTGGTCGGCAGCGCGGTGGTGCTGACCCTGGCGCTGACCCTGTTCGCCTCGTGGGCGATGGGGTTCACCCTCAACCGGGTGTCGCTGTTCGCGCTGATCTTCTCGATCGGCATCCTCGTCGACGACGCCATCGTGGTGGTGGAGAACATCCACCGGCACATGGCGCGCGGCGGCAAGTCGCTGCGCGAAGCGATCCCGCCGGCGGTCGATGAAGTCGGCGGGCCGACCATCCTCGCCACCTTCACCGTGATCGCGGCGCTGATGCCGATGGCGTTCGTGTCCGGGCTGATGGGGCCGTACATGCGCCCGATCCCGATCAACGCCTCGGTCGGCATGCTGCTGTCGCTGGCGATCGCCCTGATCGTGACGCCGTGGCTGTCGCTCAAGCTGCTCGCCCGCCACGGCCATGCCGGCGGAGCGGATCACGCACCCGACGGGGAGCCGCTGGGCCGCCTGCATCGGCTGTTCCGCAGGGTGATGTCGCCGTTCCTGCTGGGTGCCGGTGCCGGCCGCAAGCGCGGGCTGCTGTTCGCCTCGATGGTGGCGCTGGTGGCGCTGGCGGCATCGCTGGCCGTGTTCCAGCTGGTGGTGCTGAAGATGCTGCCGTTCGACAACAAGTCCGAACTGCAGGTGGTGGTCGACCTGCCCGAGGGACGCACCCTGGAGGACACCAACGCGCTGCTGGTCGAACTGGCGGCGGTGGTCGAGCGCATGCCCGAGGTGCTGGACTACCAGGGCTATGCCGGCACCGCCGCGCCGATCAACTTCAACGGCCTGGTGCGGCAGTACTTCCTGCGCAGCGGCAGCAACGTCGGCGACCTGCAGGTCAACCTGGTCGACAAGCACCACCGCGACCGCCAGAGCCATGCCATCGCGCGCGAACTGCGCCCGCGGCTGGCGGAGATCGGGCGCCGCCACGACGCCTCGGTGAAGGTGGTCGAGGTGCCGCCGGGGCCGCCGGTGCTGTCGCCGCTGGTGGCCGAGGTCTACGGCCCCGACTACGCCGCCAGCCGCAAGCTCGGCAAGGCGCTGGAAGCCCGCTTCCTCGCGACCGAAGGCATCGTCGACGTCGACACCAGCGTGGAATCCGACGCCCCGCGCGAGGTGATCGTGGTCGACCGCGCGCGCGCCACCCGGCTCGGGGTGCCGCAGGCGGCGATCAGCGATGCGCTGGCCGCCGCGGTCGCCGGACTGGATGCAACCTACGTCCACGACGGCGCCTCCAAGTATCCGCGCCCGGTGCGGCTGCGGCTGCCACCCGCCGAACAGGCCGCGGTCGACCGCCTGCTGGCACTCAAGGTGCGCGGTGGCCAGGGCCAGCTGGTGCCGCTGTCGGAGCTGGTCGCGGTCCAGCGCGCGCCGTGGGACGGCGCGATCCACCACAAGGACCTGCTGCCGGTGGTGTACGTGATGGGCGACGAGGCCGGCGAGCTCGACAGCCCGCTGTACGGCATGTTCGACCTGGTCGGGCAGGTGTCCACCGACGCCATCGGCGGCCACCAGGTCGCGCAGTCCTTCATCGCCCAGCCGGCCGACACCAGCGGCTTCGCGATCAAGTGGGACGGCGAGTGGCAGATCACCTACGAAACCTTCCGCGACATGGGCATCGCCTATGCCGCCGGCATGGTCCTGATCTACCTGCTGGTGGTCGCCCAGTTCCGCAGCTACCTGGTGCCGCTGGTGATCATGGCGCCGATCCCGCTGACCGTGATCGGGGTGATGCCGGGGCATGCGCTGCTGGGCGCGCAGTTCACCGCCACCAGCATGATCGGCATGATCGCGCTGGCCGGGATCATCGTGCGCAACTCGATCCTGCTGGTGGATTTCATCAACCAGGAAGTGGATCGCGGGGTGCCGCTGGTGGACGCGGTGATCGATGCCTGCGCGGTGCGCGCCAAGCCCATCGTGCTGACCGGCGTGGCCGCGATGATGGGCGCGTTCTTCATCCTCGACGACCCGATCTTCAACGGGCTGGCGGTGTCGCTGGTCTTCGGCATCCTGGTCAGCACGGTGCTGACGCTGGTGGTGATCCCGTTGCTCTACTACGTGCTCCTGCGCCGCACCGGGCGCCGGGTGCAGGAGGTCCACGCATGATCCGCACGACCCTGTGCCTGCCGCCACTGCTGGCGGTCCTGCTGGCCGCCTGCTCCAGCGCGCCGCCGCCGCAACCCGCCGCAGCAGTGGCCGTACCTGCCGCTCCGGCGCCGTTGGAGGCACCCGCGCCAACCGCGCCGCAAGTGCGGGCGCAAGCGGCCGCCAAGGCCTTCAGCAGTTCGCTGAAGCAGGCGCTTGGCGCGGAACTGGCCAAGGGTGGCACCACCGGTGCCATCACCTTCTGCCACGCGCAGGCACCGAAGATCGCCGCGCAGGTTGCCGCCGAACATGGCGTGCGCATCGGCCGGGTGCCGGTGCCGGGCCGCCAGCGCAGCCCGGCCAATGCGCCGGACGCGTGGCAGGCGGACGCGCTGCGCGCGTTGATCGCACGCCACGATGCCGGCACGCCGGTCGCGGAGCTGGTGCAGGTGGTCGACAGCGGCCTGCCCGACGGCGTGGCGCTGCGGATGATGCGCGGCATCCCGGTGGAGCCGGCGTGCCTTGCCTGCCACGGCAAGGCGCTGGCCGACGATACCCGCGCCGCGCTGGAGCGTCTGTATCCCGGCGATACCGCCACCGGTTTCGATGCCGGCGACCTGCGCGGCGCGCTGTGGGTGGAAGTGCCCGCACTGGACTGAGCGGAATCACGCCATGAACGAAGCCATGATCGTCGCCTGTCCCCTCTGCAATGCCCTGAACCGGGTCCCGCAGGCGCGCTTGGGCGAGGCTCCCGATTGCGGCCAGTGCCATCGCGCGCTGTTCGCCGCGGCCCCGCTGGCGTTGGACGAGGCTGGCTTCCACGCGCATGTCGAACGCGCCGGCCTGCCGGTACTGGTGGATTTCTGGGCGCCCTGGTGCGGCCCGTGCCGCGCGATGGCACCGCAGTTCGAGGCCGCGGCCGCGCAACTGGAGCCGCGGGTGCGGCTGGCCAAGGTCGATACCCAGGCGCAGCCGACCCTGGCGCAGAAATTCGCCATCCGCAGCATCCCCACCCTGGTCCTGTTCCAGCACGGGCGCGAGATTGCGCGCCAACCCGGTGCGATGGGCGCGGCCGACATCGTGCGCTGGACCCGACAACACCTCTGACCCACGGACCTTTCCCATGAGCCAATCCTTCCCCGACCTGATCGACGACCTCAATGCCGCCATCGGCACCCTGCGCGCGGGCGCGCCGGAACCGATGCGCGCCTTCTCCGGGCTGGCGCGCGAGGCGCTCAAGCCGGGCGCACTGGACGTCAGGACCAAGGAGCTGATCGCGATCGGGATCGCCGTCGCCACCCGCTGCGACGGCTGCGTGGGCTTCCACGCCAAGGCCGCGATCAAGGCCGGCGCGACCCGCGAGGAAGTCCTCGAAACGCTGTCGATGGCGATCTACATGGGCGCCGGGCCGTCGATGATCTACGCGGCCGAGGCGTTGCGCGCGTTCGACGAGCTCGCCGCCCCGCCGCCGGCCGCCTGATTCAGCGGGCCAGGGTCTGGTCCAGCAGCTGCGCCAGCCGCCATGCGGCCTGGCGCAGGCGCTGTTCGGCCAGCGGACGCATGCTGTCCAGGTAGCCATGGTCGATCGCGGGCTGCGCCGGGTACAGGGCGCGCGCCTCGATCAGGCGGCAGGATTCGCCGGCCCACGCCTTCGGCAGGAAATCGTTCGGGGAGGGCTGCGGGTACCGCGGCCACGGCAGCGCATCCAGGCGCGCGGCATAGTCGCGGAAACCGAGCCCGAGGCCGGCCAGCACGTAGAAGTCCCAGACCGAATGCAGGTTGGTGCCCATCACCCCGTCCACGTAATTCTTGCGGGCGTACGCTTCCGGCTGCAGCGGCGTGCGCAGGCTGACCTGGAAGCGGTTGCCGCCGCTGTCGTCGCGATCGCCCGCGTGCATCGGCTGGTGCACGTCGCCGACGAAGTGGACGATGAACTTGAGCGCGTCGCGGCGCGCCGCCAGCGGCTGGCTGCGGTCGGCCAGGATCAGGCGCTGGGCCTCGAGCGCGGCGACCACGCAATCGTCGGCCGGGCAGTCGCGCGCGACGTCGAAGGCGCAGCCGCCACCCTCGGCGTTGATGTAGTGCCAGCGTGAGGTCGCCTTGAAGCGCTCGGGATCCTGGGTGCGCAGCTCGTCTGCCCAGTTCGACACCCCGGCCAGGCTGGGATCGGCCTCGCCCTGCAGCAGCTGCGCCACTTCGGCCCGGGCCCGGGGGTCGAGGTGGCGTTCGGCCAGTTCGCCGACCAGGCGGTGTCCCAGCGCGCCCCAGGCCGCGGCGGGGCCGGCCACCGAAACGGTCGCGAGGGCGGTGGCCAGCAGCACGGCGAATTTCCTGGGGCGGGCGAGTCGCATGGGTCGGGATGCCGGGGCGGTGGGGAGACGCTAAAATAATCGGATTACCGCGCCATGTCCGGCGCATCCCCTGCAGGAGTGGTTTCGATGGCGATCAAGGTGGGCATCAACGGCTTCGGCCGGATCGGGCGCTGCGTGTTCCGCGCGGCGGTGCAGAACTTCGGCGACGACATCGAGATCGTCGGCATCAACGACCTGCTGGAACCCGAGTACCTGGCCTACATGCTGCGCTACGACTCCGTGCACGGGCGCTTCAAGGGCGACGTGAAGGTCGAGGGCGGCCACCTGGTGGTGAACGGCAGGACCATCCGCCTGACCGCGGAGCGCGACCCGGCCAACCTGAAGTGGGACGAGGTCGGCGCGGACATCGTGCTGGAAGCCACCGGCCTGTTCCTGGACAAGGACGGCGCGGGCAAGCACCTGGCCGCCGGCGCGAAGAAGGTGATCATGTCGGCGCCGTCCAAGGACGACACCCCGATGTTCGTGCATGGCGTGAACTGCGCCAGCTACGCCGGCCAGGCGATCATCAGCAACGCCTCCTGCACCACCAACTGCCTGGCGCCGCTGGCCAAGGTGCTGAACGACAAGTGGGGCATCAAGCGCGGCCTGATGACCACCGTGCACGCCGCCACCGCCACCCAGAAGACCGTCGATGGCCCGTCCAACAAGGACTGGCGCGGTGGCCGCGGCATCCTCGAGAACATCATCCCGTCGTCGACCGGCGCGGCCAAGGCGGTCGGCGTGGTGCTGCCGGCGCTGAAGGGCAAGCTGACCGGCATGAGCTTCCGGGTGCCGACCAGCGATGTCTCGGTGGTCGACCTCACCGTCGAGCTCGAGAACCCGGCGACCTACGCCGAGATCTGCGCGGAGATGAAGGCGCAGTCGGAAGGCGCGCTGAAGGGCATCCTCGGTTACACCGACGAGAAGGTGGTCGCCACCGATTTCCGCGGCGACGCGCGCACCTCGATCTTCGACGCCGAAGCCGGCATCGCCCTGGACAGCACCTTCGTCAAGCTGGTCAGCTGGTACGACAACGAGTGGGGCTACAGCAACAAGTGCCTCGAGATGGTCAAGGTGGTCGCGGCGAAGTAACCCGCCCGCCACTCCGACGGAGCCCCGCCGCGCGCGGGGCTTCGTTTTTCCGCCACGCATCCAAGGGAACACGCCATGTCCATCCTCCGCATGACCGACCTCGACCTTGCCGGCAAGCGCGTGCTGGTCCGCCAGGACCTGAACGTGCCCGTTGCCGATGGCCGGGTGACGTCCGACCAGCGCATCACCGCGTCGATCCCGACCCTCAGGCTCGCATTGGAGAAGGGCGCGGCGGTGATGGTGACCTCGCACCTGGGTCGGCCGAAGGAAGGCGCGTGGAGCGAGGCCGATTCGCTGGCGCCGGTGGCCGCGCGGCTGTCGGAACTGCTCGGTTTCGAGGTGCCGCTGGTGCGCGACTACCTGGACGGCGTGGACGTGCAGCCGGGCCAGTTGGTGCTGCTGGAGAACTGCCGCATGAACGTCGGCGAGAAGGCCGACGACGAGGCGCTTTCGCGCAGGTACGCCGCGCTGTGCGACGTGTTCGTGATGGATGCGTTCGGTACCGCGCACCGCGCGCAGGCGTCCACCCATGGCGCCATCCGTTTCGCGAAGCAGGCCGCGGGCGGCCCGCTGCTGATGGCGGAACTGGATGCGCTGGCGAAGGCGCTGCAGGATCCCGCGCGGCCGCTGCTGGCGATCGTCGCCGGCAGCAAGGTCAGCACCAAGCTTGAACTGCTGTCGTCGCTGGTCGGCAAGGTCGACCAGCTGATCGTCGGCGGCGGCATCGCCAACACCTTCATCGCCGCGCTGGGCCACGGCGTTGGCAAGTCGCTGGTGGAGATGGACCTCATCGACACCGCGAAGCAGATCATGGCCGATGCGAAAGCGCGCGGCGCCGACATCCCGCTGCCGGTGGACGTGGTGGTGGCCCCGGCCTTCGCCGCCGATGCGCCGGCCACGATCAAGGGCATCGGCGACGTCGGCGCCGACGACATGATCCTCGACATCGGCCCGGACACCGCGCAGGCCTACGCGGACCTCATCGCGAAGGCCGGCACCGTGGTCTGGAACGGCCCGGTCGGCGTGTTCGAGTTCGATGCATTCGGCCACGGCACCGAAGTGGTGGCACGCGCGATCGCGGCATCGCCGGCGTTCTCCATCGCCGGTGGTGGCGACACCCTGGCCGCGGTGGACAAGTACGGCATCGAGGCCGACATCTCCTACATCTCCACCGGCGGCGGCGCGTTCCTGGAGTTCCTGGAAGGCAAGGAATTGCCGGCGGTGTCGGCGCTGCAGGCGCGCTCCGGATGAAGTCGATTGCAATGTCCGGCGAGACATCGCCGGTCGTTGCGCTGTGCTAGCGTGCGGGCAACTGGAGCCCGCACACATGACTGCACCACACGACATCGCCGCCCACCGGCGACGTACCCGCATCGTCGCCACCCTTGGCCCGGCGACCGATCCACCCGAGGTGCTGGAGGCGGTGTTGCGCGCGGGGGTGGACGTGGTGCGGCTGAACTTCTCGCATGGCGATCCGTCGGCGCAGGTCGCGCGCGCGGAGGCGGTTCGCGCGATGGCGGCGCAGATCGGACGCGAGGTCGGCATCCTCGCCGACCTGCCGGGCCCGAAGATCCGGGTCGAGACCTTCGCCGCCGGCAAGGTGCAGCTGAAGGCCGGCAACCGCTTCGACCTGGTCGCCAGCCTGTCGGCGCCGCCCGGCGATGACACCCAGGTCGGCGTGAGCTACCTGGAGCTGACCGGTGACGTGGTCCCCGGCGACCTGTTGCTGCTGGACGACGGCATCGTCCAGTTGCAGGTGGTGGCGGTGGAGGGCGAGCGCATCGTCACCACCGTGCTCAACGACTGCGTGCTGTCCAACCGCAAGGGCCTGAACAAGCAGGGCGGCGGGCTGTCGCTGGGTGCGATCACCGAGAAGGACCGCGAGCTGATCGCGGTCGCGGCCGGGATGCAGGTGGACTTCATCGCGGTCTCGTTCTGCCGCAACGCCGAGGACATGCACGAGGCGCGCCGGGTGGCCAGGGCGCACGGCAGCAACGCGGCGCTGGTGGCGAAGGTCGAACGCGCCGAGGCGATCGAGAACCTCACCGAGATCGTCGATGCCAGCGACGTGGTGATGGTCGCGCGCGGCGACCTCGGCGTGGAGATCGGCGACGCCGAATTGCCGGGCCTGCAGAAGAAGATCATCCGCGAGGCGGTGGCGCGCGAGAAGGTGGTGATCACCGCGACGCAGATGCTGCAGTCGATGGTGGACAGCCCGATCCCGACCCGCGCCGAAGTGCTGGACGTGGCCAACGCGGTGATCGACGGCACCGATGCGGTGATGCTGTCGCAGGAATCGGCTGCCGGCAGCTGGCCGGTGAAGGCGGTCGAGGCGATGGCGCGGATCTGCGTCGGCGCCGAGAAGCAGTTCGTCGCCGATACCGATTTCGAGGCGGCGCGGCGCGGCCTGGAGCGCGCCGACCAGGCCATCGCGATGGCCACCATGTTCCTGTCCGAGCACATCGGCGTGCGCGCGGTGGTGGCGATGACCGAATCCGGCGGCACCGCGCGCTTCCTCTCGCGCTTCCGCTCCTCGGTGCCGATCTACGCGTTCTCCCGGCATGCGCCGGCGCGCCGCAAGATGGCGCTGATGCGCGACGTGTTCCCGATGGGCTACGACAGCCGCGGCCAGACCCCGCGCGAAGCCGCGCGCGGCAGCGTCCGCTTGTTGGTGGACGCCGGTTTGTTGCAGGCGGGCGACCGGGTGGTGTTCACCAGCGGCGAGCACATGGAAACCCGCGGTGCCACCAACACCCTGCGCCTGCTCGAGATCGGCGAGGACGGCCGTGCGGAGGGGTTGGGCGAGCTCTGACCCCGCCGGCTTGACAGCGTCCGTGCCTGGGGATTAGCTGGCGTGCAGGCATCGAATGGGGCCATCCGATGGACGCTCGGGGCGGGTTCGTGGGTCGTGCTCTCTTGCTGCTCGCCACCCTCCTCGCGGCAAGCGCGAATGCCGGCGACAGGATCCGGGTCGCCAACGAGGGCGGCATCCGCGACGCCTGGACGCTGCCGGCGGGGGCGAAACTGGCGGTGCCGGCCTATCCCGCCGCGTTCGCGGCCAGCCCGGCCGAGGCCTGCGTGGCGATCGGATACCTGATCCACGCGGATGGCCATACCTCCGATTTCGCGCTGCTGAAGGCCTGGGGCGCGCAGGAACCGGGCCAGCGGCGCGAGGCCTACTGGGGCGAATTCGCGGGTGCCGCGGCATCCGCGCTGGCGCAATGGCGTTTCGTGCCGAAGCCGGAGATCGGGTCGCCGCGCCCGGTCTACACGGTGGCGACCTTCGTGTTCGCCTCCGCGGATGCACGGGAAACGCGCAAGCGTTGCATCATCCCGAACCTTGCCATGCACCTCATCGAATTGCGCCAGGGCGGCAGGGCGCGGCGCAGGATGACCGACAACAGCCTGTTCGAACGGCTCGACATCGATCCCGCCCTCGAAGCCCGTGACCGGGGCGGGGAGCAGCGGCGCACGCAAGATGCGCAACCAGAGCCGCTGCCGCCTCCACCGCCATCCCCGCCTTCGCCACCCCCGCCCGGCGAGGAATGAGTCAGCCCGGGCCGGGGTCTATAATTCGGGTTTCGCCGCCAGCCAGCAGGAACCCCATGAGCATCGAACAACTCGCAGAAACCGCCCGTGCCATGGTCGCCCCGGGCAAGGGCATCATCGCCATCGATGAGTCCAGCGCGACCTGCAAGAAGCGCTTCGACGGCGTCGGCATCGAGTGCACCGAGGAAACCCGCCGCGCCTACCGCGAGTTGCTGCTGACCGCGCCGAACGCGAACCGGTACCTGTCGGGCGCGATCCTGTTCGACGAAACCATCCGCCAGTCCACCCGCGACGGCGTGCCGTTCGCGAAGTACATGCTGGACAACGGCATGATCCCGGGGATCAAGGTCGACAAGGGCACCCACGCACTGGCCGGCTTCCCGGGCGAGGTGATCACCGAAGGCCTGGACGGCCTGCGCGAGCGGCTGGCCGAGTACTACCGGCTCGGCGCGCGCTTCGCCAAGTGGCGCGCGGTGATCAACATCGGCGAGGACATCCCGTCCGGCACCTGCATCGAAGCCAACAGCCACGCGCTGGCGCGCTACGCCGCGCTGTGCCAGGAGCAGGGCCTGGTGCCGATGGTGGAGCCGGAGGTGCTGATGGACGGCGACCACGACATCGAGACCTGCTACGAGGTCACCGAGGTGGTGCTGCGTTCGCTGTTCGATGCGCTGTACAACCAGAACGTGATGCTGGAAGGCACCATCCTGAAGGCCTCGATGGTCGTCCCCGGCAAGGGCTGCGAGGAGCAGGCAAGCGTCGAGGAAGTGGCCGAGTCCACCCTGATGTGCCTGAAGTCGGCGGTGCCGGCGATCCTGCCGGGCATCGTGTTCCTGTCCGGCGGGCAGAGCGACGAGGACGCCACCGCGCACCTCGACGCGATGAACCGGATGGGCCCGAATCCGTGGCCGCTGAGCTTCAGCTACGGCCGCGCGATGCAGCAGGCCGCGCTCAAGCTGTGGGCGCAGGACATGGCCGGCAACTACGCCCGCGCGCAGCAGACCGTGTTCGAGCGCGCCAAGGCCAATGGCCTGGCGGCGCTGGGGCAGTGGGGTGACTGACCGCGCTTAGCCGTTGCCATCCGGCAACGGCTGCGGTCACGAACGCCCGTGCGCCACGCGCGAGGGCCGGGCCAAGTCCGGGGCGCCATTGATCGAACGAAACGCCGGCCCGGTGCCGGCGTTTCGCATTTGTGCGGCAGGCGGGATCCGGGCGTAAGCTGCGGTCATGATCATCCCGCCCGCGCCGCCCGGACAACGCCGCAAACCGGACCCACGGCAGTTGCAGGACGCCGCGGCGAACGCCGGGCTGGTGCTGCCCGACGCCGCGATGCTGGCGTTCCAGCAGGGACGCATGATCGAGGCAATCAAGCTGATCCGCGCCGCCAATCCCGGCCTGGACCTGGCGCGGGCCAAGGCGGCGATGGAGCGGATGCAGGCGCAGGCGCATTCCGCCGCCGGGGAAGCGGGGAAAGGTCCGGCCGGCACCGGCAAGCATGCGATGCCGTCGCCATCGCGGCGGACGCCGACGGTGGAGATGGGCGACAGGCCCGGCCAGTTACGCTGGCTGCTGCTGGTGGTCGCACTGGCCGCGGCGGCAACCTGGATCTTCTACGCCGGCGGATCCTGAGCCGGCGCGCAACGCGCGGGCGCGGCATCGGTTGACGCCAGCGGCGCGCAGCTCCGGCCCAGCCGATGGCACACGGGCCGGCGGCCCGCGGCAGCTAGAATCACGGGTCCCCGCCTTGGGTTTGCCGATGATGCCGCACTTGCCGCGTGCCCTCCTGATGTGCCTGCTGCTTGGCGCGTTGCTCACCGCCTGCGGCAAGGACGAAGCGGCGAAGCCGGGCGGCCCGGGCGGACGCGGCGGCGGGCCGGTGCCGGTGGTGGTCGAGACCGTGGCTGCGCAGGAATGGACCGATGCACTGCGAGCGCTGGGCACCGTGCATGCGCGCGAGGCGGTGACGATCACCGCCAAGGTCAGCGAAACCGTCCAGCAGGTGCATTTCGAAAGTGGCCAACAGGTCGCGCGCGGGGCGCCGCTGGTCACCCTCAGCGGCCAGCAGCAACAGGCCGCGTTGGCATCCGCCGAGGCCGCGCTGGGGGAAGCGGAGCAGCTGTTCCTTCGCCAGCAGCAGCTGGTGGAGCAGCAGCTGATCGCACGTGCCGCGCTGGACGCGCAACGCGCCACCCGCGACGCCGCGCGCGCGCAGGTGGCGCAGGTGCGCGCCAACCTGTCGGACCGGGTGATCCGCGCGCCGTTCGCCGGCGTGCTCGGGATCCGCCAGGTCAGCCCGGGCGCGCTGGTTACCCCGGGCACGCCGATCGCCACCCTCGATGACGTATCGCGCGTGTTCGTCGATTTCCCGGTGCCGGAAACCGAACTGGCCGATGTCGGGCCGGGACAGGCGCTGGTCGGCCGGGTCGCGACCTACGGCGAGCGCAGCTTCGACGGCACCGTCGCCACCGTGTCCACCCGGCTCGACAGCGCGTCGCGGGCGGCCACCGTGCGCGGTGACTTCCCGAATGCCGACGGCGCGCTCAAGCCCGGCATGCTGGTCGAAGTCAGCCTGTCGCGAGGCACCCGGCAGGCGCTGGTGGTGCCGGAGATCGCGGTGCAGCAGATCGGCAGCGAGACCTTCGTGTGGCGGGTCAAGTCCGACGACACGGTGGAGAAGGCGAACGTCGAGGTCGGTGGCCGCGTCCCCGGGAAGGTCATGCTGAAGGCGGGCGTCGAAGCCGGCCAGCGCATCGTCACCGCGGGCATGGGCAAGCTGCAGGCCGGGGCCACGGTTGCCGCGGCAGGCGCCCCGCCGGCGGCGGCGAAGTAGGCCATGAAGCTCTCCGATCTCTCGATCAAGCGGCCGGTGCTGGCAGTGGTGATGAGCCTGCTGCTGATCGTGCTGGGGGTGATGTCGTTCCTGCGCCTGACCCTGCGCGAATTGCCGGCGATCGATCCGCCCGTCGTGTCCGTGCAGGTGGACTACCCGGGCGCATCGGCAAGCGTGGTCGAAACCCGCATCACCCAGACCCTGGAGGATGCGCTGGCCGGCATCGAGGGCATCAACACGATCGATTCCAGCAGCCAGAACGGCGCCTCGCGGATCAGCATCGAGTTCTACGCCACCCGCGACATCGAGGCCGCGGCCAATGACGTGCGCAACGCGGTCAGCCGCGTCGCCGACCGCATGCCGGACGAGGCCGACCCGCCCGAGATCAGCAAGGTCGAAAGCGATTCAGACCCGATCATCTGGCTGAACCTGCGCTCCGAAAAGATGGACCTGTTGCAGCTGGCCGACTACGCGCAGCGCTACCTGGTGGATCGCTTCTCCAGCCTGGAAGGGGTGGCGCAGGTGCGCCTCGGCGGCAGCCAGCGCTATGCGATGCGGATCTGGCTGGACGGCGACAAGCTGGCGGCGCGCGGGCTCACCGCAGGCGACGTGGAAAGCGCGCTGCGCACGGAGAACGTGGAGCTCGGCGCCGGCCGGATCGAATCCACCGACCGCGACTTCATCCTGCGGGTGGCCCGCGACTACACCTCCGCCGAGGCCTTCGCGCGGATGCCGGTCGGCAAGGGCGCGGATGGCTACGTGGTGCGGCTGGGCGACGTGGCCCGGGTTGCGCTGGAGTCGGCCGAACGCCGCGCGTACTACCGCAGCAACGGCGAGCCGGCGATGGGCATCGGCATCGTCAAGACCTCCACCGCCAACAGCCTGGACGTGGCGCAGGAGGCGAAGGCGGAAGCCGAGCGGATCAAGGCCTCGCTGCCCGCCGGCACCGATATCTACACCGCGTTCGACAGCACCACCTTCATCTCGGCCGCGGTCGACCGCGTGTACGCAACCCTGGTCGAGGCGGTGGTGCTGGTGCTGGTGGTGATCTGGCTGTTCCTGGGCAGTGCGCGCGCCGCGCTGATCCCGGCGGTGACGGTGCCGGTGTGCGTGATCGCGTCCTTCATCGCGCTGCATGCGTTCGGATTCTCGATCAACCTGCTGACCCTGCTCGCGCTGGTGCTGTGCATCGGGCTGGTGGTGGACGATGCGATCGTGGTGGTGGAGAACATCCAGCGCCGGGTCGACCTGGGCGAGCCGCCGCTGGTCGCGGCCAGGCGCGGCACCGCGCAGGTGGCGTTCGCGGTGATCGCGACCACCGCGGTGCTGGTGGCGGTGTTCCTGCCGGTCGGTTTCCTGCAGGGCAATACCGGGCGCCTGTTCCGCGAGCTGTCGGTGGCGCTGGCGGCGGCGGTGGCGATCTCCGCCTTCGTCGCGCTGACACTGACGCCGATGATGGCCTCCAAGCTGCTGCGCCCGCACACCGGTCCGCATGCGGTGAAGGAGAACCGGGTCAGCGCCTGGCTCAACGCGCGCTTCTCGCGCATGGCCGCCGGATACCAGCGCGTGCTGGACCGCCACGTGCACCGGACCTGGCTGTTCGGCGGGCTGATGGCGGCCGCGCTGGTGGCGCTGGTGCTGCTGTTCAAGCTGCTGCCCAGCGAACTGGCGCCGGCGGAGGACCGTGGTTCGTTCCAGATGGTGATGGAAGGGCCGGAGGGCGCGGGCTATGACTACACCGTCAGGCAGATGCAGCAGCTGGAGGCGATCCTGGCCGGCGAGGTGGGCGAGGGCAAGCCGATCCTGCGCGCCAACCCGCGCGTGCCCGGCAGCTTCGGCGCCAGCGAGGACATGCACACCGGCCGCGCGATGATCTTCCTGCAGCCGTGGGACCAGCGCGAGCAGAGCACCGCCGAAGTCGCCGCGGCGCTGGAGAAGAAATTCGCCGGGATGACCGGGGTGCGCGTGCGAACCCAGGTCGGCGGCGGCCTGGTGCGGACCCGTGGGCAGCCGTTCCAGATGGTGCTGGGCGGGCCGGACTATGCGGAAATCGCGCAGTGGCGGGACACCATGCTGGCGAAGATGGCGCAGAACCCCGGTTTCATCGGCGCGGATTCCGATTACAAGGAAACCCGCCCGCAGATGCGGGTGATCGTGGACAAGGCGCGCGCGGCCGACCTTGGCGTTTCCTCGGTGGCGATCGGCACCGCGCTGGAAACCATGATGGGCGGGCGCCGCGCCACCACCTTCGTCGACAACGGCGAGGAATACGACGTGGTGCTGCAAGCCGAGCGCAGCGGACGCGCGTCCACCGCCGACCTCGGTGCGCTGCAGGTGCGCGCGAAGGACGGCTCGCTGGTGCCGCTGTCGAACCTGGTGACGCTGAGGGAAATCGCCGAACCGGCCAACTTCAACCGCTTCAACCGCCTGCGCTCGATCACCCTCAGCGCGCGCCTCGCCGAGGGTTACCCGCTGGGCGAGGCGGTGGCGTGGGCGCGGCAGGCCGCCGACGAGAGCCTGCCGGACCACGCGCAGGTCAGCTGGAAGGGCGAGTCGCGCGAGCTGCAGGAGTCCGGCGGCGCGGTGCTCATCACCTTCGCGCTGGCGCTGCTGATCGTGTACCTGGCGCTGGCCGCGCAGTTCGAAAGCTTCCTGCATCCGCTGGTGATCATGCTCACCGTGCCGCTGGGCGTGCTCGGCGCGCTGCTGGGCCTGTGGATCACAGGCGGCACCGTCAACCTGTTCTCGCAGATCGGGATCGTCATGCTGGTGGGGCTGGCGGCGAAGAACGGGATCCTGATCGTGGAGTTCGCCAACCAGCTGCGCGACGCCGGGCGCAACGTGCACGAGGCGATCGTCGAAGCCGCCGGCGTGCGCCTGCGCCCGATCCTGATGACCTCGATCGCCACCATCATGGGCGCGGTGCCGCTGGTGGTGTTCGGCGGCCCCGGTTCGGCCAGCCGCGCGACCATCGGCATCGTGGTGATCTCCGGGGTCGCGTTCTCGACCCTGCTGTCGCTGTTCGTGGTGCCGGCGTTCTATTCGCTGCTGGCCCGTTACACGCGCTCGCCGGAGGACCTGGCGCACCAGCTGGCTACACTGGAGGCCACGACGCCGGAGGCAGGCGGCCATGCATGATCCGGGTTCCCCATGGAAGGCGCGCCAGCGCGGCCACGCCGCGCCCCCCTCCGCGCGCAGCGATCGGCGCGAACCGCAGGCACAGGCGGACGTCCAGCCCGGCCTGCAACGCGAGCGCCGCGATGCCGAGCTGCGCCTGCATGGCCTGAACGCGGTGCGTGCGGTGTTCGCACGGCGCCCGCAGGCGATCCGCAAGCTGTACCTGGCCGAGGCGCGGATCCCGCAGTTGCAGCCGCTGCTGAAGTGGTGCGTGGCCAACCGGGTCGGCTACCGGGTGGTGGACGAGGCCGACCTGCAGAAGCTCGCCGCCAGCGCGCACCACGAAGGCGTGGTGGCCGAGGTCCTGCGCGAGGCACCGCAGTCGTTGAACGCGTGGTTGCGCGACCTGCCCGCCGGCGCGCACTGCGCGCTGTGGCTGGACGGTGTGGGCAATCCGCACAACCTCGGCGCGATCCTGCGCAGCGCCGCGCATTTCGGGGTGGCCGCGATCCTGCTGCCCAAGCATTCCACCCTCGCCCTGTCCGGCGCCGCCGCGCGGGTGGCCGAAGGCGGCGCCGAGGCGGTGCCGTTCGTGCGACTTGGCCGCGATGACAACAGCATCGCGCAGCTGCATGGCGCGGGCTTCGCGCTGGCCGCCACCGTGGTGCGCGGCGGCAGCGACCTGTTCAAGGCCGATCTGCCGCAGCGGATGGTCTACGTGCTCGGTGCCGAAGGCGAGGGCATGTCGCCCGAACTTGCCGCAGCCTGCGACATGCGCGTGTCGATCTCCGGCAGCGGCGCGGTGGAGAGCCTCAACGTGGCCAGTGCCTGCGCCGTGTTGCTGGCGGCTTGGCGCAGCAAGCGCTAGGAACTGCGCCTCGCTTCAACCAAACGTGACTATTTCCGTGGCTCGGACACCTTCGGCGCGCTGCCGAAATCGCCGTCGGCATCCGCGGCGAGGTAGGCAAACACGCCATAGGCGGCCACGTTCTGCGCCAGCGCGGCCGGGTCGATCTTGTCCAGGGTGTCGTCCGGCGTGTGGTGCAGGTCGAAGTAGTCGGTGCCGTCCTGCGCAAGCCCGGCGCAGGCCATGCCGGCGTCATTGAACGGCGACAGGTCCGGCCCGCAGCCTTCGCCATCGACCCGATGTTCGATGCCCAGCGGCGCCAGCGCCTGCGCGATGCGCGCGATCGCGTCCTTCGCGTAGTCCGGCACCTTCGCCGTGAACGCATGGATGCGGCCGGCGCCGAAATCGCTTTCCGCGCCCAGCTGGTGCTTGCGCAGGTCGCCCATGTACTTCTGCGCATAGGCGTTGCCGCCGTACAGGCCCTGCTCCTCGTTGGCGAACGCAACCACCCGGATCGTGCGCGCCGGGCGCTGCGCCTTCGGCAGCCTGCCGATCAGGTGGCCGGCCGCCATCGTGATCGCAACGCCGGCGCCATCGTCGATCGCACCCGTACCCAGGTCCCACGAATCGAGGTGGCCGCCGATCACCACCACCTCGTCGGGCCTCGCACGCCCGCTGATCTCGCCGATCACGTTCTGCGAGGTGTATTCGCCGTTCCAGCCACAGTCCAGGTCGAGCGCGATCCGGACCGGACCCAGTGCCAGCAGCCGCGCCAGCTGGTCGGCATCGGGCAGCGACAGCGCCGCCGAGGGGACCGGCTGCAGGCCTTCATCGAAGCGGGTGATGCCGGTGTGCGGGTTGCGGTGCGAGTCGGTGCCGGCCGAGCGCATCACGTAGGCAATGGCGCCGGCGCGGATTGCCGCCGAGGGACCGGCGCTGCGCACGCGCGAGCCGGGGCCGTAGCCACTGCCGTCCTTTGCGCGGGTCATCCGGTAGTCGACGAACGCGATCTTGCCCGCCAGCGACCCCGGCGCGGCCTTCTGCAGCGCGTCCAGGGTCTCGAACCGCACCACCTCTGCCTCGACCTTGCCGCCCGGGCTGCCACCCAGCGCCGTGGCATGCAGCCGCTGCGCATGCGCACCGACGATGCGCGCGGATTCGGCGCGGCGTTCCCACTTCGGGAAGGTCACCGGCTCGGTCCAGACCTTGTCGTAGCCCAGCGCCCTGAACTTGGCCTTCGCCCATTCCACCGCGTGCGCGTCGGCCTCGCTGCCGGCCAGGCGCGGGCCGACTTCGGTGGTCAGCGACTCCACCACCTTCCAGCCGGTGTCATCCTGCAGGGCGACCTCGCGCAGCTGCCCGGCGCGCGCCATCGCGGCATCGTCGATGCGGGTCGGTTGTTGCGCCCGCAGCGGCAGCGCCACCAGCAGGGTCAGTGCGAGGGCGAGTGCGGTACGGCGCATCGAGCGAACTCCGGGTGCCGGAAACGGCGAAGCCGCGAGCCTAGCAGCCCGCGGCTTCGTCGATCACGTGCCGGAAGTCGCCGGCGGGCGCGTCAGCGCTTGAGCGAATCGCGGATCTCGCGCAGCAGCAGCACGTCCTCGCTCGGGCCGGCCGGTGCGGCTTCCACCGGCTTGCGCATGCGGTTGACCGCCTTGACCACCAGGAAGATGGCGAAGGCGACGATCACGAACTGGATGAGCGCGTTGAAGAATTCGCCGTAGGCGATCGCCACCGCCGGCACCTCCTTGCCGGCCGCATCGACGCTGGCTTCCTTCAGGGTCAGGGCGAGCTTCGAGAAATCGACGCCACCGACCAGCATGCCGATCGGCGGCATGATCACCTTGTCCACCAGGGTCGTCACGATCTTGCCGAAGGCGGCACCGATCACCACGCCGACCGCGAGGTCGACCACGTTGCCCCTGGCGATGAAATCCTTGAACTCGCCGATCATTCCCATGCGTCAGCTCCCGTTGGTCCGTAAATTCCCCGAGGCGACAGCCTACACCGCCGCCACGATCCTGCCCTGCAGTTGCAGCACCTCGCCGAGCGCGGCCCGGTACTGGTCCCCCGGCAGCAATGGGCCAACGCCGGCCGGCGTGCCCATGAACACCAGGTCGCCCGCACGCAGGGCGTACAGCTTCGACAGCTCGTGCAGGATGTCGGCCACCGGCCAGATCAGGTCGCGCAGGCTCGCGGATTGGCGCGCGGTTCCGTTGACGTCCAGCGACAGCTGCAGGTCATCGATGCCGTCCAGCCCGGCCGCCGGCAGCAGGGCACTCACCGGCGCCGAGTGATCGAACGCCTTGCCGGTATCCCATGGCAGGCCCTTGGCCTTGGCCGCCGCCTGCAGGTCGCGCCGGGTCAGGTCCAGGCCGATGCCGTAAGCGAACACCAGCGGCATCGCCGCTTCCGGCGCCAGGATCCCGGCCGGCGCATCGCGGCCAAGCGCGACCACCAGTTCCACTTCGTGGTGCAACTCGGCGGTGCCGGGCGGATACGGCACCACGCCATCGATGACGATCGCATCGGCAGGCTTCAGGAAGAACACCGGGGTGCCGCGCCCGGCCTTCGACGCGGGCGCGCTGGCGCCCATTTCGCGCGCGTGATCGGCGAAGTTGCGGCCCACGCAGTAGATGCGGCGGACCGGGAACCCGCCGAGCCGGTGACCGTCGCGGTCATGCACCGGAACGCGGGGTGCGGCGGCGGCCGGCACCAGGTCGTCGTTGCCGCCGCCCACTCAGCGCGCCATCGGCAGCTGCGCCTTGCCGACCACCCGGAAGTCGCCGTCGATGCTGTTGGCGCGGGTGGCGCCGGTGGTGCGCGCGAGCGGCCGGCCGCGCCGCGCCCACAGGCGCCAGAGCATGCCGGCGGCAAGCATCGCGATGCCGACGAACACGCTGACGAACAGCAGCGCCAGCAGCAGGCCGACGCCGGCCAGGCCCAGCACCACGCGCAGGATCCGGTGGCGCGGACGGCGCGGGGCCGCGAACGGATCGAAGCGGCCGTTGCGCGAGAAAGCGAAGCGATGGGATGCGGACATCGGTTGCGGATTCCTGCGGCGCGCATGCGCCATGACACAATTGCGGCAAGTATCCGGGTAGCGCGAATCCGAGTTGTGAGCAGTTCGTTAAATCGCGATGGCGTGGATCCCGTGGCCGGCGCGCTGCTGCCGCTGGCGTCGATCGAGCGCGGCGGCCTGCATGAGGTCGAGGCGGTGGTGGACGGCGAGGCGGAGTCGCTGATCCTGCATTGCGATGCGCACGGCGGCGTTCGCGCATGGTTGAACGTGTGCCCGCATGCCGGGCGCCGGCTGGACTGGGCGCCGGGCAGGTTCCTGCGCAGCAAGGATGGCCTGCTGGTGTGCGCGGTCCACGGCGCCAGCTTCGAACTGCAGCATGGCGCCTGCGTGGCCGGGCCGTGCCGCGGCGAATCGCTGCGTGCGGTCGCGGTCGAGGTGCGTGGCGGCGAGGTGTTCCTCGCATCGCCGTAGGAGCGCGGCTTGCGCCGCGGGCGCGCGGTGGCGGTTGCGCGGGGCAACCCCCCGCACCTGCATTGCCCGGTGCAATCCGCTCAGTACAGCAGGTTGATCACCACCACGATCACCCCGAGGTAGACCAGCGACAGCGGTCCGCCGACCCGCCACAGGTCGCGGCTGGAATAATTGGCCGGGCCGGTGACCATCGACATCACCGGGTTCGATGCGGTCATCAGGTTGTTGGAGGCCGACAGCGCAACGATCAGGGCGAATGCAGTGGGATCGCCGCCGGCGGCCAGCGCGATGTTGATCGCGATCGGGACCATCAGGATGGTCGCGCCGACATGGCTGATCGCCAGCGAGAACGCGGTGGTCAGCAGGCCGATCAGTATTTGCAGCAGCCACAGCGGGAAGCCGTCCGGCAGCTGTTCCAGGCTGTGCCCGGCAAGCCATGCCGCGGCGCCGCTGGAGTCCATCGCCCAGCCCAGCGGGATCAGGCAGGCCATCAGGAACACGGTCTTCCAGCTGATCGCGGCGTACGCCTCGTCGATGTGGATCACGCCGGTCACCAGCATGCCGGCGACGCCGGTCATCAGCGCGATCGGCACCGGGATCTTCGAGCTCAGCGCCAGCAGCATCGACACCGCGAAGATCGCCATCGCCAGCTTGAACTTGTGCGGGCGCTGCTCGTCCTTCGGGTAGTCGGTGACCACCACCAGGTCCTTGCCGCGCGCCGCCTGCGCAAGGTCGGCCCAGATGCTGTGCAGCACCAGCATGTCGCCGGCGCGGATCGGGGTGCTGCGCACGTCCTCGCGCAGCACGTTCTTGTCGCGGTTGATCGCCAGCAGGCTGATCCCCAGCTGCTTGCGCAGGCGCAGCTGCGCCGAGGTCTTGCCGATGAAGGCGGAGGTCGGCGGCACCACCGCCTCGGAAATGCCGGCGCGGCTGGGGTTGAACAGGTCGCCGAAGGTGCGCAGCCGCGCCGACAGCCGCAGGAAGTTGTTCTGCGCGAAATCGGTCACCTGCTGCTTCGCGCCCATCATGCCGAGCACGCTGCCGACCCAGATCCGCGCATCCGCCGGCGGCGACAGCCGCGATTCCTCGCCGCTGCGCAGCGCCAGCAGCAACGGCGCGCCGTGCAGGGCCTCGGTATCGCCCACGCTCATGCCGACCAGCGGGCTGTCGGCGGTGACCGTGAGTTCGTAGACGTCGCCGTCGATGCCGTAGGCGCGGGCGAAGTAGCTTTGCGTGCGCGCCGGGGTGACCGCTTCGTCGCCGTCCTCGCGCAGCAGCTTGCTGCCGAAGAAGTGGAAGTACGCCAGCGAGGCGGCGAGCAGCACCAGGCCGACCGGCATCGGCGCGAACATGTTCAGCGGTTCCAGGGTGGCCGCGCCGGACGGCATGTTGGCGTTGGCCGCGACCAGCAGGTCGTTGAGCAGGATCAGCGGCGAATTGCCGACCATGGTCAGGCCGCCGCCCATCACGATCGCCGCCGCCAGCGGCAGCAGCATGCGCGACAGGGTCAGCCCGGTGCGCGAGGACAGCCGCGAGGCCACCGGCAGGAACAGCGACATCACCGACGGGTTCTGCATGATCGAGCTGGTCAGGCCGGCGGCGCCGGTGGTCAGCAGCAGCAGGCGCGATTCAACCCCGTGCGCGCGCCGCAACAGCCAGCCGGCGAGGCGGTTCAGGGCGCCGGTGCGGTCCAGTCCCGCGCCCAGGATCATGGTGGCGATGATGCTCATCACCGCGTTGCCGGCGAAGCCGCCGAACAGGTCCTCGCGCGGCACCAGCCCGGTCAGGCCCAGCACCACCAGCACCACCAGCGCGACCACGTCGGCGCGGATGCGCTCGAACAGGAACATCACCATCGTGAAGAACACCAGGCCGAGCACCAGCTCCATGTCGGTGGTGAGCGTCAGCGTGGTGTCCATTTCGCGCCGTGCGTTCCTTCGGTGTCAGCAGCGGTCGTACAGCAGGTCCCACACGCCGTGGCCGAGCTTCTGGCCGCGGGTTTCGAAATGCGTCTGCGGGCGCCAGTCCGGCCGCGCCACCGCGCCGCGCGGGCCCGCACGATTGGCGATGCCGGCGGTCGCATCCAGCACGTCCCACATCTGCCCTGCATAGTCCTGCCAATCGGTGGCGAGGTGCAAGCGGCCATCCGGCGCCAGCTTGCGCACCAGCAGCGTGGCGAACTCCGGATTCAGCAGCCGCCGCTTGTGGTGGCGCTTCTTGTGCCACGGGTCCGGGAAGTAGACGCGGATCTCGTCCAGCGAACCGTCGGCGACTTCGTGCTGCAGCACTTCCACCGCATCGTGGTGGTAGAGCCGCACGTTGCGCGCGCCGTCCTCGGCCAGCGCGTTCAGCAGGCGGCCGACGCCGGGCGCGTGCACCTCGATGCCGATGTGGTCGCGGCCGGGATCGCGTTGCGCGGAGAAGCGCAGGGCCTCGCCATTGCCGAAGCCGATCTCGAGGATGCGCGGCGCCTTGCGCCCGAACGCGGCGTCGAAATCCCGTGGCTGGCCCGTGTAGTCGAGGCCGAAGCGCGGCCACGATTCGTCGAACGCGCGCTGCTGGGCGTCGGTGAAGCGGCCCTGGCGCAGCACGAAGCTGCGCACCTTGCGCTGGCCTTCGGTGATGGTGAACGGCTTCGGCGGGGCCTTGCGTCCGTCGCTCGAAAAGGGGTCGGTCATCTCAGCCGATCAGCCCGTCGACCGGCGAGGACGCGGACGCGAAGCGCTTGCGCGGGATGCGCCCGGCCTTGAACGCGGCGCGTCCGGCTTCCACCGCCAGTTTCATCGCATGCGCCATCAGCACCGGGTCGCGGGCACCGGCGATCGCGGTGTTCATCAGCACCCCGTCGCAGCCGAGTTCCATCGCGATCGCCGCGTCGGAGGCGGTACCGACGCCGGCATCGACGATGATCGGCACCTTCGCGTTCTCGACGATCTCCAGCAGGTTGTAGCGGTTCTGGATGCCCAGCCCGGAGCCGATCGGCGCCGCCAGCGGCATCACCGCCACGCAGCCGATGTCCTCCAGCCGCTTGCACAGGATCGGATCGTCGCTGGTGTAGACCATCACGTCGAAGCCGTCGCCGACCAGGGTTTCCGCCGCGGCCAGGGTCGCGACCACGTCGGGGTACAGGGTCCTGGCATCGCCCAGCACCTCGAGCTTGACCAGGCGGTGGCCATCCAGCAGTTCGCGCGCCAGCCGGCATGTGCGCACCGCGTCCTCGGCGGTGTAGCAACCGGCGGTGTTGGGCAGGATCGTGTAGCGGTCCGGCGGCAGCACGTCGAGCAGGTTCGGCTCACCCGGGTCCTGGCCGATGTTCGTGCGGCGGATCGCGACGGTGACGATCTGCGCGCCGGCGGCTTCGGTGGCGCGGCGGGTTTCGTCCAGGTCCTGGAACTTGCCGGTGCCGGTAAGCAGGCGCGAGGCGTAGGGCTTGCCGGCGATCACCAGCGGGTCGTGCGGGGAGATGGCAGTCATCGGCGGATTATCGCCGATGCAACGGCGCATGTTCGCCCGCCCGATGGCCGTCGCCGGGACCGGGCCGCCGCGGCGCGAACCAGCGCCACGCCCGCCCTCGGCTCAGCCTCCGCCCAGTGCGTGCACGATCTCCACCCGGTCGCCCGCGTGCAACTGGTGCCCGGCATGCGCGCTGCGCGGGACGATGCCGCCATTCACTTCGACCGCCACCCGGCGTTCGCCCAGGCCCTCCGCGTCGAGCAGGTCGACGAGGGTGCTGCCGGCGGGGAGTTGGCGCGGCTCGCCATTGATGAGGATTCGCATGGGCGGATTTTCGCCTGTTTCGGCGCTCGCCGCTGGCTGCGGCGCTGCGACTTGTGACCGTTACGATTTCGTGAAACCATCGGCACCATTCGCTGTCGTACTGTCGGCGCACACCCAGAGGACTCCACGATGAAAGCCAAGTTCCGTCATTCCCTGCTGGCCGCTGCGTTGGCACTGGCCGCCCTGCCGGCCGCCGTGCAGGCATCCGACTCGCCGTTCACCAAGACCATCTTCTTCGGTGACAGCCTCACCGATGGCGGCTACTTCCGTCCGCTGCTGATCCAGATGGTCGGGCCGAACGGCGCCACCATCGGCCAGTTCACCAACAACCCGAACTACGTCTGGTCGCAGTACCTGGCCGACTACTACGGCAGCAATGCCCAGGCTGCGTGGACCGGCAACATGACCGCCAACCCGACCCTTGCCAGTGGCAACAACTGGGCCGTTGGCGGTGCGCGCACCGGCACCAGCTACGCGGGCGGGCTTGGCTACACGCCGTCGCTGGCCGCCCAGTACGCGCGCTACCTGAGTGCCGGCAATACGGTGGACCGGAACGCGCTGTACACCGTGTGGGGTGGTGCCAACGACCTGTTCGCAGTGCAGGCGAACCCGTCGCAGGCCCAGCAGATCATCGGTGCCGCGGTCACCGCGCAGGTTGGCCTGGTGGGTGCACTGACCAGCGCGGGCGCGCAGTACATCCTGGTGCCAACCTTGCCCGACCTCGGCCTGACGCCCGACTCGCGTGCCGGTGGGGCGGCCGCCATGGCGCAGGGCACCGCGCTGACGAGCGCCTACAACAACGCGCTGTTCAGCAGCCTGGCTTCGTCGAACCTGCGGGTCATTCCACTGGATACGTTCCATTTCCTGCAGGAAGTGGTGGCGAACCCGGGCGCGTACGGCATCACCAACGTCAGCGGCAAGGCCTGCGCCGTCCAGCCGCCGCCGGCCGGCGGGTCCTCGCTGTTCTGCAGCCCGTTGTCGACCGTGCCTGGCGGCTCCAGCTACCTGTTCGCTGACGGCGTGCATCCCACCGCCGCCGCGCACGAGGCGCTGGCCGACTTCGCCATTTCGGTGATCGAGGGCCCGCGCCAGATCGCCCTGCTGCCCCATTCCGAAACCGTCATCGGCCGTGCCCGCGCGCAGATGGTGGATGGCGCGATCGCCAGCTTCGGCAAGGAAGACGGCATGCGCTGGTGGGCCGACGTGCGCGGCGACCAGCAGCGCTACGAGGCGCCGTACCGCTATGACGGCATCGGCCCGGCCGCCTCGTTCGGGATCGGCTGGACCAGCGGCAACCTTGTCTATGGCGCGTTCGCCGGCTATGGCCGCCAGAACAACGACTTCGGCGAAGATCGCGGCGAGTTCCAGCAGACCGATGCCGGCCTTGGCGGCTTCGTCGGCTGGCGCGGCGACGGGCTGTGGGCGAACGCCCAGCTGGCCTGGACCGATGTCGGCTTCGATGTCGACCGCGTCGTCCCGCTCGGCCCCGCGACCCGCGTGCACAGTGGCTCGCCGGACGGCGACAACCTGAGCATCGGCGCCAGCGCCGGCTGGGAATTCGAGCACGGCGCCCTGCGCCACGGCCCGGTGCTGTCGCTGCTGTCGCAGCAGATCTCGATCGACGGCTACGCCGAGACCGACCCGACCCTGTCCACCTCGCTGGCGTATCCGGAGCAGGACTTCGACTCGCTGATCGGCAGCGTCGGCTGGCAGGCCAGCTACTCGATCAATGAGCACCTGCAGCCGTATGCGCAGATCACCTGGGACCGCGAGTTCGAGGAGGCGCCGGAGCAGGCCTTCGCGCAGGCGCAGTCGATGCCGGGCAGCCTGCCGTACGCGGTGCCGGGCCTGGAATACGACGACACCTTCGGCACGCTCGTGTTCGGCTTGCGGACCAAAGTGATGGGCCTGGACGCCAATGCCGGCGCCAGCCTGAGCGTGGGCCAGAAGGGTGCCGATGACACGACCTTCTTCCTGAGCGTGGGCAGCAGCTTCTGATCGATCCGGCGGTGCGGCGCGCCCCTGCGCGCGTTGCATCGCCCGCGCCACGCGGACTAGACTTGGCGCGATCGCGGGTGTAGCTCAATGGCAGAGCTGTTGCTTCCCAAGCAACTGACGAGGGTTCGATTCCCTTCACCCGCTCCAACTCCGGATTGGTGAGGCAAGCCAACGGCGGTATTCCAACGGAATGCCGCCGTTTCGTTTTGCAGGCGAGGGCACGGATGGCGGCGATCGCGGTCGGTTGGCGTGAATGGGCGGCCCTGCCCGAACTGGGCCTGCCGCGCCTGCGCGCCAAGGTCGACACCGGTGCGCGCAGCTCGGCCCTGCACGTGGAGCGGCAATGGCGGTTCGTCGATGCCGGCGCGCCGTGGGTGGGCTTCGTGCTGTTGCCGAGGGCGCATGCCGGCGAGGTGGAGGCCGCGGCGGCGATCGTGGACGAACGCCTGGTGACCGATTCCGGCGGGCACCGGACCGCGCGCGTGTTCGTGCGGACCCGGCTGCGCTTGGCCGGGATCGAACGCGAAATTGAAATGAACCTGTCGGATCGTTGCGGGATGCGGTTCCCGCTGCTGCTCGGGCGCACCGCGCTGGCGGACGCGTTCACGGTCGATCCCGCGGGCTCGTTCCTGCACCGCCGCCGTCGCGGGCACCGGCCGCTGCCGCCCGCGGGCGACGTTTGAAGCACCACACGAGAAGGCCTGCATGAAACTGGCGATCCTGTCCCGCAACAGCAAGCTGTATTCGACCAGGCGCCTGGTCGAAGCCGCGCGCGAGCGTGGCCACAGCGTGCGCGTGCTGGATCCGCTGCGCTGCTACATGCGGATCAGCACCGAAGGCTTCGAGATGCGCTACAAGGGCGCGCAGATCGCCGGCTACCACGCGGTGGTGCCGCGCATCGGTGCCTCGGTCACCCGCTACGGCTGCGCGGTGCTGCGCCAGTTCGAACTGATGGGCAGCTATACCCCGAACAGCGCGGCGGCGATCGCGCGCGCGCGCGACAAGCTGCGCTGCCACCAGTTGCTGGCCGCGCAGGGGATCGGCCTGCCGGTGACCGTGTTCGGCGACAACCCGGACGACACCGGCGACCTGCTGTCGATGCTCGGCCCGCCGCCGCACGTGATCAAGCTCAACGAGGGCACCCAGGGCGCCGGGGTGATGCTGACCGAGAAACTGTCGGCATCGCGCGGGGTGATCGAGACCCTGCGCGGCCTGTACGCGCATTTCCTGGTGCAGGAATTCATCGCCGAGGCGAAGGGCGCGGACCTGCGCTGCTTCGTGGTCGGCGACAGGGTGGTCGCGGCGATGCGCAGGCAGGCGCCGAAGGGCGATTTCCGCTCCAACCTGCATCGCGGCGGCAGCGCGAAGGCGGTGCGTGCGACCAAGGCCGAGATCGCGACCGCGGTGCGCGCGGCCAAGGTGCTCGGGCTGGGCGTGGCCGGCGTTGACCTGATCCGCAGCAAGCGCGGCCCGCTGGTGCTGGAGGTGAACTCCTCGCCGGGGCTGGAGGGCATCGAGGAGGCGACCGGGGTGGATGTCGCCGGCTGCATCATCGAACACGTGGCGGCGCCGGCCGAGCCGCCGCGGAAACATCCGCGCAACGGGGATTTGACGGATTCTTAATCGATGCGGGTGTAACGTTCCCCCGCGGTCCCGCTTCACTTCCCCCGGGGTGGGCCGCGCAGGGCAGTTGTGAACCTTGTCAGTCGTTTCGGGCCCAGGCGCCACGCGCCTGGGCCTTCGTTTGTCCGGCACCCGGGGCGGCCATCCCGGCGCCGCTATGCCAGAATCCGGGAACCCCGGCAACGGGATCCGGTCATAGCCAAGCCCGTGGCCCTCGCCGCAAGGAATGAACGCATGCGCATCCTCGTCATCGAAGACAATCCCGACATCGCCGCCAACCTCGGCGACTACCTCGAGGACCAGGGCCATGTCGTGGATTTCGCCGCCGATGGCGTGACCGGCCTGCACCTGGCGGTGGTGCACGATTTCGACGCGATCGTGCTCGACCTCAACCTGCCCGGGATGGACGGGCTGGAAGTCTGCCGCAAGCTGCGCGGCGAGGGCCGCAAGCAGACCCCGGTGCTGATGCTGACCGCGCGCGATTCGCTGGAGAACAAGCTGGCCGGGTTCGACTCCGGTGCCGACGATTACCTGATCAAGCCGTTCGCGCTGCAGGAAGTGGACGTGCGGTTGAATGCGCTGGCCCGCCGCGGCCGCGGCCCGCAGGCGCGGATCCTCAACGTGGGCGAACTCGAATTCAACCTCGACACCCTCGAGGTGCGGCGCGAAGGCAAGTTGCTGCAACTCAACCCGACCGCGCTGAAGATCCTGCAGTCGCTGATGGAGGCCTCTCCCGCGGTGGTCACCCGGCAGGACCTGGAAACCCGGGTGTGGGGCGAGGAATTGCCCGATTCGGATTCGCTGCGGGTGCACATCCACGGCCTGCGCGCGATGGTGGACAAGCCGTTCGCCACCCCGATGATCCAGACCCGGCACGGCATCGGCTACCGGATCGCACCGCCCGATGCCGAAGGCTGACGCCTCGCCCGAGCCGCGCCCCGCGATCCGCCGCGCGCCGCGTGCGCGAAGGCGGCTGCGTACCCGCATCATCCTGTCGTTCGCCCTGCTGGGCCTGAGCCTGACCCTGCTGCTCGCGTTCGCGACCAACTGGGTCCGCGGCCGGGTCGAGGAGGACATGATCACCGACCTGATGAACCGCAACATCAATGCGTACTCGCAGCGCTACTACAACAGCGGTGGCCGGCAGATCGACCTGCCGGTGCAGCAGATGTACGGGCGCGTGGTGTCGCGCGAGAAGTTCGAATCGCTGAAGGACGACCAGCCGGACTGGTACAGGCTGGGCGACGGCATCCATCCGGTGACCGGCCGCAACGAGGATGGCTCGCCGTTCGCCTACAAGCTGGCGGTGCGCAAGACGCCGGATACCTGGTTCTTCCTTGCCTACGACATGCAGGAAAGCGTGCGCCGCACCGAGAAATTCGAGCGGGCGCTGTACGTCGTGGTGCCGGTGTTCACCCTGTTCTCGCTGTTGCTGGGCTGGTGGTCCGCCTCGCGGGTGATGGCGCCGGTTTCGGAACTGGCGCGACGGTTGCGCCGCAGCGGCGTCAGTTCCGACCCCGAAGCGCTGGCGCCGCATTTCGCGCGCGACGAGGTGGGCGAGCTGGCGAAGGCGCTGGACGATTATTCGGAACGCCTGACCGACGTGGTGCAGCGCGACCGCGAGTTCAACGCCGACGTCAGCCATGAGCTGCGCACCCCGCTGGCGGTGATCCGCGGCGCGGTCGAACTGCTGCTGTCGAAGCCGGACGTGGACGACCGCACGCGGACCCGGCTGCAGCGCATCCAGCGCGCCGAACAGCAATGCACCGACCTGATCAGCGCCCTGCTGCTGCTCTCGCGCAACGAGCGCGCGGTCGGTGCCTGCGACGTGGCGAAGGTCGCGCAGCAGCTGCTGGACAGCCATCGCGCCCAGCTCGGCGGCAAGCCGCTGGAATTGCTGCTGGACGGGGCGCCGAGGCTGGTGGTGGATGCGCCGGAGTCGGCGGTGTCGGTGGCGCTTGGCAACCTGATCGGCAACGCGGTGAAGTACACCCAGAGCGGCGCGGTGATCGTGCGCCTGCACGACAACGCGGTGGACGTGATCGATTCCGGTCCCGGTCTCAGCGCGGAGGATGCCGCCAGGCTGTTCGAGCGCGGCTACCGCGGCACCCATGCCGGGCATTCGCAGGGCGGCGGCATCGGCCTGTCGATCGTGCGTCGCCTGTGCGCGCTGTACGGCTGGGACGTGCATGTGCGGCCGGGCGAGCAGCGCGGGGTGGTCGCCACCCTGCGGTTCGCGCAGCCGCCGGCCTAGCGGTCCGGGCGTGGCGCGATCCTGCCGGCGGCTTCGGCGGCATAATGCGCATGCACCGTCGCCAAGGATTCCTGCATGACTGCCCCTGCTTCCGCACCGCTGGCCTACCGGGTCGCGCTTTCCGACCATGCCCGCAGCGACGCGCAGCGGGCGGCGATCCTCGAAGGCGATCTCGGCTTCGGCAGGCATTTCACCGACCACATGGTCGCCATCCAGTGGGACAAGGCGCAGGGCTGGCACGATGCGCAGGTCCACGCCTACGGCCCGCTGGTGCTGGATCCGGCCGCGGCGGTGCTGCATTACGGGCAGGAGATCTTCGAAGGCATCAAGGCCTATCGCCACGCCGACGGCTCGGTCTGGACGTTCCGACCCGACGCCAACGGCCAGCGCCTGCAACGCTCCGCCGCGCGCCTGACCCTGCCGCAGTTGCCGGTGGCCGAGTTCACCGAATCGCTGCGCCAGCTGATCGCCGTCGACCACGCGTGGGTGCCGTCGGCGCCGGAGAGCAGCCTCTACTTCCGTCCCTTCATGATCGCGACCGAGGCCTTCCTCGGCGTGCGCCCGGCGCAGGCGGCGGCCTACTTCGTGATCGCCAGCCCCGCCGGCGCGTACTTCGCCAGGGGCGTGGCGCCGGTGTCGATCTGGTTGTCCGAGGACTACGCGCGCGCGGCCAAGGGCGGCACCGGCGCGGCCAAGTGCGGCGGCAACTATGCCGCCTCGCTGTTGCCGCAGCAGGAGGCGCATGCGCAAGGCTGCTCGCAGGTGCTGTTCCTCGATCCGGTCGAAGGCAGGTACCTGGAGGAACTCGGCGGCATGAACGTGTTCCTGGTCCACCGGGATGGCCGGATCGTCACGCCGGAGCTGTCCGGCAGCATCCTCGAAGGCATCACCCGCGCCAGCGTGCTGCAACTGGCCCGCGATCGCGGCCTGGTGGTGGAGGAGCGCAAGGTGTCCATCGACGAATGGAAGCAGGGCGTGGCGGCGGGCGACATCACCGAGGTGTTCGCGTGCGGGACCGCGGCGGTGATCACCCCGATCGGGGAGCTGAAGGGCAGGGATTTCGCGGTGGGCGACATCCACGCGCCGGCCGGCGAGGTCACCATGGCGATCCGCAGGGAGCTGACCGACATCCAGTACGGCCGGGTTCCGGACCGCCACGGCTGGATGGCCAGGCTGCGCTAGCAGCAGCGGCGCGCTCGCCTACAGGCGGATCCACCAGCAGCCGAGGTGTCGGCGCAGGCCGAACACCGTGCGCGCGGGCGTGCTGCCATCGGCCAGGGTCTGTTCGACGCGCAGGCCGACCAGGCGCGGCTTGCGCGGCGGCGTGCCCACCACTTCGCCGTCCGCGTTGAACTCCACCGCGTCGAAGCCGTATTCGTCGCCGCCTGCGTACACCGGCTGCAGGTCCACCAGCGGGCGCCGGGCGATCGCCTCGAGGCGTTCCATCACGCGGTAGCCGTTGGCGGTCGACATCCCGGCCCAGTCGTAGACCCCTGCGACCTGGTTGGCATCGCCGGCCTGCAGCGCGCTGCCCAGCGCATGCACCAGGTCCTGCACGCTGCGCGAACAGCCGCCGCGCGCAGGCCGCAGGGCGCCGATGCCTTCGGCCGCCGGCAAGGCCGGGCGTTCGCGGGCGCCGATGTCCTCGCACTTGCGGTCGCTGTAGACCAGCACGCCGTCGGCGCCGACGCACTGGCGCACCTGCGCCACTGCCGCGTCCGGCGCCAAGGCGCATGCAAGCAGCAGCAGGAAGGACAAGGCGAGGCGCGGCATGCGCGCAGCCTACGCGGGCGGCGCGGATCGAGGAAGTGCGGAACGGCCGCGATGGCGCGGCATCCGGCAACCGCGATCGCGGCGGCCGGCGAGGCCGTGCTCAATCCAGCCGGGCGAGCACGTTCAGGGTCGGCTTGGCCAGGTTGAGGGTATAGAAGTGCAGCGATGGCGCACCGCCGGCAAGCAGCCGCCGGCACAGCCCGGCCACGCAGTCCGCCGCGAACTCGCGGATGCCGTCGGCATCGTCGCCATAGGCGCGCATGCGCTGGCCGATCCAGCGCGGGATCTCCGCGCCGCAGGCTTCGGAAAAACGCCGGAGCTGGCTGAAATTGGAGATCGGCATGATCCCCGGCACGATCGGGATGTCGATCCCGAGCGCGCGCGCGTCGTCGACGAAGCGGAAATAGGCGTCGGTGTTGTAGAAGTACTGGGTGATCGCGCCGTTGGCGCCGGCATCGACCTTGGTCTTGAAGTTGCGCAGGTCAGCGTGCGCATCCTCGGCCTGCGGATGGGTTTCCGGATAGGCGGCGACCTCGACCTGGAAATGGTCGCCGTGCTCGGCGCGGATCAGCGCGACCAGTTCGCTGGCATAGCGCAGGTCGCCGCTGCGGGCCATGCCGGACGGGGTATCGCCGCGCAGCGCGACCACGCGGTCGCACCCCAGCGCGCGGTAAAGCTTGAGCAGGGAGCGGATCTCCTCGCGGCTGCCGCCCACGCAGGTGATGTGCGGCACCCCGGCGACGCCGTGCTCGCTGCGCAGCCGCTGCACGGTTTCCGGGGTATGGCTGAGGGTCGAGCCGCCGGCGCCGAAGGTGACCGACATGAACTGCGGCGCATGCGCCTTCAGCCGCTGCACGCTGCGGTCGAGCTGCGCGCGTTGTTCGTCGGTCTTGGGCGGGTAGAACTCGAAGGAAACCGGGGCGCGCAGGGCCATGCAGGGGCTCCGTGGTGCGTCGTTGCGGGGCGCGATGCGGGCGGCCCGGGGGCCGCCCGCGCAGGGCGGTCAGTAGCGGTAGTGTTCCGGCTTGAACGGGCCGTCCACGTGCACCCCGAGGTAGTCGGCCTGCTGCTTGGTCAGCGTGGTCAGCTTCACCCCGATCTTCTCCAGGTGCAGGCGCGCCACTTCCTCGTCCAGCTTCTTCGGCAGGATGTAGACCCTGGGGTCGTAGAAGTCCTTGTTGGCCCACAGGTCGATCTGCGCCAGGGTCTGGTTGGAGAACGAGTTCGACATCACGAAGCTGGGATGGCCGGTGGCGCAGCCCAGGTTCACCAGCCGGCCTTCGGCCAGCAGGAAGATCGCATTGCCATTGGCGAAGGTGAACTTGTCCACCTGCGGCTTGATGTTGGTCTTCACCGCGCCGCTGGCATACAGCGCATCGACCTGGATCTCGTTGTCGAAATGGCCGATGTTGCAGACGATGGCCTGGTCCTTCATCGCCTGCATGTGGGCCAGGGTGATGATGTCCTTGTTGCCGGTGGTGGTGACGTAGATGTCGGCGCGGCCGAGGGTGTCCTCGAGGGTCGTCACTTCGTAGCCTTCCATCGCCGCCTGCAGCGCGCAGATCGGGTCGATCTCGGTGACGATCACGCGGGCGCCGTAGGCGCGCAGCGACGCCGCCGAACCCTTGCCGACGTCGCCGTAGCCGCACACCACCGCCACCTTGCCGGCCAGCATCACGTCCAGCGCGCGCTTGAGGCCGTCGGCCAGCGACTCGCGGCAGCCGTACAGGTTGTCGAACTTGGACTTCGTCACCGAATCGTTGACGTTGATCGCCGGCACCAGCAGCTTGCCGGCTTCGGCCAGCTGGTAGAGGCGGTGCACGCCGGTGGTGGTTTCCTCGGAAACGCCCTTCCAGTCCTTGACCACGCGGCTCCAGTAGCCCGGACGCTCGCTGGCGACGCGCTTGAGCAGGTTCTTGATCACCTGCTCCTCGTGGCTGCCCGACGCCGAGTTCACCCAGCTGTCGTCGCCCTGTTCCAGCTCGTAGCCCTTGTGGATCAGCAAGGTGACGTCGCCGCCGTCATCGACCACCAGTTCCGGCCCGGTCAGGGTGCCGTCGGCCAGGGTGAAGGTCAGCGCGTCCAGCGTGCAATCCCAGTATTCCTCCAGCGTCTCGCCCTTCCACGCGAACACCGGGGTGCCGGTGGCGGCGATCGCGGCGGCGGCGTGGTCCTGGGTGCTGAAGATGTTGCAGGACGCCCAGCGCACGTCGGCGCCGATGTCCTTCAGCGTCTCGATCAGCACCGCGGTCTGGATGGTCATGTGCAGCGAGCCGGTGACGCGCACGCCCGTGAGCGGGGTGGTGGCGGCGTACTTGCGGCGGATCGACATCAGGCCCGGCATCTCGTGCTCGGCGATGTCCAGTTCCTTGCGGCCCCAGTCGGCCAGGGCGATGTCGGCGACCTTGTAGTCGCCTTCGGTGGAGAATTGCTTGGTAGAAGCGGGCTTCAGTTGTGCGCTCATGTCTGGCTCCGGTTTGTTTTTGCCCCCTCTCCCGCCAGCGCGAGAGGGCTGGGGTGAGGGCAGGGCAACCGGGCGCCGTTCGTCGAAAACCATGCCGAGCCTGATCCCGGGCAGTGCGCCTTGCGGCGGGCCGGACTTGCAGCGCCCCTCGGCAGGGCCCGGCCATTATATCGCAAGATCGCGATGAAGGGATGAATCAAGGCGTTTCGCTTTGCTCCCTCCCTTGCGGAGCAGGGGAGGGCTGGGGAGGGGTGCTCTTTGCCCCGGTCAGCGCCGAAATCAATGCTTCGCGCTGGATAGCGCAAACGGCAGGATCTTTGCCGACGGTCGTAGTCGCGTGCGCAACAGGTCGGCGGCATAGTGGAAATCGCGCCCGAGTTCCTTGCGGCTGAACGGCGTTTCCAGTTCTCGGAGTGCAGCCTCGAACGCGGTGCGCTGGTTGTAGGCGAACTCCGCCCATATCTGAAATTTGCGCTGGTTCATCGACGCCACCAGGCTCCGGTTGCCGTTCCGGGCGAACGCGAACGGCTGCGCCAACGCGTCCAGTTCCGCCTGCGCCAGCGGGCCGTCGATCCCGAGCACCTCCAGCAGGCCCGTCAGCTGCCGCGCGGCCATCACATGCAGTTCCTTCAGGTCCGCCGCACGTGCCGGCAGGACCAGCATGGTGCCGGTGGCCGCGTTCATCAGCAGCGCATAGGGAATGCGGTCGATGAAATCGATATCCGCGCACCATTCGCCGAGCGGGTTGTCGGCCGGCGGCGGCTCCGGCAGGTTGGCCGGTTGGCGCAGGCGTTTCAGGAGTTTTTGCGAGCAGCGGAGGGTGGTCACGGCGCGAAGCCTAGCAATTGTCCGGTTGCCTGGTGCAACTCGGCATCGGTGATGACGCGATACAGGTAGTGCAGGTCTTACGTTCCGGGCTTCCGCCTTGTTCCAGTCCGGCAGGATAGTGGCTGGAGAGTTATCCCACCAGATCAATTCCGGTGGGATAACTCGCCCATGGGCGCCATCCCCCTCTACCGTGAACTCCACGCCGCCGCGCAGACGGCCTACGCCGAGCTGTGCGAGTTGGTGCAGGTCGCGGAAACCGTGCGCTCACCGGCCTTCGTCACCGGCACGGTGGCGTACAAGACGATCAAGGGTGCGCGCTACGCCTATTGGGCATTCAAGGAGCTGGACGGACGCAAGCGCGAGTACTACCTGGGCCCGGAGGGGCCGGCGATCGCGGCAATCGAGCGCGCGCGCGCGCAGGGCGCACCCGCGCTGGATGCGGTGGCGCGGCAAGCGGGCGCGGCACTGGCACAGGGATGCATCGCAACGCCGCCCAAGCATTTCCGCATCGTCAAGCGCCTGTCCGAATACCAGCTCTTCCGCGCGGGTGGCTTGCTGGTGGGTACGCATGCGTTCCTGGCGCTGGGCAACCAGCTGGGCGTGGCGTGGGGCAGTGGCACCCGCACGCTGGACCTGGATTTCGCCCACGCCGGGCCGGGCGGCAATGTGGCGGTGGCGCTGCCCGCCGATCTGCAGGCGAATGCGCACGATGCGATCACCTCGCTGGAACATGGATTCCTGCCGTCGTTGGGCGGCAGCAAGGGCATGGCCAGTCTGTATGTCAGCGAGCGCGAGCCCGAGTTGCGCATCGACTTCCTGACCGTGCCGCGACGTGGCGGCCGGACCGAGGTGCATGCGCCGGATCTCGGGGTTGCGCTCAGTCCCCTCAAGTTCCTCGACTATCTGATCGAGCGCCCGGGGCAGGCGGTGCTGCTGGATCGGGCCGATGCAGTGCTGGTCAACCTGCCGGACCCCGCGCGTTACGGGCTGCACAAGCTGATCGTGGCCCACGAGCGCGGCGCGCGGCATCCCAAGCACGGCAAGGACATCGCGCAGGCGCTGGCGCTGATCGACTGGCATCTGCAACGGGCACCGCACCTGTTGACCGATGCGTGGACGGAGCTGGCGGCGCGCGGCGCGGGATGGGTGAAGCGTGCCCGATCCTCTTTGGCGCTTGCGCCGGCGGCGCGGCGGGCGCTTGTGCTGCAATTCGAGGCGGCGATGAAGTTGCGCAGGTAACGCAAGCGCATCCTCACCACAGCCCTCTCCCGCACACGGGAAAGGGAGCAGAAGCTGCCGCCCTCACCAATCCGTCGGCTTGTAGTCCTTGAGGAACTGGCCCCAGACGTGTTCACCGGTGTTGAGGCCGTGGATGATCGGGTCGACGATGCGGGCGGCGCCGTCGACGATGTCGAGCGGCGGATGGAAGCGTTCCTCGACCACCTTGCGCGCCGCGATCTCGGCCGGATCCTCGTCGGTGACCCAGCCGGTGTCGACGCTGTTCATGTGGATGCCGTCGCCGTGGTAGTCCGCGGCGGCGGTGCGGGTCATCATGTTCAACGCGGCCTTGGCCATGTTGGTGTGCGGGTGACGGGTGGTCTTGAAGTTGCGGTAGAACTGGCCCTCCACCGCCGACACGTTGACGATGTGCTTGTCGCGTTCCGGGGTGCGCAGCATCAGCGGCTTCAGCCGCGCGTTGATGATGAACGGCGCGATGGCGTTGACCAGCTGGGTTTCCAGCAGCTCCACCGACGGCACCTCGTGCATCAGCAGGCGCCACGAATTGCGGCCGCGCAGGTCGACCTGCTGCAGGTCCTGGTCCAGCCGGCCCTCGGGGAACAGGTGCTCCTGGCCCAGCAGTTCCTCGGCCAGTAGCGGTACCTGCGAGAGTTCGGCCGGGCGGGTCAGGCCGGCCGCTTCGGCCAGCCGCTCGCTGCCGATCGCCACCTGCAGCGACGCGGCGTCGCCCTCCGGCAACATGGTGTAACTGCGCAGGCCCTCGTAGCTGCCGAGCAGGTTGCGCACATGCTCGGGGGTGTCGCGCAGCGCCGCGGTTTCCGCCGCCATCATGTGCGCGTAGAACCCCGGCGGGCGGCGCACCGTCTGGCAGGCGTTGTTGATGATGAAGTCCAGGCGCGGCAGCTTGGCCGCAAGTTCCGTGCAGAAGGCCTCGACGCTGGGCGTGTGGCGCAGGTCCAGGCCGAACACTTCCAGCCGGTGGCCCCATTCGCCGAAGTCGGGCTCCTGCGCGTAGCGCGCGGCGGAGTCGCGCGGGAAGCGGGTGGTGACGATCAGCCGCGCGCCCGCGCGCAGCAGCTTGAGGCCGGCCTGGTAGCCGATCTTGACCCGACCCCCGGTCAGCAGCGCGACCCGGCCGGTCAGGTCGGCCAGCTCGGTGCGCTTGGCGAAGTTGAAGTCCGCGCAGGCGGGGCACAGCTGGTCGTAGAAGTGATGGACCCGCGTGTACTTCTGCTTGCACACGTAGCAGTGCAGCAGTTCGCCCGACTCGCGCGATGCGTCGCCCGCCTGCGTGGTGCCGTCGGCGTTCGTGGATTGAGGATTGCCGAGCGCGTCGAAGCCCTGCGGTGGGAAATAGTTCGGCGTGGTGAACACCGGCTTTCGCCGCAGTTCGCGGATGCCGGTGCTGTCGAGCAGGGCATCGGCGCGGCGGATGGCTTCGGCGTTGCGTTCGCGTTCGCGTTCCTTGGTCTTCTGCCGGCGCAGCTTGGGTTCCGGGTGGTAGATCGCCGCGATGGCCCGGTGCAGGCGCGCGCGTTGGTCCTCCGGGCAGCCATCGAGCACGGTGCGGTCGGCGGCGATCGCTTCCAGCAATGCCAGCGCCTGGCGCAGGCGCTCGTCGGGCGCTTGCGTGTCGGCGGGTGCGGAAGCGGGGTTGGGGTGGCTGTCGTTCAACGTCGATCCTGTTGCGGGTGTGGCGGCGCGCAAGGCACGCATCGAAAAGGAAACGGGCCGCCAAGGGCGGCCCGTCCGGGACTGCGTCGCACCCTGGCAGGCAGGAGGCGCGCGGGTTACTTCAGCTTCGCCGCCTTGCGCAGATCGTCGGCCTTGTCGGTCTTTTCCCAGCTGAACGCGGTCGCGGTCTGCTTGTTGCCGGCGCCGTCGGTGTAGCTGACGTCCTTCGGCTTGCGGCCGAAGTGGCCGTAGGCCGCGGTCTGCTGGTAGATCGGGTGGATCAGGTCGAGCATCTTGACGATGCCGTACGGGCGCAGGTCGAAGTGCGCGCGGATCAGCTTCTCGATCTCCGCGTCCGCGATCTTGCCGGTGCCGAAGGTGGTGACCGAGATGCTGGTGGGCTCGGCGACGCCGATCGCGTAGCTGACCTGCACCTCGCACTTGTCGGCCAGGCCGGCGGCGACGATGTTCTTGGCCACGTAGCGGGCGGCGTAGGCGGCCGAACGGTCGACCTTGGACGGATCCTTGCCGGAGAACGCGCCGCCGCCGTGGCGGGCCATGCCGCCGTAGGTGTCGACGATGATCTTGCGGCCGGTCAGGCCGCAGTCGCCGACCGGGCCGCCGATCACGAAGATGCCGGTCGGGTTGATGTGGACCTTGTTCTTCGCCAGCGCGTCCATCCACTTCTTCGGCAGCACCGGCTTGAGGATGTGCTCGCGCACCGCCTCCACCAGGTCCTTGTGCTTGACCTCGGGGTCGTGCTGGGTGGACAGCACCACCGCGTCCAGGCCCTCGATCTGGTGGCCGGCCTCGCTGTAGCGCAGGGTGACCTGCGACTTCGCGTCCGGGCGCAGCCACTTCAGCTTGCCGTTCTTGCGCACCTTGGCCTGCTGCTCGACAAGGCGGTGGCTGTAGTAGATCGGCGCGGGCATGAATTCCGGCGCCTCGTTGCAGGCGTAGCCGAACATCAGGCCCTGGTCGCCGGCGCCCTGTTCCTCCGGCTTCTTCTGCTTCTTCTTGCTGCCGTCCACGCCGGCGGCGATGTCCGGCGACTGCTTGCCCAGCATGTTGATGATGGCGCAGGTGTGGCCGTCGAAGCCGACCTTGGAATTGTCGTAGCCGATGTCGTTGATCACCTTGCGCGCCAGCGCCTCGATGTCGACCCAGGCGTCGGTGGTCACCTCGCCCGCGACGATCGCGGCGCCGGTCTTGACCATGGTTTCGCAGGCGACGCGGGCACGCTTGTCCTGGGCCAGGATCGCGTCCAGCACGGCGTCGGAGATCTGGTCGGCAAGCTTGTCCGGGTGGCCTTCGGACACCGATTCGGAGGTGAACAGGTAGCTGGACATCGGGGCTCCTAGAAAATGATTCATCCTTCAATCTGGATGAAAAGATGGCCGCGCATGATACATGGGTGCGGGCAGGCGTGCATCTTGCGGCATCCGCGGCCCGCTGTGTGCGGCACGCGCGATGCCCGGCGGCGGTCACGCCACCGCAACCTCGCGGCAATGGCGCGGTCGCATCGGGCCCGCAGGATGCCCGCCAAGACCGGCATTGCGTCCGCCATGATCGAGCTTGAACAACGCCTGCAGCAGCGATTCCCGCAGTGGTTCCGCGGCCGTCGCGCCGTGATCGCGCGGCCGCTGGTGCGCGGGCTGGGGCGCTGGTCGCGGCTCGACGTGATCGACGCCTTCCTCGCCGCCAACCGCGGCCTGCGCGGCTTCGATTTCGTCGCGGCGGCGCTGCAGTTCCTCGGCGCGCGCTACCAGGTCGATCCGGCCGCGCTGGCGCGGATCCCCGCCCAGGGGCGGGTGCTGGTGGTCGCCAACCATCCCAGCGGCGCGCTGGATGCATTGGCGCTGCTGGATGCGGTGGGCACGGTCCGGCGCGACGTGCGGATCGTCGCCAACGATTTCCTGTCCGCGCTGGACAACATCGGCGAGCTGCTGCTGCCGGTGCGCATCCTCGGCGGCCGGCCAAGCGCGGACAGCCTGCGCGCGATCGACGCCGCGCTGGCCCGGGACGAGTGCGTGATCGTGTTCCCGGCCGGCGAGGTCTCGCGCCTGGGCCCGCGCGGCGTGCGCGATACCCGCTGGCGGCGCGGGTTCCTGCGTTTCGCCCGCGGCTGCGACGCGCCGGTGCTGCCGGTGCGCATCCAGGCCCGCAATTCGGCGCTGTTCTACGGCGCCTCCGCGCTGTTCAAGCCGGCGGGCACGGCGCTGCTGGTGCGCGAGATGTTCGCCCGCCGCGCGCGCCGGATCGTGCTGCGGATCGGCCAGCCACGGCGGATCCCGGCCGATGCCGATGGCGCGGCGCTGCTGCGCGACATCCGCCGCGAGCTGTATGCGCTTGGCACCCGCCGCGAGCAGGCCGCAGCCCCCGGCGATGCCGGTCCCGAGCCGGTCGCCGCCGAGGTCGACCCGGCGCTGGTGCGCGCCGGCATCGCCGGGCTGCGTTCGCTGGGCGAAACCAGCGATGGCAAGCAGATCCGGGTCGGCGCCCTGGCGGCGGACGCGCCGCTGCTGCGCGAGATCGGCCGCCTGCGCGAACTCACCTTCCGCGCGGTGGGCGAGGGCACCGGCCGCAGCCTCGACCTCGACCCGTGGGACAGCTGGTACGAACACATCGTGCTGTGGGACGCCGGCGCCGCAAGGATCGCCGGTGCCTACCGGATCGCCCGCGGTGCGCCGGTACTGGCCGCGCACGGCATCCGTGGCCTGTACACCGCCTCGCTGTTCGACTACGCGGACGACGCCATCGCCCGCATCGCGCAGGGGATGGAACTCGGCCGCAGCTTCGTTGCCCCGGACTACTGGGGCAGCCGCAGCATCGACTACCTGTGGCAGGGCATCGGCGCCTACCTGCGCGCGCATCCGAAGGTGCGCTACCTGTTCGGCGCGGTTTCGATCAGCGCGGCGCTGCCGCCCGCCGCGCGCGAGCAGATCGCCGCGCACTACGCGCATTACTTCGGCGGCGATGCCGGCGAGGTGGTGTCGAAGCGGCCGTTCGCCTACCGCGCCGCGCAGCCGCGGGACGCGGCGGTGGATGCAGAGACCGCGTTCCGGGTGCTGAAGGCGAACCTCGACGCGCTCGGCGCGCAGGTGCCGATGCTCTACAAGCAGTACACCGAATTGTGCGAGCCGGGCGGCGCGCGCTTCCTCGCGTTCGGGGTGGACCCGGACTTCAGCGATGCGGTCGACGGGCTGATCGAAGTCGACATCCAGCGCATGCGGCCGAAGAAGCGGCAACGCTACCTCGGCGAAGCGAAGCCGGGCACGACCCCGCACGCCGCAGCGGAGGCGGCATGAATCCCGCCGCCGCGCCGGTCCCGCTGCGGCGCGCGGTGTTCATCTCCGACGTCCACCTCGGCTCGCGGCATTGCCATGCGGCGGAACTGGCGGACTTCCTGGCGCGCCTGCGCTGCAAGCGGCTTTACCTGGTCGGCGACATCGTCGACCTGTGGTGGATGGCGCAACGCCGCGCCAGCTGGGGCGCGGCGCAGAACCGGGTGGTCGAGGCGCTGCACGCGCTGCGTCGCGCCGGCACCGAGATCGTGTACATCCCCGGCAACCACGACCGCCCGGTGCGCCGCTTCTGCGGCCTCGCCCTGCCGGCGATGCGGGTGCGCCGCCGCGCGATCCACGTCACCGCCGATGGCCGCCGCCTGCTGGTGACCCACGGCGACGAATTCGACGCGATCACCCACTTCGGCAGCCTGCAGGAGAAATTCGGCGACTGGCTGTACTACCGCATCCTCGGTGGCAACCAGCTGCTCAACTTCGTGCGCCGCCGGCTGGGGCTGCGCTACTGGTCGCTTTCGGAATTCCTGAAGCGCCAGAGCGGCGCCGCCGAGCGCTTCATCGACCGCTTCGTCCAGGCCGGCCTCGACGACGTGCGCCGGCGCGGCCTCGACGGCATCGTCTGTGGCCACATCCATCGCGCCGCCCTGGTCCAGCGCGATGGCCTGGTCTACGCAAACGACGGCGACTGGGTCGAAAGCCTGAGTGCGCTGGTCGAGGAGGCCGACGGCAGCCTTCGCCTGCTTGCGCACACCGGCGAAGTGCTGGCCGAGGTATTGCCGCGATGGCGACCGATGCGATCCCCGGGCGTCGGGACGCTGCCGCAAGCGGCGTGATCGCCGCGCCCGGCGCCGGTTAGGATCGGCGCATGGATTCGCTGACCCAGATCGTCCTCGGCGGCGCGGTTGCCGCCGCCATCGCGCCCGCACCACATCGCCGCGCCGCGTTGCTCGCTGGCGCGATGCTCGGCACCTTGCCCGACCTCGACGCGCTGCCACTGGCCCTGCTCACCGACGACCCGGTCGCGCGCATGACCTGGCATCGCAGCGCCAGCCATTCGCTGTTCGTGCTGCCGTTGCTCGGGTGGGCGATCTGGGCGTTGTTCCGACGCAGCGGCGGGCGCGTGGCGGAATCGCCGCTGCGCTGGTTCTGGGCCATCCAGTTGGCGTTGGTGACCCATCCGCTGCTGGATGCATTCACCGTCTACGGCACACAGCTGTGGTGGCCGTTGCCGATGCGGTCGGTGATGTGGTCCAGCGTGTTCATCATCGATCCGCTGTACACGATCTGGTTGCTGGCCGCGTGCATCGCGGCCTGGTGGCTGCGCGAGCGGATCGCCGCGCACGGGTGCTGCTGGCCGGCCTGGTGCTGAGCAGCGCGTACCTCGCGTGGTCCTTGCTGGCGAAGGTGGCGGTCGATCGCGAAGCCGGCCGCGCGCTTGCTGCGATCGGACTGGCGGATGCGCCGCGGTTTTCGGTGCCGATGCCGTTCAACACCGTGCTGTGGCGGGTGGTGGCGATGACCCCGCAGGGTTTCGTCGAGGGCGAACGCTCGCTGCTCGCCGACAGCGGGCCGATGGTGTTCCGGGGGTATCGCTCGAACCTGGAGGCGCTGCGTGCCGCGCAGGGGATTGCCGCCGTGCAGCGGCTGGACTGGTTCAACCACGGCTTCCAGAAGGCGCAGGTGCGCGACGGCGTGCTGGTGCTCAGCGACCTGCGGATGGGCGCGGAACCGGATTACACCTTCAACTTCGCGGTCGCCGAGCGCGACGGCAACGCATGGCGCGCGATCCCGCCCGAGCAACTGCGCTGGCCATGGCAGGCCACGCGCCGCCTGACCGCGATGTGGGAGCGGATCTGGACCCAGCCCGCTTTGGCTCAGGCCGCGGCAGGCAACCCGGTCGCCACCCCTGCGGCCAGCGCATCGAAGTAATCGCGGGTCAGCCGCAGTTGTTCGTCGGCGGTCTGCGCGCTGTTCACAACCGAACGGAACGCCGCGTTCTCGGGGCGGTCCTTGGCGTACCAGCCGAGGTGCTTGCGCGCGATGCGCACGCCCGTGGCCTCGCCGTAGAACGCATGCAGGTGCCCGAGGTGGCCGAGCAGGATGTCGCGCACCTGCCGCAGCGAAGGCTCCGGCACCAATTCGCCGGTGGCCAGGTAGTGGCCGATCTGGCCGAGGATCCACGGACGACCCTGCGCCGCGCGCCCGACCATCACCGCATCGCAACCGGTGGCATCCAGCACCTGTTTCGCCTTCCGGGGGGAATCGATGTCGCCATTGGCGATCACCGGGATCCGCAGGATCGACTTGATCCGGGCGATGGTGTCGTACTCGGCGCTGCCGGCGTACTGCTGGTCGCGGGTGCGGCCATGCACGGTGAGCGCGGCGATGCCCGCGTCCTCGGCGATGCGCGCGATCTCCGCCGCGTTGCGATGGCTGGCGTCCCAGCCGGTGCGGATCTTCAGGGTCACCGGCACATCGACCGATTCCACCACCGCCGCGAGGATCCGCCCCACCAGCTGCGGTTCGCGCATCAGCGCCGAACCTGCCCACGCGTTGCACACCTTCTTGGCCGGGCAACCCATGTTGATGTCGATCAGCTGGGCGCCGTGCTCGACGTTGTGGCGCGCGGCCGCGGCCATCACCGCGGGCACGGTGCCGGCGATCTGCACGCTGACCGGATCCGGCTCGCCGACATGGTCCATCCGGTGCAACGATTTCGCGGTGCGCCAGAAGCGCGGATCCGAGCTGGTCATCTCCGACACCGCCATGCCCGCGCCCAACCGCTTGCACAGCAGCCGGAACGGCTTGTCGGTCACCCCCGCCATCGGCGCGAGGATCGTCCTGGATTCGATGTGGTGGCGTCCGATCCGCATCCGCGCATTGTACGGATGCGCGCGTTCGCGCCGCCCTGGCTCAGGCGGTCGGCAGCCGCGGCATCGCCAGCGCCGCGCCTTCGCATTCGGTCGACAGGCCGGCGTAGCGGGTCGCGAAGCGGATGTGTTCGGCGAACGGTTGCCGCGGCCGCAATGCCAGCGAAGCCGCCAGCGCGCCGTTGAAGGCGTCGCCGGCGCCGGTGGTGTCGACGGCGTTGGCGGCGTCGGCGGAGATGCGGTAGCAGGCGGCCTCGTCGCCGCGCAGGTTGCCGTCCGGGTGGGAGACGAAGCAGCCGCTGGCGCCCATCGTCACCACCACCGAGCTGCCATGCCCGAGCTGGCGGCACAACGCATGCAGGCGGCCCTGGTCGAGGCTGGACACGGCGTCGGCCTCGATCCGTTCGCCGACGTGGCGGCCCAGCAGGGCGGCGAATTCGGTCTCGTTCGGGGTCAGGATGTCGGCCAGTTCCAGCAACGCGCCGCTGGCCGTTGCATTCGCCGGCGCCGGGTTGAGGATGGTGGTCGCGCCGCGCGCGCGGCCATGCGTGAGCGCGCGTGCGATCGCATCCGCCGGCGACTCCAGTTGCGCAAGCACCACCGAAACCGCGCCAAGCGCCTCCAGCGAGGCGGCGACGAACCCGGCATCCAGGGTTGCATTGGCGCCGGCGCCGACCACGATGCAATTGCGGCCGGACGCATCCACGAAGATCCCGGCGGTTCCGGTCGGCGCAGCACTTTCGGCATCGCGCAGGTCGATGCCGTCGGCGGTGCACAGCGCGCGCGCGAGCTGCGCACCGAGGTCGCCGCCGAGCGCGCACACGAAGCAGGCTTCGGCGCCGGCGCGACGCGCGGCCATCGCCTGGTTGAAACCCTTGCCGCCCGGGCCGCTGGCATAGTCGCCGCCGAGGGTGGCGCCCGCCTGCGGCAGCGCCGCCACCCGCCACACGTGGTCGACGTTGAACGAGCCGACGACGGCGACGCGCGCCATCGGGTCAGCCGCCGAAGGCGCTGAGCACGCCCGCGATGGTGGCGGTCATGAAGGTCGCGATCGAGCCGCCCAGCACCGCGCGCAGGCCGAACCTGGCGAGGTCGCTGCGGCGCTCGGGGGCGAGCCCGCCGATGCCGCCGATCTGGATCGCGATCGAGCTGAAGTTGGCGAATCCGCACAGCGCATAGGTCGCGATCAGCTTGCCCTGTTCGGTCAGGGCGACCCCCGGGGTGTTGCCGTTGACGATCTCGGACAGCTGCAGGTAGGCGACGAACTCGTTGATCACCACCTTCTGCCCGATCAGCGAGCCGACCGTGCTGGCGTCCTGCCACGGCACCCCGATCACCCACGCCAGCGGCGCCAGCACCCAGCCGAAGATCGCGGCGAGGTCGGTCGGCTTGCCGAGCGTCGCCGACAGGCCGCTGACCTCGCCCAGCCACGTGAGCGGTGCATTGATCATCGCGATCAGGGCGATGAAGGCGAGCAGCATCGCGGCGATGTTGAGCGACAGCTTGAGGCCCTCGGCGGCGCCGCCGGCGGCGGCGTCGATCACGTTGCTGGCGGTCTTCTCGACCTCCATCTTCACGGTGCCGCGGGTCAGCGGTTCGCCGGTTTCCGGGATCAGCAGCTTGGCCACCACCAGGGTGGCGGGCGCGGCCATGATCGAGGCGGCCAGCAGGTGCTTGGCGTAGAACGCCTGCTGCACCGGATCGCCGCCGCCGAGCATGCCGACGTAGGCCGCGAGCACGCCGCCGGCGATATGCGCCATGCCGCCGATCATCATCGTGATCAGCTCGGACTCGGTCATCCGCGCGATGTACGGGCGCACCGTGAGCGGCGCCTCGGTCTGGCCGATGAACACGCTGGCGCAGACGCTGGTGGTCTCGGCGCCGGACACCCGCATGACCTTGGTGATCGCCCACGCCATGCCGCGCACGATCCACTGCATCACGCCCAGGTGGTAGAGCACGCCCATCAGCGAGGCGAAGAAGATGATCGTCGGCAGCACCTGGAAGGCGAAGATGAAGCCGAACTTCGAGGTATCCATCAGCGAGCCGAAGATGAAGTTCGAACCGGCGGCGACGAAGCTCAGGACCTTGACGAAGCCGCGGCCGAGCGCGTCGAACACGTCGCGGCCGCCTGGCACCAGCAGCACCAGCGCGGCGAACAGGATCTGCAGGGACACGCCGGTGGCGACCAGCTTCCAGTCGACCGCACGCCTGTTGCTGGAGAACAACCATGCGATGCCGAGCAGCACCGCAAGGCCGAACAGGCCGAAGCCGATCCGCCCGAGAGCTTCCATCCGAATCCCCGCCTGCGTTGTTGACGGTGCAGGGTAGGTCAGCCCCCGCGACCCGGCAAGCGCCGTCGCTCAGGGGTCGCGCGCCAGCACCCGGTTGCGGCCTTCCAGCTTGGCGTGGCGCAGGCGCAGGTCGGCGCGGCGCAGCAGCTGCGAGAGGTCGGCGCCGTCCTGCGGCCAGCTGGCGATGCCGGCGCTGAAGGTCAGCCGCATCAACTCGGCCCCGTGCTCCGGCGCGAACGGTTGCGTGGCCACGGTCCGGCGCATCGCTTCCAGCCGTTCCCAGGCGCGCCCCAGCGGCAGCGGCAGCAGCAGCGCGAATTCCTCGCCGCCCAGCCGCGCCAGCCAGTCGCCCTCCTGCATCTGCTGCCGCAGCACCCCGACCACGTGGCGCAGCGCGCGATCGCCGGCGAGGTGGCCGACTTCATCGTTGATCCGCTTGAAGTAGTCGAGGTCGATCAGGCACACCGCCAGCGACCCGCCCTGGCCGCGGATGGCGTCGAGCATGACCGGGAAGCGGTGCACCAGCCAGGTGCGGTTGGGCAGCCCGGTCAGGCCATCGGTGCCGGACATGTCCACCAGTTTCTGCATGCGGTAGACGATGGTCGCGGTGATCGCGGTCATCAGCGCCAGCAGCACCAGCCGCTGGATCTGGTTGGACGCGGTCACGGTGCCGTAGTCGATCGAGGCCAGCTGGTCCGGGTTCGGCACCAGGGCGAAGATGGCCGCCGCCAGCACGCCGTACTGCGCAATCGCCAGCGCGCCACTGAACAGGGTCAGGCGGCCGTCGTTGCGCAACGCGGTCATCGCGATCGAGACCAGGTAGAACGCCCACACCACCATGCTGTTGAGCCCGGTGACCGGCGAATCGACGGCGAGGATGGCCAGCACCAGGGTGGTCAGGCTGACATCGTAGGCGGCGGTCGCCCACGGCAGCCAGCGATGCCGCTGGCGTTGCCGGGCCAGCGCCAGCCACGCCTGCGACAGCACGATCGCCAGCACCACGCCGAACAGGCCGACCATCGTCTCGCTGGCCTTGCCGCCCGCCAGCAGGTTGACCAGCGGCATCGACAGCATCGCCATCGACAGCAAGGCGCGCAGCCGCGCCACCAGCAATTCGCCCCCTGCGCCGAGCTCCAGCATCAGCGCATCCGGCCGCGCCAGCAGGCGCCGCCGGAAATCGTGCAAACCCGCAATCGCGTCAGTCTCGAAGGCCCCCATGCGCGGCCAGCATAACGCGCCGGTGCGCGATCAGCCGCCGACGCCGGATAGCGCCACCCACGCGCCGAGCGCCAGGAACACGCAGGCCGCGGCGATCCGCGCCGCCTTCAGCGGCAGCCTGGCAGCGAAGCGGCTCCCAAGCGCGACCACCGGCACGTTGGCCAGCAGCATGCCGGCGGTGGTGCCGGCGACCACCTGCCACAGCGAGGCGTACTTCGCCGCCAGCAGCACGGTGGCGACCTGGGTTTTGTCGCCCATCTCGGCGATGAAGAACGCGATCGTGGTGGCGATGAAGGCACCCCGCAGCGGCAGGCGTTCGTCGTCGTCGAGCTGGTCGGGCTTGAGCGTCCACAGGGCGATGCCGATGAAACTCGCGGCAACGACCCAGCGCAGCATCTGCGGGGTCAGCCAGCCTGCCGCGAGTTGGCCCATCCATGCCGCCAGCGCGTGGTTGAGCAGGGTCGCGACCAGGATCCCGGCGATGATCGGCCACGGCTTGCGGAAGCGCGCGGCCAGCAGCAGCGCCAGCAGCTGGGTCTTGTCGCCGATCTCGGCCAGGGCCACGGTGCCGGTGGCGACAAGCAGTGCATCGAGCATCGGCGGCGGCATCCACGGCGTGGGAAAGGCGCGATTCTAGCGGTGCCCGCGCGCGGCGATGGCTACACTGCGCACGAAACCGCACCGGAGCCACGCATGCAATACCGCCGCCTCGGCACCTCGGGCCTGCAATTGTCGGCGCTGGCGTTCGGCGCGTGGGTCACCTTCGGCAACCAGGTCGGCCGCGGGACCGCGCGCGAGCTGGTCGCCGCGGCCTGGGACCACGGCGTCAACTTCTTCGACAACGCCGAGGGCTATGCCAACGGCGAGGCGGAGAAGGTGATGGGCGACGTGATCGCCGACCTGCGCCTGCCGCGCGATGGCTGGTGCGTGTCGAGCAAGGTCTATTTCGGTTCGGCGGCGGATCCGCGGCCGACCCAGAAGGGCCTGTCGCGCAAGCATGTGCACGATGCCTGCCATGCGGCGCTGAAGCGGCTGCGGGTGGATTACCTCGACCTGTACTTCTGCCATCGCCCGGACCCGCAAACGCCGATCGCCGAAACCGTTTCGGCGATGGACGCCCTCATCCGCCAGGGCAAGGTGCTGTACTGGGGCACCTCCGAATGGAGCGCGGGCGAGATCCGCGAGGCCCACCGCGTGGCGCATGCCCACAACCTGGTGGCGCCGACCATGGAACAGCCGCAATACAACCTGCTCGAGCGCGAACGCGTCGAAGTGGAGTACGCGCCGCTGTACGCCGAATTCGGAATGGGCACCACCATCTTCTCGCCGCTGGCATCCGGCCTGCTGACCGGCAAGTACAACGACGGCATCCCGGCCGGGTCGCGCCTCGCCCAGGACGGCATGGGTTGGCTGCAGCGCGGCCTGCACGGGGACCGCATCGAGGCACTGCGGCGCTTCACTTCGCTGGCGGCCGAACTTGGCGTGGCACCGGCGACCCTGGCGATCGCCTGGTGCCTGCGCAATCCGAACGTGTCCAGCGTGCTGCTGGGCGCAACCGGACTGGCGCAGCTGCTGCAGGACCTCGAGGCGCTGGAAGTGTGGCAGCGCCTCGACGACGCCAGCTGGGAGCGGGTGCAGGCAAGCCTGGCCTGAGCACGCGCCGGCGCCGATATCGCCCGCCATGCCCGGCGCCTATACTCGGGCGAACAAATCCGGAGGTGGTTCCATGGGCCCGCTACTCGCGTTGATCGTGTTGTTCGCCGGTGTCGTCATCCTGTTCAAGACCGTGCGGATGGTGCCGCAGGGCTACGAATGGACGGTGGAGCGCTTCGGCAAGTACACCCACACCATGACCCCGGGCCTGCACTTCCTGGTGCCGGTGGTGTACGGCGTCGGCCGCAAGATCAACATGATGGAGCAGGTGATGGACGTCCCCAGCCAGGACGTGATCACCAAGGACAACGCGGTGGTCAAGGTCGACGGCGTGGTCTATTTCCAGGTGCTCGATGCCGCCAAGGCGGCGTACGAGGTCGCCACCCTGGAGATCGCCATCCTCAACCTGGTGATGACCAACATCCGCACCTCGATCGGCTCGATGGACCTGGACGAATCGCTTTCGAAGCGCGACGAGATCAACGCCAAGGTGCTGGTGGCGGTCGACCAGGCCACCCACCCGTGGGGCCTGAAGGTCAACCGCATCGAACTGAAGGACATCCAGCCGCCGCGCGACCTGGTCGACTCGATGGCACGGCAGATGAAGGCGGAGCGCGAGAAGCGCGCCAACATCCTGGAGGCCGAGGGCTTCCGCCAGGCGGCGATCCTCAAGGCCGAGGGCGAGAAGCAGTCGGTGATCCTGGAGGCCGAGGGCGAGAAGGAGGCGGCGTTCCGCCAGGCCGAAGCGCGCGAGCGCCTGGCCGAGGCCGAGGCCAAGGCGACCCAGATGGTGTCGGACGCGATCGCCTCCGGCAACGTGCAGGCGATCAACTACTTCGTCGCGCAGAAGTACATCGAGGCATTCAAGGCGCTGGCCGAAGGCCCGAACCAGAAGTTCGTGCTGATGCCGATGGAGTCGGCCGGCGTGATCGGTTCGCTGGGCGGCATCGCCGAACTGGCGAAGGAGGCGATGGACCGGCAGGCCGGCGGCGCCAAGGTCATCCCGTCGCCGAAGGCCGGGGGCTGAGCCATGCGCTGGGACGTGTTCGCGTGGGCGGCGATCGCGCTGCTGCTGTTCGCCGCGGAAGCGCTGGCCCCCGGTGCCTTCATGCTGTGGCTGGGCTTCGCCGCGGTCGCGGTGTTCCTCGGCGTGCTGCTGGTCCCGGGCATCCCGGTGCTGGCGCAGGCCGCGGCCTTCATCGCGCTCGGCTTCGTCTCGATCCAGGTCTACCGCAAGTGGTTCCGCACCCGCGAGCGCCCGAGCGACCAGCCCGCGCTCAACCGCCGCAGTGCCGCGCTGGTGGGGCGGGTGGTGCCGCTGGAACGCGCGATCGTCGATGGTCGCGGGCGGGTGCAGATCGCCGACGCCTTCTGGGAAGTGACCGGCCCGGAGCTGCCTGCCGGTACCCACGTCCGCATCGTCGGCGGCGACGCGATGAGCCTGCAGGTCGAGCCGGCCTGATCCGGCGCGCGCCGCCACGTACCGGCGCGCATGGGGTGCCCGCTCTGGGATAATGGCGGCCCCACGTCGCCGGACCCGCCGCATGACCCAGAAGACCATCCTCAACGAGACCCACCGCGCGCTGGGCGCGAAGATGGTCGATTTCGGCGGCTGGGACATGCCGATCCACTACGGTTCGCAGCTCGACGAACACCACCTGGTGCGGCGCGACGCCGGCATGTTCGACGTCAGCCACATGACCGTGGTCGACCTCACCGGTGCGAAGGTGCGCGACTTCCTGCGCCACCTGGTCGCCAATTCGGTGGACAAGCTGCAGAAACCGGGCAAGGCGCTGTACACCGCGATGCTCAACCCGCAGGGCGGGGTGATCGACGACCTGATCGTCTATTTCATGTCGGAAGACTGGTTCCGGCTGGTGGTCAATGCCGCGACCCGCGAGAAGGACGTCGCCTGGATCACCGCGCAGGCCACCGCGTTCGCGGTCGACGTCCGCGAGCGTCCCGAATTCGGCATGGTTGCGGTACAGGGCCCGAACGCCCGCGAAAAAGTCGTCGGCCTGCTGCGCGAGGAAGACCGCGCGCCGGTGTCGAAGCTGCTGCGCTTCAGCGCGCGCGAGGCCAGGACCACCGATGGCGTCGAGGTGTTCGTCGCCCGCACCGGCTACACCGGCGAGGATGGCTTCGAGGTGATCGTGCCGGAGGCGCAGACCGTGGCGTTCTGGAATGCGTTGCTGGAGGCGGGCGTGAAGCCGGCTGGCCTGGGCGCGCGCGACACCCTGCGCCTGGAGGCAGGCATGAACCTGTATGGCCAGGACATGGACGACACCGTCTCGCCGTTCGAGGCAGCGCTCGCCTGGACCGTGGTCCTGGACGAGGGCCGCGACTTCATCGGCCGCGCCGCGCTGGAAGCGCAGCAGGCGGCTGGCGTGTCGCGGCAGATGATCGGCCTGGTGATGGACGAGAAGGGCGTGCTGCGACACGGCCAGAAGGTGCTGACCGCCAACGGCGAGGGCGAGATCCTGTCCGGCACCTTCTCGCCGACCATCGGCAAGGCGATCGCCTTCGCCCGCGTGCCCGCCGGCGCGCCGGGCGAGGTGCGCGTCGACATCCGCGGCAAGGAAGTCCCGGTGCGCGTGGTGAAGTTCCCGTTCGTCCGGGAAGGCAAGGTCCAGGACGGCATCTGACCCGACGCGGGTGAACATTCGCCCGCAGCTTCGCTAGACTTTCCCCAACCCATTCCCCGCAAGTTCCACTGGAGCCAGCAATGAGCGAGATCCCCGGCGACCTCAAGTTCCTCAAGTCCCACGAATGGGCCCGTGTCGAAGGCGACGGCAAGGTCACCGTCGGCATCTCCGACCACGCGCAGGGCCTGCTCGGCGACCTCGTCTACGTCGAGTTGCCGAACGTCGGCGACAGCGTCGAGGCCGGCAATGCCTGCGCAGTGGTGGAGTCGGTGAAGGCCGCGTCCGACGTGTACGCGCCGGTCAGCGGCAAGGTGGTCGAGGTCAATGCCGCGCTGTCCGACAAGCCGGAGACCATCAACGAGGACGCCTACGGCGACGGCTGGCTGTTCACCATGGTCATCGACGACGCCGAGCAGCTCAACGAGTTGCTCGACCCGGACGCCTACGCGGAGCTGCTGGAAGAAGAAGACCACTGACGCGCGCGTCCAACCGAACACCATGCCGGGACCCGCGGTGGAAACGCCGCGGGTCCTTCGTTTTCCGGGGCAGGGAAAAGCGCGATGGCGGCGCGTCGATCGCTTTCGATGCGCGAAAATGTTCGCGCAGTTTTGCGCAAACGGGCTTGTGCAACGCGCAAAGGCATCGCTTCGCGCGCGATCGATTCGTCCGCAAGGAAAGCGAAGGAACGGCATCGCGGAGATGCGCGGAGAATGCCGCGTACTTCGCGCGCGCATGCATCGATGCATGCGCATGATCGCTGCAAGCCGCGCCATTGCTTGCGCGTGGCATTCGCGCAAGGCGATGCGCGCGGTTGCGCGTGGGTGAGGTGCGGCCGCCTTCGTTGCTGCGCGAGCGCATCGTTGACCAACGCCATGCGCGTGTCGCGAAAAATAATTGCGACAGGATGTTGACAGTTGAAAAAACCGTGATTAGGTTTCGCCCAGCAGACGTTTCCTGCAGAAGCGAGTGATAAAACAAATCGCGATAACCGGCCGCAGCAAACGCACCTCCGCCCGCAACATTGAAAAGGTGGACGCCGGCATCGCATCCCTCGCAGAAAGCTTGGAAGCGCCCATGATCGAAGCCTGCAGCGTTCGTCGCCGCGGGTTTTTTAATGGGTGCGGAACGTCAGACGGCGCTGGCGCGGTTGCATCGCGCGGCGCCACCCAATCCGTACCGGTGCGCCTGGCGCGCCGGCGGTCGATCGCGGGTCCGATACCCGTGGTGTTTTCTGCAACTGGGCGTTACCGCTGTACCCATTGACGAGGAGCCATACCATGGCCGTTAAGAAAGCTGCTGCAAAGAAGGCTGCGAAGAAGCCGGCCGCCAAGAAGGCGGCGAAGAAGGTCGCCAAGAAGCCGGCGGCGAAGAAGGTTGCGAAGAAGGCTGCTGCGAAGAAGCCGGCCGCCAAGAAGGCGGTGAAGAAGGCTGCTGCGAAGAAGCCGGCCGCCAAGAAGGCGGTGAAGAAGGCTGCTGCGAAGAAGCCGGCCGCCAAGAAGGCGGTGAAGAAGGCTGCTGCGAAGAAGCCGGCCGCCAAGAAGGCGGTAAAGAAGGTTGCTGCCAAGAAGCCGGCTGCGAAGAAGGCTGCTGCGAAGAAGCCGGCTGCCAAGAAGAAGGCCGCCAAGAAGGCCAAGCCGGTTGCGATGCCGGCGATGCCTGCACCGATGATGTAAGACGCACCGGCCGGGAGCACCCGGCCGGGCAGTCGCTGCACACTGAAGGCCCTTCCCGTTGCCCAGGCGGGAGGGGTTTCTTTTTGCCCGCGGATTATTCCGGCGAGGCGTTCGCGGCCGAGGCTTCCACGCCCGCCTGCGTACCCGGCTGGTTGGCGTACATCGCCGGTTCCGGCGCCGCCAGCTCGTCGTCCAGCCACTGGCCGCCGGTCAGGCCCAGCGCACTGTCGAGGATGGTCGGCAACAGGCCGGACGGCAGCGCGCTCTCGCTGTTCCACAGGATCGCGATGCCGAGGTCGCTATCCGGAAGCAGCGCCATCGCGCCGCGATAGCCTTGCACCGCGCCACCATGGAACACCACGTCGTGGCCGGCGTAGTTGAACACCCGCCAGCCCAGTGCGTAACCGGCGGCACCCAGGCGGGTGCGGCGCCAGGCCGCGCCGCGCAATTCGCCGGGGGTGGACACCAGCGGTGAATGCAGGGTCGCCAGCAGCGGCGCCGGCAGGACGTCCGGGCGGTGCCCGGTCTGCGCGATCAGCCACTGCGCCATGTCGCTGATGCTGGCGTTGACGCCGGCCGCGGGCGCGACGCGATAGTAGTTGGGCTTCGGCTTCAGCGGCACCCAGCCGCCGCCGCCACGCACGTGCGGCTTTGCCCAGCGCGCACTGGCCTCGATGCCTTCCAGTCCGTAGCTGGCGTCGTGCATGCCCAGCGGCTTGAAGATGCGGCGCGCCACTTCCTCGCTGTAGAACTGGCCGGTGGCGGCGAACACCACGTCGCCGACCAGGCTGAATGCCACGTTCTGGTAGGCATAGCACTGGCCGGGCGCGCAGGTCATGGGCGCGTTGGCCATCTTCATGGTCAGCGCATGGAAGTCCGCGTTTGCCTCGAGGTCGCGGTCGTACGCGTTGTGGGTGAGGCCCACGCGGTGGCTGAGGAGGTCGGCCACGGTGACCTGCTCGGCAGCGTTCGGCAGCGACAGCCTGAAGTCCGGCAGGTAGTCGGTCAGCCGGCTGTCCCAGCGCAGCAGCCCGTCGTTGACCAGCATGCCGGTGACGGTGCCGGCGAACGACTTCGACAGCGAGGCGAGGCGAAACACCGTATGCGCGTCCACCGGCTCGCCGTTGCGGGCGTCGGTGACCCCGTAGCCGCGCGCGCTGAGCACGCGGCCGTCTCGCACGATCGCGACCGCCAGCCCGGGAATGCGCCCGCCGGCAACCAGTTGCTGGGCCATGGACTCGAAGCTGCGCACGTCGAATGGGCGCGCTGCCACTTGCGAGTTGCCTGCAGGAGGCGCGCCGGTCGCAGCCGCTTGCACCGCCGTCGACGGTGCCGGCTGGGCCTTCCACTGCAATCCGCTTTGCGCGGCGGAACCAAGGGCCAGCGGCAGCAGCGCCGCCACCAGCCCGATACGCCAAGCCTGCCGAGTGCTGGTGTCTTTCATCGGCCTTGCCCCCTGCGTATGCTCCGACCTGCGCCCGATTCTAGCGCCTGTTTCCACGATTGCATGAATGAGGGGAGCTTTGATGCTTACGCTGCTGATATTGCTGGTGATTGTGGCCGCCGTCGCATTCTGGGGCGTGGGCATCTACAACGGCCTGGTGACCGCGCGCAACGCGTTCAAGAACGCCTTCGCGCAGATCGACGTGCAGCTGCAGCGCCGCTTCGACCTGATCCCGAACCTGGTCGAAGTGGCCCGCAAGTACATGAGCCATGAGCGGGAAACGCTGGAGGCGGTGATCGCCGCGCGCGCCGCCGCGCAGTCCGGCCTGTCCGCGGCCAAGGCCAGCCCGGGCGATCCGGAGGCGATGGCGCAGCTGGTCGCCGCGCAAGGGCAGTTGAATGCCGGGCTCGGCCGCCTGCTCGCGGTCGCCGAGGCCTATCCGGACCTCAAGGCCAACCAGAACATGATGCAGTTGACCGAGGAGCTGACCAGCACCGAGAACAAGGTCGCGTTCGCGCGGCAGGCGTTCAATGACGCGGTGATGGCCTACAACAACCGGCGCGAGATGTTCCCGAACAGCATCTTCGCCGGCATGTTCGGCTTCACCGCCGCCACCCTGCTGGAAATCCCGGCGGAGCGGAAGGCCGACGTGCGCGCCGCGCCGAAGGTGCAGTTCTGACGGATTGACACGCCCCTCCCGCCGGCGGAGGGGTTGCGGCGAGGACGCACCTGCATGAATTTCTTCGAGCACCAGGCGGCGGCGCGGCGCATGTCCTCGCGGCTGTTGTTGCTGTTCGCGCTGGCGGTGGCCGGGATCGTCGCCGCGGTGGATGCGGTTGCCTGGTTGCTGACCGGTTCGGTGCAGGTGGTGGCGTTCACCAGCGTCGCCACCCTGGCGGTGATCGGGTTCGGCTCGATGTACCGGATCGCCAGCCTGCGCGGCGGTGGCGACGCGGTCGCCCTGCAGATGGGCGGGGTGCCGGTGCCGGAGGATGCCACCGACCTCAACCTGCGCCGGCTGCGCAACGTGGTCGAGGAAATCGCGATCGCGTCCGGGGTGCCGGTACCCAGGGTCTACGTGCTGGAGCACGAAGCGGCGATCAACGCCTTTGCCGCCGGTTACTCGAGCTCGGACGCGGTGGTCGCGGTCACCCGCGGCGCGCTTGACCGGCTCAACCGCGACGAACTGCAGGGCGTGGTCGCGCACGAGTTCAGCCACATCCTCAACGGCGACATGCGCCTCAACATCCGCCTGGTCGGGGTCCTGTTCGGGATCCTGATGATCGGCCTGATCGGCCGCAAGATCCTCGCCCCCGGCCGTTTCGGCGGGCGCGGCAAGGGCGCCGGCGGGGTGCTCGGGGTGGCACTGGTGGCGATCGTGGTCGGCTACATCGGGCTGTTCTTCGGACGCATGATCAAGGCCGGCGTGAGCCGCTCGCGCGAGGTCCTGGCCGACGCCAGCGCGGTCCAGTTCACCCGCCAGGCGCAGGGCCTGGCCGGCGCGCTGAAGAAGATCGGCGGCCTGCACGAAGGCGCCAGGCTCAACGACCGCGGCGATGCCGAGGAAGTCAGCCACATGCTGTTCGGCGATGGGGTCGGGTTCTCCGGCCTGTTCGCCACCCACCCGCCGTTGCTGAAGCGGATCCAGGCGCTGGAGCCCGGGTTCGATGGCGGTGCCCTGCAGGCCCTGCAGGCGAAGTGGGCGGCTTCGCCGCCGAGCGGGCTCGACGAAGACCGGCACATGGGCCTGGGTGGCGACAGCGGCACGCGCCTGCCGTTGGCGGCGCAGCAGCTCGAGGTGACCCCGCGCACGGTGGCGGCGCAGGTGGCGACCCCCGCGGCCGACGACGTCCGCCGCGCCGACGGCATCGTCGCCGCGATCCCGGAGGCGCTGCGCGACCTCGCCGCGGGGCGCGAGACGGTGATGCCGCTGCTGCTCGGCCTGTTGCTGGCCGACGACGACGCCCTCGCCGCGCGCCAGCAGGCGGAAATCGGCGCGCGCCTTGGCGAATCCCACGCCGACCACGCGCTGCGCATCCACCAGCAGCTGGTCGCCGACCTGCACCCGATGCTGCGGCTGCCGTTGGCGGCGCTGGCGTTCCCGGTGCTGCGGCTGCGCCCGCGCCCGGAGCTGGATGCGTTCCTGGCCACGGTTGCGGCGGTGGTCGCCGCCGACGGCGAGGTCTCGCTGTTCGAGTACTGCCTGGGCCGGCTGCTGGCGGTGCAGGTGCGCGAGTCGCTGGATCCTTCCCGCTACGCGCGCTTCGGCCGGCGCAAGCCCGGCAACGTGCGCCAGGAATTCGCGACCCTGCTGGCGGTGGTGGCGCAGGCCGGGCATGCCGATGCCGCCTCCGCCCGCCGCGCCTACCTCGCCGGCATGCAGCGGGTGCTGCCGCGCGACCATTTGCCGTATGCGCCGCCGGCGAACGGCGTGCAGGCGCTGGATGCGGTGTGGGAGCCGCTGGATGCGCTGGATCCGCTGGCCAAGCAGGTGATGGTGGAGGCGGTGACCGATGCGGTCAGCCACGACGGCCGGGTCAGCGTGGCCGAGGCGGAACTGCTGCGCACCATCTGCGGGGTGCTGCACTGCCCGCTGCCGCCGATGCTCGAATCCAGCTGAGGCAGGCGCCCACCCGGGTCCGCGGATCCCGGCGCAGCCGCCGGCGCGATGCCCGGGCGCTCAACCCGCCCGGATCAGGTCCGCCGCGCGCTCCGCGATCATGATCGTCGGCGCATTGGTGTTGCCGCCCGGCAGGTTCGGCATCACCGAGGCATCCACCACGCGCAGGCCTTCGACGCCGCGCACGCGCAGCGAGGCATCGACCACGGCGTCGTCGTCGTCGCCCATCCGGCAGGTCCCGACGGGGTGGTACACCGACTCCGCCTTGGCCCGGATGAACTCCAGCAGTTCGGCATCGGACAGGTCGTTGCGGGCCGGGAAGATGGGCGCCCCGCGATAGGGATCGAACGCGCGCTGGGCGAAGATCGAACGGGAGACCTTCGCGCACTCGAGCATCACCTTCAGGTCGAAGCCCTCGGCATCGCCGAGGTAGTTCGCTTCGATCCGGGGCTGGTCGCTGGCACGGTTGCTGGCCAGGGTCAGCCGGCCGCGGCTGCGCGGGCGCAGGAAGCAGGCGTGCAGGGTGTAGCCGTCGCCCGGAAGGCGGCGGCGGCCGTGGTCGTCCAGCATCGCCGGCACGAAGTGGAACTGCACGTCGCATCGCTCGTCGGTCGCCAGCGGCGAGCGCCAGAAGCCGCCGGCCTCGGCGATGTTGCTGCTGCCGGCGCCGCGATGGCCGCGCAGGTAATAGTCGAACGCCATCCTCGGTTCGTTGATGCGGTCGTAGGTGATGCGCCGGGTCGAATGCTGCAGGGTGCAGATATCCAGGTGGTCCTGCAGGTTGCCGCCGACGCCGGGGGAATCGTGGACCACGTCGATGCCGAGGCTGCGCAAGGCGTCGGCCGGGCCGATCCCGGACAGCATCAGCGCCTGCGGGGAATTGATGGTGCCGCCGCAGAGGATGACTTCGCGCGCAGCGGGCTGATGGAAGGCCTTGCCCCGCATCGAGTAGGTCACGCCGTTGGCGCGGCGCGCGCCATCGAAGGTGATGCGGTTGACCAGCGCGCCGGTATGCACGGTGAGGTTGCGCCGTGACTTCGCCGGGTTGAGGTAGGCGACCGCGGCAGAGCAGCGCGCGCCATCGCGCTGGGTGACCTGGTACAGGCCGACGCCTTCCTGGCTGGGCCCGTTGAAATCGCCATTGGCGGGGATGCCCACCTGGCCGGCGGCGTCGAGGAAGACCTGCGACAGCGGGTTGCTGTGGCGCAGGTCGCTGACGCTGAGCGGACCGTCGGCGCCGTGCAGCGCGTCGCCACCGCGGCTGTTGCCCTCGGAACGCCGGAAATACGGCAGCACGCCGTTCCAGTCCCAGCCTTGCGCAACCTGGCCCCATTCGTCGTAGTCGCGCGCCACGCCGCGGATGTAGCACATCGCGTTGATCGAGCTGGAGCCACCCAGCACCTTGCCGCGTGGCCACCACAGCACGCGCTTGTGCAGGTGTGGCTCCGGTGCGGTGTCGTAGTTCCAGTTCACGCCCTTGCGGTTGACCAGCTTGGCCAGCCCGGCGGGCATGTGGATGAAGGGGTGCCAGTCGCGCGGGCCCGCTTCCAGCAGCAGCACCTTGACGTCCGGGTCTTCGCTCAGGCGGTTGGCGAGCACGCAGCCGGCCGAGCCGGCGCCGATGATGATGTAGTCGAACCTGCCGTCGTGGATCACGTGCCGTCCCGCTGCGATGACCCCCCGACGCTATGCCCCGGCGCTAGAGCAAATGCTCAGGCTGGTGTCCGTTATCGACTGCGGTTACCGTTGCGCATCGCCGCGCGCAGGTCCCAGCCCCGCAGATGACGGACACCACCGCCAGCACCGCGCGCATCGGCGGCAGGATGGGCAATTTCCGCGCCGCGCTGGCCGAATCGCCGCCGCTGCTGTGGTCGTTCCTGTACTTCTTCTGCCTGCTCAGCGGCTACTACGTGCTGCGCCCGGTGCGCGAGGCGATGGGCGCCTCCAGCGACGTCGCCGCGGTGTTCCCGCCGGCGATGATCGAATTCTTCGCGGTGCGCGGCATCGAACTGAAGGAACTGGTGCTGCAGGTGCTGTTCACCTGCACGTTCCTGATCATGCTGGTGTTGCAGCCGGTGTATGGCTGGCTGGTCAGCCGTTTCCCGCGCAGGGTGTTCCTGCCGGTGGTGTACGGCTTCTTCATCGCCACCCTGCTGGTGTTCTACGCCATGTTCCACGGCGGCGTGCCCGGCCGGGGAATGGCGTTCTTCCTGTGGATCACGGTGTTCAACCTGTTCGCGGTGGCGGTGTTCTGGAGCTTCATGGCCGACGTCTACGACGACGCCGAGGCACGCCGCTACTACGGTTACATCGGCGCGGCCGGCACCCTGGGCGCGATCTTCGGGCCGATGCTGACGCGCACGCTGGTCGAACGCATCGGCATCGCCAACCTGATGCTGGTCTCGGCCGGGTTCCTGCTGCTGTGCATCGTCTGCCTGCTGCGCCTGCGCCGGCATGCGGTGCAGCGCGAGCTGCAGCGCAACCTCGCCAGCGGCGAGCTGCCGATCGGCGGGCAGGTGCTGGCCGGGCTGAAGCTGGTGGTGCGCGAACCGCTGCTGCGCTGGATGGCGGTGCTGACCCTGTTCGGCGTCGGCGTCGGCACCCTGCTGTACAACGAACAGGCCGCGATCGTGCGGCAGTTCCATCCCGACCCGAAGCTGGCAACGGCGTACTACGCGAACATCGACCTGGCGGTGAATGCGCTGACCCTGTTCGTGCAGCTGTTCGTCACCCGCGCGTTGCTGTCGCGCTTCGGCATCGGCCCGGCGCTGCTGGTCCCGGGCGGCGCGATCATCCTGGGCTATGCCGCGCTGGCCGCATCACCGTTGCCGCTGCTGGTGGCGACGGTGCAGGTGGTGACCCGCGCCAGCGAATTCTCGCTGGCGAAGCCCGCGCGCGAGACGATCTACACCCGGGTCGGCCGCGAATGGCGCTACAAGGCCGGCGCCGCGATCGACACCGTGGTCTACCGCGGTGGCGACCTCACCTTCGTGTGGCTGCACAAGCTGCTGTCCGCGTTCGGCTCGCAGGTGGTGTTCGGCGCGGGCCTGCTGGTCGCGATGGGCATGACCCTGGGCGCGTGGAAGGTGGTGGGCGAGGCCAGGAAACTGCCCGCGGCGCGGCCGCCGGCCGACCCGCCAGCCTGAGCCCGCGCCCGCCGCACGCGCGGCGGGCGCGAAGCGGTCAGTGGTTGATGATGATCGGGTTGGACTGGACGCTGGTGTCGCCGTCGGGGACGCCGTCGCCATCCTGGTCCTGGCCGGCATGCGCTTGCGACTGCGATTGGCCGGTGTCGGCGATGCCGTCGTTGTCCTGGTCGTCCTGGTGCGGCTTCTTCGAATTGCCCATTGGGATGCTCCTGCGGAAGTGCGTTGGCGGAATGGCCAGCCTCGGCAGGCTACGCCGGGGCTGGTGGAAAAGCGTGCCGTTCGTCGGTTGGCGAGCTCAGTCGTTGATGATGATCGGATTGCCGCGGACGTCGGAGACGCCAGCGCTCGAGCTGGTCGAGTACACGGTTCCATCCAGGCACACCCTCAGGCGGTAGATCCAGGTACCGTCGCTGCCACCGTCGGGATGGATATCGACGAGGGTGAGCGACTTCGCGAAGACCTGCGGCTCGCCGAAGATGCCTCCTGGCGGTGGCGGGTCGCTCACCCACTCGAAACCCGGGGAATTGCCGCAGATCGGGAGGAAGCTGCCTTGCGCAAGATTTCCGGTCAGGTTCCAGCTGATGAGCTGGGCGCCGGGCTTCTTGTCGATGCGGACATGCCCGTGGTCGTGGACCTTCAGCTCGTGGGGGGTAACCGACGTATCCAGAGTCACGTTGATGTTGTTTGTCATCAGGAGCTCCGTGCGGTGGCGCATCCGTGCAGTGGCGCCGCCGCTCCGCGGCTGGCGGGGACGCGGACTGGTTCAGGGGTTGAGGGAAGCCGCGGCGGCGCGCGCCACCCTGGCAACGGCGGGTGCCCGATAGCCAGAGGCCCGCAGTGCCGTGTCGACGGCGCTGGCGTCGGCCCTGCGCCCAAGCTGGCGCAACGCATCGGCTTCAAGCACGCGCAGGCGCGGGTCGTTGCGCGCGGATGCCTGCGCTTCGATGGTGGCAAGCGACGTGGTGGCGAGCCGAGTCCGTTCCGGATCACTGGAAATCGCGGCCAGGCGCAGGCGGGCGTCGACCGTGGCAAGCACGCTGCTGCGGTCCTGCGGACTCTGGGCCAGTTGCGCTTCCAGGGTTTGCAGGGCCTTTCGAAGCTGGGTGTCCAGATCGCCTTCGCGCGTGCCGGCGGCGATCGCCAGGTGCGCACGCTCGGTGATGGCCTCCGCTTGCCGGCTCTGCCAGGTGGGCTGGTCCTTGCTGGCCCTGACCAATGCATCGAACAGCCCGGCGGACTCCTGTGCCAGTTGCAACGCCGATTCGGAATTGCCGAGCTGGCGTTCCAGCCGGGCGAGTTGCAGCGCGTACAGGCCAACGTCGCTCTGGAAGTCCGTGCTGCTGGGCTCCATCGCGTGGAGTGCGCGTGCTTCATCCAGCGCCTGCTGCATCAGTCGGCGCCCTTCTTCCGCCTGCCCCATCAGTGCAAGCGTGCGGCCCAGGGTGAAGCGGGCGATCAGCAGGCCGCGGCGTTGCGCATTGTTCCTGGGATCGCGCGCGGCCAGCGCGCGCTGGATCGCGACCTGGCGGCGATACCCCTCGATCGCCATCGACAGGTTTCCGCCCAGCAACGCCATTTTCGCCAGGTTGTTGTGCGCCAGCGCCAGCTGGTTCTGCCAGTCGTCCTCGTCCGGCGCAAGCGTGGTCAGCCGCTGTGCCGCCTCCAGCATGCGTCGGTAGTGGCCGGTCGCCTGGTCGATCTGCCCGCGGGCCTCGAGCACGTGGCCGTTGTTGTTCTCGACGGTCGACAACTGGAAGAGGAGCTGCGGATCGTCGGGCGCCAGGCGGCGCGCACCGGCGAGGACGTCATACGCCGCATCGAAGCCCTGCTCCGCGCGCGCAAGGTCGCCCTGGTACCAGTGGCTGAGTCCGACGTAGGCCAGCACTTCGGCATGTGCCAGTTGCGTCGCCACGTTGGCCGGGGCAGCCCGTGCCAACGCGCCCGACAGCTTCGACGCCGCCTCGAAACTCTCCATCGCCTTCGACAACTCGCCCTGATCGGAGCGGACTACACCGATCTTGACCAGCGCCTTGGCGCGTTGCTGCAGCACCGCCGCGGTGACGTCGGTGTTCGGCAACGACTTGAAATAGGCCATCGCCTTGTCGTTGACCGCGGACAGGATGTCCAGCCGGCCCACTTCCGAGAGCTTGTCGTTGAGGTCGCCCAGCATGAAGTCCACCAGCGCCTCGGCCTGCTTCTGCCGGCGCTCGGCGGCCTTTTGCGCCACCACCGCCTGCACCGCCAGCACGCTGGTGACCAGCATCACCAGCACTGCCAGCGCGGTCACCGCGGCCATGCGCCGGTGCCGGCGTTGCGCTTCGCGCTGGCGCAGGGTGTCCAGCGGCAGGCCGAACAGGCCGGCCAGCAGCTTCAGCCGCGCCAGCGACTTGCCGTCCTTGCCCGCGCGGGCGTCGGCGGCGATCGGGTTGGCCGGGGTGCTGCCGATGCTGCCGTCGGGCTCAAGCTCGAAACGCAACGCCGCCGGGAAGCACTCGCGCTGGTCGCCGGCATTGGGTTCGCCGTCGATGATGAAGGCATAGATGCGGTCGCCGCGGCCAAGCCGCTTGTAGGCGAGGATTTCCGAATCCACGAACGGCGAGCGCGCCGCGCTCGGCGAACACACCACCACCAGCGCCTCCGAGTCGGCCAGCGCTGCCTCGATCTGCGGGCCCAGCTGGCCGGCGCTGGAGAGGTCGTCGCGGTCGCGGAAGATCGGCACCAGCCGCTCCGGCAGCGGGCCGTGTTCGCCGCTGCCGCCGCGCAGCCGCGACGGCAAGCGGTAGCCCTCCAGCTGCCGGTGCAGCCAGGTGGCCTGGCGCGCGTCGGCGTGGCTGTAGCTGATGAAGGCGCGATAACGCAAGCCACACCTCCCGGGTTTCAGCCGTGGCCAGGCACGCGGGCCAACCCAGTGGGCAACGCGAAGCCGCGGCTCATGCGGACATCCCGCCCACGTCCAGCGGCCGCTCGCGATGCAGCAGGATCCACTCCGCGTGTTCCTCCAGGCAGGCGCAGCCCAGCGCACGCAGCAACTGGCGCGACTCGGCGTCGTCGGCGGCGCGGTCCAGGCGCGCGCGGCAACTGTCGAACAGGCGGCTCATGAAGCGGAACTGCTTGATCAGCTCCTTGTCCGCGTTCTTGTACGAAAACGCTTCGCGGATACCCGCCAGCAGCGGCAGCAGGCCCATCGCCAGCAGCAGCTTGCCGTGCAGGCCCGGGTCCAGGCGTCCGCCGGCGACCAGCAGCGCCAGCGCGCCGAGCACGCCGCCGGCCAGGGCGACGCCGCCAAGCACGGCGGTGGTGCGATAGGCATCCTCGCGCCTGCGGCTGCCTTCACTGAAATAGGCCAGCTGCCCGCTGGCGACGGCGGTCGCGCTGGCGCGCCGCCCCACCCAGCGCGCGATCACCCATCGCAGCCAGTCGGCGTCGGTGCGGAAGTCCTCGCTGCGCAGCAGCCCGGTGCTGCGCATGGCGTGGCGGATCCAGCTCAGGTCGACGTCCTGCTTCTGCAGGAAGCTGTCGTAGCCCAGGCTGCTGTTCGGCGGCGTCTCCACCCCGGCCAGCCGCCAGTACACCTGCACCCGCAGCCCTTCGGCGAGGCCGCGGTAGTCGAGGTACTTGCGGTGCCATTCGCGGCGTTCGCCGATCCACTTCACGAGCAGGCCCAGCGCGAACATCGCCAGGAACGCGGCGACGTAGCGGCGGTCGCTGTCGACGTCGGAATACAGGATGAAGGCCAGGCCCATCGCCGCCGCCAGCCCATGGGTCAGCAGCATCCCGCGGCGCACGCGCTGGCGGAAATGCACGGCCAGCCAGTCGGCGGCGCCGAACAGCGCATCCACCTCGCGCACCGCCGGTGGCGCCGGCGCCGGGGTGTCGGCCGCCAGCAGCGAGCGCGCGTCGCGCGCAATCGCCGCCGCATGCCGCGCGGCATCGTGGTTGAACGCCTGCATCTGCGCGAACACGTGGCGGTATTGCGCCGGCATCGGCGCCTCGCCGGCCACGCTGGCTTCCACGGTGAGCCAGCGCGGGACCCCGGCCAGGCCGTCCGCCTCGCGCTCGCCGGCGTCGGGATGCGGCAGCCGGCGCGGGCAGTGCAGGTGGTAGACCAGGTCGCTCTCGTCGTCGGCCAGCAGGTTCGGGGCCACGTCGCCGGCGCGGAACCCGGGCATCGCATTGCGCAGGTGGTAGTCCACCACCTGCGCGGTGCCGCCGGTGGCGTCGCTGGGCTTGCCATCCCACAGCGCCAGCAGTACCTGGCAGTGCGAGGACACGAACATCCCCAGCTGCGCGTACTGGCGGTTGCGCGCCGGTCCGCGCTGGTGGAGGGATTCCGCGGTGTTGCCGGGCGCCAGCGGCAGCGTGCGCACCTGCGCGCGGGCCATCAGCGCGTGGAAGCGCTCGCGCGCACCGGCGCGATCGAAGTCCTGTTCGTAGTCCGCCTGCGGCATCGGCAGCGGCACCATCAGCTCGATCCCGAGCGCCAGCGCCTCCTCGGCCACCAACTGGTCGCCGCCCTCGGCCAGCGCGGAAATCAGCCGCAGCGGCAGGTCCGGGAATTCGGCCTGCAGGCGCTGGAAGAAACTGCGCACCTCGCGGCGCAGGCGCGGGACCTCGCTGTCGATGACGTCGCGATGCGCGGTCAGCCCGATGTTGAGGCGGATCCTGGCGGTGGCGTCGCCGGTGTTGCGTGCCTGCATCCAAGCGTCCCCTTGCCTGCCGGCGCACGCCGGGTCCGGCGCCACCACGTCCGCGCGCAGGCGAACCTCATCCCCGCGCAAACGCAGGATGGCATCGCAAGCGGTCGCGTGGCCAGTGGCCTTGGCGCCGGGTCAGCGCGGGGTTTTCGGCGACACCCACATCGCGATGGTGGCGGTGAACACCGGCTCGCCCTGCGCGTTCGCGACCACCACCTCGAACGGCAGTTCGTAGCCTTGCGCGGATTCCCGCGGCGCGAACGCGGGCGTTGCGGTCGCCCGCATGCTGCCGATCGCCTTCTTCAGGTAGGCCACGGTCATGCCCTTGGGGATCCAGCGCATCGACGGCGGGATGCTGGCATCGCAGGCGAGGCCGCCGACGAACTCGGCCAGGTTGCACAGCGCGATCGCGTGCACGCTGCCGAGGTGGTTGCTGACCGCGCGCCGATGGCGGAGGGTGGCGACGCCACGCCCCGGCTCCAGCAGTTCCATGCGCGGGTCGATGCTGGCGAAGTAGGGCGCCTTCAGGCACACCAGCCGGGAAAACAGCCAGCGGCCCGCGGGCCAGCGGGCCAGGCGGCGGTAGGTGGCAAGCACGGACATCTCGGGGCTCGCTTGCCCGGCCGGGCCGGGCGTCACAGGCAAGTGGTGGGATGGTGCCGACGCCGCGATCCCGGCGGGTTGCCGGGATCGCGGCGGGGGCTCATGCAGCCGCGCGCGCTTCCGTGGCGTCCTGCTCCAGCCGCGAGCAGGCAGAGCGCAGTTCCGCCGGGTCGAAGTCGTCGACGCTGATCGCGTCGATCGTCATCACCCGCAGTTCCTCCAGCTGCACCCGCTCCTCGGCGGTGATCCAGCCTTCGCGCACGCCCTCTTCCAGCTGCGCCCGGAAATCGAGCGCCTCGATGTCGCTGTTCTTCAGGGCCTTGATCAGCTTGCGCTCGACCGGTTCGGCCAGCACCACCTTCGGCAGGTAGCTGATGATGCGGCCGGCCGGATTGTTCTCGCAGGGGGTGGTGAACACGCCCACCGCCAGCCGGTCGCGCGCCTCGTTCGGCGACATCAGCAGCGAGGCGACCTTGTGGCACAGGCGGTCGCTCGGGTACTGCGCGCGGCGGCCCCACGGGAACACCAGCGCCCACAGCAGCCAGCCGACCGGGCGGATCGGGAAGTTGCGCAGCGCGCCGGAGAACGCGTTCTCGATCTTGAACACCGCGTTGTGGATCGACCACGCCAGCAGCGGCTGGTCGGCGGCCGGGCTGCCTTCGTCCTCGTAGCGCTTGAGCAGGGCGCTGGCGATGTACAGGTTGCTGAGCACGTCGCCGAGGCGGCCCGACAGCGATTCCTTGAACTTCAGCTTGCCGCCCAGCATCAGCATCGAGGTGTCCGCCATCAGCGCCAGCGCCGCCGAGTAGCGGTTGAGCTTGCGGTAGTAGCGGCGGGTGTAGGTGTCGCCCGGCGCCGCGCCGATGCGCGCGCCGGTGAGGCCGAACCACAGCGAGCGCACCGCGTTCGAGATCGCGAAGCCGATGTGGCCGAACAGCGCGTGGTCGAAGTCGCGCAGGCGCGCGCCGGCGTCCGGGTTGGTCGCCGCCTTCATCTCCTTCAGCACCCACGGGTGGCACAGGATCGCGCCCTGGCCGAAGATCATCAGCGAGCGCGTCATGATGTTCGCGCCTTCCACCGTGATCGCGATCGGCGCCGCCTGGTAGGCGCGGCCGGCGAAGTTGCGCGGGCCGAGGATGATGCCCTTGCCGCCGATGATGTCCATCACGTCGCGGGAAACGTCGCGGCCCATCTCGGTGCAGTGGTACTTGGAGATGGTGGACGGCACCGCCGGCAATTCGCCACGCGCCACCGCCGCCGCCGAGGCCTCGGCCAGCGCGCTGATGGTGTAGGCGTTGCCGCCGATCCGCGCCAGCGCTTCCTCGACGCCCTCGAAGCGGCCGATCGACAGCCCGAACTGCTTGCGGATGCGTGCGTACGCGCCAGTCGCCACCGCGCCGATCTTGGCGCCGCCGCTGGCGGTGGAGGGCAGGGTGATCGAGCGCCCGATCGACAGGCACTCGACCAGCATCTGCCAGCCCTTGCCGGCCATCGCCTCGCCGCCGATCAGCTGGCTGAGCGGGATGAACACGTCCTTGCCGCGCACCGGGCCGTTCTGGAACGTGCTGTTGAGCGGCATCGCGCGGCGGCCGATCTCCAGGCCGGCGGTGTCGCGCGGGACCAGCGCCAGCGAAATGCCGATGTCGCGCTTGTCGCCCAGCAGGGCATCCGGGTCGTACATGCGGAAGGCCAGGCCGACCAGGGTGGCGACCGGTGCCAGGGTGATGTAGCGCTTGTCGAAGGTCAGGCGCACGCCGACCACCCGCGCGCCGTTCCATTCGCCCATGCAGACGATGCCGTAGTCGGGGATCGAGGTCGCATCCGACCCGGCGAACGGGCCGGTCAGGGCGAAGCAGGGCACCTCGCGACCATCGGCCAGGCGCGGCAGGTAGTGCTGCTTCTGTTCGTCGGTGCCGTAGTGCATCAGCAGCTCGGCCGGACCCAGCGAGTTCGGCACGCCGACGGTGGAACTGACCACCGCGCTGATCGATGCCAGCTTCTGGATCACCTTGTGGTTGCCCAGCGCGGTGAACCCCAGGCCGCCGTATTCCTTCGGCACGATCATCCCGAAGAAGCGGTTCTTCTTGATGTAGTCCCACAGCTCCGGCGAGAGGTCGGCGTCGACGTGGGTGATCTGCCAGTCGTTGGTCATCCGGCACAGTTCTTCGACCGGGCCGTCCAGGAACGCCTGCTCGTCTGGGCGCAGGGTGGGCCTGGGCTGGTCGGCCAGCACGTTCCAGTCCGGCTTGCCGGAGAACAGCTGGCCTTCCCAGCCCACGGTGCCGGCTTCCAGCGCCACCCGCTCGGTTTCCGTCAGCGGCGGCAGGATCTTGGTGTAGAAGCCGAGCAGCGGCCGGGTGATCAGCGGCATCCGCAGGAACGGCAGCAGCAGCGGCAGCGCGACCAGCGCCACCAGCACGGCAGCCACGCTGGTGGCGGTCTTGTCGGCGCCCAACAGCCAGCAGGCGACCAGCAGGGTGGCCGTCGCCGCGGCCCAGACTGCGAGGCGCAGGCGGTGGTAGGCCGCGAACGCGGTCGCGGCCAGCAGGATCAGGAAGGGAAGCAGGATGCTCATGTGGGGACTCCGGGGGCCGGGTATCTGGGCATGGCAACGTTGCATGCGGTTGCAGCGTTTCGTACCATACGGTCAAGTATGGCGTGTCGGTCGCCGCTGTCAATTGGCGAATCCGAGCAAAAACTCAGCATACTTCCCGAGCATACCCCTCCAAGCCCCGGCGTATGGACGCACAAAGACCAGGATGACCACCGAAGCCTTACCACGCAGCGGGCGCCTGAGCGCCGACGACTGGGCCCGCGAGGCACTCGAGCAGATCGCCGAGGCCGGCGTCGGTTCGGTGGCGGTGGAACCGCTGGCACGCCGGCTTGGGGTCACCAAGGGCAGCTTCTACTGGCATTTCCCGTCACGCGACGCCCTCCTGCAGGCGGCACTGGAGCGCTGGGAGCACGACGAACAGGCCGCCTACGGGGCGCTGGAGTCGATCTCGGACCCGACCGCACGGCTGCGTTCGCTGTTCCAGCTGATCGCGCACCACAACAAGACCCACGTCATCTATTCCGAGCTGCTGAAGGCGAGCGACCATGCCGCCGTGCAGGCGGTGCTGGCGCACGTGCTGGACCGCCGCATCGGCTTCCTGTTCGCATCCTTCCGCCAGGCCGGCCTGAGCCAGAAGGACGCGCTGAACCGGGCGCGCATGACCTATGCCGTCTACGTCGGCTTCCTGCAGCTCGAATTGCCGAAGTTCCAGGCGCGCCAGCCGATCGAGGGGCTCGACGGCTACATCGAACACATGATGGCGACCCTGATCCCGAAGTCCTGAACCCCGAATCCTGACCCCGGACGCGGCGTCGCCCGCGTCCCACCGGTGCCCGCCTGGGCCGAGGCCACTCCATGAACGCACTCTCCAAACACAGCTCCGACGCCACTTCCACCGGCAGCGCCCTCGCTGCGCTGAACGACTGGGTGGCCAGCGTCGCCATGCGCACCCGCCCGGACGCGATCCACTGGTGCGACGGCAGCGACAGCGAGAACGACGCCCTGGTCGCGCGCATGCAGGCCGACGGCACCCTGCTCAAGCTCAACGAACAGACCCATCCGGACAGCTGGCTGCACCGCTCGGATCCGGACGACGTGGCCCGGGTCGAGCACCTGACCTACGTGTGCACCACCCACCACGAGGACGCCGGCCCGAACAACCACTGGATGGCGCCGGACGAGGCCCACGCCGAGATGGACGCCCTGTTCGACGGCTGCATGCAGGGCCGCACGATGTATGTCATCCCGTACTGCATGGGGCCGATCGACTCGCCGCTGTCGCGCTGCGGGGTGGAGATCACCGACTCGCCCTACGTGGTCGCCAACATGCGGATCATGACCCGCATGGGCGCGGCCGCGCTGGCGCGGATCGAGCGCGAAGGCGCATTCGTCAAGGGCCTGCATTCGATCGGCGAGCTGGACCCCAACCGCCGCTTCATCATGCATTTCCCCGAAGAACTGACCATCAAGTCGTACGGCTCCGGCTACGGCGGCAACGCCCTGCTCGGCAAGAAGTGCCATGCCCTGCGCATCGCCAGCCACCAGGCGCGCCAGGAAGGCTGGCTGGCGGAGCACATGCTGATCCTGGGCGTGGAGAACCCGCAGGGCGAGACCCACTACATCGCCGCGGCGTTCCCCAGCGCCTGCGGCAAGACCAACCTCGCCATGCTGATCCCGCCGGCGGGCTACCGCGAGGCCGGCTGGAAGGTGTGGACGATCGGCGACGACATCTGCTGGATGCGCCCCGGCGCGGACGGCCGCCTGTACGCGATCAACCCGGAATCCGGCTTCTTCGGCGTGGCGCCGGGCACCTCGGAGAAATCCAACCCGAACGCGCTGGCTTCGATCCAGTCCAACACCATCTATACCAATGTCGGCACCACCGCCGACAACCAGCCGTGGTGGGAAGGCATCGACAACGGCCAGCAGCCCGCCACTGACTGGCGCGGCGAGGCCTACGACCCGGCCAAGCGCCCGGCCGCGCATCCCAATTCCCGCTTCACCGTCAGCGCCAGGCGCTGCCCATCTTATTCGCCGATGGCGGAAGATCCGCAGGGCGTGCCGATTTCCGCCATCGTCTTCGGCGGCCGCCGCGCCTCGCTGGTGCCGCTGGTGTTCGAGGCCCGCGACTGGACCCACGGCGTGCTGGTCGGCGCCGCGATGGGTTCGGAAACCACTGCCGCCGCCACCGGCGCGGTCGGGGTGATGCGCCGCGACCCGATGGCGATGAAGCCGTTCTGCGGCTACAACTTCGCCGACTACTTCGCGCACTGGCTGTCGTTCGACACCGAGGGCGCGAAGCTGCCGAAGGTCTTCCACGTCAACTGGTTCCGCAAGGGCAACGACGGCAAGTTCCTGTGGCCGGGCTTCGGCGACAACCTGCGCGTGCTGGAATGGATGATCCGGCGCGTCGAAGGCGGGGCAGGTGCGGTCGAAACCCCGATCGGCCGCCTGCCGGCCGAAGCCGACCTCAATCTGGAAGGACTCGAACTGTCCGCCGAAGCCCGCGCCAAGCTGTTCGGCTACGACCGTGCCGGCTGGCAGGCGGAGTTCGAGAGCATCGGCCAGTTCCTGGACGAGTACGGCCCGCGCATGCCGGCGGCGCTGAAGGCGGAGCAGGTGCGGATTTCCGGCGCATTGGCCTGACGAAGGTGGTGCTGCATCGCAGCATGATCCGGCCTTGCGCCGTCGGCAGAGGAACGAGCCTGCACCTTTGACCGGATCGACGCGACAAGGCCAACCCTGCGTGCGCCCGTTCGGGATGTCGCCAGTTGCACGCCGCCGGGCAATCCGGCGGTCCGATGCTGCACTGCGGCATTTTGACGCGGCGCGAAAAATTCCGCGCCCCGCAATGTGAATGGGACGACAAGGGCTTGTTAAGGATTCGTTGGCTGGCTATAGTCGGCGAGTCGGGCCGGTCCAGGCCGGGCGTACATGTACATCTCTGGTCACAACTTTCCCTATGGGGGTTACACAACATGGCTTCTAACTACTTTGCCAAAGGCCTGAAGCGGAGCGCGCTTACCGTCGCTCTGGGTCTGTGCTTTGTCGGCGGCGTGCAGGCCCAGACGAATACCGCCGGTGCAGTCACCGGCCGTGCCGCCTCTGGCGACACCATCACCATCACCAACCCGGCCACCGGCTTCAGCCGCACCATCACCGCTGGCAGCGATGGCAACTACCGCTTCTCCGCCCTGCCCACCGGCCAGTACCAGCTGAGCCGCAACGGCGGTGCCCCGCGCAACGTCACGGTCAACGTCGGCGGCGCGGCCAACATCGACTTCGTGACCTCTGGCGGCGATGCCACCACCCTCGACACCGTGACCGTCGTCGGTGCCGGCGCGATCAACCCGATCGACGTCTCCTCGGTCGAATCGACCACCATCCTGACCGCCGAGCAGATCGCGAAGATCCCGGTCGCGCGTGACACCACCGCGGTGGCCCTGCTGGCCCCGGGTACCGTGCGCGGCGACTCGGCGTTCGGCAACCTGGCGTCCTTCGGTGGCTCGTCGGTGGCCGAGAACCAGTACTACTTCAACGGCTTCAACATCACCAACAGCTTCAACAACCTCGCCTTCGCGCAGATCCCGTTCGAAGCGATCGCCGAGCAGCAGACCAAGACCGGCGGCTACGGCGCGGAATTCGGCCGTTCGACCGGTGGCGTCGTCAACCAGATCTCGCGTCGCGGCACCAACGAGTTCATGGCCGGTGGGAACCTGTTCTACACCCCGGGCAGCCTGCGCGAGAACTTCCCGAACCAGGTTTACAACGACGGCACCGTTGCGGCTGATAATTCGTCCGACAAGTTCTCCGACGAGCTGACCGCTGCGGTCTGGGCCGGTGGCGCGCTGATCAAGGACCGCCTGTTCGCCTACGGCCTGGTGCAGTACACCAAGCTGGACGACAACCTGTCGCTGCCCGGTGGGAACGGCAACGGTACCTCCGACGTCAACACGCAGCCGAAGTGGCTGCTGAAGATGGACTGGAACATCAGCGACAACCACATCCTCGAATTCACCGCGATTTCCGACAAGCGTGAGATCGAGACCGACTACTACAACGTGACCGCCACCAGCGGCGTTCCGACGGTGGGTGCGTTCAAGGGCACCGAGTACAGCGAATTCGGTGGCAATACCTACATCGGCAAGTACACCGGCTACCTGACCGACAGCTTCACCCTGTCGGTGCTGGCCGGTACCACCGAGTCCGCCCGCGGCAACTACTCCGTGGCCGCCAACGGCGTGGTCAACGAGTACCTGGGTACGGTTGGCGTGCCCGCCAACGGTTGCCCGGTCATCGTCGATGCGCGTCCGTCCGCCGTGAACAATATCGTTCCGCGCCGCGTTGGCTGCGAGATCGCCAGCGTCCTCGGTCGTCCGGACGCCAAGGACACCCGCGACCAGTTCCGCATCGACGCGGAATGGCAGCTGGGTGCCCACCTGCTGCGCGCCGGCGTCGACATCGACAACTTCGAGTCGGTTGCAGGTGAGTCGTACTCCGGCGGCATCGTCTGGCGTTACGGCCGCTACAGTGCAACCGGCATCACCAATGAGAACAGCGTCGTCCGCAAGCGCGTGTTCCAGTCCGGTTCCACCGTCGCCGTCGACCAGACCGCGTTCTACATCGAAGACAGCTGGAACGTCACCGACAACTTCATCGCCTATCTCGGCCTGCGCTGGGACAACTTCGAGAACATGAATGGTGACGGCGAAACCTTCGCCGAAATCAAGAACCAGTTCGCCCCGCGCCTGGGCTTCAGCTGGGACGTGTACGGTGATTCCACCTTCAAGGTGTACGGCAACGCCGGCCGTTACGCGCTGCCGCTGACCGCCACCGTGGCGGTGCGTGGTGCCTCGAAGTCGCTGTACAGCGAGCAGTTCTACACCTACACCGGCGTGGATCCGGTGACCGGGGCGCCGACCGGCCTGACCCTGATCCCGAACTACAACAACGGTCGCGACATCCGCTACCTGAACAACGAGTTCGGCGTCGGCAAGAACCCGGAGACCATCTCCGACCAGGGCCTGAAGCCGATGTACCAGGACGAGTACATCCTGGGCTTCCAGAAGCAGATCACCGATACCTTCTCGCTGGGTACCCGACTGATCCATCGCGACCTGAAGGCGGCGATCGACGACCAGTGCGACTACCGTCCGATCATCGACTGGGCGCTGGCGAACGGCTTCACCGCCGACGGCGGCATCTTCATCGAGCCGGTCGACAAGACCCAGAACAGCGACATCGCCGTCTACAACCCCGGCTTTGCGTTCTGCCACCTGTACAACCCGGGCCGCGACTCCGTCTTCAAGATGGACGTCAATGGCGACGGCGTCCTGGAGACGGTCGAGCTCGACGCCGACATCCTGGGCCCGAAGGCCAAGCGCAAGTACACCGCGTTCGAAGTGTTCTTCGAAAGCAGCTGGGACCGTGCGTTCCTGCAGGGTTCGTACACCTTCGCCAAGAGCATCGGCAACACCGAAGGTGGCGTGAAGTCGGATATCGGCCAGGACGATACCGGCACCACCCAGGACTTCGACTACCCGGAACTGGCTGAAGGTTCGTACGGCTACCTGCCGAACGACCGTCGCCACAGCTTCAAGCTGTTCGGTAGCTACGACGTGACCGAAACCGTGTCGATCGGCGGCAACTTCTCGGCGCAGTCCGGGCGTCCGATCAACTGCTTCGGTTACCACCCGATCTCGCCGAACTACGGCAACAGCTACTTCTACTGCGATGGCGTCCAGGTGCCGCGCGGTACCGCCGGTCGCCTGCCGTGGACCCAGAAGCTGGACCTGAACGTGTCGTGGTCGCCGGCCTTCGCGGACGATCACCTGACCCTGAAGGTCGACGTGTTCAACGTGCTGAACAGCCGCAAGGCGATCAACGTCAACGAGTTCGGCGAAGACTCGGGCGGCGCCCTGCAGCCCAACATCTACAAATCGGTCAATGGCTGGCAGACCCCGCGTGCGGTGCGCTTCATGGTGCAATACGACTTCTGATAGCCAAGCAATTGTTGTGCTTCGGACGGCCGCCTTGTGCGGCCGTCCTTTTTTTGCCTGGACCGGCGGGCGAGGTTAAAGTCCGTGGCGGTTTGCGCGTGGGCGTGGGCAACGGGAATGGAGAGTCGATGGAAGCGGACGCCGCCGCGCGTTGGGAAGAAGCCGAACGGCTGAACGCGGCGGGGCGGTACCAGCACGCGCGTCCGTTGTACGCCGGGCTGGGAAGCGAGCGCATGTATGCGCCGCTCGCGCACCTGAGGCTGTCGGTGCTGGACCAACGCGCCGGCGACCTGCGGGGTGCAACCGCGCAGGGCCTGGCCGCGATGTCGGCCGCATACGGCGATCCGGAATTGCTGGAATTGCTGTGCAAGACCCTGTTGCCGCTCGGCGAGACCCGTGCGGCGCTCGCCTGCGCCACGGCGCTCGCGGGCATGCCAGCCCCGCTGCAGGCGTTGGCGGAAGTGGGCAAATTGATGTCCGACCACATGCAGCCAGAGGCGGCCTTGACCCTGCTGCAGCGCGCGGTGGCGATGGGGCTCGCCGGTGCGCCGGCGGTGCGCTATTTGCTGGGACTGAACCTGATGTACCTCGGCCGCCTCGACGAAGCGCGGTCGGAACTGGAACGCAGCCTGGCGGGCAACCCGGGGTTCGCCCCCGCCCACTGGGCGCTGAGCAAGGTGGGGCCTGCCCCTGCGAGGGGTGCCCGGATCGACCGCCTGCGCCGGCTGCTGGAGCGCACCGAATCGGGCGCTCGCGACGCACCGCTGCTCTGGTACAGCCTGTTCCACGAACTGGATGGTGATGACCGGCCAGGCGAGGCATGGCCCGCGCTGCAGACTGCGATGCAGTTGCGCCGCGGCCAGGTCCAGCATGACGAATCGGCGCAGGACGCGCTGTTCGCGGCGGCCGGGAACGCCCTCGAATGGGCCAGCGGCGCAGGTGCAGGCGCCGCGCTGGACGCGGGGCCACAGCCGGTGTTCGTGGTCGGCATGCCGCGAACCGGCACCACCCTCATCGAGCAGCGCCTGTGTGCAGCCACCGACCTTGCCAGTGCCGGCGAGCTGCGGGACCTGGCGGTGCAGATGCGCTGGTGCGCGCAGCAGCCCGGGCCATTCCACCCGGACGCAAGGTTGCTCGCGGCGGTCCTGCCGTCGCACCTGCAGGACCTCGGCCAGCGCTACCTGGAACACACCCAGTGGCGGGCGCAGGGGGCATCCTCCTATGCCGACAAATGGCCGGAAAACTACCTGGCGATCGGCCACATCCTTGCCGCGATGCCAGCGGCCAGGGTCCTTTGCGTGGTCCGCGATCCGATGGATACCTGCTTCTCGAACCTCAAGGAGTGGTTCGCGTCTTCCTACTACTACAGCTACGACATGGCGGAAACCGCGCGCCAGTACGCGCGCTTCCGGCGCCTGCTGGATCGCGTGCAGGCGCTCGCGCATCCGCGCGTGGCGAGCGTGGGTTACGAAGCGTTCGTGGAAAGGCCGCGGGATTCGATCGCGGCCATCGCCGGGGCGCTCTCGCTGCCGGCACGCCAAGAGGGCGGTGCGATCGCGACGCACACGATCGCCACCGCCAGTGCGGTGCAGGCGCGCGACGCCATCAGTCGCGGCCACATGGGCGCGTGGCGGCGCTATTCGCAGCAGCTGCAGCCCATGCTGGCCGAACTGGAGCGGTGCGGCGTGGCGGCCTCCGACGCATGACCGCCGGGACCGACAGTCCGCTGCTGGCGATGCTCAGGTACGCGGAGCCGTTCGCCGCAGGCAGCGACCTCGCGTCCCTGCGCCGGCTCCTGGCTGGCATCCAGGTCCCGGTGGAGCAGAAGGCGGAACGCCTGATCGAGGCTTCCTATGCCGAGGCGCTGGCCGGGCGCTACCGGACTGCGCGGACGGCGGCGATGATGGCGTTCGCCTGCGGCGCCCGCGCGCCGCGCCTGCGCGAGCAGCTTGCGGCGAGGTTGCGGACAAGCAACGACGTGGCGCTGCTGCTGGAACTGATCGATTCCTCCGGCGATCCCCGCGTGATCCCGATCCCCTTGCTGGTGGCCTATGCGGCCCAGCTCTCGTACGTGCACCTGCAGGAGCGCGCCCTGCAAATGCTGGACGAGGCCAAGCGGGGCGACGACAGGTATCCGCCGGTGCTGCTGGCACGCGCGCAGGTGCTGACCTACCTCGGCCGGATGCAGGAAGCGCGCCGCGACCTGGAGCAATGCATCGCCATCGCGCCGCAGATCGGCCAGGCGCACTGGTTCCTGGCCCACATCGGCCGTGCGACCCGCGACGACAACCACGTCCAGCGGCTTCGCGGGATCCTCGCGCGGCCCGGGTTGCCGGCGCGCGAGGTGGCGTCGTTCGCGTTCGCGCTGCACAAGGAACTCGACGACCTGGGCGAGCACGATGCCGCCTGGACCGCCCTGGAACAGGCGTGCGGTGCCAAGCGCAGCCTGCTGAAGTACGACGTCGCCGACAGTCGCGACCTGGTCGACATGCTGGTCGCAAGTCCGGTCCCGCCGGTGCTGCCGCGCGCGGACGACGGGGCTGCGCGCGTGCCGGTCTTCATCGTCGGCATGCACCGCTCCGGCACCACGCTGCTGGAACAGCTCCTGGATGGCAGCCCGCAGGTGCATGGGGTCGGCGAGCTTTACGACTTCACCAGTGCGATGCGCTACGCCACCGACCACCACTGCAAGGGCGTGATCGACCGCACCATCGTGGAACGCGCGGGGGACGTCGATTTCGGCGAGGTCGGCCAGCGCTACCTGGATGGCATGGCATGGCGGCTCGGCGACGAGCGCTGCTTCACCGACAAGCTGCCGTCCAACTTCCTCAACATCGGCTTCATCTGCCGCGCCCTGCCGCAGGCGCGGATCCTGCACATGGTGCGCGATCCGGTGGAGACCTGCTTCTCCAACCTGCGCGAGCTGTTTTCCGACGCCAACCCGTATTCCTACGACCAGCGCGAGCTTGCCGACTACTACCTGCAGTACCGGCGGCTGATGGCGCATTGGCACGCCGCATATCCGGGCCGGATCCTGGACGTGGACTACGCGGAGCTGACCCGCGATCCGGCCGGCGTGATGCGCATGGTCGCGGCGTTCTGCGGCATCGACTACCTCGATGCGATGAGCGATCCGCGCAGCAGCGGGCGCGCGGTCGCCACCGCCAGCGCGGTGCAGGTGCGCGACCGGGTGGTGCGCCGGGACGTGCCGAAGTGGGCGCCCTATGCAAAGCACCTGCAGCCGCTGGTCGCGGCCCTCCGGCAGGGCGGGGTCGAGGTTCCGGAGCTGCCGGCTTAAACCCTCCGCCGCGGCGCCGCATCGGACTGGGTATGCTGATGCAGGCCATGCCGACGCCAACCACCGAGAGCGACACCGCCGGCTACGACGCGGGCGAGGACGCCGTGCTGGTGCGGCGCGCGGCCGCGGCGGACGTGGCTGCCTTCGAGTTGCTGTACCGCCGCCACCACCGGCGCGTGCACGGGGTGATCGTGCGCCTGGTCGGGCACGCCGGCGCGCGCGCGGAGGACCTCACCCAGGAGGCGTTCGTGCGCGCATGGCAGGCGCTGCCGTCGTTCCGCTTCGAAAGCGCGGTCTCGACCTGGCTGCACCGGCTTGCGGTCAACACCGCGCTGATGGAGCTGCGCGCCCGCCGTAGCAGGCCGCAGGCGGACGATGACGAGGACGCGCTGGACGGGTTGTCGACGCCGGATACCGCCGGTCGCGCGGTGCTCGGGCGCGACCTGGAGCGCGCGGTGGCGACCCTGCCGCCACGCGCGCGCGCGGTGCTGGTGCTGCACGACGTGGAAGGCTGGAAGCACGAGGAAATCGCCGAGGAACTGGGCATGGCGGTGGGCAGCTCGAAGGCGCAATTGCATCGCGCGCGCGGCCTGCTGCGCACGCGCATAGGAGAAGCGGCATGAACGAGATCCCCGCCCCGATCGGTGAAGCCGAGCTGCGCATGGCCTTGCGTGGGCTGCGCCAGGACGCCGATCCCGGCCACGACCTGTGGCCCGGTATCGCCGAACGCATCACGGCACTGCCGCGAAGGCAAGCGCAGGTTGCGCGGTCACGGCCGCGTTGGCCGATGTCGCTGGCGACTGCGGCCGCGCTGCTGCTGGCGGTCGGTGTGTCCTGGAAGATGCAGCCGCCGCCATCGGACGTGGCCGGGTCCGGAACCTCGATCGTCGCCACCGCCGGCCGGCCAGCGCCGCTGCTGCAGCGTGAAGCCGACACCCTGACCGTGCAGTACCAGGCTGCGCTGCGCGAACTGCAGCCGCAGGCAGCGCACGCCGGCTGGCAGCCGGGCCTGGAGGCGCTGGACCGCAGCGCCGCCGAGATCCGCGAGGCCTTGCGGCGCGATCCCGGTTCGCGCCTGCTGCTGCAGCGGTTGCGCGATACCTACACCCGCCGGCTCGCCCTGTCGCGCCGCGCGCTCTACGCCTGAAGGAGTCCGATATGTCCCTGTCCCTGAAAGCCTCGATCCTGGCCCTGGCCCCGATCTTGATCATTACTTCCGCAACGTGCCCGGCATTCGCCGCCACCCCGATCGACCAGACCCGGCCGCTGGATCCGCGTGGCCGGGTCGAGATCGACAACCTCAAGGGCCGCGTCGAAGTGCGCGCCTGGGACCGGCCGGAGGTCCGGATCACCGGCAGCCTCGGCGCCGGGGTCGAGAAATTCACGGTGGAGGGCGATGAAGGCGCATTGCGGATCGAGGTGAAGTACCCGAACCGCGACCGCAACAGCGAGCCGACGATGCTGCTGGTGCAGGTGCCGTTGCAGGCCGGGCTGGAAGTCAGCACGGTGTCGGCGGACATCGACGTGCACGGCGTCGCCCCGCGCGAGTTGTCGCTGGAGTCGGTGAGCGGCGACATCAGTGCAAACGGGGCGCCGCGCCGCGCGTCGGTGGAATCGGTGAGTGGCGACCTGGTGCTGACCTTCAACAGCGGCGACGTCGAGGCCAGCGCGGTCAGCGGCGACCTCACCCTCGGCGGCCGGCTCAGCGGCCAGGTCGCGCTGGAAACCGTGTCCGGCAACATGCGGGTGGACAGCAAGGGCGAGCGCCTGCGCAGGCTGTCGGTGGAGACCGTGTCCGGCGATGCCGACCTGAAGGTGGCGCTGCTGCCGGATGGCGAGATCAGCATGGAAAGCGTCAGCGGCGACCTGGCCCTGGCCGTCCCCCGCGACCTCTCCGCGCAGGTGACTGGCGAAAGTTTCAGTGGCGACCTCAGCGCGCCCGATGCGAAGATCCAGCGCGAGGAATTCGGCCCCGGCTCCAGCTTCCACGCCCGCTATGGCGCGGGCAAGGGCGAGGTGCGCATCGAAACCTTCTCCGGCGACGCAACCCTGCGCCTGCTGTAGCCGCCGACGCGATCCGGCACCCCGCAAGCACGAAGGCCGCATCGATGATGCGGCCTTTCGCTTGTGCGGACGTGTCGTCGAAACCAGCCGGGCCTACAGGTCCTGCTTGTAGCGCACGTAGGGGATGGTGCCCTGGTCGTCCTGGTTGGCGGTCGAGAACGGGTTCTTGCCGCGGGTGACCACGTTGTCCGCGCCCAGCGTGAGCTGGCCGCTCCACGGGGTGCGCCAGGTCAGGCCCAGGCCCAGGCCCTTCCAGACGTTGCTCTCGCCCGGCACGTTGACCACCCGTCCGACGATGTTGGCGCCGAAGGCACCGAAGCCACCGCCGATGCTGAGGCTGCGGGTATTCCACTGGTCCACGAGTTGCGGCACGTCGGCCGCCGGCACCAGCCGCGCACGGGCGACGGTGCCGCCGACGCTGACGAAGGCCTCGCGGCCGATGTTCTTCTCGGCGAGCAGCGAGAAATCGCTGGACTCGACCTTGCCCGCGCGCTGGCCAGGCGCCAGCCACGCCGGCAGCGAGTCGCGGCCGTTGCCGATCGCCATGCCGAGCTTGTTGCCACCGCGGCTGATGCTGGCGCCTGCGCTGCCGTGGCGGCTCACGCCACCGGCGCCATCGTCGTTCAGGGTGGCCATCACGCAGTTGTCGGCGAGTTGGGCGATGCCCGAGGACAGGCCGTTCTGGCGGTCGCACACGAGCGCCAGCGAGTCGCCGGCCTGCACGCCATAGGTCGCTTCAAGGGTGGTGCTGCCGAAGCGCCAGCGTGCGCCGGCGCCGGTACTGGTGGTGGCGGGCTCCAGCAGGAGCACGGCTTCCAGCTTGCCGCTTTCCTTGTTCACCACCGGCACCACTGCGGCGTCGCGCTTGGCCCGGGATTGCGCCTGCGCGCCGCCGCTGGCGAGGGCCAGGGCGAGCAGTGCGGCGGCAATGGGTGTCAGGCGCATGCGCATGGTGCTGGATGGACAAGCCGCGAGCGGCGAAGTTCCTCTCCCCGGGGCTACCTAGCCTAGCCGATTCATGATTCTTTAACAATGCGCGCCAGGGCAGCCCGGGGCCAGCGCGGATATCCAATCGCGCGAGGCGTCACTGGATCCCGGGCGCGGCGGGCAGTGCGGCCCCCGCGCCGCGGAACAGGCTGGCGACCGCTTCGGCGTCGAACCGGTAGTCATGGCCGCAGAACTCGCACAGCACCCGCGCCTCGCCGTCGCCGGCGGCGACCGCGGCTTCGGCCTCGCCGATGCCCAGCGAGACCAGCATCGCCGCCACCCGCTCGCGCGAGCACGAACAGGCGAACCGCAGCGGCTTGCCGCCCATTGCGTGCGGTGATTCCTCGTGGAACAGGCGGTGGATGGTGTCGGCGGGCGCCAGCGCCAGCAGTTCCGCGCTGCCGAGGGTCTCGAACAGCGCGCCGACCCGGTTCCAGCCGTCGTCGTCGCCGCCGTCGCCGGGCAGCTTTTGCAACATCAGGCCGGCCGCGCGCGCGCCGTCGCAGGCCAGCAGCAGGCGGGTCGGCAGCTGCTCGGACTGGCGGAAGTAGCCCTCGAAGGCTTCGCCGAGGTTGTCCGCGTCGAGTTCGACCAGGCCCTGGTAGCGCATCGGCTCGCGGCCGCCCAGCGCGGGATTCTCGATGGTGATGGCCAGCACCGCGTCGTTGCCGAGCGAACGCAGGTCGCGCGATGGGGTCGCCGCGCCGGGTTCGGACGCATCCTCCTGCAGCCGCGCGATCCCGCGCAGGGTGCCGGCCGCGGTGCATTCGGCGAACAGGGTGCGCAGGGCGCCGTGGCTGCGCAGTTGCACCGAGAGCCGGCCGTCGACCTTGGCATGCCCGGTGAACAGCGCGGCCGCGGCGGCCGCTTCGCCCAGCAGTTCGGCGACCGCGGGCGGATACGCCGCGCGCGCGGCCATCGCCCGCCAGGTCTGGTCCAGCTGTACGAGCACCCCGCGCACGCCGGCGCTGGGCAGCAGGAACCGCAGTTGCAGGTCGGACGGGGCGGGCGCGCGGGCTTGGGTCATGTCGATACCGGAATTCGCCCGGCCTGCCAAAATGCACGGGGCGTGCCGTCGGCAGGCGATCGGGGCAAGGGAGTGGCGAAGGATATGGGGTACGCGGGTACGGGACACAAGGCGATCCACCCATGAGCGCACCGGGCAAGTCGCGGCGCGGCCGGCGCTGGCGCGGCTGGTTGTGGAAGCTGCCGCTGGCGTTCGTCGCGTTCAGCGTGTTGCAGGTGCTGGCGCTGCGCTTCATCGACCCGCCGTTCTCGATGTTCATGGCCGCGCGCCAGCTGGATGCGGCCATCGCCGGCGATTTCGGGTTCCGCATCGCCCACGACTGGCGCGGCATGGACCGGATCTCGCCGAACCTGCCGCTGGCGCTGGTGGCTTCGGAAGACCAGAACTTCGCAAGCCACCATGGCTTCGATTTCGCCGCCATCGAAAAGGCGCAGGCGCACAACGAAAAGATGATCGAGCGCGCGGAGAAGCGCGGCAAACCTGTTCGCCGCCTGCGCGGTGCCAGCACGATCAGCCAGCAGACCGCCAAGAACCTGTTCCTGTGGCAGGGCAGCGGCGTGACCCGCTGGGCCCGCAAGGGACTGGAGGTCTGGTACACCGCGCTGATCGAGACCCTTTGGCCGAAGCGGCGGATCCTGGAGGTGTACGCCAACATCGCCGAATTCGGCGACGGCATCTACGGCGCGCAGGCGGCCGCGCGCAGCTTCTTCCGCAAGGACGCAGCGAAGCTTTCGGCGGCCGAAGCGGCAAGGCTGGCGGCGGTGCTGCCCAGCCCCAAGCGCTACAACGCCGCACGACCCGGCCCTTACGTGCAGCGCCGCACCAACTCGATCCAGCGGCAGATGCGCTACATGGGCGGCAGCGGCTGGCTGCGCACGCTGGACTGAACATCGCCGGCGCAAGCTGGCATACCATCGCCGCATGCACCGCATCGCCCCGGAAGACCGCTGCCTGACCCTGGTGATCGCCGCCTATAACGAGGCGGATGCGCTGCCGGCCCTGCAGCCGCGGATCGCCGCCGCGCTGGATGCGGCCGAACGCGAAGGCCTGCAGGCGCGGGTGCTGTACATCGACGACGGCAGCCGCGATGCCACCTGGAGCATCCTGCACGGGCTGGCCGCGAAGGATCCGCGGATCGGCCTGCTGCGGCTGTCGCGCAACTTCGGCAAGGAGGCGGCGCTGACCGCCGGGCTGGACCGGATCGAACGCGGTGCCGCGCTGATCCTCGATGCCGACGGCCAGGATCCGCCGGAATTGCTGCCAAGGTTCATCGCCAAGTGGTGCGAGGGGTTCGACGACGTCCACGGCACCCGCATCGAGCGCGGCGGCGAAGGCTGGCTCAAGCGCGTCACCGCGCACGCGTTCTACCGGGTGATGGCGGCCCTTTCGAAGACCCCGGTCCCGCGCGACACCGGCGACTTCCGCCTGCTGTCGCCGCGCGCGCTGGCGGCGCTGCGGCAGCTGCGCGAGCGCCACCGCTTCATGAAGGGCCTGTTCGGCTGGATCGGCTTCAACCAGGTCGCGATTCCCTACCACCGCCAGGCGCGCGTGGCCGGGCGCAGCAAGTTCGGCTTCTGGAAGCTGTGGAACTTCGCGCTGGAAGGCATCACCAGCTTCAGCACCGCGCCGCTGCGCGCGGCCACCTACCTCGGCGTGGCCACCGCGTTCGCGGCCTTCGTGTACGCCGCGTGGATCGTCGCCAAGGCCCTGCTGTGGGGCGATCCGGTGGCCGGCTGGCCAAGCATGATGGCGGTGATCCTGTTCCTGGGCGGCACCCAGCTGGTGGCGCTGGGGTTGATCGGCGAATACCTGGGCCGGTTGTACGAGGAATCCAAGCAGCGGCCGCTGTACCTGGTCGACTGCTGGCAGCCTGCGACCGGAGTATCCTCGCCACAGCATTCGAACCCGTCGGGAGCAAGCCATGCGCACGGTGCGGCAACTGCTGGAAACGAAGTCGGCTGAGGTCTTTTCGATCGCCCCGGAAGCACCGGTGATCGACGCGGTGCGGCTGATGGCGGAGCGCCGGATCGGCGCGTTGCTGGTGATGGAAGGCACGCGCCTCGCCGGCATCCTCTCGGAGCGGGACTACGCACGCAAGGTGGTGCTGCAGGGGCGTTCGTCGAAGGACACCCCGGTGCGCGACATCATGACCGCGCAGGTGATCAGCGTCGGCCCGCAGGATTCGGCCGACCACTGCATGCAGCTGGTGACCGACAGCCGCATCCGCCACCTGCCGGTGCTCGAAGGCGGGCAGGTGATCGGCGTGGTGTCGATCGGCGACCTGGTGAAGGCGGTGATCGAGGAACAGCGGCAGGAACTGGACCACCTGCAGCGCTACATCGCGTCCTGATCCTCAGCCGACCTCCACCGCCTGCGCGTGTTCGCGGGTGGCCAGGAACTCGACCGCCGGCGCGCGTTCCTGCGCCAGCTGCAGGTTGACCCGGGTCGGCGCCAGGTAGACCAGGTGGCCGGCGGCGTCCAGCGCCAGGTTCATCGCGTTCTTCTCGCGGAACTCCTCGAGCTTCTTCGCGTCCGCGCAACGGATCCAGCGCGCGGTGGCCACCTGCACCTGCTCGAAGCCGGCCTCGACCCCGTATTCGTCCTTCAGCCGGTACGCCACCACGTCGAACTGGAGCACGCCGACCGCGCCCAGGATCAGGTCGTTGCTCATCAGCGGCCGGAAGAACTGGGTCGCGCCTTCCTCGCTCAGCTGGGCCAGGCCCTTCTGCAGCTGCTTGAGCTTGAGCGGATCGCGCAGGCGCGCGCGGCGGAACAGTTCCGGCGCGAAGTTGGGGATGCCGGTGAAGCCGAGCGCCTCGCCTTCGGTGAAGGTGTCGCCGATCGAGATGGTGCCGTGGTTGTGGATGCCGATCACGTCGCCGGGGTACGCGCTCTCCGCCAGTTCGCGGTCCGAGGCCATGAAGGTCAGCGCGTTGGCCAGCTTCAGCTCCTTGCCGGTGCGCGGCTGCAGGACCTTCATGCCGGGCGCGAACTTGCCCGAGCACACGCGCATGAACGCCACCCGGTCGCGGTGCATCGGATCCATGTTGGCCTGGATCTTGAACACGAAGCCGGTGAGCCTGGGCTCGGTCGCCTCGACCAGGCGGGTGGTGGTCGCGCGCGCCTGCGGCGAGGGCGCGTGCTCGACGAAGAAATCCAGCAGCGGCTGCACGCCGAAGTTGTTGACGCCGGAACCGAAGAACACCGGCGACTGCATGCCCTCGAGGTAGGCCTCGCGGTTGAACGGATGGCTGGCGCCCTGCACCAGCTCCAGCTGCTCGCGCAGTTCCGCCAGCATGTCCGCGCCGATCCGCTCCGCCACGCGCGGATCGTCCAGCGACGGGAAGATGGTGGAATCCTGGCGGGTGAAGTTGCGGCCGGGTTCGTACAGGTGCACTTCGCCGGTGACCAGGTGGACCACGCCCTTCAGGCGCTGGCCCATGCCGATCGGCCAGGTGACGGGCGCGCACTGGATGCCGAGCACGGATTCGATCTCGTCCAGCAGCTCGATCGGGTCCTTGCCCTCGCGGTCGAGCTTGTTGACGAAGGTCATGATCGGGGTGTCGCGCAGGCGGCACACCTCCATCAGCTTGATGGTGCGTTCCTCCACGCCCTTGGCGACGTCGATCACCATCAGCGCGGAGTCCACCGCGGTCAGCACGCGGTAGGTGTCCTCGCCGAAGTCGGCGTGGCCGGGGGTGTCCAGCAGGTTGACGATGCGGCCCTCGTACGGGAACTGCATCACCGAGCTGGTCACCGAGATGCCGCGCTCCTTCTCCAGCGCCATCCAGTCGGAGGTGGCGTGGCGGGCGGCCTTGCGGCCCTTGACCGAACCGGCCAGCTGGATCGCGCCGCCGAACAGCAGCAGCTTTTCGGTGAGCGTGGTCTTGCCGGCGTCGGGGTGGGAAATGATGGCGAAGGTGCGGCGGCGCGCGGCTTCGAAGATGACTTCTGACATTGCGGAATTATAGCGGCGGGGGCAGCATGGCCGCTGCCAAGGGGATCAGCACCGACATGCAGGACGACGCCACCCACGCGCTCGACGAACAGGCACAGGTGGCCGCCGGGTTGCCGGAGACGATCGGTCCCTACCGCATCCTCGGTTTGCTGGGCGAAGGCGGGATGGGCCGGGTGTACCTGGCGCGCGAATCGCATCCGCCGCGCGAGGTCGCGCTGAAGGTGGTGCGCGGCGTCTCCAGCGCCGCGCTGGATCGCTTCCGCCGCGAGATCGAGATCCTCGGCCAGCTGGAGCATCCCGGCATCGTCCGCCTGTACGCCGCCGGCGAGGACCGCATCGGCGGCTTGCCGTCACCGTGGTTCGCGCTGGAAGTGGTGCGCGGGCCCGACCTGCGCGGCTACCTGGAGCAGGCGCATCCGGACCTGCGCGCGCGCATCGGCCTGCTTTCGCAACTGGCGCGCGCGGTGGATTTCGCCCACCAGCGCGGGATCGTGCATCGCGACCTGAAGCCCTCCAACGTGCTGGTGGACGCGCACGGGCAGCCGAAGATCCTCGACTTCGGGATCGCCCGCCTGCATGGCGACGCCGGCGACGGCATGACCCAGGCCGGGCAGGTGATGGGCACCCTGCCGTACATGAGCCCGGAGCAACTGGCCGGCCAGGGCCACGAGGCCGACGCCCGCAGCGACGTGTACGCGCTGGGCGCGATCGGCTACGAACTGCTGTCCGGCAAGTTGCCGCACCCGCGGCTGTCCTCCTCGACCCTGTTCGAGGCGGTGGACATCGTCCGCAACGAGGACCCGGCGCCGCTCGGGCGGCTGAACCGCGAGGCGCGCGGCGACCTCAGCCTGGTGGTGATGAAGGCGCTGGCCGCCGAGCCCGGCCGCCGTTACCCCAGCGCCGCCGCGTTCGCCGACGACCTCGATGCGGTACTGGCCTCGCGCCCGGTGCGCGCGCACGCACCCACCCTGGCCTACCGCAGCGCGCGCTTCGTGCGCCGCCACCGCGCGCTCAGCATCGCCGCCGGGATCGTGTTCGTGGCGTTGCTGGCGGCCACCATCGTCAGCACGCTGGCCGCGCAGCGCGCGCGCGCTGCGTTGGCGGAGGCGCAGGCCCGCGCCAATGAACTGGCCGCGGTGAACGGCTTCGTCGAAACCATGCTGACCGAGGCGGATCCGGAACATGCGCAAGGCCGGGACTTGCGTGTCAGGGACATCCTGGACGTCGCCTCGGCTGAACTGAAGAGTTCGACGCTGGCGCCGGGTGCAACGGCACGCCTGCATCAGGTCCTCGGTGTTACCTGGCTAGGGCTCGGCGAGGGGCGGCGTTCCCGTGCGGCCTTCGAGGACGCTTTGAACTTGGAGAAGGCCCCGTCTGCCCTGCGGGATGAACTGCTGCTGGGGCGTGCGCGTAGCGCCATTGCCTCCGGCGATTACGACGCCGGGGAAAAGGGGCTTGCGGGTCTGCGGGCGCGGCGTGCGCAACTTGAACCGACGCTGCGCATCGCAATGGAGGAGTCGGCGGCGGAGCTCTTGCGAGAAACCGGCAAGCAGAAGGAAGCGGTACTGGCGTTGCGCGAGCTGCTTCCTCAGGCACGCAAGTCGCTGGGTCCGGATGCGCAACGGACGCTCGGGCTGCAGCTGCAACTGGCGTCGGCCTTGCAACTCGATGGTGATTACGAGGCCGCGTTGTTCGAAAGCCGCGATGCGGTCGAACGCCATGCGCGGGTTTTCGGTGAGCGGCATCCGCAGACGCTGTACGCGTGGAATCAGCTTGGCGTAGTCGAGAACAAGCTTGGCAACGCCGAGTCGGCCGAACGCGCGTTCCGACGTGCCGCAGAGGGGCGGCTCACGGTACTGGGGGACAAGCACCCGGCGACCGTCATCAGCCAGTTCAACCTGGGATCATTCCTCATCGAGCACAAGCAGCCCGGGGAAGGTGTTCCCCTGGTGCGTCAAGCCAGTGCGTGGCTGGATGCCAATCGCCCGGAGGGAGATGCCAAGGCGCTAGTTGCCCGAAGCGTGCTGGCGTATGGACTGGAGGACCAAGGCGACCTGGTTGGCGCCGAGCGCCTGTTGCGGAGCATGCTCGCCAGCCAGGAGCGCTTGGGCGGTCCTGGCGCCCCTGATACGTTCGCGCCGCGCAACAACCTCGGGATGCTCCTGATGAAGCGGGGGCGGCTGCAGGAGGCGTTGCAGGAATTCGAGACACTGGATGCGCAGGTACGCGCACGCCTGGGCGCTGATCATCCTTTCGCTGCGATTTTCGCCAGCAATCGAGGCGAATGCCTCGGCAAGCTCGGTCGCTTCGATGATGCGCGGCGCGTCCTGGAGGAAAGTCTGGTGCGATTGAAGGCGAAGTTCGGCAACGCGCATGAGCGGACACTGGTGGCGGCGCGAAGGCTGGAATTCGTCTATCAAAACCTTAATATGAGTCGCGAGTCGTTAGCGTTGAAGGCGTTATACAAGATTGAGTAGTTTCAGGTCGCGACTCACGCAAATCCAATCCGCAAAAATCCAACCCATCCGCTTAACAGTTTTTGGGGAATATGAAGAGCAAAATCATTCTTGCTTGTCTGCTCGTCCTGTCTGCGCCGGACGCATTCGCTCAGAGTCAAGTGTCTACCCCGGAGGGGTTTTCGATTGACTTTTTCGAGTGGGTTGCTTCGTTGTTCGAGAGTCAGTCCGAAGAGGAAAACCAAGTTGTCAAGTCAGACGGGACTATTTATGACACGGCTGTAAAGTCTGACGGCACAGTTTATGACGCCATTGTCAAGTCAGATGGAATCATTTACGACTAATTCTTCCTTTAAATAGTGTCCGCGGACTGAAATTCGGCCTTCCGAGTTTTGCGCCATCTGGCTGAATTCCAGCCCGCATTTTCTTGACAATACTTTGAATTGGCCGGTGTCGCACATGTGGAGCGCTGCGCTGACGACATTGGTTTTTGTGGTTCCACTCGTCTTGATAATTGGTCGATGGCGCAAGTGCCATCGGGCGCTGGCCACCTGTGAGGCCCGCCTGCGGGTGGTCGTTGCCGAGGCGCGCGAACAGTCCGCCGCGCAGGAACGCGAGCGCATCTACTCCGACCTCCACGACGACCTCGGCGCGAAGCTGCTGGCGCTGGTGTACGGCGCCGAGTCGCCGGTGCAGGCCGACCTTGCGCGGGCGATCCTGCAGGACCTGCGCGACGTGGTGACGCGCTCGCGCGGGACCCCGGGGACGCTCGGCGACGTGCTTGCCGACATCCATGCCGAAGCCAGCCAGCGGCTGGCGACGGTCGGCATCGGCCTGTCGTGGGACGCCGCGGACGACCTGCCGGATCCGGTCCTGGACAGCGGCCACGCGCTGCACCTGCACCGGATCGTGCGCGAGGCGATCAGCAACACCATCCGCCACGCCCAGGCGCGCCACCTGCGGGTGCGGGTGCGGGTGCGCGGCGGCGAGTTGCTGCTGGACCTCACCGACGATGGCAGCGGGGTGCCGGCGGTGGTGTCCGCCGGCAGCGGCATGCGCAACATGCGCAGCCGCGCCGGCGAACTCGACGGCCGCATCGACTGGGCGCCGGGCACCGAGGGCGGGGCCAAGGTGCTGCTGCGGATGCCGCTGGAGGCGGGCGCGTGAGCGTACCCGGCGGTTACGCCAGCGCACTGGTGGTGGACGACCTGCCGGGCGCCCGCGCGTGGCTGGCGGCCGCGCTGCAGGCAGCATTCCCGGGAATCGAGGTCGCCACCGCCGGCACCCTGGGCGAAGCGCTGGCGCGGATCGATCCGCCGCCGGCGCTGGCGCTGGTCGACCTTGGCCTGCCGGACGGCAGCGGCATGCAGCTGATCGAGGCGTTGCGCACGCGTGGCGCGGCGACCCTGTGCATCGTCGCCACCGTGTTCGATGACGACGCCCACCTGTTCCCGGCATTGCGGGCCGGTGCGCAGGGCTACGTGCTGAAGGACCGCGACCGCGACAGCCTGGCCGGCATGTTGCGCGGCATCGCCGCCGGCCAGCCGCCGTTGTCGCCGTCGATCGCGCGGCGCCTGCTGCGCCATTTCCAGCCGCTGCCGGCGGCGGATGCGGATGCGCCGCCACTGACCCCGCGCGAAACCGAGGTGCTGCGGCTGACCGCCAAGGGGCTGACCCTGAACGAGGTGGCCACGGCGCTGGGGCTTTCGCGCCACACCGTGTCCGGCTACCTCAAGGACATCTACCGCAAGCTGAGCGTGGGCACGCGTGCCGAAGCCGCGCTGGAGGCAGCACGGCGCGGACTGGTCGCACCCTGAGCCACGCCTGGTTCGCGGCCCCGGGTCGTGCCAGTACTGCTGCCGGCGATCCTTGCCGGCGGTCCGCCCTCCTTGCCTCCCTGGCGAACGTGGCCATCCTCGCCTGCGATCCGGCGGCTGCCTACCCCGCGATCACGGGGTCATCCGCACTCCGCGCATGCGGAACGGGATCGACACCAGCCGCATGCCGCGGTTCACCTGCACCGCGAAATGCAGGTGCGGACCGGTGGTGAAGCCGGTATTGCCGGACAGGCCGATCTGCTGGCCGGCAGTGACCCGCTGGCCGACCCGTACCAGCGCACCATCCGCCTTCAGGTGCGCGTAAATGGCCATGCTGCCGTCGTCGTGGAGGATCCGCACGAAGTTGGCGCGGCCGCCGTAGCGCTCCTGCTTGAGCCCGGCCTTGCTGAAATCGGACTCGACCTGCATCACCGTACCGGCGCGCGCGGCCAGCACCGTGGTGCCGATGTCGGCGGCGAAGTCCAGCGCATGCCGGTTCTGTTCGTCGGTGTGGCTGAACCTGCCGCCGAAGCCCTGGTCGATGCGGGCGTGCGATTGTCGCAGCGGCAGCAGGTACTCGACGTCCTGCGGTCGCGCGCTGGGGTCGCCCGGCACCCCGCGCAGGCTGAGTTCGAAGTTGCCGGTGCGGCCGGGATCCTGCGCGCGCAGGCGCGCGACCAGGGCGCTGCCGCGGGCCGGCACGGTGGCACGCGCGGGCAACGGCGGATCGCCGCGCACGTTGCTGCTGCGGGCGAAGCCGAGCAGTACCTCGATCGGGCCGGCCAGGGTGTTGTCGGCATGGACCAGGTATTCGCCGTTGCCTGGCTCCACCCGCAGCCTTGCGATCGCGGATGGCTCCACCGGCACCGGGATCTCGCGCACCTTCATCGGGGTGGCATTGGCCGGCGGGCGGTCGCCGTAATGCACGCGGCCGTCCTTGTCGACCCAGCGGTAGACCTTGTCGCCCGCGTGCGCCGCCGACAGCGCCACCGCCAGGCCGGCCACGATCCACCAGTGGCTGCGCGGCGTCATGCGCGGCCCGCGCCGGTGGCAACCGCCTCGGCTGCGGGGCCGGGTTGCACGGCCAGCGCGCGGATGCGCCGCCGCATCGGGAACTCGTAGACGTGATAGGTGGCGCTGGCCGCAAGGATGGTGGCGGCCAGGAACAGGGCCAGCCCGCCGCCGCCGCTGGCAAGCCCGGCACCCCGCATGAAGAGCAGGATCGGGAAGTGCAGCAGGTACAGCGAGTACGAGATCTTGCCGAGGTGGTCGCCGATGCGGTTCTCCAGCAGCGGGTTGCCCTCGGGCACCAGGAACACCAGCGCCGCGAAGATCGCCGACATCGCCAGCAGGATCGCCGGGTTGAACCACATCACGTAGGTCCAGCCGGTCAGCCTTTCGAGGATCGCCGGGTACAGCAGCAACAGCATCGGCAGCGCCAGCACCCAGCCGTGGTGGCGGAGGCGGGCGGGTGCTTGCCAGCGCTTGTAGGCGATGCCGATCAGCATGCCGGCGGTGAAGTAGGGCAGCCCGCGCAGCAGCGGCAGGTCGACCGGGAAGCCGAACACCGGCTGCTTCGGGCCCAGCGGCCAATGGCCGGATGCGAACGCCCCCAGCACCACCACGCTGAACAACGGGATCGCCCACGCCAGCCGCGGCCGCAGCCACCAGAGCGCCGCGAAGACCAGGTAGAAGTGCAGCTCCGCCGGGATCGTCCACAGCACCTGTACCCCGTACAGGGTCAGCAGGTGCGAGGCCAGCGACTTCAGGTCCGGGATGTCGTAGGCCGCGGCCATCAGCGCGGGCCAGCCGGATTGCTGGGCCAGCCACGACAGCAGCACGATCGCCACGAACAGCGGCAGGATCCGGGCCGCGCGCGCGCTGGCGTAACCGCGCAGCGCCGGCGCGGTGGGTGGGCGGTCCAGGTACAGCACCGTCATCAGGAACGCGCTGAGCAGGAAGAACAGCATCACCCCGAGCTGCGGCGCGCGCGTGCCCAGCACCGCGTCCCACAACTGCGCCCGGTTGCTGTAGTGGCCAACCAGCACGACCAGTGCGGCGATGCCACGCAACGTGTTCAAGCGACGGATCTGCATTCCCGGCTTCCTGCAACGGCGGGGCAAGTATTCCCGATATCGCCGGCTCATGACGATTGGTTATATCCATCGCTCCATCCGGATAAAGCGATTGACATGTCCGGCAGCCGTGCCCAGACTGCAGCCATCCATCGAGACCGGCTGAGGGACAGGCCCGAAGAAGCCGGGGCAACCTGATGGAGCGTGCTGCCAGTGCAGCCTGCTCGATCGAGGTGCCAAATCCTGCGGGGACCTGCGTGTCCACCGGAAGATGGTTGCGATGCCGCGACTCGCGCGGCCCGCACCGCCGACCCGTGTCGGCCTTCCGGTTCCCCCGCGCGACTCCGATGGAAGCCACCCGTCGGAGCCATGCCGTGACCCTTGCCGAACGCACCGAACTTCGCCGCCCGCACCTCCCCCAGGGCGCAACGTCGATGCGTGCCGCGCAGGCCGTGGGCCCGGACGTGGGCAACGTGCGCATCGGCAGCATCGATGCGGTGCTCGCCACCCGCCATGCCGGCACCCGCAAGTTGCGCCTGGCCTATGAGTTGGTCGGCCCCGCGGGTGCGCCGGTGGTGGTGGTCGCCGGCGGCATTTCAGCGCACCGGCACGTGGCCGCCAATGCGGTGGATGCCAGCAGCGGCTGGGCCGAAGGCCTCACCGGCGCGGGCCGGGCGATCGATCCGTCGCGCCAGCAGTTGCTCGCCTTCGACTACGTCGGCGCCTGCGGCGGCATCGACGCACCGATCGACACCGCCGACCAGGCCGATGCGGTCGCGCTGCTGCTGGACGCGCTCGGCATCGACGCGCTGCAGGCGTTCGTCGGCTATTCGTATGGCGCGCTGGTTGGCCTGCAGCTGGCGGCGCGGCACCCGCGGCGGCTGCACAAGCTGGTCGCGGTCAGCGGCGCGCACCGCCCGCATCCGTATGCCTCGGCGTGGCGGGCGCTGCAACGCAAGGCGGTCGCGCTGGGCCAGCTGCAGTGCGCCGACGAGCAGGGGCTGTCGCTGGCGCGCCAGTTCGCGATGCTGAGCTACCGCACGCCGGAGGAATTCGGCGAGCGCTTCGATGCCGCGCCAACCCTGGAGAACGGCCACGTCCGGGTTGCCGCCGAGGACTACCTGGAAGCGGCCGGTGCGAAGTTCGTCGCCCGCATCCCGGCCACCGCCTGGCTGCGGTTGTCCGAATCGATCGACCTGCACCAGGTCGACCCGACCCTGATCGAGGTGCCGACGCTCGTCGTCGCGGTCGAAGGCGACCGCCTGGTGCCGCTGTCCGATGCCGTCGGGCTGGTCGAAGGCCTCGGCCTCAACGGCCGGCTGCGGGTGCTGCGTTCGCAGTACGGGCACGACGCCTTCCTGAAGGAAACCGACCGCATCGATGCGCTGCTGGCCGCCGAACTGGGCGCCAGCGGCGTGCGCGACGCGGTTCCCGCCATTCCCCACGATTTCATCGGAGCTTCCGTATGAGCCAGGTCCAGTCCGTCAGCGGCGCGCGCCGCGCCACCCGCAGCGTGCGCGCCGGCATCGACCGGGATACCGCGTTCGGGGCGGTCACCCCGCCGCTGGTGCTGTCGTCCAACTTCAGCTTCGCCGGCTTCGCCGAGAAGCGGCAGTACGACTACACGCGCAGCGGCAACCCCACCCGCGACCTGCTGGGCGAGGCGCTGGCCGAACTCGAAGGCGGTGCCGGCGGCGTGGTGACGTCCACCGGGATGTCGGCGATCACCCTGGTGCTCAATGCGTTGCTGCAACCGGGCGACACCCTGGTGGTCCCGCACGACTGCTACGGCGGCAGCTGGCGGCTGTTCAACGCATTGGCCAAGAAGAACGCGTTCAAGCTGGTCACCTGCGACCTGACCGATCCGCGCGCGCTGGCCGAAGCGCTGGAAGCCTCGCCGGCGCTGGTGTGGATCGAGACCCCGTCCAACCCGCTGCTGCGGATCACCGACCTGCGCTTCGTGATCGAGGCCGCGCACAAGGCCGGTGCGCTGGCGGTGGTCGACAACACCTTCCTGTCGCCGGCGCTGCAGCGGCCGATCGCAGACTTCGATGCCGACGTGGTGGTGCATTCGACCACCAAGTACATCAACGGCCACAGCGACGTGGTCGGTGGCGCGGTGATCGCCCGCGAGCAGGCGCAACACGAGCTGCTGGCGTGGTGGGCGAACTGCCTGGGCCTGACCGGCGCGCCGTTCGACAGCTTCCTGACCCTGCGCGGGCTGCGCACGCTGGACGCGCGCCTGCGCGTGCACCAGGAAAACACGCAGGCGCTGGTCGCGTTGCTGGACGGGCATCCGGCGGTGCGCGCGCTGCACTATCCGGGGCTGGCCTCGCACCCCGGGCATGCGTTGGCGGCGCGCCAGCAGCACGGCTTCGGGGCGATGCTCAGCGTCGAGCTGGAAGGCGGCGAGGCCGAGGTGCGCGCCTTCATCGACGGCCTGCAGTACTTCACCCTGGCCGAGTCGCTGGGCGGCGTGGAGAGCCTGGTCGCGCATCCGGCGACGATGACCCATGCGGCGATGAGCGCGGAGGCGCGCGCCGCGGCCGGCATCTCCGATGGCCTGCTGCGGTTGTCGGTGGGGATCGAGCATGTCGACGACCTGGTCGCCGACATCCAGGCCGCGCTGCAGCGCGCGCAGGACGCCGCCGGGTGTCCACGCAAGGTCGCGCGATGAATGCACGCGTCGCCCAGTTGCGCGGCCATGCCGCGCAGCCTGCGCGGGTGGCACTGCTTGGCACCGGCACGGTCGGCAGCGCGGCATGGGCGCGGCTGGCGTCGTGGGCGGGAACACCGCTGGGCGAACGGCTGTCGCTGGTGCACGTGGCGAACTCGCGGGTCGCGATCAGCGACCGCAACGGGATCACCGCGGATACCCGTGAACTGCTGCTGCACAATGCCCCGCGCGAAAGTTCGCTGGCGGCGGTGGCCGATGCGCTGGCGGGCACCGGCACCCGCATCGTGGTCGATGCGACCGCGTCCGAGGCAGTCGCCGACCAGCACCCACGCTGGCTGGCCAGCGGCATCCACGTGGTCACCGCCTGCAAGCTGGGGCAGGGCACCTCGCTGGCGCGCTGGCGCGCGATCCAGTTCGCGAGCGCGCGCGGCGGCAGCGACTACGGCGACAGCGCCACCGTTGGCGCCGGCCTGCCGCTGCTGCGCACGCTCCGGGAGTTGCAGGCCGGCGGCGACCGCATCCACGCGATCGCCGGGGTGCTGTCCGGATCGCTGGCCTGGCTGTTCAACCACTACGACGGCCTGCGTCCGTTCTCCGGCTTCGTGCGCGCCGCGCGCGAGGCCGGCTACACCGAACCCGACCCGCGCGACGACCTGTCCGGCGAGGACGTGCGCCGCAAGCTCCTGATCCTGTCGCGCGCCGCCGGCCATGCGCTGGAAGCCGACGCGGTGCAGGTCGACTCGCTGGTCCCGCCCGTGCTGGCCGCGCTTGCGGGTGCGGATGTCGATGCGGCGTTGCCGTGCCTGGACGCGCCGCTGCGCGAACGTTACGCCGCCGCCTACAAGAACGGCGAGAAACTGCGTTTCATCGCGCGCCTGCAGGCCGGCGGGCTGGCCACGGTCGGGCTGGAGGCATTGCCGGCGGCGCATCCGCTGGCGGGTGGCGCCGGCAACGACAACCGTGTCGCGATCTGGTCGGACCGTTACCGCGAGCAGCCGCTGGTGATCCAGGGCCCGGGCGCGGGCGCGGAGGTGACCGCCGCGGCACTGCTGGACGATGCCCTGCGGATCGCGCGCGGACGCTAGCCGAGGTCCCCGGCGAAGAACGCGGCGATCGGCCGCGGGCGCTGGTACACGTAGCCCTGCGCGTAGTCGACGCCGATCTCGCGCAAGCGCTGCAGCTGCAGTTCGGTCTCGGCCTGTTCCGCCACCGCGCGCTTGCCGAGCACGTGCGCGATCTCGGTGATCGAGCGCACCACCGCCTCCGACAGGCTGCCGCCTTCGTCATGGATGTCATCGAGGTCGCGCACGAAGCTGCCGTCGATCTTCAGGTAGTCGACGTCAAGGTCGCGCAGGTAGCCGAACGAACAGAAGCCGGTGCCGAAGTCGTCCAGCGCGAACCGGCAACCGAGGTCGCGCATGCGGCCGATGAAGTGGCGGGCGCGGGTCATGTCGCGCACCACGCTGGTCTCGGTGATCTCCAGGCACAGCTGTTCAGCGCGCAGCGGGCTGCGGCGCAGGCGCGCGGCGACGAAGTCGCCGAAGTCCTCGTCGACCAGGGTGGTGCCGCCGATGTTGATGCAGCACTGCTCGACCTGGGCGGTGGCCTCCGGGTGCTGTTCCAGCCAGCCGAGGGTCGCGTCCAGCACGAAGCGGTCCAGCCGCGGCCCGAGCCGGTAGCGTTCGGCGGCGGCCACCAGCTCAGCCGGCGGGCGCAGGTTGCCGTCGGTGTCCATCCAGCGCACCAGCACCTCGAAATGCGATTGCGGCGGGGCGGGGTTGCGCAGGTCCACGATCGGCTGGCACCACAGGACGAAGCGGCGCTGGTCCAGCGCCTCGCGCGCGGCCATGGCGCTGTGCATCGCACGGGTGCGCTGGCGCAGTTCGTCGGGGTTCGATGCCGCCGCGAACGAGCGGTTGCCGCCCAGTTCCTTGGCCGCGAAGCAGGCGGCGTCGGTCTGCGACAAGAGGTCGTCGAAGGCGAGGTGCGGTGGCTCGCTGGTGGCCAGCCCGATGCTGGCGGTGGTGCCCAGGTTCTGGCCCAGCCATGCCACCCGCATGCGTTCGATCGCCGACAGCAGGCGGCGCGCGCGGGTGCTTGCGGCGCGCTCGTCGATCGTCGCCAGCACCGCGAATTCGTCGCCGCCGGTGCGCGCGATCAGGGTGTCTTCGCCGAATTCTTCGCGGAACAGCGCGGCCACGCCGCGGATCATCTCGTCGCCGGCGACATGGCTGGCGGAGTCGTTGACCAGCTTGAAGTGGTCGAGGTCCGCGTACAGCAGGGTCAGGGTGCCGGTTCCCGCGGCCAGTTGCGCGCGCGCCTGTTCCTCGAAGGCGTCGCGGTTGAGCAGGCCGGTCAGGGTGTCGCGGGTGGCACGCTGGTGCAGCGCCGCGGTCGCGGCCGCGTGTTCATGCCTGGATGCCAGCAGCAGCACCGGGATGATCGAATACATCACCAGCATCGACATCATCAGCACGCTGTCGTGCATGGTCTGCGGGCGCTCGAGGCCACCCAGCCCCAGCCCGGTCATCAGGCTGACGCAGACGATCACGATGGTGGTGCCAAGCAGGGTCACCAGCGGCGTGTAGCGCACCGCCGAGAAGATCAGCAGGCCCAGCGGCAGGCTGGCCAGCGCCAACGGGTACTGGGTGCCGAGGTTGCCGACGAGGAACACCATCGCCAGCACCAGCGCGACCGTCAGCGACCAGGCCAGCAACTCGAGCCGCCGGCTTTCCTTGCGTGCCGGGCTGCCCTGCTTGCGGTAGAACAGGTAGAGCAGCAGCGGCCCCAGGGTGCTGACGCCCAGCAGGTCGCCCAGCGTCCACTGCAGGAACAGCCGCACGATGTCGCCGGCGGGCGCCATGCCGGCGTGCAGCATGCCGACGCTGCCGATCCCCGCGCTGACCACGCTGAGCAACAGGCCGCCGCGCAGCAGCAGGAAGCCGTCGCTGGTGCGCAGGTGGATCCGCCGGTTGCGGTCGTGCCCGCGGCGCACGTACCAGCCCGCGAGCAGGGTCGCCAGCGTGTTGCTGGCCAGCGAGTAGCCCAGGAACACCGGCGGCACCGGCACCACGAACAGGTGCAGGAGCAGCATCGCGACCGGGATCGTCAGGGTCTGCCACAGGCCGTAGCGCAGGACCGCGGCCAGGCCGATGCCCGCGGCTGGCCAGAACAGGGTGACGTCGGCCGGGGTGCGCAGGTAAAACACCGCGATCACCGCCCCGGCGAAGTACAAGCCAGTCAGCAGTGCCCCCCGTAGCACGCTCGCCAATCGGGCTTGCATGGCCTGAGTCTATGTCGAAAACGGCGGAAGGGCGACCGCCCCGGTGATTGCCGGGTTCAGCACTCGATGACGTTCACGGCCAGCCCGCCGCGGCTGGTTTCCTTGTACTTGTCCTGCATGTCGCGGCCGGTGTCGCGCATGGTCCGGATCACCTTGTCGAGGCTGACCTTGTGCTTGCCGTCGCCGCGCAGGGCCATCCGGCTGGCGTTGATCGCCTTCACCGCGCCCATCGCGTTGCGCTCGATGCACGGGATCTGGACCAGCCCGCCGATCGGGTCGCAGGTCAGGCCGAGGTTGTGCTCCATGCCGATCTCGGCGGCGTTCTCGATCTGCCCCGGGCTGCCGCCGAGCGCAGCGGCCAGGCCGGCCGCGGCCATCGAGCAGGCCACCCCGACCTCGCCCTGGCAGCCGACCTCGGCGCCGCTGATCGAGGCGTTTTCCTTGTACAGGATGCCGACCGCGGCGGCGGTCAGCAGGAAGTCGAACACCCCCTGCTCGTTGGCGCCGGGGATGAAGCGGTCGTAGTAGTGCAGCACCGCCGGGATGATGCCGGCGGCGCCGTTGGTGGGCGCGGTGACCACGCGCCCGCCGGCCGCGTTCTCCTCGTTCACCGCCAGCGCGTACAGGTTGACCCAGTCGAGCACGGTCAGCGGGTCGCGCATCGCCGCCTCCGGCTTGGCGGCGAGCTCCGCGTGCAGCGACGGCGCGCGCCGCACCACGTGCAGGCCGCCGGGCAGGGTGCCGGATGCGCGGATGCCGCGCGCGACGCAGTCCTGCATCGCCTGCCACAGCTCGCGCAGCCCGGCGTGGATGGCGTCGTCGCTGCGCCAGGCGCGTTCGTTCGCAAGCATCAGCTGCGCGATCGACAGGCCCGATTGCGCGCAGCGTGCCAGCAGCTCGTCGCCGCTGGCATACGGATGCGCCACCACGGTGGTGTCGGCGACGATGCGGTCCTCCGCGGCCTCGTCCTGGTTGACCACGAAGCCGCCGCCGACCGAGTAGTAGTCGCGGCTGGCGAGTTCGTTGCCGGCGGCGTCGTAGGCGATGAAGCGCATGCCGTTGGTGTGGAACGGCAGCTTCTGGCGCTTGTTCATCACCAGGTCGCGCTTCTCGTCGAAGCCCACCTCGTGCGTCCCGTGCAGGGTGATCCGCTTTTCGCCGCGGATCCGCTGCAGCGCCGCGGGGATGATGTCGGGGTCGATCCGGTTCGGCCAATGGCCTTCCAGGCCCATCATCACCGCCTTGTCGGTGCCGTGGCCACGGCCGGTCAGGGCCAGCGATCCGAACACCTCCGCGCGCACCCGCGCGACCTGCGGCAGGCGGCCGGCTTCCGCCAGGTGGTGCTCGACGAAGCGCGCGGCGGCGCGCATCGGACCGACCGTGTGCGAGGAACTGGGGCCGATGCCGATCTTGTAGAGGTCGAAGGTGGAAACGGCCATGCGGCGCTGCCTGGGGGCTGGGGCGACTATTCTAGGGCGACCGCCATCCGGCGAACGACGCAGGCGTATGGGCCTGATCCTCTACCAGCGCGACCACTGCCACCTCTGCGACCTCGCCCTGGAGGCGCTGGCGCAGGCGCGCACGCCCGAATTCGAGAGCGTGTTCATCGATGGCGACGCGGCACTGGAAGCGCGCTTCGGCGTGCGCGTGCCGGTCCTGCGCGATGCCGCCAGCGGGCGCGAACTCGACTGGCCGTTCGATCCGGAGGGGGTGCGGCGCTTCCTGCTTGCATGAGCCAACCCGGGTCGCCAGCATGCGGGCAGGGGAGGGCACGCATGCCACGCAGGTTGGGCACCTTGCTGGGACTGTGGCTGCTGTGCGCGTGCGCGCTGGCGGCGGTGCCGGAGCGGCCGCGGTTGCGCATCGTCGGTGCCGGCCAGGGCTTGCCTTCGACCGCGATCAAGGCGCTTGCGCGCGACCGCGACGGCTACCTGTGGGTTGCCACCGCCGATGGGCTGGCGCGCCACGACGGCGTCGGCATGCGGCTGTGGCGGCACCAGCCGGGCGACCCGCGGGGCCTGCCCGGCAACAACGTGCAGGCGCTGCTGGTCGATGCGCGCGACCGCGTGTGGGTGGCGACCGAAGGCGGCGGCATCAGCGTGCTGGATGCGCAACGGCAGGGCTTCGTGCATTACCGCAAGGCCACCCATCCGCAACTGGGCAGCGACGATATCTGGGCGTTCGCGCAGCACGCCGGCAGCGTCTGGTTCGGTGCCTACGACGGCGGCCTGCACCGGATCGGCGACGACGGCACGATCCATCGCTACGCGGCGGCAAGCGACGGCCTGCCCTCCGATACCGTGCTTGCGCTGGCGGTGGATGCGGGCGGCGCGCTGTGGATCGGTACCGATGCCGGCCTGGCGCGCATGCAGGGCGGCCGCATCGAGGGCGTGCGCCTGCCGGGGACCGATGCGCCGCCGCTGGTGTACTCGCTCACCATGCAGGCCGATGGCCTGTGGGTCGGCACCTCGGACGGCGTCTGGCGGCGCGATGCGGGGGGCGACTGGACGCAGCCGGCGTGGTCGCCGATGTTCCGCCGCCCGAACGCGATGAACGCGATCGTCCGCGCGCGCGATGGCGGCAGCTGGATCGCCAGCCAGCGCGGGCTGTGGCGGCAGCAGGGCGCGGAACCGCCGAGCCCGGTGCGGTTGGGCGGCCCCGACATCCCGCGCGGCATCACCGCGATGCTGCAGGATGCCGATGGCGCGTTGTGGGTGCCGGTGGCGGGCGTGGGCCTGGGCTACCTGCGCCCGGACTGGCGGCAATTGGCGCAGTACGCGGGCGAAACCGATGGCCTGCAGGGGGCGATGTACCGCGCACTCGCCCCCGCGCGCGACGGCGGGTTCTGGCTGGGCGGGTTCAACGGCATGGTCGAGCGGCTGGCGACGGATGGCGGCATCGGCCGGCTCGACGACGACAGCCTGGCGCGCCTGCGCAGCATCAAGCTGCTGGCGATCGCCGAAGACACCGGCGGGCGCCTGTGGCTGGGGCATCGCAATGGCCTGCTCCGGGTCGGCAGTGACGGGGCGATCGACGAATGGCGCAGCGGCGACCCGCGCGACGCAACCCCGCCTGGCCAGGTCGACCAGCTGCAGGTTGCGCCCGATGGCAGCCTGTGGCTGTCGGCGCCGGGTGCCGGCGTGCAGCAGCGCGACCCCGCCAGCGGGCGGGTGCTGCGCGAGATCCCGGCGGATGCCGCGCATGGCCTGGCGACCGGCGACATCGAGGCGCTGGTGGTGTCGCCGCGAGGCGAGGTCTGGGTGGCGGGGGCGGATGGCGTGGCGGTGCTGGACGCGGCGCAGGGCACGTTCCGGCGCCTGCCCGGGTTCGGCGGCGAACGCGTGTATGCGCTGGCCTTCGATGGCGACCGCATGCTGTGGCTGCAGCGGCAGTCCGGGCTCGTGCACTACGTGGCGCGCGGCGGGCGTTGGCAGGCCGCGGACCGGGTCGACAGCGCGCACGGTATGCCGGCGGTTGGCGCATCCGGCATGCGGGTGGACCTGCGCCATCGCCCATGGGTGTCCACCTCGCGCGGCCTGTACCGCTACGATCCGCGCACCCGCAACCTGCGTCGCCATGGCATTCGCGACGGCAGTGGCAGCCAGGAGTTCGTCGACCACGCGCTGGCGATGAGCGCCGAGGGCGTGCTGGCGGCGGCGACCGCGGACGGCGGCATCGTGCTGGTCGATACCACCGCGGCGGATCCCGTGGCCACGGTACCTTCGCTGCGCTTCGACCGGCTGTCGGTGCGTCGCAACGGCGAATGGCGCGATATCCCGCTGCAGGCGGGCCTGCGCCTGGGCCGCGACGACCGCGAATTCCGGATCCGCGCGCGCCTGCTTGCGTTCGAGGATCCCGAATCCAACCGCTATTGGTCGAGGCTGGATGGCTTCGACCGCGCCTGGGTCGCGCTCGGCGCCAGCGGCGACCGCGTGTTCACCGGCCTGGCACCGGGCCGCTACACCCTGCGCATGCGCGCGCGCGATGCCGCCGGCAACGCCGCGCGCGAGCAGCGGCTGGCGTTCGCGGTGCCGCCGCCGTGGTGGCGCAGCTGGTGGGCGCTGCTGCTGTACCTGGTGCTCGCGCTGCTGGCGGTGGCCGCCGCGGCCGCGGCCTATCGGGCCCGGCTCAAGCGCCGGCACGCACTGCAGCTGACCGAGGCGAAACGGGTGCTGGCCGAACAGGCTTCGGAGGCGAAGTCGCGCTTCCTGGCGACACTCGGCCACGAGGTGCGCACGCCGATGACCGGCGTGCTCGGCATGAGCGAACTGCTGCGCGCGACCCGGCTCGACGACAGGCAGCGCAGCCAGGTCGATGCCATCCATCGCGCCGGCGAGCACCTGCTGCGGCTGGTCAACGATGCGCTGGACCTGGCCCGGATCGAAGCCGGCAAGCTGGAGCTGGCGACCGCCGACTTCGCGCTGCGCCCGCTGCTGGACGAGGTCGCCGCGCTGATGGCGCCGGTGGCGGAACGCAAGGGCCTGGCATTCGTCGACAGCATGGATGCCGGCACGCCAGCGGCGCTCCACGGCGACCGCACCCGCATCCAGCAGATCCTGCTCAACCTGCTCGGCAATGCGATCAAGTTCACCGAGTCCGGCCACGTGTCGCTGGAAACCAGTGCGCTTGCACCCCGGGGTGTGCGCTTCGTGGTCGCCGACAGTGGCCCGGGCTTGAGCCGCGAGCAGCAGGCCCGGCTGTTCCGCCGCTTCGAGCAGGCCGATGGCGCACGCACCGCCGCGCGCTACGGCGGCAGCGGGCTGGGGCTTGCGATCAGCCAGGAGCTGGCGACGGCGATGGGCGGCGGGATCGCGGTCGAAAGTGCGCCGGGGCAGGGCAGCCGCTTCATCGTCGAGTTGCCGCTGGTGCATGCCGACATGCAGCCGCCGCCTGCATCCGCGGCACCGTTGCGGGCGGTCGCGGGATCGCTGCGGCTGCTGCTGGTCGAGGACGATCCGATCGTGGCCGAGGTCATGCAGGGCTTGTTGCGCGAACAGGGGCATGTGGTGGTGCATGCCGGGCATGGGCTGGGTGCGCTGGCGGAAGTCGCCAGCCAGCGCTTCGACGCCGGTTTGCTCGACCTCGACCTGCCGGGACTGGATGGCCTTGCGCTCGCGCGCATGCTGCGCGCACAGGGCTTCGTGGCGCCGCTGCTGGCGGTGACCGCGCGTTCGGACGCGGATGCCGAGGCGCAGGCCCACGCGGCCGGCTTCGACGATTTCCTGCGCAAGCCGGTCAGCGGGGCGATGCTGGCGCAGGCGCTGCACGCCCGCGTGCCGCAGTAGCAACGCGGCGCCGGCAAGGCGTCGCGATCAACCCGAGCGGAAAAACGCGGCGAGCACGCCGGCAGTCAGCCCCTGCAACGGGCCCAGCCACAGGTTGGAGCGGTGCATCAGCTCGATCGGCGACACGCCCTGCAGGAACGGCTGCGCGAGGATGGTGACCGCGACCAGCAACAGGTAGAACACCGACAGCGCCACGCCCAGCCAGAGCAGGCCCCTGGCGGCAACCGGCAGGATGTTCGCGTCGGGGCTGGCTGCAGAGGTACCGGTCGTCGTCGTGGCGGCCGCGGCTGCGCTCGCGGCGACGCGGAAATCGGTGGCCAGCACGCCGATGATCAGCGACAGGGTCGGCATCACGGTGGGCAGGTACCACGCCCAGGCGTCCTCGCTTTGCGAGCCGTAGCGGCCGACCAGGCTCTGCACCACCAGGATCAGGAACACCAGGCCCGCGCCGCCGAGCCAGATGCCGGCGAACATCCATCTGGATCTGGTCAGGGTCATGCGGGCCTCAGCGGCGCAGCGCAGCGACGATGCCGCTGCGATCGAGTTGGGTTGCGGCGGATGTGGTGCTGCTTGCCAGCGCAACCGCCGGATCGCCATGGCCGCTCTTGCGGAACTGGTAGACCAGCGCGCTGGCCTCGACATCGGCATCGAACGGCAGTGCCTGGATCGAGCGCGGCAGGCGGTCCAGCCCGCCACTCAGCCAGGCCTCGGCCTGCTCGTTCGTCGCCGGGCGCCCGGAGGTGGCGAACGCCCGGTTGGTGACGATGAAGACGATGACCCGGTAGTCGCCCTGCGGCGCGGCGAACAGGGCGCGCAGGTAGTCGCCCAGCGAGAACACCGGCTGTTCGGGCAGCGCGGTGGACCAGCGCTGCGGGTCCGGCTTCGGCGTGCCGTCGGGCGTGATCTGTTCGAGCCTCGTCGCCAGCGCGAAGCCGCCGGGCACCGTGTAGTAGCTGCGTTCCCCATAGCCGACGCCCGACAGTGCGCCTTCCAGGTGGCGGGCGACCTCGCCCAGCGTGGCCCCGTCGTTGCGCGCCAGCAGGCTGCGATCCATCGTGGTGCGCGAGGTGGGCTTCGGCGGCGGCCATGGAAACGCGGGGATCGCCTGTTCGCCACCGACCTGCGTGGGCGGTGGGGGAGGCGGCGGTGGGGGCGGTGGTGGAGGCGGCGGCGGTGGAGGCGGTGGAGGCGGTGGTGCCTCCACGCCATACCCGACGTTCACTCCCGCGCAGCCGCCGGTGGCAACGACGGCGACCAGCACGGCAAGGGTGGCTGGACGCAAGATCCCGCGGAGCCAGCGGACCACCATGGAGCAACCTGACATGCGCATCCCCTTGGCAACAGCCGGCGTCCCCCGACGGCACCCGCAGGGTAGCGCGTTCATGCTGCAGGTGGGCGCGACTGCGATATGCGGGCGTCGCTTACCCGAGGCTGCGCTCGAGGCTCCCCGCGTGCACCGCCTCCACCAGCACGGCCACGTGCCCGGGATCCATGTCCGGCGACATGCCATGGCCGAGGTTGAACACATGGCCCTCGCGCGAGCCGCCGTTGCCGGTGGCGTAACTGTCCAGCGTGGCCTGCACCTGCGAGCGGATCGCGTCGGGATTGCCGTACAGGATCGCCGGGTCCAGGTTGCCCTGCAGCGCAACGCGGCCATTGGCGCGGCGGGCGGCGTCTTCCAGGGTCACCGTCCAGTCCACGCCGATCGCATCCGCGCCGCTGGCGAACAGGTCGTCCAGGTGCGGTGCATTGCCCTTGCCGAACAGGATCACCGGCGCGCCGAGGTCCTTCAGCGCGCGCGCGATCCGGGTCAGGTAGGGCAGCGAGAATTCGCGGTACATCGCCGGGCCGAGTGCGCCACCCCAGGTATCGAACACCTGCAGCGCCTGCGCGCCGGCCGCGTGCTGGGCGGACAGGTAGGCGATGACCGCGTCGGTCACCACGGCCAGCAACCTGTGCATCGCCGCCGGCTCGTTCAGCGCCAGCGCCTTGACCTTGCCCCAGTCCTTGCTGCCGCCGCCCTCGACCATGTAGCAGGCCAGCGTCCACGGACTGCCGGAGAAACCGATCAGCGGCACGCTGCCGTCCAGCTCGCGGCGGATCAGGCGCACCGCGTCCATCACGTAGCGCAGCTCGGTCTCCATGTCCGGCACGGCGAGCGCATCGATCTGGGTCGCCGTGCGCAGCGGGCGTTCGAACTTCGGGCCTTCGCCGTCCACGAAATACAGGCCCAGGCCCATCGCATCCGGCACGGTGAGGATGTCGGAGAACAGGATCGCCGCGTCCAGCGGGAACCGGCGCAGCGGCTGCAGGGTGACTTCGCAGGCCAGTTCCGGGTTCTTGGCCATCGCCAGGAAGCTGCCGGCCGCCTTGCGGGTGGCGCGGTACTCCGGCAGGTAGCGGCCGGCCTGGCGCATCAGCCACACGGGGGTGCAGTCCACGGGTTCGCGGCGCAGCGCGCGCAGGAAGCGGTCGTTCTTCAGGGTCACAAATGAATTCCGGTTAGCGGGGCGCGTCGGCGCCCTGGGCAAACATCAATTGGAAGCCGCGCTTGAGCTGTGCATCGCGCGCCACTTCCAGCGCGGTCAGGGCGCTGGCCTGGTCGGCGTACTGCTCGCGCTTGAGCGTGCTGCGTCCGCCGATCTGCCCGGTTTCGCGCAGCAGCGTCCAGCCACCCAGCAGGTCGGGCTGGAGCTGGAGCTGGACGAATCGCGGGGCTTCGCGGCCGTCGGGGCGTTGTTGCAGCAGCAGGCGCATCCGCGAATTGTAAGGCCTGTGCCTCTTGCGGGCTCAGCCGCGCAGGACGTCCAGCACCTGCGCTTCATCGACGCCAGCCACCACCCGCGCCGCGCCGGCGCGATCCCACAGCACGAAGCGCAGGCCCGAACCCTGCGCCTTCTTGTCCAGCCGCATGCGCGCGACCAGCGCTTCGGCCTGCAGGCCCGCCGGCACCGTGGTCGGCAGGCCGAACCGCTGCAGCAGCGCGCGCAGGCGTTCGCCATCGCCGGCATCCGCCAGGCGCAGTGCGGCCGACAGCCGGGCAGCCAGCAGCATCCCCACCGCGACTGCCTCGCCGTGGTTCAGCCCGCCATAGCCTTGCTCGGCCTCGATCGCGTGGCCGAAGGTGTGGCCGAAGTTGAGCAGCGCGCGCTCGCCGTGTTCGAACGGGTCGCGTTCGGTGATCGCGGCCTTGTGCACGCAGCTATGGGCGATGGCCTCCGCCAGCAACCCGTCGTCGCTGGCGAGCAGGGCATCGGCATTCACCTCCAGCCAGTGGAGGAAGCCGGCATCGACGATCGCCCCGTACTTGATCACCTCGGCGAAGCCCGCGCGCAGTTCGCGTGGCGGCAGCGTGCGCAGGGTCGAGGTGTCGGCGATCACCGCGCGCGGCGGATGGAACGCACCGACCAGGTTCTTGCCCTGCGCGATGTCCACCGCGGTCTTGCCGCCGACCGAGGAATCCACCATCGCCAGCAGGGTGGTCGGCAGCTGCACGCAGTCGATCCCGCGCATCCAGCAGGCCGCGGCGAAGCCGGCCAGGTCACCGACCACGCCACCGCCGAGCGCGTACACGCAGGCGTCGCGGGTGGCGCCGAGCGCGGCCAGCGCGTCGATCACGCCGGAAAAATTCGCCAGCGTCTTGGAGGCTTCGCCGGCATCGAACACGTGCAGCGCGATCCTGGCGTCCGGCCGCACCGACCCGAGTGCGGCCTGCACGCGTTGCGCATGCAGCGGCGCGACCTGCGAATCGCTGACGATCAGCGCATGCCGGCCGCGCAGGTGCGATGCGAGCAGGGCACCATCGTCGAGCAGGCCGGGGGCGATGTCGATCCGGTACGGCGCGCCGCCGCCGACCTCCACCTGCCGGGTCGTTGGGTTCATGCGTGCGCTTCCATGTGATCGGCAAGCAGTGCCGCCAATGCCTCGGCGACCTGTTCGGGGGAGAGGGTGCTGGTATCGAAGGCCAGGTCGGCCAGCCCGCGATACAGCGGTTCGCGCAGCGCCTGCAGTTCGGCCAGCCGCGCGGCCGGGTCCGCCACCGCCAGCAGCGGCCGCCCGCGGTCGCCGGCGATCCGCTGCAATTGCTGCGCGGCGCCCACCTGCAGGTAGACCACGCGGCCGGCCGCGCGGATCGCGGCGCGGCTGCCGGGATCCAGCACCGCGCCGCCACCGGTGGCGACCACCTGGCCCGCGCCTGCCAGGATCCCGGCGAGGATCCGCGCTTCGCGGGCGCGGAAGCCGGCCTCGCCTTCGCGGGCGAAGATGGCGGGGATCGGCATGCCGGCATCGGCCTCCACGCCTGCGTCGACATCCGCGAACCCGAGCCCCAGGCGCGTCGCCAGCAGCCGGCCGACATGGCTCTTGCCCGACCCCATCGGCCCGACCAGGACGATATTCCCATTGCTTGCGGCATTGCGCATCGCAACATGCTAGCAGTGGCGGGCTGACGTGGCGGGCCGCATCGACGGGACGGGCGGGGCGAGGCCGCCGATGCCGGCGCGGATTCCTCTGCATGGAATTAACGCCCGACCGGCAAGGCTGCGGGTTCGGCATCCCGCCGGCCAACCAGGAGTCCTGCCATGTCCGTCGCCAAGATCATCGAACTCAATGCCTCGTCCGCCAGCAGCATCGAGGATGCGGTCAAGCACGGGCTGAAGAAGTGCGCCGAATCGGTCAAGCACATCAAGGGCGCCTGGGTCAACGAAATCAAGGTCACCACCGACGACGACGGCAACGTGCAGGAATGGCGGGTCAACCTGCGGGTCAGCTTCATCGTCAACTGACTGATGGTGCGCCGGGTGGTGCGCCGCGGCCGCATGCGCGCGACAATGCGCGCATGGACAACATCCCCGACGACCTCCGCGCCACCTTCGATGCCCTGTTCGCCGAGGCGGTCACCGCCGGCGAACCCGTGCCCACCGCGATGACCCTTGCCACCGCCGTCGACGGCCAGCCGTCGGCGCGCACGGTGCTGCTGAAAGCCTTCGATGCACGCGGCTTCGTGTTCTACACCCACCTGGACGGGCGCAAGGGCCGCGAACTGCAGGCCAATCCGCGCGCGTCGCTGCTGTTCCACTGGCCGCGGGTGCGCGAAGGCGTGCAGGTGCGGATCGAGGGCGATGTCGAGATCGTCGCCGGCGACGAGGCGGATGCGTATTTCGCAAGCCGGCCACGCGGCAGCCAGGTCGGGGCGTGGGCCTCGCTGCAGTCGGAGACGCTGGCTTCGCGGGAGACCTTCGAAGACCGGATCGCGCAGTTCGAGCAGGAATTCGAAGGCCGCGAGGTGCCGCGCCCGCCGCGCTGGGGCGGGTTCCGGCTGCTGCCGCGGCATCTCGAGTTCTGGTACGGCGCGCAGTTCCGCCTGCACGAGCGCTGGCTGCACGAACGCGGCGAGGACGGCACCTGGTCCAGGCGGATGCTGTATCCGTGAGTGGGCCTGCCGGTGGCTGACGTGATCGGCCCGCGGCGCATCGTCTGCCTGACCGAAGAACCCACCGAAGTCCTTTACGCACTGGGCGAGCAGGACCGCATCGTCGGCATCAGCGGGTTCACCGTGCGCCCGCCGGTCGCGCGCAAGCAGAAGCCGAAGGTCAGCGCGTTCACCAGCGCCAGGATCGACGAAATCCTCAAGTTGCGCCCGGACTTCGTGGTCGGGTTCTCCGACATCCAGGCCGACATCGCCGCCGCGCTGATCCGGCATGGCGTGGAAGTCTGGATCAGCAACCACCGCAGCGTGGCCGGGATCCTCGACTACATCCGCCGGCTGGGTGCCCTGGTCGGTGCCGGCGACAAGGCCAATGCCTATGCGGATGGCCTGCAACGCGGGCTGCAGGCGATCGAACGCGATGCCGCCGCGTTGCCATCCAGGCCGAAGGTCTATTTCGAGGAATGGGACGAACCGCCGATCACCGGCATCCGCTGGGTGGCGGAACTGGTCCGCATCGCCGGCGGCGACGACATCTTCCCGGAGCGGGCGCTCGAGTCGCTGGCCAAGGCGCGCATCCTGGAAGATCCGGATGAAGTGATCCGGCGTGCGCCGGACATCATCCTGGGCTCATGGTGCGGCAAGAAGTTCAGACCCGGGAGGGTCGCCGCACGCCCCGGCTGGCATGCGATTCCGGCGGTTCGCACCGGGCAGCTGTTCGAGGTCAAGTCGCCCTTGATCCTGCAGCCAGGCCCGGCGGCGTTGACGGACGGCGTTGCGGAGATCGCACGGGTCATCCGCGCGTGGGCGGAGCAAGAGGGGGCCGCGGCCTGCAGGCCTGGGTCCTAACGCGGTTGCAGCTCCGCCGTCGTCGCGATATCCGCACGCGCCCCGCTGCGCGTCGCGGAGAGCCTGAAGTGCACGCTGGCCGGCGCCACTGCGCGGAACACGCCGATGTAGTCGGTCATGCCGTCGGTGCTGATCGCACGCAGGTCCAGCGGCTTTGGCGCTTCGGCCAGGGTGCCGGCGGTGGCGGTAAGCCGGAGGTCGCCGGGATCGATGCCGTTGCCGGCCGAATCGCGCACGGTGACCAGCAGCAACACGCCTTCCTCCGCGAGGTCGATGCCGTAGCGGCCGGCGACGGTGGCGTTGAGGTCGGCGATTGCGACCGTCGAGGCCTGCAGGGTCGCGCCACCGACCGTCGTGCTGGCGGCGGCCGACGCTGCCGGCATCGCGACCGCGGGTGTCGGGGCCTGGTCGCCGCTGCACGCGACGAGCGCAAGCAGCAGGACGGCGGCGGCGGAACAAGCGATGCGCATGGCGGGCCCCTCAGTCGTTGGCGGCGGACAGTTCCTGCCCGCGGATGCGTGCGGCATGGATCGCGCCCGCGACCAGCGTGCGCAACCCGCCCGCTTCGAAATGTTCGACCGCGGCCTGGGTGGTGCCGTTCGGCGAGGTGACCCGGCGCCGCAGTTCGGCGGCATCCACCCCGGATTCATCGAGCATGCGCGCCGCGCCGAGCACGGTCTGGATCGCCAGCACGCGCGCGGCCTCGGCCGGCAGGCCCTGGGCGATGCCGGCATCGATCATCGCCTCGGCCAGCAGGAACACATAGGCCGGTCCACTGCCGGAGACCGCGGTCACTGCGTCCATCAGGGCTTCGTCCCCGATCCACACGGTCTTGCCGGCGGCGGACAGCAGCGCCTCGGCGAACGTGCGGCCCGCGGCATCGACCTTCCCGCCTGCGTACAACCCGGTCACGCCGGCGCCGAGCAGGGCGGGCGTGTTCGGCATGCTGCGCACGACCGCGATGTCGCCGCCCAGCCAGCGCTCCAGTTGCACGGCGGTGATGCCGGCGGCGATCGACACCACCAGCGGCCGCTGCGCCTGCGCCTGCGCCGCCAGCGCTTCGCACACCCCGCGCAGCACCTGCGGCTTGGTCGCCAGCACCCAGGTGGCGGCGCCCTCGATGGCCTGCGCGCCGTCTGCGAACACCGCAACCCCGAAATCCGCCTGCAGGGCGTCGCGCAGCGCGGCCACCGGCTCGGCGATGCGGATCGATGCAGGCGCGCGGCCGCGCGCGAGCAGGCCGCCGACCAGGCTGCGCGCCATGTTGCCGCCGCCGATGAAGGCAATGCTGTCGTTCATGCGGGTCCTTCCGTTTTCGCGGGGCGCGCGCCGAACAGCGCGCTGCCGATGCGCACCATGGTCGCACCTTCCTCGATGGCGGGCACGAAGTCCTCGCTCATCCCCATCGACAGGGTGTCGATCCCGGCATGGCCCGCCTGCAGAGCTTCGAACAGGGCGTGCATGGCGCGGAATGCGTCGCGCCGGCGGGTCATGTCGGCGTGCGGCGCGGGGATCGCCATCAGTCCGCGCAGGCGCAAGGACGGCTCGGCTTCGATGGCCTTGGCCAGTGCCGGTACGTCGCCCGGCAGGCAGCCGTGCTTGCTGGTTTCATCGTCGATGTTCACCTGCACCAGCACGTTCAAGGGCGGTGCGCCGGCGGGCCGGTGGCGGGCCAGTGCGGTCACCAGCTTGGCGCGGTCCAGCGATTGCACCCAGTCGAAATGGCGCGCCGCCAGGTCCGCCTTGTTCGATTGCAGGTGGCCGATCAGGTGCCATTCCAGCCCGCGTCCCCGCAGCGCTTCGATCTTCGGCAATGCTTCCTGCACGTAGTTCTCGCCAAAGGCCTGCTGGCCGGCATCCGCCAGCGCGGCGACCTCGCCCGTGCTGCGCGTTTTCGAGACCGCCAGCAAGCGGGCCGCTGGCCGGTTCATGCGCGTGGCCACGTTCTCGATAGGCAACAGGACTGCGCCAAGTGCGCTGCTGGGGTCGGGCAAGGAGGGCTCGGGCACGGCGGTTGACACTCCGGGGCGGGCGCTCATACTGCCCGCGGGGTGCGTGCGACGCCACTCGGGAAGGTGGCCGCAGGCGCGACATCACAACGAGGGGCGGGGAGCACCTAATGGATATTGCCGAGCTGCTGGCGTTTTCGGTCAAGAACAGGGCCTCGGACCTGCACCTTTCCGCGGGGCTGCCGCCGATGATCCGCGTCGATGGCGACGTGCGCCGCATCAACATCCCCGCCTTCGACCACAAGCAGGTGCACGCGCTGGTCTACGACATCATGTCGGACAAGCAGCGCCGCGACTACGAGGAATTCCTCGAGGTCGACTTCAGCTTCGAGATCCCGGGCCTGGCGCGCTTCCGCGTCAACGCATTCAACCAGAACCGCGGTGCCGGCGCGGTGTTCCGCACCATTCCCTCGGAAGTGCTGACCCTTGAGGACCTGGGCTGCCCGCGCATCTTCAAGGAACTGATCGAGCAGCCGCAGGGCCTGATCCTGGTCACCGGCCCGACCGGCTCCGGCAAGTCGACCACGCTCGCGGCGATGATCGACCACATCAACAAGAACGAATACGGCCACATCCTCTCGGTCGAGGATCCGATCGAGTTCGTGCACACCTCGCAGAAGTGCCTGATCAACCAGCGCGAGGTCCATCGCGACACCCACGGCTTCAACGAGGCCCTGCGCTCGGCCCTGCGCGAGGACCCGGACATCATCCTGGTCGGCGAGTTGCGCGACCTGGAAACCATCCGCCTGGCGCTGACCGCCGCGGAGACGGGCCACCTGGTGTTCGCCACCCTGCATACCTCCAGCGCGGCCAAGACCATCGACCGCATCATCGACGTGTTCCCCGCCGGCGAGAAGCCGATGGTGCGCTCGATGCTGTCCGAATCGCTGCGTGCGGTGATCGCCCAGGCGCTCTTGAAGAAGACCGGCGGCGGGCGCACCGCGGCGTGGGAAATCATGGTCGGCACCCCCGCCATCCGCAACCTGATCCGCGAGGACAAGGTCGCGCAGATGTACTCGTCGATCCAGACCGGCCAGAACGCCGGCATGCAGACCCTGGACCAGCACCTTCAGGACCTGGTCAAGCGCGGCCTGGTGTCGCGCCAGCAGGCCCGCGAGTACGCCAAGGACAAGCGCCTGTTCGAATGAACCGGCCAATCACGGATCGACGCGCCACCGGACCGGAGCCACGCAGATGAGCAGCATCGACTTCACCTCGTTCCTCAAGCTGATGGCGCACCAGAAGGCGTCCGACCTGTTCATCACCGCCGGCATGCCGCCGTCGATGAAGGTGCACGGCAAGCTCAGCCCGATCACCCAGGCCCCGCTCACGCCCCAGCAGTCCAAGGACCTGGTGCTGAACGTGATGACGCCGCAGCAGCGCGAGGAGTTCGAGAAGACCCACGAGTGCAACTTCGCGATCGGCGTGTCCGGGGTCGGTCGCTTCCGCGTGAGCTGCTTCTACCAGCGCAACCAGGTGGGCATGGTGCTGCGCCGGATCGAGACCCGCATCCCGACCGTGGAAGAGCTCAACCTGCCGCCGGTCATCAAGACCCTGGCGATGACCAAGCGCGGCATCATCATCTTCGTCGGCGCCACCGGCACCGGCAAGTCGACCTCGCTGGCGGCGATGATCGGCTACCGCAACATGAACTCCACCGGGCACATCATCACCATCGAGGACCCGATCGAATTCGTGCACAAGCACGAGGGCTGCATCATCACCCAGCGCGAGGTCGGCATCGACACCGACAGCTGGGAGAACGCGCTGAAGAACACCCTGCGCCAGGCCCCGGACGTGATCATGATCGGCGAGGTGCGCACCCGCGAGGGCATGGACCACGCGATCGCGTTCGCCGAAACCGGCCACCTGGTGCTGTGCACGCTGCACGCCAACAACGCCAACCAGGCGATGGACCGGGTCATCAACTTCTTCCCGGAAGACCGCCGCAACCAGCTGCTGATGGACATGTCGCTGAACCTCAAGGGCGTGGTCGCGCAGCAGCTGATCCCGACCCCGGACGGCAAGGCGCGCCGGGTCGCCATGGAGATCCTGCTGGGCACCCCGCTGGTGCAGGACTACATCCGCGACGGCGAGATCCACAAGCTGAAGGAGGTCATGAAGGAATCCGTGCAACTGGGCATGAAGACCTTCGACCAGAGCCTGTTCGAGCTGTACCAGGCCGGCGAGATCAGCTACGAAGACGCGCTGCGCTTCGCCGATTCGACCAACGAGGTGCGCCTGCGGATCAAGCTGGCGCAGGGCGGCGACGCGTCGACCCTGTCGCAGGGGCTGGATGGCGTCGAGGTCGCGGAAGCGCGCTGAACGCGTTGGCCTGGCGCCGGCGTGCGCCAGCGGGCATGCCTCGCTAGAATTGCGGCATGTCGATCGAGCCTTCGCCGCTGTCCAACCAACTGCTGGTGGCGCTGCCCGCGCTGCACGACCCGCATTTCGCGCGCAGCGTCGCGCTCATTTGCCAGCACGATGGTGACGGCGCGATGGGGGTGGTGATCAACCGGCCCTCCGAATACTCGCTGGGCGAAGTACTGCAGCAGATGGGCATCGCCAGCGACAGCGAGGCCCTGCAGTCGCAGGTCGTGCTCGCCGGCGGCCCGGTGCATCCGGAGCGCGGCTTCGTCCTCCACGACGGCGACCGCGAATGGGATTCGACCCTGGCGGTCGGCGACGGCCTGTACCTGACCACCTCGCGCGACGTGCTCGAGGCGCTGGCGCGCGGCGACGGCCCGGCGCAGGCGGTGGTGGCGCTGGGCTGCGCCGGATGGGGCGCGGGCCAGCTGGAACAGGAACTGGTCGAGGACAGCTGGTTGATGGTGCCCGCGCAGCGCGCGGTGCTGTTCGACCTGCCGCTGGACCAGCGCTGGCAGGCAGCGGCCGGCAGCATCGGCGTGGACCTGGTCAATTACGCCAGCCACAGCGGCCACGCATGAGCGACGTCGTTGATCCGCAGCCCGCGATCCGCCGCGACGGCATCGTCCTCGGCTTCGATGTCGGCGCGCGCCGGATCGGGGTGGCGATCGGCAGTGCGTTCGCCAGCGGCGCCCGTGCGCTCGCGGTGGTCGACGTGCACGCCGCCGGCCCGGACTGGAACCGGATCGAGGCGCTGCGCCGCGAATGGCGGCCGGATGGGCTGGTGGTCGGCGATCCGATGGCGCTGGATGGCGGCGACCAGCCGGTCCGCAAGCTCGCGCAGGCGTTCGCCCGCGAATTGCGGCGGCGCACCGGCCTGCCGGTGGTGATGGTCGACGAACGCAACAGCTCGCAGGACGCCGCGCGCCGATTCGCCGCGGATCGCGCCGAAGGCAAGCGCAAGCGGCGCGATGCCGAGGTGCTGGACGCGGTGGCCGCGGCGGTGATCGTCGATCGCTGGTTCGCGTCGCCGCAGGATGCAACGGTGATCGCATGACCGGCCTGTTCGGCACGAGCGGCAGGATGCACCACCTGCTGACCCTCGAGCACATGCCGCGGGCGATGCTGGAACACCTGCTGGTGCGCGCGCAGGACCTCGCCGCCGATGCCGAGGGCGGGGTCGCGCGGCGCCACGTGCTGGCCGGCAAGGCGGTGTGCACGCTGTTCTTCGAGCCGTCCACCCGCACCCGTTCCAGTTTTTCGCTGGCAGCGCAGCGGCTTGGCGCCGACCTGCTCAATTTCGACGCCTCCACCGCCTCCACCACCAAGGGCGAGGCCGACCTCGACACCCTGAAGACGCTGGAAGCGATGGGCGTGCACGCGTTCGTGGTGCGCCACAAGCGCGACGGCGCGGTGGCGGAACTCGCGGCGGCGGCCAACCCCGGCACCGTGCTGCTGAACGCGGGTGATGGCCGCAGCAACCATCCCACCCAGGGCCTGCTGGACATGCTGACGCTGCGCCAGGCCAAGGGCGAGGATTTCGCGAAACTGAGGATCGTGATCGTCGGCGACGTGAAGCATTCGCGGGTCGCCCGTTCCGACCTGCACGCGTTGCGTGCGCTCGGCTGCGGCGAGATCCGCGTGTGCGGCCCGGCCGCGCTGTTGCCGGAAGACGGCACCCTGGATGGCTGTGTTGTCAGCCACGACTTCGACGCGGCGATCGAAGGCGTGGATGCGGCGATGATGCTGCGCCTGCAGCGCGAGCGCATGGCCGAAGGCCTGGTCGCCTCGCTCGAGGACTACCACCGCGACTTCGGGCTGGATGCCGCGCGCCTGCGCCGCGCCGCGCCGGAGGCGATCGTGATGCACCCCGGGCCGATGAACCGCGGCATCGAGATCACCGACGAAGTCGCGGACGGCCCGCAGTCGCGGGTGCTGCGGCAGGTCGCGAACGGCGTGGCGGTGCGGATGGCGGTGCTGGAGGCGTTGCTGGGTTAGCCCAGCAGCACCAGCGTCGCCAGCCCGAGGAAGGTCAGGAAGCCCATCACGTCGGTGATGGTGGTCAGGATCACGCCGCCGGCCAGCGCCGGGTCGAAGCCCAGCCGCTTGAGCGTGACCGGCACGAACACGCCGCCGAGCGCGGCGAAACACAGGTTGATGGTCAATGCGCTGGCGATCACCGCGGCCAGCGCCGGGTTGCGGAACCAGGCCAGCACCACCAGGCCGAGCACGGCACCGAGCGCGAGGCCGTTGATCAGCGCCACCCGCACTTCCTTCCAGACCAGGGTCGGCACGTTGGACGCGCCGATCTGGCCCAGCGCCAGGCCGCGGATCATCAGCGCCAGCACCTGGGTGCCGGCGTTGCCGCCCATCCCGGCCACGATCGGCATCAGCACCGCCAGCGCGGCGAGCTGTTCGATGGAGCCGGAGAAACGGTCCACCACCGAGGCCGCCAGGAACGCGGTGCACAGGTTCACGCCCAGCCAGATCAGGCGGTTGCGGAAGGCGCGGTGGACCGGCGAGAACAGGTCCTCGTCCTCGTCCAGGCCGGCCGCGGACAACGCCTGGTGCTCGGCCTGGTCGCGGATGATGTCGACCACGTCGTCGATGGTGATGCGGCCGAGCAGGATGTTGTTGTCGTCCACCACCGGCGCCGAGATCCAGTCGTGGTCGGAGAACTGGCGGGCCACTTCCTCCGATGTCTCCTCGACCCCGATCGCCGGTTGCTCGTCGTCCAGCAACTGGTTGATCGGGGTGCCGGCTTCATGCGTCAGCAATGCCTGCAGCGCGATCCGACCCAGGTACTGGTGGCGCTTGCTGACCACGTAGATGTGGTCGGTGTGCTCCGGCAGTTCGCCGCGCAGGCGCAGGTAGCGCAGCACCACGTCCACCGTGGTGTCGGCGCGCACCGTCACCACGTCCGGGTTCATCAGGCGGCCGGCGCTGTCCTCGTCGTAGGACAGCACCTGTTCCAGGCGCTCGCGGTTCTCGCGGTCCATCGACTTCAGGACTTCGTCGATCACCGTGTCCGGCAGGTCCTCGACCAGGTCCGCGAGGTCGTCGATGTCGAGGTCCTCGACCGCGGCGACCAGCTCGTCCGGGTCCATGTCCGCGATCAGGCCTTCGCGCACCTCGTCGCCGACGTGCACCAGCACCTCGCCGTCGTCCTCCGGATCGACCAGGCCCCAGACCACGGTGCGCTTGCCGGGCGGCAACGACTCCAGCAGGTTGCCGATCTCCGCCGGCGACAGCGTGTTGACCAGCCGCCGCACCGGGCCGAGGCGGCCGCTGTCGAGCGCGTCCGAAAGCAGACGCAGCTGGCGCGCGGTCTTGTCGTGGCGGACGGCTTCGGCCATTGCGGCTTCCGGTGGCGGCGTCGCGGCACGGAGCGCGCGACAGGATCAGGCTTTCATGATTCGCGCATTATCGCCCGCGGCTTCGCGGATGCCCACCCCGTTTCTCACCGATCGAAACGCCGCTGCGCAAACAGCCGGCGGCGACGCCTTGGCGCAAAGGTCAGGGATGCGCCGGGGTGTTGGCGGCCAGCCATTGCTCGATCCCGGCACGATCGCGCGCGCGCAGCAGTCCTGCGCTGCGCGAACGCAGGGTGGCCAGGTCGCAGCCGCGGATCGCGCGCCGCACTTCCAGCAGGGTGGCCGGGTGCAGGCTCAGTTCGGTCAGGCCGAGTGCCAGCAGCAACGGCACGAACGCGGCGTCGCCCGCGATCTCGCCGCAGACCGCGACCGGGCGCCCGCGCCGGTGCGCGGTGCGCACCACGTCGCGCAGCAGGCGCAACAGTGCGGGATGCAGCGGCGTGTAGAGCTCGCCCAGCGCCTCGTTGTTGCGGTCGGCGGCGAGCAGGTACTGGACCAGGTCGTTGGTGCCGATCGACAGGAAATCGCAGTCGCCGATGAAGCCCGGCAGCGACAGCGCCGCCGCCGGCACTTCGATCATCGCCCCCAGCGGCACCTGCGCGGCGATCTCGTGGCCCTGCGCGCGCACCTCGGCCAGTACCTCGCGCAGCAGGTTGCGCACCGTGCGCATTTCCTCGGCACCGCTGATCATCGGCACCAGGATCCGCACCGGGCCGTAGCCGGAGGCGCGCACGATCGCGCGCAGCTGGGTGCGCAACAGGCCGGCGCGCGCCAGCGACAGGCGAACCCCGCGCAGACCCAGGGCGGGATTGGGTTCGTCGCGCAGCGCCAGCCCGGTCCTGTCCGCCTTGTCCGCGCCGAGGTCCAGGGTGCGGATGGTCGCGGTGCGGCCGGTCATGCCGATCGCGACGTCGCGGTAGGCGCGGAACTGGGTTTCCTCGTCCGGGATCTCGCGGCTGCCCATGAACAGGAATTCGGTGCGGTACAGGCCGACCCCGGCGGCACCCAGCGCATGCGCCTCGGCGACGTCCTCGCGCGATTCCGCATTCGCCCACAGGCGGATGTCGACACCGTCCAGGGTGCGGCTGGGCTCGCGCCGCAGGCGGTTGAGCTGGCGGCGCTCGCGCTTGGCTTCCTCGGCGCGATGTCGATGCGCGCGCAGGTCCTCGGCATCCGGTTCCAGCACGACCAGGCCGGTGCCGCCGTCGATCACCAGCACGTCGCCGTCGTTGACCTTCAGCAGCGCCTGCGCGGCGCCGACCACCAGCGGCAGGTGCAGGCTGCGGGCGAGGATCGCGCTGTGCGAGAGCGCGCTGCCGGCGGCGGTGACCACGCCCATCACGCCCTGCGCCTGCAACTGCGCCAGTTCGGTGGGGGCGATGTTGTCGGTGACCAGGATCTCGCCGGCGACGCCCTGCAGGTCCGCTTCGCTGCGGTGCAGGGCGGCATGCAGGCGGCCGATCACCTGGTCGATGTCGTCGATGCGGCTGCGCAGGTAGGGATCGTCGATGCCGTCGAACACGGCGGCGATGCGGTCGCGCTGCAGGCGCAGGGCGTAGTCGGCGGTGTACAGGCCGGTGCGGATCAGGGCGTCGATGCCCTGCAGCAGCTCGGGGTCGTCGAGCAGCAGCGCGTGCAGGTCGAGGAACTCGCCGACTTCGTGCGCGAGCGCGCCGTGCAGGCGCTCGCGCAGGGTATGCATTTCCTTGCGCACGGTTTCGACCGCGGCATGGATGCGGTCGAGCTCGGCATCGACTTCGCCTGCCGGGATCCGGGCCTCGGCGACGTCGAGGGCATGCGGCAGGCGGACGCGTGCCCGTCCGAGCGCGCTGCCGCGGGCGGCGGCGGTGCCGGACAGGACGCGCCGGGTCATCAGCTGTCCTCGTCGAAGCGGCGCTCGAACAGTGCGGCGACCGCGTCCGCGGCAGCCTGTTCGTCCTCGCCATCGACCCGCAGCACCACGGTGGAGCCGGTGCCGGCGGCAAGCAGCATCACCCCCATGATGCTCTTGGCGTTCACTTCGCGGCCGCGCGCTTCCAGCGTGGCCTGGCAGCGGAAGCCGGACAGCAGCTGCACCAGCTTGGCGGTGGCGCGCGCGTGCAGGCCGAGGCGGTTGATGATGGTCAGGTCGCGCTGGATCACGGCAACGTCCTCGCGTGGGTCGGCTGGGGCATCGTTGGCTCAGGCATCATCGGTGATCGCCCCGTTGCGCGCGCCCGCGGCGGCCACCGCCGGCAGTTCGTCCAGGCCCAGGTCGGCGTAGTTCATCACCCGCAGCAGCATCGGCAGGCTCAGTGCGGACACCCGGCGCACCGGGGTGCCCAGGCGCGCGAGCCTGGCGGCGAGGTTGCTGGGGGTGGCGCCGTACAGGTCGGTCAGCACCAGCACGCCATGGCCGCCGTCGACCCGGCGCAGGGCCGCGCTGGCAAGCGGCAGCAGCGCGTCGAGGTCGCCGTCGAACGGCACCTCGAACGCTTCGGTTTCAAGCGGCAGCTTGCGCAGCAGGCGCGTGGCGACCGCGACCAGCGCGTTGCCGATGCCTTCGTGGGTGATGAGCAGGATGCCGACGGCCATGCCTGCAAGTTAACAGACGGTGGTGACAGTGCGGAAGCGGGAAGCGTTCGCTGGCGCCTGCCGCCGGGAGTCCGCTACGCGCCTCGAAATGCCGCTGCGCGAACCCCCGGCGGCAGGCGCCAGCGAACGATTGCGCGAATGGCGAAAGGCAGGCGGTCAGTCCAGCTCGCGGTGATGCACCGCCACTTCCGCCCAGCCGGCTTCGCGGCAATGGCGGGCAAGGCGTTCGGCCAGGTACACCGATCGGTGGCGTCCGCCGGTGCAGCCGAAGGCCACCGTCACGTAGCTGCGGGTTTCCGACTTCAGCCGTGGCAGCCAGGTGTCCAGGAACCCCTGGATCTGGCCGACGTATTCGGCCACTTGCGGCTGCGCCTCGAGGTAGTCGCGCACGTCCGCATCGCGCCCGGACAGCGGCCGCAGGCGGGCGTCCCAGTGCGGGTTGGGCAGCACCCGCGCATCGAACACGAAGTCCGCTTCCGCCGGAACGCCACGCCGGTACGCGAAGGATTCGAACAGCAACGACAGCCCGGCGCCGCTGAGCGCGTATTCGGTCAGGATCAACCGGCGCATCTGGTGGACATTGAGGTCGCTGGTGTCCAGCTGGCTGTCGGCGATCTGCCGCAGCGGCTTGAGCGCCTGGCGCTCCAGCGAGATCGCGTCCGCCAGCACCAGCCCGAGGTGGCTGAGCGGGTGTCGGCGGCGGGTATCCGCGTAGCGGCGCAGCAGCACGTCGTCGCGGGTATCGAAGAACAGCAGGCGGGTATCGAGGCCTTGCGCACCGACCTGCGAAAGCGCCTCGGGCAGTTCCGACAGGTCGCCGAGGCTGCGCGCGTCGATGCCGACCGCGATCTTCTCCGGCGCGTTGTCGCGGGCCAGGATCCGGCGCACGAATTCGGGCAGCAGTTCCGCCGGCAGGTTGTCGACGCAGTAGTAGCCGAGGTCTTCGAAGGTGTTGAGCGCCACCGACTTGCCGGAGCCGGACATGCCGCTGACGATCACCAGCGGTGGCAGCGCCTGCGGGGTGGGGCCGGGATCCGCGGTGGTCACTGCGAGCGCTCCAGGAAATGGCTGTGGCGGGCCATGAACGCGGCGGCGGGGTCGACGCCCTTGGAGCGCAGCAGGTGCATGCGGGTGGCGGCCTCGGTGAGCACCGCGAGGTTGCGGCCGGCCATCACCGGCAGGGTGATCATCGGCACGTCGAGGTCGAGCAGGCGGCGGCTGCCGATGTCCCCGGTGAGCCGCTCCATGCCGCCGGGCTTGGCCTCCAGCGAGGGCTTGCTCAGGTGCACGATCATGCGCAGGTACTTGTTCCGCTTGACCGCGGTGTCGCCGAACATCTGGCGGATGTTGAGCACGCCAAGGCCGCGCAGTTCCAGCATGTCCTGCAGCAGGTCCGGGCAGGCGCCGTCGAGCACGTCGGGCGCGATCTGGGTGAACTCGGGCGCGTCGTCGGCGACCAGCCGGTGGCCGCGGGTCACCAGTTCCAGCGCCAGTTCGCTCTTGCCGGAACCCGACTCGCCGGTGATCAGCACGCCGATCGAATAGATCTCCATGAACACGCCATGCAGGGTGACCCGCGGCGCCAGCGTGCGCGCGAGCTTGTACTGCAGGTGGTTCAGCAGTTCGTGCCCGCGCCGCGGCGAGTTCCACAGCGGGGTTTCCGATTCCTCGGCGGCGATCCGCAGGTCTTCCGGGCACGACTGGTTCTTGCTGATCACCAGCGCCAGCGGGCGGAAGCCGATGATCTTCTGGATCGTCTCCCAACGCTGCCGCGAGTCCAGCCCGTCCAGCCAGGCCAGTTCCTCGGTGCCGAGGATCTGCACCTTGTTCGGATAGATGATGTTGAGGTAACCGGCCAGCGATGGCCGCCGCGCAACCGTCTCCACCGCCTCCAGCATGCGCCCGTCGCCGCCGCGCTGGCCGGCCAGCCAGCGCAGTTCCAGGCGTTCGGCTTGCTGGTCGAACAGTTCCGCGGCGGTGATGCGGGCGGCGTTCACGGGGTTCGGCTCCGCCGTGGCGGGAAGGCGGTCAATCCGCGGTGCCGACGTGCGCGATGCCCTCGCCGCGGTGGTGGTCGACCATCCGTTCCTTCTGCTTCAGCAGCAGGCGGTCCAGCTTGTCGGCGAGCAGGTCGATGGCGGCGTACATGTCCTGGGCGTTGGCGTCGGCGTGCAGGGTGCGGCCGGACAGGCTCACGGTCGCCTCGGCCTTGTGGTCGGGCTTGTCCAGGCCGAGCTGCACGCGGATCTGGCAGGGGTGCTCGAAGTGCCGCCCGAGTCGCTCGAAGCGGGTTTCCACGTAGTCGCGCAGGGCCGGGGTGACTTCGAGTTGCTGGCCATGGGTTTCGATCTGCATCTGGACCTCCTTCGACGTGGACACGACAGGTGTGGAACGAATCGCGGCGCGTGGCATCGGTCAGCCGATGCGCACGCGTTCGTGCGATGCGGGGATTTGCAGGGCTTCACGATACTTGGCGACGGTACGCCGCGCCACCGGGACCCCGCCCGATTTCAGGGTGTCGGCGAGGCGCGCGTCGGACAGCGGCTTGCGCGGGTCCTCGGCCTCGACCAGCTTGCGGATCATGTCCTGGATGGCGGTGCTGGACGCGCTTCCGCCGTTCCCGGTGTCGATCCCGGAGGCGAAGAAATCGCGCAACGGGATGGTGCCGCGCGGTGTGCGCACGTACTTGCGCGCGATCGCGCGCGACACCGTGGATTCGTGCAGGCCGAGTTCCGCCGCCACCGTGCGCAGGGTCAGCGGATGCAGGGCCTGGTCGCCGAACTCGAGGAAGCCGGCCTGCTCGCGGACCAGGCAGCGGACCACCCGCAGCAAGGTATCGGCGCGCGCCTCCAGGCCCTTGAGCAGCCAGCGCGCTTCCTGCAGGCGGCCGCGCAGGTAGTCGGCATCGGAGGCCGCCGCGTGCCGGATCATCTGCTCGTAGTCGCGCTGGATGGTGATCCGCGGGGTCGCGCCGGCGGCAAGCGCCACCCGCCACAGGCCCTGCTGGCGCCAGATCACGCAATCGGGGATGACGTAGGTACCGGCCGGAAGCTCGCCATGCTGGGCGCCCGGGCGCGGATCCAGGCTGCGCAGCAGGTGCACCGCCGCCTCTGCCTGGTCGCGCGTGCAGTCCAGTTCCTGGCACAGGCCGTCGATCCCGATCCGTGGCAACCGCGCCAGCGCGCCGGCGGTCACCGCCATCGCCAGCTCGCGCCCGGGGGTGTCTTCGGCGAGCGCGCGCAGCTGCAGGCGCAGGCATTCACCGAGGTCGCGGGCGCCAACCCCGACCGGGTCGAACTGCTGGATCCGGTGCAGCACCTGCAGCACGTCGTCGAGGCCGGCATCGATCTCGGGCCGCAGCCCGGCGGCGATGGCCTCGAGGTCGTCGCGCAGGTAGCCGTCCTCGTCGATCGCATCGACCAGCGCCACGCCGATGCCCTGGTCGCGCTGGCTGAAGTGGCCGAGGTGCAATTGCCAAAGCAGGTGGTCGCGCAGGGTCTCCGCGCTCGCCGCGCGTTCGCCGGCGCCGCCGAAATCATCGTCGCCCGGATCCGATGCGGGGCCGATCCGCTCCTGCCAGGGTTCGCCTTCGCGATCCCAGTGCTCGTCGCTGCGTTCCTCGGTGTGCTCGCGCACCGGCGCTTCCTGGATGCCGTCGGCATCGCGCACCTCGTGGGCATCGGCGGGACCCGGCTCGCCTTCCTCGGCCCAGTCCAGCAGCGGGTTGCTGGCCACCGCCTCGGCGACTTCGGCTTCCAGTTCCACGGTGGACAGTTGCAACAGCCGGATCGCCTGGCGCAGCTGCGGCGTCAGGATCAGTTGCTGGTGCAGCCCGGGGGAGAGGCGCGGCTTCATCCGTGCTCAGGATATATCCTGGCGCGGGCAAAAAGCGTTAGCGGCGCGCGAAAGCCGGGGCGGACGTGGCCGTGCCCTGGCGGTCAGAGCTTGAACGCGTCGCCCAGGTAGACCCGGCGCACGTCCGGGTTCTCCAGCAAGGCATCCGGGGCACCCTGCGCGAGCACCGCGCCATCGGCCAGGATGTAGGCGCGGTCGCAGATGCCGAGGGTCTCGCGGACGTTGTGGTCGGTGATCAGCACGCCGATCCCGCGGTCCTTGAGGTGGCGGACGATGCGCTGGATCTCGTTGACCGAGATCGGGTCGACGCCGGCGAAGGGTTCGTCCAGCAGGATCATCCGCGGCTTGCCGGCCAGCGCGCGCGCGATCTCGACCCGGCGGCGCTCGCCACCGGACAGGCTGGCGCCCATCTGCTCGGCGACGTGGCCGATCTGCAACTCGTCGAGCAGGCTTTCCAGTTCGCGCGCGCGGCCGTCGTCGTCGAGGTCGTCGCGCAGCTCCAGCACCAGGCGGATGTTGTCCGCCACGCTGAGCTTGCGGAACACCGAGGGTTCCTGCGGCAGGTAGCCGACGCCGCGCTTGGCGCGTGCGTACATCGGCTCGCCGGTGATGTCGGTGCCGTCCAGCACGATGCTGCCGGCATCCGCCGGCACCAGGCCGACGATCATGTAGAAGCAGGTGGTCTTGCCGGCGCCGTTCGGGCCGAGCAGGCCGACCACTTCGCCCGCATCCAGGGTCAGCCCGAAGTCGCGCACGACCTCGCGCGACTTGTAACGCTTGCGCAGGCCGCTGGCGGCCAGCATCAGCGCTTGCCGGCCGGCGGGGCCGGCACCACCGGCGCGGCCGCGGCCTTCGCGGGCTGCGCCTGCGCGCTCTTGGGCAGGATCCGCATCTTGACCCGGCCGTTGCCGGTGCCGCCGCTCTCGACCTGGTTGGTCTTCATGTTGTAGACCACGCGCTGGCCGTTGAGGGTGCCGCGCAGCTGGCGGATCTCGACGTTGCCGGTGAACACCACCACCTCGGTCTTGAGGTTGTAGTCCACGTTGCTTGCGGTGGCGTCGATCTGGTTGCCGTCGTCCAGGGTCTGGCGCAGGGTCACGCCGCCGCTGAGCAGGGCGCGGCTGGGGTCGCCGCCGCTCTGTTCGATGATCGCCTTGGCCGCGACCACGTTCAGGCTGCCCTGGGTCATGGTCACGTTGCCGGTCAGGGTGCAGCTGTCGTTGGCACCCAGGCTGCAGGTGCTGTGCGCCGCCTCGATGTCCATCGGCTGGTTGCGGTCGGAGCTGCGCGCGCCCGCGCCGGCCGCGAAGGCGGCGGCGGACAGGGCGAGCACGGCGGCCGCGAGGTCAGCGGGGCGTCGGGACATAGCGGGTGTGCACATCCGAAAGGAGGGAGACCTGCTGGCGGTCGAAATCCGCCCGCATGCCGTGGCCGCGCATTGTAAGCCCGGGTCGGGTGAGGGTCACCGTGCTGGCCGAGGCCGCGCGGTTCTCGCGCGGGAACAGGTTCAGCTCCTCGGTTTCGATCCGGGTCGGCGGCGGTGCCTGCGGCGGGCTGGTGGCGACCACCCTCCCGCGCAGCCGCAGTTCCTTGCCGTCGTCCGGCACCAGCCCGCGTTGCGCGCGCACGTCCCAGTACGCGCCATTGCGGTCGGGCACCAGGAAGCGCGGGGTTTCCAGGCTCATCGACTTCGCGCCCGGGTCGCGCTGCAGGCGTGGGCCGCTGAGGGTGAACGATTCCTTGCCTTCGGAATCGAGCGAGACGATTTCGTAATCGTGCAGCACGTACTCGGAGCGGGTCGATGCCATGGCTTCGGCACCACCGCCCGTGAACCGCCAGACCGACCAGCCGCAGGCGATCGCGGCCAGCAGCAGGACCACGGTCAGGCCGCCGCGCCAGCTCACGGATGTTCCCCGTGCGCAAGGATGCCCTCGAGCCTGCCCTGCGCCTGCAGGATCAGGTCGCAGGCGTCGCGCGCTGCGCCCTCGCCGCCGTTGCGCGGGGCCACCCAGTGCGCGGCCGCCAGCGCCCACGGGTGCGCGTTCGCCGGCGCGATCGCCAGCCCGGCCGCGCGCAGGGTGGCCAGGTCCGGCAGGTCGTCGCCCATGAACGCGACCGCGTCCATGCCGATCCCCATCCCGGCGGCGATCCGCTGCATGCAGGCCAGCTTGCTGCGCTCGCCGACGTGGACGTGGGCGATCTTCAACTCGCTGCCGCGCGCCGCCACCAGCGGGCTGATCCGCGCGCTGACCAGCGCCAGTTCGATCCCGGCCTCGCGCAGCAGCACCAGCCCCATGCCGTCCTGGACATGGAAGGACTTGGTTTCGTGGCCATCGCTGGCGTAGTGCAGGCGGCCGTCGGTGAGGGTGCCATCGACGTCGAAGCCGACCAGCCTGATCTTCGCCGCGCGTTGCAGCAGCGCGTCCGGGTAGTGGGGCATCGCCATCACACCACCCGCGCGCGCAGCAGGTCGTGGATGTTGAGGGCGCCGACCACGCGGCCGTCGCCGTCCACCACCAGCAGTGCGTTGATCTTGTGCGCCTCCATCAGCTGCGCGGCTTCCACCGCCAGCGCGTCGGCGTCGATGGTGCGCGGCGCGCGCGTCATCACCGCGTCGATGCGGGTGGTGCGCAGGTCGACCGCGGCGTCATCCAGGCTGCGGCGCAGGTCGCCGTCGGTGTACAGGCCGAGCAGGCGGCCGGCGTCGTCGACCACCGCGGTCATCCCCAGCCGCTTGCGGCTCATTTCCACCAGCGCCTCGCTGATGCTGGCGCCCGGGCCGATCCGCGGGACCTCGTCGCCGGCGTGCATCACGTCGGTGATGTGCAGCAGCAGGCGGCGGCCAAGCGCGCCGGCCGGGTGCGAGCGCGCGAAGTCGTCGGCGGTGAACCCGCGGGCCTCGAGCAGCGCCACCGCCAGCGCATCGCCCATCGCCAGCGCGGCGGTGGTGCTGGAGGTCGGCGCCAGCGCCAGCGGGCAGGCTTCGGCCGGCACGCTGACGTCGAGGTGCAGGTCGGCTTCGCGGGCGAGGGTGGAAAGCCCGCGGCCGGTCATCGCGATCACGAAGTTGCCCTGGCGCCTGAGCGCCGGCAACAGCAGCAGCAACTCGTCGCTTTCGCCGGAATAGGACAGCGCCAGCACGATGTCGGCGTCGGTGACCATGCCGAGGTCGCCGTGCGCGGCTTCGCCCGGGTGCATGTAGAACGCGGGGGTGCCGGTGGAGGCCAGGGTCGCGGCGATCTTGCGGGCGACATGGCCGGACTTGCCCATGCCGGTGCAGACCACCCGGCCGCGGCCGCCGAGGATCGCCGTGCAGGCACTGCTGAAGGCGCCATCGATGCGCGCGGCGACGGCGGCCAGGCCATCGCGCTCGACCGCGAACACGCGCCGCCCGCTGGTGGCGAAGTCGAAATCGCTGGCCGGCAGGGCAGGGGGCACGGGCGGCTTTTCCAAGGAGGCATCCGCTAGACTTGGTCGTTCAGTTTACGCGAGTCCAGCAGCCTGCCCATGAACGCCGACACCATCCAGAAACTGATCGAAGCCGGCCTGCCCGGCGCCCGCGTCGCGGTCCAGGGCGCGGACGGCGTGCATTTCGAGGCCGAAGTGGTGTGCGCCGCATTCGCCGGCAAGTTGCCGCTGGCGCGCCATCGCATGGTCTACGCCACCCTCGGGGCGCTGATGGGGGGCGAGATCCACGCCCTGCAACTGCGCACCCTGACCCCGGACGAGGCGGCCGCCTGATGCACAAGATCATCGTCAGCGGCGGTGCCCGCCTGCACGGCGAGGTGCGCATTTCCGGGGCCAAGAACGCGGTGCTGCCGGTCCTGTGCGCCACCCTGCTGGCCGATGCGCCGGTGCGGATCACCAACGTGCCGCGCCTGCACGACGTGTTCACCACCGCCAAGCTGCTGGCCGGGCTGGGCGCCGGCATCGAGCACCGCGGCGACGTCATGACCGTGGACCCGCGCAGCGTCAACAGCCATGTCGCGCCGTACGAGCTGGTCAAGACCATGCGCGCCTCGGTGCTGGTGCTGGGGCCGCTGCTGGCGAAGCATGGCGATGCCGAAGTCTCGCTGCCGGGCGGCTGCGCGATCGGCTCGCGCCCGGTCGACCTGCACATCAAGGGCCTGCAGGCGCTGGGCGCCGGGATCACGGTCGACCACGGCTTCATCAAGGCGCGCAGTGCCGGCCGCTTGAAAGGCGCAAGGCATGTGTTCGAGATGGTCAGCGTGGGCGCCACCGAGAACGTGCTGATGGCCGCGGCGCTGGCGGACGGCACCACCGTGCTGGAGAACGCGGCGATGGAGCCGGAGATCGTGGACCTGGCCGAGTGCCTGGTCGCGATGGGCGCGAAGATCACCGGCGCCGGCACCCACAAGATCACCATCGAAGGCGTCGAAAGGCTGTCCGGCTGCGAACACGCGGTGGTCGCCGACCGCATCGAAACCGGCACCTTCCTGGTGGCCGCGGCGATGACCGGCGGCCGCGTCACCGCCACCCACGCCCGCGCCGACACCCTGGACGCGGTGCTGGACAAGCTGCGCGAGGCCGGCGCCGAGATCTCCATCGAAAGCGGCACCGGCGATGGCGACCGCATCCTGCTGGACATGCACGGCAAGCGGCCGCGCGCGGTCAACCTCACCACCGCCCCGCACCCGGCGTTCCCGACCGACATGCAGGCGCAGTTCATGGCGCTGGACTGCATCGCCGACGGCGTCGGCGTGATCAACGAGACGATCTTCGAGAACCGCTTCATGCACGTGAACGAGCTGCTGCGGCTGGGCGCGGACATCCGCGTGGATGGCCACACGGCCGTGGTGCGCGGGGTCGCGCAGCTCAGCGGCGCCCCGGTGATGGCGACCGACCTGCGCGCCTCGGCCTCGCTGATCCTGGCCGGGCTGGTCGCGGACGGCGACACCGTCATCGACCGCATCTACCACCTCGACCGCGGCTACGAGAACATCGAGGCCAAGCTGTCGGCGCTGGGCGCGAGCATCCGCCGCGTCGATTGATGAGGGTGCGGCATCGGCCTGCCCGGGCAGGCCGATGCCTCCGCGCGCAGGAAAGCCCCGCATTGCGGGGCTTTTTGTTGAAGCGGCGGGGCGGCTCAGCGCACGGACTGCAGCACCAGGTCCAGCTCGTCCTTGCCGTCCTTCTTCTGCAGGATCCGCGCAGGCACCGGCAGGCCGTCCACGACCCATACGATGACCTGCTTGTTCTCGCTGCTGCGGCTGACCTTGGTGGCCTGGCGCGGCTTGCCGGCGTAGGTGACCGTGTCCTTGCCCAGGTTCTGGTAGGCCTGCGTGCGCACCACCCCGTTGTCGACCATGCGGTAGGTGAGCGGCTTGCCCGCGGCCACGTCGCGGACGATGGCGAGGTTCAGCAGCATCGCGTCGAGGTCGCCTTCCTGCAGCTTGACCGGGCCGGCACGGTCGGCCTTGACGTCACCGCTCCAGCGCGCCTCGCCCCTGGCCCAGTCGTAGCTGGCGTTCTTCTGCGACTTCTTGATCAGCATCTGGGTGGAATCGTTGCCGGACAGCGGCCGCCACGCCCCATCACGGTCCTCGAACACGGTGGCCTGGCGCAGGGTCGCGACCGGGCTGTCCACGCTGAGGACGTAATTCCAGCGATCGCCGCCGGCCGACGCCAGCGTCATCTGCGCGTCGGCGGAAATGCCGCCCATGACGCTGGCTTCGTAGTCGGCGGTGAACGGCTTGACCGCCCACGCCGGCGAGGCGGCGAGCAGGACGCTGAGGAGGGCGGCAACACGCACGGATTTCATCGGCAACTGCTTGAAGGGAAAGGGGATGTGGCCGCTTCGCGGTCAGCCTGGGGCGAACTCTAGTCGCAGCGGCGTAAACAGGGGCTGACCATCCAGCGTGGCCTGCGCCGCCTGTTCCGTGATGCGGCCAGCCGCCGCCATTTGCAAGACCGCGACCAGCAGTGGGTGCTCCAGCCGCAGCACCCGCGCGGCGAGCGATTCCGGGGTGTCGGTGGCCAGCACCGGCAGCGCGGCCTGCGCGATCACCGCGCCGGCATCCAGTTCCGGGACCACGAAATGCACGCTGGCGCCGTGTTCGCCATCGCCGGCGGCAAGTGCGCCCGCGTGGGTGCGCAGGCCGCGGTGCCGGGGCAGCAGCGACGGGTGGATGTTCAGCAGGTGGCCGCGGAATCGCTGGACGAAGGCGTCGCCGAGGATCCGCATGTAGCCGGCGCACACCACCCAGTCCGGCCGGGTGGCCGCCACCGCAGTGGCCAGTTCGGCGTCGAACGCGGCGCGATTGGGGTAATCCTTCGCATTGCGCGACCAGCGCAGCGGCTCCGGCACGCGTCGCAGGGCTTGCGCGGTTGGCTTGTCGGAAAATACGCCGACGATCTCCGCGTCCAGGGTGCCGGCGGCGATCGCGTCGAGGATGGCCTGCAGGTTGCTGCCGCGACCCGAGGCTAGGACGGCAAGGCGCATCGGCACGTCAGCGGATGCGCAGCCGCTCGCCGTCGCGCGGTGGCGTCACCTGGCCGATCCGCCAGTGCGCCAGTTGCAGGCGGTCGAGGTCGGCTTCGATCGCGGCCACATCGGCGGGATCGGCCATCAGCACGTAGCCGATGCCGCAGTTGAAGGTGCGCCACATCTCTTCGCGCGCCACGTTGCCTTCGCGCTGCAGCCAGTCGAACACCGCCGGCAGCGGCCAGCTGGAGGTGTCGATATCCAGGCCCAGCGGGGCCGGCACCACCCGGATGATCTTCTCCACCAGTGCGCCGCCGGTGACGTGTGCCATCGCATGGATGTCGTGGCGGGCCAGCAGCTCCAGCACCGGCTTGACGTAGATGCGGGTGGGCTCCATCAGCGCGTCGGCCAGGGTGACGCCGCCGAGGTCGAGGTCCAGCCCGCCGTTATCGGGCGTGATGCCGGCCCGCGCCAGGATCTTGCGCACCAGCGAGTAGCCGTTGGAATGCGGGCCGCTGGAGGCGATGCCGATCAGCACGTCGCCGGCGCGCAGCTTGCCGGAATCGACCAGCTTCGACTTCTCCACCGCGCCGACGGTGAAGCCGGCCAGGTCGTATTCGCCCGGCGGGTACATGTCGGGCATCTCGGCGGTCTCGCCGCCGATCAGCGCGCAGCCGGCGATCTCGCAGCCCCTGGCGATGCCGCCCACCACGTGCACCGTGGTGTCCACGTCCAGCTTGCCGGTGGCGAAGTAGTCGAGGAAGAACAGCGGCTCGGCGCCCTGCACCAGCACGTCATTGACGCACATCGCCACCAGGTCCTGGCCGATGGTGGCGTGGCGGTTCAGCTGCTTGGCCAGGATCAGCTTGGTGCCCACGCCGTCGGTGCCGGATACCAGCACCGGCTCGCGGTAGCGGCTGGAGAGGTCGAACAGGCCGCCGAACAGGCCCACGCCGCCCAGCACTTCGGGCCGCAGGGTGCGCTTGACCAGCGGCTTGATGCGTTCGACGACCTCATTGCCGGCATCGATGTCGACGCCGGCGTCGCGGTAGGTCAGGCCGGCTGCTGCGGGGGGGGTGGACTGCGTCACGGGGAGCCTCGGCGCGCTGGCGCGAACGCGCCTGGGAGGGGCGCATTTTAGCGTGCCGCTTGTCTTCACGTGGACGCGCCCGCGCTGCTGCGGCACCATTTCACCTTGGCCGGGCGCATTGCCGGGCAGGGACGGGCGTGCTGATGCAACGGATGCAGCGGAAATCCTGGGCGACGCGGGCGGCCAGCCACATGCTGGCGGTCCTGTTGCTGCTGTGCGCCGGAATCGCCCACGCCCAGCGCGTCGAGGGCGACCGCGCCGGCGCAAGCGGCCCCTACGAGGCCGAGGTGGCGGTCCGGAACCAGGGCGATGCCGAGCGCAATGCCGGGTTCGGGCGCGCGCTGGCGGCGGTGCTGGCGAAGGTCACCGGCGACCGTGGCGCGGCGCAGCGGCCCGGTGTGCGCGAGGAGCTCGGCAAGGCCGGGGATTACGTGGCGGGCTACGACTACCGCCAGGACGAAGGTGTTTCCAGCAGCGGGGCGCCGAGCTTCCAGACCACCCTGGTCGCGCGCTTCAAGCCCGACGATGTCGACCAGCTGGTGCAGATGCTGGGCCTGCCGGCGTGGCCGCTGCCGCGGCCGAAACCGGTGCTGTGGCTGGCGATCAACGATGGCAGCGGCCCGCGCCTGGTCGGCCTGGGCCAGGTCAATGCGGCGCGCGCGATCCTCGACCAGGCCAAGGCGCGCGGCTTCGCGCTGGGCCTGCCCGGCGGCAATGCCGCGGAGCAGGCGGCGGTTGGCGCGATCTGGCGCGGCGACACCGGCGCCATTGCCGGCCTTTCGCGCAAGTACAGCCCGCCGATGCAGCTGATCGGCAAGCTGCAGCGCGGGACCGGCGGCTGGGTCGCGGACTGGACCCTGGTCGACAAGGGCAAGACCCTGTCCAGCTGGCAGACCAAGCATGCCGATGCGCGCCGGGCCATGGTGGGTGGCGCCGACGGTGCCGCCGATGCGCTGTTCAAGCGCTACGCGCGGGCCGGCAGCGGCGGGCCGTCCGGCACCTATCGCGTGCGCATCCTCGGGGTGGACAGCGCGGACGACTACATGCGGCTGGCGGGCTACCTCGACGACCTCTCGATCGTCAGGCAGGTGCGGCCGGTGCTGGCATTGCCGGGCGAACTGCAACTCGACCTGGAACTGGCCACCGGGATTTCCAGCTTCGCGCGCCTGGTCGATCGCGGCGGCGTGCTGTCAACGATCTCCACCGGCGGCGGGCCCGGCAAGGACGGCGATCCCGCGACGGCACCGGGCGTCGCCAGCTTCCGCCTTGGGGGCTGAGCGATGCTGACCGACAACCCCGACCTGGCGACCATCGCCACCTTCATCCGCCGGCTGCAATGGGCGGCGCTGGCGCTGGGTGCGCTGTGGATCGTCTGGCTGCTGGCGCCGATCCTCAGCCCGTTCGTGTTCGCCGCGCTGCTGGGGTGGCTCGGCGACCCACTGGTCGATCGCCTGGAGCGCGCCGGCCGCACCCGCAACACCGCGGTGATCCTGGTGTTCAGCGTGATGACCACGGTGCTGGTGCTGGCCCTGCTGGTCCTGGTCCCGCTGCTGGAGCAGCAGGTCGTGACCCTGGTCGAATCGCTGCCGCGCTACCGCGACTGGTTCGTGGGCACCGCACTGCCATGGTTCGAGCGCCGCACCGGCCTGGAAATCCTGTCGTGGCTGGATCCGGAGCACCTGTTCAACCTGATCCGCGCGCACTGGGAGCGTGCGGGCGGGGTCGCGGCGACGGTGCTCGGCTACGTGTCGCGTTCCGGTTTCGCGCTGCTCGCCTGGTTCGCCAACCTGGTGCTGCTGCCGGTGCTGACGTTCTTCTTCCTGCGCGACTGGGACCTGCTGGTGGAACGGATCGGGCTGCTGGTTCCGCGCGACCACCAGGACACCGTGCGCAGGCTGGCGCGGGAATCGGATGCGGTGCTGGGCGGCTTCCTGCGCGGGCAGACGCTGGTGATGCTGATCCTCGGCGTGTTGTACGCGATGGGGTTGTGGGCGGTGGGGCTGGACCTGGGGATCCTGATCGGGGTCATCGCCGGCCTGCTGACCTTCGTGCCGTACCTCGGGCCGGCCGCGATCGTGGTGTTCGGCGGCACCGCTGCGTTGGTCCAGTTCGGCGACTGGCAGCACCTGGCGGGGGTTGCCGTGGTGTTCACGGTCGGCCAGGTGATCGAAAGCTACTGGCTGACGCCGAAGCTGGTCGGCGACCGTATCGGCCTGCATCCGATGGCGGTGATCTTCGCGGTGATGGCGGGTGGCAGCCTGTTCGGATTCCTCGGCATGCTGCTGGCATTGCCGGTGGCGGCGGTGGCCAACGTGCTGCTGCGGTTCGCCCATGAGCGCTACACCGGCAGCCGGCTGTACGCAGGCGTGCGGCAACAGGCCGCGCCCGATGGCGCGACGGGCACGGCCGATGCACCGCCGGGCGCGGACGACGTGCCGCCCGACGTTTGAGCATGGTCGCGCAGGATCGAGCGGGTCCGCAGTTGCCACTGGCGTTGCGCCATTCCCCGGACCAGCGCTTCGAAGGCTGGGTGGGGGCGCCGGCAGTACTGGCGCAACTGCAGGCGACCGCGGCCGGCGAAAGCAGCGACAGCCTGTACCTGCAGGGCGGCAGCGGCAGCGGCAAGACCCACCTGCTGCTGGCTGCCTGTGCCGCCGCCGAGGCCGCCGGCCGCCATGCCAACTACCTCTCGCTGGCACGGGTGCGCGGGCATGCGCGCGATGCCCTGCAGGGTATCGAGCAGGCCGGCCTGGTGGCGCTGGACGACCTCGATGCGCTGGCCGGGAACCGCGACGACGAAATCGCCCTGTTCGACCTGCACAACCGCGTGCGCGATGCCGGCGTGGCGCTGGCGTACGCTGCGCGCGCGCTGCCGGGCGCGCTGCCGCTGCAGCTGCCGGACCTGCGTTCGCGGCTTGCGCACTGCACCCTGCTGGCGCTGCGTGCGCTGGACGACGCCGGCCGTGCGCAGGTCCTTCGCCAGCGCGCGGCGTCGCGCGGCCTGCAGTTCGACGAGGCCGCGCTGGAGTGGCTGCTCACGCGGTGCAGCCGCGACCTGTCGGACCTTGCCGCGCTGTTCGAACGCCTCGACCACGCCGCGCTGGCCGCGCAACGCCGGCTGACGGTGCCGTTCCTGCGCCAGGTGCTCGGCGCCTAGCGCGCCGCCAACTCCGCATCCAGTTGCGCCAGCCGTTGCGGGGTGCCGACGTCGGTCCAGCGGCCGCGGTGGTGTTCGCCGCGGACCATGCCTTCGCCCATGTGCGCGCGCAGGATCGGCGCCAGCGGGAATTTCGGCTTGCCATCGACGATGGCCGGTTCGGGCACGATCGCGCGCCAGCCATCGAACAACCGCGGGCGATAGACACCGATGCCGGAATAGGTCAGCCGGTGCTCGCCATCGGCGCGGATCACGCCATCTGCAGCCAGCGAGAAATCGCCGTGGGTCGCCTGCGGCGGGCGATCCACCATCACCAGGTGGGCCAGGCCCTGCGGTTCGCGGGGCAGCCGGGCGAAATCGAAATCCGTCCAGACATCGCCGTTGACCAGCAGGAACGCTTCATTGGAGCCGTGCGCATCGCCGAGCAGGGGCAGCGCGTTCCACATGCCGCCGCCGGTCTCCAGCGGGGTGGCGCCCTCGTACGAATAGCGGATGCGCAGGCCCCAGCGCGCGCCGTCGCCAAGCGTGGCCGGGAATTGCTGCGCCAGCCACGAGGTGTTGATGACCACGTCCTCGACCCCGCAGGCCGCGAGTTTTTCGAGGTGCCATTCCACCAGCGGCTTGCCGCCCACCGCGAGCAGCGGCTTCGGGGTGGTGTCGGTCAGCGGGCGCATGCGCTCGCCAAGTCCGGCGGCGAAGATCAGTGCCTTCATGCGCGATCGCCGCCAGCGCGTTGGGCCATGGCCGGTTTCACCCGCTGCTCGATGAACCCGTGCAGGCCGGCGAGTTCCGGATACTTCGGCAGGGCCTGGTCGAGGTAGCCGAAGAAGCGCGGCACGTCGGCCAGGTACTTCGGCTTGCCGTCGCGGTGGTGCAGGCGGGCGAAGATGCCGATCACCTTCAGGTGCCGCTGCACGCCGATCAGGTCCGCGTCGCGGCGGAAGCGTGCGAGCGCCGGGACCGGCAGCCCGGCTGCGACCGCACGCGCGTGGTAGCGGTCCAGCCACGCGTCCACGCGATCCTCCGGCCAGCTGAGGAACGCATCCTTGAACAGGCTGAGCGCGTCGTAGGCGATCGGGCCGCGCACCGCGTCCTGGAAATCCAGCACCGCCGGGCCATCGGTCGCGGGCCCGCTGTTGATGGGCATGAGGTTGCGCGGCATGAAGTCGCGGTGCACCAGCACCTGCGGCTGCGCCAGTGCGGCGTCGACCAGCACCCGGTAGGCGTGGTCCAGCACGTCCACCTCGGCGCACTGCAGCGACAGGCCCAGGTGGGTGCCGCAGAACCATTCGTCGAACAGGCGCAGTTCGCGCGCCAGCAGCGCCTCGTCGTAGGCGGGCAGGTCGGCGGGTGGCGCGATCGCCTGCAGCTTCAGCAACTGGCTGACGGCAGCGTCGAACAGGGCGTCCGCGTTCGTTGCATCGATGACGTGCAGGTAGGTGTCGGCGCCGAGGTCTTCCAGCAGCAGGAAGCCGGCATCCACGTCCCGCGCCAGCACCTGCGGCACGCGCACGCCGCCGGCTTCCAGCACGTCGCGGATCCGCAGCCACGGGCGCACGTCTTCCTTGTCCGGCGGCGAATCCATCACGATCCGGCTGCCGTCCGCGCCGGCGACCCGCCAATAGCTGCGGAAGCCGGCATCCATCGAGGCACGCACGGGGATGGCGCCGGGATCGCGCAGGATCGCGCGCGTCCATGCGGTGCGCGCCTCGGCGCGCGGGTCGGAAGGCTCGGGTTGGCTCATGTGCACAGGGTAAACTGCGGCATCGATCCGAGCGAGACGCGCATGACCAAGCTGCAGCCCGTGCTGTTGTCCGGCGGTTCCGGGACGCGCCTGTGGCCGCTCTCGCGCGAGGCCTATCCGAAGCAGTTCCTGGCCCTGGCCGGCGACGACACCATGCTGCAGGCGACCTGGCAACGGGTGGCCGCGATCGCCGATGCCGCGCCGATCGTGGTGGCGGGCGAGGAGCATCGCTTCCTGGTCGCCGAACAGTTGCGCCAGATCGGTGCGCCGACGCCCGCGATCCTGCTGGAGCCGGTTGGCCGCAACACCGCGCCGGCGATCGCCGCCGCCGCCATGCAGGCGCTGCGCGAGGGCGACGACCCGCTGTTGCTGGTGCTGCCCTCGGACCACGTGGTGCGCGATGCCGCGGCCTTCCGGGCGGCCGTGCAGGGGGCGATGCCGGTGGCCGAAGCGGGTGCGCTGGTCACCTTCGGCATCGTGCCGGATGCGCCGGAGACCGGCTTCGGCTACATCGAGGCCGCGCCGGGCGACGGCGTGCGCAAGGTGCTGCGCTTCGTCGAGAAGCCCGACGCGGCAACCGCGCAGGGCTACCTCGCTGCCGGCGGCCATTACTGGAACAGCGGCATGTTCCTGCTGCGCGCCTCGCGCTACCTGGAGGAGTTGGCGAAGTTCCGACCGGACATCAACGCCGGCACGCGGGCCGCATTCGACCTTGCCCAGCGCGACGGCGACTTCATCCGCCTCGACAAGGGCGCGTTCGCGGCGTGCCCGGCGGACTCCATCGACTACGCGGTGATGGAGAACACCGATGCGGCGATGGTGCTGCCGGTCGAGATCGGCTGGAACGACGTCGGCAGCTGGTCGGCGCTGTGGGAGGTGAGCGCGCAGGATGCCGCCGGCAACGCCCACCACGGTGACGTGATCGCGATCGACAGCCGCAACAGCTATGCCTACGCGCGGCGGCTGGTGGCGCTGGTCGGGGTCGATGACCTGGTGGTGGTCGAAACCGACGACGCGGTGCTGGTCGCGCGCAAGGACCGCGTGCAGCAGGTCAAGGACGTGGTGGCCAGGCTGAAGTCGGACGGGCGCACCCAGGCCGCGCTGCATCGCGAGGTGCACAGGCCGTGGGGCAGCTACGATTCCATCGACATGGCCGAGGGCTTCCAGGTCAAGCGGATCAAGGTCAGGCCGGGTGCGCGGCTGTCGTTGCAGTCGCACACGCGCCGCGCCGAGCACTGGATCGTGGTGCGCGGCACCGCGCGGGTCACGCGCGACAACGACGTGTTCGAGCTGTTCGCCAACCAGAGCACCTATATCCCGATCGGCGCGAAGCACCGCCTCGAGAATCCGGGTGCGGAGATGCTGGAACTGATCGAGGTGCAGTCCGGCGATTACCTGGGCGAGGACGACATCGTCCGCTACGAGGACGTGTACGGGCGGTCGTGAGCTTGCCCGCTGCCACGCTCTCGTGGCCGCCTTCCCGCGGGCACTGCCTTCCGCGAATGTCCCCCGGCATTGGCCAGCGGCCAATGCCTCCTCCTTGATTTCGCTGCAGGCAGTGCCCGCGGCAAGGCGGCCTGGGGCATCGTGGCGCCTGGAATGGAAAACCCCGTCCGCAGCGCGGATGGGCTTGTGCGTGGTGCGGATCGCGCCCGGCTCAACCCAGGCTGGCCAGCCACTCGTCGTCGCTGCCCTCGTTCACGCCGGCGAACAGCGGCGTGGAGAAATAGCGCTCGCCGGTATCCGGCAGCATCGCCAGCAGCACAGCGCCTTCGGGCGCGGTGTCGGCCACCTTCAGCGCGGTCGCGAGGGTGCCGCCGGCGGAAATGCCGACGAAGATGCCTTCCTCGGCGGCCAGCCGGCGCGCGGTGGCGATGGCGTCTTCGTCGGTGACCTGGTGCAGTTCGTCATGCACCTCGCGGTTGAGCACCTCCGGCACGAAATCCGGGGTCCAGCCCTGGATCTTGTGCGGCTTCCATTCGGCACCGCCGAGCAGGGACGCGCCGGCCGGTTCGGTGGCCACGATCCGGGTCTGCGGGCGCGCGACCTTCAGCACCTCGCCGACCCCGGTCAGGGTGCCGCCGGTGCCCCAGCCGCTGACGAAGTAGTCCAGCCGCTTGCCGGCGAAGTCGCGCAGGATTTCCGGCGCGGTGGTCTGGCGGTGGTAGGCGGGATTGGCCGGGTTGGCGAACTGGCTGGCCAGGAACCAGCCGTGTGCGTCCGCCAGTTCCTTCGCCCGGCGCACCATGCCGCTGCCGCGTTCGGCGGCCGGGGTCAGGATCACCTTGGCGCCATACGCGCGCATCAGCTTGCGGCGTTCGATCGAAAAGGTCTCCGTCATGGTCGCCACGAACTTGTAGCCGCGCGCGGCGGCGACCATCGCCAGCGCCACCCCGGTATTGCCCGAGGTCGCCTCGACGATGGTGTCGCCCGGCTTCAGCAGCCCGCGCTGCTCGGCGTCGAGGACGATCGCAAGCGCCAGCCGGTCCTTGACCGAGCCGCCGGGGTTGAAGGATTCGACCTTCGCATACAGCGTCACGTGCTTCGGCGCGATGCGCTGCAGCCTGACGATGGGGGTGTTGCCGATGGTGTCGAGGATGTTGTCGTAAAGGGCCATGGGAAGGTCCGGTAGTGGAAGTTCAGGCGGCTGCCAGCAGGGGTGATGCTGCATCCGCGGTTGTTAAGGGCTCGCGACCGAACCAGTGCAGGCTGCATGCATGCGCGGCGACCTCGCCCACGATCAGCAGCGCCGGCGCGCGGACAGCGTGTGCACGCGCCAGCGCAGGCAGGTCGGCCAGCGCACCCGCGACCACGCGCTGCGCGGCGCGGCTGCCGTTCTCGACGATCGCGAAGGGTGTGGTTGCAGGCATGCCATGCGCCAACAGTTGCGCCTGGACCTGGTCCAGCGCGGCCACGCCCATGTAGAACGCCAGTGTCTGCCGCGGCCGCGCCAGCGCGGACCAGTCGAGTGCGTCGATGTCGTCCCTGCCATGCGCGGTGACCAGTTGCAGCGCTTGCGCGTGGTCGCGATGGGTCAGCGGGATCCCGGCATGCGCGGCGCACGCCAGCGCCGCGGTGATGCCGGGCACCACTTCGCAGTCGATCGCGTGCGCACGCAGTGCCTGCAGTTCCTCGCCGCCGCGGCCGAACACGAACGGGTCGCCGCCCTTCAGCCGCACCACCCGCTTGCCGGCCGCGGCAAGCGCGACCAGCAACGCATTGATCTGCGCCTGCGAGTGCCCGCCGTCGCCGGCGTGCTTGCCGACGCTGATGCGCTCGGCGTCGCGGCGCGCCAGTTGCAGGACCTCATCGCTGACCAGGCGGTCGTGCAGGATCACGTCGGCTTCGTTGAGCAGGCGCAGCGCGCGCAGGGTGAGCAGCCCGGGGTCGCCGGGGCCGGCGCCGACCAGCGCCACCGAGCCCCGCGCGGGCGGGGCGTCGCCGCGCAATGCGTCGTCGAACGCGCGCTCGGCGGCGAGGTGCTGGCGTTTGCGCAGCAGGCCCTGCAACGGGCCGGACAGCAGGCCGGCGAAGCCGCGCCTGCGCGCATCGAGCCCGGGCCAGCGTGCGCGGATGCGCTGGCGATTGCGCGCCAGCAGGTCCGCCAGCGCACCGAAGGATTCGTCGAACTGCAGTTCCAGCCGTTCGCGCACCAGCCGCGCCAGCATCGGTGCACCGCCACCGCTGGAAATCGCGATCTGCAGCGGGCCGCGTTCGACCCGCGCCGGCACGTGGAAGCGGGACAGCCCGGCATCGTCCACCGCATTGGCGAAGATCCGGCGCGCATCGGCGGCTTCGACCACGGCGCGATTGGTCGCGACATCGTCGGTGGCCGCGATCACCAGCCAGGCCGCGTCCAGCCACTCCGGCGCGAAGGTGCCTGCAAGGTGTTCGATCCGGGCCGCCGCCAGCCACTGCGCCAGTTGCGGCTCCAGCACCGGCGCGCCGACAAGTACCCGGGCGCCAGCCTGCAGCAGCGCTTCCGCCTTGCGCCGTGCAACCGCGCCGCCGCCGACCACCAGCACGCGGCGGCCGCGCAGGTCGGCAAACAGGGGGAACAGGGCGGGCGGGTGCGGGGACATGCGGTGACGCTAGGGCGTGGCAGCGGTTGCGGAAAATGGCGCTGGCGTCTTTGCTTATGCCGGCAAGGCATAAAGTCCGTCTGGACAGGCCTGCAGCCCATCGATATATTCATCGCTCAATACGCATATAGCGATGAAAGGATCCCGCCGTGACACTGACCCAGCTGCGCTACCTGGTCGCGATTGCCGATTCCCGGCTGAACATCACCCAGGCGGCCGAGCGCGTGCACGCCACCCAGCCCGGCCTGTCCAAGCAGCTCAAGCAATTGGAGGACGAACTCGGCTTCCAGCTGTTCACCCGCCGTGGCCGCAGCCTGGAGAGCATCGCCCCGGCCGGCGTGCGGGTGATCGAGCATGCGCGCAAGGTGCTGGCGGAGGTCGCCAACATCCGCAGCTATGCCGCCAACGAGCGCGGGGAGTACAGCGGCCGGTTGCTGCTTGCGACCACCCACACCCAGGCGCGCTACGTGCTGCCACCGGCAATCGCGGCGATCAAGCGCGAATTCCCGCAGGTCAGCGTGGACCTGCGGGCCGCCAGTGAGTCCGACGTGCTCGGGCAGCTCGACCAGGCCGACCTCGCCCTGATCAGCACCACCGGCAGCGTGCCGCAGGGTGGCATGGCGGTGCCGCTGTTCCGCTGGCGGCGGGTATTGCTGGTGCCGGACACGCACCCGCTGGCCGGCCTGCAGCGCGCGCCGACCCTGGCCGAACTCGGCCGGCACCCGCTGATCAGCTACGAGAGCTCGACCCGCGCGGATTCCTCGCTGCAACGCGCGTTCGCCGGCGCAAGCGTCACCCCGCAGATCGCGATGACCGCGCGCGACGCCAACCTGATCAAGACCTACGTGCGCGCCGGGCTGGGCGCCGGCCTGCTGGCGGAGATGGCGGTGACCCACGGCGAAGACGGCGACCTGCGGATCATCCCGGCGCCCGCGGAAATCCCCGAATGCATCACCTGGGCGGTGATCCCGCGCGGCCGCGTGCTGCGCGACTACGCACTGGGCCTGCTGCACTGGCTGGCGCCGCAACTCGACCGCCGCGACCTGCGGCGCGTGCTGGAGGGCAACCAGGACCCGGAGTGGCCGCAGCCGCCGGCGTGGACCCAGCTGAGCCAGTCGATGGCGGTGTAGGGGGCTACGTCCGCTGTTATGGTCTGAAATCAGGTCGAGCGACGAAGCGAACTCGGTGATCGAATTGCTGGGATCAAATTTCGCCACCTACTGACCAGACCCGGACCCCGGGGGCACGCTCCAGTTCATTCTGCCGGCCAGCAGTGATTCCCGGGCACATGAAGAACACGTACCTGAGATTAGCGGCAGTCTTCGCAACCTTCGCAATGTCCTTCTTCAGCTTTTGATTGTTTCCCGTATTGACGGCCGCGAAAACCTCGCAGGCAAGCTTGCCGTCATGTATCGACTCAATGTCTGTGCCCTTGATGTTGCCAAGATTTAGTGTGAGCGGCGCAAGCTCTGGATGGAGCTCAAGAAGAACCTTGGCGGCGCGAGCAGATGCAATATAAGTAAACGTCTGATTGATCTGTTCGATGAGGTTCAGCGGCCTGTCCGAATCAAGTGGATCACATCCGACAGGCCGGAATTTCATTTGCCACAGCGTCTTCAGTGCATTCGAAGGATCGTGTTGAGCTGTCAGTTGCTGCAATGCTTTGCGGGCTGCATGGACAACCACCTGTTCGAGATCCAAGGCTTCTTGCCGGGTCGTGATCGAACGCTTCTTCATGAAACACCTGCGTGTTCAGCCGAGTGCCGAAAAGAAGACGATGATACCGACGAACAGCCCAAGTGGAGGCCACAGGATGGCGAACAGACACCCAACCAAAATGCCCATGAAGAGGGCAAGAATTAGTTGACCGACTCCTTCTAGGACCCCAAGAAAAAAATTACCAATGTTGCGCGGGAAGTCATCACAAAAGTCTTCGATGGGTTCTAAGAATTGCTCGTAAGCCCAGACGCGCAGCTTGACTTTGATCTTCGAGTTCACGGGTCATTCCTGCTTTTTTGTCGCCAGTTGCTTGGCGTAATTCAAGCAGGCGGCAATCGCACGAGCTGCGACTGATTTCCGTCAACAGGCGGTACCCGAGGACGAATTTCTCAGGCCGCAACGCTCCCCGCCACATCGAAATGCAGCCCGCATTCGCGGGTGAGGCCGAAGAAGCGGGTCTTCGTCACGTCGCGAAAAAAGGGGCCAGAGTGAATTTCCCGTTCACCTGATTCGCCCGTTCGAGAACCCAGGACGGGAAATTCACTCTGGCCCCTTTTTTCGATTGCCGTTCGCTACGCGGCGATCTCGACGTAATCGACTTGGCTGTTGGGTGGTGGCCATGGCAAGCCATCCTCGCGCAGGCCATCCAGGTGGAAGACGATGGCCTCGCGGATTCGCGCCTCGACATCCGCGATGCTGTTTCCGGTGGCGACGCAGCCGGGCAGGTCAGGCGCATAGGCCGAATAGTTCGAGCCGGCCTGTTCGATGACGATGGCGTAGCGCATGGCGATCACCTCTTGAGCCTTGCTTGCTTCAGGATACTGGCCAGCGTACCCGCCGCCAAATCGTCCCCGGGCTTGCCTGCCACGGTGACGCGCCCCGGCTTCGACGGGTGCTTGAACTGGCGATGGCTGCCGCGCGTCGCGACGAGCAGCCATCCCTCCTCACGCAACAACCGGAGCACATCGCCGACTTTCATGCGGCCAGCGTCGCGCGCTGCGGCATGGGGCTCCATCGGACTTTGCGGCATTCGCGCGTCCGAAAAACGCTTGGCGGTGCGGGCGGGTCGAGTTCGCGACGACTATTTGCCCGTCTTCGGCGCACGCCGCCGCTTGGTGGGCGAGGTCCGATGCCAGTCCAAAGAAAGACGAGGACACGCACAACTCCCGAGCTTCCCGACCGGATCGCAAGATTTTTCCGATGGCGCCGCCCGCGGTGGGCCGCAACACTGGCGCCATGACAACGGCGCGCTCCCTGCTGATCCCGCCCGCCAGCGCCGGCACCTTCCATTGCGTGCAGCGCTGCGTGCGCCGCGCCTTCCTGTGCGGGCAGGATCGCTACACCGGCCAGTCCTTCGAACATCGCAAGCACTGGGTCGAGCAACGCATCGCGCTTCTGGCCGAATCCTTCGCAGTCGCCATCCACGCCTACGCCGTGATGAGCAACCACCTGCACCTGGTGCTGCAGATCGAGCCGGCGGCGACCGGTACATGGTCGGACATCGATGTCGCCAACCGATGGGTGCGCGTGTTCCCGCCGAGCGAACACACCGAAGCCGCCCGCGTCCGCAAGCGAGATGCCCTGCTCCAGCAGCCGGAACGCCTGGCGGTGCTGCGCACCCGCCTGGCCGACCTGTCCTGGTTCATGAAATGCCTTGCCGAGCCGGTGGCGCGTGCCGCCAATGCCGAGGACGGTTGCAAGGGCCGGTTCTGGGAGGGTCGCTTCAAGGTCCAGCTGTTGTGCGACGAACGCGCGCTGCTTGCGGCCATGGCCTATGTGGACCTAAACCCGATTCGCGCCGGCATGGCGGATGCGTTGGCGGACGCCGACCACACCAGCATCCAGCGCCGCCTGGCCGATATTCAATCGCCACAGGATCTCGACCGCCCGCTACGTCCGCTTGCGGGCACCGCCGCGCCGGGCATCCGCCTGGGCCTCAGCCTGCGTGCCTACGTGGGATTGGTGGAGTGGACCGGCGTGCAGCTGCGTCCCGGCAAGCGCTGCGCGTTGAAGAAGGATGCCCCTGGCGCGCTGGCCCATTACGACGCTTGCCCGGAGCGTTGGGAAACGAGGGTGCGGGCCATCGGCTCGGGCTATTGGCGGATCGTGGGCGAAGCGAGCGAGCTGATCGAGGTCGCCGCACGCATGGGGCAACGCTGGCTCAAGGGGATCGGATTGGCGAAGCAGCTGGCAGTCGCCAGTTGAGCAAGTGGCTCAAGCGTTGACGCCCGCGAGGGAGGATGGCGCGTGGGCGAAGGAAATGAAGGCGGAACGGCGCTGGCCATCGGCGGTGGGTCAGCGGGTCTTGGCGTGAGTTGTCTGGGGACGGTGCGTGTCCTTGTTCTGCGCTTTGTTCACAGC
>JADKKV010000005.1 GCA_016720345.1 Thermomonas sp. | reverse complement strand
CCAATCGGATTCGGCTTCTCCGCATCCAGCTTGTAGAGCTTGATCGCGCGCGCCACGTCCTTCGGCGTGAGCTTGCCATCGGCGGCCAACGCAGCCACCGCGGCGTGGGCGACGTGGAAGCGGTCCACTTCGAAGTGGCGGCGCAGGTTGGCGCGGGTGTCGCTGCGGCCGTAGCCGTCGGTGCCGAGGACGCTGTAGCGCATCGGCACGTATTCGCGGACCTGGTTGGCGAAGTGGCGGACGTAGTCGGTGGCGGCGATGGCGGGGCCGCTGCGGCCTTCCAGCTGCTGGGTGACCCACGGCTTGCGCGGGGCCTTGGCTTCGGGGTGCAGGCGGTTCCAGCGTTCGGCGTCCACGCCGTCGCGGGCCAGTTCGTTGAAGCTGGGGCAGGACCAGATGTCGGCCTTGATGCCGAAGTCGGCGTCCAGCAAATCCGCCGCCGCGATCACCTCGCGCAGGATGGTGCCGCTGCCCATCAGCTGCACGCGCAGCTCGCCCTTCTTGCCCTTGCCGGCGTCCTTCAGCAGGTACATGCCCTTGATGATCCCCTCGGCGCTGCCTTCCGGCATGTCCGGGTGGGTGTAGTTCTCGTTCATCAGGGTGAGGTACCAGTACTCGTCCTGCTGCTCCGCCATCATCCGCTGCATGCCGCGCTGGACGATGGTCACCACCTCAAAGGCGAAGGTGGGGTCGTAGCTGCGCACGTTGGGGATGAAGCTGGCCTGCACCTGCGACTGCCCGTCCTCGTGCTGCAGGCCTTCGCCGTTGAGGGTGGTGCGGCCGGCGGTGGCGCCCAGCATGAAGCCGCGCGCGCGCATGTCGCCGGCCTGCCAGGCGGAGTCGCCGACGCGCTGGAAGCCGAACATCGAGTAGTAGATGTAGAACGGCAGCATGGCCAGGTCGTTGCTGCTGTAGCTGGTGGCCAGCGCCAGCCAGCTGGAGAACGCGCCGGCCTCGGTGATGCCTTCCTCCAGCACCTGCCCGGCCGCGTCCTCGCGGTAGAACATCAGCTGGTCGGCGTCCACCGGCTTGTACTTCTGGCCCTGCGGGGCGTAGATGCCCAGCTGGCGGAACAGGCCTTCCATGCCGAAGGTGCGCGCCTCGTCGGCCACGATCGGCACGCAGCGCGGGCCGATCACCTTGTCGCGCAGGATGATGTTGAACATCTGCACGAACGCCATGGTGGTGCTGATCTCGCGCTCGCCGCTGGACTTCAGCAGGCGCTCGAACGCGGTCAGCGCGGGCACTTCCAGCTGCTGGCTGGCCTTGCGCCGGCGCTGCGGCAGGTAGCCGCCCATCCGGGCGCGGCGTTCGCGCATGTATTCCAGTTCCGGCGACTTCTCGTCCGGGCGGTAGAACGGCACCGCGCCGTCCTTCAGCTGGTCGTCGTCGATCGGCAGCTTGAAGCGGTCGCGGAACGCGCGCACGGCGTCGTTGTCCAGCTTCTTGGTCTGGTGGGTGGGGTTCAGCGCCTCGCCGGCGGTGCCCATGCCGTAGCCCTTGACCGTCTTGGCCAGGATCACGGTGGGCTGGCCGGTGGTCTTCATGGCGTTGTCGTAGGCGGCATGCACCTTGTGCGGGTCATGGCCGCCGCGGTTGAGGCGCCAGATGTCGTCGTCGCTCATGTTGGCGACCATCGCCAGCGTCTGCGGGGTCTTGCCGAAGAAGTGCTCGCGGGTGTACGCGCCGCCGAAGGCCTTGCAGTTCTGGTACTCGCCGTCGACGGTCTCCATCATCACTTTCTTGAGGATGCCGTTGGTGTCCTTGGCCAGCAGCGGATCCCAGTAGCTGCCCCAGATGGTCTTGACCACGTTCCAGCCGGCGCCGCGGAACGCGCCTTCCAGTTCCTGGATGATCTTGCCGTTGCCGCGCACCGGGCCGTCCAGGCGCTGCAGGTTGCAGTTGATCACGAACACCAGGTTGTCCAGGCCTTCGCGGCCGGCCACCGAGATCGCGCCCAGGGATTCGGGTTCGTCGGTCTCGCCGTCGCCGAGGAAGCACCAGACCTTGCGGTCGGTCTTCGGCATCAGCCCGCGCGCCTCCAGGTACTTCCAGCTGCGCGCCTGGTAGATCGCGGCCAGCGGGCCCAGGCCCATCGACACCGTTGGCGTCTGCCAGAAGTCCGGCATCAGCCACGGATGCGGGTAGCTGCTGATGCCGCGGCCGTCCACTTCCATGCGGAAGTTGTCGAGCTGCGATTCGCTGATCCGGCCCTCCAGGAACGCACGCGCGTAGATGCCCGGCGAGCTGTGGCCCTGGATGTACAGCAGGTCACCCGGGTGATTCTCCGAGGGCGCGCGCCAGAAATGGTTGAAGCCGACGTCGTACAGGGTGGCGGAGGACGCGAAGCTGGCGATGTGGCCGCCCAGCTCGCCCGGCTTGCGGTTGGCGCGCACCACCATCGCCATCGCGTTCCAGCGGATCATCGAGCGGATCCGCCACTCCATGGTGGCGTCGCCCGGGAACGCCGGCTCCAGGTGTGTGGGGATGGTGTTGATGTATTCGGTGGTGGGCGCGAACGGCAGGTGCGCGCCGGCGCGGCGGGTCAGCTCGACCATGCCTTCCAGCAGCTGGTGCGCGCGCGCGGCGCCGCCGTGGTCGATGACCGCCTTCAGCGATTCGATCCACTCCCGCGATTCCTGCGGGTCGGGATCGTTTTGCAGCATTTCGTTGAGCCAGTTCATCGCGCGCTCCATCAGCCGTGAGCGGCGAGTCTAGCAAGCGTTCCGGGCGGCGCGATGCTGCGCCGCAGCTCGATGCTGGTTTTACCCGGATTTTTTGTCCGAAGCCCCCATGCTGGCCCGGATCTGCGCTTCCACCGCCGCGATCGCGGTCATGTTGACCACCCGCCGCGAGGACGAGGCCGGGGTCAGGATGTGCGCCGGCTGGTCCAGGCCCATCAGGATCGGGCCGATCGCGACCCCGCCGGTGGCGACCCGGATCATGTTGTAGCCGATGTTGGCGGCGTCCAGGTTCGGCATCACCAGCAGGTTGGCGCGGCCCTTGAGGCGGGTGTTGGGGAAGATCCGCTGGCGCAGCGCCTCGTCCCAGGCGGTGTCCGCCATCATCTCGCCGTCGATCTCCAGCTTCGGCATGCGCGCGCGGATGATCTCGAAGGCGCGGCGCATCTTCAGCGCGCTGGCGTCCTGGTGGCTGCCGAAGTTGGAATGCGACAGCAGCGCCACCTTCGGCTCGATCCCGAACAGCTTCAGCCGGTAGCTGGCCATCAGGGTGGCCTCGGCGATCTGTTCGGCGGTCGGGTCCAGCTGCACGTGGGTGTCGACGAAGAACCAGGCGCCGTGGTCGTTGATCACCCCGGTCATCGCCGCGGTGCCGGTCACCCCCGGCTCGAAGTCGAACACGCTGCGCAGGTAGCCCAGCTTCTTGTGGAAGCGGCCGACGATGCCGGTGATCATCGCGTCCGCCTCGCCGCGCTCGACCATCAGCGCGGCGATGATGGTGGGCCGCGAGCGCAGCAGGTTGCGGGCGGCGCTGGGGGTCACCCCGCGGCGCTCGGTGAGGGCGTGGTACTGGCGCCAGTAGTCGTCGAAGCGCGGATCGGCGCCGATGTTGGTCAGCTCGAAATCGACCCCGGCCTTCATCCGCAGGCCGAGCTTGGCGATCCGGTTCTCGATCACCCCTGGCCGCCCGATCAGGATCGGGAAGGCCAGGCCTTCGTCGATCACCGTCTGCACCGCCTGCAGGACCACGTGTTCCTCGCCCTCGGCGTAGGCCACGCGCTTCTTGTCCTTGCGCGCGCGCTCGTACACCGGCTTCATCATCAGGCTGGTGCGGTAGATGAACTGCGCCAGGGTCTCGCGGTAGGCGTCGAGGTCGGCGATCGGCCGCTGGGCGATGCCGGAATCCATCGCCGCCTGCGCCACCGCCGGCGCCAGCATGGTCAGCAGGCGCGGGTCGAACGGGCGCGGGATCAGGTACTCGGCGCCGAACTTCGGCACCTCGCCGCCGTAGGCGCTGCCGAGGTCGGAGGCTTCCTTGCGCGCCAGCGCGGCGATCGCGCGCACGCAGGCCAGCTTCATCGCCTCGTTGATCTCGGTGGCGCCCGCGTCCAGCGCGCCGCGGAAGATGTACGGGAAGCACAGCGCGTTGTTGACCTGGTTCGGGTAGTCGCTGCGGCCGGTGGCGATGATGCAGTCCGGGCGCACCGCCCTGGCGTCCTCCGGCAGGATCTCCGGGTACGGGTTGGCCAGCGCCAGGATGATCGGGCGTTCGGCCATCGCCGCCACCATTTCCGGCTTCAGCACGCCGCCGGCGGACAGGCCCAGGAAGATGTCGGCGCCGGCCACGATCTCGGCGAGGCTGCGCTTGTCGGTGTCGCGCGCGTAGCGCTGCTTGTCCGGGTCCAGGTGCTCGCGGCCGGTGTACAGCACGCCGTCGCGGTCCACCGCCAGGATGTGTTCCGGCTTCATGCCCAGCGCCACCAGCATGTCCAGGCAGGCGATGCCGGCCGCGCCGGCGCCGGAGGTGGCCAGCTTCACCTCTTCGATCTTCTTGCCGGCCACTTCCAGCGCGTTCAGCACCGCCGCACCGACGATGATCGCGGTGCCGTGCTGGTCGTCGTGGAACACCGGGATGTTCATCCGCTCGCGCAGCTTGCGCTCGACGATGAAGCACTCCGGCGCCTTGATGTCCTCCAGGTTGATGCCGCCGAAGGTCGGTTCCATCGCCGCGATGATCTCGACCAGCTTGTCCGGGTCGCGCTCGTTGAGTTCGATGTCGAACACGTCGATCCCGGCGAACTTCTGGAACAGCACGCCCTTGCCTTCCATGACCGGTTTGCCGGCCAGCGCGCCGATGTCGCCCAGCCCGAGCACCGCGGTGCCGTTGGTGATCACCCCGACCAGGTTGCCGCGCGCGGTCAGGCTGCTGACTTCGTTGGGATCGGCCACGATCGCCTCGCAGGCGTAGGCCACGCCCGGCGAATAGGCGAGCGCGAGGTCGCGCTGGGTGACCATCGGCTTGGTCGCGGCGACCTTGATCTTGCCGCGCGGCTCCAGCCGGTGGTAATCGAGTGCCGCCTGCTTGAGCTCGTCGTTGCTGGGGGTGTCGGACATCTGGACGGTCCCGGGGATGCGAATGGGTGATGATACCGGCTCCGCCCGCGTGGCCCGGCCCGGGACCCTTGCCGATGCTGCAACTCGACGCCGTCCAGACCCTCGCCCTGGCCGGGCTGGCGCTGTTCCTGGGCTACGGCCTGTGCCGCGTGGTCCCGTTCCTGGCCCGCTACAACCTGCCGCCGCCGGTGGTCGGCGGGCTGGTGTTCGCGCTGGCCGCATGGGCCGCGCACGGCCGCGGCACCACCCTGTTCAGCCTCGACACCGCCCTGCAGGGGCCGCTGATGGTCGCGTTCTTCACCACCATCGGCATCAATGCCAGCCTGTGGCTGCTGAAGATCAGCGGCCGCCAGGTGCTGGTGTTCCTGCTGCTGGCCAGCGGCTTCGCGATCGTGCAGAACCTGCTGGGGATCGCGGTGGCGATGGGGTTCGGCCTGCACCCGCTGTTCGGCGTGCTGGCCGGTTCCACCACCCTGACCGGCGGCCCGGCCACCGGCCTGGCCTTCGCGCCGCTGTTCGAGCAGGCCGGGGTGGCCGGCGCGGAGTCGATCGCGGTGGCCTCGGCGATGGCCGGGATCGTCTGCGGCGGGCTGATCGGCGGGCCGGTGGCGACGGTGCTGATCCGCCGCTACCAGCTGCGCTCCACCCACCCCGAGGACCACCGCGCGCCGCCCGAGGAACGCAGCGTGGACGTCGCCACCGAATCGCAGCGCGAGCATGCCGCGCTGAAGAGCATCGTGGTGCTGCTGGTGGCGATGTGGCTGGGCGCCTCGGTCAGCAGCTGGATCTCCGCCACCGGCGTGACCCTGCCCGCGTACGTGGGCGCGATGCTGGTCGGCGCGGCGGTCCGCAACATCGACGACCGCACCGGCTGGATCCGGCTGTCGGTGCCGACCACCGACCTGGTCGGCAACGTGTGCCTGGCGCTGTTCCTGTCGGTGGCGCTGATGAACCTCAAGCTGTGGGAGCTGGCCGGGCTTGCGCTGCCGTTGCTGGTCAACCTGGGCCTGCAGGCGCTGCTGGTGTCGGTGTTCTGCCTGCTGGTGCTGCGCGCGATGGGCCGCGACTACGACGCCGCGGTGATGAGCGGCGGCTTCATCGGCTTCATGCTCGGCACCACCGCCAACGCGATGGCGGTGATGCGCACCCTGGTCGAACGCTACGGCGTTGCCCCGCGCGCGTTCCTGGTGGCGCCGCTGGTGGGTGCGTTCTTCATCGACTTCAGCAACGCGCTGATCATCACCGGCTTCATGAACTGGCTGGACTGACCGCGCGCCTCACAGGTCGGACACGCTTTCCGCATCCACGATCTGCTCCAGCCGGATGCGGTTGGCGAACAGCGAGAACGCCAGCATCCCGGCCAGCCCGTTGGCGCGCTCCACCCAGTGCGGCAGCCAGCGCGGCGGGGCCAGGTCGCCGCTGTCGAACAGCGGCTCGAAGCGCTGCACGTCGGCCAGGGTCATCTTGCCGGCGAACAGCAGCCGGCACAGCCGCAGCTTGCGGTGCTTGAGCGCCCAGCGGAAGAAGGTGTGCACGCCGATCAGCCCGCGCAGGTACACGGTGTCCTTGGTGAACGCCGCGCCGCCGGTGGTCGGCACCCCGCGGAACACCCGCTGCGCGGAGGTGAAGCTCTCGACCTCGTTCTGGCCGGCGTCCAGGAAGTAGCGGAACACCTGCAGGAAGTCCGCGCCGTCCAGCGCCATCGCCACCGCCTCGATCCGCAGGCTGACCCGCTTCATGCGCTCGATGTCGATGCTGCCGGTGATCTGCTCGGCGAAGGTGGCCAGCCCTTCCTGGGTGGCGGTGGTGCGCGGCGAGGACAGCGCCATGCTCGGCAGCACCGCCTGCTGCTGGCCGTTGAGCGCGGTCAGCGAGTGCACGAAGGCCTCGTGCTGGAGCAACTGGTGCAGGTCGTAGTCGGAGAACGCGGCGCCGGCGCGCAGGCGGATCCGGTTCGGCCCCGCCGCGGCCTTGGCGATCAGCTCCGGGTCCAGTTCGACGCTGATCACCCGCGCGTCGAAGTAGTCGTCCAGCGCGGCCTGCAGCTGCATCCCCAGCGAGGTCGCCGAGATCGCCACCTGCTCGGACGGTGCCAGCAGCTCGCGGTCGAGTTCGTCGGCGCTGGCGATGAAGTGGTTGGCCGCCTCGCGGGTGGTGGCGCCGCCCGGCAGGGTGTAGTCGGGCTTGCCGAACAACGCCACCGAAAGCTCGGTGACCCGCGGCGAGCCAAGGTTCTCCAGCAGTTCCGCCGCGACCGCCCAGCTGCGCGCGGATTCGATCAGGTACACCCCGAGCGGATGCGCGGGATCGGCGGCGGCGGCGATCGCGTCGAACTCGCGGCGTTCGTCGGAGAAATCATGCTTCGGGTACTGGTGCGCCGGCAGCCGCGCCTGCCCGCGCGCGAAGTCGGCGAGGAAGGCCTGTTGCTCGCCGGCCGGCCAGCTGACCAGGCTGAGCAGGCGGATCGCCCGCGCCGCCTTCGCCATCCGCGCATCCAGCGCGGCGTGGTGGGCGATGGCGGGGGCGAATGCGGAGGCGGTCGGCTCAGTGCCTTCCATACTTGTCGTCCACGCGCTTGTAGAAGGCCTTGTTGCCGACCTTCGCGTCCGCCTTCTGGGCAAGCCGCGTGGCCAGCATGTTGGCGGCACCGGCCACCTCGCTGCGCAGCTTGAAGAAGTTGGCCACGCGTTGCGCATCCGCCGCGCCGCTGGCGATCGCCTCGCGCACGGCGCAGCCGGGTTCCTGCTGGTGCCGGCAGTCGTTGAACTTGCAGCTGGCGGCCAGTGCCTCGATGTCGGCGAAGCTTTCGGCCACCACTTCCTCGCCGGTCGGCTTCAGTTCGCGCATGCCGGGGGTATCGATCATGCACGCCCCGGACGGCAGTGCGATCAACGCGCGATGGGTGGTGGTGTGGCGGCCGCGGTCGTCGCCCGCGCGCACCGCGCCGGTCTTCATCTTCTCGAGGCCAAGCAGGGTGTTGGTCAGCGTGGACTTGCCGGCGCCGGAACTGCCGACCAGGACGATGCTCTGGCCCTCGCCCAGCCACGGTTCCAGGCCGGCCACGCTGGCGCGATCCTTGGCATTCACCGCCAGCACCGGCACGCCCAGCGCGAGCAGTTCCTGCAGCGCGGCCTCGACGTCGGCACCCTCCTTGTCGGACTTGGTCAACACGACAACCGGCTGCACGCCACTGCCGCCGACCAGCAGCAGGTAGCGCTCGATCCGGCGCGGGTTGAAATCCGCATCCAGCCCGCAAACCACGAACACGGTGTCGATGTTGGCGGCGATCACCTGCTGCTTGTAGTGCTCGCCGGCGGCGCCGCGCTTGATCGCGGAGAACCGCGGCAGCAACGCGACGATGCGCAGCGCGTTCGGCGCCTCGCCTTCGACCAGGACCCAGTCGCCGACCGCGGGCCGCGATTCCGGGGTGATCTCGCCCCTGCGGTAGCTGCCGCCGCGCTGCCATTCCGGCAACGACTCGGCGCGATGCGAGGCATCGACGGATTCGGCAACCAGGTAACCGCTGCGATGCTGTTCGCTGATCCGCGCCTGCCGCGCCTGCGGATGCGCCGCGATCAGTTCGACCCAGGCGGGGTCGAGGCTGGCCTGCGTCCACCGCCAGCCAATGGCCTGAAGGGGGGTCATGCGCGTTGGAATGCGGTCATGCGGCGATTCTACCCGTGGTCGCAAGTGGCGTTTTGAGCCGCGGAGCGAACCACCCGGCGGTAGGCGCCGTTGCTGCGAGAAACCCCGCTTGCGCGGCATCTGGCCGCGCTTTCCGCTAGGCTTGCACCCTCGTTTTCCCTCACTTTCCGTGCCAATGCCCCCGCCCACCCTCCAGACCCGCACCCGCCTGTCCGAAGTCCGCTACGAAATCCGCGGTGAACTGGCCCGGCGGGCCCGCGAACTGGAGGCCCAGGGCCGCACCCTGATCAAGCTCAACATCGGCAACCCCGGCGCCTTCGGCTTCCGCGCGCCGGAACACCTGCAGCGCGCGATCGCCGACCACATCGCCCGCACCGATCCCTACACCCACCAGCAGGGCCTGCCGGAAGCGCGCGAGGCGATCGCCGCCTTCCATCGCCAGCGCGGCACCCCGAACGCCTCGCCCGAGCGCGTGTTCATCGGCAACGGCGTCAGCGAGTTGATCGACATCTCCCTGCGCGCCCTGCTCAACCCGGGCGACGAAGTCCTGCTGCCCTCGCCCGACTATCCGCTGTGGTCCGCCGCGACCATCCTCAACGACGGCCGCCCGGTCTACTACCGCTGCGACGAAGCCAACGGCTTCCTGCCCGACCCCGAGCAGATCGAGTCGCTGGTATCGCCGCGCACCCGCGCCATCGTCCTGATCAACCCGAACAACCCGACCGGCGCGAACTACCCGCGCGCGTTGCTGGAGCGCATCGTCGCCATCGCCGCGAAACACCGCCTGCTGTTGATGGCCGACGAGATCTACGACGGCATCCTCTACGACGACCACAGCTTCCAGCCGCTGGCCCCGCTCGCCGGCGACCTGCCATGCCTGAGCTTCGGCGGCCTGTCGAAAGTGCACCGCGCCTGCGGCTGGCGGGTGGGCTGGGCGGTGCTCAGCGGCGACCCGCTGGCCAGCGGCGACTACCACCACGCGATGGACCTGCTCGGCGCGCTGCGCCTGTGCGCCAACGTGCCGGGGCAGTTCGCGATCGAGCAGGCCCTGCACGGCGCCGACACCATCGGCGAACTGGTGCGCCCCGGCGGCCGCCTGTACGAAACCCGCAAGGCGCTGGTCGAAAGCTGCGCCGCCAGCGAACACCTCTCGCTGGTCGCGCCGGCGGGCGCGCTGTATGGCTTCCCGGCGATCGTCGGCGACGCCGCGCATGGCCTCGACGACCACGCGTTCGCGCTGGAAATGCTGGAAACCGAAGACGTGCTGATCGTGCCCGGCTCCAGCTTCAACGTGCCCTACCGCAACCACTTCCGGGTCACCCTGCTGCCGGAGGCGCCGATGCTGCGCGAAGTGTTCGCCCGCATCGAGCGCGTGCTGTCGCGTCGCGCCGCCAGTGCCGGCCAGCGCGCCGCCGTGGCCTGAGCGTGTCCGCGCTGCCGCAGGCGCAGCTGTCGTATCTCGCCCTCGGCGACAGCTACACCATCGGCGAAGGCGTCGAGGAACACGGGCGCTGGCCGATGCTGCTCGCGCAGGGCCTGCGCGAAGCCGGCGTCGCGATTGCCGATCCCCGCATCATCGCCACCACCGGCTGGACCACCGACGAACTCTCCGCCGCGATGGACGCCGCCAAGCCGCTGGGCGAATGGGGCTTCGTGTCGCTGCTGATCGGCGTCAACAACCAGTACCGCGGCCGCGACGTCGACGACTACCTCGGCGAATTCACCCGCCTCCTGCAACGCACCATCGCGCTGGCGAACGCACGCGCGGATCGGGTGCTGGTGCTGTCGATCCCGGACTGGGGCGTGACCCCGTTCGCCCGCGCGTCAGGCCGCGACCTGCAACAGATCGCCGACGAACTGGATGCCTACAACGCCGCCGCGCGCGAGGTGTGCGCGGCGCATGGGGTGGCCTTCGTGGACATCACCGGGATCAGCCGTGATGGCGGCGATGCGCCAGCGATGCTGGCCGAGGATGGGCTGCATCCGTCGGTGGCGATGCATGCGCGCTGGACTGGGGCCGCCCTGCCCGTTGCCAAGGCTTTGCTCGCCACGGCGTAAAATCCCACTCCCCGCACCCGGAACATCCCCATGTCCCTCGACCCCGCCGTCCGCACCCGCATCGAAACCCTGCTCGCCGCCAACCCCGTCGTCCTGTTCATGAAGGGCAACCCGCGCGCGCCGCAATGCGGCTTCTCCTCCAAGGCAGTCGGCGCGCTGGACGCGACCGGCGCCGCCTACGCCCACGTCGACGTGCTGGCCGACCCGGAGATCCGCGAAGGCATCAAGGCCTACGGCGAGTGGCCGACGATCCCGCAGCTGTACATCGGCGGCGAACTGGTCGGCGGCTCCGACATCATCCTGCAGATGGCCGGCAGCGGCGAACTGCATGCCGCGCTTGGCCTGCCGGCACCGGACCGCACCCCGCCGCAGATCACCATCACCCCCGCCGCCGCCGCGATGCTGAAGCAGGCCATTGCCGATGCCGGCGACGATTTCGCCCTGCAGATCGAGATCGACAACGCCTTCAACGCGCGCCTGCAACTGGCGCAGCGCGACGAGTCCGCCATCACCAGCGAATCCGCCGGGATCCGCGCCCAGTTCGACCTCGCCAGCGCGCAGCGCGCGCGCGGGATGTCGATCGACTGGGCCGATGATGCCCGCGGCAAGGGCCTGGTGATCGACAACCCGAACGCGCCGGCCAAGGTCCGCGCCCTGACCCCGGCGCAGGCGCGCGACCGCGTGCGGGACGGCAGCCTGGTGCTGGTCGACGTGCGCCCGCTGGATGAGCGACTGCTCGCGGAAGCACCGGTGGCCTACCGCCACGTCGACCACGGCGTGGCCGAACTGGAAGCACTGCCGAAGGACACCGCGCTGGCCTTCCTGTGCCGCAGCGGCGCACGCAGCGCCGAGGCCGCCGAGCACTTCCGCAGGCTCGGCTTCCGCGAGCTGTACAACGTCGAAGGCGGGATCAACGCCTGGGCCTTGCTGGACCCGAACCTGCGCGCCTATTGAGGCTCAGCGTGGCGCGCGGATCCCGGCCAGCGCCGCCAGTGCGCCTGCCCGGCCCGCCGCCAGGTCGACCACGGGACGCGGGTAGCCGCGCGGGGTCACGCCCGTCCACGGTGCATGCCGCTGCGCCGCCGGCAGTCCGGCCAGCTCCGGTACCCAACGGGCGATGTACGCGCCCTGCGGATCGAACTTCTGCGCCTGCAGCACCGGGTTGAACACCCGGTGGTAGGGCGCGGCGTCGGCGCCGGTGCCGGCCACCCACTGCCAGCCCAGCGTGTTGTTGGCGAGGTCCGCGTCCACCAGCGTGCCCCAGAACCAGCGCGCGCCATGCGCCCAGTGCACGCGCAGGTGCTTGGTCAGGAAGCTGCCCACGATCATCCGTACCCGGTTGTGCATCCAGCCGGTGGCCCACAGCTCGCGCATCCCCGCATCCACGATCGGGATGCCGGTGCGGCCGTGCCGCCAGGCATCGAGCTGGGCGTCGGTGGGCGTGGCCCAGCCGAAGTCGTCGAAGCGCGGGTTGAAGTTGGCATCCGGCGTGTGCGGGAAATGGTGCAGCAGGTGATGGCCGAATTCGCGCCAGCCGAGTTCGCGCAGGTAGTGCTCGCGGTCGCTCGCGGGCAGCGCATCCTGCAGCCGATGCGCGATCCGCCATGGCGCGATTTCGCCGAAATGCAGGTGTGGCGACAGCCGCGAGGTACCGCGCAGCGACGGGATGTCGCGATTGCCGCCGTAGCCGTCGAGCGCATCGGTCGCGAAGCGATCCAGCGCCGCGTGCGCACCGGCCTCGCCGGGCACCCATTCGTCCCAGAACCCGCGGTCCCACGGCAGCCTGGGCGCCAGCCCGAGCGCATCGATGGCGACCACGCCCGGCAATGCCGGTGGTGCCGGCAGCCGCTCCGGTACTGCCTGCAATGCCGGCAGCCGCCACTGCTTCAGCGCGGTGCGCCAGAACGGGGTGAACACCTTGTACGGATCGCCGGCCAGGCTCTGCACCTGCCACGGCTCGAACAGCAGCGCGCCGCTGTGGCTGCGCGCATCGATGCCATCCGCGCGCAACGCCTGCTTGACCGCCGCATCGCGTGCTTCGATCGCCGGTTCGTAGCGCCGGTTCCAGTACACCGCCTTCGCACCGGTCGCGGCCACCAGCTGCGCCAGCACGTCATGCGTGGGTCCGTGCAGCACCTGCAGCCGCGAGCCGCGCGCGCGCAGGTCGGCATCGAGTGCGCGTAGCGAACGCAAACGCCAGGCGTCGGAGGCCGCACCCGGCGCCCACCCGCCATGTTCGTCCGGTGCATGGATGTAGACCGGGATCGGCGCCAGCCCCGCGCGCAGCAGGCCGTCCAGCGCCGGGTTGTCGGCCAGCCGCAGGTCGTTGCGGAACCACAGCAATGCGCATTCCATCGGAACCCCCTAGAAACCGCCGCCGGCGTCCAGCCACGCCTGCTCGTCAGGGGTATTGCTACGGCCAAGTGCGGCATTCCGATGCGGAAAGCGGCCGAAACGCGCGATCACGTCGCGATGCGCGTTCGCGTAGGCCAGCAGGTTGTCGTTGCCCAGCGCCGCGAACAGCTCGACCGCGCGATCCTGGTCGGCCATGTCTTCCGAATGCTCGAACGGCAGGTAGAAGAACATCCGCAGTTCCGGCTCGCTGGCGGCATCGAAGCCGGCCGCGAGGGCCTGCGTCGCGTACTGGCGCGCAAGCCCATCGCTGGCGAACGCGTGCCCGCTGCCGCGGAACACGTTGCGCGGGATCTGGTCGAGCAGGATCAGCAGCGCCAGCGCGCCCTCGGCATCGTCCATCCAGTGCGCATGCTCGCGCCGCGCGGCGGCGTGGTGGGCATCAAGGAAACGATCGCGGCATTCGGCGTCGAACGCATCGCCGCCGCCGAACCACTTGGCCATCCCGGCATCGCGCCAGAAGGACGTCACGGCAACGGGTGTGGTCATCGCGCGCTCCGCTTCGGTGGACCTCGATCATGCCCGCACCGGCGTGGACGCGGCATGCGCATCACTCGTCGAAGCGCAGGTGCCGCACCGACTTGCCATGGCGGCGGATCAGGCGCAGCGCCTCGATCCCGACCTTGATGTGGTTCTGCACGAAATCGGCGGAGACGCGCGCGTCGGAAGCCTCGGTCTTGACGCCTTCCGGGATCATCGGCTGGTCGCTGACCAGCAGCAGCGCACCGCACGGGATGCGGTTGGCGAAGCCGGCGGCGAAGATGGTCGCGGTTTCCATGTCGATCGCCATGCAGCGCATCGCCCGCAGCTTCTCCTTGAAGTTCGCGTCGTGCTCCCAGACCCGGCGGTTGGTGGTGTAGACGGTGCCGGTCCAGTAGTCCAGCTCGAGGTCGCGGATCATGGTCGACACCGCGCGCTGCAGCGCGAACGCGGGCAGCGCCGGCACCTGCGGCGGCAGGTAGTCGTCGCTGGTGCCTTCGCCGCGGATCGCGGCGATCGGCAGCACCAGGTCGCCGAGCTGGTTCTTCTTCTTCAGGCCGCCGCACTTGCCGAGGAACAGCACCGCCTTCGGGCAGATCGCCGACAGCAGGTCCATCACCGTGGCCGCGTTCGGACTGCCCATGCCGAAATTGATCATGGTGATGCCGTCGGCGGTGGCGCTGGGCATCGGCCGGTCGACGCCGACCACCGGGGCCCCGGTCATCGCCGAGAAATGGCCGAGGTAGCCGCCGAAGTTGGTCAGCAGGATGTGTTCGCCGAAGCCGTCCAGCGGCACCCCGGTGTAGCGCGGCAGCCAGTTGTCGACGATCGCCTGCTTGTCCTTCATGCCGTTCGCCACCGCGTTTTCGTTGGTCGCGATTCTCACACGCGGCCATGACATCGGTCATGTGGCGCGGCGCGGCCGGCCGGGTTAGGGTTGGCCATTGCACGCCGTGCAACGGGGATGACCGAATGAAACCATTGACCGCCGCGCTCGCGGTGGCCTTGCTGGCGGGTTGCGCCGGCACGCCGCCGAAGTCCGCAGCCACCGACAAGCCCTACGACTTCGCCGCCGATCCGTATCCGGCCACCTACCAGCGGGTGATGTCGCCGCCGGTGCTGCTGCAGCACGCCACCGTGCTGATCGGCAACGGCCAGCGCCTGGACGATGCCGACGTGCTGCTGCGCGACGGAAAGATCGCGGCGGTCGGCAACGGTCTTGAAACCACCGCCGATGCAGTCCGCGTCGACGCCACCGGCAAGTGGGTCACCCCCGGCATCATCGACATCCATTCGCACCTCGGCGTGTACCCCAGCCCCGGCGCCAGCGCGCACAGCGACGGCAACGAGGCGACCGCGCCGGTGACCGCGCAGGTCTGGGCGGAGCATTCGATCTGGCCACAGGACCCCGGCTTCCACGCCGCCCTCGCCGGTGGCGTGACCTCGCTGCAGATCCTGCCCGGCAGCGCCAACCTGATCGGCGGCCGCGGCGTCACCGTCAAGAACGTGTCCTCGGTGAGCTACCAGGGCATGAAGTTCCCGGGCGCGCCGTGGGGCCTGAAAATGGCCTGCGGCGAGAACCCCAAGCGCGTGTACGGCAGCAAGGGCGGGCCGTCGACGCGGATGGGCAACATCGCCGGCTATCGCGCCGCGTTCGCGGATGCCGCCGAATACATGAAGAAGCGCAACGAAGGCGGCAAGGAAGCCGAGGCCAAGCGCGACCTCAAGCAGGACACCCTGGCCGCCGCGATCAACGGCGACATCCGCGTCAACATCCACTGCTACCGCGCCGACGAGATGGCGATCATGCTCGACCTGGCGAAGGAGTTCGGCTTCAGGATCGCCGCCTTCCACCACGGCGTGGAGGCCTACAAGATCGCCGACCGGCTGGCCGCCGAAGGCGTGTGCGGTGCGCTCTGGGCGGACTGGTGGGGATTCAAGATGGAAAGCTTCGACGGCATCCAGGAGAACATCGCGCTGGTCGACCGCGCGCCCGGTGGCTGCGCGATCGTGCATTCGGATTCGGCCGAAGGCATCCAGCGGCTCAACCAGGAAGCGGCCAAGGTGATCGCCAGCGCGGGGCGCGCCGGGATCGCCATCACCCCGGAACACGCGATCCGCTGGATCACCCAGAACCCGGCCAAGGCGATGGGCATCCTCGAGCAGACCGGCACCCTGGAGGCCGGCAAGATGGCCGACGTTGTCCTGTGGAACGGCAACCCGTTCAGCAGCTACGCGCAGGCCGAACAGGTGTACGTGGATGGCGCGCGGATGTATGACCGCCGCGATCCGGCGCGGCAACCGAAGTCGGACTTCCTGCTTGGCCAGGACCTGCTGCGTGGAGGCGTGCGATGAGCGCCGCGTCCCTGAAGCGCCTCGCGGTGGCGGTCGCGCTGCTGGCCACGACCGGCATCGCCTCCGCGCAGGACCTGCTGATCCGCAATGCCACCGTGCACACCGCCAGCGCGCGCGGCACCCTGCAGGCGGCCGACGTGCTGGTGCGCAATGGCCGCATCGCCGCGGTCGGCAGCGGCCTGGCCGCGCCCGGCACCAGCGTGCTGGACGCGCAGGGCAAGCCGCTGACCCCGGCGCTGTTCGGCGGCGTCACCGACATCGGAGTGGAAGAGGTTTCCGGCGAGTCCGCCACCGTCGACAACACCCTCGCGCTTGGCGCCAACGCCGCCGACATGCAGGTGCGCCCGGAGTTCGACGTGACCCTGGCCTACAACCCGGAATCGGTGCTGGTGCCGGTGGCGCGGGTGGAAGGCATCGGCTGGACGCTGCTGTCGGCGGGCACCCGTGCCGGCGGCTCCTTCATCGGCGGCCAGGGCGGCGCGGTGCGGCTGGACGGCAGCCTGGACGCGATCGGCCCGCGCACCCTGTTCATGACCCTGGGTGGCGAAGCCGCCTCGCTCAGCGGCAGCTCGCGCGCGGCGCAGTGGATGCTGCTGGACCAGCTCGTCGACGAGGTGCGCGGACGGATCCCGGCGGACTCCCGCTTCGCCCTGCTCACCCCGGCCGGGCGCACCACCCTGGCCCGCTATTTCGGCGGCGGTGGCCGCGTGCTGGTGCGCATCCAGCGTGCCGCCGACATCACCCGCCTGCTGCGCTGGTCGAAGCAGCGCGGGGTCAGCATCGCCCTGCTCGGCGCCGCCGAAGGGTGGAAGGTCGCGCCGCAACTGGCCGCCGCCGGGGTGCCGGTGTTCGTGGATGCGCTCGGCAACCTGCCGAACGACTTCGACGAGATCGGCGCCACCCTGGAAAACGCGGCGCGCCTGCACGCGGCTGGCGTGCGGGTCTCGTTCTCGCAGGCCGGCGATGCCTCCCACAACGCGCGCAAGATCCGCCAGCTGGCGGGCAACGCGGTGGCCAACGGGCTGCCGTGGGAGGCCGCGCTGGCCGGGCTGACCTCGGTGCCGGCCAGCAGCTTCGGCGTCGGCAATGAAGTGGGCAGCATCGCCGTGGGCCAGCGCGCCGACCTGGTGCTGTGGAGCGGCGATCCGCTCGACGTCGCCAGCGTCGCCCGCCAGGTGTGGCTGGACGGCCGCGCGATCCCGATGCGTTCACGCCAGACCGAACTGCGCGACCGCTACCTGCGGCCCGGCGGCGACCTGCCGCGTGCGTATCCGGACGCCGCGCGCTGACCTTCGCGCAACCTGGTAAAGGCCGCGCGGCGTAAGCTCGCGGCCGGGCACCCTGGGGAGACATGGCATGCCGAACTTCATCGACATCAACTGGCTGGCGGTCCTGGTGGCGGCGGTGTCCGCCTTCCTGCTTGGCGGGATCTGGTACGGACCGTTGTTCAAGCACGCATGGTGCCGGGAGAACGGCATCGACCCCGACGCGCCGCCGAAGGGCCACCCGGGCATGGTGTTCGGCACCGCGTTCGTCGCCGCGCTGGTCGCGGCCGCTGCGTTCGCGATCATCCTGCGCCCGGATCCGCCGCTGTTCATCGCCCTGCACGCAGGCTTCCTGACCGGCCTGGCCTACGTGGCGATGAGCTTCGGCATCAACTACGCGTTCGCCGGCCGCAGCTTCCGGCTGTGGCTGATCGATGGCGGCTATCACACCCTGCAGTTCAGCCTGTACGGGCTGATCCTGGGCCTCTGGCACTGAGCCGGGCATTGACGTGGTGGGACGCCGCGCGCCCGACCATGCCGCTTTGCCACATGCATCGGCGCGCGACTTGCGGTACGGTCGGCGCATCTTGACCGGGGGGTGGAGGACGACATGCGCATAGGCATCGTGGTGGATTCGGCGTGCGACGTACCAAGCGATTTCATCGCGCAGGAGGAGATCACCATCCTGCCGGTGACCGTGCAGATCGGCAACGCGGTGCTGGCGGACATGCGCAACGAGGAGGCGACGCTCAACTTCCTCACCGGCGACACCGCGGCCCAGGCCTACAACGCCGAGACCACGCCGTACACCGTGCAGCAGGTGCACGACCTGTTCCTGGGCCGGCTGGTGCTGGACTACGACTACGTGTTCTGCATCTGCACCACGCGCTCGCGCAGCGGCATCTTCGACAACGCGCAGCAGGCCAGCTTCACCATCCTCAACGACTACAAGCCGGTGCGTGCCGCGATCGGCAACACCACCCCGTTCTCGCTGCGGGTGATCGACAGCCAGAACGTGTTCGCGGCGGTCGGGGTGATGGCGGTGGAAGCCGCGCGCCTGCGCGCCGCCGGCGAGGGCGCGCCGAAGATCCGCTCGCGCCTCGAGCACCTGGCCCTGTACACCCAGGGCTACATGGTGGTGCCGGACCTGCACTACCTGCGCAACCGGATCAAGAAGCGTGGCGACAAGAGCGTCAGCTTCTTCAGCGCGACGCTCGGCACCGCGCTCGACATCAAGCCGATCCTGCATTGCAACCGTGGCGATACCGCGCCCGCGGCCAAGGTGAAGGGCTTCACCAACGCCGCCGAGAAACTGTTCGACTTCGCCGGCAGCCGGGTACGCGCGGGGCTGATGACCCCGACCATGTGCCTGAGCTTCGGTGGCGAACTGGACCGCATGCGCGACCTGCCCGGCTACCAGCGCCTGCGCGACACCTGCGCCGAGCACAACGTCGAGGTGTTCGAGAGCGTGATGAGCCTGTCGGGCATGGTCAACGTCGGCCAGGGCGCGCTGGTGGTGGGTTTCGCCGCGGAGCCGGCCAAGCTCGAGGTCTGAACGCGGCGCTAACGTGCGCCCGCTACGCTGTGCGCTTCGCCATGCCGACGGAGCGCACATGCCGACGCGTTACTACATCAGCCTGCCCGATCCCGCCAACGCGCGCGGCAGCGACGCCGCGCTCGCGTTCCGTGCCCGCGGCGCGGAGGCGTTCGCCGCCGAACTGCAGGACGCGCTGCGCAACGACGCACTGTTCCAGCACTGGCGCGCGCGCCAGGACGACCCGGACGGGGTCGACCCGGTGCTCGGCGCAACCGACGCCCATGCGGTCGTCAGCGGCCAGCAGCAGGACCTGCACGTCGACCTGGTGGTGACCACTTCGTTGCGCTCGGCGGTGCTGCGCCAGCGCCTCGGGCTGCTTGCCGGCCACCACTGGCAACTGCGCGACGTGACCGCGGGTTGAGCGCGGAACGCGGGGTGGCACGCAGACCCTCGCTGCTGTCGTGGAGCGGCGGCAAGGACGCGGGCGGGCCCGGCATGTCCGCTTTGGCATCCAGCCTTCGTAACCCATTACTGGTCCCGCCAATAAACCATCGTCCATGCCCGTTGTTGCCCTGGGTCGAGCGCTGATGCTCGTCCTGCTTTCCGCCTGCGCACCCACGACACAGGCTCCCGTCGCACCAGCGGCAACCGCCCGGGCATCCACCGCCGCCGCGACCGTGGCGCCTGCGCACGCGGTCGATCACGCGCCCTCCCTCGACGGCGTGCGCGGCAACTGGCGCGTGGTTGCCGGGGACGATCCCGGTGACCAGGCGATCATGGCGATTTCACTCCTGTCCGCCGACGAGGCGGCGTCCGCCAATGGCGACTACGTCCTGTTCCAGCCGGTCTGCGACGTGGTGGACGGGCAGCCGGTGGAGGGGACCTCGGACTGCGAACTGATCGGCCAGACAGGAACGTTCGAGCGCATTGATCTGCTCGGGGACCGCGCGGTGCTGGCCTTCAGCCCCACCGCGGATGGCGCGGAGCACCGCCTGGAGTTGCAGCTGGATGGCGATGCCTTGGCGGGCCATTACGTGGCGGAAGGAAACGATGTCCGCCGTGCGGTGCGCGCCGACCGCATGCCGGACGATTGATCGCGGCCTGTCGTCGCGGTCCGCTGTCGCCCACCGCGGCGTAACCGTCGCGCGCGGGCGCGTCGCTAGCCCCCACCCTCCTTTAGGATCCTTGATGAAAACACCCCTGCGCATCGGCCTGCTGGCCACCGCGGCATTCGCCGCGACCGCCCTGTATGCCGCCAACACCGCACGTCCCGCCACCATGCTCGTCCTCGACGCCTCCGGCTCGATGTGGGGCCAGATCGACGGCAAGGCGAAGATCGCGATCGCCCGCGACGCGGTCGGCGCGATGCTGGACGACTGGCAGGGCGGCGACCTCGGGCTGATGGCCTACGGCCACAACCGCAAGGGCGACTGCGCCGACATCGAGGTGTTGCAGGCCATCGGCCCGGACACCGCCGCCGGCATCCGCAAGCGCGTCGACGCGCTGAACCCCAAGGGCATGACCCCGATCAGCGAGTCGGTGCGGCAGGCCGCAGCGCAACTGCACTTCACCGAGCGCAAGGCCACCGTGATCCTGGTCAGCGATGGCGAGGAAACCTGCAGCGCGAATCCTTGCGCACTGGGTAAGGAACTGGAAGCCGCCGGCGTGGACTTCACTGCGCACGTGGTCGGCTTCGACATCCAGAAAGGCAGCAAGGCGCACCAGCAGTTGCAATGCCTGGCCGCGAATACCGGCGGGCGCTACGTGGATGCGAAGGACGCCGGCGAATTGAACCGCGCGTTGCAGTCGGTGGCGAAGGCGCCCGCCTCGCCACCCGCGAAACCCAAGGCGATCGAGAATCTGAAGCCGGCGAAGGGCTGCATGCTCTACGCGGGGGACAATTTCAAGGGCGAGAGCCTGCTGATCGGCGACAAGGGCTACGAAGACGAGATGCCACCCGGTTGGGACAACCGCGTGCGCTCGCTCAAGTGCAGCGCGCGCTCCGGACTGTACTTCTACAATGACCGGGCCCGTGAAGGCGATTACCTGATGATCGAAGACGGCGGCGAGAGGAATCACCTGGGCGCGGTGGCAAGTTCCTACATCTACTTCGGGACGTTCGCGGAAGACGAAGACGTCCCCGATGCACAGAAATGAGCGCTGGCCAGGCTTGCAAGCCTGCTGGCGTGCCGCGATGGACGGAAACAATCCCCGACAGGAGTTCAGCAATGATTCGTTTTCAGATGCAGATGAGAAAGACCGCTAGCCTCGCCGTGGTGGTCGCAGCGTTATCCGCCTGCGGCAATACCTCCACTACCGCACCAGCCGACACCGCCTCCGGCATGCAGGCGGCGGTCGAGCAAGCCGAGGGCGATGCACAGGCGGCCGGTGCCGCCAGTACCGGCGATGCGCCTCTGAAACCGGGCCAGACCATCCAGGGCAGCATCGAGGCTGATGTCGGCAACGGCACCCAAAGCTTCCGGTCGCTCGCGACCAAGGTGGCCGATGACATCGGCGCGCAGGTCGAGGGGAAACTCGATACCGGCAAGGGCCAGCGCGCAATCGACGACGCCAACCGCAAGCTCGAGAAGCTCGGCGTGGAGTCCCGCGTCGGTGCCGATGACGTGCGCGAGATGGTCGAGGGCATGGCCGGCAAGACCTTCCACGACGCAAGCGTGATGCAGGTCGACATCATCAAGTCGCTGCAGGTCAGCCTGAAGGGGACCGCCAGCGACGGCGCCCAAGTCGACCTGGCGATGACGTTCGACGACAAGAGCCTGGCCCTCACCAGCTCCAACTTCAGCTACCGGCCGAAGGCGAACGCGATGTTCGATTTCTACGAGGCCAAGGACAAGGAAGGTTTCGCCGTGACCGTCGAACGCTTCGAGCGCAATGCCGACGGCACCTATGCGATCGCCGGCAGCTTCACGGCGAAGGACGTGCCGGCCTCGGCCATGGCGAAGAAATTGCCATCGGCCAGCCTGCCCGCGGCCAGCGGCCGCTTCGACTACGCGTCCCTACCGCTCAAGCAGATGCCGAAGTTCGGCAAGTAATGGATCGCGCGCGCCGGCGGCGGTACCGCCGGGGCAGTGCGAAGGTCATGCGACGGCGTGCATCGCCGCCGCATGGTGGGCGACATGCTCGCCGATGAAGCTGGCGATGAAGTAATAGCTGTGGTCGTGGCCGGGCTGCATCCGCAGGACCAGCGGGTGGCCATGCACCGCGCACGCCTCGCGGAGCAGTTCCGGGCGCAACTGGGCAGCCAGGAATTCGTCGGCGTCGCCCTGGTCCACCAGCAGCGGCAGCCGTTCCGATGCGGACGCGACCAGCGCGGTGGCGTCGCATGCCTGCCACGCCGCGCGATCGTCGCCCAGGTAGGCGGCGAACGCCTTCTGGCCCCATGGCACCTGCGACGGCGCCACGATCGGCGCGAACGCGGACACACTGCGGTAGCGCCCGGGGTTGCGCAGGGCGATCACCAGCGCGCCGTGGCCGCCCATCGAATGCCCGCTGATCGCGCGGGCTTCCGTCACCGGGAAATTCGCCGCGACCAGCGCCGGCAGTTCTTCGACCACGTAGTCGTACATCCGGTAATGCACGGACCACGGCGCCTGCGTCGCGTTGACGTAGAAGCCCGCACCCATGCCGAGGTCGTAGCCCGCCGCATCGACCACATCGTCGCCGCGCGGGCTGGTATCCGGGCAGACGATGGCGATGCCGTGCTCCGCCGCGTAGCGCTGCGCGCCGGCCTTGGTGATGAAGTTCTGCTCGGTGCAGGTCAGCCCCGACAGCCAGTACAGCACCGGCACCGGGCCGTCCGCGGCCTGTGGCGGCAGGTAGATCGCGAAGCGCATCGTGCAGCCGAGGGTGGCCGACGCATGCTCGTAAACGTCCTGCCAGCCGCCGAAGCAGGCGCGATGTTCGATGCGTTGCATCAGAAGTGCACGACCGAGCGGATCGACTTGCCTTCGTGCATCAGGTCGAAGGCGATGTTGATCTCGTCCAGGCCCATCGTGTGGGTGACGAACGGCGCCAGCCGGATCTCGCCGGCCATCGCCTCTTCCACCATCCCGGGCAATTGCGAACGCCCCTTCACCCCGCCGAACGCGGTGCCCAGCCACTTGCGCCCGGTGACGAGCTGGAACGGCCGCGTGCTGATCTCCTGCCCGGCACCCGCCACGCCGATGATCACGCTCTGGCCCCAGCCACGGTGCGCGCACTCCAGCGCGGCGCGCATCACGTTGACGTTGCCGATGCACTCGAAGCTGTGGTCCACGCCCCAGCCGGTCATCTCCACGATCACCTGCTGGATCGGCTTGTCGAAGTCCTTCGGGTTCACGCAGTCGGTGGCACCCATGTCGCGCGCCATGCCGAACTTCGAGGGATTGGTGTCGACGGCGATGATCCGCCCCGCCTTCGCCCGCTGCGCGCCCTGGATCACCGCAAGGCCGATGCCGCCGAGGCCGAACACCGCGACCGAATCGCCTTCCTGCACCTTGGCGGTGTTCTGCACCGCGCCCAGGCCGGTGGTGACACCGCAGCCGAGCAGGCAGACCTGCTCGTGGTTGGCTTCGGGGTTGATCCTGGCCAGCGAGACTTCGGCCACCACGGTGTATTCGCTGAAGGTGCTGCAGCCCATGTAGTGGTACAGCGGCTGGCCGTCGTAGCTGAAGCGGGTGGTGCCGTCCGGCATCACGCCCTTGCCCTGGGTCGCGCGCACCGAGGTGCACAGGTTGGTCTTGCCGCTCTTGCAGAACAGGCACTCGCCGCATTCGGCGGTGTACAGCGGGATCACGTGGTCGCCGGGCGCGACGCTGGTGACGCCCTCGCCGACTTCGACCACGATGCCCGCGCCCTCGTGGCCCAGCACGCAGGGGAACAGGCCCTCCGGATCGTCGCCGGACAGGGTGAACGCGTCGGTGTGGCAGACGCCGGTGTGGGTGATCTTCACCAGCACTTCGCCGGCTTTCGGCGGGGCGACGTCGATCTCGACGATCTGCAGCGGCTGGCCAGCGGCGAAGGCGACGGCGGCGCGTGATTTCATTGGCATGTTCCTCGATGGCATCTTCGCCATTGTAGAGCGGGGCTTGCCCCATGCTGCCGCGACGCCCGCGCACCCGGCCTCAGCCGGTGTTCTGGATCCCCGCGGAGATGCCGTTGACGGTGGCCACCAGCGCGCGCAGCAGGTCCTCGTCCGCGCGATCGCCGGCGCGCCAGCGCTGCAGCAGGTCGACCTGCAGCAGGCTGATCGGATCGACGTAGGGATTGCGCAGGCGGATCGACAGCCGCAGCCGGTAGTCGTCGGCCAGCAGTTCGTCGCGGTCCTTGATCGCCAGGATCGCCTCGCGGGTGCGCTCGAATTCGGCGGCGATGGCGGGGAAGAATGCCTCGTGCTGCGTACCGGCCAGCCGCGAATAGCATTCGAAGATGGCGAGGTCCGACTTCGCCATCAGCATCTCGACGTCGTCGACCAGCGCCGCGAAGAACGGCCAGTCGCGGGCCATGTCCGCCATCGCATCGAGGCCATGCACGTCGATGCCGTGGCGCAGCGCGGTGCCGAGGCCATGCCAGCCGGTCAGGCCGGAGCGGTTCTGCGACCACGCGAACACCCACGGGATCGCGCGCAGGTTGGCGATCCCGCCATCGCGGCGGCGCGAGGGCCGCGAACCGATGTGCAGGCGCTCGATCACGTCGATCGGGGTGGCCGCGCGGAAGTACGCGGGGAAATCCGGGTGCGCGTGCACCAGCGCGCGGTAGTGCGTGCGCGAGACCGTGGCGAGTTCGGCGGCGATCGTACGCCAAGCCGCCTCGCGCGGTTCCGGCGGGCGCGGGCGCAGGCTGGCGCGCAGCACCGCGCCGGTCATCTGCTCGAGGTTGCGCAAGGCCAGCGCGCGGATGCCGTACTTGCGATGGATCACCTCGCCCTGCTCGGTGACCCGCATCCGCCCGTCCACCGAACCGCGCGGCGCGGCGATGATCGCGCGTTCGGTCTTGCCGCCACCACGGCTGACCGAACCGCCACGGCCATGGAAGAACACGATCGCCACCCCGGCATCGCGGGCCAGCTCCAGCAGTTCCACCTGCGCGCGCTGCAAGGCCCAGCGCGAGGCCAGCAAGCCGCCGTCCTTGGCGCTGTCGCTGTAGCCCAGCATCACCGTCTGGCGGTCGCCGCGCGCCGCCAGGTGGGCGCGGTACGCCGGGTCCGCGAACAGCGCGCGCATCACCGCCGGCGCGGCATCGAGGTCATCCACCGTTTCGAACAGCGGCGCCACGTCCAGCGGCACCGCATCGCCCTCGGTGCAGCCGGCGACCCGCGCCAGCGCCAGCACCGCCAGCGCATCGGCGGCGGTCCGGCTCATGCTGATGATGTACGGACCGAACGCATGCTCGCCGAGCGACTGGCGCAGCGCGCGCACGCTGCGGAACACGTCGAGTGTTGCCTGCGCGGCTGGCGCCGCGGGCGCCACCACCGGCGCGCCGCCGATCACCGCGTGCAGGCGCTCGATGCGCGCCGCCAGCGGCAGGCCCGCCCAGTCGATGTCGCCTTCCAGAGCCGCCAGCGCTTCGTCGTGCGCCGCCGAATCCTGGCGCAGGTCGAGCGCGGCCATGTGCAGGCCGAAGGTCTTCGCGCGCCACAGCACGCGCTGCAGGGCGAAGCGGCCGGCGTGGTCGCCCTGGTGGCGGGCCAGGCTGGCATCGATCAGCTCGAGGTCGTCGATGAACGCGGCCGCATCCGGATAGCCGCCCGGACTGTCGCCGGCGGTCGCGTGCAGGCGCGCGCGCATCGCCCACAGCAGTTGCCGGTATGGCATGTCGGCCAGTCGCGGCCGCGAGCGCACCGCGCCCTCGGCGAACAGCGCGCGATGCGCCGCGGCGCGGGTTTCGATTTCCGCATCGAAGCCGATCCGGCCGCGGCTCTGGGTCAGGCTGTCGCCGAGCGCGCGCAGGTCGGCCTGGTAGCAGGACAGCGCCAGCGCGCGTTGCGCCGCCAGCGCGTCGCCCACGCTGGCGGCACCCACGTTCGGATTGCCGTCCATGTCGCCGCCGACCCAGCTGCCGAAGCGCAGCAGCGGCGGCAACGCGATCCGCTCGCCGTAGACCGCCTCCACCGCATCGGCGAACGACTCGTAGAACACCGGCAGCACGCGGTACAGCACGCTCGACAGGTAGAAGCCGATGTGCTCCACCTCGTCGGCCACGCTGGGCTTGTGCGGCGGCGCCTCGGTGGTCTGCCAGGCGGTGGTCAGCGCCTGGCGGATGCGGGCGTCGTCGGCGCCGCGCTCGGGCGGGGTGCGGGTGCGGTCGATGTCGGCGACCAGGCGCTCGACCACCGTGCGTTCCTTCAGCAGCAATACGCGCCGGATCGCCTCGGTCGGGTGCGCGGTGAACACCGGCTCGACGTGCATCCGCGCCAGCAGCGCCTGCAGTTCGGCCAGGCGCACGCCGGCAACGCGCAGTTCGTGCAGGACCGCGTGCAGGCCGCCGGGTTGCGGCGCGCCGCCCTGCCGCTGGTAGTCGCGGCGGCGGCGGATGCGGTGCACCCGCTCGGCCAGGTTGGTGGCCCCGAAATAGGCGGCGAACGCGCGCACCAGCGCCTCCGCGTCCGCCAGCGGCACCCCCGCCAGCCGCGCCGCCAGCGTATCCACCGGCTCGCCCTGCTCGCGCCGCGCGATCGCGATCCGGCGCAGCTGCTCGACCTGCGCCAGGAACTGCTCGGACACCTGTTCGGCCAGCATCTCGCCGACCATCGCGCCCAACCGGCGCACGTCGTCGCGCAGCGGGGCATCGGTGCCGGTGAATTCGAGTTTTTCGCGTAACGGACTGGCGCTCGGTGTCATCACCGCAGGCTAACGGGTTTCATGCGGCAGTGCAGCAATGGTTTCCGGCGTGACCATTGGTGTCCCGGGGACAATCCCGGAGCGGGCCGCCCTCAGTACGCGAACTCGCGGAACACCGGGTCCACGCTGCCGTTCCACGCGCCATGGAACAGGGCGAGCTTGCGCTCGGCCGGGGTTTCGCCGGCCTCGGCGATTTCCAGCAATGGTGCGATGAAGCCGGACTCGTCGACGCCGCAGCTGTCCGCGCGCGCGCGGCGGCGCAGGCCGGCATCGGCGATCTTCAATGCCTCGATCGCGATGTCTTGCAGGGTGCCGCCGCGGAACGGGGTCTTCAGCGCGTGCCTGGGCACGTCGTCGCGCAGTGCGTTGCGCTCGGCCATCGAGAAATCCCTGACCAGGTCCCAGGCCGCATCCAGCGCGGCATCGTCGTACAGCAGGCCGACCCAGAACGCCGGCAGCGCGCACAGCCGGTTCCACGGGCCGCCGTCGGCGCCGCGCATCTCCAGGAATTTCTTCAGCCGCACTTCCGGGAAGGCGGTGGTCATGTGGTCGTTCCAGTCGCGGATGGTCGGCAGCGCGCCGGGCAGCACGTCCAGTTCGCCGCGCAGGAACGTGCGGAACGACTTGCCGCTGGCGTCGATGTATTCGCCATCGCGATAGCTGAAGTACATCGGCACGTCGAGCAGGTAGTCGACGTAGCGTTCGTAGCCGAAGCCGTCCTCGAACACGAAATCGAGCATCCCGGTGCGGTCGCGGTCGGTGTCGGTCCAGATGTGCGAGCGGTAGCTGAGGTAGCCGTTCGGCTTGCCGTCGGTGAACGGCGAGTCCGCGAACAGCGCGGTGGCGACCGGCTGCAACGCCAGCGACACCCGGAACTTCTTCACCATGTCCGCTTCGCTGGCGTAATCCAGGTTGACCTGCACCGTGCAGGTGCGGGTCATCATGTCGAGGCCGAGCGTGCCGACCTTCGGCATGTACTCGCGCATGATCCTGTAGCGGCCCTTCGGCATCCACGGCATCTCGTCGCGCCGCCACTTGGGCTGGAAACCCATGCCGAGGAAGCCAAGCCCGAGTTCGTCGGCGACCTCGCGCACTTCGCGCAGGTGGCTGCCGACTTCCCGGCAGGTGTCGTGCAGGGTTTCCACCGGCGCGCCGGACAATTCGAGTTGCCCGGCGGGCTCCAGGGTCACCGAGGCCAGGCCCTTGGTCAGCGCGATGACATGGCCATGCTCCTCGAACGGCGTCCAGCCGAAACGCGCGAGGCCCTTCAGCAACGCCTCGATCCCGCGTTCGCCGTCGAAGGTGGGCGGGCGCAGGTCGTCGAGGCGGAACCCGAATTTCTCGTGCTCGGTGCCGATCCGCCAGGCCTCGCGCGGCTTCTCGCCGGAGGCCAGCACGTCGACCAGTTGCCGATGGTCGGTGATCGGCGTGTCGTTGGCGCTGCTGGGTCCGGACATGGCGGGCTTCCGCGGGGAGTCAGCCAGCATAGCCGCTGCCGCCAGCCGCCGGCAGCCCGGCAGCCGGCCTTCAGTGTTCCGGCTGCATACGTATTCCTGAGCACGCGCGTTGTCGGCCACCACCCGCGCGGGTAGCCTCGACCCGCACTCCCTCCCGCGGCCCGCCCATGCGCCTCCTGCTCGCCTGCTGCCTGTGGCTGATCACGTTCGCGGTACCCGCGGCGACCATCGAACGGGTGGAGCCTGGCAACTGGTGGGTCGGCATGCAGCACAACCGGGTCGAATTGCTGGTCCACGGCAATGGGATCGGCACCGCGACGCCAAGGCTCGTACATGCCGGCGTATCGATCGCCGGGGTGCACCGGACCGACAACCCGAACTACCTGTTCGTCACCGTCCAGCTCGCGGGCGATGCGGCGCCAGGCGTGTTCGACATCGAATTCGTCGAAGCCGGCAAGGTCGTCGCCACCCATCCGTGGCGGCTCGACGCGCGCGAACCCGGTTCCGCGCAACGCCGTGGCTTCGACGCGCGCGACGCGATCTACCTGGTCACGCCCGACCGCTTCGCCAACGGCGATCCGTCCAACGACAGCGTCGCCGGCATGGCCGAGGCGGCCGATCGCGCGGACCCCAACGGCCGCCACGGCGGCGACATCGCCGGCATCCGCAAGCACCTGGACTACATCGCCGGCATGGGCTTCACCCAGCTGTGGCCGATGCCGCTGCTGGAAAACAACCAGCCCAGGCATTCGTACCACGGCTACGCGATCACCGACCTCTACCGCACCGACCCGCGGCTGGGCAGCAACGAGGACGTGCGTGCGCTGTCGCGCGAGGCGCAGGCGAGGGGCGTCGGCCTTGTCATGGACGTGGTGCTCAACCACATCGGCTCGCACCACTGGTGGATGCGCGACCTGCCGGCGAAGGACTGGATCAGCAACCGCGCGACGTTCACGCCGACCAACCATCGCCGCACCAGCATCCAGGATCCGCACGCCGCACCCGCCGACCGCCAGGCCTTCACCGATGGCTGGTTCGTGGACACGATGCCGGACCTCAACCAGCGCAACCCGCAACTGGCGCGCTACCTGATCCAGAACACGCTGTGGTGGATCGAGTACGCCGGGCTGTCCGGCATCCGCGAGGACACCTTCGGTTACGCCGACGCAGGCTTCCTCGGCGACTGGGCGAAGGCAGTGCTGACCGAGTACCCGGACTTCGCGATGGTCGGCGAGGAATGGAGCACCAATCCGGCAGTGGTGGCCCACTGGCAGCGCGGCAATCGCAACGCCAGCGGCCACGTCCCGCACATGCCCGCCATGATGGACTTCCCCGTCCACGTCGCCCTGCGCAACGCGCTGGTGCAGCCCGAGGGCTGGGAGAGCGGCTGGATCGGCCTGTACGAAATGCTGGCCAACGATTTCCTGTACCCGGACCCCGGCGCACTGGTGGTGTTCGCCGAGAACCACGACACCCCGCGCCTGCTGGCGCACGTCGACGGCGACCTGGCGCTGTGGAAACTCGGCATGGCCTGCCTCGCCACCGTGCGCGGCACCCCGCAGTTCTACTACGGTTCCGAAGTGCTGCTGCGTGGCCCGAAGCAACGCAACGACGGCCTGCTGCGCGCCGACATGCCCGGCGGCTGGACCGGCGATGCCGTGGATGCCTTCGGCGGGAATGGCCTGAGCACCGCGCAGCGCGAAGCGCGGGCCTACACCCGTGCGCTGTTCGACTGGCGCAAGCGCACCCCGCTGCTGCACACCGGCAAGCTGACCCACTTCGCGCCGGTGGACGGGGTGTATGTGTACTTCCGCCACGCCGGGCCGGGTTCGGTGATGGTGGCCCTCAACAAGTCGGGCCGCCCGGCCACGCTGGCACTCGATCGCTTCGAAGCCTTCCTGCAGGGGCACGGCGCGCGCGAAGCATTGACCGGAAAACCGGTGGCGCTGGGCAAGGCGCTTGAACTGCCTGCGAAGTCTGCAACCCTGCTGGAAATCCTGTAGCAGCGGACCCGCTCCGCGCCTACAGCTCCAGCCAGCCCGCCACGACCGCGCGCAACTCGTCCACGCCCTGCCGGGTCTCGCCGGAGAAGCCCTGCACGCTGACGCTGTCGCCGTAGGTCGCCGACAGGTCCTTGCGGACCGCCTGCACGGTGTTCATCGCCGCCCCGCGCGAGAGCTTGTCGGCCTTGGTCAGCAGCGCGTGCGCGGGCAGGCCGCGACGCATCGCATAGCCGATCATCGAGCGGTCGTAGTCCTTCAGCGGGTGGCGGATGTCCATCACCACCACCAGCCCGGCCAGCGCCATCCGGCTGCCGAAATAGCCATCGAGGAACGCCTGCCAGTGCGCCTGCAGGTCCTGCGGCACCTTGGCGTAGCCGTAGCCCGGCAGGTCGACCAGGTACTTGCCCTCGTGCGGCGGCAGCCCGAAGTACACCAGTTGCTGGGTGCGGCCCGGCGTCTTGGACACCCGCGCCAGCGCATTGCGCCCGCACAGCGCGTTCAGCGCCGACGACTTGCCGGCGTTGGAACGGCCGGCGAAGGCGACCTCGCGGCCACCGTCCGGCGGCAGCTGGCGGTGGGTGTGCGCGGCCAGCAGGTAATCGGCGCGGTTGAACGGATTGGGGACGGCCATGGGCATAGGATGCCACGTCGGCCAGCGCGACCGCCCCACGCCGGTTTGACCACCCTGTGCGGCGCGACGATAATTCCCCGGTTCAGCGGCCGTCCTGCCGCCCACCCAATAGCGTGGAGTTCCGCATGCGTCTTGTCCGCCATGGTCTCGTCGGCGTTGCCTGCCTCGCACTGGCCGCGGCCGCCTACGCCCAGAGCACGGCCGTCGCCGTGCCCGACAGCGCCCCGGTCGAAGTCGCGCCGCTGGACGACAAGCCGGCTACCTGGGGCGATGCCAAGGCCGGGCAGACCAAGGCCGGCGCGTGCGCGGCCTGCCACGGCCTCGACGGCAACCCCGCGGACCCGCTGTACCCGCGCCTGGCCGGGATGCCGGAGCGCTACATCGCCCAGCAGCTCGCCCAGTTCAGGAACGGTGAGCGCACCAGCGGCATGGCCGCGCTGATGGTGCCGTTCGCGAGCATGCTGTCGGCGCAGGACATGCGCGACGTCGGCGCCTGGTACGCCACCCAGGCGGCCACCTCCGGGGTTGCCGACGACACCGTGATCGCCAGCGGCCCCAACCAGGGCCTGAAGTTCTACCAGGTCGGCGAGCGCCTCTACCGCGGTGGCGACGCCGCCCGCGCCATTCCCGCCTGCCTGTCCTGCCACGGCCCCTCCGGCGCCGGCAACCCGGGTCCGGCCTATCCCTCGGTGAAGGGCCAGCATGCCGCCTACGTGGCGCGCCGGCTGGAGGAATACCGCACCGGCACCGCCACTGCGAAGGATGCCGCGTCCTTCAACCTGATGGCGAGCGTGGCCAAGTCGCTCAGCGACGAGGAAATCCAGTCGCTGGGCAGCTACGTACAGGGCCTGCACGCGCGTCCCGCCGGAACTTCCAAGGCCGCACCCGGTCACTGACCTGCAGCGACCGCTTCATCGGGCATTGAGGCGGACGCACGCATGCTCGTCCGCCGACACCCCTGCCAAGAGGCCTGATCCGATGCGCGCAACCCTGCTGTCCCCGATCCTGTCGGCGTTCCTGTTGCTGGCCGCGGCGTTCGCCCCGGCGCATGCACAGCGTAGCGTGCTCCCCGGCCTCACCGAGGGCGTGGAATACCGGCTGATCGAGGGTGGCAAGCCGTATCGCGCGGTGCCCGGCAAGGTCGAAGTGGCCGAAGTGTTCGGGTACTGGTGCCCGCATTGCGCGCATTTCGCGCCGATGCTGGAAAAGTGGACGGCGAGCATGCCGGCGCACGCGCAACTTGTGCTGGTACCCGCGATGTTCGACCCGAACGACGCTTACGCGCGCCTGTTCTTCATCGCCGAGGGAGCCAATGCCGTCAACGTGACGCATGACCGCATCTTCCGCGCGATCCACCAAAGCGGCGAACTGCCACGCAAGACCACGATCCCGCAGCTCACCGCCTACTACCTGCGCTTGCCCGGCGTGAACCCCAAGGCCTTCACGGCAGCGCAGAAAGATGAAGCCACCCTGCAGGCAAAGGCCGCGAACGCGCGCGAGTTCCAGATGCGCAGCAAGATCGAGGGCACTCCTTCGCTGGTGATCGCGGGCCGCTACCTGGTGCTGGGCAACAGCTACCAGGGCCTGCTCGACAACGCCAGCCGCATCCTCAAGGCCATCGCGCCGGCAGCCAAGCAACCCGCCGCCAAGTAACCGCCTGCCCGCCAACCCAGCATCCACGGATACCCGCCATGACGTCGCGCCTCGCCCTCCTGCTCCTGGTCCTGTTGCCGCTCGCCGCCTGCAAGAAGGACGCGCCGGCCGCGGTTGATGCCACGCAACCGGGTTCCGCCGCCACCGCCCCCGCCGCACAGCAGGCCAGCGTCCAGGACGCCGCCACCAGCGCCGCCGCAGAGGCCGCCATGCGCGCTGCCGAAGAAGCCGCGGCCAAGGCACCGCCGCCGGTGGCGGGCGTCGACTACGTCGAGATCCCCAACGGGCAGCCGTTCGACACCACCGACGGCCGCATCGAGATCGCCGAGTTCTTCGGCTATGTCTGCCCGTTCTGCGCCGCGGTGCAGCCCACCATCGCCGCGATGAAGGCCAAGCTGCCGCCGGACGTGCACATGGTCTACGTTCCCGCCGCGTTCGGCGCGATGTGGGACAACTACGCCAAGGCCTACTACACCGCCGAGGCGATGGGCCTGGTCGAGCAGACCCACGACGCCATGTTCCGCGCCATCCACATCGACAAGACCCTGAAGGGCGAGCGCGGGATGGACACCCCGGAAGAGATCGCCGCGTTCTACGCCGCGTACGGCGCCGACCCCAAGCAGTTCGTCAGCAGCATGCAGAGCTTCGCGGTCGCCGCCAAGGTCAACCGGGCCAAGCAGTACATCGTGGGCGCGTTCGCCAACGGCGACAGCGCGGGCACCCCGACCTTCATCGTCAACGGCAAGTACCGGGTCAAGGGCAAGTCCACCGACGACATGTTCCGTGTCCTCAACCAGCTGGTGGTGGCCGAACGCGCCAAGCGGGGTGCGGCCGCACCGGCCGCCGCCGCGGCACCGACGCCCGAAGCGCCCGCGGCCGCGCCCGCGCAGCAGTGATCCATCGCCGCAGGCCGCCGGCATGACCCAGCGCCGGCTGCGCCTGCTCAGCGCCAACATCCAGGCCGGCTCCAGCACGCGCGGCTACCACGACTACGTCGCCCGCAGCTGGTCGCACGTGCTGCCCGCCGGCAACAAGCGCGGCGCGCTCGACACCATCGCCGAACTCGCGGGCCGCCACGACATCGTCGGCCTGCAGGAAGCCGACCCCGGCAGCCTGCGCTCCGGCTTCACCAACCAGACCCATTACCTGGCCGAACGCGGCGGCTTCGCCTACTGGAGCCACCAGCCGAACCGGCGCATGGGCGGGGTGGCGTCCAGCGCCAACGGCCTGCTCAGCAAGTTCGAGCCGCGCGAAGTCGTGAACCACGCGCTGCCCGGCCGCGTGCGCGGGCGCGGCGTGTTGCTGGCGACCTTCGGCAACGGTGCCGATGCCCTGTCGGTCGCGGTCGCGCACCTCTCGCTGGGCGCGCAGTCGCGGCGCTCGCAGGTCGACTTCATCGCCGAACTGCTGGGCGACCACCCGCACGCGGTGCTGATGGGCGATTTCAACTGCGATCCGGACCGCCCGGAGATGCAGGCGCTGTACCGCCACACCCGGCTGCAACCGCCGGCGACCTGCGTGCCGACGTTTCCCTCGTGGAAGCCGCGGCGCGCGATCGACCACGTGCTGGTCACGCCGGCGCTGCGGGTGGCGATGATGCAGGCGATGCCGGCTGCGCTCTCGGACCACCTTGCGCTGTCGGTCGAACTGGACGTGCCGGAACGCGCCTTCGAGTGATCCGCGCCGCCGGCCCGGCGCAGCAGCAGCGGTCATGGGCGATCGCCGGTCCGCGAAAAACGGGTTCAGAAACGCTCGGCTATAGTCCGGCGATGCACACGCTCACGCTGGCCACGCTCGGCCTGCTGCTGGCCAACCTGTGCGCAAGCGGCAGCGCCCGCGCGCAGGCACCGGTGCCGCCGCCGCGCGCCGCCAACCCACCGGTACTGATCGCGATGCCGGATGCCGGCTTGCGCGGCGCCTTCGAGGCCGCCAACCGCGGCACGCTGGACGCGGCAACGTTGGCGGCGTATTCCAGCCAGCCATTGGCCGGCTGGCTGCAATACGCCGCGTTGCGCAAGGAGCTTGCCACGCTGCCGACCGACCGCGGCGGGTCGTTCCTGGCCAGGCATCGCGGGCAGCCGGTGGCCGAGGCCTTCCGCAACGACTGGCTGGCAGCACTGGCGAAACGCCAGGAATGGGCGGCGTTCCTGTCCGCGTGGAACGACCGCGTCGAGCAACCCGCGCTGCGTTGCGCGCAGCTCGAGGCCAGGCGTGCACTGGGACGCTCCGACGAGCGATGGACGCATGACGCGCAAGCCTTGTGGCGCAGCAGCGGCAAGTCGCTGCCCGATGCCTGCGACCCATCGTTCACGCAACTGGCGACGCAAGGCGGCTTGTCGCCGTCGCTGCGCTGGGAGCGGATCGAGCTGGCGGCGGCCGAAGGCCAGCCTGCGGTGATCCGCGCCATCGCGCGCGGCTTCAGCGGCGACGACGCGGCGCAGGCGAATGCCTACGCCGCCTTCATCGACGCGCCGGTGGCGGAGGTCGACGGCTGGCCGAAGACCGCGCGCAGCCGGCTGGTCGCATCGCATGGCCTGGCGAAACTCGCGAAGACCTCGCCGGATCGCGCCGAAGCGCTGCTGCCGGGCATCGCCAGCGTGCTCGGCTTCAACGACACCGAGCGTGGTCGCGTGCTGCATCCGATCGCGCTGTGGACGGTGGCCTCCTACCTGCCGGAGTCCGCGCGCCGGCTGGCGGCGGTGCCGCTGCCGGCCTACGACGCCTCGCTGCACGAATGGCAGGCCCGCGAGGCGATGGCGCGCAGCGACTGGGGCGCCACGCTGGCCGCGATCCGGCGCATGCCCGACGCCCAGCGCACCGATTCGCGCTGGCTGTATTTCGCCGCGCGCACCAGCGAGCTCACCGGCGATGCCGCCGGCGCCAGGACGCTGTACCGGCAGGCCGCATCGAAGGCGGATTTCCACGGCTTCCTTGCCGCCGACAAGCTCGAGCAAGCGTACGCCCTGTGCCCGTGGCAGCCGGCAGTGGCACCGGCCGCGAAGCAGGCGATCGCGCGCGATCCGGCCATCGTGCGCGCGCTGCAGTTGTTCGCCCTGGACCGCAAGGGCTGGGCGCAACGCGAGTGGGACGAGGCGCTCTCGCGTTTCGGCGACGAGCAACGTCGCATCGCGGTGGAGGTGGCGCAGGACAACGGCTGGTTCGACCGTGGCGTGTTCGGCCTGGTGAATCTCGGCGGCAAGCGCTATCCGGAGGAAACGCGGCTTTACCAGCTGCGCTTCCCGCTGCACCACGAGGCCACCATCCGCCGCGAGGCCACGCGCAACGACCTGGACCCGGCGTGGATCGCCGCCGAGATCCGCGCCGAATCCGTGTTCGATCCGAATGCACGCTCCCCCGCGGATGCGCGCGGGCTGATGCAGGTGCTGCCCGGCACCGGCGCCGAGGTGGCCGCGAAGATCGGGGTGCCGTGGACCGGCGGCCAGAGCCTGTACGACGCGGACACCAACATCGCGCTCGGCAGCGCCTACCTGCGCCAGCTGATGGACAAGTACGGCGGCAAGCCCTACCAGGTGATGGCCGGCTACAACGCGGGCCCGGCACCGCTGGGCCGCTGGATCTCGCAACGCCCGGCGATGGACGCGGATTTCTGGATCGAGACGATCAGCTACAAGGAAACCCGCGAATACGTGGCGCGCGTGCTCAGCTTCAGCACCGTCTACGACTGGCGCCTCAACGGCGATGCGCAGCGGCTGACCGAGCGCATGCTCGGCCGCACGCAGGGCACGCGCAAGGGCTTCGCCTGCCCCATGGCCGAAGCGGCCAAGGCGGCGGCCCCGCCGCCCGCCAGGCCCACGCTGAAGGATCGCCGCCGCCGCTGAGCCATGCGCCGCTGCGCCCGCCTGGCCGACCGCGATCGACCCCCACTTGCGGTGGGCTTGGTGATGGGCGTACCTTCGGTCGCGTATGGCTACGCGCGTCCATTACAGGGGGCCGCGCGATGCGGGTGGACCCGGCTCAGGCATCGGTCCGGGCAGCGACTTCGTGTCGACGCTGTTTGCCGCCACCAGTCTCGATGGCATCGAGGCCGTCGCCGCGCGTGAAGCGGTCTCCTCCTTCGGGGTGCGCGACCTGCGCCTGCATCGGCAACCGGCAGGCCGGGACGGAGCACCCGTACGCAAGCACCACAAGGTCTCGACGCTGCCGATCGACATCCGTCGCGCGGCGCGCGGATCGCAACGCGCCTGGTTCGACCTGGAGGGTGCGCCCGAACCGGTGGCGCTTTCCGTCGAATGGCCCGAGCTGGGTGGCCCGGACCCCGCGGCAGCCGACTGGCTCGGCTTCCTTGCGATCGTGGCCGCGCGCGTCCGCACCGCGCTGGAACTCGAGGACCAGCGGCTCGTCGCCACCCGGCTCGAAAAGACGGTGCGCATCCAGACCGCGCTCTACCGGGTGGCGAACCTCGCCTCGGCCGGCCTGGAGATGGCCGACATGCTGGCGCGCATCCACGATGTGGTCGGCGAGCTGATGTATGCGCGCAATTTCTACATCGCCCTGCACGACCGCGAGCGCGACAGCCTGCGCTTCATCTACTTCGCCGACGAACAGGACGACCACGGGGTCGACCCGGCGCAGGAATATCCGGCCGCGGAGATCCGCAACAGCCTGACCCTGGGGGTGATCCGCAGCGGCCAGCCTGCGCTCGGTCCCTCGCGCGCGCTGCGCGAGGCCTTCGGTTTGGAGCAGGACAACGAACAGTACGGGCCCGGCAGTGCCCACTGGCTGGGCGTGCCGATGATCGCCGATGGCGTGGTGCGCGGCGCCATCGTGGTGCAGAGCTACGACCCGGCGACCCGCTACAGCGCGGACGACCAGTCGCTGCTCCAATTCGTGGCCCAGCACATCCTGATCGCGCTGGTCCGGCACCAGGCGCACGTCGAACTCGAACACCGGGTCGAGGAACGCACGCGTGCGCTCACCGACGAAGTGCGCGAGCGCCAGCACGGCGAGCGTCTGCAGGCGGCCCTGTACGGGATCGCCGACCTCGCCAGCAGCGAACTGGGCATGGCGGACATGCTGCGGCGCATCCACCTGATGGTCGGCGAGCTGATCTACGCGCGCAACTTCTACATCGCGCTGTACGACGGCGAGCGCGACAGCGTGCGCTTCATCTACTTCGCCGACGCCAAGGACGTCAACATCTACGAGACCGATCGCGAGGTGCCGGCCGCGGACCTGCGCGACAGCCTGACGCTGGGCCTGATCCGCCATGGCAAGCCGGTCCGTGGCCCCGCACGCGACGTCGCCCGGGCCCTGGGGATCAGCGGCATCGGCCTGGGAACGCCGGCACTGGATTTCCTCGGCGTGCCGATCAGCGGCGACAGCGGCGCGCGCGGCGCGGTGGTGGTGCAGACCTACGAACCCGGCGTGCACTACAGCGCCGAGGACAGCACCCTGCTGGGCTACGTGGCGCAGCACATCATGACCGCGCTGGAACGCAAGAAGCTGCAGGCCGAACTCGAGCGTCGGGTGGAGGATCGCACCCGCGAACTGGCCAAGGTGGTCCGTGCGTTGCGCGAGCAGGTCAAGGTGCGTGAGCAAGCCGAGCAACGCCTGACCCACGACGCCCTGCATGACGCGCTGACCGGCCTTCCCAACCGGACCTGTTTCCACCAGGGCCTGGAGCAGGCGCTGGCCCGCCTGCACGGCGACGCGGGCCATCGTTTCGCGGTGCTTTTCCTGGACCTGGACCGCTTCAAGGTGATCAACGACAGCGTGGGCCACCTCTACGGCGACATGATGCTGAAGGAAGCCGCCGGCCGGTTGGCCGGCTGCGTGCGCGATGGCGACATGGTGGCCCGCCTGGGTGGCGACGAATTCGCGGTGCTGATGCTGGATATCGCCGGCGCGGACGATGCCTGCCACACCGCGGGACGCGTGATCGACGCGCTGTCCGGCCCGATGCAGGTCGGTGGCAAGGAACTGTTCACGTCCGCCAGCGTCGGCATCACCCTGGGCGAACCACGCTACCGCAAGGCCGAGGAATTGCTGCGCGACGCCGACGTCGCCATGTACCGGGCCAAGGCCCACGGGCGGCAGCGCTTCGAGCTGTTCGACGAGCGCCTGCACCAGGAAGCGCTGCAGCTGCTCGACATGGAGAGCGACCTGCGCCACGCGATCCAGCGCAGGGAGTTCGAGCCGCATTTCCAGCCGATCGTCGACCTGCGCGATTGCCGGATCGTGGGCTTCGAATCGCTGCTGCGCTGGCGGCATCCGCAGCGCGGGCTGTTGCTGCCAGGCGATTTCCTGAAGGTGGCCGAGGACAATGGCAGCATCGAGCAGATCGACTGGCTGATGCTGGCCGCGACCTGCCGCGACATCCCGGCACTGCAGCTGGACGGGCGCTACGTCACCCTGAATGTCTCGCCGCGCCGGTTCCGCTCGCCGGCGCTGGCGCAGCAGCTCCTCGACGTGCTGGCGGCCCATGACGTGCCCGCGCATTGCGTGCGGATCGAAGTCACCGAGGATGCACTGCTGGAGAACCCCGACCAGGTGTTCGCAACCCTGGATACCTTGCAGCGCTCCGGCGTGCGCGCGGCCCTCGATGACTTCGGCACCGGCTATTCCTCGTTGAGCTACCTCCATCGCTTCCCGCTGCATGCATTGAAGATCGACCGCTCCTTCGTGCGGGCGCTGGGGCCGCTCCATGAAGGCGGCAGCAGCGCGGCGGTGGTGCGCGCGGTGCTTGCGCTTGCGAGCACACTGGGGCTGGAGGTGATCGCGGAAGGCATCGAAACCGAAGCCCAGCGCGAGCAACTGCTCGAGCTCGGCTGCCTGCGCGGGCAGGGTTTCCTGTTCTCGCCTGCGCAGCCGGCGGCCGACTGGCGGGCGCCGGAAGCCTGATCCCCGCTGGCGGGCGCGCCGGCCTTCGTCGGCAACACCTCCCGCCAAGCCGACGTTGGAAAAGCGCCGGCGCAGGTCGTCCGCGCGTCGGCAGCGGTGCCTGCATCGCGTCTTTCGTGCCAGTGCCTTACCCTGTCCACACAGGGGAACGGATTCCAGTTCAAGGACAGGGATGATGGGTGACCTGCAGCTGCGTGTGCCGCAACCGTGGCAGCAACCGATTGCCCCGCACAGCCGCAAGCGCAGCTATCGCGATGGAGACGTGTTGTTCCATGAAGGCGACCCGTCCGACGGCGTCTACATCGTGTTGTCCGGTCGACTGAAGGTCTACGCGGCGGGCGGCAACGGCGATGAAGTCGTCTACACCGTTCTGGGGCCCGGTGAACTGCTGGGCGAGGTCTCGCTGTTCGGAGGACCGCGCACGGCGTCGGTGCGGGCCATCGGTGCGGTGGAGTGCCTGGTCCTGCGCAACAGCGCCGCGCAGGACCTGATGCGCACGCGCCCGGAATTCGCCGCCCATGTCTTCGCGAAACTGGCGTCCCGGGTTCGCCATTCCATCCGCATGACCCGGAGCCTGGCCCTGGACGGTGTTCCGGAACGGGTTTCTGCCCTGCTTGAAACCTGCGCCGTGCATGACGGTCAGGCGCTGCGCGTCCCCGCCGAACTGACCCAGCAGGAAATCGCCAACCGCATCGGTGCCAGCCGCGAGATGGTGCTCAAGGTGATCGGGAAACTGGTCAAGCAAGGCTTCCTGCACAAGGATGCCAGGCACCGCATGACCATTCTCAAGCCGCTGGCTGGAGTGCGATGACGGACCGGTTCCTGCGTGGCTTGATCTGATTGGAGGCGGAGGTCGTTAAACCTAATCAACTACCTTCGTCCCGGCTTCCGGCTTCCCCGACACTTGCGTGTTCGTACGTTTTAGCGTACGTTTACACGGCATTCTTGGAGCCAGCCATGACAACCCTTACAGCCAGCGAAGCCCGAGCCAACCTCTACCGCCTGATGGATCAAGCGGCTGAATCACATGAGCCTATTGTCATTTCCGGCAAGCGCAGCAACGCCGTCCTCATCGCCGAAGAGGACTGGGCGGCCATTCAAGAAACACTGTTCTTGTTGTCGGTACCTGGCATGCGTGAGTCCATCAAGTCCGGAATGGCCGAGCCTGCCAACGCCTGCGCCACGGAACTTGACTGGTGAGTTGGCGCGTCGTCTTTACCAGGCAAGCTCAAAAAGACGCACGCACTCTCGCTTCTTCGGGACTCAAGGAAAAGGCCAAAGCACTTCTGTCAGTCCTCGCGGAGAATCCTTTTCAAACGCCACCACCCTACGAGAAGCTCGTCGGAGACCTGGCGGGCGCCTATTCAAGGCGTATCAACATCCAGCACCGGCTGGTGTATGAAGTGCTGCAGGTTGAGCGCACTGTAAAAGTGCTACGCATGTGGACGCACTACGAGTAGCAGGCCGCTGGCGGCATGGGTCTGCAGGCGGCTGCTGGTGCCGGGATAGGTGAGCGTGGCGTTCTGCACGCCGTTGCTGCTGCGGCTGATGCGGTTGCCGATGGCGTCGTAGCCGAACCCGCCCAGTGAGGCCGGCGATTGCGCGGTGACCAGCCGCGACAACGCGTCGTAGCCGAAGTCCCAGGTTTCCGCCGAGTCCACGCCGTTGGTGATGTCGGTGATGCGGTTGGCGGTATCGACTCTGTGATCCATCATTTTTCGATTAAGTGAACCTGACCCCGATACTGCAGACCCCGATACTGCAAGGCTTCCTGCACAAGGACGCCAGGCAAAGCATGGCGATTATTGTCCCTGGCACCTTTTTTCGCACGCACCGCCGCTCCGCACCGCCGGCGAATACCCAGCACACGCGTGCAACGCCCGCCCCTCCGGTCGTCCCGCCTCTGCCTTCAGGCATCATCGCGCCATGGCATCGCCACTCCCCGACAACGTGCGCATCTACCTGGTCGGCGGCGCCGTGCGCGATGCCCTGCTCGGGCTTCCCGCCGGCGACAACGACCACGTGGTGGTCGGCGCCTCGGTGCAGGACATGCTCGATGCCGGCTACCGCCAGGTCGGCCGCGACTTCCCGGTGTTCCTGCATCCGCACAGCGGCGAGGAATACGCGCTGGCCCGCACCGAGCGCAAGTCCGCGCGCGGCCATACCGGCTTCATGGTGCATGCCGATCCCTCGGTGACGCTGGAGCAGGACCTGTGCCGGCGCGACTTCACCATCAACGCGATCGCGCGCGCTGCCGATGGCAGCCTGGTCGATCCGTTCGGTGGCGCCGCCGACATCCAGCGGCGCGTGCTGCGCCACGTCGGCGACGCCTTCGTCGAGGATCCGCTGCGGGTATTGCGCGCGGCACGGTTCATGGCGCGCTTCGCCTCGCTGGGCTTCACCATCGCGCCGGAAACGCTGGCGCTGATGCGTTCGATGGCCGAACACGGCGAACTGGCCGAACTCACCCCCGAACGCGTGTGGCAGGAACTTGCGAAGGCATTGCGCGGCAACACGCCGTCCGCCTTCCTGCGTACCCTGCGCGACGCGAACGCCTTGCGCGCAGTGTTGCCGGAGGTGGATGCGCTGTACGGCGTGCCGCAACGCGCCGAATACCATCCGGAAATCGATACCGGCGTGCACGTCGAGCTGGTCTGCGACATGGCTGCGACCCTGGCGCCCGGTGACGACGTGATCGGCTTCGCGGCGCTGTGCCATGACCTCGGCAAGGCGCTGACGCCGGCCGCGGAACTGCCGCGCCACCTGATGCACGAACAGCGCGGCATCGCCCCGATCCTCGCCCTCTGCGAGCGGCTGAAGGTGCCGGCCGAACACCGCGAACTGGCGGTGCTGTGCAGCCGCGAGCATCTCAACGTGCATCGCCTCGACGAACTCAAGCCGGCGACCGTGCATGAACTGGTCGCGCGCTGCGACGGCTTCCGCAAACCAGTGCGGATCGACCAGCTGGCGACCGTGTGCGAAGCCGACGCGCGGGGTCGTGCCGGACTGTCCGAAGCCACCTATCCGCAGGGTGGCCTGCTGCGACGCTTGCATGCCGCGGCAATCGCGGTGCGCGCGGCGGACGTGGCGAATGGTCGCAGCGGCCCGGACGTGGGCGAGGCGCTGCGCAAGGCGCGCATCGCCGCCATTGCCGGCGCGAAATCAGGCGCGCTGGTCGATCCGTAGCAGGGCGTCGCGCCACGGGGTGAACGCGGTCGCCAGCCCCGCCAGCACGCCCACGGTGTTGGCCAGCGCATCCGCCCGATCCAGCATCCTGCCCAGCGCCATCTGCGCCTGCAGGTGCTCCAGGCCGATGCCCATCAGCACCAGCAGCACGCACACGAAGCCCCATGAGAGCCGCCGCGCGAACAGTTGCACCGCGCCGGCCGCCAGCGCGGCGTAGGCGACGAAATGCTCGACCTTGTCGAAATTCTTCGGCACGTCGGGCAGGCCGCTCACCGGGACCAGCGAGGCGACCACGACCACCGCGACCGCCAGCACCCACAGCCCGGCCCACAGCAGCGGCCGCCTGAACGGCTTCAGCGAACGCCCGAAACGCGGCCTCGCGGCGCTCACAGGCGGTGGCTCAGGTCGCCGGCCAGGAACGCGGCGCCCAGTTCCACGCCGCGCTGGAAGCCGATCGCCTGGAAGCGTTCGCCCATCTCGCTGGGCAGGGTCAGCAGCTTCACCTGCTGGCGCAGGTTGTGCCGCGCCAGCTCATCCGCCGCGCGCGATTCCGCCAGCGCCAGGTTGTCCTGCAGGCGGTTGCCGAGCAGGAAGCTGGCCTGCGAGCAGTAGCCGGCGAATTCGAAACCCGCACCCACGCCGGCTTCGGCCAACGCGGTGAAGTCCACCGAGGCGGTGATGTCCTGCAGGCCGGGATGCGCGAACACATCGGCCACCACGTGGTGCTGGCGGAACGCGCGCAGGGTGCCGTCGCGGCGCTGCGGCTGGTAGTACTCGCCGCGGCCGTGACCGTAGTCGACGAACAGCATCGCGCCATCGCCCATGCCACCCGCCACCGCTTGTAGCCAGTACGGCAACTGCGCCAGCACTTCGCTGCGGTAGCCCTCCGCGAACGGCTCCGGCAACTGCCGCTCCACGTGGCGGACCGCGGCGGCCAGCATCGGGTCGGCGGGCCGGTCCGTGCGCAGGAAGCGGCCTTCTCCATCCAGCGCCACGTGTTCCTCGAACACCTCGCCGTCGCGGATGCTGAAGCGCGGCGTCGGCAACGCGTCGATGACTTCGTTGGCGAACAACACGCCGTTCCACGCGTCCTGGATCGGCCCGTCCAGCCACTCCACCAGCTCGAACAGCAGCGGCGGCAAGCGCGACTGCAGGCGTTCGCGCTGGCGTTCGCGCAGGTCTGCGCTGGGTTCAAGAATCGCGTAGCGCGCGGGCAGCGCGTCATTGGCGAGCAGCTTGGCCAGCGCGGTTTCGGCGAACGCACCGCTGCCGCCGCCGATCTCCATGAACTGCGCCTCGGGCCCGAGCTGCCGGAGGACCGGGGTCAGCGCATCGGCCACGCAGGCCGCGAACAGCGGCGACACTTCCGGGGCGGTGACGAAATCGCCGCCGCGGCCGAACTTGGTCGCGCCCGCGCTGTAGTAGCCCAGGCCCGGCGCGTACAGCGCCAGCTCCATGAATTTCCAGAACGGCAGGCTGCCGCCGGCGGCAATGAGTTGTTCCTGGATGATCTCGCGCAGGTGCGCGCTGTGCGCGATTGCGTCGTCGGCGGGGGGCGGCAAGGTCTGCATCGGCACAGGATACGCAAGCACGGCGCTATCCTGCGCGCATGGACACGCGCACCGACGACCGCACGCAACGCCCCGTGGCACTGGTCACCGGCGCCGCCCGCCGGATCGGCGCGGCGATCGCCCGTCGCCTGCACGCGGACGGCTTCGACCTGGCCCTGCACCATCGCGGCGGCCAGGCCGACGCGGACGCCCTGCTGGCGGAATTGAATGGGACGCGCGCCGGCAGCGTCATCGCCCTGCAGGCGGAACTGGCGCACTTCGACCGCCTGCCGGAGCTGGTGGCGCGCACCGTGGGCCGGTTCGGCCGGCTGGACGCGCTGGTCAACAACGCCTCGGCGTTCCATCCGACCCCGATCGGCAGCGCGACGCCCGCGCACTGGGACGAACTGTTCGCCAGCAACGCGCGTGCGCCGTTCTTCCTGGCCCAGGCCGCGGCGCCACACCTGAAGGCCGCCCGCGGCGGCATCGTCAACCTCGCGGACATCTACGCGCAGGCCCCGCTGGCCGGCCATACCGTCTACTGCATGGCCAAGGCCGCGCTGTTGATGATGACCAAGTCGCTGGCGCTCGACCTCGCGCCCGAGGTGCGGGTCAACGCCATCGCGCCGGGCGCGATCCTGTGGCCGGCCGAAGGCAAGAGCGAACAGGCGCAGGCCGCCCTGCTCGCGCGGGTGCCGCTGCAGCGCACCGGCGCACCGGAGGACATCGCGGCGGCGGTGGCGTGGTTGCTGGGCGATGGGTCCGGCTACGTCACCGGCCAGACCCTGCGCGTCGATGGCGGCCGCGGCCTCGGCTAGAGCGCGACGCGCATCCAGCGTGCGCCATGTTCTCGGTGCGCGCGCCACAGGTCCTGCAGGGCCTTGCCGCTGCGCGGTTCGACCCAGTCCGGGGCGATCTCGGCCAGCGGCATCAGCACGAACGCGTGCCGCAGTTCGTCGCGCGGCAGCTGCAACTGCCCCGGCCATTCGCGCACCAGGTCGTCGTAGAACACGATGTCGATGTCCAGCGTGCGGTCGCCGAAGCGCGGGCCGCCGCGATCCCGGCCATGCGCGTCTTCCAGTGCATGCAGCCAGTCGTTGAGGGCCAGCGGATCGAGGTCGCTGTCGATCACCGCCGCGGCATTGAGGAAGTCCACGCCGTCGAAACCGACCGCCGGGAACACGTAGGCGGCGGACAGCGCGATCTCGCCGAAGCGCGCGCGCAACGCCGCCACCGCCGAGCGCAGGTTGGCTTCGGCATTGATGTTGCTGCCAAGGCTGAGGCAGGCGCGCCCCATCAGGCCTTTCCACGCGCGATGACCACCCCGACCGCGCGCGCGCCGCGCACGGCGCCGGGCTTGCTCAGCTTCAGGCGGACGTGGCTGACGTTGAATTCGGACAGGATCAGTCCGGCGCAGCGCTCGGCCAGGGTCTCGACCAGGCCGAAACCGGACTGGCCGACGTAGTCGATCAGGCGCTTGCTGACGTCCTTGTAGTTCAGGGTCAGGGCGATGTCGTCGCTGGCGGCGGGGATGCGGTTGTCGAACGCCATCTCGATGTCGAACACCAGGGTTTGGCGGATCCGCCGCTCCCAGTCGTAGATGCCGATCAGGGCCTCGATCTCGAGCCCTTCGATGAAGACCTTGTCGTGCATGTCCCTGTTCCTCACACCGCCGGCAACGATGCCATGTCCCAGCGCGGTGCCACCCGCACCGAGGCGTCGTCGTGCTGCCCCGCCTGCAAGCGCAGGGCGCCGGCGAACGCGATCATCGCGCCATTGTCGGTGCACAGGGCCGGGCGCGGGAAGCAGACCCGGCCGCCGCGCGTCTCCGCCATCGCCTGCAGCTTCGCGCGCAGCCGCCGGTTGGCGCCCACGCCGCCGGCCACCACCAGGGTGTTGCAACCGGCGGCGTCCAGCGCGCGCGCGCACTTGATCGCCAGGGTGTCGACCACCGCGTCCTCGAACCCGCGCGCGATGTCGGCACGGGTGGCATCCGACTGGTCCGAACCGCGCCACGCCAGCAGCACCTGGGTCTTCAGGCCGCTGAAGGAGAAATCCACGCCCGGGCGGTCGGTCATCGGCCGCGCGAACCGGAATACGCCGGGGGTGCCGGTTTCCGCCAGCTTCGCCAGCTGCGGACCGCCGGGATAGGGCAGGCCCATCATCTTGGCGGTCTTGTCGAAGGCCTCGCCGGCGGCGTCGTCCAGGGTCTCGCCCAGCAGCCGGTAACGGCCGATCGCGTCCACCGCCACCAGCTGGGTATGCCCGCCGGACACCAGCAGGGCCACGAACGGGGCCGCCGGCGGGTCGTCCTCCATCAGCGGCGCCAGCAGGTGGCCCTCCATGTGGTGGACGCCGATCGCCGGCAGGCCCAGCGCCCACGCCAGCGCGCGCGCCACCCCGGCGCCGACCAGCAGCGCGCCGACCAGGCCGGGGCCGGCGGTGTAGGCCACGCCATCGATGTCGGCGGTGGACAGCCCGGCCTCGGCCAGGGTCTGGCGGATCAGCGGCAGCAGCTTGCGCACGTGGTCGCGGCTGGCCAGTTCCGGCACCACCCCGCCATATTCGGCGTGCAGGGCGATCTGGCTGTACACCGCATGGGCGCGCAGCCCGGCCGCCCCGCCGATGCCGGTGTCGTACACCGCCACCCCGGTTTCGTCGCAGGAGGATTCGATGCCAAGGACTCTCATGGCGCTATCTTGCACCGGCCCGGGCCGCGCTGCTATCATGCACGGCTCGCCCGAACCCATCGGGCAGATTCCTGAACCGAGATTCCAAAGATGCCGAGCGTCAAAGTCCGCGAGAACGAACCCTTCGAGTTTGCCCTGCGCCGCTTCAAGCGCACCTGCGAGAAGGCCGGGGTGCTGGCCGAAACCCGCAAGCGCGAGTTCTACGAGAAGCCGACCCAGGAGCGCAAGCGCAAGGCCGCCGCGGCGGTGAAGCGCCAGGCGCGCCGCAGCTCGCGCGACGTCACCAAGCGCCAGCGCCTGTACTGAGCGCGGTTTGGTTGCAGCGAAAGCCGGCACGCGCGAGCGTGGCCGGCTTTTTTTCGTACTACGTCCGAAAAAACCCGAGATTCGCTACGCAAATCTTGGGCCCCGCCAAGCGCCCCCGATCCCCCGCGCGGCGACGCCGCGCCGCCCCCTTACCAAGGGGGCTAACGTCCCAGGCAATTCGAGGAACTAAGCCATGAGCCTGAAAGCCCGACTCACCGACGACATGAAGACCGCGATGAAGGCCGGCGAGAAGGATCGCCTCGGCGTGATCCGGCTGGTGCTGGCGGCGATCAAGCAAAAGGAAGTCGACGAGCGCGTCGAGATGACCGACCCGCTGGTGCTGGCCGTGCTCGAGAAGATGGTCAAGCAGCGCAAGGATTCGATCACCCAGTACGAATCCGCCGCGCGCGAGGACCTGGCCGCGATCGAGCGCTACGAGCTGGGCGTGATCCAGGCCTACCTGCCCGAGAAGATGGACGAGGCCGCGATCCTGGCCGCCATCGACCAGGCCATGGCGCAGACCGGCGCGGCCACCGGTGCCGACATCGGCAAGCTGATGGGCGTGCTCAAGCCGGCGCTGGCGGGCCAGGCCGACATGGGCCTGGTCAGCAAGCTGGTGAAGCAGAAGCTGGCCTGAGCCATGGCCGCCGCGCACCCGCTGCTGGCGATCCGCCCCGCCACCATCGACGACGTGCCGCTGATCCGGCAGCTGGTCGCCGAGCTGGCCGCGTACGAACGGCTGGCGGATGCCGCGGTGGCCACCGACGCCGACCTGCGCGAACAGCTGTTCGGCGCACACCCGGCCGCTGAAGTCCTGATCGGCGAAGTCGACGGCGAGGCGGCCGGCTTCGCCCTGTTCTTCCACAACTTCAGCACCTTCCTCGGCAAGCGCGGCCTGTACCTCGAGGACCTGTTCGTGCGTCCGGCGTTCCGTGGCGCCGGGCTCGGCAGGCACCTGATGGCGGCGCTGGCGAGGATCGCCGTGCAGCGCGGCTGCGGCCGCTTCGAATGGAGCGTGCTGGACTGGAACGAACCCGCGATCGGCTTCTATCGCACGCTGGGCGCGGTCGGCATGGACGGGTGGACCGTGCAGCGGCTGGAAGGCGATGCCCTGCACTCGCTGGCCGCGCACGACGCGCTTTGACGCGCGATCCCGGCGCAACCTGCGGTAGCGGGGCAAGCCCCGCTCTACACTAGGCCATGGCCCGCATCCCCGACGCGTTCATCGACGACCTGCTGGCGCGGACCGACATCGTCGAGGTCATCCAGGCGCGCGTTCCGCTGAAGCGCCAGGGCAAGGAATACGCGGCGCGCTGCCCGTTCCACGACGAGCGCTCGGCATCGTTCACCGTTTCGCCGACCAAGCAGTTCTACCACTGCTTCGGCTGCGGCGCGCACGGCACCGCGATCAGCTTCCTGATCAATTACGACCGCCTGGAATTCCTCGACGCGGTGGACGAACTGGCCAAGCGCGTGGGCATGGAAATCCCGCGCGACACCCAGCAGCGCAACGCCAATCCGGAAACCCGCGACCTGTACGCCGCGATGGAAGCGGCCTCCACGTTCTTCCGCAGCCAGCTCGCCAACAGCGACAAGGCGCGCGCCTACGTGGAGCGCCGCGGGATCGCGCCGGAGATCATCGAACGCTTTGCGATCGGCTACGCGCCGGATGGCTTCTCCGCGCTGCGCGACGCGCTGGGCACGGATCCGGGGCGCATGCAATTGATGGAACGCGGCGGGCTGTTCTCGAAGAACGACAGGGGCAACGTCTACGACAAGTTCCGCGACCGCCTGATGTTCCCGATCCACGACCGCCGCGGCCGCACCATCGCCTTCGGCGGCCGCGTGATCGATCCGGAGGATTCGCCGAAGTACCTCAACTCGCCGGAGACCGCGCTGTTCCACAAGGGCCGCGAGTTGTATGGCCTGTGGCAGGCGAAACAGGCGAACGCAAGGCTCGACCGGCTGATCGTGGTCGAGGGCTACATGGACGTGGTGGCGCTGGCCCAGTACGGGGTGTCGCAGGCGGTAGCCACGCTGGGCACCGCGACCACCCCGGACCATGCCGAGCTGCTGTTCCGCAGCGCACCCGACGTGTTCTTCTGCTTCGATGGCGACCGTGCCGGCCGCAGCGCGGCATGGAAGGCGCTGGAATCCGTGCTGCCGCGGATGAAGGATGGCCGCCAGGCGATGTTCCTGTTCCTGCCGGATGGCGAGGATCCGGATTCGATCGTGCGGCAGGAAGGCGTGGACGGTTTCGAGGCACGCCTGCGCGCCGCCACCCCACTGTCGGAGTACTTCTACGCGTCGTTGTCCAGTGACGTGAACCTGTCCAGCCTGGACGGCAAGGCGCGGCTGGCCGAGCGCTGCAAGCCGCTGCTTGCGCAGATTCCCGATGGCGCGTTCGGCGACCTGATGCAGCAACGCCTGACCGAACTCACCGGCGTCGGCGCGCGCGCCAGCGCGCCGCAAACGCACCTGCCTGCGCAGCGGTTGAATCGCGCGCCACCGGCCGGGGCGCAGAAACGCAGCCTGGTGCGCAGCGCGATCGAATCCCTGCTGCATCGCCCGGCGCTGGCGCTGGAACTGCAACCGCCCTATCGCTTCGCGGCGCTGCGCCAGCCCGGCGTGGAGCTGCTTTCGGAACTGGTGCTGCTGGTGCGCGAGCGCCCGGAGATCAGCACCGGCGCGCTGCTCGAGCATTTCGCCGGGCGCGAGGAAGCAGGCGCCCTGCAGAAGCTGGCCACGCACACGCTGCCCGGCGAGGAAGACAGCCAGCGCGACGAGTTCCTGGGCGCGATTGCGCAACTCGGGAAGCAGGTCGAGCAACAGCGCATCGACGAGCTCAACGCGCGCATCCGCAACCAGGGCCTGTCGTCGCTGTCGGCCGAAGAGAAAGCCGAGCTGCGCGAACTGCAGTCCCCGCGCCGGGCCTGAGCGCATGACCTTCGGGGGGCGCCGCGGCGCGTCATCGCGCTAAGCTCGCGGTTCCACCCGGCCTGGGAAGCCGCCATGTCCCGTTTCGACACGAATGCCCGAACCGTCCTGTTCGCCACCCTGCTCGCGGCACTGCCCGCCCTTGCCCAGGACCCGCAGGTGAAGCCGGCCGAGGTCAGGCGCGAAGTCGTCGGCAACCGCACCAGCGAGAACATCCCGCAGATCCCGGCGGCACTGGTCGAACAGCTCAACCGCTACCAGAACACCCGCGGCGCGGGCCTGGCCGGCTGGACCCGCGATGGCTGCCTGCTGATCAGCACCCGCTTCGCCGAGACCGCGCAGGCGCACCGGGTCTGCCAGCCGCAGGGCATGCGCGAACAGCTGACGTTCTATCCGGAGCCGGTCGGCGGCATCACCCCCGCGCCGGCCAAGGCCTGGCGCGACGGCTTCGTGTTCGCCAAGGACAAGGGCGGTGACGAATTCAGCCAGCTGTACTGGTTCGACGCCGCCACCCGCGCCACCACCCTGCTCACCGACGGCAAGCGCAGCCAGAACGGCGGCACCACCCTGAGCCGCGACGGCGGCCTGATGGCCTACGCCAGCACCGCGCGCAACGGCACCGACCGCGACATCTGGGTCCGCGACACCCGCACCGGCGCCAGCCGCGCGCTGGTCACCGCCGGCGGCAGCTGGGGCGCGATGGATTTCTCGCCGGACGGCCGCGAGCTGTTGGTGATGAGGTACGTGTCTGCCGCGGAGTCGTACCCGGGCGTGGTCGACGTGGCCAGCGGCAAGCTCACGATGTTCCCTGTCGACGGCGGCAAGGCCAGCTTCGGCGGCTTCGCCTTCGCCCCCGATGGCAAGGCCGTGTATTTCGTCTCCGACGAACCGCTGCAGGGCAGGCCGCAGGAGTTCAAGACCCTGCGTTACCACGACCCCGCGTCCGGCAGGCTCGAAGTGCTCTCCGGCACCATCCCGTGGGACGTGGGCGGCTTCACCATCGCCGACGACGGCAAGCACCTCGCGTTCGCCAGCAACGAGGACGGCATCAGCAAGCTGCGCGTGCTGTCGCTGCCCGGCCACGAGGAAGTCCGCCTGCCCGCGCTGCCGATCGGCGTGATCGGCGGGCTGTCGTTCTCGCCGGACGGCAAGCGCCTGGCGCTGACCCTGAACAGCGCGACCTCACCCAGCGACGTGCACGTGATCGACCTTGCCGGGGCCACTTTGACGCGCTGGACGCAGAGTGAAGTCGGCGGGCTGGACGCGGCGAACTTCGTCGCCCCGACGCTGGTGCGCTACCCGACCTTCGACACGGTCGATGGCAGGCAACGCACCATCCCGGCGTTCTATTACAAGCCGGCCAAGCCCTCCAGGACCGGCAAGTACCCGGTGGTGATCAACATCCACGGCGGCCCGGAGGGGCAGTCGCTGCCCACCTTCAGTTCCACTGCGCAATACATGGCCAACGAGCTGGGCGTGGCGATGCTGGTGCCGAACGTGCGCGGCTCCAGCGGCTACGGCAAGACCTATCTGTCGCTGGACAACGCGGCGAAGCGCGAGGATTCGGTCAAGGACATCGGCGCCCTGCTCGACTGGATCGCCACGCAGCCCGAACTCGATGCCAGCCGCGTGGGCGTGATCGGCGGCAGCTACGGCGGCTACATGGTGCTGGCGTCGCTGACGCATTACAGCGACCGCATCCGCGCCGGCGTGGACATCGTCGGCATCTCGCACTTCGGCACCTTCCTGAAGAACACCGAGAACTACCGCCGCGACCTGCGCCGCGTCGAATACGGCGACGAGCGCGACCCGGCGATGGCCGCGGTGTTCGAGCGCATCTCCCCGCTCAACAACGCGCACAGGATCACCTCGCCGCTGTTCGTGGCGCAGGGCCGCAACGACCCCCGCGTGCCGTGGACCGAGGCGGAGCAGATCGTCAAGGCGGTGCGCGGCAACGGCCAGCCGGTGTGGTACCTGCTGTACGCCGACGAGGGCCACGGCTTCGCGAAGAAGTCGAACAACGACTGGTTCGGCGCGGCCACCATCCTGTTCTGGCAGCAGCATTTGCTGGGCGGCGAGTAGCCACGGGCGCGACCAACGTGTCGCGCTACGCTCCGGCCAACTCACCTCACCGGTCGGCGTGCTCCCGCGACAAGAGTTCGCGCTTGCGCTCCACCCCCCAGCGATAGCCGGACAGCGCGCCATCGCTGCGCACCACGCGATGGCAGGGAATCGCCACCGCCAGCGTGTTCGCCGCACATGCACCGGCGACCGCGCGCACCGACTTGGGCGAACCGATGCGTTGCGCGATCTGCGCGTAGCTCGCGGTCTCGCCGGCCGGGATCTGCCGCAATGCCTGCCAGACGCGCTGCTGGAAGGCGGTGCCGCGAATGTCCAGCGGCAGCTCGTGGCCGATGTTGGGCTGTTCGATCAGCCCGACCACCTGCGCGACCAAACGCTCGAAACCGGCATCGCCACCGATCAGCTCGGCGCGCGGGAAGCGGTCCTGCAATTCACCCAGCAACGCGTCCGGATCGTCGCCCAGCGAGATCGCGCACACGCCGCGCGCGCTGCGCGCGACCAGGATCGCGCCCAGCGAGCACTGGCCGATCGCGAATGCGATCCGCGCGTCCGCGCCACCGGCACGGTATTGCGCGGGCTTCATGCCCAGCATCGCATCCGCCTGCTCGTAGAAGCGGCTGTTGGCGTTGAAGCCGGCATCGAAGATCGCATCGGTCACGCTGGCCTTGCCCCGCGCGAGCGACGCACGCACGGCATTGGCGCGATGCGCCGTGGCATAGGCCTTCGGCGTCAGCCCGGTGGCGGCCTTGAACACGCGGTGGAAGTGGAACGGACTGAGGCCGGCGTCCTGCGCCAGGTCGTCCAGCGACGGCGGCTGTTCCGCGGCCTCGATCCGCCGGCACGCCCGTGCGATGAGCGCGGCATGCCTGTTCGGCGTCGATGGCGGGTTGGACTGGGTCATGGCGTGCATGGCGATGTTGCCCGATGGCGTGCCGCCACTCTAGGGCGCGGCGCCAGGCCGGGCACTCCGGTTCTTGCGATGCTCACCTGGCCTTGCGGAAGGTCAGGTTCAAGCGCAGCTCGCCCAGCGCATCGTGCCGACCCGGCTTCACCGGCAACACGCCGTGGAAGCGCATGCGGTCCGAGCCGCCCCAGACCACGACATCGCCATGCGTGAGTGGCACTCGCACGGTCTTGTCGCTGCGTGCAAAGCCACCGAACAGGAAGGTGGCCGGCAGCCCCAGCGAGACCGACACGATCGGCGCGACGCGGTCGTCCTCGTCGCGGTCCTGGTGCAGCGACAGCCGCGTACCCGGCGCGTAGCGATTGACCAGGCAGGCATCCGGCACGTAGCCGTCGAAGCCGGCTTCGCGCGCGGCGTCGGCAGCAAGACGCAGGAACGCCGGCGTCAATGCGGGCCAAGGCTTGCCGGATTGCGGATCGAGCCGGTCGTAGCGATAGCCGCGGCGGTCGCTGCACCAGCCGAAGGTGCCGGCATTGGTCATCGCCACCTGCATGACGTGGCCGCCGGGCGTGACCAGGTGGCGGAACGGGGCACTTGCCTCGATTGCGCGGATGTCGGCCAGCAAGGCATCGACGACACCGAGCGCGAAGCCGTGCAGCACGCAGGCCTGCGCGGCGAGGTCGGTACGCGTGCCGGGGTGGTGCGCGGCGAACAGGTCGCTCATCGGCGCATCAGGCCGTGGGCGCGAATTCCATCGCCGGCGCCGGCTGCAGGAACGGCAGCAGCCAGTGGTCGAGCAGCAGGAACCCGAACAGCGCCATCAGGTACACGATCGAGTAGCGGAAGGCACGCATGGCGAAGAACTCGTCCGGCGGGTCGAGCAGCTTCCACGCGTACCACAGGAACACCGCGCCCAGCACCAGCGCGCCACCGAGGTAGAACAGCCCGCTCATGTGCGTGGCCCACGGCAACACCGTGGCGATCACCAGCAGCACGGTGTACAGCAGGATCTGCCAGCGCGTGTACTCCACGCCGTGGGTAACCGGCAGCATCGGCACCAGCGCGCGCGCGTAGTCCTCGCGGCGGAAGATCGCCAGCGCCCAGAAATGCGGCGGCGTCCACGCGAAGATGATCAGCACCAGCAGCAGCGCATGCGCCCAGTCCCATTCGCCCTGCATGCCGGTCACCGCCGACCAGCCCAGCAACGGCGGCGCGGCGCCGGCGATGCCGCCGATCACGATGTTCTGCGGCGTCGCCCGCTTCAGGAACCGGGTGTACACCACCGCGTACCCGATCAGCGAGGCAAAGGTCAGCCATGCGGTGACCTGGTTCACCCCAAGTGCCAGCAGCAACATCGATGCCGCCGCCAGCACCAGCGCGAACACCAGCGCCTGCCGCATCGTCAGGGTCCCGGCCACCAGTGGCCGCCACGACGTGCGCGCCATCCGGGCGTCGATCCGCGCATCCAGGATCTGGTTGATCGCCGCCGCGCTGGCCGCGGCCAGCCAGATGCCGAGGGTGCCGAGCGCCGCCTCGCGCAGCGGCGGCAGCCCGGGCACCGCCAGGAACATGCCGATCACCGCGGTGAACACGATCAGCGCAACCACCCGCGGCTTGGTCAGGCTCCAGTACTGGCGGATCACGCCAGGGTTCGGCGTGGCCATCGCGTCAGTCCGGGGCCCGCACGCGCGCAAGCAGGGTCACCAGCACGAACAGCAGGGCGGTGGCACCGGCGTTGTGCGCGGTGGCCACGTGCAGCGGCAGCGACATCACCACGTTGGCGATGCCCAGCCCGACCTGCGCGACCAGCAGGATCCCCAGCAGGCCGCCCCAGCCGCGCAGGCCCGGGCTGCGCAGCAGGCGCAGCGCCAGCACCAGCAGGTGGCCGGTGACCAGGATCGCCACCATCCGGTGCGCGAGCTGGATCGCGATGCGCGCCTGGTTGTCGAGGATGCCGCCCTCGTAATCCACGCCGATCCCGCGCCACAGCACGAAGCCTTCGCGGAAATCGCGAGCCGGCCACCACTCGCCGGCGCACTTCGGGTAATCGGTGCCGCAGGCCAGCGCCGCGTAGTTGGCGCTGGTCCAGCCGCCAAGCGCGATCTGCACGCCCAGCAGCACCAGCCCGACCACCAGCAGCCGGCGCAGGCGGCCGGCATCGCCGACCCGGATCGGGATGTCGGTGGCGCGCCACGCCATCCACGCCAGCAGCGAGAAGGTGGTCAGGCCGCCAAGCAGGTGCGCCATCACCACCGCCGGCTTCAGCAGCCAGGTCACCGTCCACATGCCAAGCATGGCCTGGAAGATGATCACCGCCAGGGTCAGCACCGCGGTGCGCGCCAGGTCGAAGTTGCTCCAGCGCAGCGCCGCCCACAGCAGCACGGCCTCGGCGATCGCGACCAGCACCGACGAGGTGACGTACTCGCCCTGCATGTACAACGGGATCGCGACCGCGACCAGCGCCGCGGCGCCGACCACCTGGGCCAGGCCGAAGCGGCGGCGGCGCGCGGCCAGCAGCGCGAGCGCGAACACCAGCAGGCCGAGGCCGGCGGCGATGTGGCGGTGGAACTGCTCGCGCCAGGCCTTGCTCGGCTCGACCGGGCGGATGTCGGTGGCGGCGTGGTCGACGATCTGGGCGGCATGGGTCGGCCACGCCGCCTTGCCGTAGCAGGTCGGCCAGTCCGGGCAGCTGAGACCGGCATCGGACAGGCGCACGAATGCACCGAACACGATCACGCAGGCCGCCAGCGCGACCGCCAGCCAGGCGATGCGGTGGAAGTGCCGGTACACGGCGGGCTTGTGCAGGGCGGTGCGGGAAGCGGGATTATCGGGATTCATCACGGTCAATTGATCTTCAGCAGGCGGGCGAGGTCGGTGCGCAAGTCACCGGGATCGAAGCCGGGAGCGTAGCGCAAGACCACGAAGCCGTTCGGGTCCACCAGCCACGCGGCATCACCGCCGGCGTCGTCCCAGCGCACCAGCCCCGCGCGCAGGCCGTCGTCGGCGCGCAGCACGCGCACCTCGCCCGGCAGCACCAGCCCGCGCGGCACCGCGCCGGCCCACAGGATGTGCACGCGGTCGGCATCCTTGCCCATCAGCCGCCAGACCTTGTCGAGGTCGGCCAGCAGGCGCGTGCATGGGTCCGCGCGCGCGCCGTCGCAGTCGCGCGGGATCGCCGCGATCCGCCAGATCCGGGGCTCGTCATTCCAGCGGTAGGCGCCGCCTCGGGCCAGGGTCGGCACGTAGCCGCGCAGGTCGCCATAGGGCTGCAGCATTTCGCCCCGGTTCTTCGAGCCCTCCGGCCGCCAGCCGGAAAAACGCAGCACGCCGGCCACCAGCATGCCGCCGAAGAACAGCAGGAACAGCGCCAGCAGCATGCGGCGGTTGCGGCGGCGGATGGCGTCGGCGGCGGACGGCGGTGTCATGGCGAGCGGCGTTTCCGGTTGCGCAGGGTGAGGATGATGGCGGCAACCAGCACCGCCAGCGCCAGCCCGAACCACTGCACGGCATAGCCCAGGTGGCGTTCGGGGGTCAGCGTGTTCGGCAGGATGTCGAGGTCGCGCTCGCCCGGGGCCAGCATCACGCCCGCATCGCCCTTGTTGCGCGCCGGATCCAGCCGCAGCACGCGCGGGGCGATCCCGGTCGAAAGCTTCAGCTCGCGCGCGATCACGGCCAGGTCCAGGCGCGTGGCCAGCCAGCGTTGCGGGCCGGCGGCAGCCAGTGCGTCGCCGCGCGCCAGGCCGCTGGACGGCGGCGGCGCCAGCAGGCCGCGCACCGCCACACCCCGCCCGAGCGGGCAACCGAACACGGGCAACGTGCGGCTGGCGTCCAGCGGCCACCAGCCGGCATCGACCAAGAGCGCCTGCACGCCGTCGTCGGGCAGCAGCACGCAGTACATGCGCACGCCGGCCCTGCCGGCACGCAGCTGGTTGTCCAGCCACACGGTGCGGCCGCCGATGCTGCCGCTGCCGGCGGCCCAGTCGTAGGCGCGGGCACGCTTGGGATCCGAGGCCAGCAGCAGTGGCTGCGGCGCCCGCCTGTCGAGCGCGCGTGCCGCGGCCTCAAGCTTCGCCTGCTTGTCGTGCATCCGCCCCAGTTGCCAGCGTCCGAACCCGGCGAACACCACGATGGCGGCCAGCGCCAGCGCCCAGCCGAGCAGCCAGCCACCGCCGCGCGGCGCCGCCGCGCTCACCACGCGCACCCGGGCTGCGATAATGCGGCGATCCCGCCGCGGCCAGGCGGCAACGAGGGCGCCATGAACGATTCGCTGAAGACCCTGCTCATCGTCGGTGTGCTGATCCTCATCCTGTGGAACCTGGGCGCCGGCCTGTACTACATGCTGGTGGACAAGGGACAGACCAAGCGCACCGTGAACTCGCTGACCAGGCGCATCGGCCTGAGCATCGCCCTGGTCCTGTTCGTGGTGCTGGCCATCTACATGGGCTGGATCACGCCGCACGGCGTCGGGCGCAGCCCGGGCTGAAACGGATCGGCCGGGATCCGGCCTGGCTGCCGCCGCGCGGGCCGGAATCACCGGCCCACGTGGCTTGATCGATGGCGTGCCTGCTTACAGGACGTACACGAACAGGAACAGGCCCAGCCACACCACGTCCACGAAGTGCCAGTACCAGGCCACCGCCTCGAACGCGAAATGGTCGTCGCGGCTGAAGTGCCCGCGCAGGCAGCGCAGCCACATGACCGCCAGCATGATCGTGCCCAGGGTCACGTGCGCACCGTGGAAGCCGGTCAGCATGAAGAAGGTCGAGCCGTAGATGCCCGAACCCAGGGTCAGGTTCAGTTCCCGGTAGGCGTGGATGTATTCCTCGGCCTGGAAGAACAGGAACAAGCCGCCAAGCAGCACGGTCAGGCCCAGGAACAGCAGCAGCGCCCCGCGCTTGCCTTCCTTCAGTGCATGGTGGGCGATGGTGACGGTCACCCCCGAGGTCAGCAGGATCAGGGTGTTGAGCAGCGGCAGGCCCCACGCCGGGATGGTCTGGTAGGCGCCGCCGACCGCGCCCGGGCCATTGCTGGGCCAGCCGCCGGCGAAGTTCGACCACAACAGGCTGTGGGTCGCCATGCCGTCGCCTTCGCCATTGAGCCACGGCAGCGCGAACTGGCGGGCGTAGAACAGCGCGCCGAAGAAGGCCGCGAAGAACATCACCTCGGAGAAGATGAACCACACCATGCCCATCCGGAACGAGGTATCGACCTGCTTGTTGTAGTGGCCGGCCAGCGATTCGCGGATGACGTCGCCGAACCACTTGAACAGGACCGCCAGCAGGCCGGCGAGGCCGGCGAAGAAGGTGGCGCGGCCCCAGCTGGCCTCGTTGAGCCAGCTGGCAAGCCCGGCCATGGTCACGAACAGCGCGACCGATGCGAACACCGGCCAGCGGCTGCCATGCGGCACGTAGTAGGCGGCGGCGTCGGTGCCGTGGTCAGTGGCGGTATTGGCGTGGGCAGTGGCCATGGCGGTCTTCCGGGTGGTTCGGTGCAAGGGGGCGGATCGGCTGGAATCAGGGTGCCGCGCGCGCCGCGCCGGCATTGGACCTGGGCGCGTTGATCTCGGCGGTCAGTGCGTCGTTCTTGTAGAAGGTGTAGGACAGGGTGACGGTCTTCACCCCGGCCGGCAACGCCGGGTCGATGATGAAGCGCACCGGCATGTCGCGCGCTTCGCCGGCCTGCAGGGTCTGCGCGGTGAAACAGAAGCACTCGGTCTTGCTGAAGTAGCCGGAGGCGCGCGCCGGCGCGACCGAAGGCACCGCGCTGCCGACGATCGCGCGGTCGGCGGTGTTGCGCGCGGAATAGGTCGCTTCGTACTGGCGGCCGACCAGCACGCGCATGCTGTCCTGGCCCGGGCTGAACTGCCACGGCAGCTTGGAATTGACGCCGCCGTCGAACTGGACGGTGACCCAGCGCTGCTGCCGCGCATCGCTTTCGGCCACGACCCGCGCCGGGCCCTGCTCCAGGCGCACGCCGAACACCTTCTCGCAGGCGATCCGGTACAGCGGCACCAGCGCGAACGCGAAGCCGAACGCGGCCAGCGCCACGCCCGCCATCTTCGCCACCCCGAAACTGCGGTTGCGGCTCATTGGCCCAGCACTCCCATCAGGATGAAGCCTGCGTACACCGCCACCGCGATCGCGCCCAGCAACATCGCCGTGCGCCGCGCGGCCTTGCGGCGCGGGGCGGCGTCTGCCTGCTGCATCGTGGCGGGGTGTTCGCGCATGCCGGGATCAGTGGGTGATGTCGCCGTGGGCAAGGTCGCCCGGGCGGATCACCGGCGGGGTGGCGAAGGTGTGGTGCGGGGCCGGGCTGGGCACCGTCCATTCCAGGCCCTTCGCGCCTTCCCACGCGCGCGCCTCGGCCTTGGCGCCGTGCTTGAGCGAGTGCCAGAGGACGAAGAACATGATGAACGGGGTGGCGAACATGCCGAACGCGCCGATCGAGCTGATCAGGTTCCAGTCCGCGAACACCACGTTGTAGTCCGGGATCCGGCGCGGCATGCCGGCCAGGCCCAGGAAGTGCTGCGGGAAGAACAGCAGGTTGACGAACACCACCGACCACCAGAAGTGGATCTTCGCGAAGGTCTCGTTGTACATGCGCCCGGTCCACTTCGGCCACCAGTAGTACACCGCGGCGATGATCGCGAACAGCGCGCCGGTCACCAGCACGTAGTGGAAGTGGGCGACCACGAAGTAGGTGTCGTGGTACTGGAAGTCGGCGGGCACGATCGCAAGCATCAGGCCGGAGAAGCCGCCGATGGTGAACAGGATCACGAACGCCACCGCCCACAGCATCGGCGACTCGAAGCTGATCGAGCCGCGCCACATGGTGGTGACCCAGTTGAACACCTTCACCCCGGTCGGGATCGAGATCAGCATGGTCGCGAACATGAAGTAGATCTCGCCGCCCAGCGGCATGCCCACCGTGAACATGTGGTGCGCCCACACGATGAACGACAGGAACGCGATCGCCGCGGTGGCGTACACCATCGCCTGGTAGCCGAACAGCGGCTTGCGGCTGAAGGTGGGGATGATCTCGCTGGCGATGCCGAACGCCGGCAGGATCATGATGTAGACCTCCGGGTGCCCGAAGAACCAGAAGATGTGCTGGAACATCACCGGGTCGCCGCCGCCGGCCGCGTTGAAGAAGCTGGTGGCGAAGAACTTGTCGGTGAGCAGCATGGTCACCGCGCCGGCCAGCACCGGCATCACCGCGATCAGCAGGAACGCGGTGATCAGCCAGGTCCAGCAGAAGATCGGCATCTTCAGCAGGTCCACGCCCGGGGCGCGCATGTTGAGGATGGTGGCGATGATGTTGATCGCGCCCATGATCGAGCTGATCCCCATCATGTGGATGGCGAAGATCACGAAGGCCACGTTGTTGCCGCCCTGCAGCGACAGCGGCGGGTACAGGGTCCAACCGCCGGCGGGACCGCCACCCGGCAGGAACAGGGTCACCAGCAGCATCGCGAACGCGAACGGCATGATCCAGAACGACCAGTTGTTCATGCGCGGCAGCGCCATGTCCGGCGCGCCGATCTGCAGCGGCACCATCCAGTTGGCCAGGCCCACGAAGGCCGGCATCACTCCGCCGAAGATCATCACCAGCGCATGCAGGGTGGTCATCTGGTTGAAGAACTCGGGGCTGACGTGCTGCAGGCCCGGTGTGGCCAGTTCGGTGCGGATCACCACCGAGAACGCCGCGCCGATGATGAACATGATGAAGCTGAACACCAGGTACAGGGTGCCGATGTCCTTGTGGTTCGTGGAGAAGAACCAGCGCTCGACGAAGCCCTGCTTGTGGCCGTGGTCGTCGTGACCGTGCTTGTCGGAGGCAGCGACGGCGGTGGGATGGGTGGCGGACATGCGCTGGACCTCGGGATTCGGTGCGTGGATCAAGCGGCCGCCGCGGCGTCAGCCGGGGCTTGTTCGGCCTGCGGGGCGGCATCGGCCTCGGCCGGTGCTGCATCGTTTGCTTCGGTGCCGGGCGCCGCCCCGGCGGCGGGCGCGGGTGCCGCGGCGTCGGCTTCGGCGGCCGCCGGTGGCGCCAGCCTGGCCTTCTCGGCCGCAAGCCACGTATCGAATTCGGGCTTGCTCACCGCCTTCACCACGATCGGCATGAAGCCATGGTCCTTGCCGCACAATTCGGCGCACTGGCCGCGGTACACACCGGGCTTTTCGATCTGCGCCCACGCCTCGTTGACCAGGCCCGGGATCGCGTCCTGCTTCCAGCCCAGCGCCGGCACCCACCAGGCGTGGATGACGTCGTCGGCGGTCAGCACGAAGCGGACCTTGGTCCCGACCGGCAGCACCAGCGCGTTGTCGACATCCAGCAGGTAGTGCGGGTGGTTGGCGGTACGCGCGTCCACCCCGCTCTGGCGGACTTCCTCGCTCCTGCGGTCGAGCCGGCTGGTGAACTCCACCCCTTCGCCCAGGTATTCGTACTTCCACATCCACTGGTAGCCGGTGACCTTGACGGTCATCTCGGCATCGCGGGTGTCGTACATGCGCATCAGGCCGCTGGTGGCCGGGAACGCCAGCCCGATCAGGATCAGCACCGGCACCGCGGTCCAGATGATCTCCAGCCTGGTGCTGTGGGTGAACTCCTTGTCCGGCACCGCGCCCTTGGACTTGCGGAACCTGAACATGGCATAGGCCATCGCCCCGAACACGAGGATGCCGATCACCACGCAGATCCACAGCACGATCATGTGCGCGTCGTAGGCGGCCTGCGAGGTCGGGGTGACCCCGGGCGCCATGTTGAGCTGCCAGCGGTGCGGATCCGCATGGTTCGCGGCGTCCTGCGCCTGCGCCAGCATCGGCAGCGCGAGTGCCGCCGCCAACGCCCACAACCTGGGGACGCACGTCCTGAATCGACCGGGTTTGATCACATCGAGCCCCATTGGGATGCCTGGAGAGCGGACGGGCCGATCCCCGGGTCGCTTGACCCAGATCAACCCCGAACCGAACGCGCGATGTTAAAGGCCGCGCGCTCGGGCGGCAACCCGCAAACGGAGCGGAGCCCGCCAACGGTGCCCCGGGCGACCCACCGCACTACACTAGGCGACCGCATTTCCCTTGGGCCCGCAGGCGGCCAGACGGCGCGATGAGCAACCAAGCTAGCACTTCCCAGACCCCCGCGCCGATCCTTTCGCCGGAACTCGCCCCCGTGCCGGATCCGGGACGCGCGGCGATCACCGCCGGCTGGATCCTCGACGAGGCCACCCATGTGCGCGAAATGCTGGCACTGGCGGCATTGCCGGAGCGGGAGCACGCCGCCGCGCAGGCGGTGGCCGCCGACCTGGTGCGCCGGGTCCGCGCCCGCGCCCGCGACCAGGGCGTGATCGAGGCCTTCATGCGCCAGTACGACCTTGGCAGCGAGGAAGGCGTGCTGCTGATGTGCGTGGCCGAGGCATTGCTGCGCATCCCCGACCAGGCCACCGCCGACGCACTGATCCGCGACAAGCTGGGCGATGCCAACTGGAAGCGCCACCTCGGCCAGTCCGATTCGGTGCTGGTCAACGCCTCCACCTGGGGCCTGCTGCTGACCGGCAAGCTGGTGGACCTGGCCGACGACACCAAGCGCGACGCCCACGGCGCGTTCCAGCGCCTGGTCGGACGCGCCGGCGAACCGGTGATCCGGTTGGCGGTGCGCCAGGCGATGAAGATCATGGGCCACCAGTTCGTGCTGGGGCGGACCATCGACGAAGCGCTGGCGCGCAGCCGCAAGGGCGACAACGCCGCTTACCGCTACTCCTTCGACATGCTGGGCGAAGGCGCACTGACCACCAGGGACGCGCTGCGCTACCAGGACGCCTACCGCTCCGCCATCCATGCGATCGGCCAGACCGGCCCCGGCGGCAGCTGGGTCGGCAGCGACGTGTTCGCCGCGCCCAGCATCTCGGTCAAGCTCTCCGCGCTGCACCCGCGCTACGAGCACGCCAAGCGCGCGCGGGTGCTGGCCGAGCTGGGCGAGCGCCTGCTGGAGCTGGCGCAGCTGGCGCGCCGCTACGGGATCGGCCTGACCATCGACGCCGAGGAAACCGACCGCCTGGAGCTGTCGCTGGACCTGATCTTCCAGGTCCTGGCCGAGCCCTCGCTGAGTGGCTGGAACGGCTTCGGCATCGTGGTGCAGGCCTACCAGAAGCGCGCGCCGTTCGTGATCGATTACATCGCCCACATGGCCGCCAAGCTGGATCGCCGGATCCCGGTGCGCCTGGTCAAGGGCGCGTACTGGGATGCCGAGATCAAGCGCGCGCAGATGGATGGCCAGGCCGGCTATCCGCTGTTCACCCGCAAGCAGAACACCGATGTCAGCTACCTGGCCAACGCGCGCCGCCTGCTGGACGCCGGCAATGCGATCTACCCGATGTTCGCCACCCACAACGCGCAGACCATCGCCACCGTGCACCGGATGGCACGGGCGATGCGCGGCCGCCGCGACTTCGAATTCCAGAAGCTGCACGGCATGGGCGACGACCTGTACGCCGAGGTGATCCCGGCCGACCGGCTGGACGTGCCGTGCCGGGTCTACGCACCGGTCGGCAGCCACGAAGACCTGCTGCCGTACCTGGTGCGCCGGCTGCTGGAGAACGGCGCCAACTCCAGCTTCGTCAACCGCATCACCGACGAATCCATCCCGGTCGAGGAACTCGTGCGCGACCCGGTGGAGTTCGTGTCCGCGCTGGAGCACATCCAGCATCCCCGCATCCCGCTGCCGGTCAACCTGTACCGCAGCCACCACCAGCATCGAGACAATTCCATGGGCATCAATCTGGCCAACGACGACCAGCTGCGCGAACTTGCCGCGGCGCTCAACACGTCCGGCGCGGGCAGCTGGGCGGCCGGCCCGCTGGTGCCGGGCGCCGCCAATGCCGGCGACCGCATCGCGGTCAGCAATCCCGCCGACCGTCGCGAGGTGGTGGGCCACTGGCAGGCCGCCGACGCCGCCACGGTGGAACAGGCGCTGCGCAACGCCAGCGCCGCCCACGCCGGCTGGGACGCCACCCCGGCCGGCTCGCGCGCCGCCATCCTGGAGCACGCCGCCAGCCTGCTGGAAGCACGCATGCCGGCCTACATGGCGATGTGCACCAAGGAAGCCGGCAAGACCCTGGCCGACGGCATCGCCGAAGTGCGCGAGGCAGTGGACTTCCTGCGCTACTACGCGCTGCAGGCACGCGAGCACTTCGCCCCGGTCGCCCTGCCCGGCCCCACCGGCGAGGCCAACCAGCTGCAGCTGGCCGGGCGCGGCGTGTTCGCCTGCATCAGCCCGTGGAATTTCCCCCTGGCCATTTTCCTCGGCCAGGTCGCGGCCGCACTGGCGGCGGGCAATACCGTGATCGCCAAGCCGGCGGAGCAGACCAACCTGATCGGCTTTGCCGCGGTGCGGCTGCTGCACGAGGCCGGCATCCCGCAGGACGTGCTGCAGTTCGTGCCGGGCGACGGCGCCACCGTGGGTGCGGCGCTGACCCGCGATCCGCGCGTGGCCGGCGTCTGCTTCACCGGCTCCACCGAAACCGCGCGCCTGATCAACCGCGCGCTGGCCAGCCGCGAGGCCGGTCCGATCGCCACCCTGATCGCCGAAACCGGCGGCCAGAACGCGATGATCGCCGACTCCTCCTCGCTGCCGGAACAGGTGGTCAAGGATGCGCTGGGCTCGGCCTTTACCTCGGCCGGCCAGCGCTGCTCGGCGGCACGCGTGCTGCTGGTGCAGGAGGACATCGCCGACAAGGTGATCGGCATGCTGGCCGGCGCGATGGCCGAACTCACCGTCGGCGACCCCGGCCTGCCGTCCACCGACGTCGGCCCGGTGATCGACGAGGACGCCCGGGCGATCCTGGTCGAACATGCCGCGCGCATGGATGCCGAGGCCAGGCCGATCGCGAAGGCCGCGCTGGGCGCGGGCTGTGAGCACGGCACCTTCTTCGCGCCGGCCGCGTGGGAGCTGCGTTCGATCGCCCAACTGGACCGCGAGAAGTTCGGCCCGGCGCTGCACGTGGTGCGCTGGAAGGCGGAGGAACTCGATGCGGTGATCGACACCATCAACGCCACCGGCTACGGCCTGACCCTGGGCATCCACTCGCGCATCGACGCCACCATCGACCGCATCGTGGCGCGCGCCAAGGTCGGCAACATCTACGTCAACCGCAACCAGATCGGCGCGGTGGTCGGGGTGCAGCCGTTCGGCGGCCAGGGCCTGTCCGGCACCGGCCCGAAGGCCGGCGGCCCGCACTACCTGCCGCGCTTCGCCACCGAGAAGACCGTGACCGTCAACACCACCGCCGCCGGCGGCAACGCCAGCCTGCTGACCCTGGGCGACTGAGGCAGGCCTCCCCCCCGCCACCGCGGGTGGGGGGCGCAACAACGAAAAAGCCCCGCCGAAGCGGGGCTTTTCCTGTTGCGCTGGTGCCGTGGATCAGAAGCGGTACTGCATCGACACGCCGAACAGGTTGGCGTAGCCACCGAAGGTACCGTGCAGGGTCGACAGGTCGCTCGGCACGTGCACGCCCAGGTCGATCGTCGGATCGTCGATCTCGATGCGCTGGTAGGCGGCATCCACGGTCAGGTTGTCGCTGAACGCCCAGCTCATGCCGACCGAGTACAGCATGCGGTCGTTGTCGGGCAGGCGCGGGGTGCGGGTCACGTCGTTGGTCGGGCTTTCGTCCCAGCCGATGCCGCCACGCAGGGTGAAGGCGTCGCTGAGGTCGTACTCCATGCCGACCGAGAAGAAGTCGGTGTCTTCCCAGCTGAAGTCCTCGCTGCCGACCACGGTGCCGTTGCTGCGCCGGATGGTGACGTCCTGCAGCGAGCTCCAGCCAGTGCCCTGGTAGTCGCCGAGCACGCGCAGCTGGTCGGTGATGCCGTAGCTGATGCTCAGGGTGGTGACGCTGGGGGTCACCATCTTCGCGCCGCCGGGGCCGTCCTGGAAACGCGGATCCGCGCCCAGCAGGGCCGGCACGTTCTGGAAGTCGAGGTTGCCCGCAAGGTCGTGCTTGATCTCGGAGCGGTAGCTGAAGCCGATCGCCAGCTTGTCGTTCGGCGCCACCTGCATGCCGACCAGGTAGCCGACCGCGGTATCGCTGCCGCTGACCTCGAAGCCACCGTCGAGCTGCTGCGGCTTGAACGGATACTGCGGGTTGAAGCAGTTCGCCGGATTGCCCGATGCGCAGATCGCGGTGCCGAAATCGATCGCCTTGCTGAGGGTGACGTCGGCACGCTCATAGACCAGGCCGGCGCCGAACGACACGCCATCGGTCGCCTTGAACGCGGCGGACAGGGTCAGGTCGACCACCTTCACGTCGGAGGTCAGCGCGCGGTAGCGGCCCACCCAGCCCGGCTCGTATTCGGTCTTCAGGCCGAACGGCGCGCCGATGCTGGCGCCCAGGGTCATGCCCTCGAGCGCGCCATGCATCGGGAACACCACCGCCATGTTCGGGACCAGGGTCGGGTCGCCAGGATCGCCGCCGTTGCCGCCGGTCAGGGCCGCGGACGGCGCCGGCGAGCCGAGGATGCTGCCACCGCCGCTGAAGCTGGCGGACAGGTCGATCACGGTGAGGTCGCTCTGGATCGTGACCTTGTCGAGATTGGTCATCGCCGCCGGGTTCAGCGACACGTTCGACGCATCCTTGCCGACGATGCTGCCGGCATTGGACTTGCCGAGGTTCTTCACGCTCTGCTCGCGCAGCTGGAAGCCGGACGCGGACGCCTGGCCGGCGGCCAGGGTGCCGAGCACGGCCAACGCGAGCGCGGTGGCGCGGAAGCTGCGGGTGGTGGTCTTCATTCGAATCGTCTCCGTCACTCTTTGCAGGGATTGTTTTAGTCGGGCGCGATGCAGGCGCATCGGAGCGCTTGTGCGCGCGGCGCCCGCCGGGACTCTGCAGCAGCAGCCCTCCCCCGACGTACGTCGCCGTATGCAATATAGCGCGTAAATTAACCCGAAGCTAACAAACCAGGCCGCAGTCGGTACAGTGGCAGCCCATGTTCGTCGGCATATCCACCCGCAGGAAGACCGTGTTCCGCTGGGCCGCCCCGTTGCTGTTCGTGGCGCTCTGGCTGGCCTATGTGCTCGGCGCGATGCGCGCGCCGGCGCTGCGGCAAGGTGCGGAACTCGACTGGGGCGTGCTCTCGGGCGGCCTCGACAGCATCGAGGCCTGGCGCCAGGCCCTGGTCGACGGCAGCGTGCTGCGCCTGGCCTCGGCGCTGTTCCTGCACGCGGACTGGATCCACCTGCTCGGCAACCTGGTGTTCCTGCTGATCTTCGGGCTGCCGGCGGAGCGGGTGATGGGGGGCTGGCGGTTCCTGGTCCTGTTCCTGCTCGGCGGCGCGGTGGCCAACCTCGCGGCGGTGCTGGCCATCGGTGCACCGGACCGGGTCATCATCGGCGCCAGCGGCGCGGTCTCCGCGGTGATCGGTGCCTACCTCGCGCTGTTCCCGGGCGCACGCCTTGGGGTGGTGCTGCCACTTGGCCTGTTCCTGGAATTCGTGCGGGTGCCGGCATCACTGCTGATCGGCCTGTGGGCGCTGCTGCAGCTGGTGTTCGCCTACAGCGGCCCGGCGTTCGGCGCGGTGGCGTGGCCGGCGCATATCGCCGGTTTCCTGTTCGGGGTGGTGTTTGCCCTGTTCGCCCGCGCCGCGATCGCCCGCAGGCTCCGCCAGAGCCGTGGTTATTGAGCCTTCGCGTGCGGCCGGGCGGCGCCTTGCGGCGCTGCTGTCGCCGGCCGCGCCACGCCCCCCGCCATCTTCTTCAGTTCCAGCAACGCGGCATCGACCGGCTTCGGGCCGGGCAACACCTCGCCTGCGTTGTCGCCCTCCATTGCCTCGCCCTCGCCCTGCAGGTGCCCGGGCAGCGCCGCTTCGCTGATCGGCGCCCCGCGCCCGGTGCCGGCCTCCGGCCTGAGCACCACGTCCGGCACGATCCCGCGCGCCTGGATCGAATGCCCGCCCGGGGTGTAATAGCGCGCGGTGGTCAGCTTGACCGAATCGCCGTTGTCCAGCGGCAACAGGGTCTGCACCGAGCCCTTGCCGAAGGTGCGGCTGCCGACCACCCGTGCACGCCGGTTGTCGAGCAGTGCACCGGCCAGCACTTCGGCCGCGCTGGCCGAACCGGCATCGACCAGCACCACCACCGGCGCCCCCTTGAGGCGGTCGCCGGGGGTCGCGTCGAAACGGCTGTCGCCGATCAGCGCGCGGCCGCGGGTACTCACGATCCCGCCCTTGTCGAGCAGCTCGTCGGCGATCTGCACCGCGCCCACCAGCAGGCCGCCGGGATTGCTGCGCAGGTCGAGCAGCAGGCCCCGCAGCGGCGCATCCTTCTGCAGGGCATCGAGCGCCTTGGCGAAGTCGTTCGCGGTCGCCGCCTGGAAACTGCCGACCCGGACATAGCCGAAGCCGGGCTCCAGCATCCGCGAGCGCACGCTGGTGGTGCGGATGGTCTCGCGCACCAGCGGCACCTCGAACGGCTGCGGCGTGCCTTCGCGCGCGATCCGCAACACCACCCTGGTGCCGGCCGGACCGCGCAATGGCGCCGAGACATCCGCGTCCGCCGGGGTCAGCAGCTTGCCGTCGATCGCGAGGATGCGGTCGCCGCTGCGCAGGCCGGCGCGCTCGGCGGGGCCATCGTCGAGCGGGGCGACGATCCGCAGCCCACCCTCCGGCAATTGCTGCAACTCGAGCCCGACGCCGTCATACGCGCCCCGGGTCTGTTCATTGAAGTCATCCGCATCCTCCTTGCGCAGGTAGGCACTGTGCGGGTCGAGGTCGAGCAACAGTCCGCGCACCGCGGACTGCATCAGCGCATGGTCGTCGACCGGGTCCACGTAGGCCTGCTTGACCGCGTTGTAGACCATCACGTAGCGGCGGATCTCGTCCAGCGGCACTTTCGCGGCGGCGGTGTCGGCCGCATCCGGGTCGTCGCTGGCGGCCACCGGCACGGCGGCCTCCTCGCTGGCGGCGCGCGGATCCGGTTGCCGCGCGTCCTGCGCGGGCGCGACCCACGGCGCCATCCACAGGAAGCCGGCGATCAACAACGAAAGTGGTTTGGCCCGCATGTCCTGCTCCGCTCGATGGATGTCGGTTCGACCCCGCGGCTGGCGCCGGGTTCCGCCATCATGCCCGGCCGGCGCGTCGCGATGGCGCCTGCCGGCGCTACTGGCGGGTCAGCCAGGTGCCCGGGTTGACCGGCGCGCCGTTCCGCCGCAACTCGAAATACAGCGCCGGCCGTCCCTGTCCACCGGAGGTGCCGACGCTGGCCACCGCGTCGCCGCGCCTGACCGCATCGCCGGCTTCACGCAGCAGGCCGTCGTTGTGCGCGTACAGGCTCATGTAGCCGTTGCCGTGGTCGATGATCAGGATGTTGCCGTAGCCGGTCATCCAGTCCGCGAACACCACCGTGCCGTCCGCCACCGCCTTGACCGTGGAACCGGCGGGCGCGGCGATCAGCACGCCATCGCTGCGGCGCCCGTCCGGCAACGCCCCGCCGTACGCGGCCAGCAGGCTGCCGGCCACCGGCCAGCCCAGGCCGCCCACCTTCATGGCCGGCGCGCTGGCCACCGGCGTGCGCTTCGGCACCGGCTTGCCCGATGCCTTCGCCGCGCGCTCCGCCGCTGCCTTCGCTTGCGCGGCCTCGCGTGCCGCCTTCGCCGCCGCCGCGCGCAACTGCGCCAGCAGCCCCTGCAGGGCCTTGGCATCGCGCCCCAGGGCCTGCTCGCGGCCGGCCTTGTCCTGGTACTGGCGGTCGATCCCGGCAAGCACGCCGGCGCGCTGCTTGCGCGCAAGCGCGAGCTGCGCAAGCTGGGCCGCGTGCTGCTCGCGATCCTGCGCCAGCGCCGCCTGCCGTTGGCCGATCTCGCGTTCCAGCGCATCGATGCGCGCCAGCTCAGCGCCCAGTTCGCGGATCCGCTGGACGCGCCCGCGCTGCAGGTAGCCCTGGTAGGCCAGCGCGCGTTCGGCTTCGGCGATGCGGTCCTGCGCCAGCATCGCCTTCAACGGCGCATCGGCACCGGCAAGCTGCGCCGCGCGCAGCAGGCGCGCAAGCTCGGCCTTGCTGGCATCGAGGTCGCCCGCATGCGTCGCGCGCTCGGCCTGCAACTGCGCCAGTGTCTCGCTGTCGCGCTGCAGGGTGGCCTCGATGCCGCGCAGGTTGCGCTGCACGCTGCCGACCTGTTCGTCGGCCTGCCGCAACTGGCGGGTGGCATCGCCACGCGCGCCTTCCAGCTTGCGGCGTTCGCTGGCGACCGCCTTCAGTTCGCTACGCACCTTCTGCAGGCGTTGCTCGGCCTCGCGCGGGTCCTGCGCCTGCGCGGCGGCGGCGGCCATCGCCAGCGCCAGCAGCACGATCGCGCGAAGTGTGCGCATCAGGCCGGCAGCAACAGGCTGCGCCCGCTCATTTCCGCCGGCTGCGGCAGCCCCAGCAGGTCGAGCAGGGTCGGTGCGATGTCGCGCAACGCACCACCACCGCGCAACGCCGCCGGGCGCCCGCCCACGTACACCAGCGGCACCGGGCCGACCGTGTGCGCGGTATGCGGCTGGCCGGTCTGCGGGTCGCGCATCATTTCCAGGTTGCCGTGGTCGGCGGTCACCAGCAGCGCGCCGCCGGCGCGCCGCACCGCCTCGTCGATCCGGCCGATGGCCACGTCCACCGCCTGCGCGGCGAGGATCGCGGCGTCGAGGATGCCGGTGTGGCCAACCATGTCCGGGTTGGCGATGTTGCAGACGATCGCATCGAAGGCCTGCGACTCGATCGCCGCGACCAGCCGGTCGGTGAGCTCCGGGCAGCTCATTTCCGGCTGCAGGTCGTAGGTCGCGACCTGCGGGCTGGGCACCAGGATCCGCGACTCGCCGGCGAACGGATCCTCGCGCCCGCCACTGAAGAAGAAGGTGACGTGCGCGTACTTCTCGGTCTCGGCGATCCGCAGCTGGGCAAGCCCGGCATCGGCCAGCACCTCGCCGAAGGTGTGGCGCAGGTCGTCAGGCGCGAATGCCACCGAAGCCGGCAGTTTCGCGTCGTATTCGGCCAGGCAGACGAAGCGCGACAGCGCGGGGCGGCGCGCGGCGAAACCGTCGAACGCCGGCTCCACGAACGCCGCGGCCAGTTGCCGTGCACGGTCGGCGCGGAAGTTCATGAACACCACCGCGTCGCCATCGCCCATCGGTTGCGTTTCGGCGAGCACCGTCGGCGCCACGAATTCGTCGTTCTCGCCGCGTGCGTACGCCGCCTGCAAGGCCGACAGTGCATCGGCGGCGGCGTGGTCGCCGGTGGCCTCGACGATCGCGTCCCACCCGCGCCTGACCCGCTCCCAGCGCTTGTCGCGGTCCATCGCGTAATAGCGGCCGCCGATGCTGGCGATGCGCGCGTTGCCAAGCCGCCCGCACAGGTCCTGGAGCGCGCGCAGGCTGGCTTCGGCGGAGCGCGGCGGGGTATCGCGGCCGTCGAGCAATGCATGCACCGCGACCCGCGGCACCGCTTCGCGATGCGCCAGTTCGAGCATCGCGAAGATGTGCGCCTGGTGGCTGTGCACGCCACCCGGCGACAGCAGGCCGATCACATGCAGGGTGGCGTTGGTGGCCTTTGCCGCGGAGCAGGCGGCGCGCAGCTCGGCGTTGGCGAAGAAGCTGCCGTCCTCGATCGCGGCGTCGACCCGGGTCAGGTCCTGGTAGACGATGCGGCCGGCACCGAGGTTCATGTGGCCGACTTCGGAATTGCCCATCTGCCCGTCCGGCAGGCCGACGTGGCGGCCCTCGGTATGCACCAGCGTGTGCGGCCGGGTCGCCAGCAGGCGCCGCCAGTTCGGCAGCTCGGCCAGCGCCAGCGCGTTGTCGGCCACCTCCTCGCGGTGGCCCCATCCGTCCAGGATCAGCAACACGACGGGTTTCGGGCGCGGGGACTGCGGCACGTGCGGCTCCTGGGGGTGGCGGCGGCCCGCGATCCGGGCCGCCGATAGTGTAGCCAAGCCCCCGGCGGCGGACCGGCGCGGCGGCGGCAAGGCGTGGTCGATGTAAACCCTGCGCGCATTGCCGGCATCCCAGTCTGCAGCCATCCGAGGATTCCCGCATGAACCGCACACTGTTCTTCATCGCCATGCTCGCCACCGCCGGCATCGCCCACGGCCACGATTCCACCGCTGGCGATGGCCGCGGCCGCAGCATCGACAAGGTCAATGGCGGGATCACCGCGCAGGCCGGCCAGTCGTACGGCGACCTCAGCACGGTCAACGGCGGCATCGACCTCGAACGCGGCGCCAGCGCCGGCGAGGTGGAAACCGTCAATGGCGGCATCGACGCCGGCGACGATGTCGCCACCCGCTCGGTCGCCACGGTCAACGGCGGGATCCGCTTCGGCCAGCGCGCACGCATCGACGGCGGCGTGGAAACCGTCAACGGCGGCATCTTCATCGATCGCGGCGGCAACGTGCGCCATGACGTGTCCACCGTGAACGGCGCGATCGGCCTCGTCGATACCGACCTGGGCGGCGGCATCGAGACCGTGAACGGCGACGTCACCGTTGGCGCCGGCTCGCACGTGCAGGGCGGCATCCACTTCGAGAAGCCGGGCGGCAAATGGGGCACGCGGTGGGGCAAGCCGAAGCCGCCGCGGGTGGTGATCGGCCCGGGCGCGGTGGTCGAGGGCGACCTGGCGTTCGAACGCGAGGTGACCCTGTATGTGCACCAGAGTGCGCGCATCGGCCATGTCAGCGGCGCGACCGCGCGCCGCTTCGAAACGCCCACGGCGCCGAAGGACTGACCACCGGCACACGCCGTGCGCGCGGCGGCATGGCTAGAATCGGGGGACGTCCACCGGAGCCCCCCGATGCGCCACGCGCCCGCCCTGTTCCGTACGCTTCCGCTCGCACTGCTCGCGCTGTGCGCATGCACCCCGGGCGGCGACCGCCAGTCCGCCACCTCCGAGACCGCGGCGCCGGCTGAAGCCGCCACCGTCGCCAGCGGCCATGCCTTCAATGACGCCATCGATGCCGGCGACTTCGCGGAGCATGTGCAGCAGCTTGCGTCGGATGCATTCGGCGGCCGCGGACCCGGCACGCCGGGCGAGGACAAGACCGTCGACTACCTGAAGGCGCAGTTCGCGCGGATCGGCCTGCAGCCCGGCAATGGCGGCGACTGGTTCCAGACCGTGCCGATGGTGGAGACCACCGCAGACGAGGCGACCGCGCTCAACCTCACCGTGGCCGGCGCGCCGCAGGTGCTGAAGTTCGGCAGCGACATGGTGGTCGGCACCCGCACCGGGCAGGCGCAGGTCAGCATCAAGGACAGCCCGCTGGTGTTCGTCGGCTACGGCGTGGACGCGCCCGAGCAGCAGTGGAACGATTACGCCGGCATCGACGTCAAGGGCAAGACCGTGGTGATGCTGGTCAACGATCCCGGCTTCCACGCCAACGACGCCCGCCTGTTCGACGGCAAGCGGATGACCTACTACGGCCGCTGGACCTACAAGTTCGAGGAAGCCGCGCGCAAGGGTGCGGCCGCGGCGCTGATCATCCACGACACCGAGGGCGCGTCCTACGGCTGGGACGTGGTCAGGAATTCCTGGTCCGGCCCGCAGTACGACCTGCCGGCGAAGGACGACCCCGCGCCACGGGTACCGGCGCAGGGCTGGATCACCGGCGAGGCCGCCTCCGCGCTGTTCAAGGCCGCGGGACAGGACCTGGCCAAGCTGCGAAGCGCCGCCAACAAGCGTGGCTTCAAGCCGGTGCCGCTGGATGCCACCCTGTCGATGGAACTGGCCAGCCGCAGCGTCGAGAAGAGTTCGCGCAACGTGATCGGCCTGTTGCCCGGCAGCGAAACCCCGGACGAGGCGATCGTGTACATGGCGCACTGGGACCACCTTGGCACCCACGAGGGCGAGGCCGGCGACAACATCTACAACGGTGCGGTCGACAACGCGACCGGCGTGGCCGCGATCCTCGAGCTGGCGGAAGCGTTCCGCAAGTCGAAGACGCCGCCGAAGCGTTCGATCCTGTTCCTGGCAGTGACCCTGGAGGAGTCCGGCCTGCTCGGTTCGAAATACTACGTCGCGCATCCGGTGGTCCCGCTCGACAAGACCGTGGCCGTGATCAACCTCGACGCGCTGGCGCCGGTCGGCAAGGCCCGCGACATCACTGTCGTCGGCCAGGGCAGTTCGGAGCTGGAATCCGTGCTCGAGACCGTACTCGATTCGCAGCAGCGCAAGGCGGTCGGCGAAACCAACACCGCGGCCGGCTACTACTTCCGCTCCGACCACTTCAACTTCGCCAAAGCCGGCGTACCCGCGCTGTACGTCGACAGCGGCACCGACCTCCTAGAAGGCGGCCAGGCCGCGGGCGATGCCGCCGGCAAGGACTACACCGACAACCGTTACCACAAGCCCGGCGACCAGTACGACGCCGCCACATGGCGGCTGGACGGCATCGTCCAGGACGTCGAAACCGTGTACGCGGTGGGTGACGTCCTGGTGAACGGCGACGCGTGGCCCAACTGGAACGCGGGCAATCCGTTCAAGGCCGCCCGTGACAAGCAGCGGCCCGCGGCACCCGCCAGCCCCTGAATTCGGCACCGGCCACGACTGCTTGCCGCCCGCGCGGGCGGCCCGATCTTTTTGCGCGGGATCCGCTAGGCTGGCCGCTCCACCAGCGCCCCTGGAGGGCCGCCATGTCGACCGCTTACTGGTGCATCCTGATTGCCGCCGCGCTGCCCTACGCCTGGGTCGCGATCGCCAAATCGGCCGTGCCCGGCTACAACAACAAGGATCCACGGGGCTGGATCGCACGCCAGGACAACTACCGCGTGCGCAACGCGTTCGCCGCGCACCAGAATGCCCTGGAAGCGTTTCCCGCCTTTGCAGCGGCGGTGCTGATGGCGCAACTCGCCGAGGTGGATCCGCAACGGGTCACGTGGCTGGCGATGGCGTTCATCGGGTTGCGCATCCTGCATGGCGTCTTCTACCTCGCCGGCAGCCACGCGCTGCGCAGCCTTTCCTGGTTCGGGGGCATCGCGTGCGTGATTGCACTGATGGCCTCGGCCGCATCCAGGCTTGCCGGATAAGGCGATCGACGGTTCATCCCTGCTGCAGTCCGCACGCGCGCTCCGAAGAATCTACCGCCGCGTTTAGTCTGGGGTCTTGGATATAACCGCAACGCCCTCATGGTCGCCCCGGCGCACGCTATTTTGGCTGGTGCGTGGCGCAAAGAAAAACCCCGCTTCGAATGAAGCGGGGTTTTGGATAAAGACCCTGGCGATGACCTACTCTTGCATGGCTTGAGCCACACTACCATCGGCGCGGCTGTGTTTCACTTCCGAGTTCGGGATGGGATCGGGTGGTGCCACAGCGCTGTTGTCACCAGGGAGAGGGTGGAGGGTCGCGGATTCATCGATGGATGAGTCGCGCACACGCTCTCGTTGGTTTGCTTCAACGAACGGATAGTGCCTGTTCGTTGCAGCTAAAAGGTGGGATGTAGCGAACGGTTTGAAGAATGCCATCAACGTGCGTTGAGGCCAAGGGTTTCATTCGACGAAGTCGAAGAAACTTGAGGTGATATGGTCAAGCCACACGGATCATTAGTACAGGTAAGCTCAACGCATTACTGCGCTTACACACCCTGCCTATCAACCACCTGGTCTTGATGGTTCCTTTAGGGGACTTGTGTCCCGGGAGATCTCATCTTGAGGCGCGCTTCCCGCTTAGATGCTTTCAGCGGTTATCGCTTCCGAACGTAGCTACCCGGCAATGCCACTGGCGTGACAACCGGAACACCAGGGGTTCGTCCACTCCGGTCCTCTCGTACTAGGAGCAGCCCCTCTCAAATCTCCAACGCCCACGACAGATAGGGACCGAACTGTCTCACGACGTTCTGAACCCAGCTCGCGTACCACTTTAAATGGCGAACAGCCATACCCTTGGGACCGACTACAGCCCCAGGATGTGATGAGCCGACATCGAGGTGCCAAACACCGCCGTCGATATGAACTCTTGGGCGGTATCAGCCTGTTATCCCCGGAGTACCTTTTATCCGTTGAGCGATGGCCCTTCCATACAGAACCACCGGATCACTAAGTCCTAGTTTCCTACCTGCTTGATCCGTCGATCTTGCAGTCAAGCACGCTTATGCCTTTGCACACAGTGCGCGATGTCCGACCGCGCTGAGCGTACCTTCGAGCTCCTCCGTTACACTTTGGGAGGAGACCGCCCCAGTCAAACTACCCACCATACACGGTCCCCGACCCGGATTACGGGCCCAGGTTAGAACGTCAAGCACATCAGGGTGGTATTTCAAGGTTGGCTCCACCAGAACTAGCGTCCTGGTTTCACAGCCTCCCACCTATCCTACACAGACGAACTCAACGTTCAGTGTAAAGCTATAGTAAAGGTTCACGGGGTCTTTCCGTCTTGCCGCGGGAACGCTGCATCTTCACAGCGATTTCAATTTCACTGAGTCTCGGGTGGAGACAGCGCCGCTGTCGTTACGCCATTCGTGCAGGTCGGAACTTACCCGACAAGGAATTTCGCTACCTTAGGACCGTTATAGTTACGGCCGCCGTTTACCGGGGCTTCGATCAAGAGCTTCGCCTTGCGGCTGACCCCATCAATTAACCTTCCGGCACCGGGCAGGCGTCACACCCTATACGTCCACTTTCGTGTTTGCAGAGTGCTGTGTTTTTGATAAACAGTCGCAGCGGCCTGGTCACTTCGGCCTCCCTCAGCTATTCACCATGGGAGGCGCACCTTCTCCCGAAGTTACGGTGCTATTTTGCCTAGTTCCTTCACCCGAGTTCTCTCAAGCGCCTGAGAATTCTCATCCTGCCCACCTGTGTCGGTTTACGGTACGGTCTGCGTAAGCTGAAGCTTAGGGACTTTTCCTGGAAGCGTGATATCGGTGACTTAGTCCCATTGGACTCGTCCTTGACCTCAATGTTGCACCCCCGGATTTGCCTAAGGGCACCACCTCAGTCCTCTCACCGGGACAACCAACGCCCGGCTCACCTAACCTTCTCCGTCCTCCCATCGCACTTACGCGAGGTGCTGGAATATTAACCAGCTTCCCATCGACTACGCATTTCTGCCTCGCCTTAGGGGCCGACTCACCCTGCGTCGATTAACGTTGCGCAAGGAAACCTTGGGCTTTCGGCGTGCGGGCTTTTCACCCGCATTATCGTTACTCATGTCAGCATTCGCACTTCCGATACCTCCAGCAGACTTCTCAATCCACCTTCGCAGGCCTACGGAACGCTCCTCTACCGCGTGCATCAAAGATGCACACCCCAAGCTTCGGTTTACTGCTTAGCCCCGTTAAATCTTCCCCGCAGACCGACTCGACCAGTGAGCTATTACGCTTTCTTTAAAGGGTGGCTGCTTCTAAGCCAACCTCCTGGCTGTCTGTGCCTTTCCACATGGTTTTCCACTTAGCAGTAATTTGGGACCTTAGCTGTGGGTCTGGGCTGTTTCCCTCAGGCGCTACCTAAATAGCTTTCGAGGAGAACCAGCTATCTCCGGGTTCGATTAGCTTTTCACTCCTAATCACACCTCATCCCCTACCTTTGCAACGGGAGTGGGTTCGGGCCTCCAGTACCTGTTACGGTACCTTCACCCTGGGCATGACTAGATCACCCGGTTTCGGGTCTACTGCCCGCGACTATGCGCCCTTATCAGACTCGGTTTCCCTTCGCCTCCCCTATACGGTTAAGCTCGCCACGAACAGTAAGTCGCTGACCCATTATACAAAAGGTACGCCGTCACCCCGAAGGGCTCCGACTGCTTGTACGCACACGGTTTCAGGGTCTATTTCACTCCCTTCACCAGGGTTCTTTTCGCCTTTCCCTCACGGTACTGGTTCACTATCGGTCGGTCAGGAGTATTTAGCCTTGGAGGATGGTCCCCCCGTCACCCGCTATGGCTGCTCTTTCCAGGGCATTTTGCTAAAACCACATGCACTTTTGGGCTAGTCCGCGTTCGCTCGTCGCTACTTACGGAATCTCGGTTGATTTCTTTTCCTACGGTTACTTAGATATTTCAGTTCACCGCGTTCGCCTTGCATGGCTATGTATTCACCATGCAATACCCTTGCGGGTGGGTTTCCCCATTCGGACATTGCCGGATCAAAGCTTGTTGCCAGCTCCCCGACACTTTTCGCAGGCTGCCACGTCCTTCATCGCCTCTGACCGCCAAGGCATCCACCGTGTGCGCTTATTCGCTTGACCATATCACCCCAAGTTGCCTCGGAGCGACACGCATACCAGCGAACGGTACGACTTATCACACTTTCAATAAGGCAGCTCGCGCTGCCCGCCTTAGCCTCTACGACACGTTATGGACATTCGTCTCAAACGCTCGCTACATCCCGATTTTCAAAGAACATGCCCCGGCCACAGTGCCGAGGCATCTCAAAGTGTGTGTGCGCAGTACATTCCAGAGTGGTGGGTCTGGGAGGACTCGAACCACCGGCCTCACCCCTTATCAGGGGTGCGCTCTAACCACCTGAGCTACAGACCCAAAAGTCGTGCTTAGTGGTGGAGCCTGTCGGGATCGAACCGACGACCCCCTGCTTGCAAAGCAGGTGCTCTCCCAGCTGAGCTAAGGCCCCGTCGTGACGGGACACGCAACCCGCCAGGCGGATCGCGTTCTCTGAATGCAGGTCACTTGTGCGGACGTCTGGCAATGCGTTGCCATGTCTCAAAAGGAGGTGATCCAGCCGCACCTTCCGATACGGCTACCTTGTTACGACTTCACCCCAGTCATCGGCCACACCGTGGCAAGCGCCCTCCCGAAGGTTAAGCTACCTGCTTCTGGTGCAACAAACTCCCATGGTGTGACGGGCGGTGTGTACAAGGCCCGGGAACGTATTCACCGCAGCAATGCTGATCTGCGATTACTAGCGATTCCGACTTCATGGAGTCGAGTTGCAGACTCCAATCCGGACTGAGATGGGGTTTCTGGGATTGGCTCACCGTCGCCGGCTTGCAGCCCTCTGTCCCCACCATTGTAGTACGTGTGTAGCCCTGGCCGTAAGGGCCATGATGACTTGACGTCATCCCCACCTTCCTCCGGTTTGTCACCGGCGGTCTCCTTAGAGTTCCCACCATTACGTGCTGGCAACTAAGGACAAGGGTTGCGCTCGTTGCGGGACTTAACCCAACATCTCACGACACGAGCTGACGACAGCCATGCAGCACCTGTGTCACGGTTCCCGAAGGCACCAATCCATCTCTGGAAAGTTCCGTGCATGTCAAGGCCAGGTAAGGTTCTTCGCGTTGCATCGAATTAAACCACATACTCCACCGCTTGTGCGGGCCCCCGTCAATTCCTTTGAGTTTCAGTCTTGCGACCGTACTCCCCAGGCGGCGAACTTAACGCGTTAGCTTCGATACTGAGCTCCAAGTTGAGCCCAACATCCAGTTCGCATCGTTTAGGGCGTGGACTACCAGGGTATCTAATCCTGTTTGCTCCCCACGCTTTCGTGCCTCAGTGTCAGTGCTGGTCCAGGTAGTCGCCTTCGCCACAGATGTTCCTCCCGATCTCTACGCATTTCACTGCTACACCGGGAATTCCACTACCCTCTACCGCACTCTAGCCTGCCAGTATCCAATGCCATTCCCAGGTTGAGCCCAGGGCTTTCACATCAGACTTAACAAACCACCTACGCACGCTTTACGCCCAGTAATTCCGAGTAACGCTTGCACCCTTCGTATTACCGCGGCTGCTGGCACGAAGTTAGCCGGTGCTTATTCTTCCGGTACCGTCAGGACACCCAGGTATTAACTGGATGCTTTTCTTTCCGGACAAAAGAGCTTTACAACCCGAAGGCCTTCTTCACTCACGCGGCATGGCTGGATCAGGCTTGCGCCCATTGTCCAATATTCCCTACTGCTGCCTCCCGTAGGAGTCTGGACCGTGTCTCAGTTCCAGTGTGGCTGATCATCCTCTCAGACCAGCTACGGATCGTCGCCTTGGTGGGCCGTTACCCCGCCAACTAGCTAATCCGACATGGGCTCATCCAATCGCGCCAGGCCCGAAGGTCCCCGGCTTTCCCCCGAAGGGCGCATGCGGTATTAGCGTAAGTTTCCCTACGTTATCCCCCACGACTGGGCAGATTCCCATGTATTCCTCACCCGTCCGCCACTCGCCACCCATGGAGCAAGCTCCACTGTGCTGCCGTTCGACTTGCATGTATTAGGCCTGCCGCCAGCGTTCACTCTGAGCCAGGATCAAACTCTTCACTTAAAACTGCATGGCCCGAAGGCCAAATTGCTTCAGTTGCAGAGTCCGTCCAGCCCACTTCCTCGCTGTACGTCGTACTTGCGTACGAATACTTTGAATCATGTGATCTGTTCGAACGTCTGCGATGGACAACCGCCACCACCAGACGCCCGCACAAGTCACCTGCGCACACTGTCAAAGATCCAGAACCAGGCCTCAGCGCCTCGATTCAATCCCCGCCGGAATCACTTCCGCCCGAGGGAGCCGCACATCATACAAGGTTTTTGACGTCCGTCAACACCCCTTGCCGTGGGCTTTTGGTGCTTCCGATGCGTTCAACGTGATGTTGTTCGTACCGGGTCGATCATTCTAGGGGAGTTGGTTCGGGGCCGCAAGAGCTGAATGCGCCAACCGGGGTTTCACGCAGCTGCGCGGAGATGGACCCTGGCGAAATTGCGCTTTCCGACTGCAATCACGCCCTCGAAGCCAGGCGTGAACACCCGCGCGACGTCCTCGAACACCTCGCCATCGACGCGCACCGCCCGCTCCTTGAGCTTGCGGCTGGCCTCCGAATTGCTCGGCATCAGGCCCGCCGCGACCAGCAGCGCGGCGATGCGAAGGCCCCCGGCGGGCACCAGGATCTCATGCAGGGGCAGGTTCGACACATCGCCCTCCCCGCGCACCGCGGCGTGCCAGCCCGCCACCGCCTTGTCCGCCTCGGCGTCGCCGTGGAAGCGCGCGGCGAGTTCACGCGCCAGCCGCAACTTCACGTCGCGCGGATTCAGTGCGCCGCCTTCGATGTCGCGCCGCAACACCTTCGCCTCGTCGACCCCGATCTCGAAGCTGAGCAGGTCGATCCACTTCCACATCAACGCGTCACCGACCTTCATCGCCTTGGTGACGATGTCGATCGCCGGTTCGTTGATGCCGATGTAGTTGCCGAGCGACTTGCTCATCTTGTTGACGCCGTCCAATCCCTCCAGCAACGGCATCGTCAGCACGATCTGCGGCGGCTGCCCGAAGTGCTCCTGCAAGCCGCGCCCCATCAGCAGGTTGAATTTCTGGTCGGTGCCGCCGAGTTCGACGTCCGCCTTCAGCGCCACCGAGTCGTAGCCCTGCACCAGCGGATACAGGAACTCGTGGATGGCGATCGGCTGCTGCGCGGCGTAGCGCTTGGCGAAGTCGTCGCGCTCCAGCATGCGCGCAACCGTGTGCTGCGCCGCGAGCTTGATCATGCCTGCGGCATCCATCGCGCCGAACCATTCGCTGTTGAAGCGCACCTCGGTGCGTTCGCGGTCGAGCACCTTGAAGACCTGGTCGGCGTAGGTCTGCGCATTGGCCGCCACGTCCTCGCGGGTCAGCGGCTTGCGGGTGACGTTCTTGCCGGTGGGGTCGCCGATCATCCCGGTGAAGTCGCCGATCAGGAAGATCACCTGGTGGCCGAGGTCCTGGAACTGCCGCATCTTGTTCAGCAGCACCGTGTGGCCGATGTGCAGGTCGGGCGCGGTCGGGTCGAAACCGGCCTTGATCCGCAGCGGGCGGCCGCCATCCTGGACGGACGTGCGCAAGCGCGCCTCCAGTTCCTCGCGCTTGAGGATTTCCTCGCTGCCGCGGGAGATGAGATCGAGGGCGTGCTGCAGTTCGGTCACTGGAAGTCTCGCTGGCGGCCGGACTGTGACCGCATTGGGTAAAGGTTCGTTAAAGTAACGTTAAATGTCGGAATCGAAAAACATGCGGGGATTCAATGAGTTGACGCATGTTTTTCGCATGACTATGGTACCGCCTTGACGCCTTCGTCACAGCGGGGAACAGCCACATGACGGATCCGACGACGCCTTCCACGCACGCCGTGGTGCTTCGCGGAAACCTCGCCCGTGCCAGGGCCTCCGCCGCGCAGGAAGCGCCCACCGCCAGGCTGGCGCAGGCCTTCAATGGCCGCTGGACGCGCCGGCACTGGATGCATGCCAGCCTGTTCGCGACCATCGGCGCGCTGCTCGCGGCGATCGTGCCCGGCTTCTCCACCGCCATGCAGGCCGCGCCGCATGTGCAGCGCACCACCCTTTCGCTGGCGTTGCCGCAGTTGCGCCTGCAGGACGGCAACGCCGACCGCTGGCACTCGGTGACGCTGAAGTCGGGGCAGACCCTGAGCGCGGTGTTCGTCGAACTCGGCATTCCCTATGACCAGCTCGAGAAGGTCATGCAGCACCCGCGGATCAAGCCGGCGCTGCGGCGGTTGCGCCCGGGCACCGCGCTGAGCTTCAACCTGCCGTCCGATGGCAGCGTGCGCGCGATGCGGATCGAGGCGGCACCGGGCATCGGCGACGAGCCGGTGGAGCTGGAATTCGACGGTGATGCGCTGCGCGAGCGCGCGGTGCCGCAGGAGATCACCACCCGTACCGTGGTGCTGAGCGGAAAGGTCGGCAAGTCGCTGTTTGCCTCCGCGCGCAAGGCCGGGCTGGGCAGTTCGCAGCTGAACCAGCTGACCGACGAGATGTTCAAGTACGACATCGACTTCGATTCCGACCTCGACGAAAACGACCGCTTCAGCGTGGTGGTGGACCAGACCTGGAAGAACGGCCAGCTGGCGAGCACCGGCCCGGTGCTGGCGGCGACCTTCACCATGGACGGCCAGCTGAAGAGCGCGTTCCGGCACCTTCGCGACGGCAAGGCCGAATACTTCACCCCGGATGGTCGCTCGCTGAAGCGCGCCTTCATCCGCATGCCGATCCCGTATGCGCGCCTGAGCTCGGGTTTCGGCGGGCGCCGGCACCCGGTGCTGGGCCGCATGCGCATGCACAAGGGCGTGGACTATGCCGCCGGCAGCGGTACCCCGATCCAGGCCGCCGGCGATGCACGGGTCGAGTTCGTGGGCCGCAAGGGCGGCTACGGCAACACCGTGATCCTCAACCACGGTGCCGGCAAGACCACGCTGTACGCGCACATGTCGCGCTTCGCCAGGCTGCGCCCGGGCCAGCACGTGGCGCAGGGCACGACCATCGGCTACGTCGGCAGCACCGGAATGTCGACCGGCCCGCACCTGCACTACGAATTCCGGGTCAACGGTGCGCACGTCAATCCGCTGAAGATGACCCTGCCGCCGCCGGCGCCGTTGAGCGGCCCGGCGCTTGCCGCGTTCAAGAACGAGACCCGCCGCGCGCTCGACAAGATCCGCGAGGTCGAGGACGTGATCTACATGCCCGACGAGGACACCCGGGTGGCCACCGCGAAGGACGCGCCCAGCCGCAGCAAGCGCGGCTGAACGCGCCACCGGCGGAATCGCGCGATGCGATACTTCCGCGCATGTCGAACCCCGCCTGCAGCCAGTTCTTCCTCGGCCTGATTTCCGGCACCAGCGCCGACGGCATCGATGCCGCGCTGGTGCGCTTCGAAGGCGACGACGCCCCGCTGCGGGCGGAACTGGTGGCGGCACGCACCCTGCCCTGGCAACCGGACGTAAGGGCGCGGCTGGTCTGGCTCGGGCAGGGCGGCGCGCTGGAGTCGCTGGATGAACTCGGCGAGCTGGATGCGCAAGTGGGCGAGGCATTCGCGCAGGCTGCGCTGGCGATCCTGGCGGTCGCCGGGATCGCACCGTCGCAGGTCGCCGCGATCGGTTCGCATGGACAGACTGTCCGCCACCGCCCCTACGCGGCGCACCCGTTTTCGCTGCAGATCGGCGACCCGGCCCGGATCGTCGAGCGCACCGGCATCACCACCATCGCCGACTTCCGCCGCCGCGACATCGCCGCCGGCGGCCATGGCGCGCCGCTGTTGCCGGCCCTGCACCATGCGCTGCTGCACGATCCAGGCGAGCATCGGGCGGTGCTCAACCTGGGCGGGATCGGCAACCTGACCCTGCTGCCGGCCAGCGGCGCCGTGCGCGGGTTCGACACCGGGCCCGCGAATGCGCTGATGGACCTGTGGTGCCACGAACACACCGGCCGCCCCTACGACGAGTCCGGCGCCTGGGGCGCCACCGGTGCGATCGACACGGCGCTGCTGGAACGCCTGCTGGGCGACCCCTGGTTCGCGCAGCCGCCACCCAAGAGCAGCGGCCGCGAGCACTTCCAGCGCGCGTGGCTGGCCCCGCACCTGCGCAACGGCATGGCCGCGGCGGACGTGCAGGCGACCTTGCGCGAACTTACCGCGCGGACCATTGCCGACGCCCTGCGTGCGAACCAGGCGGACACCCGGCGGGTACTGGTGTGCGGTGGCGGCGTGCACAACCCGGCGCTCATGGATGCCCTGCGCCGGGCGATGCCGGGGGTGGCGCTGGCGTCGACGGCGGAATCCGGGCTGGATCCGGATCACGTGGAGGCGATGGGATTCGCGTGGCTGGCGCGCCAGACCCTGCAGGGCAAGCCCGGCAACCTTGTGACCGTCACCGGCGCGGCCGGACCACGGATCCTGGGCGCGATCCATCCGGCCTGAGGCGGCCGCTCAGAGTCTCCCGATCAGGCCGAAGCCGGCATCGTCCGGCACCTGTTCGAGCGCGGCGATCGCCTCCTTCAGGGCGGCCTGTTCCTCGAGGTCGAGCTGCTTGCGCAGCTGCACCTCGCAGGCGTGGACGCCTGCGTCCAGCACCGCCGCCACCACCTCATGCATGCTGCGGCCCTGCAACTCGGCCAGCTTGCGGATGCGGCCGGTCAGGTCGGGGGCGAGATCACGCAGGACAAGATCGGTCATCGCACGACTTCCGTGTGGCGTCGGGGGAAACGCCGTTCCTATCTACCCGGTTGCGGCGCGCAGGGCAAGCGCAGGGCCGCGGCGTCCGCCGGCTTGCGCGCATTGCGCCAGCCACGCGACGGCGCGCGGCGACACGCTCACGACGACGTGCGGTCGATCGCCACCGCCGGTGCATCGTCATCGCCCATCTCCACCCGCGGCAGCAGCCAGAAGAACAGCAGCACCGCCGGGATCCCGACCAGGGCGGTGATCCAGAAATAGGTGCCGTAGCCGGTCTGCTCGACGATGCCGCCGGACACCGCGCCCAGCAGCTTGCCGGGCAGCATCACCAGCGATGAGAACAGCGCGAACTGGGTCGCCGAAAACCGCTGGTTGACCAGCGCGGTGAGGAACGCGGCCAGGGTGGTGCCCTGGAAGCCCTGCGCCAGGTTCTCACCCGAGATCACCAGCGTCAGCATCGCCAGGTCGCCGTTGGCGCCTTCCAGCCAGACGTACAGCAGGTTGCTGATGGCGCCCAGCACCAGCCCCGCCAGCAGCGGCCAGCGCACGCCCCAGCGCGCGATCGCGATCCCCGCCAGGAACACGCCGGCGATCCCGACCCAGATGCCGTAGACCTTGCTGATCGCGCCGATCTCGGTCTTGGTGTAGCCCTGGTCGATGTAGAACGGGGCCATGATGCCGCCGCCGAGCGACTGGTCGGACATCTTCGCAAGCAGGATGAAGGCCAGCAGCCCCAGCGCGATGCGCGGGCCGAAGCGCTGGAAGAAGTCGGCGAACGGCCCGACCACGCCGTCGCGCAGGCCAACCGCCCAGTTGTGCGCACGCTCGCGCTGGATCGCCGGCTCGCGCGCGAACAGCACCGCCAGCATCGGCACCAGCAGCACCAGCGCCATCACCCGGTACACCGTGGGCCACGGCAGGTGGTCCGCCAGCACCAGCGCCAGCGCACCGGTGATGATCAGCGCGATCCGGTAGCCCAGCGAATAGGTGGCGAGCAGGGCGCCCTGTGCGCTGCGCGGGGCGATCTCGACCCGGTACGCGTCGACCGCGATGTCGAGGGTGGCGCCCGCGAACGCAGCGACCAGGGTCACCCACACGAATGGCGCCAGCCGGTCCGGGGTGAGCTGCGCCATCGCCAGCAGCGCGACCATCACCAGCGCCAGCGCGAACAGGATCCAGCCGCGCCGCAGGCCAAGCCGGCCGAACAGCGGCAACACCCAGCGATCGACCAGCGGCGCCCACAGGAACTTCAGCGTGTAGGCGAGCCCGGCGCTCGCGATCAGGGTGATGCTCTTGAGGTCGATCCCGTTGTCCTTCAGCCAGTACGCCAGCGTGCCCGCGACCAGCAGGAACGGCAGCCCCGAGGCGAAGCCGAAGAAGAACATCGTCCACGCCGCCGGCTGGACGAAGGCCTGCCACACCGACGGCTTGCTGCGGGGCTGGTCGGGCGAAGCGGCGGCATCAGGCATTGGCGTACTCCACCAGGCAGGGCGCGTGGTCGGAGAATTTCGGCTCCGGGAAGATCGCGGCATCCACGATCCGGCTGGCGATGCCGGGCGTGCAGATCTGGTAGTCGATCCGCCAACCGACGTTGCTGGCGCGCGCCGCGCCGCGTTGCGACCACCACGAATATTCGACCACGCCGGGCCTGGCGACGCGGAATGCGTCCTTCCAGCCGTGCGCGGGCGGCACCACCAGGCCGTCATGGCAGTCGTCGGCGATCAGCCCGTTGAGCCAGGCGCGCTCGTGCGGCAGGCAGCCGGAGTTCTTCTGGTTGCCGGTCCAGTTCCGGATGTCGTTCCTGGCGCGGACGATGTTCCAGTCGCCGCACAGCACGTACTCGCGGCCGCTGGCCAGCCAGCCGTCCAGGATCGGCTTGAGCCAGGCCATCACCTCTTCCTTGAAGCCCTGGCGCAGCGCGCCGGAGCTTCCGGAAGGAATGTAGAAGCTGACCACCGACAGGTTGCCGAAGCGCGCCTCGATGTAGCGGCCCTCGTCGTCGAACGGCGCCCAGCCCAGTGCCGTGCGCACCTCGTCGGGCGCGCGCCGGCTGTAGATCGCCACGCCGCTGTAGCCCTTCTTCTGCGCGTCCCTGAACCATGCCTCGTAGCCTTCGGGCCGGAATGCGGCGTCGGCCAGCTGGTGCTCCTGCGCCTTGGTTTCCTGCACGCACAGCACGTCCACGTCCTGCGCCGCGAACCAGCCGAAGAACCCCTTGCTGGCGGCCGATCGCAGGCCGTTGGCGTTGAAGCTGAGGATGCGCATGCAGGACCGGGGAGCGGGCGATGCGGGAGCGTAGCCGAAAACCACCGCGATCGTGGACACTAGCGGCATGGACGAAGACACCGGCGACTACCGCACCCGTTTCCTGCAGCTGGCGTTGCGCGCGGAGGCCCTGCGCTTCGGCGAATTCACCCTCAAGTCGGGCCGCCTCAGCCCGTACTTCTTCAATGCCGGACGCTTCGATTCGGGTGCCTCGCTCGCCGCGCTGGCGGCTTGCTATGCCGACGCGCTCGAGGCCGCGGGGATCGCCTTCGACCTGCTGTTCGGCCCGGCCTACAAGGGCATCCCGCTGGCCACGGCGCTGGCCTGCGAATACGCCCGCCGCGGGCGCGACCTGCCGCTGGCGTTCAATCGCAAGGAAGCCAAGGCGCACGGCGAGGGCGGCAGCCTGGTCGGCGCGCCGCTGGCCGGCAAGCGGGTGCTGATCGTGGACGACGTGATCACCGCCGGCACCGCGATCCGCGAGGCGCTGGCGATCATCGGCGAGGCCGGCGGCGTGCCGGCCGGCATCGTCATCGCCCTCGACCGCCAGGAGCGCGTGCGCGAGGAGGTGCACGAATCGGCCGCGCAGGCGGTGGCGGCCGGACACGGCATCGCGGTGGTGGCGGTGGCGGGCCTCGGCGACCTGCTTGAATTCGCCGGCGAAAGGGTGGAACTTGTGCGCCACCGCGACGCCCTGCTCGCCTACCGCGCGCGCTACGGCATCGCATGACCGCTTCACGACCGCCACAGGGGGCCGTCATGTCGCACGCCAATTCGATCCTCGCGGCCGCGGTCGCGCTTGCACTGCTGGGCAGCGGCCCTGCGGTGGCGCAGAAGAAGCTGTATTGCTGGAACGAGAACGGCAAGAAGGTGTGCGGGGATGCCCTGCCCGCCGAAGCCTCGGACAGCGCGCGCACCGAGATCAGCGCCAGCAGCGGCTTGCGCACCGGCCAGGTGTCGCGCGCGCTGACCGATGCCGAACGCAGCGCCGCCGCGGTCGCCGCCGATGCCGCGCGGCGCCAGGCCGAGGCCGCTGCGATGGAGCAACGCCGCGACTCGGCGATGGTCGAGTCATACGTGACCGAGTCCGACCTGCGCCGCGCCTATGGCGAGCGCACCGAACTGCTCGACGAAACCCTGAAGGCGAGCACGCTGGGCCTGTCCAACCTTCGCCTCAGCCTGCTCAGCCTGCTGCGCCAGGCCGCCGACCGTGAACTGGCGGGGGAGCCGGTGCCCAAGCGGCTCGCCAGTTCGATCCGCAACCAGCACGACGAGTTGCTGCGGCAGCAACAGATACTGGCGTCACAACGACTGGACCGCGCCGCGCTTGACGCTGAACTGGCCGATGCGCTGCAGCGCTATCGCAAGCTCAAGGCACCTCCCGACCAAGCCGAAGCGAGTCGCGTGGCCGGTCCGGCCTCGCCCGCTCCCGGCTGAGCAGGTTCAGAAAGGCAGGACGAGATCGGACTTCAACGCGAGGAGTTGTTCGCGGAAAGTCTTCTGGATGCGCGCGATCGCCCCACTGCTGTCCGCATCGAAGCGCATCACCAGGACCGGGGTGGTGTTGGAAGCGCGCACCAGCCCCCAGCCATCCGGCCAATCCACCCGTACGCCATCGATGGTCGACATCCGGCCGCCATTGAACGTGGCAGCCGCACGGAATTGCTCGACGAACGCGTGCGGGTCGCCATCGAAAAGCTCGACCTTGATCTCCGGCGTGGAAACGCCGTCCGGCAGCGAATCGAACACTTCTTCGGGCGGGCTCTCGGTCGCATCCAGGATCTCAAGGAGGCGCGCGGCGGCATAGATTCCGTCGTCGAACCCGTACCAGCGCTCGGCGAAGAAGAAGTGCCCGCTCATCTCGCCGGCCAGCTCCGCTTCGGTCTCGCGCATCTTCGCCTTGATCAGCGAATGCCCGGTCTTCCACATCAGCGGGCTGCCGCCGTGGCGCAGGACGTGCGCCGGCAGGCGACCGGTGCACTTCACGTCGTACACGATCACCGCGCCCGGGTTGCGTTGCAGCACGTCCGCCGCGAACAGCATGAGCAGGCGATCGGGGTAGATGTTCTTGCCGCTGCGAGTGACCACGCCAAGCCGGTCACCATCGCCATCGAAGGCGATGCCGAGGTCGGCATCCAGTCGCGCCACCATCTGGATCAAGGCTTCAAGATTGTGCGGATCGCTCGGATCCGGGTGGTGGTTGGGGAAGGTGCCGTCGATATCGCAGAACAGCGGGGTGACCTCGGCGCCAATCGCCTCCAGCACGCGCGGACCGAGTTCGCCGGCGACGCCATTACCCGCATCCACGACCACCTTCAGCTGTCGCCCGGTCTGGATGTCGCCGGCGATCCGCTCGATGTAGTCCTCGCTGATGTCGCGTGCGCTTAGTGAACCCGGCGCCTTCGCGGCGAACAGCCTGTCGTCGGCGATCCGCGCGTGCAGGTCGGTGATCGCGTTGCCGGACAGGGTTTCCCCGCCGACCACGATCTTGAAGCCGTTGTAGTTGGGCGGGTTGTGGCTTCCGGTGATGGCCACACCGCAGCCGGTACGCAGGTGGAAGCAGCCGAAATAGACCACGGGCGTCGGCACCATGCCAATGTCGATGACATTCCGCCCGGCCTTGCGCAAACCGGCGATGAGGCCGTCCGCCATCTGCGAACCCGACAGGCGGCCATCGCGGCCGACCACGATGTCCTCGAATCCCTTCTCGGCCATCAGCGAGCCCACTGCCTGGCCGATCAGCTCCGCCACTCCTTCGTCGAGGGTCATGCCGACGATGCCCCGGATATCGTATGCGCGGAAGATTCCGGCATCGATCACCACGGGGACATAGCCCGGCCCCTTGTCTGGCGTGGGTGCGGCCTCGCCCTGGGTCACCGCGACTGGCGCGTTGACGACCGGAGTGGGCAACGCCACCTGCAATTCCGACAGGGTCGGGGCACTGTCTTCCTCGTGGTGCTGCCGGCCACTTGCACTGAGCAGCCTCGGGCGCAGGCCGAACCACAACGCCGCCGCCCCGACCAGGAGCATCACCCCGATGCCCAGCGCCGGCATCCCATCCAGCCCGAACGGCGTGGCTACTGCATCCGGCACCGCCGCGGCGATCCGCAGGTCGCTGTCAGGCACCTTGGCCGCCAGCGATTCGGCAGAATCCGACAGCGTCGCCTCGCCGCGCTCCAGCACGCTGCGGTCGCCCTGGCGCAGGGCCAGGTAGGTACCGGAGGCAAGCGCCGCGGCCTCGATACCCTGGGTCAGGCGCGCCAACGGAAACTCCACGTAGGCCAGTGCCGGTCCCCGCGCATCGGTGACCGGCGCCGCCAGCGCGAGGCGCTGCTGGCCGCGGGTCTTGACCACGCGTGCCGCCGGCTTGCCGGCGGCCAGCGCGGCCTCGGCAACGGCCAGGCTGCCGTACCCACTGCGCGGCAGGGCGGCATACAGCGCCTGCATGTCCGCTGGCCAGACCTCGCTGCGCTGTACACCCTCCCAGCCAGCCGCCAGCGCGCGCGCGGCCATGGCACGGTCGCCCGCCTTCAGTGCCGCCTGCACCGGGGCCGCGGCAATCCGCGTCGCCAGCATCCGCTGGTGTTCCTGCAGCCGGCCACGAGTCGCCACGATGGCGCTGTCGCGCGCACCCTGCAGCGATGCCGTGCGCGCGTCGTCGCGCATGGCCAGGCCGCCGGTCGCGGCGAGCCACAGGCCCAGCAAACCGAGCAAGCCGACCAGGACCGGCAGGCCCCTGGCCGCTTGCGCGGGATCGAGTTGCAGCTTGCGCTTTTCGCCGTCGCTCATCGCCTGTCCCTCAGTCAGTGCGCGCCCGTCAGCGCGCGCCGGTATGGCCGAAGCCGCCGGCGCCGCGTGCGCTTGCCTCGAAAGTATCCACCACCTGCAGCATGGCGCGCACGATCGGCAGCAGCACCAGCTGCGCGATGCGGTCGCCGGGGTTGATCGTGTAGGCCTCGCGGCCACGGTTCCAGGTGCTGATCAGCAGCGGCCCCTGGTAGTCGGCGTCGATCAGGCCGGTGCCGTTGCCAAGCACGATGCCGTGCCTGTGGCCGAGCCCGGAGCGCGGCAACAGCACCGCGCACAGCGCCGGGTCGGCGATGTGGATGGACAGCCCTGACGGCACCAGCGCGGCATCCCCGGGGTGCAGGGTCAGCGGCGCCTCCAGCGCGGCGCGCAGGTCCAGGCCCGCGCTGTGTTCGGTGGCGTACGCCGGCAGCTCCCACTGCGCACCGAAGCGCGCATCCAGCACCTTCACCTGCAGCACGTGCGCGCTCACGCCAGCCGCTCCGCGACCAGCTCCAGCAGGCGCGCCGCAAGTTCGGTCTTGGCGGCCGGCCCCAGCGCACGCTCGAAGCCGCCCGGGCCCAGCACCAGCAGGGCGTTGTCGTCGCTCTCGAAGCCGGTGGCACCCACGCCGACCCGGTTCGCGCAGACCAGGTCGACGCGCTTGCGCTCGAGCTTGCCGCGCGCATAGGTCGCCACATCATCGGTTTCCGCGGCGAAGCCGACCACCAGCGCCGGCCGCAGTGCATGTGCCGCGACTTCGGCGAGGATGTCGCGGGTCTTCACCAGTTCCAGGGTCAGGGTGTCGGTGCCCGCCACCTTCTTCAACTTGCTGCCGGCGAACGCGCGCGGGGTGAAGTCGGCCACCGCCGCCGCGCCGATGTAGGCATCGCAAGGCAGCGCGCCCATCACCGCATCGAACATCTGCGCCGCGCTGCGCACGTCGATGCGATGCACGCCGGCAGGCGTGGCGAGGTGCACCGGGCCGGCGACCAGGGTCACCTCGGCGCCGCGTTCGGCGGCCACCGATGCAATCGCGAACCCCATCTTGCCGCTGCTGCGGTTGCCCAGGTAACGGACCGGATCGATGTCCTCGAAGGTCGGGCCGGCACTGACCAGCAGCCGGCGGCCGGCGAGCGCCGCGCTCATGCGGTGGCCCCGAGCACGGCGGCGGCGATCGCGGCAGGCCCAGACATCCGCCCCGGGCCGGATTCACCCTCGGCCAGCGGGCCGTCGTCGGGGCCGATCACCTGCACCCCGCGCGCGCGCAGGGTGGCGATGTTGGCCGCGGTCGCCGGATGCCGCCACATCACGTGGTTCATCGCGGGTGCGATCGCGACCGGCGCGGTGGTCGCCAGGCACAGGGTCGAGACCAGGTCGTCGGCCATGCCGTGCGCGAGTTTCGCGATGGTGTTGGCGGTGGCCGGCGCAATCACCACCTGCTGCGCCCAGCGCGCAAGCTCCAGGTGGCCCATCGCCGCTTCCGCATGCGCGTCCCACAGCGAGGTCCGCACCGGCCGGTGCGAAAGCGCCTGGAACGTCTGCGCGCCGACGAACCGCTGCGCGTTCTCGGTCATCGCCACGGTCACCTCGCAGCCGGCGTCGCGCAGGCGCCGCACCAGCTCGGCGCTCTTGTAGGCGGCGATGCCGCCGCAGACGCAAAGCAGGATGCGGCGAGAATCCGGACGATGGTGTGGGGCCTGCATGCGGCGGACTTTCCTGACGCGCTGAACCGGCCGCCAGCTTACCCGAAGGCAGGGATTCGACCGATGCCGCGGCGACCCGCCACCGCGGATCCTGCGGCCATGCACATCCGCGACTGGCCCGAACACGAACGTCCCCGCGAAAAGCTGCTGGCCCGCGGCGCCGGCGCGCTGTCCGACGCGGAACTGCTGGCGCTGTTCCTCGGCTCCGGCACCGCCGGCCGCGATGCGGTGGCGACCGCCCGCGCGCTGCTGGCCGCGCACGGCCCCCTGCGTGCACTGCTGGACCGCAGCGCACGCGACCTGACCCGGCTGGACGGCATCGGTAGCGCCCGCGCCTGCGCGCTGGCGGCCGCGCTGGAACTCGGGCACCGCCACCTGGCCTCGCAGCTGCAACGCGGCGAGGTGCTGTCCGACCCGACGGCCGCCGGCCGCTACTTCACCCAGCGCCTGCGCGCACGCCCGCGCGAGGTGTTCGCCGCCCTGTTCCTGGATGCACGCCACCGTGCGCTCGGCTTCGAGGAGCTGTTCCAGGGCAGCATCGACGGCGCCGAGGTGCACCCGCGGGTGCTGGTCGAGCGCGCGCTGGCGCAGGCCGCCTCGGCGGTGATCGTCGGCCACAACCACCCCTCGGGCAATCCCGAACCCAGCGCCGCCGATCGCGCGGTGACCGCCCGCCTGAAACAGGCGCTGGCGCTGGTCGACGTGCGCCTGCTCGACCACTTCGTGATCGGCGACGGCGCGCCGGTGTCGATGGCCGCCCGGGGCTTGGTGTGAGGTCCGTGCCACCCGTCGGTCACGCCAGTGGGCCGGGGCTGCCGCAAGTCGCTCCCCGATACTCGCTTGGTTGCGGCAGCCCCGGCCCACGGGCCTGACCTGAATGACGGAGGGACCCTCGTATTACGTCGCGTACAATGCGCAACCGTTGAATCGCATTGCATAGCCTTCGTGAAAGCCCAGCTCCGCGCCCTGATCGAACAGGGCCTGACCGCCCTGCGTGCCGCCGGCACCCTGCCCGCCGACCTCGCCTCGCCCGACTTTTCCGTCGAGCGCCCGAAGGAGCGTGCGCACGGCGATTTCTCGACCAACGCGGCAATGCTGCTGGCCAAGGCCGCCAGGACCAATCCGCGCGCGCTGGCCCAGCAATTGCTGGAGGCTATGCCGGCATCGGACGCCATCGCCGGGACCGAGCTTGCCGGCCCCGGCTTCATCAATTTCCACCTGACCGCCGCCGCCTGGCAGCAGCAGGTACGCGACATCCACGCCTCGGGCGCCGCCTTCGGCCGCAACGCCCGCGGCGGCGGCAAGACCGTGGGCGTGGAATACGTGTCGGCCAACCCGACCGGCCCGCTGCATGTCGGCCATGGCCGCGCCGGGGTCATCGGCGACTGCATCGCACGGGTGCTGGCCGCCAGCGGCTGGAACGTGAAGCGCGAGTTCTACTACAACGACGCCGGCGTGCAGATCGAGAACCTTGCGCGCTCGACGCAGGCGCGCGCACAGGGCCTGAAGCCGGGCGACGACGCCTGGCCGGCGGAGGCCTACAACGGCGACTACATCGGCGACGTGGCCGCGGCCTACCTGCGCGGCGAGAGCGTCGAAGTCGAGGGCCACGTGGTCACCGGCAAGGACGATGCCGGCGACCTCGACGCCATCCGCAAGTTCGCCGTGGCCTGGCTGCGCCGCGAACAGAATGCCGACCTCGCCGCGTTCGGCGTGTCGTTCGATCGTTACTTCCTGGAATCGTCGCTGTACGCCGATGGCAAGGTGGAGGAGACCGTGCGCGAGCTGGTCGCCCACGGCCACACCTACGAGGAAGGCGGCGCGCTGTGGCTGCGCACCACCGACTTCGGCGACGACAAGGACCGGGTGATGCGCAAGTCCGACGGCACCTACACCTATTTCGTGCCGGACGTGGCCTATCACCTCAGCAAGTGGCAGCGCGGCTACCAGCGCGCGGTCACCGAGCTCGGCGCCGACCACCACGGCTCGCTGGCGCGGGTGCGCGCCGGCCTGCAGGCGCTGGACTGCGGCATCCCCGCCGGCTATCCGGACTACGTGCTGCACCAGATGGTCACGGTGATGCGCGGCGGCGAGGAAGTGAAGCTGTCCAAGCGCGCCGGCTCGTACCTGACCCTGCGCGACCTGATCGAAGAGACAAGTGCCGATGCGGTGCGCTGGTTCCTGGTTGCGCGCAAGCCGGATTCGCAGCTGACCTTCGACATCGACCTGGCCCGCTCGCAGTCGAACGACAACCCGGTCTACTACGTGCAGTACGCGCACGCGCGCATCTGCAGCCTGCTGCGCCAGGCCGGCGAGAAGGGCTACGCCCATGACGCCGCGCACGGCGAGGCCTCGCTGCACCTGCTGGACGACGCCCCGGCGCAAGAGCTGATGCGCGAGCTGTCGCGCTTTGCAGAGGTGGTCGAAGCCGCCGGCGCGACGCTGGAACCGCATCTGCTGGCGCAGTACCTGCGCGAACTGGCCAATGCGTTCCACGGCTGGTACCACGCCTCGCCGGTGCTGGTGGAGGACGGTCCGCTGCGCGACGCGCGGCTTGCCCTGGCCTTGGCGACGCGGCAGGTCCTGGCCAATGGGCTGGACCTGCTCGGCGTCAGCGCACCGGAGAAGATGTAAATGGCAGCAAGACGCGGCAAGTCGCAGGCACGACGCAATGGTTCCAACGGCCTGCCGGGCTGGGCCTGGCTGGTGATCGGCGTCCTGGTCACCCTGCTGGTGGTGCTGGCCGCCCCGCGCCTGCTCAAGGGCGGCGATGGCGACGGCTTCCTGCGCATCGGCCCGAAGCCGAACCCGGATGCATTGCCGGCGGCGGTCGACGAGAACGGCGACGCGATCGCGCCCGACGTCGCCACCGAGGCGCCAGCCGCGGCCGACGGCGCCAAGCCGAAGCCCACCCAGTACGACTTCTACACCCTGCTGCCGGGCGAGGGCGTGCAGATGACCGAGGCCGAACTGGCCGCCAGTGCGCAGGCCGAGGCGGATGCGCAGGCACGCGCCATGCAAACGGCCACGCAGGCACCGGGCGCGGCCGATACCGCAACCCTGCCGCAGCCCATCGCGGAAACCCCGGCGGCTGGCGCAACCGATGCAGGCACCGCCGCCACGCCGGCCGAGGCCAGCGGCGCCGCCGCGGCCCCGGCGAGTGATGCGCGCTACATCCTGCAGGCCGGCGCGTTCGGCGCATCCGGCGATGCGGAGACGGTCAAGGCCAAGATCGCGATGCTCGGGCTGAACGCCCGCGTGGAGTCCGCGCAGATCGGCGGCAAGACCGTCTATCGCGTGCGCATGGGGCCGTATGGCAGCGCATCGGAACTGGCCGAGGCGAAGGCGAAGCTCGCCGGCGGCGGCCTGCCGGCGATGGCGGTGAAGACCAACTGATGGCACCGCCGCGGCTGCCGCGTGCCATCTAGAATCACCGGCATGACCAGGACCGCATTCATCACCGGCGCCACCTCCGGGTTCGGCCGCGCCGCCGCCAAACGCTTCATCGAAGCCGGCTGGCAGGTCGTCGCCTGCGGCCGCCGCGCCGACCGCCTGCAGGCGCTGCGCGACGAGCTGGGCGACGCCCTGCACCCGGCCGCCTTCGACATCCGCGACGAAGCCGCGATGCGCGCCGCGCTCGACGCGCTGCCGGAACGCTTCCGCGGCATCGACCTGCTGGTCAACAACGCCGGCCTGGCGCAGGGCACCCGGCCCGCGCAGGACGCGCTGCTGTCCGACTGGAAGACCATGATCGACACCAACGTCACCGCGCTGGTGACGCTGACCCACGCGCTGTTGCCGGTGCTCATCGCACGCAGGGGCGCGATCATCAACGTCAGCTCCACCGCCGCCACCTATCCCTACCCCGGTGGCAATGCCTACGGCGGCAGCAAGGCCTTCGTGTCGCAGTTCTCGCTGGGCCTGCGCGCCGACCTGCACGGCACCGGCGTGCGCGTGACCACGCTGGAACCGGGCATGGCCGAAACCGAGTTCACCCTGGTCCGCACCCACGGCGACCAGGCGGCATCGGATGCGCTGTACCGGGATGCCGAGCCGATGACCGCGGACGACATCGCCGGCACCATTTTCTGGATTGCGACGCTGCCACCGCACCTCAACGTCAACCGGCTGGAACTGATGCCGACCCGGCAATCCTTCGCCGGCTTCCAGGTCCATCGCGGCTAGGCGTCACTCCAGCGGTTCGTCGCTCAGGTAGGTGTACGCGGTCAGGCCGCGTTCCAGCGCTTCGTTGAGCCGCTCCGCCTCGCCCCTGCCGAGCTCGGCGGCGCCGACCAGCGCCCGGTAGCGGCGCCGCAGGTCGTCCAGCTTGTAGCCGACGTAGTCCAGCATCACGTCGGTGGTATCGCCGCGGCGCTGCTGGGTGATCGCATAGCCGTCGCCATTGAGCTTCACCTCGATCGCATCGGTGTCGCCGAACAGGTTGTGGATGTCGCCGAGCACTTCCTGGTAGGCGCCGATCAGGAAGAAGCCGATCCGGTAGCGCTCGCCCGGGCGCAGCTCGTGCAGCGGCAGCGAGCTGTCGAGGTCTTCGTTCTCGACGTAGGTGTCGATCTTGCCGTCGGAGTCGCAGGTCAGGTCGGCGATGATGCCGCGCCGGGTCGGCCGTTCGTCGAGCCGCTCGATCGGCACGATCGGGAACACCTGGTCGATCGCCCAGACGTCGGGCATCGACTCGAACACGCTGAAGTTGACGAAGTACTTGTCGACCAGCCGCTCGTTGAGTTCGTCAAGCAGGTCGCGGTGGCTCTTCTCGTCGTAGGTCAGGCGCGCCTTCACCGCGTGGGCGATGGCGTAGAACAGGTCGTCGATGCGCGCGCGCTGGACCAGGTCGATCTGGCCGAGCGCATACAGGCTCAGGCCCTCGGCATGCGCCTGCGCGGCCTCGTGGAAGACCTCCACCGCCGGGCGCCCGCGCATTTCGTCATGCAGTTCGCGCAGCTGCCGCACCGGGTGCGATTCGTCCGCGTGCAGGTCGGGCACGCGCCCCTCCGGCGCACGCTCGACCTCGGACACGTTGGTGACCAGTACCGCGTGGTGCGCGGTCATCGCGCGGCCGCACTCGGTGAGGATCCGCGGCGGCGCCAGGCCCTCGCGCGCGCACGCCTCGGCCAGCGGCTGCACGATGCTCGATGCGTAGTGGTGGATGCCGTAGTTGACCGAGTTGTAGCTGCGCGAACGGGTGCCTTCATAGTCGATGCCGAGGCCGCCGCCGACGTCCACGTGCGAGATCTTCGCGCCGAGCTTGCTGAGTTCGACGAAGTAGCGGGTGGCCTCGCGCATGCCGGCGGCGATGTCGCGCACGTTGCTGATCTGGCTGCCCATGTGGAAATGCAGCAGCTGCAGGCAGTCGCCCATGCCGGCGTCGCGCAGGCGCTTCCACAGGTCCAGCAGCTGGCGCGGATTGAGCCCGAACTTGGCCTTGTCGCCGCCGCTGTTCTGCCACTTGCCGGCGCCAAGGCTGGCCAGCCGCATGCGCACGCCCAGCCCCGGCTGCACCCCCAGCGCCTGCGCCTCCTCCAGCACCAGCTTCAGTTCGGAGGGCTTCTCGATCACGATGAAGGTCTGCAGGCCCAGCTTGCGCCCGATCAGGGCCAGCCGGATGTACTCGCGGTCCTTGTAGCCGTTGCAGACGATCAGCCCGCCGGGCCGGCTCAATGCCAGCACCGCCATCAGCTCCGGCTTGCTGCCGGCTTCCAGGCCAAAGCCTTCGCCGTGGTGGGATGCCAGCGTCCCGGCCACGCCCTGGTGCTGGTTGACCTTGATCGGGTACACCGCGGTGTAGCCGCCCGGGTAGTCCCAGTCCTGCCTGGCCTGCGCGAACGCGGCCTGCAGCTTGCCGAGGCGATCGCCCAGCACGTCCGGGAAGCGCACCAGCATCGGCAGCTTGGCGCCCTGCGCCATCGCCGCGTCCACCACCTCCGGCAGGGCCGCCACCGGGCCGGCGGCGCCCTTCGGCCGGACTGCGATGCGGCCGGCGGAATCGACCTCGAAATAGCCTTCCGACCAGTGCGGGATCGAATAGGTCTTGCGGGCGAGGTCAAGCGACCAGTCGGACATTGCGGGGCACCGGTGGAACGGGGGGGACGCGCATTGTAGGGCGGGCCTTGGCCCGTTGCCGGATCCGCGCCGGCACGCCCCTGCCCGCATCGCCGTGGAAGCGCGGCAGGCCCCGCTCTACAATGCGCGCCCACCCCGCTGCCCGGAACCGCGCCATGACCGAATCGACCTGGCTGTACGAGAACTTCGACAAGGCCGGCTCGTCGATCGGCTTCCGCGTGAGCCGCAAGCTGGACGAGGTGCAGTCGCCGTTCCAGCACATCGAGATCTACGAGTCGACCGACTGGGGCAACGTCATGCTGATCGACGGCGCGATGATGCTGACCACCCGCGACAACTTCCTCTACCACGAGATGATGTCGCACCCGGCGCTGTTCACCCACGCCGACCCGAAGCGCGTGGTGATCATCGGCGGCGGCGACTGCGGCACCCTGCGCGAAGTGTTGCGCCACCCGGGCGTGCAGTCCGCCACCCAGTGCGACATCGACGAGCAGGTCACGCGGATGGCGGAGAAGTACTTCCCCGAGCTGTGCGAGTCCAACCACGACCCGCGCGCCGAGCTGCTGTTCGACGACGGCATCGCCTACATGGCGAACTGCGAGCCGGGCAGCGTGGACATCGTGATCGTGGACTCCACCGACCCGGTCGGCCCGGCCGAAGGCCTGTTCAACAAGGCCTTCTTCGCAAGCTGCCACCGCGCGCTGAAGGACGACGGCATCCTGGTGCAGCAGTCGGAATCGCCGCTGGTGCTGCTCGACCTGATCCGCGAAATGCGCGCGGAGATGGGCAAGGCCGGCTTCGCCAGCTTCCAGACCCTGCCGTTCCCGCAGCCCTGCTACCCGACCGGCTGGTGGAGCTGCACGATGGCGAAGAAGGCCGCGAACGCCGGTTTCGGCTTCCGCGAAGCGGACGCGCGCGGCAAGGCCTTCGCCACCGGCTACTACAGCGCCGACCTGCACAGGGGCGCGCAGGCGCTGCCGCCGTTCGTGGCCGCGGCGCTGGCGGGCTGACCGGCAGCACACGGAAACGCGACACCCGGCACGGAAGGCGTATCGTTGCACCGATAGCGTGTCGGGTCGTCCGACGCACGGGGAGCGCGTGGCAACACAGTCGCATCCGATGAAGGCTGGCCTGCTGGCCGCGCTGCTGGCGTGGCCACTGGCCGCGTTCGCCACCACGGCGTGGCATGCGGGCGCCGTCGAGCCAACGTCGACCCGTGCCGCGGCGTTCGATGCGACCCTGCAGAAGGTGGTCGGTCCGGAATCCCTCGAGACCAGCACCGCCGCCTACGACGCCGACCTCGAACGCCTGCGCGCCCTGCTGCCGGCCGGCGACATCGCGCGCGAAGTGCGCTTCCGTTCGGTGTATTGCGGCAGCACCAAGTGGAAGGACCCGAAGCAGGGCCTGGCGTATTCCGACGAGGCGCTGAAGCGCGCCCGCGACGCCCGCGACGCCGTATCCGAGGCACGCTCGATGCTGTGCCGCGCAACCTACATCATGCTGATCAGCGGCTCGCAGCGCGGCCTGCCGGAAGTGGAGAAGGTCATCGCCCTGCTTGGCGACGGCCAGGACCAGCAGTTGCTGGCGGAAGCGCTGGAACTGCGCGGGGACATCCTCTCCCTGCTCGGCGAGCAGGCCAAGGCGATGCTGGATTTCCAGCGCGCGCGCGCGGCCTACCGCGGCGCCGGCATCGACAAGGAAGTGGAACCGCTGATGCTGAGCATCGCGGTGGCGTACCGGCGCATGGGCGACTGGCCGCAGGCGCAGCGCCACTTCACCGCCGCGGCCAAGCGCATGCAGGACAAGGGCGACTGGGAAAGCGTCGCCACCAACCTGATCCAGCTCGGCTTCCTGCATGGCGAATCCGGGGCCCCGGACAAGGCGCTGGCCGTCTTCCGCGAAGCCGAGCGCGTGGCCATCGACCACGACGATGCCTTCAGCGTGAATGCGGCCCGGCTCGGGATCGCGGAAAGCCAGGTCGCGCTCGGCCAACCGGACACCGCGATGGCCACCCTGCAGATGGCGCGCAGCGGATTCGCGGCGGCGCACGACAATGCCAGCGAGGACATGCTGCTGATGCTGACCGGGCAGGCGCTGGCCCGCCAGGGGCGCCACCAGGAGGCCCTGCTGCGCTACCGGGAAGCGCTGCCGCTGGTCCAGCAGGACGGCAACGAGCGCTACCTGGCGATGCTGTTCAAGGCGCAGGCGGCCAGCAAGGAGGCCCTCGGCCAGGCGCAGGCGGCGCTTGCGGACTACAAGAGCTACAACGACCTGCAGATGAAGCTGCAAGGGAAGATGCGGCTTGAGCAGAGCCGCATGCTCGAGTACGAATACGAGATCCGCCGCCGCGATTTCGAGAACCGGCAATTGCGCGCCGAGGCGGAGGTGAAGCAACAGGAAGTCGCCGCGCTGGAGGCGGTGCGGCGCTGGCAATGGCTGGCGATCGCGCTGGGCCTGCTGCTGGTCGCCCTGCTCGCATCGATGGCATGGCGGCAATGGCGGCGTTCGCGCAGGCTGCGCGACCTGACCCTGCTCGACCCGCTGACCGGGGCCGCCAACCGCCCCGGCATCGAGCGCGAGGCGTCGCGCGCGCTCAACGCCGCCCAGCAAAGCGGCACGCCGCTGTCGCTGCTGATGCTCGACCTCGACCACTTCAAGGCGATCAACGACCGCTACGGCCATGCCGCCGGCGACAAGGTGCTGCGCGCCACCACCGCGGCCTGGCAGGCGCAGCTGCGCGGGCGCGACCCGCTCGGCCGGGTTGGCGGCGAGGAGTTCGTGGTGGTGTGCCCGGACACCAGCCTGGAGCAGGCTCTGGTGGTCGCCAACCGCCTGCGCGAAGCCGCCAACCTGCTGCGTTTCGACGAGATCGATCCGGCGCTGCGGGTCAGCGTCAGCATCGGCGCCGCGCAGTCACGCAAGGCCGAGGAAAGCTGCGATGCCCTGCTCGACCGCGCCGACGCCGCGCTGTACCGGGCCAAGCAGCAGGGACGGGACCGGGTCGAAAGCTGAGGCCGGGTCGCAACCGCGCCTACAGCGCGTCGGCGTCCATCTCGCCGGTGCGGATCCGCACCACCCGCTCCAGGTCCCAGACGAAGATCTTGCCGTCGCCGATCTTGCCGGTGCCGGCCGCCTTGATGATCGCTTCGCTCACCGCATCCACCTGGTCGTCGGTGACCGCGACTTCCAGCTTGATCTTGGGCAGGAAGTCGACCACGTACTCGGCGCCGCGATACAGCTCGGTGTGGCCCTTCTGGCGGCCGAAGCCCTTGACCTCGGTGGCGGTGATGCCGGCCACGCCGGCCTCGGCCAATGCCTCGCGCACGTCATCGAGCTTGAACGGCTTGATGATCGCCATGACCATCTTCATCGGGCGGCCTCCACGGGCATCTTTTTCGCAGCCGGATGGCTGTGCATGGCACCAGCATAACGCGGGTTCGGTGCATACTCGGCAGGCACCGCCGCGCCGCGTTTGCGGGATTCCCCTACCGCGCGACGTGCCCTGCGCCGACGGCGCCAGCCACCGCCACCGCGGATGCTGGCCTCGTCTCCGCAGGAACCTCCCGCCATGAACACCGCCCGCATGATCGACCTCGCCCAACTCGACGAACTCGCCCGCCGCCTCAGCAGCCTGGTCCCGCCCGGCCTGCGCGAGGGCCGCGAGGAACTGCAGCAGAACTTCAAGTCGGTGCTGCAGGCCGGCCTCGGCAAGCTGGACCTGGTCACCCGCGAGGAATTCGAGGTGCAGCGCGCGGTGCTGGCGCGCACCCGCGAAAAGCTCGAAGCGCTGGAACGCGACCTCGCCAGGCTGTCCGGCGACGCGCCGGGCGCTCCTGCGCACAACCCGCCGCAGCACTGACGGCCGCCGCCATGGGCCTTGCGATCGTGCACAGCCGTGCGCGGGTGGGCGTGCACGCGCCCGAAGTCCGGGTCGAGGTCCACCTCGGCGGTGGCTTGCCGTCGATGAGCATCGTCGGACTGCCGGAAGCGGCGGTCCGCGAAGCCAAGGACCGGGTACGCGCCGCCATCCACTGCGCGCAGTTCGAGTTCCCGGCGCGCCGGATCACCATCAACCTGGCCCCGGCCGACCTGCCCAAGCACGGCGGCCGCTTCGACCTGGCGATCGCCCTGGGCATCCTCGCCGCCAGCGGCCAGGTCTCGGGCGAGGCGCTGGATGGCTGGGAATTCCTCGGCGAACTGGCGTTGACCGGGGAGATCCGTGCGGTCGATGGCGTGCTCGCCGCAGCGCTGGCCAGCGGCCGTGCCGGGCGCAGGCTGCTGGTGCCGCCTGCCAACGGCAGCGAGGCGGCGCTGGCCGCGGAGGTGGAGGTCCGCACCGCGCGCACCCTGCTGGAAGTGTGCGCCGCGCTGGATGCGCGCAAGTCGCTGCCGCGCGCCGAAGCCGTTGCCTGCCGCGCCGCGGCGCAGCCCGATCTCGCCGACGTGCGCGGCCAGGCGCAGGCGCGGCGCGCGCTGGAAATCGCGGCGGCCGGTGCCCACCATTTGCTTTTCGTCGGCCCGCCCGGGAGCGGCAAGACCCTGCTGGCGTCGCGGCTGTGCGGGATCCTGCCGGACCCGGACGACGGCGAGGCTCTTGAAGCCGCGACCATCGCCTCGGTCAGCGGCCGCGGCCTCGACCCGGCGCGCTGGCGGCAACGCCCGTTCCGCGCGCCGCACCACACCGCCAGCGCGGTCGCGCTGGTCGGCGGCGGTGCCGATCCGCGCCCAGGCGAGATCTCGCTGGCGCACCACGGCGTGCTGTTCCTCGACGAATTGCCGGAATGGGGCCGGCACGCGCTGGAAGTGCTGCGCGAGCCGCTGGAGTCAGGCTGCGTCACCATTTCGCGCGCAGCGCGCCAGGCCGAATTCCCCGCGCGCTTCCAGCTGGTCGCGGCGATGAATCCCTGCCCCTGCGGCTGGGCCGGCGACCCATCGGGACGTTGCCTGTGCAATGACGACATGATCCGCCGCTACCGCGCGCGCATCTCCGGGCCGCTGATGGAACGCATCGACCTGCATGTCGAAGTCCCGCGGCTGCCACCCAGCGCACTGCGCCACGATGCCGCCAGCGGCGAGCCGAGCGCACGCGTGCGCGAACGGGTGGTGCGCGCGCGCGCGATCCAACAGGACCGCTGTGGCAGGGCCAACGCGCGGATCGACCAGGCGCAGACCGATGCGCATTGCCGGTTGGCAGCGCGCGACAGCGCCCTGCTCGAGCGCGCGGTGGACAGCCTGCAGCTGTCGGCGCGCTCGCTGCACCGGATCCTGCGGGTGGCGCGCACGATCGCCGACCTGGCGGACTCGGCGGACATCCAGACCCCGCACCTCACCGAGGCGATCGGCTATCGCAGGCTGGAGCGCGGCCGCGAGCGCGCTGCGGCCTGAGCCGGACGTTGGCGTCGCGTCACGCGACAGGCACGCGCTGACGCCTTGCTGGCCGGGCCACGCGCTCACTCGCGCGGCCAGAGCCTTCGGTTCGGGTCGAATTCCGAAGTCACCAGCGTCGCCGCGCGCTTGCCGAAACCGCAGACGGCCAACGGACTCTGTTCGCAAGCAGCCATCCCGAACGCGCGCTCGAGGTCGACCTCGTTGATCGCGCCGGTCACGAACGGCCCCAGCCCGGCCTGCGTCGCGCACAGCTGCAGGGTCTGCGACAGGTGCCCGGCGTCCAGCACGCAGACGCGGTAGGCCTTCGCATGGTTGCGGTACTTCCAGAAATTGCGACGGAAGCGCGGCGCCAGCACGCACAGCACCGGCGCATCGGCGAAGAAGTCCTGCCCGGCCACGGCGATCCTCGCGAATGCGCGCAGCTCGTCCGAGTTCCAGGCACGCGGCGCTGCATCGCCCAACGGCTCCGTGCCGGCATCGCCCGGTTGCGGGGGCGCGACGAGCGGTGCCACCGGCTCCAGTGCATGGGTATCGATGCGGTAGCGGTACAGGCCCGGCGCAATCCCGTCCACCCGCTGCACGATCAGGAAACAATCGGTCGGATGCAATGAGCCGCCCGAGGGACTGGTGCGCTTGTACACGTCGAAGCCCGGCGCGGGATGGCCGATGCCGCGCGCACCGAACACCCGCGCCATCAGCTGCGAGAAGGTCGCCAGCGGCACGGCCGCTTCGGTGTCGTAGTTGCGGCAGGTCGCGCGGGTATCGAGCAACCCGTCGAAAGCATCGCGGTCGACGCGCGGCAGCAGGACGTCCGCTTGCGGGTCCGCGGAGGGCATGGCATGCGGCGGCGGCGCACCATGCTTGCGCAGCAGGCCTTCGTTGCTGTCCAGGTCCTGTTCGGCCATCCCCTTGGGGCCGTCCACGCCTTCCCAGCGGGTCGCGATGTGCGCGACCGCCGACGCCGGATGCCAGCCTTGCGCCCGGAAGCGGGCATCTGCGGAGGCGTCTTCGCCATCCGGCTGCGGGAGCAACAGCGCGGCGTGCAGCAGGGCGTCAACCGCATCGGCTCCGAAGCGCGCATCGAGGTCGGCGCGCTCGACCCAGTCGAGCGGACCCACCGCGCCAAGCACGGGCACCTGGCTGGCTTGCACTTCCACCGCCGCGGAAAGATGCGGCGCATGCGCGAACCACGCCAGCCGCGACACCACGCCGGTGCCCCCGGCCATCAGGTCATCCAACTGGAAGGCGGCCACCTCGCGAGGTTCCAGCCACGCCGCCGCGCATCGCCTGAGTCGCATCCTCGCCTCCATCCGGATATCCGCCCGCGGATGGTATTGTCCGGCTTCCATCCACCCAGGGGAAAATCCACGATGACACAGGAAGACAAGATCCCGCCAGCCGGATTGCATCCGCGGCTGGTCAAGAAACTGCTGGACAACCTCGAAGGCAACGACGCATTCCGCGCCCAGTTCCAGGCATCGCCGGAACAGGCTTTGCGTTCGATCGGCTACACCGACCCCTGGGCGTGCATGCAGGTGACGAGCGGGAAACTGGCGTCACCGGAGCAGATCAAGGCGCAGCGCAACAAGCTGGAGGACCGCATGGTCGGCATCCAGAACCAGAGTTGCGACCTGGACGCCCAGGAAGGCTTCTGACGGCACTGAGCATCCGCAAGGGCCCGGCAGGCAACTGCCGGGCCTTTCCTTTTCAGCGGGTACCCGCCGCGTCCGCCTGCTGTCCCTGCCGCCGGGCCTCGCGCGATACCGCGGTGTTGAAGAAGCGAAGCAGGTCGGTCGTCGTGCTTTCGGCGTAAACGCGGCCACGGTGCGTGCGCAGCCACTGGTGCTGCTCATTCGCCAGCGCAGCATCGCCGGCAGACCTGGCGGCGCGCTCCAGCGCCCAATGCACCGCCACCAGCGAGGTTTCCTGCTTCGCCAGCGGCGCGAGCCGGTCGATCGCCGCCTGCGGCTTTCCTGCGAGCCGGTCCTGTTCCGCAAGCAGCACTTGCTGCAACTGCGCCACGGTCGGGTAGTCGCGCACGATGCGGCTGTCCCGGGTTCGCCGGAGCATCTCCGCCACCGCACCCGCATCGCCCCGATGGGCAGCCAGCAGGCCCACGTAAAGACGGATCTCCGTGGATGTCGGCGGGTACATGCCGTCCGCGTCTTCGCCATTGGCATCGACTGCCGCGAGAAGTTCGCGCAAGGCCGCCGCCACGTCGCCCTGGCCCGACAACACCGCCACGCTGGCGATCGCCGCGCGGGCGCGCAGCGACTCCAGCAAATCAGCGTCCGCATCGGACTTCGCCGCCCATTCCCGCGCCGCCTCCAGCGCCCGCAATGGCTCGCCACGATCGATCCAGGTCACCACCGCAGCCTCGCCATGCCAGCCGTCGCGCCCGCCCGTGCTCGCAAGGAAAACCTTGTCCGCCTGCGCGTGCTGGTCGCGCGCGTCGTGGGCACGCGCATACAGTTCGCCTGCGCCGGTGAACCCTTCCGCGCGGGCGCGCGCGAACTCCAGCAAGGCCGCGTCGTACTTGTCCTGGCCCAGCAGGTAGATGCCCACGCTGTAGCGGGCGCCCGGGGTCCGCTCGAACTGCGGCTTCAGGGCTTGGCGCCCCAGGGCCTCGGCGGCGCGGAAGTCGTTGCGGTGGTGCCAGACGTTGGTTGCCAGGCGGGCGATGACACGGGAATCATCCGGATACAGCGCCACGTATTCCCGTGCCTTGCGCAAATACGGACCGGGCGCGCCGTTCTGCAGCAGCATCAGCTCGACGCCCAGCTTTTCCTGCGGCGACAGGCGGTTCGGCAGCGCAAGCGCCCGGCGCCACGCCTCGCGCGAGGGCGCCACCTCGCCCAGTTGCGCGTGCAGCCTGCCCATGTCCGCATGCGCCAGCGCGAACTGCGGATCCAGTTGCAGCGCACGCCGGTACAGGCCGAGCGCCTGTTCCCGGTCACGGCTCGTGTTGGCCACGTGCCGCGCCACCGCGAACGCCTTCAGCGCTTCCAGGCTCGGGGTGGCCACGTTCGGCAGCGGCACCGAGGTCTTCTGCACGTTCTGCATCGCCTCGCCGAGCTTCTCGCGCAGCTGGTCGGTGACCTCGTCGATCGAGGCCAGCGCCGATCCGATGCCCTTGCCGTCGGAGGACACCGCATACACGGTGGTCTGGGTGCGCGGGTCGACCACCTCCGCGCTGACCCGCAGGCGACCACCGACCTCGGCCACGGTCGGCAGCAGCAGCGCGCGCGCGCCATCGCGCTGCGCGATTTCCGAACCGATGGCGCGGTCCACCCGCGTGCCCGCCTTCGCCTGCATGCGTCCAAGGGTCTCGCGCACCTTCAGGTCGCTGATCACGTTGACGTAGCGGGACTGCTCCAGGCTGATCCGGAACGCCTGCTCCAGCGACTCGTCCAGGCGCGCATCGCCGGTCAGGTTGCGCAGGTCGCCGACCACCACCCAGTCGCGTTCGCCGAAGGCGATCGCCGGCTGCGGGCGGGTCAGGAACCAGCCGCCGAGGACGAGGCCCGCCAACAACAGGGTTTCCGCGGCCAGCGCCACCGGCCGCCGCCACAACGGCAGGTCGCGCCAGGCCTTGGGCGTGTGCGCGGGCATGCGCAGCGGTGCCAGCCCGGGCTCGCCGACTTCGAACACTTCCTGCGCTTCCGGCACGCCCTTGAAGCGCCAGCGGCCATAGGACTTCCACACCAGCAATTCGCCGCGCTCGCCCAGTTCACGCGCGGCGCGGTGCGCCAGCGGTTCGGCGGTGGCGGACAGCAGGATCTGCCCCGGCCGCGCGAGGGCCATCAGGCGACCGGCCAGCGGCTTGGCCAGGCCTTCGACCTCCAGCGACTTGGCGCCGACGCGGACCGCGTCGGCACTGTTCTCCCACACCAGCACCTCACCCACGTGCAGGCCGGCGCGCGCCTGCAGCGGCTGCTTGAGCTGGCGTTCGCGGCCGAGGTCGCGCAGCCCGCGCACGTAGTCGAGGGCAAAGCCAAGGCCGTCGATCGGACGTTCGAACAGCAGCAGCAGGCCGTCGCTGCGGTCGATCAGGCGGCCGCGCCAGCGTTGTTGCAGCGCAAGCACGATGCGGTCGTGCGCGCGGAACAGTTCCGCCGCCGGGCCGTCGCCGAGCATCTCGACCAGCTGGGTGGAGTCCACCAGGTCGGTGAGCAGCAGGGTGCGGACCTGCGGGGTATCGCCATTCACGCCCATCGGCGGGTCAGTCCTGCCACTCGACGCGATCGCCGCCGAGGCGCTTGGCCCGGTACAGCGCGGTATCGGCCTGGGTGTACCAGTGCTCCCAGTCCCCCTCCACGCCCACGGTGCACCCGCCGAGGCTGAGCGTGGTCATTTGCGGCGGGTTGTGGTGCATGCGCGACAAGGAGCGCGCGCTGCCGAGGATGTAGTCGGCCAGGCGCTCCATTTCTTCGCGGCGATGGCCCTGCACCAGCAGGCAGAATTCGTCGCCGCCGAGGCGGCACGCGATGTCGTCCGGGCCAGCCACCGCCCGCAGCAGGCTGGCCACGCTCTGCAGCACGCGATCACCGGCCAGGTGGCCGTGGGCATCGTTGACGTGCTTGAAGCGGTCGCAGTCGATCAGCACCAGGGTCAGCCCGGCCAGCGTGCTGTTGCGGCGGCGCTGCTCGATGTGCATGCCGAATCCACGACGGTTGGACAGCCCGGTCAGTTCGTCGGTGCGGGTCAGCGCCTCGGTCTGGTTGAGCCGGTGCGCGGTCGCGCGCAGGGTATCGAGGGTGGACTGCAGCTCCTGGTTGCGGCGGCGCAGGCGCCCGATCAGCGCCTGTTCGTTGAACACCACGCGCATGATCGCGCGGCGCAGGAACTGCGCGAGCAGGTGCGGGTCGCGCGCGGCCAGCGCGTCGAATTCGTCGCGCCCCAGTTCCAGCAGCACGCCGGCCTCGGACATGACCGCGGCGGCACTGCGGGCGTGGTCGCCGATCAGCAGGCCGAGTTCGCCGAAGAACTCGCGCGCACCCAGGCGCTTGCACACCAGGTCATCGCCGAAATCGAGGTCGACCGCGCCGCTCGCGATCACGTACATGAGGGTGCCGAGGTCGCCACGGGCGAACAGGCGTTCGCCGGCATCGACGCGGCGGCTGCGCGCCACCTGCGCGAACAGCGCGTATTCGGCGGCGGTCAACGCAGGCGACTGCGGATCGCCCTGGTCGAAGGCGCCGGCTGCGTCCCGTTCGATTGCGGCCACGCCTTCTCCCACCCCACGCCCCCCGACACGAATGAAGGCCGCAGGATAGCACCGGCCCCCATCGGGATTGGTCACGCAGATCGGTGGTGGAATCGGCCGCGCCCGGCGCGGCACGGCGCCCAGTCGGTGCATCCACCCGCCGGCATCGCGCCGGCGGGTGGTGTTCGCGTCACGCGGCGGCGCGTTCGCCGTGGAACTGCTCTTCCTCGGTGCTGCCCTTCAACGCCACCGTCGAGCTCTGCCCGCCCTGGATGGTCTGGGTGATGGTGTCGAAGTAGCCGGTGCCGACTTCGCGCTGGTGCTTGACCGCGGTGAAGCCGCGCTCGGCCGCCGCGAATTCCTTTTCCTGCAGGTCGACGAACGCGCTCATCTGCCGGCGCGCGTAGCCGTGCGCGAGGTCGAACATGCCGTAGTTCAGCGCGTGGAAGCCGGCCAGGGTGATGAACTGGAACTTGTAGCCCATCGCGCCGAGTTCCTTCTGGAACCTGGCGATGGTGGCGTCGTCCAGGTTCTTCTTCCAGTTGAAGCTCGGCGAGCAGTTGTAGGCCAGCAGCTTGCCCGGGAACTTCGCGTGGATCGCCTCGGCGAACTTGCGCGCGAACTCCAGGTCCGGCTTGCCGGTCTCGCACCACACCAGGTCGGCGTACGGCGCATAGGCCAGGCCGCGGCTGATCGCCTGGTCCAGGCCCTTGTGGGTCTTGTAGAAGCCTTCCACGGTGCGCTCGCCGGTGCAGAACGGCTTGTCGTTGTCGTCGACGTCGGAGGTGACGAGGTCCGCGGCTTCGGCATCGGTGCGCGCCACGATCAGGGTCGGCACGCCCATCACGTCGGCGGCCAGGCGCGCGGCGGTGAGCTTCTCGACCGCCTCGCGGGTCGGCACCAGCACCTTGCCGCCCATGTGCCCGCACTTCTTCACGCTGGCCAGCTGGTCCTCGAAGTGCACGCCGGCGGCGCCGGCCTCGATCATCGCCTTCATCAGCTCGTAGGCGTTGAGCACGCCGCCGAAGCCGGCCTCGGCGTCGGCCACGATCGGCTGCAGGAAATCGATGGTGTCGTCGCCTTCGGCGTGGTGCAGCTGGTCGGCGCGCAGCAGGGTGTTGTTGATGCGCTTGACCACCTGCGGCACCGAGTTCACCGGGTACAGCGACTGGTCGGGGTACATCTCGCCGGCCCCGTTGGCGTCCGCCGCGACCTGCCAGCCGCTGAGGTAGATCGCCTTCAGCCCGGCCTTGACCTGCTGCATGGCCTGGTTGCCGGTGAGCGCGCCGAGCGCATTCACGAAATCCTCCTTGTGCAGGGACTTCCACAGCTTCTCGGCGCCCAGGCGGGCCAGCGAATGCTCGATCGCGACGGTGCCGCGCAGGCGCACCACGTCCTCGGCGGAATAGGTGCGGGTGACGCCGGCCCAACGCGGATTGTTGGCCCAGTCCAGCTTCAGTTGTTCGGCGGTCGGCATGGTGTGCTTCATGGGGCTCTCTCGTGGGGTTGGCGGTGCGGTGAAGGGGTGTGATGGCTCAGTCGAGGCGTTCGTAGGCGGGAAGCGTGAGGAAATCGACCAGCACGTCGGCATGGGTGAGTCGGTCGAGCATCCCGATCGCCTCGTTGATGCGGCTGCTGCCGGGCATGCGCAGGCGGTCGCTGAACTTGCTGGGCAGGCCGATCAGGGCGCGCTCGAGCAGGGCGAAATCGACCGGGGTACCGTCGTCCAGGTGCAGCGGCTCGCCGCCGCCGTCGCCGAAGTGCAGCCACTGCCAGAGCTGGCTGCGGGCGATTTCGGCGGTGGCGGCGTCTTCCATCAGCCAGTGGATCGGCACGCAGCCGTTGCCATCCAGCCACGCAGCGAGGTAGCGCACGCAGACCTCGACGTTGTTCTCGAAGCCGGCGCGGGTGATCGTGCCCAGCGACGGCCGGATCAGGTCGTCGCGCGACACCTGCACGTCCTCGCGCAGCACGTGGCGCTGGTGCGCTTCCGGCATGCGCGCATCGAAGATCTCGCGGGCCAGCGGGATCAGCGCCGGGTGCGCCACCCAGGTGCCGTCATGGCCGGCGGTCACTTCGCGCAGCTTGTCGGCGCGCACGCGCGCCAGTGCCGCGTCGTTCGCCCCGGCATCGCCGCTGATCGGGATCTGCGCGGCCATCCCGCCCATCGCATGCGCGCCGCGGCGGTGGCAGGTGCGGATCAGCAATTCCGAGTACGCCTTCAGGAACGGCTGGGTCATGCCGACCTGCGCGCGCTCCGGCAGCACCCGGTCGCGGTGCCGGCGGAAGGTCTTGATGTACGAAAAGATGTAGTCCCAGCGCCCGCAGTTGAGGCCGACGATGCGGTCCTTCAGCGCGTGCAGGATCTCGTCCATCTCGAACGCGGCGGGCAGGGTCTCGATCAGCACGGTCGCCTTGAGCTGGCCGTGGGCCAGGCCCAGCGTGTCCTCGATGTCGCCCAGCACCGCATCCCACAGCGCCGCCTCTTCCATCGACTGCAGCTTGGGCAGGTAGAAATACGGGCCGCGATCCTGCGCCGCCAGCGCGACCGCGTTGTGGAAGCAGAACAAGCCGAGGTCAAAAATGCTTGCTGAAATCGGCGAGGCGGACATGCGTGCGCCGTCGACCAGCACGTGCTTCTCGTCCAGGTGCCAGCCGCGCGGGCGCACGATCAGCACCGCGCGCTCGGCCGCCGGCTTCAGCGTGTAGTGCTTGCTGCCATCCGGGGCCATCCAGTCCAGCGAGCCGGCCACCGCCTTGCGCAGCGCGTGCTGGCCTTCCAGCACGTTCGCCCAGGTCGGGCTGGTGCTGTCCTCGAAGTCGGCCATGTAGCAGTTCGCGCCGGAGTTCAGCGCGTTGATGACCATCTTCGGGTCGACCGGGCCGGTGATCTCCACGCGGCGGTCCTGCAGCGCGGCCGGGATCGGCGCCACGGTCCAGGCGCCGGCGCGGATCGCGGCGGTGTCGGCACGGAAGTCCGGCAGGGCGCCGGCATCGAATGCGGCCTGGCGCGCGGCGCGGGCGGACAGGCGGGCCTGGCGCTCGCCGTCGAAGCGGCGATGCAGGCCTGCCAGGAACGCCAGCGCGGCCGGGGTGAGCAGCGATTCCTGGCCGGCCACGGCGCGGGTGACTTCGACGCCACCCTGCATGCCCGGCTTCGGACCCTCTTGCAGCACTGCCGACATCGCCAACTCCAGGACAACGGTGGGGATACGAACCATCCGCCTGCGTCTGGTATTTGACAAAGCAGTTTTATCAATGCGTACTATTTGAATTCCAAATAGTGTAATCAGATCAATGGCCGAGACCGGTCCCAGCGCCCTGCGATTCGCCTACAAGGGCTCCCGCCTGAAGCCCTTGCGGGCGTTTTGCCAGGTGGCGCGGCTGGGCTCGGTGTCGCGCGCGGCGGAAGCGCTGTACCTCAGCCAGCCCGCGGTGACCCTGCAGTTGCAGGCGCTGGAACGCGAACTGGGGGTACGCCTGCTGGAGCGCAGCGGCCGCCGCCTGACCCCCACCCGCGAGGGCGAGCTGCTGTACGAGATGGCGCGCCCGCTGGTGGAGGGGCTGGACGGGCTGGCCGCCAGCTTCCGCGAACAGGTACGCGGGCTGGATGCGGGCGAGCTGAACGTGGCCGCCGGCAGCTCGACCATCCTGTACCTGCTGCCCGGGATCGTCGATGCCTTCCGCCAGCGCCATGCGGACGTGCGCCTGAGCCTGCACAACGTCACCGGCGCCAGCGGCCTGGACCTGCTGCGCAACGACGCGGTGGACCTGGCGGTGGGCTCGATGCTGGACGTGCCGGCCGACCTCAGCTACGCGCCGGTGTACCGCTTCGAGCCGATGCTGATCATGCCGCTGGACCATCCGCTGGCGGACAAGCGCGACCTCTCGCTGGAGGACCTGTCGCCGTACGGCCTGATCCTGCCGCCCAAGCGCCTGACCACCTACCGGCTGGTCGACCTGGTGTTCCAGCAGAACCGGGTGCCGTACACGGTGGCGCTGGAAGTCGGCGGCTGGGAGGTCATCAAGCAGTACGTGGCGATGGGCCTGGGGATCAGCATCGTCACCGCGATCTGCCTGACCGAAGCCGACCGCCAGCGCCTGGCCGCGCGCTCGCTGGCGCGCTGGTTCCCCTCGCGCAGCTACGGCATCGTGATGCGCAAGGGCAAGTTCCTGTCCGCGCAGGCGCGCGCCTTCGTCGAACTGATCAAGCCGGAGCTGCTGGCCAGCCGCGAGTACGACCAGAGCGGGCACTCGGAGCGATAGACGAGCGAAGGGGCGGAGGACATCCATCCCCTCCGCCCCTCCTCCCGAGTACCTGGTCAGTAGGCCGGCAGCGGCAGTGCGTCGTCCCTGTAGATCGCCACGTGCGGCACGCCATCCGCGCCGATCCAGCCGCGGTACATGCCGCCGGTATTGAACGGGAATGCGGCCACGCCCTGCGCATCCAGCGCGATCGCGCCGCCGTCGCCGCCGGCCTTGGGGATGTCGCCGTTGATCACGCCCTCGCTGGCGCGGACGATGCCTTGCCCGGCCAGGCGCACGCGCGCGCAGATCTCGTGCGCGGCGGCGGCACGGATGTAGAACTCGCCCCAGCCGGTGCCGGAGACCGCGCATCGTGCATCGGCCCAGGTGCCGGCGCCGAGGATCGGCGCATCGCCGACGCGGCCGTAGCGCTTGTTGGTCATGCCGCCGGTCGAGGTCCCCGCGGCCAGCCGCCCCTGCGCATCCAGCGCCAAGGCACCGACGGTGCCGAAGTAGGCCTTGCCCGCAAGCACCAGCCGGGCGCCGACCTCCTTCGCGGTGCTCTCTTCCTGCAACGCCTTCTGCAACTGCTGCCAGCGCTTCTCGGTGCGGAAATACGAGGGATCGACCAGCGCGACGCCCTGCTCCTGCGCGAACGTTTCCGCACCTTCGCCAACCATCATCACGTGCCGCGATCGATCCATGATCGCGCGGGCCAGGGTAATCGGGTTCTTCACCCGATGCAGGCCCGCGGCCGCGCCAGCCTTGCCGGTGGCGCCATCCATGATCGAGGTGTCCAGTTCATTGCGGCCGTCGTGGGTGAACACCGCGCCGCGGCCGGCGTTGAACTGCGGCGCATCCTCCAGCACGGTGATCGTCGCCGCCACTGCATCCACGGACGATCCGCCCGCCTTGAGCCGCGCATGACCTGCACGCAGCGCCGCTTCCAGCGCCGCCCGCGCCGCCTGTTCTTCTTCCCTGGTCAGGTCGCCCGGCTCCACGCCGGCACCGCCATGGATCACCAGCAACGGCGCATCCAGCGCGGCCAGCACCCCATCGCGCACCGCGTAGCGACGCTGGAACACCGGTCGCTCGACCCGGCCATCGGGCAGGTGCAACACGGAGTTCGGCCCCGCACCGATGGTCTCGACGCGTTCGAGTTGCATCGCTTCGTCTTCGACCTGTTTGGCGAGGCCGCCGCGCACCACCGTCGCGCCCGCCATCGGCGAAGTCGCGTAGACGCGCGCACTGCCATCGCCTTCCACCGCGACCGCGGCGTCTTCGTCCACGCCCAGGCCGATCAATGGCCTGCCCGCCATCGCTTCGCCCTTGGCGACGAAGGCGATCAGGCGGCCGAGCCGGTTGCGCTCGCTGAAATGGGTGTCGGTGACCACGCCCTTCAACAGCGCGATGCGCAGGAAGCCGGTTTCGATGGTGTTCTCGGCGCCCAGCGGATCGGCCAGCGCACGCGGGCTGGTCTGGCTGCCGCCGTCCATCGCGCCGTACAGGTACTCGCCGAGCATGGCCAGGCCTGCGCTGGTGCCGCCAAGCGGCTTGCCTGCGCGCACATGCGCATCCAGCGCCTCGGCCACCGGCGTGCCGCGCCAGAAGCGCACATAGCGGGACTGGTCGCCGCCGGCCAGGAAGATGCCGTCCGCCCGCTTCAGCGCGGCCAGGATCCTCGGGTCGGTGGATGCCTCGCGATCGTTGAACACGAAGGTCTCGACGGAGCGGATGCCGCCGACCTCGTTGAAGAATTCCTCCCCGATCTCACCCGCCTGGGAGGCGCGAAGCACCACGATATGGCCATTGCCGGCCTTCTTCATGAACCAGCGCAGCGCCTCGAAGTTGCGGTCGCCGCCCCCCATCAGCAACAAGCCCGGCGCGGTCTTGCCGGGCGTCGCCGCAGTGGTGTCGCCAAGCAGGTAACGACCGGTGTCCGCCGCCAGCAGCGGCATCGCCGGACATGCCGCCAGCAACGCCGCAAGCACCACCGCCCAACCCTTGCATCGCTTCATCGTGATCCGCGTCCTTCATCCGGCAGTCCTGTCCTAGACGAACCGGGGCGCGATTTCCCCCGTGCTGCGACGCGCCGCGGCATCCGCTATCTTCGGCCGATGCCGACTGCGCTGGACAGGTGGTTCATCGACGCGATCCTCGTCCACGAGGAGGCCCTGCTTCGCTACCTGCAGCGCAACTGGCCGCACCGCGACGAGTTGCATGACCTGCGCCAGGAGGTTTACGCACGGGTCTACCAGGCCGCAGGCAAGGGGCTGCCGCAGCAACCCAAGGCGTTCCTGTTCGCCAGCGCGCGCCACCTGCTGGCCGACCGCGCACGCCGTGCAAGGGTGGTGTCGATCGAGCCCATGGGTGATTTCGAGCCTTCGCACGTCTTGGTGGATGAGGTGTCGCCGGAACGCTGGTGCGGGGGCAGGCAAGCGCTCAAGCGACTGGCCGAGGCCCTGGACCGGTTGCCCGACCGCTGCCGGGAAGTGGTGTGGCTGCGACGCGTGGACGAGCTGTCGCAGAAGGACGTGGCATTGCGCCTGGGCATCAGCGAGAAGACCGTGGAAAAGCACATCGCCAAGGGCATGCACCTGCTCGCCGCCTCCCTGTTCAGCGGGGACTTGCCGTCGCGCGATGGCGCCCCGGCAATCCCGGAACATGACGATGAACGGCGACGCGCGGACTGACGCGGAGCGCGTCGCGGCCGATTGGCTGGCGCGCCAGGACGGCGGCGCACTGGCGCCCGCCGATGCCGCCGCATTGGAGGCTTGGCTGGGTGCGGACACCCGGCACCGCGTCGCATTCCTGCGCCTGCTGGCTGCATGGGACGAGAGCCGGCGACTGCAGGCGCTGGGCGCGGGTTGGCCGCATGCCGGTCCGCCGCCGCGCGGCCATTGGGCCACGCCCGCGCATGGCCATGGCATCGCCTCGCTCGGCGACGATGCCCCGCCGCTGCCCGCGCCCCCGGACCTGCGCGAGCTCCGGCTGGCACCACGCACGCACACCGCGCGACGGCCCGCCGCACGCGCCGTCGCCGCGCTCTGCCTGGCCGCCTGCGGGTTGCTTGCGACCTGGGGATGGCAGTCCTACCACCGCGTCGAGTCCGCCCTCTACGGCACCGCCCTGGGCGGCATCGAGACGGTGTCGCTCAGCGACGGCTCGCAGGCGATCCTGGCCAGCGACAGCCTGATCGAGGTCCAGCTGTCGCGGCGCCAGCGGCGCATCGAGCTGGCCCGCGGCGAAGCGATCTTCGACGTGGCCAAGGATTCCCGCCGCCCGTTCGTCGTCGACGGCGGCGACCGCGAAGTGGTGGCTATCGGCACCCGCTTCTCGGTGCGACGCGACGCGCGCGACCTGCGCGTGGTGGTCACCGAGGGGACGGTTCGGCTGCAGTCACCGGCAGGCGGCAAGCGGGGCACGCGTCCCACCACGCTGTTGCCGGCCGGCAGCATGGCCCTGGTCCGCGCCGATGGCGTGCTGGTGCGCAGCATCCCGATCGCCGACGCCGAGCGCCTGCTGGACTGGCGCAATGGCCTGCTGGTGTTTCGCGATGCCACGCTGGCCGACGTCGCCGCGGAGTTCAACCGCTACAACGCACGCAAGCTCGTGGTGGCCGACGCCGACGCCGGTGCCCTGCGGATCGGCGGCAGCTTCCGCTGGGACAATGCGGAAGGCTTCGCCCGGCTGCTCGAACGCGGGTTCCCGGTGCGCGCCGCATACGCCGCGGACAGCATCGTGCTGGCGTCGCCCTGACCGCGCGGGGGATTTCGCAGGCTCGTTCGTCATGGAGCTGTAACGGCGCCGCGTCGAGCGCCTGGGGGAATCTGCATGAAACCATCGTGTCCGCTGCGCGTCCTGTTCCTGTCGCTGGCCTGTTCTGCCGCGCTCGCCGCGCAGGCGCAGGGTGGGCGCGTCGACGTTCCCGCCGGCGACCTCGCCACTGCGCTGGATACCTATGCCCGGCAGTCGGGCACCCAGCTGGTGTATCGCGCCGACCAGTTGAAGGGCGCGCGCAGCGGTGGCCTGAAAGGCCAGCCCGCATCCCCGCAGGCACTGAACGCGCTGCTGAAGGGCAGCGGCTTCCACGCACAGCGCGATGAATCCGGCGCGGTCCTGATCGTCCCGCAAGCCGCGCCCAGGCCGACGTCGCCGGCGCCTGCCAACCGCAGGCCGGCGGCCCCGCAGCCGCAGTCGAACGCCGCACCGCCGGTGACGGACATCGCGACAGTGCAGGTCACCGGTTCGCGCATCCCACGTGCGCAGGTAGAAGGGCCGGCGCCGATCACCATGATCACCGCCGAGCAGATCCAGGCCGCCGGCCTGACCTCGGTCCCGGATGTGTTGCGCTCGCTCAGCCAGAACAGCGGCAGCGTGCAGGGCCAGCAGAACACCACCAGCGCGCAGTCCACGCCCGGCGCACAGGCGGTCGACCTGCGCGGCCTTGGCCCCAACCACACGCTGGTGCTGATCAACGGCCGCCGCATCGCCGACTTCCCGCTGCCGCTCAACAGCCGCAGCAACTTCACCGACATCGGCAACATCCCGCTGGGCATGATCGACCGTGTCGAAGTGCTGACCGGCAGCGCCTCGGCCGTGTACGGCTCGGACGCGATGGCCGGCGTGATCAACTTCATCCTCAAGAAATCCACCGACGGCACCATCATCGATTACCGCTATGGCGACACCCAGCGCGGTGGCGGCGAATCGCACCGGTTGTCGCTGACCACCGGCTTCGAGCGCGGCGAGTTCAGCGGCATCGTCGGCCTGGAATTGCTCGACAAGCGTCCGCTGTGGGGCTTTGACCGCGATATCCAGGACTCGACCCTCGATGCGCCCACGTCGCGTCGTCGCCTGCCGCGTCTCGTCGCCCAGCTCTACGACTGGGACGACGACGTCAACATCGGTCCGGCCGACGACTGCGCGGCGATGGCCGGTCTCAACGACGGCACCACCGTGCCGTCCAAAGACCGCTGGGGCGAACCGCTGTGCGGCAGCGAGCGCGCCATCGCGTATCGCACGATCCAGAACCAGCGCGAGGGCGCGAACCTCTATGGCGCGCTCGAGTACCGCTTTTCCTCCGAGCTGTCGTGGTTCGCGGACTTCCAGATGGGCCGGCAGACCGTCAAGTTGCTGACCGGCACCAACGGCAATGACGTCGCCAGCGACCACATGGGGTGGGAATTCCACGACCCGAACTCGACCGACAACAACGACAAGATCTTCTTCAACGCCGGCACCGGCCACTACGAGATCTGGTCGCGCCAGTTCGCGCCGGAGGAAGTGGGCGGTCTGGAAAACCGCATGAACAGCACCACCCAGAAGACCTTCGCGATCACCACCGGCTTCAACGGCACGCTGGGCGAGGACTGGACCTGGGAAGCCGCCTACAACCATTCCGAGTACAAGGCCGTGGTGAAGATGCCGCGCATCAATGCGGAGGCGGCCAACCGGTTCTTCCTGGGCGAACGGCTGGGCTATGACGATGACGGCTATGCCATCTTCAACCCGGACCCGGCGCGCCTGTTCACCCCGCTGACGCCGACCGAATTCGCCAACATCGGCGCCATGTCCACCTGGTATCCGGTCGCCAAGAACGACAACCTCAGTTTTACCGCGAACACGCCGTCGCTGTTCACCATGCCGGCGGGCGATGTCGGCTTCGCCGGCGCGATCGAGTACGGCAGCCAGTCCTACAAGATCAACCCCGATCCGCTAGCGCTCACCGCGGACGCCTACTACGGCCCGCGCTACGGCGATGGCCGCGGCAGCCGCGACCACTGGAGCGCCGCGGGCGAGTTGCGCGTGCCGCTGTTGCAGTCGCTGCAGGCCAGCGTGGCCGGCCGCTACGACATGTACAGCTACGGCGACAAGGATCCGGGCAAATTCACCTACAGCATGGGCCTGGAGTGGCGTCCGCTGGATACGTTGCTGGTGCGCGGCTCCTATGGCACCGGCTTCCGTGCGCCGGACATGCACTACCTGTTCGCCGGCGACGACTTCTACCGCACCGTCTCCACCGACTACTACCAGTGCCGCACCGACGAGCCCGGCTACAGCGACGCCGACTGCTACGACGACGGCAGCTGGGACGTGAACACGTTCGACGTCTACACCGGCAACATGCAGCTGGACGTGGAAACCAGCAAGTCGTTCACCGCCGGCTTCGTGTGGTCGCCGACCGCCAACTTCGACCTGGCGGTGGACTACTACCGCATCCGCATCGCCAACCAGGTGCAGGCGCAGAGCCGGGAGCGGCTGCGTGCCGACGAGGCCAACTGCCTGCTCGGCGTGACCGATGCCGGCGTGGCCGTCGACATCAACTCGCCAACCTGCGTGGATGCGTTGGCCCGCGTGATCCGCGAGAACCCCAACGATCCCTACAGCACCATCACCAGCGTCCACTTCGCCCCGATCAACATCGCCAACGAAGAGACGTCGGGCATCGACGTCACCGCCAACTACCGCCTGCAGAGCGCCAGCGCCGGCGATTTCCGCTTCACCGGCAACTACACCTGGGCGGATCGCCACAGCCGCCAGCAGTATCCGGGCGATCCGGAAGAAGACATGCTGGACCTGAGCTTCAGCGCCACCACCCTGCCGCGCACCAAGGGCAACCTCGGCGTGGACTGGGACAGGAATGCGTGGGGCGCGGGCCTGTTCGGCAACTACGTGGGGCGCGTCGCCAACTACAACAACGACGTCTGGACGCCCGCCACCTGGCGCTTCAACGGCAGCGCGCGATACGACATCAGCGACCACCTGCGGGTCTCGCTGTCGGTCAACAACCTGCTCGACAAGATGCCGCCGAAGGACGCGACCTGGGCGAACTACCCCTACTACGACACCTCGTGGTTCGACAGCATGGGCCGCAGCTACTACCTGCAGCTGACCTGGAAGCTGGGCGGCGCCCCGCTGTAAGCGGGACCCGGAGCGCGCACGCAAAGCCCCGGCATGCCGGGGCTCCTTGCTTGCCGGGCGGGTCGTTCAGTCCGCGGGCTGCACCACGTCGTGGTTGCGGCCCTTGAACGGCTTGTACCAGCGCTGGATGCGGGCGATGTCGGCATGCATGTCGTCGGTCAGCTCGAACGGCGGGCCGATCCCGATCACCTTGTTCGCGTAGTCGAAATAGGCCGGCACCACCGGCACCCCGGCGTCGTGGGCGATGTGCCAGAACCCCGGCCGCCAGCGCTCCACCCGCTTGCGGGTACCTTCCGGGGCCATCGCGTACCACATGCGGTCGGCGCTGCGGATCGCCTCGACGGCCTGGCCGACCACCCCGTGCGGCGAGCTGCGGTCCACCGGGATGACCCCCTGCCAGCGCAGCAGCGCGCGCAGCAGCGGGACCCGCATCAGGCTGTCCTTGCCGAGGATCGACAGCTTCACGCCCATCCCGAACTTGACGGCAAAGCCCAGCAAGCCGTCCCAGTTCGAGGAATGCGGGGCGGCGATCAGCACCAGCCGCGGCAGGTCCGGGAACGCGCCTGCCATGCGCCAGCCGAACAGCCGCAGGATCCCGCGGCCCAGCCCCTCCATCAGGCGGTTGCGCGGCATCCGTGGCGCGCCCGGTGGCAGCGCCAGCACCACGTCGTTGTCTCGCGCGTCGCTCAATCCCAGTCCCGCCCCGTGCGCCCCTTCTTGATCGTCGCACGTCCGCGTTTCTCACCCAAGCGGCGCTCCCTGGCCCCGCGCGTCGGCTTGGTCGCGACCCTCGGCTTCGGCGCGTGCAGGCCGCCCTCGATGAAATGCGCCAGGCGTTCGCGCGCGTCCTGGCGGTTGCGCTCCTGGGTGCGGAAGCGTTGCGCGGCGAGCACCAGCACGCCGTCGTCGGTGACGCGGCGGTCGCGCCGGGCCAGCAGGCGCAGCCGCACCGGCTCCGGCAGCGACGGCGAGCGCGCGATGTCGAAGCGCAGCTCCACCGCGGTGGCCACCTTGTTGACGTTCTGCCCACCCGGCCCCGACGCGCGCACGAAGCGTTCGATCAGTTCGTCGTCGTCGATGGCGATGGATCCGACCTGCAGCATCGCGCGATTCTAACGGGCTCGCCTCATGCGGGAGCGGACCCTGCCCGCGACCGCATCCTTCCGAGAACGAGCGGGCGCGGACATGGTTCGCTCCTACAGGGGTCTGTCGAACAGCGCCAGCGCCCTGGCGAATTCGGCATCGACCGGCGCGGCCACGTCGAGGCGCGCGCCGGTGTGCGGGTGCACGAATGCCAGCCGCCGCGCATGCAGCAACATCCGATGGATGCCGAGCATCCGGAAATTGCGGTTGTGGCGGCCATCGCCATGGCTGCTGTCGCCGATGAGATGGTGCGAGAGGTGCTTCAGGTGCCTGCGGATCTGGCGGAAGCGGCCGGTCAGCGGCGATGCCTGCAGCAGCGCATAGCGCGAGGTCTCGAATCCCGCCGAAGGCACCGGCAACTCGCACGTGGCAAGCACCTCGAACGCGGTCTGCGCCGGCTTCTTCAGCGGCTTGCCGGGGCCGCCGTCGAGCGGATGGTCGACCACGAAGCGTTGCTCCGCCGGCCAGCCACGGCATACCGCCCAGTAGTCCTTCGCCACCTCACCCGACATCAGGGTCTTGCCGAGCGCGGACGCGGTCTCGCGGTCGAACGCCAGCAGCAGGCAGCCGCTGGTGGCGCGGTCCAGCCGGTGCACCAGGAAGATCGGCTTGCCGAACTGCTCGCGCAGGCGATCCGCGGCGAAATCGGTTTCACCACGCGCCAGCGCGCTGTCGTGGGCCATCAGCCCGGCTGGTTTGTCGACGACGGCAAGTGCTTCGTCTTGGTACAGCACCGGCAGGGATGACGAATCGGACATGGGTGGCCTGCATCGCTTCGCTAGACTGCCGCCATTGTCCCGCACCGGAACGGATTCCATGACCCATCACCGCCTGCACGCCCTCGCCCTCGCCTGCCTGCTCGCCATGCCGGCTTCCGCCTTTGCCGCGGGTGTCGCACCTCCCACGGGCATCAGCGCCGGCGCCTGCGTGGAAGGTATCTGCGAATACCGGCTGCGGAACGGCCTGCGCGTGCTGCTGTTCCCCGATGCCAGCAAGCCCACGGTCACCGTCAACCTGACCTACCTGGTCGGCTCGGTGCACGAAAACTACGGCGAAACCGGCATGGCCCACCTGCTGGAGCACCTGCTGTTCAAGGGCACGCCGAAGCATGCGGACATCCCCGGCGAACTGAAGAAGCGCGGCGTGGGCTTCAATGCCAGCACCTCGCTGGATCGCACGAATTACTTCAGCAGCTTCCCGGCCAACGACGCCACGCTCGACTACGTGCTCGGCCTGGAAGCCGACCGCATGCTCAATTCCTTCGTCGCCAAGAAGGACCTGGACAGCGAGATGACCGTGGTCCGCAACGAGCTGGAACGCAACGAGAACAATCCCGGCAGCGTGCTCAACGAACGCCTGCGTTCAACGGCCTATCTGTGGCACAACTACGGCAACACCACCATCGGCGCGCGCAGCGACGTCGAACGCGTGCCGATCGAACGCCTGCAGGCCTTCTACAAGACCTGGTACCAGCCGGACAACGCGGTGCTGATCGTCGCCGGCCGGTTCGATCCCGCCACGCTGCTGCCAAACATCAAGGTGAAGTTCGGCGGCCTGGGGAAGCCGTCGCGCGCGCTGCCGGTGGCGTACACCAAGGAGCCGACGCAGGACGGCGAGCGCGAGGTCACCGTGCGTCGCAGCGGCGACATCCGCATCACCTCGCTGGCCTACCACATGCCTGCCGCCACCCATCCGGACACGCCGGCGCTGGTGGTGCTCGGCAACCTGCTGGGCCATGCGCCCGGCGGCCGCCTGCACAAGGCGCTGGTCGAATCCAAGCTCGCTGCGTTCGCCGGCGCGGGCGCGGGTGCGATGCGCGATCCGGGCACCTTCAACTTCGTGGTCGCGGTGCCGAAGGATGGCGATGCCGGCAAGGCCGAAGCGGAGTTGCTGAAGCAGGCGGAAGCCATCGCGTCGCAACCAGTCACCGCGCAGGAACTTGCCGATGCCAGGCAGCGCATCGCCAACGGTTACGAACTGGCCTTCAACAACGTCAATGCGGTGGGCATGGCCCTGTCCGAGTACGTGGCCGCCGGCGACTGGCGATTGTGGTTCGTGCTGCGCGATGCGACGGACAAGGTGACCCTGGACGACGTGAACCGGGTGGCCAAGGCCTACCTGCTGCCCAGCAACCGCACGCTGGCGCGCTTCGTTCCCACCGACAATGCGGTGCGCGCGACCATCGCCGAAGCACCGCCCGCGGCCAGCCTGGTCGAGGGCTACACCGGCCGCGCCGCGATCGAAGCCGGCGAGTCTTTCGATCCGACCCCGGCGAACATCGCCGCACGCACCGAGACCTACACCATCGGCAACAGCTTGACGGTTTCGCTGCTGCCGAAGAAGACCCGTGGCGGTACCGTGGTGTTCAACGCCGACTTCCGCTTCGGCGACCTGGAATCCATCCGCCGCAGCCCGCCGCCCGCGGCCAGCTTCGCCGGCAGCATGCTGATGCGCGGCAGCAAGACCCTGAGCCGCGAACAGATCGACAAGCGCTTCGAGGCACTCAAGACCACGGGTGGCGTCAGCGGCGGCACCCAGGGCGCAGGCATCAGCCTGCAGAGCCGGCGCGGCGAGCTCGCCGCGGCGCTGGCGCTGGCTGCCGACATCCTGCGCAACCCGGCCTTCCCGGAAGCAGAGTTCGAGCAGCTTCGCCTGCAGGCGATCACCGGGCTGGAAGCCGCGCGCAAGGAGCCGGGCACGGCGGTCGGCCAGGCCATGGGCAAGGCGTTCGACCCGTGGCCGGCGGACCATCCGTTCCGCTTCCGCACGATCGACGATCAACTGGCCAACCTGCGGGCGATGAAACTCGACGACGTGCGCGCCTACCACCGCGACGTATTCGGCACCGCCGAAGGCCAGATCGCCATCGTCGGCGATTTCGATCCCGCGCAAATCAAGCCGTTGCTGGAAAAGCTGTTCGCCGACTGGAAGCCAGGCGTTGCCTTCGCGCCCATCCCCACCCGCTACCACCCGGTGGCTGCGCGCAAGCAGGCATTCGAGACGCCGGACAAGTCGAGCGCCGTGTTCACCGCGCGCCACAACCTGGCACTCAACGACGAGGACCCGGATTACGCCGCGCTGATGGTGGCCAACAACATCTTCGGCAGTGGCGGAATGACTTCGCGATTGGGCGATCGCGCACGCCAGAAGGACGGACTGAGCTACAGCATCGGCAGCGGCATCGCCGCCGATTCCAGCCGTGACGGCAAGGACGATGCCGGCAGCTTCAGCATCCAGGCCATCGCCGCCCCGCAGAACGCGGCAAGGCTTGAAGCCGCGATCCGCGAAGAGCTGGCCCGCTTCGTCAAGGACGGCATCACCGACGCGGAACTGAAGGATGCTGTCAGTGGCCTGCTCACCAACCGCGAACAGGCACGCGCCAGCGACGGCACCATCGCCGGCATGCTGAATTCGGACAACTTCCTCGGCCGGCCGATGCTGCGCCGGGCGGAATTCGACGCGAAGCTGAAGGCGCTCACCGTCGAACAGGTGGACGCGGCGATCCGCAAATTCCTGAGGCCGGACCAGTTGTCGGTGTTCGTGGCCGGCGACTTTGCCAATGCGGCGAAAACCCCGCCCCCGCCGGCGAAGTAACGCCGCCCCCCCCAACCGGGAACCCCGGCTTGTCTGGCGCTTACATCGACGCCGTGTCGATCACGAAGCGGTACTTCACGTCGCTCTTGAGCATGCGCTCGTAGGCCGCCTCGATGTCGCCCGCGGCGATCATCTCGATGTCGGCCACGATGCCGTGCTCGGCGCAGAAATCCAGCATCTCCTGGGTTTCCGGGATGCCGCCGATCAGCGAACCGGCGATCGCCTTGCGGCCGAAGATCAGGCCCATCACGCTGGGGCTGGGATGCGGCGACGCCGGCGCGCCGACCAGGCACAGGGTGCCGTCGCGCTTGAGCAGCGCGGTGAACGCATCCAGCACGTGCGGCGCGGCCACGGTGTTGAGGATGAAGTCGAAGCTGCCGGCATGCGCCTTCATCTGCGCGGCATCCTTCGAGATCACCACCTCGTCGGCACCCAGGCCATGCGCTTCATCGCGCTTGGATTCGCTGGTGGTGAACGCGACCACGTGCGCGCCCATCGCATGCGCGATCTTGATGCCCATGTGGCCAAGCCCGCCGATGCCGACGATGCCGACCTTCTTGCCCGGCCCGGCTTGCCAGTGGCGCAGCGGCGAATAGGTGGTGATGCCGGCGCACAGCAGCGGCGCCACCGCGGCCAGCTGGTCTTCCGGATGGCGGACCTTCAGCACGAAGCGCTGCTCCACCACGATCCGCTGCGCATAACCGCCCAGCGTGTGGCCCGGGGCGTCCGCGGTCGGACCGTTGTAGGTGCCGACGAAGCCGTTCGTGCAGTACTGCTCCAGCCCTTCGCTGCAGGACGCGCAGTGGCGGCAGCTGTCGACCAGGCATCCGACGCCGACGGTATCGCCGACCTTGAAGCCGCTGACGTCGCTGCCGACCGCGCTGACATGGCCGACGATCTCGTGGCCCGGCACGCACGGATACAGGGTGCCCGGCCATTCCGAACGCACGGTGTGCAGGTCGGAATGGCAGACGCCGCAATAGGCGATGTCGATCTGCACGTCGCCCGGGCCGGGCGCGCGGCGCTGGATGTCGAGGGCGACGACGGGCTGGTCGGCGGCGTGGGCGCCATAGGCTTTGGTGGTCATGCGGACTCCGCGGTGATCGGGGAGCCCGCACCATACTCCGACCGGATTGCAGCGGCAGCATCGCCGCTGGAACGCATCAGCGCCGTGGCCACGCCGCCAGCAGGGCCCACGCACCGCCCAGGCCTGCGACCCAGGTGGACACCGGCACGCCAAGCAGCTGCGGCCCGCCCGCCTCCAGCGCGTACAGCACGGCGGCCACGATCAGCAGGCCGGATCCGAGCACCGCCGCGACCACCCGCTTCTGCGCGGCATGCGCGATGCGCGCCAGTTCGGCGAGGTCGCGCGAGCGCATCGACAGCTCGTGCTTGCCCTCGACCTGCTGCTGCAGCCACGCGTGCAGCAGGCGCGGCACTTCGGGCGCGCGCGTGACCATTTCCGGCAGCCGCTTGCGGAACTCGCCGGCCAGCCGCTGCGGGCTGTAGCGTTCGACCAGGATCTGCTCCAGCACCGGCTTGGCCACCGCCCAGATGTCGATCTTCGGATCCAGCTGGCGGCCCACGCCCTCGATGTTGAGCAGGGTCTTCTGCAGCAGGATCAGTTGCGGCTGCAGGGTGAGTTCGTAGCGCTGCGCCATGCGGAACAGCTTGACCAGCACCTCGGCCAGCGAAATCTCGCTCAACGGGCGGGTGAAGTACGGCTCGCAGATCGCGCGCGCGGCGGCTTCCAGTTCGTCGATGCGGATGTGCGCCGGCATCCAGCCGGCCTGCACGTGCAGCTCGGCGATGCGCCGGTAGTCGCGGTTGAAGATCGCCATGAAATTCTCGGCGAGGTAGTACTGGTCCTCGCTCGACAGCTGGCCCATGATCCCGAAATCCAGCGCGATGAAGCGTGGGTCCTGCTTGCGCGTCGCATCCACCCAGATGTTGCCGGCGTGCGCGTCGGCGTGGAAGAAGTTGTCGCGGAACACCTGCTGGTAGAACACGCGCACGCCCTTGGCCGCAAGCCGACGGCGGTCGATCCCGGCGGCATCCAGCGCCTTGATGTCGTCCGACGGGATGCCGCGCACCCGCTCCATCGTCATCGCGCCCTCGGCGGTGTGCGACCAGATCACCTCCGGCACGTACAGGTCGGGCGAATTCTCCCAGTTGCGGCGCAGCAGCGAGGCATTGCCGGCTTCGCGCTGGAGGTCGAGTTCGGCGGCCAGGGTGTTCTCGATCTCGGCCACGATCTCGCGCGGGCGGATCTTGTCGGCATTCGGATGCGCGCGCTCGACGATGCCCGCCACGCTCTTGAGCAGGGCGATGTCGGCGGCGATCTGCACCTCGATCCGCGGCCGCAGCACCTTGACCACCACCTCGCGGCCGTCGTGCAGGGTGGCCGCGTGCACCTGCGCGATGCTGGCGGACGCCAGCGGGGTGGTGTCGAAGCTGGCGTAGGCATCCGCGATGCTTCGCCCGAGTTCGCGCTCGACCAGGCCGCGGGCGACGCCGCCATCGAACGGGGCCACCCGGTCCTGCAGGTGGGTCAGTTCCTCGGCGATGTCGGCGGGCACCAGGTCGCGGCGGGTCGACAGGATCTGCCCGAACTTGACGAAGATCGGGCCGAGCTCCTGCAGCGCCAGCCGCAGGCGCGCGCCGCGCGGCATGCTGGCGATGCTCGGCGCCGCGCCCGGCACGAACGGCCGCATCAGCTTCAGCCAGCGCTCGGCGGGGGTGTCGTCGAGCAGGTCGTCGAGCCGGTAGCGCAGCAACACGCGGCCGATGCGCATCGCGCGCAGGGCGGACTTCACGCGCCCGCCCCGTTGCCGTTGCCGTTGCCGGGCATGCCGCGTTGCAGGCGCGCGATCTTCGCGGCGATGCGCTCGACGTCGTCGCGCAGCGCATCGACGTCGTCGTGGAAGGCCTCCAGCTCGGCGCGCGGGACCACGTCGCGGCTTTCCTCGGTCACGTATTCGGCGGCGCTTTCGGCGAGGTTCCTGCCGGCGACCCGCGCCTGCCGCAGGCCCGCGGCCAGTGCCCTGGCGACCTGCACGCCGGCGATGTCGCCGAACACGCGCACGAACGGCGCTTCCCAGTCCGGGTCGAAGTCGCGGGCGAGCCGTTGCAGGCGCCGCGCCAGTTCGGCGTCGCCCTCGATCCGCAGCTTGCCGACCGGCGGGGCGTCGCCGCGGCGGAACAACGGCAATTGCCCGAGCAGCCCGGCCAGGGTGCTGCGCACGCCGAGGTCGGGTTCACGCGCGGCGTCGGCCGGGCCAACCCGCAGCGCCTCGCCATCGACCCGCACCTGCAGCGCCAACGGCGGCGACGTCAGCTGCAGGGCGACGCGCTGCCCGTCGAGCCCGCGCAGGGCAGCGCGGGTTTCCGCGTCCAGCGCCAGCGCGTGGTTGAGCGCGGCTTCCAGCGCCTTGCCCGCGGGTTGCTTCCAGTTGAAGGGGGACTGGCTCATGCCGGCATTGTATGGGCTTCGCTTCACGACAGAGGTCGTGAGCGCCGCATCGGCCGGCGGCAGTGCGCAGAGCGGGCCAGGGACGGCCCGCGCCCGCGACCCAGTCGTGGATGACTGGATGGAGCGGCTGCGCACTGCCGCCGGCCGATGCGGTGCGTCAGCGATGAAGAGTTCGTCGCAACCGCTCCAATCCCTCCGCCATCGACACCTTCGGCACATAACCGAAGTCGCGCGCCGCCGGCGCCATCGAATACCAGTGGCTGGTGCCGAGTTGTTCGGCCAGGAACCGGGTCATCGGTGGATCGCCGCGCAACGGCAGCAGCGTCCACAGCCCCTCGCAGGCCGCGCCCAGCGCATACGCCGCGCGGAACGGGATGGACTTGCGCACCTCGGGCGCGCCGGCCGCGCGCAACAGGCCGTTGATCACCTCGCGCAGCGGCCACGGTTCGCCATTGCTGATGAAGTAGGCGCGGCCCGCGCAGGCCGCGCCGGGGTGCAGGTGGTCCAGCGCCGCGACATGCGCCTGCGCGGCGTTGTCGATGTAGGTGGTGTCGACCAGGTTGTCGCCGCCGCCGACCAGCCGCAGGCGCCCGCTGCGCGCACGCGCGACCAGCCGCGGCAGGATCTGGGTATCGCCCGGGCCCCAGATCAGGCGCGGGCGCAGCGCCACCGTGGCCAGCGCGGCATCGTTGGCGGCCAGCACTTCGCGCTCGGCGATGATCTTGGTGGCCGCGTAGTGGGCCTTCACGCCCTCGCCATACGGCACCTCGTCGGCGCCGAGGCCCTCCACCGGATGGGTGGCGCGATGCACCACGCTGGGGGTGGAGGTGTGCACCAGCTTGCCGATCCCGTGCGCGCGGCAAGCCGCGATCACGTTGCGGGTGCCGATGACATTCGCGCTGAAGTAGCTGGCGTGGCTGCCCCAGGTGCCGGCCTTGGCGGCGTTGTGCAGGACCGCATCGAAGCCCTCCGGGAATGCGCGCAGCACCGCCTCGCGGTCGGCCAGGTCACCCTGCAGCTGGCGCACGCCCAGTGCGTCCAGCGCCGGGTGCCGGCTGCGGCTGAAGCTGGCCACCTGATGCCCCTGCGCCAGCAGCGCGCGGCACAGCGCCAGGCCGAGGAAACCACCGCCGCCGGTGACCAGGACGTTCACGCGCGCTCCCCGTTCCGCCGTGCCGCCGCCCAACGCGCCAGCGTCTCGCGCCCGATCTTGGCGTTGTGGCGGATGTCGACCGGGAATGGTTTCGGATAGCGCAGGAATGTATCGACTTTGGCGGTGTGGACGAAGCCTTCGCCCAGGTGGCGCAGTTCGCGTTCGATCCGCGGCCATTCGCGCTTGCCGATCCCGGCATTCAATTCCACGCACAACACCGGCGATTGCTTGCCCTGCGCACCGGTCCCGACCAGCGCGGTGCGCGCCACCGCGGGGTGGGCGTTGAACACCGGCTCGACCTGCTCCGTGCACAGCGTGGTGACCGCATCGACGACAACCCGCTGCGACTTGCGGCCGCAGAACCACAGCCGGCCATCGCCATCGAACCAGCCAAGGTCGCCCATGCGGTGGACGATGCGTTCGCCGCCATCGGGCAGGCGTTCGCGGATCTTCGCCAGCGCGGTCTGCGCGTCGCGGTTGAAGTAGGCGTCGGTGGCGCTGGGGCCGGCGACCGTGATCTCGCCGACCTGCCCCGGTGCCACCTGCAACGCATCGCTCCAATCGGCGATTGCGCCGTCATCGATGCGGATGATGCGCACCGTGTTCCGCGCGACCGGGCGGCCGACGCAGGTGCCGCTGCCGGCCTCGGTGCGTTCGCGCAGGGCCAGCAGCTCGCGGCCTTCGATCACCGCCACCGGCAGGCATTCGGTGGCGCCGTACGGGGTCCACAGCTGCGCATCGGGCGGCAGCAGCGCGAGCATCCTTGCCACCACCTCCGGCGGCACCGGTGCACCGGCACTGGTCACGCGGCGGACCGTGGGCAGCGGCTCGCCATGCCCGGCCAGCACCCGCATCAACGCCGGCGATCCGAACAACTGGGTCACCCCGAAGCGCCTGATCGCCGCGTGCAGCTTGCGCGGATCCGCCTTCGCCGGGCGCGTCGGGTCCATGTCGGGAATGATCGAGGTCAGCCCGAGCGCGGGATCGAACAGGGCGAACGGCGGGAAGGTCGGCAGGTCGATGCCGCCGGCTTCGATGCCGAAGGCGTCGCGCAGCATCCCGACCTGGGCGACGAAATGCCGGTGCCGGTAGACCACGCCCTTCGGCACGCCGGTGCTGCCGCTGGTGAACAGCAGGCCGGCGACATCGTCCGGCGCCGTGTCCGCCAGTTGCGGCCCCGCGCCCGCGCCATCGCGTTCGACATCGGCCAGCGTCGCATCGGCGAGCCATGCGCGACGGCCGGTGGTGATGCGGACGCGCGCCGACTTCGCCCAGCCGAGCAGCGCCTTCGCCAGCAGCGCCAGCGGGATGCCGATGAAGGCTTCGGGCCTGGCTTCGTCCAGGCATTGCTTCAACGCGCGCCTGTCGATGCCGGGATCCACCAGCACCGGTACCGCGCCGGCCTTGAACAGGGCGAACATCAGCAGGAAGAACTCCGGCGTCGGCCGCACCATCACCACCGTGCGGGTGCCGCGGACGATCCCGCGCCTGGCCAGCCCGGCGGCGATGGCGTCGCTGCGCGCATCGAGCTGGGCGTAAGTGATGGCGACCTGGTAGCCGCCACCGCGGCCCGGGCAACGCATCGCCACCTGCTCGGGGCGCTCGCGCGCCAGCCGCGGCAGCGCGGCGGCGATGTTGCAGGGCGTGGCGGGCGGCGTCTCGCGCATGCGTGCATTGTCGCCGACAATGGCGCATGCCCGTCGAGCACCCCTGCCTCACCTGCGGCGCCTGCTGCGCGTTCTTCCGGGTCAGCTTCCACTGGTCGGAAGCGGATGCCGCGCTCGGCGGCGCGGTGCCGTTCGAACTCACCGAGCCGCTGCGCACCCACGAGCGGGTGATGCGCGGCACCTCGCAGGCGCAGCCGCGCTGCATCGCGCTGGACGCGGACATCGGCCGCCATTCGCGCTGCACGATCCACGACCGCCGGCCGTCGGTGTGCGCGCTGGTGCCGGCGAGCTGGGAGTTCGGCGCGGCCAGCGCGCAATGCGACAAGGCGCGCCTCGCGCATGGGCTGCCGGTGCTGGTGCCGAAGGACTGGATCGGCGTCGACGAGGGCGAGAAGAATCCATTGCCGGAGGCGTGAGCGCAGCGTTATCGCAGCGACGGCGCCTACCGCCGGGCGACGCGCTCCGCGGCTCCAAATGCCGCTACGCCCCGGCCCGTCGGCTTGCATGCCGAAGGACGTTCACGGGCTCGCGGCTGCGCCGCTCGAATTCCCCGCTCACCCCGACGGTCCCGCCGTCGCGTTGGCGGGTCGCCGCGTCGTCGATGGTCAGAGCGGGTGCTCGTCGAGGAAGCGGCGGATCGCCGGCACCAGCACCTCGTGCTTGTCTTCCAGCACGTAGTGGTTGGCGTCTTCGAACGCGTGGACTTCGGCATTCGGCAATGCGTCGCGGAAGCCGGCCAGGAAATGCTTGTCGAACACGAAGTCCCGCAGGCCCCAGCCGATGAAGGCCGGCCGGTCCGCGTAGCCCGGCAATGCGGCCGCCGCGGCCTGCACCAGCGGCATCGCGCGGTCGCCGGCGTCCAGCGGGATGTCCTGCATGAAGCGCAGGGTGGAGATCGCGTTGTCCCAGCCGTCGTAGACGCCGGCATACGCCGCGCGCACGGCCTTCGGCAGCGAGCGGGTGGTGCCCATCCACGCCGCGCCGCGCGCGAACAGGTTGAAGCGGCGGATCAGCCAGCCGCCGAGGCGCGAATCGCGGCCCATCGCCAGCCGCTTCGGGAAGCGCTTGGACCGCGGCAGCGGGAACGAGGCGGTGTTGGTGATCACCAGCCGCTTCACCCGCGACGGGTCGCGCAACGCCCAGCCGAAGCCGATCATCCCGCCCCAGTCGTGCACCGCCAGCGTCACCGGCCCGTCGACGCCGAGGTGCTTCAGCAACGCATCGAGGTCTTCGATCCGCGACTGCAAGCTGTAGTCGTAGTTCGGTGATGCCGACGGCGCGTCATCCGGCCGGTCGGACAGGCCCATGCCCACGTGGTCGGGCACGATGCAGCGGTAACGATCCGACAACCCGCCGACGAGGTGCCGCCAGTAGAAGCTCCACGACGGATTGCCGTGCAGCATGACGATGACGTCGCCGTCGCGCGGTCCTTCGTCGAGGAAGGACATGGCGATGCCGGGGCGCACTTCGACGCGCCGCGGGGTGAAGGGGTAGTCGGGGAAATTCAATGTGGCTCCTGTCATTTCAATAGCGGTAACTGGTCGCCCTGCTCATCGCGCAGTACTTCCGCACGACGGATCATCTGTTGGACCTCCGGCAGCGCGTTGACCGCCAGCAGCTCCACCTCGGGGTGGGCGTTTGCGAACACACGGAAAATCTCGTCGGCAAACGCCTGCCCCACCCGGGCCACCTCGGCAAAGTCCAGCACCACATGGCGGAAGTGCTCCACGCGCTGCAGCAGACGCTTGGCCTGTGAACGCGATACCAGGTTTTCGTCGCCCACCCGGGCCAAGCGGACCGGGACCACGGTGCGGGCAAAGGCGTAGTCGTCCGGGCCACTGGAGAATTGACTGAACACCGCTTCCACCGTGCGCGGCGAATCGGTCGCCAGCTGCATGACTACCCGGGTTCCGGCCACGTCGTGCGTATCGTCCAGCAGATCCAGGTCATGGGTTGCATCGTGATCGAACACCAGGCCGCCGGATTCGATCCGGTATGCATCGAACATGCGCGAGGTGAAGAAGATGCCCTCGCCACTGTGCCGCTGCGGATCGGTGGTCAGCTTGCCTTTCGACAATTCCAGCAATGCAAGGCGTTCGTCCGGCAGATCCAGCGCACGGGTGATCTTGCGGAAAATGCCGATGCCCGCATCGGTAATCTCGAACAGCAGCCGGCCATCGCGCTGCTGCATGCGCACCTGCACGTACGCTGCTTCCGAGTGGTCGATGGCGTTGTTGATCATCTCGGTGACGCCGTGCTGGGCGATGTCCAGCACGTTGCGTGGCAGGCGCTCCAGCAGGGGCAGCAGGTCGCCATGCCAGACCCGGTCCTCCGCCAGTCCCGCGCGCGGATACGTGTGCTCGAAGCGGCGATTGGGGCCAAGCGAATAGGTTGGCCGGGTGGTCCCAAGCTTGTACAGGTAGCCGCCGGCCACCAATGCGCGCACCTGCATGCTGATCCGCGCCGTGGACAGGCCCAGCTGCGCTGCCACCATGCCTACCAGGTCCCGTGGGTGCTGACCCACTGCCTGCAGCAGGGCGGCGTCGATCTCGGCGGAGCGGTTGGGGCGGGCCATGCCGGCACTCTAAAATCAAACCGGCTTATTTGCTAGTTAAGATGGCTTGATTTGACAATTGAGCCTGATTCCCCGTGCAACATGCTGATTTTGCTGGACACTCCGCGCAAAGTGCCGTGATCAGGAGATTCAGGCATTGCCTTCCACCAGCGCGATCTCCTCGTCAGTCAGGCCATACAGTTCGTACACCAGCTGGTCGATCTGGCGGTCGAGCGCGGCGCATTTGCGGTCGCGAAGCTCCGCGTCGCGGCCACCGGCATCCTGGCTCAACGCGGCCAGCATCTGCCCGACCAGCGATACCAGGCGATCGTGGCGCGCGCGGTCCTGCGGCGAGTCGAAATCGATCCGTCGGATCGGCAGGCGCGAAATGCTGTTCCAGAAATACTCGTAGATGCCGCCACTCTTGAGTTTCCCGATCGAGCGGAACCGCCAGGTCAACAGCCGCGAATTGAGCAGGCCCATCAGGTAATGCAGCGACTCGGCTTGGCCGTTGTCGAACAACACGGTGGTGTCGGTGAGCCCAAGGAATTCATCAGACCTGGTCCAGCGCGCTGTCCGGGTGGGGACGCAACCGGCAATCCAGCACGCGGATCTGCTCGAAATCAGTCAGCACCGCCAGCGGCGTGTTGGCGCTGTAGCCGTAGCGCAACGTCTGGAAATGCGCGTCCGCGCTGCGCTCCAGGTCCACGCTTGGCTTCTTGGCTTCCACGAAGAAGCGCACGTCGCGGAAGTTGGGCTTCAGGTAGAACGCGTAGTCCGCCCGCTTCTGCGAGCGTGCGACGCTGACGCCGCGCTCGACCTTGACTTCCTGCTCGTAGGGATTGTGCTCGCGCTCGTGGTCCACGTCCCAACCGAGGGCTTTCCAGAACGGGTCGATGAAGTCCTTCCGCGCCTCGGCTTCCTGATAGCCGGGCTGCAGGTAGTTGTCGCGCGCATGGCGCTCGAAGCGCTCGATCAGCTCGCAGACGCGGGCGTGGGCCGCTTCGAATTCGGTGGGAATGGACTGGCTCACTGCGGCCGCGCCCCCTCATCCGCAAGCTGATCCCGCCCCAGCAACCCGAACAGGGGCCGATTGACGTAGTAGTTGTTGCGGCCGATGCGCAGCTTTTCCAGAACACCATCCTCCGCCAGCTTGTCCAGGTAACGGGTGGCGGTTATCCGCGAAACGCCAAGATCCCGCTGCACGAACTCCACCCGGGTGTAGGGATGGTTGAACAGGTTGTTGATCAGATCCTGGCTGTAGAAGCGGTAGCCGTCACGCACACGCTGCTTGGTCTGTTGCAACAAGGTCCGGATGGCCTGGATGGTGCGGATGGTTTCGCGCGCTGTATTCGCCACCGCTTCCAGCATGTACAACACCCAATCTTCCCATGCATCGGTCTCGCGCACGGCCTGCAGCAACCTGTAGTAGTCCGGCTTCGTCCGTACGATATGGCGGCTCAGGTACAGCACCGGAATGTCCAGCAACCCTTCCTTCACCAGGTACAGCACGTTGATGATGCGGCCGGTGCGTCCGTTGCCGTCGTAAAAGGGATGGATGCTCTCGAACTGGTGATGGATCAGTGCCATCTTCACCAGTGGGTCGGCTTGGAAAGCGGGCTCATCGTGGATGAAGCGCTCCAGCTCGCCCATCAAGCGTGCGACTTCGTTGGCATCCTGCGGCGGTTCGTAAACCAGCCGGCCGTCGCCATCCCGAAGTGCGGTGCCGGGGAGTTTGCGCAGGCCGGCGCGGTTGCATTCCAGTTGTTGCTGGATATCGAGGATCGTGTTCAGTGTCAGCAGGCCACTGGCCCGGGTCTGGGCGAAGCCGGCCTGCAGCGCCTGCCGATAGCGGAGAACCTCCTTGACGGCCGTTCCGGTGGCATCGGCAGCATTGTCTTCCCGGTACAGGTCGTCCTGGGTGGTGACGATGTTCTCGATCGCCGAACTATCCCGCGCCTCTTGCAAGGTCAGCGTATTGATGAGGATGTTCTGGTTGGGGATGCTGGCGGCGACGCCCTTGAGTTCCGCCAGTGCGCGGCTCGCGCCGTTCAAGCGTTTGAGCACGTCCGCGCGGTCAAAGCGCCCTGGATCGACCATGTGGAGGGGGGGGAGCGGCATCGGAAGTGCCCTCTTCTTGTCTAGAAGAAGGCCCTTTTAATACATATCCGGCCAAACATGTATATTTTTTTGAAAAAAATATACGTTTCTTGATATCCAGCCCGCACTAGCTCCGGATCTGGTGGCAGCTCACCAGACAACTTCCGCCATCGAGCAGTTCAGGCCCGAACCGATGCCCAGCAGGGCCACCCGGTCGCCCTTCTTCAGGCGCCCGAGTTCGCGCAGCTTGGACAGCACGATCGGCACGCTGGCCGGACCGATGTTGCCGTGCTCGCCGAAGATGGTCATGACCTTCTTCGGGTCGATGCCGATCGCCTTGGTGAAGGCGGCGGTATGCACCTTGCTGACCTGGTGGATCACGAACTGGTCCAGTTCCTCGGAGGCCCAGCCCAGTGCCAGCTTGGCCGCGGCGAATGTCTTCTGCGCCAGCTTGATGCCTTCGATCAGCAGCATGCGGGTGTCGGTGACCATGCCGTCGAGGTTGCCGCGGCACAGCTTGTTCCACTCGGTGGCGGCGCGGGTGACACCGCCCTTGTAGCGCGGCGCGCCAGGCGCCAGTTCGGCGCGCGCCAGCACCATCGCGGCGGCACCGGATCCCAGGGTCAGGGTGGCCAGTTCGTTGCGGAACTGCTCTTCGGTGGCGTCTTCGCGGCCCAGCCGTTCGAGGGTCTTCTCGTAGGCGAGGTTGGCGGTTTCGCCGTCCACGATCAGTGCGTAGTCGATCTCGCCGCGCTCGATCATGCGGCTGGCGATGTCCATGCCGTTGATGAAGGCGAGGCAGGCATTGGCCACGTCGAAGTTCTGGCAGGTGTCCGACAGGCCCAGGTTGCCGCTGACGATGGAGGCGGTGGACGGCTCCAGGTAGTCGCGGCTGACCGAGGTGTTGACCAGCAGGCCAACCCGGGCCGGGTCGATGCCGGCATCGGCGAGCGCCTTGATCCCGGCGAGGGTGGCGACGTCCGAGGCCAGCACGTTGTCTTCCCACAGGAAGCGCGAATGGATGCCGGCGATCTCGCCCAGCACGTCGGTCTTGATGCCGAGGCGCTCCATGGTGGGGCGCAGGCGGGCGTTGATTTCGACCGAGGTCAGCCGGCGCGGCGCGTCGATATGGGCAAGACCGGCAATGGCGACATGTTGGAACAGCATGGGCGATGGCTTTCTGCGAGGGCGCCGGTGGCGCATGAACCGCGCAGGATAACGGTTTTCACGTCAGTACGCTGGCGTACTGGCCGAAAAGGTGGCCGCTTTTCGCCTCAGCGCCCGCAGCGCCACAGCGCCCAGCGTTGTTCGCCGTCGTCCACCGGCGACAGCGGGCTGATGCGGTCGGCGCCCAGGCCCGGGGCTTCGTTGCGGGCCAGGGTTTCCAGTTCGTCGCGGACCTGCGCCTCGCTGCGTTCGTACGGGCCAAGCCGGTCCTTGACCGATACCGCCACTTCCCCGCGCTTCTGGCAATTTGCCGGGGCAGTGGCCAGCACCTTCACGCCGGTTGCACCCGGGGCCATGTGCACGAAGGTACAGGCGGTCAGCAAGAACGCGAGCATCGATGCAAGCAACTTCACTTTCATGCGGGTCTCCTCCCGGCCCACCGGCTTGCATGCCGGTGGGCGTTCGCAGGCTCGCAGCTACGCTGCTCGAAAACCCTGCTCACCCAGCAGTGTGGCCGGCATCGTGCGTGCGTGGCTGAACGGATCGCTTACTTCGAAACCGGCTTGCCCTCGGCGTCGAGGATGGTCACCTCACCCAGCTTCAGGGCGCGGATCGGGGCCTCGGTCTTGGCCAGGTCGCCGACCACCACCCAGGTGATCGCGCCCGGATCCAGGGTCTTCGCCGCGGCATCGACCTGGGCCGGGGTGATCGCCTCGATCTCCGCCTTGCGCCTGAACACGTAGTCGTCCGGGCGGCCGTACAGCACGTTGCTGCCGATGGTGGCCAGCACCGAGCCGGCGGTCTCGTAGGCGCCGGGCAGGCTCAGGGTCAGGCCCTTCTGCTGGCGCGCCAGTTCCTCCGCGCTGGTGCCGCGCGAACCGCCGAAGAACTCGGCGATCTCGCGCCGGATCTCGGCCACGGATTCGCCGGCCTTGTCGATCTGCACCGGTGCCGTGGCACGCCACATGCGCTGGCCGACCGCGCTGGCGGCGCCGCTGCGCGCGCCGTACGACCAGTGCTTGTCCTCGCGCAGGTTCATGTTCAGGCGCGCGGTGAAGTCGCCGCCGAACACCTGGTTGGCCATGTCGAAGGCGATCGCGCCCGGATCCTTGCTGGACGGCACCAGCTGCGCCGCGAAGATGTTGGCCTGCACCGCGCCCGGCTGGTCGATCAGGAACACCCGCGACTGCCTGGCGTTGGCCACCGCCGGGATTGCCGGCGCGCCGCCAGCGCTGCCGACCTTCCAGCTGCCGAGGTGCTTCTCCAGCAGCGGCACGATTTCGGCGAGGGTGGTGTCGCCGACCACGACCAGGGTCGCGCCCGCGGGCTGCATCATGCGCTGGTGGAAGGCCACCAGGTCGTCGCGGGTCAGCGCGGCGATCGCGGCCTCGGTGCCGGTGCCGCTGAGCGGGTTGCCGTACGGGTGCCCGGCGCCGTACATCAGCGCCGGCAGCACGCGCAGGGCGACGCCGCTCGGCTGCGCCTTCTCCTGCCTGATGCTTGCGATCCACTCGCCCTTCACGCGGTCGACCTGGGCCTGGTCGAAGCGCGGCTTGCGCAACATGTCGGCGAACAGCGCCACCGATGGCTCCAGGTGCTTCTTCAATGCCGACAGGATTGCGTTGTTGCCGTCCAGCGATGCGCCGGCGCCGAGCTGCGCGCCGAGTGCTTCCTTGCGCGCGGCGAAGCCGAGGGCGTCGAGGTCGCCGGCACCTTCGTCGAGCAGGCTGGCGGTGAAGTTGGCGATGCCGGGCTTGCCGGCCGGGTCCGCCGAGTAACCGCCGGCGAACTGGTAGCTCATCTGCACCACCGGGACGTCGTGGCGTTCGGCCAGGATCACGGTGGTGCCGTTGGACAGGGTGGCGCGCTGCTGGGCCGGGAACTTCAGGTCCGGGAAGCTGGCGGTGACCGGTACGCCCTTGCTGCGGTCGACGCTGCTGGCGGTGGTCTTGTAGCGGGCATCGACCTTGGGCAGCACGAACGGCGACGGGGTGCCGGCCGGGGCCTCGGCCAGTTCCTTGCGCGCGCCCGGCTTCACCATGAACACGTGGCTCGGCTTGCCCAGCCACTTCGCCGCCGCATCGCGCACCTGCGCCGGGGTGGCGCCGGCCACCGCCTGCAGGGAATCACGGAAGCAGCCCGGGTTGCGCTCGTAGATCGCGCACGAGGCCAGCACGTCGGCCTTGCCGCCGAACCCGCCGATGCGCTCGACGCCGCGGACGAAGCCAGCTTCGTAGCTGGTCTTGGCGCGCGCCAGTTCCTCGGCGGTGGGGCCTTCGGCGATCAGCTTCTTCAGCTCCTCGTCGATCGCCGCTTCCACCTTGGCGGGGTCGACACCCTGCTTGACCATCGCGTTGACCATGAAGTTGCCGCCCAGCTGCGAGGCCCAGTTGGCAGTGCCGATGCTGTCCACCAGCTTGTCCTGGTGCACCAGGCGCCGGTCCAGCCGCGAGCTGGCACTGCCGCCCAGCACGTCGGAGAACAGGTCCAGCATGTCGGCGTCGCGGGTGCCGGTCTGCGGCACGTTCCACATCCGCCGCACCATCACCTGCGGGACCTTGTCCTCCAGCTCGGTGCGGCCGTCCTGCTCCAGCACCGCCACATCGACCTTGGGCTGGGCCATCGTCGGGCTGGCCGGGATGTGGCCGAAGTAGCGCTGACCTTCTCCCTGGCGGTGGCCAGGTCGATGTCGCCGGCCAGCACCAGCACCGCGTTGTTGGGGCCGTACCAGGTCTTGAACCAGGCCTGCACGTCCGCAAGCTTGGCCGCGTTGAGGTCGTTCATCGAGCCGATCACCGAATGGTGGTACGGGTGGCCCTTCGGGTACAGGGTGTAGGTCGTCACTTCGCGCAACTGGCCGTAGGGCTGGTTCATGCCCTGGCGCTTCTCGTTCTGGACGACGCCGCGCTGCTCGTCGAGGGTGGCCTGGTCGACCGCGCCCAGCAGGTGGCCCATGCGGTCGGATTCCATCCACAGCGCCATGTCCAGCGCGGTGGTCGGCACGTTCTGGAAGTAGTTGGTGCGGTCGGTGTTGGTGGTGCCGTTCTGGTCGGTGACGCCGACCTGCTTGAACGGGGCGAAGAACTCGCCCGGGTTGTTCTCGGACCCGTTGAACATCAGGTGTTCGAACAGGTGGGCGAAGCCGCTGCGGCCGCTGGGCTCGTCCTTGCTGCCCACGTGGTACCAGATGTTGACCGCCACCACCGGTGCCTTGCGGTCGGTGTGCACGACCACGCGCAGGCCGTTCGGCAGGGTGAAGCTGTCATGGGGGATGTCCACGGACGGCGCGTTCGCGGCCTGCAGCGGGGCGACGTAGGCACCGGCGGACAGCGCGGTGGCGAGGGCAAGCGCGAGCGCGGCGGGACGGAACAGGGACATGCGGAACTCCGGCGGGACGGCAAAGAGGGCCGATGTTAGCGGCGGCGGCAGGCCGATACACTAGGCCAAAAGCCACTCCTGACCTTGCCCTGCCGAGGAAGCCGCATGCGTCGCAACTGCCTGGTCACCGGCGCCAACCGTGGCATCGGCCTGGAATTCGTGCGCCAGCTGCTGGCGCGGGGCGAGCATGTGGTCGCCGCCTGCCGCCACCCGGGCAAGGCCACCGCGCTGAACGGCCTGGCCGGCGAGCATCCGGGCCGGCTGCACGTGCTGCCGCTGGACGTGGCGGAGCCGAAATCCCGCGCCAACCTGCTGCACGAGCTGCCGCTGGTGCTGGCCGAAGCGGAGGACGGCAGCCCCGGCAAGCTCGACCTGGTCGTCAACAACGCTGGCGTGCTGCACTCAGGGGAGCGCTTCGGGCACATGGAGCAGGCGCTGCTGGAAGACAGCCTGCGCACCAATGCGATCGGACCGTTTCTGCTCTCGCAGGCGTTGGCACCGTTGCTGCGGGATATTGAAGGCGAGCGTGTCCGCAATATCGTCGGCGGGGCCGGGGGCGCGGTCAATTCGCTCCCCGATACTCGCTCGGTTGACCGCGCCCCCGGCCCCGCCGACGGCACCCAACTTCGCCGCACCGTGGTCGCCAACATCAGCTCGCAGCTGGGTTCGATCGCCAACACCACGCGCTTCGGCACCCCAAGCTACGCCATCAGCAAGGCCGCGCAGAACATGGCCAGCGCATTGCTGGCGCGGGCGCTGGGTGAGCGCGGGATCGTGGTACTGGCGCTGCATCCGGGCTGGGTGATGACCGAAATGGGCGGCGAACACGCGACCCTGCCAACCGCGGACGCCGTGCGCGGGTTGCTGGCGGTGATCGACGCCGCCCGCCCGGCGCAATCGGGCAGCTTCCTCGACTGGCGCGGCGAATCCCTGCCGTGGTGAGCCGGACCTGCTCCTCCCCTGCTGCGCAAGGGAGGGCGTGAACGCATGTTCCACGTCATCCTGCATCGCCCCGAGATCCCGCCCAACACCGGCAACGTGATCCGCCTGTGCGCCAACACCGGCGCGCACCTGCACCTGGTGCGGCCGCTCGGCTTCGACCTCGACGACAAGCAACTGCGCCGCGCCGGGCTGGATTACCACGAGTACGCGGCGATGCAGGTGCACGACGACCTGGATGCCGCGCTGGCGGCGATCGCCGCTGCCAACGGCGCGCCCCCGCGCGTGTTCGCGCTGTCCACCCGCGGCACCCGCCGCTTCGACCAGGTCGCCTGTCGCAACGGCGACGCCTTCCTGTTCGGCAGCGAAACCGCCGGCCTGCCGCAGGCCGTACTCGACGCGATCCCGGAGCCGCAGCGCCTGCGCCTGCCGATGCGCCCCGGCAACCGCAGCCTGAACCTGTCCAACACGGTCGCGGTGGTGGTGTTCGAGGCCTGGCGGCAGGCCGGGTTCGCCGGCGGCGCGTAACCTGAATGCGCCCGGAATAGTTCCTGTACCACTCGGTTTCGTATTCAGCCGAGGTTGTGGCCGCCTCCACAGAATGCGGCCCACGCCAATCCCCCATGGCGTGGACAAATAACAACAATGAGGTTCCCCATGAAGCGTTCCCTGATTGCCCTTGCCCTGCTCGCCGCCCTTCCGTTCGCCGCCTCGGCGCAGGATGCCAACAGCGGCCTGTCCTACAACTACGTGCAGGGCGGCTACGTCTCCACCAATACCGACGCCGGCGATGCCGACGGCTGGGCCCTGGGTGGCTCGGTCGCGGTGCACCCGAACGTGCACCTGTTCGGCAGCTACACAAGCCAGAACGTCGACGGCGTCAATGCCGACTTCGACCAGTGGCGCGTGGGCGCCGGCTACAACAAGTCGTTCTCGCCGAAGGCCGACTTCGTGGCCAACGTGGCGTACGAGAAGTACGACGCCGGCAGCGGCCTGGATTTCGACGGCTACAGCATCGAAGCCGGTGTGCGCGGCGTGCTGGCGCCGAAGTTCGAGGGTTACGCCCTGCTCGGCTACGAAGACGGCGGTGACTTCGACGGCGACGCCTACGGCCGCCTTGGCGCGCAGCTGAAGATCAACCAGAGCTGGGGCGTGGTGGCCGACGTCAAGATCGCCGATGGCGATACCCAGTGGTTCGTCGGCCCGCGCATCAGCTGGTAATCGATGTAGCCGCTCGACCCCGCGACACGGAAACGCCCGGCAATGCCGGGCGTTTTTCGTTCCGCGGCCAACGCAGGTCCGCCACGACCCGGCGCCGAGCCTCAGCCGAACAGCGCCTGCGGGTATTCCGCCTTCTGTTCGCGCGCCATCAAGCCGCCGCAGGCCTTCGGCCGGGGTGATGTCGCCATGCAGGACGTCGCGCACGTTGCTGGCGATCGGCAGCTCGACGCCATGCGCCTCGGCCTGGCGCATCACTTCGTCCGCGGTCTGGATCGATTCCACCACCTGGCCAATCTCGCGCACCGCATCCACGATCGACTGGCCGCGGCCCAGCGCCAGGCCCGAGGCGGCGGTTGCGCGACAGGTCGCCGGTGCAGGTCAGCACCAGGTCGCCCAGGCCGGCCAGGCCCATCAGGGTTTCCGGCTGGCCACCGATGGCGATGTTGAGCCGCAGCATCTCGTTGAGGCCGCGGGTGATCAGGCCGGCGCGGGCGTTCAGGCCCAGGCCCATGCCGTCGGCCACGCCGGTGGCCACCGCCAGCACGTTCTTCATCGCCCCGCCCAGCTCGGCGCCGCGCATGTCGTCGCCGGTGTAGGCGCGGAACGCGGGGCCGTGCAGCACGTCCGCCGTCTGCTGGGCGAAGGCCGGATCGTCCGAATGCACGGTCAGCGCGGTGGGCAGGCCCAGCGCGACTTCCTTCGCGAACGACGGGCCGGTCACCACCGCCAGCGGCACGTCGTCGCCAAGCACCTCGCCGGCGACTTCGTGCAGGAAGCGCCCGCTGCCGGGCTCGAAGCCCTTGGTCGCCCACGCCACCCCGGCCGGTGGCGGGCGCAGCGGCGCCAGCGCGCGCAGGGTCTCGGCGAAGGCATGCGAAGGGACCACCACCAGCACCAGGCCGGCGCTGGCCATCGCTTCATGCAGGGAGGTGGTGGCACGCAGGCCGCCGGGCAACGGGATGCCCGGCAGGTAGCGCGGGTTCTCGCCCTCGCCCTCGATCGCGGCGATGGTGGCCGCATCGCGGCCCCACAACACGGTGGGGTGGCCGTGGCGGGCGATCAACGCGGCGAGCGCGGTGCCCCAGGAGCCCGCGCCCAGTACCGCGACCGCCGGTTTTTTGGCTGACTGCGTCATCGTGCTGTTTGGCATGACTTGCGCCATGCGGCCGGCAGCTTACGCGTTGCCGGCGGTTTCCGCGTTGGCAAGGCCGTCACCGCCCTGCTGCGCGATCTGCGCGGCACGCTGGCGCAGGCTTTCGCCATACAGCGCGTCGAAATTGATCGGCTGCATCGGGAACGGCGGGAAGCCGCCCTGGGTGATCAGCTGGCCGATCGCGGCGGTGGCGTACGGATACAGGATGTTCGGGCACTGGGTGCCGAGCATCGCGTCCAGCAGTTGCTCGTCGAAACCGGCCAGGCCGAACACGCCCGCCTGCTCGACTTCCGCCAGGTACGCGGTCTTGCCATTCACGGTGCAGGTGATGGTGATGCCCAGGCTGACCTCGAACGCCGCTTCGGCCAGGCGATTGACCTTCTGGCTCAGCTTCATCTGCAGGTCCGGCTGGCCCTGTTCGTTGAACACCTGCGGCGCGTTCGGGGCCTCGAACGACAGGTCCTTCACGTACAGCTTCTCGACGGTGAAGCTCGGGCCCTGCGGCTGCGCTTGGGATTCGGCGGCGGCGCCGTTCAGGATTTCATCGGACATGGGTGGCTCCAGCAAATGCGTTGCGTGCGGAAAAAGGGGCGGGAAAGCAAGCCGCGGATTATCGCACCGAATGCAACGGCAGGTCGGTGCGTCGGTTCAGACGTGGGGTGCGCGGACGGCGCTTGCAAGGGCTCAGCCGCGTCCCTTCACCAGCGGCAGGTCGGCGGCCTGCCAGGCCTGGATGCCGCCCTCGAGCACGTTGACGTTGGTGAAGCCGGCCTTGCGCAGGCGCTTGGCGGCGCCGTCCGCGGTCTGCCCGACCTTGCATACCAGTACCACCGGCAGCGCCCTGGCCGGGGCCAGGTGCTTGTTCTCGGGGTCGAACTGGCTCATCTGCACGTTGCGGGCGCCGGCGATGTGGCCCTTCTCGAAGTCGCCGGCGATCCGCAGGTCCACCACCAGCGCGTTGTCGCGGTTGATCAGCGCGGTCAGCTGGGCCGGCGCGATCCGGCGGATGCCGGACAGGCGGCCGGCGATCTCGTTGTAGAGCAGGGCCAGGGTGATGCCGGCCAGCGCCAGCGACAGGATCGGGTGGCGGCCGGCGAAGGCGATGAATTCGGCGAGGGTCACGGGGTCGACCGGGTCATGCAGGGCCGGCGATTGTAGCCAATGCCGGCGTCGCCAACGGTGGCGACGCCGAAGCCTGCGTCAGTCGTCGGCCCACAGGTCCGGCAGGCCGCTGACCAGCCACCAGGTCTGGGCGGCCTCGTCGTAGCGCCAGCGCTCGCGGTAGCGGACGCTGCGTTCGGTCAGGGTATTGCGGTTGATCACCCCGATCTCGATCTCGCGCATCACCACGCCCTCCGGCGTCACCGTGCCGCCGAGATCGCGGTAACCGGAGATCTGCACCTGCTTGTAGCGCGAGAAATCGATGTCCGTCAGCGGATGTTCCGCGCGCGCCTTCGGGTCGACCAGGTTCCACGCACCCTCGAAATCGCCCCAGCGGATCGCAGCCGAGTAGGCGTACTGGATTTCCTCCAGCGCGATGCCCTTGCTCGCGGATTTCGGGCAGCCGGCCAGCAGCGCCAGGCAGCAGATCAGGACGCATCGCAGCAGCAGTCGGGTCATCGCACGTGCTCGGCCGGGGGACGCCGCATCCTACCGCGAGCGGCCGCGGGGCCGCTGCACCCGCGCCGGTCCGCCGCCAGCGCTAGCCGTGCTGCCCGGTGGTGCGGACGATCGCCACGTAGCGGCCGACGAAACTGGCGGCCACCCCGCCATCGGCAAGCATCGACTCCGACTTCAGGCGGATGCTGGCGCGGCCCTGCCTGCGCAGGGTCCCGACCAGGGTCGCGCGCTCGGACGGGTCGTCGAAGCCGGCCTCGACCACGATGTCCTCGAACACCGGCTTCAGGTACCGCACCCGGCTGTCGGCGACGAAGATGTCGGCTTCGATGCCGGCCTGCGCCAGCTCCAGGAACACCAGCCCCCAGGCGGCGATGGTCATCAGCGACACCAGGCTGCCGCCGAACGCGCAGCCCTTGTCGTTGATGTTGGGCGCCAGCGGCGCGCGCAGCCGCAGCCGGCCGTCGCCCGCCGCGTCCACGGTGGGCTGCAGCGCCGCGACCGGCGGCATCGCGGCGAAGTGCGCGGCGAGGGCGGCGAGGGCGGTGCCTGGTGTCGCGGGTACGTCCATGCCCGAAGCCTGACGCAAACCCCGAGGCCATGCCAAGCTGGCGGCATGCCGCGCATTGCGAATCAAGCACTTCCACTTCAAGACTGGTGCGTACTGTCGCTGCGTCCGCGCAACCAGCATGGCGGTCTGCGCGCGGCGGCGGCCCGATCCGGCGCGCGCACGCTGGCGCTGTCGCCGTTCGCGATCGAAACCCGCGCCGATGCCGCGACCCGCGCCGCGCTGGCGCAGGCACTGGGCGCCGAAGTGGTGCTCTACACCAGCCCGAATGCAGTCGCCGCGGCGGCGGCGATCCGGGCACCCAAGGCAAGCCGCGGACAGCAGGTACTGGCGGTCGGCAGCGGCACCCGCCGTGCGCTGCACCGGCTCGGCGTCGCCGCCGACGCGCCTGGCCGGATGGACAGCGAAGGCCTGCTGGCGATGCCGCAACTCGCCGCTGTCGCCAGCCGCCGGATTGGCCTGGTGACCGGTGCCGGCGGACGCGATCGCCTGGCGCCCGCGCTTCGCCTGCGCGGCGCCGTGGTGTTGCGGGCGGACGTGTATGCGCGCGTGCCGCTGCCGTTGCCGCCCAAGCGGCTGGACGCGCTCGCCGCGGTGCTCGCCGATCCGCGGCAGGTGTTGCTGCCGGTGAGCAGCGGCGAGGCCCTGCAGCACGTCCTGGTCGGCCTGCCCGCGCCGCTGCGCAAGCCGTTCGCGCGGATCGCCGTGGTCGCGGCCAGTGCGCGGCTCGCGGACGTCGCGCGCGCGGCCGGTTTCCGCCGCATCGCCATCGCCACCGATGCGCGCCCGGCGTCGTTGCTGCGCGCCGCGGTCGACGCCTTCGCCTGACGGCCATCGTTTAGGATTGGCCGGTGGATCCATCGCCTTCCCCCGCCCCGCCCACGCCACCGAAACGCTCGCTCGCCGGCGGGCTGCTGCTGTTCCTGCTGTTCGCACTGGTGCTGGCGGCGGCGGGCTGGTACGGCTGGCGGCATTGGCAGCAGGAGCAGGCACGCATCGAGTCCCTGGCTTTGCAGCAGCGGCAGGCGCTGGATGCCCGCATCGATGCCCTGCGCGCAACCCAGCAGGCGCAGGCGCAGCGACTGCAGCAGGCGGAGGCAACCAACCGGGTGCTGCGCGACGAACTGCTCGGCATCGGCCAGCGCGCGGCGCTGCTGGAAGACAGCGTGTCGAAGCTGGCCGACCCCGACCGCCGCGGCGCGCAATCGCTGCGGCTGGACGAGATCGAACTGCTGCTCGGCATCGGCCAGCAACGCCTGCGGCTGGCCGAAGACGTGGATGGTGCGCGCCGCGCGCTGGCGCTGGCGGCGCCGCTGGTGGACGGCATCGACGACCCGGCCTACCTCAACCTGCGCCAGACCCTGGCCCAGGAACAGGCGGCGATGGAGGCGTTGGGCGCGGATCCGCGGGTGCGCGCACAGGCGTTGCTGGACGCGCTGATGGGCGGCCTGCGCGCTGCGCCTGCGGCGACCGCCGGCAGCACCCGCCCGGAGCCGTGGTACCAGCGCCTGCTGGCGCGGGTGATCCGGGTGCAGCCCACCGCCGGTGCCGGCCTCCAGCAACGCCCCGACCGCGAAGCCGCGCTGGCGGCACTGCAGGTCGAGGCCACGCTGGCGCGCGCGGCGATCGAGCGCCGCGACGGCAGCGCGCTGGCCGCCGCGCTGGCACGCATCGACGACGGCCTGCAACGGCTGCTTGCGGGGTCGGCGGGGCTCGCGGGGAAGCGCAGGATCGTCGCCGAATTGCGGGCGCTGCCGCTGCGCGCGGACTCGCCGCTGTCGGGCACCACGTTGCAGCAGCTGCGCGCATTGCGCGGGCAATGACCCACCCACGCCGCGATGGCGTCGCGCCCGCGATGCTGCGCGGGTAACCCACCACCGGAGGCGACATGAACCTGTTCCGCAGCGTGCTGACCTGGCTGGTGCTGGCGGTGCTGGGGGCGCTGCTGGCGCAGCTGCTGCTGCAGGATCCGGGGCACGTGCTGGTGCGCTTCCGCGGCACCGACTACAGCACCACCGTCGCGGTCGGCGTCGGCATCCTGCTGGCCGCGCTGTTCTCCCTGGTGCTGGCCTGGAACCTGCTGCGGCTGCCGTTCCGCGCGTGGAAGCGGCACCGGCAAAGGCAGGCACGGGCGAAGCTCAGCGAAGGCCTGTCCGCCTACCAGCGCGGCGAGTACGCGCGCGCCGAGCAGTTGCTGGTGCAGGCCGCGGATGCGGGCGATGCCGAAGCGGTGGCGCGCGCGCATGCGGCACGCGCCGCACACGCGCGCGGCGACGAGACCGCGGCCGCCGCGCATGCCGAAGCGCTGGGCGCACGCCACCCCGCCGCCCGGGCGGTGCTGCTCGCCCAGCAGGCACTGGCGCGCAACGATGCCCCCGCCGCGCTGGCGGCACTGGATGCCCCCGCGGCGCAACCGCTGCCACCGCGCGGCCTGCGCCTGCGCGGGGAGGCACTGGCGGCAACCGGCCGCAGCTTCGACGCCTATGGCCTGCTCGGCGCGCTGCGCCAGCAGCAGGCGCTGCCGGCGGCGCAACTCGACGCACTGCAGGCGCAGTGGGCCGCGGCGGCGCTGCAGCAGGCCGGCGATGCGAACGCGCTGGCGGACCGCTGGGACGCACTGCCGCAAACGCTGCGCAACACCGCCGACGTGGTCGCCGCCTATGCCCGGCGCGCCGCCGCGCTGCGCTGGGACGAAGCGGCGACGCGCGCGATCGAACAGGCGCTGGACGCACGCTGGAGCGACACCCTGGCCGACCTGTACGGACGGCTGCCGGTCTCCCGCCTCGACCAGCGCCGCGCGCAGGTCGAACGCTGGCTGTCCGCGCATCCGTCCAGCCCCGCGCTACTGCTGGCCGCCGCGCGCATCGCCCAGGCCCAGGGCCATTGGCCGCAGGCCGACCGCTGGCTGCACCGCGCCATCGCCCAGGGCGCCGGCGCACCGGCCTGGGAAGCGCTGGGCGACGGCGCGCTCAACGCGGGCGACGAAACCCGCGCCCGCCTTGCCTACGCGAATGCCCTGCGCAGCCAACGCGGCGACGCCTTGCTGGACCTGCCAGGCCGCGACCTGCGCCAGCAGATCGCCGATACCGCGGCGATCGAGGAGCGCGACGCGCACGGGTTGCCGCGATTGCGCGAATGAGCGCTTGGATGCGCGCACATACAATGCGCGCATGACGCCCATCCCCTCCATCGACACCGTCCGCGACTACCTCACCGGCCTGCAGGACCGCATCTGCACGGCGATTGAGTTGGCGGACGGCGGCGCGCGCTTCGTCGAGGATGCATGGACGCGCGCCGAAGGCGGCGGCGGGCGCACCCGCATCCTGCGCGAAGGGGCGGTGTTCGAGCAGGCCGGCATTGGCTTCTCCGATGTCTCCGGCACGCAGTTGCCGCCGTCGGCGACCGCCGCGCGCCCGGAGCTCGCGGGCGCCTCGTGGCGCGCGGTCGGCGTGTCGCTGGTGTTCCACCCGCGCAATCCCTACCTGCCGACCACGCATGCCAACGTGCGCCATTTCCGTGCGATGCGCGATGGCGAAACCGTCGCGTGGTGGTTCGGTGGCGGCTTCGACCTGACCCCGTTCTACCCGTTCGATGAGGACGTGCTGCATTGGCATCGGGTCGCGCGCTCGCTGTGCGAACCGTTCGGCGGCCAGGCGCGCTACGAAGCCCACAAGCGCTGGTGCGACGAGTATTTCTTCCTCAGGCACCGCAACGAGACGCGCGGCGTCGGCGGCCTGTTCTTCGACGACCTGCACGGCGATTTCGAAACCGACTTCGGCTACCTGCGCGCGGTCGGCGACGGTTTCCTGGCCGCCTACCTGCCGATCGTCCAGCGCCGCAAGGACACCCCGTGGGGCGAGCGCGAACGCCAGTTCCAGCTGTACCGGCGCGGCCGCTACGTCGAGTTCAACCTGGTGCTGGACCGCGGCACCCTGTTCGGCCTGCAATCGGGCGGGCGCACCGAATCGATCCTGATGAGCCTGCCCCCGCTGGTGCGCTGGGAATACGGCTACGCGCCGGACGCCGGCAGCGACGAGGCGCGGCTGGCCGGGTACCTGCGGGCGCGCGACTGGCTGGTTCCGCAATGAAAAAGCCCCGCAGCCAGGGGGAGGGCTGCGGGGCCGGGGTTGGAACGCAGGTTGGGGAGAACCTGGGCGTTCCTGGATCACACCAGGGGAGGGGTAGTGATCGGCGACAGACGTTGCATCTGTCGCGAGTGATATGACCACCCTGCGCCTTGACGGTTCGTGAAGATTCGCGTTAAAGAACTGTTCGGTTCAGGAATTATTCATCCGCGCGCGACCGTTCAGTGCGCCTGGTCCCAGTTGTCGCCGACGCCGGTATCCACCACCAGCGGCACCCGCAGCGTGGCGGCGGCCGCCATCCGGGCCGGCACCTGGGCCAGCAGGGTCGGCAGGAAGGCCTCGTCGACCTCGAACACCAGTTCGTCGTGCACCTGCATCAGCATCAGCGCGCGCCCGCCCTGCCCGGCCAGCCAGGCATCGATGTCGACCATCGCGCGCTTGATGATGTCCGCCGCGGTGCCCTGCATCGGCGCGTTGATCGCGGCGCGTTCGGCGCCTGCACGCTGCGCGGCGTTGCGCGAATGGATGTAGTCCAGCGCCAGCCGGCGGCCGAACACGGTTTCCACGTAGCCACGTTCGCGCGCCTGCTGGCGGGTGCGTTCCATGAAGTCGCGCACGCCGGGATAGCGGCTGAAGTACAGCGCGATGTAGTCCTGCGCCTCGCCGCGGCCGATGCCCAGCTGGCGCGCCAGCCCGAATGCACCCATGCCGTACATCAGCCCGAAGTTGATCGCCTTGGCCGCGCGACGCTCGTTGCCGCTGACCTCATCCAGCGGCTTGCCGAACACTTCCGCCGCGGTCGCGCGGTGCACGTCGGCGCCGCTTTCGAACGCGCGCACCAGCGCTGCGTCGCCGGACAGGTGGGCCATGATCCGCAACTCGATCTGCGAGTAGTCGCAGGCCACCAGCTTGCGGCCGGTGGGGGCGACGAAGGCGGTGCGGATGCGCCGGCCTTCCTCGCTGCGGATCGGGATGTTCTGCAGGTTCGGATCGGACGAAGACAGCCGCCCGGTGGCCGCTCCCGCCTGGTGGTAGCTGGTGTGCACGCGGCCGGTGTCCGGGTTCACCATCTCCGGCAGCTTGTCGGTGTAGGTGCTGCGCAGTTTCGCCAGGCCGCGGTATTCCAGGATCACCCGCGGCAGTTCGTGCTGGTCGGCGATCGCTTCCAGCGCTTCCTCGTTGGTCGAGGGCGCGCCGCCCGGGGTCTTCACCAGCGCCGGCAACTTGAGTTCGTCGAACAGCAGCGCGCCGAGCTGCTTGGGCGAATCCAGGTTGAAGCTGCGCCCGGCCAGTTCGGTGGCTTTCTGCTGCGCGGCCAGCATGCGCCGCGACAGGTCGGCGGACTGCCGGCGCAGTTCGTCGGCGTCGATCATCACGCCGTTGGCCTCGATCCGCGCCAGCACCGGAACCAGCGGCATCTCGATGTCGCGATAGACCGACAGCAGGCCCGGTTCCGCCTGCAGCTTCGGCAGCAGCACGCGATGCAGGCGCAGGGTGATGTCGGCGTCTTCCGCCGCGTAGCGGGTGGCATCGTCGAGCGCGACCTGCGAGAACGCGATCGCCTTGCTGCCCTTGCCGGCCACGTCCTCGTACTTGATCGTGGTGTAGCCGAGGTGGCGCTGCGCCAGCGAATCCATGTCGTGCCGCGCGATGCCGGCGTTGAGCACGAAGCTCTCCAGCAGGGTGTCGTCGGCATAGCCCGCAACCACGACGCCATGCCGGCGCAGCACGTGCAGGTCGTACTTGCCGTGTTGGCCGAGCTTCTTCTTCGCCGGATCCGCCAGCAGTGGGCGCAGGGCATCCAGCACCGCATCGCGCGGCAATTGCGCGGCCACGCCGGGCGCTTCGTGGGCGACCGGGATGTAGCAGGCCTTGCCCGGCTCCACGCACAGGCTGATGCCGACCAGGTTCGCCCGCAACGGGTCCAGCGAATCGGTTTCGGTGTCGAAGGCGAACGCTTCCGCCGCCTGCAGCTTCGCCACCCAGGCTTCCAGCTGCGCCGTGGTCAGCACGCATTCGTAGTCACCGGGCGCGGACAGCGCGGGATCGATGTCCGCCGGCGCGGCAGGCGCGCTGGCGGCGACGAAACCGTTGCCGCGCGCCACGCCGGGCTCCTTGTCCGCCGCCGGCGCGGCGGCCGCGCCGCCATCGAGCTCCTTCAACGCCTGGTTGAAGCCGTAGCGCATGTACAGCGCACGCAGGGCACCGGCATCGCGCTCGCGCAGCGGCAAGTTATCCGGCGCCTGCTCCAGCGCGACATCGGTCTTGATGGTGGTCAGTTCGCGGTTCAGCGGCAGCCGCGGCAGGGTCTCGCGCAGGCTCTCGCCGATCTTGCCGCCGATGTTGCCGGCATTGGCGATCACGCCGTCCAGGGTGTCGTATTCGGCAAGCCATTTCGCCGCGGTCTTCGGCCCGCACTTGGGCACGCCGGGGATGTTGTCGACGCTGTCGCCCATCAGCGCCAGGAAATCGATGATCTGGTCGGCGCGCACGCCGAATTTCTCGACCACCGCCGCGTCCGAATCGAGCTTGCCGCCGCTCATGGTGTTGACCAGCGCCACCCCGGGCCGCACCAGCTGGGCGAAGTCCTTGTCGCTGGTGGAAATGGTGACGTCGATGCCGGCGCGCGCGCCCTGCACCGCCAGCGTGCCGATCACGTCATCGGCTTCCACGCCATCGACGCGCAGGATCGGGAAGCCCAATGCCTGCACGATCTGCAGCATCGGTTCGACCTGCGCGCGCAGTTCGTCCGGCATCGGCGGGCGGTTCGCCTTGTACTGCGGGTCGAGGTCGTCGCGGAAGGTCCTGCCGGGCGCGTCGATCACGAACGCGGCGAACTCCGGCTTCTCCTTCAGGTGCGCGCGCAGCATGTTGACCACGCCGAACAGCGCGCCGGTCGGTTCGCCGGCCGCGTTGGTGAGCGGCGGCAACGCGTGGAAGGCGCGATACAGGTAGGAGGAACCGTCGATCAGCACGAGTTTCGGCATGCCGCGATTGTACGGGGCGCTGCCGGACCCGCGGCCGCGTGCTTCCCGCATACTGGGCGCATCCCGCACCGGAGCCGCGCCATGCGCATCGCCTTGCCGTCCGTCCTCGCCGTGGTCCTCGCCGTCGCAGCCTGCAGCACGGTGCCGCCGGAAGACATGCTGGCGAACGCGGAGCCGACCACCCGCACCGAAGCCAATGGCGACACCGTCACCGAATACCGGGTGGCCGGCGCGCTGAAGATGGTCAAGGTGGTGCCGTTCCGTGGCCCGACCTACTACATCCACGACCGCGACGGCGACGGCAAGCTGGACTGGGGCAAGGGCGAAGCCCCGCTGACCTACTACAAGCTGTACAGCTGGTAGCCGCTCAGCGGCGCGCGTAGCCGATCCAGCCCAGCAGCGGGCGCCCGGACAACGCGGCCAGCGCGCACAGCAGCAGGACCGCGCCGCCGTGCCAGAGCAGGGTCAGCGCGGCGCTCTCCTGGCCGTGCACCAGGCTGACCGCCGCCGACGACAGGCCGGCCGCGCTCAGCACCGCCAGCGCCGCGGTCGGCACCGGCCGCAGCACGCCGGCGTGGCGGACCAGCAACAGCATCACCAGCAGCATCGGCGTACTGACAACGGTGATCATCAGCGCGCAGTGCCAACTCTCCAGGCCGAACGCCAGGGTGCCGGCACGCGCCTCCGCAAGGCAGCCCCAACCCATGCCGGCGAACCAGGCCAGTGCCGGCGGCAGCGCCAGCCAGGCCCAGCCCGGCGAGCGCCCCGGCACGCTGACCTGGAACACCGCATGCGCGGCGACGATCCCGGTCAGCAGGCTGCCCCACCACGCCAGCCCGCCGCCGGGCACCGCCATGTCCGCGGGCATGCCGCCGCGCCAGCCCAGCAACACCGCGAGCACCGCGACCACCGCCATGCTGGCGGCCAGCCAGCCCACGGTGCGCTGCATGGGCGACGCCAGCGGCCGCACCGGCACTACCTCCAGCGCCAACTGTTCGATCAGGCGATCGGTGTCACGGGACATGGTCGTGTTCTCCTTGCAGTGCGCGGCGCAACGCCTTCAACGCACGATGGCTTGCGACTTTCAGGGCGCCGGCGGATTGCCCGCCGCTTGCTTCGGCTTCGCGCAGCGACAGTTCCTGCAGGTGCAGCAGGCGCACCGCGTCGCGCTGCCCGGGGCTGAGGCGCCCCACCGCAGCGCGCATCCGCGCATCCTGCTGCGCGCGTTCGAGCCGTTCGGCAGGCCCGGGCTCTGCGTCCATGTGGGCCTCCTCGTCCAGCGCTTCGCCCAACCGCAGGCCCTCGCGCTGGCGACGCCGCAACAGGTCGATGCAACGGCGGCTGGCGATGGTGGCCAGCCACGGCTTGAACGGGCGCCCCGGTTGGTAGGTGTGGCGGATACCGTGGACCACCAGCAGGATCTCCTGCACCGCGTCCTCGACATCCTCGTGGCCGAGCAGGCGCCGCGCGATCGCGCGCAGGTACGGGCCGATCGCCTGCAGCAAGGCCTGGTAGGCCTGGCGGTCGCCGGCCTGCGCCAGCGCCATCCACGTCCCCCAGTCATCGGGCGATGGATCGGCTTGCGGGGCGGCGTCAGCGTCGGTCGGCACGGGACACGCCGGGTGGCGGAGGACGACGCCCATCATGCACCCTGCTGCCGGAGCCGCCCGGCCAGCAGGCGATCGAGGGCCACCCGGCCACCGCCGTGGGCGAGCAGGTAGAGCGCGGCGGCGGCCCACAGCGCGTGGGTCGGGAACGCCAGCGGATACACGAACACCTGGATCACCAGGGTCATGCCGAGGATGCCCAGTGCGGCCAGCCGCGTGCCCAGTCCCAGCAGCAACAGCAGCGGCAGCACATGCTCCGCGCCGGCGGCGAGCAACGCCGCCCACTCCGGCGGCAACAGCGGCAACGCGTATTCGCTGCGGAACAGTTCCAGCGCCGACGCGCTGACCTGCGGCCAGCCCCACTGCACCTGCAGCGCCAGCGGATCCAGCACCAGGCCCTCGATCTTGGTCTGCCCGGACAGCCAGAACGTGAACGCCAGGCCGATGCGCGCGAGCCAGCCGATGGCTTCCGCTACCCAGCTCGAAGCGACGGGCGCGGCATGCCGTGCAAATGTCGTACTCATGACACCTCCGCGAGGCCGTCTGGATCGGGTTGCACGGCAACCGCCAGGCCATCGCCGGCCAGGTGCGCCAGCAACGCGGCGCAAGCCTGCGGGGACAACGCCGCCACTGCCTGCAGCAGCGGTGCGCCGCGCTGCAGCGCATCCAGCGCCAGCGCGCAACCGCTCGGCAGCGCGTCGACCTGCACCCGCCCCGTCGGGTCGCGCCAGGCCAGCGCGTCCTGCGCAGCGTAGGCATCGACCTGGTCCAGTTCGGCCAGTTCCGGGTGCGCCGCGCGCATGTGCGCAAGCCACAGGTCGGCCGCCGCATGGGTGCAGGCCAGCCATGCGCAGGCCGGGTGCAGCAACACGCGCGCCTGCCCAAGCCGCTGCGGATCCGCCTGCAGCGCGTGCCAGGCTGCGGCCGGCAAGGCGTCGGCATCGGCGGCGTGGAACACGCGCAGGCAGGCCGCTTCCAGCCGGGCGACATCAACCAGGTACGGCAGTGTCGCCGGCAGCGGGGTGGTGGCGAGGAAGCCGGGCAAGACCTGCACGTATTCGGCCAGCACCGGCGTGCGCGGCGGGGTTGCGCGCGCGCATTCGCGCGCGAGGTGGGCGAAGCCGTCCACGCCCAGCAGCGCGCGCAGCACCGGATAGGCCGCGGCGAACGCGGCAATCAGGGCACTGGTCGTGTTGTTGCGATAGACCGCGTAGCGATGCTCGCGCGCCTGCGGATCCGCGGCATGCAGCGCCTGCGGGGCCGGCCGCTCGGGTCGTAGCAGGCCGGCGGCGAAATCGGCGTGTCCGTTCATGCCGCCACCGCCGTCGCTGCGTCGCGCAGGCAGGCATCGGCAAGCGCCGCCTGTGCGCGCAGCACCGGGTAATCGGGAACGTCGGTGTCCCATTCGACCAGGGTCGGCACCAGGCCGACCTGCGCCAGCACCTCGCGGTACAGGGACCACACCGCATCGGCAACCGGCGCACCGTGATCGTCCACCAGCAGGTGCCCGCCGTCGTGGTCCGCCACCGTTGCGTGCCCGGCCAGGTGGATCTCGCCCACCGCGTGCAGCGGCAATCCGGCGAGGTAGGTACGCACGTCGCGGCCATGGTTGCGGCAGCTGACATAGGCATTGTTGACGTCCAGCAGCAGGCCGCAGCCGCTGCGGCGCACGACCTCGGCCAGGAAGCCGGCCTCGGCGTGGTCGGCGGCTTCGAATTCGAGATAGGTGCTCGGGTTTTCCAGCAGCATCCGCCGGCCCAGCAGGTCCTGCACCTCGCCGACGTGGCTGCACACGCGGCGCAGGCCGGCGTCGTCGTAGCGAAGCGGCAACAGGTCCGGGTAGTGGACGCCGTCGTGGCTGGACCACGCCAGGTGCTCGGAGAACTGCGCGGCCGGATGCCGCTCGAGCAACCTGCGCAGGCGCTGCAGGTGGGTGCGATCCAGCGGGTCGTGGCCGCCGATCGACAGCCCCACGCCATGCACCGACAGCGCCGTGCGACCGCACAGCGCCGCCAGTTGGCGATGCGGCAGGCCGCCATCGCCGAAATAATTCTCCGCATGCACCTCGACGAAGGCCGGCGGTGCGGGATCGGCCATCAGCGCATCGAAATGCTCCGGCTTGAAACCGATCCCGGCCTGCATGGGCAGGCCGGGGCCGGGCGCGCCGGCGCGGGGGAGGGTGGCACTGGCGCGCATCAGCGGGCTCACATCGCCTTGGCGGGCATCGTGGCTTCGAACGCCGCCAGCTGGCCCTTGCCGGTCGGCGAGGTCTTGGAGGCGGTCTTGGTGCAGGTGCCGGCGGCAACGTACTTCCAGGCATTCGCCTGGTGGTCGCTCTTCGAGGTGCCGGCGCAACTGGTGCCGGGGCCGGCGGCGCAGTCGTTCTTGCCAGCCATCGCCACGCCGTAGCACTTCTCCTTGGCCATCGCCTTGTCGCCGGCCTGGGCCGGGGTGACGGCGCCCAGCAAGGCAGAACCCAGGACCGCGGCAAGCGCGGCGGCGGTCAGGGCGGGGGTACGCAGATCGGACATCGGGATTCTCCTGTGGGCGCAACCCGCCACTCGGGTTGCACAGGAGGATTCGTCGGTGGGGCGCGTTTGGTTACACCCGCGTGCGACCGCGTGCGCGCTGCCGGCCTACGCGGGGGTCAGGTTGGCGTAGGCCAACACCAGCCACTTGCTGCCGGCGTCCTCGAAGTTCACCTGCACCCGCGCGTGCGCGCCGCTGCCCTCGACATCGGTGACGAAACCGGTGCCGAAGGTGGGATGGCGCACGTTCGCGCCCAGCCGCACTGGCGATGCCTCGAGCGCTGCATGCCCGCGATCGCGCGGGGTGAAGCGATTCGCCTGCATTGCGTAACCCCCGCGCGCGACCTGCGGCTTCGGGCGGATCTCGCGCAGCAGGGCCTTCGGGATCTCGCGCAGGAACCGCGACGGCAGGCCGTACATGTCGCTGCCGTGGATGCGCCGGGTCTCGGCGTGGCTGAGCACCAGCTGCTGCCGCGCGCGGGTGATGCCGACGTAGGCCAGCCGGCGTTCCTCGGCCATCCGGCCGGGCTCTTCGGCGGAGCGCATGTTCGGGAACAGGCCTTCCTCCAGGCCGGCCAGGAACACCAGCGGGAATTCCAGGCCCTTGGCGCTGTGCAGGGTCATCAGCTGCACGCCATCCGCGCCTGCCTGCGCCTGCCCTTCGCCGGCTTCCAGCGAGGCATAGCTGAGGAACGCCACCAGTTCGCTCATCTGCGCGGCGTCTTCGTCGTCGCCGCGGCGGAAGCGCGAGGCGACCGAGACCAGTTCGTCCAGGTTGTCGGTGCGCGAATCCAGCTGCCCGCGCGACTCGTTCTCGTAATGCAGGCGCAGGCCGCTGCGCGCGAGCACGTGGTCGATCTTTTCCTGCAGCGGCATCGAAGCGGTTTCCACCGCCAGCGCATCGATCAGGCGCTCGAACGCCGCCAGCGCATTGCGCGCGCGCGCGGCGAGCACGCTTTGCGTGCACAGCTTCTGCACCGCGCCCCACAGCGAGACGCCGTGTTCGCGCGCGCACAGGCGCACCTCGTCGAGGGTGCGTCCGCCGATGCCGCGGGTCGGCGTGTTGACCGCGCGCTCGAACGCCGCGTCGTCGTCGCGGTTGGCGACCAGCCGCAGGTAGGCCAGGGTGTCCTTGATCTCGGCGCGCTCGAAGAAGCGCATGCCGCCATACACGCGATACGGGATCTGCGCCGCCAGCAACGCCTCTTCGAACGCACGCGACTGCGCGTTGCTGCGGTACAGGATCGCGGCCTCGCCGTGGCTGCCGCCGTCGCGCACCCACTGGGCGATGCGCTCGATCGCGTAACGCGCTTCGTCGACCTCGTTGTAGGCGGCGTACACGTCGATCGGCTCGCCTTCGCCGGCATCGGTCCACAGCTGCTTGCCGAGTCGATCGTCGTTGTGCGCGATCACCGCGTTGGCGGCGTTGAGGATGTTCGCGCTGGAGCGGTAGTTCTGCTCGAGCTTCAGGGTGACCGCACCCGGGTAGTCGCGCAGGAAGCGCTGCACGTTCTCCACCTTCGCCCCGCGCCAGCCGTAGATGGCCTGGTCGTCGTCGCCGACCACGAAGACGTGCCCAGAAGCCGCCTGCCCGGTCTCGCCGGCAAGCAGGCGCACGAAGCCGTACTGGATCGCGTTGGTGTCCTGGAATTCGTCGACCAGCAACTGGCCGAAGCGGTGCCGGTAATGCGCCAGCAACGCCGGCGTGTCGCGCAGCACTTCATGCGCGCGCAGCAGCAGTTCGGCGAAATCGACCAGCCCGGCGCGTTCGCAGCGCAGCTGGTATTCGGTGTAGGCGCGCAGCATCACGCTGCCCCACTCGTCCGCTTCCGGCTGGATATGCTGCGGCCTGCGCCCTTCGTCCTTCTGCGCGTTGATCCACCACGCGATCTGCCGCGGCGGGAAGCGCGCCTCGTCGATCTCCAGCGCCTGCGCCACGCGCTTGACCAGCCGCTGCTGGTCGTCGGAATCCAGCACCTGGAAGCTTTCCGGCAACTTCGCGTCCTGCCAGTGCAGGCGCAGCAGCCGATGGGCGATGCCGTGGAAGGTGCCCACCCACATCCCGCGCGGTTCGCCACCCAGCTGCTGGGCGATGCGCGCGCGCATCTCGCCGGCCGCCTTGTTGGTGAAGGTGACCGCGAGGATGCCGTGCATCGGCACGCCGTAGACCTCGTGCAGCCAGGCGATGCGGTGGGTGAGCACGCGGGTCTTGCCGGAACCGGCGCCGGCGAGGACGAGATAGTGGCCCGGCGCGGCGGACACGGCCTCGCGCTGGGCCGGGTTCAGCCCGTCGAGGAGGTGGGAGACATCCATGCCGCCATTCTAACGGCGCGCACCACCCATGACCTCGACAAGCGAGGGCGGCGATGGCCGGGCGTTCGCGCAGCGGCATTTCGAGCCGCTTGGCGAATGCCCGGCGATCGTCGCCCGTCCGGGCATCAGTGCGCGGCGCGCTTGCCCGGCGTGGCCGACATCACCTTGTCGGTCCAGGCGATGCCCAGCGCGGACAGGATGAAGATGGTGTGGATGATGGTCTGCCACATCACGCCGGTGGCGCTGACCTTGTTGCAGCTGACCCCGGCGTAGCCGGCGGCCAGCGCGTCCTTCGGCGGAGCGAAGGCCACCGGCGTGCCGCACAGCGGCATCCCATCCAGGGTGCCGGCCTCGATGAAGGTCTTCAGCAGGTGGATCGAGGAGATCCCGATGATCGCCATCGCCAGCTTGACCTTGAGCACGCTGGCGTTGACGTGGCTCAGCCATTCCGGCTGGTCCGGGTGGCGCTCCAGGCGCATCCGCGAGATGAAGGTCTCGTAGCCGCCGACGATCACCATCATCAGCAGGTTGCTGATCATCACCACGTCGATCAGGCCCAGCACCAGCAGCATCACCTCCTGCTCGTCCAGGATCCTGATGTCTGTGACCAGGTGCGAAAGCTCCTTCAGGAACAGGAACACGTACACGCCCTGCGCCACGATCAGGCCGAGGTACAGCGGCAGCTGCAGCCAGCGCGAGGAGAAGATCAGCGCGGGCAGCGGGTTCAGGCGTTGCGAATCGTTGGACATGGGTGGCCTTGGGCGGAAAGCCCGCGCAGGGTAGCGGGCGAACTTGACCCTGCCAAGCGCGCGGTCGTTAAGACGGATGCGGCGAGGCCGCCCGGAATTCGCTACGCGGCTCCAAATGCCGCTGCGCGAACTCCGGGCGGCCCCGCCGCTGCGCAATGCACTACATCGCCGGCTTCAGCTCGAACTGCGGTGGCGGCTCGACGCCCAGCAGGTGCCTGACGAAGTAGTCCCAGCGCCGGCGCATGACGTAGTAGCTGTCCGCGCCGAAGCCGTGGCGCGCATGCGGCAGCAGCAGCAGGTCGAAGTCCTTGTTGGCCTTGACCAGCGCATCCACCACCAGCAGGGTCATCTGCGGCGGCACGTTGTCGTCCATCATGCCGTGCAGCAGGAACAGCTTGCCCTTGAGGTTCTTCGCGTACGCGGCATTGTCCTGGCCGGTGTAGTTGCTGGTGCCGTCGGCCTTCTTCTCCAGCAGGCCGTGGTAGCGCTCCGCCCAGTCGTCCTCGTACAGCAGGTTGTCATGGTTGCCGGATTCGGCGATGCCGACCTTGTACACGTCCGGGTAGCGGAACAGCGCGGTCGCGGTGGCGTTGCCGCCACCGGAATGGCCCCAGATGCCGGTGCGGGCGGCATCGATCCACGGATGCCTGGCCGCCAGTTGCTTCAGCGCCGCCACCTGGTCCGGCAGGGTGTTGTCGATCATGTCGCCGTACCACGCGTCCTGGAAGGACTTGCTGCGCATCGGCGTGCCCATGCCGTCCACCGCGATGACGATGAAGCCCAGCTCGGCCAGCGCCTGGTGGTCGCCATGCGCGGGCTGGAAGCTGCGGCTGCGCACCGAACCCACCTGCGGGCCCGGATAGATGTAGGTGATGATCGGGTACTTCCTCGAGGCATCGAACGCGGACGGCTTGAACATCTGGCCGTACAGGTCGGTCTTGCCGTCGCGCGCCTTCACCGTGAACGACTCGGGCGCCACCCAGCCCGCGGCCTGCAGCCGGGCCAGGTCGGCGCGCGCCAGTTCCGCCACCTGCCTGCCGTCGGCATCGCGCAGCAGTGCCACCGGCGCGGTGCCGATGGTCGAATGGATGTCGACGAAGCGCTTGCCGTCCTTCGACGGGGTGATCGCGTGGTTGGCGTCCTCGGGCGTCAGCAGCTGCACGTCGCCGCCGTCCAGGCCGACCTTGTAGAAGTGCACGAAGTACGGGTCGCGGCCGGCTTCGCGGCCGACGCCCTCGAACCACAGCGTGCGCGAGGCGGCATCGAGGTGGGCGACCTTGGCCACGTTCCAGTCGCCGCGGGTGAGCTGCCGCTTCTGCTTGCCGGTGGCCAGGTCATGCAGGTACAGGTGGCCCCAATCCGATTTCTGGCTGAACCAGAGGAATTCGTTGCTTTCCGGCAGGTAGCGCCAGTTGACCGAATCCAGCGCGGGCGCGCTCTGGTACTGGGTGGCCACGGTCTCCTCGAACACGTCGCGGACCGCGCCGGTGGCGGCGTCGGCGACGCGCAGCTTCGCCGACTTGTGGCCGCGGTCGGTGCTGACGAAGGCCAGGGTCTTGCCGTCCTTCGCCCACTGCACGTCTTCCCAGCCCTCGCTGCAGACCACGTCATCGCTGCAGGTGGAACGGTGCTGGTCCGGCGGCATCTGCAGGCGCACGGTTTTCGGGGTGTCGGCGGACAGGTCGATGACCACCCGCTCGATCATGGTGATGTGTTCGTCGCCGACGAACGGGTATTTCCACTGCTCGACCTTCGGCGCACCCGCATTGGTCGCGACCAGGGTCATGGTGCTGGTCTTGCGCTGGTCCTGCTGGAAGGTGGCGATCCTGTTGCCATCCGGCGACCACACCAGGATCGCGTTGTCGGTGTGCTTCCAGCCGGCGTTGTCGGTGGCGTAGCCGTAGTCGGGCTTGCCGTCGAAGGTGAGCTGGGTCTCCTTGCCGCTGGCGAGGTCGCGCAGCCACAGGTTCCAGTCGCGGACGAAGGCCGCGCGGCTGCCATCTGGCGATGCGGCGCCCGGCTCGGTGCCGGACGCGGGCTTCGCCAACGCGGCGCAGCCGGCCGCGTCGCAGCGGTAGGCGCTGCCGCGCAGGTCGATGCGCAGGGCATCGCCATCACGCTTGAACCCGCCCGCCATCAGCTTGTCGGGATCGGCCGGCTTGCCCTTCGGGTTGGCCTTGTCGATCGCCGCGGCCAGCGCCTTGTGGTCGAAGGCCGGCGCGGGCGTGCCGCTGGCCGGGTCGAAGCGCAGCCATGCAGTCTTGCCGCCGGCCGACGCGCCGTAGACCACGCTGCCGTCGTCCAGCCACGCCACCCCGCGCACGCCGCCATCCACCAGCGGCGCGGTGCGGTCGCCCAGCATCTTCGCGGCCCGCTCGTAATCGGCCGCGGTGACCTGCGCCGCTGCGTCGCCCATGCCCATGCCGCTCACCGCCAGCGCACCCAACAGCCAGTATTTCGCATCCATCCCGATCCTCGTCGCCCGTCCGCCGCGCGGCAGTCGGCCGATGCTAGCGCGCGCGGCGCGGCGGCGGCGCGTGACGAACGGCATGGCTGGCATACTGGTACGGATGGAGAACGTCGTCACCGCCCCCGCCTTGACGCCCGAGCGCATCGCCGTGGTCATCCCCGCCCTCAACGAGGCCCTGCGCATCCGCGACGTGGTGGAAGGCGCGCTGCGCCACTGTCCGAATGTCATCGTCATCGACGACGGATCCGACGACGGCACCGCCACCGCGCTGGCCGGCCTGCCGGTCACGGTGCTCCGCCACGCCCGCCGCATGGGCAAGGGCGCGGGCCTGCGCGACGGCTTCGCCGAAGCCCTGCGGCGCGGCTTCGACGCGGTGATCGCGATGGACGGCGACGGCCAGCACAGCGGCGACGACATCCCGCGCCTGCTGGCCACCGGCAACCGCTTCCGCGGCTGGATCGTGATCGGCGCGCGCCTGCGCAAGCGCGCCAACCAGCCGCGCCACCGCCGCCTGGCCAACCGGTTCGGCGACTGGGGCATCGCCTGGGGCACCGGCTACCAGGTCGCCGACAGCCAGAGCGGGCAGCGCCTGTATCCGGCGGACGTTTGCCGGCTTGGCTGCAGCGGCATGCCCGGCGAGGACTTCGTGTTCGAGGCGCAGATCCTGATGTCCGCCGCACAGCAACTGGGCACGCGCTGCGTGTCGGTGCCGATCGAGGCGCGCTACAACCAGGTCCACGGGGCGCCGGACTTCCGCCCCAGCCACTTTCGCCCATTGCGCGACCTGTGGCGGATCACCAGCCATATCGTGCTCCAGTGCGTGCGCCGCGGCGGCCTGTGGGAGGTGCACAAGCGGGTGCGGCAACACCCGCCGGTGATCGACGATCCATCCGGCGAATTCGCCGGCGTGCAGGCACGGCCGCAGGCCCGGTGACGCGGCCGCCGGCGACCCGCGCGCTATCATCCGCGCCCCGATGCACGCCCTGAACGACAGCCTCCCGCACCCCGCCGCGGCCAGCGTGCGCGTCGCCTACCGGCACGCGCCACTGGACATGCTGCTGGCCGATCCCTGCCTGCTGGCGGTGTTCGGCTTCGGCGACGCGGCGCCCGCGCAGCACGACGACCCGCGCTACCTGCACGTCGCCCTGCAGGCGCTGGGCACGGCGCCGTTCGAATGCTGGTCGGTCGCAGGCAACGTGCGCCACGGGCGCGACGACGGCATTGCCTGGAGCGCGGATGCCACCCTGCAGTTCGGTGCGCTGGAGGTGGCGGACGACGGCGATGTCGAAGCCGCCAGCGCGCAGGCCTACCAGCGCCTGCAGGCGTGGCTGGCAGCCAGTGGCTACCCGCATCCGCTGCGCCTGTGGAACTACATGGATGCGATCACCGAGGGCGAGGGCGACGGCGAGCGCTACCGCCGTTTCTGCGTGGGCCGGGCACGCGGGATCGGCCGCGAACTGGCGCCGGCCGAACTGCCCGCCGCCACCGCGATCGGCGATCCCCGCCGCAGCGGCCGCTTCCAGTTGTACTGGCTGGCCGCGCGCGCGGCTGGCACCGCGCTGGAGAACCCGCGCCAGACCCAGGCCTGGCGCTACCCGCGCCAGTACGGGCCGCAGGCGCCCGGGTTCGCCCGCGCCATGCTGCCGGCGAACGAATCGATGCCGCTGCTGCTGTCCGGCACCGCCGCGGTGGTCGGGCATGCCTCGCAGCACGGCGATTCGCTGGCCGCGCAACTGGACGAAACCCTGGCCAACCTCGACAGCCTGGTCGCCACCGCGCGCGCGCTGCGGCCCGGCCTGGCGGCGCGGCTCGGGGCGGGTTCGCCACTCAAGGTGTACGTCCGCGATGCGGATGCGCTGGCGCAGGTCGCGGCGCTGCTCGACCAGCGGCTGCCTTCCATGGTCCCGCGCCTCGTCCTGCACGGGCATGTGTGCCGGCGCGAACTGGCGGTCGAGATCGACGGCGTGCACGCCTGAGCATTGCATCGCCGCGATCCGGCGGCATAGTGGCGGCAACGACAACCGGGGAACCGACAATGGGACTGATCAGCGTGCTGTGGGGAATCGTCGCCATGCTGTGGATGGTGCTGGCCTTCATCCCGCTGCTGGGCTGGGGCAACTGGTTCATGATCCCGTTCGCCGTGGTCGGCGCGATCATCGCCGCGATCGGCATCGCCATCACCCCGCGCGAGGGTCGCGGCCGCGCCAAGGCCGGCCTGGTCCTCAACGTGGTCGCGATCGTGGTCGGCGCGATCCGGTTGAGCATGGGCGGCGGCGTGCTCTGACCGAAGCCCGGTGGCCCCGGGTGCCGAACGGCAGTTGCCGCAAAACGGGGTTTTGGCTATACAGCGGTCACCGGTGGCGGCGACAGCACACCGGGGATGCCGCGGCCGTTCCGGTCCGCCGGGCGCAACCGTTGTCGCATCAAGGGGATCCAATCGATGTCAGCAAACACCAGGAACCGGTGCCTGGCCGCCAGCCTTGCCATCGCCGCGCTTGCGGCCGGCAGCGCACAGGCCGCCAAGCCCATGAACGTACTTGAGAAGAAGGCCGCCGCCGAGGCGATGGCCCTCGCCTACCAGCAGCGGGCCGCAACCAAGCAGGTCGCCCGCAAGACTGCTCCGACCACCCTGGCCGCCCCGGGCGGCGGCACCGGCACCGAGGTTCCTGACGACCTCCACAACTACCTGCATGCGCAGGTGGATGCCCAGGGCAACGTGCGCATCGTCGAGACCGATGGCCCGGCCGCGCCGGCGAAGCAGGAGGCGAACCATGAGTAAGTCGCCCCGCCTCGCCCTCGCCACCGCCGTGCTGGTCGCGCTGGCCGGCCTGTCACAGGCCAACGCCGCCGATATCGTTCCGGTCATCTTCGATGCCGCGGGAACTGGCTACAACGACACCACCCCGGTCGCCCCGGTGGGCGGCAACCCCGGCACCACCCTCGGTGAACAGCGCCGCATCGTGGCCAACTATGCCGCCTCCCTGTGGGGCAGCGTGCTGCAGAGCAACGTGCCTGTCTACGTTGGCGCGCGCTTCACCGCGCTGGCACCAGGCGTACTGGGTTCTGCCGGCGCGACCGCAGTGCACGCAAACTTCGCCAATGCCCCGGTTGCCAGCACTTGGTACCACACGGCACTGGCAGACTCCATCGCAGGCATCGACCTGCGTCCTGGCTTCACCGACATCAGTTCCAACTTCAGCACCGCGTACCCCTTTTACTATGGCCTCGACGGCAAGACCCCGACCGGGCAGGTGAATTTCCTGGACGTGGTGATGCACGAGTACGCGCATGGCCTGGGCTTCTCCAACTTCGAGACCGAGGCCACCGGTGCATTCCTGAGTGGAGTCCCCGACATCTATTCGGCATTCACCTACGACAACACCGCCGGCAAGTACTGGACGGCGATGACCGTAGCCGAACGCGCCACGTCCGGCATCAACACCGGCAACGTGGTGTTCACCGGCCCGCGCGCGACGGCAGGTGCCCAGTTGCTGCTGGACAAGCGGCTTTACTTCCGTGCGTCCGCGCCGGCCGCGGTTGCAGGCGACTACCAATACGGTACCGCCACGTTCGGCCCTGCCGCATCGCCGGCGAACTTCAACGGCTCGCTGGCGCTGGCCACCGACGGTGTGGGGACCACCGGTGACGGCTGCGAGCCGATCACCAGCAACGTCGTTGGCAAGGTCGCGCTGATGGATCGCGGCAACTGTGGCTTCGCAATCAAGGCCAAGAACGCGCAGAACGCAGGTGCAAGCGCCGTGGTCATCGCCGACAACGTGGCGGGCGCCGTCGCCGGCATGAGTGGCGCGGATCCGACGATCACCATTCCCTCGGTGCGCATCACCCTGGCCGACGGCAACCTGTTCAAGGCCAACCTGCCGGTCAGCCTGGGCTTCGTCGCCGATCCGGTGCTGCTGCAGGGCGCCGACAGCCTTGGGCGGCCGCGCCTGTTCATGCCGAACCCGGTGCAGGCCGGCTCGTCGGGCTCGCATTACGATTCGGTTGCCATGCCCAACCTGCTGATGGAACCGGCGATCAACGACAGCCTGCGCAGCTACTACAACCTCGACATCACCCCGGCGCTGATGGCCGATATCGGCTGGAAGCTGAACACCGGCAACGCCAAGATCGGCAGCCCGCGGGTCGCGGATTGCGACACCGGGATCAAGGCAGTCAGCGAAGGCGGCCTGATCGTCGGCGGTACCGTGCAGGCCAACAATGACATGTGCCTGCTGTCGGCGCAGACCCGCTGGGGCTACTACAGCTGCATGCAGGCCAGCCGCGATCGGATGCTGGCGGCCAGCCTGATCACCACCACCCAGGCCAGCAAGATGATGACCTGCGCGCGGCGCGTCGCCGACAACACGGCCTTCCCGCTCTAATCCAGGGAAATCTTGGAGCACCACCCGACCGGCGCCGCAAGGCGCCGGTTTTTTTGCGCCGGCGTAAACTGCGCGCATGACCTACCCCTACTCCCGCCCGCGGCGGATGCGCCGCGACGAATTCTCGCGCCGGCTGATGCGCGAGACCGTGCTGACCGCGAACGACCTGATCTACCCGGTGTTCGTGCATGAGCTGGCCGGCCGCGAGGCGATCGCCTCGATGCCCGGCATCGAGCGCCTGTCGATCGACGAATTGCTGCGCGTGGCCGAACAGGCCAGCGAGCTGAAGGTGCCGGCGCTGGCGCTGTTCCCGGTCACCGCGCCGGAGGCGAAGTCGCTGGATGCGGTGGCCGCATGGGACGACGCGGGCCTGTGCCAGCGCGCGGTGCGTGCGCTCAAGCAGCGCTTCCCCGAACTCGGCGTCATCACCGACGTGGCGCTGGATCCGTACACCAGCCACGGCCAGGACGGGCTGGTCGACGACAGCGGCTACGTCATGAACGACGAAACCGTGGAAGCGCTGGTCAGGCAGGCGCTGTCGCATGCGCGCGCCGGCGCGGACGTGGTCGCGCCCAGCGACATGATGGACGGCCGCATCGGCGCCATCCGCGGCGAGCTGGAAGCAGAAGGCTTCGTCCACACCCGCATCCTGGCCTACAGCGCCAAGTACGCCTCCGCGTTCTACGGCCCGTTCCGCGACGCGGTGGGTTCGGCCGGCGCACTCGGCAAGGGCAACAAGTACACCTACCAGATGGACCCGGCCAATTCGGACGAAGCCCTGCGCGAAATCGCGCTGGACCTCGACGAGGGCGCCGACATGATCATGGTCAAGCCGGGCATGCCGTACCTCGACATCGTGCGCCGGGCCAAGGACGAGTTCGGCGCGCCGACCTTCGTCTACCAGGTCAGCGGCGAGTACGCGATGCTCAAGGCCGCCGCGCACAACGGCTGGCTGGACGAACGCGCCTGCGCGCTGGAAGCGCTGGCCAGCATCAAGCGCGCCGGCGCAGATGGCGTGCTGACCTATTTCGCGCTGGACGCCGCGCGCTGGCTGCGCGAGACGCACTGACCGCTCTACAACCGGGGGGATCGCGATGCGCAAGCACCACGCCGTGTTCGGAACGCCGATTTCGCACTCGCTGTCGCCGCGCATCCACGCCGCGTTCGCGCGCCAGTGCGGGATCGAACTCGACTACCTCGCGATCGAAGCCGATGCCGGCGACTTCCGCGCGAAACTCGATGACTTCGCCGCCCACGGTGGCACCGGCGCGAACGTCACCCTGCCGCTGAAGGAGGCCGCGTTCGCGCTGTGCAGCGAGGCCAGCGAACGCGCACGCCGTGCCGGCGCCGTGAATACCCTGGTCCGCGCCGGCGACGGCTGGCACGGCGACAACACCGACGGTGCCGGCCTGGTGCGCGACCTCACCGGCCGCCACATGCTCGACCTGCGCGCGCGGCGCACCCTGCTGCTGGGTGCCGGCGGCGCGGCGCGCGGCATCGCACCGGCATTGCTGGAAGCCGGCATCGGCGAGCTGACCATCGTCAACCGCACCCCCGAGCGCGCCGACGCGCTGGCGGATGCGCTTGGCGAACCCGGCCGGGTGCACCCGCGCTACCTCGGCGACCTTGCCGCACTTGGCGAATTCGACCTGATCGTCAACGCCACCTCGGCCGCGCGTGGCGGCCAGCTGCCAGCGCTGCCACGGTCGCTGGTCGGGCGCCGCTGCGCCGCCGTCGACCTCAGCTACGGCGAGGCCGCGATCCCGTTCCTGGCCTGGGCACGCGCGAACGGCTGCCACGATGCTGTCGATGGCTTGGGCATGCTGGTCGAACAGGCGGCGGAAAGCTTCGCGCTGTGGCTTGGCACGCGCCCGGAAACCGATGGCGTGTACGCCGAGCTCAGCGGACGCGCAGCGGCACTGGTCACCGCCGACTGATCGTCCACGCTGGCATGAGCCGGCCCCCTCGCATGACTTCGCCGCTCACTGCAGTCGTCCAGGACTGAGTTCACGGCCGCGGGCCCGCTTCGCGGTCCGGCCCGGCACTGGTGCCGGGCGTTCACAACCGCGCGCGGCATGCCGCGCAGGCGGCGGTTGTTCACCCATGGCCCGCTCGAACTCATGCGAGCGGGCCGACTCAAGCCCTCCAACCGTCAGCGCAAATACGCGTCCTTCAGCCGCACGTAATGCCCGGCGCTGTAATACAGCGCCTCGATCTCGGCCTCGCTGAGCAGCCGCGCCTTCTTCGCCGGGTTGCCCAGCCACAGCTCGCCTTCGCCCACCACCTTGCCCGGCGCCACCAGCGCGCCGGCGCCGATGAAGGCGTGCTTCTTCACCACCGCGCCGTCCAGCACGATCGCGCCCATCCCGATCAGCACCGCGTCCTCGATGGTGCAGGCGTGGATGATCGCCTTGTGGCCGATGGTGACGTCGCTGCCGATGCGGGTGGCGAAGCCGCCCAGCTTGGCGTGCGGGCCGTCGTGGCTGACGTGGATGACGGTGCCGTCCTGGATATTGGTGCGATCGCCGATGCGGACGAAATTCACGTCGCCGCGGATCACCGTGAACGGCCACACCGAGACGTCGTCGCCCAGCACCACGTCGCCGATCACGCAGGCGGCGGGATCAACGTAGGCGCGCGCGCCGAGGGTCGGGGAAATGTCGCGATAAGGGCGGATGTGCATGGCTGGATTCTAGCCCGCAGCCGACTACACTGACCCGTATGGACAACCCCGCCGATTCCGCCACCAGCGACCTTGCGCCCACCCTGGCCCGCCTGCGCGCGGCCTGGCAGCAGCGCAAGCCGGATCATGCCCAGCGCCGCGGCGACCTGCAGCGCCTGCGCGATGCGCTGAAGGGCCGGCTCGACGAAATGGCCGACGCCATCGCCGCGGATTTCGGGCACCGCTCGAAGGACGAGAGCCGGATCGCCGACGGCATGACCGTGCTCAACGACATCGACCACCTGCTCAAGCACCTGCGCGGCTGGATGAAGCCGCGCCGGGTGGGCGTGGGCTGGCGCTTCCTGCCGGCGCGCGCGCAGCTGCGGCCGGTGCCGCTGGGCGTTGTCGGGGTGATCGCGCCGTGGAACTATCCGGTCAACCTGGCGCTGATTCCGCTGGCCACCGCGATCGCCGCCGGCAACCACGTCTACCTCAAGCCTTCCGAACACACCCCGCGCACCAGCGAATTCCTGCGCCGGCTGCTGGCCGAGGTGTTCCCGGCCGACCGGGTCGCGGTCGCGCTCGGCGGGGCGGAGGTTGGCGCGGCGTTCGCGGCACTGCCGTTCGACCACCTGTTGTTCACCGGTTCCACCGCGGTCGGCCGCAAGGTGATGGCCGCGGCCGCGCCCAACCTGACCCCGCTGACCCTGGAGCTGGGCGGCAAGTCGCCGGCGATCATCGCCGACGACTACCCGGTCGAACTGGCCGCCGCGCGCATCGCCACCGGCAAGTGGTTCAACTGCGGGCAGACCTGCATCGCGCCCGACTACGTGCTGGTACCGGCGGCCAGGCGCGATGCGCTGGTCGCGGCGCTGCGCGCGCAGGTGCACGCGCGCTACGGCGCCGCCCTGTCCAACCTCGGCGACTACACCCGGATCGTCAACGACGGCCAGTACGCGCGCCTGCAGGGGTACCTCGACGACGCCCGCGCGCGCGGCGTCGAGGTGGTGACCCTGGCCGGTGCCGCGGATGCGGCGCAACGCGTGCTGCCGCCCACCCTGCTGCTGGATCCGGGCGACGACGCCCGGGTGATGCAGGACGAGATCTTCGGCCCGCTGCTGCCGCTGAAGTCCTACCGCACGCTGGACGAGGCGATCGCCTACGTCAATGCGCACGACCGTCCGCTCGCGCTGTATCCCTTCAGCAACCACCGCCAGACGGTGGAGAAGATCCTGCATGCCACCCTGTCCGGCGGGGTCTCGGTCAACGACACCCTGTTCCACTTCGCGATCGGCGGCCTGCCGTTCGGCGGGGTCGGCCCCAGCGGCATGGGCGCCTACCACGCGCGCGCCGGCTTCGACGCCATGAGCAAGCAACTGCCGGTGCTGTGGCAGGCGCGCTGGACCGGCGGCGACCTGCTCAAGCCACCGTATTCGAAGGCGAAGTGGCTGCTCGACCTGATCGTGCGTTGACGCGGGCCGCCAGCGCCACCACATCGAATAGGATGCGGCGATGAAGATCGCCAGCTGGAACGTCAATTCGCTCAACGTGCGCCTGCCGCACCTGCAACGCTGGCTGGACGAGGCGAAGCCGGATGTGGTCGCGCTGCAGGAAACCAAGCAGGAAGACCACAAGTTCCCCGAGGACGCGTTGCTGGAACTCGGTTACCGCAGCGTCTTCAGCGGGCAGAAGACCTATAACGGCGTGGCCATCATCAGCCGGTTGCCGTTCACCGGCGAATGCGTGAACGCGATCCCGGGCTTCGACGACCCGCAGAAGCGCGTGCTGGCGGCGACCGTTGGCGACGCACGAATCGTCGACCTGTACGTGGTGAATGGCGAAGCGGTCGGCAGCGGGAAATTCGACTACAAGCTGCGCTGGCTGGCCGCGGTGCGCGAGTGGCTGCGCGCGGAAATCGCCGCCCATCCGAACCTGGTGGTGCTCGGCGACTTCAACATCGCGCCCGACGACCGCGACGTGTTCGATCCCAGGCGCTGGCGCGAGAAGGTCCTGTGCTCCAGCCCGGAGCGCGAGGCCTATCGCGCCCTGCTCGAGCTCGGCCTGCACGACAGCTTCCGCCTGTTCAACGACGAGGCCGGGCACCACAGCTGGTGGGACTACCGGCTGTCGGGCTTCGAGCGCGGTTGGGGCCTGCGCATCGACCTGGTGCTGGTCAGCGAGGCGCTGAAGGCGCGTTGCGTCGCGGCCGGCATCGACCGCGAGCCGCGCAGCTGGGAGCGGCCGAGCGACCACACCCCGGTCTGGGTGGAGATCGGCCCCTGATTGCGCACCGGTCGCACGCCCGCCACCACGACCTTCGACCATGCTGATGGACGGGACGCGGGATTTTTCCATCGATGCGATGCAGTGCCGATGGCAGCACCTGCCGGGCACCGCGCGTGCACGGGACATCGCCATCCACTGGCTGCGCGTCGTCGCCGGGGATGCGGCGGCCGACAGCCTGCACCGGGATGCGCGCAACCGGCCGCGGCTCCTGCACGGCGACACTAGCTGGTCGCACAGCCACGCGCGCCTGCTGGTTGCCTACACGCCGCGCGGACGCGTCGGCGTTGACATCGAATCGCGCGTGCGCGGCACCGACCCGCTGCGGATCGCGCGGCGCTACTTCGCGCCGGAGGAAACCGCGGCGCTCGCCGCGCTCGACGAGGCCCTGCGGCACGACGCGTTCCTGCGCCTGTGGTGCGCCAAGGAAGCGGTGCTGAAGGCGCATGGCGGCGGCATCGCGTTCGGCCTGCACAAGGCGGTGTTCGATGTTGGCGGCGAGGGCCTGCGCATGCTCCGCTGCGATCCGGCGCTGGGCCAGGTCGGGGATTGGTCGCTGCACATGCTCGAGCCGGAAGCGGGGTTCGTCGCCGTCCTTGCATCCACCGATTGACCCCCTCGCGGCGGCGGGGTGGCCCGGCATTCGCCACGCGCCTCGAAATGGCGCTGCGCGAATACCGGGCCACCCCGCCGCGTGCGGCTTCTACAATGCGCGCATGGATGACACCCTCCGCCCCGAACTGGAAGCCGGCCTGCGCCAGCTCGGGCTCGACACCGCCCTCGCGGGACCGCTGCTGGCCTACCTCGCCCTGCTCGCGCGCTGGAACCAGACCTACAACCTGACCGCGATCCGCGACACCCGCGAGATGCTGGCCAAGCACCTGCTGGACTCGCTGGCGATGCACGCGCACCTCGATGGGATCGGCACCCTGGCCGACCTCGGCACAGGGCCCGGCCTGCCCGGCATCCCGCTGGCGATCGCGCGACCCGGGCTGCAGGTCACCCTGGTCGAGAGCAACGGCAAGAAGGCGCGCTTCCTGCGCGAGGCGGTGCGCCAGCTCAAGCTGGGCAACGTGGCGGTGGCCGAATCGCGGATCGAAGCGTTCGACCCGCCGCAGCGGTTCGACGCGATCACCGCGCGCGCGCTGGCCACCCTGCCGCTGATCCTGCAGCTCGGCGGCCACCTGCTGCAGCCCGCCGGGCGGCTGCTGGCGATGAAGGGGGTGCTGCCCACAGACGAAATCGCGGCGCTGCCGGCCGGCTGGGGGCTACGGGGCGGTGCATCCGCTGCAGGTCCCCGGGCTGGACGCCGAACGCCACCTGGTGGAAATCGTCAGGACGCCGGGCTGAGGCATAATCGATGGCCCCGTGCCGGTTGCAGGCACGTCCCCCGCGCCCGGACTCCCGAAGGAAGACACACGCCGCATGGCCCGCATCATCGCCATCGCCAACCAGAAAGGCGGGGTCGGCAAGACCACGACCGCGGTCAACCTGGCTGCCGCGCTCGCCCGCGCGCCCAAGCGCACCCTGCTGGTCGACCTTGATCCGCAAGGCAACGCGACCATGGGCAGCGGCGTCGAGAAGCGCGAGCTGGAAGCCTCGATCACCAACGTGATGCTCGGCGAGGTGCAGGCGCGCGACGCCATCGTCCGTTGCGAGGACGGCTACGACCTGCTGCCCGGCAACATCGACCTGACCGCCGCCGAGATCCAGCTGATGGACATGGCCGGCCGCGAGCAGAAGCTCAAGCAGGCGCTGGAAACGGTGCGCGCCAACTACGACTTCATCCTCGTCGACTGCCCGCCGTCGCTGTCGCTGCTGACCCTCAATGCGCTGAACGCGGCCGACTCGGTGCTGGTGCCGATGCAGTGCGAGTACTACGCGCTGGAAGGCCTGAGCGCGCTGCTCGACACGATCGGGGCACTGAAGGGCCGGCTCAACCCGGACCTGCAGATCGAAGGCGTGCTGCGCACCATGTTCGACGTGCGCAACAACCTCGCCAATGCGGTCTCCGCCGAGCTCACCAACCACTTCGGCGAACTGGTGTTCCGCACCATCATCCCGCGCAACGTGCGCCTGGCCGAGGCGCCCAGCCACGGCCAGAGCATCCTCGGCTACGACAGGGCCAGCCGCGGCGGGGTGGCCTACCTGGGCCTGGCCGGCGAGCTGCTGCGCCGCCAGCGCGAGCGCGACCAAGGCATCGCCAACAAGGAGAAGGCGGCATGATCGCTGGCAAGGACGTCGCCAAGGGCGCCGGCAAGAAGCGCGGCCTGGGCCGCGGGCTGGAGGCGCTGCTCGGGCCGAAGGCGGCCGCCGAGGCGTTGCCGCTGCAGGCGTTGCCGGGCGACCAGCTGCGCAGCCTGCCGGTCGACGCGATGGTGCCGGGCAAGTACCAGCCACGGCGCTCGATGGACGATGCCAAGCTGGAGGAACTGGCTTCCTCGATCCGCGCGCAGGGCGTGATCCAGCCGATCGTGGTGCGCGAGCACGTCGGCGCCGACGGCAAGGGCGGCCGCACGTACGAGATCATCGCCGGCGAACGCCGCTGGCGCGCCTCGCAGCGCGCCGGCCTGAGCGAGATCCCGGTGGTGGTGCGGGTGGTCGACGACCGCACCGTGGTCGCGATGGCGCTGATCGAGAACATCCAGCGCGAAGACCTCAACCCGCTGGAAGAAGCGCAGGCGCTGCAGCGCCTGATCGACGAATTCGACCTGACCCACGCCGCCGCGGCGGAAGCGGTGGGCCGTTCGCGCGCGGCGGTCAGCAACCTGCTGCGGCTGCTGGAATTGCCGGCCGAGATCCGCGCGCTGGTGCAGGCCGGCCAGCTGGAGATGGGTGCGGCGCGCGCATTGCTGCCTTTGGCGGTGCCGATGGCGATCTCGCTGGCAAGGCAAGCCGCCGAACACGGCTGGTCGGTGCGCGAGGTCGAGCACCGGGTGCAGCAGCTGTCCACCGGCAAGGCCGCCAGCACGCCGCGCAAGCCCGCCGCGAAGGCGAAGCCGCAGGCCGATATCGTCGCCCTCGAACGCGAGCTCTCGGAGGCACTGGGCACCCGCATCGACGTCCTCCACGGACGCGGCGGCAAGGGCCGGCTGGTGATCCATTACAGCGACCTGGAATCGCTGGATGGCGTGCTGGAACGCCTGCGCACCCGGGCTTGAGGGCCGCCGCCAGATGAGCGCAACGCCGCAACTCTCGGTCGTGGTGCCGGTCCACAACGAGGAAGACAACGTCGCCCCGCTGGTCGGCGAGATCGTGGCCGCGCTGCGCGGGCTGGTCGATTTCGAGATCGTCTACGTCGACGACACTTCGCGCGATTCGACGCTCGAACGCCTGCGTGCACTGCAGGTGACCACGCCTGAGCTGCGCGTCATCCGCCACCTCACGAACGCCGGCCAGAGCACCGCCGTGCGCAACGGGGTCAAGGCCGCGCGCGCGCCGTGGATCGCCACCCTCGACGGCGACGGCCAGAACGATCCCGCCGACATCCCGAAACTCCTCGCGCAACGCGACGCCGCGGCAGCAGGCATCAAGCTGTTCGCCGGCTGGCGGGTGAACCGGCAGGATTCCGGCAGCAAGCGCTGGGCGTCCAAGTGGGCGAACGCGATCCGCGCGCGCATGCTGCGCGACGACACCCCGGACACCGGCTGCGGGATCAAGCTGTTCGAGCGCGACGCCTTCCTCGACCTGCCCTACTTCGACCACATGCACCGCTACCTGCCCGCGCTGATGCAGCGCGCCGGCTGGAAGACCGTGAGCGTGCCGGTCAACCACCGCCACCGCACCGCCGGCGTGTCCAAGTACAACAACCTGGGCCGCGCGCTGGTCGGCATCCGCGACCTGCGCGGGGTGGCCTGGCTGATCGTGCGCAGCCGCCGCACCGCGGTCGAAGAGTTGTCGAAGTGATCGAATCGACGCCCGATGTCATGAACGCCGCGATTCCGTGGCTGCAGTGGACCGGCATCCACATGACCCCGTGGAAGCTGATCGGCCTGGTCGGCGCGCTGATGTTCGGCGGCCGCTGGCTGGTGCAGTTCATCGCCAGCAAGCGCCAGGGCAAGCCGGTGATCCCGCGCCTGTTCTGGTACATGAGCATCCTCGGCAGCCTGATGACGCTGAGCTATTTCATCTTCGGCAAGAACGACGCGGTCGGCATCCTGCAGAACCTGTTCCCCAGCTTCACCGCCTGCTACAGCCTGTACCTGGACATCAGGCACCGCGGCTGGCACCGCGACCGCGCCGAGCATTAGCCGTTCGGCGCGATGCGGAAAAGGGCCAGGGTGGAGTTTTGCGACAAGCCTGATCGAACTTGCCAGACGTGGACGGCGCAAGATCCGCCCTGGCCCCCTTTCCCTCGATGCCGGGTGCCGCCACGTGAAATCCTTCCTCCTTGCTTGCTGCCTGCTGCTGCCCACACTTGTGCACGCACAAGCACCAGCGAACATCACTGACAAGGCCTTCGAGTCGATCTACAAGGCCGAGTGGGACTGGCGCAGCCAGCAGGCGCCCAGCTGGGACGAGGACAGCGACAACCGCGCGCGCAAGCCCTCGACCACGCTGGCCGACGTCGGCCCGGCGGCACAGGCGCGGCGGCTCGCCTACCTCGATGGCGTCTTGAAGCGACTCGACGGCATCGATGCCGGCAAGCTCTCCGCCGCCAACCGGGTCAACTTCGCGGTGTACCGGCCGCAGATCGAACACATGGCGGCGGAGATCCGTTACCGCGACTACGAGATGCCGTTCAACGCGGACAGTGCGTTCTGGTCCGACCTCGGCTTCATGGCCCGCGCCACCCCGCGCGATGCCGCCGGCTACCGCGCCTACGCCGCGCGCCTGCGCGACGTGCCCCGCCATTTCGAGCAGCAGGTGGCCAACATGCGCGCGGGCCTGGCGCGCGGGTTCTCGGTGCCGCGCGCGGTGCTGGACGGGCGCGACGGGTCGATCGCGATGGTCGCCGGGCTCAAGGACATCGAGTCGTCCAACTTCTTCGATCCGTATCGCAGCATGCCGGCGTCGATCCCGGCCGCCGAACAGGAAGCGTTGCGCGCCGAAGGCCGGGCCGCGATCCGCGATGCGGTGGTCCCCGCGTTCGCGAAGCTGCTGGTGTTCTTCCGCGGCGAATACATCCCGAACGCACGCACCACGCTGGCCGCCGAGGCGATGCCGGATGGCGAGGCCTGGTATCGCGAGCAGATCCGCAGATACACCACGCTGGACCTGTCCGCGGACGAGATCCACGCGATCGGCCTGGCCGAAGTCGCCGCGATCCGCGCCGGGATGGACACCATCATCGACGGGCTCGGCTTCCAGGGTGCATCCAGGGAAACCCGCTTCGCCGACTTCCTCGCCTTCCTGCGCACGGACCCCCGGTTCTACGCCAAGACCCCGCAGGAACTGCTGGACCGCGCCGCGTGGATTTCCAAGCGGGTGGATGGGCAGATCGGCAAACTGGTCGGCACCCTGCCGCGCGGGCGCTTCACCATCGTGCCGGTGCCGCCGGACATCGCGCCGTACTGGACCGCCGGCCGCGGCGGCGCCGACACCTATTGGGTCAACACCTACAACCTGCCCAGCCGCCCGCTGTACAACCTGCCCGCCCTGACCCTGCATGAATCGGCGCCGGGTCATTCGCTGCAGGGCTCGCTGGCGCGCGAGCAGGGCGACGTGCCCGATTTCCGCAAGGAGTACATCAGCGCCTATGGCGAGGGCTGGGGCCTGTATTCGGAATGGCTGGGCAAGGAGATGGGCATCTACGAAACCCCGTACGAGGATTTCGGGCGCCTGACCTACGCAATGTGGCGCGCCTGCCGTCTGGTGATCGACACCGGCGTCCACCACAAGGGCTGGACCCGCGAGCAGGCGCTGGCCTTCCTGCGCGACAACACCGCATTGAGCGAGCACGAGGTGACCACCGAGGTCGACCGCTACATCAGCTGGCCCGGCCAGGCCCTGAGCTACAAGCTGGGCGAGATCACGATCATGCGCCTGCGCCGCGAAGCCGAAGCCGCGCTGGGCCCGAAGTTCGACGTCCGCGCCTTCCACGACGCCGTGCTGGCGCAGGGCTCGGTGCCGCTGCCGGTGCTGGACTCGCAGATACGGGCGTTCATTGCCGAGGCCAAGGGCCGCTAGCCGGACGCCCCGCGCTGGTGGGCGGCCGCCCATAACCCCAAGTGCTTGCCTGCAAAGGCATTTGTCCGCATAATGCGCGGCTCGCTGCGTCCGTTACCGCCTTCTGGCTGGTTCCGGGCGGCCCCGGAACACGAATCCGGCCCGCCATTGGCAGCGCGACATGCCTTCCCGTTTCGTGTGCCGCATGCCCTCCGGGCTGCGTCGGGGCCGCCGTCTCCCGGGCTACGGGCGACAACCAAAACACCATCGAGGTGCACAGTGTCCAAAGTCTGCCAAGTGACCGGCAAGCGCACGGTTTCCGGTAACAACGTCTCGCATTCCAATCGCAAGACCCGCCGTCGCTTCATGCCCAACCTCCACGAGCGCCGCTTCTGGGTCGCTTCCGAGAACCGTTGGGTCAAGCTCCGCGTTTCCGCCGCGGCCCTGCGCACCATCGACAAGAATGGCATCGACGCCATCCTCGCGGACCTGCGCAAGCAGGGCGAGAAGGTCTAAGGAGATCACACCATGGCAAGCAAGCGCGACAAGATCCGTCTGATCTCCTCGGCCGGCACCGGCCACTTCTACACCACCGACAAGAACAAGAAGAACACGCCGGCGAAGATGGAGGTCAGCAAGTACGACCCCGTCGTCCGCAAGCACGTGACCTACAAGGAAGGCAAGATCAAGTAAGCCTTCGGTATCACCGGATACCCAGGAAGCCCGCCTCATCGGCGGGCTTTCGCGTTTCCGGCATCCCTATGCCGGTGCAGGCTGCGCAGGCGCCGCCGCCTGCACCACGCGGTCGCGGCCCGCCGCCTTGGCCGCGTACAGCGCCGCATCGGCGCGTCCGACCAGTGCGTCCGCGGACTCGGAAGCGGCCAATGCCGCGGCGCCCACGCTGATCGTGACCGCCCGCCCGGGCCATGCCACGGCCCGGAATGCACGGACGATGCGTTCCGCCACCTGCATCGCCTCTTCGATCCCGGCCTCCGGCAGCAACACCGCGAACTCCTCGCCGCCGTAGCGCGCCGGCAGGTCGCTCGGGCGCACCGCATGCCGCAGCAAGGCACCGACCTGGCGCAACACCGCGTCCCCGGCCTGGTGGCCGAAGCGGTCGTTGTAGTCCTTGAACCGGTCGAGGTCGAGCAACAGCAGCGAACCCCCGTGGTCGTGCCCGCGCCGCCCTTGGCCCAGGACGGCGATCGCCTCGTCGAACGCGCGCCGGTTGGGCAGGCCGGTCAGCGCATCGGTGTGGCTTTCGTCATGCAGCACCCGCACCTCGTCGCGCTGCCGCTGCAGGCGTTCCAGCAGGGTCGCCACCCACCAGATCATCCACGCCAGCAACGCCCCGGTGGCAAGCGCCTGGATCGACGCCACGGTGATGGCCGACCACCCCGCACGCGACCCGGCCAACCGCGCCAGCACCCCCAGCAGGCCGGGCAACAGCAGCGCCGGCAACAACAGCCGGCGCGAGACCAGCCCGCCGATGCCGGTGGAATGGACCACGTGCAGCAGCCCGCGCGCGGGCAGCACCGCCAGCCATGCCAGCGCCGCGGCCAGGAACAATCCGGCGGCAAGCAGCGGCACCGGCAGGAACGCGGCGTCCCCCACCTGCTGGCCGTACGCGGCGAGGGTGAACATCGCGATGCCCAGCACCAGCAGCGCCAGCCCGTGGCGCAGGCGCAGGCATGCACCATCGAGGCGCAGCGCGCCCAGCAGGCCCAGCAACAACAGGCCGCATGCGGTGAGCGGCGACATCCGGCCAGCGATGCCGCTGGTGATGGCCGCTTCCGGATCCGGGAACCAGCGATCGCTGGCCAGGGCCACGCCGGCAAGGTCCGCGTGCAGGCTGGCCGCGCCGGCCACCGCGATCGCGACCGACAACAGCACCGAAACCGCCGGCCACGGCACCCGCCGCGCTTCGTTGGCCAGCACCAGCCCCGCCAGCAGGAACCCAAGGGCGGCGAGCGGCTTCAGCACCATCCCCGGCAGCAGGCCACGCAGCAGGCCCAGCGACGGCTGCCAGTCCAGCAGCACCAGCAGCGCGAAGCCGGCAATCCCCAGCCCGACCCGTCGCACGAACACCCGCCCCCACGGGCGGGATTGCGGCAAGGCCAGCGGTGGGGTCTCGGGCGCGTGGTCCATGCAGCAAGGATGATACCGGGCGCGCGGGCCACGCCCGCCGCCCCGTACACTCGGCCGGATCGCGGATGCGGAGCGCGCACGCATGATGTCCGGCTGGATCCTGCTGTTGGTGGCGCTTGCCTACGTCGGCCTGCTGTTCACCGTCGCCTGGCTGGGCGAACGCCGGCCGCAGCTGGCGCAGGGACCGCGCGCGCGCGCCACCGTCTATGCCCTGGCGCTGGCGGTGTACTGCTCGTCGTGGACCTTCTACGGCGCGGTCGGAACCGCCGCGCGCGCCGGACTGGGGTTCCTGCCGATCTACCTGGGGCCGATCCTGCTGCTGCTGTTCGGCTGGCGCATCCTCGAGCGGCTGGTGCTGGCCTCGACCCGCCACCGGATCGTCTCGATCGCCGACTTCCTGTCGTCGCGCTACGGGCGCGCACGCGGGCTGGCGGCGGCGGTGGCGGTGCTGGCGGTGATCGCCGCGATCCCCTACTTCGCGCTGCAGTTCAAGGCGGTGGGGATGAGCGTGGGCGTGCTCAGCGGGCAACCGCTGGCGGCGCAGTGGTATGCCGACCCGGCCCTGTACGTGGCGCTGCTGCTGGCGGCCTTCGCGATCCTGTTCGGCACCCGCCGGATCGATGCCACCGAGCACCACCGCGGGATGGTGCTGGCGATCGCGCTGGAATCGCTGGTCAAGCTGCTGGCGTTCGTGGCGATCGGGGCGCTGGCAATCCTGCACCTGCCGGGCGGGGGCGGCATCGGCACCCGGGTCGCGGCCGGTGCCGGCGCATTCGCCAGCGCCACCCTGCCATCGGGCTTCCTCGCCCAGACCCTGCTCGCGTTCACCGCGATCGTGTGCCTGCCGCGCCAGTTCCACGTGGCGGTGGTCGAGTGCCAGGACCCGGCCGACCTGCAGCCGGCGCGCTGGCTGTTCATCGGCTACCTGGTGCTGGTCAGCGCGATGGTGCTGCCGATCGCGCTGGCCGGGCAGGCGCTGCCCGGCGCGGACGGGCTGGCCGCGGACAGCTTCGTGCTGGCGCTGCCGCTGGCGCACGGCCACCCGTGGCTGGCGCTGGCGGCCTACATCGGCGGCCTGTCCGCGGCCACCGGCATGGTGATCGTGGCCAGCGTGGCGCTGTCGACCATGGTCAGCAACGACCTGGTGCTGCCGCTGCTGCTGCGGCGCGGGGTGCTTTCGCAGCGGATGGCGATCGAACGCCAGGTGCTGTGGGTGCGCCGGGTGGCGATCCTGCTGCTGGCATTGGTCGCATTCGCCTACCACCGGCACGCGCTGGGCCAGCAGTTCCTTGCCCAGCACGGCCTGCTTGCATTCGCCGCGGTGGCGCAATTCGCGCCGGCCCTGATCGGCGGGTTGTACTGGCGCGGCGCCAGCCGTGCCGGCGCCTATGCCGGCCTGTTCAGCGGGGCCGCGTTGTGGGCCTGGTGCCTGCTGCTGCCGGCGCTGCTGCAGGGCAATGGACCCAGCCCCGACTGGCTGCGCGAAGGCCCGCTGGGCCTGGCCTGGCTGCGCCCGGAGTCGCTGTTCGGGCTGCGCGGCTGGGATCCGCTGACCCACGGCGTGTTCTGGTCGCTGCTGGGCAACGTGGCCGCGTTCGTGTTCGTGTCGATGCGCTACCGGCCGCTGCTGCAGGACCAGCTGGCCGCCGCCGCATACCTGGATCCCTACGCGCACCAGCCGGCGCTGGCGCCCGGCGGCTGGGCCGGCAAGGTGCGCGGCAGCGAACTGCTGACCCTGGCCGAACGCATCCTCGGCGAGGCGCATGCGCGGCGGGCCTTCCAGGAATACGCCGGCAGCCTGGCGCGGCCGTGGGATCCCGAACAGCCGGCCGACCGCGCGCTGGTGCAGCACACCGAGCGCCTGCTGGCGTCCGCGCTGGGCGCCGCCTCCGCACGCAGCACCCTGACCTCGGTGCTGCGCGGTTCGGGCATGGAGCTGGGCGAAGTGGTCAGCCTGCTGGACGAAACCAGCAACGCCCTGCGCTACAACCGCGAGGTGCTGACCACCACCCTCGAGAACATCGCGCAGGGGGTGAGCGTGGTCGATGCGCAGATGCGGCTTGTCGCCTGGAACCGCCGCTACCAGCAGCTGTTCGACTACCCCGACGGCATGCTCTACGTCGGCCGGCCGGTCGCCGACCTGCTGCGCTGGAACGCCGCCCGCGGCGAGATGGGGCCGGGCGACGCCGAGGCGCACATCGAACGCCGGCTGGAGCACCTGCGCGCGGGCACGCCGCACGTGTTCGAGCGCGTGCGCGCCAACGGCCAGGTCATCGAAATGCACGGACAGCCGCTGCCCGGCGGCGGTTACGTCACCAGCTACAGCGACATCAGCGACTACAAGCGCGTCGAACAGGCGCTGCGCGAGGTCAACGAGACCCTGGAGCAGCGGGTCGAACTGCGCACCCGCGAGGCCGAGGCCGCGCAGCAGAGCAAGACCCGCTTCCTGGCCGCGATCAGCCATGACGTGTTGCAGCCGATGAACGCCGCGCGCCTGTTCGCCTCCGCCATGCGCGAAAGCGACGACCCCGCCGAACAGGCGCGGTTGGCGACCCGCGTGGACGCCTCGCTGCGCGCGGCGGAAGAACTGCTGGACGGCCTGCTCGACGTCTCCCGGCTGGATGCGGGCGTGCTGCAGCCGCAGCCGGCCGATTTCGACGCCGCCGAACTGCTGCGCGAACTCGCCGCGCAATACGCGCCAACGGCGGCCCAGCGCGGGCTTGCCCTGCGCGTGCATGCGTCGCGCGCGATCCCGGTGCGCAGCGACCGCCACCTGCTGCGGCGCGCGCTGCAGAACTTCATCGGCAATGCGCTGCGCTACACCCAGGCCGGCGGCGTGCTGCTGGCGGCGCGCCAGCGCCGCGACGGCATCGCGCTGGAAGTGTGGGACACCGGGCCCGGCATCCCGCGGGCGCACCTACGGCAGATCTTCGAGGAGTTCCACCGCTTCGACCAACCCGGCGACCGTGGCGAACGCGGGCTGGGCCTGGGCCTGTCGATCTGCCAGCGCATTTCGCACGTGCTGGGGCATCCGCTGGCGGTGCAGTCGCGGGTCGGCCGCGGCAGCGTGTTCGCGATCCGGGTGCCGCGCGCCGCCCGCCTGCCCGCGCCGGCGCCGGAACGCGATGCACGGCCGGTGCAGGACGATGCGCTGCACGGACTGCGCGTGCTGTGCCTGGACAACGACCGCGAGATCCTCGCCGGCATGCAGGCCCTGCTGGCGCGCTGGGGCGTGCAGGTCGCGGTGGCGGCAACGGTGGACGAGGCGCTGGCGGCGATGCCGACCTCGCCGCAGGTGTTGCTGGTCGACTACCACCTGCACGACCGCATGGACGGCCTCGATGCGCTGGATGCCTTGCGCGCGGCCGCCGGCCGCGAGCTGCCCGGCGCGCTGCTGACCGGCGACGGCAGCGATGCGCTGAAACTCGCCGCCCGCGAACGCGGCTACCGGGTCCTGACCAAGCCGGTCAAGCCGGCCTCGCTGCGCGCCTTCCTCGCCGCGCAACATGGAGGCGACCGCGTATCCGGATGAAGGTTGCGACGGGTCATTCGCGGCGGGCTTCGCTGAGCAGGCACTGTCTACCCCAGCCGCGGTCCTGGACCGGTAGTTCCCACGCCCTGAAGGTGGTCCCGACGCCCTGAATGTTACTGTTTCGTGAAATGCCCTAGAATCGGGGGAGTCTGGCGCAATCCAGACGCGCCGATCATGTGTTCCGACACATGTTTCCCGTCACAGCTGTTCCTCAATGGGGGATTCACGACTATGGCTTCAAACTATCTCGCCAAGCGCCTGAAGCGCAGTGCGCTCACGATCGCGCTCGGCATGTGCTTTGCCAGCGGTGTCCAAGCCCAGAGCACCTCCGGCAGCATCTTCGGCAAGGCCGACCCCGGCCAGACCGTCACCATCGTCAGCGACACCGGCCTGACCCGCACCATCACCGCGGGTGCCGACGGCAAGTACAACGCCGCGGCGCTTCCGGCTGGCCGCTACAAGGTCACCTCGGGGAGCGATGCGCGCGACGTGACCGTGCTGGTTGCGTCCGGCGTCCAGGTCGATTTCGGCGGCGCCACCACCCTTGAGGCAGTTGTCGTGAGCGGCAGCCAGGTCGAGCGGATCGACGTGTCGCAGACCGACACCCGCACCGTGTTCACCGCCGAGCAGCTGCAGGAAATCGCGGTTCCGCGCGATGTCAACGCCGTCGCCCTGCTGGCGCCGGGCGTGATCAACTCCACCGCCTACAACAGTTCGTCCGCCAACGTCGGCAGCTTCGGCGGTTCCGCCGCGTCCGAAAACGCGTACTACATCAACGGCTACCCGGTCACCAACCCGCTCACCGCGATCGGCGCGACCAGCCTGGGCTTCGACTCCATCGCCCAGCAGCAGGTGCTGCTTGGCGGCTACGGCGCCGAGTTCGGCCGCAGCACCGGCGGCGTGATCAGCCTCGTCACCAAGCGCGGCACCAACGAGTGGAAGGGTGGCGTATACGCGATCTTCACCCCGGAATTCCTGCGGGCCGACGCGAAGGACCGGTACTACCCGGAGACCGGTGCCTGGAACGCGACCACCCACTACAACACCACCGCCGGCAACAACCCGGCGAACTGGACCGACGGCAAGCTGTACGACCTCAACCGCGAGAACACGTCCGAGAACCAGACCTACGGCTTCTACGTCGCCGGCCCGATCATCAAGGATCGCCTGTTCATCTACGCAAACGCCGAGCGTTCCGAAACCGACAGCGAATCCTCGCGCATCAACGGCAACCTGACCGGCAAGAATGCGGCCGGCGTGCCTGCGATCAGCGCCAGCAACCTGGCGCAGGCCTGGGGCGTGTACAACTACACCTACCCGCGCTGGACCGCGAAGCTGGACTGGAACATCAACGACGACCACATCCTCGAGTTCACCGGCGTCCAGGACAACAGCAAGTCGGAAGCCGCCTACTACGGCTTCAACTACGACACCAACGAACGCAACGACGTCTTCCACAGCGGCAGCACCAGCGAAACGAAGACCCGCCTGTACATCGCCAAGTACACCGGCTACCTGACCGACAACCTGAGCATCTCGGCCATGTACGGCGAGCAGGAAATCGACTCCATCCCGAACCCGATGGAAGGCTACGACCCGACCAAGACCTACGTCAGCATCTCTTCGGGCGTGGTCCCGGCGGCGTTCGCCAGCATCACCAATCCGCAGAAATTCGGACCGACCTACAACTACGCCGGCCAGGACGACACCAAGGCCCGGCGCTTCGACATCAACTACATGCTCGGCGACCACGAGCTGCGCGCGGGTTACGACTACTTCGAAGCCGTGTCCTACCGCGGCGACAACGTCGTCGGTCCGACCGGCTACTACTGGAGCTATGGCCTCGCCAGCAACCCGAACGCGGCGCTGGACGGCAGCCACTACGTCGGTTCGCCGGCCTCCGGTGGCGGCCTGGGCACGCAGGGCTACTACGTCACCAAGAACTACTTCGAGCACGGTGGTGCGACCACGGTCAAGCAGGAGGCCCTGTACATCGAGGATCGCTGGCACGTGACCGACACCCTGCTGGTCAGCCTTGGCCTGCGCAACGACGGCTTCACCAACTACAACGGCAATGGCGAGGCCTACGTCGAGCAGAAGAACAACTGGGCGCCGCGCATCGGCTTCAGCTGGGACGTGAACGGCGACTCCTCGTTCAAGGTCTTCGGCAACGCCGGCCGTTACCACCTTGCGCTGCCGAACAACGTCTCGGTGCGCGGATCCAACCCGTCGCTGAGCACGGCCCAGTACTTCACCTACACCGGCATCGCCGCCGACGGCACCCCGACCGGCCTCAGCACCATCCCGTACACCAATGCCAACAGCCCGTACACCTGCGCCAATGGCGGCATGTCGTCGAACGTGGAATGCGGTTACGACAAGGATCCGCGCACGATCGCCCAGGTCGACCTGAAGCCGCACTACCAGGATGAGTACATCCTCGGCCTGGAGCGGACCGAGAGCGAAGCGTTTTCCTGGGGCGCCAAGGCGACCTACCGCGACCTGAAGAACGCGATCGACGACATCTGCCCGACCGAATGCTTCATCTTCAACGCGGGTACGAACGTCGCGACGTTCTGGGAAGACGACGGCACCGGCAACCTGGTGCAGGTCACCCACGACTTCGCCGCGGAGTTCGGCAGCGCGTTCCCGGACCTGAAGCGCAAGTACCTGGCACTGGACATGTACGCCCAGTACCGCAAGGGCAACTTCTCCGGCCGGATCGACTACACCCTCTCGCACAACTGGGGCAACGCCGAAGGCCAGCTGAACTCCTCGGTCGACACCGGCAACGGTGGCCAGGGCGACGTCTCGGTGACCCAGGACTGGGACCTGCCCGAGCTGATGTACGGCGTGAACGGCTCGCTGCCGAACAACCGCACCCACCAGTTCAAGATGTTCGGCTCCTACCGTCTCACCGACGAGTGGCGCGTGGGCGGCTCGGGGATCATGCAGAGCGGGCGTCCGCGCAGCTGCTACAGCTACTGGCCGTATGCGAAGCCGGGCATCTACAACGGCGCGTACTACAGCTACTGCGGCGTGCCGGGCGCGCAGACCGCGGTCAACAACCCGAACGTGGTCCCGAACGCCGACTACGTGTACTCGCCGCGCGGCAGCCTGGGTGAAACCCCGTGGACGGCGACGATCAACGCCAACGTGACCTACACCCCGAAGTGGCTGGACGGCCTGACCCTGGCGATGGACGTGCTTAACCTGTTCGACACCCAGCCCGAGACCGGCTACTACGAGCGTTCGGCCAGCAGCCGCACCACCGTCAACCCGCGCTACGGCCAGGTCCTGTACTACGCCAACCCGCGCAGCGTGCGCTTCACCGCCCGCTACGACTTCTGATCCAGCGAACGAATGCGGTTTGTTTCACATCGACCGGCCCCGCAAGGGGCCGGTCTTTTATTGGGAAGTCCACGGGCGCGCGCGGCGCACCCGGTGCTGGCCAGCTGCCACGGAACGATGCAGGCACGCGGCACCCCGGCTTGCCGGGCGCGCCTCAGGCCTGGTCCGGGTCCTCACCCGGCGGCACCACGCTGTCCGGGTCCACCGCCAGCTTGCCGGCGATCAGCACGGCCTGGGTGCGGTTGTTGGCGCCGAGCTTGCGCAGGATCGCGGTCATGTGCGCCTTGATGGTGGCTTCCGACACGTTCAGCGCGTAGGCGATCTGCTTGTTGAGCTGGCCGGTGGCCAGCATCTGCAGCACGCGGAACTGCTGCGGGGTGAGTTCGGCCAGGCGGCGGGCCACGTCGCGTTCCTCGGCCGGGATGCTGCCGGCGGCGGGGAGGCCGGGCGGCGACCAGCGTTCGCCTTCGAGCACGCGCGACAGCGCAACTCCTATCGTCGCCGCGTCCGTGGATTTCGGGATGAAGCCGGCGGCGCCGTGTTCCAGCGCGCGCCGGATCACCGCAGGCTCCTCGCGGCCGGAGACCATCACCACCGGCAACTGCGGATGCAGCGCGCGCAGGTGGACCAGCGCGCCGTAGCCCTGCACGCCCGGCATGTTGAGGTCGAGCAGCAGCAGGTCGGCGTCCGGCTGCGCATCGACCAGCGCGTACAGCGCGTCGGCGCTGTCCGCCTCGAACAGTTGCGCGTCCGGCAAGATCCGCGCCACCGCGTGCCGCAGGGCTTCGCGGAACAGCGGGTGGTCGTCGGCGATCAGGATGGTGGGCATCGCTGCATTATGCGGAAAAGGGGCCAGAGTGAAGTTTCCCGTCGTGATGTCCGAATGCGTCGGCATGGTCGGCGGGAAATTCACTCTGGCCCCTTTTCCTCCCAGTCGTGGTCAGCGCACCTGGCGTTCGTCGACCAGCGACTGCACCACCGATGGATCGGCCAGGGTGCTGGTGTCGCCCAGCTGGTCCGGCGCGTTCTCGGCGATCTTGCGCAGGATGCGGCGCATGATCTTGCCGCTGCGGGTCTTCGGCAGGCCCGGCGCCCACTGGATGTGGTCCGGGCTGGCGGTCGGCCCGATCTCCTTGCGCACCTGCTGCACCAGCGCCTTGCGCAGTTCGTCGGTGGCCTCGATGCCCTGCTTGAGGGTGACGTAGGCGTAGATGCCCTGGCCCTTGATGTCGTGCGGGTAGCCGACCACCGCGGCCTCGGCCACGTCGTGGTGCGAGACCAGCGCGCTTTCCACCTCGGCGGTGCCGATGCGGTGGCCGCTGACGTTGATCACGTCGTCCACCCGCCCGGTGATCCAGTAATAGCCGTCGGCATCGCGCCGGCAGCCGTCGCTGGTGAAGTACATGCCCGGGTAGGCCTTGAAGTACGTCTCGATGAAGCGCTGGTGGTCGCCGTACACCGTGCGCATCTGCCCCGGCCACGAATCCAGCAGCACCAGGTTGCCGGAGGCCTCGCCCTCGAGGAATTGGCCGGTCGCATCCACCAGTGCCGGACGCACGCCCGGCAACGGCAACGTGGCCGAGCCCGGCTTGAGGTCGGTGGCGCCCGGCAGCGGCGAGATCAGGATGCCGCCGGTTTCGGTCTGCCACCAGGTGTCCACGATCGGGCAACGCTCATCGCCGACCACCTCGTGGTACCAGCGCCAGGCTTCGGGGTTGATCGGTTCGCCGACGCTGCCCAGCAAGCGCAGCGACTTGCGCGAGGTGCGCTTGACCGCGTGGTCGCCTTCGCGCATCAGCGCGCGGATCGCGGTCGGCGCGGTGTAGAAGATGGTGACCTGGTGCTTGTCGATCACCTCCCAGAAGCGCGAGGCGTTCGGCCAGCTCGGCACGCCCTCGAACATCACGCTGGTCGCGCGGTTGGCCAGCGGGCCGTACACGATGTAGCTGTGGCCGGTGATCCAGCCCACGTCCGCGGTGCACCAGAACACATCCTTCTGGAGCGGGTCGTCCGGCTTGAGGTCGAACACGATCTCGTGGGTGTAGGCCGCCCACACCAGGTAACCGCCGGTGGTGTGCAGCACGCCCTTCGGCTTGCCGGTGCTGCCGGAGGTGTAGAGGATGAACAGCGGGTCCTCCGCGTTCATGCGCTCCGGTTCGCAGGTGTCCGGCTGGCCGTCGACCACCGCGTCGTACCAGCGGTCGCGCGGCATCTGCATGTCCACCGCGCCATGCGTGTGGCGCACCACCAGCACGGTCTCGACCGAGTCGGTCCCGGCGATCCGGAGCGCGTCGTCGACGTTGGCCTTCAGCGGCACCCGCTTGCCGCCGCGCATGCCCTCATCGGCGGTGATGATCAGCTTGGTCTGGCAGTCCTGCACGCGGTCGGCGATCGACTGCGCGGCGAAGCCGCCGAACACCACCGAGTGCACCGCGCCGATCCGCGCGCAGGCAAGCATCGCCACCGCGGCCTCGGGGATCATCGGCAGGTAGATGGTGACCCGGTCGCCCTTGCCCACGCCGAGGTTGCGCAGCGCGTTGGCCAGCTTGCAGGTACGCGCGTGCAGCTCGCGATAGGTGAGCTTCTGGCTTGGCGCCGAGGGATCGTCCGGCTCGAAGATGATCGCGACCTGGTCGCCGTGCTCGGCCAGGTGGCGGTCCAGGCAATTGACGCTGGCGTTGAGTTCGCCATCCTCGAACCAGCGGATGCGGAAGTCGGCGGCGTCGAAGCTGACGTCCTTGATCCTGGTCGGCGCGCGCATCCAGTCGAGGCGCCCGGCGATGCGCGACCAGAACGCGTCGGGCTCGTCGATCGCGGCCTGGTACTCGCGGACGTAGTCGCGGTGGCGCATGGCCGAATGCGCGGCGAATGCAGCGGGGACGTGGTAACGCTCTTGCTGGTTGCTCATGGCATCCCTCCCGAGGACGACTGATGGGACGAGTGTGCCGCAAGCGCGCGCCGCCGGTGTTAGACATTGGTCGCAGCCACGCGGCGTCTTCGACCAAAGGCGAATCGACGCCCTTGGCGCGCCGGCGCAAGGTCTGCTGGCGCGGCATGCAGCCGTGCATCCCTTGGGAGGGGGAACCATGCAGACACTCACGACCCGCGCCCGCCGCGCGCCCCTGGCGATGGCCCTGTTCGTCGCCTTGCTGGCACCGGGACTGGCGTTCGCGCAGACCGCGAAGGAGCGCGAACTCGAAGCGCGCATCGCGCAGCTGGAAGCGCAGGTGCAGGCGCTGATCGGCGCGCAGCAACAGCAGCAGGCGACGCTCGCGCAGACGCAGACCACGCTGGACCAGGTGCGCGTTGCGCAGGCTGCGCCGGCCGATGGCAAGCCGAAGATCCAGTCTTCGCCGATCCTGTCCGCAGGCAATCCCGACGGACGCTTCAGCTACGGCGGCTTCATCAAGGTCGACGCGATGGTGACCGACACCAGCGACGGCGAGATCGCCGACGGCAGCGCCGGCCGCCTGTTCTACCTGCCGGGCGCGATCCCGGTCGGTGGCGTGGACGAATCCAGCGCCGACATCGACACCCACGCGCAGTTCTCGCGCTTCTGGTTCGCCGCCGATGGCGAGGTGCAGGGCCACAAGACCCGCGCCTACCTGGAGTTCGACCTGTTCGGTGGCGGCAGCAGCAACCTCGGCAACCAGGCGTCGACCAACACCCACGCGCTGACCCTGCGCCAGGCCTACGTGAGCTGGGACAAGTGGCTGGCCGGCCAGACCTGGTCCAACTTCCAGGACGTGGCCGCGCTGCCGGACGCGGTGGATTTCGTCGGCCCGACCGAAGGCACCACCTTCGTCCGCCAGGCCCAGCTGCGCTACACCAGCGGGCCGTTCTCGGTGGCGCTGGAGAACCCGCAGACGGTGGTGGGCAGCTATCGCAGCACCACCCGCACCACCAGCGACGACGGCACCCTGCCCGACGTCAGCGCGCGCTACACCAACAAGGGCGACTGGGGCCACTTCAGCGTGGCCGGCCTGGCCCGCCAGCTGCAGCATGAGACCACGACCACCGACGCCAGCGGCACCGGCTTCGGCGTGAGCGTCTCCGGCAAATACAACCTGTCGAAGACCGACGACATCCGCTACATGCTCACCGGCGGCAGCGGCATCGGCCGCTACGTCGGCTTCGCGCTGGGCGCGGACGGCACCCTCGACGCCACCGGCGAAGACATCGATGCGACCGGCGTGCTCGCCGGCTTCGTCGCCTGGCGCCACGTGTTCGACCCGAAGCTGCGCGGCAACCTGATGGTCTCGCGCGCGCAGTTCGACAACGACACCGACTGGACCGGCTTCGGCGTCACCAGGTCCGCGCAGTCGATCCACGCCAACCTGATCTACAGCCCGTTCCCGAAGCTCGACGTCGGTGCCGAGCTCATCTTCGGCAACCGCGAGCTCGAAAGCGGCGCCGATGGCGACCTGCGCCGCCTGCACACCAGCGTCAAGTACAGCTTCTGATCCCCGCCCGCACGAACGGAGAACCCGCATGTCCGACATGAACGACCCCGTGGTGGCCCGGATCGAGGCCAACCCGAAATACCAGCAACTCAAGCGCAAGCGCAGCAGCTTCGGCTGGCTGCTGACCGTGCTGATGCTGCTGGTCTACTACGGCTACATCGGCCTGATCGCCTTCGACAAGGAACTGCTGGCGCGGCCGCTGGGCGCCGGCGTGACCACGCTCGGCATCCCGATCGGGCTGGGCGTGATCGCGTTCACCGTGATCATCACCGGCCTGTACGTGCGCCGCGCGAACGACGAGTACGACCGCCTGACCGCCGAGATCCTGGAGGACGCCACCCCATGAACCGCATGCACTCCATCCTCTTTGCGCTGGCGATGCTGCTGTTCGCCGGCGTTGCGTGGGCCGGCGGCGGCGACCTCGGCCAGGCCGAGAAGCAACCGATCAACTGGACCGCGATCAGCATGTTCGCGGTATTCGTCGGTGCCACCCTGTGGATCACCAAGCGCGCGGCGGCGAAGACCCGCTCCGCCGCGGACTTCTACACCGCCGGCGGCGGCATCACCGGCTTCCAGAACGGCCTGGCGATCGCCGGCGACTACATGTCGGCGGCGTCGTTCCTCGGTATCTCCGCGGCGGTGATGGCGAACGGCTACGACGGCCTGATCTATTCGATCGGCTTCCTGGTCGGCTGGCCGGTGATCACCTTCCTGATGGCGGAGAAGCTGCGCAACCTCGGCAAGTTCACCTTCGCCGACGTCGCCGCCTACCGCTTCCAGCAGACCCCGATCCGCGCGTTCGCGGCGTCCGGCACGCTGGTGGTGGTGGCGTTCTACCTGATCGCGCAGATGGTCGGCGCCGGCCAGCTGATCAAGCTGCTGTTCGGCCTGGACTACGGCTATGCGGTGGCCATCGTCGGCGTGCTGATGATGGTGTACGTGCTGTTCGGCGGCATGACCGCGACCACCTGGGTGCAGATCATCAAGGCCTGCCTGCTGCTGGCCGGCGCCAGCTTCATGGCGTTCATGGTGCTGTGGCAGTTCGGCTTCAGCCCGGAGGCGCTGTTCGCCAAGGCGGTGGAGATCAAGGTGCAGGCCGCGACGGCTGCGGCCACCAATCCGGAAGAAGCGGCGGGCGCGGCGCAGAAGGGACTCTCGATCATGGCGCCCGGCACCTTCGTCAAGGATCCGATCTCCGCGATCAGCTTCGGCATGGCGCTGATGTTCGGCACCGCCGGCCTGCCGCACATCCTGATGCGCTTCTTCACCGTGCCGAACGCCAAGGAAGCCCGCAAGTCGGTGTTCTGGGCCACCACCTGGATCGGCTACTTCTACATCCTGACCTTCATCATCGGCTTCGGCGCGATCGTGCTGGTCAGCGCCAACCCGGAGTTCAAGGACGCGGCCGGCGGCCTGCTGGGCGGCAACAACATGGCCGCGGTGCACCTGGCCAAGGCGGTCGGCGGCAACGTGTTCCTGGGCTTCATCTCGGCGGTGGCGTTCGCGACCATCCTCGCGGTGGTGGCCGGCCTGACCCTGTCCGGCGCGTCCGCGGTCTCGCACGACCTGTACGCGATGGTGGTCAAGAAGGGCAAGGCCGACAGCGCCTCCGAGCTGAAGGTCTCGCGCATCACCACGCTGGCGCTGGGCGTGGTCGCGGTGCTGCTGGGCATCGCGTTCGAGAAGCAGAACATCGCCTTCATGGTGTCGCTGGCCTTCGCGATCGCGGCCTCGGCCAACTTCCCGGTGCTGTTCCTGTCGCTGCTGTGGAAGGACTGCACCACCCGCGGCGCGGTGATCGGCGGCTTCCTCGGCCTGATCTCCTCGGTGGTGCTGACCGTGCTGTCGCCGTCGGTGTGGGAAGCCACCCTCGGCAACCCGGCGGGCTCGGCGTTGTTCCCGTACACCTCGCCGGCGCTGTTCTCGATGTCGATCGCGTTCTTCGGGATCTGGTTCTTCTCGATCACCGACCGCAGCAAGCAGGCGGCCACGGAACGCGACGCCTTCAAGGCCCAGCAGGTGCGTGCCGAAACCGGCCTGGGTGCCTCCAGGTCATCGGGCCACTGACGCCATCCCTCCCCCATCGGTACGCGTGACGCCGGCCGCAAGGCCGGCGTTTTTTGTCGCCGGGAGCCGGACTGCAGGCGTTCGGCGGGGGCGACGCACAGGGAGGTTGCCTTCGTGACCCGCAGCCCGCGCCAGCAGCCTTCTTGCAACCGGAGAAGACTGCCGATATGATGCGCATCATATGAAGAAAACAGCCGCGCGTTCGAAGGAAGCCACCCACGAGCGCATCGTCGATGCCGCCGCGCGCGCGATCCGGCGCAGCGGCTACCACGGCACCGGCGTGGCCGACATCATGAAGGAGGCGGGCCTGACCCACGGCGGCTTCTACGCCCACTTCGCCTCGCGCGACGCGATGCTGGCGGAGGCCGCGGATCACGCGGGCAGCGAAGCGGTTGCGCTGATGGAACGTGTTGCTGCCGCCGTGCCGGCGCAGGACGCACTGCCGGCGATGATCCGGGCGTATCTCTCCGAAACCCACGCCAAGGCCATCGAGACCGGATGCGCGACCGCTGCCCTGGCCTCGGAGATGCCGCGCCAGGCGCCCGAAGTGCGGCGCGCCGCGACACGCCGCATCAAGGAAATGATCGACCTCGTCGCCCGCCATTCGCCCGAATGGGGGCAATCCGGCGCGCACGAGCAGGCACTGGTGGCGGTCTCCACCATGGTCGGCGCCCTCGTCCTCGCCCGTGCCGTCGACGACCCCCGTCTCTCCGACGCGCTGCGCGACGCGGCCCAGCGCCACCTCACCCACGCCGACTGATGCAGCGGGCGCAAGGCGCTCCGCTTCTTCATCCACGAATATGATGCATGTCATATCCAATGCAGCGACCCGGAACCACCACTGACATCCGCCCCACCGACAAGGCGCTTCCCATGAAATCCACGAACCCCATCGCGATCGTCACCGGCGCCTCCTCGGGCATCGGCGAGGCCACCGCAGGACGCCTCGCCGACGCGGGCTACACGGTCTACGGCACCAGCAGGCGCGGGACGCAGGCTGGCCCGCTGCCCTTCGCGATGCTGCCCCTCGACGTCACCCACGATGGCTCGGTGGAGGCGCTCGTCGGCGAAGTGATGCGGCTGGAAGGCCGCATCGACCTGCTGGTGAACAACGCCGGCTTCGGTGTCGCCCCGGCCGGCGCCGAGGAAAGCTCGATCGAGCAGGCCCAGGCCATCTTCGATACCAACTTCATGGGCATCGTGCGGATGACGCGCGCCGTGATCCCGCACATGCGGCAGCAGGGCAGCGGCCGCATCATCAACATGGGGTCGGTGCTCGGCTTCCTGCCGATGCCCTACGGGGCGCTCTATGCCGCCACCAAGCACGCGGTGGAGGGTTATTCGGAATCCCTGGACCATGAGCTTCGCACGCAGGGCATCCGGGTTTCGGTCATCGAGCCGGCGTACACGAAGACCCGGCTCGACGCGAACTTCATGGAGGCCGACGCCAAGCTCGAGAAGTACCACCAGATCCGCACGGCCCTGTCGGCGACGATGGACCACGTGATGCGCATCGCCGACCCGCCCGAGGTGGTGGCGGAGGTCGTGCTGAAGGCGGCGCGCGCAGCGCGACCGAAGGTGCGCTACACCGCCGGCAAGCTCGCGGGACGCCTGCACCTGCTGCGCCGGTTTGCGCCGGCCGCACTGCTGGACTCCGGGATCCGGAAAGACCTGCGGCTGGATGCGGGGAGCGCCCGATGAAAGCCTTCGTCCTGGATCGTTACGGCAAGGCGAACGCGCTGCGGATGGCGGACATGCCGATGCCGGTGCCGCGCGACGACGAAGTGCTGGTCGAGGTCCACGCCGCCAGCGTGAACGTGCTGGATTCCAAGATCCGCAGCGGCGAGTTCAAGCTGATCCTGCCCTATCGCTTGCCGCAGGTCATGGGCCACGACCTGGCCGGCATCGTGGTGCAGGTTGGCGCACGCGTGCAGCGGTTCAAGGCCGGCGACGAGGTCTATGCGCGCGCGCCCGATTTCGCCATCGGCAGCTTCGCCGAATCGATCGCGATCAAGGAAAGCGCGCTCGCCCACAAGCCGAAGCACGTGGGGATGGAGGAAGCGGCGTCGATCCCGCTGGTCGGCCTCACCGCGTGGCAGGCGCTGGTCGAAACCGCGAACCTGCGGGCGGGCCAGAAGGTCTTCATCCAGGCAGGCTCCGGCGGCGTCGGCACCTTCGCCATCCAGCTGGCCAAGCACCTCGGCGCGACCGTGGCGACCACCACCAGTGCGGCGAACCTGGCATGGGTGAAGCAACTCGGTGCCGATGTCGTCATCGACTACCGGAAGGACGACATCGAAACGCAGCTGCGCGACTACGACCTCGTCCTCCACAGCCAGGACGGCAAGGCGCTGGAAAAATCCCTGCGCATCCTGAAACCCGGTGGCCGGCTGATCTCCATCTCCGGCCCACCGGATCCCCGCTTCGCCCGGGAGATCGGTGCACCCGCGTTCGTGAAACTGGCGCTGCGCCTGCTGAGCGCGGGGGTCCGGCGGCGCGCGAAGCGGCTCGGCGTGGTCTACGACTTCCTCTTCATGAAACCCAGCGGCAGCCAGCTGGAACAGATTGCCTCGCTCATCGAGCGCGGTGCCATCCGCCCGGTGCTGGACCAGGTGTTTCCGTTCGAAGCGACCAACGAGGCCATCGCACACGTCGAGACCGGCCGCGCGAAGGGCAAGGTCGTCATCAAGCTCAAGTGATCCTGTTCCCCTGATTTCCGAACGAGGCAACCCGCATGTCCGCCACGGACCACTTCAACCAGATCGGGATCGGCCGCCTGCCCGGCCACCTCGGCATCGTCGTCACCCATGTCGAGGCGGCCGAAGTCCGCGCCGAGTTGCCGGTGCAGGCATCACTGATGGCACCCAATGGCTTCCTGCATGCGGCGAGCGTGATCGCGCTCGCGGACACCGCGGCAGGCTACGGCTGCGTGGCGAACCTGCCCGAAGGGGCCACCGGTTTCACGACGGTCGAGCTGAAGTCGAACCACCTGGGGACCGCGACCGCGGGCACGATCGAATGCATTGCAAGGCCGGCGCACCTGGGCAAGGCCACCCATGTGTGGGACGCCACCGTGACCCATCGCGAATCCGGGCGAACCCTCGCCCTGTTCCGCTGCACACAAATGGTGCTCTACGCGAAGCAGGGCGCGTAAGCGGGCGCTAACCATGCCCCGGGCCGGCAGCCGACCCCTTCGCGACGCCCGCCTCTATCCCGCCGGCCACCCACGCCGCTGCAGCGCCACCCAGCACAACCCCACCGTCGTCGCATCGCCCAGCGCGGTGTGGCGGCCGATCATCGGCACGCCAAGGCGATTGGCGATGTGGCCCAACTCCAGGTTGACTGGTGCATCCGGGCGCTGGCGGCGCTGGCACGCGGCGACCTCGTCGCCCAGGTCCACGCATGGGTTCGGCAGCTCGAAGCCGGTGAGCGCGCGCACGTGCGGGCCCAGCATGTCGAGATCGAAGCCGAGGTTGTAGCCGAGCAGGCGGCGGCCACCGAGCCAGTGCAGGAACTCGCGCACCACCGCGGTGACCGGTTCGCCGGTGCTGGCTTCGTCGGGGGTGATGCGGTGGTGGCGGATCGATTCGATGCCGAACGCGCGCGCGGTATGCACGCGGCGCTCGAAGCGCTCCGAGAGCAGGACGCGGCCCTCGCGCACCGGCACCGCGGCCAGGCTGAGGATGTGGTCGCGCGCCGGGTCCATGCCGGTGGTTTCCAGGTCCAGGCTGACCCATTCGCCATCGGGCGCGGGTTCGAACAGGCCGCGCCACTCGCCCGCGCCGTGGCGGCGCCGCATCCACCAGCGCGACAACGCATGCATGTCAGTCGTTGAGGTGGAACACGCTGCGGACGTGCTGCTGGAACGCCTTGACCACGCGCAGCGCATCGCGCAGCAGTTCGCGGTCCAGGCGGCGCAGGGCGGCGGGGTGCAGGAAATTGTCGGGCACGCCGCCGGCGTCCAGCGCGGCCAGCTGCGCATCCAGCCGCAGCCGCTGCAGCACGGCGAGGGTCTGGTCGAGGTCGCGGCCCAGCGCGGGATCCAGGCCGCCCGCCTGCACCAGCGCCGCGCAGCGCGCGAAACTGTTTCGCTGGACGATGCCGTGCTTGAGCGCAAGGCAGCGCAGGCCATGCACGATCGGGAAGATGCCGCCGCGCTTGAGGTCCACCCCGCGCGCGTCCTGCCGCAGCTGCCCGAACATCGAGATGGGACTTTCGAACTGCAGCACCGCTGCGGCCATCGCGTGCAGCAGGCGCTCGTCGCCGCCCAGCGCCTGCAGGCGCGCATCCAGCGGTTCGAACAGCGCCACGTTGCCGGCGATGGGCCGCGCGTCCAGGGTGATCGCCAGGTCCATCGCCGCCTGTGCGTCGTAGTGCGAGCGCCACTCGTCCAGGCGCGCACGCCATTGCGCGGCGCTCATCCGCCAATGCGGGTTGGACACCATCACCCCGCCGGTGCACGGCGGATAGCCGACCTCGCCCATCGCCTCGGTGAAGCGCGCCATGGTGGCGTCGAGTTCGGGCCAGTCCAGCGTGTCGTCGACCACCAGCGCGTTGTCCTGGTCGGTCTTCAGCAACTGCTCGCGGCGGCCTTCGCTGCCCAGCACCAGCAGGCACATGCGGCCCTGCAGTTCGCGCGGCACCAGCAGTTCGAACAGCCGCGCCATCACCCGGCTGTTGAGCGCGCTGACCAGTTCCATCAGCGCCGGCATGCGCGCGCCCTGCGCGTGCAGGCCGCGCACCAGCCGGGTCATCCCGCGCGCGGCTTCGGCCACCTCGTCCAGGCTGCGCGCACGCGCCAGCCGCAGGGTGATCAGGTGCGAATGGCTGGCGTAGTGCGACAGCACCTCGGCCATGCCCAGGGTGCCGACGATGGCCTCGCCGTCGCGCACCGCGATGCGCTCGATGTGGCGTTCGGCCATCGTCACCAGCGCCTGGAACAGTACGTCGGTGGTCTGCTGGGCGACCAGCGGCCGGCTGGCCAGCGGCCCGACCGCGGCCTCCAGCGGCAGGCGCGCGCGGGTCAGCGCGTCGAGCAGGTCGGTGCGGGTGACCACGCCGGGCTGCGGGTGCGCGGGATCGTCCACCAGCAAGCAGTCGACGCGTTCCTCGCGCAGGCGGGCGCTGGCGTCGGCGATGCTGGTCGCGGCCGGCACCCGCACCGCCGGCGCGAGGTGCGCGGCGCCGACCTGGGTGACCATCAGTTCGGCGAGTTCCGATCCGCGCCCACGCTGCGCCAGCTGGCCTTTCACCGCCAGGCCTTCCTGGAACCACGCGGCGAACGCCGGCTGCTCCGCCAGCAGCTGGCGGAAAATTCCGGCGGGGATCAGGAAGCTGACCACGTCGGTGTCCGCGCGGTAGCTGTGGCGCGCGCGGCCGGCCATCACCGCCCACGCGCCGAAGATGTCGCCACTGCCGTAGTCGGCGAAGCGCTGCTCGTGGCCGGCGGCGTCCAGGTCGAAGGCGTGCACCTGGCCCTTCAGGATCACCACCACCCGTTCGGACGGCGCACCGGCGGTGATGATGGTCTCGCCGCGCGGATGGAAGCCCATGTCCACCCGCGCCGCCAGCCGTGCGCGGCCGGCATCGTCCAGCAGGTCGAAGGGCGGATGGCTCAGGTCCAGCCCGGGCACGGCCTCCATTGCTGCGCTCCCGCGAGGCATGAAGCGGTGATCATCGCAGCCGCGCGCGCGCGCGGCCATTCCACCTTCGGCGCATGCGGGCGGTTCCGCCGTCAGCGCGGTGGCGCGGCCAGCTCGCGTGCGCCCAGGAAGCCGTCGCGATTCGTGTCCTGGCGGGCGAAACGTTCGGCGATGCGCGCGCGGTGCTCGGCAAGGCTCAACGGCGTGCCGCGGCCACCGGGTTGTTCGGCCGCCGACAGCACGCCGTCGCGGTCGCGGTCCATGCCGTGGAAGGCATAGCCAAGCCAGTCCTGGTATTCGGCCAGCGAGACGCGGCCGTCGCCATCGACATCCATCTTCGACAGGTAGTCGCCGGCGCGTTGCACCTGCGCGTTCGCCAGCATCGGAAGCGAACATGCCAGCAACAGGCAAGGGGCCAGGGTGAAGTTTCGCGTAACGAAATTCACCCTGGCCCCTCTCCTGGCGACGGACCCGGTCACGCCGGCTGCAGCGCGTAACCCTTCAGGCGCGCCGCGTACTCCTGCAGCGCGCGCACGCCGCTGGCCTCGGCTTCGGCGCACCAGGCCTGCAGGCGCTGCAGGCGCTCGTTGGCGTCGACGCTGCGGCTTTCCAGCACCTGCGCCAGTTGCGCGCGGTAGTCGACCAGGGTCCGGATCCGCGGCCGCGCGTCGATCCACGCCTGCAACTGCGCACGCGCATCCGGGCCCAGCCAGCGGCCGTCGTCGACGATGCCCTTGCGCAGCTTGCGCGGCAGCAGCGCGCGCAGCCTGGCGCCGGCGGCCGCGGCTTCCTCGCGCAGGGCCGGCTTCAGCACGTTGCGCTGGTAATCGGTCATCGCCTGGAAACGGTGCGCGACCAGCGCCTTCAGGGTCTCGCCATCCGGCATCGCGATGTTCGGGCGCACGTCCAGGCTGGGCGCCACCCGCAGGACCTTCGCCAGCTTCAGCGCCTGCAGCAGCCGGATCGCCGCCCAGCCGATGTCGAATTCCCACTTGCGCATCGCGAACCTGGCCGACGACGGGAACGCATGGTGGTTGTTGTGCAGTTCCTCGCCGCCGATCCACACCGCCCACGGGGTGAGGTTGGTGGCGGTGTCGGTGGTCTCGAAGTTGCGGTAGCCCCACCAGTGGCCAAGCCCGTTGATCACGCCGGCGGCCCAGAACGGGATCCACGCCATCTGGATCGCCCATGCGGCCACGCCCTTGGCGCCGAACAGCAGGAAGCTCAGCGCCAGCAGCAGGATCACGCCCAGGTTGGCATGGCCGGTGTAGAGCGTGCGCTCGACCCAGTCGTCCGGGCAGCCCTTGCCGTACTGCTCGATGCTGGCGCGGTCCAGGCGCGCCTCGCGGTACAGGTCCCCGCCCTTCCACAGCACGGTGCCGATGCCCTTGTGCATGGGGCTGTGCGGGTCTTCCGGGGTCTCGCACCTGGCGTGGTGCTTGCGATGGATCGCCGCCCACTCGCGGGTGATCATCGAGGTGGTCAGCCAGCTCCAGAACCTGAAGAAATGCGCGATCACCGGGTGGAAGTCCACCCCCCGATGCGCCTGGCTGCGGTGCAGGTACAGGGTCACGGTGAAGATGGTGACCTGGGTCACCACCAGCAGGTACAGCAGCATCGCCGGCCAGCCGAACTGGAGCAGGCCACCGGCAAGGAAATCGATCAGGGACGCAGGCATCGTGGGGGGGGGTCTTGGAAGGCGTGGGGGGACGCTGGGGGATGATGCCACGGCCCCCGGCGCGGCCGCTGAACGATGTCAGCCCGCGGTCGCGGCGGCGGCCTTCTGCCGTTGCTGCTCGGCGGCGATGATGCCGTTGATCTCGTCGACCAGGGCGTCGAGCGAGTCCTCGCCATAGCCGACGTGGTGCGCCGCCACCTTGCCCCGCGGATCGATGATCCACAGGTTGGGGAATGCCTGGACGTCGTAGCCTTCGGAGATCTTGCCGTCGCGGTCGCGGGTCATGGCCATGGTGAAGCCGCGCATCTGCCGCATCATCAGGCGGTAGTCCTCGGTGCTGTCCTTCACGTTGACCGCGATCACCTTCAGGAGCTTGTCGCCGGCATGCTGCTGCAGCGCCTCCAACCCGGGCAGCTCCTTGCGGCAGGGTCCGCACCAGGATGCCCAGAAGGTCACCACCACGATCTTGCCGCGGTGCTGGGCCAGGTCGACGACGTTGCCGTCCCGGTCCTTGCCAAGCAGCCCCGGCGGCACCTCGCCCGTCTTCGGCGCCACCGCCGGTGCGGCCATCGCGGCGCCACCGCACAAGATCGCGGCCAGCAGGCCGACCAGCAAGTTCCGCATATGCTTTCCCCGGATGAAGTCCGCGAAGTCTAATCAACCGGTGGTCGGCGATGCCTGAACTGCCCGAGGTCGAAACCACCCGCCGCGGCCTGCTGCCGCATGTCGCCGGCCGCCGGGTCGCGAACGTGTTGCTGCGGCGCCCTGACCTGCGCTGGCCGATCCCGCGCGAGGTCGAAGCGCTGCTGCCCGGACAGCGGATCGAGGGCATCCGCCGGCGCGCCAAGTACCTGCTGCTGGACACCGCGGCCGGCAGCGCGCTGCTGCACCTGGGCATGTCCGGCAGCCTGCGGGTGCTGCCCGGCGATACCCCGGTGCGTGCGCACGACCATGTCGACATCGCGCTGGATTCGTCCCGGGTGCTGCGCTTCAACGATCCGCGCAGGTTCGGCTGCCTGCTGTGGCAGGCGCCGGGCGAAACCCACCCGCTGCTGGCCGCGCTCGGGCCGGAACCCTTGTCCGACGATTTCGACGGCGACCTGCTGTTCCTGCGCAGCCGCGGCCGCAGCGCGCCGGTGAAGACCTTCCTGATGGACCAGGCGGTGGTGGTCGGGGTCGGCAACATCTACGCCGCCGAGGCGCTGTTCATGGCCGGGATCTCGCCGCTGCGGGCCGCCGGCAAGGTCTCGCGCGGGCGCTACCAGGCGCTGGCCGACGCGGTGAAGGCGATCCTGGCCCACGCCATCCAGCGCGGCGGCACCACCCTGCGCGATTTCATCAGCCCGGACGGCGCCCCCGGCTATTTCGAGCAGGAACTGCTGGCCTACGGTCGTGGCGGCGAGCCGTGCCCGCGCTGCGGGCGGCCGCTGAAGCAGGCCATGATCGGCCAGCGCGCCAGCGTGTGGTGCGGCCATTGCCAGCGCTGACCCGCGGCCCCCGCGGCGCTTGCGCGGGTCTGGCCGCTCCGGGCTATAGTCCACGTTCCCCCGTTTCCCGTTGCCGTGGCGATGACCGACTCCGGTGAAATCACCGTCCTGCTGGATGCCGCGCACAAGGGCGACCGCGGCGCGATGGACCGCGTGCTGGCCACCCTGTACCAGGAACTGCATTCGATGGCGCGCCGCCAGCTGGCCGGCCAGCACGGGCACACCCTGGATGCCACCGCGCTGGTGCACGAGGCCTACCTGAAGCTGATCGGCCGCGGCAAGGGCGCCGCGCAGTTCGACGACCGCGCGCACTTCTTCGCCTATGCGGCCTCGGCGATGCGCAGCGTGGTGGTGGATTACGCCCGCCAGCGGCTGGCGCAGAAGCGCGGTGGCGACCAGCACCGGGTCACCGACCTGCCGGAGGACATCGAGGGCGGCATCCGCCTGGACGAGGACATGCTGGGCCTGGACACCGCGCTGACCCGCCTGCACGCGGTCGAACCGCGGCTGACCCAGGTGGTCGAACTGCGCTATTTCGCCGGCCTGTCCGAGCTGGAGATCGCCGCGCTGCTGCAGCGCTCCGAGCGCAGCGTGCGCCGCGACTGGCAGAAGGCGCGGATGTTCCTGCTCGCCTCGCTGAAGGACCCGGCCGTCGCCTGAGCCCGGGGCCAGGCGATCCGGCGCAGACCAATGGACGCCGAACGCTGGCAACGCCTGTCGCCGCTGCTGGATGCGCTGCTGGAGCTGCCGCTCGAAGCGCGCGGCGAACACCTGGCCGCGTTGCGCCGCGAGGACGCGGCGCTGGCCGATGAACTCGAGGGCCTGCTCGCGCTGGAGGAAGGCGATGACGCGTTCCTCGCCGAGCCGGTGGTGGAGGTGCCCAACAGCGCGCGCCCGGGCGCGCGGATCGGACCGTACCGGCTGGACCGGCTGATCGGCGAAGGCGGCATGGGCCAGGTCTGGCTGGCGGCGCGCGCCGACGGCCTGTACGACCGCAAGGTCGCGCTGAAACTGCTGCGCGCCGGCCTGGCCGATCCCAAGCTGCGCGTGCGCTTCGACCGCGAGCGCGAGATCCTGGCCCGCTTCGCGCACCCCTACATCGCGCGCCTGCTGGACGCCGGCATCGACCGCGACGGGCAGCCGTACCTCGCGCTGGAATACGTCGACGGCGAGCCGATCACCAGCTACTGCCAGTCGCGCCAGCTCGACATCGCCGCGCGGCTCGACCTGTTCCGCCAGGTCTGCGAAGCGGTCAGCCACGCGCACGCCAACCTGATCGTGCACCGCGACCTGAAGCCGTCCAACATCCTGGTGACCCCGGCCGGTCACGTGCGCCTGCTCGACTTCGGCATCGCCAAGCTGCTCGACGGCGAGCCGCTGCCGGTCGAGCAGACCCGCACCGGCGTGCGCACCTTCACCCTGCACTACGCGGCGCCAGAGCAGATCCGCGGCGAGCCGGTCACCACCATGACCGACGTGTATTCGCTGGGGGTGGTGCTGTACGAACTGCTGACCGGCAGCAAGCCGTACCGCCTCAAGCGCCAGACCGACGCCGAATGGGAGGAGGCGATCCTGGCCGGCGAGCCGCTGCGGCCGTCGCAGGCGGCGGCGCGCGCCAGCGAGGAGGCGGCGCGGCCGTATTCGCCGGCACGGCTCGCGCGCGAACTGTCGGGCGACCTCGACAACATCAGCCTGAAGGCGCTCGGCAAGCGCCCGGACCAGCGCTACGTCTCCGCCGAGGCGCTGTCGCAGGACCTGCTCTGCTACCTGCGCGGGCGGCCGGTGCTGGCGCGCGGCGAGAGCCTGGGCTACCGCACCCGCAAGTACTTCAACCGCCACCGCTGGGCACTGGGCGCGGCGACCCTGGTGCTGGCGGTGATGGTGACCGCGCTGGTGCTGGTCAGCTGGCAGGCGCGCCAGGCCCTGCGCGAGGCCAATCGCGCGCAGGCCTTGCAGAACTTCGTGGCCGGCCTGTTCGAAAGCGCCGGCAACACGCCGCTCGACGCGCCGATGGACCTGCGCACCCTGCTCGACCTGGGCATCGTGCGCGGCGAACGCAGCCTGGCGCGGCAACCGCAGGCACGCGCGGAGCTGTACGGCATGGTCGCGCGGCTGCGGCTCGGGCTGGGCGACTACCGCGAGGCCAACGCCCTGCTCGAACGCCAGGCGCAGCTGCTGCGCGCGCTGCCGGAGGCGCCGACCAGCCTGCGCCTGGAAGCGGCCACCCTGCGCGGGGCCGCACGCCGCGAACTCAGCGACGCGCGCGGGTGCGAACGCCAGATGCAGCCGTTGCTGGCCTTGGCCGAGCGCGAGCAGGAGCAGCTGCCGGCGCAGGTCGCCGCGTTCTATTCGCAGCTGGCGCGCTGCCGCCGCGAGCTCGGCGAGCGCAACCTCGCCAACCAGCTGTTCTCGCGCTCGCTGAAGCTGCGCCGCGACAACGGCGATGACGTGGGCGTGGCCGAAAGCCTGCTCGACCTGTCCGCGCTGCACGCCGACGACGGCAACCCGCGGCAGGCGATCCGGGTCCTGCGCGATGCCCTCGCGCAATTCCGGCAGAAGGTCGGCGACCGCCATCCGCTGGCGATCGACATGCTGCGCAGCCTGTGTTCGCTGGAACGCAACAACGACGACCTCGCCGCCGCCGAACGCGACTGCCGCGCCTCGCTGGCGCTGGCGCAGGAGCTGCATGGCCGCGAGCATCGCGCCACCATCGACGCGCGCCGCCAGCTGGCCGCGCTGTACGTCGACCTCGGCCGCTTCGGCGAGGCCGAATCCGAATTCCTCGACACCTACGCGTGGATGCGCGCGCGCCTGCAGCGCAACCATCCGGACCTCGCCCGCCTCTACAACAGCCTGGGCGTGGTTGCCTGGGAACGCGGCGACCTGAAGCGCGCGATCGCGTACCAGACGCAGGCGGTGGAGGCCTGGCGGTCCGATCCCAACCCCGGCACCATCGCCGCCGGCACCTTCAACCTGGCGATGATCCTGCACAGCGACGGCCAGGACGCGCGCGCGCTGCCGCTGGTCCGCGAGTCCCGCCAGCTGCGCGTGCAGCGCTTCGGCCCCGGCCACGAACTGGTCGGCGACAGCGACCGCCTGCTCGGCGAAGTGCTGGCCGCGCTCGGCCAGGACGATGCCGCACGCGAGGCATTGCAGGACGCGGTGCGGCTGACCCGCGCCGGCTACGGCCCGGCGCACTCGCACACCCGCCGGGCGGAGATCTCGCTGGCCCGCTTCGAAGCCGCGCGCGGCAACGCCGAGGCGCTGCAACGGCTGCGCGGGTGGGCGAACCCGGATCAGCGCGACATCGAACAGCGCAAGGCCGGCTGGCTGGCGCGCGCCTATGCCGCCGAACGCGATTGCGCGGCGCGGCCGGCGCAGGCCGGCGGCGAACTGGATGCGGTGCTGGCGCAGGTCCAGCTGCTGCTGCCCGAAGGCGGCGCGCTGCAGCGCGAGATCGGCGCGATCCGCGCGGCCTGCGGCAAGCGCGGGTGACCGCCGGCGTTTCCCGCCTACAGCGGTAGCGGCGCCTGCAGCGGCAGGACCCTGCCCTCGCCGCGCATCACCTTCTTGAATTCGGCGCGGCTCACCGACACGTAGCGCTCGTTGCCGCCGATCTCCACCTGCGGGCCGTCCTGCAGCGCATGCCCCTGCGCATCGATGCGCACGTTCATGGTCGCCTTCTTGCCGCTGTGGCAGATGGTCTTGATCTCCTGCAGCTCGTCGGCCCACGCCAGCAGGTACTGGCTGCCCTCGAACAGCTCGCCGCGGAAATCGGTGCGCAGGCCGTAGCAGAGCACCGGGATGCGCAGCGCATCCACTACCTCGCTCAGTTGCCACACCTGCGCCTTCGTCAAGAACTGCGCCTCGTCGACCAGCACGCAATCGAGCTTGCCGCGGGCGGCGATGTCCGCGCGCACCAGCGCCTCCAGGTCGGCGCTGCCGGTGAAGGCGATGCCCTCCGCCTGCAGGCCGATCCGCGAGGCCACCACCCCCTGGCCGGCGCGATCGTCCAGCCGCGGGGTCAGGATCGCCACCCGCATGCCGCGCTCGCGGTAGTTGTGCGCGGACTGCAGCAGGGTGGTGGTCTTGCCGGCGTTCATCGCCGAGAAGTAGAAGTAGAGCTTGGCCATGCCGCGATTCTAATGTCGGCGCGTCCGCGGGGCGCGCTTGCCGGCGACGTACAATGCGCGCCCCATGCGCAACCCAGCACTCCACGGCCTGAACCCGCCGCAGCAGCAGGCCGTCCTCCACACCGAAGGCCCGCTGCTGGTGCTCGCGGGCGCGGGCAGCGGCAAGACCCGGGTGATCATCGAGAAGATCGCCCACCTGATCCATACCGGCCGCTATCCCGCCAAGCGGATCGCGGCGATCACCTTCACCAACAAGTCCGCGCGCGAGATGCGCGAGCGCGTGGCCAGGCGGATCCGCGGCGATGCGGCGCAGGACCTGACCGTCAGCACCTTCCACGCGCTGGGCCTGCGCATCCTGCAGGTCGAGCACGCCCGCCTCGGCCTGCGCCGCGGCTTTTCGATCTTCGACGCCGACGATTCCGCGGCGCAGCTGAAGGACCTGCTGCCGCCGGGCAGCAAGCCGGACGTGGTGGATGCCGCGAAGCAGCTGATCGGCCGCGCCAAGAACGCCGGGCTGTCGCCGCAACAGGCCGCCGAGGCCGCCCGCAGCGCCCGCGAACACGAGGCGGCGGCGCTGTACGCGCGCTACCAGCAGCGCCTGTCGGCGTTCAATGCGGTCGATTTCGATGACCTGATCCGCTTGCCGGTGCAGTTGCTGGAATCCGATGCCGATGCCGTGGCCGGCTGGCGCGAGCGCATCGGCTACCTGCTGGTCGACGAGTGCCAGGACACCAACGACGCCCAGTACCGGCTGCTGAAGGCGATCGCCGGCGAACCCGGCCAGTTCACCGTGGTCGGCGACGACGACCAGAGCATCTATGCCTGGCGCGGCGCCAACCCGGACAACCTGCTGCAACTCGGCAGCGACTACCCGGCGCTGCGCATCGTCAAGCTGGAGCAGAACTACCGCTGCAGCAACCGGGTGCTGCGCGCGGCCAACGCGCTGATCGCCAACAACCCGCACGAACACCCGAAGACGCTGTGGAGCGATGCCGCCGATGGCGAGCGGATCCGCGTCTGGGAATGCCGGGATGCCGCCCACGAGGCGGAGAAGGTCGCCGCAGAGATCCAGTTCACCGCGCAGAAGCACGCCGCGCCGTGGAGCGAGTTCTGCATCCTGTTCCGCGGCAACCACCAGAGCCGCGCGCTGGAGAAGTCACTGCAACTGCTGCGCATCCCCTACCACCTGAGCGGCGGCACCGCCTTCCTCGACCGCGGCGAGGTCAAGGACGCGCTGGCGTGGCTGCGCCTGCTCGCCAATCCGGACGATGACGCCGCCTTCCTGCGCGCGGTGGCCGCGCCGAACCGCGGCGTCGGCGCCACCTCGCTGGCGAAACTGGCCGAACTGGCCGCGCATGCGCACCTGCCGCTGGCGCGTGCGGCCGAGTCGATGGCGGTGGCCAAGCAGCTGCCGGCGCGCGCCGCGAACGCGCTGCAGGGCTTCACCGACATCGTCCGCGGCCTGCGCGGCGACGCCCGCACGTTGCCGCCGGCCGAACTGGTGCGCAGGTTGAACGAACGCTCCGGCCTGCTCGCCGCGCTGCGCGCGCTGTGCAAGGACGAGGCGCAGTTCCAGGCGCGCCGGCGCAACCTGGACGAGCTCGCCGACTGGTTCGACGGCCCGCGGACGTCGGGTCCCGGCGAGCTCGCCGCCGCGCTCGCCCTGCTCTCGCACGCGGACAAGGGCGATGCCGGCAACCAGGTGCGGCTGATGTCGATGCACGCGGCGAAGGGGCTGGAGTTCCGCTTCGTGTTCATCGTCGGGGTGGAGGACGGCAACCTGCCGCACGAGGCCAGCATCGAGGAGGGCCGGATCGACGAGGAACGCCGGCTGCTGTACGTCGGCATCACCCGCGCCAGGGAACAGCTGTGGCTCTCGCACGCCAGCCAGGCGCAACGCTGGGGCGACCGCCTGCGGCTGCGGCCGAGCCGCTTCCTGGACGAGCTGCCGGCGGCCGAACTGCAGCGTGACGGCGCCGACCCGGTGGCCGATGCCGCACGCAAGGCGGAGCGCGCCAGCGCCGGGATCGCCAATATCCGCGCCCTGCTGGGCGAGTGATCCGCCGCCTGGGCGGTCACCACGGGCAGGTACACTCGGCCCGGAACCCGTCCACGAGTCCTGTCCATGCGTCCTGCCCTGACCCTGTCCCTGCTCGCCGCCGCACTGTCGCTGGCGGCCTGCACGCCCGCGTCGTTCACCGCTCCCGATACCGCAGCGCAACCGGCCACGCCCGCAGCCACGCCAGCGGCGGAGCCGGCAGCGGCCGGCGCCGGCCCGAACGACAACCTCAACGCGGTGCTGTGGGTGCAGCGCGCGGCCGAGTACGACGCGGTCGCGCAGACCGTGTACCGCGCCGCCGCCGACAAGCTGGACGCGGCACTGACGCAGGCCAACTGGGACGCGCTGGTGCCGGATGAACGCGGCAACGCCGCCACCGGGCTGCCGCCGGCGGTGGTGATGGACGTCGACGAGACCGTGCTCGACAACTCGCCCTACCAGGCGCGGCTGGTGCGCGACGGCGCCAGCTACGAAGACACCACCTGGGACCTGTGGGTCGCCGAAAAGAAGGCGAAGGCGGTCCCCGGCGTGGTCGATTTCGCCAAGGCCGCGGCGGCCAGGGGCGTGACCATCCTGTACATCTCCAACCGCGCCGAGCACCTGCAGGCGGCGACCATCGCCAACCTCAAGGCAGAGGGCCTGCCGGTCAAGGACGAAAGCGTGTTCCTCGGCCTTGGCACCTTCGTTGCGGACTGCGAGCAGAACGGCAGCGAGAAACTCTGCCGTCGCAAGCTGGCCGGCCAGAAGTACCGCGTGCTGATGCAGTTCGGCGACCAGCTCGGCGATTTCGTCGAGATCGTGGCGAACACGCCGAAGGACCGCGACGGCCTGTATGGCGAATACGAGGACTGGTTCGGCGAGCGCTGGTTCATGCTGCCCAACCCGACCTACGGCAGCTGGGAGCCGGCAACGTTCAACAACGCCTGGGACCAGCCGCCCGGCGCGCGCCGCGCGGCGAAGTTGGGCAGTTTGGATATGGCCAAATAAATCAATGGTTTATCTGATCAACATTCATCTATTGCATTAAGTCCATGACGGCGGTAGCCTGCATCCATCCGGCCTCGGCCGGAGCCATGCCACAACTGCTGTCCTCCGGCCCGGCCGGACTTGAAGAGGCCCCCGGGCCTCTTTTTTTGTGCGCGCTGTCCAGCCACGCGATGCCGCGGACGGGGATGGCGGCTGTTCGCGCAGCGGCATTCCGGGCCGCGAAGCGAATGGCCGACGGCCCCGGCCGTGGCCCACGGCATGGTGCACGCTTGCATCGCCGGGCAGCCGGCACCGACACTCCGGCAACGCCTGGAGACATGCCGATGCCCGTTCGCCTGCACGCCGTTGGCCGCATCGCCCTGGCTGCCCTCCTCGGCCTGTGCCTGCCCGCCTGTGAACGCGGCACGCCCGGGACCGGCGCGCCGATCGGGGTTGCCGTGAAACCGCAGGCACAGGCCGCCCGCAAGCCGGTGGAGGCGGTCAATGTCCTGCGCGACCGCCTGCTGGCCCGCGATGGCGCCGGCTTCGCGCGGCTGGCGGTGCCGCCGGACCTGCATGCACGGCTCGCCGCCGGCTGGCGCGAGGGGCGCACGCGCTGGCCGCTGGACGAACTCCCGCTGGATGCGAAATTGCCGAAGATGCTTGCAGCTTTGCAGGAGAACGACGCCGAAGCGAGGTTGATGGCGACATTTGGCCGCCAATTCGCCGGCGCCGACCGCGACATCGACCAGGCGATCCGGACCCTGGTCCAGTTCGGCGGCGAATACGTCCAGAAGCAGGCCGGCTACACCCCCGAGGAGCGCGAGCACGTGGCCCAGGCGCTGGCCGCCGTGGGTGGCTGGGCGCTGGCAGCGCCGCTGTCGGATCCGAAACACGCCCGCCCATTCTTCGCGGCGCTGGTCGCGGCGGCGCGCCGCAGCGGCATCGAAGGCAAGGCCGGCCCCGCCGCCTACGCCACGCTGGGCATGGACCCCAGCCTGAACCGGCTGTCGCCGTTCATCGCCACCCTGCTGGCGCAGCTGCGCAGCCAGTACGGCCTCGACCTCGACGCCAGCCTGCGCGGGATGCAGGTGCGCCTGCTCGAGCAGACTGGCGACAGCGCCCGCCTGCGGCTGCGCTACCAGCTGGCCGGGAGCGAGATCGATGCAGTCGTGCCGGTGCAGCGCATCGATGGGCACTGGTACCTGGCCGATTTCCTGCGCCGCGCCGAGGCCTCGCTGGCCGGCAGGCAAGCCGCGGCGGGCGCGAAAAACCCCGCTTCGCCATAATGTCGGCGATGCCCAACCGTCCCGACCTCCCCAGCCAGCCCAGCCTGTTCGACGCCGCGCCCGCCGCCGAACCCGCCGTCGTGGCCACAACCACGGGCAGCGCGCCCGCGCAGGCGGACTCCGCGGCCGGCCCGGCGCGCGCCGCCGCCGAGCCGGCAGCGGACAGCCCGCAGCTGCCGTTGCCGGCGTTCCTGGCCGACCCGCCGCGGCCCGCGCCGGTGCGCGTGACCCGGCCGCCGCTGTGGGCGCGGGTGCTGGGCTGGCTGATCGACCCTTGGCTCAAGCTCGAGCTCGAACCAAATGAACCGGGCCGCCACCACGCCGGCCAGCCGGTCTGCTACGTGCTGGAGGACTACGGCCTGTCCAACGCGCTGATCCTGGAGCGCGCCTGCCGCGAGGCCGGCCTGCCGTCACCGCTGCAGCCGATGGCCGGCGACCCGCTGGGCCGCAAGCGCGCCTACGTCGCACTGTCGCGCCGGCATGCCAATGCGCTGGGGCTGCTGCCCGGCCCCGAACACAAGACCCACTCGGGTTCGCTGGCGCGGCTGCTGGAGGCGCACCGCGCCAACCCGGACCTGGACGTGCAACTGGTCCCGGTGTCGATCTTCGTCGGCCAGGCGCCCAACCGCAGCAGCGGCTGGTTCAGCGTGCTGTTCTCGGAGAACTGGACCATCGTCGGCCGCTTCCGCCGGATGCTGGCGCTGCTGCTCAACGGCCGCGACACCCTGGTCCAGTTCGCGCCGCCGGTGGCGCTGCGCGCGATCGTCGGCGAGGGGCTGCCGCCCGAACGCACGGTGCGCAAGCTCTCGCGCGTGCTGCGCACCCACTTCCGCCGCGTGCGCGAGGTGGTGGTCGGCCCCGACCTGTCGACCCGGCGCATGCTGGTGGACAAGGTGCTGGCCGCGGACAGCGTGCGCGAGGCGATCGCCGACCAGGCCCGCCGCGACAAGTCGAAGCCGGAAGCCGCGTGGCAGAAGGCGCACGCGATGGCCTACGAGATCGCCGCCGACTATTCGCACCCGATGGTGCGTTCGCTCAGCTTCATGCTGACCCCGGTGTGGAACCGGATCTACCGCGGGGTGCTGGTCCACCACCTGGACAGGTTCAAGCAGGCCGCCCCCGGCTTCGAGGTGGTCTACGTGCCCACCCACCGCAGCCACATGGACTACCTGCTGCTGAGCTACCTGCTGTACACCCACGGCATCGTGCCGCCGCACATCTTCGCCGGCATCAACCTCAACCTGCCGGTGGTCGGCACCATCCTGCGCAAGGGCGGCGCGTTCTTCGCCCGCCGCAGCTTCAAGGGCAACGCGCTGTATTCGGCGGTGTTCCGGGAATACATGGCGCAACTGGTCTCCGGCGGCTACTCGATCGAATACTTCATCGAAGGCGGGCGCTCGCGCACCGGCCGCCTGCTGCCGCCCAAGGTCGGTTCGCTGGCGATGACCGTGCGCGCCTACCTGCGCCAGCCCAGCCGTCCGGTGCTGTTCCAGCCGGTCTACATCGGCTACGAGAAGCTGATGGAAGGCCGCAGCTACCTGGACGAGCTGACCGGCAAGCCGAAGCAGAAGGAATCGATCTGGCAGCTGCTGATGGGCATCCCCAAGGTGCTGCGCAGCAACTTCGGCCAGGTGGTGGTGAACTTCGGCGAGCCGATCAAGCTCGACGACGTGCTCGAAGCGCACGCCGGCTGGGACGGCAAGCCGGTGTCCGAGGACGAGAAGCCCGCGTGGCTGGCCGACACCATCGATGCGCTGGCGCAGGGCATCCAGGTCAACGTCAACCGCGCCGCCGACGTCAACCCGATCAACCTGCTGGCGCTGGCGCTGCTGTCCACGCCCAAGCACGCGATGGGCGAAGCCGACCTGCTGGCGCAGATCGCGCTGTCGCAGGCCCTGCTGCGCGACGTGCCCTATTCGCAGCACGTCACCGTGACCCCGCACGCGCCGGCGCAGATCGTCGCCCACGGCGAGGAGATCGGCACCCTGGTGCGCACCGCGCACCCGCTGGGCGACGTGCTCAGCGTGGACGACGAGAACGCGGTCCTGCTCAGCTACTTCCGCAACAACGTGCTGCACCTGTTCACCGCGCCGGCATGGATCGCGGTGTGTTTCCTCAACAACCGGCGGATGGGGCGCGCGCAGCTGCAGCGCCTCGGCCGCAGCCTGTACCCGTTCCTGCAGGCGGAACTGTTCCTGCCCTGGGACGAGGACGGTTTCGCCGAGCGCATCGACCGCACCATCGAGGTGTTCGTCCGCGAAGGCCTGCTGCAGCAGGTCGGCGACGACGATGGCGGCATCCTCCAGCGCAATGCCGGCCAGACCGACGAGGTGTTCCGCCTGCGCGCGATCGGGCATGCCCTGCAACAGGCGTTCGAGCGCTACTACATCGCGATTTCGGTGCTGGTGAAGAACGGCGCCGGCACCCTCAGCGCCGGCGAGCTGGAAAGCATGTGCCACCTCGCCGCGCAGCGCCTGTCGCTGCTGTACGCCAACACCGCGCCGGAATTCTTCGACAAGGGCCTGTTCCGCGGCTTCATCCAGCAGCTGCGCGAACTGAAGCTGGTGTGGGCGGACGCCAACGGCAAGCTTGCCTTCGACGAACGCCTCAACGCCTGGGCCAAGGATGCGCGGGTGGTGCTGGGCCGCGAGCTGCGCCACACCATCGAGAAGGTCAGCCCGGACAACACCCGCAGCACCGGGGAGATCCCGGTGGTGCCGAAGGAAGCCGGCGGCAAGGCGGAAAACGCGCCGGATTGATTGCCTGGACCGGGGTCAGGCCGGCTCGTCCGGGATCAAGGCGTTCTCGATCCAGGCGATCTGGTCCTTGAGCTGCAGCTTGCGCTTCTTCAGCCGCTTCAGCGCCAGTTCGTCGGCCTGGATGTCGGCCTGCAGGCGGTCGATGGCGCCGTCCAGGTCGCGGTGCTCCGTCCGCAGTTCGACCACGCGCCGCGCAAGGCGCGCCAGTTCAAGCGGATCGCGGGGCTGGTTCATGCGTCGAGCATAGCGCGCCGGCGCGGGGCCGGCGGCGGGTAAAATGGTCGGCCCATGCGCGCCCTCGACCTGCCCCTCGCCGAACCCCTGCCCCGCGCCCAGCGCCGCAAGCGCGAGGCCGACAAGCTGGGCAAGCGCCTGCGCCACCAGGTGGGCCGCGCGATCGCCGACTTCGGCATGATCGAGGACGGCGACAAGGTCATGGTCTGCCTGTCCGGCGGCAAGGACAGCTACACCCTGCTGGACGTGCTGCTGCAGCTGCAGAAGAAGGCACCGGTGGAATTCAGCGTCACCGCGGTCAACCTGGACCAGAAGCAGCCGGGCTTCCCCGAGCACGTGCTGCCGGACTACCTGCGTTCGATCGGGGTGGACTTCCACATCATCGAGCAGGACACCTACTCGGTGGTCAGCCGGGTCATCCCGGAGGGCAAGACCATGTGTTCGCTGTGCTCGCGGCTGCGCGGCGCGCGCTGTACACGTACGCGGCGGCGAACGGTTTCACCAAGATCGCGCTGGGCCACCACCGCGACGACCTGGTCAACACCTTCTTCCTCAACCTGTTCTTCCACGCGAAATTGGGCGGCATGCCGCCGAAGTTGCTGAGCGACGACGGCAGGCACGTGGTGATCCGCCCGCTCGCCTACGTGCGCGAGGCCGACATCGAAGCCCATGCCGAGGCCAGGGGCTTCCCGATCATCCCCTGCAACCTGTGCGGCTCGCAGGAAAACCTGCAGCGCAAGCAGGTCAAGCGCATGCTGGAAGCCTGGGAGCGCGAGACCCCGGGCCGGGTGGAACAGATCGCACGCGCGCTGGGCGACATCCGCCCCTCGCAACTGTCCGACCCGAACCTGTTCGACTTCATCGCGCTCGGCAAGCGCGGCGATACGGCGCTGCCCGATGCGCATGCGTGGCTGGCGGGTACGCCCGAAGGCGACGTGGATGCCTGAGGCTTGACGCGACCTTCGGCGACAGGACGTCGCCGATGAGCCTCCATGGATGGATTCACGGCGTGTCGCGGCAAGCCTCAGGCATCCGCGCCGCCTCCCTCGATACCGGAATCCCAATGTTCTTTCGCAACCTCACGATGTTCCGTTTTCCTGCTTCCCTCGACCTGTCCGAACTCGAACAACACCTCGCCGAATGCGCACTCAAGCCGGTGGGTCCGATGGAGCTGTCATCGCGCGGCTTCGTGCCGCCGTTCGGCCAGCACGGCGAGGCGCTCAGCCATGGCCTGCACGACGCCCTGTGGGTGACCGTTGGAGGCGAGGACAAGCTGCTGCCGGGCGCGGTGGTCAACGACCTGCTGCAGAAGAAGCTGGCCGCGATCGAGGAAAAGGAAGGCCGCAAGCCCGGTGGGCGCACCCGCAAGCGGCTGAAGGACGACCTGGTGACCGAACTGCTGCCGCGCGCGTTCGTGCGGCCGGTGCGCAGCGACGCACTGCTGGACACCAGCCTCGGCGTGGTCGCGGTGGATACCTCCTCGCGCAAGAACGCCGAATCGGTGGTCAGCGAAATCCGCCGCGCGCTCGGCAGCTTCCCGGCGCTGCCGGTGAACGCCGAGGTGGCGCCGCGCGCGATCCTCACCGGCTGGCTTGCCGGCGACCCGCTGCCGGACGGCCTCAGCCTCGGCGACGAATGCGAGCTGCGCGATCCCACCGACACCGGCGCGGTGGTCAAGGTGCAGCGGATGGACCTGTCGGGCGATGAGATCGCCAGGCACCTGGAAGCCGGCAAGCAGGCGACCCGGCTGGCGCTGGTGCTGGACGACCACGTCAGCTTCGTCCTCGGCGAAGACCTGGTGGTGCGCAAGTTCAAGCTGCTGGATGGCGCCGTTGACCAGCTCGAATCCACCGACCGCGACGACGTGGCCGCCGAACTCGACGCCCGCTTCGCGCTGATGGCCGGCGAGTTCAAGCGCCTGTTCAACGTGCTGGAAGCTGCGTTCAGGCTGAGCAAGGCCGAGTAACGCAACCCCGAGGCCGCGCGCGCCGTTCGCCGCGCCCCGCGAAGCGAGCCCTTGCACTCAGCGCATGCGTTCCCTGTTCCGCCTGCTCTCGCCCGCCCGCATCGCGCCGAAACCGCCGGCGCTGCAGCGCGACACCATCGCCTTCGTGCTCGACGACGGCCGCCGCATCGACGTGTCGCGCGTGCGCGACCCGCGCGCGCGGCGGGTCAAGCTGAGCGTCGACGAACGCGGGGTGCGCCTGACCCTGCCGGCCCGGACCAGCCTGGCCACCGGCGAACGCTTCCTGCACGAGCACCGCGGCTGGCTCGCCGGGCAGCTGGCGACCCAGGCCGGACACGCCGGTGACGGCCTGCAGCGGGATGCCACCACGGCGCTGCCGCTGCGGGGCACGCTGGCGCCGCTGCGCTGGCAGGGCGGGCGCGCAACCCGGCTCGACCGCGATGGCGACGGCGGCCTGCTGTTCACCGCGCCCGCCTCCGCCGGCAATGCCGCCCTGCAACGCGCACTGCGCGATTTCTACGAAGCCCAGGGCCGCGCCGATGTCGGCCGCTGGCTGCCGAAGTACGTCGCCGGCCTGCCGCGCCCGCCGCGCCGCATCGTGTTCAAGCGCACCGCCACCCAGTGGGGCTCGCTGGCGCCGGACGCGACCCTGTCGCTGGACCTGTCGCTGGTGCTGGCGCGTCCGTCCGCCTTCGAATACGTGCTGGTGCACGAACTCTGCCACCTGCTGCATGCCGACCACTCGCGCCGGTTCTGGCACGCAGTGGAAACGCGCTTCCCGCACTGGCGCGACGAGCGGTCGTATTTCCGCGCCGAGGGCCGGCGCTGAAGGCGCGCATGCGCACGCTGCTGACCGGTTGAGTCCCCGCATTGCGTTGGCCCGGGTTACCCAGGGATTCCAGGAACAATGCAATGCCACAACTTCCTATGACGCGGGGACTGCTGCTTGCCGCGCTGGTCGCCGGCGTGGTCGCCTTGCCGGGCTGCCAGCGCGCCAGCGAAGCGGTCGCCGAGAAGGCGTTCGAGAAAGCGGTCGAGACCGCCAGCGGCGAAAAGGTCGACATCGAGCAGGACGGCGACACCGTCAGCATCAAGACCGATCAGGGCGAGATGACGGTCGCCTCCGCGCAGGACGGCGGCAGCGTCGCCCTGCCCGCCGGCTTCCCGGACGACGTGTTCCTGCCGGCGCAGCGCACGGTCAGCAGCGCGATGGACATGGGCGGCATGCAGGCGGTCAACGTCGCCACCACCGCCACCCTGGCCGCGGTCTCGGCCGACGTCGAGAAGACCATGCAGGCGCAGGGCTGGAAGCGCGAGATGTCGATGCAGTCCGGCGCCGACAGCTCGACCCTGATCTACAGCAAGGAAAAGCGCCAGGTGGTGTACCAGCTGATGAAGGCCGACGACGGCGGCACCCAGCTCGCGGTGCGCACCGGCAACGAGGGCTGACCCCCGCGCCGGCTCAGGCGGTGAAGAAATCGCCGATCGCGGCGGCGACCTCGGCCGCCTGCTGCATGTGCAGGTGGTGGCCGCCGGCGATCACCACCAGCTCACCCTGCGGCAGCAGCGCCACCCGCCGCCGGCGCAGCGCGTCCGGCAGGTAGGACTGCGCCGGGTCGGCGAAGATCGCCCGCACCGGGCATTCGATCCCGGCCACCAGGTCCTCGACCTGCGGTTCGGTCATCCGCGTCATCGTCGGCAGGGTCAGGCGCGGGTCGCTGCTCCATTCGTAGCCGATGGTGCCGTCGCCGGCGTCGACTTCGCGCAGGCCGCGTTCGACCAGCAGCCGTACCGACGCCTCGTCCAGCCCGCTGCCGGGCACCCGGCTGGCGTACTGGCGGGTGCGCACCGCGCTGTCGACGTCGGGAAACACCCGCAGCCGCTTGTCCTTCAGCCCGCGATGGGCGAGTACCGCCTCGCGCATGCGCGACACCGTGTGCTCCGGGGCTTCCGCCAGCGCGCCGAGCGCCTCGATCGCCAGCAGCCGTTCGACCCGCTGCGGGCAGGCGGCGGCGAGCATGCTGCCGATCCCGGCACCCATCGAATGCCCGAGCAGGGCGAAGCGGTCCCAGCCCAGCGCATCGGCGACGTCCAGCACCGCATTGAGCGCGCCGACGAAGGAATAGTCGGTACCCGGCGGCAGGTGCGCGCTTTGCCCGTGGCCGGGCTGGTCGATCGCGACCAGGTCGATCCCGCGCAGGTGCGCCGCCAGCGGCACGAAGCTGGCGGCATTGTCGAGCCAGCCATGCAGCGCCAGCACGCGCGGGCCCTCGCCATGGTTGCGCAATCCGGCGATGCGGCCGAGCGCAATCCCGATCTCGAATTCGCGCATCAGGCCCAGCCCTGGTCCCGTTGCGCCAGGCCCGCCAGCGCGTCGGCATGCGCGGCGCCGGCGTTGAGGCAGGGGATGTAGCGCAAGGCCTGGCCGCCGGCCGCGCGGAAGGCCTCTGCATTCTCCACCGCGATTTCCTCCAGCGTTTCCAGGCAGTCCACCGCGAACCCCGGGCAGGCCACGTCGAGGGTGCGCACGCCGTCGCGCGCCAGCGCCTCCAGGGTGGCCTGGGTATACGGCTGCAGCCATTGTTCGCGGCCAAAGCGCGACTGGAAGGTCAGCAGGATCTCCGCGCGCGGGATGCCCAGTGCGTCGGCGATCGCCAGCGTGCTGGCCTCGCAGTGCGCCGCGTACGGATCGCCGCCATCGACCAGGCGCTGCGGGATGCCGTGGAACGACAGCAGCAGGCGCTCGCCGCGGCCGTGCGTGGCCCAGTGCGCGCGGATCGACTCGGCCACCGCGGCGGCCCAGCCCGGATCACGGTGGTAGTCGTTGAGCATCGCCACCTGCAGGCCGCCGGCATCGGTGGCGATGGCATCGGCGACGCTGGCGGTGGTGGTGGTCGAATACTGCGGATACAGCGGCAGCACCCGGACCTTGCGCACGCCGGACGCGCGCAGGCGCGCGAAGGCGTCCGCCATCGACGGCGAGCCGTAGCGCATCGCGTGGTCCACCCGCCAGCCCGGCAAGCGCGCCTGCACTGCATCCGCCAGCGCGGCGGTGTGCACCGCCAGCGGCGAGCCGCCGTCCATCCAGACCTGCGCATACTTGCGCGCCACCTTCGGGCTGCGCAGCGGCAGGATCACGAAGTGCAGCAACGGGCACCACAGCCAGCGGGTGAGTTGCACCACCCGGTGGTCGTGCAGGAACTGCGCGAGATAGCGGCGCACCGCCGCGGCGGTGGGTGCCGCCGGCGTGCCCAGGTTGACCAGCAGCAGCGCCGGCGCATCGGAGGAGTCGTGCATTGGCATAGGATCGCACGGGTCGCGAAGCCGGCGACGCGACTTAAGATCGATTCATCGCCGCATCGCCACGATGGCAACCTGCCGCCCCTGACCGGAGATCCCCATGCGCATCGCCCCCGCCCGCCTCGCCCCTGGTCCTGCCGGATTGCTCGCCGCCACCGCCGCCGTTGCCGGCCAGCGCGAGGACACGCGCGCCAACGACGCGGTGCGGGTGGTGCGGCAGATCCAGTCGATCCCGGAATCCTCGATCCCCGGACCGCCTGCTGGATGAAGCCAGGGCGATCGTGGTGGTCCCCGACACGATCAAGGCCGGCTTCATGCTCGGCGGCCGCCGCGGGCTTGGCCTGATGGCGGTGAAATCGCCCGATGGCACCTGGTCGAACCCGGTGTTCGTCAAGCTCGCGGGCGCCAGCTTCGGCCTGCAGGCGGGCGTGCGGTCCGCCGACGTGGTCCCTGGTGTTCCGCAGCGAACGCGGGGTGGATTCCATCGTCAACGGCAAGATCACCCTTGGCGCGGATGCGGGCATCGCCGCGGGACCGGTCGGCCGCAATGCCTTCGCCGCCACCGATGGCGCGTTGAAGGCGGAGATCTGGTCGTGGTCGCGCGCGCGCGGACTGTTCGCCGGGGTGGCGCTGGACGGCGCCGTGCTCAGCATCGACAACGGCGCCAACCGCACCGCCTATGGCGAGGGCACGACCCCGCGGGCGGTGTTCGAAGGCCGCGCCCCGGGCGCACCCTCGGCCGCGATCAACGGCTTCCGCGATGCACTCGAAGAGGCCACCGCGGCCGCCCGGCGCGCACGCGCCGCCGCCGCGCCGCCGGCGAACAGCGCACCCGCGGCGGACGGCGTGCAGGTGCAGCCGCTGGCCGACCCCAACCCCGCCACCACCACCCCGCTGGAGCCGGTGGCGGCACCCGCCAGCAAGCCCTGAGCCACGGGGCGCCGGTGGATCGGCGCTAGAATTGGCGCAATTCCTCCATCTTTCGGTGCATCCATGGGCAGCTTCAGCATCTGGCACTGGTTGATCGTGCTGGTGATCATCCTGCTGGTCTTCGGCACCAAGAAGCTCACCGGTGGCGCCCGCGACCTCGGCAAGGCGGTCGACGAGTTCAAGAAGGGCATGCGCGGCGACGATGCCAAGCCCACCGCACGCATCGGCGACGACGCCAGGCCGCCGGCGGAAGGCACTTCCCCGCCCGAGAACGCGCGCGACCGCGACGACGCGGCGCGCTGAGCCGCGCCCGCGCCGATGTTCGATTTCTCCTTCGGCGAAATGCTGCTGGTCGCCCTGGTCGCGCTGGTGGTGCTGGGGCCGGAGCGCCTGCCCAAGGCCGCGCGCTTCACCGGGCTGTGGGTACGCAAGGCGCGCGCGCACTGGTATTCGGTGAAGGCCGAGCTGGAAAGCGAACTGGCCAGCGAGGAACTCCGGCGCAGCCTGCAGGACGGCAGGCAGGCGCTGGAGGACAGCGAACGCGAGCTGCACGCGCTGGCCGCCGACACCCGCGAATCGCTCGAAGCCGAAGCCGAAGCCGAAGCCGGATCGGACGCCGTGGCGTTGCCGAACCCGTGCACGCGGCCGCATCGGCCCGCGAGCCGCGCGATGTCTGAGCCGGGCCTCGACGGCGATCGCCCGTTGGTGGCGCACCTGCTGGAGCTGCGTTCGCGGGTGCTGCGCGGGGTCGCCGGGCTGGTGCTGGCGCTGCTGTGCCTGCTGCCGTTCGCCAACAAGCTGTATGCGCTGCTGGCGCAACCGCTGCTGGACAAGCTGCCGAAGGGCGGCCAGCTGATCGCCACCCAGGTGGCCTCGCCGTTCTTCGCGCCGATGAAGCTGGCGTTCTTCGTGGCCCTGCTGGTGACGATGCCGTGGTTGCTGTACCAGGACTGGGCCTTCGTGGCGCCGGGCCTGTACCGGCGCGAGAAGAAACTCGCGCTGCCGCTGCTGGGTTCGGCGCTGGCGCTGTTCTACGCCGGCTGCGCGTTCGCCTTCTTCCTGGTGCTGCCGATGGTGTTCGGCTTCCTCGCCCGGGTGACCCCCGGACGGGGTGGCGATGATGACCGACATCAGCGCCTACCTCGACTTCGTGCTGGTGCTGTTCCTCGCCTTCGGCCTGAGCTTCGAGCTGCCGGTGGCGCTGGTGATCCTGGCGCTGCTTGGCTGGGTGACCCCGGCGCAGCTGCGCGAAGGCCGTGGTTACGCGGTGGTCGGGATCTTCGTGATCGCCGCGATCGTGACCCCACCCGACGTGGTCAGCCAGCTGCTGCTGGCGATCCCGATGTGCCTGCTGTACGAGGCCGGGATCATCGCCGCCTCGATGGTGTCGCCGCGTGCCAGCGCCAGCCCCGCAAGCCCGCGCTGAGGCGCCGGCGGCGGCCGGTTTCTGGCTGCGCTACGCGGCCTGGTCGCTGGATGCGGCCTGCCTGTTGCCACTGGTGGCGCTGCTCGGCATGGCGAGGACCAGCCGGGCGCTGGCCGATGCGCGCGATGCGCTGCAGGAGCTCGCCCGCGAACTGCCGCGCCTGCTGGGCGAGGCGCTGGACGCGCCGCAACCGCTGCTCGATCTGGCCCGGCGCCTGCTGCTGGATCCGGCGATGGCCGCTGCCATGGCCCGGTGGAGCTGTCGGTGGGCGCGGTCCTGGCCACGCCGGTGTTGCTGTATGCGCTGCTGGCGCTGCCGTGGGCGGTGCTGTTCGAACAGTCGCGGTGGCAGGCCACGCCGGGCAAGCGCGCGCTCGGGCTGGTGGTGACGGATGCGCACGGCCGCCGCCTGAAGGCCGGGCATGCGCTGGTGCGCCACCTCGCCGCCGGCCTGTCCTGGCTCACGCTCAATGCCGGGCATGCGTTGGTGTTGCTGCCGCCGAAGCAGCTGGCGCTGCACGACCGCATCAGCGATACCCGCGTGCACCGCGCCACCGCTTCGCCGCGCCTGCCGTGGTGGGCCCGCGCATGGCTGGCGCTGCAGGCGATCGCGCTGGTCGCCGCCGTGGCCTGGCTGTACGCCTGGTTGCAGGCCGCGATGCAGGCGGCGATCGAGCAGGTGCTGGGCCTCTAGAGTTCGATCCGGTCGTCGGCCGGCGCGGCCGGTGCCTCGCCCTCGCCGCAGATGTCGCGCCACACGAAATACATCACCCCGAACATCACCACGAACATCGCCAGCAGGAACCCGAGGTAGAGCGGGATCCCGACCACCAGCAGCAGCCAGGCGCCAACCAGGTTGGCGATCACGCCGACGATCGCCGCCAGCAGGCCCACCACCAGCATCAGCACCAGGCCCGCCACCAGCAGTACCAGCAGGAACACCAGCAGCGGCAACAGGTTCTTCGCCGCGCCGGCCACGCCGTCGGCGAGCGCGCCACGGATGCCCGCGCCACCGTTCGCGATCTGGCCCAGGCCAACCGCCTGCACCGCGTAGGCGAACAGCCCGATCGCCGCCATCAGCACGAACGCGGTGCCGAAGCCCTGCGGCAGCGCGGTCATCGGTTCCGCCGCCTGCCCGGCCATCGAGGCCTTCAGGCTGTCGATGTACCAGACGCCGAATTCGTGGGCGAACATGCTGACCAGGCCAATCACCAGCACGTACTGGGCAACCGTCAGCAGCAGCATGAAGCCGATCGCGCGGCCGCTGGCGGGCAGGTCGGTGAAGCCGGCGAACACGTCGCCGGCGCCGGCCGGCCGGCCCTGCTCGACCGCATGCAGCAGGCGCAGGTAGCCCACCATCATCGCCGCCATCAGCATCGCGATCCCCAGCCCGACCACCAGCGAGACCGCCAGCGAGGCGGTCGGATCCGCATCCAGCGCGGTCGACGCCAGCACCAGCACCAGGCTCAGGCCGATCGCCCCGGCGCCCAGCGTGGCCAGCAGCAGCGCGGCACCGCCGAAGATCGCCTGCGGGTTGCTGCGCCCAGGTTGAACGCCTGCTTCAGCCACTCGATGCCTGCGCCAGGTCCCACGGCACGCGTCGTCATTCCGGTATCCCCAAAGTCCAGCCAGCCAATGGCGCCCAGCATACTCAACCCGGGCGCGATCCAGCCCCCGGATGCTGGCGTGCATGCCGCACGAACCGCCGCAGCACCCGCCGCGCCTGCGGGGCGGCGCTGACGTCGCGCGCCAGCCGCCGGCCGCAGCGGCCTTCGCCAGCCAGGGCGTCGCTGCGGGCGCGGATGTAGCCACGCATGTGGGTGGTGCTGAACTCCGGGTGGAACTGCAGACCCCAGACCGCGTCGCCCCAGCGGAACGCATGCGCCGGGTCCTGCCCGGACCTGGCCAGCAGGGTGGCGCCCTGCGGCAGCCGCAGCACGCTCTGCAGGTGGGTGGCCTGCGCCGGGAAGCGCGCCGGCAGCCCGGCGAACAGCGGGTCCTGCTGCGCCGGCGGGTGCAGGTCCGGCAGACCGTGCCCATCTCGCGGCCGTTCGGGTTGTCGCCCACCTCACCGCCAAGCGCATGCGCGATCAGCTGGTGGCCGTAGCAGATCCCTAGCAGCGGCAGGCCGGCGTGCGCGGACTCGCGCAGCCAGTGCGCGCTGCGTTCGCTCCAGTCGTGGCGGTCGGTGACCATCGCCGCCGAGCCGGTGACGATCGCCCCGGCGAAGCCCTCGCGGCTGGGCAGCGCTTCGCCATGCTCGACATCGACCACCACCGCCTCGTCGCGCGCCAGCCCGGCCGCGACCCGGATCCAGTGGGCGAAGCTGCCATGCCGGCGCATCGAGGCAACGGGTTGGCCGGTTTCGAGGATCAGGAAGGTGCGGTCATCGGGCGTCGTCGCGGCGGGGTGGGCAAGCGGCGCACTTATACTAGCCGGCCCCGCCGCAATCCCAAGCCCGATGGCCGTCGCGATCACGTTCCAGCAACTCATCCAGCGCCTGAACACGTACTGGGCGCAGCAGGGCTGCGTGCTGATCCAGCCGCTGGACCTGGAGGTCGGCGCCGGCACCTTCCATCCGGCCACCTTCCTGCGCGCGCTGGGCCCGGAGCCGTGGAACGCGGCCTACGTGCAGCCGTGCCGGCGCCCCACCGACGGCCGCTACGGCGAGAACCCGAACCGCCTGCAGCGCTACTACCAGTACCAGGTGGCGATGAAGCCGTCGCCGGACAACATCGTCGAGCTGTATTTCGAATCGCTGAAGTCGCTCGGGATCGACCCGCTGGTGCATGACCTGCGGCTGGTCGAGGACAACTGGGAATCGCCCGACCCTGGCGCCTGGGGCCTGGGCTGGGAAGTGTGGTTGAACGGCATGGAGATCACCCAGTTCACCTATTTCCAGCAGGCCGGCGGCCTCGAATGCCGGCCGGTGCTCGGCGAGATCACCTACGGCCTCGAGCGCCTGTGCATGTACCTGCAGAACGTGGACAACGTGTTCGACATCGTCTGGACCCATGGCCCGGACGGCACCCCGGTCACCTACCGCGACGTCTACCACCAGAACGAAGTGGAGCAGAGCGCCTACAACTTCGAGCACGCCGACGTGGCCGAACTTTTCCACCGCTTCGACGCCTGCGAAGCCGAGGCCTTCAAGCTGATCGAACTGGGCCTGCCGCTGCCGGCCTACGACCAGGTGTGCAAGGCCAGCCACAGCTTCAACCTGCTGGATGCGCGCCGCGCGATCAGCGTCACCGAGCGCCAGCGCTTCATCCTGCGCGTGCGCAAGCTGTCGCAGGCGGTCGCCGAGGCGTATTTCGCGCAGCGCGAGAAGCTCGGTTTCCCGGGACTGAGGCAGGCCGCACTGTCAGTCTGACGCCGACATCGACCCAGGCCGGATCGATGTAGGATCGGCCGCGCGGAGCCGTGGGAGCAGCCCGTACGGGACTGCCGGTTCCAGTGGAGGTGCAGATGAGACCTTTGGTACCGCAAGTCGCGGGCGTGGCCGCGGCGTTGGCGCTGTGCGCCGGTTTCGCGCAGGCACAGAAGCAGGATCCACCCCCGATCGGCGCGCTTCCGATCGAAACCGTGGTGGAACAGCTCGATCGCAACGGCAACGGCTGCGTCGACCTGGAGGAAGGCCGCAACTACACAAGCCGGCGGCTGCACCAGATGGACACCAACAAGGACGAAGTCCTGGACGCGGTCGAAGCACCCTCCGGCCCGGGCGAGACCACCGAGACCCGGCCGATCTCGCTGGCGGACTGGCAGGACGCCTACACCGCGCGCTTCGCCAGCTTCGACAGCGACGCCAACGGCTGCCTGACCCGGCCCGAAATCGAAGCCGGCCGCGCCCAGGGAGGCACCTGACATGGCGACCCATCGCATCAGCCTGCTCGCCGCCGCGGCCACCCTGCTGCTGGCGGCCACCACCGGCGCCACCGCGGCGCAGCAGACCATCCGCTGCGAATCGAAGGATGGCCAGTACCGCAGCTGCGCGGTCAATACCGCAGGCGGGGTGACCCTGTCGCGCCAGCTGAGCAGCCAGGGCTGCTGGCAGGGCGACACCTGGGGCTACGACCGCAACCGCATCTGGGTGACCAACGGCTGTCGCGCCGAGTTCCGCGTCGGCACTGCCTCCTCGGGCAGCAACGACGGCGCCAAGGTCGCCGGCGCGCTGGTGCTCGGCGCGATCGCCGTGGCCGCGATCGCCAACAGCAACAAGGATCGGCACGACGACTACGACAACGGCTACTACGAGGGCCGCGAGATCCGTTGCGAGTCGAACAATGGCCGCTACACCGCCTGCGGCTACATCGAGCGCCGCCGGCACGTCGAGGTACGTCGCCAGCTGAGCAACCAGCAGTGCATCTACGGGCGCAACTGGGGCCTCGACGGCCGCCAGCTGTGGGTGGACGACGGTTGCCGGGCCGTGTTCGTGGTGTATTGAGCCGGCAGCGGATCCGGAGGCGAGGCGGGGTCGGTTAAAGTAGCCGGCCCTGCCCGGAAGCAGGGCAGCGTGCCGCCGGGCCGCTGCCCTTTTTCGTACCGGCAATCCCGTTTCCAACCATGGATGTGCGCGTGAGCGGCCTGTCTCCCCTCCTGATCGAACTCGGTACCGAGGAACTCCCGGTCAAGGCCCTGCCGGGCCTGGCGCAGGCATTCTTCGATGGCGTCATCGCCGCGCTGGGCAAGCGCGGGGTGGCGATCGAACGCGGCGATGCGAAGCCGCTGTACTCGCCGCGCCGGCTGGCGGTGCTGCTGCCGGGGGGTCGCCGGCGAGCAACCGCAGCAACGGTCCGAAGTGCTGGGCCCGTACCTCACCATCGCGCTGGATGCGAACGGCGCGCCGACCCGCGCGCTGGAAGGCTTCGCGGCCAAGGCCGGGGTGGCGTGGGACGCGCTGGAGAAGACCACGGACGCGAAGGGTGAACGCTTCGTGCATCGCGCGGTCACCCCGGGCGCGAAGACCGCCGACCTGCTGCAGTCCGTGCTCGACGAAGCGCTGGCCGGCATGCCGATCCCCAAGCCGATGCGCTGGGGCAGCCACGCCTACGGATTCGCGCGCCCGCTGCACTGGCTGGTGGCATTGTTCGGCGACGACGTGGTGGCGCTGGACGCGCTGGGCATCCGCTCCGGCCGCAACAGCCGCGGCCACCGCTTCCACCACGACAAGCACGTCTGGATCGGCGCGCCGGCGGATTACATCGAAGCGCTGCGCGCCGCGCATGTGCTGGTCGATCCCGACGAACGCCGTGCGCGGATCGTCGCGGAAGTCGAAACCGCCGCCAGGGCCGCCGGCGGCAGCGCCCGCATCGATGCCGACAACCTGGCGCAGGTGAACTGCCTGAACGAATGGCCGGTGGCGGTGGCCTGCTCGTTCGAGCGCGCGTTCCTGGAAGTCCCGCAGGAAGCGCTGGTCGCGACCATGGAGACCAACCAGAAATTCTTCCCGGTGCTGGATGCCGGCGGCAGGCTGACCGAGCACTTCATCGGCATCGCCAACATCGAATCGCACGACCCGTCCGAAATCCGCAAGGGCTACGAACGCGTGATCCGCCCGCGCTTCGCCGACGCCAAGTTCTTCTTCGACGAAGACCTGAAGCAGGGCATCGAAGCGATGGGCGCGGGCCTTGCGACCGTCACCTACCAGGCCAAGCTGGGCAGCGTGGCCGACAAGGCGCAACGCGTGGCCGCGCTGGCCGAAGCGATCGCGCCGCAGGTCGGCGTCGATCCCGCGCTTGCCAAGCGCGCCGCACTGCTGGCGAAGAACGACCTGCAGTCGCGCATGGTCAACGAATTCCCGGAGCTGCAGGGCATCGCCGGCCGCCATTACGCGCAGTGCGCGGGCGAACCCGCCGAAGTCGCGCTGGCGATCGACGAGGCCTACCAGCCGCGCTTCGCCGGCGACGACATCGCCCTGTCCGGCATCGGCAAGGTGCTGGCGATCGCCGAACGCCTGGACACCCTGGCCGGCGGTTTCGCCGCGGGCCTCAAGCCGACCGGCAACAAGGACCCGTTCGCGCTGCGGCGCAATGCGCTGGGGTTGGCGCGGACGATCATCGAGAGTGGTTTTGACCTCGACCTCAAGGCACTGCTTGCCCACGCGAATGCAGCGCTTGCATCGAAGGCGGTCCAGGCGGATGCGGGCGAGCTCTACGCGTTCATCCTCGACCGCCTGCGCGGCTACTACGCCGACAAGGGCGTGCCCGGCGCGCACTTCAACGCCGTCGCCGAACTGGAACCGGCCTCGCTGTACGACTTCGACCGCCGCATCGATGCCATCGGCATCTTCGCGCAGCTGCCGGAAGCCGCCGCGCTGGCCGCGGCCAACAAGCGCATCGGCAACATCCTGAAGAAGGCGGAGGGTGCGATCCCCGCCATCGAGGACCCCGCGCTGCTCAGCGAACCCGCCGAGCGCGCCTGGCCGAAGCGGTGGAAGCCGCCTGCGCCGCCACCGGGCAGGCGCTGGCGCAGGCCGACTACGTCGGCACCCTGCCCACCTGGCGCGGCTGCGGCCGCAGGTGGATGCGTTCTTCGACGGGGTGATGGTCAACGTCGAGGATCCGGCGATCCGCAACAACCGGCTGGCCCTGCTCAAGCGGCTGGCGGACCGGCTTGGCAGCGTGGCCGCGATCGAGCACCTGTCCGCCTGACCCTGCCCCTCCCGTGCGAAAGCAAGGGGGTTGGGCAGCGGTGCCCTTTGTCGCAAACGGCAACCCCCTCCGGGCCTCCCCCTGCTACGCAAGGGGAGGCGGCACGCCTTCGGGTTAGTCGCGCTTTGGCACTGCCCCGGTATCCTTCACCGATGCCGCCACGCCCCGCCCGCCTGCTGATCGCCCTTGCCCTTGCCGGCGTGGCGTTGCCGGCCTCGGCGATCACGGTGACCCGGATCGAGGTCAGCGGCCTCGCCGACGAGCGGATGGCGCAGAACGTGCGCCTCTCGCTGTCGCTCAACGACGAACTGGGCAAGGACCTGTCGGCGCGCCGCTTGAGCTACCTGCTGCGCGAAGCGGAGGCGGAAACCCGCGAGGCGCTGGAACCGTTCGGCTACTACACGCCGACCATCGTCATCCAGCGCAGCGACCGCCAGCGGCCGGAGGGCGCGGATGCCGAAGCGGGCACCAGTGCCTCGGTACGCACGGACGCCGAAGGCGACGGCGAGCGCAGCGTGAGCGTGGCGATCAGCATCGCGCCCGGCAACCAGGTGCGCGTGCGCGCCTGGAACGTGGGCATCGACGGTGCGGGCGCCGACGATCCGCACGTGGCCGCAGCGCTGGCCGGGTTCGCACCGCGCAGCGGCGAGGTGCTCGACCACGCCGTGTACGAAGCGAGCAAGTCGAAGGTCAGCCGCATGCTGGCCGGCCGTGGCTACTTCGACGCCGATTTCAGCGCCCACCGGGTCGCGGTGACACGGGCCGAACACGCCGCGGACATCGACCTGCGCTGGCGCAGCGGCGCGCGCCACGCGCTGGGTTCGGTCGACTTTGGCCAGGAGCCGCAGGCGGTCATCGACGATTCGCTGCTGCGCAAGCTGGTCGGCTGGGAGCCCGGCGAGCCGTGGGACGACGCCGAGCTGGAGCGCCTGCGGCGCTCGCTGGTGGCGCTGGACTACTTCGGCCTGGTCGAGGTGCTGCCGCAGCCCGCGGAAAAGACCGGCGACGTGGTTCCGGTGCAGGTCCACCTGACCCCTGCGCCACGCAGCATCTACAGCATCGGTGCCAGCTACGGGACCCAGAGCGGCGCCGGCGTCAGCCCTCGGCTTCGAGCGCCGCTACCTGAATGCCCGCGGGCACAAGGCGCTGGCCCAGATCGACTACGCGAGCAAGCGCAAGCTGGCCACCGTGCAATACCGGGTGCCCGCCTTCGCCTGGCTGGATGGCTGGTACACCGCCAGCCTGCAGGCCGCGGACGAGCAGACCGACTCGCTCGACAACCGCCGCCTCGAATTCGTCGCCAGCCGCAGCGGGCAGTACAACCAGCACCTGAACCTGGTCGCGTCCGCGCACGTGCTGCGCGAGCGCTGGGCGTACTTCACCATCACCAAGCCCACCCAGTCGTACGAATACGCCAGCTTCGCCTTCCCCTCGCTGCGCGCCGAATACATCGACGTCGACGACCGCCTGGCCCCGCGCCGCGGCACCGGGGGCACCCTCGAGCTCCGCGGTGGAAATGGTGGCGCGGATGGCACTACCGGCTTCGTCCAGCTGCACGCGGACGCGCATTGGTTCCATGGCATGCAGGATGACAGCCGGCTGCTGGTGCGCGGCGAGGCCGGCCACACCTTCACCAATGAACTGCTCGAGCTGCCGCCGAGCCTGCGTTACTACGCCGGTGGCGACCGCAGCATCCGCGGCTATGGCTGGCGCGAGGTCGGCCCGCGCATCATCGATTCCGCCGGCAACGCCTACGCGGTCGGCGCGAGCAACGTGGTCACCGCCAGCATCGAGTACGAGCGTTACTTCAAGGGTCCGTGGGGGGCGGCGGTGTTCGTCGACAGCGGCAGCGCATTCGATGGCAGCAAGCCGGACCTGCATACCGGGGTCGGCTTCGGCGTGCGCTGGCGATCGCCGGTGGGGCCGGTGCGGGTCGACATCGCGCGCGGGCTGAAGTCGCCGGACTCGCCGTTCACCCTGCACCTCAACATCGGCGCCGACCTGTGAGCGGGCACGAACGCGACCACCGTGTCCACCGCCATGGGCTGGCGCCACTGCCGGCCGATGCCAGCGGCGAACAACGCGAGGCGCGCATCGCCGAACTTCGGCAGCTGCGCCGCACGCGCCGGCGCACGCTCGCGCTGCGCGGCGGCATCGCCACGCTGGCGATGGCGGCCGGCGTTGCCCTGCTGCTGTACTGGCTGCTGATGACGATCGGCGGCCGCGACCTGCTGCTGCGGGAGCTGGTGGCGCGGCTGCCGGCCGGCACCGAGCTGACCTGGGACACCGCCGAGGGGCCGGCGTCGGGGCCGATGGTGCTGCGCGGCGTGCACTTCTCGGTGCCGCGCCAGCGCGACCCCGACTGCGTGGCCACCACCCGGACCCGCTGCGCGATGGGGCGGATCGTGCTCGACGCCGAACAGGTCACCCTGGATCCGTCGCTCCGCCCGCTGCTCGGCCGCACCCTGCGGCTGGACACGCTGGACATCGCCGGCGCCACCCTGGACCTGCCGCGCAGCGACAAGCCGTTCGAATTGCCGCGCTGGCCGGAGGTGCTGCCGCAGGTCGAGCTGCCGCTGGCGCTGCGTGCCGGTGCGATCCGCATCGATGGCCTCAAGGTGGTGCAGGAAGGCGAGCCGCTCATCGACATCCGCAGCGCGCGTGGCGGGCTGGATGCGGCGCCCGGTTCGCTGCACATCGAACGGCTGGCGGTCGACAGCGACCGCGGCCGCTTCACCCTGCATGGCGATTACATCCCGCGCCGGAATTTCCGCAGCGACCTGCGCGCCACCGCGGTGCTGCCCGCGCCGGCCGGCCGCACGGCGCCGCGCTTCGGCCTGGTTGCGCGCGGCGACCTGTCGAAACTGGACGTGGCGATCGGCGGCCGCGCACCCGCGCCCCTGCGCGCGGTCCTTACCCTGCGCGGCGACGCCGACCGCCCGCGCTGGCAGTTGCGCGCCAACAGCGACGCGCTCGACATCGGCCTGCTCGGCGGCAGCGGCGAGGCCTCGACGCCGCTCGCCTTCAACCTCGGCGCGGACGGCATCGGCGGCAGCGCCAACCTGCGCGGCACGCTGAAGCAGGGCGACTTCGCCGCCACCCTGCAGCCATCGAAACTGCGGCTGGAGGGACCGGGTGCTGCAACTGCAGCCACTGGTGCTGGACGTGTTCGGTGGCCGCGTCAACGCCAATGGCAGCGCCGACCTGCGCGACCCGGACGATGCTTCGTTGAAGTTCGCCGTCAATGCGCGCGGCCTGCGCTGGCAAGGCGAAGGCGGCGACACCATGGTCGCCGGCGATGCGGATTTCGGCATCGCCGGCACGCCCGCCCGGTGGGCGGTCAAGGGCCAGGCGCGGCTGCAGCGCGGCCAGGAGCGCGCGACCGTGGATCTCGCCGGGCGCGGCTTTCGCGAGCGCATCCAGGTCGACGTGCTGCGCGCGCGCATGCCGCAGGGGCGGCTGGACGCCAGCGGCGAGTTCGCATGGTCGCCGCGGCTGTCGTGGACGGCGAAGGCGACCCTGGCCGGCTTCGACCCCGGCTACTTCGCGCCCGACTGGCCCGGCGCGGTCGACGGCGTGGTGCTGTCCTCCGGCGTGCGCCGCGACAACGGTTCCCTGCTCGCCGACGCGGAGGCGGGCAACCTGGCGGCACCCTGCGCGGGCGCGCGCTGGGCGGCCGCGGCACGCTCAACATCGACGGCGACAACTACGCCGGCGATGTCGCGCTATCGCTCGGTGGCAGCCGCATCGATGCGCGCGCCAAGATCGCCGCCGGCATCGACATCGAAGCCAACCTGTCGCCGCTGCAACTGGACGACCTGCTGCCGGATGGCCGCGGCAGCATGCGCGGCATGTTCACCCTGCGCGGCGCGCGCACGGCACCGGACGTGGACATCGACCTGCGCGGCGAAGGCGTGGCCTTCGGCGACTACCGCGCCGAACAGTTCATCGCCAAGGGCCGGCTGCCCTGGCGCACCGGCAACGGCATGCTGGCGGTCGAGGCGCAGGGCCTGCAACTCGGCCTGCCGCTGTCCAGCCTGCGCGCGGGCTTGCGCGGGTCGGTGGAACGCCTGCAATTCGATGCGGACGCGCAAAGCGAATTCGGCGCGGTGGCGCTGCGCGGCGATGCGAACAAACAGGGCACCCGCTGGCAGGGCGCGCTGGCGTCGCTGCAGTTCGATCCGGCCAAGGGCGCGGCGTGGACGCTGCAGCAACCGGCGCGCTGGTCGTGGGATGGCAGCAGCGGTGCGCTGTCGCGCGCCTGCCTGCTGGCGAACACCGGCGGCACCCTGTGCGCGGACGCCGACTGGCCGCGTCGTGGCGTGGAGCTGCAGGGCGATGCATTGCCGCTGGCGCTGCTGGTGCCGTACCTGCCGGAGCGCGAGGACAGCCGGCCCTGGGTGTTCAATGGCGAGGCCGGGCTTCGCGTGCGCATCGTGCCGGCGGCCAATGCGTGGCGCGGCACCGCTTCGATCACCTCGGCGGCCGGCGGCATCCGCAACCGCCGCGCGCACGCCGCGACCTGGCCGGTTACCGCGACCTGCAGCTCGATGCCACCTTCGACCCGCAAGCGATCGGCATCAGCCTCGGCACCGTGTTCAACGACGATGGTCGCATCGATGCACGCATCAGCACCGGCTGGGACGGCTACGCGCCGCTGGCGGGCGAGATCAAGGTCAGCACCGACGAACTGACCTGGATGGAGCTGTTCTCGCCGGACATCGTCGCGCCGACCGGCCGGCTGGACGTTGACCTGCGGCTGGGCGGCACCCGCGCGGCACCGGCGATCGGCGGCGAGGGCCACCTGCAGGGCTTCGCCAGCGAACTGCCGGCGCTCGGCATCGCCGCACGCGACGGCGACCTGCGCCTGCAGGCCCAGGCGGACGGCAATGCGCGCATCGTCGGCCGCGTGCGTTCCGGCGACGGCGTGCTGGACGTCGACGGCAGCCTCGGCTGGCAGGCGCAGGACACGCCACTGGTATTGAACCTGCGCGGCACCAACGTGCTGATCGCGGAGACCCGGCAGTTGCGTGCGGTCGCGAATCCGGACGTGGTGGTGCGCTACCGCGCGGGCGAGCCGCTGCAGGTCAGCGGCAGCGTGACCCTGCCGGAGGCCGACATCCACCTGGAACGCCTCGACGAGGGCGTCTCCCGCTCCGACGACGTGGTGGTGCTGGACCCGGTGGATCCGGAGCGCACCCGCGCCAATCCGCTGGACCTCGACCTCACCCTGGTGATGGGCGAACAGGTCGCGATCAACGGCTTCGGCCTGGTCGGCACCCTGGGCGGGCGGCTGCGCGTGCGCGCCCTGCCGGGACGCGAGGTGCGCGGCACCGGCGCGCTCGACGTTGCCGGCCGCTACACCGCCTACGCCCAGCGGCTGCAGATCACCCGCGGCCGCCTGTTGTGGTCGGACACGCCGGTCGGCGATCCGTTGCTGGACATCCGCGCCGAGCGCCAGGTCGGCGAGGTGACCGCCGGCATCCGCGTCGAAGGCCGCGCCTCCGCGCCGCGGGCGACGGTGTATTCGAACCCGGCGAAGAGCGAATCCGAGGCACTGGCCTACCTCACCCTCGGCCGTCCGCTGTCCAGCCTGACCGGCGACGAGGCGCGCCAGATCGGCACCGCCCGGGCCGCGCTGGCCGCCGGTACCGCGCTGGTCGCCTCCGAACTCGGCCAGCGGCTGGGCCTGGACGATGCCGGCGTGGTCGGCTCGCGTGCATTGGGTGCCGATGTGCTCAGCATCGGCAAGTACCTGTCGCCCAAGCTCTACGTCGGCTACGGCGTCTCATTGCTCGGCACCGGCCAGGTGCTGATGCTGAAGTACCTGCTGCGCAAGGGCTTCGACATCCAGATCGAATCCAGCACGGTGGAGAACCGGGCTTCTGTGAACTGGCGCACGGAGAAGTAGGTTCGCTGCATTGGCGTGGCAACGAAAACGGCGCGGGGATCCGCGCCGTTCCGTATTGCCTGCTGCCTGAAACGATTTACAGGTCGAAGCCGAAGCCTCCGCCCACCGAAGATTCGCCGCTGCTGAAGCTCGCGCCCAGCGAGAACGAACCGCGATCGCCGATGCGCTTGCCGTAACCGATCGACACCGCGCCCTGGCTGCCCTGGGTGCCCACGCCGATCGCGATGCGGCCCTTGTCGGAACGACCGTTTGCCGCGTTCACCGCCATGTGGGTCATCGCGCTGCCCATCGCGCCGATCTGGTCGATGCGGCGGTCGGTCTGCACGAAGCGCTTGTCCACCTGCTGCTGGTACTGGGTAAAGGTGTCGTTCCACGCTGCGAACTTGCTGTCGGTGTATGACTTCGCCGAGGTCAGCGTCTGGGTGGCGGTGGTGTCGGTGTAGGTTTTCGATGCGGTGAGTGTTGCGGCATCGCCGATGGCTGCTTGCGCGTTGGCGGACGCGAGCGTGGCGGCGTCACCCGCATCGGCGTACTGCTGTGCGGATCCAAGCGTCGCGGCATCACCGGCATCTGCATGTGCGTTGGCCTGTTCCAATGTCGCGGCATCGCCGGCATCGGCATGTGCGTTGGCCTCTTCCAATGTCGCGGCATCACCGGCGGCCACCATCTGCGCCACTTCGGTCATGTCCGCATCCTCGCCATCCTGGCCGGCCGGGCCCTGCGGGCCCATCGGGCCTTGATCGCCCTGCGGGCCTTGCGGTCCAGTCGGACCCGGTTCGCCTTGCGGGCCTGCCGGACCCGCGGGGCCGGTATCGCCGTCAGGGCCAGTCGGTCCGGCCGGGCCTTGTGGGCCACTCGGACCTGCCGGCCCTTGCGGACCCGTGGGACCGGTCGGACCCGTCGGACCGGCCGGACCTTGCGGGCCTGCGGGCCCACCCACACTGCCCGCCAATGCGGTCAGTCGCGTGTCCACCGCGGCAAACGCGGCTGCCACGTTGCTGTAGTTGCTGCCCTGGATGGTGAAAGTCGGCGCGGTGAACACGCCGCCGATGAAGGTCGCGCCGCCACCGAACCAGTTCACCAGCGAGCGCAACTGGCGCACGTTGACCGCGTCGAAATCCTCGGTGCCGTCGGCCAGGTGGATGATCTGGTGCTCACCGCCGGTCTTGCCCACCGCGACGGCGTAGTCGCGGTCGGCGACGGACTGATGGCCGATCGCCGTGCTGCCGATGTTCAAGGCAACCGATAGCGATCCGAACGCGCTGCTGTTAAGACCTTGCGCCGAGTTGCCATAACCGAAGGCGCTGCTGCCACCTACGCTGGCGGTATTGCGGTAACCGAAGGCACTGCTGCTGATGCGGCGTTGTCGTTTAACGCGTGCTGGAACCGCCGATGGCGTGCTGCTGTTGCGCCGCCGGCCCTGGGTGGTGTTGAGAAAACCAAAGGCGGTGCTACCGCCACCCGCCGTGTTGTGTTGCCGAACGCGTGCTGCGAAGGCGCTGCTGTTGGCGCCGCTGGTGGCGTTGCCGGCTCCGAAGGCGCTGCTGCTGGCGCCATTGGCGGTGTTGCAGTAGCCGAACGCGCTGCTCTTCGCTGCGCCGGCCGCCGCGTTGTTGTAGCCGAAGGCGCTGCTGTAGTCTGTGCGGTTCGCCGAATTGAAGGTGCTGGCGCCGCTGGATTGCCGAATGCACCATTGCACCACGGGCCTCCCGCGGCGTTGTTGTTTCGCTGGAGGATCGGCACCGTCCTGGTCAGCGACGTCGTCGTCCGGTTGCCCCAGCCGATCGCCGTGCTGGCAAGCCCAGCGAAGTGAAGCGCTGCTGCCGATGGCGACGCCGGTATTGAGCGAACGCACTGTCGTTTGATACGCGCCGACGGCGACGCCTTCGCCGAAGGTCGCCATGCGTCCTGGTGGAGTGACCGCAGGCGATGGCGACCCGCTGGCAGGTGCAGGTAGGCGTTGTCGGCGCCTGTAGTTCGCTGCCCACTGTCCGTGGTCCGTGCCTCGGCCGCGGGTTGCCGCCTTGAAGTCCTTGGGTCAGACTTGGCATCCGATCCGCCCATGCAGGCAAGGATGCCCCCGCCAGCAGCGCGCACAGCGCCAACGCCAAACGGGACGGGACGGGACGGGCATTTCGATGGCTACGCATGGTGGTTCCCCTTGGCAGTGAGTTGGGTCGTGAAGGCCGCGCGGAATGCGCGTCTATCCCTTCATGCGCGAAAGGCCGGCCAATCACGACATGGCTTCCAACATTCCCTCGGCATCGCGGCCGCTCCGGCTATGCTTGGCGGGTCCCAACGCCGGCATGCCCATGGCCGATCCGTCCGTCACCCAGTGGTTGCACCGCGCCCGCGACGGCGAGGCCGAGGCCTTGGGTCGTGCCTACGCGGCCGCCTACGACGACCTGAAGCAAACCGCGCACGCCCAGTTGCGGCGCGGCGGCAGCGGGCTGGACACCACCTCGCTGGTCAACGAGACCTACCTCAAGCTGGCCCGCAGCGACGGCTTCCAGCCGGAGGACCGCAAGGCGCTGATGGCGCTGTCCGCGCATGCGATGCGCCAGGTGCTGGTCGACCAGGCGCGCAGGCAGCAGGCCGACAAGCGCGGCGGCGGCGCGGATGCGGTCACCCTGCATACCGGCCTGGCCGACAACGTGCCCGCGCTGGACGTGCTGGAACTCAACGACCTGCTGTCGGCGCTGGCGCAGGCCGACCCGCGCGCGGCCGAAGGCGTCGAATTGCGTTGCTTTGGCGGCTACACGGAACCTGAGATCGCCGACATCCAGGGCATCACCGTGCGCACCGTGCAACGCGACTGGCGGCGCGCGCGCGCCTTCTTGATGGCGCAGCTGGGCACCGCATGAGCATCGATCCGGCGCGCTTGCAGCGCACCTTGCAATTGTTCGACGCCGCGCTGGAACAACCCGCGGCCACGCGCGCGGCATGGCTGGCGCAGGCCTGCGGCGACGATGCCGAACTGCATCGCGACGTGGCGGCGATGCTGGCCGCCGATGCCGGCGAGGACACCGACCCGATCACCCCCAAGCTCGCGAGCCTGCGCGAGGACAGCGCGGATCCGGCGGAACTGCCGGCGGGGACGCGCATCGGCCCGTGGAACGTGCTGGAGGTGTTGGGCCGCGGCGGCATGGGCGCGGTCTATCGGGTCGAACGCGTTGATGGTGCGTATCGCCACGAGGCCGCGCTCAAGCGCATCCGCATCGGCCTGGACAGTACGCTCGCGCGCCAGCGATTCCTGCGCGAGCGGCAGATCCTGGCCCGCCTGCAACATCCGCATATCGCCGGCCTGCTGGACGGTGGCGTGGACGAACACAATGCGCCGTGGTTCGTGATGCCGCGGGTGGAGGGCGAACGCATCGACCGCTGGTGCGATGCGCGCGCGCTGGACGTGCGCGGCCGCGTGCGCCTGCTGTTGCAGGTGCTGGATGCGGTGGCGTTCGCGCACAGGCAACTGGTGGTGCATCGCGACCTGAAGCCGTCGAACATCCTGGTGGATGCGGCGGGCCATGCCTTCCTGCTGGATTTCGGCATCGCCAAGCTGATGGAGGACGACGACGCCGGCCACACCCGCACCGGCGAGCGCGCGTTCACCCCGGAATACGCCTCGCCCGAACAATTGCATGGCGAGCCGGTCTCGACCGCCACCGACCTCTACCAACTCGGCGTGCTGCTGTACGCGCTGCTGGCGCAGGCGCATCCCTATGGCCTGACCGGCGAAACGCCGCTGCGCACGCGGCTCGCGCGGATGGACGGCGATCCGCAACCGCTGTGGGACGCCGCACTGCAATCCTCGCTTGCGGACGCGGCGATGCGTGGATCGACGCCTGCCGCGTTGGCAAGGCAATTGCGCGGCGATCTTTCCGCCATCGCCCGACGCTGCCTGGCAGCCGATGCCGCGCAGCGCTACGGCAGCGTGGATGCGCTGCGCGCGGACCTGCTGGCGTGGCTGGACGGCAAGCCGGTGTCCGCGCGCGCGCCGACCCTTCGCTACCGCGCGGGTCGTTTCATCCGCCGCAATGCACTGGCGGTGGGCGCGGGCGCCGCCGTGGTGGTCGCGCTGTGCGCTGGCCTCGGCATCGCGCTGTGGCAAGCGCGCGAAGCCCGCCTGCAGGCGCAGCGCGCCGACGTGGTGAACGACTACCTGGTCGACGTGTTCCGCAGCATCGACCCGGACGAAGGCCTTGGTCCGGATGCCACTGCACGGCAACTCATCGACCAGGGCGTGGCGCGGCTCGATCGCGGCGAACTGAAAGCGCAGCCCGGTGCCGAAGGCAAGCTGCGGCTGACCCTGGCCGACAGTTACATCGCACTGGGCGAATACCCGAAGGCGGATGCTGAACTCGCGCGCGCACGTTCCTTGCTGCCGCCTTCGTCGGTGGACGACCTGGCGCAGGTGCATCTGCGCCAGGGTGCGTTGCGACTGGCCGCCGAAGACCTGGAGGGCCTGCAACGCAAGCTCGATGACAGCGATGCGTGGCTGCGCGTGCACGCATCGTCGCTGGCCGAACCCGAGGCATTTGCAGCGCAACTGCAGATGTCACGCGCCAACCTGCTGGCCCACCGCGAGCGCTACGACGAGGCGACAAGCCTTGCCCGCAGGGCCTGGCAGCGCATGCGCAAGGCGCATGGCGACGACGACAAGCGCACGCGCGCGTTGCTGGTCGAGTACGCAGACATCCTGGGCAGCAGCGGCGAGTTCGACACCGCCGCGACGCTGACGAAAGCCGTCGCGGACGGCATTCGCCGCACCAAGCCGCTCAATGGGTTCGCGCTGGCCACCGCGTTGCACAACCAGGCGGTCTTCCTGAGCCGGGCCGGCAAGATGGAACCGGCGATTGCCACGGAACAACAGGCGCTGTCGATCCGTCGCCGGATCCTGCCGGCCGGCCATCCTTACATCGCGCTCAGCCTTGGCGAACTGGCACCGATGCTGGAATCCACCGCCCGCATCCGCGAGGCGCTGCCGTTGCACGAGGAAGCAGTGGCGATCATGCGCAAGCAACCGCCCGGCAGCGAATACGACCTGGGATTGCGGATCAACAACTGGGGCATCGGCTGCTACAACCAGGGCGACATGGCCTGCGCGATGGAAAAAATCCGCGAAGCGATCGGCATTTGGGCGAAGGCCCTGCCTGCCGACCACAGCAGCCTGCTGACCGCGCGCAGCAGCCTGGCCGCCCTGTACAGCCGCAGCGGTGCACTGCAACAGGGCGAGGCGCAACTGCGCCAGGTCGTCGCCGCGCTGGAAGCATCCAATTCAGCCAAGCCGAGCGCGGACAGCGTCAACGCGCTGTCCCACGCACGCAGCGAACTGACCACCAACCTGCTCAACCAGGGCCGAGCGGTCGATGCACTTGCATTGTCGCGGCAACGCTGGCGCGAGCTGCAGGCCACCCGCAATCCTGGCGAGACTGCCGCAAACGCCCTGGCGACGCTGGCGCTGGCGGAACTCGCCAATGGCCTCCGGCAATCGGCACTGGCGCATGCACGCGACGCACTGCAACGCGATCATGCGACCGCGCCCGGCAGCCGCCGCGAGGGTTACGCCGTGTTGACATTGGCGCGCGCGGAGCTGGCCTCCGGCGATGCCCTGGCGGCCGCCACCCATGCACGCCAGGCCATCGCCATGTTCACCAAGGCCTTGAGCGCGGACCATCGCGATACCGGCCTCGCGCATGGCGTGCTGGGCCGCGCCCTGCTGGCATCCAACCAGCGCGCCGAGGCCCGCAAGGAACTGGATGCCGCCATCGCCATCCTGTCGGAAAAGGCGGCGTGGCTGCCAGAGTTGGCGGAGCTGAAACGGCTGCGCTGAGCGCGTGCGGATTGGCCTGTGCGAAACTCCGACGCGACGCCACGTTTGCCGGGGAAAGCGCGATGGTTCCCGCTTCGGATGAGGCACCCGTCACCCAGTTGCTCGCGCGCGCGCGCGCCGGCGATGCGCAGGCGCTGGGCGCCGCCTACTCCGCGGTGTACGAGGAACTCAAGCACGCCGCGCGCAGCCAGCTGCGGCGGATGCGGGATGCGTTCCAGACCACCGCGCTGGTGCACGAGGCCTACCTGAAGCTGGCCGGCGGCGCGCCGCTGGCGGCGCTGGATCGCAACCACCTGCTGGCGCTGTCGGCGCGGGCGATGCGCCAGGTGCTGGTGGACGATGCGCGCGCACGCAAGGCGGACAAGCGCGGTGGCGGGCAGGAGGCGCTGACCCTGACCGCATCGCTGGGCAATGGCGATGCCGCCGCGGTCGAAGTGCTGGCGCTGGACGAACTGCTGGCCTCGCTGCACCGGGTCGACGAACGCGCCGCGCAGATCGTCGAGTTGCGCTATTTCGGCGGCTATTCGGAAACCGAGATCGCGGCGATGCTGGGCATCAGCGACCGCACCCTGCGCCGCGACTGGCGCCGCGCACGCGCGTTCCTGCTTGCGGAGCTGGGCACGTGAGCGACGCCGCGACCGAACGCCGGCGGCGCGCGCTGGCGATCTTCGACATCGTCGCCGACCTCGCCGGCGAGGCGCGCCTGCAGCAAATCGATGCCCTGTGCGACGGCGACCAGGCATTGCGCGAGCAGGTGCAGGCGCTGCTCGACGCCGACGCCGGCACCCGCGAGCCGTTCAGCGGCGACGTCGCGGCCTGGGGCCAGGCACTGCAGGCGCAACCGGCGGGTGGCGCATCCGACCCCATGCTCGGACGCAGCATCGGTGCCTGGCGCGTGCGCGAGGTGATCGGCCGCGGTGGCATGGGCGCGGTATACGCGGTCGAGCGCAGCGACGGTGCCTACACCCAGCAGGCGGCACTGAAACTGATCCGAACCGGCGCCGATTCGCCCGCCGCGCGCGAACGCTTCCTGCGCGAACGGCAGATCCTGGCCGGCCTGCAGCACCCCAACATCGCCACCCTGCTCGATGGCGGCATCAGCACCGATGGCGAACCGTACTTCGTGATGGAACGCGTCGATGGCGAACCCATCGATCGCTGGTGCGATGCGCGCGGGCTCGGCCTGCGCGAGCGCGTGGTGCTGTTCCTGCAGGTGCTGGACGCGGTGCGTTTCGCCCATCGCAACCTGGTGGTCCATCGCGACCTCAAGCCCTCCAACCTGCTGGTCGATGGCGACGGCCGGGTCAAGCTGCTCGATTTCGGCATCGCCAAGCAGCTCGAAGGCGCCGACGCCACCGCCACCCACGACCGCGCGCTGACCTTCGAATACGCCTCGCCGGAACAGTTGCACGACGCGCCGATCACCACCGCCACCGACCTCTGGCAGCTGGGCGTGGTGCTGCACCGGCTGCTGGCCGGCGCGCATCCGTTCGGGCTGACCCGCGACACGCCGGTGGCACGGCAACTGCAGCAACTGGAGCGCGAGCCGGAACCGCTGACCCGCGCTGCCGCCCAGGCCAGCACCGAGCAGGCCGCGCAGCGCGGCGGGCACACCCCGGCGACGCTGGCGCGCGCATTGCGCGGCAACCTGGCGGCGATCGTGCAGGCCTGCCTGCGGCGCGACCCGGACACCCGTTATGCCTCCGCCGATGCGCTGGCCAACGACCTGCGCGCCTGGCTGGACGACCGCCCGATCGCCGCGGTCCGGCTCTCGCGCGGGGAGCGTTCGCGGCTGTGGCTGCGCCGCAACCGTGGCCTGGCGGCGGCGGTCGCCGCGGTCGCGCTTGCCCTGCTGGCCGGTACCGGGCTTGCGATGTGGCAGGCACGCGAGGCGCGCGAACAGGCGCGCATCGCCGAGCGCGAAAGCGAGAGCGCACGCGCGGCGCTGGCGTTCCTGACCGATACCCTGGCCGCGGCCGCGCCGGAACGCGCGATGAGCACCGAAGTCAGCGTTCGCCAGCTGCTGGACAAGGCGCGCCAGCAGCTCGACCAGCGCACGCTGGCGCCGCAGCTGCGGCAGTCGATCCAGCGCATGCTCGGGCACCTGTACGGATCGCTGGGCGAGGCGGAAACCTCCGCACGCCTGTTCGCTGCGGGGTTGCAGGGCGTGCAGCCACGCAACCGCGATGACGCCCTCGCCCTGGCCAGGGACCTGGACGGCCAGTCCGGCGTGCTGGCGGTGCTGGAACGCGGCAAGGCCAGCCTGGCCAGCGCCCGACTGGGGGTGGACCTGCGCCAGCGCTTCGCCCCGGACGATCCGCGCCAGCGATTCCTTGGCCAGCGGCAACTCGCGGTCGCCTACACCAGCCTTGCCGACTGCAAGCAGGGCGATGCGCAATGGAAGCAGGCGCTGGCGACCGCGACTTCGATGCGTGACCCGACGGTCGACGAGATCGGCGAGGCGCACGTTGCCTACGCGCGGATGCTGTTCAACTGCGGCGAATACGCGCGCGGCTTGCAGGTGTCCGCGGACGGCCTGGGCTTCGTCGACGGCCGGCGCCTGCCGGCGCTGTCGCCGCTGCGCGCCAACCTGCTGTGGGTCAAGGCGATGAACGGCCATGCGATCGGCAAGCTGTCGGTGGCGGACACCGAAGCCCTGTTGCGCCAGGCCATCGCCATCCACGAAAAGACCATCGGCGCGGGCGGCGCGCAACTGGGCGAGTTCCATTCCACCCTGGGCACGGTGCTGCAGAATTCCGGGCGCCTGCCCGAGGCGCTGGTGGCGCACGAACGTTCGGCCGAACTCTCGCGCGCGGCCGGCGCGCGGCCGATCGACCAGGCGATCACCCAGTACAACATCGGCTACCTCTACCGCGACTACGGCGATTACGAAAAATCGCTGGCCGCGCACCGGCGCAGCCTGGCCATCTTCGATGCGGCCGGCATCGACCGCGACCACATCGAGCGCCGGCGCGCGGAGAAGTGGTACGCGCTGGCGCAGATCCAGTCCGGGCGCGCGGCGGACGCGCGCGAGCAGCTGCTGCGCCTGCAGCAACGCGCGCGCGCGCTCGACGGCGAGGAATCGGTCGAATACCTGGACGTGGTCTGGCAACTGCTGCGGGCGGCGGTGGTGATGGGGGATCGCGCGAACGGCGAACCGCTGCTGGCGGATGCACGCGCGCGCGCGGCCAGGTTCGTGCCGCCCGCCCATCCGGTATTCACCGAATTCCTGCGCGACGAGGCGCAGTTCGCACGCCTGCAGGGCGACCTGGCCGGTGCCGAACGCCTGCAGCGCGAGGCACTGAAGCGCAGCGACGCCATCGGCAACCCCACCGAGCCGTCCATCGTCCGCGTGGAGCTCGCGGACCTGCTCGTCCAGCGCGGCCAGGACGCGGAGGCGCGCATCCTGCTGCTGCAGGCGCTGCCGGTGCTGCGCAAGTACATGCATGCCCGGCACGCCACGCGCGCGCGAGCCGAGGTGCTGGCCCGCAGGCTTGGCGTCTAGCCGCGCGTAAGCGGCCGGATCGGCGCACGCGTCAGTCGCAGGCCTGGTCCACCCGCGTCACCGAGAACACGGGCTCCACCGAATCCGAGAACCGCCCCATCGGCGTTGCGATGCTGGAGCTTCCACGCGCCTCGATCCGGCCGCTGCCATCCCCATCCAGTGCCAGCGTGTAGCTGCCACCACCCGACCAGGCGACCCCGGCGGCATTGCCGGACTGCGTCCAGGAACCCCCGCCCTCGCCACCGGACATGTGCATCACGATGCCGGCCGTGCTCCTGATGTCGAACGGCCCGTCCAGCGAACAAACCACCGTATTGGCGACGAAATCGTTCTGCCCGCCCTTGACCCGGTAGGCGCCTTCGTTGGTGTCGAATCCCAGGCTGGCCTTGCCGACCCCGCGCTTGCTGCGCGACTCGAAATCGATGCTTGCCTTTTCCCTTTTCTTCGCCGGCCCGGCGTACTGGTACTTCGCATCGGCGCGCACCTTGCCACTCGCAGGCTGCAGGCTGGCACCGCCGCTCAGGGTGGCCGCCACCGTGCCGCCCGCCGCCGCGCCATCGGCTTTCGCACGCGGCCTGGCGTCGATGTCGAACGCCGTGTTCGGCTTGATCCCCTTGCGCTTGCCGGGACTGCTGGTGACCTGCAGGTCGATGCAGCGGCCGCTCTCCCACGGCGAGCCGGCGGACGCCCCCAGGCCACGCAGCATGACTTCGGCAATCAGGGTCTGCAGCGTTTCGGCACCCTGCAGCAGCGCCCGGGTGCGTTCGACTTCCCCCGGCCGGAAGATGCTGAAGCCCTGTTCGCCGTGGTGTTCGAAGATCGGCTTGCCGCCGCGCTCGCGGCCGGTGGTGATATCCACCGACTGGCTCTGGAAATTCTCGGAGCCGCCCATGCTGATGCGCAGGTTCGACGCGCCACCTTCTGCGGTGTCGATCAGGTGGGCGTCGTCGTCGAGGTAGCGCTCGTACTTGAAATTCGAACGCACGTAGCCGCCGGTGCCCGGCTTGCCGCTGACGCTCATCTGCGAGTCGACATCGATGTCCACCGACACCCGGCCCTGCGGATCGGGGCAGGCATCCATCCGCGTCTTGATCCTGACCTTGCCGTTCAGGCCGTTTTCGTTGACCTCGAATTCCATCGACTGGCTGAGCGAACCATCCTTGCCGAATTCCACCGCCGAATTCCCGTCGTTGCGGCCGAACTTGATCGGCCCCTGCTTGACCAGCTCGGCCAAGTCCTTGTCCGACATGCTGCTGACCGCGCCGCTGAGCATGCCGCCGGTCATCAGGCCGACGAAGCCACCCAAGCCCATGCCGGTGAAGCCGCTGTCCATGCCTTCGCCGGTGAACGCCGCCGGGACCAGTTTCGGCAGGTCCGCCTCGGCGCCGCGCAACTTGCGCTCGTAGGCATCGCCCAGTGCCTGCAGGGCCGCGATCGCCTGCGCTTCGCCGCCGAGTTCGCGTTCGACGCCGGTTGCCTGCATCAGCTTGTAGTGCAGCCAGTAATCCACCGGCCTGAGCTTCTGCAAGGTCGGTTCCGGGCCTTCCGCAAGCACACGGTCCATGTCCGCCTTGCCCGGCAGGTGCGATGGCACCGCCGCTGCCGGCGCGACGACCGCCTCCGCTTGCGGCGATGGCGACGGCGATGGCGAACAGGCGCAAACGACGACCAGCAACGTTCCTGCCAGGGCCGCGGCAGGGGCAGGCAATGGATTGCGCATGGCATCGCTACTCGAGGGTCGTCTCTCCAGTCAGCGCAAAGCGGCCGCGCAACAGGACACCCGCCCGCAAGCCCGCACTCAACGCGCGACCAGCGCCCCCTTCAGGGCCGCCACGCCGTCGATGCTGTCGGTCCATGCCAGCCAGGCGCCGCTGGCGTTGGCGACCAGCTTCGGGGTGCCGCTGGCGTGGCCGCGGGCGTCCAGTCTTGCCACCACCATGCGTTGCAGTTCGCGCGAGAGGTCGGGTGCATAGCGCGCCAGCATCAGGGTCTGCCCGCTCGCGTCCTCGCGCAGCCAGGTGACCCAGGCCTGTTGCGCATCGAGCGCGACATCGACCCGTCCGAGCACCGCCGCGCCCTTGTCGACGATGACCGGGGCAGCGAACGCATCGCCCGCATCCGTGCTGCGCGCGATCCGCACCGCGGCGATGCCGCCGCCTTCGCTGTACCAGCCGACCACCGCGGTGTTGCCGCGTGCGGCGACCGCGGGGCCGTTGACCGGGCAGGCCTCGGTCTTCCAGCCATCGGCGTGGACCGCCTTCGGCGCGCTCCAGGCACCGGCCTCGAAGCGCAGCACGGCGATGTCGCGGACCTCGTCGTCGGCGCGATCGCGGTATGCGAGCAACGGTCCCTTGCCGGTCAGCGCCACGTCGGTCTGGCAACAGTCGCAGGTGCGCGCATCCGCCACCATGTCGGTGCCGCGGCCCAGGTCCATGTCGAAGGCGTTGGCGCGCAGCTGCATCGCGCCGGTGCCATCGCCCTCGCCGGCATGCGCGCCTTCGGCATGCGCCGCCGCCTGCGCGCGGCCATCCAGCCAGGCGATGCCGATGCGGTCGCTGCCGGCCGCCCACAGCGTCGCGAAGCCATGTTCCACGCCAAGGCCATCGTCATTGACGTTGGTGATCTGGTTCCAGCTCATGCCGCCATCGCGCGAGCGCGCCAGCACGGTGTCGTAACCGCTGGGGCTGTCGGGACGCGCCTGCAGCCACTGCACCCAGATCGCGCCGTCGGGGGTGCCCAGCAAGTGCGGTGTATCCGCCCCGTTGGCGACCAGCGACTGCCCGACCGCGATCGTGCGCGGCTGGCTTTGCCAACCGCCGGCATCGGTGTAGGTGGCGAACTGCAGCGCGGTGCGGCGGCCTTGCTGGCGGTTGAGCCAGCTCAGCAGCAGCCGGTCGCCGCTCGCCAGGCTCAGGTCCGGCGCCATCGAACCGGCGGCGGCGGGCAATGCCCAGACCTGCACCCGGTAATCGCCGTTCGGGTTCGCTGCCGGGGTGTCGGCATCGCGCTTGCAGGCGGGAACCAGGGCGATGGCGACGAAGATGGCGGCTGCGATGCGCGCCCTGGTGTGCATGCTTTTCATGCGCAAAGGATACGCCCGCGCTCCGCTTCGATTCCGTTGCTAGGCCGCGCGCTCGCGGCGCTGGCGTTCCAGGTGCACCAGCAACAGCGAAATCGCCGCCGGCGTCATCCCCGGGATGCGCTGCGCCTGGCCCACGGTCTGCGGGCGCACCCGCTGGAGTTTCTGCAGCACCTCGGCGGACAGCCCGCGCACGCCGGCGTAATCGAACGCGTCCGGGATCGCGGTGGCTTCGTGGCGGCGCTGGCGCGCGATCTCCTCGCGCTGGCGGTCCAGGTAGCCGGCGTACTTGGTTTCGATCTCGACCTGTTCGGCAACCTTGGCGTCCTCCACCCCCGGCCCAAGCTCCGGCACCTGCATCAAGGTCGCGTAATCCAGTTCCGGCCGGCGCAGCAGGTCGATCGCGTTGCCCTCGCGGCTGACCTCGATGCCGATGCTGCGCGCCAGCGCCGCACCCAGCGCGTTGTTGGGTGTCGCCCACAGCGCGGACAGCCGCGCGGTTTCGGCAATGACCGCCTCGCGCTTGCGCTCGAACCTTTCCCAGCGCGCGTCATCGACCAGGCCCAGTTCGCGGCCGGTCGGCGTCAGCCGCGCATCGGCGTTGTCCTCGCGCAGCTGCAAGCGGTATTCGGCGCGGCTGGTGAACATGCGGTACGGCTCGGACGTGCCGTGGGTGATCAGGTCGTCGACCAGCACGCCCAGATACGCCTCGTCGCGACGCAGGCTCCACGCCTCTTTGCCATGTACGAAGCGCGCGGCGTTGGTGCCGGCCAGCAAACCCTGCGCGGCGGCCTCCTCGTAGCCGGTGGTGCCGTTGATCTGGCCGGCGAAGAACAGCCCCGCCACCGCCTTGGTCTCCAGCGACGCCTTCAGCCCGCGCGGATCGAAGAAGTCGTATTCGATCGCGTAGCCGGGACGGGTGATGTGCGCCTGTTCGAAGCCGCGGATGCTGCGCACCAGCGCCAGCTGCACGTCGAACGGCAGCGAGGTGCTGATCCCGTTCGGATAGATCTCGCTGACGGTCAACCCTTCCGGTTCGACGAAGATCTGGTGCGACGCCTTTTCGGCGAAGCGCACCACCTTGTCCTCGATCGACGGGCAGTAGCGCGGGCCGATGCCCTCGATCTGGCCGGAATACAGCGGGCTGCGATGCAGCGCGTCGCGGATGATCTGGTGGGTGTGCTCGCTGGTGTCGGTGATCCAGCAGCTGACCTGCGCCGGCTGGTCATCATGGCTGCCCATGAACGACATCACCGGGCGCGGGTCGTCGCCCGGCTGCTCGGTCATCACCGCGTAGTCCAGCGTGCGGCCGTCGATGCGCGGCGGCGTGCCGGTCTTGAGCCGGTCCACCACGAAGCGGCCTTCGCGCAGCTTGTGCGCCAGCGCGGTGGAGGGCGGATCGCCCATGCGCCCGGCGGCGTACTGGGTTTCGCCGATATGGATCTTGCCGGCGAGGAAGGTGCCCGCGGTCAGCACCACCGCCGGGGCATGGAAGCGCAGGCCGGTGTTGGTGATCGCGCCGCGCACCGCGTCCTGTTCGATGACGAGGTCATCGACCGCGGCCTGGAACACGGTGAGGTTCGGCTGGGTTTCCACCGCGCGGCGGATGAAGCTGCGGTACAGCGAACGATCCGCCTGGCAGCGGGTGGCGCGCACCGCCGGGCCTTTCGATGCATTGAGCGTGCGCCACTGGATGCCGGCGGCATCGGCGGCCTTGGCCATGATCCCGCCGAGGGCGTCGATCTCCTTCACCAGATGGCCCTTGCCGATCCCGCCGATCGCCGGGTTGCAGCTCATCGCGCCGACGGTGTCGATCGAATGCGTGAGCAGCAGCGTGCGCGCACCGGCGCGCGCGGATGCAAGCGCGGCCTCGGTGCCGGCGTGGCCGCCGCCGATGACGATCACGTCGAAGCTGTAGAAGGAGTCATTCATGGCGGCCGCATTCTAGTCCGGTTGCCGATCGGTCGATTCGGTGCGCCTTGCGCACGGTTGGCACGGTTCCTGCGTAATCCCCTGCAGCACTCGGCGTGGCAGCGCGCAAGCGCCTTGACCGGACTGAACAGGGGCCGGTACAGCGCACGTCGGGGATGCTCGGGGGCCGGATGTCGGGGGACATTCGGCCCCCTCTTTTTTTGCGGATTCGACAGCGCGCGCAGGGCGCGATCGCTGGAAGGAAGTGCCGGCGACTGCGGGGTTGACGGAACAGGGGGGATCCGGAGGTCCCCACAGGTCGCCGGCAGCACGAAGTTTAGCGCCTTCGCCAACCGGTGTGACGCGTTTGGTCAGAAGCGCGCCGACAGGCGGTCACTGTGTGATCGCGGTCACGTTCATTCCTCGGGCACGGGCGACGCCTTCGCATTGCGGATCGCGCGACCCATGCGCGAACCACCACCATCGTCGCTGCGCATGCGTGGCGGCGGTGGCGCGGTCGTGCGTTGCTTGCTCGCGTTGCTGCGCGGGCAGCATCGATGGTGTCGATCCCGCCTGCATGCGGCGCGCGCGCGGCCGGGTGTCGTCGCGATCCTCCATCGCTTGTCCACCGGGTGCCGACAGGCCGCCGGGGTTGCGCCACGGCGGCCTGCGATCGCTGCCATCGCCATCTTCGCCTCCGTGGCCATCGCCGTCATGGCCATCGCCGCCATGGTCGTGGCCGTCATGCGGCGCGCGCGGGCGATACCACCACGGGCTGCCGTATCCCGGCGGATAGCCGAAGTAGCCGTAGTAGCTGCCGTAAATCACGCGCCCGTAACGGTCGTAATGGACCCCGGGCGCATAGCCGCCGTAACCGAAACCGCCGTAGAAGCCGTACGGGTCGTGGTAGCGATACTCGGTCTGCGGCTGGCCGTAGTAGTAGTCGCCATTGCCGCCGCGGTAGGTGTACGCCGTCGCGCAGCCGGCGAGGGTGGCGGTGGCGAGCATTGACAGCAGGATCCTGCGGAACATGGCGTGCTTCCCCTTCGGTACCCCGGCAGCTTCTGCCCGCGGCTTTGAATCCGTGCTTAATCCGGCGCCAGCAGGGCCGCCGCTGCCTTGCCGCGCAGCGGCTGCGCTAGCATGCGGCGATGACACCGACAGCCCCGATGCCGAACTTCACCGACGTGCTGGCCGCCGCCGCGCGGATCGCCGGGCGGGCGCACGCCACCCCGGTGATCACATCGCGCGCGCTGGATGCGCACGCCGGTGCGGGCTTGCTGTTCAAGTGCGAGCAGCTGCAGCGCATCGGCGCCTTCAAGTTCCGCGGTGCCTGCAACGCGGTGATGTCGCTGGACGACACGACCGCCACGCGCGGCGTGGTCACCCATTCCTCCGGCAACCACGGTGCGGCACTGGCGCTGGCCGCGCAGGACCGCGGGATTCCCTGCCACGTGGTGGTGCCGGACGGCGCGGTGCGCGCCAAGCTTGCCGCGATCGAACACTACGGCGCGATCCTGCACCGCTGCGCAGCGACGATCGCGGCGCGCGAGGCGATGTGCGCGAAGGTGCAGGCCGACACCGGCGCGACCACGGTGCATCCCTACACCGATCCGCGGGTGATCGCCGGCCAGGGCACAGCCGCGCTGGAACTGCTGACCGCGCATCCCGACCTCGAGGCGCTGGTGGTGCCGGTCGGTGGCGGTGGCCTGGCCGCCGGCACCGCGCTGGCGGTGCGGGCGCTGGCACCGGACTGCCGGCTGTACCTGGCCGAACCCAGCGGCGCCGCCGACACCGCGCGTTCGTTCGCACGCGGCACGCTCGACCACGACATGGTCCCGGACACCATCTGCGACGGCCTGCGCGGCACCTTGGGCGCGATCAATTTCGAAATCCTGCGCAACGCCGGCGCGCAGGTGCTGACCGTCGACGACACCCAGGCCGTGGCGGCGATGCGGCTGCTGTGGACGCGCACCAAGCAGTTGCTGGAACCGTCGTCCGCGACCGTGCTGGCGGCAGTGCTTGCGAATCCCGCATTGTTCGCGCGGCGGCGGGTCGGCATCATCCTGTCCGGCGGCAACGTCGACCTCGACGCCCTGCCTGCCCTGTTCGCACTTGCCGGGGACGCGCAGCCATGAAGATCGACGGAACCCGCGTGCACGATCGCGCCACCGAGCTGGTGCTCGCCTACTACGCGGCGTTCAACCGCGGCGACTGGGCCGCGATGCAGGCGCTGCTCGCCGACGACGTGGTCCACGACCTCAACCAGGGCCCGCGCGAGGCCGGCAAGCCCGCGTTCGCCGCGTTCCAGCAACGGATGGCGCGCTGCTACCGCGAACAGTTGCGCGACGTGGTGGTGCTGGCCTCGCCGGACGGCCTGCGCGCCGCCGCCGAATACGTGGTGCATGGCGAATACCTGCAGGCCGACGAAGGCCTGCCGCCCGCGCACGGGCAGCAGTACGCATTGCCCGGTGGCGCGTTCTTCGAGGTGCGCGATGGCCTGATCGCGCGCGTCAGCAACTACTACAACCTGCAAGACTGGCTCGCCCAGGTGCGCTGAGCGCCGCGGCGGGTCAGCGCCGCCGGATCGGGATCCGCGACAACGGGATCGAGGCGACCTCGACATCGCCCTCGCGCAGCGGGGTGCCGGCCTCCGGCGCCCACGCCATCGCGGTGATGGTTTCCCAGGTCGCCGGCAGGCCGGCGCCATCGCGATGGGTTTCGTAGGCATCCGCCGCGACCGTGAAGCGCGCGCGCCCGGTCAGCGTGTGCCGGCGCGAGGCCAGCGCATTGGTCGCGCCGATCGCGCGCAGCTCGCGCATCAGCGAGGCCAGGTCCGGGTAATGGGTGGTCAGTTCCTCGCGGTCCAGCACCGGCTGGTGGAACCCGGCGCGCACCAGCGCATCGCCGAAGCCGGCGATGTCCGCGAACGGACTGACGTGCGGCGCGGCGTCGGCGCGCGCGAACGCCTCGCGCAGCTCCCACAGGGTTTCCGGACCGAAGGTGGAGACCAGCAGCAGCCCGTGCGGCTTCAGCACGCGGCGGAACCCGGCGAACAGCGCGTCCAGGTCCTCCACCCACTGCAGGCACAGGTTCGAGAACAGCACGTCGACCGAAGCCTCGGCCAACGGCAGCGCGCGCGCGTCCGCGCATACCGGCACCGGCTTGCGCGCGAACGGATTGGACAGCCACGCGCCGGCCGGGCGCCCGGATGCCACGCGCGCCTGCTGCAGCATCGGCAGCGCGAGGTCGAGCGACACCACCTGCGCCTTCGGCCAGCGCGCCTGCATCGCGAGGCTGGCGCGGCCGGTGCCGCAGCCGAGGTCGAGCACGCGCCGTGGCGCCTCGCGCTTGAGCGCGGGATCGTCCAGGTAGTCCAGCGATTCCAGCAGCCGCGCCTCCACCGCATGTTGCAGGCGCGCCGCGGCGTCATAGCCGGCGGCGGAACGCGAGAACGCCCGGCGCACCTGTTTCGCATCGAACAGGCGTGCGCTCATGGCTGCGCTGCTCCCGCTTCTGCATGGGTGGCGGGGTTGGGGCGGGGATCGCAGGAGGCGAGGAAGTCCAGCAACGCGTCCGCCACCGCATCCGCATGGGTCAGGAACGGCGCGTGGCCGGCGTGCTCCACCTGCAGGAAGCGCGCGTCCGGCGCGAGCGCGGCCGCCGCCTGCATCGCCAGCGGATTCACCAGCCGGTCGCGGCGGCCGCCGATCCACAGGCTGGGCATGCGCAACGCGGGCAATGCCGCGCGCAGGTCGCTGCCTTCCAGCAACCGCAGGCCTTCCGCCAATACCCGCGGCGAGGGTTCGCCATGTGCCAGCACCGCATCACGCAGCATCCGCAGCTCCTCGCGCATGTGGTCGGAACCGAAGGCTTCCAGCGCGATGAAGCGATCGACACTGGCGCGCCAGTCCGCTTGCAGGCCATCGGCGAAACCGTGGAAGACCTCCGCCGGCATGCCCTGCGGCCAGTCGCCGGCGACCACGAACTTGGGGGTGGCGCAGACCATCGCCAGCGCGTGGATGCGCGCGGGCTGTTTCGACGCCGCATGCAGGGCGACCAGCCCGCCCAGCGACCAGCCGCACCAGGGCGCGTCGGGCACGGCATCGAGCACCGCATCGGCGCAGGCATCGAGCGCCAGCGGCAGCCCGCTCGCGCGGCTGCGGCCATGGCCCGGCAGGTCGACCACGTGCAGCGTGCGCCGCGCGCGCAGCGCCTGCACCAGCGGCGCGAAGATGCCACCGTGCATCGCCCAGCCGTGCAGCAGCACCAGTGGTGGCCCGCTGCCGGCGACGTCCACGTGCAGGCTCATGCCGCCACCGCGTCGCGCGCGCGCGCCAGTGCATCCAGCAGGCCATCGACCTGCGCCGGAAGGTGGCCGGCCGCGAGGGTGATGCGCAGCCGCGCGCTGCCTTCCGGCACCGTCGGCGGGCGGATCGGCGCGACCCAATAGCCTTGTTGTTCGAGTGCGGCCGCCAGCGCCAGCGCATCCGCATCGCCGCCCACCAGCAACGGCTGGATCGGGGTGTCGGACGGCAGCAGCGCAAGCCCGCGTGCGCGTGCGCCCGCCTGCAGCCGCCCGATGTTGGCGGCGAGGCGCGCGCGCAGGTCGTCGCCCGCGCGCGCGATGCGCACGGCTTCGCGCGTGGCTGCCGCCTGCGCCGGTGGCAGCGCGGTGGTGTAGATATGGGGCCGCGCGGTTTCCGCCAGGTGCGCGACCAGGTCGGCATCGCCCGCCACTGCCGCGCCGGCGCTGCCCAGCGCCTTGCCGAAGGTGACCAGCCTCAGTGGCACGTCCGCTGCCGCCAGCCCCGCGGCATCGATGCTGCCGCGTCCCGCATCGCCGAGCACACCGACGCCATGTGCATCGTCGATGTACAGCGTGGCCCGCTGCGCGCGCGCCGCCTGTGCGAGTGCGCGCAGCGGCGCGACATCGCCATCCATCGAGAACACGCCGTCGCTGGCGAGCAACGCGGCGCCCTCCGCCTGCGACGCCAGTTGCCGCGCGGCGCCTTCGGCATCGCCGTGCGGATAGCGCTTGAACGCGCAGCCGGCCAGGCGCGCGCCATCGATCAGGCTGGCGTGGTTGCGCTTGTCCTGCACGCAGAGGTCGCCCGCGCCCAGCAGCGCCTGCACCACCGCCAGGTTGGCCAGGTAGCCGCTGCCGAACAGCAGCGCGCGCGGCGCCTGCAACCAGTCGGCGAGTTCGGCTTCCAGCGCGGCGTGCTGCGCGCCATGCCCGCACACCAGGTGCGAAGCGCCGGCGCCGGAACCTTCGCCGGCGGCATCGCGCAGGGCCGCGATGACCCGAGGGTGTTGGGAGAGGCCGAGGTAATCGTTGCTGCAGAAGTTCAGCAGGTCACGGCCATCGACGGTGCACACGACGCCCGCGCGCCGGGTCACCGTGCGCAGATGGCGACGGCGATGCGCGGCCTCGCGCAGGGCGCGCGCGGCCTGCACGCGCGCCGCAAGGTCCTCGCGCGGCATCGCTCAGGCCGCTTCGGTGATGCCGGCGTGGACCGTGGTGGTGCATCCGGACAGGGTGTCGTCCGCCACCTCGGCCACCAGCATCGGGCGCAGGCCCAGGCGCGCGAACAGCGCCAGGTCGCGTTCGGTATCCGGGTTGCCGGTGGTCAGCAGCTTCTCGCCGAAGAAGATCGAATTGGCGCCGGCGGCGAAGCACAGCGCCTGCAGCTCGTCGCTCATGCCCTCGCGGCCGGCGGACAGGCGCACCATCGATGCCGGCATCAGGATCCGCGCCACCGCGATGCTGCGCACGAACTCGAACGGGTCCAGCTCGCTGGTGCCGTGCAACGGCGTGCCTTCCACCTGCACCAGGCGGTTGATCGGCACCGAATCCGGGTGCGCCGGCAGGTTGGCCAGGGTCTGCAGCAGGCCGGCGCGCTGGCGGCGCGATTCGCCAAGGCCGACGATGCCGCCGCAGCAGGTCTTCAGGCCGGCATCGCGCACGTGCGCAAGCGTGTCCAGCCGGTCCTGCAGTTCGCGGGTGTGGATGACTTCGCCGTAGAACTCGGGGTCGGTGTCGAGGTTGTGGTTGTAGTAGTCGAGGCCGGCGTCCTTCAGCGCGCGCGCCTGGGTGCCGCTGAGCATGCCGAGGGTGGCGCAGGTTTCCAGGCCGAGCGCCTTCACCTCGCGGATCATCGCCGCGACCTTGGGGACGTCGCGGTCCTTCGGCGAACGCCAGGCCGCCCCCATGCAGAAGCGGCTGGCGCCGGCGTCCCTCGCCTGCCTGGCCCTCGCCACCACCGATTCGGTGCTCATCAGCTTGGTCGCGTCCACGCCGGTGTGGTAGCGGGCCGCCTGCGGGCAATAGCCGCAATCCTCGGGGCAGCCGCCGGTCTTGACCGACAGCAGGGTGCTGACCTGCACTTCGGCCGGATCGAAGTGCAGCCGGTGCGCGCTGCCGGCGCGGTGCAGCAGCTCGGTGAACGGCAATTCGAACAGGGCTTCGACGTCGGCGCGCGACCAGTCGTGGCGGATGGGGAACATGCTGCTGGGGGATTGGGCGATGGACGGCATGGGGGTTTCCCGACTGACGCGCTGCAATGAAGCGGGCAGTCTGGAATGCATGGCCGCCACCGTCAACCAAGCAAGCCCCATCGAAGTTGACGGCGACGTCGCCGCCCCGCTGTCCTGGCTGTTCGCCCTGCGTTGCCTGGTCTGCGGCGAACGCGGGGCCCGCGGTCGCGACCTGTGCGCCGCCTGCGATGCCGCCCTGCCCCGGCAGGGCCCGGCCTGCCGGGGTTGCGCGCTGCCGCTGCCACCCACGGGCGCGTGCGCGCACTGCCTGCCGGCCGACCCACCCGGCAGCGCACCGCCGCTGGACGGGGTGCATGCGGTCTTCGATTACGCCTTCCCGCTGGACCGGCTGCTGCCACGGCTGAAATTCCATGGCGATTTCGCCGCCGGCCGGGTGCTGGCGCAAGCCATGGCAGTGCACTGCTCAGGCTTGCCGCGGCCGGGTGCCATCGTGCCGATCCCGCTGCATCGCGCCCGCCTGCGCGAGCGCGGCTACGACCAGGCGCTGGAGCTGGCGACGCCGCTGGCGCGCGCGCTGCGGTTGCCGCTGCTCGCCAATGCGCTGCTGCGACGCAAGACCACCACCGCGCAATCCCGGCTGGACGCGGCGGCACGCCAGCGCAACCTGCGCGATGCATTCGTGGTTGCCGGCAACGCCTGCTTGCCGGCGCACGTGGTGCTGGTCGATGACGTGATGACCACCGGCGCGACCCTGCACGCCGCCGCGCGGGCGCTGCGTGCCGCCGGGGTGTCGCGGGTGGATGCGTGGGTATGCGCGCGGGTAGCCTGACTCAGCCGGATGCAGCCGGCCACCGCAGGTCCAGTGCGATCCCGGCGAACACCACCATCCCCACCCAGTGGTTGTGCAGGAACGCGCGGAAACAGGCCTCGCGCGATCGTCCGCGCGCGATCACGAACTGGTAAGCCACCAGCACCAGCGCCAGCGCGAGCCCGACCCAGTACGGCAGGCCCATCTGCGCCTCGCGCCCGACCAGCGCCAGCGCCATGAACATGCAGGCGAAAAGGAGCGCCTGCGCCACCAGGTCCATTTCGCCGAACAGGATCGCGGTGGACTTCGCCCCCATCCGCAGGTCGTCGTCGCGGTCGACCATCGCGTACCAGGTGTCGTAGGCGGTGGCCCAGAAGATGTTGGCGACATACAGCAGCCACGCCAGCGGAGGCACCCCGCCGGTCAGCGCGGCGAAGCCCATCGGGATGCCCCAGCCGAAGGCCATGCCGAGGTAGACCTGCGGCAGGTAGGTATGGCGCTTCAGGTACGGATAGCTGGCGGCCAGCAACACGCCGATGATGCTCATGTAGGCCGTGAGCCGGTTCAGCGTCAGCACCAGTGCGAACGCCACCAGCATCAGGACCGCGAAAACCGCCAAGGCCTCGCGGCCGGACACAGCGCCGGTGGCGAGCGGGCGCTGCCTGGTCCGTTCGACGTTCGGGTCCAGCCAGCGGTCGGCGTAGTCGTTGATCACGCAGCCGGCGGAGCGGGTCAGCCAGACCCCCAGCGAGAACACGACCAGCGGCCAGATCGGCGGCATCCCCTTGGCTGCCAGCCACAGCCCCCACCAGGTCGGCCACAGCAGCAGCAGCCAGCCGATCGGGCGATCGCCGCGCACCAGCGTCCAGTACTGGCGCAGGCGTTCGCGCCAAAGCGGTTCGGGTGCCGGAATCGGTGGGAAATCGCGTTCGTAGGCCATGCGCCTAGCCTAGCAGCGGCGCGCCGGCGGGCCCGCTACGAACAGACGAAATCTCTGTTCAATCATGCGAGAATGCGCGTCCGCGATCTTCGCCATCGCGCGGCACGCGCCCGTAGCTCAGCCGGATAGAGTAGTGGCTTCCGAAGCCATTGGTCGGGGGTTCGAATCCCTCCGGGCGCGCCATCTCCGACGGCGCTTCGTCGTGATTCCCTGCCCTCGCGCATAGCGCTCGGGCGTTCGCCGATGCGCGAACCTGCGGTTCGCAGCCGCATCGACTCACCCCTCCCGGCGCGCCATCTCCGCGGCGCTTCGTCGGATTCCCTGCCCTCGCGTGCGCGCGTTCGCCGCACCTGGGTTCGCCCTACTCACCTCCGCCGCCATCTCCCCTTCGTGGTCCCCGGTCAGTTGACGTTGACCGCGCTCCACGCCGCCTTGACCGCGTTGGTCTGCGCCGAGGTGCCGCCGTACAGGTCGGTGGCAGCGCTGATGGTGGCGGCGCGGGCACCGGCGTAGTTGGTGCCCGAGGTCATGTACACGGTCAGCGCGCGGTACCAGATCTTGCCTGCCGCATCGCGGCCGATGCCGGTGAGCGCGGTGTTGCCGTTGCACACCAGCGAGGATGCCGACAGGTTGGCCCAGGAACCGGCGCCGAACCCGGCCGGCACCACCGCGCCTTCCGCCAGCAGGTAGAAGAAGCTGTTGGCGATGCCCGAACCACCGTGCACTTCGAACGTCGGCGTGGTGGCCGGGTCGTAGCAGTGCTGCGAATAGTTGTCGAGGGTGGGCTTGAACATCCAGCGGATCGCATTGGACATGTTGGCGTTGTTCGGGAACAGCTCCTCGCCCATCACGTAGTCGGCCGGGTCCGCGGCGGTATTCGCGTAGTACTCGACCATCGTGCCGAAGATGTCGGAGGTGGCTTCGTTGAGGCTGCCGGATTCGCCGTTGTAGATCAGGTTGGCGGTGCGGCTGGTCACGCCATGGCTCATCTCGTGGCCGGCGACGTCGATCGACACCAGCGGATAGATCGACGCACCGTTGTCGCCGTCGCCGAAGGTCATGCAGAAGCAGCTGTCGCTCCAGAACGCGTTGGCGTAGTTGCGGCCGTAGTGGACGCGGCTGAAGGAACCCCGGCCGGTATTGTCGATGCCGTTGCGGCCGTGCACGGTCAGGAAGTAGTCCCAGGTCTTGGCGATGCCGAACTGCGCATCCACCGCGACCGTCTGCGAATTGCTGGTCAGGCCATTGCCCCAGGCGTTGTCGGAATCGGTGAACACGGTGCCGTTGCCGGAGGTCTTCATCGCCATGTTGGTGACGTAGCCACCGCCGCGGGTCGGATCGCGCATCTCGTAGCTGGTGGCGCTGCACTTGGTGGTGGTCAGGGCCACGCTGCCGACCATCAGCGACGCGCCGGTGGCGGCAGCGGCGGTGCCGGCGCAGGACGAACCACCCGGACCCGGGCGCGCGGTGTGGATCTCGTCCCACTGGTTCAGCACCTTGCCGTTCGCCGCGTCGACGATGTAGTGCATGACCGTCGGGGTCTGGTCGGCCTTCACGCCGTTGAACACGACCTCATGGGCCAGGACCGGCGAGGCACCCAGGGCGTACACGACCTTGCGCGAGGTGGGCGCGCCGATGAACGTGCTGCCGAAGCGGGCACCGGCTTCGACGATCGCCTGGTCGGCGCCGATGCGGCCGGTGAGACCCGGGCGGGCGCTGGTCTTCAGGGTCTGGCTGACCTTGCCGACCTTGCCATTGCGCGACTGCAGCACGAAGTCGCCGCCGATCACCGGCAGGCCCTGGTAGGTGCGCTCGAAGCGCACGTGTTCGGTGCCGTCGGCATCGACCACCACGTCGCGGGCGACGAAGCCGTCGGCGCCGGCGCGGCGCACGCTTGCCGCGGCGGGACCTGCGATCAGCGCGTTGGCGCGGGCAATGGCGGCGGACTTCTGGTTGCCGGCCGCTTCCGCGGGAGCCGACATGGCAAGCCCGGAAACGACGGCGAGGCTCAACAGGGACATCTGGACGTTCATGGCGGTGTTCTCCGTGGTGGTCAGGACCGGGCGTTGCCGCGCCGGGAAGCGGGTTGGATGCGGGTTGGATCGGGGATGGTAGCGCGCGCGGCCATTGCCGTGCCGCGCACCGGCGCCGGCGCCGGTGCCAGCAGTTCGGCGCCGTCGAAGTAGGACACGCGCAGCTGCAGGCCGCGCGGCGAATAGCCGATGAAGGTGGCGTCGAACGCCGGCTCGTAGGCGTGCTTGTAGGCAGCGGCGATCTTGCTGTTCTCGACCTCGAGCAGGATGCCCAGGCTTTCGGGTCGGTCCAGGGAGGCGTTGTAGTCCTGCAGGACCTGCTTCGCACGCAGGTAGAACGGCAGTTCCTGGTGCTGGCCGCGCAGGCCCTTGGCGAAGTACTGGCGGTAGTAGTACATCGGCTGGCGCAGCCGCGGCAGCACCTTGACCACCGCGGTTCCGACGCCACACAGCGCACCGGATTCGTCGCGGGCCACGCAAACCGCCTGCATCGCGCGTGCGGCCGCGGCGGCGTCGTCGCCGATCGCCTTGTTGTCGCGCCAGAAGGCCATCAGCTCCTGCGCCAGCTCCGGCCTGACCTGCTTCCAGCAGGGGACGATGTCGACCTTCATTTCGCCGCGGCCTTCGCAGGTTCTTTCGGGGCCAGCGCCTGCACCAGCTTGACGTACTCGCCGAACCCCAGCTTGCCGTCGCGGTTGCCGTCGAAGGTGGACATCTGCGGCGCGTTCTTGCCGGCCTGCTTGACCAGCACCAGGCTGCCGTATTCGCCGGGATCGATCGCGCCGTTGCGGTTGGTGTCCACGGCCGCGAACTGCTGGCGCAGGCGCGCCTGCGTTTCGGCGACCCGTTGCACCTGCTGCCAGCCGGCGCGGAACTCCACCAGCGACAGGTTGCCGTTCTTGTCCTTGTCCCAGGCCTTGAACGCCTCCGCCGCCGGATCCGCGGCCGCGGGCTGCGGCGCGGGCTTCGCCGCCTGCGCCCATGCCTGCGGCCCGCACAGCGCGATCATCGCGGCAAGCAGGAAGGTTGCGCGGTTCATGCGGCAGGCGCCTCCACCGCAAGTTCGGATTCGAAGGTGATCAGGTCGCGGATCTCGGGGGTGCGCAGGCCGATCATCATCGGGTTCTTGACGTTCGGCAGGAAGCTGATGTCGAAGATCTCGGTGATGTCGCCCTCGAAGCGGATCCAGTTCATCACGTCGCCATTGGCCAGCGAGACGATCTGCACGCCGCACCACGGCTCGGCATCGCGCTTCTTCAGTTCCTCGTCCAGCTGCAGGCCCTCGAAGCGCTGGTTGCGCGGCTTCGACAGGCCGACCGCGGCGACGTTGCCGATGATCGACAGGCCACGCGCGAAGCCCGGCACGAAAGTGTGCGGGACGAAGGCCTTCTTCTCGAAATCGACCCAGCCGAGGTGGCCGGTGCCGGCATTCAGCAGCCACAGCCTGCCGTTGTGCCAGCGCGGCGAATGCGGCATCGACAGCCCTTCGCAGACGATTTCGTCGGTCTCGACGTCGATCACCACCCCGCCGTCCTGGCGGCGGTCGCGCCAGCCGTCCACGCTGTCGCTGCGGCACACCGCGGTGACGTACTTGGCCCTGCCCTCGACCATCGCCAGCCCGTTGAGGTGGCAGCGGTCCTCGGGGGCGAGCTTGCTGATGAACTTCGGCTTCCACACCGCCTTGAAGCTGTGGGTCTGGCTCAGTTCGGCCAGGCACGAGTACTTGGTGTTGACGAAGATGACCTTGCCGTTGGCCTGGATGCCAAGTTCATGGATGTCCAGGTCGCCGATGGTCTGCGCGTTGCGCGGCACGTAGCACTTGTCGAACTGGCCGTGGATGGCCTCGTTCGGGCGCAACACGTTCTCGAACCGCCACAGCTGGTACAGGCCGCCCAGGTAGATGCGCTGGGCATTGCCGACCACGCCCATCGCGCGCTCGAAGATGCGTTCGAAGAACGAGACGCGGCCCTGCTTGTCGCTGCCGACAAGGTAGATGCGGCCGGACTGGTAGGAGGTGATCGCCAGCGACAGCCGGTGCTGCCCGAGCCAGCCAGCCAGCCCGCGAGAGCAACCCTTCTCGACCTTGAGCTTGGTGAGGTCGCGCGGCGGCTTGCCGGCATTCGCCGCGGCGGGTGCGGCGGCGGGAGGTTCGATACCGACCGTATCAAGTCCGGTCTCCAGCTCCGGCGTCGCATTGCCAGGCTGGGTCGGACCTGCGTCCGGGGTTTTCTCTGTCGACACTTAACCGGGTACTCCAGACTCATTGGACGACGGACCCGGCGACGGCGCCGGGTCCGTGTGTTGCATCACCAGGCGAAGCGCACCAGCGCCTGGCCACTCACGGTGCTCTGGAAGGCGCCGCCATCGGCCCAGTTGGCGCCGATGGTGAAGCCCCAACCACCCTTCTGCACGCCCAGGCCCAGTTCCGCCATCACGCTGGTGCCTTCGGTATCGGTGCTGCCGAAGAAGTTGTCGGCGACGGTGTAGGACATTTCGCCATCGAACTCGCGGATCGCGTTGAGCGAACCGTACGGCGTCCAGCGCATGTCGCCGGATTCGAAGGTCTTGCTGATCTCGACGCCAAGGCGGCCGCGCGACGAGGTGCCGCCATGGCCTTCGAAATTGGCACGGTCGCCATAGATCGTGCGCACGTCCTCGACTTCGGTGCGGGTGTACTGCAACTGCGGCACCACCGACAGGCCAGCGAGGGTCCACTGGTAGCCGGCTTCGAGGTTCCACGCACCGGTGTGCGCGCGGGATTCCAGCTGGCCCGCGGCCGAGGTGGAGCGCACGTCCACCGCCATCCAGCGGCCGGACAGGTCGACGTAGAAGCCCTGCGGCGCGAACCAGGTCGCGTACCAGCCCCAGGTCATGCCATCCATGCGGTTCTCGCCGACGCCATTGCCGGTCAGGCGCTGGCGGCCGTCGGCGCTGCCCAGGGTCACGCCGGCGTGGAAGTTGCCGTGCAGGTTGGCGTTGACGCCGACTTCCCGGCCCCACGTGGTCTGGTCGAACGCGAAATTGCCGCCCTGGCCGAAGTTGGCCGCCATGTGCGCCGGATCGACGTCGCCTTCGCTGGTGTAGGTGCGGAAGAACGCGCTCATCACCTTGCCGTCATCGCCGTAGGGGTTCACGCCCATGCGCTGCTTGAAGGTGCCGACCTGCGCATTGAGCATGCCCGCGGCGCCACTTGCCACGTTCGCCGCCAGCGTGCCGGTGTCGTTCAGGCCCACCACGTCGAGCTCGATCGAGAACACGTCGTCGGCGGTGTTGGCGGTATTGATGCGGCTGCCGATGGTGAAGGCGAGGTCGAGGAAGTTGCGCGCGTAGTTGTAGCCCAGGATCTGGCCCGGCACGAACGAGCCGGCGGTGGAGGTGCCGCTGACGTGGGCGAAGTCGATCGAGGTGCTGGCGACCAGCGGCATCCCGGCGAACGCGATGTTCACGCGCTGCGCCGCGTTGCTCACCATGCTGCCTTCCACGTACAGCTGGTCGCTGCTCTCGTCGGCGAGGTCGACGTCCAGCCCGAGCGAGCCGGTGCCGCCCAGGTTGCCGTGGATCGCCAGCGCGTCATCGGTATGGCCGTCCAGGAAATTGATGGTGTTGACGTTGGTCAGCACATCCTGGGCACCACCGCCAAGGTCGATCAGGTTGTCATCGCCCGCGACCGCGATGGTCCCGAGGTTGAGGATGCCGTCATTGCCCGCACCCATGTAGATCGAGCCGCCGGCGAGGCGGATCACGCCACCGGCGAGGTTGTTGATGCTGTCATCTCCAGCGCCGAAGCTGATTGCCCCACCATCGTCGATCCGCACCGACCCTGCGTTGCCAAGCGTGTCGTTGCCGTCGCCGAAATCCGTGGAGACGGTCCCGTCGACGTCCCACAGGCCGCCCGCCCGGTTGTTGAAGGCGTCATTGCCGCCCAGCAGGGAGATCGCGCCGTAGATGTGGCCGCTGTTGTTGATGGTGTCGACCGCGTCGCTGCCGACCACGGCGAAGGCATAACCGTCGGTGCCTTCGACGCTGATCGAGCCGGTCGCGGCATTGTTGAGCGTGCTGTGCCCGTACAGCGATTCCATCAGCACCGCCGCCGCGCTGCCACCGTCATCGGCGCTGGCCGAGACGTCGCCCGCATTGTTGATGGTCACGTCGCCGTAGGCACTGGCGAACACGCCGTAGGCATAGCCCGGGGCCGCCGCATGGACGTGGCCGCTGCTGCTGTTGCTGACGGTGACGTCGCCGAAGTACGACTGCGCCGCGATGCCGTAGGCGCCGTAGTACCCGGCCGCCTCGATCGTGCCGCTGTTGGAGACCACGGTGTTGCCGAATACCACGGCTCCGGTCACGCCGATCGCGGTGCCGTAAGTCGAGCCGGCGAGGATGTCGCCCGCGTTGGCGACGGACACGCTGCCGAAGTACGCGTAGGCCTGGATGCCGACGCCGCCGCCATACACGCCTTCCACCATGATGTCGCCGGCATTGGCCACGACCACGTTGCCGAATTCCACGCGGCCTTCGATGCCGGTGGCCACTAGCAGTGCGGTGGCTTCGATCTGGCTGCTCGCCGAGGTGGCGATGGTGGTGCCGTAATACGAACGGGCGGCGATGCCGGTGGCGTAGTAGAAGCCGACCGCCTCGATGCTGCCGCTGTTGCCGACGTCCGCGTATTCGCCGCGGGCCAGGACGCCGTACGCGACGTCGCCGATGTAGCCGTTCACGCCGTTCACGCCCGCGTAGATGTCGCCGCTGTTGCTGACGCTCGCGGTGCCGTAGTCGGCGCGGGCGAACACGCCCACCGCCGCGTTGCCACCGGTGACCGCGCTGATCGAGCCGCTGTTGTGGACGCTGACGTCGCCATCACCGGAGAAGCCGAACACGCCCACCGACTGCCCGTAGGCATAGCCTTCGATGCTGCCGGCATTGTCGACGTCGACGTCGCCCAGGTAGCTGATCCCCAGCACGCCGAAGCCGGTGCCCGAGTACGAGTAGAACCCGATCTCGCCGCCGTCTTCGTTGTGCACCGCCACGTCGCCTGCGGTGGACAGCGCATACACGCCATAGGCGTACTTGCCGTTGGCGTACAGCGAGCCGCTGTTGACCACCACCACGCCCTGCTGGCCCTGCGCATCGACCGCACGCGTCGCCGCGCCCAGGATCGCCGCCGACGTCACCGACACCGAGCCGCTGTTGCCGACATACGCGCTGCCGTTGGCCGCGAACGCGGTGATGCCGGTCGCGCCGTAGTACCCCGCTGCCGCGCTGTAGGCCGAGATGTCGCCCGAGTTGGTGACGCTGGCGTCGCCGGCGAACGACAGCACGGTGGCGCCGTTGGCCACGCCGCCCGAGTACACCTCGATGCTGCCGCTGTTGTCGATCGAGCCGTCGCCGTCCGACGACACCACGATGCCGTACGCGCCGTAGCCGTACTTCTGGTTCTGCGAGGCGTAGATGGCGCCGCTGTTGGTCACGCTGGCCGAACCGCCGTAGCCGCTGGCGGTGGCCGCGATGCCGGTCGCGCCGAAGATGCCGTCCGCGCTGATGTCGCCGCTGTTGCTGACGGAGACCGCCGCGCCTTCGCCATTGCTGGTCGCGTTGATGCCGGTCGCGACCTGGGTGCCGAAGTAGTAGGTGTAGTAGTTGCTGCCGTTGTAGTAGGAGTTCAGGCCCGAGCCGGCGACGATGCCGCCGCTGTTGTCCACCACCAGGTCGCCGCTCGACTGCACTTCGATGCCGGTGACGTAGCCGCCCTGCACCTCGATGTTGCCGCTGTTGGTGACGCTGGCGCCGGCTTCGCCGCCGGTCGCGTAGATGCCGTAGGCGGTGCCGCCGGCGCTGTAGCCGATGGTGTAGCCGTAGCCGTCGACCACCTGCACGAACGGACCCGTGTACGCGGTGATGTCGCCGCTGTTGTCCACCACCACCGAATCGGCGCCCTGCGCCTCGATGCCCGCCGACCAGGTGTAGCCGTAGCTCTCGATCGCCCCCGAATTGGCCACCTCGACGTTCGCGCCCGAGGCGAAGATGCCGTCCGCCAGGCCCGCGTACGAATACGCGGTGATGTCGCCCGCGTTGTCGATCGACACGTCGCCCGTCAGCGAGTACCCGTAGATCCCGATCGCGTCGCCGTACAGGGAGCCGGCGTAGATATCGCCCGTGTTGTGGATTTCGACATCGCCGTAAACGCTGTAGGCGCGGAGGCCCTGCGCACCGAACACCAGCCCGACCGCCTCGATGTCGCTGGCGTTGTCGACGACCACGTCGCCGAACAGCGACAGCGCGTCGATGCCGGTGGCGCCACCGAGCGCGTAGGCACTGATGCTGCCGCCCGTGTTGTGCACAAGGGTCCCGTAGTAGGACGTGGCCGCGATGCCGGTGGCGTAGTAGTAACCCTCGGCGACGATGTTGCCGCTGTTGGAAACCTCGGCATATGCGCCGCGCGCGAGCACGCCGTATGCCGCGAAACCACTGTAGTAATAACTACCTACCGAGGCCGTGATGTCACCGCTGTTGCTGACGCTGGCGGTGCCGTAGTCGGCGCGCGCGAACACGCCCACCGCGGTGCCGCCGCCGCTGACCACGTCGATCGTGCCGCTGTTGTCGACCGATACGTTGCCCGCGCCGGCGAGCCCGAACACGCCCGCCGACTGACCATACGCATAACCCGCGATCGTCCCGCCGTTGTCCACGTGCACGTCGCCCTGGCCGGCGTAGGCGAACACGCCCCAGCCACGGCCCAGGTACGAGTAGAAGCCGATCTCGCCGCCGTCTTCGTTGTGCACCACGACGTCGCCCGCGTTCGACGCCGCGTACACGCCGAACGCGTACTTCTGCCCGTCCGCGTACAACGAGCCGCTGTTGTCGACGGTGACGTCGCCGTAAGCCTGCGCGTTCACGCCGGTCGCCCAGTACTTCGCGCTGGCGTCGACCGAGCCGCTGTTGTCGACGTGCGCGCTGCCATTGGCCGCGAACGCGGTGATGCCGGTCGCGGCGTAGTACAACGCCGCCGCGCTGTAGACCGAGATGTCGCCCGAGTTGGTGACGCTGGCGTCGCCGGCGAACGACAGCACGGTGGCGCCGTTGGCCACGCCGCCCGAGTACACCTCGATGCTGCCGCTGTTGTCGATCGAGCCGTCACCGTCCGACGACACCACGATGCCGTACGCGCCGTAGCCGTACTTCTGGTTCTGCGAGGCGTAGATGGCGCCGCTGTTGGTCACGCTGGCCGAACCGCCGTAGCCGCTGGCGGTGGCCGCGATGCCGGTCGCGCCGAAGATGCCGTCCGCGCTGATGTCGCCGCTGTTGCTGACGGAGACCGCCGCGCCTTCGCCATTGCTGGTCGCGTTGATGCCGGTCGCGACCTGGGTGCCGAAGTAGTAGGTGTAGTAGTTGCTGCCGTTGTAGTAGGAGTTCAGGCCCGAGCCGGCGACGATGCCGCCGCTGTTGTCCACCACCAGGTCGCCGCTCGACTGCACTTCGATGCCGGTGACGTAGCCGCCCTGCACCTCGATGTTGCCGCTGTTGGTGACGCTGGCGCCGGCTTCGCCGCCGGTCGCGTAGATGCCGTAGGCGGTGCCGCCGGCGCTGTAGCCGATGGTGTAGCCGTAGCCGTCGACCACCTGCACGAACGGACCCGTGTACGCGGTGATGTCGCCGCTGTTGTCCACCACCACCGAATCGGCGCCCTGCGCCTCGATGCCCGCCGACCAGGTGTAGCCGTAGCTCTCGATCGCCCCCGAATTGGCCACCTCGACGTTCGCGCCCGAGGCGAAGATGCCGTCCGCCAGGCCCGCGTACGAATACGCGGTGATGTCGCCCGCGTTGTCGATCGACACGTCGCCCGTCAGCGAGTACCCGTAGATCCCGATCGCGTCGCCGAACACGGAGCCGGCGTACAGCTCGCCATTGGCGGTGTTGGTGATCTCCACCGCGCCGTAGTCGCTGTAGCCGCTGATCGCGGCCATGTCGTAGAAGACGTCGCTCTCGCTGATCGGGGCGTCGTTGTAGATGCTGACGTCGCCCGGGGAGTACTGGCTGATCGCGGTCGGATGCAGCTCGACCGGGACTTCCGCGGTGCTGAACATCGGCACCGTGGTCAGGTCGATGACTGGCAGGCGCTCGCTGGGGATCGCACCCTGCGAAAGCTGCAGTTCCAGCGGCACCTTCGGGCCGGCTGCGAAGGCCGGGGTGGCGGCGCCCAGCGCCAGCGCCGCGACCGATGCAGCCAGCGCCATGCGCACCGCGCGGGTCATGGGCGCGAGCTTGATCCTGCGTGCACGCCGCGTGCTGGCAGACCCGTCCGAATGCTTCATGCCGCTCATATGACCCCCTGATCCCATTTCAAAGTGAGGAACGCCACCCCCCACCCCGGGCGCTTGCGCCGGTGGGTGTCGCGTCCGTTGGATGCGTGCCACGGGCATCCCCGCCCCCGGGCACAACCCGACTGTTATCGCCGTCACACCCTGTCATTGTCAACCTTGACTGCCGGCTGCGGCCGGGCGCAGGACGGGTGGAGGTGGTAACCGGCCGTCCAGGAGAACGCGGCGACACGCATTCATGTTGCGATGCGACACGGCTTTCTGGCCCGCATCAGGGTCCGCGGACATCCGGCTCCGCTCGTGTCCTCCACGCCGCCGATGCGTTGCCACGCCCGCTCCGGGGCAGGCGGGCGGGCCGCGATCTCGCGCGGTTGCGCCGGTTCTGGGATAATCCGCGGTTTGACGGCCGCGGCCGGACAACTCCTCAGGGTGGATCGTGCGCAACTACGACCTGGAATTCCTCAAGCGCTTCTCGATGGTGATCGCGTTCCTGATGGCGGTGACCGTCGGCCTGATCCTGTTCGCGCGCCACCTCAATGCCACCGTGCAGCGCGAACCCGATCCCGCCGCCCAGCAGCGCGTGCTCGAGCGGATCGCCCCGGCCGGCGCGGTCTACGCCGGCGCCACCGGTGCCGCGCAGCAGGCGGCGGCGCTCGAGGCCGCAACCGCGGCGGCGGCGGCGGAAGTGGCCTACGGCGGCACCACCGACGGCAGCGTGATCTACAACAACCTGTGCACCGGCTGCCACACCTCCGGCGCCGGTGGCGCGCCGATGCTGGATGCCGCCGGGATCGGCGCGCGGGTGGCCAAGGGCGTGGATACGCTGGTGACCAACGCGATCCAGGGCTACACCGGCGATGCCGGGGTGATGCCGGCCAAGGGCGGCAACCCGGCGCTGACCGACGAACAGGTCAAGGCCACGGTCGAATGGATGGTCGCGCAGGCCAAGTGAGCCGGCCCGTGGTCGCCCGGACGCCGCCTGCGGGCGGCGTTCGCATTTGCGCAGGCGCAACACCGGCTGCGGCATGATGCACGCATGAGCGAACGACCCGCCCAAGCCGCCGCCGACCCCGCCCTGTCCATCGCGGGGCCCGCGGGCCGGATCGAAGCCGCGCTCGACCTGCCCGAGGCCGACGCCGTGCCGCGCCCGCTTCTGGCGATCGTGTGCCATCCGCTACCGACCGAGGGCGGCAGCATGCACAACAAGGTGGTGACGATGGCCGCGCGCGCCCTGCGCGAACTCGGCGCCACCACCCTGCGCTTCAACTTCCGCGGGGTCGGCCACTCCGAGGGCCGCTTCGACGATGGCGCCGGCGAACTCGACGACCTCCGCGCGGTCGCCGCCTGGGCGCGCGCGCAACACCCGGGCAAGGCCCTGTGGCTGGCCGGCTTCAGCTTCGGCGCCTGGGTCTCGCTGCGGGCCGCGGCGGAGCTGGGTGCGGATGCGGTGGTCTCGATCGCGCCGCCGGTCGGCCGCAGCTGGGACTTCGCCGGCATCGTCCTGCCCGCCGCCCGCTGGCTGGTGATCCAGGGCGATGCCGACGAAATCGTCGAGCCGGGCGCGGTCCATGCCTGGGTCGCGGCGCTGCCGCATCCGCCGCAACTGGTGCGGATGCCCGAGACCAGCCACTTCTTCCACCGCAAGCTGATGGACCTGCGCGGCGCGCTGAAGCACGGCGTGCGCGACTGGCTGCCGGCGCCGGCTGCATGACCGCGGCACCGCTGCCCTCGCGGCGCTACGCGGACGGCGTGGCCCGCGGCGACTGGCTGCACGACCCGGCGCAGCAACAGGCCCTGCGCGAGCTCGACCGCATCCACGCCGCCCTGCTGGAACCCGTGGCCGGCCCGGGCTGGTTGGACCGCCTGTTCGGCGCGCAGGCGCCGCCGGCGCCCGCCGGCCTGTACCTGTGGGGCGGGGTCGGCCGCGGCAAGACCTTCCTGATCGACCTGTTCTTCGACGGCCTGCCGCTGCGCGAGAAGCGCCGCACCCACTTCCACCGGTTCATGCGCGAAGTCCACGAACGCCTGCGCGAACACGCCGGCGAGCGCGACCCGCTGGCCGCGATCGCCAGGCAGTGGCGCGCCTCGCTGCGGGTGCTGGTGCTGGACGAATTCTTCGTCAGCGACATCGGCGACGCGATGCTGCTCGGGCGCCTGCTGGAGCGCCTGTTCGCCGAGGGCGTGGTGCTGGTGACCAGTTCCAATGCCGCGCCACCGGAGCTGTACAAGGACGGCCTGCAGCGCGCGCGGTTCCTGCCCGCGATCGCGCTGCTGGAGCGCCAGTGCGCGGTGGTCCACCTCGACGGCGCGCATGACTACCGCCTGCGCGCGCTCACCTGCTCGCCGGTGTACCGCGCGCCGCTGGACGCGCAGTCCGATCGCTGGCTGTCCGAACGCTGGCATGCGCTGGGCGGCGACGACGCCCACGTCGATGCAGGCATCGACATCGACGGCCGCCGGATCGCGGTGCGCGCGCGCTGCAAGGGCATGTGCTGGTTCGATTTCGCGGCCCTGTGCGAGGGTCCGCGCGGCACCGCCGACTACATCGAGGTCGCGCGCGAGTTCCACACCGTGCTGCTCGGCGGGATCCCGCGCCTGGATGCCGGCAACGACGACGCCGCGCGCCGCTTCGTGCACCTGGTCGACGAACTGTACGACCGCCACGTCAACCTGGTGTGCAGCGCCGACGCCGCGCCGGCCGCGCTGTACGCCGGCGAGCGCCTGGCCGCGGCGTTCGCGCGCACCGCTTCGCGGCTGGTCGAGATGCAGTCGACCGACTACCTCGCGCTGGAGCACCGCGGCGGCTGAGCGCGGCTGCGCGTGCGCTGAACGATGACTGTCCGCGCGCCGGCGGCGGCGCCGGGCCTGCACTAGAATGCGCGGCCGTGCCCGCTGCGCTGCAGGGCCCCGATTCCGCGAGAGGATGGCGATGAACACGAGTTTGCGAGTGCTGGCGACCGCCCTGGCGGTGCTGATGGCGGCGGGCTGCAACCGCCAGGGCCCGGAAGTCCCGCGCGCGGTGGACGACAACAAGTCCGTGGACGACCTCGGCGACGGCGTGCAGTCGGTGGTGGTCAACCCGGATGCGGCCAAGGTCGGCTCCGCGGTCGACGGGCAGGGCGCGATCGCCACCGCGGCGAGCGAGTTCACCGATGGGCAGACCATCTACATCTCGGTGCCGACCAAGTTCGGCCGCAAGCAGGGCGAGCGCCTGGAGGCATTCTGGTTCCATGACGACGGCCGCTCGCGCAAGGACGACCGCAAGGTGATCGCCGGCCCGTTCACGGTGTTCGAGATGATCGCCAAGGACGCCGGGCCGTACAACGTCGAGATCGACGCCAACGGCCGTCCGATCGCGCTGGTGCAGTTCACCATCAAGTGACCCGCCGGCGGCGATGAGCGCGACCGAACACTCTCCGCTGGGCCGCGACGTCGCCTACCCACGACGCTTCGATGCCGGCCTGCTGTACCCGATCCCGCGCGCGCTGGGCCGCGCGGCGATCGGTGTCGGCGCCGGCGCGCTGCCGTTCGCCGGCGCCGATCGCTGGCAGGCCTATGAACTGTCGTGGCTGGATGCGCGTGGCAAGCCGCGGGTCGCCACCGCGACCTTCGAGGTGCCGGCGGGATCGCCGAACCTGGTCGAATCCAAGTCGCTCAAGCTGTACCTGAATTCCTGCAACAGCGCGCGTTTCGCCGACCCCGAGGCGCTGCGCATGCAGGTCGAAACCGACCTCTCGGCGGCCGCCGGCGCGCCGGTGGCGATGGCCTTCGGGCTGGCGCCGGTGCGCGCCAGCGCGGGCGACAGCATCGATGCGCTCGAACTCGACATCGATCGCTACGGGCCGCCGGATGCAGCATTGCTGGCGGCGGACCCGGCGGTGATCGTCGGTGAAACCCTGTCCAGCGCGCTGCTGAAGTCCAACTGCCCGGTCACCGGGCAACCGGACTGGGCGGACCTGGAGATCGCCTACCACGGCCCGCGGATCGACCGCGCCGGCCTGCTGCGCTACCTGGCCAGCTTCCGCGACCACGCCGAGTTCCACGAGCAATGCGTGGAGCGCATCTTCGGCGACCTCATGCAGCACTGCCGGCCGCAGCGGCTGTCCGTGCACGCCCGCTATACCCGCCGCGGCGGCCTCGACATCAACCCGTGGCGCACCACCCCGGGCATGCCGGCGCCGGCGCCCGGGCGCAGCGAACGCCAGTAGCGCCGCGCACCGGCAAGCGCGGCACCCCATGCGCGGCAGCGGGTGGCAATGCCCGCCCATCGCGCCCCGCACCGGCATCCCGCCTTTGCCGGATCCGCGGCGAAGCCCGACAATGGCCGTCTCTGCCTGCCGCCACGAGCCCGCCATGTCCAAGATCCTGTACACGCTGACCGACGAAGCGCCGTTCCTGGCCACCGCCAGCTTCCTGCCGATCGTGCAGGCCTACGCAAGGACCGCGGGCGTGGGCGTGGAGACCCGCGACATCTCGCTGGCGGCGCGCATCCTGGCCCAGTTCAACGACATGCTGCCGGACGCCCAGCGGGTGGCGGACGACCTGCGCGAACTCGGCGAGCTGGCGAAGACGCCGGACGCCAACATCATCAAGCTGCCCAACATCAGCGCCTCGGTGCCGCAGCTGAAGGCCGCGATCGTCGAGCTGCAGGCCAAGGGCCTGGCGCTGCCGGACTACCCGGACGAGCCGCAGGGCGAGCGCGAGAAGGACATCAAGCTGCGCTACGGGCGGGCGATGGGCAGCGCGGTCAACCCGGTGCTGCGCGAGGGCAATTCAGACCGCCGCGCGCCGAAGGCGGTGAAGGCGTACGCGCGCAAGCACCCGCACCGGATGGGCAAGTGGGACGCGGCGTCCGCCTCGCACGTCGCGCACATGGAGGACGGCGACTTCTACGGCAGCGAGCAGTCCTACACCATGATCAACGCGGGCAGCGTCCGCATCGAATACACCAGCGTGACCGGCAGCAGCTTCCCGCTGCGCGGGCCGGTGCCGCTGCAGGCGGGCGAGATGATCGACGCCGCGGTGATGAGCGCATCCGCGCTGGCCTCCTTCATCGATGCCCAGATCGAGGATGCGCAGGCCAGGGGGTGCTGTTCTCGCTGCACCTGAAGGCGACCATGATGAAGGTCAGCGACCCGATCATGTTCGGGATCGCGGTGTCGCGCTTCTACGCGCCGGTGCTGGAGAAGCACCCGCGGACCCTGGCCGAGATCGGCTTCGACCCCAACAACGGCATCGGCGACCTCCACGCCAAGCTCGGCCAGTTGCCCGACTCCCAGCGCGCCGGGATCGAGGCCGACATCGCCGCGCTTTACGCGCAGCGCCCGGGGCTGGCGATGGTCAATTCCGACAAGGGCATCACCAACCTGCACGTGCCCAGCGACGTGATCGTGGACGCCTCGATGCCGGCGATGATCCGCGACGGCGGCCGCATGTGGAATGCCGCCGGCGCGCTGCAGGACACCAAGGCGGTGATCCCGGACCGCAACTACGCCGGCATCTACCAGGCGGTGATCGAGGACTGCAGGGAACACGGTGCGTTCGACCCGGCGACCATGGGCAGCGTGCCCAACGTCGGCCTGATGGCGCAGGCGGCCGAGGAATACGGCTCCCACGACAAGACCTTCAAGATCAGCGGCGACGGCACCGTGCGGGTGATCGACGAGCACGGCACCGTGCTCCTGCAGCACCCGGTCAAGGCCGGCGACATCTGGCGCATGTGCCAGACCAAGGACGCGCCGATCCGCGACTGGGTGAAGCTGGCGGTGACCCGCGCGCGCCTGTCCAACACCCCCGCGGTGTTCTGGCTCGACCCGCGCCGCGACCACGACCGCGGCCTGATCGCCAAGGTCGCGACCTACCTCAACGAACACGACACCAGCGGCCTGGACATCAGCATCCTCAGCCCGGTGCGGGCGATGCGGCATGCGCTCAAGCGCATCCGCGAGGGCCTGGACACGATCTCGTGCACCGGCAACGTGCTGCGCGACTACCTGACCGACCTGTTCCCGATCATGGAGCTGGGTACCAGCGCGAAGATGCTGTCGATCGTGCCGCTGATGAACGGCGGTGGCCTGTTCGAGACCGGCGCCGGCGGCAGCGCGCCCAAGCACGTCCAGCAGTTCACCGAAGAGGACTACCTGCGCTGGGATTCGCTGGGCGAATTCCTGGCGCTGGCGGCCTCGCTGGAGCACCTTGCCAACACCACCGGCAACGCCCGCGCGCAGGTGCTGGCGGACGCGCTGGACGCGGCCAACGCGGAGTTCCTCGACCACGACCGCTCGCCGGGCCGCAAGCTCGGCACCATCGACAACCGCGGCAGCCATTTCTACATCGCGCTGTACTGGGCGCAGGCGCTGGCCGGGCAGGCGGCGGATCCCGAACTGGCCGCGCTGTTCGCGCCGCTGGCGAAGGTGCTGGCGGAAAGCGAGGAGAAGATCGTCGCGGAACTGGTGGCGGTGCAGGGCAAGCCGGTGGACATCGGCGGCTACTACCAGCCGGACCCGTCGCGGCTGTCCGCCGCGATGCGGCCAAGCCCGACCTTCAACGCGGCGCTGGCAATGCTGGCCGGCTGACCCCGGCATCGGTAGGCTGGGCGCCCGTCCTTCCCCGGAGCGCCCGCATGATCCGTCCCCTCGCCCTCGCCTGCTGCCTCGCCCTGCTGGCCGGCTGCGCCGGTACGCCCACCGCCGCCACCCCGGCAGCGACCGTCGCGGCCACGTCGTTCGATGGCGTCCTCGCCGGCAGCTGGCGCGACCCTGCCAACGTGGCCCGCGACCGCTATCGCCATCCGGCCGAGACCCTGGCGTTCTTCGGACTGGCGCCCACCCATACCGTCATCGAGATCACCCCGGGCGGTGGCTGGTACAGCGAACTGCTGGCGCCGTACGTGGCGAGCGGCGGCCAGTACATCGGCGCCATGCCCGCGGCCGCGCCGGAGTCGGGCGGCGGCAAGCGCAATGCCGCCCTGCGCCAGAAGCTGGCGGGCAACCCGGCCTACGGCGCGGCGCGGCTGGTCGAGTTCGACCCCAAGGCCCCGGTGTTCGGACCGGCCGCCAGCGCCGACGTGGTGCTGACCTTCCGCAACCTGCACAACTGGCTTGCCGCCGGCACCACCGAATACCACCTGCGCGCCGCCTATGACGCGCTCAAGCCCGGCGGCGTGCTGGGCGTGGTCGACCATCGCGCCAGGCCCGGGACCGACATCGAGACGTCGAAGAAGAGCGGCTACGTCAGCGAACAGCTGGTGATCGACCTGGCCGGCGAAGTCGGCTTCGCGCTGGAGGCGCGCAGCGAAGTCAACGCCAATCCGAAGGACGACACCGACCATCCGAACGGGGTGTGGACGCTGCCGCCGGTGAACCGCCACGACGCCGCCGACGATGCCACGTACAAGGCGATCGGCGAGAGCGACCGCATGACCCTGCGCTTCCGCAAGCCCGCCCGCTAGAAGACCCGCGGACGCCGCTGCCGGCCGCGCGCGACCGCCGGCGGCAAACCATGATGCCCCTCCCTGCGGCGCGCCAACCTTGCTGATCGCGTTCAACAAGCCGTTCGGGGTGCTGTGCCAGTTCACCGACCGCAGCACCCCGGCGCGCCCCACCCTTGCCGGCTTCGGCCTGCCGGCGGGGGTGTATCCGGCCGGACGCCTGGATTTCGATTCCGAGGGGCTGCTGCTGCTCACCGATGACGGCCGCCTGGCGCACCGCCTGACCGATCCGCGGCACAAGCAGCCGAAGACCTACTGGGTGCAGGTCGAAGGCGACCCCGGGACGGCGCAACTCGAGGCACTGCGCACCGGGGTGGTGCTGAACGATGGCCCCACCCTGCCGGCACGCGTGCGCCGCATCGACGCCCCGCCGCTGTGGCCGCGCGACCCGCCGGTGCGGGTCCGCAAGACCGTGCCGGATGCCTGGCTGGAGATCACCCTGACCGAGGGCCGCAACCGCCAGGTGCGACGGATGACCGCTGCGGTCGGCCTGCCCACCCTGCGGCTGGTGCGTGCGGCGATCGGCGGCCATGGCCTGGACACACTGGCCCCCGGCGGATGGCGGCAGGTCCAGGCCTGAAGCCGGGTCCCAGGCCTGCGGGTGGATCGTCCCGGTGGGCAGGCAGGTCCCGACCCGGGCTTGCGGCGAATGCCGGTTGTCGGCGGCACGTCATCCGCCGACACTGGATGCCCTTTCCATGCGCCGGCGTCCGGACACGCCCTCCATGCCACACACGGTGATCCGTGGCCCCACGACCGGCGGCACCATCCTGGTGGTCGACGACCAGGCCGCGAACGTGCGGGTGGTCGGGGCCCTGCTTGGCCGCAACGGCTACGAGGTGATGACCGCCAGCAGCGGACCGGAAGCGCTGGCCGCGGCGCGCACACGGGCGCCGGACCTGATCCTGCTCGACATGGTGATGCCGGGGATGGACGGGTTCGACCTGCTGGCGGCGCTACGGTCGGAGCCGGCGCTGCGCGCGGTGCCGGCGGTGTTCCTGACCGCCGCGCAGGACCGCGACCTGCTGCTGCGGGCGTTCGAGGCCGGCGCGGTGGACTACGTCACCAAGCCGTTCATGCCCGAGGAGCTGCTGGCGCGGGTAGGTGCCCACATCGGCCTGAAGCAGGCCCGCGATCGCCTGGAACGGGTGGCGCGCGAACGCCAGGAGCTGGTCAACCTGGTGGCCCACGACCTCAAGAACCCGCTGACCTGCGTGCTGTTCGCCAGCCAGATGCTGCGCCAGCCGGACTGCCTGCCGGAGCGCGTGCCGCGCTACCTGCAGATCATCGAGGACAGTGCGCAGGACGCGGTGGGCTACATCCGCAAGTACCTGGAAGGCCAGGCCCGCGCACTGGATTCGGCGCAGGCACGCGCAGCGACGGCGGCAACCGCCTGCCTGCAGGAGACCGTCGACTGGCTGGCCCGGCGCTACGACCTGCAACTGGAGGGCTGCGGCATGCACCTGGCGCTGCGTGTCCCCGAGCGCAGCGGACGGGTTGCGATCGAGCCGATGGTGCTGCGCCAGGTGGCCGGGAACCTGGTCAGCAACGCGATGAAGTACGCGCAGTCCGGCGGCGAACTGGAACTGGTGGTGCGCGCCTCGGCACCGGGCTTCTGGCAGTTGCTGGCGCGCGATCGTGGCCCCGGGATTCCCGCCGAGAAGCAGCGGCAACTGTTCAAGCCGTTCCAGCGGCTGGGCGCGCAAGACCCCTCCGACAGCCTCTCCAGCGGTCTTGGCCTGTCGCTGGCGCGGCAGATCATCGCCGAAGCCGGCGGACAGCTGTGGTATGAGGACCGCGAAGGCGGCGGCGCCTGCTTCGTGATCGAGCTGCCGCAAGCCGCCGGATGACGCCGGCAGCGGGCGGCGCGGTCAGCCGGCGTCGGTTTCGGTGCGGCGCTTGCGCGGGGCGCGGGGTGCGCCGCTGCCGGCGGTGGCCTCGACCCGGGTCGCACTGCCCTCGATCGGTCCGGCTTCGGCCTGGCGGGCACGTCGGCGCGCGGCGTACCAGAGCAGGCCGGCACCGGCGATCGCGGCCGTGGCCAGGATCGGGTTGCGGCGCACGAATTTCGTCGCGACCCGCGCACCGGTCTTCACCACGCCGATCGCGGCGCCGGTCTCGACCCACTGGATCGCCTTGCCCGGTACCGCCTTGCGGAGGCCGTCGCCGATCTCGCCGAGCAGTTCCAGCGCGCGGTCCTGTGCCTTGTCCAGCTTGTCCATGGTCGATCCTCGAATGAATCCCGGAGTTTGACGGCAGTCTCGGTATCCGCGCGTTCATGAGGCGTGAGCGCTGCCCCCGGCGTTCAGCGGCCGGCAGGGGTCAGGTTCCCCGCGGTTTCGCCCGGTGGGTCGCCACCGCATTCCACGGGTCGTCCGGCCACGGATGGCGCGGGTAGCGGCCCTTCATCTCCTTCTTCACCTCGGCATAAGTGCTGGCCCAGAAGTTGTGCAGGTCGGCGGTCACCTGCAGCGGCTTGCCGCCGGGCGAGAGCAGGTGCAGCAGCAGCGGCACCCGGCCGTCGGCGATGCGCGGGGTCTGCGCCAGCCCGAACAGTTCCTGCAGCTTCACCGCCAGCACCGGCGGCGCCGGCTCGCCGTGGTCGTCCACTCGGTAGTCGATGCCGCGCTCGAGCCCGGACGGCACCACGATGCGGGTCGGCGCCAGCGGCTCGATGCGCTGGCGCAGGCGCCAGTCGATGCCGGACTTCAGTGCTTCGGCCAGCTCCCCGCCATCCAGCGCATCCAGCCGGGTCTTGCCGGCGAACGCAGGCTGCAGCCAGCGCTCCAGCGACGCCAGCAGCGCGGCATCGGAAAGATCCGGCAGGCCCAGCTCCGGCATCCACGCGCGCAGGCACTGCACGCGGATGCGCCACTGCGAAAGCGCTTCGCTCCACGGCAACACCGACAGGCCGAGTTCGCGCACCGCGTCGGTCAGCGCCCGCGCCGCCAGCGCGGGATCGACCCGCCCCGCCGATTTCGCCGCCAGCACGATGCCGTCGAAACGCTCGATGCGTTCGCTGCGCAGCGCCCGCTTTTCGGCATCCCAGCGCACCTCGTCGGCATCGGAAAAACGGGTCGCGAACTCGGCCCGCAGCCGCACCTCGTCCACCGGCGCGGCGCGCAGCAGCAGCGCGTCCTTGGCCTCGAAACGCAACTCGCTGATCGCCAGCCACGGTTCGCCGTACAAGGCGGAATCGTCGAACAGCCGCGCCATCCGCCCGTTGGCCAGCTGGTAGCGACGCGGGTCCTGCGGATGCTGGCGGGCGATGCGGTCGGGGAACGCGTGCGCCAGCAGGTCGCCGATCGCATGCGCGGGTGCAGACGCAGGCGGCGTGGCGTCGCAACGCAGCCGACGCCGCCACTGTTTCGCTGCGGCATCGATCGCGGCCAACGCGGAACGGTTGGCATCGGCCGGCACGCGCCCGTTGCGGAATGCCGCCAATGCCTGCCAGCGTTCGGCCAGCGCATCCGAGCGGCTGCGCAGCGGATCGCGCGCCTCCACCAGAGCGGCGATGTCGCAGGCCAGCGCAATCCGCGCCGGGTCGCTGGAGGCCAGCAGCAGCGCCGCCAGCCGCGGGTGCGTGCCCAGCGCCAGCATGCGCCGGCCGCGCGCGGTGAGCTTGCCGGCATCCAGCGCATCCAGCCGCTGCAGCAGATCCCTGCCGGCCGCCAGCGCACCGGGCGGTGGTGGATCGACGAAGCGCAGCGCAGCGCTGCCCCAGGCCGCCAGCTCCAGCGCCAGCGCGGCCAGTTCCACCTGCGCGATCTCGGGCTTGCGCTGCGGCTCCAGCCGCTGCGATGCCGGCCACAGCCGGTACGCGAAACCCTCCGCCACGCGCCCGGCGCGGCCGGCGCGCTGGTCGGCGCTGGCCTGCGAAATCGCCACGCTGTCCAGCCGCGAGAAGCCGCTGTTGGGATCGAAGCGCGGCTCGCGCGCCAGCCCGCTGTCGATCACCACGCGCACGCCGGGCAGGGTGACGGAGGACTCGGCCACGTTGGTGGCCAGCACCACCCGCCGCCGGCCGTCGGGCGCGGGTTGCAGCACGCGCGCTTGCTGTTCGACGGGGAGCTCGCCGTGCAGGGGGAGGACTTCGAATCCGTCGGGCGGCGTGGCCGGGCGCCGGGGTGTTGCTTCAAGCGCGCCATGGATGGCGCGCGCCCGAATCGGGGCAGGAAGCCCCGATTGAGGGAAGAGCAATTCCCCGGCGTCCGGCCGCGCCGCTCCCGCAGCGTGCATCGGCTGCACTTCCGCATGCGTATTCGCAAGCAGCGCCGCCACCTTCGCAATCTCGCGCTGCCCCGGCAGGAACACCAGCACGTCGCCGGGATGCGTGGACAGCGCGTGTTCGATGGCGCGCCTTGCCTGGTGTTCCAGCGCCTCGTCGCGGCGCGCCGGGTAGTGCGCGATCGCGACCGGAAAGCTGCGGCCCGCACTCGAAAGGCGCGGCGCGTCGAGGAAGCCCGCCAGCCGCTCGCCGTCCAGCGTGGCCGACATCGCCACGATGCGCAGGTCCTCGCGCAGTCCTGCCTGCACGTCCAGCGCCAGCGCCAGGCCCAGGTCGCCGGCCAGGTGGCGTTCGTGGAATTCGTCGAACAAGATCGCGCCGACGCCTTCCAGCAGCGGGTCGTCCTGCAGCATGCGGGTGAGGATACCTTCGGTGACGACCTCGATGCGGGTGCTCGCCGACACCTTGTTCTCGAACCGGATGCGGTAGCCGACGGTCTCGCCCACCGCTTCGCCCAACTGCTTGGCCATGAAGCCGGCGGCCGCACGCGCGGCGACCCGGCGCGGCTCCAGCATCACGACCTTCCTGCCCGCAAGCCAGGGTGCGTCCAGCAGCGCCAGCGGCACCTGGGTGGTCTTGCCGGCGCCGGGCGGCGCTTCCAGCACCAGCCGCGTGTGGTCCTGCAACGAGGCGCGGATCTCCGGCTGCAGGTCGTTGATGGGGAAATGCATGTGCGCATTGTAGGAGGGCCGCGCAGTCCGACCCGGCACATGGCGATCAACGCCGGACGGACCGGGCGCGGCGCGGGGTATCGCTCTCCGCTCGGTCAGGGCGTCCTGCCCTGACTCGCGCGCCGGCCATCCATGGCCGGCTTGACGCGACACCCCGCGCCGCGCCCGTCCCGTCGAGATTCCGTCGCACGATGTGCCTTCCGAGGGTCGATCCGTGCCTCGCTAAACTGCGCACATGGATCTCATCGACATCGGCGCCAACCTCACCCACGACAGCTTCGACCACGACCGCGACGCCGTGCTGCAGCGCGCGCGCGATGCCGGGGTGGCGCGGATGATCATCACCGGCGCCTCGCGCGAGCATTCGCCGAAAGCGCTGGCACTGGCGCAGGCACATCCCGGCGAGCTGTTCGCCACCGCCGGGGTGCACCCGCACCACGCGACCGAGTACACCGACGAATGCGATGCCGAGATGCGCGCCCTGCACGCACATCCGGACGTGGTGGCGGTGGGCGAATGCGGGCTGGACTACTTCCGCGATTTCTCGCCGCGCCCCGCGCAACGCCGGGCTTTCGAACGCCAGCTGCAGATTGCGATGGAGAATGGCAAACCGCTGTTCCTGCACCAGCGCGATGCCCACGCCGACTTCATGGCGATGATGAAGAACTTCGATGGCCGGATCGGACCAGCCGTGGTGCACTGCTTCACCGGCAGCCGCGAGGAACTGTTCGACTACCTCGACCACGACTGGCACATCGGCATCACCGGCTGGCTGTGCGACGAACGCCGCGGCCAGCATTTGCGCGAACTGGTGAAGTCGATTCCCGCGAACCGGCTGATGATCGAAACCGACGCGCCCTACCTGCTGCCGCGCACGGTGAAGCCGCAACCTTCGCACCGCCGCAACGAGCCGATGTACCTCGCCCACATCATCGAGGAACTGGCGCGGGACCGCGGCGAGGACGTGGCCAGCACGGCCGCCGCCACCGTGGCGACCAGCGCCGGGTTCTTCCGTTTGCCGCCCGCCTGAGCGGGCCATGCGTTCGTCCCATGTGCCCGCCAGTTAGTGAACTGATCGGTTCACATACGCGCTAGACTGCGCGCCTGCCGTCCACGGACCTGCGCATGCGCCGTACCACTCGCAACTTTTCCCTCGGACTCGCGCTTTGCGTGGCCACCATCGCCACCGCCTGCAGCAAGCAGGATGAAGAGGCCGCCAAGCCGGTTGCGGCCTTCGCGGTCAGCGTGGTGCGCGTGCAGGCGCGGGACATCCCGCGCAGCGTGCTGGTGTCCGGGCCGGTGTCGGCGTGGGAAGAAATGCAGCTCGGCGTCGAAGTCAGCGGCTTGAGGGTCAACCACCTGCTGGTTGACGTCGGCCAGCAGGTGCGCAAGGGCGACCTGCTGCTGCAACTCGACCATCGCAGCCTGGATGCCGACCTTGCACAGGCCGACGCATCGCTGCGCGAGGCGGAGGCCGGCGCGGCGCTGGCGCGTTCCCAGCTGGCGCGCGGCGAACTGCTGGTGAAGGACAAGTACATCAGCGCGACCCAGGTGGATGAATTGCGCGCGGCGCGGATGCAGGGCGATGCGCGCGTCGGCACCGCACGGGCAATGCGCGATACCGCGACCCTGCGCCGCAGCTTCGCCGACCTGCGTGCCCCCGATGCAGGGGTGATCTCCAGGCGGCTGGTGCAGCCCGGCCAGGTGGTTGCCGCCGGCAGCGAACTGCTGCGGCTGATCCGCCAGGGCCGGCTGGAGTGGCGCGCCGAACTGGCCGAAGCCGAACTCGCCCGGGTCACGCCCGGCGACCGCATCGAACTGACGACCCGCGACGGCACCGCGGTCATCGGCCAGGTGCGCGCGGTCAGCCCCGGCGTCGATGCGAGCACCCGCACCGGCACCGTGTATGCCGACCTGCCGGATCCGCAGGGCCTGCAACCCGGCACCTACCTGCAAGGGCGCATCGACACCGGCATCGGCCAGGGCCTGACCGTGCCCGCCGCCACCGTGGTCCAGCGCGACGGCCATCCGAATGTGTTCGCCGTCGACGCCAAGGGCATCGCCCGCCGCGTGCGCATCCGCACCGGTGGCATCGCCAATGGCCAGGTCGAAGTGCTGGAAGGACTGAAGGCAGGCGATGCGGTGGTCGAGCAGGGCGCCGGCTTCCTCGCCGACGGCGACAGCGTGCGCATCGTCGAGGCCACGGCCACCCCGGCCCCCACGCCATGAGCGGCGGCGGCAGCCTGTCCACCTGGGGGATCCGCAACCCGGTCCCCGCGATGATGCTGTTCTTCGTCCTGTGCGTGGCCGGCCTGTGGGGCTTCCACCAGCTGCCGGTCGCACGCTTCCCGGACATCGCGTTCCCGATGACCACGGTCACCATCACCCAGCCGGGCGCCTCGCCATCGCAGCTGGAGACCGAGGTCACCCGCAAGGTCGAGGACTCGGTGGCGACGCTCGACAACGTCAAGCGCGTCACCTCCACCGTGGTGGAAGGCACCTCGACCACCGCCATCGAGTTCAACCTCGAGGCGGACATCATGACCGCGCTGAACGACACCAAGGACGCGGTGGCGCGGATCCGGATGAACCTGCCGCAGGACATCCAGGAACCGATCATCGCCAAGGTCGAGATCGGCGGTTCGCTGCTGACCTATGCGGTGAGTGCGCCGGGCATGGCCCCGGACGAACTGTCGTGGTTCGTCGATCGCCACGTGATGCGCGCGCTGTATGGCGTGGAAGGCGTGGCCGCGATCAACCGCATCGGCGGCGTCGAGCGGCAGGTGCGGGTGGACCTGGATCCGCAGGCGCTGCAGGCGCTTGGCGTCACCGCCAGCGAGATCAGCCAGCAACTGGCCGCGACGCAGGTGGAGCGCCCGGGCGGCAAGGCCGAACTCGACGGTGGCCAGCAGACCGTGCGCACGATCGGCACGATCGCCGATGCGCAGGCGCTGCGCGATTACAGCATCGCCCTCGGCAATGGCCGGGACGTGCGGTTGTCCGCGTTGGCCACGATCACCGACGGCGCCGCCGATCCGACCCAGCTCGCCTTGCTGGACGGCAAGCCGGTGGTCGGGTTCTCGCTGGCGCGCAGCCGCGGCGCCGACGAACTCAAGGTGCGCGACGGCATCAAGGCGGCGCTGGCGCAGCTGGCGAAGGACCATCCGGGCACCAGCTACCGGCTGGTCACCGACATGTCGGAGGAGACCGAGCGTTCGTATTCGTCGTCGATGACGATGCTCTGGGAAGGCGCGCTGCTGGCGCTGGCGGTGGTGTTCTGGTTCCTGCGCGACTGGCGCGCGACCTGGGTCAGCGCGATCGCCTTGCCGCTGTCGATCATCCCGACCTTCGCGGTGATGCAGTGGTTCGGTTTCAGCCTCAACATCATCACGTTGCTGGCGCTGAGCGTGGTGGTCGGCATCCTGGTGGATGACGCGATCGTCGAGATCGAGAACATCGTCCGCCACCTCGGCATGGGCAAGAAACCGCTGGATGCCGCGCGCGACGCCGCCGACGAGATCGGCACCGCGGTGATCGCGACCTCGGTGACGCTGGCGGCGGTGTTCGTGCCGGTCGCGTTCATGCCCGGGATCCCCGGCAAGTTCTTCCGCGAGTTCGGCTGGACCGCGGCGACCGCGGTGATGTTCTCGCTGCTGGTGGCACGCCTGCTCACCCCGATGATGGCGGCCCGCCTGCTCAAGCCGCAGCCCGCGCATCCCGCCGACAGCAAGTTCATGACCCGCTACCTGGGCTGGGTCGATACCGCGTTGCGCAATCGCTGGAAGACGCTCGGCGTGGCGACGCTGCTGTTCATCGGCTCGCTGGCGCTGATCCCGTTCATCCCGACCACCTTCATCCCGGTGTCCGACCAGGGCCGCAGCATGCTCTCGCTCGAGTTGCCGCCGGGCACGCCGATCGAGGACACCGCGCAGGTATCCGAACGCGCCCGCGCGCTGCTCGGCACGATTCCCGAACTCAAGCAGGTGTTCACCCAGATCGGCAGCGTTCCCGACCTCGGCGATCCCGGCAAGAGCGGTGGCGCCGATGCGCGCAAGGCGGTGATGACCCTGGACTGGGGTCCGGAGCACGACCGCGACCGCAGCCAGAGGCAGCTGGAACAAGTCGTTCGCGACACCCTGGCCGACCTGCCCGGCGTCCGCACGAGTTTCCTCAGCAGCGAACCCGGCGAGCAACTCGCGCTGGTCCTGGCCGGCGACGATCCGGCGACCCTGGATGCCGCTGCCAGCGCGCTGGAACGGGACCTGCGCAGGATCCAGGGACTCGGCAGCGTGTCGTCGTCGGCGTCGTTGCTGCGGCCGGAATTGCAGATCCTGCCGGACCCGGCGCGCGCCGCCGACCTCGGGGTCTCCACTGCCGCGATCGCCGAAGCCGCGCGCGTCGCCACCGCCGGCGACTACACCCAGCGCCTGGCCAAGCTCAACCTGCCCGACCGGCAGATCCCGATCCGGGTCGGCTTCGACCGCGAGACGCTGCGTGACCCGGCCACCCTCGGCCAGTTGCGCGTGCAGGGCCGCAGCGCGCCGGTGCCGCTGGACGCGGTGGCCGACATCGTCGAGGGCAGCGGCCCGTCGGTGATCAGCCGCTACAAGCGCCAGCGCAACATCACCCTCAGCGCCGAACTCAACGGCCGCCCGCTGGGCGACGTGATGAAGGAAATCGAGGGGCTGCCCTCGGTGAAGGACGTACCGCCCGGCGTGTCCTTCATCAACACCGGCGACGCCGAGATCTTCGTCGAACTGTTCTACGGCTTCGTGCTGGCGATGATCGCCGGCATCGTCTGCATCTACATGGTGCTGTTGCTGCTGTTCAAGCACCCGATGCAGCCGTTGACCATCCTCACCGCGATCCCGCTGTGCGCCGGCGGCGCGTTTGGTGCGTTGTTGGTGACACAGAACGCGTTGTCGCTGCCGGCGCTGATCGGCCTGCTGATGCTGATCGGCATCGCCACCAAGAACTCGATCCTGCTGGTCGACTACGCGGTGATGGCCGAGGACCTGCACGGCATGAGCCAGCACGATGCGCTGGTCGATGCCTGCCACAAGCGCGCGCGCCCGGTGGTAATGACCACGATTGCCATGGGGGCGGGCATGCTGCCGCTCGCACTCGGGTTCTCCGGCGACGCCAGCTTCCGCGCGCCGATGGCGTGGGCGGTGATCGGCGGCCTGATCACCTCCACCGCGCTCAGCCTGATCGTGATCCCGGCGGCCTACACCGTGCTGCACGACATCGGCGACTGGGTGCAGCGCCGGTTCGGCAAGCAGGACGCGCCGCCAGCGTCAGCACAGGCGTAGCGGTGGCGTCACCCTCGCGGATGGAAAAAGCGCCCGGCGATGCCGGGCGTTTTCTTGTTGCGTCGATGCAAGGTCTCAGCTGCGCATGCCGGTCCCGCGCTTGAGCAGCCACAACCCCAGCGCGCCCAGCACCACCACGAAGCCCAGCATCAGCGCGAACGCCACCCACAGCGACACGTCGCTGACGCCCAGCAGGCCGTAGCGGAACGCGTTGACCATGTAGAACACCGGGTTGGCGTGGGTCGCGGCCTCCGCCCAGTCCGGCAGCAGCTTGACCGAATAGAACACGCCGCCGAGGTAGGTCAGCGGGGTCAGGATGAAGGTGGGGACGATCGCGATGTCGTCGAACTTCTTGGCGTACACCGCGTTGACGAAACCGGCCAGCGAGAAGATCGTCGCGCCCAGCAGGACCGAGCCCAGCATCACCAGCGGGTGCGGGATGCGCACGGTGGTGAACAGCATCGCGATGCACAGCACGATCGCGCCGACGATCACCCCGCGCAGCACCGCCCCGGCCACGTAGCCGGAGAGGATCACCCAGTTCGGCATCGGGCTGACCAGCAGTTCCTCGATGTGGCGGCCGAACTTGGCGCCGAAGAAGGAACTGCTGATGTTGCCGTAGCTGTTCTGGATCACGCTCATCATCACCAGCCCGGGGACGATGAAGTCCATGTAGCGGATCCCGTCCATCTGCCCCACGCGCGATCCGATCAGGCCGCCGAAGATCAGGAAGTACAGGGTCATGGTGATCGCCGGCGGCATCAGGGTCTGGCCCCAGATCCGCAGGATGCGCATGATCTCGCGGCGGACGATGGTGCCGAGCGCGACCAGGTTCTTGCGGGCGACGGTCTGGGTCATGTCGGTGCTCATGCGTGCGCTCCTTCCTGCTTGCCGGTCAGGCGCACGAACAGCTCCTCCAGCCGGTTCGACTTGGTGCGCATCGAGCGCACGCGGATGCCGGCGGCCTCGAACGCGGCGAACACCCGGTTGAGGTCCATCGCGCGCGGCATGTCCATGTCCAGGGTGTGGTCGTCGCTGGCGACCAGGGTGGTGCCCTCGATCCGCGGCAGTTGCGCCGGCAGGGTGCCGTCGATGTCGAACAGGAAGCCCTCGACGTCGAGCTTGGCCAGCAGCGCGCGCATCGGGCCCTCCTCGACGATCCGGCCGTGGTCGATGATCGCCAGGTTGCGGCACAGGTTCTCCGCTTCCTCCAGGTAGTGCGTGGTCAGGATGATGGTGGTGCCGGCGGCGTTGATCTCCTTCAGCGTCTTCCACATGCCGCGGCGGATCTCGATGTCGACCCCGGCGGTGGGCTCGTCCAGGATCAGCAGGCGCGGCCGGGTCATCATCGCGCGGGCGATCATCAGCCGCCGCTTCATGCCGCCGGACAGCGAGCGGCTCATCTTGTCGGCCTTGTCCCACAGCAGCGCGCGCTTGAGCTCCTCCTCCGCGCGCACCAGCGCCCGTGCCCGCGGGATGCCGTAGAACCCCGCGTAGTTGACGCAGATGTCCAGCGGCTTCTCGAACATGTTGAAGTTCAGTTCCTGCGGCACCAGCCCGAGCAGGCGCATCGCGCCGTCGCGGTCGGCGTCGATGTCGGTGCCGAACACCTCGACCTTGCCCGCGGACTTGTTGACCAGCGAGCTGACGATCCCGATCAGGGTCGACTTGCCGGCGCCGTTCGGCCCCAGCAGGGCGTAGAAATCCCCGGGGGCGACGTCCAGGCTGACCCCCTTCAGGGCCTCCACGCCGTTGTCGTAGGTCTTGCGCAGGTTGCTGACGCGCAGCGCGGGCGCGGGGCTCGCGCCATCGGAAGGCAGGCTCATCGGGACTCCGCGGCCGCGCGGCGCGGCGAGGCAGGAAAACGTTGCGGTTAGTATAGGCGGCCACGCGCGGGCACCGACGCCACGCTGTGTTGCATCCATCGAATCGAGTATCGCGTGGCCATCGTCCACTTCCCGCTGAAACTGGTCTCCCGGCGCATGATCGCGCCCACCGTGGCGCACCTGGCGTTCGTGCGCGACGACGGCCAGCCGCTGGACTACATCCCCGGCCAGTTCATCCAGGTCCATTTCGCGCTGGCCGATGGGGCACTGGCGCGCCGCAGCTACTCGCTGGCGACCCAGCACGACCACGCCCGCGCGCCCGGCGAAAGCGTGGAGATCGCGGTCAGCTACGTTCCCGGCGGCGCCGCCACCGCCCTGTTCGAGGGCATGCCGCTCGGCGGCTCGGTCGACGCCAGCGGCCCGTTCGGGCGTTTCTGCCTGCTGCCGAACGACGCCAACCGGCGCTACCTGCTGATCGGCACCGGCACCGGCATCACCCCGTACCGGGCGATGCTGCCGCTGCTCGACCGGCTGATCGCCGCGCGCGGGGTCGAGGTGGTGCTGCTGCAGGGCGCGCGCACCCCCGCGGAACTCCTGTACGGCGACGAGTTCCGCGCCTTCGCCAACGCCCACCCGGGGTTCCGCTACCTGCCGTGCCTGTCGCGCGAGTTGCCCGCGGCAGGTTCCCCGCATGCGCATGCCGAGGTCCGCCACGGCTATGTGCAGGACGCACTGGCGGAACTCGCGCCGGACGCGGAAGGCGACATCGCCTACCTGTGCGGCAACCCGGACATGGTGGATGCCTGCTTCGAGGCGCTGAAGGGAGCCGGCCTGCCGGTGCCTCAGGTGCGCCGCGAGAAGTACGTCAGCAACAAGTAAGCCGAGCTGTAAAGGACGCTTGACAAGGCGTGCGTGATGCCGATATCGTTGTGTCAAGTGTCCTTGACACATCGGAGATCGACATGGAACCGCGCAAGAACCTGAAAGGCGCCGGCGCCGCTTTCCTCGGCAGTGGCGTCGCCTTCCTCGCGGCCTCCCTGCTGGCGGAGCAACCCGCCTTCATCGGCGTCGCCTGCGCCTTCCTCGCATTGGGCGTGGTGTACCTGGGCAAGGCCCGGCAGGACCGCTGAAATGACCATGCGCCGCTTCATGTGGATCTTCGTGGCGATCGGGCTGGGCTCCCTCGCCCTCGCCGGCGCGGGTCGTTTCCTGCTGGCGTGGCCGGACCGGATGGTCGGCATGTGGACCGGCATCGGCGCCGGCTACCTGCTCGGCGCCTCGCTGTTCCTGCTGATGCCGCGCTGGTGGAAATCCCATTGCGACGAGATGTACGCGCAGCCGGCCGGCCGCCGCTACCTGCGCGCGCTGTGGCCGGCGCTGGTCGCCTACTCGCTGGCGCTGGTCGCCTCGATCTGGTGGATCCGGCTGGGCATCGAATCGCTGCCGCTGCGCGGGCTGGTGGCGGTGCTGCCGGTGCTGCCGATCGCCTGGATGATGCACGCCGCGTTGCGCTACCTGCGCGAGATCGACGAACTGCAGCGGCGGATCGAGACCGAGGCGATCGGCGCCGCCAGCCTGCTGGTCGCGCTGGTGTATTTCGCCGGCGGCATGCTGGAGAAGGCGGAGGTGGTCCGCATGGATGCCGGCGTCGCCATGATCTGGGTGTTCCCGATGCTGTGCGGGCTCTACGGGATCGCCAAGATGGTCCTGACCAGGCGCTACCAATGAGCACCGCCGGGTCGCGTGGGCGGCTGCACCGCGGGCACGCATGAACAACCGGATGCGCGAACTGCGCGAGGCGCAGGGCTGGTCGCAGGGCGAGCTGGCCGAACGGCTGGAGGTTTCGCGGCAGACCGTCAACGCACTGGAAACCGGCAAGTACGACCCGTCGCTGCCGCTGGCCTTCCGCATCGCGCGGCTGTTCGGCGAATCGATCGAATCCCTCTTCATCCCCGAGGACTGATCCATGCATCCCGCAGGAGCTTCACCATGACCACCCGTACCCTCATGCTGGCGCTGGCCATCTCGGCCACGCTGCTGGCCGGCTGCAAACAGCAAGCCGCCGGTTCGCCGGCCGCCGGCGATGCCGCCAGGCTGCGCTCGCTGGGCAACCTGCAGTTCAAGCCGTGCTCGCTACCCTCGCCACTGCCGAACGGAGAGCCGCTGGAAGCGCAGTGCACCACGTTCGCGGTGGCGGAAGACCGCAGCGCGCAAGGCGGCCGCAGCATCGACCTCAACATCGCCTGGATCCCGCCGCGCAACACCAGCGACCCGGCCGCGGACCCGGTGTTCTTCCTGGCCGGCGGCCCCGGCCAGGCGGCGGTGGCCACCTTCCCGGCGATGGCGCCGGTGTTCAAGGACGTGATGAAGGACCGCGGCGTGGTGCTGGTGGACCAGCGCGGCACCGGCAAGTCGCATCCGCTCAACTGCAAGTCCGCGGGCAGCGAGCAGAACGGCAGCGACCCGGCGGCGGCGCGCGCCTGGATCGAAGCCTGCATCGCCGAGCTGTCGCCGAAGGCGGACCTGCGCCGCTACACCACCACCGACGCGGTGGCGGACCTGGAGGCGGTGCGCAAGGCGATCGGTGCCGACAGGATCAACCTGATGGGCGTCAGCTACGGCACCCGCATGGCCCAGCAGTACGCGCTGAGGCATCCGCAGCACGTGCGCACGGTCACCCTGGACTCGCCGGTCCCGAACACCCTCGGCCTCGGCAACATCTTCGCCGGCAACCTGGACAGCGCCCTGCAGGCGCAGTTCGCGCTGTGCAAGGAAAGCCCCACCTGCAAGCAGCGGATGGGCGATCCGCGCGCCGAGCTGCAATCCGTGCTCGCCCGCCTGCGCGCGAACCCGGTGCCGGTGACCTACCGCGATGGCAGCACCGGCGAGGAAGTCACCGAGACCATCACCGCCGACCACGTGGCCGGGCTGGTGCGCATGTACGCCTACATGCCGGCGGTCGGCGCGCTGCTGCCGCAGCTGATCCGCGAAGCCAGCCAGGGCCGCTACGCAAACCTGATGGCGCTGGCGAAGATGATGCAGGGCGACCTCGAGGAATCGATGTCGATGGGCATGCAGATGTCGGTGATCTGCACCGAGGACGCCGACAGCATGGTGGTGCGCGCCGAAGACGCCGACACCGTGCTGGGCAACCGGATGGTCGAGAGCATGGCGTCCATGTGCCAGGCCTGGCCGAAGGGCGACAAGCCGGCCGATTTCAATACCGCGCTGGAGGGCGACCTGCCGGTGCTGGTGCTGACCGGCGAGTTCGACCCGGTGACCCCGCCGAAGTACGGCGAGGAGATCGCGAAGAGCTTGCCGAAATCGCGCTGGCTGGACCTGAAGGGCCAGGGCCACAGCGTGCTGGGCGCCGGCTGCATGCCGAAGCTGTTCGCCCAGTTCATCGAAAAGGCCGATGCCAGGGCGCTGGACGCCAAGTGCCTGGACAAGCTGGCCTACGTGCCGCCGTTCACCTCGTACAACGGCTGGGAGCCGTGATGCGCGCGGCACTCCAGATGACCGCGCCCCTTCAGAGCGCGCCCCCGCAGACAAGGACCCACCCATGATCGTTGCAGAACACCTGCGCAAGACCTTCCCCGGCAAGGGCAAGAAGGCCGCGCCCGTCATCGCCGTGGACGACGTCAGCTTCACCGCCCACGACGGCCAGATCACCGGCCTGCTGGGCCCCAACGGCGCCGGCAAGACCACCACCATGCGCATGCTCTACACACTGATGCAGCCGGAGGCCGGCCGCGTGCTGGTCGACGGCATCGACGTGGGCCGCGATGCCGAAGCGGTGCGCCGCAGCCTGGGCGTGTTGCCCGACGCGCGCGGCGTGTACAAGCGCCTGACCGCGCGCGAGAACATCGCCTACTTCGGCGAACTGCACGGGATGGGCGCGGCGCAGGTCGCCGAGCGCACCCGCAAGCTGGCCGAGGCGCTGCAGATGGAGGACGTGCTGGACCGGGAGTGCGAAGGTTTCTCGCAGGGCCAGCGCACCAAGACCGCGATCGCGCGCGCGCTGGTGCACGACCCGCGCAACGTGATCCTGGACGAGCCCACCAACGGGCTGGACGTGATGACCACCCGCGGACTGCGCGAGTTCCTCAAGCAGCTGCGCGCGGAGGGCCGCTGCGTGATCTTCTCCAGCCACATCATGCAGGAGGTCGCCGCCCTCTGCGACCGCATCGTGATCATCGCCAACGGCCGGGTGATGGCCGAAGGCACCCCTGGCGAGCTGCGCGCGAAGGCCGGCATCGACAATCTCGAGGACGCCTTCGTGCGCCTCATCGGCAGCGACGAGGGCCTGCACGCATGAACGTCCATACCCGCAGCATGATCGTGGTGATGCGCAAGGAACTGCGCGATTTCTACCGCGACCGCCGTACCTTCCTGATGACCCTGCTGCTCACCCCGCTGCTGTTCCCGGCGATCATGCTGGGCATGTTCAAGCTGATGGAGAACCGCGCCAACACCCAGCTGGACAAGGACATGGCGATCCCGGTGGCGGGCGGCGAGTTCGCCCCCAACCTGCTCGCCCACCTGGCCAGCCACGGCATCGCCGCGCGCAAAGCCAGCGTTGCGGAGGTGGAGCAGGCCGTGCGCAGCCAGGTGGACGACGTCGGCCTGGTCATCGATCCCGGCTTCGCCAAGGACTGGCATTCCGGCGCGCCGGCCAAGGTGGAACTGGTCACCGACTCCACCCGGCGCAACGCCGACGTGCCGGTTGCGCGCGTCGAGGCCACCCTCAAGCAGTACAGCGATACCCTCGGTGCGCTGCGGATGCTGGCGCGCGGGATCAATCCGATGGTGGCGGTGCCGGTGGGCGTGGGCACCCGCGACCTGGCCACGCCGGAAGCCAAGCGCGGCATGGTGCTGTCGGCGATGCTGCCGATCCTGCTGCTGATCTCCGCGTTCCTGGGCGGCATCCACCTGGCGATGGACACCACCGCCGGCGAGCGCGAGCGGCAGTCGCTGGAGCCGTTGCTGGCCACCCCCGCGGCCCGCGGCGCCATCGTCAGCGGCAAGATGCTGGCGGCGGTGGTGATCGGCATCGCCTCGCTGCTGCTGATCCTGCTGGCCCTGAAGGGCAGCGCGTCGCTGGCCAGCGGGATGGGCCGGATGCTGGACGTCAGCCTGCCGGCGATCGCCAGCCTGCTGTTCATCCTGTTGCCGCTGGTGGTCATCGGCACCGGCCTGATCACCTTCGTGGCGGCCGGCGCCAAGAGCATGAAGGAAGCGCAGAGCCACGTGATGTGGATGATGATGCTGCCGATGATCCCGACCTACGCGCTGATGGCGTCGCCGCTGAAGGACACGGATCTCTGGCAGTACGCAGTGCCGTTCCTGTCGCAGAACCAGCTGGTGCAGAAGGTCACCCGCGGCGAGTCGCCGGACCCGCAGCAGTGGGCGGTCTACCTGGGCTGCGCGCTCGCCCTTGCGGCCGCGCTGTGGATGGCGGCGGTGTGGCGCTACCGGCAGGAAAAGCTGGCGATTTCGGCCTAGTCCCGGCCAGCGCATGCCTGCAGGCAACAAAAAGCCCGGCTCGCGCCGGGCTTTTCGTTTTCGCGCCTGCCCGGTTACTGCTGGAAGGCGATCGTGCGGCGGGTGGTGGTGGCCTCGGAGACCGGCTGGAAGCGCCAGCGCTTCACCGCCGCCAGCGCCTCGCGCTCGAACTCGCGCTGGAACTGGCGCGGGCCGTCGCTGCTGACCGCGCGCACGCCGCCGACGCTGCCATCGGTGTTGACGGTGAACTCCACCTGCACCGAACCGCCGGCGCCGGCACGCTGCGCGGCCTGCGGATAACGCGGACCCGGGTTGCTGATCGGACGCAGCTCGCTGGAGGCAGCACGCGCCGGTTGCGCCGCCGGCTGCTGTGCCGCGGCCTGCTGGCGCTGTTGCTCGGCGGCGGCGGCGGCGGCGCGCTGGCGCTCCGCCTCCGCGGCTGCCTCGCGCTGGCGCTCGGCTTCCGCGGCCGCGGCCGTCTGCGCCGCCGGGGTGGCCGCCGCCGGTGCCTGCGCGGCCGCCTGCTGCTTCTGCTGCTCCTGCAGCTTGCGCTGGTCTTCCTCGCGCTTCTTCGCCAGTTCCTCCTGCCGCTTGGCTTCCTCTTCCGCGGTCAGCTTCTGGCTTTCCACGCGCGCCGCGGCCGCGGTCTCGCTGCTGGCGATCGCCGCCTTCAGGCGCGACAGCGCCGGATGCTTGGCGTCGGCCTTCTCGATCAGCGCGGCCAGGCGCTTGGCATCCGCGAAGTCCTCGCGGGCGATGCCCTGCTCGGTGGCGATCACCGTCATCGGCAGCAGGTCGGTCAATGCGCTGGATGCACCGGCGTCGGCCGGCTGCTTGTCGCGCAGCGCCAGGTAGTACTCCATCGCGTTGTTGCCGGCCGGCGCATACAGGCGGTTCTCGCCATAGGCCTTGGACGCCTCGTCGCGCAGCTGCTCCGGGCTCATTGCCGTGACCGTTGCCGACACCACCGACTCCGGCGTCGGCGCCGGTGCCTGTTGCGCGGCCGCCGCACCTGCATCGGCCGCGGCATCGTCCTTCTTGCACGCGCCAAGCGCGCACGCCACCGCCACCGCAAGCGCCACCGGCGCGAAGCTTCGGCGCATCTTGTTGATCGCAGACATTCGTGAATTCCCCGTTTGATGCAAACGCACCCGTCGATAGCACGCGACAGTGACGCCGATTTGTCAAGTGGGTGGACGAATTCGTCCTATTTGCCGATGCAGAAACTGCTGAAAATGTGACCGAGTAGGCCATCGGCGCTGAGCCGGCCGCCGACCTCGCCGAGCGCCGCATGGGCCCGGGCCAGGGCCTCGGCGGCCAGTTCCAGGCGTTCGACCTGCAGTTCCGCGCCCGCCCGCCCCAGTTGTTCGTGCGCCAGCGCCAGCGCCTGCACGTGCCGGGCACGGGCGCTGAAGCTGCCCTCGCCCGGGTCGCCGGCGCCGGAAAGCGCCAACAGCCGCGCATGCAACTGGTCCAGGCCAAGCCCGGTCTTCGCCGAGACCTGCAGCACGTCGTCCGCCGCCGGCTGCGGGCCGGGAGCAAGCAGGTCGGCCTTGTTGTGCAGCCACAGCACCTGCGGCACCCCGGCGATCCCGTCCGCGACCGCGGCGCGCCCTGCCCCGGGGTCGCGCGCATCCAGCACCGCCAGCGCCAGGTCCGCGCGCCCGGCTTCACTGCGCGCGCGGCGGATGCCCTCTGCCTCGATCGCGTCGCCGGCCTCGCGCAGGCCGGCGGTGTCGACCAGGGTCAGCTCCACGCCATCGATGCGGATGGTCTCGCGCAGCAGGTCGCGGGTGGTGCCCGCATGCTCGGTGACGATGGCACGCTCGCTTCCAGCCAGCGCATTGAGCAGCGAACTCTTGCCGGCGTTCGGCGGGCCGACCAGCACCACGTGCAGGCCATCGCGCAGTTTCTGGCCGCGCGCGGCCTCGCGCTGCAACTGCGCAAGCTGCGCGATCGCGGCATCCAGCCGCGCGCGCAGGTCGGCGCCACCAAGGGTCTCCAGCGGCTCGTCGGCGAAGTCGATCGCCGCTTCCACGTGCACCCGGATCGCCAGCAGCGCCGCCATCAGCGCCGCAACCCGGCGCGAGAACACGCCGTCCAGCGAACGCCGGGCCGCGCGGGCCGCCTGCACGTCGCCGGCGGCGATCAGGTCGGCGATCGCCTCGGCCTGGGCGAGGTCGAGCTTGCCGTTGAGGAACGCGCGTTCGCTGAACTCGCCAGGGCGGGCCTGGCGGGCACCCAGCGCGACGCAGCGCGCCACCAGCTGGCGCAGCACGACCGGGCTGCCGTGCGCCTGCAGTTCGGCCACGTCCTCGCCGGTGAAGCTGGCGGGACCGGCGAAATACAGCGCGATCCCGTCATCCAGCAGGGTGCCGTCGGCATCGCGGAAACGTGCGTAATGCGCGATGCGCGGCGCCAGGGGCCTGGTGCAGACGGTTTCGGCGATCAACCGCGCCTGCGGCCCGGACAACCGCACGATACCGACCCCGCCCGCCCCGGGCGCGCTGGCGATGGCAACGATGGTCTCGGTGTTCGTATTCATCGCAGGACCATCGCAACCCACAAGGTGGCATGTGGCGGGTCGGTACGCAGGACCACCAGAGCTGCCGTTCACTCCACCAAGGCATCCCGTGCCGCGCCTGACGCATCCGAACGCGCCGGCTAGGCCTTCGCCGGCTCCTCGGCATAGCGCTTGGTGTTCCACCACTGCTGCAGCATGCCCAGCGCGCCGTTGGTGACCCAGTACAGCACCAGCCCGGCTGGGAAGAAGGCGAACATCACCGCCATGATCAGCGGCATGGTCTGCATCATCTTCTTCTGCATCGGATCCATGCCGACCATCGGCGTCATCTTCTGCGTCGCCCACATGATCGCGCCGTTGAGGATCGGCAGGATGAAGAACGGATCCTGCGCGGTCAGGTCGCCGACCCAGCCCATGATCCACGGGGCCTGGCGCAGTTCCACCGCCTCCAGCAGCACGTAGTACAGGGCCAGGAACACCGGCATCTGCACCAGGATCGGCAGGCAGCCGCCGGCCGGGTTGATCTTCTCCTTCTTGTACAGCTCCATCATCGCCATCTGGAACTTCTGCTTGTCGTCGCCGTAGCGCTCCTTGAGCTGTTCGATGCGCGGCTGGAACTTGCGCATCTTGGCCATCGACTTGTACTGCGCGGCCGACAGCGGATACAGCGCCAGCTTGATCAGCACCACCAGCAGCACGATCGCCCAGCCCCAGTTGGCGGTGAGCTTGTGCAACTGGGTCAGCAGCCAGTGGATCGGCTTGGACAGCACCGTGAACATGCCGTAGTCCAGCGCCAGGCCAAGCCCGGGCGCGGTGGCGTCAAGCTGCTCCGCCAGCTTCGGGCCCACCCACAGGGTGGCGTCGCTGGTGAAGCGCTGGCCCGGCGCCAGGGACACCTGCGGGCCGCGCGCCTCGATCCGGTGCAGGCCGCCCTCGACCCCCAGCGAGTACAGCGCGCCCTGGTCCTTCTGCGGCACCCAGGCGGTCAGGAAATAGTGCTGCGACAACGCCACCCAGCCGCCGGTGACCTGCTGGTCGAGCGGGCCGTCCTCGACGAAATCCGGGTACTTGCGCTTTTCGTACTTGTCTTCCGGGCTGTACCAGGCCGCGCCGCTGAGGCTGAAGGCCTCCGGATTGGTGAAACCGCCCTTCGCCGCTGGCGGGTTGCGCAGCAGCTGGCGGTAGACCATGCCCGACCACGGCGCGGCACCCGAATTCACCAGCTCATCGCGCACCTGCAATGCATAGCTGCCCCGCGCGAGGCTGTAGCTGCGGCGCAACTGCAGGCCGTTCCCGCCGGTGGCGACGAAGCGCACGCTCACCGCATCCGCACCGTCGGCCAGCTGCGCCTCGCGGGCGCCGGTCTCGGGGCGGAATGCCGGTTCCGCACCACCGTCCAGCGCGACCCAGCCGCTGCGCGCGGCGAAGAAACGGGCCGGCGCCGGGTCGAACAGGACCACCGCCGGGCTGCCGGGCTGGCGCGCCTGCGGATACTGCAGCAGTTGCGCGCCGATCACGCCGCGGCCATCCAGGCGCAGCGCCAGCACATCGTTCTTCAGGGTCAGCACCGTTGCCGGGACGGCGCTGGCAACGACTGGCGCCGCGGCGTTGCTGGCCCCGGCGACCTGCGCCGCCGGCACCGCCGGCATCGCTGCCGCGGGCTGGGCGCTGGGCGCCACCGCCGCGCCTGCCGGTACCGGCCGCTCCTTGTTCCATTCCATCCACAACAGGGCCGCCACCATCAACCAGGCGAACAACAGGAAGGTACGGGTCTGGTTCATCAGGGAGGCAGGCTCGGCCGGCGCAGTGCGCGGCGCTTCAGGAGGAGGGGGAGGATGCGGGCGGCATTGTGCCGGCCACGGCTGGCATCGGCAACGCACCGGCGCGCTGCAACAGGCGCAGGAAGGCCGCGCGCAGGGCGTGGTTGTCGGCCTTCGCCGCTGGTGGACGCGCCACCAGCACGTAGGCGCCGGGACCAAGCTGGCCGCGCGCGTGGCGGAAGGCGTCGCGCAGCACGCGCTTGATGCGGTTGCGGCCGACCGCATGCGGATCGACCTTGCGCGACACCGCCAGTCCCAGCCGCGGTGGGGCGCCGTCGTCCAGCCGGTGCAGCGCGAACAGCGGCTCGGCGGTGCGGCGGCCGGCTTCGAACACGCGGTCGAACTCGACCTTCGCGCGCACCCGCGCCGTCCGCGGGAATGACGCAGGCACGACGATGCCGGCGCCCGTGGCGGGCGCCGGCATCGATGTGTGCGACCTGGAACTCACGTGCGGATCCGGCACCGGGGCCGGACGCGGGTCAGACCGTCAGGCGGCTGCGGCCCTTCGCACGGCGACGCGCGAGGATCTTGCGGCCATCGGCGGTCTTCATGCGGGCACGGAAACCGTGGTCGCGCTTGCGCTTCAGATTGCTGGGTTGGTAAGTGCGCTTGGTCGCCATGGCGGGCCTGCGTATTTTTCGGCGGAAAAGATTCGGAAGGATAACGGCGAGCGCATTCCCGGTCAACCCACGCGTTGCCCGCACCTGATGACATGGGTGCCAGCCCGGCGCCGATGGCCGCCCACGATGGGGGGTGGTACGCTGCCGGTTCCCCGATTTATCCACAGGCGGCCGTGCCGGCGTCGGTGGCGCCGTCGACCTCGCAACCCCGAGAGTACCGCCCGTCATGGATGTCTGGCCCCGCTGCCTGCAACGCCTGGAAGCCGAACTGCCACAGGAGGACGTGCGCACCTGGCTGAAGCCCCTGCAGGCAGATCGCCGCGACCGGCAGCTGGTGCTGTATGCGCCGAACGCATTCGTGATGGAGGAAGTGCGCAGCCACTACCTGCCGCGGATCCGCGAGCTGGCCGCGCATTTCGGCGATGCCGAGGTCAGCCTGGACATCGGTGCGATGCGCCGGGCCGAACCCGCGGTGCCGGCAACCGGAACCGGCGTGCGCGCGGCGGTCGCGAGCGAACCGTTCCAGGGCAACGTCGACCCGCACTACACATTCGACAACTTCGTCGAGGGCCGCAGCAACCAGCTCGGCCGTGCAGCCGCCTGGCAGGCTGCGCTCAAGCCCGGCGACCGCGCCCACAACCCGCTGCTGCTGTACGGCGGCACCGGCCTCGGCAAGACCCACCTGATGTTCGCCGCCGGCAACCAGATGCGTGCGGTCAATCCGGCGGCACGGGTCATGTACCTGCGCTCCGAGCAGTTCATGAACGCCTTCACCAAGGCCCTGTACGACAAGTCCAGTGGCGGCATGGATGCGTTCAAGCGGCAGTTCCAGGGCATCGATGCGCTGCTGATCGACGACATCCAGTTCTTCGCCGGCAAGGACCGCACCCAGGAGGAGTTCTTCCACACCTTCAACGCGCTGTTCGACGGCCGCCAGCAGATCGTGCTGACCTGCGACCGCTACCCGCGCGAGGTCGACGGCCTGGAACCGAGGCTGAAATCGCGGCTGGGCTGGGGGCTGTCGGTGGCGATCGACCCGCCGGACTTCGAGACCCGCGCCCAAATCGTGCTGGCCAAGGCCCGCGAGCGCGGCACCGAGGTCCCGGCCGACGTGGCCCAGCTGATCGCCAAGAAGATGCGCAGCAACGTGCGCGAACTGGAGGGCGCGATCAACAAGCTGGTCGCCGAAGCCGGCTTCGCCGGGCGCGCGCTGACCCTCGAATTCGCCCAGGAGACCCTGCGCGACCTGCTGCGCGCGCAGCAGCAGGCGATCAGCATCGCCAACATCCAGAAGGTCGTGGCAGACTACTACGGCCTGCAACTGAGGGAGATGCTGGGGAAGAAGCGGACCCGCTCGCTGGCGCGGCCGCGGCAGATGGCGATGGCCCTGGCCAAGGAGCTCACCGAACACAGCCTGCCGGAGATCGGCGATGCGTTCGATGGCCGCGACCACACCACCGTGCTGCACGCCTGCCGGCAGATCCGCCACTTGATTGAGAGCGACGGCAAGCTGCACGAGGACTGGGAAAAACTGATCCGCAAACTCAGTGAATGAATGCCGGACAAGCTGTGGATAAGTAGGCGCCTGCCGGCAAGCACGAAAGTTGTCCACAACTTGTCCGCAACCCCGCGAAAGCTTATCCACCCGCTTCCGTTCAGGAAATATCCTTTTGAAACAAATGGTTGAAAGTGTTTTCCCGGGTTTTGAAGCGCACTATCTCCACCAGCTTTTCTGATTTATCCATTCTTCCAAGAGCCGGGACAGCACGCACGGGCCGGCCTTCACGCATCGGAATCTAGGGGTCAACATGCGGTTCTCCCTGCAACGCGAAGTCCTGCTGAAGCCACTGGCGCAAGTCGTCAACGTGGTCGAACGCCGGCAGACCCTGCCGGTGCTGGCCAACCTCCTGGCCAGGGTGCGCGATGGCCAGCTCTCGCTGACCGGTACCGACCTTGAAGTGGAAATGGTGGCGCGGACCGCGGTTGAGGACGCCCAGGACGGCGAGATCACGATTCCCGCCCGCAAGCTGTTCGAGATCGTGCGGGCCCTGCCCGACGGCAGCCGGGTCACCGTCAGCCAGAGCGGCGACAAGGTCAGCGTGCAGGCCGGGCGCAGCCGCTTCAGCCTGGCCAGCCTGCCGGCCAACGATTTCCCGTCGGTGGACGAAGTCGAGGCCACCGAGAGCGTGTCGGTGCCGGAAGCGGCGTTGAAGGAACTGATCGAGCGCACCGCGTTCGCCATGGCCCAGCAGGACGTCCGCTACTACCTGAATGGGCTGCTGTTCGACCTGCGCGATGGCGCGCTGCGCTGCGTTGCCACCGACGGCCATCGCCTTGCCCTGTGCGAGGCCGCGCTGGAGGGCGGCCACGGCAGCAAGCGCCAGATCATCGTGCCGCGCAAGGGCGTGCAGGAGCTGCAGCGCCTGCTCGAGGGCGGCGACCGCACGCTGGAGCTGGAACTGGGCCGCAGCCACATCCGGGTCAAGCGCGACGACGTTACCTTCACCAGCAAGCTGATCGACGGCAAGTTCCCCGACTACGAGGCGGTGATCCCGATCGGCGCCGACCGTGAGGTCAAGATCGACCGCGAGGTGCTGCGCGCCGCCCTGCAGCGTGCCTCGATCCTGTCCAACGAGAAGTATCGCGGGGTCCGGGTCGAGGTGTCCCCCGGCCAGCTCCGGATCAGCTCGCACAATCCGGAGCAGGAAGAAGCGCAGGAAGAGGTCGAGGCGGACACCCACGTGGACGCACTGGCGATCGGCTTCAACGTCAATTACCTGCTGGATGCGCTGTCCGCCCTGCGCGACGAGTACGTGGTCCTGCAGCTGCGCGATGCCAATTCGTCGGCGCTGGTGCGCGGCGCCGACAGCCAGCACGCGCGCCATGTGGTGATGCCACTGCGTCTGTGATTGCGCCCGTGTTCCACGTGGAACGTCGCCAGCAACGCCCGGTTCCCGCCGGGCGTTGCCGTTTTGCGCGTGGGGCGACCTGAGGGTGGAGATCGAGCGACTTCGGTTGCAGGGTTTCCGCCGGTTCGGCGAGGTCGAGCTGCAGCCCCGCCCCGGCTTCAACCTGATCACCGGCGACAACGGCAGCGGCAAGTCCACCCTGCTGGAAGCGCTGCACCTGCTGGCGCATGGGCGCAGCTTCCGGGGGCGGGTCCGCGACGGCCTGATCCGCCACGGCGATCCCGCGCTGGGCGTGTACGCGGAATGGCGGCTCGGGTCCGGCAGCTTGCATCGTGCCGGGTTGCGGCATTCGGGCAGCGAATGGGAGGCGCGGCTGGATGGCGGCGCGGTGGGACACCTGGGCGAACTGTGCGAGGCGCTGGCGGTGGTCAGCTTCGAACCCGGCAGCCATGCCTTGATCAATGGACCCAGCGAAGGTCGCCGCCGCTACCTCGACTGGGGGTTGTTCCACGTGGAACGTGCCGAGCGTGGCGGTGACTTCCTGATGTTGTGGCGGCGCCATGCACGCGCGCTGAAACAACGCAATGCGCTGTTGCGGTCGCGGCGCGTGGACGCGCAGCTCGAGGCCTGGGAGCACGAACTCGCGCAGGCCGGGGAAGCGCTCAACACCCAGCGCGAGGCCCACGTCGCGCGCCTGCAGCCGCACCTCGATGCGATGGTCGCGGCGCTGTTGCCAGCCGCGGGAACCGCCACGCTCGGCCTGAATCCGGGTTGGCGTCGGCAGGACCTGTCGCTTGCCGACGCGCTGCTGCTCGCACGCGACCGCGACCTTGCCCAGGGCCATACCTCGATGGGCCCGCACCGGGCGGACCTGCGCCTGGAGTTCCGGGACCTGCCCGGCCGCGAGGGGCTGTCGCGCGGTCAGGCCAAGCTGGCTGCGCTGGCCCTGTTGTTGGCACAGGCCGCGTACCTGGCGGCCCAGGACGGGCACTGGCCGGTGCTGCAGCTGGACGACATCGCCTCCGAACTCGACCGCCATCACCAGCGGCGCGTGCTGCAGGCGCTACACGCCAGCGGCGCACAGGTCTTCATCACCGGTACCGAGACGCCGGCCGCCGTGCAGGAACTGGGGCTGCCGACCACAAGGTTCCACGTGGAACACGGCCGCGTCGAAGCCCTCGGCTGAGGCCTTGGCAGGCGTCGCCGGGCGCCGGTTGCTATACTGCGGCCTCCTATAGCTAATGTGTCTCGGCGCGCATCGAGTCCCTCTGCGCGCCGCGGGAGCTGAACGCGTCGATGTCGCAGAACGAGTCCAATCCGGGCCAGGTGCCCGAGTCCCCCGCCCCCACGTCCCCGAGCAGCAGCGGGCCCGCCAACAACGGGACCTACGATTCCAGCAAGATCACCGTCCTGCGCGGGCTGGAAGCCGTTCGCAAGCGGCCGGGCATGTACATCGGCGACGTCCACGACGGCACCGGCCTGCACCACATGGTGTTCGAGGTGGTCGACAATTCGGTGGACGAGGCGCTGGCCGGGCACGCCAACGACATCTTCGTCACCATCCACGAGGATGGCTCGGTCAGCGTGTCCGACAACGGGCGCGGCATTCCGGTCGACATCCACAAGGAAGAGGGGGTGTCCGCGGCGGAGGTGATCCTCACCGTGCTGCATGCCGGCGGCAAGTTCGACGACAACAGCTACAAGGTGTCCGGCGGCCTGCATGGCGTGGGCGTCAGCGTGGTCAACGCGCTGTCCAGCAAGCTCACCCTGGACATCTGGCGCGATGGCGGCCACCACCAGCAGGAATACGCGCTGGGCGAGCCGGTGCATCCGCTCAGGCGGCTGGCCGATTCCGACAGGCGCGGCACCCTGCTGCGCTTCTGGCCGGCCACCGAGATCTTCAGCGACGTCGAGTTCCACTACGACATCCTCGCCAAGCGCCTGCGCGAGCTGTCGTTCCTCAATTCCGGGGTGCGCATCACCCTGGTCGACGAACGCGGCGAGGGCAAGCGCGACGTCTTCGAGTACGAGGGTGGCATCCGCAGCTTCGTCGAGCACCTGGCCCAGCTGAAGACCCCGCTGCATCCGAACGTGATCTCGGTATCGGGCGAGCAGAACGGGATCACCGTCGATGTCGCCCTGCAATGGACCGACAGCTACCAGGAAACGATGTTCTGCTTCACCAACAACATCCCGCAGAAGGACGGCGGCACCCACCTGATCGGCTTTCGCGCGGCATTGACGCGCACCCTGGGCAACTACATCGAACAGAACGGGATTGCCAGGCAGGCCAAGATCACCCTGTCCGGCGATGACATGCGCGAAGGCATGATCGCGGTGCTGTCGGTCAAGGTGCCGGACCCCAGCTTCTCCAGCCAGACCAAGGAAAAGCTGGTCTCGTCCGATGTGAGACCGGTCGTTGAGCACACGTTCGGTGCACGTTTGGAGGAGTTCCTCCAGGAACACCCCAACGAAGCGCGCGCCATCGCCGGCAAGATCGTGGATGCCGCGCGCGCGCGCGAGGCCGCGCGCAAGGCCCGCGACCTGACCCGCCGCAAGGGCGCGCTGGATATCGCCGGCTTGCCGGGCAAGCTGGCCGACTGCCAGGAAAAGGATCCGGCGCTGTCGGAGCTGTTCATCGTCGAGGGCGATTCGGCCGGCGGCTCCGCCAAGCAGGGTCGCAACCGCAAGACCCAGGCGATCCTGCCGTTGAAGGGCAAGATCCTGAATGTCGAACGCGCCCGCTTCGACCGCATGCTGGCCAGCGCCGAGGTCGGCACCCTGATCACCGCGCTGGGCACCGGCATCGGCAAGGACGAGTACAACCCGGACAAGCTGCGCTACCACCGCATCATCCTGATGACCGACGCCGACGTTGACGGCAGCCACATCCGCACCCTGCTGCTGACCTTCTTCTACCGGCAGATGCCGGAGCTGATCGAGCGCGGCCACATCTACATCGGCCTGCCGCCGCTGTACAAGATCAAGCAGGGCAAGAACGAGCTGTACCTGAAGGACGACGCGGCGCTTGATGCCTACCTCGCCGCCAACGCGGTGGAGGGCGCGCAGCTGCTGCCGGCGCTCGGCGAGCCGGCGATCGAGGGCGCGGCGCTGGAGTCGCTGTTGCTGGCATTCGCCAACGCACGCGGCGCGATCGCGCGCAATGCGCACCGCTTCGACCCGATCGTGCTGGAGTCGCTGATCGACTTCACCCCGCTGGACGCGGCTTCGCTGGCCGGGCATGCCGACAAGGCGCATGAGCTGGAGGCATTGGCGGTGAAATTGAACCGCACCGGCCTCGGCCGGCCGCGCTATGCGCTCAGGCTGCAGCCGGCGAACGAAACCCGCAACGCGGCGCTGCTGATCACCCGCCGGCACATGGGCGAGGAACTGGTGCAGGTGCTGCCGCTGTCGATCTTCGAGCACGGCGAGCTCAAGCCGCTGCGTGAAGCCGCGGCGGTGCTGCACGGGCTGATCCGCGAGGGTGCCCAGATCGTCCGCGGCAACAAGGCGCAGCCGGTCGCGAGCTTCGCCGAGGCGCAGGCGTGGTTGCTGGAGGAAGCCAAGAAGGGCCGCCAGATCCAGCGCTTCAAGGGCTTGGGCGAAATGAACCCGGAGCAGCTGTGGGACACCACGGTGAACCCGGAAACGCGCCGCCTGCTGCAGGTGCGGATCGAGGACGCGGTCGCCGCCGACGCGATCTTCAGCACCCTGATGGGCGACGTGGTGGAGCCGCGCCGGGAGTTCATCGAGGACAACGCACTGAAGGTCGCCAACCTCGACGTGTGAGGCCGGGGTACAGGGCGGCTTGACGCCAACCTCAGATTGCCCGCCGTACGGGGAGGCATCCCTCCCTGTACCGGCTCCGTGATGACGACCCGTGTCCTGTTGCTGAGCGCGGCGATCGCACTTTGGCGGAACATGGCCCCGGCCGGCGGGTCGCGGCCGCCACAATGGCTGTCCACCCACCCTGACCCGTCGTCGCGCCTGCGCGAACTGCAGGCGCGCGCGCAGGCCCTGGTTCCGGTAGTGGAGGCGGCACTCGGGCAGGCCGGCAGACCGCGTTGCCAGTCGCCTGCCGCCCAAGTGCGGCGGTACCCGGCGTGGCCGCGACCACCCGCTTTCTGCTAGGGTTCGACCCCTGCCGGGACCGATGCCGGCTGTCCCGTCTCCCGTTCCAGAGGTGATCCGATGAATCGAATCCTCCAAGGCCGCGCCCTCACCCTCGCCGCGGGTGCCGCCCTCGGCCTGCTGGCGCTCGCACCCATCGCCGAGGCCCAGGCCCAGTCCTCGACCCCGAGCATGCGCGAGCAGCGCGCCAAGCGCATGGCCGAACTCGGCAAGGACAAGGACCAGGCCAAGCAGGCCGAGCAGAAGCCGGCGCTGTACCCGAATGCGACCCGGGTTTCGCCCGATGCCAAGGCCAGCGGCAAGACCGTCAAGCAGTTGCAGGCGCTGCAGGAGCTGTACGAGAAGTCGGACTGGGCCGGGGTGATCGCGAAGGCGGAGCAGGTGGCGGCGATGCCGATCGCCGGTCCCTACGAGAAGTCGTTCGCCTACTCGATGGCCGGCAATGCCTCGGCAGATCTCGACGACCAGGCCAGGGCCGCCGACTATTTCGCCAAGGCGGTGGCCGCTGATGGGCTGGACAACGACAGCCACTACAACACCATGTACAACCTCGCCGTGATCCAGTTCGGCAACGAGAACTACGCCGGCGCGCTGGCGACGATCGACCGTTTCCTCGCCGAGACCAAGAGCGACAAGCCCGACCGCCTGGCGTTTCGTGCCGGCATCCTCGCCAGTCTCGGTCGCAACGACGAGGCAGGGGCGATCTACAAGGACCTGGTCGCGAAGAACCCGGACGACAAGCGGCTGCTGATGAACGCGGTGGCGGCCTTCCAGCAGGCGGACAAGTTCGACCAGGCCAACCTGCTGCTGGAGGATGCCTACAAGCGCGGCATGCTCAGCGAGGCCCGCGAGCTGCGCGCGCTGTACATCGGCTACATGAATGCGCAGCGCTGGGTCGATGCGCAGAAGGTGATCGATGACGGGCTTGCCAAGGGCATCCTGCAGTCCGGGCCGGAGCTCGCCCGCGACTACCAGGTGCTGGCGCAGAACGCCTACGTCGACGACAAGATCGCGTTGGCGATCGAGCTGTACACCAAGGCCGCGCCGATGGCCGCCGATGGCGAGGCCTACCTCAACCTGGCCAAGGTGCTGGAATACAACGGCAAGAAGGCGGACGCCAAGGCCGCGGCGCAGAAGGCGCTCGACAAGGGCGTCAAGAAGCCGGACGAAGCCAGGAACATCCTTTCCCGCTGAGACATGCGCCTCATTTTCGTCTGCCTGAATTTCCCGCTTGGAACAAGCGCAGGGGATTGGTATAGACTAGGAGGTTCCTGCGGCCCCCGGGCCGCATGTTGTTGCCCTGGCGCCCTGCGTCCGGGGCTTCCCACACCAGAGCCGTGCGCATGACGCAAGATCTCGACCAAACCGAGAAGAAAGACGACCGCGAAGGCGGCTTGAGCTGGCCGCGCATCGCCGGTCTCAGCTTCGCCGTCGCCCTGCATGCCGCGGCCCTGCTGCTGCTGCTGGCGCCGATTTCACCGCCGGCGCAGGACGTCGAGGAAGACGACGTGGTCAGCGTCACCTTCATCGAGCCGCCACCGCCGCCGCCGCCGCCGCCGCCGCCGCCGGACCAGCCCAAGCCGCTGACCCCGCCGAAGACCTTGGCACCGCCGCGCCCAAGCCCGCTGCCGCCGCCGCCGGACGATCCGCCGGTGATCCTCGACACGCCGCGCGCGGTCGACGTGCAGGCCCCGCCTCCGGCTCCGCCGGCCCCGCCGTCGTCGGTGCCGGATATCGGCTCCAGCGTCGACGCGTCCTCGCGGGCGATGAACCCGCCGAAGTACCCGCCGGAAGAACAGCGTCGCGGCATCCAGGGCACCACCGTGCTGATCGTGAGCATCGATCCGTCCGGCGGCGTGCTTGATGTCGAGGTCGAGAAGTCCAGCGGCAACCGCAACCTCGACCGCGCGGCGGTCGCCGCGGCGCGACGCTGGCGTTTCAACCCGGAAGTACGCGACGGCAGGAAGATCGCCAGCCGCGTGCGCGTCCCGGTCGACTTCACCTTGCGCTAAGCGACCAGATTTTGCTGCACCCGTACCACCCGATCACCTTGTTCCGCTTCTAAACTCCATCCACGACACCCAAAGGTAAGCGTATGTTGCAGGAATCGACTGCTGCCGCCCCTGCCGCCGCCGGAGGCAACAACGCCGCCGCGCTGCAGCAGATGGGCTTTGACCACCTGATCACCCAGCTCGACGCCGTCGGCTGGATCGTGTTCGTCACCCTGATGGTGATGTCGCTGATGTCCTGGTACTGGATCATCATCAACGCCGTGAAGAACAGCCGCATGCGCGGCCGTGCGGAAACGGTCACCGGCACGTTCTGGGAAACCCCGAACGCGCAGGACGCGATCCGCTTCATGGAAGAACAGCCGAAGTCCGAGCCGTTCTCCAAGATCGCCCTCGACGCCGCCCAGGCCGCCGCCCACCACCAGCGCCACGATGGTTCGCGCCTGGCCGAGTCGCTGAACCGCTCCGAGTTCGTGGACCGCGCCCTGCGCCAGGCCGTGACCCGCGAGAGCATGCGCCTCGAGACCGGCCTGACCGTGCTGGCCACCGTCGGTTCGACCGCGCCGTTCGTCGGCCTGCTCGGTACCGTTTGGGGCATCTACCGCGCCCTGATCAAGATCGGCGCCTCCGGCGACGCCTCGATCTCCGCGGTGGCGGGTCCGGTCGGTGAAGCCCTGATCATGACCGCGATCGGTCTGTTCGTGGCGATCCCGGCGGTGCTGGCGTACAACTTCTTCGTGCGCCTGAACCGCGTGACCAACAACCAGTTCGACACCTTCGCGCACGACCTGCACGACTTCTTCGCCACCGGCTCGCGCGTCGGCGAAGTGGCCGGCAAGCGCTGATCGACCTGACTGCTTCGACGGAGCCCCACCATGTCCTTCAGTTCCGGTAACGAAAGCGGCGGCCCGATGGCCGAGATCAACGTCACGCCCCTGGTGGACGTGATGTTGGTGCTGCTGATCATCTTCATGATCACCACCCCGCTGATGAACCATCGGGTCAAGGTGCAGCTGCCGGAAGCGGTGGTCGACAAGAAGGAAGAGAAGAAGCAGGCGGTCCCGCCGGTCACCATCGCGGTGACCGAGTCCGGGGCGCTGTTCTGGAACGATGAACCGGCGACCCGCCAGCTGCTGGAAAGCAAGCTGTCGGTCGAGGCGCAGAAGACCCCGCAACCGCCGGTCAACATCCGCGGCGACAAGACCACGCCGTATCGTTTGATCAACGACGTGGTCAAGATCGCCCAGGCCCAGGGCATCGCCAAGGTCGGCTTCGTCACCACGCCGCCCAAGAAGAACCTGTAAGGAGACCGCCATGGCATTTGCAAGCAATTCGGGCGGTGGGGCGATGGCCGACATCAACGTCACGCCCCTGGTGGACGTGATGCTGGTGCTGCTGATCATCTTCATGGTGACCATGCCGATCCAGTCGATCCCGGTCGACGTCGACCTGCCGCAGAAGACCGAGAAGCCACCGGAGAACCCGAAGGAACCACCGGATCCGATCGAGCTGCGCATCGACGCCGCCGGCCAGGTGTTCTGGAACAACACGCCGACCCCGATCACTGCCCTGCAGCAGATGATGCGCAACGAGGTCGACCGCGATCCGACCAACCAGCCGACCCTCGAGATCGACACCAACGAAGCCGCCGAATACGGCGTGCTGGCGAAGGTCCTGACCGCGGCCAAGAACGCCGAAATGGTCAAGATCGGTTTCGTCCAGAACTGAACCAGACAACTCAGGCTCCGCTCAGGAGCCCGTCGTGGATGACGGCGCCGCCCGCGAGGGCGGCGTTTTTTTATGCGGCGTCGACGATCCGGCGATAGCTGCGGACGGTGGCGTCCAGCCCCGCGTACAGCGCCTCGCCGACCAGCGCGTGGCCGATCGACACTTCGCGCACGTCCGCAACCGCCGCCAGGAACGCACCGAGGTTGGCCTGGCTGAGGTCGTGGCCGGCATTCACCGCCAGTCCCGCGGCCTGCGCGCGGCGCGCGGTGGCCGCGGCCTGTGCCAGGGTTTCAGCGGCATCGCCGGCGGCGAAGGCCTCCGCAAACGGGCCGGTATACAGCTCGACGCGGTCGGCGCCGCAGTCGGCGGCACGCGCGACCTCGGGGTCGCCGGCATCGACGAACACGCTGACCCGGCACCCAAGCGCCCTGAACGCGGCGACCAGCGGCCGCAACGCGGCGCCATCGCGCCGGAAATCGAAACCGTGGTCCGAGGTCAGCTGGCCGTCGCCATCAGGGACCAGCGTGACCTGCGCCGGCCGGGCTTGCCCGCACAGGGCCAGCAGCCCCGGATAGCCGGCGCGCGCCGGCGCGAACGGATTGCCCTCGATGTTGAGCTCGACCCCGCGCGCATGGCACACCGCCGCCAGTACGTGGACGTCGTCTTCGCGAATGTGGCGTGCGTCGGGGCGCGGATGCACGGTCAGGCCATGCGCGCCGGCATCCAGGCAGGCGATCCCCGCGCGCGCCACGTCGGGTTCGCTGCCGCCGCGTGAATTGCGCAGGACCGCGATCTTGTTGAGGTTGACGCTGAGGGCGGTGCTCAAGGCGACTGCGATTCGGACTGGTTCGCGGCCTTGCGCGCCTCCGCCTGTTCGCGCAGGCGGCGCAGTTCGGTGGGGTCGATCATCGCCGAGGGATCGCGGCTGCGGCCGGCCATGCGCGCCGAGTACAGCCCGGCCAGCCACAGCAGCAGCAACACCAGCGACGCCAGCAGGCTCACCACCATCAGGCTGGTGGAGGTGGTCTTGATGGCGAGCACCAGCGCGGCGAGCGCGAGCAGGAGGTACAGCCAATGCATGCAGGCGGCTCCGGGCGGAATTGGCGGCAGTGTACGCCCGCGGCCGGCGCCGAGGAATCCGTCAGAGCAGGGGCGACAGCAGCCGTGCGAAAGCCTCCGGCAGCCGCGCGCGCCATAGCGGGCGCTCGCGGTCGGCGCGCACCCGCGGTGCCTGCGCGAATTCGCCCTCGATCAGTTTCGCGAGGTCGCCAGCCACGCCGGCATCGCGGATCAGCAGGCAGACCTCGAAGTTGAGGCGAAAGCTGCGGTGGTCGAAATTCGCGCTGCCGACCAGGGCGAGCTCGTCGTCCACCAGCAGCGCCTTGGTGTGCAGCATGCGCGGGCCGTATTCGTAGACCTTGACCCCGGCTTCCAGCAGGCTGTCGAAGTAGGAGCGTGCGGCGTAGGTGACCAGGGTGCTGTCGCTGGTCTTCGGCACCAGCAGGCGCACGTCGAGCCCGCCGAACCCGGCCGAGGTGAGCGCCATCATCGCCGCCTCGCCGGGCACGAAGTACGGGGTGACCAGCCACACCCGCCGCTTCGCCGCGTGGATCGCGCCGACGTGCAGGCGGTGGATCGCCTCCCAGTCGGAGTCCGGGCCGGAGGTCAGTACCTGCGCATGGACCGGCCCGTGCGCGGGTGGCGGCATCGCCCGCGCCACCTCGCCGATGAAGTCGCGGCTGCCGGTGGCGTACACCCAGTCCTCGACGAACACCAGCTGCAGGGCGCGCACGCTGTCGCCCTCGATCCGCAGGTGCAGGTCGCGGTAGGCGTCTGCGCGCAGGCGCTCGTTCTCCTCGTCGGTGATGTTGATGCCGCCGGCGAAGCCGACCCGGCCATCGACCACCACGATCTTGCGGTGGGTACGCATGTTCAGCCACGGCCGCTTCCACACGTGCCCAAAGCGCATCGGATGGAACCAGGCCAGTTCGCCGCCGGCTGCCCGCAGGTCGGCGAAGAACGCATCCGCGGTGCCGGCGCTGCCCACCGCATCCAGCAGCAGGCGCACCTTCACCCCGGCGCGGGCGCGTTCGACCAGCGCATCGCGCAGGGCGGTGCCGCTGCGGTCGGGGTGGTAGATGTAGTACTCGAGGTGGACGTGGTCGCGGGCACCACGCACTGCGTCCAGCAGCGCGTCGTAGGTCGCCGCACCGTCGATCAGCAGGTCCACGCGTTGCGCGGTGGTCGGCGGCAGCCCGGTGGTCGCCTGCCCGAGTCGCGCCAGTTCCACTGCCTCGTGCTCACCTTCGCCTGGTGGTCCCGGCATGCCCACCCGCGCCCGCGAGCGCCGCAGCCGGTGGCGGCGGATCTTCTGCGGACCGAACACGTGGTAGACGAAGAAGCCGATGTAGGGCAGGGCGGCCAGGCTGACCAGCCAGCTGATCGTCGCCGCCGGCTCGCGCTTCTGCAGCACGATCCACACCCCCAGTCCGAGCAGGTACGCAAGCCAGCCCAGGCCGACGTAGAGGCCGATGTGCGGGATCGCCCACAGGGCCTCCCAGGACGACAGCAGCGTGGGCATTCGGTCTCCGGTGGTCGCGCCAGGCGCGCGCGCTACGACCACGACAGGGTAGGGCGCGCGGCCGCGAATGTCGCGTGACGGGCCGGCCGCAGCCGGGCGCCGGCTACGGGCGGCCGCCGTGTTCGCCAGGCTCAGCCGGACAGCGGCAGCAGCGGACCCCCGAGCCACAGCCAGCGCGCCATCCACGCGCTGACCAGGGCGATGACCACGGTCAGCGGCAGGCCGATGCGCAGGAAATCGCCGAACCGGTACTGGCCCGGCCCGAGGATCAGCAGGTTGCCGTGGTGGCCGATCGGGGTCAGGAACGCGACCACCGCCCCCAGCGCGGTGCACACCACGAAGGGCGTCGGCGGAAGGTCCAGGGTGCGTGCCAGCGAGATCGCGACCGGCCCCAGCAACACGGTGGTGGCCGCGTCCGACATCACCTGGGTGAGCAACGCCGCGGCGGTGAACATCACCAGCAGGATCGGCAGCGCCGGCCATCCCGCCACCATGTGCGACAGCCCGCGCGCCAGCAGGTCGGCGGTGCCGGTCTGTTCCATCGCGATGCCGAGCGGGATCACCCCGGCGATCATCACGAAGATGCGTACGTCGATGCCCCGGTAGGCCTGCTGGATGTCGACGCAGCGGGTCGAGACCATCGCCACCGCGCCCATCAGGAACGCCAGCGGGGCGGACAGCCACTCGGTGGCGGCGGCGAGGATGGTGACACCGAGGATCAGCAACGCCAACGGCGCATGCACGCGGCGCTTGGCCTCGCCGGCAAACGGCACCAGCATCAGGAAGCCATGGTGCGCCGCGAGGTCGGAGAACCGCGACGGGCGCCCGTACAGCACCAGCAGGTCGCCCTCGCGCAGGCGCGCGTCCGACAGCCGGTCGGCCATGTCGCCCTCGCGCCGCCACAGGCCGGCGATCACTGCGTGGAACTGGCGGGCGAAGTCGAGCTCGCGGATGCTGCGGCCGATGAATTCGGAGCCCGGGGCGACCACCGCCTGCACCAGCTGCGGCGCGCCCTCGCCGCTGACGGTGTCGTTGAAGCGCACGATCGCGTTGAGGTCCAGGCCGGGGTCGTCGTGCAGCGACAGCAGCTCGTCGGCGGAGGCCTCGACCAGCAGCACGTCGCCGGCCAGCAGCGGACTGGTCGCGGTGAGGTCGTCGCGCCGCACGCCATCGCGCAGCCAGCCGAGCAGGCGGAAGCGCGCGCCCAGCGCCTTGTGCAGTTCGCTGAGCGGGCGGGTGGTCCAGCGCCCGTCCTTCACCACCAGCAGTTCGGTGCGGTAGCGGTCCAGCCGCAGGTAGTCGTCGTCGCCGTGGGTGCCGCTGCGCTTGGGCAGCAGCCAGCGCGCGCCGAGCATGTAGCTGGTCCCGACCAGCACCAGGGCGATGCCGATCGGGGTGATCGAGAAGATCCCGAGGCCGTCGGTCCCGGCGCGTTGCAGCATGTCGCTGGCGAGCAGGAACGCCGGCGCGCTGAACAGGGTCAGGGTGGTGCCCAGCGACGCCGCCAGCGACATCGGCATCAGCAGCCGCGAAGCCGGCAACTGGCGGTCGCGTGCATGCCGCAGCAGCAGCGGCAGCATCATCGCGGTCACCATCACATGGTGGGTGAACGCCGCCAGCAGGGCCACCGCCGGCATCACCACCGCGATCGTGCGCCACTCGTGGACGCCGGCGGCGCGCCCGATCCACGCCCCCAGCCGTTCGCTGATGCCCGTGGCGGCGAGCGCCCCGGAAATCACGAAGACCGCGGCGACGATGATCGCCGGCTCGCTGGCGAAGCCGGACAGCGCCTGCTTGCTGTCCAGCACGCCGGTCAGCACCAGCGCCAGCAGGATCAGCATCGCGGTGACGTCGACTCGAAGCCTCTCGGAAATGAACAGGTACAGCCCGACGGCCAGGATCAGGCCGAAGGCGATCTGCGAGGACAGCAGCGGATAGGTCGAGAGCATCCGGCCATTGTGCCCGCTCGCGGCGGGCGCGGGCATCGTCGCGGCCATGTGCACATGCGCTTTACGACGCAGACGCCTGGATTCCGCCCACCCAGGACCGACCGCCCATGCCCCAGCCGCAGGCCGCGAAGTGCTGCAGGCGATCCGCGCCAACCGCTACATCAGAAGCCGGTGGACCACGACCGCTTCGTCGAGCGGGTGCGCCGGATCGGGCTGTACTGGCTGGCCCTGGACCCGCCGCCGGGAAAGCCCTGGACCGGGATCAGGCGGCGTCCGCCGCGTGGTGGTAGCGGACCGCGGCCTCGACCTCCGCCTTCGACCCCAGGAACACCGGCACCCGCTGGTGCAGGCCGGTCGGCTGCACCTCCAGCATGCGCTGGCGGCCGGTGCTGGCGGCGCCGCCGGCCTGTTCGACCAGCAGCGCCATCGGGTTGGCTTCGTACATCAGCCGCAGCTTGCCGCCCTTGGGCGCGCACTTGCTGTCCAGCGGATAGCTGAAGATGCCGCCACGGGTGAGGATGCGATGGACGTCGGCGACCATGCTCGCCACCCAGCGCATGTTGAAGTCCTTGCCGCGCGGGCCTTCGCTGCCGGCCAGCAGGTCGCCGACGTACGCCTGCATCGGCGCTTCCCAGAAGCGCTGGTTGGACATGTTGACCGCGAATTCCCGGGTCTCCTCCGGGATCCGCATGCCGCGGGTGGTCAGCACGAAGCTGCCGACCTCGCGGTCGAGGGTGAACGCGTGGGTGCCGTGGCCCACGGTCAGCACCAGCATCGTGCTCGGGCCGTAGGTGCAGTAGCCGGCCGCGACCTGGGCGGTGCCGGGCTGCAGGAAGTGTTCGTCGCCGGGATGGGTGACCCCGTCCGGGCAGCGCAGCACCGAGAAGATGGTGCCGACCGAGATGTTGACGTCGATGTTCGAACTGCCGTCCAGCGGATCGAACAGCAGCAGGTAATTGCCGCGCGGGTAGGCGTCCGGGATCGGCATGCTGTGGTCCATCTCCTCCGACGCCAGCCCGGCCAGGTGGCCGCCCCAGGCGTTGGCCTCCAGCAGGATTTCGTTGCTGAGCACGTCCAGCTTCTTCTGCGCCTCGCCCTGCACGTTGATGCTGGCCTCGCCGGCGCTGAGCGCATCGCCGAGCACGCCGCCCAGCGCGCCCTTGCCGACCGCGATCGAGATGCTCTTGCAGGCGCGCGCCACCACTTCGACCAGCAGCCGCAGGTCGGGGCTGATGCGGCCGGCGCGTTGTTCCTCGATCAGGAAGCGGGTGAGGGAAATCGGGGTCGGCGTCATCGGCGGGCAGGCGGCGGCGGGAGGCGCTATTGTCGCCGAAGCCCGCCACCCGGAGGAGGTCCCATGCCGCGGATGCTGCCGATCCTGCTGTTCGCCGCGCTGCCGCTCAGCGCCTGCGCGCCCGCCACCACCACCCCGGCGATCGGCGCGTCCGCACCGGCGGCCAGTCCCGCCCCGCCGCCGGCAGCCGCACCCGCGCATGCGCCTCCCGCCGCGGCTGCCGACCCGGCGGCAACGCCGGCGACGGCTACCGGCGCCAGCATCCGCGGCGCGATCCGCGACGGCAACCGCCCGCCGCCGGCCCTGCGCATCTGCGCGCATCCGGTCGGCGGCGGCGCGCCCACCTGCACCGACTCGCCGGCCGGCTCCGGCGACTACCGCCTGGGCGTTGCCCCCGGCCGCTATTACCTGATGGGCTGGGTGCAGGCGGGTGAACTGGCGCTGCTTGCGCATGCCTCGCAGATCCGCTGCATCCGCGCGCCCTGCCCGCCGGACGAGTTGATCGAAGTGGCGGTCGCGCCCGGTGCGGACGTGGATGGCATCGACCTGTCGGGAGGCTACCTCGAGGTCCCCGCCGGCTGGCCGGCGAAACCCTGACCAGGGCTACGGCGCAGGCAGTGCCAGCTGCAGGCCGGGCGCGCCTTCGCTGCTGCGCTCGACGCGGCCAAGCGTGATCCCGCGCGCCGACAGTGCCTCCCGCAGGGCCGCGGTCCACGCCTCGGCCTGGGCGTCGTCGTCGCTGGCCAGGCGCGCGTCCACCGTGCCCGCGCGCCAGCGTTGCAGCGCCCAGGCCTGGATGGCGAGGGAGCGAAGGGCGGCTTCGCCGGGGCCCGGGCCGTCGGCCTCGGTGGTTTCCAGCGCGATCGCCGGCAGCGCCTGCAGCGGCGGGAACACCCGCAGCACCGGCGCCCCGTCGGCGCGGGCGGCTTCGAGCTCGGCTTCGATCCGGAATGCCCGCGCCAGCGGCATGCGCGTCTCCGCCGCCACCCACAGTTCCCAGCGGCTGCCATCCGCACTGCGCTGCAGCCGGCCCAGGTAGGCCAGCAGCGATGCCTGCAGCGCGGCACGTTCCTCGGCGCGCGCGCGCTGCTGGTTGCTGCGCACGCTTTCGGCATCCTGCAGCGCGCTCACGCTGCGCCGCAGTTCGGCCAATGCCCCTTGCTGGCGGCCGAAGCTGGCGTCGTCGGCGGTCAGCACTTCCTGCACGCGCACGCTGACCGGGCGTCCGAGCCGCGCAGCGAGCTGGGTCTGCAGGGTCGCCTCCATGCCCGGCACGTGATCGGGCATCAGCACCACCGCCTCCACCGCGACGCCGTCGGCACCGGACTCCACCCGCAGCGCCGACACCCGGCCGGATGCGCGCGCGGCGCTCTCCTCCAGTGCGGAACGCACCAGCAATTCGGTCTGCGACTGCAGGGCGATGCGCTTGAGCGCCAGTCCCAGCGGCACCGACAGCAGCACGAAGCTGGCCACGATCAGGCCGGCCTGCCAGGCCGTCTGCTTGGGGCTGTCGGAGCCGCCGAAGCCGTACAACCGGGCGACGATGGTCACCGACAGCGCGATCGCCAGCAGGTTGGTCATGAACAGGAATGCGGCGCCGCCGGCGATCGTCCAGTTGCCGAGGGCGATGCCGTAGCCGACCACCGCCAGTGGCGGCATCAGCGCGGTGGCGATCGCCACCCCGACGATGGTTTCGCCCTTGCGCGTGACCGTGGCGTAGGCCCCCGCCAGGCCGGAGAACACCGCCACCAGCAGGTCGAAGAAGGTCGGCTCGGTGCGTGCCAGGATCTCGCTGGTGCTGGCCTGCAGCGGCGACATCCAGACGATCAGGATCGCGATCGCCAGTGCCAGCGCGACCCCCGCCAGCAGCGTCCGCAGCGAGTCGCGGATGCCGCGCAGCTCGAACGTGGCCAGGCCCATGCCGAGCTGGACGATCGGCCCCATCAGCGGCGAGATCAGCATCGCGCCGATGATCACCGCCACCGAATTCTGCAGCAGGCCGAGCATGGCGATGCCGCAGGCCATCACGATCATGAAGGCATAACGCGGGCCCAGCGCGCCACCGTCGTGGACGTTTTCCAGCACCGCGACGCGGTCGATGGTGTCGACCAGCCGCGCCTGGCGCCATTGCCGCGCCCACCGCCACCATGCGTCGAATCTCGCCATCTTCATGCCCTTCCGATCGTCCCGGCCAAGCATAGCGGGACTGCATGGCGCGGCGAGGGCGGCGGCATTTCAGATGATCCGCAGGGTGATCGCCTTCAGCACCGCGCGGGTGCGGTCGCGGGTGCCCAGCTTGTCGAGGATCTCGGACACGTAGTTCTTCACCGTGCCTTCGGCAAGGAACAGGCTGCGCGCGATTTCCCGGTTCGAATAGCCGCCGGCGATCAGGCGCAGGATCGCGACCTCGCGCTTGCCGAAGGTGTCGCGCGGGGGCGCGTCGTCGGCGTGGTAGCGGTAGCGCGCGCGCACCGCGTCGGTGCTGACCGGCTGCAGCAGGGTTTCGCCGCGGGCGACGCGGAGGATCGCCTCGCGCAGGTCGTCGGGGGCCGCGTCCTTGAGCAGGAAGCCCTGGGCGCCGGCTTCGGTCGCGCGCAGCAACAATTCGGCATCGTCGAACGTGGTCAGCAGCAGCACCGGGGTGGCGTCGCCGCGCGCGCGCAGGGCCTCCAGCGCGGCGATTCCGTCCAGCCCGGGCATGCGGATGTCGCTGAGGATGATGTCGACCGGCGCCGTGTGCAGCGCATCCAGCAGGGCTTGCCCGTCGTCGGCCTCGAACACGATGTCGATGCCCTGCTGTTGCAGCAGCGCGCGCAGGCCGGCGCGGACCAGGGCCTGGTCGTCGGCGAGGGCGACCCGAACCGGTGTCGCGCTCATGCCGGCACGCCCGCTTCGATGCGCACGCCGCCGCGCGATCCGCGCGCGATCCGCAGGCGGCCGCCGCGCGCGTCGATGCGCTCGCGCATGCCGGTCAGGCCGTGGCCCTCGCGCAGCGGCAGGCTGGCGCGGCCGTCGTCCTCGATCTCCACCCACAGCCAGGTGCCATCGCGGCGCAGGCGCACGTCGAGGGTAGCGGCGTGGCCATGGCGGGCGGCATTGGTCAGCGCTTCCTGCACGGTGCGCAGCACGGTTTCGGCGAGGGCCGGATCCTCGACCACCACGCCTTCATCGATGGACAGCCGCAGCGCCGGCCGCGGGTAGGGCGCGGCCAATGCGCGCAGGGCGGTGTCGATGTCGAGTCCTCCGGCATCGCGCAGCGCATGCACCACCCCGCGGATGTCGCCCAGCAGTTCGGCGGAAAGTTGCTCGGCCAGCTGCAGTTGCGGCGACGGTGCGGCCGCCTGCAGCGCGCGCAGGTTCAGGCGCAGCGCGGTGAGCTTGTGGCCGGCGACGTCGTGCAGTTCGCGCGCGACCCGCAGGCGTTCGCCGTCGCGCGCGGCGTCGGCCAGCAGGGCGCGCGTCGCCAGCAGGTCCGCATTGGTTCGTGCCAGCCGGTCGCGCGCTTCCTCGGCGCTGCGTGCGTAGTGCGAGGTCAATGCGGCGAAGCCCTGGAAGCTGGCGTAGAGAATGGTGGTGATCACCGGGTTGGAATGGCCAGCATGACGCAGGACCCCAAATGCGGCGAGGTCTGCCGCGACAATTGCCGCCAGGACCACCAGCGGCGGCCACGCCATCACCACGACGGCCGCCCACACGACCAGCAGGATCTGTGCCGTGCCCATTCGCGGCGCGACCGCGATGGCCGCCAGCGCCAGCAACGGCATCAGCAATAACGCCGCATTCTGTGCCCAGCGCCGCCGCTGCGGAAACGTCGCCAGCAACAAGCAGCAGGTGTAGGCGATCAGCAGGGTGAACGCCCCGCTGCGCATTTCGCCCGGCAACCAGCGCAACGACATGCCGATGCCGCCGATCGCCAGTAGCGCGGCCAGGTTCAGAGGAGCGAAGGCGGTGCGCAGGAAGGCAAGCATCTGGACATGCTGCGCGGAGATCAGGCCGCAAACAATGCGGCGGGCGCAGAAAATGACTTCCGGCACCTCGCGCCGATGACCCGCGGCACCTGAGGTGGCGGTCGCGGTGCCGGAGACTGGCCACCTCCCGTCGCGAGCATTGCCATGAATCCGTACCTCGCCTTCAAGCTGGTCCACATCGCGCTGGGCTGCGTGGCGCTGGTGGCGTTCTGGACCGCCGGCATCGCGCGCAAGGGCGGTCCGCTGCATGTCGGCGCCGGCAAGGTGTACCTGCTGGCGATGGCGGGCCTGCTCGCGGCCACCGTGCCGATGTGCTGGCTGGCGTGGTTCGCCGGCCACCAGAAGATCGTGGTGTTCCTGCTGTACCTGCTGGTGATCACCTGCACCAGCACCTGGCTGAGCTGGCGCGCGATCCGCGACAGGCGCGACTGGGCGCGCTATGTCGGCCCCGCCTACCGCGCGCTGATGTGGCTCAACCTCGGCGCCGGTGCCGGCATTGCACTGTTCGGCCTGTTCGTGGCGGACCGGATGCAGCTGATCATCGTCAGCTTCTCGCTGATCGGCATCAGCACGTTCGCCAGCATGCGCCGGTTCGCCCTGCAGCCGCCGACCGAAGCGCGCTGGTGGATGCGCCAGCACCTGCGCGCGATGCTCGGCAACGGCGTCGCCACCCACATCGCGTTCCTGTCGATCGGCCTGCCGCGCCTGCTGCCGATGCTGCAGGGACCGGTGTTCCAGAACCTCGCGTGGCTGGCACCGTTGGGCGTGGCGGCAGTGGCGGGCGTCTACCTCGGCCGCAAGTACCTGGGTGCGCCCGGCCGGGCGGGGCGCTTGCCGCAGCGAGCGTAGGTGGCGCGGGTCCAATGCAGCGTCGGCGGGGCCGGCGGCAATTCGCTACGCGACCCGAAATGTCGCTGCGCCAGCAGCCGACCGCGCCCGCCGCACTTGCGCCAGCATCGATGCTCAGACGTCGCCGTCGGTGGCCCAGCCCTCGCCGCTGCCGCGGTGGAACACGGCATCGGTGTCCAGCACGCTGCCGGCCGGGATCGAACCCTGCTGCGCCAGCCGCGCGTAGATCGGTGTGAAGTCGGGGCGGGTGGCGTCCATCAGCTGCTCGAAGCTGTCGATCACGAAATAGGTCTTCTGGTAGCTGTCGATGCGGTAGCGCGTGCGCATGATGCGCTCGAGGTCGAAGCCGATCCGGTTCGGCGCATCCGACTCCAGGCAGTGGATCGACTCGCCCTTGCTGGAGACGATGCCGCTGCCGTAGATGCGCAGGCCGTCGTGCTGCCGGATCAGGCCGAACTCGACCGTGTACCAGTACAGGCGGGTGAGGTTGGCCAGCGCCTCCGCGCCGAGGCCATGCGCCTTGACCCCGCCCTTGCCGTACGCCTGCATGTAGTCGGCGAACGCCGGGATCATCAGCAGCGGCACGTGCCCGAACAGGTCGTGGAACAGGTCGGGTTCCTCGATGTAGTCCAGCTGGTCCGGTCGCCGGATCCACCAGCTGACCGGGAACCGGCGGTTGGCCAGGTGCTCGAAGAAATCCAGTTCCGGCAGCAGGCCCTCGACCCCGACGATGGTCCAGCCGGTCGCGGCCTCGAGCACGCGGTTGAGCTCATCGAACCGCGGGATCCGGTCCGGGCTCATGCCCATCATGCCCTGCGCCTGCAGGAACTCATCCGAGGCGCGGCCGACCAGCAGCTGGCGCTGGCGTTCGTACAGCTGGCGCCAGACGTCGTGGTCGGCGGCGGTGTAGTCGTCCCAGGGCTGCTCGACGATGCCGGTGGCGTACACCGGCACCTTGCCCTTGTCGGTGTGCAGGTTCTCGAGGCGTGCGGGTTTGGCGTTCATGCGCGCAAGTCTACGCCGCCGCCGGACAGCGCGGCCTGCTCAGCCCTCGCGGCAATCCGGGTCGCGCCGCAGGGTGTCCAGCCAGCCCTGCTGGCGGGCGCAGCGCGCCTTGCGTTCGGCCTCGCGCTGGCGCGCAGCCTCGGCTTCCGCTGCCTGCCGGGCGCTGGCTACGCGCGCGGCCTGCAGGCTTGCCAGCTTCGCCCGGATCTGCGGCAGCGCGGCCTGCGCGGCGCGTTCGCCTTCGAGGATCGCGCGGTTCTTCTGCTCGAAATCGGTGGCGCCGATATCGCCGACCTGCGGCCGGATCACGATGTCGGCGCGCTGCAACTCCAGCGCACCGAGCTTCTGGCCCATGATGGTGATGCTCTGGTTGACGTTGCCGAGCATGCTGGTCGGGCTGGCGATGCCGCTGGCCTTGCTGGAGATGTCGACCGCGATCACGAACCCGGCGCCGAGCTCGCGCGCGGCGTCCACCGGCACCGGGCTGACCACGCCGCCGTCGACGTAGTGCGCCTTGCCGATCGCGACCGCTTCGAACACCCCGGGGATCGAACTGGATGCGCGCACCGCCTGCCCGGTGTTGCCGCGCACGAACACGGTGCGTTCGCCGTTCGCGAGGTTGGTGGCGACGACGGCGAGCGGCTTCCGCATCTTCTCGATGGTGCGGCCGCCGACCAGTTCGTTGACGTAGTCCTGCAGCTTCTGGCCCTTCACCACCCCGCCGGAGAACAGGCTGACGTCGCGGATCCTGGCTTCATCCAGCGCGAACGCCTTTTCCTGCATCGCATAGGCATCCATGCCGCTGGCATACAGCGCGCCGACCACGCTGCCGGCGCTGGTCCCGGACACCACCACCGGCTTGATGCCGTTGGCTTCCAGCATCTTGATCACGCCGATGTGGGCGAAGCCCTTGGCCGCGCCGCCGCCCAGCGCGATGCCGACCTTGACTGGCGCCGGTGCCGGCACCACCACGACGGCGGGTGCCGGTGCGACGGGCGCGCCGGCGCAGGCGGCAAGCAGGACGGCAAGCAGGGCAGTCGCGGGGAAGGCGCGCATCGCGGGCATCGAATCCGGCAGGGACGCGCAGCTTATGCGCGGCAATTGCAACCCGGGCAGAACCGGTGGCGGTACCCTAGCCGCGACATCCGGGGGACATGCATGGGCAGGAGCGTTGCCAAGCCGCACCACGAACGCCACCGCAGCGAACACATCGGCTGGCTGCGCGCGGCGGTGCTGGGCGCCAACGATGGGCTGATCTCGACCAGTTCGCTGCTGGTCGGGGTGGCGGCTGCGGCCGCCAGCCCACAGACCGTGCTGGTCACCGGCGTCGCCGCGCTGGTGGCGGGCGCGCTGTCGATGGCCGCGGGCGAGTACGTCTCGGTCAGCTCGCAGGCGGACACCGAGGCTGCGGATACGGCCAAGGAGCGTCGCGAGCTTGAGGAATTGCCGGAAGCGGAACTGAAGGAACTCACCCACATCTACGTGCAGCGCGGCCTCGACCCGGCGCTGGCGCACCAGGTGGCGGTGCAGCTGACCGCACACGATGCGCTCGGCGCCCACCTGCGCGACGAGCTCGGCATCGCCGGGCATGCGATCGCGCGCCCGGTGCAGGCGGCGCTTTCGTCGGCGGCCGCGTTCGCGGTCGGGGCCTTGCCGCCGCTGCTGCTGGCATGGGCATGGCGAGGCGCGGGCCTGCAGGCGGCGCTGGCGGTGTCCACCCTGCTGCTGCTCGCGGTGCTGGGTGCGCTGGCGGGCTGGCTCGGCGGTGCCTCGATGGTCCGCGGCGCGTTGCGGGTGGCGACCTGGGGCGCGCTGGCGCTGGGCGCGACCGCGGCGATCGGCAGCCTGTTCGGCGCCAGCCTGGCATGAGCGCGCCGGCGATCGCGCAGCCGCCGGGCCACTTCGAGCGTTGGCTGCTGGTCGGCGGGGTGCTGCTGGCGCTGGGGGTGTCGTTCGTGGTCGCCAGCGATCGCCTGACCTGGTTCCTGGAGGTGATCTGGGCGATGGTCGGGTTGGCACTGATCGCCTGGAAGTGGCAGCGCTTCCCGCTGACCCGCCTGCTGTGCTGGCTGCTCGCCCTGCATGCGCTGGTGCTGATCCACGGCGGCGCCTACACCTACTCGCTGACGCCCGGCGGCTTCATGCTGCAGGACCTGCTGGGCACCGAACGCAATCCGTGGGATCGGCTGGGCCACTGGATGCAGGGCTTCGTGCCGGCGATCCTGGCGCGCGAGCTGCTGCTGCGGCTGACCCCGCTGCGCCGCGGCGGCTGGCTGGTGTACCTGGTGCTGGCCGCCGCGCTGAGTTTCTCGGCGTTCTTCGAGCTGATCGAATGGTGGGCCGCACTGGTCTACGGCGCGGACGCCGATGCCTTCCTCGCCACCCAGGGCGACCAGTGGGATACCCAGTGGGACATGTTCCTGTGCCTGTGCGGGGCGGCGACGTCGCTGTTGCTGCTGTCGCGCCGGCATGACCGGCAGCTGGGTGCGCAGGTGGCGTTGCCGTAGGAGCGGGCCATGCCCGCGATGCATGCACGCCACGCCAGCGCGCCCATGGGGCGCTCCCAGGGGAATCCGGGTTCAATCACCGGGGCGGCGGAACGGCAGCACCTTGCCGCGTTCGCCGGGCGCATCGCCGTCGCGCTGCCACAGCACCGGCACGTCTTCGGGCGCGTGGCGCTCGTACATGTCGCGCTCGCGCGCGGCCTGCTCGCGGGCCAGTTCCTCCTCGATCTCCCAGCTGTACTTGCGGCGCGGCGGCTGCGGGTCGCTGCGGCGGAACAGGAAGGCGGCAACCACGCCCGCCAGCGCGCCACCCAGGTGCGATTCCCACGACACCCCGGCCTCGCGCGGGAGGATCGTCATCAGCATGCCGCCGTAGAACATGAAGGCCAGCATGCCGGCGGCGATCGCCGCGCGGTCGCGGCGCAACAGGCCCAGCACGAACACCAGGAAACCCAGGCCGTGGGTCACGCCGCTGGCGCCGAGGTGGTGCGAGCCCGGCTGGCCCAGCACCCACGCGACCAGGCCCGACCCCAGCCACAGCAGGGGCAGCGAACGCAGGGTCGCCTTCGGGTAGGTGGTGCCGGCCAGGGTGCCCAGCAGCAACAGCGCGCTGGCGTTGGCGACCAGGTGCCCGGCCGAGCCGTGCAGCAGCGGCGCGCCCAGCAACCCGAGCAGGCCCTGCGTCGTCAGCGGCGCCACCGCCAGCCAGGTCCAGTCGAAGCGGTGCTGGGCGGCGAAGCAGGCCGCCAGCACCAGCACGAAGGCCAGGCTGGCATTGAGGGCGCGGCGCAGGCGCCGGCGGTCGTGCTGGCGTTGCGCGTCTGCGGGAAGTGGCGTGGACATCCGCAACGGATTGGGGCGGCCGGCTGGCATTCAAGCCCGCCGGCCGCCCCGGGCCTGGGCGGCTACGCCTTCTGCGGGCGCAGCAGGCTCAGCGCGATGGTGGTGCCGATGGTCGCCGCCACCACCGCCAGCGACAACGTGATCGGGATCTTGTAGACATCGATCAACAGCATCTTCACGCCGATGAACATCAGTACCAGCGCCAGCCCGTACGGCAGCAGGTGGAAGCGGTCGGCCATCCCCTGCAGCAGGAAGAACATCGCGCGCAGGCCGAGCACCGCGAACACGTTCGAGGTCAGCACGATGAACGGGTCGTCGGTGATCGCGAAGATCGCCGGGATCGAATCCACCGCGAAGATCACGTCGGTGACGCCGATCATCACGATCACGATGAACAGCGGGGTGAACAGCCGCTTGCCGTCCTGCAGGATCGACAGGTCGGTGCCGTGGTAGCCGCGGGTCATCGGCACGTGCCCGGTCAGCCAGCGCAGCAGCGGGTTCTTCTCCAGGTCCGGCGCCTGGCCGGCGGCCATGATCATCTTGATGCCGGTCAGCAGCAGGAACGCGCCGAACACGTAGAGGATCCAGTGGAACTTCGCCAGCAACAGGGCACCGGCGAAGATCAGGATCGCGCGCAGCACGATGGCGGCGATGATGCCGATCACCAGCACGCGCTGCTTCTGTTCCTCCGGCACCGCGAAGTACGTGAAGATCATCAGGAACACGAAGATGTTGTCGACCGCCAGCGATTTCTCGACCAGGTAGCCGGTCAGGAACTCCATGCCGATGCGGTTGCCGGCCTCGGGCCCGAATTGCTGGCCGGCGTACCACCACAACCACAGGTTGAAGGCCATCGCCAGCGCCACCCAGCCCAGGCTCCACCAGGTGGCCTCCTTGAAGGTGACCTTGTGCGGGCCGCCGTGGCGCATCAGCACCAGGTCGACCAGCAGGGCCAGGACGACGACGACGGCGAATGCCGTCCACAACAAGGGGGAACCGATCGTCTCCATGCACTCTCCACCGTCTGGGCCGGCGGGCGCGTCCACGCAGGAGGCATGGAAAGGGAGCGCGCTTCGCCGGTCGGCGAAGGTCTCACTCGCAGCCGATCCGGCCTGCCACGGCGCCGGGGCCGATACCGACCCGTAATGACGACGACGTGCGCGGAGTTACTCCCCTTCTTCGGCGACAATACACGCGTTTGCCGTGAAGACGGCGTCAACGCCACCCGCCATGTCCGAGCCCCTGCCCCTGGTCCGCCTCAAGAACGCCTGGAACTCCACCCACCCGTGGATCTTCCAGCGGCTGGTCGAAAAACCCGCGCAGCGGCCGAAGCCGGGCAGCATCGTGGACGTGGTCGGGGTGGACGGGGTCTGGATCGGCCGCGGCTTCTACAACGGCCATTCGCGGATCGCCCTGCGCATGCTGGAGAACGACCCGGACGTGGCGGTCGATGCCGGCTGGTTCGTGCGCAAGATCGGCGAGGCTGTGCGCCTGCGCCGCGAATTCCTCAAGCTCGATGCCATCGGCAACGCCTGGCGGGTGGTGCACAGCGAAGGCGACGGCCTCAGCGGGCTGGTGGTGGACCGCTACGACGACCTCGTCGTGGTCGGCTTCTTCAGCGCCGGCATGTACCGCCACCGCGAGTGGATCTTCAACGCGCTGCGCGAGCACTTCCCCGGTTGCCGCTTCCACAGCTTCGCCGACGAACACGTGCAGAAGCAGGAAAGCTTCGACTACAAGGACACCCTGGGCACCGAGCCGGCGATCATCAGCGAGCACGGCATCCGCTTCCGCGCGGACCCGGCCGGCGCGCACAAGACCGGCTTCTTCGCCGACCAGCGCGAGAACCGTGAGTGGCTGTCGCGCATGTGCAGCGGCCAGCGCGTGCTCGACCTGTGCTGCAACACCGGCGGCTTCGGCGTGTACGCGGCGGTGCGCGGGGCGGAGGAGGTGGTCGGCATCGACATCGACCCGGCGGTGCTCGAGATCGCGCGCGGCAACGCGAAGTTGAACGGCCTGCACGGCAAGGCGATGCCGCGGTTCATCCAGGCCGACATCTTCCCCTGGCTGCGCGATGCGCAGGCCAATGGCGAACGCTTCGACGTGGTGATCCTGGACCCGGCGAAGATGACCCGCGACCGCGAGCAGGTGATCCCGGCGCTGAAGAAGTACCTGGACATGAACAAGGCGGCGTTGGGCGTGGTCAAGCCGGGCGGGCTGTTCGCCACCTTCAGCTGCACCGGCCTGGTCAGCGAAGAACAGTTCACCGACATGCTGCGCCGCGCCGCGTTCTACGCCGGCCGCACCGTGCAGGTGCTGAAGGTCGCCGGTGCCGGCCCCGACCACCCGTGGCTGGCGCAGGTGCCGGAGTCGCGCTACCTGAAGGCGGTGTTCTGCCGGGTGCTGGATTGAGCGCGCCACGATGACCCGCCTGCGCCCGCTCGCGCTGCTCCTGCTGCCGCTGCTGGTCGGCTGCGCGACCTACGCCACCATCGGCAACCAGCCGCTGACCTCGGCCGCCGCGGCCGCCCCGGGCTACGACATGGGGCAGGTCGGGGTCGAGGGCCGGCGCGACGACGTCACCCTCGCGCTGGCGTTCTCCGGCGGCGGCTCGCGGGCGGCGGCGCTTGCTTACGGCGTGCTGCTGGAACTGCGCGAGACCCGGGTCGGGGCAGCGCGCGAGCACCGGCTGCTGGACGAGGTGGACGCGATCAGCGCGGTGTCCGGCGGCAGCTTCACCGCTGCCTACTACGGCTTGCACGATGAGGCGACCTTCCGCGACTTCGAGCCGGGGTTCCTGCGTCGCGACCTCAATGCCGACGTCCTGCAGCGGGTCCTCAACCCGCTGCGGTGGTTCACTCCCGAGGGCCGCACCGCGGCCGCCGCGACCCTGTACGACACCACCATCTTCAAGGGCGCGACCTTCGCCGACCTGCAGCGCCGTGGCGGGCCGCTGATCGTGATCAACGCCACCGACCTCGAGGCCGGCACCCGCTTCGCCTTCCTGCAGGAGCATTTCGACCTGCTGTGCTCGGACCTGCGCGGGTTTCCGCTGGCGCAGGCGGTGGCTGCGTCCTCCGCGGTGCCGGTGCTGATGGAGCCTGTGGTGCTGGAGAACCATGCCGGTTGCGCGCCGCCGGCGTTGCCGCAGCCGCCTGCGGATTCGCCGCAGTTGCAGCAGGTGGTCGATGGCCTGCGCAGCTATGCCGACAAGCAGGCACGTCGCTACGTCCACCTCGCTGATGGCGGCCTGACCGACAACCTCGGCCTGCGTGCGTTCCAGGAAACCATCGACCTCGCTGGCGGCCTGCGCGCGTTCCTGCGCAAGATCGACCGGGCGCCGAACGGGCACCTGGTGATGATCTCGGTCGACGCCTCCGGCAACGCCGCCGCCGGGCTCGGGCTGGATCGCCGCGCACCGTCGATGCTGCAGGCGATCGACGTGATGAGCGACGTCCAGCTGCATCGATACAACGCCGCGACCCTCGAGCAGACCCAGGCCAGCCTGCAGCGCTGGGCGCGCGGGGTGTCCACCCCGGAGCAGGCGGTGCAGCCGTGGCTGGTGACCCTGACCCTGCGCGACATCGCCGATCCGGCCCTGCGCCAACGCCTGGCCAAGGTGCCGACCGATTTCAGCCTCGAACCTGCGCAGGCGGACGAGCTGATCGCCGCCGGCCGTGCGCTGCTGCGCGACAACCCGGACTTTCGGCGCCTGCTGGAGGCGCTGGGAGGGACCGGCGCCGCATCTTCGACCAAGTAGTCGGCGGCGGCCGTTCGCAGTCCCTGCGACCGCCATCGCTACACTGGCGGGATGGAATCGAACACCTTGTTGCTCCTCGTGCTGGTCGCCGCGCTGGTGGCGATCGGGCTGTTGCTCGCCCTGCTGCTGCGCAAACCCGACAGCCGCATGGAGCACGCGCTGCGCGAGGAGCGGGATCGCGTTGCTTCGCAGCTCCAGGCCCAACGCGACGACCTGCAGGCGAAAGCCGCGGAGACGGCGCGCCTGGGCGAGCGCATCGCCGGTCTTGAGCGCAGCGATGCGGAGCTGGCCGAAGCGAAGGACGCGCTGCGCGCGGAGCAGCTGGCCGCGGGCGATTTGCGCGTGCAGCTGGCCTCGCGCAACGAGTTGTTGCAGCAGGCCGAGTCGCGCTTGGGCAAGGCCGAGGCGGAGCTTGCGCAGCTACGCCGCGAGTTCGATGCGCTTCGGCAGTTGCATGCGGACGCAGTGGCCAACCTCAGCCACAGCGAGCGTACCAACAGCGAAATGAAGGACTTCCTGGCCAACGCACAGGAACGCCTGTCCGGCGTGTTCGCGGAGTTGGCGGGCAAGACCTTCGACGAACGCACGCAGAAGGCGGCGCAGCAATCCAAGGGAGACCTGGAAATGCTGCTGAAGCCGTTCGCCGAGCAGTTGTCCGGCTTCCGCAATCGTGTCGATACCCTGTATGGCGAGGAAGCGAAGGAGCGCGCCGCCCTCGCCGGCAAGGTGGACGAGCTGAAGACCCTCAACCAGGGCATGGCCGAACGCGCCAACGAGCTTACCCGCGCCCTGCGCGGCAGCTCGAAGGTGCGCGGCGACTGGGGCGAATTGATGCTGGAAAGCGTGCTGCAGGGCTCCGGCCTGGTGGAAGGCGCGCACTACGAACGGCAGAAATCCAGCAACGACGACGAGGGCCAGCGCCTGCAGCCGGACATCGTGGTGCGCCTGCCGGACGACCGCCGCATCGTGGTCGACAGCAAGGTGAACCTGGTCGACTGGCAGGACGCGATGAACGCCGCCAGCCCCGAGGAGCAGCAGGAAGCGATGCGACGGCATGCCATCGCGTTGCGCCAGCACGTCAAGGACCTGGGCGAGAAGAATTACCCGAAGGCGGTCGGCGAAGGTGCGCTGGAAATCACCATCGCCTTCGTGCCGATCGAAGGCGCGCTGTCGGCGGCGCTGGGCTTCGATGGCGCGCTGCAGACCTACGCCTTCGACAGGAAGATCGTGTTCGCCTCGCCCAACACGTTGATGGCGTTGTTGCGCGTGGTCGAGCGCCTGTGGACGCGCGACAAGATCCAGCGCGAAGCGGGGGAGATCGCCAAGGTGGGCGGCCTGGTGCTCGATTCGCTGCAGAACTTCCTCGCCGATTTCGACAGCGTCGGCAAGCAGCTGGACCAGGCGCGCACCGCGTTCAACGCCGCGCGCGGCAAGCTCACCGAATCCAACCAGGCGCTCATCCCGCGCGCGCGCCGGCTCCACCAGCTCGGTGCCAAGGGCAAGAAGGCGTTGTCGGCGGAATTGATCGGCGATGCCGAACCGTTGGCGAGCCTGGCCAGCGAAACACCTGCTGCCCGCGTCGACGAGCCCGACGACGACGCCTGACCGGCGCCGTCGCGTTGCGTGCGACACGGCTCCGGCACAATCCCTCGGACGATGACCCCGCCCGTGCACGACTTCCGCCTCTACCACTCCAACGCGCTCGACGTGCTGGCGGAGCTGCTGGCCGAGGAACTGCGCAAGGACGTGCCCGGCCGGCCGCTGCTGGAGCCGGACACGGTGCTGATCCCGCAGGCGGCGATGCGCCGCTGGCTGCAGGCCACGCTGGCGCGCCGGCACGGGATCGCCGCCAACCTCGCGTTCCTGACCCCCGGCGAATTCGTCGCGCGCGCGCTGGACGCGAACCTTGGCAAGGCCGACGGCGACCTCGATGCCGACAGCCTGCACTGGCGCCTGTACGCGGCATTGAACGATCCGGCGCTGCTGGCGAAGCCGGCGATGGCGCAACTGGCGGCCTACCTGGCCGGCGACGATCCGCTCAAGCCATGGGCATTGGCCGGCGAGCTGGCCGGCGTGTTCGAGAAGTACCAGGCATGGCGCCGCGACTGGCTGCTGCGCTGGGAATCCGGCGCCGAAGCCGATGATCCGCAGGCGATCCTGTGGCGCGCGGTCGCGGCCGGCCGCAGCACGCGGGCACGGCGTATCCAGGCCTACCTCGCGCGCTTCGCGGAGGGCGATGCTTTGCCGGCCGGCGTGCCCGCGCGGCTGTTCGCGTTCGGCACCCTCAACGTCTCGCCCGACGTGTTGCGGGTGATGGCGACCCAGGCGCGCATCGGCACCCTGCATTTCTACCTGCCCACGCCGAGCCGCGAATACTGGGGCGACCTGCAGGCACTGGGCGCACGCCTGCGCGAGGGCCGCGACCCGTTCGACGCCGATGCCGGCGAGAACCCGCTGCTGCGCGACTGGGGCGCGGCCGGCAAGGACTTCATGGCCCTGCTCGGCAGCTACGAGGTCGTGCATCCATCGGGCGAGATCGCGGCCTATGCCGATCCCGCGGACGTCGAGGGAACGGGCCTGCTGCAACGCATGCAGGCCGACCTGTTCCACCGCCGCGCCGCGCCTTCCGGCAGCAAGCGCGAGGCCGTGGAAACCGGCGATGCGAGCCTGCAGTTCCACGCCTGCCACACCCGCCTGCGCGAACTGCAGGTGCTGCACGACCGCCTGCGCGCGCTGCTCGAAGACCCGCGCTTCGACCCGCCGCTGCAGCCGCGCGAGATCGCGGTGCTGGCGCCGGACATCGATCCGTATGCGCCGTACCTGGACGCGGTGTTCGGCGGCACGCCCGGCCAGGCGATTCCCTACGCGATCGCCGATGCCAGCCCGCTCGCCGGCGAACCGCTGGCCGAGGTGTTCCTGCGCCTGCTTGCACTGCCGGTGGCGCGCTTCGGGCTGGAGGAACTGCTGGACCTGCTCGCCAGTCCGCCGGTGGCCGAGGCTGCGGGCCTGGAAGCGGCGGATTTCGAACGCCTGCACGGCTGGCTGCATGCGGCCGGTGCGCGCTGGGGCATCGACGCCGCGCATCGCGCGCGCCGCGGCGCGCCGGCGGACGATGCCTACACCTGGCAGTTCGCACTGGACCGCCTGCTGTTGGGCCATGCCAGCGGCAGCGAGGACGCCATCGACGGCGTCGCGCCCTGGCCGGACCTGGAAGGCGGCGCGCTCGACGCGCTGGATACATTGCTGCGCCTGCTGCGGGTGCTGGACCGCCACCAGCGCCTGCTCGGCGAGGCACTGCCGCCCGCGCAGTGGCGCGAACGCCTGCTCGGCCTGCTCGACGCACTGTTGCCGAAGCCGCCCGCGTCGGCGGACGGGCAACGCGCGCTGGATCGTTTGCGCACGCTGATCGATGCCTTCGCGAAGCAGGCAGGAAAAGCGGATTTCGAAACGCCGGTTCCAGTCGAGGTGGTGCGTGCCCACTTCACCGCGCGCCTGACCGAGGCCGATACCCGCGCACCGCTACTCACCGGCGGCGTCAGCTTCGCGCGGATGGTGCCGATGCGGTTGCTGCCGTTCCGGGTGGTCTGCCTGCTCGGCATGGACGATGGCGCGTTCCCGCGGCGCGATCCTGCGGCCGGCCTCAACCGCCTCACCGCCGAGCTGGGCACCGACAGGCGCCGCCATGGCGACCGCTCCACCCGCGACGATGACCGTTACCTGTTCCTGCAACTGTTCACCGCCGCGCAGGACGTGTTCTACGTGAGCTGGCTCGGCACCGATGCGCGCGACGGCAGCGCGCGCGAACCGTCCGCGCTGGTGTCCGAACTGCTCGCCGCGGCAGCGGACTACCACGCGAAGCCCGTCGAGGCCGCACGCGAGCTGGTGTTGCGGCATCCGCTGCAGCCGTTCTCGCCGGCCGCGTTCGGTGCCGGCGACGCGCGCCAGTTCAGCTATCGTGGCCATTGGCATCCTGCCGCTGGCCGTTTGTCCGGCGCACGCCAGCCGCTCAGGCCCTGGATGGATGCGGCGCTCGCGCTGGCCGCCCCGGCCGAGGCCGAGACGGCGTTGTCGCTGGACGCATTGCGCCGTTTCCTGATGGCACCGGCCGAGCAGTTCCTGCGCCAGCGCCTGGGCCTGCGCCTGCCGGAGGTGGAAGCCGCGGGCGAAGACATCGAGCCATTGCAGGCACCGCGCGCCGGCCTGCAACGGACCCTGCTGCAGCACGCGGTGTTCGGTGGCCTGCTCGCGGGGCAGGACACCAATGCACTGCACGCGAGCCTGCGCGCGCGCGGCCTGTTGCCCTCCGGGCCGCTGGGCGCACGCGTGCTGGCGGAGATCGAAGGCGAAGTCGCGCCCTATGCGCGCGCCTTCGCGAACTGGCGCAACGGTGCGGAAACGACATCGCTGCTGCTGGAAGCGGAGGTCGATGGCGTGCGCGTGCATGGCCGTCTGGGCGAGGCCTACCCGGATGGCATCGTGCGTTTGCGCTTCGGCAAGCCGAGCGGTCCGTCGTCGCTCCGCAACGGACTCGACTGGCTGCTGGCGTCCGCCGCGGGCGTGGACCTTCCCTTCGTCGAATTCCATGAGGCCCCGGACGCCGGCATCGGCCCGCATCTGCGGCCGCCGCTGTCGCGCGACTCCGCCATCGATGCGCTGCATGCGCTGGTTGCGCTGCGTCGTGACGGCCTGCGCCGGCCGCTGCCATTCGCGCCCTACAGCGCGTGGGAGCTTTTCACCGCGACGGATGCGGCGCGCGGCGTGAACGAAGCGGCAAGCAAGTGGCGGGGTCGCGAAGGTGGATGGGCGGAACGTGACAGCGAAGCCCTGCGACTGGCCCTGCGCGGCCGCGATCCGTTCGCCGATGCGGCGGCGTTGGAGGAATTCGCGGGGCTCGCCTTCGTCATCTACGGCGCGGTAACGCGCGGCGAGCCGATGCCGGCTCCGATCATCAATGTCGAAGCCTTGCCGGACGACGCGGAGGACGAGGCATGAGCACCGTCCGCGACCCGTACCTCGAGCTGCCGCTGGATGGCGTGCGCCTGGTCGAGGCCAGCGCCGGCACCGGCAAGACCTACACCCTTGCCACGCTGGTGGCGCGGCTGGTGGTCGAACGCGGGCTGCGCATCGGCCAGATCCTCGCGGTCACCTTCACCGATGCCGCCACCCAGGAACTGCGCAAGCGCATCCGCGAGCGGTTGCAGCTCACCCTGGCGCTGATCGACGCACCGCTCGCCGACGATGAAGGCAGCGATGCCACCCTGACCCGGCAACTGCTGCAATCGCATCGCGAACGCGGCGAAGAAAGCGATCACGCCCTGCGCCATCGCCTGCGCCAGGCCACGCTGGACATCGACCTCGCCGCGATCTTCACCATCCACGGCTTCTGCGCACGCGTGCTGCGCGAACACGCGCTGGAATCGGGCCACGGCTTCGATCCGCCCGAACTGCTGGCGAACGACCGCGACTTGCGCGCGGAACTCGCCGCCGACCTCTGGCGCCAGCATGCACAGGACGCGGCCACGGCCGACGATCTTGGCGCGCTGTGGCCGAACCACGAAGCACTCGCCGAAGATTTGCGCGTGCTCCTGCGCGAGCCGGTGCTGTTGCCGGCGGATGCGCCGCTGCCGCCGGATCCGAAGCCGGCACTGCTGGTGGCCGGGGCCGGACTGGCGGACGCGTACCGACAGCACGGCGACGCATTCTTCGCGGACCTGTTGGCCGCGCTGGACGGCAAGGTCCTCAACGGCAACAGCTATCGCAGGGACTGGGTCGAGTCGCTGTGCCGGCAGTGGCCGGCGTGGTGCGAAGCCGGCGATTTCGCGGTGCCTCTGGACGCGCGCATCGCGCGGCTCACCACCGAGGCGCTGCATGGCAAGGCCAACAAGGGCAAGGATGCGCTGGTGCCGAAGTCGCCGATGAGCGCGGAGATTTCCACGTATCTCGAGGCCATGCAGGCGCAGGCCGAATACGTCGCGCGCCGCCGCATCGCCCTGCTGCACCGCATCCGCGACGACGCCCGCTTGCGCCTGGCCCAGCTCAAGCAGCAGCACCGCGTGCAGACCTACGACGACCTGATCGATGGCGTCGCCGATGCGCTCGATGGAGAGAAGGGCGATGCACTCGCACGCCAACTTCGCACGCAATACGCGGTTGCCTTGGTCGACGAATTCCAGGACACCGATGCGCGCCAGTGGGCGATCTTCCGCCGCGTGTTCGGCTCAGTTCCATCGGAAGGGGACGGCAATCTTGACGAACCGGCCAGCGGGCATAGCCCGCCGGCGCTCGAAAGCGCGCGAACCAGTGGTTCGCAAGCGCGCTTTCTCGCCCTGATCGGCGATCCCAAGCAGGCGATCTACAGCTTTCGCGGCGGCGATGTGCACACGTATCTCGATGCCGGCACGCACGCCGTCGCCGCGCCGCCGCTTTCGCACAACTTCCGCTCGCGCCCGGCGGTGCTGCAGGCGCTCGGCGCGCTGTATCGCAATGCGCAGGCTGCGTTCGACGCGAAGCTTGCGGAGGATCCGCCGTTCATCGATCGGCGCATCGAGTTCCGCGACGTCCAACCCGGCGGCAAGCGCACGGACCAGGAATACCTGAGCGATGGCATACCAGCGCCCGCGCTGACCGTGTGGCGCGCGCCGCAGCCGACCGAGGTGGACGCGAAAGGGAAGCGCAAGCCGCACAGCGCGCCGCGTTCGCGCGAACTCGCGACCCAGGCCTGCGTCGCCGCAATCCACGAAGTGCTGTCGGAGTCGCGTGCCGACAAGGCGACGCTCAAGGGCAAGGACGCGATGCGTCCCGTGCAACCAGGCGACATCGCGGTGCTGGTGCGTTCGCATCGCGAGGCGACGATGGTCCAGCAGGCGCTGGCGCTGGCCGGGATTCCCGCGGTCGCCGCCGGCAAGCAAAGCCTGTTCGCCACCGCCGAGGCGCGCGAGCTGCACGCGCTGTTGCTGGCCCTGCTGCATGCCGGCGACGACGGCCGCCTGCGCGCGGCGCTGTCCACCGTGCTGGTCGGGGTGGACGCGGCGGGCATCGAGGCGCTGGAAGCGCAGGCGGAACAGGCGGGCGCGCAGGCACAGCGCGACCGCCAGCAGGAGGCGATGGGCTGGCGCGAACGCCTGCTGCGCGGCGGTCCGCTCGCCCTGGTGGGCGACCTGTGCGCAGCCAATGGCGAACGCCTGCTCGGCCTGCTCGACGGCGAGCGCCGCATGAGCAACTACCTGCAGCTGGCGGAACTGCTGCAGGAAGCGCAGCCGAACGCGCTCGGCCTGCACGGACTGGTGGACTGGCTGGGCCACCGCATCGCCACCGCCGATGCCAACGACGAAACCCAGCTGCTGCGCCTGGAATCCGACGCCCGCCGCGTGCAGATCGTGACCCTGCACAAGAGCAAGGGCCTGGAATATCCGCTGGTGTTCCTGCCCTTCGTCGGCATCGGCGGCAAGGACAAGGCGCCGAGCCAGGTAGCCGCGTGGTGCATGACGCCGGATGGCCGCCGCCTGCATTGGTCGTTTGATGCCGAGTCGAAAGACTGGAAAGACGCCAAGCAGGTTTGGATAGCGGATCAGGAGGCGGAAGATGCGCGTCTGCTCTACGTCGGCCTGACCCGCGCCGAGCACGCGCTGTGGATCGCCACTGGCGAGTTCTTCGCGCATGACAAGACGCCGTTGTCGAAGATGCTGGGCGATGCCGAAGCGCTGGCCGCCGCCGGCATCGCGTTCGATCGCAGCCCCACACCCGCCGCACTGCCGCGCCTGCCCGCGGAGCACGATGCCGCCATCCCGCCCGCGCGCAGCGTCACCCGCCGGCTCTCGCACGACTGGTGGGTGTACAGCTTCAGCCAGCTGGCGAAGGCCGATGCCGGCACCGAGGCAGGCACCGCCAGCAGCGCCACCCTGCCGGCCAGCGGCGGCAACGACGAACCCGATGGCGCGGACGAAGCCACCGTCGAAGCCGACATCGACCTGCGCTTCAGCGGCAACCGCTACGGCGTGGCCCTGCACGCGGCGCTGGAGCATTCCGATTTCGGCGCATGGCGCGAGTGGCAACCCGGCGATGCCGCACCGGCGGACGAAAGCGCGGTCATCGCCGATGCCCTGCGCGACGAAGGCTACGCCGCCGACGTGCTGGACGACGGCATCGCGCTGACCGCGCAGCTGGTCGGGCAGACGCTGACCGTCGCGCTGCCGGAAGGCGTGCGCCTGTGCGACGTGCCGGCCAGCGAACGCCGCCCGGAAATCGAATTCCAGTTCTCGCTGCAGCCGGTGCAGGTGGACGCGCTGCTGCGCCTGCTGCACGCGCACGGCGTGGTCGCGTCACGCCACGGCTTCGGCCTGCGCCAGAAGCTGGAAGGCCTGATGACCGGCCTGATCGACCTCACCTACCGGCACGCCGGCAAGTGGTACGTGCTCGACTACAAGTCCAACCGCCTGCCCGGCTACGACGACGCGGCGATGGCGCAGGCGATGGCGCACAGCGAGTACGACCTGCAGGCGCTGATCTACACCCTGGCCCTGCATCGCTGGCTGCGCTTCCGCCTGCGAAGCGGCTACGACTACGCCCGCGATTTCGGCGGCATCCGCTACCTGTTCTGCCGTGGGCTCGATGCCGGCCGCACCGACTCGCCCGGCATCCACGCGCAACGCTTTTCACCCGAACTGGTGGATGCGCTGGACGTGTTGTTCGGCCACGGCGTTGCAGACGGAGCGGCCGCATGAGCCTGCTGCGCGAACTCAACAAGCTCGGCGTGTTGCGCACCCTCGACGATGCGCTGGCCAACACCTTGCGCCGCCTCGATCCGGAAACACCGGACGATGTGCTGGCCGCGGCGGCACTGGCTTCGATGGCGGTGGCGAACGGCCACGCCGGCTTCGATCCCGCATCGCCACGGCAACTGGTCGATGCCGACATCGCCTGGCCGGATGCCGAGGCATGGCGGCAACAACTCGCCGCCTCGCGCTTCGTCGCCACCCCGCACTCGCCTGCGGAGGAAGCCGAGGCCGCACCGCTGGTCCTCGAGAACGGCTTGCTCTACCTGCGCCGCTATCGCGAATACGAACGCCGGCTCGCGCTGCAGCTGCAACGCATCGCATCGCAATCGATGCCGGGGACAGGAATCGAACCCATCGCGCCGCTGTTCGATCGCCTGTTCCCCGAAGCGAGAACGGACGACCACCAGGCCCGCGCCGCCGCACTCGCGCTGCGCCGCGCGTTGCTGCTGGTCACCGGCGGTCCCGGCACCGGCAAGACCACCACGATTGCCCGGCTATTGGTGTTGCGCATCGCGGGCGCAATGCAGGCAGGCGCCGCGCCGTTGCGCATCGCGCTGGCCGCGCCCACCGGCCGCGCCGCCGAACGCATGGCGGAAAGCCTGCGCCGCGCGGCCGCGCAGATGGCCGGACAAGGCATCGATGCGGCATTGCTCGATGCGCTGCCCACCGATGCCAGCACCCTGCATCGCCTGCTCGGCACCCTCCCGGACTCGCCGCGCTTCCGTCATCACGCAGACAACCCGCTGCCGTTCGACATCGTGGTGGTGGACGAAGCCTCGATGGTCGACCTGCCGCTGATGTGCAAGCTCACCGAAGCGGTGGCCGACGGCGCGCAACAGGCTGCAACGCAATTGATCCTGCTGGGCGATCCGGACCAGCTGCCCTCGGTCGAAGCCGGCGACGTGCTGGCCGCGATCCTGGCCGCCGCCGGTGCCGGCGATGCGCTGTCCGCAGGCGATGCCGCCGCAGTGCAGCCGTTGCTCGGCAGCGCAGCCATCGATGCGCGACACCAGCAGCCTGCGTGGCCACCGCGTCCACCTGCAACGCGGCTGGCGACAGGACGAAGCCCTGCACCTCGCGCCGCTGGCCGAAGCCGTGCGCAGCGGCGATGCCATCGAAGCGCTGGCGCTGCTGCGCGGCGGCACCCTGCGGAACGTGCACTTCCACGAAGGCGCGGACGATCCGCTGCACGCGCGGCCCGGCCTGCTTGCGCATTGGCGCGCGCTGGCCACGCTCACCGATCCCGCCGAAGCGCTGCGCCAGGCCAACCGCCTGCGCCTGCTCACCGCGCTGCGTGAAGGCGCGCAGGGCGCGCGCGGCCTCAACGCCCGCATCGAGGCCACGCTCTCCGGCCGCCGCATCGGCACCCCGCCCGCGTGGTTCCCCGGCCGCCTGCTGCTGGTCACCCGGAACAGCCATCGGCACAAGCTGTTCAACGGCGACGTCGGCATCTGCCTGCCCGACGCCAACGGCACCCCGCTGGCCTGGTTCCCCGGCGAAGGCAGCATCGGTACGCGCGCCTTCCATCCCGCCGCGCTGCCCGCGCACGAGTCCGCGTTCGCCATGACCGTGCACAAGGCGCAGGGCAGCGAGTTCGACGAGGTGTGGTTGCAACTGCCGCGCGCCGACAGCCGCGTGCTCAGCCGCGAGCTGGTCTACACCGGGCTGACGCGCGCGCGCAGTGCGTTGCATGTGGCCGGCAGCGCCGAGGTGATTGCCGCGGCGTTGGGGCGGCATGCGGGACGGGTTTCGGGATTGGGGTGGAGGTTGCGCAGGCGTTAGTGATCATCTCCGCTACGATAGACATATGCCTCAGCTCTACACAGCCTTGAATCCAGAGAAAGCCTTGATTTGGCGCATTGTGCATCGCGACAATCTGCCTTGGATTCTCGATAACGGACTTCATTGCGGTAACGGAGGCGTCCTCGCGCCGAGCTGGCTGGTGATCGGAAATGAGGATCTAATCTCCAAGCGCGCAACGCATGCAGTTCCTTGCTCACCGGGCGGGTGTCTCAATGACTACGTCCCGTTCTACTTCACTCCATTCTCCCCAATGTTGCGAAACATCAACACAGGTTGGGGTGGCGTACGGAAAAGACCGAGTGAAGAGATACTGATCTTGGTCTCAAGCCTGAGGCGTATCGATGAGCAAGGGCTTCAGTGGGTGTTTACGGATAGTCATGCGTACTATCAATGGGCAAACTACTACACCGATCTTGCAGACTTAGACAAGATTGACTGGCCGCTTCTTCAGCGAAGGGATTTCAAACGTGATCCTGACGACCCAGCGAAATTCGAACGGTATCAAGCAGAGGCTCTCGTGCACCGGCATGTGCCGATTGATGCTTTGCTCGGCATCGTTTGTTACACCGATGGCGTGAAACAGCAGGTTGATCAGCAGCTGATCTCACGCGGAATTACTGTCCCGACTCATGCGCGAACAGCGTGGTACTTCTGATGATTAGTTACACGACTGGCAATTTGCTTGAGGCGCCCGCAGAGGTCCTCGTCAATACCGTGAATACGGTAGGTGTCATGGGCAAGGGTATTGCTCTGATGTTCAAGGATCGTTTTCACGAGAACTACCGACGCTACGCGGCTGCTTGCAAGGCGGGTGAAGTAAAGGTTGGTCGGATCTTTGTCGTGGAAGTCGCGGAGCTTGGGGGGCCTCGCTGGATTGTAAATTTCCCTACTAAGCAGCATTGGCGCGGAAACTCTCGCTTGTCCTGGATCGCAGAAGGCCTAAAAGATCTGCGTGCTTTTCTGGAAGACAACGAAGTTGAATCCGTGGCAATTCCGCCCCTAGGCGCCGGGAATGGTGGTCTTGAGTGGAGCAGTGTGCGGGCACTCATCGAAGAGGAACTCTCTGGATTAAACACCAACATACTGGTGTTTGAGCCAACAACTAAGTATCAGAATGTAGCCAAACGCGAGGGCGTCGAAAAACTTACGCCCTCGCGAGCATTGATCGCAGAGTTGGTTAGGCGCTACTGGGTTCTCGGTATGGAGTGCAGTCTGCTTGAAATTCAAAAGCTAGCGTGGTTCTTGGAGCGATCTATTGAGCGACACAACGCGGCAAGGAATCCCCTCGATCTACGATTCGTAGCGCACAAATACGGGCCTTACGCCAACAAGCTGGATCATCTACTGAACAACTTGGATGGCAGCTATCTGCATTGCGAGAAGAGAATTAGCGATGCCGGTCCTCTTGATGTTATTTGGTTCGATGACGAGCGAAAAAGCTTCCTTCAGGCATATATCAAGTCTGAGGCCAAGGAATACGTTCAAGCCCTCGAAGAGACAAGTAAGTTGATTGATGGATTCGAATCGCCATATGGAATGGAGTTGTTGGCGACAGTTGACTGGCTTATCTCGAAGGAGGAGGTCACTCCCAGCGTAGATGCGTTGCGGAAGGCGCTTCGCGATTGGAGCGGGGGTGATGAGTCTGCGACGAGAAAAGACAGGCTGTTCGATGATCGTAGTCTGCAAATTGCGTTGAATCGGCTCTCGAGTAGCGAGCCTGCGATGGCGTAGCATCGTGAAAAGGGAACAGGGGTCAGAGTCGACTTCTCTGCATAAAAGGGGCGGAGGGAATCAACCCACCCGCCCCCTTCCCCCCATCACCACCACCATCGCAATCCCCCCAAGAATCGCCGCCGAGGCCACCAGCAACCGCGGCGTCAGCGCTTCGCCAAGCAGGAACACGCCGCCCAACGCAGCGATCACCGGCACCGCCAGTTGCACGGTGGCCGCGGTCACCGATTTCAGGAACGGCAGCGCGCTGTACCAGATCGCATAACCCACGCCCGAGGCCAGCGCGCCGGACAGCACCGCGTAGCCGAGTCCCGCGGCATCCGGCGAGGCCTGCCGGAACATCAGCAAGGCCAACACTGCCGCCATCGGTACCGCGCGCAGGAAGTTGCCGGCGGTGACCTGCAGCGGATCGCCCGCGCCGCGGCCGCGCAGCGAATACACGCCCCAGGCGATGCCGGCGGTCATCATCAACAGCGCGGCCGCCAGCGGCGGCGCGGACAGGCCCGGCAGCACCAGGCCGACCAGGCCGCCACAGGCGAGCACCAGCCCACCCAGTTGCAGCGGCCGCAAGCGCTCGCCCGACCACACGCCGTGCGCGATCATGGTGGCCTGCACGGCACCGAACAGCAGCAGCGCACCTGCGCCTGCAGTGAGCTGCAGGTAGGCGAACGAGAACGCCGCGGCGTAGGCGAACAGGGCGAGCGCGGACAGCCAGTTGCCGCGTGAACGCGAGCCGCCCGGCCGCAGCCAGGCCAGCAGCCCCAGCACCACCGCACCGGACAGCAGGCGCACCAGGGTGAAGCTGGCCGCGTCGATCCCGGTCTGCGCCAATGCCGCGCGGCACAGCAGCGAGTTGCCTGCGAATGCGACCAGCGCGAGCAGCGTCAACAAGGCGATGCGTGCACGCGACATCAAGCCCTTCCCGAATGCGCCACGTGATCGCCGCAATGTACGGCAGGCAGGCTGGCCATGAATCGGCGCCGCTAGCGCGCGCCTGGCACCGCAGGCGCGGACACCGGGCTCGCCCAGGAACGGGGTGGATCGATCCCGGCTGTTGCCAATGCGTCCAGGAACGTGGCATCCGGCTTGAGGAATGTCAGCGTCCTGGCCGGGAAGTTCCACAGGCAGGGGTTGGCCGAAAGGAACCGCGCACCGAGGCGGAGTTGGTCGATATGGCCCGTCTTGCGGACATCTTGCGGACTTCCCGCGATCACCAGGCGGACCAGGGTTGGTGCGAAGCCCACGCCGTCGATCGCCAGCCCGCCCAGGCGCCAGCGGTCGCCGTCCGGCTCCAGCAGGCCCTGCCCGCGAAGCCGGTCGCGGGTGGCGGCGCTGGCGTACAGGGTGCCGCTGTCGCCGGTATCGAAGTCGGTGACGAATGGCAATGTCCCCACCGATGCGGCGATGGTCGGCTGCTCACCCGGCAACAGCATGAAGGGAACCGACACCACGACATCCGGCGCGCCCGGGGATGCCACTGCCAGCGCGCCATCCTCGCCGGCTTGCAGCACCAGCAGCCGGCGATGCCGGTAGTCCAACAGGAAGGCATCGTCCGCCACCATCGGGGTACCGATGAAGCCCAGGAAATCCGTGCCCAGGCCGGGTGCGGTGAAGCCGAAGTCTCCGCTGCGCACGTCCCCGGACAGGTCCAGTGGTTGCCCTGCAATCGAGATGCGCGGCGCCGGGTGTGCCTGCACGTGCACCGCCTGGCCCGATGCCGCGAACCCGCTGGCAAGGTAGCGTCCCTCCGGCAGCGCGAGCGCGGCGCGATTGAGGAACAGCAAGTCCGGGGTGCCGTTGTCGATCATCAGCACGCCTTGCCGGCCGCCGATGCTGGCTTCGACCATTGGCTTGTCGCCATCGCGTATCGATAACGGGATCACGCGCACGGCCTGTCCTTCGCGCAGCAGGCCGGCGTTCGCGGGCAAGGCCAGTGCTGCCGCCAGCGCGACGAAGATGGCGCGGTAGGTGGCCCCGCCCGGTGCCCGTGCTCCGGGGGCCGGGTCGCTGGCAGCGGTGTTGTGGGGGACTGCATGCCTTCGCGGATGCGGGACGATGCTGGTGACGGACGTGGTGGACATCAAGGCTCCAGGAAAGCGCGGAAACCGGCGAACGAAGCCACGATGCATCAGGGACGGGGCCAACGTCGACCCGCGCGCGGCTGCGCCGCGATGCCGGCTGCCGGGTTTCCACCTAAGCTTGGCCTCTTTCCTGCCCGGAGACCGCCGCATGCGCCATTCCCTGCTTGCCGCCACCCTGCTAACGGCCCTGGTTGCCGGCTGCAAGGCCGAAGCGCCGACCACACCCGCCGCTTCGTCGGAAGCCGCCAGCGCCGCGGCGTCGCAGGCGGATGCGCGCTTCGCCGAATTGTCCAAGCGCTGGCTGGAAGGCTGGCTGCCGCTGAATCCGGTGTCCGCGACCCAGATCGGCGACCACCGCTTCGATGCCGAGCTTGACGACGTCAGCGCCGCCGGCCGCCAGCGCGCGCTCGATTTCAGCAAGAAGATCCTGGCCGAACTCGACGCCATCGACGCCAGCACGCTCTCGCGCGAGAACCAGGTGGATGCTTCGATCCTGCGCAACCAGCTGCGCGGCGACATCTGGTCCACGGAGACGCTGCAGGCCTGGGCCTGGGATCCGCAGGGCTACAACGGCCTCGCTGGCGGTGCGATCTACAACCTGATGGCGCGCGAGTTCGCGCCGCTGCCGGAGCGCCTGAAGTCGGCGACCGCGCGCATGGAGAAACTGCCGGCGATGTTCGTGCAGATGCGCGCCAACATCGACGTGGCGCGGGTGCCGAAGATCCACGCGGAGACCGTGGCCAAGCAACACGCCGGCCTGCTCAGCCTGGTCGACACCTTCATCACGCCGAATGCCGACCAGCTGCAGGGCGCGGACCGCAAGCGCCTGGACACCGCGGTCGCCGGCCTGCGCACGGCAGTGGCGGAACACCAGGACTGGCTGGACAAGACCCTGGTGCCGAATGCGAAGGGCGACTTCCGCATCGGCCAGAAGCTGTACGACGAGAAGCTGCAGTTCTCGCTGAATTCCGGACTGACCCGCACCGACATCCGCCAGCGCGCGGAAGCGGAGATCGAACGCGTGCGCGGCGAGATGCTCGCGGTCGCGCGCGGCGTGCTCAAGGACAAGCCGGGCGCGCCGGCGTTGCCGGAAACCCCGACCGAGGCGCAGAAGCAGGCAGCGATCGAAGCCGCGCTGGAGCTGGCCTACGCCGAGCGCCCGGCGCGCGACAAGGTGGTCGAGTACGCCACCCGGACCACCAGGGACGCCACCGATTTCGTGCGCGCCAAGGACCTGGTCACGGTGCCGGACGATCCGGTCAAGATCATCCTGATGCCGGAGTTCCAGCGCGGCGTGGCGGTGGCGTATTGCGATTCGCCGGGCCCGCTCGACAAGGGCCTGGACACCTACTACGCGATCTCGCCGATCCCGGACGAGTGGAGCCGCGAGCAGGTCGATTCGTTCCTGCGCGAATACAACAACCGCATGCTGCACCTGCTGTCGATCCACGAGGCGATGCCCGGGCATTACCTGGAAGGCGTGCATTCGGCCAAGCATCCGTCGACCCTGCGCGCGGTGCTGCGCTCCGGCCCGTTCGCGGAAGGCTGGGCGGTGTACACCGAGGACACGATGGCCGACGCCGGCTACCTCGACAGCGATCCGCTGTTCCGGCTGGTGCAGCTCAAGTTCTACCTGCGCGCGGTGGCCAACTCGATCCTCGACCAGGGCGTGCACGTGGACAACTGGACCCGCGAGCAGGCAATGGACCTGATGGTCAACAAGACCTTCCAGCAGGAGCGCGAGGCCGCCGGCAAGTGGGTGCGCGCGCAGTTGACCTCGGCGCAGCTGGCCACCTACTTCGTCGGCGCGCAGGAGCACTTCGACATGCGCAAGGCGGTGGAGGCCAAGCAGGGTGCGGCGTTCAACGCCAAGCAGTACCACGACAAGGTGCTGTCGTACGGCGCGCCGCCGGTGCGCTTCGTGCGCCAGCTGATGCTGGACGAGCCGATCCGCTGAGGCCTGCGCCACGCCCGCGCAGGCCCTCACTTCCGGCACCTTGCCGGTCATCGCGCGCGGCATAGACTTCGCGGCATCCCCAACCCCGGAGTTCGCCATGAGCCAGTGGTACCTGCACGACACCGCCAGCAACCAGCGCCTCGGCCCGATGGACCTGGACGCCGCGCGCGCCGAGGCCGCGCGCAATCCCGCGCTGCTGGCGTGGAAGGACGGCATGGGCGACTGGCTGCCAGTGCGCAACATCGCCGAACTGGTCGATGGCGTGCCGGGCGATCCGGCGGCCGCACCGCCGCCGCCGCCGCGCAACGGCGGCAAGGGCCGCGCCGACGAGATCGACTTCCGCATCCACGGCCAGGAAATGCAGTTCGTCGAGATCGAGCTGGATCCGGGCGAATCCGCCATCGCCGAAGCGGGCTCGCTGATGTTCAAGGATTCATCGGTGCAGATGGACACCGTGTTCGGCGACGGCTCGGCCAGCGGCCAGTCCGGCGGCTTCATGGACAAGCTGCTGTCCGCGGGCAAGCGGGTGATCACCGGCGAGAGCCTGTTCACCACCCTGTACACGCATGGCGGCAGCGGCAAGGCCAAGGTCGCGTTCGCCGCGCCGTATCCGGGCACCGTGATGGCGATGAAGCTGGACGAGCACGGCGGCCGCATCATCTGCCAGAAGGACAGCTTCCTGGCCGGCGCGCGCGGCGTGCAGGTCGGCATCCACCTGCAGCGCAAGATCCTGACCGGCCTGTTCGGCGGCGAGGGCTTCATCATGCAGAAGCTCGAGGGCGACGGCTGGGTGTTCATCCATGCCGGCGGCTGCGTGGTGGAGCGCGAGCTGGCGGCCGGCGAACGCATCGACGTCGACACCGGTTGCGTGGTCGGCTACCACGCCACGGTCAACATGGACGTGCAACCGGTGGCCGGCCTGAAGAGCATGTTCTTCGGTGGCGAAGGCGTGTTCCTGGCCACCCTGACCGGCCCCGGCAAGGTGTGGCTGCAGTCGCTGCCGTTCTCGCGCCTGGCCGGGCGCATGCTCGCGGCGGCGCCGCAGAAGGGCGGTGCGCGCGGCGAGGGCTCGGTGCTGGGCGGGATCGGCCGCATCCTCGACGGCGACAACGCGTTCTGACCGAAGGCGCGGGGGTGGCGTTCGTCGCGCCCTCCCGCGTTTCGTCGCACGCCGCTTGCGTGCACGGCGGGCGCATGGCGATGTGGCAGGCGCTGCGTGTGCAGCGTTGCCATCGCGGGCCCGAACGATGAACACCCTGGTCGCCCTGCTTGCTTGGTGCGTGCTGCTGGTGCTGTGCTGGCCGCTGGCGTTGCTGGCGCTGGTGCTGTGGCCGATCGCCTGGCTGCTGTCGCTGCCGCTGCGGCTGGTCGGCATCACCTTCTCGGCGCTGTTCGCCTTCCTGCATGCGCTGCTGCTGTTGCCGGCACGCGTGTTGGGGTGGCGCCCGCGGGCCGTGGCGGTCGCCTGATGCCGGCTGCTGCATCGGTTTTTCGCCGGGTTGCGTAGGAACCGGATCGACGCGGCCCGGATTGCCGGGCGCGGTACGATGCACCCCTTCGCGAGGGACCCACGCATGTCAGACCACGACTCCGCCGACGACCGGCGCAACGACGTCAGCCGCGCGCAGGCCGAGGAGGCCGTGCGCACCCTGTTGCGCTGGTCCGGCGACGACCCCGCGCGCGAAGGCCTGCTGGACACCCCCAGGCGCGTGGCCAAGGCCTACCAGGACTGGTTCAGCGGCTATGCGCTGGATCCGGACGAATACCTGCAGCGCACCTTCGAGGAAGTGGGCGGCTACGACGAGATGATCGTGCTGCGCGGCATCGATTACGAAAGCCATTGCGAACACCACATGGCGCCGATCATCGGCAAGGTCCACATCGGCTACCTGCCGGCCGGCAAGGTGGTCGGCATCAGCAAGCTGGCGCGGGTGGTCGAGGCCTACGCGCGCCGCTTCCAGGTGCAGGAGAAGATGACCGCGCAGATCGCCAACTGCATCCAGCGCGCGCTGCAACCGCGCGGTGTCGGCGTGGTGGTGGAGGGCGCGCACGAGTGCATGACCACGCGCGGCATCCACAAGCGCGGGGTGAGCATGGTCACCTCGAAGATGCTGGGCAGCTTTCGCGAGGACGCGCGCACCCGCGCCGAATTCCTGCAGTTCATCGATGTCGGGCAGGGGCGCTGAGCCGGTTGTCCGTCGAGTTTGATCCGGGCAGAATCCACGCCTGTCCCGGAAGGCGCGTTCGATGATCCATCCCACCTTGCGCTGCACGGCGTTCGCCGGCCCGCGCCGGATCGCCAGCGGCGAATTGCGCCACGTTGCGCTGAAGGCCAGGCAGGCGTTCGATGCGGGCAAGCCGGTGCGGGTGTTCGAGGACGCCAGCGGGATGCCGGTCGCGCTGCCGCTGGCGCTGCCCGCCGGCGAGTTGCTGCGGTGGCTGGCGGATCCGCTGGCCACCGCCGTGCAGGACGCGCAAGCGGCGCCGCGCGGGCCCGGGCGGCCGAAGCTTGGGGTGGTGGCGCGCGAGGTCACCCTGCTGCCCGGGCATTGGGACTGGCTGGCGGCGCAGCCGGGCGGCGCGTCGGTGGCATTGCGCGCACTGGTCGACGCCGCGCGCCATGTCGCGCCTGAAGGCGACCGTCGCCGCGCCGCGCAGGAAGCCGGCTACCGCTTCATGCAGGCCATGGCCGGCGACCAGGCCGGCTTCGCCGGTGCCTGCCGCGCGCTGTTCGCCGGCGATATCGGCGCCTTCGAGGAACATTGCGCGACATGGCCTGACGATGTGCGCGAACATGCCGGGCTGCTGGCGGCTGACGCGTTCCACCACTGACGGCCGCGAGGACACCCCTTGAACCCACTGCCCGCCACCGGCGCCCGCAAGGCTGCGCTGGCCTTCATCTTCATCACCGTGCTGATCGACGTGCTGGCGTTCGGGGTGATCATCCCGGTGCTGCCGCACCTGGTGCAGCAATTCGTCGGCGGCGATACCTCGACCGCGGCGTACTGGACCGGCGCGTTCGCGTTCTCGTTCTCGCTGGTGCAGTTCTTCAGCGCACCGATCCAGGGCGCGCTGTCGGACCGTTACGGGCGGCGGCCGGTGATCCTGGTGTCCTGCCTCGGGCTGGGCCTGGACTTCATCTTCATGGCGCTGGCGCCGAACCTGGCCTGGCTGTTCGTGGGCCGGATCATCTCGGCGGCGACCTCTGCCAGTTTCACCACCGCCAACGCCTACATCGCCGACGTCACCGCGCCGGAGGCGCGCGCGAAGAGCTTTGGCATGATCGGCGCGGCGTTCGGCCTGGGCTTCATCGTCGGCCCGTTGCTGGGCGGCGTGCTCGGCGACATCGACCATCGCCTGCCGTTCTGGTTCTCGGCCTGCCTGGCCCTGCTCAACTTCGGCTACGGCCTGTTCGTGCTGCCGGAATCGCTGCCGAAGGAGAAGCGCGCGCCGGTGTTCGACTGGCAGCACGCCCGGCCGATGGGCGGGGTCAACATGCTGCGCCAGTATCCGCAGATCTGGGGGCTGGTGGCGGTGGTGTTCGTCGCCAACTTCGCCCACTACGTGTATCCCAGCACCTTCGTGCTGTTCGCCGACGCCAGCTACGGCTGGAAGGAAAAGCAGGCCGGCTACGTGCTGTCGGTGGTCGGCGTGCTCAGCGTGATCGTCAACGTGCTGCTGGTCGGCCGGCTGGTGAAGGCGTTCGGCGAGCGCCGCGCGGTGATGTTCGGCCTGGCCTGCGGCACCCTGGGGTTCCTGGTCTACGGACTTGCGGGCAGCGGCTGGATGTTCATGCTCGGCCTGCCGATCAGCGCGTTGTGGGCGATCGCGGCACCCGCCACCCAGGCGCTGATCACCCGCCAGGTGCCGGCGGACGCACAGGGCCGGATCCAGGGCGCACTGAGCAGCCTGGTGTCGCTGGCCGGGATCTTCGCGCCGGCGGTGTTCGCGGGCGCGTTCGGGTTCTTCATCGGCCCGCATGCACCGGTGCGGCTGCCCGGCATCGCGTTCCTGATCGCAGCGGTGATGCTGGCGTTCGCCGCGTTCGTGGCCTGGCGCTACACCGATGCCGCGCACCTGCCGCCGAAGCCGGGACCCGCGCCAGCAACCCGGTAGTGCGCGCCGCACCTGCTTCGGACCGCATCCATGGCTTCCGGCAGGCGCGCGGCCGCTCCGGTGGCCGGACGATGGCGGTCTTGCCCGAACCCCGGAGTGCCCGATGCGCCGTCGAATCCTCGTTGCCGCCCTGATGTCCGCGCTGGCCTTCGCCGCGCATGCGCAGGAGGTGCCGCAGCCGCTGGACGTGCCGTACGCGCCGGGCATGATGAAGGTCGAGGTGGACGCCACCAATCTTTCGCAGCGCATCTTCCGCATCAAGCAGACCATCCCGGTGCAGGCCGGCCCGCTGACCCTGCTGTTTCCGCGCTGGGTGCCGGGCGGGCACTCGCCCCGCAACGGGCTGGACGACATCGCCGGGCTGACCTTCAAGGCCAACGGCCGCAAGCTGGACTGGAAGCGCGACACCCTGGAGGTCGGCGCGTTCCACCTGGTGGTGCCGGACGGCGTCACCGAAATCACCGCCGAGTTCGACCTGCTCACCGCCACCGGCCCCGGCCAGGGCCGGGTGGTGATGACGCCGAACATGCTCAACCTGCAGTTCATCTCGGCCGCGCTGTACCCGGCCGGCCACTACATGCGCCAGATCATGGTCGACCCGCGGGTCACCTACCCGGCCGGCTGGACCGCGTTCACCGCCCTGCACGAAGACGGCCGCAGCGGCGACACCATCGATTACGAAAACGTGCCCTACGACATCTTCGTCGACTCGCCGGTGTACGCCGGCCGCCACGCGAAGAACATCGACCTGACCCCCGCCGGCAGCAAGGTGCAGGTGAAGCTGGGCGTGGTTGCCGATGCGCCGAAGTACCTGGAAGCCAAGCCGGAACAGGTGGCGATCCACAGGAAGATGGTCGACCAGGCGATGAAGCTGTTCGGCGCGCAGCATTACGACCACTACCAGTTCCTGTTCTCGCTGTCCGACCAGATGGGCGGCAACGGCCTGGAGCACCAGCGCAGCAGCGAGAACGGCGTCGGCACCGACTACTTCACCGGCTGGAAGGAGAAGCAGGGCTTCACCGACCTGCTGGCGCACGAGTTCGTGCATTCGTGGAACGGCAAGTACCGGCGCGGCAAGGACCTGTGGGTGCCGAACCTCAACACGCCGATGCAGGACAGCCTGCTGTGGGTGTACGAAGGCCAGACCCAGTACTGGGGCAACGTGCTGGCCGCGCGCAGCGGCATGCGCCCGCTGCCGGCGTCGATCGACGCGCTGGCGCTGGTGGCCGCCACCTATGCCGAGAACCGCCCGGGCCTGTCCTGGCGCGGCATCCAGGACACCACCAACGACCCGATCGTGGTCGGCCGCGGCGCGCGCGCCTACCTCAATTACCAGATGAGCGAGGACTACTACCGCGGCGGCCAGATGATCTGGCTGGAAGCCGACGCGCTGATCCGCGCCGGCAGCAACGGCAAGCGCTCGCTGGATGATTTCGCACGGGCGTTCTTCGGCGTCAACGACGGCGAATGGAAGGTGCAGGACCTCTACACCTTCGAGGACGTGGTGGCCACGCTCAACGGCGTGCATCCGCACGACTGGTCGACGTTCCTGCGCGACCGCCTGGACGGCAGGACCGGCCTCACCGGCGGCATCGAGGCCGGCGGCTGGAAGCTGGTCTACAAGGACGAGCCCAATGCCTATGCCAAGGGCGCGGGCAGCCGCGGCGGCGCCGACTTCACCTATTCGATCGGGCTTACCATCGGCAAGGACGGCAGCATCGGCGACGTGCGCTGGGACGGCCCCGCGTTCAATGCCGGCATCGGCAGCGGCACGCAGGTGATCGCGGTCAACGGCACCGCCTACGACGGCGACGTGCTGGAGGAGGCGATCAAGGCGGCCAAGACCGGCAAGGCGCCAATCGAGCTGCTGGTCAAGGAGTTCGACCGCTACCGCACGGTGAAGATCGACTACCACGGCGGCCTGCGCCATCCGCACCTGGAGCGGATCAAGGACAAGCCGGATTACCTCACGCCGATCCTGTCCGCACGCAAGTGATGCGCGCTGCGAACGCGGCGGTTGGATGATCGCGTTCGCAGTTTCGCGTTAAGGATTCGTTGCCGTTCAGCCCCGCGCAACCCATTCAGCGACATGCGCCGGCGATGCCGTTAAGGTCCCGCCATGCGCTTTTCCCACCTTGCCATCACCATGTGCGGCATCAGCCTGCTCGCCGGCTGCGCGGGTCCGCAACCCAGGCCCGGCGCCCCCGCGGCGTCGGCCAGACTGACGCCGCCGGCCATCGCCGCCACCCCGGTTGCGGCTGCCCGGCAACCGCTGCTGCAGGCCCTCGCCCGGCTCGCGCCGGATGCCGACCGCGGCGTGCTGGCGCTTGCGTTGCAGGCGCGCGAGTGCGCGCTGCGCAACGGCGATGCGGACGCCGATGCGCGGCTGGCGGTGATCGACTATTCGCTGCCATCCACGCACAAGCGGCTGTGGGTGTTCGATCTTGCCGAGGCCAGGCTGCTGTTCCATGAGCACGTCGCCCACGGCCAGGGCAGCGGCGAAAACGTCGCACGGAGGTTCTCGAACGTCGAGGGCAGCTACCAGACAAGCCTTGGCCTGTACCGCACCGCGGAAACCTACCAGGGCGGCAACGGCTACTCGCTGCGCATGGATGGCCTCGACCCCGGATTCAACGATGCCGCGCGCCGGCGTGCGATCGTCATGCACGGTGCCTGGTATGCCGATCCGGACCTGATCCGCGCCCGTGGCCGCCTCGGCCGCAGCCAGGGCTGCCCGGCGCTGCGCGAGGGCATCGCCCGGGTCGTCATCGACGCCATGAAGCAGCGGCAATTGCTGTTCGCCTACGCCGACGATGCGGCGTGGCTGCAACGCGGCCGCAGCTTCGCCTGCGACGGCCGCGATGCGCGCACGATCCTCGCCGCCGCGCGCGGCGATGCGGCCCAGGGTGGCGGCGCGATCGGCGCGATCTCCGCGCCGTGATCGCGGGTCGGCGCTTCGCCTGCGTCGCAGGCAAACCGCGGCAGCCGCAGTTCGCGGATATCAAGCCGCCTGCACCACCCGCAGCGGGTTGACCCATTCCCCCAGCAGGTCCGCCTCGCGCGCCTTGGCCTTGTGCAGGTGCGCTTCCTTGACGTGCCCGTAGCCGCGGATGTGCTCCGGGATGCTGGCGATGGCGGCGGCCAGGTCCACGTTGCCGGCATCCAGCCTGTCGAACAGGCCGGCGATGGTCTTCTCGTAGTCGGCGATCAGCCGGCGCTCGCCGCGGCGTTCGGCGCTGTAGCCGAACACGTCCAGCGGGGTGCCGCGCAGGCCGCGCAGCTTCGCCATCACCCTGAACGCGGTGAACACCCAGCTGCCGTATTCCCGTTTGACCAGCTGGCCCTGCGCGTTCTTCTTCGCCAGCAGCGGCGGGGCGAGGTGGAACTTCAGCGTGTAGTCGCCCTCGAACTGCTGTTCGACGCGGCGCCTGAACTCGCCGCTGGTGTACAGGCGCGCGACCTCGTACTCGTCCTTGTAGGCCATCAGCTTGAAGAAATAGCGGGCCACCGCTTCCGACAGGTCGGTGCTGCCCGGTGCCTTGCTCGCCTCCACCGCGCGCACCTTCGCCACGAAGGCGGAATAGCGCCGGGCGTACTTCGCGTTCTGGTAGCCGGTGAGGAAGGCGACGCGGCGCGCGATCACCTCGTCCAGCGAGCGCGACAGGCGTGCGTCGTCCAGCGGCAGGAAGGCGACATCGCTGCCGGCGCTGGCCGGCACGTGGCGCAATTCGTCCTCGCTGCGCAGGTCCGCCGCGAACGGGGTCAGCCCGGATTCGCCCGCGTCATTGGCGGTGGCGCCGAGCAGCGGCAGCACATGCCCGGCGCGTTCGGCCGCGGTCGGCGCGTTGCGCACGATGCCGGCGGCATCGACCACTGCGTGCAGGTCCACCACCGCCAGCCGCCCCCATGCGAACGCGGTCTTGTTCATTTCCACCGCGGCGCCGTTGAGCTCGATCGCGCGCATCAGCGCATCGAACGAGATCGGCACCAGCCCCTGCTGCCACGCATAGCCGAGCATGAACAGGTTGGCGGCGATGGCATCGCCCATCAGCGCGGTGGCGATGCGGGTGGCGTCGATCTGCAGCGGCGCGGCGCCGTCGAGCGCGGTGCTCACCGCCTTGACGATGTCGGCGGCCGGGAACTGCATGTCCGGGCGGGTGGTGAAGGTGCCCGGCATCGCCTCGTAGGTGTTCAGCACCACCTGGGTGCGGCCGGCGCGGATCTTCGACAGCGCCCAGTAGTCGTTGACCACCACCATGTCGCAGCCGAGCACCAGGTCGGCTTCGCCGGCGGCGATGCGCACCGCGTGGATGTCGGCCGGCGTCCTGGCGATGCGGATGTGGGTGGTGACCGCGCCGCCCTTCTGGGCGAGGCCGGTCTGGTCCAGCACGCTGGAACCCTTGCCTTCCAGGTGCCCGGCCATGCCCAGCAGCGCGCCGATGGTGACCACGCCGGTACCGCCGACGCCGGTGATCAGGATGTTCCAGGGTTGCGCCAGGTCGCTGCGCACGGTGGGCGCCGGCAGCGCGGCCAGGCGCGCGGCCGCGTTGATGTTCCTGCCCTTGCGCGGCTTGCCGCCGTGGACGGTGACGAAGCTGGGGCAGAAGCCCTCCACGCAGCTGTAGTCCTTGTTGCAGTTGCTCTGGTCGATCTCGCGCTTGCGCCCGAACTCGGTGTCCTTCGGCAGCACGCTGACGCAGAAGCTCTTCTGCCCGCAATCGCCGCAGCCTTCGCACACCAGCGAGTTCACCAGCACCCGCTTCTGCGGGTCGACGACCTTGCCGCGCTTGCGGCGGCGGCGCTTCTCGGTGGCGCAGGTCTGGTCGTAGATCAGGATGGAGGTGCCCTTCACCTCGCGCAGCGTCTTCTGCACGGCGTCGAGTTCGCGGCGGTCGTGGAAGGCCACGCCATCCGGGAAGATCGACGGATCGGTCCACTTGTCGATGTCGTCGCTGACCAGCGCGATCACCTGCACGCCCTCGGCGCGCATCTGGTGCGCGATCTGCGGCACGCTCAGGGTGCCGTCCACCGGCTGGCCGCCGGTCATCGCCACCGCGTCGTTGTAGAGGATCTTGTAGGTGATGTTGACGCCGGCCGCGATCGATTGCCGGATCGCCAGCGAACCGCTGTGGAAATAGGTGCCGTCGCCGAGGTTCTGGAAGATGTGCGGGGTTTCGGTGAACGCCGCCTGCCCGGCCCAGGTCACCCCTTCGCCGCCCATGTGGGTGAAGGTGTCGGTGCTGCGGTCCATCCACGTCACCATGTAGTGGCAACCGATGCCGCCCTGCGCGCGCGAGCCCTCCGGCACCTTGGTGCTGGTGTTGTGCGGGCAGCCGGAGCAGTAATGCGGCACCCGCGGGAAGTTGGCGCGCGGCAGCGCCAGTTCGCCTTCCTTCGCTTCCATCCACGCCAGCACCGCGTCGATCCGCTCGCTGCGGTGGAAGCGCTGCAGGCGCTTGCCGATCACCCCGGCGATCCGCGCCGGGGTGAGTTCGCCGGTGCTCGGCAGGATCCATTCGCCGGCCTCGTCGTACTTGCCGACGATCGACGGGCGCTTGCCCTCGAAGTTGTAGAACAGTTCCTTCATCTGCGACTCGATGAAGGAATGCTTCTCCTCGACGACCAGCACGTCTTCCAGCCCGCGCACGAACGCGCGGATGCCCTGCGGCTCCAGCGGCCAGGTCATGCCGACCTTGTACACGCGGATCCCGAGGTCACGGCATGCGGCATCGTCCAGGCCCAGGTATTCCAGCGCCTGCAGCACGTCCAGGTAGCTCTTGCCGGTGGTGACGATGCCGAGCCGCGCATTCGCCGAATCGATGACGATGCGGTCGATGCCGTTGGCGCGCGCGAACGCCTGCGCGGCCTTGACCGCGTAGCGATGCAGGCGCATCTCCTGGTCCAGCGGCGGATCCGGCCAGCGGATGTTGAGGCCGCCTGCGGGCATCCCGAAGTCGGCGTCGCCGGGCAGCACGACCTGCATCGCGAACGGATCGACATCGACCGAAGCGGAGGATTCCACCGTCTCGGCGATCGTCTTGAAGCCGACCCAGCGGCCGGTGAAGCGCGACATCGCGAAACCGAGCAGGCCCAGGTCGAGGATGTCCTGCACGCCGGCCGGGTTGAGCACCGGCATCATCGCGCTGACGAATTCGTGTTCGCTGCCATGCGGCAAGGTCGAGCTGCGGCAGTTGTGGTCGTCCGCAGCCAACGCCAGCACGCCGCCGTGCTTCGACGTGCCCGCGGCATTGGCATGCTTGAAGACGTCGCCGCAGCGGTCCACGCCCGGGCCCTTGCCGTACCACATGGCGAACACGCCATCGACGGTCGCGCCCGGGAACAGGCCCGGCTGCTGGGTGCCCCAGACCATGGTCGCGCCCAGGTCCTCGTTGAGGCCGGGCTGGAACTTCACCCTGGCCGACGCGAGCTGCTTCTTGGCCCGCCACAACTCGAGGTCGAAGCCGCCCAGCGGCGAACCGCGGTAGCCGGAGATGAAGCCGGCGGTATCCAGCCCGGCGCGTTCGTCGCGCAGCTTCTGCATCAGCGGCAGCCGGACCAGCGCCTGCACCCCGCTCAGGTAGATGCGGCCCTGGGTGCGGCGGTACTTGTCCTCCAGCGTGTAGTCGGCATCGACCACCCCTTGGGTGAGTGCGGTATTGGCCGAGGCCGGGGAGGAGAGTTCGGCGGTGCTGGTCATGGCGGTGTTCCGGACAGGCGAAAACGCCCTCGGGGCGTTCGAATGCAAACGCCCCGGGGGCGTTCGAGCAAAGACTCGGCATTTTAGCAGTGGCGCCTTGGCGGTCCGGCTTCGGCCATGGCGGCGCGCCCTGCGCGTCGCCAGACTGGGGTACGCTTGGCGTTCGCCGCACGCGCTGGGGAGCGCCGCATGGCCCTGAAGGAATTGCAGGTGATGGTGGTCGAGGATCACGGCTTCCAGCGCCGGATCGCGGTACGGCTGCTTGCCGAGCTGGGGGTGGTCAAGGTGCTGGAAGGCGCCGACGGCCTGCATGCGCTGGAGGTGCTGCGGCTGCAGGCGGCGGTGCCGGACGTGGTGCTGGTGGACCTGGACATGCCGGGGATGGACGGCATCGAGTGCATCGGCCACATCGCCCAGGAGCGCCTTGCGCGCGCGGTGGTGGTGGTCAGTGCGCTGGACCCGGCGTTGCTCAATACCGTGCAGACGATGGCCCGCGCCTATGGCCTGCGCGTGCTCGGCAGCGTCGAGAAGCCGCTGACCCGCGACAAGCTGGAATCCACCCTCAACCGGATCGACCAGCATGCCGGCGAGGAGCCGGACGACGCGGTGGCCGAATTCGGCATCGAGGCGCTGCAGGAGGCGCTGCAGGCCGGCGAGATCACCGCCTGGTTCCAGCCGCAGGTGGAATTCGCCAACGGCAAGGTGATCGGGGTCGAGGCGCTGGCGCGCTGGGAGCGCCCCGACGGCAGCCTGGTGCGGCCCTGCCACTTCGTGCCGATGATGGAGCGCGAAGGCCTGGCCAATGCGCTGACCGACCGCATGCTCGACGAAGCCTGCCGGTGGAAGCAGCGCTGGGACCATGGCGGGCACCGGCTGAAGCTGTCGGTCAACGTCTCGGCGGTGGCGCTGGCCGACCCGTCGTCGGCCGACCGTTACCAGGCGATCGTGGAGAGCCACGACATCGAGCCGGAGGAAGTGATCCTGGAGATCACCGAGAGTTCGGTGATGTCGGATGCGGCGCGTGGCCTGGGCCTGCTGGCGCGGCTGCGGCTGAAGGGGTTCGGGCTGTCGATCGATGATTTCGGCACCGGCTATTCCTCGCTCGCGCAGCTCTCGCAGATCCCGTTCACCGAACTCAAGATCGACAAGGGCTTCGTGATCGACGCCCACGCGCAGCCGCGCAAGCGGGCGGTGGTGGAGGCCAGCCTGGACCTGGCGCGCAAGCTCGGGCTGTCGACCGTGGCCGAGGGCGTGGAGACCATCGAGGACTGGCAGATGCTGGCCGAGCTCGGATGCGACGTCGCCCAGGGCTACCTGATCGCGCGGCCGGTACCCGGCAGCGAGTTGCAGGCGGTGGTCAACCGCTGGCGGCGGCCGGCCCATTAAGCACGCAATGGCGGGCCGCTTCGACACCGCGAGACTCAGCATCCGCCACCAGTTGTGGGGCCTGTTCGGCCTGTTCCTGCTGACCGGTGCGCTGGTACTGGTGCTGGACGAGGTCAGCCAGTACTACACGCAGCGCACGATGCTGGCGATGAAGGACGACGTGCTGGACGGCATGCGCCGCATCCGCCGCCTGTCCGATGCCTACAGCCTGGACCTGGTCGACACCACCTTCAAGGCGCGCAATGCGCTGGTGGAGTGGGAGCAGGCGGTGGCCGTGGTGGATCGCGCGCAGGCCACCATCGAGGCCGAATGGACCGCGCTGCAGGGCACTGAATTCGTCGGCGACGACCGTGCCCTGCTGGAGCAGGCGCTGCTGGCGCGCCCGCGCGCCGACGCGGCGGCGCAAGAATTGCGCAAGGCGCTGGTGGCCAAGGACGTGCGCGCGCTCGGCCGCTTCGCCGACCAGGAGCTTTACCCGGCGATCGATCCGCTGACCGAGCGCCTGCAGGTGCTGGCGGAACGGGGGCAATTCCGCGCCGATGCGCTGGTGCAGGCGCAGATCACCCAGGGCACGTGGGTCAGCCGTACCCGCGTCGCGCTCTCGTTGCTGTGCTTCGTGCTGGTCGCGCTGTTCGGCCGGCGCATCCTGCGCAACGGCTACCGCGGGGTTGAGAGCCTGCATGCGCTGTCGCACCGGATGGCCCAGCACGACTACGACGCCACGCCGCACTACCGTCCCACCGGCGAGCTGGGCGATGTGCTGGACAGCTTCCTGCGCATGCGCGACCACGTGCGGCGGATCGAGACCCAGCTGACCAACCAGCTGATGAGCAACGACCGCGTGCGGGTCGCGCTGGAACGCCGCGAACATTTCCAGCGACTGCTGCTGGAGGCGGCGCAGACCGCGATCTTCGCAGTCGACGATGACGGCGTGTTCTCGCAGGTGAACCCGTTCGCCGAGCAGATGCTGGGCTGGCCGGCAGGCTCGCTGCTGGGCCGCGAGAAGCTCGACGTGATCCTGGACGCGGACGCGCTGAAGGCGCTCTCGCACCACCTCAGCGAGGCCTACGGGCAACCGGTCGCCGCCGATTGGACCGCGTTGCGGGCGATGGCCCAGCACCGCGAGCCGCCGCGCGAGTTCGTGCTCCACCACCAGCGCGGCCGCACCCTGCCGGTGCTGCTGGCGCTGTCGGCGATGCGCGACGATACCGGCGCGATGGTCGGCCTGCTGGCGGTCGCCACCGACCTCACCGCGATCAAGCGACTGGAGCGCGCGCTGCGCGACAGCGAGACGCGCGCGCGTGACGCCAGCCACGCCAAGAGCGCGTTCCTGGCGGCGATGAGCCACGAGATCCGCACCCCGATGATCGGCGTCACCGGCATGATCGAGGTGCTGGCGCACACCGATCTGGATGCCGAGCAGCGGCGTTCGCTGAACGTGATCCAGGCCTCTGCGGAAACCCTGCTGCGGATCATCGGCGACATCCTCGATTTCTCGAAGATCGAGGCCGGGCGGATGGAGATCGAACCGGTCCCGACCTCGCTGCCGGAGCTGATGCGCAGCGTGGTCGCGAACCATGCCGGTTCGGCCTCGAGCAAGGGCCTGACCCTGACCTGCGAGATCGATCCGCGGATCGCGCCGGCGCATTACGCGGACCCGGTGCGGGTGCGCCAGGTGGTCGGCAACTTCCTCTCCAACGCGATCAAGTTCACCGAGCACGGCAGCGTCACCGCGGCGCTGGAGCTGCGCAAGCACGATCCCGCCGACGGTGCGCTGGGCAGCGACCAGCTGGTGTTGCGGGTCACCGATACCGGCATCGGGGTCAGCGAGCAGGCGCAGGCGCGGCTGTTCCAGCCATTCTCGCAGGCAGAGGCGGACACCACGAGGCGTTTCGGTGGCACCGGCCTCGGGCTTGCGATCAGCCGCCGCATCGCCGAACTGATGGGTGGCGGGGTGGAGATGGAATCGGTGCCCGGGACGGGCACGACCATGCGCCTGGCGATCAAGCTGCATCGAGCGCCGCCCGAGGAAGTGCCGGAAGCCGCTGGCCCGGGACGGTCGAGCCCCGGCTTCAACCCGCGACGCCTGCCCACCCCCGCCGAGGCGGAGCGCGAGCGCAGCCTGGTGCTGCTGGTGGATGACCATGCCACCAACCGCCAGGTCATCCAGCGCCAGCTGGCACTGGCCGGCTACGCCTCGGAAACCGCGGACGATGGGGTCGAAGGGCTGGCGCGCTGGCGCAGCGGCCGCTACTCGCTGCTGCTCAGCGACGTCCACATGCCGCACATGGACGGTTACCAGCTGGCCCGTGCGATTCGCGAGGAAGAGGCGCAGCGCGGCCTGCCACACACGCCGATCGTCGCGCTGACCGCGTCCGCGCTGAAGGGCGAGGCCGAGCGATGCCTCACCGCTGGCATGGATGACTACATGGCCATGCCGGTCGGGATCGCCACCCTTGGCGCCTGCCTGCAGCGCTGGCTTCCGCACACCGCGGGGGCCGCACCGGTCCCGGCGGCGATAGGTGCCTCGATCCAGGCGGCCAACAACCAGCGGATCATCGCCCGCGAGGCCGGGCTGCCGCAGCTGGCGCATCCACCAGCGCTGGATCCGGCGGTGCTGGCCGACCTGACCGCCGGCGATGCGGCGGATACCCGCGCCCTGTTGGATGACTTCCTGGGCAGCACGGGCGAAGACCTGGCCCAGCTGGAAGCGCTGCGCAGCGGCGGCGACCTGCACGGCATGACCCGGCAGGCGCACAAGATCAAGGGCGCGGCGCGGCTGGTGGGCGCACTGGAGCTGGCGGCGGCGGCGGAGGTGCTGGAAAGCGCCGGTCGCGCTGGCGACTGGGCCAGCGTGCTGCCGCTGGCGGTGGACGTGGCGACTGCAGTGGCGCGGTTGCGGCTTGACGTCGTCGAGCGCTGGCCTGGCTGAATCCATGCACGCGCCCACCGCCGCGTGTACGCTGCGGTCATCCCGCATCGGAGCGCACGATGAAGACCTGGTTGGTGGCGTGTTCCAAGGGCGGCGTCGGCAAGACCACGGTGGCCACCCACCTGGCCGCGGAGGCCGCGGTCGCCGGCCTGCACACGGCACTGGTCGATGCCGACCCGCAGGAGTCGGCCACCCGCTGGTGCCAGCGGCGCGCGGGCATGGCCAGCGCGGTGCTGCCGCTCGACGGGACCCGCAAGAACTGGCGCAAGGCACTGCCGTCCGACACCCAGCGGGTGATCATCGATGCCCCGGCGGGGGCGATGGAGCGTGACCTGGAGGACTTCCTCGACATCGCCGATGCGGTCGTGGTGCCGATCCAGCCGTCCGCGCTGGACATCGAGGCCAGCGTGCGTTTCGTCGAATCGCTGGGCAAGCATCCGCGGGTGCGCAAGGGCAAGCTGCGCGTGGGCCTGCTCGGCAACCGCCTCAAACCGCATACCAATGCCTCGCAGCAGGCGCTGGAGATCCTGCGCAGCTGGCCGTTCCCGCTGGTCGCGCAGCTGCGCGACAGCCAGGCCTACGTGGTCCTGACCGGGCTCGGCAAGAGCCTGTTCGACTACCACTCCGCGCAGGTGCGCGAGCACCAGGCGGACTGGGTGCCGCTGCTGCATTGGCTGAAGAAAGATTGATCCACCCTCGAAAGGACATCGAATGCGCGAACTGATCCTGCTCCGCCACGCCCACGCCGAACCCGCCACTGCCGGACAGGACGACCTCGGCCGCGGACTGTCCGAAACCGGGCGCGCGGAAGCGGCTGCCGCCGGCGACTGGCTGCGCCAGCACGGCCTGCGCCCCGACCGGGTGCTGTGCTCGACCGCGAACCGCACCCGCGAGACCCTGGCCGCGCTCGGCGACATCGGCGGCGGCGAAGTCCACGAGGACGCCTCCATCTATGAAGGCAGCGCCGGCACCCTGGCCGCGCTGGCGGATGCCCACCGCGATGCCGAGCGGCTGCTGCTGGTCGGCCACAACCCCGGCCTCGAACAGTTGGCGGCGCTGATGCACAGCGGCCAGACCGGCGATTACCGCGGGATGCCGCCGGGCGCCATCGCGGTGCTGGCGTTGCCGGTGGACGCCAACATCGAACCCGGCATCGCCACCCTGACCGAGTTCTGGTGGCCGTGAATCGATGATGGGGAAAAAGGGGCCAGAGTGAAGTTTCCCGACCAGGATTCTCGAACCAGTGAGCATGTTCGACGGGAAATTCACTCTGGCCCCTTTTTCCTGCTGCTGGCGCTGGCCGTGCTGGTCCTCGGCGGCTGCGCCAGCCTCACCCCGGTGCAGCGCGATGCCGCGGCCGGGGTTGCGGTCGCCGCCCGCAGCACCCACGTCGACTGCACCCGCGCGGATGCCTGCGCGCTGGCCTCGCCGCTGCACGGGATGGGCGAGCACGCGCTGGCCGAATCCACCGCGGCTGCGCCCCGGCACCACGCGCTGATCCTCGATGGCGGGCCGGACGCGTTGCTGGCGCGCATCCACCTGATCCGCGCCGCCCGCCGCAGCATCGACCTGCAGACCTACATCTTCGACGAGGACGATTCCGCGCAGCTGGTGCTCGACGAGCTGCAGGCGGCCGCATTCCGCGGCGTGCGGGTGCGGCTGCTGATCGACCAGCTGTCGGCGCTGGAGAAGGTCTCCACCCTGGCCGCGTTCGCCGCCGTGCACGCGAACTTCGAACTGCGCGTGTACAACCCGGTGCTGGACCGCGGCCGCCTGTCGACCCCGATGTACGCGGTCGCCGCAGCCTGCTGCTGGGGCAAGCTCAACCGGCGCATGCACAACAAGCTGCTGCTGGTGGACGGGATGCTGGGCATCACCGGCGGCCGCAACTACCAGGACGATTACTACGACTGGAACGCGGCCTACAACTTCCGCGACCGCGACCTGCTCCTCGCCGGCCCGGTGGCGGCGGACATGGGCGCGAATTTCGAGGCGTTCTGGCAGTCGCCGCTGAGCGTGCCGGCGGAGCGGCTGGGCGACGTGGCCCGCTACCTGCGCACGCGCGGGGTGCCGCCGCTGCCGCACCAGCCCTACCGCAAGCCGGAACGGGTGCAGGCCCTGCTGGCGCAGGTCGAGGACCCCGACCTGGTGCGCGCACGCTTCGTGGATGCGGCGCTGGCGGTGCAGGGCGTGCAGTTCATCGGCGACCTGCCGGACAAGCACGCCGGGGCCGCCGGCGGCGCGGCGCCGGCCGGCGACACCCTGCAGCAGCTGATCGCGTCAGCGCAGGCGGAAGTGCTGTTGCAGACGCCGTACCTGGTGCTGTCGAAGCCGGCGCAACAAGTGTTCCGGGCCCTGCACCGGCAGCCGGCGCCGCCGCGGGTGCAGGTCTCCACCAACAGCCTGGCTTCGACCGACGCCTTCATCGCCTACGCGATCTCGCACAAGTACAAGCGCCGCTACCTGCGCGACTTCGGCTTCGAGATCCACGAATTCAAGCCATTCCCGGCCGCGGTGCCGTTCGACGCCGGCCCGGTCGGCGCCGACCTTGGCGCACCGCCTGCGACCGCGGCGAGCGCGCCAACCCGGCGCGCGCGCCAGCTGGCGGAGCGCGGCCTGGCCCGCGAGCCGGTCAGCGAGGCCGGGCGCAGCTCGCCGTTCGCCTCGCCGGGCGGGCTGCCGGTGCGGCTGCAGCGCGCCGGCATGCGCATGGGCCTGCACGCCAAGTCGCTGGTGCTGGACGAACGGGTGGGGGTGGTCGGCACCCACAACTTCGACCCGCGTGGCGACAACCTCAACACCGAAAGCGCGGTGGTGATCGCCGACCCCGCGTTCGCGCGCCAGCTGGCGGCCAGCATCCGCGGCGACATGGCCCCCGCCAACGCGTGGACGATCGGCCGTCGCGACTCCTCGCCGATCCTGCCCGGGATCGAGTTCACCCTGGCCCGGGTTTCCGAGCGGATGCCGATCTTCGACCTGTGGCCGGTCAAGTACGCGACCAGCTACCAGTTCCAGGCCGGTCCCGATTGCCCGTCGCCGTCGTCGCCGTTCGCCCCCGACTTTCGCCGCTGCCACGAACCGGTGGGCGACTTCCCGGAAGTGGACATCGGCCTGAAGTGGCTGGGGGTGCGGGTATTCACCGCGTTCGGGTCGGGGTTGTCGCCGATCCTGTAGCGGCGTGGCCGCTCCCGGGCCCCGGCTGCGTCGGATTGACGCGCCGCTGCGCGCGGCCTAGTCTGCCGGTCTCATTTCGCGTGCCAGGACGCCGCCATGTCGATCACCCTGAATTTCGAGCTCAACGACCGCGACCTCGCCCATTTCCAGGCGGCGATGGAGCGTTCCCAGAAGGCGGCCGAGGGCAAGAGCGACGAGGAGATCGTCAATTGCGCGATCGCGCTGCTCTCGGATGCGGCCAAGGTGCACATCCCCGATTTCATCAAGGACCGCCTGCTGCGCCTCGACGACATGATCGCGATGGTGCGCGACGATGCATGGGCGCTGCCGGAGGCCGACAAGCAGCGGGTGCTCTCGGCGCTGATGTACTTCTGCGACCCGAGCGACGTGATCCCCGACCATGTCGAGGTGCTGGGCTTCCTCGACGACGCGGTGATGATCGAGCTGTCGGTGCGCGAGCTGAAGCACGAGCTGGACGCCTACGACGACTTCTGCGATTTCCGTTCCCACGAGGCGGGCCGTCGCGGGGTGGAAGCGGCCACGCTGGGCCGCACCGACTGGCTGGATGGCCGTCGCGAGGAACTGATCGACCGCATGCACCAGCGCCGCGAGCGCGATTTCGGCACCGGCTACGGCGGCAGCAGCGGTTACGCGCACAGCCGTGGTTCGTACGTCCGCGGCTGGCGCCCGGGCGTGTTCAAGTTCGGCTGATCACGGGCACCGCGCCCGCGCCGCGGATGCGTCGCCTGCCGGATGCGCGCCCGCACCGGCGCGCGGCCGCCTTCCGCAGCGGTCGCGTCCTGGGCGCGGGCGGGCCCTGCAGTCCAGCGCGCTTCGCCAGGTCCAGGCCATGAGTGCGACGACCTCCGCCGCCGAACCGCTGCTGCGCGTCCTGCGCACTGCCTGCCGCCTGCCGCTGCTGGCCTGGCACCTGCTGGTGCACCTGCCGGTCACCCTGCTGCTGATCGCGATCGACACCGTCGGCGGCAAGCGGGTCGGGCACCTCGCGATCCGCTGGTGGGCGCGCGGCCTGCTGTGGGTGTTCGGGATGCGGGTGCGCCGGATCGGCACCCCGCTGCCCGGCGGCACCATGTTCGTCGCCAACCACCTGGGCTGGATCGACATCGTCGCCCTGCACTCGCAGCACATGATGGGCCTGATCGCCAAGGCCGAGATCCGCGGCTGGCCGCTGATCGGCTGGCTGGCGCGCGCGGGCGAAAGCATCTTCCTGCAGCGCGGCAACGCACACTCGCTGGCCGGGGTGATGGCGGAGATGGCGCAACGGCTGCGCGATGGCCATGCGGTGGGGGTGTTCCCGGAAGCCGGCACCCGCGATGGCCGCGAACTGGGTCCGTTCCACGCCCGCATCTTCACCGCCGCGGTCGAGGCCGACGCCCCGGTGCAGCCGGTCGCGCTGTGCTTCGGCCAGCGTTGCGAGGCCCAGCAGATCGTGGCCTTCGGCCCGGGCGAGAATTTCCTGGCCAATTTCGTGCGGCTGCTGGGCGAACCGGTGCGGCCGATGAAGGTGTGCTTCCTGGAGCCGATCCTGCACGCAGAGCACGAGGGCCGGCGCCGCATCGCGACGCTCGCGCGTGCGCGCATCGAGCAGGCGATGGCCGCCGCGTGAGCGCGCGATGAGCCAAGCCCTCGGCGCATTCGACCCGCCGCGCTGGCTGCGCGGCCCGCACCTGCAATCGGTGCTCGGGTCCAGTCCACTGCGCGCGATCCGTGCGCGCGCGCGCCTGCGCGCCTGCGCCGCACACCACCAGGATGTGGTCCTCGAGGCGGGTCCCGGGGTGCGCCTGCACGGCGTGCACAGCGCGCGGCCCGGGTTCGATCCGCGCGGCCTGGTGGTGCTGCTGCACGGCTGGGAAGGCAGCGTCGATTCCAACTACATGCGGCTCACCGCGGCGCGGCTGCTCGACGCCGGGTTCGCGGTGTTCCGGCTCAATTTCCGCGACCACGGCGACAGCCACCACCTCAACGAAGGCCTGTTCCATTCCAACCGGATCGACGAGATCGTGGAGGCGGTGCGCGCGATCGCCGCGCGCTGGCCGCAGCGGCCGCTGTTCGCCGCCGGCTATTCGCTGGGCGGCAACTTCGCGCTGCGCCTGGCCTTGCGCGCGCACAGCCATGGCCTGCCCCTGCAGCGCGTGGTCGCGGTCTGCCCGCTGCTGGACCCGGCGCGGGCGATGGCGGCGATGGAAACCGGGCTGCCGCTGTACATCCGCTACTTCGAACGCAAGTGGCGGCGCTCGCTGGTGCGCAAGCGCGACCTGTTCCCGCACCGCCACGGCTTCGCCGACGACGTGCTCAGGCTGCGCCTGCGCGCGCTGACCGAATGGATGGTGCTGCGGCACACCGACTTCGCCACCCTCGACGACTATTTCGAGGGCTATTCGGTGGCTGGCGAACGCCTGCGCGGGTTGCCGATCCCGGCCGACATCCTGATGTCCGCCGACGACCCGGTGATCCCGCTGCGCGACTTCGAGCAGGTGGCGGGCTTCCCGAACGTGCAACTGGAACTGGCCGCGCATGGCGGCCATTGCGGCTTCATCGAGAACGCGTCGCTGGATGGTTATGCGGAGCGCTGGGTGGCCGCGCGCCTGGCCGCAGCGGTCTAGCGAGACCGTGTGTGCGTCCGGGAAAAGGGGCCAGAGTGAATTTCCCGTCGACCAAGTTCACCGGTTCCGGAATGCTGGACGGGAAACTTCACTCTGGCCCCGTTTCCATTCCCGGCGCTGCGTAGAATCACGGGCATCCGGACGGAGACTCCCATGCGCATCCACAGCGACAGCTTCGAGAACGGCAAGCCGATCCCGCCCGAATTCGCGATGGGCGCGCCCGGTGGCTTCGGCGGCAACCGCAATCCGCACCTGGCCTGGGACGGCGCACCCGCCGGGACCCGCTCCTTCGCGCTGCTGTGCATCGACACCGACGCCCCCACCGATGGCGCGCTGGTGGCCGATGCCGCCACCCCGATCCCGGTCGAACACCCGCGCGGCGATTTCGTGCACTGGGTGGTGGCGGACCTGCCCGCCGACCTGCGCGAGATCGCGGCCGGCAGCTGCAGCGCGGGCATCGCCACCGGCGGCAAGCCCGCGGGCCACGACGCCGGCGGCATGCGCGGCCTCAACGACTACACCGGCTGGTTCGCCGGCGATGCGGCGATGGGCGGCCAGTACTTCGGCTACGACGGCCCGTACCCGCCGCCGCACGACCTGCGCACGCACCGCTACTTCTTCAGGCTGTTCGCGCTGGACGTGGAACGCATCGACTTGCCGCCTGCATTCACCGCCGGCGACGTGTTCCGCGCCATCCGCGGGCACGTGCTGGCCGAGGCCAGCACGCACGGGACCTACAGCCTCAACGGCTGAACCTTACGGCTTCGCGGAGGCGTCCGACTCCACCACCATGTCCAGCACGAAAACCTGCGATGGCGCATCCGCCGGCGGCATCTTGACGGTGTAGCGGTCGACCCGCAGCACGTTGCGCACTCCGGGTTGGTGGGTGTAACCCTCGATCGTCGAGTAGAAATTGCCGAACGGTCCCGGGGTACCGACCTTCAGGCCCTTGTCGTCGTACTTGAGCTCGCGCACCTGCAGGCACTGCATGTTCGGGATCAGCGGATGGCTGCACGGCGCGGTCTGCGCCGCCACTTCCAGGAACACGCGCCCGCCGGCGCCGCCGTACTTGGTCTGGGCGGTTTCCTCGCTGGTGAACACCAGCACGTCGCCGGAGGCGGTGGTCAGCTCCAGTTGGCGCGCATCGCCCTTGGACAGGCGCAGCCCCAGCTTGCCCTGCAGGCGCTTGCCCACTTCCCGGTCCAGCGCCATCAGCTTCGGGTCCGGGCAGGCCATCAGGGTCGAGGCGAGCTCGCCCACGGTCATCCCGTTGCCGCGCAGCGAGTAAGCGCCAAGCATGCGGTTGCAGGTGTTGCCGATGGCCAGCTTGCCCTGCTTGAACTCCAGCGTGAGCGGCCGGTCGGGACGCACCAGCAGGGCATCGACCGGCTGGCCCTTGGCATCGACCGCGCTGGCCAGCGTCCAGCGGAACTTGGGCAGGGCACCGGCGGCGCGGATGGTCCCGGGGCTGCCGAACTCGACCTTGGCAACGGTGTCCGCGGCCCCGGGCTTTTGCTCGCTCACCGGTTCCGGTTTGGCCGTTTCCGTGGACGCCGCAGGCGTTGACGCAGGCGTGGCGCGCCGCCGTCCGGTGGTTTCGGGCAACCGGCGAGCAGGGCCGGCAAGGCGAGCAGCAGCAAGCGTTTCATGGCATTTCTCCGGCAAGCGTGGATCGGAAGTGTGGCGGGTTCACGGCATTTGCGCCGTTTCGCTCAGCTGCCCGCGGGGAGCCACAGCAGCAGGGCGATGCCGAGGGCGAGACGGTACACCGCGAACGCGGTGAAGCGGTGGCTCTGGATGTAGTGCAGCAGCCATTTCACCGCCACGAAGGCGGTGATCGCGGAGGCGACGAAGGCCACCCCCAGCGCGCTCCAGTCCTCGTGGCCGATGCCGCCGCCGGCGAGCATCGCCGCCAGTTCGTAGGCGGTCGCCGCGAACATGGTGGGGATGCCGACCACGAACGCGAATTCGGTGGCCGCGGCGCGGCTGGTGGTGCCGGCGAGCAGGGCGACGAAGATGGTGGCCGCGCTGCGCGAGGTGCCCGGGAACACGCCGGCCACCACCTGGGCGACGCCGACCAGGATCGCGGTGGTCCACGAGATCGCGGTGCGCTCGCCGTCGCGCGCCGCGCGCCTGGCCGCCAGTTGCTCGGCGATCACCATCCAGAACGCGCCGATGATCAGCGCCCAGGCGATCGGGCGCACGGTGTCCGGCAGCTCCCAGCCCAGTTTCTTGACCAGCAGGCCGCCGACAGCGGTGACGGCGAACGCGAGCAGCAGCTTGAACGCGTAGTCGCGCGACTGCGCCGGGGTTGCGGTCACCCCCAGCGGGTCGTAGGGCGCCGGGGCGTCATGCCCGGCGAAGGCGGAGAGCATCCCCCACAGCCGCTTCCAGTAGATCAGCACCACCGCCAGGATCGCCCCGGCCTGGATCGCGATGTTGAACAGGTCGCTGCGATGGCCCAGCCAGCGTTCGGCGATCAGCAGGTGGCCGGTGCTGGAAATCGGCAGGAATTCGGTGATCCCCTCGATGATGCCGAGCAGCAGCGCGGCGAGCAGGTCGTTCATGCGGAACCGGCGAATGGGCAGTGGCGCAGGATAGCGCAACGCACTGGCACCAGATTGGTGCCATCGCTGCGCGAGGCAGCACCACAAACGTGCAAAGAAGATCGTCGAAGTTTCGTATAACCAATAAAATCAATGTCTTGCAGACTTGGCATGCAGCTTGCATTAATCCCTGCATCGTCTTCCCACATCCTGCCCGGAGTCCTGCCATGTCGTTCGAGAACGTCGAAAAACTGATCCGCGACCACAAGGTCGAATTCGTCGACCTGCGCTTCACCGACCTGCGTGGCGTGCAGCACCACGTCACCTTCCCGAAGTCGATCGTCGACGCCAGCCTGTTCGAGGACGGCAAGATGTTCGACGGCAGCTCGATCAGCGGCTGGAAGGGCATCAACGAGTCCGACATGGTCCTGCTGCCGGACCCGGTGACCGCCTTCATCGACCCGTTCACCGCCGACCCGACCCTGGTCCTGACCTGCGACATCCTGGACCCGGCGACCATGCAGGCCTACTCGCGCGACCCGCGCGGCGTGGCCAAGCGCGCCGAGGCCTTCCTCAAGGCCAGCGGCATCGCCGACACCGCGTTCTTCGGCCCGGAGCCGGAGTTCTTCATCTTCGACAGCGTCCGCTTCGCCAACGACATGGGCCACACCTTCTTCCACGTCGATTCCGAGGAAGCGCACTGGAATTCCGGCAAGGAATACGAGGGCGGCAACACCGGCTACCGGCCGATGGTGAAGGGCGGCTACTTCCCGGTGGCGCCGCTGGATTCGCTGCACGACATCCGCGCCGAGATGTGCAAGACGCTGGAGCAGGTCGGGATCGAGGTGGAAGTGCACCACCACGAGGTGGCGAACGCCGGCCAGTGCGAGATCGGCACCCGCTTCAACACCCTGGTGCAGAAGGCCGACGAACTGCTGTCGATGAAGTACATCATCAAGAACGTCGCCCACCGCAACGGCAAGACCGCGACCTTCATGCCCAAGCCGATCGTCGGCGACAACGGCAGCGGCATGCACGTGCACATGTCGCTGGCCAAGGGCGGGGTCAACCTGTTCAGCGGCGACGGCTACGGCGGCCTGTCGCAGGTGGCGCTGTGGTACATCGGCGGCATCTTCAAGCATGCCCGCGCGATCAATGCCTTCGCCAACTCCACCACCAACAGCTACAAGCGGCTGGTGCCGGGCTACGAGGCGCCGGTGATGCTGGCGTATTCGGCGCGCAACCGCTCGGCGTCGTGCCGCATCCCGTACGTGACCAACCCGAAGGCGCGCCGCATCGAGATCCGCTTCCCGGATCCGATGAACTCCGGCTACCTGATCTTCGCCGCGCTGATGATGGCCGGCCTGGACGGCATCAAGAACCAGATCGACCCGGGCGCGCCGAGCGACAAGGACCTGTACGACCTGCCGCCGGAAGAAGAGAAGAACATCCCGACCGTCTGCCACAGCCTGGACCAGGCGCTGGAAGCGCTCGACAAGGACCGCGACTTCCTCAAGGCCGGCGGCGTGTTCACCGACGACTTCATCGACGGCTACATCGCGCTGAAGATGCAGGAAGTGACCCGCTTCCGCGCCGCCACGCACCCCCTGGAATACCAGATGTACTACACGATCTGATGTGGCCGCTGCCGCTCTGCGCGGCAGCGATGCATCGGGACGAAGCGAGCTGATCCTCGCTTCGCTCCCTCCCCGGCGAGGATCGGACAGGCCGGGAGCGCGCATCGACGGATGCGCGCCTCCCGCGCCTCTTTTGGCCAGGGGAAGGGAGCATGGCGGGCCATGCGCGGCGGTGCCGCGCGACACCAACGCAAGGAGGGAGCACGCGATCGACGATCGCAGCCGGCAGGGCACGACGCGTTCCTGCACGGCACGAGCACGAAACAAATGACCGGGGAGGGCACCGCTTATGAGGAGCCTGCGTCATGTCGTCTCACACTGTGGCTACACCGTTCCATGCATCGACCACGACGGGCATCCTTCCAACGGCTGCACGCACACGCGCACCACCACCACCCGCAGCACCCGCACGCGTCTCGCCATGGCGCTGCTGGCCCTGTTCGGCATCGCGGATGCACAGGCCGGCACCACCGGCAACGTCTCGCTGACCAGCGACTACGTGTTCCGCGGCGTCTCGCAAAGCAACTCGGATCCCGCCCTGCAAGGGGGCGTCGAATTCAGCGCCGAAAGCGGCGCCTACATCGGTGCCTGGGGCAGCAGCATCAGCTGGCTGTCGGATCTCTCCACCACCGCGGCGCCACTCTCCAGCAGCCTCGAGCTCGACGTCTACGGCGGCTATCGCGGCACGTTCAGCGACGCCGTCAGCTACGACGTGGGCGCGCTGTACTACTGGTATCCCGGCGACTTCCCGGCCGGCTTCAACAGCGCCGACACCCTCGAGGTGTATGCCGGCATCACCGTCGCCGCCAGCGAGAAGATCAGCCTGGGCGCGAAGTATTCGGTCGCCGCCACCGACCTGTTCGGCTACGCCAATTCCGACGGCAGCGGCTACCTCGACCTGACCGCGAATATCGCGGTGGCCGAAGGCTGGACCATCAACACGCATGCCGGCAGGCAGTGGATCGAGGGCAACGACGCCTTCGAATACACCGACTGGAAGCTGGGCGTGACCCGCGCCTTCGACAACGGCTTCTCGGTCGGGCTGGCCTACACCGGCACCGACGCCGACGACGCGCTGTACACCAACCCGTTCGGCAACAAGGTCGCCGACGACACCGTTGCCCTGGCCATCACCAAGGCGTTCTGAGGAGCTGCGAACGATGAAACTGATCACCGCGATCATCCGCCCGTTCAAGCTCGACGAGGTGCGCGAGGCGCTCACCGAAGTCGGGGTGTCCGGCATCACCGTCACCGAGGTCAAGGGCTTCGGCCGGCAGAAGGGCCATACCGAGCTCTACCGCGGCGCCGAATACGTCGTCGATTTCCTGCCCAAGCTGAAGATCGAATGCGCGGTCGCCGACGGCGACTTCGACGCTGCGCTCGACGCGATCAGCAAGTCGGCCGCGACCGGGAAAGTGGGCGACGGCAAGATCTTCGTCGTCGCCCTCGACCACGTCATCCGCATCCGCACCGGCGAGCTCGGTGCCGATGCGCTCTAACCCACGCGAGGACGCAATGAGACTTCCATCCATCGAATCCCGCGCACGCATCGCGGCGATGCTGTTCCTGTTGTTCGCCTGCGGCAACCTGTTCGCGCAGGACGCCGCGCCCGCACCCACCATCAGCAAGGCGGACACCGTGTGGGTGCTGGTCTCCGCCGCGCTGGTGATCTTCATGACCCTGCCCGGCCTTGCGCTGTTCTACGGCGGCCTGGTGCGCAGCAAGAACGTGCTGTCGATCCTGATCCAGAACCTGGCGGTGTTCGCGCTGGTGGCGGTGCTGTGGGCACTGTACGGCTACAGCCTCGCGTTCACCGAAGGCAATGCCTTCATCGGCGGCAGCGACCGCATGCTGGCGGCGGGCCTCACGGCCTCGTCGATCGCCGCCACTTTCAGCAAGGGCGTGTACATCCCGGAACTGGCGTTCTTCGTGTTCCAGGGCGCGTTCGCCTGCATCACCTGCGCGCTGGTGGTGGGTGCGTTCGCCGAACGCGTGAAGTTCGCCGGGGTGATGTTGTTCACCGTGCTGTGGTTCACCTTCGCCTACCTGCCGATGGCGCACATGGTCTGGTTCTTCCCCGGCCCGGATGCGTTCACCAGCAGCGAGGCGGTGGACGGCGTGCTGGCCCGGTCCGGCTACCTGTGGGCGAAGGGCGCGCTGGATTTCGCCGGCGGCACCGTGGTCCACATCAACGCCGCGATCGCCGGCCTGGTCGGTGCCTACGTGATCGGCAAGCGCATCGGCTTCGGCCGCGAGGCGATCAAGCCGCACAACCTCACCCAGACCATGGTCGGTGCCTCGATCCTGTGGTTCGGCTGGTTCGGCTTCAACGCCGGCTCCGCGCTGGAAGCCGGCGGCGTGGCCGCGCTCGCCTTCGTCAACACCTTCCTGGCCACGGCCGCGGCGGTGGTGGCATGGCTCAGCGTGGAATGGATCGGCAAGGGCAAGCCGTCGCTGCTGGGCGCGGCGTCCGGCGCGGTCGCCGGGCTGGTGGCGATCACCCCGGCGGCCGGCCTGGTTGGCCTCAACGGCGCGCTGGTGATCGGCGCGATCGCCGGCGTGCTGTGCCTGTGGGGCGTCAGCGGCCTGAAGCGCCTGCTCGGTGCGGACGACAGCCTGGACGTGTTCGGCGTGCACGGCGTGGGCGGCATCACCGGCGCCTTGCTGACCGGCGTGTTCGCGGCGCCCTCGCTGGGCGGTGCCGGCCTGTGGGACTACGTCACCGAGACCGCGTTGCCCGACTACAGCATCGCCGCGCAGGTGTGGATCCAGCTGCAGGGCGTGCTGATCACCGCGGTGCTGTCCAGCGTGGTCGCGCTGCTCGCGTTCCTGATCGTGAAGCATACGGTCGGCCTGCGGGTGGGCGAAGACGCCGAGCGCGAAGGCCTGGACATCGCCTCGCACGGCGAGAGCGCATACGAGTCCTGATCTGAAGTGCGGATGGCGACGACAAGGAGGTCGTCGCCGGTTTGCGAGCGGGGCCGTGTTCCCCTGCAACTGCGCGGTCGTGGTGGCGCGGCAGGTCACCGCGTCCTCACCCCGCCCTCACGCCGTCCTGCACCTGCGCCCGCGCATACTGCGGTTATTGAATTCCGGATTACCCCCGCGTCATGCCGCGCAAGAAGTCCGCAACGCCCACGGGCAAGCCCCGCAGTCCTGATGCGCCGGGCACCACGCTGGCTGTGCCTGCGGGCAATGCCGCAGCAGCGGCGAGCACCCCTCGCGGACCGCAGCTGATCGTCGGCATCGGCGCCTCGGCGGGCGGGCTGGAGGCGTTCAGGAGTTTTTTCGCGGCGATGCCGGCCGACAGCGGCATGGCCTTCGTGCTGGTCCAGCACCTGGCACCGCAGCACACCAGCATGCTCAGCGAACTGATCGCGCGCAGTACCTCGATGCCGGTCAGCGAGGCCGCCGACGGCGAGCGGGTGCAGGCCAATCACGTTTACGTGATCCCGCCCGATGCCACGTTGCGGATTGCCGGCGGCGTGCTGCAGGTCAGCAAGCCGGCGCCCCCGCGCGAGTACCGCTGGCCGATCAATACCTTCTTCGCCTCGCTGGCCGAGGACCAGGGCGACGGCGCGGTGTGCATCGTGCTGTCGGGGACCGGCAGCGACGGCGCGCGCGGCCTGCGCGCGATCAAGGAACGCGGCGGCCTGGCGCTGGCGCAATCGGGGTTCGACCACGCGGCGATGACCGGGATGCCGGCCAGCGCCGCGGCGACCGGGCTGGTGGACCACATCCTGCCGGTGGAGGAGATGCCGGCACGATTGCTGGCGCACCAGCAGCACCTGCAGGTCAGCGTCGGCTACAAGGGTCCCGACGGCGAGCGCCAGGACCTGACCACGCACCTGCGCACGATCTGCCAGCTGCTGCGCGCCGAGGTTGGCCACGACTTCAGCCAGTACAAGGAAAAGACCCTCACCCGGCGCATCCAGCGGCGCATGCACGTGGTCCAGGCCGAAACCGTGCCCGACTACATCGAGCATCTGCGCGGGCACCCGGATGAGCACCAGCAACTGTTTCGCGAGGTCCTGATCGGCGTCACCGAATTCTTCCGCGACCCCAAGGCGTTCGAGGCGTTGCAGGCCAGCGCGATCCCGCAACTGCTGGCCGCCAAGGGCGCCGCCGACACGTTGCGGGTGTGGGTGGCCGGCTGCGCCACCGGTGAGGAGGCCTATTCGATCGCGATCGCGCTGAAGGAGGTGATGGCGGGGCATCGGGTGGAACCGAAGGTGCAGATCTTCGCCACCGACATCGACGAATACGCGATCAGCGCCGCCCGCGCCGGGCGCTACAAATCACCGTTGACCGGCGTGTCGCCGGAGCGCAAGGCGCGCTGGTTTACCCAGGACGGCGACGACTGGTGCGTGGTCAAGGCGATCCGCGAGATGTGCGTGTTCTCGCCGCACAGCGCGATCAAGGACCCGCCGTTCTCGCGGATGGACCTGGTGTCCTGCCGCAACCTGCTGATCTACCTTAACCCGGAGCTGCAGGAACGCCTGATCCGCACCTTCCATTACGCGCTGCGGCCCGCGGGCTACCTGCTGCTGGGACCGTCCGAAAGCCTCGGCCGCACCACCGAGCTGTTCGAGGTGCTGAACAAGACCCAGCGCCTGTACATGCGCAGCAAGGACAGCGGCGTAGGCGCACCCGCCTTGACGGCCCAGCGCGGCGCGCGCGATGGCGTGGCAACGCGCGCTGCGACCGCCGCAGCGGCCACCGGGGCATCCGAGGACCTGATCGATCTCGGTGCGCGACAGGTGCTGGAGCAATATTCGCCGGCCTACGTGGTGATCGACGGCAACCACGACATCGTGCGTTTTTCCGGCGACACCGGGCGTTACCTGGGCCCGGCGTCGGGCGCGGCCAGCCTGAACCTGTTCAGCTTGTTGCATCGTGGCCTGCGGGTGGCGGCGCGCGCGGCGCTGAAGCAGGCGGTCGCCAGCGCCGCACCGGTGGTGCAGGAAGGGCTGAGCGTCACCCTTGGCAACCAGCGGCAACGCCTGCGCCTGATCGCCGCACCGTTGGCGGGCAGCGATGCCGGCAAGCACCTGTGCGTGCTCGCTTTCGACGACATGGAAGCGTCCGTCGCCACGCCTGCGGATGGCGAGGGCGACGGCAACCGCAGCGCCAGCGACAGCAGCGCAGTCACCCAGGGCCTGGAGCGGGAACTGGCCAGCACCCGCGCCGAACTGCAGGCGGCGATCGAGCAGCAGGAAACCATCAATGAGGAAATGAAGTCGTCCAGCGAGGAATTCCAGTCGGTCAACGAGGAACTGCAGTCGGCCAACGAGGAGCTGGAAACCTCGAAAGAGGAGATGCAGTCGATCAACGAGGAACTGCATGTCGTCAACGCCGAGATGCAGGGCAAGAACGCGACCCTGGCGCAGCTCAACAGCGACTTGCAGAACCTGCTCGACAGCACCCACATCGCGACCCTGTTCCTGGATTCGCACCTGCGGGTGAGCAATTTCACCCCGGCCATGACCGACGTGTTCCACCTGCGCGCCAGCGACCGCCATCGGCCGATCCACGAGATCGCCGCGCGCATCCACTATCCCGACCTGCAGCGCGACGTGGAGAAGGTATTGCGGACGCTGGCGGTGGTCGAGCGCCAGTTGAAGACGGACGACCGCGGGGTGGTGTTCCTGCTGCGCATGCGCCCCTATCGCACCGTCGACAACGTGATCGACGGGGTGGTGCTGACCTTCGTCGACATCACCGAACGCCAGCAGCAGGCATTCGAGAGCGCGCGGCTGGCGGCGATCGTGGAATCGTCGCGGGAAATCATCATCGGCCACACCCTGGACGGCACCATCACCAGCTGGAACGCCAGCGCCGAGCGCGTGCTGGGATACCCGGCGGCACAGATGGAGGGCAAGCCGCTGTCGCTGCTGCTGCCCCCCAGCCACAGTACGCGTGCCCCGGAGCTGTTGCAGGCCTGCGCGCAGGTGCAAGCCCGGCCGCGGCCGACGCAGGAACTGGAAATGCCGTGGCAACGGATGGACGGCAGCCTGGTTTCGGTGGCGGTGACCTGTTCGCCGGTGGTCGATCGCGACGGCGCGATCATCGCCGGTTCGCTGATCGCCCGCGACAATAGCGAGCGCGTGCGGGCCGACGAGCACGTCAAGTTGATGCTGGGCGAGCTCAACCATCGGGTCAAGAACACCCTGGCCAGCGTGCAGGCGATCGCGATGCAGACGATCACCCATTCGGCGAGCCTGGAGGAATTCCGCGGCGCGTTCGTTGAGCGCCTGCTGGCCTTGTCCAGCACCCACAACCTGCTGGCCGACGATGCCTGGAACGGCGTGGGCCTGCGCGAGATCGTGTACGCCGAGCTCGCGCCGTACGAGCGCGAGGGAGACACGCGGGTCGCACTGAACGGCGAGGCATTGCTGCTGACGCCGAAGGCCGCGCTGGCGCTGAGCATGGCCCTGCACGAACTGGCCACCAATGCCGGCAAATACGGTGCGTTGTCGGTGCCGCAGGGCCGGGTCGACGTGCACTGGAAGATGCGCGAGGTGGATGGCCGGCCCTGGTTGCGCCTGCTGTGGACCGAGAGCGGCGGGCCAACGGTGGCACCACCGACCCGCCACGGCTTCGGCACGCGGCTGATCCGCGAAGGCCTGGCATTCGAGCTGGATGGCACGGTCGTACTGGAGTTCAAGCCCGGCGGCGTGGTCTGCCGCGTCGATGTGCCGCTGGCCGAGCTGGCCGCTTCGCCATGAACGTCGCGGGCCGCCAGCGCTGCGTGCTGATCGTCGAGGACGAGATGTTCCTGGCGATGATGTTGCAGGACCTGCTGGAGGATGCCGGCTACCTGGTGCTCAAGGCCGCGCGCCTGCCGGCCGCGCTGGCGTTGGCGGAGACCGCGCAGATCGACGTGGCCATGCTCGACATCAACCTGGCCGGCACCGAGGTGTTCCCGGCGGCGGAGGTGTTGCGCCGGCGTGGAATCCCGTTCCTGTTCACCTCCGGCTACGGCTGCAACGGCCTGCCGCCCGACTACCGGCAGTCGCCGATGCTGCAGAAGCCCTACGACCAGACCCTGGTGCGCCAGGCGCTTTCGATGCTGCTTGGGGATGCGGCCGACACCGTGCCGTGAACCGGCTTCCACCTATCGTTGGCGTTCGCCCTCGACGATGGATATTTGCTGAAAGTCGTCGCCATCACGCACCACGAACAACGCATCCATGCCTCGCGCTTGCGCCAGTTCCACGCCTGCGGTTTCGCCCAGCACCAGCAAGGCTGTGGCCCAGGCATCGGCCAGCATGCAGCTCGGCATCACCACGGTGACGGACGCGAGCCGGTTGCATACCGGCTGACGCGCGGATGGGCTCATGGTGTGCGCATGCTGCGTGCCGGCGACTTCGACCCAATGGCGATAGGTGCCCGAAGTCGCGATGGCAGCATCCGCCAGTTCCATCACGCCCATGACTTCACGCACGTCGACCACCGGTTTTTCGATGGCGATGGCCCACGCCTGCCCATCGGGCTTGTGACCCTTTGCACGCATTTCCCCGTCAATGCCAACCAGGTAGCGGGTGATGCCAAAACCGTCCAGGCAACCGGCCAGCGCATCCACGCCATAGCCCTTGGCAATGCCCGACAGGTCCAGCGTAATCGCTGCCCTTTTGCGAACCCGCTTTTGAACGAGATCGATCTCCAATACATCGGAGGCGGGGTGATGCGCATGCGCCTTCAGTGCGCGTGCCCGCCCTTCATCAGGCATTGGCCCGCTGGGACCGAAACCCCAGGCATCGACCAGGTCGCCGACGCCGACATCAAATGCGCCGTTGGACTGCACACCGACACGCAAGGCGGTGTCCAGTACCACCAAGAGTTCGTCAGGGGAGCCATTGGTGCGCGGGCATGGCGTTGAGGCGGCTCAGGTCTGAATCGGGCTTCCAGGTGGACATCTGGCGGTCCACCTTGTCCGCTGCTGCAAACAGGGCAGCACCGATGGCGGATTCAGCGACGCCGGCCGCCGCAAAGAAAACGGCACTGTAGCGGGTGCCCATCGTTGCGCCGCTGAGTGCGTGACGCTGCAGGGAAGGCACGGATGACACGGAAGCCTCCGGTGCGTCAGAAAACATCTTCACGGTAGCGCCCCTGTGTTCTTAGCGCCTGCACATCGAGATTCAAGGGGGCGAGGATTTCATCCAGCGCCTGGGCGATGCCCTTGGCCATGCCGCGGCTACCGCAGACCAGCACCTGGGCGCCGTCCCCGATCAGCTGGCGCATTCTTGGGGCGTCGTCGAGCACCTTGTCCTGGACGTAAGCGCCGTTCTCAACCCGCGAAAAAGCCGCGTGCAACCCGGTCAGCCGGCCATCTGCCAGGTACGCGCTGAGTTCCGGCTCATATAGGAAATCGGAAGCCGGGTCGCGCCCGCCCCAGTACAGGTACATCGGGTGTTTGCCGGTGTTGTTGCGGATGAATCCGGCCAACGGCCCGATCCCGGTGCCGGAACCGATGAGGATGACAGCCGCCTTGCCGGAAGCCGGGCGAAAATCCGGATGCAGCTGGATGAACGCATCAATGCGCTCGCCCGCTTTCAAGCCATGCAGGAACTGCGAACACACGCCTTCCGGCAGCTTGCGCACGCAGATCTCCAGGAAGCCGTCGCCCGACTTGCTGGCCAGCGAATAGAACCGAGGTATCGCGCTGTCGGGCGGCAGGATTCCGACCAGGTCACCGACCTCGAAATGGGGCAATCCATTGCCGCCGAACATGCCCAGCAGTCGGCCTGCAACATCTTGCCGGGGAACCGCGGCGAAACGCAGGATGCTGGTGGGTGCCTGCACTTCCTGGCCGTAGTCGACGCGCTCGATCAGTCGGAAACTGTGCGTGCGCGGGCGCAGGGGCGTATGCAACAAGGTCAGGTCCTTGCCGATCGACTTGCCTACGGCATGGCCCCAACGGGTGAATGCCTGCCCCGACTGCCGGTCAATGGCCTCCAGATCCATCGAGCGGCGCCAACCGTTCGCCAGCAGGGCGGCCTCCGTGTCCTTGGCAAACTTGCAAAACTGCGGGAACTGGCGGTCACCAAACCCCAGCACGGCAAAGCCAGTATCGGGATTCAGCTTGACCTTGGGCAAACGCGCCAGGAACCGCTGCGCTGAACTCGGCGCGTCGCCGTCACCATAGGTCGCGGTGAGGATGAACAGGCGCTGCGCCTGTCGATACTCGCTTGCCACCTGGTTCATCGCTGCCGTATGCACACGCAGGCCAGCCTGCCTCAGCGCGTCGTGCAAGGTGGCGGCAAAACCCCAGGTACTGTTGTTCTCGCTGCCCACCAGGATGACGGTGTCGGCCGATTGCGCGCCACTGTTTCCGGCAATCCGCGGCATCGACTGCCGCCGCTGCCACCATGTCAGGGTGCCGGTGACGCTCATCAATGGCACGCTGAGCGCGGCGAGCCCGAGGATCAAACCGAGCCACCAGAGGCCTTCGCCCGTGTGCAACTGATGGATCAACTCGTAGGCGCTGCGGATGCCGTCATGCGGCAGGAAGGACAAAAGGGCGCCATTCACCTGATCGACATAGCCATCGCCCTGGACGGTCGATAGCGAATACACGGCTGAAGGGTCGTCCGGATAGGGGTAGACCAGTTCGCGGAAGTCATTCAGGTCGACTGCCTGCAGGGCCGGCAGCGCGGTGACCGGCGCGGCCGGCCCTGCGGCCACGCTTGCCGGGAAGTCCGGTTCGTTCTGCACGCCCTCCGACAGGAAGCCGAAGGTGACCGCGGACATGTAGATGCCGGTCAGTGCAGAGAGAAGCAACCCGAACACCACGACCCGCCCCACCTGCGCGTGCCATCGCTGGACCCGGGTGCCTCGCAACGGACCGGCGATATGCCGCCAGCCACCCAGCCTTTTCACCAGCAACACGCTGCCGGAGATCGCCAGCGCCAGCATGAACAGGGCCAGGATGCCTGCCGTCGCACGGCCTGGTGTATCAAGCAGGAAAGACCGGTGGAGGTTCTTCACCCAACGCGAGAATTCCGAGGGCACATAGGGGGCTATGCCTTGTCCAGTCAGCGGGTCAACACGATCGATGCCTACCTGGCCGTCGCGGTCGAAGTAGACCAGGATCGTCCCCGAGGGCGTGCGCTGGATCTGCTCTACCACCGGATAATGCCGTGCGACCCGGCCGGCCAGCGTGGCCACGCTGATCCGGCCTTCGGCAGGTACGGTGGCAGCGAGTCGCTCCAGCGCCGGATCGAGCGACAGGATGGCGCCGCTGATCGCCAGCACCATGACCAGCACGGCCACAAGCAGGCCAACCAGCGAATGCAGTTGACGCATCATCGCGACGGAATGTCTTTTGGCCGCTGCGCAATCACATGGCGTAGGTAAAGGACTTGACGTAGCCGCGCCCGGCCACTGGTTTGCCTGCGCCCTTCTTGGTCAGCGGCGCACGCACGTCAGCGGGGTTGTCGCGCAGGTCTTCGACGGCACTGTCCACGCGTATTTCGTAGCCCGCATCGATCAGCGCATCAGCAAGTTCGACCGTCACTTTCAAGGTACGCCCGCTACCAACGCTGGCCCCGCTCACGCCATCGAACTCACTGGCCTTCAAGCCGCTGCCGCGAGCCCAGTCGCGCAAATGCTTGTAGTACTTGGCCTTCTTGCCCGAAACCCAGAGGGTCTTTTTGAACACACCCTTGGCGTCGGTCACATAAAACGCCAGGTAGGCGCCATTGCCGCCGTAGCTTTTCAGTTGGGTGGTCAAGGTCACTGGGCGCGCATCCGCCGCCACTGGCAGTGCAATGACGCCAATCAGCAGAAGCGATGCAAGAATCTTGTTCATGATGGATCTCCGGGGGGATTCATTGGTTGCTCGTTGATCTCGCGAGCTGAAAGCGTTCTTGAGACGGATTTGAAACCGATTCCGCTGCATGGGATGCAATCAGGCTTGAACCAGTAGGCGTGTGTTGATCAGTCCTGGACCGTCATTTGCCTTTCCACGCATGATCGAGATAGTCAGACGCTTCGCCGCCACGTGTGAAGTCGATTTCCAGCTCGCGGATACGCAATGAGTCAGGCGCGTACCTCGCCTTGAACTTGTTGCCGAGGCGATCCGTGCCCCTGACCTCATAGCAACCGTCATCCACCTTGATGCGCTGGACTGTCCAGCCACGTCGCTGGATCTGTTGCCGCAGGACCTCGCGCGACTGCCACTTGCCTGCGGGAGCAACGCAATCGTCATCCGCCCATGCGGCGCCACTGACCAGGACGCCCACCATGAAGGCTGCCGCAAGAATTCGAGATTGCATGAGCCATCTCCTGCTTTGGATTTGCTGCCAGATTACTGCGCGTGCTGCCAATGCTTTGGATACTTGGTGCCATCCACGACCACTTCAAGAGCATGGTCCTTTCAAGCAACAAAAACCGGGTCGGAGGGAGTCAATCAGTCTTGGCTAGTTGCATTCCGTTCAGGAGTGTCGCGATTCCCGCCGCCGCATCACGCCCTTCCTGCACTGCGGTGACCACCAGGTCCGCGCCGCGGACGCCATCGCCGCCGGCAAACACCTTCGGATTGCTGGTCTGGTAGCGCAGCGCGCCGTCGACCCGGATGCGGCCGTTGGCTTCGGCCTGGATGCCGTGTTCGGCCAGCCAGTGCGGCGGATCGGGCTGGAAGCCGAAGGCGATGATGACCACGTCGGCGTCGAGCTCGGATTCGCTGCCGGGGATGAGTTCGGCATTGCGGCGGCCGCGCGCGTCGGGTTGGCCCAGTCGTGTTTCCGCGACGCGTACTGCGTGCACCTCGTCGTCGCCCAGTAGCGCCAGCGGCTGGCGGTTGAACAGGAACTCGACGCCTTCTTCGCGCGCATTGCCCACCTCGCGCGCGGAGCCGGGCATGTTGGCTTCGTCGCGGCGGTACACGCATTGCACGCTGGCCGCGCCCAGCCGGATCGCGCTGCGCACGCAGTCCATGCCGGTGTCGCCGCCGCCGAGCACCACCACCCGCTTGCCATTCAGGTCGGGCAAGGCGATCTGGTCTTCCCAGCCGGCAATTGCGCGGCCTTCCGTGTCATCGCCGATCACGATGCGGCCGTTCTGCACCAGGAACGGCAGCGCCGGCAGCACGTTGCGCAGGTCCTGCCCCGGCAGTCTGCCATCGGTGTAGCGGTAGCTGCCGATGCCGAGGAACACGGCATCGAAGTCGTCGAGCAGGGATTGCATCGACACATCGCGGCCGACTTCCATGCCCAGCCTGAACTGCACGCCCATGCCGGCCAGCACCCCGTGGCGCTGGTCCAGCACCGCGCGTTCCAGCTTGAAGGTGGGGATGCCGAAGTGCAGCAGGCCGCCGATCTTCTCGTAGCGGTCGAACACGGTGGCCGCGATGCCGGCGCGCGCGAGGCGATCCGCGCAGGCGAGTCCCGCCGGTCCCGCGCCGACGATGGCCACGCGCTTGCCGGTTGCCGGTGCCTGCGAAAGATCCGGCGTCCAGCCCTGCGCCAGCGCGGCATCGACGATGTATTTCTCCACCGCGCCGATGGTGACCGCACCGAAGCCGTCATTGAGCGTGCAGCTGCCTTCGCACAGGCGGTCCTGCGGGCACACCCGGCCGCAGATTTCCGGCAGCGGATTGGTTTCGTGGCACAGCGCCGCCGCTTCGATGATGCGGCCTTCGCGCGCCAGTTCCAGCCATTGCGGGATGCGGTTGTGCAGCGGGCAGCCCCAGCTGCAGTACGGGTTGCCGCAGTCCAGGCAACGGCCGGCCTGGTGCTTCGCCTCGTCCTCGCCGAAGCGGCCGTAGAGCTCGCCCCAGTCGCCGTCGCGGCGCAGCTGCAACGGGATGCGCGCGGGCATCGCGCGTTCGCGCTCGAGGAAATCGAAGATCGCCTTCTTCGTCATGCGGCCCTCCGCAATGTCTCGACCAGCGACTCCAGGCTCGCCGCCTTCGGCTTGACCAGCCAGAACTTGCCGAGGAAGTCGCGGAAGTCGTCGAGGATGCGCTGCGCGAACACGCTGCCGGTCTGCGCGACATGGGTTTCCAGCAGGTCGGTGAGGTGCGAGCGGTGCGCCTCGAAGCCTTCGTTGTTGATCCGCAGGATGTCGATCAGCTCGTGGTTGTAGCGGTCGACGAAATCGCGGTCGAGGTCGAGCACGTAGGCCACGCCGCCGGTGAAGCCGGCGCCGAAGTTCAGGCCGGTGCGGCCGAGCACCGCGACCACGCCGCCGGTCATGTATTCGCAGCAGTGGTCGCCCACGCCTTCGACCACCGCGATGGCGCCGGAATTGCGCACCGCGAAGCGTTCGCCGGCGTGCCCGGCCGCATACAGTTCGCCGCCGGTGGCGCCGTACAGGCAGGTGTTGCCGAGGATCGGGGTGTCGCAGGCGACGTACTGCGCATCGCGCGGCGGGCGGATCACGATGCGGCCGCCGGCCATGCCCTTGCCGACGTAGTCGTTGGCCTCGCCTTCCAGCGCCAGCCGCAGGCCGCTGGCGAGGAATGCGCCGAAGCTCTGCCCGGCGCTGCCGGTGAACTGCAGGTCGATCGGCGCATCGCGCATGCCGTGGTCGCCGTGCAGGCGGGCGATGCGCCCGGACAGGCGCGCGCCGATGCTGCGGTCGGTATTGCGGATCGGATAGGCGAAGCTGCCGCCGAGTGCATGGGTCAGCACCAGGTCGAGGTCGGCGTCGAGTTCCGCCGCCAGGCCATCGGTGGATGCCGCCAGCCGCGGCGCGCCGCAATGGCCACCGTGCGCGAGGCCAGCGCCTGCCAGCAACAGCGACAGGTCGATGCGCGCTCGCCGGTCGCGGCCAGGGTGTCCAGCTGCCGGAGCAGGTCGGTGCGGCCGACCAGTTCGCCCAGCGTGCGCACGCCGAGTTGCGCCAGGTAGCCGCGCACTTCTTCCGCCAGTCCGCGGAAGAAATTCTCCACGCGCTCGGGCAGGCCGGTGAAGTGGTCGGCACGCAGGCGGTCGTCCTGGGTGGCGATGCCGGTGGCGCAGTTGTTGAGGTGGCAGATGCGCAGGTACTTGCAGCCAAGCGCGATCATCGGCGCGGTGCCGAAGCCGAAGCTCTCCGCGCCGAGCAGTGCCGCCTTGATCACGTCGAGGCCGGTCTTCAAGCCACCATCGGCCTGCACGATCACCCGCTCGCGCAGGCCGTTCGCCAGCAGGCCCTGGCGCGCTTCGGACAGGCCCAGTTCCCACGGCGTGCCGGCATAGCGGATCGATGAAATCGGACTCGCACCGGTGCCGCCGTCGTGGCCGGAGATCGTGATCAGGTCGGCGCCGGCCTTCGCCACGCCGGTGGCGATGGTGCCGACGCCCGCGTGCGACACCAGCTTCACCGAAACCAGCGCATCCGGATTCACCTGCTTCAGGTCGAAGATCAATTGCGCGAGGTCTTCGATCGAATAGATGTCGTGGTGCGGCGGCGGCGAGATCAGGCCGATCCCCGGGCGCGCGTAACGCAGCCTGGCGATCATCGCGTTGACCTTGTGGCCGGGCAGCTGGCCGCCCTCGCCGGGCTTGGCGCCCTGCGCCACCTTGATCTGCAGCACCTCGGCGTTGACCAGGTACTCCGGGGTGACGCCGAAGCGGCCCGAGGCGACCTGCTTGATCTTCGAGACCTTGTCGCTTCGGTAGCGCGCCGGGTCCTCGCCGCCCTCGCCGGAATTGCTGCGCCCGCCGATCCGGTTCATCGCGATCGCCAGCGCTTCGTGCGGCTTCCGGCGACAGCGCGCCGAGCGACATCGCCGCGGTGTCGAAGCGGCGCACGATGGCGTCGACCGGCTCGACCTCAGCAAGCGGGATCGCGTTCGACGTCGTGGTGTCGAGCGCCAGCAGGTCGCGCAATGCCGCCGGCGGCCGTAGTTCACCGCATCGGCATAGCGCGCCCAGTCTTCGGGCGTGCCGGTCGCGACGGCGCGCTGCAGCGCCTGCACCACCTCCGGGTTGAACTGGTGGTATTCGCCGTCGGGGTGAACTGCAGCAGGCCGCCGATTTCCGGCAGCGCGTTGTTGTCCCAGCCGATGCGGGCGAGGTGTTCGGCTTCGGCCTGCAGTGGCGAAGCCGGCGCCACCGATCCGCGATGGGGTGCCGGCGAAGCACAGCTCGGTGACCTCGCGGTCGAGGCCGATGATCTCGAACAGGCGCGCGCCGCGATAGCTGCCGATGGTGCTGATGCCCATCTTCGAGATGATCTTGAGCAAGCCCTTGCGGATCCCGCGCCGGTAGCTGCGGCCGATCTGCGCCGGCTCCTCAGAGGCATGTCCGCCGTGCTTGGTCTTGAGGATGCCGCGCACGCCGAGGTCGCAGGGTCTGATAGGCCAGGTACGGGTACACCGCGGTGGCACCGTAGCCGATCAGGCAGGCGAAGTGGTGCGGATCGCGCGCGGTGCCGGTCTCCACGATGAGGTTGACCGCGCAGCGCAGGCCGCGGCGCAGCAGGTGCTGGTGGACCGCGCCGGTGGCGAGCAGGGCATGCAGCATCAGCTGCTCGCGGCGCGGGCGGCGGTCGCTGAGGATCAGCAGCAGCACGCCTTCGCGCGCGGCCGCCTCCGCCTGCGCGCAGACCGCCTCGATCGCCGCGCGCATGCCGGTGGCGGCATCGAAGCCGAGTTCGATGTAGCGGTAGGCGCTGTCGCACGGTGGCATCGCCAGCAGCTGGCGCAGCTTGCGCTGGCTCAGCACCGGCGAACCGAGGTGGACGTGGCGCACGGTCTCGGCGCTGTCGGCGAACACGTTGCCCTCGCGGCCGAGTTGGGTGGCCAGCGACATCACGCAGTCCTCGCGCAGCGGGTCGATCGGCGGGTTGGTGACCTGCGCGAACGCTTGCCGGAAACGGTCGTACAGCGGCCGCACCTGTTGCGAGAGCGTGGCCATCGGCACGTCGTCGCCCATCGAGCCGGTCGCCTCCTGTTCCATCTCCGCCAGCGGGCGCAGCACTTTCTCGCGCTCCTCGCGGGTGAGCTGGAACAGCTTCTGGAAGCCGGCCAGGGTGGCGTGGTCGAACGGTGCATCGGCGAGCGCAGGATCGATCAGCTCGCTGTGCAGGTAGGTCATGCCCTGCCGCAGCCAGCGCTTGTAAGGCGCGCGCGCGCGGTTGATGGCGTCGATCGCGTCGCTTTCGAGCAGGCTGCCGTCGCGCAGGTCGGCGGCGATCATCTGGCCGGGGCCGAGCTTGCCCTTGCGCACGACCTGCGCCTCGGCACGTCCCACACGCCGGCTTCCGACGCGATCAGGAAATGACGATCCCGGTGAGTTGCCAGCGCCCGGGCGCAGCCCGTTGCGGTCCAGCGTGCACGCGGCGTAACGGCCGTCGAACAGGACAATGCCGGCCGGCCCGTCCCAGGGCTCGCTGTTGAGCGCGTAGTACTCGTAGAACGCGGCGAGGTCGGCGTCCTTGTATTCCAGCGACTGGGTGGCCGGCGGGACCAGGATGCGCATCGCCTTCAGCGCGTCCATGCCGCCGGCTTCCAGCAGGTCCAGCATCGCGTCCAGGCTTTGCGAATCGGAGCCGTCGACCTCGATCACCGGGTCGAATTCGCGCGGGTCGAGCTGCTCGCTGCGCCACACCTGCGCGCGCGCCTGCGCCCACGCGCGGTTGCCGGCGATGGTGTTGATCTCGCCGTTGTGGGCGAGCATGCGGAACGGCTGCGCCAGCGACCAGCGCGAGCTGGTATTGGTGGAGAAGCGCTGGTGGAACACCACCACGCTGCTTTCCAGGTCGGCGCGGCGCAGGTCCGGGTACAGCTGCGGCAGCCGCGCCGGCAGCACCATGCCCTTGTAGCCGATGCTGTCCGCCGACAGGCTGACGAGTAGAACGCCGGCACGTCCTGCAGGCGCTGGGTGGCGCGGCGCCGCGCGAGGACAGCGCGTGGCGGAAGGTTTCCGGGCGTGGGCCTCGCCCTCGACATCGATCCGCGGGGCGGCGAACACCTGCTCGATGCGCGGCATGTTGGCGCGCGCAGTGGCGCCGCAGGCGTCGGCATCCACCGGCAGCTGGCGCCAGCCGGCGACCGCCAGCCTCACCTCGGCCAGCGCCGTGCGCAGGGTCTCGCGGCAACGCGCCGCCTCGGCGTCGTCGTGCGGCAGGAACACCAGCCCGGCGGCGAACTGCGAGCCCAGCGCGAAGCCGGCTTCCTTCGCCAGCGTGCGCAGGAAGCGTTCCGGCTGCTTGAGCAGCAGCCCGCAGCCATCGCCGCTGAGGCCGTCCGCGGCCCACCCCGCCGCGGTGGGTCATGCGCGCCAGCGTCGAGCGCGGCATCGACATTGGCGCGGCTGGCGCGATCGTCGAGTTGCGCGATCAGGCCGAAGCCGCAGCTGTCGCGGTCGTCGCCGGGGTCGTACAGGCCCATGGGCTCAGGGATGGGTTGGTCGCACTCCGTCATGGCGGTTCCAAGGCTCGCTGCACTGGAACATGACCCGAGCCTAGAACAAAAAAACCAGGGCCGTGCTCGGTAGTTGCGACGGAAACCACCCCCCGCCCCCCTGCGGGATCGAGGACGGAAACCGGCGCCGCCAGCGTTAAGATCGGCGCATGCGTACCTCCTGCTGGCCGTGTCTCTTCCCTGCTGGTCCGCCTGCGCCAGTGCCCTGCAGCGCAATCCGCTGGCGGAATGGGTGCCATCGCCCAATTTCGAGTGGCGCGGCGGCTGGTGATCATCGTGGTCCACGCCACCGAGCAGGGCTCCGCCAGCAGAGCCTGGAGACCCTGCGCACGGCCAACAGCGAGGACCGGTCAGCGCACTACCTGGTCGGCGACGACGGCCGCTCTAACAACTGGTCGCCGATGGCGACCGCGCCTGGCATGCCGGCGGCGGCTCGTGGGGCAACGATCACCGACCTCAATTCGGCCTCGATCGGGATCGAGATCGACAACCAGGTCGGCGAGCCCTACACCGAGGCCCAGGTCGCGGCGCTGCTGCGCCTGCTGGACGACCTGTGCACCCGGCTCCAGGATCCTGAGGACGCAGGTCATCGGCCATGCCGACATGGCGCCGACCCGCAAGCGCGACCCCGGTTCGCTGTTCCTGTGGCAGCGGCTGGCCGACGCCGGCTTCTGGCCGCTGGCCGCAGGGCGAGCTGGCAGACCCACCACCCGGCTTCGATCCGTGGCTGGCGATGGCGGTGGTCGGCTATCCGCTGAAGGATCGCGCGGCCGCGGTACGCGCGTTCCATCGCCACTCCGCGGCCGTGATGACGGCGAGGACCCGGATGCGGGTTTCGACGGCGAAGACCTGCGCATCCTGCATGCGCTGGCCCGCGGTGGTCGCGCCACCGGCGCGATGACTTATCCTTGCCGGCCGTTCCAGGGCCGATGCCGATGCCGCGAGCTCCCGTGGGTTTCATGATCGCCTGCGCCGCGCGCACCGGCAGCACGATGCTGGTGCGCACCCTGCGCAGCCATCCCGGGCTGGTCGTGCACGGCGAGGTGGGGCGATGGCATGGTCGGGCTGGACGGCCCGCTGGCGCGCGGCTGCGAGGCCGATCCCGCGGCATTCGCAGCACTGGAGGCGGCGCGTTTCGACGCACCCGCCGACACCCTGGCGCGTTTCCTTGACCCGCACGGCGCACAGGCGGTCGGCTTCAAGCTGAAGTTCGACGAGCTGGTGCGCCCGCAGTGGCGCGGCATCCGCCAGCTGGTCGAAGCGGACGTGGGCCTGCGCATCGTGTTCCTGCATCGCCGCGACCTGCTGCGGCGCTACCTCTCGCACCAGGTCGTGCTGCGCCAGACCGGCGTCACCAACGTGCCGGCGGGTGGCGATGTGCCGGGCATCGAGCCATTCGAAGTCGATATCCAGGACTGCCTGCGCGACATCGCCGAGACCCGCCGGCGCAGCCGTGAATTCGAGGCCGCGTTCGCCGCGCATCCGTCGCTGCAGGTGGTGTACGAGGACCTGGCCGCGGATCCGCAGGCCGCGTGCGAGCGGGTGTTCGGCTTCCTTGGCGTGGCGCCGGTGCCGGTGCGGGTGGCGACCGAACGGATCGTGCGGATGCCGCCGGAGGGCGCTGGTGCGCGCAACTACGAGGCGCTGCGGGCGGCACTGGATGCGGCCGGCGAAGCCGTCGCGGCCTGAGCCTCCTGCGGATCGCCACCGCACGGCCACGAGCGCGGGATCCGCCTACTCCCACCATGCGCACGGTGATCCCCGCGTAGACCGCGCCGGCCACCACGTGCGCGCTCCAGTTGGCCAGCCGCACGCAGCCGCTGGACTGGGTGCGGCCGATCAGGCCCGGCTCCGGCGTGCCGTGGATGCCGTAATGCGGCTTCGACAAACCCATCCAGCATGCTGCCGACCGGACCGTTCGGGCCTGGCGGCACCGGCCTTGCGGTCGCCGCGACGGGCACTGACGATCAGCCTCGGGTCGTAGCGCTTGTACCAGGGGTCCGGTTGATCGAACGGATCGTCCAGTCGCCGATCGGCAGCGGGAATTTCGCGGTACCGCTGGTGATCGGGAAGCGCGTAGGCGCGGCCGTCGGCGTCCAGCAGGCGCAGCGCCGCATCCGAACGGTCGACCTGGACCAGGGCCGCGGGCGGCAGGGCGGCAGGTCAGCACGTTGGGGACGCGGATCACGTTGCCGGCGACATCCAGCGGGATGCCGGGGTTCAGCGCGGCCAGCAGCGCCGGGCTGGCATGGAATTTCTCGCCCAGCGCCTCGGCGGCGGACTGGTAGGGATGGACTTCATCAGCGACTTCGCCATGAAGCCCGCGGGCGTGGGCAGGAACGGCCCGGCGACGTCGCCTTCGCCGATGGTGTAATCGACCAGCACCGGCGCGGGATCAAGCGCCAGCGCCGCCCAGGTGGCGGCATCCGGTTCGCCGCTCGGCGGCAGGCCGCGCGCGTGCTGGAAATCGGCGAGCGCGCCGCGGCTGTTGCGGCCCCATTTGCCATCCAGTTCGCCGGGCGAGAACCAGGCCCGCTCCAGCAGGACCTGCGCGCGCAGCTCGGGCGTGGCGCCGCCATCGATGGTGCTGGCGGGCGCCGCCACCGGGGTTCGCGGGATCGCCGGATCCGCCGTCGCCGGGATGTCTTGCGCGGCGGCCGCCAGCGGTGCCAGCAGCAGGACCAAGAACAGGGATCGCGGGAAGGCACGCATCGGTCGGCTCGGTGGTTGGCGTATTCAGCTTGCATGAACATGAACGGAGGCGGCGTGCACGCCCGGCAACCGTTTTGCCGGCGTTTACCCGCGGACGCTTGCCGGGCGCCGGCCCTTGCCCCGGTTTCCGACGCATTGGGTGCTTGGCCCCGCAAGCGGGCGGTACCGGCGCCGGCAAATTGCACTAAATTAGTGCAATGACCGCCGATCTCTCCCCGACCCCGCGATCGACGCGCTCGCCACCCCGGTGCTGCGGCTCGACCACGCCGGCGTGGTGGTGCAGGCCAATGCCGCCGCCGGTGCCTGGCTGGAGGTCGGGCGGCGGCGCCTGCTCGGTGCACGCCGGTGGCGCTGGAACGCGAGGGCGATGGCCTTGCGGCGGCGCTGTCGCAGGCGCTGGAGGCGCCGACCCGGCTGCGGCGGGTTGCGCTGGCGTGCCCGGGCAGCGATGCCCTGCGCTTCGCCGACCTGTGGCTGGTGGCGGACGCGCACGGACACTGGCTGGAGGCACCCGGTCGACGAGTTCCGGGCGAGGATCCGGCGCGGCTGCTGCCGGCGGCGCTGAGCGCCTCGCTGAAGGGCCTGGCGCACGAACTGCGCAATCCGCTGGCGGGGATCAAGGGTGCGGCGCAACTGCTGGCCAGGCGGGTGGACGACGACGGTCGCGAACTCACCGCGCTGATCGAGACCGCGGTCGAACGGCTGGCCGCGCTGGTCGACCGGCTGTTGTCGCCGTCGCCGCGCGCGTTCGAGCCGCTCAACATCCACGTGGTGCTGGAACGCGTGCTGCGGCTGGCGGAGAGCGACGCCGGCTGGGCCGTGCGCCTGCAGCGCGATTACGACCCGTCGCTGCCGGAACTGGCGGGCGATGCCGACCGCCTGACCCAGGCGGTCTGGAACCTGGTGCGCAACGCGATCGAGGCCGGCGCCGGCACCGTGCAGCTGCGCACCCGCGCCGAACACGGCGTGCGCATCGGCGAGGACGTGCACGCGCTGGCGCTGCGGCTGGAGATCGCCGACGACGGCCACGAGTGCCGGCGGACCTGGCGGAGCGGGTGTTCCTGCCGCTGGTCAGCGGGCGCGCCGATGGCAGCGGGCTGGGGCTGGCGCTGGCGCAGCAGGTGGCGCGCGAGCATCGCGGCTCGCTGACCTTCCGCTCGCGCCCGGGGCATACCGTGTTCACCCTGTTGCTGCCGCTTCCCTCTGAATCGCAGGACGCATCCGGGACCACCGATGGCTGAGCCGGAACGGATCTGGGTGGTGGACGACGACCGCGCGGTGCGCTTCGTGCTGGCCACCGCGCTGCGCGACGCCGGTTTCGAGGTCACCGCGTTCGCCGCCGCCGCCGAGGCGCTGGACACCCTGCAGCGCGACATCCAGGCCAGGCGCGGCGCACCGGCGCTGGTGGTCACCGACGTGCGCATGCCCGGCGACAGCGGCCTGCAACTGCTCGAGAAGTTGAAGGCGGCGAAACCCGACCTGCCGGTGATCGTGATGTCCGCGCACACCGACGTCGCCAGCACCGCCGGCGCGTTCCGCGGCGGCGCCCACGAATTCCTGTCGAAGCCGTTCGACCTCGACGAGGCGGTGGCGCTGGTGCGTCGTGCACTGCCGCAACGCGATGCACGCGGCCCGCGCGATGCGCAACTGCCGGTCGATGCAGGCGACGCCGATGCCGCCACCCTGGTCGGCGATGCGCCGGCGATGCGCGCGCTGTTCCGCGCGATCGGGCGGCTGGCGCAGGCGCCGCTGTCGGTGCTGATCACCGGGGAGACCGGTACCGGCAAGGAACTGGTGGCGCGTGCGCTGCATCGGGAGTCGCCGCGTGCGTCGCGTCCGTTCGTCGCGCTCAACACCGCGGCGATCCCGGCCGAGCTGCTGGAATCGGAATTGTTCGGCCACGAGGCCGGCGCCTTCACCGGTGCCAACAAGCGGCACATCGGCCGCTTCGAACAGGCCGACGGCGGCACCCTGTTCCTCGACGAGATCGGCGACATGCCGGCGCCGTTGCAGACCCGGCTGCTGCGGGTGCTGGCCGAGGGCGAGTTCTTCCGGGTCGGCGGGCGCGAACTGATCCGGGTCGACGTGCGGGTGATCGCGGCCACCCACCAGCCGCTGCAGGCGCTGGTCGAGGCGGGCCGCTTCCGCGCCGACCTGCTGCACCGCCTCGACGTGGTGCGGCTGCCGCTGCCGCCGTTGCGCGAACGCCGCGAGGACATCCCGCAACTGGCCGCGCGCTTCCTCGCCAATGCCGCGCGGCGGCTGCAGCTGGCACCGAAGAAGCTGTCCGCCGCCGCGCTGGAGCGCCTGCGCGGGCACGACTGGCCGGGCAACGTGCGTGAGCTTGAGAACCTGTGCTGGCGGCTGGCGGCACTGGCCCCGGGCGCCAGCATCGGGGTCGCCGACCTCGACGAGGCGATGCCGGCGGAGCGCGCGGTGGCGGACGCCGGCGGCCACTGGCAGCAGGCGGTGGCGGCGGGGGCGCGCGCGCCACTCGACGCCGGCGGGCACGACCTGCATGCCGCCGCCCGCCGCGAGTTCGACCGGGTGCTGCTGCAGGCCGCGCTCGAGCACAGCGAGGGCCATCGTGGCGAGGCCGCGCACAGGCTCGGGCTGGGCCGCAACACGGTCACCCGCAAGCTGGGCCCGTCGCGTACCCGGCGCTGAGGGTTTCATCGCACCTGAACCCGCGGCGGGCGAGACTGCCGGGCCCGCACCCCGCAAGACCGAGGACCGCGCAATGACGCACGCCACCCCGACCCGCCTGGTCGCGACGATCGCCTGTTCGCTGCTGGCCGCCTGCGCCAGCACCACCCCCGCGCCGGCACCGAAGCCGGCCACCGGCACCGCCCAGGAAGCGGTCGTCGTGCTCGCGCCGGCGTCCGGCTCGCTGGTCAGCGGCAAGCTGGTGCTGCGCCCGCAGGGCGATGGCGTGCACATCCGCGGCGAAGTCGGCGGACTCAAGGCGGGCGACGTCCGCGGGTTCCACATCCACGAAAGAGGCGACTGCAGCGCGGCCGACGCCTCCAGCGCCGGCGGCCACTTCAACCCGGCCGGCAGTGCGCATGGCCGCGCCGGGCAGGGCGCGCACCATGCCGGCGACACCGACAACATCGTCGCCGATGCCCGCGGCGTGGCCCGCATCGACGCGCACGTGCGCGGGGTGACCCTGGGCGGTGGCGCGGCCAATGACATCGCCGGCCGCGCACTGATCGTGCATGCGGCGGCCGACGACTATTCGACGCAACCCACCGGCAATGCCGGTGGGCGGGTGGCGTGCGGGGTGGTGCGGGTGCTGCGCTAGCTAGCGCAGGCAATCGGCGTTGCCGTCCGCGCAGTGCACGAACTGCACCGGGACGGCGTGCGCCTCCAGCACCGCGGCGAACTGCCGCTGGCGCGCCTGGAAATATTCGAAGCCGCGTTCGAGCGCGCTGCAGTCGGCCTCGCCCGGCGCGTAGCGGGCGTGCCAGGCGCCGGGATCGAACAGGGCGATGCGGACCTCGCCATCGGCAAAGTGCGCCAGCGGCTCCGGGCCGGCATCCAGCCAGGACTCGGCCGCGGGTTCCAGCAGCGCGGTTTCCAGCAGGCTCCACAACGGCTCCAGGCCGACGTTGCGGTACTGCAGGGCGATCATCGCGAGCAGGTCGTGCAGGCTGAGGTAGCGTTCATGCTCGACCTGCGCGGCAAAGGCCATCCTGCAGGGCGAGTGCGGTGTCCGCCGCGGCCATGCCGCGATCCAGCAGCAGGCCTTCCAGCTCGGCGCCCGCGGCAACCGCGGGCGCGCCGCGCAGCACGAACGGCAGCACCCGCAAGCCGCCGCCGGCGAGGTTCGGGTCGCACTGCAGCGGCACTGGAACATCGCCCCGCGCATCCGCACCGAAACCGACCATGCGCGCGCCCTGGGCCTGGCCGGGTGCGCGCTGCAGCAGTTCCAGCGCGCGCCGGTGCAGCGGCCAGCCCGGGCGCAGGGCCTCGGCCGGATCGAAATGCGCAGCGAGCAGGGCGAGGTCGCAGTCGCGCACGCCGGGTACCAGTGCGGCCAGGTCGCGGCCGAGCAGCGCGGTCGCCGCGCCTGCGTCGCCGGCGTCCAGCGCGGCACGCCCGGGCGGGGCGCCGTCGCGCAGTTCCAGCGCCACTACCCCTCGGAATACCTGCTGCCCCGTGTCGTCCATCGATCCTGAGTTCCCGCTCGATATGTCGGCGTTACACTCGGATTATCGATGAAGAAAGCCCGCGGCGCGGGCGAAGCGAGTCCCCCATGCTGCACGGTCGTCCTGTCGCCATCCTTGGTGGTGTCCGCATCCCGTTCTGCCGGCAGAACACGGCGTATGCCGATGTCGGCAACCTCGGCATGTCGGTGCGCACGCTGGGTGCGCTGGTCGAGAAGTTCGGCCTGCACGGGCAACAGCTCGGCGAAGTGGCGATGGGCGCGGTGATCAAGCATTCGTCGGACTGGAACCTGGGCCGCGAGGCGGCGCTGTCCTCCGGGCTGTCGGCGCTGACCCCGGGCATCACCCTGCAGCGCGCCTGCGGCACGTCGCTGGACACGATCATCCACATCGCCGGCAAGATCGCCACCGGGCAGATCGAATCCGGCATCGGCGGCGGTTCCGACACCACCTCCGACGTGCCGATCGTGTACGGCCAGTCGCTGCGCCGGCGCCTGCTGAAGGCCGCCGCGGCGAAGACCACCGGCGACAAGCTGGCCGCGTTCAAGGGCTTCAAGCTGTCCGAACTGAAGCCGGATTTCCCGGGCGTGGCCGAGCCGCGCACCGGCAAGTCGATGGGCAACCACTGCGAGGACATGGCGAAGGAGTGGAACATCTCCCGCGATTCGCAGGACGAGCTGGCCGTCGCCTCCCACCACAAGCTGGCCGCGGCCTACGAGCGCGGCTTCTTCGATGACCTGGTGGTCAGCTTCCGTGGGGTCTCGCGCGACAACGTGCTGCGCCCGGACAGCAGCCTGGAGAAGCTGTCCACGCCTGCCGGCGTTCGACAAGAGCTCCGGCCGCGGCACCCTCACCGCCGGCAATTCGACCCCGCTGACCGACGGTGCTTCCGCCTGCCTGCTGGCCAGCGACGAGTGGGCGGCCGCGCACGGCCACGAAGTGCTGTGCCATTTGCGTGACGCGCAGGTCGCCGCGGTCGATTTCGTGCACGGCGAAGGCCTGCTGATGGCGCCAACGGTGGCGGTGGCCGAGATGCTCAAGCGCAACGGGCTCACGCTGCAGGATTTCGATTTCTACGAGATCCACGAAGCCTTCCGCCGCGCAGGTGCTGTGCACCCTGCGGGCGTGGGAGAGCGAGGACTACTGCAGGACCCGCCTTGGCCTCGAGGCGCCGCTGGGCCGCATCGACCCGGCGAAGATCAACCCCAACGGTTCGTCGCTGGCCGCCGGCCACCCATTCGCGGCGACCGGTGCGCGCATCGTCGCCGCGGCCGCGAAGGAACTGAAGCTTCGCGGCGGTGGCCGTTGCCTGGTCTCGATCTGCACCGCCGGCGGCATGGGCGTGGTCGCGATCCTGGAGCGCTGAGCGCAGGCCTCACGCACCCGCGAGGATGCTGCGCGCCACTGCTTCGGCGGTCTTGATGCCATCCACGCCGGCCGACAGGATGCCGCCCGCGTAACCCGCGCCTTCGCCGGCCGGGAACAGGCCGCGGGTGTTGCGGCTGTGACCGTCCTCGCCGCGGGTGATGCGCAGCGGTGACGAAGTGCGTGTCTCCACGCCGGTCAGCAGCGCGTCCTCCATCGCGAAGCCCCGGATCTGCCGCTCGAACGCGGGCAGCGCCTCGCGGATGGCGTCGATGGCGTAGCGCGGCAGCGCTTCGTCCAGTGAACCCAATGTCACGCCCGGCGTGTACGACGGCAGCACCGCACCGAACCGCGTCGAGGGGCGGTTGCGGATGAAGTCGCCGACCCGTTGCGCCGGCGCCAGGTAATCGCCGCCGCCGAGTGCGTAGGCCTGCGATTCCCAATGCCGTTGCAGGGCGATGCCGGCCAGCGGACCCTCGCCATGGGGCGTGTAATCCTCCGGCGTGATCCCGACCACGATGCCGGCATTGGCATTGCGCTCGTTGCGCGAGTACTGGCTCATGCCGTTGGTGACCACGCGGCCGGGTTCGCTGGCGGCGGCGACCACGGTGCCGCCCGGGCACATGCAGAAGCTGTACACCGAGCGCCCGTTGCTGGCGTGGTGCACCAGCTTGTAGTCGGCCGCGCCGAGCAGTTCATGGCCGGCCTGCGGGCCGAAGCGGGCCTGGTCGATCAGCGATTGCGGATGCTCGATGCGGAAGCCCACCGAGAACGGCTTGGCTTCGAGGAACACGCCGCGCGCATGCAGCATCGCGAAGGTGTCGCGCGCGCTGTGGCCGAGCGCGAGCACCACGTGGTCGGCGCGCAACTGTTCGCCATTCGCAAGGGTGACCCCGCGCAGATGGCGCACGCCGTCCGCACCGGTTTCCACGTGGATGTCATCGACGCGGCTGCCGAAACGGATCTCGCCGCCCAGCGATTCGATGGTCGCGCGCATGCGTTCCACCATCGACACCAGCCGGAACGTGCCGATGTGCGGCTTGCTGACGTAGAGGATTTCCTCCGGCGCACCGGCGGCCACGAACTCGGCCAGCACCTTGCGGCCGTGGTGCAGCTTGTCGCTGATCTGGCTGTACAGCTTGCCGTCGGAGAACGTGCCGGCGCCGCCCTCGCCGAACTGCACGTTGGATTCCGGATCCAGCACCTTCTTCCGCCACAGGCCGAAGGTGTCGACCGTGCGTTCGCGCACCGCCTTGCCGCGTTCCAGGATGATCGGCTTGAAGCCCATCTGCGCCAGCACCAATCCGGCGAACAGGCCGCAGGGCCCCATGCCGACCACCAGCGGGCGCAGCGGCAGGTGCGCCGGTGCCTGCGCGACGAACTTGTACGTGGTGTCCGGGGTCGGGATGACCTTGCTGCCGGACCTGCCGGGCTCCTGTTGCAGGCGCGCCAGCAGTTCCGCCTCGCGCGGGGTGTCCACGTCCACCGAGTAGATCAGCACGATCGCGCCGCGCTTGCGCGCGTCGTAGCTGCGCTTGGCGACGCTGTAGGCGGTCAGCTCGTCGGGCTTGATGCCAAGCCGCGCGACGATCGCCGCGGGCAATGCAGCCTCGTCGTGGTCCAGCGGCAACTTCAGTTCGGTGATGCGAAGCATGGGCGTGGCTTACTTCAGGGTGCGCTCGAACAGCTCGTGGATGCGCCGGTATTCGTCGTACCACGCATCCGGATGGGTGAACCCGTGCCGTTCCAGCGGGTACGACGCCAGCTCCCACTTGTCCTTGCGCAGCTCGATCAGCTTCTGCGCCAGCATCACCGAATCCTTGTAGAACACGTTGTCGTCGATCATCCCGTGCGCGATCAGCAGCGAGTCCTGCAGGCCTTCAGCGTATTCCAACGGGCTCGAGCGCTTGTAGGCCTCGGGGTCGAGTTCCGGCGTGTTGAGGATGTTGCTGGTGTACTCGTGGTTGTACTGCGACCAGTCGCTGACCGGGCGCAACGCGGCACCGGCCTTGAACACGCCGGGCTGCTTGAACAGCGCGACGAAGGCCATGAAGCCGCCGTAGCTGCCGCCGTAGATGCCGGCGCGCTCGCGGTCGCCCTGCTTGTTCTCGACCAGCCAGTCGAGGCCGTCCAGGTAATCCTCCAGCTCCGGCTTGCCCATCCAGCGATAGATCGCGGTGCGCCAGTCGCGGCCGTAGCCTTCGGAGGCGCGGTAGTCGAGGTCCAGCACGATGTAGCCCTGCTGCACCAGCAGGTTGTGGAACATCTGCTCGCGGTAGTAGTTCGGGTAGCGCGCCGACACGTTCTGCAGGTAGCCGGCGCCATGCACGAACATCACGACCGGATACTTGCGGCCGGGCTCCATCGTCGCCGGACCGTAGTACTTGCCCCAGATGGTGCCGGCACCATGCTTCGAAGGCACCTGCACGATCTGCGGCTGGAGCCATTCGCGCGCCTTGAATTCCGGTGTGCGGGTATCGGTCAACTGCTTCGCCTGGCCGCCCGCCGCATCGACCACGTAGGCCTGCGGCGGCATGTAGGCAGAGGAATTGCGCACCAGCAGCCTGGCGCCGTCGGGCGACAGGCGGAAGCTCTCGACGCCATCCAGCGCGGTGACTTCGCGCACCGCGCCACCGCGCGCCGGCACGTTGCACACTTCGTAATCGCCCGGCCGCGAACGGTTGCACAGGAACCAGAAGCTGCTGCCATCGCGCGCCGGCACCACCGACGAGGCTTCCCACTTGCCGTCGGTGAGCTGCGCCCTGCTTCCGCCATTGAGGGTGTACAGGTGCGAGTAGCCGCTTTCCTCGCTGAGGTACCAGAGCGTGCTGCCGTCGGCCAGCCAGCCGAAGTCGTTGAAGCCCCAGTTGATCCACGCCGGGTCGGTGAGCCGGTGGCGCGGCTGCAGTTTCGCGGCGGCAAGGTCGACGGTGGCGATCCAGCGATCCTTGTTGTCGATCGCACGCACCATCACCGCTGCGTTGCGGCTGTCGTTGCTCCACAGCAGGGCCGGCGCATCGCCGTTGTCGCCGCTGGTGGCGACCTGCACCGCGCGGTTGCCCTTCAGCGCCTCCTTGCCGGCGGCCTTGCGCAGCGCCGCCAGCGGATCGCTGGCGATGCCGGGCAGGGCGTCGAACTTGAGTTCGCTGACCTTGCCGGTTGCAACCTCGGCCAGCCACAGCTTCTGCGGCAGCGGATCGGCGCGGCCGACCCGGGTGCGCACGTCCTCGAATTCCTCGTAGCCGGATTCGGTGACGTACATCGGCATCTTGCCGGCGGTGCCGGTGGCGGCGCCCTTCTCGGTGGTGGCGACCAGCAGCCAGCGACCGTCCGGCGACAGCGCGGAATCGACGATGTCCACGCCCGCGCCCAGGTACACCGGCGCGGCTGCGCGGGTCGGGTCGGCCTTGCGCCAGGCCTCGCCCTGCTCGCGCGCGGCCTCGCGCAGGGCGCGGTCGTTCTTCAGGGTTTCGATCAGGCGCAGCTGGCGGTCGCGCAGGTCGTCCGGTTTGGGCGGCGTGCCCGGTGCGTCCTCCGCCTTCGCCTGCGCCGCCTGCACGGTGGCGCGGCCGTCCCAGCGGTACCACGCGTCCGCGCCGCGCCAGGCCAGCGCACCGTCGCGGCTCCACAACAGGCGCGCTTCAGGTTCGTTGCTGCGGGTCAGCTGGGTCAGCGCGCCGCTGCGCAGGTCGCGCACGAACACGTCGCCGTTGCGGACGAACGCGCTGCGGCTGCCGCTGGTGTCCAGGAGTGCGCTGGCCGCGTCGAGGTCGGCGCGCGCACTGCCTTCGAGCATGGCCGGCGCGCCGCCGTCGATGCCGACCTGCCAGGTGTCGCCGATCCGCGTGCCCTTGCGCTTCAGGATGTACTGCGCGGCCTTGCCGTCCCAGCGCCACCACGCGTCTTCCACCGGCGGGCCGATCCAGTCCGGATCGGCCATCGCCTCGGCCAGGCGCAGCGGCTCGGCGGCCGTTGCGGACAGGGAAGTGAGCAACAGGGCGGCGGCAAGCGGGGCGAGGCGCATCGTGCGGTCCGGGATCGAGGTCGGCCGCAGGGTAGCAGCCGCGCGCGCCGGCGCTTGTGCCGAAGGTCGCGCTGGCGGTTCCGTCGCACCGCGCTTTCCCGCACAATCAGGCGGTCTTTCGCGGGATGCGCGATGCTTGCTTTCGTCTACAAGAGCCTGAAAAAGGCCGACACCTACGTCTACCTGGCGGCACGCGACGATTTCGCCCGCCTGCCGGAGCCGCTGCGCACGCAACTGGGTGCGCTGCAGTTCGTGCTGGACGTGGACCTGGCGCCGGGACGCACGCTGGCGCGCGAAAATCCCGACGTGGTCCGCGCCAACCTTGCCGGCCGCGGCTTCCACCTGCAGTTCCCGCCGACCATGCTGGATCCGATGACCGAGGACTGGGGCACCGATGCCTGAGCCACGCCGCGGCCCGGGGTTCGCGCTGGTCGTGCTGTCGATGCTGCTGGCCGCTGCCTGCTGGTTCGATGTCGGCACCGCCGGTGCACTGGCCTGGCTGGCGCAGGTGCCGGCCGCGCTCGGTATCGCCCTGCTGCGCGGGACCCGCGGCAGCGCGCGCGGCGGCCGCGATGCACTCGCGCTGGCGCTGCTGTGGGCCGCGGGCTTCATCTTCGCGGTCCTGCTCGCGGCATGGCCGCTGCAGGCGTTGCGGGCCTCGCCGGGACTGCTGCCGACGCTGGTGATGAGCGCCGCCAGTGCGGTGGCATTGCTGCTGCTGTGGCGGCACTGGCCGCTGTGGCATGGGCTTGAACGCGAAGGCGGCGGCATCCGCGCGCGCTTCGCCGCGCAGGCAGCGCACGAACGCGGAGCCTGGAGCGGGTTGCAGGTCGCGGTACCGGCGCTGCTGCTGCTGGGTGGGGGGATCGCCCTGGCCTGGCCCGGCCTGCTGGCGGGTTTCGCCCGCACCGTCGCCACCGGCGCCTATGCCGCGTTGCTGCCGCTGGCGCACGCGCTGCTGCAGTCGGCGCCGTCGCGGCTGCTGGTGCACGGGCTGCCGGTGGTGGAGATGGAGGAGGCCGAAGCCGAAGCGGAGGCCGCCACCCCCGCGCACGAACCGCCGCCGCCGGTGGCGGCCGGGGCGGTGGTCGATGTCGAGGCACGGACCCGCGAACTGTATGCGGTGGCGCGGGCGGGACGGGTCGAACGCGCGCTGCAGCTGCTCGAAGCAGGCGCCGATGCGCAGGCCCCGCCACCCGCCGGCGACCGCGACCGCCGTGGGCTGCCGGTGCTGGCGGCGGTGCTGCCCGACCTGCGCCTGCTGCGTGCGCTGATCGCCCGCGGGGTGGACCTCAACGCCGCGCAGGCCGCGACCACGCCACTGCTCGCCGCCACCCGCGACAGCTGGCACGGCCGGCCGGAAGCGGTGATGACCCTGCTCACCAATGGCGCCGACCCGCGCGCCACCGACGCCGATGGCAATACCCCGCTGCACCACGCCGCGCGCAGCTCCGATCCCGGCGTGGCGGCCTTGCTGCGCGACGCCGGCGCCGACGTGGATGCGCTGAACGGCGAAGGGGTATCGCCGCTCGGCATCGCCTGCAGCGCCGGCAACTGGCGGCTGGCGCGCTTCCTGCTGGAACGCGGCGCCAGGCCGGAACCCACGGGCGGCCAGCCGGTGCTGCTGGCCGCGGCCGGCACCGAAGAGGACGATGCCGCCGGCGTGCAGCTGCTGCTGCGGCACAAGGCGCGGGTGGATGCACGCGACGGCCGCGGCCGCAGCGCCCTGCACGAAGCCGCATTCGCCGGCCATTCGGGGATCGTCGCCGCCCTGCTGGATGCCGGCGCCGACGTCCACGCGCGTGATGGCGAGGGCCGCACGCCGCTGCTGGAAAGTGCCCGCAACGCCGCCCTGCCGGCGCTGGAAACCCTGCTGGAAGCGCATGCCGACCCGCGCGACTGCGATGGCGCGGGCGCGACTGCGCTGCATCTCGCGGTGGCCGCGGACGCACCCTCGATCGCGCTGGTCAAGCGCCTGCTGGCGCTCGGCGTGGACGCGCAGTTGCAGGATGCCGAAGGCCGCAGCGCGGTCGACGTGGCCGCCGCCGGCGGTCGCTGGGCGCTGGTCGCCGCGCTGGATCCGCAACGGAAACTGCCGATCGCGATGGACGATGACGACGATGGCGTGCTGGCCGATCGCCCGCCGCAACTATGCCGAGGTTGCCGCCGCACCGGCGCGGGTCGAATGGCTGCTGCGCCACGGCGCGCAGGCCGAGGCGCGGGTCCCGGGGGCGCCGTCGCCGGTGGCGGCGGCGCTGGCGCGCGGCGCGGACGGGATCGACACCCTGCGGGTCCTGTTCGCCGCCGGCGGCTCGCCGGCGGGTGGCGGCGGCTTCGCGACCTGGCTCGGTGCGTGCCTTGGGCAGGCGCCGGTACCGAACGCGCAACGCTTCGCGCTGGAACTACTGGAGCGTGGCGCCGATCCCTATGGCGCCTCGCCCGCCGGCGATCCGCCGCTGGCACTGGCGGTGCGCCTGCACTGGACCCGGTTGCTGCAGCGCCTGATCGCGCATGGGGTCGACCTCGACGCCCGCGACAGCCACGGCATGAGCGCACTGCACGTGGCCGCCGCGCTTGGTCGCGGGGACGCCCTCAAGCCGCTGGTCGCCGCCGGTGCCGCGCCGGACCGGCGTGCCGCCGATGGCCAGACCCCGCTGGGGGTTGCCCTTGCCGCCGGCCGCCGCGACCTTGCCGACTGGCTGACTGGCGCGGCTGGCGGCTGCCGCGGCGGCCGCTGCAGGCCAGCGACGTGCCGGCCGCGGCGATCGTTGGCGATACCGATGCGGTGCGCCGCCTGCTCGACCTCGGCCTGCCGGTGGATGCCGTCGACAGCCAGGGCTGCAGCGCACTGCTGCGCGCGGCCGGCGGCGGCCACCGCGCGCTGGTCGACCTGTTGCTGGCGCGCGGCGCGAACCCGGCACTGGCCGCGCATACCGGCGCCACCCCGTTGTCGGCGGCGGTGAGCATGCGCCAGGTCGAGATCGTCGACTGCCTGCTGGATGCCGGCGCCGGCCTGGAGCAACGCCTGCCGGGCGATGTCACCGTGCTGATGCTGGCGGCGGCGCTGGGGTTGCCGGAACTGGTGTCGCGGCTGCTGCAGGCCGGCGCCGACCTGCAGGCCACCGACGCGCAGGGACTGAGTCCGCTGCACTGCGCCACCCTGTACGGCTTCACCGCGCGCGAACGCCCGCGCCTGGTCGCCCTGCTCGACACCCTGCTGCTGGCCGGCGCCGACCCGCAGCAGGCCGCGGCCGGCGGCCTCACCCCGCTGCTGCTGCTGCTGGGCGCGCGCGCCGAAGCCGGCACGCCGTGCGCGGAAGAGGTGGTGCTGGCCGGGCTTGAGCGCCTGTTCGACGAGGAGGTGCGGCTGGATGCGCGTGATACCCGCGGCTTCGGCCCGCTCCATCTCGCCGCCCTGCACGGCCTGCTGCGCGTCGCCCAGGCGCTGCTGCGCGAAGGCGCCGACCCCGACCAGCGCGATGCCCTCAACCGCACCCCGCGCGAGGTCGCGGTGATGCGCGGCTACGTGGATGTCGCCGCCGAACTCGCGCCGCCGTCAGGCGCAAGCTCGCAGGTGTCGATGGCGAGGTTCCTGCGGGAGTAACGGCGTTCGTGATCGCCATTCCCGCGGAAGCGGGATGACGGCGACGCCTCAGTCGCCGCGTTCCACGATGCGTCCCAGCGAGCCCTCGCCGCGGTCCGCCTCGAACAGCTCCGACAGCTCGCGACCGGCATCCTGCGCCTGCTGCAGCAGCGCGTCCTCGTCGTCCTGCAGCTGGCGCTGCGCTTCCAGCAGCTTCTCGTCGAAGGCGCGGAAGCGGCGTGCGCGGTCCGCCGCCTGCTCCGGCGACATCCCCAGCGCCACCAGCACCTCGCGTCCCATTTCCACGCTGCTGCCGAAGAACTCGCGGAACACGTGGGCACCCAGGTCCATCAGCTGCCACGCGTGCCGGCGGTCGCGCGCGCGCGCGAACACGCGTCCGTCGGGATAGCGGGTGCGCAGCAGCCGCACCATCCGCAGGCTCGCCTCGACGCCGTCGATCGCCACCACGAACACCTTCACCCCGGCCGCGCCGGCCGCGCGCAGCAGTTCCGGCTGGGTCGGGTCGCCGTAATAGATCGGGTTGCCGAAGCGGCGCGACAGGTCCACCTGCGCGACATCCGGATCGATCGCCACGAACCGGATCTTCTGCGACCACAGCAGGCGCGCCACGATCTGGCCGAAGCGGCCGAAGCCGGCCACCAGCACCTGCGGATGTTCGTCCGGGATCCGGTCGTAGGCGGGCGCCGCGTGCGGGTGCGGTTCCGGCGCCAGGCGCGTGATCAGCATCAGCAGCAGCGGGGTGGCCGCCATCGACAGGCCGACGATCGCCACCAGCCGGTCACGCGCGGCGGCGTCCAGCAGCCCGGCCTTCGCGGCTTCGCCGAACACCACGAACGCGAACTCGCCGCCCAGCGCCAGCACCCCGCCCAGCAGCAGCGCGCCGCGCACGTCCAGCCTGCCGGGACGCAGGCCAAGCGCGAACAGCAGCGCGAATTTCACCGCCAGCAGCAGTGCCACCCCGGCCGCGATCAGCAGCGGCTCGGCGGCGATCCGCTGCAGGTCGATGCTCATGCCAACCGCCATGAAGAACAGCCCGAGCAGCAGGCCCTCGAACGGGCGGATCTGCGCTTCCAGTTCGTGCCGGTATTCGGATTCGGCCAGCAGCACGCCGGCCAGGAACGCGCCAAGGCCGGCGCTCAGTCCCGCCAGTTGCAGCAGCCAGGCGCTGCCCAGCACCACCAGCAACGCGGTGGCGGTGAACACTTCCGGCATGCCGGTGCGCGCGATGATGCGGAACAGGTGGCGCAACAGGTAGCGCCCGCCCAGCACCAGCGCGGTGATCGCCAGCAGCGCACTGGCCACATCGGCCATGCCCAGGTCGGCAGCGCCGGCCTTGCCGAGCAGCGGGATCGCCGCCAGCAGCGGGATCGCCGCGAGGTCCTGGAACAGCAGGATCGCGAACGCCAGCCGCCCGTGTTCGCTGCCGAGCTCCTTGCGCTCGGACAGCAGCTGCAGGCCGACCGCGGTCGACGACAGCGCCAGCCCGGCACCGACCACCAGCGCCGTCTTCCAGCCCATCCCGCTGCCCAGCGCCAGCGCCGCCAGCACCCCGCCGCACAGCAGCACCTGCAGCCCGCCTACGCCGAAGATCGGCCTGCGCATCACCGTCAGCCGCGGCAGCGAGAGTTCCAGGCCGATCACGAACAGCAGCATCACCACGCCGATCTCGCTGGCCGCCAGCACCGGTTCCGCATCGGCGATCACCCGCAGCGCATGTGGTCCCAGCAGCACCCCGGCCACCAGGTAGCCAAGCACCGCGCCCAGCCCGAAGCGCTTGAACACCGGCACCGCGACCACCGCCGCGAGCAGGAACACCAACGCAAGTTCGAGACCGCCGCCGTGCATGCCGGGTCGCTCCATCCGGGAACCGCCAGTATCCGCGATTGAGGCAGGCGCCGCGGCTGGGCATACTCGGCCCCGGATCGAATGCAGGGGTGAACGGATGCGCGTGATCAGGATCTCAATGGTGTCGGTGCTGCTGGTCGCGGCCGCAAGCGCCAGCGCACAGGCACCCGTTGGACCGGGCAAGGGCGAAAGCGTGCTGACGATGCGCGTGGACGGCGAACTCAGCATCGACCCGGAAGGGCGGGTCATGGACTACCGGATCACCACCAAGCTCGATCCCCAGGTCGAGAAACTGGTGCGGCGTGCAGTACCAGCCTGGCGCTTCAAGCCGATCCTGGTCGACGGCAAGGCGGCAATCGCGACATCGCCAATGCGCATCACGCTGGCGGCGGAGGAGATGGCGCAGGGCTACCGGGTTACGGTCGACAACGTGGTCTTCCGGCCCAACACAACACAGCAATACGAGGCCGAGCAGGCCAGCAAGAAGGCGCATCCGCGCATGAGCGTGGCGGGTGAAGCGCCGGCGCCGCTGGTCTGGATCACCTCCAAGCGGTTGCAGCCGCCAAAGTATCCGTCCGAGCTGCAGCGCGTTGGCGTGGAAGGCATGGTGTTGCTCAACCTGCGCCTGAACCCGGATGGCACGGTGGCCGAAGTGTTCGCCGCCCAGTCCAGCCTGTTGAACGTCAAGGGCGGTTCGAGCCTGCTGGACCGCGCGCGAACGATGCTGGAGCGCAATGCCAGTGCCGCCGCCAAGCGCTGGACCTTCGACGTGGCGTCGGAAGGGCAGTCGCCCCTGTCCGCCGAAGCGCTGACCGTGCGTGTGCCGGTCGACTACATGCTGGGCTCGCCCGGCGCTGGCCCGGAGGGCTTGACCGGTACATGGCGTCACGAGTTCCGTGGTCCCAACCTGGCCGCACCCTGGCTGCCGGCCGATCATGCATCGAGAGTCGGTGTATCCGACCTCAACGGCAACGAAATGCTGGCCGGCGTCTCACCGTTCGAGCTGAGCGACAAGAGCGTCATCGGCAAGTCACTCTGAGGATCGGGGAGATGAAGACCACACGCGCAGCGCTGCTGCTGGGGGTCTTGGCTGCCACCAGTGGACAGGCGGCCGAGCCGGCAGCGGCCAAGCCGGACGTGGTCGCCTTCAACGCCAGCGTGCGCGTCGAGGTCGATGCCGCCGGCAAGCCGGTCAAGGTGGAGGCGCCCGCCGACCTGCCGGAGGCGATCCGCGGCTTCATCGAGAAGCGGGTGGCTTCGTGGCAATACGAGCCGGCGAAGCAGGACGGCGTCCCGGCCGCGGCGGTCACGTTCGTGCGAGTCGGGGCCTGCGCCATCCCGGCCGCGGGCGGTTACCGGATGGGGCTGGATTTCAAGGGCAATGGGCCGTCGCTGGTGAATGCAGGGCCTTGGTTCATGCCGCCGCCGCGCTATCCGAAGGAGATGCAGCGCCGGGGCGCGGAAGGCACGTACGAAGTGACGTATGCGATCCAGCCAGACGGCAGCACCAAGGTCGCCGCGATCGAGCCGATCGAAGGCACCGGCAACCGCTACGTGACGTCGTTTCGCGACGCGCTGACGGACTGGATCGAGGGCCTGCGCTACCAGCCCGAACAGGTGGGCGGGATCGCGGTGGCGACCGAGATGTCGTTCCCGGTGAGCTTCGAATTGCGCAGCGGCGGTGGCGGTTCGGAGGCCTACCGGAAGGAGCTCGAGGCGCGCGCGCTGGCCTCGAAGGAGTGCCTGGCGGCATCGTCGCCGGGCGGCCCGTTGCCGATCGCGACGAATTCCCCGGTGAAGGTCATCCCCACGCCCGCGGGCTGAGCCCGCGACGCCGGCATGCCGGCGGCCGCTGCGATAACCGCTTCGCGTTGCCGTCTGTATCGACGGCAGGGCAGGGGTGGGTCATGCGCGCAACACGGTTCGGTTTCGGCGTGGCGTTGCTGTGCGCCGCGCTTGCGGCGGGCGCGGCGGATCGCGGCGGTGGGCACTTCCGCAAGGGCGAGGTGCGGATCGAGGTGAAGCACGTGATCGCGGTGGCGGTGGACGAAGAGCCGGACCCGTCGGCCGCCCGCACCTACGTCTACCTCAGCGACGTGCCGATGGACGCCGGCAAGGTCGCGGCCGCGTTCCAGGCCACCACCGCGGCGGAGCAGCAGCTTGGCGAAGCCAGCGCGGGCTACGTGCGGGTGTGCATCGATACCGACGGCAGCGAGTGCGGCCTGTATTTCTCGCACAACAATCCGAACGCATCGTTCAATTCCTCCGGCTACGGCGAATTCAAGCTGGAGGCGGCGCCGGGCGGCCGCGTTGCCGGGCGCTGGGTCCTGGCCGAACCGGGCGATTTCTTCGGCGAAACCTACGACTTCGACCTGCGCTTCGACGTGGCGGTGACGCCACCGCCGGGCACGCCCTTGCCGGCGGACGGCGGCGAACCCGGCAAGGCCTACCACGCGTGGGTCGCGGCGGTGGCAAAGGGCGACCTGGGCGTGCTGCGCACGCTGGTCGGCGACGATTACAACGCCTGGCGGCTGAAGTCCGAGGACCAGGACGACGCCCGCGCCGCGCTCAAGGACCTGCGCGACGGCACCCCGGTGCAGGCGCGGATCCTGCGCGGGCGCCTCGATGGCGATGCCGCGGTGCTGTGGGTGGAAGGCCGCGACCGCGACGAGATCCTGCGCCGCGGCCGCGTGCTGCTGCGACAGGTCGATGGCGGATGGCGCTACCTGCAGTCCAGCCTGGAAAGCGTGGACGAGTGAAGCCGCGCCATCCGCGCCCGCGCCCGCCGAACACGAAAAAGCCCCGCGATGCGGGGCTTTCCGTTTGCCGATGGCGTGGCCTCAGCGCTTCATCGAACCGAAGAACTCGTCGTTGGATTTCGTGCTCTTCATCTTGTCGAGCAGGAATTCCATCGCCGCGATCTCGTCCATCGGGTGCAGCAGCTTGCGCAGGATCCAGATCTTCTGCAGCAGGTCCGGCTCGATCAGGTAATCCTCGCGGCGGGTGCCGGAGCCGTTGACGTTGATCGCCGGGTACACGCGCTTCTCGGTGATGCGGCGGTCCAGGTGCACTTCGCTGTTGCCGGTGCCCTTGAATTCCTCGTAGATCACCTTGTCCATCGCGCTGCCGGTGTCGACCAGGGCGGTGGCGATGATGGTCAGGCTGCCGCCTTCCTCGACGTTGCGGGCGGCGCCGAAGAAGCGCTTCGGCCGGTGCAGCGCGTTGGCGTCGACGCCGCCGGTGAGCACCTTGCCGGAGCTGGGCAGCACGTTGTTGTAGGCGCGGGCCAGGCGGGTGATCGAGTCGAGCAGGATCACCACGTCCTTCTTGTGCTCGACCAGGCGCTTGGCGCGCTCGATCACCATTTCGGCGACCTGCACGTGGCGCGCGGCGGGCTCGTCGAAGGTCGAGGAGATCACTTCGCCGCGCACGGTGCGCTGCATCTCGGTGACTTCCTCCGGGCGCTCGTCGATCAGCAGCACGATCAGGTGCACGTCGGGATGGTTGTAGGTAATCGCGCTGGCGATCTGCTGCATCATCATCGTCTTGCCGGCCTTCGGCGGGCTGACGATCAGGGCGCGCTGGCCCTTGCCCTGCGGCGCCATCAGGTCGAGGATGCGGCCGGTGATGTCCTCGCTGGAACCGTCGCCGCGTTCCAGCTTGAACTTCTTGCGCGGGAACAGCGGGGTCAGGTTCTCGAACAGCGCCTTGTTCTTCGACGCCTCGATCGGCTCGCCGTTGATGGTGTCCACGATCGACAGCGCGAAGTAGCGCTCGCCGTCCTTCGGCCAGCGGATGCGGCCGGACAGATGGTCGCCGGTGCGCAGGTTGAAGCGGCGGATCTGCGACGGGCTGATGTAGGTGTCATCCGGGCCGGCCAGGTAGCTGGCCTCGGCTGCGCGCAGGAAGCCGAAGCCGTCCGGCAGGATCTCCAGCACGCCGTCGGCGGCGACGCCTTCGCCATGCCGGGTCAGCACCTTCAGCACCGCGAAGATGATGTCCTGCTTGCGCGCGCGGGCCACGCCCTCGCTGATCTGCAACTGCTCGGCGATCTCGATCAGCTTGTGCGCGGGCAGGCGCTTGAGGTCGCCCAGCGAGTACTGCGGGAAGCCTTCCGGCACCTGCGGATGCGGGCGCGGCACGAAGTTCTCGCCGTTGCCGCCGTCGTCCGGCATGCCGCCTTCGCGGTAGCGGTCGCGCTGGCGGTCGCGGCGGTTCTTGAAGCGCTCGCGGCGGTTGTTGTTGTTCTGGCGCGGCTGGCCATCGCGGTCGAAGTTGCCACCACCATCGCCGCCCTCGTTGCCGCCACCTTCGCTGCGGTTCTCGTTGCGCGGCTCGTTGCGGTTTTCGTTGCGGCCGGCCTTCGTTGCCGGGATTGCCGGGATTGCCGGGATTGCCGGGATTTTGCGGCCGCGACGCCTCGGCCGGTGCGGCAGCGGGGGGTTGCGGTGCCGGCGCGGCTGCAGGTGCGGCTGCGGCGGCAGGTGCTGAAGGAGGTGCTGGAGTCGCGGCGGACTCGGGGGTGCTGGCCTTGGCCACGCGGGTCTTGCGCACGCGCTTCTCGGCGGGTTCGCCGGTGGCGTCGTTGGTCGGGTCGGACAAGGGAAATCCTCGCTTGCGTTGCGAGCGCCCGCTGGGTTGCGGGCGGGTCGTCGGGAAAGGCTCCGATTGGAGCGGTCAGAAGGGTGCGGCGCGCCGGGGGGCGGTGGATCGGCGCCGGGTCGAGCGGGAAACTAGCACTGGCGCGGTATCGCGCGCAACTGCGGGCAGGACGTGGCGGTGGGGCCGGCCGTGCGTGGCCCGCCGGAGCAATGCGGCCGGAACGCAGGCGCGGGGTGAACCCCGCGCGGGTTGCAAGCGCTCAGAGCGCCTTGTCGATCATCTGCGCGAGCTGGCCCTTGCCGACCGCGCCGATCTGGGTAGCCTGGACCTGGCCGTCCTTGAACAGCAGCAGCATCGGGATCGAGCGCACGTGGTACTTGAGCGCGGTGGCCTGGTTCTGGTCGACGTCGACCTTCACGATCCTGGCGCGCCCGGCGTAGGTGCCGGCCAGTTCGTCCAGCGCCGGCGCGATCATCTTGCACGGGCCGCACCACGGTGCCCAGAAATCCACCAGCACCGGCTGGTCGGAGGCCAGCACGTGGTCGGCGAAATCGGCGTCGGTGGCGTGCAGAACGGTGTTGCTCATGGGGGCTCCAAAGACTCGGGCGCCGGGTCGGCGGCGCCGGGATGGTAAACTTGGGGAATGCACCCCGGTTTTCAAGGTGCCGTGCCGGGAACCAACAGCCCCGGATCCTCCCGGCAGTCTGCGTGGCTGCCCCCCATTCATACAAGTGCGAACGTGCAGCGCGAAGTTCCCGTGAACGCGCGTGCCATGCCGCCAGAGGCCGCCTCCGTGTCCGACAAACCGCTTACCGACATTTCCTTCGACAGCTTCGACCTGCATCCGGCCCTGCTTGCAGGCCTGGAATCCGCCGGCTTCCTGCGCTGCACCCCGATCCAGGCGCTGACCCTGCCGCTGGCGCTGCACGGCCGCGACGTCGCCGGCCAGGCGCAGACCGGCACCGGCAAGACCCTGGCGTTCCTGGTCGCGGTGATCGACCGCCTGCTCAAGCGTCCGGCGCTGGCCGACCGCAAGGCGGAAGACCCGCGCGCACTGATCCTGGCGCCAACCCGCGAACTGGCGATCCAGATCCACAAGGACGCGGTCAAGCTCGGCGACCAGCTGGGCCTGACCTTCGCGCTGGTCTATGGCGGCGTCGATTACGACAAGCAGCGCGAACTGCTGCAGCGCGGCACCGACGTGATCATCGCCACCCCGGGCCGGTTGATCGACTACGTCAAGCAGCACAAGGTGGTGTCGCTGCACGCCTGCGAGGTGTGCGTGCTGGATGAGGCCGACCGCATGTTCGACCTCGGCTTCATCAAGGACATCCGCTTCCTGCTGAGGCGGATGCCGGAGCGCACCACCCGCCAGACCCTGCTGTTCTCCGCCACCCTCTCGCACCGGGTGCTGGAGCTCGCCTACGAGCACATGAACGAGCCGGAGAAGCTGGTCGTGGAAACCGAGCACATCACTGCCGCGCGGGTCCGGCAGAAGCTCTATTACCCGGCCGATGAAGAGAAGCTGCCGCTGCTGATCAGCCTGCTGTCGCGCAGCGAGGGCGCGCGCACGATGGTCTTCGTCAACACCAAGGCCTTCGTGGAACGCGTCGCCCGTGGCCTGGAACGCGCCGGCTACCGGGTCGGCGTGCTCAGCGGCGACGTGCCGCAGAAGAAGCGCGAATCGCTGCTGAAGAAATTCCAGGCCGGCCAGCTGGAACTGCTGGTGGCCACCGACGTGGCCGCGCGCGGCCTGCATATCGACGGCGTGTCGCACGTCTACAACTACGACCTGCCGTTCGATGCCGAGGACTACGTGCACCGCATCGGCCGCACCGCGCGGCTGGGCGCCGAGGGCGACGCGATCAGCTTCGCCTGCGAGCGCTACGGCATGTCGCTGCCGGACATCGAGGCGTTCATCGACCAGAAGATCCCGGGCGAACACGTCACCCCGGAGATGCTGGTCGCGCTGCCGCGCAAGCCGCGCGAAGGGGTGGAAGCGCAGCCGGAAGACGGCGAGAGCATCGGCGAGATCTTCAAGGAGGTGCGCGAGGCGCGTGCCGCCGAGGACGCCAAGCGCGGCGGTGGCCGCGGCGGCCCGGGTGGCCGCGGCGAGCGTTCGGGTCCGCGCAGCGGCGAACGCCGCCCGGGCGGCAGCGACAGCCGTGGCCCGCGTCCGCCGCGCAAGCCGCGGGTCGAGGGCGAGGTCGCGGCCTCGCCCGCGGTCGCTGCAGCCCCCGCAGCAGTGGCTCCGGCGGCAGCAGTCGTGGCCGATGGTGAGCGCCCGCAACGCAAGCCGCGCCGGCGTCGCGGCGGCAAGCGCCTGGACCAGGGCACGGTGGCCACGCCGCCGCAGGCCGGCGCCGGGACGGCATCGCCAGCCGTCGCCCCGCCTGCCGCCGGGTCGGCTGCCGCTGGCGCGCCTGCTGCACAGGCCTCGCTGCTGGCGCGGATCGGCCGTGGCCTGAAGTCGCTGGTCACCCGCACGCCGAACAAGCAGCACTAGGCCGGGACACGGCGGCAAAGTGAAGCTTCGCGGCCGGATGTTCGCGCGCTTCCGGCTCGGCTGGTCGCGGGATTCGCGCTGACCGCTCTTCCCGCGCTGGTCGCCGCCGGCGCCTCGGGCGATACTGCGGGTCCCCCTGAGCGACAGCGCGCATGCCGGTCCTGCGTTTCGACCACGTCAGCAAGCAATACCCGGGCGGCCTTGTCGCCCTGGACGACGTGGATTTCTCGGTGGAAACCGGCGAGATGCTGTTCGTCACCGGCCACTCCGGCGCCGGCAAGAGCACCCTGCTCAAGCTGATCCAGCTGGCCGAACGCCCCAGCCGCGGCGCGGTGCTGTTCGCCGAACGCAACCTGGCCAAGGTGCGCGGCGGCCGCATCGCCCACCACCGCCGCGAGGTCGGCGTGGTCTACCAGGACCACCGCCTGCTGATGGACCACAGCGTCGCCGAGAACGTGGCGTTGCCGCTGGTGCTGCGCGGGGTGCGGCGCGGCGAGGTCGGCAAGCGCGTGCGCGTGCTGCTGGAGAAGCTCGGCCTGGGCGGGCGCGAGCGCGCGCTGCCGTCGCAGCTGTCGGCGGGCGAGCAGCAACGGGTCGGGATCGCCCGCGCGGTGATCGCCGAACCGGCGATGCTGATCGCCGACGAACCCACCGGCAACCTCGATCCCACCCTGTCGGCGGAAATCATGGCGCTGTTCGCGGCGCTGCCGGAGCGCGGCACCAGCGTGCTGATCGCCAGCCACGACCTTGGCCTGGTCAAGCGCATGCGCAAGCGGGTGCTGGTGCTCGACCACGGCCGCCTGGTGGACGACATCGCGCCGGAGGACCTGGCCGATGAATGAGCGTTCGCAAGGCGCGCAGGCCAGCCGCCTGGGCACATGGCTGGACCACCACGGCTTCAGCATCGTCGCCAGCCTCGGCCGCCTGCTGCGCAGGCCGTGGGCGACCCTGCTGACGATCGGCGTGATGGCGCTGGCGCTGGCGCTGCCGCTGGGGCTGTGGGTGGTGCTGGACAACATGGCGCGGCTGGGTGGCGAGGTGCACGCTTCGCGCGACATCGCGATCTTCCTCAAGCCCGAAGTCGGGGTGGCGAAGGCGCAGGCGATCGCCGGTTCGCTGCGCGCGCGCGGCGACGTCGCCACGGTGGTGCTGGTCACCCCGCGGCAGGCGTTGCAGGAATTGCGTGCACGCCCCGAGCTGGCGGCGGCGATCGATGCGATGGGCGCCGACGCCGCGCAGGCGGCGCTGCCAAGCGTGCTGCGGGTGAGCCCGCGCGGCGACGAGCAACTGCTGGCGGAGTCGTTGCGGACCCTGCCGGAAGCCGAGCGCGTGCAGCACGACGCGGTCTGGCGCGAACGCCTGGATGCGTGGCTGCGTTTCGGCGGGCGGGTGGTGCTGGTGCTGGCCGCGTTGTTCGGCCTCGGCGCGCTGCTGGTGGTCGGCAACACGGTGCGCCTGGACATCCAGTCGCGGCGCGAGGAAATCGGCGTGCTGCAGTTGCTCGGCGCCAGCGACGGCTTCGTGCGGCGGCCATTCCTGTACCTCGGTGCCTGGTACGGCCTTGCTGCCGGCGCGCTGGCGCTTGGGGTGTTGACCGCGGCGTGGATGGCCTTGCGCAAGCCGCTGGCCGAACTCGCCGCGGAGTACGGCAGCAGTTTCGCCCTGCGCGGGCTGGATCCGCTGCCGGCGGCCTGCGTGCTGCTTGCGGCGGGTGCGCTGGGCTGGCTCGGCGCCGGCCTGGTGACCGGGCACTACCTGCGCCAGACCCGACCGGTGGAGCGCTGAGATGGCAATGAAGCAGGATCTGCAACACGTCGTCAGCGATGCGCCGCGGGTGATGGTGGTCGATGGCAGCCGGCTGGTGCGCAAGCTGATCGGCGACACCCTGCTGCGCGACCTGCCGAATGCCGAGGTGATCGGCTGCGGCGGCCTCGAGGAGGCGCGCGCGGTGCTGGCCAACGGCGTGGTGGACCTGGTGACCACCGCGTTGGTGCTGCCGGACGGCGATGGCCTGGCGCTGGCGCGGATGGTCCGCGAGACCGCGGGGCAGGCCTACGTGCCGGTGATCGTGGTCTCCGGCAATGCGCAGGAGGCACTGGAGACCCGCGCCTTCACCGAGGACATCACCGACTATTTCGACAAGGGCCTGGGCCACGGCGCGCTGGCCGCGTTCATCCGTGGCTACGTGCAGCCGGCGCCGATCGAGGGCGCGCGCGTGCTGTACGTCGAGGACAGCAAGGTGGTGGCGGTGGCGACCAAGCGCATGCTGGCGCGGCAGGCGATGCAGGTGCTGCACGTGCCGAGCGTGGAAGAGGCGCTGGAACACCTGCACAAGTACCGCGGACGCAGCGATGGCGATGTCGGCGCCGACCTCGTGCTCAGCGATGTCTACCTGAAGGGTGCGCTCAGCGGCCGCGACCTGCTCGGCCAGATCCGCGGCGCGTTCGGCTACGGCAAGCGCCGCCTGCCGATGGTGATGATGACCGGCGACGACAACCGCGACAACCAGGCCGCGCTGCTGCGCGAAGGCGCCAACGACCTGGTGCTGAAGCCGATCGAGGAACGCCTGCTGGTGACCAAGGTGCTGTTCCAGCTGCGGCTGGCGAAACTGCCGGAGCCGGGGGCGGTCAGTCGCTGACGGGTGTGCGGGAGGCCGATCAAGTGGGGCCCGGCCTGTCGCCATAGGCGACAGGCGTTCGGTCAGCCGCAGACCAGTGGTCTGCAAACGGGCTGCCCTCACCCCCGATACTCGCTTGGTTGATCGGCCTCCCACACACCCGTCCCGGAAATCATCGCTTCATGTCAGAGCAAACGATCCGCCTCGAACCTAGCTGGAAAGCCCGCATTGGCGACTGGTTCGCGCGCGATGACATGCAGCAGCTGTCCGCCTTCCTGCGCCAGCGCAAGGCGGCCGGCGCGTCGATCTACCCGGCCGGCGCCAACATCTTCGCCGCGTTCGATGCCACCCCGTTCGACCAGGTGAAGGTGGTCATCCTCGGCCAGGATCCGTACCACGGGCCGGGGCAGGCGCACGGCCTGTGCTTCTCGGTACTGCCGGGGGTGGATGTGCCGCCCTCGTTGCAGAACATCTACAAGGAACTGGCCAGCGATACCGGCTTCGTCCGCCCCGACCACGGCTGCCTGCTGCCGTGGGCGCGCCGCGGCGTGCTGTTGCTGAACAGCGTGCTGACGGTGGAGGCCGGCCAGCCCGGCTCCCACCAGGGCAAGGGCTGGGAAGGCTTCACCGACCACGTGGTCGACGTCCTCAACCGCGAGCGCGAGCACCTCGTGTTCCTGCTGTGGGGCAGTTACGCCCAGGCCAAGGGCAAGGTCATCGACCCGCAGCGGCACCGCGTGCTGAAGGCTCCGCACCCCTCGCCGCTGTCGGCCCACCGCGGCTTCCTCGGCTGCCGGCACTTCTCCGCCGCCAACCAGTACCTGGCGCGGACCGGGCAGGCACCGATCGACTGGTCGCTGCCGCCCGCCGGGCGCTTGTCTGCGGCGGGTACCGCCCCGATATCGGTGTGACCGGTGGCTGCGCCGGTGGGGGGATGGTGCGCGCCAGCGTTCCATGAACGAAACACTGATGAACTTCCGGCACCGTTAGCAGTCAAAGGTGGCGACTGCTAAAATCAGCCCATGAGTGAGACCACGATGTCCAACGCGCTCGTCGCCAACAACCTGCCGATCCCCAGCGCGCTGGGTTCGCTGGAAGCCTACATCGGTGCCGTGCACCAGATCCCGGTGCTGTCGGTCGAGGACGAGCAGCGGCTGGCGCATCGCCTGCGCGAGGACAACGACATCGGCGCCGCGCAGGACCTGATCCTCTCGCACCTGCGCTTCGTGATCCATGTCGCCCGAGGCTACAGCGGCTACGGCCTGCCGCTGGGCGACCTGATCCAGGAAGGCAACATCGGCCTGATGAAGGCGGTCAAGCGCTTCGACCCCGCGGTCGGCGTGCGCCTGGTCAGCTTCGCGGTGCACTGGATCCGCGCCGAGATGCACGAGTTCATCATCAAGAACTGGCGCATCGTGAAGGTCGCCACCACCAAGGCGCAGCGCAAGCTGTTCTTCAACCTGCGCAAGAGCAAGACCCGCCTGGGCTGGCTCAACGCCGAGGAAGTGCGCGCGGTGGCCAGGGACCTGAACGTGTCCGAGCGCGAGGTGCTGGAGATGGAATCGCGCCTGTCCGGCCGCGACATCGGCTTCGACGCGCCCGACGATGGCGACGACGACCACGCGCCGCCGGCGCCGGTGAATTACCTCGTCGCCAACAACGACATCGATCCCGCGATGGCCTACGAATCGGCCAACGACGAGGACAACCAGCTGGACCTGCTGCGCGAAGGCATGGCGCAACTGGATGTGCGTTCGCGCGACATCATCAGGCGCCGCTGGCTGGATCCGGACAGCAAGGTCACCCTGCAGGAACTGGCCGACGAATACGGCGTCTCCGCCGAACGCATCCGCCAGGTCGAGGCCAACGCGCTGAAGAAGATGAAGGCGCTGTTCGCCGCCTGAGCGGCACCAGCATCGATCGACGACGGCCCGCGGAAGCGGGCCGTTTTCGTTGCGGGGCGCGGGTGCGCAGGCTCCCGCGATTCGCTAGTAAAGCTCCACCGGATCCACATCCAGCGACCAGCGCAGCTTGCGCGCCGCCGGCAGCGCGTGCAGCCGTGGCAGCAGCGTGTCGAGGGCGGCATGCAGGCGGCGGCGTTCCGGCGCGGACAGCACCAGTTGCGTGCGCAGGTAGCCGGCGCGGCGCGGCATCGGCGCCGGCAACGGCCCGGAGATTTCGATGCCGGCATCGCCGAGCAGGTCGCGCGCCTGCTGCAGGAACTGCATCGGCGGGTCGGCGTGCTTGGCTTCCGCGCGCAAGAGTGCGAGATAGGTGAACGGCGGAAATCCGGCGGCCTCGCGCTGCTGGAGTTCGGCATCGGCAAAGGCGTGGTAGCCGCCCGCGATCAGCGTGTGCAGCAGCGGATGGTCCGGATGGTGAGTCTGCACCAGCACGGTGCCGGGCTTGTCGGCGCGGCCCGCGCGGCCGGCGACCTGGACCAGCAGCTGCGCGAGTTTCTCGGCGCTGCGGAAATCGGCGGAGAACAGGCCTTCATCGACCCCGACCACCACCACCAGGGTCAGGTTGGGCAGGTCGTGGCCCTTGGCCAGCATCTGGGTGCCGACCAGGATCCCCGGCTGCGCACCGAGGGCCTCGAAGTGCTTCTGCAGGGCGTCGCGATGGCCACTGCTGCCGCGGTCGATGCGCAACACCGTGTTGCCGGCGAATCGTTCCTGCAGCACCTCCTCGATCCGTTCGGTGCCCGCCCCCTGCGGCTGCAGGCCGAGGCTGGCGCAGTCCGGGCAGGCCAGCGGCACCGCCCGGCGATGCCCGCAATGGTGGCATTGCAGGCGCCGGCCGCCACCGTGCACGGTCATCGCGCTGGGTTTCTCCGGGGTGCCGCAGCGGGTGCAGTGCGCGCTCCAGCCGCAGTCGTGGCACAGCAGCACCGGTGCATAGCCGCGCCGGTTCTTGAACACCAGCACCTGCCCGCCCGCCTGCAAGGCGGTGCGGATGGCATCCAGCGACTCGCCTGAAAGCCCGGCCTGCAACGACCGCTTGCGCACGTCCAGCACCCGCACCGCCGGTGGCCGGGCGGCACCGGCGCGATGGCGCAGGCGCAGGTGCGCGTGCCGGCCCGACTGCGCGTTGTGCAGTGATTCCAGCGCCGGGGTGGCGCTTCCGAGTACCACCGGCACCCCCAGCGCGCGCGCGCGGACGATGGCAAAGTCGCGGGCGTGGTAGCGGATGCCGTCGAACTGCTTGTAGCTGCCGTCGTGTTCCTCGTCGACCACCACCAATCCCGCTTCCGGCAGCGGCACGAACACCGCCGAGCGGGTGCCGACGATCACCCGCGCCTGCCCGCGCATCGCCGCCAGCCACGTCGCCGCGCGTTCGCCGTCGCCCAGGCCGGAATGCAGCGCGTGCACCGGGACCCCCAGCCGCGCGCGGAAGCGCGCCAGCGCCTGCGGGGTCAGGCCGATCTCCGGCACCAGCACCAGCGCCTGCCTGCCGCGGGCCAGGCAGTCGCCGATCGCGTCCAGGTAGACCTCGGTCTTGCCGCTGCCGGTGACGCCGTCGAGCAGGAAGCTGGCGAATCCGTCCGCCGCGCGAATCGCATCGGCGGCGCTGCGCTGTTCGGGATTCAGGACCGGCGCGGGCTGGGTCGGCGCGGCAGGAAAGGGGCCCCTTTCCTGGTGCAGCGCGACCCGCTCGACCAGCCCACGTTCGCGCAACCCGCGCATGGGGGCTCGCCATCCCGCATGTTCGGCATCCAGCCAGGCTTCGTCGCGGACATCCGCCAACAACGCCGCCAGCGCCTGCGGCCGGCCCGCGCGCATCGCCGGCAGCGCGGTGCAGCCGGCTTCGGCCAGGCGCCAGCCATGGCGGGTGGTGTCCGCCAGCGGTTCGCCACGGCGCAGCACCGCCGGCAACGCGGTTGCCAGCACGTCGCCGAGTGGGGCATGCAGGTAGCCGGCCAGCCACTGCAGCGACGCCAACAGCTCGCCCTGCAGCAACGGCAGCGCCTCGGGCAACGCCAGCGCAGGCTTGGGTTCGATGCCGGGCTCCGGATCGCCATGGCCGACGACGATGCCGCACAGCTCGCGCCCGGCGAACGGCACCACGATGCGCTGGCCGGCCGCCACCGTCGCCGCGGCCACGCCGGGCGGTGGAAGGTAGTCGAAGGTGCGCGGCAGCGGCAGCGGCAGCGCCACCCGCAGCACGGAACGGGGCGCCTGCATCGGCCCAGTCTAGAGCAGCCCCCGGTGGCCGATGCAAGGTCGGCGCGGGGACACAGGCCGGTTTGCACCGCACAACTCAACCGGCCCTGATGAAAGCGGCGTAACTGTCGGTTCCCATTGGGAAAAGTGCTTTATCCACATCGATTGTGGATAAGTCTGTGCATGGTCGCCTGCCGGGGGTGCGCGAAGGGCGTCCGGCAAGCCCCGCACGGGCTTTGGCGAAAAAACCGCCATCCGGGCTGATTCTTTCAAAAACAGGCACTTACCCGTGAAACCCGGCTGTCACATGCGGCTGGACCGCGTGGAACATCCGGCGGTGAAGGATTTGTTACGCCTGTGCACAACCGTTTTACCCACAGCCCGCGCCACTGCTCACGGAGCCGCCGATGCGCAGGCTGTCAAGCGTTGGTTTCGCCTGCCGGCGGCGACGTGCGCGGCTAAGATGCGGCGTGCATTCCGGTTCGCAATGACCACCGCCCCTGGATCGCCCTCGCCGGCGGCCGTGGTCGCGTTCCTGCGCGGCATCGACCGGCGTGCGCGCCTGTTCGCCACCGTCCAGGCCGGCGATCCGGCCCGCGGCGCGCGGGCGCTGGCGGTGGTGGCGCGGGTGTTCGCCGCCGAGGCCGGGCAGTGGCCGCTGGCGCAATGGCCGCAGCAGTACTGGCGGCTGCTGCTGGCCACCCCGTCGTTGCGGCAGGCGGCAGCGCCCGATGGCCAGGTGGTTCTCGCCGGGATTGCCCGCTTGCCGGCGGACGCGCGCGCGGGTGTGCTGCTGCAGCTGGTGGCCGGGCTTGGGGACGCCGACGCCGCGTTGGCGCTGGGCCTGCCGCTGGCGACCTACCAGGCGCGCATCCGCGACAGCCTGCCGCGCGACCCGCTCGGCCAGCCGGATGTCGATGTCTGGCGCGCGTGGCGTGCGGCGGCGCAGCGCGAACTCGAGCTGGGCAAAGCGGCAGTGGTGCAGGACGCGCCAGCGCCGCCCACCACCGGGCCCCGCCGCGTCCGCGCCGCCACCGTGCCGGAACTGCCGGCGCCGCATGGCGTGCGCTGGCTGTGGCTGGGGGTCGCCGGCTGCGTGCTGGCGTTCGCCGCGGCGTTCTTCATCCACCCCGCCGGGCGCGAGGCGATCCACCAGTGGTTCGCCACCATCAAGCGCGAGCCGCTGCCGCCAGCGGCCGCCGCGAAGGCGCGTTTCGATGCCGGCGACATCGCCCTGCATCCCGACCGCGAGCGCCTGGCCGCGCCGCGCGAAGCGTGGTTCGCGGACCGCCTCGCGCTGCTGGCATGGCTGGCGAATGCCGAAGCCGGTCCCGCCGCTGATCCCGCCGCGGCCGAGGTGCTGCCGTTGCCGGGCGCGGTCCCCGCGGCACCGCCGTCGTTGCCCGACGCCGGCCGGCAGGCGACCCAGCTGGCGCAGCGGATGCGCGCCTGGGATGCGCTGCCGCCGCGCGCGCGCGGCCTGCAGCGTGGTCACTGGCAGGCGTGGCAGGCGCTGGAGGCCGGCGAACGGGTGCGGCTGCGCAGCCTTGGCGAACGCCTGCGGATGTCGCCCGCGCCACTGCAGCAGGCACTGCGCGAGCGCTTCGACGCGCAAACCTCCGACGCGCGCGCGGGCTGGTGGCTGGGGCCGCGGCTGGGCCGCGACTGGCCGCGGGTGGCGGCGCTGTTCGGGTATGTCGAGGCGGCCGAGCGCGGACCGCTGCTGGACTTCCTGCGCACGGCCGGCGCGGAGGACATCGACGCCTGCGCGCGGCTTGCGCAGACCACCCCGCCCGAGCAACGCGCGGCACTGCGCGCGCAACTGCTGGCGCAGCCGGCCGCGCAACGTGGCGCATGGCTGCAGGCGCGATTGCAGCGCTAGCCGGCCGCGCCGCTCACATCGCCACCAGGCCGATGCCCATGCTGGCGACGATCGCGAAGCTCAGCAGGATCGAGTAGCAGGTGCCGAGCACGCCGAACTTCAGCACGGTCATCGGCCAGCCCTGCGCGTACACCCGCTTCTGCATGAGCAGCAGGTAGAGCGGCATCCACGCGACCAGCAGGCCCTCGACCCAGTCGAACAGGTCGTTGGCCAGGCTGCCGTCGGCGGTGTACGCGCGCGACAGTGCGTGCAGCAGCAGCACCAGCAGCAGGTCCAGGCACAGGAAGGCGTGGCTGTGCAGGCCCACGATCAGGTGTTCCATGTACAGCCGGCGCTTGAACAGGTAGATCAGCTTCAGCATCAGCGCGAACACCGGCACCAGCACGAACAGGGTGGTCGGCACCGCGCCCAGCGCCGCGTTCTTGAACGCGCCCGGATCCTGCTTGAGGCGCCTGACGTTGTCGTTGGCGCGCGTCACCTGCTGGTGCAGCCAGCGGTCGGCGAAGCCGGGCAGCCACGTATCGACCGGCTTCTTCGCGTCCCAGCGCTCGCCGCCGAGACTGATGTTGAAGTTGTCCTGCATCGGCTCCGGCGGCGGCTGGCCCTTGGCAGCCGCTTCCTGCAACTGGCGGATGCGTGCGCTGGCGGTGTCGCGCACGGCCCTCTCGCCGGCTTCCAGGCCGGGGATGCCGACGGCGGCCGGGGTGCCAGCCATCCCGGCCTTCGCCGTCGCCATTTCGGCGAGCTCCGCATCACGTGCCTTTTCCGCCTCGGCCACCGTCATCGCGCTGCTGATGGGGTTGTTGCTGCGCTTGCCATCCATGCGGATCGCGTCCGCACCGAGATCCACGGTCAGCTGGGCGACGAAGAAGGTGACGATGGCGAGGAAGAAGAACAGCCGCACCGGGCTGACGTAGCGCACCCGGCGGCCTGCGAAATATTCGCGGGTGATGTGGCCGGGCCGCGCGAACAGCGGCCCGATGGTGCGGAAGATCCGGGTATCGAGGTTGAACACGCTGTCCAGCGCATCGCCGAGGATGCTTGAGAAGTGCCGCACCAGGCCCTTCACCGGCTGCCCGCAGGCGTAGCAGTGATCGCCCAGCAGCGGCGCGCCGCAATTGCCGCAGGGCGTGCCGGCGGGCGCGGGGTCGGGGGCGGCAGGCGCGTTGGTGGCGGTCGGTTCGGTCATCGGCATTCACCCGGGCGCCGTTAAGATGGCAGGCCACGTGCCTTCGCGCCAGCGCGACGCACCCCCGGACCCGCCATGAACCCCAGCGCCGACAGCCCACGCTTCGCCGACGAAGTGCGCCAGAGTGCGCGCCTGGCCGCGCCGTTGGCCGCCGGCCACCTGTCGCACGGGCTGGTCGCGTTCGTCGATACCGTGGTCGCCGGCCGCCACGGGACCACCACGCTGGCCGCGGTCGCGGTGGGCACCGCGCTGTTCTGGCTGCCGATGATGCTGCCGATGGGGACGCTGATGGCGCTGCCGCCGTCGGTATCGCAACTCGACGGTGCGCGCCGGCGCGGGGAGATCGGCCCGCTGTGGCGGCAGTCGCTGTGGCTGGCGTTGGGCCTGGGGGCGCTGCTGTTCGCGCTGGTGACGGTGTTGCCGCTGATGCTGGGGCCGATGGGGATCGCCGCGGACATCATCCCCGGCGCCACCGGGTTCCTGCATGCGATCCGCTGGGGCATCCCCGCGTTCACTGTGTACCTGTGCATGCGTTATCTCAGCGATGGCCTGCACTGGTCGTTGCCGACCATGCTGATCGGCTTCGGTGGCTTGCTGCTGCTGGCGCCGGGTGGCTACGTGCTGACCAACGGCCTGTTCGGCCTGCCGGAGATGGGTGCGGCGGGGCTGGGCTGGGCTTCGGCGGCGATGTTCTGGGGCCAGCTGCTGGCGTTCGCGCTGTACCTGCGGCTGTCGCCGCGTTTCGCCGACTTGGGCCTGTACGCGCATTGGGAACGCCCGCAGTGGGCGACGATCCGGGGCCTGCTTGGCCGTGGGCTGCCGATCGGGGTGACCATCACCATGGAGGGCAGCCTGTTCATCGTCACCGCGCTGCTGATCGGGCGCCTGGGCGAAGTGCCGGTGGCCGCGCACCAGATCGCGATCAACGTCGCCAGCCTGTGCTTCATGATCCCGTTCGGGGTGGCCGAGGCCACCACGGTGCGGGTCGGCCATGCGCTGGGTCGCGGCGACCGCGACGGCATCCGCCGCGCGTATTTCGCCGGGCTGGCGCTGGTGCTGGGCACCCAGGCGCTGTCGGCGCTGGTCATGCTGCTGGGCAACCACGCGATCGTCGGCCTGTACACCGGCGATGCGGTGGTCGGCGCGCTGGCCGCATCGCTGCTGCTGTATGCGGCGCTGTTCCAGTTCCCGGACGGCGTGCAGGTGCTGTCGGCCGGGGCGCTGCGCGGCCTGAACGACACCCGGGTGCCGATGTGGCTGGCGGCGCTGGCGTACTGGGGCATCGGCATGCCGGTCGGCGCGGGCCTCGGCCTGGCGCTGGGCTGGGGGCCACGGGGCATGTGGCTGGGCCTGACCGCCGGGCTGTCGGTGGCGGCGGTGCTGCTGGCCCGGCGCTTCTTGCGCAGCAGCCTGCGCGTCCCCATCGTGCTGCAGGCGCGAATCGAAGGCGGGTCATCGGTCACCGTGACCGATGCCGCATGAGCTGTTGACGCCGCATCGGTAGCATGTCGGCATCGTCAGGACCCGCATTTGCCCGTCATTCCCGCGAAAACGGGGATGAGGAAAATCCACCGGAGAGTTTCAATGAACCAACCGCGCAGCCGCGGCCCCATCGCCCGGGTCTTCATCGGCCTGTGGGATGTGCTCAATTTCAGCCGTCGGCTGGTGCTGAACCTGCTGTTCCTGCTGGTGCTGTTCGTGCTGTTGGCGGCGATGCTCGGCGGCGGCAAGCTGGCGCCGCTGGCGGAACGCTCGACCCTGGTGATCGAACCGCAGGGGCGGCTGGTGGAGCAGTACAGCTGCGACCCGGTGAGCCGCGCGTTCGCGCGCGCCACCAATGGCGACGACTGCCGGGAAATCCGCCTGCGCGACCTGTTGCGGGCGCTGGAGTCCGCGCGCACCGACAAGCGGATCGAGCGGGTGGTGCTGCGCCTGGACGAACTGCAGCCCGGCGGCTTCGCCAGCCTGCGCGAGGTTGCCGCGGCGATCGCCAGGGTCAAGGCCGCCGGCAAGCCGGTGGTCGCGCATGGCGAGAACTACAGCCAGGGCCAGTACCTGCTGGCCGCGCACGCCAGCAAGGTCTACCTCGACCCGATGTCGCAGGGCGGGGTGATGCTGGAAGGGCTGGCCGGGTACCGCCAGTACTTCCGCGAAGGCCTGCAGGACAAGCTCGGCGTGGACGTGCACCTGTTCAAGGTCGGTGAGTACAAGTCCGCGGCCGAGCCCTACATCCTGGACGCGGCGTCGCCGGAATCGAAGGAAGCCGACCTGTTCTGGATGAACGACGTGTGGCAGCGGATGCTCGCCGACATCGGCAAGGCGCGCGGGCTGCCGCCGGCGACGCTGGCGGCGGACATCGACGCGATGGCCGAGCAGGTCGCCGCTGCCAAGGGCGATCTCGCCGCGCTGGCGCTGCAGCAGAAGCTGGTCGACGGGCTGAAGACCCGCGAAGAAGTCGAAGAGCTGCTGGCCGATGAAGGCGAAGCCGACGACAACGCCGAAGGCGGCTTCCGCCAGGTCGCGCTGGACACCTACGTGCAGCACCTCGACGGCGCGCTGCAGCCGGCCGACATGCGCCCGCAGGTGGCGGTGGTGGTGGCCGAGGGCGCGATCGCCGGTGGCGAACTGCCGCCGGGCGAAGTCGGCGGCGAATCCACTTCCGCGCTGCTGCGCGCGGCGCGCGACGACGACCGCGTCAAGGCGCTGGTGCTGCGGGTGAATTCGCCGGGCGGCGAGGTGTTCGCCTCCGAACAGATCCGCCGCGAGGTGGCCGCGCTGAAGCAAGCCGGCAAGCCGGTGGTGGTGTCGATGGGCGATGTCGCCGCCTCCGGCGGCTACTGGATCAGCATGAATGCCGACCGCATCTACGCCGATCCCTCGACCATCACCGGTTCGATCGGCATCTTCGGCCTGTTCCCGACCGCCGACCGCGCGCTGGCCAAGCTCGGCGTGCGCACCGATGGCGTCGGCACCACCCGCTACGCGGGGGCGTTCGACCTCACCCGACCGCTGGATCCGGGGGTGGCCGCGGTGGTGCAGTCGGTGATCGACAAGGGCTACCGCGACTTCACCGGCAAGGTCGCGCAGGCGCGCGGGCGCAGCGTGGCGCAGATCGACGAAGTCGCGCGTGGCCGGGTGTGGAGCGGCGAGCAGGCGCGGCAGCGCGGGCTGGTCGACGCGCTTGGCGGCCTCGATGCGGCGGTGGCCGATGCCGCCGCGCGCGCCAAGCTCGGCAAGCCGTCGACCTGGCACACCCACTACCTCGAGGAAACCGCCAAGCCGTTCGAGCAGTGGTTCGGCGGCCTGGTCGGCAGCGGCGCCGGCATCGGCCTGCTGCGCGCCACCGGGGTCGGCGAGGCGCTGCTGCTGGAGCATGTCGCCAGCCAGGCGGCCGCGCCGTTGCGCGTCGTGCAGAACGCGCTGAAGCAGCGCGGCAACGTGCGGGTGACCCCGCTGGCGCACTGCTTCTGCAGCGCGCCCTGAGCGTCTCCCTTCAGCGGCGGACGTCGAGGCGCTCGCCGTTGACCAGCGCCATTACGTCGTCGACGCCGGCCAGGTTGGCGTCCCCCGGCAGGTAGTGCTTGAGGCAGGCCGCGGCCTGCCCGAACGCGAGGCTGGCGGCGTCGTCCATGCCGGACAGCACGCCGTGCAGGACCCCGGCGGCGAATGCGTCGCCGGCGCCGATGCGGTCGACGATGCCACCGAGTTCGATGCCCTCGCGCACGTGCAGCGTGCCGTCGCGCAGCGCGAGCATCGCACCCAGCCGATGGTGGTCGACGCTGGCCTGCGTGCGGGTGGTGGTGGCGATCCGCTGCAGGTGCGGGAACGCGGCGAAGGCGGCGCGCGCGGCGGCGGCGAAACGCTCGTGCGCAGCCGCATTCGCGTCGCCGTCGATGCCGAGCACCAGTTCGATGTCGCGATGGTCGGCGAAGGCGAGGTCGGTTTCCGCCAGCAGCGCGTGCAGGGTGCCGCGCGGATCGCCCGGCCACGCCGCCCACAACTTCGCGCGGTAATTGCCGTCGAACGAGACACGCACCCCTGCCTTGCGCGCCGCGCGGGCCGCCTCCAGCGCGGCCTGCGCGGTGGCCGCACCGAGCGCGGGGGTGATCCCGGACAGGTGCAGCAGGCCGGTGCCCGCCAGCAGCGCGGGCCAGTCGTAGCGCGCCGCCGGAGCCAGCGCGAACGCGGAGCCGGCGCGGTCGTACAGGACCTCGCCGGGCCGGTGGCCGGCGCCGGTGGTGTAGAAGTACAGGCCCATGCGGCCTTCGTCGAAGCGCAGCGCGGTGGTGTCCACGCCATGCCCGCGCAGGGCATCGCGCGCGGCCCGTCCCAGCGGGTTGGCCGGCAGCACGCCGGCCATCGCAGGCGCATGCCCGAACGCGGCCAGCGACACCGCCACGTTCGCCTCGGCCCCGCCCACGTACACCTCAAGGCGCGGCGCCTGCAGCAGCAATTCGCGCCCCGGCGCGGCCAGCCGCAGCAGGATTTCGCCGAAACACAACACCCGATCCGTCATTGCATGAACTCCCCAGGTTTCCGCCACGGTACCGCCATGGTGCGCCGCAGCATGCCTTGTTGCCCGGCTTTTGCTACGGTTTTGACCAGCGGTGTCATTTTGCCGCTGACGAACCTAGGGAAGTGCGCCTCGCACGTCAAGGTGCGCATGAAAACGAATGCATCATCCGGAGGGGGATTCAGATGCGCCAGTTGAAGACGAACAAAAAGACACCGGTTTCCATCCTTGCGGCATCGATCGCGCTCGCCCTGTACGTGGCACCCGTGGCCGCGCAGCAACAACAGGACCCGCCGCCGGCCACGGCCGAGGCGAAGGACCTCGACAAGATCACCGTGGTCGGCACCTTCCGCCAGAGCCTGAGCAAGGCGCTGGACGAGAAACGCGACAGCAGCGAGCAGATCGACTCGATCGTGGCCGAGGACATCGGCAAGTTCCCGGACCTCAACCTCGCCGAATCGCTGCAGCGCATCCCGGGCGTATCGATCGACCGCGACGCGGGCGAAGGCCGGTCGATCACCGTGCGCGGCCTCGGCCCGGACTTCACCCGCGTGCGCATCAACGGCATGGAGGCGCTCTCGACCACCGGCGGCACCGACAGCTCGGGCGGCGCCAACCGCGGCCGCGGCTTCGACTTCAACGTGTTCGCGTCCGAACTGTTCAGCAACCTGACGGTGCGCAAGACCCAGTCCGCGTCGATCGAGGAAGGTTCGCTCGGCGCCACCGTGGACCTGCGCTCCGCGCGGCCGTTCGATTACGAGGGCTTCAACGCCACCGTGACCGGGCAGATGGGTTACAACGACCTGTCCGAGAAGTGGAACCCGCGCGCGTCCGCGCTGGTCACCAACACCTGGGCGGACGGCAAGGTCGGCGCGCTGCTGTCGGTGTCGTACAGCAAGCGCGACCTGCTGGAGGAAGGCTTCAGCGCGGTGCGCTGGGAACCCAGCGTCAATTCCGGCGGCTTCTGCAGCCCGGTCGGCGTGAGCCCGGCAACCCCGGCCAGCGGCGCCGGTTCCAGCGCCACCAACTGCGCCACCGGCATCCCGCGTCCGGCCAACACCCCGTCCAACCTCGCCGCCTACGGCACCGCGATGGCGCCCGGCGTGTTCCACCCGCGCCTGCCGCGCTACGGCCGGCTGACCCACGAGCAGGAGCGCCTGGGCGTGACCGGTTCGGTGCAGTTCAAGCTCGGTGACGACACCACGCTGTCGCTGGACGGCATGTACTCGCGCTTCGATGCGACCCGCCAGGAGGATTTCCTGGAAACCATTTCCTTCAGCCGCACCGCTTCGCAGGGTGGCAAGCCGCAGACCGAAGTGGTGGCCGCCGAGGTCGATGCCCGCGGCAACCTGGTGTACGGCGTGTTCAACAACGTCGACGTGCGTTCGGAGTCGCGCTTCGACGACCTGTCCACCAAGTTCACCCAGTTCACGATGGACCTGGAGCACAAGTTCAGCGACCGCCTGTCGATGGACTTCGTCGCCGGCCGCGCCAAGTCCGACTTCGACAATCCCACCCAGACCACGGTCACCTTCGACATCCAGAACGTCGATGGCTACAGCTGGGATTTCCGCAACAACGACCGCACGCCGACCATCACCTATCCGTTCGACATCAACAGCCCGACCGCGTGGCAGTGGGTGAGCTCGCCGCCGTCCAATTCGACCGGGTCCGAGATCCGCATCCGTCCGCTCGGTTCGACCAACATCTTCGATACCGCGCAGGTCAACATGGCCTTCATCGCCGACCCGAACGTCACCTTCAAGGGCGGCCTGAGCTGGAAGAAGTTCGACTTCAACACCTTCGAGTTCCGTCGCGCCAGCGAGACCTCGGTGCCGGCCCTGCCCGCGGGCACCACCATCGCCGACATCAGCCGGGCGCTGTCCGGCTTCGGCAGTGGCCTGGGGCAGTCCAGCCCGTCGGGCTGGCTGATCCCGGACCTCGACAAGATCGCCAGCCTGTTCAACATCTACTGCAACTGCAACACCGGCGTCCCCGGCGGCGACTTTGCGCTGGCCAGCATCACCAATGGCAATGCGCGCGGCAACAACCGGATGGTGGTCGAGGAAGACACCGGCGGCTTCCTGCAGGTGGATTTCGACGTCGACTTCATCGGCAAGCCGCTGCGCGGCAACATGGGCGTTCGCTACGCCAAGACCGACATCGAGGCGACCGGTTACCTTGCCACCGGCGGCGCGCTGGAGGTCACGGTCAGGAACACCTACTCCGACTGGCTGCCGTCGCTGAACCTTGCCTGGAGCGTGCATGAAGACGCGGTGCTGCGCTTCGGTGCGGCCAAGGTGATGGCGCGGCCGCAGTTGCCGAACCTGTCGCCGGGCGGCACCGTCAACACGACCCTGCGCACCATCACCACCGGCAACCCGTTCCTGCAGCCGTTCCGCGCGGACACCTTCGACTTCAGCGCCGAGTGGTACTTCGCGGAGGACTCGCTGCTGAGCGCCGCGCTGTTCTACAAGGACATCGGTTCGTACATCCAGAACCTGCGCGAGACCCGCCCGTACAACACCACCGGACTGCCTGACAGCCTGCTGCCGCCCGGGATGCCGAACGACACCCCGTTCGAGATCACCTCGGCGGTCAACACCCCCGGCGGCCCGCTCAAGGGTTACGAGCTGAACTACCAGCACGCGTTTCGCTTCCTGCCCGGGATCTGGGGCAACTTCGGCGTGCTCATGAACTACACCCACGTCGAATCCGAGATCGACTACGCGATCTCGCCGACCAGCAACACCTACGTGACCGCCAACCTGGTCAACCTGTCGCCGGACGCCTACAACGCCACCCTGTACTACGAAGACGACAAGTTCAGCGCGCGCGTGTCCGGCTCCTACCGCGACGACTACCTGCAACGCGTGCCGGGCCAGAACAGCAACGATGTCGAAGGCAAGCGCGACACCTTCAACGTCGACATGTCGATGACCTACAACTTCAGCGACAACCTGGCACTGACCCTGGAAGGCATCAACCTGAGCGACGAGTTCAACGACCAGTTCGTGGATTCGGTGGGCGACCGCGCGTCCGTCTACCACCACACCGGCCGCCAGTTCTACCTGGGCTTCCGCTACCAGTTCTGAGCGATGCGGCCTGCCGCGCCACGGGCTTCCCCTCCCGTGGCGCGGTTCTTTTTTGCGCGGGGGCTTCAGTAGGTCCCGCGCTGCACGAACGGCACGCGTTGGTACAACGCGCGTTCGCCGCCGCGTGGATCGTCCTGCATCGCGGGCCTGGCGCCGAACACCATGGTCTCGCGGCGCGCCAGCGAATAAGGCGCCCACTCCGCGGTCGCGCCGGTGCGCGGATCGCCGTTGCGGGCGAAGGCGAGCAGGGCGTCGCGCATGGCCGCGGCGACGGCGCGCGCGGCGTCCGTCGTACCGGTGCGCGAGCCCGGTTGCGCGATGGTGTCGAAGACCAGCGGGATGTCCAGGGTGTGGAAGGCGCGCGTGCGCCGGCCTTCGTCGGTGTCGGGATGCCAGTCGAGCTGGTAGGCCCAGGTGTTGCGCCCTTGCGCGGCTCGCGCTTCCAGTTCCTCCACCGCGCCGCGCCAGGATCGGCCGGCGGTGGTGGCGGCGAAGAACACGTCGGACGGCGTGTACCGTGGATACAGCCGGCGGTATTCGGCGATGACCTCGCGTGGATCGAGGTCGACGAACTGCTGCTTGCGCAGTTTTTCCGGCACGTCGTCCCAGCCGAGGGTGAAGTTGGCCGGATCGTTGCCGAGGAAGCCACGGGTCTCGTCGCGGGTATTGCCGATCACCATCGGGATGTCGCTGGACTGCGGCGGCGCGTCCGGCCAGAACGGATGCCGGGGCAAGGCCTGGCCCGCCAGCACCGGGCCGAAGTACAGCGCCATGTCCTCGACCCGGGACGGATCGCGCGTGCGCAAGGCCTCCAGCAGCTTCGGCATCGGCAGTCGAAGCAATGCACCTGCATCGCGCGCGCCAAGTGCATCCATGTACAGCCTGGCGCGTTGCGCGGCGGCACGCGGGCCGGCGGCGGTGACCTGCTGCCCGCTCATCGTCCACGCGCGATGGAACAAGCCGCGCGCGGCCGGCATCGCCATCAGGGTGGCGATCTTGGCGCCACCACCGGACTGGCCGAACACCGTCACGTTGCCGGCATCGCCGCCGAATTCCGCGGCGTGCTCGCGCACCCAGTGCAGCGCGGCGATCAGGTCGAGCTGGCCGATGTTGCCGGATTCGCGGAAGCGCTCGTCGACCTCGCCGAGGTAGAGATAGCCGAATGCATTGAGGCGATGGTTGACGGTGACCACCACCACGTCGCCGTGGGCGCACAACTGCCTGCCGTCGTACAGCGGGTCGCTGCCGCTGCCGTTGTTGAAGCCGCCGCCGTGGATGTAGACCAGGATCGGTCGCCGCTTGCCGTCGCCCAGGCCCGGGGTGGCGACATTGAGGAACAGGCAGTCCTCGCTGCCCGGGCCGTCGTCGCCGGACTGCGGTGCGCTGGCGCCGAAGACGAGCGCCTCGCGCACCCCGCGCCAGGGCGTCTCCCTGCGCGGCGGCTGGAAGCGCCCGGTCGCGGTGTCCGCGCCGTAGCGGATTCCGCGGAACACATGCAGGTCGCCGTCGCGCACGCCAAGCACGCGGCCACTGCGGGTGCGCGCGCTGCTCCGTCCGTTGCGCGGGGCCGCGAAGGCCGGCACCGACGCCGCCAGCCCCAACGCGCACCAGGCCTGCAGCAAGCGGCGGCGGTCGCGGTCCATCGTGGTCTCAGCGCAACGGCTCGCGGCGCACCAGCGGCTTCAGCGGCTGCATCGTGTCCAGGTCCCAGTCTTCCGGCACGAACGCCTGGCGCGTCTCCGCATGCTTCGGGTAGCCGCCCACTTCCTGCTCGCTGTCGATGTGCTTGCCGCGCCCTTCGATCGCGTTCTCCAGGATCCGCCGGTCGATGTCGTCGCGGTCCCACGGGCGCGCGCCGGCGTTGGCGATCACGCTGTCCTGCACGTCCTTCGCCGGCATCGGCGTGACCCCGAACGGCAGCGGCGGACGCACCTTGAGCATGCGCCAGCCGGCGCTGTTGCTGCTGTAGCGCCCGGTCTGCGGCAACGGTTCGCCGTAGCGATCCACCGCCAGGTTGTCCTCCATGTACAGGTCCAGCCAGCCGGAACCGCCGAACTGGAAGAACGGCGTGCGCTCCGGCGTGTTCGGGCCGCCGCGCATCGAATTGCCGACCAGCACCAGTTGTCCGTCCTGGTAGGGGTGCCCGTCCCACTCGGCGGCGATCAGGTTGTAGTGCACCGCGCGCTGGCCGGGGTTGTTGATCAGGTTGTTGACCACCCAGCCCTGGGTGCCGCCCTTGAACATCGGGTTGCGTTCGCGGTTCTGCGAATACAGGTTGCCGATGACCAGGATGTCGCGCGCGTTGTCGTGGATCAGCGAACCCTTGGAATGCTCGCCCTTGGCGTGGGTGGCGAAGCCAAGCCCCTCGGCCAGGATGTTGTTGCTGAAGGTGATCCGGTGCGAGGTGCCGTCGCGCCACTGCGCCGGGGTCTCGCCCTTGAAGCGGGTGCCGGACGCGGACAGGTTCTCGTCGGTGGACCAGGTCAGCGAGCAGTGGTCGACGATCACGTCGTGGGCGCCGACGGTGCTGATCGAATCGAAGTCGGTGCCGGCCATCTTCGGCAACCCGGCCTCGCCCGGGCGCACCCGCAGGTGCTGGATGACGACGTCGTGCGCGCTGAGGTCGATGCCGCCGCGGACCAGGGTGATGCCAGGCTGCGGGGCGGTTTGTCCAGCGATGGTCAAGAAGGGTTCACGGATCTTCAGCGCCTTGACCCCGAGGTCGATCACACCGCCGACCTCGAACACCACGATCCGCGGCCCCTTCGCCTCCACCGCTTCGCGCAGCGAGCCGGGACCCTCGCCGGCCAGGGTGGTGACCCGGAGGATCTTGCCGCCACGCCCGCCAGGCGTATGCGCAGCCCAGCCCATGGCGCCCGGGAACGCCGTCCTGGGGGCCGGCGCCGGTTGCGCGGCGAGCGCCGCGGAGGCCACCAGCAGGGCCGCGCAGGCGAACACGCGGGCGGGGTTGGCGAGGCGGTGCAGGCAGCTGGTCATTGCGGTTTCCTCCCGGGACTGGGGTTGATCATAGTGCAGTGCAGATTGTCTTTGACACCGGTTTCCTATACAACACCCCGGACGCTTGGGAGGGGCTCCGCCGGATGGACCGGATCATGCTTGGGGACGATACCGACAGCTGGGAAATCGCGCGCCGGCTGGTCAAGGCCAGGTTCGACGCGAGCGCGTTGCCGCGTTACCCCGGGACCATCCCGCAGTCGCTGGATGCCGGCTACGCCTGCCAGGACGCGGCGATCCACCTGTGGCCCGCACCGATCGCCGGCTGGAAAGTCGGGCGGATCCCTGCCGACTGGGAGGCCAGGCTGGGCGAGGAACGCCTGGTCGGGCCGATCTTCTCCAACCGCGTGCAGCGCCACGGCGCGCTCCCGGCGCGGTTCCCGGTGATCACCGGTGGTTTCGCGGCGGTGGAAGCGGAGTTCGTGTTCGTGCTGGCGCAGGACGCGCCGGCCGGCAAGCTGGCCTGGAACCCGGGCGAGGCGGCGGCGCTGGTGAAAGCGCTGCACGTGGGCGTCGAATTCGCCGGCAGCCCGCTGCCCGACATCAACCGGCTCGGCCCGCCGGTGGTGGTGTCGGACTACGGCAACAACGCAGGCCTGCTGCTGGGCCCGGAAGTGGCCGACTGGCGGCAGCGGCTGGTCGATGGACTCGCCTGCGAGACCTTCATCGACGGCGCGTCGGTCGGCACCGGCGGCACCCACGCCATCGATGGCGGGGTACTGGCCGCGCTCGCGTTCGCCCTGGCCAAGGGCGCGCGCCGCGGACGTCCGCTGCGCGCCGGCCAGCTGGTCTCGACCGGCGCGGCCACCGGCATCCACGATATCGTCGCCGGGCAGCACGCGCGGGTGGCGTTCCCCGGCGTCGCGGACCTGGAGGTGGAGACGGTGGTGGCACGACCGGAGCCGGGCGCATGAGCACGCGCAGGCAGCTGCTGGCGGGTGGCGCGGCGCTGCTGGGCGCGGCCCTGCTGCCGCGCGCGGTCGCGCAGGACGGCACCCGGGTGCTGACCGCGACCGACGTGCACGTCAAGGACTACCCCACGGTGGCGGCGGTGCGCTGGCTCGGCGAACAGCTGGAAGCCGCCACCGGCGGCCGCATCCGCATGCGCCAGTACCACTCCGGCCAGCTCGGCCGCGAATCGGAGGCGATCGACATGGCGCGCTTCGGCGCCATCGACATCACCCGCGTGTATTCGGGCGCGCTCAACAACGCGTTCCCGCTGACCCAGGCGCTGTGCCTGCCCTATGTCTTCGAATCGACCGCCCACCAGCGCCGCGCGCTGGACGGCGAGGTGGGCGCGACGGTGCTGGCGGGCTTCGCGGCGCGCGGCCTGGTCGGCCTGGCGATCTACGACAGCGGCCCGCGCTGCTTCTACAACACCCGCCGGCCGATCGTGGAGCCGCGCGACCTGCATGGCATGAAGATCCGGGTGCCGGTGTCGGACATCTTCATCCGCATGCTGCGCCTGTTCGGCGCCAACCCGACGCCGCTGTCGCTGGGCGAAGTGTTCTCCGGGATGGAGACGCACATGATCGAGGGCGCCGAGAACAACATCCGCAGCTTCCAGTCCAGCCGCCACTTCGAGGCCGCGCGGTATTGGTCGAAGAGCGAACACGCCTACGCGCCCGACGTGCTGCTGATGTCGCGCCGCAGCTTCGATGCGCTGGCGCCGCGCGACCGCGGCCTGCTGCTGGAACTGGCGCGCGCATCGGTGCCGGTGATGCGCGCGGAATGGGACGAATCCGAAGCGCTGGCGCGGCGCACGGTGGCCGGGTCCGGCGTGCTCGCCAACGACTGCGACATCCCCGCCTTCCGCCGCGCGGCGCAACCGCTGCTGGACGCGTACCAGCGCGACCCGGCGATCGCCGACCTGACCCGGCGCATCCGCGCGCTTGCCTGAGGCCTCCATGCCGGACACCACCGATTCCGCTCCGCCGCCGCAAGGCGTCATCGACCGGCTTGCCGGCCTGTCCATCGCGGTCGCGGCCTGCGCGCTGCTCGGGCTGGTGCTGGTGCAGGGCTGGCAGGTGATCGCGCGCTACGTGCTCAACGATTCGCCCAGCTGGACCGAGCCGGTCACCGTGCTGCTGCTGAGCACCGCGATGAGCCTGGGCGCGGCCGCCGGCGTGCATGCGCGGCGCCATTTCAGCTTCACCCTGCTCGCCGACGCGATGGCACCAAGCACGCGGCGGTGGCTGCAGGTGCTGCAGTCGCTGGTGGTGGTCGGCATCGGCGCGATGCTGGCCTGGTGGGGCGGGGTGCTGTTCTTCGACGGCCTGCACATCCCGACCGCGGGCGTGGCGATGCCGGAAAGCATCGACTACCTGCCGGTCGCGCTGGGTGGCGCGCTGATGGCGCTGTTCGCGCTGGCCCAGCTGCGTCCCGGCAACGAGCCCGCGGCCGCCGCGCCGGCCGTGGCGGAGGGCGGCTGATATGGCGATCGCCCTGCTGTTCATCGTGTTCGGCCTGCTGCTGCTGCTCGGCGTGCCGGTGGCGTTCGCGCTGGCCGGCGCCGCGCTTGCAACGCTGCTCTATCTCGACGTGCCCAGCATCGTGCTGGTGCAGCAGGTCTCGGCCGGCTCCGGCTCGGCCAGCCTGATCGCGATCCCGTTGTTCATCTTCGCCGGCGAGCTGATGCTGCGCGGCGGCATCTCCGAGCGACTGATCGCGCTGGCATCGGCGCTGGTCGGCCGCCTGCGCGGCGGCCTGGGCCAGGTCAGCATCCTGTCGTCGCTGTTCTTCGGCGGCGTGTCCGGTTCGGCGATCGCCGACGTGTCCGCAGTCGGCGGCACCATGATCCCGCAGATGGTCAAGCGCGGTTACGACCGCGACTACGCGGTCAACGTCAGCATCACCGCCGCGCTGGTGGCGCTGCTGGTGCCGCCCTCGCACAACCTGATCCTGTATTCGGCGGCGGCCGGCGGTGGCTTGTCGATCGCCGACCTGTTCGCCGCCGGCATCGTGCCCGCGCTGCTGATGACCCTGGCGCTGATGGTCACCGGCTACGTGGTGGCACGCCGCCGCGGTTACGGCGTGGAGCCGTTTCCCGGCCGCCGCGCGGTGTTGATCCGCCTGCTGGCCGCCTTGCCGGGCCTGGGCCTGGTGGGGCTGATCTTCTTCGGCATCCGCGCCGGCATCTTCACCGCGGTGGAAAGTGCGGCGATCGCGGTGGTGTACGCGCTGCTGGTCACCGGCTTGCTGTACCGGCAACTCGGTGTGCGCGAATTCGTCGGTGCGGTCACCCATGCCGCGCGCAGCGCGGGCGCGATCCTGTTCGTGATCGCGGCGGCGGCGGTGTTCGGCTGGTTGCTGGCCTACCTGCAGGTGCCGGCGGCGGCGGTGGAGGCGCTGCAGTCGTTCGCAGAGGGCAAGCACGCGGCGCTGTTGCTGATCGTGCTGGCGCTGCTGGTGCTGGGCACCTTCATGGACCTGGCGCCGATGATCCTGATCTGCACGCCGATCTTCCTGCCGGTGGCGAAGGCCTACGGCATCGATCCGGTGCACTTCGGCCTGGTGCTGGTGCTGACCGGCGGCATCGGCCTGGTCACCCCGCCGGTGGGCTCGGTGCTGTTCATCGGCACCGCGATCGGCAAGATCAGCATCGGCCAGTGCATGCGCACGATCTGGCCGTTCTGGCTGGCCGCGCTGCTGGTGCTGCTGGTGGTCGCGCTGTTCCCGCAGCTCTCGCTGTGGTTGCCGGCGGCGCTGAAAGCATGACGCTGCGCGCAGCCTGGCTGGTCGCGCTGCTGGCCTGCGCGGGCGTGGCGAACGCCGCCGACGGCAAGCAGGACGCGCCGTCGCTGGACGCATTCGATGACGCGATCCAGCACTGGCGCAGCGTGCATGGCGACAACTACCCGCGGCATGCGCCGGACGCGGTGGCGAACATCGCCGACAACATCCTGCTCTACCAGCGCGTCGATGGCGGCTGGAAGGAGAACGAGGATCCGGCGCGCATCCTGGACGATGAAACCCGCGCGCGCTTCGCCGCGGAAGCGAAGAAATCCGGCGGCAGTTTCGACAACCGCAACACCTACACCCAGTTCGATTACCTCGCCACCGCGCATGCCCTCACCGGCGATCCGCGCTACCGCGAGGGCAGCCTGCGCGGCCTTGAGTTCACCTTGGCCCACCAGGTCGCTTCATGCGGCGGTTGGCCGCACAGCGTGCCTGCCGTGCAGTCCTACCACCCGCGCATCACCTTCGCCGACGACGTCACCGCCGGCGTGCTGGGCACGCTGCGCAAGGTGGTCGTCGACCGCCGCCGCTATGCCTTCGTCGATGGCGCGCTGCTGGCGCGCGTGCAAGCCGCCATCGCCGGCGGCGACGCCTGCGTGCTGCGCCTGCAGGTCCGCCAGCGCGACCGGCTCGCGGGCTGGGCCGGGCAATACGACGAAACCACCCTGCAGCCGGCGCAGGGGCGCACGTTCGAGCTGCCCGCGATCGCCACCCAGGAAACCGTTGGCGTGGTGCGCTACCTGATGTCGATCCCGTCGCCGCCGCCGGAGGTGATCGCGGCCGTCGAGGGCGCGGTGCAGTGGCTGCGGCAGGTGGAACTGACCGGCTGGCGGCTGCAGACCTTCGATGCCCCGGCCGAGCAGTTCCGCCATCACGGGAGCAGCAAGGACCGGCGGCTGGTGGCCGACCCGGCGGCACGCGGCCTGTGGGCGCGCTTCCACGACCTGGCCGACGACACGGTGGTGCTGGCGGACCGCGATGGCCGCCGGCTGGCGCGCTATGAGGACGTGACCCGCGAACGCCGCACCGGCTATGCGTGGTACGGCGACTGGCCGCGCGCACTGCTGGCGCGCGAGCATCCGGCATGGCAGGCGCGCCACGCGCGCGCCGCGGCAAGGTAACGGCAGGCGGCCGGCACCGGTATCCTCAGCATCCGAGAACCCGACACCACGACATGCCCGCACGCAAGCCGCCCGAGACTCCCGCCAGCACACGCACGGCGACGCGTGCGTCGACGATCAACGACATCGCGCGGCTGTCCGGCGTGTCCAAGAAGACCGTCTCGCGGATCATCAACAAGTCGCCGCTGGTGAAGCCGGACACCCGCGAGCGGGTGGAAGCGGTGATGCGCGAAGTGGGCTACTCGCCGGACCCGATGGCGCGCGCGCTGGCGTTCCGGCGCTCGTTCCTGATCGGCATGGTCTACGACAACCCGACCGCGCAGTACATCGTCAACATGCAGTACGGCGCGCTGGACGCGTTGCGCGATTCCGGCTTCGAACTGGTCGTGCATCCCTGCGACAGCCGCAGCCCGGGCTACATCGACGGCGTGCGCCGGTTCGTGCAGCAGCAGAAGCTGCATGGGGTGATGCTGGTGCCGCGCGTGTCAGAGGACCAGGCGCTGGCCGACATGCTGGAGGAGATCGGCTGCCGCTACGTGCGGATCGCCTCGGTGTCGATGGACGAGCCATCGCGGATGGTGGTCACCCACGACCGCAATGGCGCCGCCGAAGTGGCCGAATACCTGTTGGCGATGGGCCACACCGACATCGCCCTGGTCACCGGCCCGCGCGCCTACCGTTCGGCGATCGAGCGCACCGACGGCTTCCTGGAAGTCCTGCAGCGGCGCGGCATCGCGTTGCCGAAGGCACGCATCGTCGAGGCCGGCTACACCTTCGAGTCCGGGGTGATGGCGGCAGAGCAGCTGCTCGCCGGCAAGAGGCGGCCGACCGCGATCTTCACCGGCAACGACGAGATGGCCGCGGGCGTCTACAAGGTCGCCATGCGTTCCGGGATCAGCATCCCGCGCGAGCTGTCGGTCGTCGGCTTCGACGACAGCCCGCTGGCCTCGCGGCTGTGGCCGGCGCTGACCTCGGTGCGCCGCAATACCCGCGACACCGGGCGCATCGCCGCGGCGATGCTGCTGCAGCCGGATGGCGGCAGTGCCCTGGCCGCGGCCAGCGTCCGACCGCACCTGATCATCCGCGATTCCAGCCAGCCACCGGCCTGAGGGCCGGGCGCCGGGCGATGTCGCGGCGCAGAATGACACCGGTTACCAAAGCCGTTAGACTTCACCCGAATCCACGACCGCCAGCGACGGAGCGTCCATGTTCTGCAAGACCTACCACGCCACCCACCCGGACATGATGGACGGCGCCAGCAACGACCAGCTGCGCGACCGTTACCTGATCGGCAGCCTGTTCACCGCCGACACCGTGCAGCTCAACTACTCCCACAACGAACGCTTCGTGATCGGCGGCGCCGCCCCGGTGTCGAAGCCCGTCGACCTGCCCCGGCAGACCGAGCCGGCCTCGGCCGCCGGGCATCCGTTCCTCGAGCGCCGCGAGCTGGGCGTGATCAATGTCGGTGGTGGCAGCGGCAGCGTCACCGTCGACGGCACCACCTACGCGCTGGGCCCGAAGGATGGCCTGTACGTGGCGATGGGCAGCACCGAGGTGTCGTTCGCCTCCGATGACGCGGCCAATCCCGCGAAGTTCTACCTGGCCTCGACGCCGGCGCATGCGCGCTTCGAAACCAGGCAGCTGTCGATCAAGGACGCGGTGGCGCTGGAGCGCGGCGCACTGGAAACCAGCAACGAGCGCACCATCTACCAGTTCATCGTGCCGGCCACCTGCCAGTCCTCGCAGCTGCTGCTGGGCCTGACCGTGCTGAAGACCGGCAGCGTGTGGAACACCATGCCGCCGCACCTGCACGACCGCCGCAGCGAGGTCTATTTCTACTTCGACCTCGGCGACAACGACCGCGTCTACCACTTCATGGGCGAGCCGGACGCGCAGCGCCACATCGTGGTCCGCAACGACGAGGCGGTGGTGTCGCCGCCGTGGTCGATCCACATGGGCTCGGGCACCAGCAACTACGCCTTCATCTGGGCGATGGGCGGCGAGAACCTGGACTACACCGACATGCACGTGCTGGACATCTGCCAGCTCAAGTAAGCGCGCCACCACAGACAAGGGGAAGGGGTCGACATGGCAAATCCGTTCAGTCTCGAAGGCAGGGTCGCGCTGGTGACCGGTGCCAATACCGGCCTCGGCCAGGGCATCGCATTGGCGCTTGCGGAAGCGGGCGCGGACATCGCCGGCGCGGGCATCGTGCCGGCCGACGAAACCGCCGGGAAAGTACGTGCGCTCGGTCGCCGCTTCGTCAACGTCGATGCCAACCTGATGAGCATCGAGCCGGTCGACCGCATCGTCCGGGAAACCCTGGACGGCCTTGGCGGGCTGGACATCCTGGTCAACAACGCCGGCCTGATCCGTCGCGCCGACGCGGTGGACTTCAGCGAGAAGGACTGGGACGACGTGATGAACGTCAACATCAAGTCCGCGTTCTTCATGGCGCAGGCCGCGGGCAGGCATTTCATCGGCCAGGGCCGCGGCAAGATCATCAACATCGCCTCGATGCTGAGTTTCCAGGGCGGCATCCGGGTGCCGTCGTACACCGCCAGCAAGTCCGGCATCGCCGGCATCACCCGCCTGCTGGCCAACGAGTGGGGCAACAAGGGCGTCAACATCAACGCCATCGCGCCCGGCTACATGGCCACCGACAACACCGCCCAGCTGCGTGCCGACGAGGACCGCAGCAAGGCGATCCTGGACCGCATCCCGGCCGGTCGCTGGGGCGTGCCGGCGGACCTGGGCGGGACCGCGGTGTTCCTGGCCAGCAGCGCATCGGACTACGTCAATGGCGCGGTCATCCCGGTCGACGGTGGCTGGCTGGCGCGCTAGCCGCTGGCTGGGGTGCGCCGCGATGCTCGTGGCGGCGCTGCATGCGCCAGCCGCGGAGCCGCGGCAGGTTGCGCCCAGGCAGGTCTTCATCGTTGGCGATTCCACCGCCAGCGAATACGGCGCCGAACGCGCGCCGCGCCAGGGCTGGGGCATGCAGCTGCAATCCTTCCTCGACCCCGCCGCGTGGCAGGTGCGCAACCACGCGCAATCCGGGCGCAGCTCGCGCAGCTTCATCGAGGAAGGCTGGCTGGCGCCGGTGGAAAGGTCGCTGGCGCGTGGCGACGTGCTGCTGATCCAGTTCGGCCACAACGACGAAAAGGCCGAGGACCCGACGCGCTACAACGAACCGGCGCAGGCGTTCCCGCAGTGGCTGGCGCGCTACGTGGCGCTGGCGCGCGCGAAGGGGGCGACACCGATCCTGGTCACCCCGCTGGCGCGCCGCAAGTTCGAGCGCGGCAGCAGGATCGACCAGTTGCTGGACACGCATGGCGCGTATCCACCGGCGGTGCGCGCACTCGCCGCGCGCGAAGGCGTCGGCCTGGTCGACCTCACGGCATCGAGCATGGCCTGGCTGCGCGCGCTCGGCGACGAGGCATCGAAGCCGTTCTTCATGCATGTCCCCGGGCAGGGCCAGGCCGACGACACCCACCTGCAGGCACGCGGCGCGACCGCGGTGGCCTGCCTGGTGGTGGCCGGCTGGAAGGCGCTGGATCCGGCGCTGGCGGAGCAGGTGGTGCGCGACACCGACTGCGGCGCGCGCGACAGCGCGCTCGAGGATCGGCGCGCGCAGGCGCATCCGTCGCTGGTGGTCGGCGAAGCCGGCCTCGCCCGCCAGCAGCCCGGCCCGCATGGCGGCGCCGGCACCACCACCGCCTATCCGTTCTTCGCCGACGCGCCGGGCCTGTCGTTCTTCTTCCGCAAGCGCGTGCTGCACAAGGGCGCCGGCATCGGCCTGCACCAGCACGACAAGGACGAGGTGTACTACGTGGTCAGCGGTACGGGCCGCTACATCGTCGACGGCAGCATCCGCGACGTCGGCCCCGGCGATGCCATGCTCACCCGCACCGGCAGCACCCATTCGCTGATGCAGGATGGCGACGAGGACCTGGTGATCCTGCTGGCCTATCCGAAGGCCGCGGACTAGCGGTTCACTGCGCCGCGGCGTCGAGTGCCGCCTTCTCCTTCGCTGCGGCCTGCTCGCTGTTCGCCACGGCCGCACGCGCGGCACCCTTGTAGGCATCAGCGGCCTGCACGATTGCCGATGCCGGCTGCGCCTGCGTGCCCTCAGCCTGCGGTTCTGGACGACGCTCTTCTTCGGGTGGCTCTGGCGGCGAGCATCCTGCCAATACCAGGACCAGCAGGCAGGCGATGGGCGTTCCAATGCGCATGGCGGACTCCAGCGGTGCGGACGTGGCCTATCCTACGCCGGACCCACAGGATGGAGGCCGCGCATGAATCGCAACCGCTGGAGCCTGGACGGACACCGCGCGCTAATCACCGGCGCCAGCGCCGGCATCGGCCTTGCGATCTGCCGCGAGTTGCTGGGCCTGGGCGCGCAGGTGCTGATGGTGGCGCGCGACGCGGCCCTGCTGGAGCAGGCACGCGCCGACCTCGAGGACGAATTCCCGGGGCCGGAGGACGCGGTGATCGCGTTCCCCGCGGACGTCACCGACGAACAACAGCGCACTGAGTTGCTGGACTGGGTGGCCGACCATGGCGGCCTGCACATCCTGGTCAACAATGCCGGCGGCAACATCACCCGGCCGGCGCTGGACTACGGCGAGGACCAGTGGCGCGGCATCTTCGAGACCAACCTGTTCTCCGCGTTCGAGCTTTGCCGCGGCGCGTATCCGCTGCTCACCAAGCACGCGTCGTCGAGCATCGTGAACATCGGCAGCGTGTCCGGCGAGGTCCACGTGCGCAGCGGTGCGCCGTACGGGATGAGCAAGGCCGCGCTGCACCAGATGAGCCGCAACCTCGCCGTCGAATGGGCCGAGGACGGCGTGCGGGTCAACTGCGTGGCGCCCTGGTACATCCGCACCCGCCGCACGTCCGGCAAGCTGTCCGATCCCGATTACCTGGACGAAGTGCTGCTGCGCACCCCGCTGGGCCGCATCGGCGAACCCGAGGAAGTGGCGGCCGCCGTCGCCTTCCTGTGCATGCCTGCATCCAGCTACATCACCGGCGAGTGCATCGCGGTGGATGGCGGGTTCCTGCGTTACGGGTTCTGAGCCGGCGGCTCCGGCGCCACCGGCGAGCACCTGCTCGCCTTCACCTTCGCCTCGACCGATTCGAACGCGGCCTTGCGCCCGGCCTCGTCGTCGCGGCTGGCGTACTTCAGCTTGAACTCGGCTTCGTCCAGCCGGCGCAGCCAGGCGTCGCACAGCTGTTCGGCGGGGGTGGCGGTGCATGCGTCGTACTTCATCTCGCAGGCGCTGCCGGCACCCAGGCCGGCGCTGCCGTCGATGCCGGTGACCTGCAGCGGGACGCAACGCGGCGCCGGCGCGTTGGACTCGCCGAAGTAGGTATCGCCTTGCCAGGTCCGGCACTGGAACAGCGGCGGTGGCGGTGGCAGCGTGGCGGCCTCTGGCACGGGCATCCGCTTCATGTTCGGCCCGCTCACCAGCACGAAGTCGCCGTAGACCGGCGCGGCCGCCGCCGCGGCCGGCTCCGGCTTCTTCGCCGGCACCGGCACCGTCTTCACCTCGCCGATCCGCCGGACCTCCTGTTTCATGCCGGCCGCGCAGGGCGTGCCGTTCTGCATCGAGACCTCGCCCCTGGAATTCGTGCACTTGTAGAACAGCGTCGCCTGCGCGGATGCCGCGCGCGGCGCCAGCGCCAGCAGCACGGCCAGCGCGAATGCGGCGATCACGGCAGGCTTGCGCATCAGGAACCGCCGCAATCGTTGTCGAGGCGCGCGTTGATGCCGCGTTCCTCGACCCGCAGGACGTCGCGCTCGGACGGCATCGCGTTGAAGAAGCGCGTCCGGACCTGGTCGCGGCGATCGCGCAGGCGCGCGCAGGCCTCGGCCGGCGGCAGCATTGCGCAGTCGTCGCGGATCCAGGTGCCGCCGCCGCTGGCGGCCGGCCATGGCAGCCCGCCATGGCGGTGCGCGGGTGGCGGCGCCGGCGTCGGCAAGGCCTGCTGCGGACGGCCGACCGCGGCGCTGGCAGGCGGCGCGGGACGGAAGCTGCCGCGATCGGCATCGCGGTGCGGCGGCCGCCCGGACATGGGATAGCCCAGCGTCCACAGCGGTACCCAGCGCGGATTGCCGTCGCCGTTTTCGCTGGTGTAGCGCTTGCCCTCGTGGGTGGTGCACTCGTACATCGGCCGTGGCGGCGCCAGGTACACCACCGGTGCGGGGACCGGCCGCGGCGCCGGAACGGATGCGGGTGCCGGCGCGCGCGCGCGCGTGGGCGCATCCTTCGGGCGCAGCATGTCGCGGGTGGACTGTTGCTGGCCCTTCGGGCACGGCGTGTCGCGCAGGGTCTGCGTGCCGGCGGCATCGGTGCAGCGGTAGATGCGCACCTCGCCGGTGGCCTGCGCCTGCACGATGGCGGCGGCCGACAGCAGCAGGAGGAGGGCAGGGATCCGCGTCATGCGTGCATCTTGCGCATGCGGCGCTGAACCGCAAGTTTGCGCGGGCGAGGCTTGAACGCGGGCTCAGAGACGCAGCACGGAGCCGGTGCGCGCATCGCGGATGTCGGTCGGGCGCAGCAGGCCGCCGGTCTCGCCCGCGGCCACGGCGTCCACCGCAGCGACGATGCGCGTATCCAGTTCGGCGACGGAGCGTGCGGCCGGCGCGCCGGCGCGGTTGGCGCTGGTCGATACCAACGCGCTGCCGAACGCGTTGCACAGGGCGATGACGGTGGGATGCGCGCTGACCCGCACCGCGATGCCGTTGTGAGCACCGGTAATCCATCGCGGCGCGCCGGCGGAGGCCGGCACGATCCAGGTGTGCGGCCCCGGCCAGCTGGCGCGCACCGCGTCGCGTTGCGCGGCGTCCAGCACGTCCATGTCGATGAACGGCGCGAGTTGCGCCTCATCGGCGGCGACCAGGATCAGGCCCTTGTCGACCTCGCGCTGCTTCAGCGCGAGCAGGCGCAGGGTCGCGGCCTCGTCGCGCGGATCGCAGCCGAGCCCCCAGACCGCTTCGGTCGGGTAGGCGATGACGCCACCGCGGCGCAGCGCGGCGACGGCTTCCTCGACGGTGCAGGCCGCGGCCATCAACGGTTCAGAACGGCGCCTCGTCGCGCGCCGGCTTCTTGATGATGCGCTTCTTGCCGATCTCGCCGCTGCTTGCGGTCAGCAGCGGCTTGGCCGGCTCCGGATGCGGGCTGACGTAGGCCTTCTTCGCCGCGACTTTCTTCGCCGCGGCCTTCTTCACCGTCTTTTTCGCCGCCGTCTTCTTCACTGCCTTTTTCGCCGGCTTGGCGTCGGCCGTGCCCTTCTTCACTGCCGGCGCCTTCTTCGCGATGACCTTCTTCGCCGCCGCCTTCTTCGCGCCGAAGCCCTTGCGTGCCGGCTTGCCGGTCTCGGCCATGAACTGCTGGGCTTCCTCGAGGCTCAGCGAGGCCGGCTCGCGGTCCTTCGGGATCTTGCCGTTGAACTTGCCATCGCTCAGGTACGGGCCGAAGCGGCCGTTCAGCACCTGGATCTCGCTGTCCGCCCATTCCTTGATGATGCGGTTGCGCGCGATCTCTTCCTTCTCATCGACCAGGAACACCGCGCGCGCCAGGTCGATGGTGTACGGATCGTCTTCCTTCTTCAGCGAGGCATACACGCTGCCGCGCTTGGCGAACGGCCCGAAGCGGCCGATGCCGACGCTGACTTCCTCGTCGTTGCTCAGGCCCAGCTTGCGCGGTAGCCGGAACAGCTCGATCGCGTCCGCCAAGGTGATGGTGTGCATCGACTGGCCGGGGCGCAGCGAGGCGAATTCCAGCTTCTCGTCGGTGTCCTTGTCGCCGATTTGCGCGTACGGACCGTATCGGCCCAGGCGCACGCTTACCGGCTTGCCGGACTTCGGGTCGGTGCCGAGTTCGCGCGCACCGGTGGCTTCGGACCGGTCCACGCTCTCAGACTTCGCGTCCACCAGTTCCTTGAACGGGCCCCAGAACTTCTCCATCAGCGGCACCCATTCCTCCTCGCCGCGCGACACCGCGTCGAGCTCGTCCTCGAGCCTGGCGGTGAAGTCGTAGTCGACGTAGCGGGTGAAGTGCGAGCTGAGGAAATTGGAGACCGCGCGGCCGACGTCGGTGGGCCTGAAACTGCGGCTCTCCATCTCCGCGTACTTGCGGAACAACAGGGTCTGGATGATCGAGGCGTAGGTCGACGGGCGGCCGATGCCGTATTCCTCCAGCGCCTTGACCAGCGCCGCTTCGGTGAATCGCGGCGGCGGCTGGGTGAAGTGCTGGTCGGCGTGGATGCGGTCCAGCGGCAGGGTGTCGCCGGGCTTCATCAGCGGCAGCTTGCGGCCCTCGTCCTCGTCGTCGACGTTCTTCTGGTCCTTGCCTTCCTCGTACACGGCGAGGAAGCCGGCCACCACCACCGTGGTGCCGCTGGCGCGGAAGCTGTGCGCGCTGCCGGCGGCCAGTTCCACGGTCACCGTGTTGAGGGTGGCCGGGATCATCTGGCTGGCGACCGCGCGCTTCCACACCAGGTCGTACAGCCTGCGTTCGTCGTCGCTGAGGAATCGGCCGACCTGCGCGGGCGTGCGCAAGGCGGAGGTCGGGCGCACCGCCTCGTGCGCTTCCTGCGCGTTCTTCGACTTGGTCTGGTACGCGTTCGGCTTGTCCGGCAAGGAGTCGGTGCCGAAGTCGCGCGCGATCACGTCGCGGATCTCCGCCAGCGCCTCCGCCGACAGGTTGACCGAGTCGGTACGCATGTAGCTGATCAGGCCGACCGTGCCTTCTTCGCCGATCGCCACGCCTTCATAGAGTTTCTGCGCGACCTGCATGGTCTTGCGGGTGGTGAAGCCGAGCTTGCGCGCGGCTTCCTGCTGCAGGGTGGAGGTGGTGAACGGCGGCGAGGGGCGGCGCTTGCGCTCCTTGGCGCCGACATCGGTGACGTGCAGCGATCCGCCGGCGGCCTGCTGGATCCGCGCGCGCGCGGCCTCGGCGTCCTCGCCGTTGGTGATGCTGAACTCGAGGTTCCTGGTGTCGTTGACGAACTTCTTGCCGTCCAGCTTCGACAGGCGCGCGGTGAAGCCCTGCGCCGGGTGCGCGACCTCGGCTTCGATCGACCAGTATTCGTGGGCCTTGAACGCCTCGATCTCTTCCTCGCGCTCCACGATCATGCGCAGCGCCGGCGACTGCACGCGGCCGGCGGACAGCCCGCGCTGGACCTTGCGCCACAGCACCGGCGACAGGTTGAAGCCGACCAGGTAGTCCAGCGCGCGCCGCGCCTGCTGGGCGTCGACCAGGTCGGTGGCGATCGCGCGCGGATGGCCCATCGCTTCCTTGATCGCGCGCGGGGTGATCTCGGTGAACACCACCCGCTGCAGCGGCTTGTCGCCGACCAGGTTGCGTTCGCGCAGGATCTCGGCGATGTGCCAGCTGATCGCTTCCCCTTCGCGGTCCGGGTCGGTCGCAAGGAACAGGTTGTCGGCGGCCTTGGCGGCCTTGGCGATCGCCTCGACGTGCTTCTGGTTCTTCTCGATCAGGTCGTAGCGCATGGCGAAGCCGCGTTCCGGATCGACAGCGCCCTCCTTCGGCACCAGGTCGCGCACGTGCCCGTAGCTGGCGAGGACGGTGAAGTCCTTGCCGAGGTATTTGTTGATCGTCTTGGCCTTGGCGGGCGACTCGACGACGAGCAGGTTCTTGGCCATGTGGCGCAGCTTCCGGGGATGCGGTGGAGGCGGTGTCGCGGGACACCGCAGAAGCCAACGCCCGGAGCGGAGGCCCCGGGCGTTCGGCGTGTTCCTTATTACAGTGGAATCACGGGGGGCGGGGCCGTGTCAAGCGCGACCGCCGCCGCCGGCCCCGGGACTCCCCCGCGACGGGGCGGTCAATGCACCGGTTCGGGTTCGTCCAGGAACATCTGGGTTTCCATCCAGGCGTACGCGGCCTCGGACCCCGGCTGGTTGAACAGGACCATCAGCACGACCCACTTGAGGTCGTCCAGGTCCAGCTCCTCCTGGTCCAGCGCCATCGCCCGGTCCAGCACCAGCTCGCGCTGGTCGGCGTCGAGCACGCCGTGCTGTTCCAGGAACAGCAGGAAGCCCCGCGATTCGGTGTCCAGCTTGTCCAGCTCGGCGCCATGGAAGACCCGGGTGGGACCGCCGGTCCGCGGCTGCCCGGGCGCTGGACGCTGCCGTGCAAGCGCATCCAGCCAGTCGAAGGCGCGACGGATTTCCGCGGTGGAGAAGCCGGCCTCGGACAATTCGCCCATCAGCGGGCCGTTCTGGGCGGTGAGGTCGTCGCCGTCGACGCTGATCGCATCGTTGGTGAAGTAGTGCTCGAACAGGTACAGCAGGACATCCAGGATGCTTTCTTTCATGGCCCTCGGCCTGCGCCGCGACGACGCTGTGGAGGCAAACACCCGGGTTGAACCGGGCAGTCTCAGACCCCGATCCGGCAGTAGCGGCCATGCTCCGCCGCAACCCGCCCTTCCAGCTCCAGCGCCAGCAGCATGGAGGACAGTGCGGCGGCCGTCAATCCGGTCCGTTCGACCAGGTCATCCATACCGGTTGGGTCGTGCCCCATGGCTTGCCACAAGCGGTTGTAGTCTGGATCGGACAGGATCGCAGGGTCCGGAATCGGCTCGGTCGTATGGATGGGGGCGCCCAGTTCCCCGCGCAAGGCCCGGGCGAGGTCGGCCGCGAGCGGGCCGATCACCGCCAGTACCTCCTGCGGAGACTCCACCAGGCTGGCGCCGTCGCGGATCAGCCGGTGGCAGCCACGCGCCATCGGGTTGTGGATGGAACCGGGCAGGGCGAACACCTCGCGCCCGGCCTCCGCCGCCAGCCGCGCCGTGATCAGCGCGCCGGAGCGTTCCGCCGCCTCCACCACCAGGGTGCCCAGGCACAGCCCGGCGAGGATGCGGTTGCGGCTGGGGAAGAACTGGCGCAGCGGCTCGGTGCCGGGCGGGTGTTCGCTGACCACCGCGCCGTGGCCGGCGATCCGCTCGAGCAGGGCGCGGTGCCGCGACGGGTACGCGATGTCCGGGCCGGTGCCGAGGACCGCGACGGTGGCGCCGCCGGCGTCCAGGGTCGCGGCATGCGCGGCGGCATCGATCCCGGCCGCCAGCCCGCTGGCCACGCACAGCCCCGCGCCCGCCAGCGCGGTGGCAAAGGCAGTCGCGTTGGCGCGGCCACCGGCGGTCGCGGCGCGGCTGCCGACCACCGCGACCGCCGGCCGCCACAGCAGGCCCGGATCCCCGGCCACGAACAGCACCGCCGGCGGGCCCGGGATCCGCCGCAGCAGCGGCGGGTAGTCCGGATCGCGCCAGCCGATCAGTTGCCGGTTTGGCGCGTCGAGCCAGCGTTCGCCACGCGCCATCACCGCCGGATCCGGGTGGCGGATGGCATGGCAGGCCCCCGCATCCAGGCCGTGGCTGGCCCAGTCGCGCGCGCCAGCCGCCAGCGCGGCATCGGCATCACCATGGCTGTCCAGCAGGCGCCGCAGCGCGCCGGCACGGGCGCCGCTGGCGAGCAGGCGCAGCAGCGACAGGGGTCCTCGGGGCGGATGTGCGATGGATGCCGGCATCTGCGCAGCATCGGCCGCAAACGACGACGGCGCCCTCGGGCGCCGTCGCTTCCTGGTGTCGGGAAACTACCCGATCAGTACGGTGCGTCGGGGTGCTTGAGCTCGTAGCCGACCCGGGTCGGCTTCACGCTGCTCATCACCAGCGCGTAGCTGACCTTGTCGAAGGTGCGGAACACCATCGCATGGCCGGCGAACTCGTCCGGCATGCGCACCTTCGATTCGAACATCACGGTGTCCTCGTCGCGGTCAAGGTCGGTCCTGACCCGGTCGACCCTGGACTGGCCACGGCGCCACACCGAGAACACGGTGCCGTTGTCGATGCCCTGCGCGCTGCCGCCGGACAGCGCGATCACGTCGTGCGGGCCGCCGGTGGTCATCATGTCGGCCACCGCCATCACCTGCAGCCGGCCGTATTCCTGCTGCTGGCTCGGCGGATGCGGGACGAACTGGAGGTCGTACGGCTGCGCTTCGACCGGGACCAGGCGATCGCCGACCCGGACCTCGCGGCCTTCGCTGTCCAGCAGCAGGGTCGAGGCCTGGATCCCGTCCACTTCGCCGCGGGTCACGGTGCCGGTGGACTGGGTCATCAACTCATAGCCGATGAATTCGGTGGTCTTGCTCGGGAACACGATGTTGCTCCACATCGTGCCCGCCTCGGCCATGTGCTCGCCGCGGGCGTCGAGGTCCTCGCTCTGGAACAGGTCGCAGCAATAACCGGAGCGGTCGACGTGGCGGTAGCGCTTCTCGGGTCGCACCACCAGGTAGCGCTGGCCGGGGGCGATGCCGTCCAGCCCGCTGATGTAGGCGACCTGGCCATTGCTGCCGCGCATGCGGTCTTCCTCGAGGCCGACCACGTAGGGCAGGCCGTCGAGGCTGTCGACCACGCGCAGGTCCTTGAGGAAAGGCTCGATTTCGGCCAGAGGCACCGCGCTGACCGGGCTATCCGTGCGCGGCCCGGCCTGCAGGCCCACGCGGTCCGTGTAGGCCAGGCTGATGACGTCGCCGGGGTAGATCAGGTGCGGGTTCTTGATCTGCGGGTTGGCCTGCCAGATTTCCGGCCACAGCCACGGGCGCTGCAGGAAGCGGCCGGCAATGTCCCACAGGGTGTCGCCACGCTTGACCACGTAGCTGTCCGGGTGGTCCGGCCGCAGCTGCGCGGCGGCACCGAAGGCGGCCACCGTCAGCAGCGCGGTCGCCAGCAGGGTGCGCAACCGGCGCGGGCGCGGCGCGTTAGCGCGCACGAAATCAGAAACTCGTTCAAGCATGGCGGCCATCTCCCCGCTCCCCTTGGTAAAAAACCCCCTGAAGCCGGGCCACTATAGACCACAAGCACGCGCCGCTGGCAAGCGGGGAGCAAGGTTGCGCGCGGTACAATCGCAACCCTGCCCGCGACTGCGGCAGCTTGCCCCGGATATCGTCCAGCGGATTGTTCGCCATGGCCCTGCTCCCGATCCTCGAATTCCCCGATCCGCGCCTGCGCACGAAGGCGGTGCCGGTCGAACCCGCACAGCTCGCCGAACCGTCGTTCCAGCAATTGTTCGACGACATGTTCGAGACCATGTACGAAGCCCCCGGCATCGGCCTTGCGGCCAGCCAGGTCGACGTCCACCGGCGCTTCATGGTCATAGACGTGACCGAGGACAAAAGCCGGCCGCTGGTGTTCGTGAATCCGGAAATCTCCGCCCGCGAGGGCGAGCAGGTCTACCAGGAGGGCTGCCTGTCGGTGCCCGGCATCTACGCCGACGTCACCCGCAGCGACAGCATCACGGTATCGGCGCTGGATCGCCATGGCACGCCATTCACGATCGAGGCCGACGGCGTGCTGGCGGTCTGCATCCAGCACGAGATGGATCACCTGGACGGCAAGCTGTTCGTCGACTACCTGAGCCCGCTCAAGCGCGAAATGGTCCGCAAGAAGCTGGCGAAGGCGCGCAAGCATGCGGCCTAGCAGCCGCGCCGCCTGACCCGATGCGCATCGTCTTCGCCGGCACGCCGGAGTTCGCCGTGCCCTGCCTGCGGGCGGCCGCCGGCAAGGCCGAGGTGGTCGCCGTCTACACCCAGCCGGATCGCCCGGCCGGGCGCGGGCGCGGGCTGGCCCCGTCGCCGGTGAAGCTGGAGGCGGTGCAGCGCGGAATCCCGGTGCTGCAACCGGAAAACTTCAAATCAGCGCTGTCGAAGCAGGCACTGCGCGCGCTCAAGCCCGACCTGATGGTGGTGGTGGCCTACGGCCTGATCCTGCCGCAGTCGGTGCTGGATATCCCCGTGCATGGCTGCTGGAACGTGCACGCTTCGCTGCTGCCGCGCTGGCGCGGCGCGGCGCCGATCCAGCGCGCGATCGAAGCCGGCGACACCCGCAGCGGCGTGTGCCTGATGCAGATGGAAAAGGGGCTGGACACCGGCCCGGTGCTGCTGGCGCAGGCGCTGGACATCGGCGCCAACGAGACCGGCGGCCAGCTGCACGATCGCCTGTCCGCGCTCGGCGCACAGGTGCTGGCCGATGGCCTGGGCCTGCTGCGCGCCAGCATCCGCCTGCCGGCGTATCCGCAGCCGGACGAGGGCGTGACCTACGCGCACAAGATCGACAAGACCGAGGCCAGGCTGGACTGGTCGCGGCCGGCGGTGGCGCTGGCGAACAGGGTGCGCGCGTTCAATCCGTGGCCGATGGCGGAGGCGCAACTGGCCGGCGAACGCGTGCGCATCCACGGCGCGGTGGCGCTCGATGAAGCGCATGCGGCCTTGCCGGGGACCGTGCTGCGCGCAGGCAGGGACGGCATCGACGTGGCCTGCGGCACTGGCGCGCTGCGGCTGCGGGTGTTGCAGCGCGATGGCGGCAAGGCGATCACCGCGGCCGACTACCTGAACGCACGGCGCGACCTGCGCGCATGAACAGCGGCGTCGCCACCCGCGTCAGCGCCGCGCGCGTGCTGGATGCGGTCCTGCATCGCGGGAGCTCTCTGAAGGCGAGCCTGGCGGCGGCGTTGCCGGCACTGGCTGATCCGCGCGACCGGGCGATGGTCGAGGCGATCGTGTTCGCCGCCCTGCGCCAGCGCACGCGCTTCGATGCCGCGCTGTCGCAGTGGCTGCCGAAACCACTGGGCCAGCGCGACCATGAAGTGCGCGCCCTGCTGCACGCCGGGTTTGCCCAGCAGGCGCTGGGGATGCCGGCGCACGCGGTGATCGCCGCCAGCGTGGATGCCGCGCGCGCACTCGGGCGTCCGCACCAGGCCGGGCTGGTCAACGCGTTGTTGCGGCGCGCGCAGCGCGACGGGCTGCCGGCGGCCCCGGCGGATGGCGACTGGCCTGACTGGCTGGCCCGCCGCGTCCGCGCCGACTGGCCGCGCCAGGCCGCCGAGATCTTCGCCGCCAGCGCGCAGGAGGCGCCGATGTGGCTGCGCGTGCATGCACGGGCGACCACCCGCGACGCCTATCTTGCGCGCCTGCATGAGGCCGGCCTCGGGGCGGATGTCGATGCGGGGCTGGCCGACGCGATCCGGCTGCAGGCCTCGCAACCGGTGAACCAGCTGCCGGGCTTCGATGATGGCGTGGTCTCGGTGCAGGACGCCGCCGCGCAGCGGGTGGCCGATGCGCTTGCGCCGCCGGCAGGTGCGCGGGTGCTGGATGCCTGCGCCGCCCCCGGTGGCAAGAGCGCGCACCTGGCCGAGCGCGACCCCTCGTTGCGGATCACCGCGCTGGATGTCGACCCGCGCCGGGTGCGGCGCATGCAGGACACCTTCGCGCGCCTGAGGCTCGCCATCGATGCGCGCGCCGCGGATGCCACGCACCCGGATCGCTGGTGGGACGGCACGCCGTTCGACGCGATCCTGGTCGACGCGCCATGCAGCGCCACCGGCATCGTGCGCCGGCAACCGGACGTGCTGCTGCACCGGCGTGAAGCCGACATCGCCGCGCTGGCCGCCACCCAATCGGCGCTGCTGGATGCGGTCTGGCCGCTGCTGGCGGCGGGCGGCACGTTGCTGTACGCCACCTGCTCGATCCTGCGGGAGGAGAACGCGGCGCAGGTCGAGGCCTTCCTCGCGCGCACGCCGGATGCCGTGCTGGAACCGCTCGCTGCCCGCTTCGGCCACGACACCGGCTTCGGCAGCCAGCGCCTGCCGGGCGAGTGCGGGATGGACGGCTTCTTCTACGCGCGACTGCGGAAGCCGTAAGCGGGCGTCGCTATGATCGCGCGATGACCCGAGCGCAACGCAATACCCGGCTGTTCTGGCTGTTCGCCCTGCTGATCCTCGGCACCGGGCTGGGCCTGCGCGATCCATGGCCGGCGGACGAACCCCGCTTCGCCCTCGTCGCGAAGCAGATGGTGGAGAGTGGCGACTGGCTGTTCCCGCATCGCGGCAGCGAGCTGTATTCGGACAAGCCACCGCTGTTCATGTGGCTGCAGGCGGTGGTGCTGTCGGCGACCGGCAACCTGCGGATCGCGTTCCTGCTGCCTTCGCTGCTGGCGGCGCTGGGCACGCTGTGGTGCGTGGTCGACCTGGGTACCCGGCTGTGGACGCGGCGTGTCGGGCTGTATGCCGGCTGGGCGCTGCTGCTGGCGCTGCAGTTCACCTGGCAGGCGAAGAAGGCGCAGATCGATCCGCTGGCGGTGTTCTGGATCACCCTGGCCAACTACGGCCTGCTGCGCCACCTGCTGCGCGGGCCCGACTGGCGGATGTGGGCGCTGGGCTGGGCGGCGGCCGGGCTGGGCACGATCACCAAGGCGGTCGGCGTGCTGTCCTTGCTGATGCTGCTGCCGGCGGCGTTCGCGCGCTGGCGCGGTTGGCCGGCGGTGCGCCTGCATGCGCGCAATCCGCGTTTTTGGCTGGGGCCGCTGGCGTTCGTCGCCGCGTGTGGCGTGTGGTTGCTGCCGATGCTGGTGGCGGCGCTGGGCAAGCAGTCGCCGGCCTACGATGCCTACATCAACGACATCCTGTTCCGGCAGACGGTGACCCGCTACACCAATGCCTGGCACCACGGCCAGCCGCCCTGGTACTTCATCGAGGTGGCATTGACCGCGTGGCTGCCGACCGTGCTCGCGCTGCCGTGGGCGATCCCGGCCTGGAGGCGCCGCCTGCAGCGTCGCGACGCGCGCCTGCTGTTGCCGCTGGGCTGGGTGCTGCTGGTGCTGGTGTTCTTCAGCATCCCGTCCGGCAAGCGCGACATGTACATCCTGCCGGCGCTGCCGATGCTGTGCCTGGCGCTGGCGCCGTTGCTGCCGGGGATCCTGCGCAAGCAGGGCGCGCAGCGCTTGTTGCTGGGCTTCGTCGGACTGCTCTCGATGGCGATGGTGGGTGCGGGGCTGGCGATGCTGGTCGGCGAGCCCGGCTTCGAGCGCCGCTTCATGGAGGGCCGCGACGCCGCCGTCGCCGAGGGGCTGGCCGCGATGTTCGTGGCCACCGGCGGGGTCGGTATCGGCGCCTTGCTGTGGTTCGGCCGCCGGCGCGCGCAGGCCGCGCTGGTGGCGCTGCTGGCCACCCTGTGGGTGCTGTATTCGCTGGTGGCGGCGCCGCTGCTCAATGACGGTTCGTCCTCGCGCGGGCTGATGCGGCAGGTTGGCACCGCGATCGGCCCGACGGCGCAGCTGGGCCTGGTCGGCTGGCGCGAACAGCAGTTGCTGATGGCGGATCGCCCGGCCGCTGACTTCGGCTTCAAGCGCGATCCGAAAGCGCAATTCGCCGACGCGCTGGGGTGGCAGCGGCAGGCCTCCCCGGCGCCGCGCTGGCTGCTGGTCGAGGGCAGCGTGCTGCCGGCGTGCGTGGACACCGCGCGCGCGCGCGACATGGGCAATGCCAACCGGCGCCGCTGGTGGCTGCTGCCTGGCGCGGCGACCCGGGAGTGCCGATGACGGCGGTGCGCGTACTGCACTTCGTCACCGGCGGCTTCTCGGGTGGCGCGACCCAGGTGGCGATCCAGCTGGTGAACGCAGCCCGCGAGGGCGATGCGGTGGAACCGCTGCTGGTGCTGCGGCGCAAGCGGCGCACGCCGCCGGAGCGCATCGCCGAGCTCGCGCGTGCAGGGGTGCCGCTGCGCATGGTGCCGGGCTGGTCGCACCTGGCGTCGGTCATCGCGCTGGTCCGCATCTGCCGTGAATTCCGTCCGGACGTGCTGGTCGCGCACGGCTTCAGCGAACACCTGTGGGGGCGCTATGCCGGCGTGCTGGCGAAGGTGCCGCACCTGGTGCACGTCGAGCACAACACCCGCGAGCGCTACACCGCGTGGCGGCTGGCACAGGCGCGCTGGTTGGCGAAGCGCACCGACCGCATCGTCGGTTGTTCCGAAGGCGTGCGCCGGGTGCTGCTGGAGATGGGCATGCCGGCGGCGCGCACCATCGCGATCCCGAACGGCATCCGCCTCGAACCCTTCGCCGAAGCCGACGCGCATCCGTTCGCGCAGCGGGTTCCCGGCATCGTGATGGTCGCCCGCTATTCGAAGCAGAAGGACCACGCAACGCTGTTGCGCGCGGTGGCGCTGTTGCGCGAACGCGGGCTGGCACCGCCCGTGCTGTTCGCCGGTGGCGGCAAGGCGCTGCACCGCAAGCCACTGGAGAAGCTGGCGAACCAGCTCGGCATCGGCGAACAGGTGCAGTTTCCCGGCGTGGTGCGAAACGTCCCGGAGTTGTTGCTTGGCCACCAGCTGGCGGTGCTTGCCACCCATTACGAGGGCATGCCGCTGGCCCTGCTCGAAGGCATGGCGGCCGGATGCGCGGTGATCGGCAGTGCGGTGCCGGGCGTGCGCGAGGTGATCGAAGACGGGATCGATGGCCGCCTCGTCGCCGAGTCGGACCCGGTGGCCATGGCCGATGCCATCGAACAACTCCTTCGCGATCCGGCGCAGGCATCACGGCTCGCGGTGAACGCACGCAAGGTGGCGCTGGAACGGCATGGCCGCGAATTGATGAACCAGCGTTACCAGGCGCTGTTCCTGGAACTGGCGCGCTAGCTGCGCGCCCACTGTGCATGCCGGCGTTCCCACGCCCAGGCATGCGCCACGAGGGTGTCGAGGTCGCCGTGGCACGGTTGCCAGCCCAGCGCCTCGCGCGCGGCGCGGGCGTCGGCCACCAGCACCGGCGGGTCGCCTTCGCGGCGTTGGCCGACCACCACCGGGATCGGATGGCCCGTCACCCGGCGTACCGCTGCGATCACCTCGCGCACCGAATAGCCATTGCCGTTGCCGAGGTTGTAGCGCGCGCTGCCGCCGCCCGCCAGCAGCTGCCGCAACGCCAGCAGGTGGGCATCGGCGAGGTCTTCGACGTGGATGTAGTCGCGCACGCAGGTGCCGTCTGCGGTGGCGTAGTCCTCGCCATACACGGTGATGTGCGGGCGGCGTCCCGCGGCCACCTGCAGGATCAGCGGGACCAGGTGGGTCTCCGGCTGGTGGCATTCGCCCAGCTCGCCTTCCGGGTCGGCGCCGGCGGCATTGAAGTAGCGCAGGCAGACCGACTTCAGCCCGTAGGCGCGGTCGAAATCCTCCAGCATCTGCTCGACGAACCACTTGCTGCGGCCGTAGGGGTTGATCGGTGCCTTCGGATGCGCCTCGTCGATCGGTACGTACTGCGGGTCGCCGAAGATCGCCGCGGTGGAGGAGAAGATGAAACGGTTGACGCCATGCGCGCGCATGCCGTCCAGCAGCACCTGGGTGGCGGTGAGGTTGTTGCGGTAGTACTTCGCCGGCTCGGCCACCGATTCGCCGACCTGGATGCAGCTGGCGAAGTGCATCACCGCTGCCGGCCTGACCTCGCCCAGCAGCGCATCCACGAAGGCCGCATCGCCGATGTCGCCGATGTGCAGCGGTGCTCCGAGCACCGCTTCGCGATGGCCGGAGGAAAGATCGTCGGCCACCACCGCGTGCAAGCCGGCGCGGCGCAGCCGCTTGACCATGTGCGAGCCGATGTAGCCGGCGCCGCCGACGACGAGGATGGAATCGGGCATGTAGGCGAGGAGTGACGTGGTGCGGCGATTGTCGCGCATGCGGCGTGGCCGGTGCGCGCGGCAATCGTGCTGCCGTATCCTTCGCGCGATGACGATTGGCCCCATGACTGCCCGCCAGATGACCGCCACCACCGGCCTGCGCGTCCTGCGCGCACCGCTGCTGGCATGGGCCGCGGTGGCGCTGGTCTCGATCTTCCTGCACGGGCCGCTGCCGCTGTATTCCACCCGCAGCCTGGCGGTGGCGTGGGAGATGTGGGATGCGGGCAGCTGGCTGGTGCCGCTGTTCAATGGCGAGCCGTATTCGCACAAGACGCCGTTGCTGCCGTGGCTGATCCACCTCGGCTGGCTGCTCGGCGGGGTCAGTGACCTCTGGCCGCGCGTGCTGGTGGTGCTGCTGGGCACGCTGGCGATCGCGCAGACCGGCTTGCTGGCGGGCCGGCTGTATCCGCGGCGGCCGGCATTGCCCGCGCTGGCGGCATGGGCGATGGCCGGCTTCTGGTACTTCTTTCTGTTCTCGCTGCAGGTGATGTACGAATTGCCGCTGATGGTGGCGGTGCTCGGCGGCCTGCTGGCGCTGTGCCGGCGCGACGGCGCCGGCTGGAATCCGTGGTGGCCGGGCGTGGCGTTGGCAGTCGGCTTTGGCTTGCTGGCGAAGGGCCCGGTGGTCCTGCTGCACCTGGGCGTGCCGCTGCTGGCGGCGCGCTGGTGGCACCCGGCCGCGCAACGCGATGGCGCGCGCTTCGCGAAGCGGGCGTTGCTCGCGGTGCTGGCCGGCATCGGCGTGTTCGCACTGTGGCTGTTGCCGGCCCTGACCCTGGGCGATCCGGAATACCGCCAGGCCCTGTTGGTCACCCAGACCGCCGGCCGCATCCGCGACAGCTTCGACCATGCCGAACCGTGGTGGTGGTACCTGCCGCTGCTGCTGGTACTGATGGCGCCGTGGTGGTGGTCGCGCTGGTGGTGGGCGCAGGTGCCAGTGCTCTGGCGGGATGCCGGCAACCGGTTCGCGTGGATCTGGGTGATCGGCGTGGTGCTGGCCTTCAGCGCGATCAGCGGCAAGAACCCGTACTACCTGCTGCCGGAGTTCGCGGGGTTCGCCATCCTGTTGGCGCTGGCGGCGGATACGCGGCCGCGGCTGGGCATCGCCGCCGGGGTGGGCGTGCTGCTGCTGGCGGCGCTGCTGCTGGGCGCGCGCGTGCTCGCCGGGCACGTCGAGCGGCCGTTCCCGGAGGCGCTGCTGGACAGCCTGCCGCTCGCGGGCGGGGTGCTGGCGGTGGTCGGCATCGGCTTGTTGCGCTGGCGTTCGCTGCCGGTGCAGGCCGGCGGCGTGCTGCTGGCGACCGCCCTGCTGCATGCGGCGTTGACGCCGCTGATCAAGGCGCAATACGACATGACCGCGACCGCGCAGGCGCTGGGCCAGGCGCAACGCGCGGGCACCCGGATCGCGTTCCTCGGCGAATACCAGTTGCAGTTCCATTTCGCCGGGCGCCTGCGCGCGCCCATTGAAGTGGTCGACGAAGCCGGCGCGCGTGCCTGGGCGACGCAACACCCGCGTGACCTGATCGTGGTCAACGCCCGCGAAGACTGGCGCGCGCCGGGACCGCATCCGGTGATCCAGCAGCGTTTCCGCTCGCGCTGGGTGCAGGTCTGGCGGGCGTCCGACTGGCGCGCGCTGCCCGCGCAGCAGCTACCACTGCAGGCGGCGGCGCGCCAGCTGCGCTCCCAGCCGCGCTGACAGCGCCTGCGCCGCGGCCAGCGGCAGGTGGTGCAGGTGCAACGGCGCGCCGAACGGCGAGGCACCGGCGGTATCCAGCAGCAGGCTGGCCATGCCCAGCCGGCGATCCAGCGGCGACTGCGCCAGCCGCAGCGCCTGCACCTTGTCGACTTCGGCGAAGTTCCAGGTCTTCGCCAGCCAGCCGGTGCGCCAGGCCACCAGCCGGCCGTTGTCGGCATAACCGCAGGCGGCGGCGATCCGGCGTGCGCGCCACAGCTGCAACGGCAGCAGCAACAACCCGAGCAGGCCAATGCCGCCGAAGCGCCAGCACCCCGCGACGACGGCCACCAGCACCAGCAGCAGCCCCGGCATCGCGATCCGCAGCCATGCACCGCGGTGCAGCGGTTGCCAGTCCAGCGCGTCCCAACCTGCATCGGGCAGGAAGTGCCTGATCAGCGCGTCGCAGTGGCCGGGGCTGGCGATCGGCGCGATGTCCTTCAGCGTGTGCTGTTCCTGCGCGCCGCGCTGGCCGGCGGCGGTGTCCACGCGCAGGCTGCGGCGGCGGAACCAGCGGTGCAGAACGCCTTCGCGCAGCGACCACGCCTGGATCCGGCGGCGCCTGGCGGATGAGCGCGAACGCGCCAGCAGGCCGCGCTCCACGCTCAGGCGGCCATCGTCCTCGCGCAGGGTGAAGCCGTGGAACTGCAGGATGGCGAGCAGCACCGACAGCAGCCGTACCAGCACCAGCGCGACCACCACCAGGCTGACCGCGGCCAGGCCGATGCCGAGCGTGCTGTCGTGCGCGTGCTCGCCCATGAATTCGGAGACGCGGCCGAACAGCAGCCTGCCCCAGCGCTCCACCAGCACGCCGAACACGTCCTCGCCGGTCTGCGCCAGGGCGCCGAACGCGGCGGCCACCACCAGCATGCCGCGGTTGCTGATCAGGCCCAGCCGCACCAGTTCGCCGGTGGACAGGGCCAGCAGCGGTGGCGCCGCGTCCGCCTCGCCGGCGGCAACGCCCGGGTTGCCGCGCCTGCGCACCAGCGCTTCCAGCGCCAGCGCCTGGTCCAGCCGCAGCACGCGCATCTGCGCTTCCGGCTTGGTCCCGCCGGCCGATTCCAGCCGCACCTCGGCGACCCCGAACATCCGGTGCAGCAGCGACTGGTGCAGGTTGACGTTGTGGATGCGTGCGAACGGGATCTCGCGCAGGCTGCGGTGCAGCCAGCCGCTGCGGATGCGGATGCCGTCGCTGCGCAGCAGGTAGCGATAGGTGAAGTACTCGGCCAGCGAGGCCACCACCAGCCCGGCCATCGCCAGCAGGCCCCACAGGTCGTTGCGGTCGCCGCGGCCGGCGAACAGCAGCACCAGCAGCGGCAGGATGAACTGCTTGAGCTGCGCGAGCAGCACGAACAGCCAGGACAGCGGATGCAGCCGGTGTTCCTGCCCGTCCCGTGGCAGTGCGGCGGTGTCCGGGGCGGCCTCGCTCATCGGGTTACAGCGCGTCGCCGGCGTCGTCGAGCTGGCGCGCCAGTGCATCGCGCAGGTGCTGCGCGTCGGCTTCGTCGAGCCCGCGCACGGTGATCCCGCTGAGGTGCACGGCGGCGGTGTGCACGACCAGCGTTGCCAGCCTGGACCTGCGTTCCAGCGGGCCGTGCTTGAGGTCCACGTGCTGCACGCGGCTGGCCGGCACCCGCGTCTCGCGCCACCACAGGCGGCCGCTGCGCAGCCACAGGCCTTCGGCATCCAGCTTCCAGCGCTGGTGGCGCAGGCGCGCACCGATCCAGGCGCCCAGCGCGGTGGCGAGGACCAGTACGCCGGAAGCGATGCCGAAGCGCGCAACGCCGTACTCGTCCATGGCGAGCAACGGCCCCGCCATCGCGCCGGCCCCGCACAGCGCGAACATCGCGGCCACGAAACCGGCGTGCAGGCGCACCGCGCGGGCCGGCGGCGCTTGCCAGCACCCGATGGCCGGCGGCGCTTCCGCGACGGTGGCGCCTTCGGTGGCTGCGTTGGACTCAGTAGAGGTCAAGGTAGGGGTTCTCTTCGCCACTGCCGGCCGGGCGCAGCGTATAGCGTTTGTAGGTCCACTGGTACTGCGCGAAATCGCGCCGCGCGATGGCCTCCACGCCCGCGTTCAAGGCGGCCACCGCGCGCTGCGGATCGGCATCGCCGATGCCTTCCGGCGCGGCTTCCACATGCAGGATGAAGCGTGGCGGCGAACTCCCCGGCACCCGTTCGCACCAGGCGAACAGCACCCGTGCGCCGCTGCGCGCGGCGAGCCGGCCGAGCAGGGTCATGGTCAGCGCCTGCTTGCCGAAGAACGGCGCGAACTCGCCGTCGCCGGCCTTCGGTTGCTGGTCGGGCAGGATCCCGACCACGCCGCCCTTCTGCAGGCGCTTGAGCAGGCTGCGCACGCCGGCGGCCTCGGCGCGCACCTGTTCCACGTGGCCGCCGGCATTCGCGCGCACCCGCCGCAGGAAGCCCTCGCCGATCGCCGATTCCGGCGGCCGGTACAGGATCGCCAGCGGGGTCTTCGCCGCCAGCCACTGGTTCAGCAGTTCCCAGTTGCCCATGTGCGGCGCCGCGACGATCAGCCCGCGCGGCTCGCGCAGGGCCGCATCGAAAATCACCTCGCCGCGGACCTCGACGATGTCCGCGAGGTTGCGCGCTGCCGGCCGCGTCCACAGCCGCAGGGTCTCGAAGGCCTGCCGCGAGGTGGTGCGCAGGATCTCGCGGGCCAGCGCCGCGCGCGCGGCGTGGTCCAGGTCGGGACGCACCAGCTCCAGGTTGCGGTGCGCCACCCGCGCCTCGCGGCCGTCCAGCGCGGTCGACAGCCGGGCCACGCCATCCGCCAGCCGCCGCAGCACCGGCCATGGCAGGCGGGCCACGCTCCAGGCCAGGGCGTACAGCAGGGCGGCGGCGAATCCGGTCATCGCCCCCATTGTAGGAGCGGCCCATGGCCGCGATGCCCTTCGGGCAACCAGGCAAGAAGCGTCGCGGCCATGGGCCGCTCCTACAATGAGGGCATGCTTGCCCTGATCCAGCGCGTCACCTCTGCCTCGGTTTCCGTGGACGCCGCCGTCATCGGCGCCATCGGCCCCGGCCTGCTGGCGCTGGTGGCGGTAGAGCCCGGCGACGGCGAGGCGCAGTTCGCGCGGATGGCGCAACGCCTGCTGGGTTACCGGGTGTTCGACGACGGCAGCGGCAGGATGAACCGCTCGCTGGCCGACACCGGCGGCGGCCTGCTGCTGGTCAGCCAGTTCACCCTGGCCGCCGACACCAGCAGCGGGATGCGGCCGGGCTTCAGCACCGCCGCGCCGCCCGACGAAGCCGGGCGCGGGTTTGGCCGGCTGGTCGAACTTTGCCGGGAAAGCCACGCCCCGGGGGTGGAAACCGGCCGCTTCGGCGCCCATATGGTGATCAGCCTGGTCAACGACGGGCCGGTGACGTTCCTGCTCCGGTCGCGGTGAGCGCCGGCGGCAGCGCCGGCCGGCGGGTCGTTCGGCGCGCGGCGGCGCGTTCAGCAAGCGGGTCAGGTCAAACTCCCGGCGGCACGGTATAATGCTGGGTTCCCTCGCGTCGCCCGGACGCGCACCCCCGATACGGTAGCCCGATCCATGGCCAATGAACGGCAAGCAGCCCCCCAGTCCGACATCAAGATCCTGATCAGCAAGGGCCTGGAACAGGGCTACCTGACCTACGCGGAAGTCAACGACCACCTGCCCGACGACATGGTCGACCCGGAGCAGATCGAAGACATCATCGGCATGATCAACGGCATGGGCATCGAGGTGCACGAGGTCGCGCCGGATGCCGAGACCCTGCTGCTCGCCGGCCAGGCCGCCAGCGGCCGCGAGGTCGACGACACCGCCGCCGAGGAAGCCGCCGCGGCGCTGACCTCGCTGGACGGCGAGGGCGGCCGCACCACCGACCCGGTGCGCATGTACATGCGCGAGATGGGCACGGTGGAGCTGCTCACCCGCGAGGGCGAGATCGCGATCGCCAAGCGCATCGAGGAAGGCCTGACCCAGATGATGTCGTCGCTGGCCACCTTCCCGGGGTCGGCGCAGCTGCTGCTGGAGGACTACGAACTGCACAAGGCCGGCAAGAAGCGCCTGGCCGAGATCGTGGTCGGGTTCCTGGATGCCGAGGAGCCGGTGCCGGAACCGGTGGCCGCGGTGGTCGAGGCCGACGTGGAAACCGACGACGACGACACCGCGGACGCCGCCGACGCCGAGGAAGCCGGCCCGACCGGTCCGGATCCGCTCGAGGTCGCCGCGCGCATGGAGGCGATGGCCGCCGCCTACGCCCGCTTCCAGAAGGGCTACGCCAAGGGCGGGCCGTCGGCCAAGCCGGTGCTGAAGGCGCGCGAGGACATCGCCGAAATCTTCATGACCCTGAAGCTGCCGCTGGGGCTGACCGACACCCTGGTGCGCAAGCTGCGCGAGGTGGTCAACCAGGTCAAGGAACACGAGCGCCGCATCCTCGACCTGTCCACCCGCGTGGCCAAGATGCCGCGCAAGGACTTCATCAAGGCCTGGGACGGCAACCAGACCAACCTGGAATGGGTCGACGAGCTGCTCAAGCGCAAGCAGAAGTGGGGCTCGGGCCTGCGCGACGTGCGCGACCTGATCGTCGCCGAGCAGGAAGCCACCATCGCGATCGAGAAGGCGATGGGCGTGACCCTGGCCGACCTCAAGGAAATCAACCGCGCGATGGCCTACGGCGAAGCCAAGGCACGCAAGGCCAAGAAGGAGATGGTGGAGGCCAACCTGCGCCTGGTGATCTCCATCGCCAAGAAGTACACCAACCGCGGCCTGCAGTTCCTGGACCTGATCCAGGAAGGCAACATCGGCCTGATGAAGGCGGTCGACAAGTTCGAATACCGCCGCGGCTACAAGTTCTCGACCTATGCCACCTGGTGGATCCGCCAGGCGATCACCCGCTCGATCGCCGACCAGGCGCGCACCATCCGCATCCCGGTGCACATGATCGAGACCATCAACAAGCTCAACCGCATCTCCCGGCAGATGCTCCAGCAGTACGGTCGCGAGGCCACGCCGGAAGAGCTGGCGAAAGAGATGGACATGCCCGAGGACAAGATCCGCAAGGTCATGAAGATCGCCAAGGAACCGATCTCGATGGAGACGCCGATCGGCGACGACGAGGATTCGCACCTCGGCGATTTCATCGAGGACACCAACGTGATGTCCCCGATCGACGCCACCACCGACATCAACCTGACCGAGACCGTGCGCAACGTGCTGGCCGGGCTGACCCCGCGCGAAGCCAAGGTGCTGCGCATGCGCTTCGGCATCGACATGAACACCGACCACACGCTGGAGGAAGTCGGCAAGCAGTTCGACGTCACCCGCGAGCGGATCCGCCAGATCGAGGCCAAGGCGCTGCGCAAGCTGCGCCACCCGTCGCGTTCGGAAACCCTGCGCAGCTTCCTCGACATCGAGTAAGCCGGGCCGCCCGGGTTCGTCGAGAAGGCCCCGCACGCGGGGCCTTTTCGTTGCCGCGCTCAGAACGCCAGGGTCACCGAGGCGTACAGGTTTCGGCCCTTGCCGGGCATCGCCAGCCCCCACGGCACCCCGGTCCCGGACATGGTCTTGCCCTGGCCGAGGTAAGCCCCGCCCAGCGGCAGCTGGTAGAAGCGGTCGAACAGGTTTTCCGCGCCGAACTCCAGCCGCAGCGCCCGCCACTGGTAGCTGCCGCGCAGGTGCAGCAGGCCGTAGCCGGCGGTGGCGACCTCGTTGCGGGTCGCCGAGACGTCCTGCTTGGCCCGCGCCAGCTCCAGCTCGATGCGCCCGTTCCAGCCGCCGCTGGCCTGCTCCAGCGCGAAGTCGGCATGCAGCGGCATCATGTTGTAGAGGTTGTCGTCGGTGCTGCGGTTGCGGCCCTGCACGTAGCCCAGGCGCGCCTCGCCGTGGACCCGGCCCAGGCGCGCGCCCTCCACCACCGGGAACCGGGCCGACAGGTCGACCCCGTGCAGCTGCGCCGACTGGTTGGCGAAGCGCAGGTAGACGAAGCCCTGGGTCCGCACCAGGTTGTCGGCGTTGCACGGCGTCGGCATCGGCATGGTCTGGCCCGGCGGCACCGGGGTGAAGCAGCGCGCGGCGTCGATGTAGTCATCGACCCGGGTGATCCACGGCGTCACCCGCAGGTTCCAGCGGCTGTCGGCGGCATCGTGCCAGTCGGCGTTGACGCTCAGGCTGCGCGCGGTTTCCGGCTTCAGCCCGAGGTCGCCCACGTAGCCGTTGCCGTCGCCGGCCATGTTGACCATCAGCATCGCCATGCCGCCGGTGGACCAGGCGTAACGCTCGTACAGGTTGGGCGAACGGGTCTTCCGGGCAAGCCCGAATTCCAGCCGCAGGGTCGGCGACGGGGTATAGCGCGCGAGCAGGGTGGCGTCGAGGTTGTCGTCCTGGCGTTGGCGCTGGGCGGCATTGAAGGCAACCACGTCGGCCGGGCTGAACTTGCTGTTGTAGGACTGCACCGGGCCGGCATCGGTGTCCACGCGCTCCAGGCGCAGGCCGGCCTGGGTCAGCCAGCGCGGGTTCCACTCGGCCTCCCACTCCAGGTAGCCGGCGTGGCGGTCGCGGCGGCCATCGTTGATGTTCACGAACGCATCCGGCCCCATCATGCGGCCGGAGGCAGGCCACCAGTCATCGAGCCTGTACAGCTGCACTTCGGCGCCGAGCCGCAGCGCATCGCGCGCCGACAGGCGGATGTCGGCCTTCAGGCTGGCACCGCGGGTGGTGCCCTCGGTCTCCATCGGCATGCCGGCGGCGTAGCAGGCCATGCCCATCATGCAGACCGGGCCCGGCTGGCCATCCTGGGCCGCGGTCGGGGCGTACCAGTAGAGCTTGTCGGGGCCGAACTGCATGCCGTGGCGGGTGTGCTCGTGGAAGGCGGAGGCTTCCAGCCCGCCCCAGCCGAATCCGCCCTGGTACTGCAGTGCCCACTGCTCGCTGTCGTTGCGCAGCATGTCCATGCGCTGGTTGGCGAAACCCTGGCGCGGGATGTCCTGGCGGCCGTAGCGCAGCTGGACCAGGTGCTGGCCATGGCGCAGGGCCAGCCGCAGCGACTGGTTCTGCGACCGGTAGTAGGTCGAGCCGACCTCGTCGGCATCCAGCCAGCCACGGCCGGCCGCGGCCGGGCCGGCGGGCTTGAAGTCGCCGCCTGCGCGGTAGTTGCCGGCTTCGGCGATGGAGCCGGTGTAGTCCAGGCTGAGGTGTTCACCGGCGAAGGTGGTGGCCACGTCCATGCCGCGGGCATCGCCATTGCTGCGATGGAAGGCGCCGAGCTTGCCGGCGACGAGGTGGCCCTCGCCGGCGCCGGCGAACACCGGCTCGGCGGACTCGACGCGGATGGTGCCGCCGAGGCTGTCGCCGCCCAGGCTGACCGGGGTGATGCCGGCGAAGACCTCGAGCTTCGAGGCCCGGGTCGGGTCGATGTAGGACAGCGGCGGGTTCATGTGGTTGCCGCAGGAGGAGACCAGGTCCATGCCGTCGACCACGATCCGCACGCGGTCATCGGCAAGGCCACGGATCGAGGGCAGGCTGGAGACCCCGCCGCCGGCCTGCAGGGACAGCCCGGGAATGCCCCGCAGCAACTGCGCGGTGTCGGAACTGGCGGCGGCGCCGGCGGCCAGCGCGGCGTCGGCCCGCACCGCGTCCGCACGCGGCAGCGGAATCACGCGGACGCCGACCACGGTGACGGTCGGCAATTGCGGATCCGGGGTTTCGACGCGCCTGGCGTCGCTTTCGGGGGTGTCGTCGGTGGCGGTGGCGCGTGCGCCTTCCGCCTGCTGGGCGTGGACAAGGGTCGGGCAGGCGAGCGCGGCCGCCAACGCCAGGGCGAGGTGCTTGGTTTTCATGGAATGCTCTTCGGAAGGGAACGGTTCGGGCGCGGGCAATGCCCTGCGCCGCCACGCAACGCCATCTAAAGGGCAGGAGGACCCCGCGAGCCGAGTGCGGGGAAGTTGGATCTCGCCACGAACGGCGCCAGCCGCCGCAGCAGCGTGGCGGCGCCGGCGGCCACGGTGGGCACGTCCATCGCCAGCGCCGGTGGCAGCGGCAGCGCGGACGCCAGCAGCGCGCAGTAACCGCATTCCTGGTGGTTGCGCGGCAGCGCCGGGGCGTCTTCGCCGAAAACCGGCACGCGGGCCTGCAGGCCCTCCGTGGTGCACATCGCCTCGGTGCCGGCGGGGGCTGCCATCGCGTCCGGCAGCAGCCGGCTCACGCTCGGCGCAAGCGCCAGCAGCGCGGCGGCCACCAGGGCCAGTCCGCGCATGAATTCCAAGGGACGCGCCAGGATCCTCACCCCGTCACTGTAGGCACTCCGCCGCCGCCGGCGTTGATGCACGTCAAGCGTGCCGCCGTTGCCGCCGCCGGCCCCATGGCCCATGGCGCGCGTACACTGCGCCGAAACGCAGCCAGGGGCACGCGCATGGGCATGGCCAGGAACGGAGCGGTGGCGGTGGTGGCATTGCTGCTGGCGGCGTGCACCAGCCTGGCGCCGGGCGTGGTGCGCCAGGGCGCGATCCGGATCGACCACATGGTGCTGTCGGCGAGCGGCGAGCTGGGCACCGCGGTCGACGCCTACGCCGGCTTCGACAACCGCGGCGGCAGCGACCGCCTGCTCGGCATCGAATGCGACTGCGCGGCCTCGATCGAATTGCACACGGTGGTGCGCGCGGGCGGCACGGTCAGCATGACCAACACTTTCCCGCTGGAGCTGCCGGCCGGCGCACGCACCGAGGTCAAGCCGCCCGGCATCCCGCTGCACTTCATGCTGATCGACACCAGGCGCCGCTTCGCCGCCGGCGAGCGGGTGCCGATGCGCCTGCGATTCGAACGCGCCGGCACGGTCGCGGTGGACTTCACCGTCGTCGAGAAAAGCGCCGACGGCTGGGCCGCCTGGCCAGGCCACTGATCCCGCGCGCACCCGGCCACGCCGGGGTGCCCGCTACAATTCCCGCGCGACGGGCCTATAGCTCAATGGTTAGAGCAGAAGACTCATAATCTTTTGGTTCCAGGTTCGAGTCCTGGTGGGCCCATGCCCGGATCGCCGCCCGTGCATGCGGTCGTCCGCGTGCGCTGCGTCGCAGTTCGCGCGGGCGTCTTTCCCGCGACATGGGCTTGTCATCCGCCGCATGCAGCCTGCGCCCCCAAAGAGAGGGGAAGCACATGCGCGAGATCAGGGTGGCCGGCACGTTGTTGCTGGCGGGGATGCTGCTGGCGGGTTGCGAGCGCCAGTCCGGATCGGAGCAGGCGGCCGAAGCCGTTGCACCGGTAGCGGCGCCCGCGGCGGGGTTGGCGGACACCGCGAGCGCCGACGAATTGCGCCAGCTGGCCGGCGCGGCGATGCAGGCGCAACGGCTGTTCGCACCCGCGCGCGGCAATGCGCTGGAGTACTACCTGGCCTTGCGCCGGCGCGCGCCCGCCGATGCCAGTGCGCAAGCGGCGCTGGTCGACCTGCAGCCGCAGCTGGTGATCGCGGTCGAACAGGCGATCGCCACGGGACGCTATCCGGAAGCGCAGCGCCTGCTGGGCCTGCTGCAGCAAGTCGATGCCGGCGCGCCTGCGCTGCAGCGGCTGCGCGAAAGCGTGGCCAGCGCCGAGGCGGCCGCGCGCGATCTTGAACTGGCGATGGACGCCGAAAGCAAGGCCCGGGCCCTGCAGGCCGAAGTCGAGTTGCGCCGGCAGGCGGAGGACAGCGCGGCGAAGCTGGCTTCGGCGCGCAACCCGGCCACGCCTGCGGAACCGGTCGCCGCGGCGACACCTGCTGCACCCACGCCAGCGCAGTCGCGCCCGCTCGCGGTTGCGCCGCTGGCGGCTGCCGCTGCGCCGGCTGCAACCGTCGCCGGCGAAGCCGTCGCTCGACAACCGGAACCGCCACGCCCGGCGCCGGCCAGCGCGCCCGTGCGTAGCGCGGCCAGCGCCGCGCCGCGGGTGCTGCGCCAGGCCGCGCCGCGCTATCCGGAGGCTGCCCTGCGCTCGCGCCAATCCGGCCAGGTGCAGGTGGCCTTCACCATCGATGGTGATGGCAACGTCGAAGCGCCGCGGGTGGTTGCCTCGGACCTGCCCAACGCGTTCGAGCGCGCCGCGCTGGCCGCGGTCTCGCGCTGGAAATTCGAAGCCAGGGGCACCCAGCACGCCACCACGACCACGGTGCGCTTCGACCCGCCGTCGTCCTGATCGCAATCCGCGCCGAAGCTGACTGCAGGGTCGGCGATGGCCACGCGTGAGGCGTCGCCCGCGGGGGCCGCGCGGCTAGCCTGCGAGCAGCCGCCACAGCAGCCACGCCGGGGCGCCGATGAAGTAAAGACCGCGCGCGATCCCCTGCAGCAGCACGCGACTGGCGGCCGCCTGCGGCGGCTGCAGCAGCAGCGTCGCCAGCGAACCGGATTCGACCAGCACGCGCAACACCAGCGCATACAGGGCCATGCCGAGCGCCCATGACGCCCACCAGATCAGCAGCGCCAGCAGCCAGGCCTGCAGGCCGAAGCTGTGGTACTCGCCGAAGGTGCCGCCGTAGGCGATGTGCTGGTGCAGGCGGAACGCGGGCAGCGCGAGCAGCAGCGGGAACAGCGCGAACTTGAACATGCGGTGGTCGATGCGCCAGCGTGGTGCCGCGGCGCGCGCATGTGCGTCCGCCAGCGCGCGCGCGCTGGCGTGGGTGCCGGCGATCGCCGGCGCGCCCGCCTGCCGAAGAAGCGCCGCCAGCGGCGCCGGATCGCCGGCTGCGAAGCCAAGCGACAGTGCGGTTGCCGGGCCGGTGCGCAGGGTGATGCCCGGCATCGGGATCGGCAGCGTCCACGGCGCGATCGCGACGATGCCGCTGACCGGGACCGCCACCCGTTGGCGGCGGCGAACCAGCACCAGCGCACCGGCGTCCACCTGCACGGTGGCCGTCCACCAGCGCCGCACGCACCCAGCAGCCAGCGCCGGCAACACCACGCCGGACCCGAACAGGGTGATCTGCGCCAGTGAATTCACCTGCAGCCCATCGCGCCCGAGCATGCGCCAGCCGATCCATGCCAGGGTGCCCACGCCGATCACCTGCAGCAGGCCCAGCACGCCACGCAGCGCGGGCGGCAGCAGCACCACCCTGAGCTGTCGCAGGGCCGGTGCCGCGGCGGCAGCGCGCGCCACCGGAGTGCCGCGGCGGTCGCGCCACCAGCACCACAGATCGAGCACCGCCAGCAGCAACAGGCCGGCAAGCGCGGCCGCACCGACCCAGTTGCCCCACGCCACCACCAGCGTGCGTGGTGCTGGCTGCACCGGCAGCGCCACCGTCAGCAGGGCCGGCTGGCCGATCGCGGTGGTTGCCACCCGGGTGCCGGCCGGGTCGATCGCCGCGCTGATCCCGTTCGCGGTCACCCGGAACTGCGGCAAGCGGGTTTCGATGCTGCGGAACGCGGCCACCGCCAGGTGCAGCTCGGCGCCCTGCGCATGCGCGCTGAACCACGAATCATTGGACATGCCGACGATCGCCTGCGCGCCGAGGCGTGCGCCATCGATCGCCAGCAGCGGGTCGACGTCGTCCAGGCAGATCAGCGGCAGCACCGGGACCTCGCGGCCGTCGGCCAGCCGCAGCGGGAACACGCGCGCGCCATCGCCGCGCTGCCAGCGGCCGGTCCACGGCAGCCAGCGGCGGAAGCCAGGCCCATCCAGCCACGCCGGCACGTATTCGGTCAGCGGGAACGGATTGGACTTTCGGTACATCCCCAGCAGCCGGCCATCCGGCGCCAGGAACGCCGCCGCGTTGTATTCGCCGGCGTCGTCGAGGTCGTAGCTGCCGAACACCAGCGGGGTCCGGACGCTGGCGATGAAGTCGCGGATCTCGGCGTCCAGCGCCGCGCCATCCGCGCTGCGGGGATGCCCGAAGGTGGTCGGGTACACGGTTTCCGACCACAGCAGGGCATCGGCATCCGCCTGCGCGACCGCCGCCCGCGACATCGCGAAGTGGGTGTCGAGCACCTCGCGCACCACCGCGTACGCCCCGCGTTCGCGGCGCAGGCGTTCGTAGTCGACGATGTTGGTCTGCACCATCGCCACCCGCAGCGGATCGCCGGTGGCGGCGTGGGCGGCGACCGTGGCCGCCCGCCAGCCGCCGTAGCCCAGCCAGGCGAGCACCAGCGCCGCCACCAGCGCGAGCGGTCGCCAGCATCCGGGGCGGCCGCCGGCGCGGTTGCGGATCGCCGCCGCGATGCCCTCGTTGGCCAGCAGCAGCAGCACGCTCAGGCCGGCGGCGCCACCGAGGTCGGCCAGCTGGCGCAACGGCAGCGAGGGATACAGGCCATGGCCGAGGGTGTCGCCCAGCAGCTTCGGCAGCAGCCATTCGCAGCCCACCCACGCGCCGGCGGCCGCGAACGCGCGCACCAGCGGTCCATGCCGGCGCCCGGCCAGTTCGCGCACGATCGCGAACGCCAGCAACTGCGGTTGCAGCAGTGGCGCCGCCAGCAGCAGCACCAGCATCCCGCCGGCGCTGCCGAGGCCGCTGAATTCGCCGATCGCGGCCCCGAACCAGGCGAACCCGGCGGCGGCGAAGGCGATTGCCAGCGCGAGCCCGCCCAGCAACGCGCGGCCGAGGCCGGCGCGGGCATCAAGGGCGAGCAGCCACGGCACCAGCGCGACGAAACCGAGCAGGTAGCCGTTGCCGCCGCGCGCGTACAGCCCAAGCAGCAGCGCGCTGGCCAGCACGCCCGCCGGCAGCCGCCAGCCGGGGCGCAGGGATCGAAGCAGGCTCAGGGCGGGGAATCCGGGTCGTGCGGCGGCGGGATGCGGATCTGCCGGATCGGCAGGCCCGGCGGCGCATGCTGCGGCGGCACCACCCGGTCGGCGGGAATCGCCAGCGGTTGGCCGGCGGCGTCGACGAATTCGTAGTCGGGCGAATACATCAGGATCGGCTCGATCGGCTGGCCGTCGTCGGTGGCCTGGTGGTGGCGGACGTAGCCTTCCGGCAACACGTAGTCATCGGGCACCGCCAGCCCGACCAGCGGCGGACTGGTACCGGGCGGGTTGAACGCACCCAGGCCGCTGCGGATGCCGGCCCGGTGCAGGCCTTCGATCACCTCGCCCATCGTCGGCGCGGGTTCGCCGGGAATGGCATGGGCGGCCAGGTCATCCGGATCCTGCGCGGCGCGGATGCGGCGCGCGGTGGTGCCGTGTGGCTTCATCGAGGTCGCATTGGCAGGGTTGCCGTCGGCGCCTGCCGGGGCCGTTGCCGCCGGCTCCGGCCCCTCGCCGCCGCTGGGTGGCGGCGGCGGTTGCTGCAGGAGGAAATAGCCGATGCCGCCGACGACCACCAGCACCAGCAGGGTCGCCAGCCAGCGGCGGCCGCGGCCAGCGCCGCCAGTGGCGGGCGGCCTGGCCTGGCGTTCGCCGGGGTCCTGGTCGGGCATGCCGGCGACGCGGGGTTACAGCGCGGAGGTCGGCCCGTACAGCGACAGCAGCCAGCCCATGCGCTCATGGCCGTACAGGTTCCAGATCGGGTTCTTGCCGCCGCCGAAGCTGGTGTAGCGCGGCGCGCCGGAACCGGTGGTGCCGCCGAACAGGCCGGCCTTGACGGTGCTGCCGTTGTAGGTCGGGTGGGTGTCGTCGGACTGGATGTAGTCGGCGCTGCTGCTGGCGGAGATGAAGTGGGTGTTGGCATCGCGCAGGGTGCCCTTCAGGGTGCCGGTGATGCGCGCCACGTAGCTGGCCTCGGTTTCGCCGGCCACGTACTTCAGGGCCTGCGAATCGACCTTGCCGTCGCCGTTGCTGTCGTAGTCCGAACCCATGTATTCGGCGAAGTTGTCCACGCACTTGAAGCCCTTCTGGCGCGCGTATTCGCACATCCAGTAGTTCATGCGGGTGATCGCCGGCAGGAACTTGTCGCGCATGTTGACGCGGGCGCCGGTGCTGGCGTCGGTGCAGGAGCTCAGCACGTTGTCCGCGTTGTAGCCGGGGTAATGCAGGTTGGCGATGATCTTGACCTTGGTGCCGGCGTAGGCGTTGGTGTTGATGTAGTCCATCGCCTTGGCGACGTAGGTCTTGCAGTTGGCCTCGGCGGTCGCCAGCACGCTGTAGTTGCAGGTGCCGGTCTGCGACTTGAAGCTGGAGCGTGCCTGCAGGCCGTCGTTGCCGCACATCTCGAAGGTGACCACGCGGGTCGAGCTCGCCTGCATGTAGGAGCGCTCGGCGACGATCTTGTTGTTGTACACGTCCGACGCCACCGCGCCCGACTTGGTGCGGCGCACGCTTTCGACGTCGGCGTTCCACAGCGCGGACAGGTATTCGGCGTCCACCGTCGGCGCCGAGTACTTGGCGGCGCTGGTGGTGGAACCGTTGTAGCCGGCGTAGATCGAATCGCCGTAGGCGACCACCCGATACTTGGCGGTGGTGCCGGAACGGTCGATGGTCCACGACACGTTCTGGTTCAGGGTGCTGGCCACGACGGGCGCGCACAGCAGCGCCAGCGCCAGGCCCGCGAGCAGCGGACGCGCGGTCTTGCAGACAGGTACAGGCATGGATCAGTCCCCAGGTGGTGTATCGAAGGTGGTGCCGGCCGGTGGCCGGGGCACGATGGGTAGCAACCACAAGGACCATCCGGCAGCCGGCCTACCCCGCCGTCCCCGCTGCCGGACCGTACGCTAGCGTCTAGTCCGGCCCGGGTCATCTTGCGGCGCAGCACGTTTAGCGTGTGACGCAGCGCACCCTTAGACTGCAGCCCATCCCCCATCCTGCCAAGCCATGACCGAACTGCTGGAAACCGTCGAACACGAAACCGGCCCGCACCCGCAGTGGAGCGTGCTGTGGCTGCATGGCCTCGGTGCCGATGGCCATGATTTCGCGCCGATCGTGCCGGAGCTGCTGCGGCGCGACTGGCCGGCGGTCCGCTTCGTGTTCCCGCATGCGCCGGTGCGCGCGGTGACCATCAACGGCGGTGCACGCATGCGCGCCTGGTACGACATCCGCGACATGAACCTCGCCAATCGCGCCGACAGTGAAGGCGTGGCCGAGTCGGTGGCGCAGGTGGAGGCGCTGATCGCGCGCGAGGCCGAACGCGGGATCGGTGCGGAACGCCTGCTGCTGGCCGGGTTCTCGCAGGGCGGCGCGGTCACCCTTGCCGCCGGCATCGCGCGCACCCGCCCGCTGGCGGGCCTGGTCGCGCTGTCGACCTACCTGCCGATGACGCCGGCGCAGGCGCAGGCCGCGCTGCAGCCCGCGGCAACCGCGCAACCCGTGTTCATGGCACATGGCCAGTACGACCCGGTGGTGCCGTGCGCCGGCGGCGAGATGAGCGCGGCGGCGTTGCGACAGTTCGGCTTCGACGTGCAGTGGCAACGCTATCCGATGCAGCATTCCGTCTGCGCCGAGGAGATCGGCGACCTCGGCGACTGGCTGGGGGCGCGGTTCGCCGCCGGCTGAGATGAGCGCCGCAGCGCCTGCATTGCCCCAAGTGCGTTGGTCGTTCGCCAGTCGCAACCGCCACGGATGACCGGCGGCTCGGGCGGGGGCTACTATCACGCCGAGATCCGGGTGCCGCTGGACGGGAGTACGGCGACATGAGCGCAGGACCGATGCGGGTGGTGATCGCCGATGACGAGCCGCTGGCGCGCGAACGCCTGCGCGCGCTGCTTGCCGCGGAACCCGGGGTACAGGTGGTGGCCGAGGCCGGCGATGGCCATGCCACCCTGCACGCCTGCGCCGAACACCATCCGGACATGGTGTTGCTGGACATCTCGATGCCGGGCATCGACGGCCTCGAGACCGCGCGCCACCTGGCCGCGTTCGAGCCGCGCCCGGCGGTGGTGTTCTGCACCGCGTACGACGCACATGCGTTGTCCGCGTTCGAGGCACAGGCGATCGACTACCTGGTCAAGCCGGTGCGCCCGGAGCGGCTGTCCGCCGCGCTGGAACGGGTGCGCACCTTCGCCGCCGGGCGCTTGCAGCATGCGGAACCCGAGGACGGGCGCAAGCGCACCCACCTGTGCGCGCGCCTGCGTGGCAGCCTGCGGCTGATCCCGGTCGAGGACATCCGCTACCTGCAGGCCGAGGAAAAATACGTGGTGGTCCACCACGCGCGCGGCGAGGACCTGATCGAGGAATCGCTGAAGTCGCTGGAAACCGAATTCGCCGACCGCTTCGTGCGCATCCACCGCAATTGCCTGGTGGCGCGCAACGAGATCGTCGAGTTGCGCCGGATCGGCGATGGCCATACCCAGGCGGTGTTGCGGCATGGCGAGCATCCGCTGGAAGTCAGCCGGCGCTGCGTGGCGCAGTTGCGGGATACGCTGCGGCATCTTTGAGCCCCGATTGCGGCGCTGCCGTCACGCCGGAAGGGGTTCGCCGCCTAGGCTCCGCATCCGGCTCCGATGCGCGGGCGCGCGCCTTCCATGGCGCGCTCGAACCCCTTCCGGCATGCCGACACCGCCGCGTCGCTCATCGTGCAAGCGATAATGCGCGCATGACCACCCTGCGCATCGCCACCCGCAAGAGCCCGCTCGCCCTCTGGCAGACCGAGCATGTCGCCGACCGCCTGCGCGCCGCGCATCCCGGCCTGGTGGTCGAGCTGGTGCCGATGAGTACCCGCGGCGACGAGGTGCTGGACCGCTCGCTGGCGGCGATCGGCGGCAAGGGCCTGTTCCTCAAGGAACTGGAGGTCGCGATGCAGCGCGGCGACGCCGACTGCGCGGTGCATTCGCTGAAGGACGTGCCGATGCAGCTGGAGCCGGGCTTCACCCTGGCCGCGATCCTGGCCCGCGCAGACCATGCCGATGCCTTCGTCAGCAACCACTTCGACGGCATCGCGGCGTTGCCCGCGGGCGCGCGCGTCGGCACCTCTTCGCTGCGCCGGCAGGCGCAGTTGCGCGCGTTGCGCCCGGACCTGCAGCTGCGCGACCTGCGCGGCAACGTCAACACCCGCCTGGCGAAGCTGGATGCCGGCGAGTACGACGCCATCGTGCTGGCCTGCGCCGGCTTGCAGCGGCTCGGGTTCGATGCGCGGATCCGTGCGCGGCTGGATGCGCCGCACTGGTTGCCGGCGCCGGCACAGGGCGCGATCGCGATCGAATGCCGCGGCGACGACGCGGCGATCGTCGCCTTGTGCGCGACGCTGGACGATGCCGGCACCCGCACCTGCGTCGGTGCCGAGCGGGCGATGAACCTGGCCCTGCATGGCAGTTGCCACGTGCCGGTGGCCGCGTTCGCGCAACTCGACGGGGAGCGGCTCGCGCTGGCCGGGCTGGTCGGTTGCGCCGCCGATGGCCGCAGCGTGCGCGCGGCGGCACGGGGCCACGGCGATGCGCCGGAAGCGCTGGGGCTGGCGGTTGCGGAGTTGTTGCTGGCGCAGGGTGCGCGGGACCTGCTCGACGCAGCGGCGGCGGGCTAGCCGCCTTGCGCCGGACCGCGGCGCGCGCCGCCGGTTTCAGTAGTACAGGGTGACCATGTGCTTCGCCTCGGCGAAGAACAGCCAGCGTTCCACCAGCGCGCCCGCCAGGCTGCACGCGGCGGCAAGCGGCAATGCCCAGATCGACGTGGCCGGCCGCGCCGCTGCCAGCCCCAGCAGCACCAGCGGCAGCAGTGCGAACAGGCCGAGGGCGACGCCGCGGAGCAGGCGGGCATGCCTGCGCGCCACCACGAAGGCCATCTCGCGGGTGATGTAGTTGGCCTCGGTGTGCGGGTGTTCGAACACCGTGGCACGCCGGTGCGGCAGGCCGATCGCCTGCCCGCGGGTGGGCATGTCGGGCCCGCGGTCGATGTCCGCCCAATAGCGCAGCTTGGCCGCGGCCAGGCCGATCACCAGCGCCAGGCTGGTCCACCACAGCCCGCCGCGCGCGAGCGCGGTCGAGGTGAACGTGGGCAGCAACAGCGCGCCCTGCAACAGCGCGAAGCCGGCGTAGGCCGGCACCACCAGGCGATGCGACCATGCGGGGATCGGCCGCAGCGACGCGTAGATCATCGCGGTGCTGCAGACGGTGGCGAGCGAGAGCACCGCCAGCAAGCCGCCGGCGCCCCGCAGCAGCAGCGGATGGAAACCGCTGCGGCCGACCGCGAACACGGTTGCCATCGCTCCGAAGCAGGCAACCGCGAGCAAGGCCTCGCGCGACAACCACGAAGTGCGCCATTGCGAGAACGCACGCCAGGCGCGCGCGGGCCTGCCGAGGTGCAGGAACGAACTGGCAAGGCCGATGGCGACCAGCACGGCGGCGGCCAGCAGGCCGATGGCCCAGCCGATGCCCTCGTACATCCCGGGCGGGCCGCCGAACGCGATCCGCAGGCCCAGCCAGGCCCACAGGCCGAAACCGGCGCCGGACAGGGTGGTGAAGGCGATGACCGAGATGGCGGGGTGCATCGTTACTCGATCACCACCGCGGTCCCCGAACACGACACCATCAGCATCGAGCCGCCGTCCTGGATCTGGATGGTCTCGTAGTCGAGGTCGACCCCGACCACCGCGTTCGCGCCGCGCTCGCGGGCGGCGGCGACCATGTCTTCCAGCGCCTCGGTCTTGGCCGCGCGCAACACCTTTTCGTAGCTGCCCGAGCGGCCGCCGACGAGGTCGCGCAGGCCGGCGAACAGGTCGCGGAACATGTTGGCGCCGAGGATGGCGTCGCCGCCGACCAGGCCCTTGTAGTCGACGATGCGGCGGCCCTCGAAGCCGGGGGTGGTGGTGACGAGGATGTCGTTGTCCTTGGCCATCTGGGTTTCCTTCAGCGTTTGAGGAGTCGGTTCAACCAGCGCTGCGTGAGCGAGCCGGCGTTCGCGTCGGTTCGTGCAGGTTGCTGGTGCGTGTGTTCGCCAACGCGGCGCGGCCGCGGCGGCAGGTAGCGGTTGACGGGTGCGTAGCCGAGCTCCGGCATCAAGGCCACGCCACCGCGTTCGGCAACCAGTTTCGAGACGTCGGATCGAGGGTCGCCGAGGTCGCCGAAATGGCGCGCGCGGGTCGGGCAGGCCTGCACGCAGGCCGGCTGGCGGTCGCCGGCGTCGAGCTTCTCGTTGTAGATGCGGTCCACGCACAGCGTGCATTTCTTCATCACGCCTTCGGTTTCGCTGAACTCGCGCGCGCCGTACGGGCAGGCCCAGCTGCACAGCTTGCAGCCGATGCACTTGTCCGCGTCGACCAGCACGATGCCGTCTTCCGCGCGCTTGTAGCTGGCGCCGGTCGGGCACACGGTCACGCAGGCGGGCGTTTCGCAGTGCAGGCAGGAACGCGGGAAGTGCAGGGTCTGCGCCGGCTGCCGGGTGGCCGCGTCGGCTTCCAGCTCATAGCCGTGCACGCGGTTGAACCACACGCCCCGTGGGTGCTTGCCGTAGGGGTCCTCGTCGGTCAGCGGCCCGCTGATGCCGCCGGAATTCCATGCCTTGCAGCTGGTCGCGCAGGCATGGCAGCCGACGCAGGTATCGAGGTCGATGACCAGCCCGAGCTTCACCTTCGACGGCGGCGGCAGCATCGTCATCGGCGCTTGCCGCGGCGGAAGCCGGCGCCGTAGCGCAATGGCGCGGGATCGGCCTGGTCGAAGCCGAGCGGCGGGAATTGCGGTGCGCTGACCGCCGCGCTACCGGCCGCCGCCTTGCGGATCGACACCCGCAGGTCGAACCACGCCGCCTGCCCGGTCACCGGGTCGGCGTTGGCGTAGTCGCCGCGCGGGGTCAGGTCCGAGACCAGGTGGTTGAGCAGGAAGCCCCGCCCGCTTTCCGGTGCGTCCTTCGCCAGCCTCCACGCACCCTTGCGCTTGCCGATCGCGTTCCACGTCCACACCGTGTCGGCCTGCACGTTGGCGGCGAACTTCGCCTGCACGCGGATGCTGCCGTTGTGCGAGCAGACCTCGATCCAGTCCTCGTCGGCGATGCCATGGGTCGCGCCGGTTTCCGGATGCAGGTACAGGACGTTGCGGGCGGCGATCTGCCGCAACCATGCGTTCTGCGAACCCCACGCGTGGTACATGAACATCGGCCGCTGGGTCACCGCATCGAGCGGGAAGCGTGTGCGCGAAGCCTGCTCGTGCTCGAACGGCTCGTACCAGATCGGCAGCGGGTCGAAGTAGGTCGCCACCCGCTCGCGATGCCCGGGTGGCGGCTGGATCGCGCCATGGCCTTGCGCGGCCAGCCGGAATCTCTGCAGCGTCTCCGAATACAGCTGCAGCACGATCGGTGCATCGTTGGGCACGAAGCCGAACCGTTGCGCCCACTGCAGGTAGCCGCGGTTGGCCATCTTGAAGTAGCGCGCGTGTTCCGGCAGCTCCTCGCGCCAGAAGCCGCCGTTGTCGATGTAGCGCTGCAGTTGCCCCGGGTTCGGCGCGCCCTTGCCATGCGATTCGCCGTGTTCACCGCGCCAGCCGGCCAGCAGGCCAACGCCGGGCGCGCGTTCGTGGCGGACGATGTAGTCGGCGTAGTCGCGGTACTTCGGCGTACCGTCGTCGTTGGCCAGGCCCGGCAGCCCGAGCCGCGCGCCAAGTTCGATCAGCACCGACTGGAAGCCGCGCACGTCGCGTGGCCTGCCTTCGACATCCTGGGTCTCCGGCGCCAGCACCGGGTGCCGGATCGCATCGGATGCGCCATCGGCATCGGAGATCGGCCGGTCCAGCAGGCTGATCGCATCGAAGCGTTCCAGGTAGGTGGTGTCCGGCAGCACCAGGTCGGCGTACGCGACCATTTCCGATGCATACGCATCGGAATAGATGATCCGCGGGATGCGGTACTCGCCGGCTTCGTCCCTGTCGGTGAGCCAGCGCATGGTCTCGCCGGTGTTCATCGCCGAGTTCCAGCTCATGTTGGCCATGAACATCATCAGGGTATCGATCTTGTACGGATCGCCTGCCCAGGCGTTGCGGATCACCGTGTGCATCATCCCGTGCGCGGCCAGCGGATACGCCCACGAATAGGCGTGGTCGATCCGGCGCGGCCGGCCCTGCGCATCCACCACCAGGTCTTCCGGCCCATGCACGAAGCCCAGCGGCGGCGCGTCCAGCACGCCATCCGCCTTGCGGGTCCTGCCGGGGCGGTTGGCTGGCGGAACGGGTTTCGGGAATGGCGGCTGGTAGCGGAACGAACCGGGTGCATCCACCGCGCCCAGCAGCAGCTGCAGCAGGTGCAGTGCGCGGCAGGTGTGGAAGCCGTTGCTGTGCGCGCTGATCCCGCGCATCGCATGCATCGCCACCGGGCGGCCGACCATTTCCGCGTGCTCGCGGCCCCAGCTGTCGGTCCAGGCGATCGGCAAGGTCAGATTCGAATCGAACGCGGCCTCGGCGAGTTCGCGTGCGATCCGGCGGATGGTGTTCGCGGGAATGCCGCAACGCTCGCTGACCGCGTCCGGCGAATACCGTGGGTCGAGGTAGCGGTCCACGATCAGCTGGAACACCGGGCGCGCCTTGCGTCCGTCGGGAAGCATGTACTCGCCGACCACGGCGGGCGCGATGTCGATCGCGTTCGCATCCGTGGTTGCGTTCGCCTGCGTGTTCCAGCACAGCGCATTGCCCTCGGCATCGCGCGCGAACAGGCCATCATCGCCGCCGCCGGGGTTGTCGATCACCAGCCAGTGCGCATTCGCATGGCGCACCAGGAATTCGAGATCGATGCGGTCCATCCGCAGCAATTCGTGGACCAGTGCGAACGCGAACAGGCCGTCGCTGCCGGGACGGATGCCGATCCATTCGTCGGCGATCGCGCCATAACCGCTGCGCACCGGATTGACCGCGATGATCCTGGCGCCGCGCGCCTTCAGCTTGCCCAGCCCGAGCTTGATCGGGTTGCTGTCGTGGTCTTCGGCCACCCCCCACAGCATCAGCAGGCGGGTGTGTTCCCAGTCCGGTTCGCCGAATTCCCAGAAACTGCCGCCGACCGAATACAGGCCGCCCGCCGCCATGTTCACCGAGCAGAACCCGCCATGCGCGGCGTAGTTGACGGTGCCGAACTGCTGCGCCCACCAGCCGGTCAGCGCCTGCGACTGGTCGCGGCCGGTGAAGAACGCCAGTTCATCCGGGTTGCGTGCGCGGATCGGCTTCAGCCATGAGGTGGCGAGGTCCAGCGCCTCGTCCCATTCGATCTCGCGGAATTCGCCGCTGCCGCGTTCGCCGACGCGCAGCAGCGGCTTGCGCAGCCGCGCCGGCGAGTTGTGCTGCATGATCCCGGCCGCACCCTTCGCGCACAGCACGCCGTGGTTGACCGGGTGCTCGCGGTTGCCCTGGATGTAGCGGACCTGCCCGTCCTGCAGCCATACCTTGATGCCGCAGCGGCAGGCGCACATGTAACAGGTGGTGGTCCTGGCCTCGTCGCCCGGCGAAGGCGAGAGGTCCAGCGCGGGTTCGGCCATGCCCGCATTGTGCCGCGCGGCGCACGCTGCCGCATAATCCGGGCATGGATCGCTACGAACGCATCATCGCCATGCACCGCCTGCTGCAGGCCGCGCGGCGGCCGGTCACCGTCAGGCGGCTGATGGACGAGTTGGGCTGCTCGCGCGCCACCGCGTATCGCGACCTCGCCTACCTGCGCGATGGCCTGATGGCGCCGCTGGTCGGCGACGGCGAAGCCGGCTTCAGCTACGACAAGGACGAGGCCACGCGCTTCGAGTTGCCGGGCCTGTGGCTGAACTCCGAGGAATTGCACGCGCTGCTGGCCGCGCACCAGCTGCTGTCGCGCAGCAGCGGCGGGATGCTGTCGAACGCGCTGGCACCGCTGCAGCAACGCGTCGAGAAGCTGCTGGACGCGCACTCCAGCGGCAAGTCCTGGCCGATGGAGCGGGTGCGGGTGATCCCGCACCGCCTGCGCAAGATGGACGAGCACGCGTTCCGCGTCGTCGCCTCGGCGGTGCTGGAGCGCCACCGCATCGGCTTCGACTACCGTGCGCGCTCGACCGACGAAAAGACCCGGCGCAGCGTGTCGCCGCAGCGGCTCACCCACTATCGCGACAACTGGTACGTGGATGCCTGGGACGAGGAGCGCAAGGCGCTGCGCAGCTTCTCGATCGACCGCATGACTGCGGTGCGGGTGCTTCCGGGCGCTGCCGAAGACGTGGCGGAAGAGGAACTCAATGCGCACCTCGCCGGCAGCTACGGGATCTTCTCCGGCGCGCCGAAGGGCTGGGCGACGATCCTGTTCAGCGCCAAGGCCGCGCGCTGGGTGGCCGACGAGCACTGGCATTCGCAGCAGCAGGGCCGCTTCCTGGCCGATGGCCGCTACGAACTGAAGGTGCCGTATTCGGTGCCGCGCGAACTGCTGATGGACGTCCTGCACTACGGCGGCGATGCCGAGATCGTCGAGCCGAAGGCGCTGCGCGAACAGGCGCGCGCGTTGCTGCAGCTGGCGCTGGGCAACTACCAGGACTGACCGGTGGCGGGCACCGGCGCTGCGACGATCACCAGCGGGGAACCGGTCGCGCTGGTGCTGGGCGCGGGCGGCGCCCGCGGACTGGCGCAGATCGGGGTGATCGAGGCGCTGCAGGCGCGCGGGATGAACATCGTGGCGATCGCCGGTGCGTCCAGCGGCGCGCTGGTGGGTGGCGCCTGCGCGGCCGGCAAGCTGGTCGAACTGCGCGACTGGATGCTGGGCACCAGCCGCAGCAGCATGCTGCGCCTGCTCGACCCCGGCTTCGGCCGCCCGGCGCTGTTCACCGGCGACCGCCTGGTGCGCGCGCTGCGCGAGGTGGTCGGCGAGCCACGGATCGAGGACCTGCCCGTCGATTTCACCGCGGTGGCGGTGGACCTGGTCCGCCAGCGCGAGGTCTGGCTGCGGCGCGGCGACCTGTGGGATGCGGTGCGCGCCTCGTTCGCGATCCCAGGGGTGTTCACCCCGTTCCTGCTGCATGGCCGCGAGCTGGTCGATGGCGGCCTGCTGGCGCCGTTGCCGATCACCGCCACCCGGCTCTCCGGCGCGCACCGGCTGGTCGCGGTCGACATGCACGGCTGGCCACACGCGCCGCCGGGCGAGGTCGCCGACGATTGCGAAGACGCCGGGGGCGAAAGTGCGCCGGGCGTCATCGGGCGCTGGATCGGCAGGCATTTCGGCGGCGACGCCGACGGCGACGGCAAGCCCGACCACCACATCGGCCTGACCGAAACCATGGCGCGTGCGCTGGACACCATGCAGGCGCAGATCGCGCGCGTGCAGATGGCGCTGGATCCGCCGGAGCTGCTGATCCGCATCCCGCGCGATGCCTGCCAGTTCTACGAATTCTGGCGCGGCGGGGAGCTGATCGAGATCGGCCGGATGCAGGCCGAGAGGGCGCTGGACGCCGCCGGCTACTGAGCGTCGCAGCCGGTGAGAAGAGGGTGCGGCAGCCTGTTCGCAACCCGAACGGAGCGTCGCCATGACTCGTGAATCGCTGGATGCCGTCCTCCGCCATGCCGTGATCCTCGGCACCCTGGCCGTGCTGCTGATTCCCGCCGCGCGCGGCAGCAACGAATGGCTGGGCTGGCTGCCGCTATGGTTGGTTGGCATGCCGCTGGCGGCCTGGTGGAGCCTGCGCGGCTGCCCGCTGCCGCGGGTGGCGGTTGCCCTGCCGCGCCGTCGCCGCGTGCAGGCGCTTCGCAACCGGCGCGGCCGCGCATCGACGCGGCTGGCGCGGGCTGCCTGAGCGGCGCGACGCGGGCAGGCGTTCCGGCACATCAAGCCTGCCGCGGGGCTGTGCTAGCGTTCCCGGTCCACGATTCCGCCCGGAGCGCGCCATGTCCCAGTTGTCCAGTGCCTGCCTGATCGCCGGCCTCGCCATCGCCGCCGGCGCCTCCGCGCAGGCGCAGGCAGTCGACGATCCCCATGCCTGGCTCGAGGACGTCAGCGGCGAGAAGTCGCTGGACTGGGTGAAAGCGCGCAACGCCAAGGCCGAGGCCGAGATCGCCGGCTCCGGCGAATTCAAGTCGCTGGAAGCGGAGATCCGCGCGATCCTGGATTCGGACGCCAAGATCCCGGGCGTCCAGAAGATCGGCGACCACTACTACAACTTCTGGAAGGACAAGCAGCACGAGCGCGGCCTGTGGCGCCGCACCACGCTGGACGAATACCGCAAGCCGCAGCCGAAGTGGGAAACCGTGCTCGACCTCGACGCGCTGAACAAGGCCGAGGGCGCGAAGTGGGTCTGGCACGGCGCCGACTGCCTGCGCCCGGCCTACGAGCGCTGCCTGATCGCGCTGTCGCCCGGCGGTTCCGATGCCGACGTCACCCGCGAATTCGACCTCACCACCAAGCAGTTCGTGCAGGACGGCTTCTTCCGTCCGGAAGCCAAGGGCGGGCTGGGCTGGATCGACCGCGACACCGTCTACGTCTACACCGACTTCGGCCCCGGCAGCCTGACCAGCTCCGGCTATCCGAACATCGTCAAGCAATGGAAGCGCGGCACCCCGATGGCCAGCGCAACCCCCGTGTACGAGGGCAAGCCGGGCGACATGTACATCGCCGCCAGCCGCGACCACACGCCGGGTTACGAGCGCGATTTCGTCAACCGCACCATCGCGTTCTGGAACGACGAGCTGTACCTGCGCGATGCACATGGATGTGCACGTGCCGCGGGCGCAGGATGCGCAGGAGCGGCCAACAAGGCCGGCGGCCTGGTCAAGGTCGACGCGCCGAACTCCGCGCAGAAGGGCGTGCACAAGGACTGGCTGCTGCTGGAACTGCGTGATCCGTACACCGCCGGCGGCAAGACCTACGGGCCGGGTTCGCTGATTGCCGCCAACTTCGACGAGTTCATGGCCGGCAAGCGCGAATTCAGCGTGCTGTTCGAGCCCACCGACACCTCCTCGCTGGCCGGCTACACGTGGACCAAGGACCACCTGGTCCTCAACGTGATGGAGGACGTGAAGAACCGCCTGTCCGTGCTGACGCCGGGCAAGGATGGCTGGGCGAAGGCCGCGTTCGTCGGTGCGCCGACCATCGGTACCGTCGGCGTCGACGCGGTGGACGCCGACGACAGCAACGCGGTGTGGCTGACCGCCACCGACTTCCTGACCCCGACCACCCTGGCCATCGCCGGGCTTGGCCAGCAACCGGAAGTGCTGAAGACCAACCCGGCGTTCTTCGACGGCGCGATGCACGTGATGGAGCAGCACTTCGCCACCAGCAAGGATGGCACCCGGGTGCCGTACTTCCTGGTGCGCCCGAAGGACCTGGCGTTCGACGGCAAGGCGCCGACCCTGCTGTACGGCTACGGCGGCTTCACCGTCTCGATGACCCCGTCGTACTCCGGCAGCATCGGCAAGGCATGGCTGGAGAAGGGCGGCGTGTACGCACTGGCCAACATCCGCGGCGGCGGCGAATACGGCCCGCGCTGGCACCAGGCGGCGCTGAAGGCCAACCGCCACAAGGCCTACGAGGACTTCGCCGCGATCGCCGACGACCTGGTCGTGCGCAAGATCACCTCGCCCCGGCACCTCGGCACCATGGGCGGCAGCAACGGCGGCCTGCTGATGGGCAACATGCTGACCCAGTACCCGGACAAGTTCGGCGCGATCGTGGTGCAGGTGCCGCTGCTGGACATGAAGCGCTACAGCCACCTGCTGGCCGGCGCCTCGTGGATGGCCGAGTACGGCGATCCGGACACCTCGGACTGGGAGTTCATCAAGGGCTTCTCGCCGTACCACCTGTTCGATGCGAAGAAGGACTACCCGGCGACGTTGTTCACCACCTCGACCAAGGACGACCGCGTCCACCCGGCGCATGCGCGCAAGATGATGGCGCTGATGGAGGCCGCGGGTAAGGACGTGCGCTACTACGAGAACATCGAGGGCGGCCACGGCGGCGCGGCCAACAATGCGCAGTCCGCGCACATGAACGCGCTGTCCTACAGCTTCCTCTGGCAGCAGCTCAGCAAGTCGGGCAGCGGGTCGGGGGATGCCGGTCCGGTGGAATCCAGGCGCAAGGCGCGCGGTTCCGCCAGTGGCTCGCGCCTCTAGGCCGTCGTTTACCTACCGTTGCTTCACGCATTCCGGACCCCATCCATGAAGATGACTTCCATTGCCCTTGGCCTAGCCCTGATGAGCCTCAACGCCTTCGCTGCAGACACGCCCACCCCGCCCGACGCCGCGAAGAAGCCGTACGTGGTCAAGGCGCCGCACGGCGCCGAGCGCCAGGACGAGTACTACTGGCTGCGCGACGACAAGCGCGAGAACCCGGACATGCTGGGCTACCTGAAGGCGGAGAACGCGTACGCGGACGCCCTGCTGGGGCCGCTGAAGCCGGTGCAGGACAAGCTGTACGAAGAGATCGTCGCGCGCATCAAGCAGGACGACGCCTCGGTGCCGTACCGCGAACGCGGCTGGTGGCATTACAGCCGCTTCGAGGCGGGCAAGGACTACCCGATCCACGCGCGCCGCAAGGACGCCCCGGGCATCGACGCCCGCTCGATCCTGGCGGCCAACGAAGCCGCCGACTTCAAAGGCGAAGAGGTCCTGCTGGACGTCAACGTACTGGCCGCCGGCAAGGACTACTACGCGGTCGGCGGGCGCAGCCTCAGCCAGGACAACCGCCTGCTGGCCTACAGCGACGACACCAACGGCCGCCGCCAGTACACCCTGCGGGTCAAGGACCTGCAGTCCGGCAAGACCCTGCCCGACACCATCCCCGGCACCGCCGGCTACGCGGTGTGGGCGGACGACAACAAGACCTTCTTCTACATCGAGAACGATCCGGAAACCCTGCTCAGCACCAGGGTCAAGAAGCACGTGCTGGGCACCGACCCGAAGGACGACGTGCTGGTCTACGAAGAGACCGACGACACCTTCTACATGGGCGTTGGCCGCACCCGCGACGACAAGTACATCGTGATCGGGCTGGACAGCACGGTGTCCAACGAGACCCGCTACACCCCTGCCGCCGCACCCGGCGCGTTCCAGGTGCTGGCGCCGCGCGCGCGCGACGTCGAATACGACGCCGACCACCACGGCGGCCGCTGGGTGATCCGCACCAACGCCGATGGCGCCAGGAACTTCAAGATCGTCACCGCCGCCGACAACAGCAGCTCGCGCAAGGACTGGAAGGACTGGGTCGCGCACGATCCGCAGGTGTACATCGAGGAGATCGAGCTGTTCGACGGCCATGCCGCGATTGCAGAGCGCTCCGGCGGCCTGGAGCGGGTGCGCATCCTGAAGGACGGTGGCGCCTCCGAGTACGTCAAGGCCGACGAAAGCGCCTACTCGATGGGCCTGGACGCCAATCCGGAAGCCGACAGCCCGTGGCTGCGCTACAGCTACACCTCGCTGACCACCCCGGCAACCACCTACGAGCTCAACGTGCAGACCGGTGAGCGGCGCGAGCTCAAGCGGCAGCCGGTGCCGGGCTACGACCCGGCGAACTACGTCACCGAACGGCTGTGGGCCACCGCCCGCGACGGCACCAAGATTCCGGTCTCGATCGTCTACCGCAAGGGCTTCCAGAAGAACGGCAAGGCCGCACTGCTGCAGTACGCCTACGGCAGCTACGGCATGTCGATGGATCCGGGCTTCTCGGTGACCACGGTCAGCCTGCTGGATCGGGGCATGGCCTACGCGCTGGCGCATATCCGCGGTGGCCAGGAGATGGGCCGCGCGTGGTACGAGGACGGCAAGCTGCTCAACAAGAAGAACACCTTCACCGACTTCATCGACGTCACCGGTTTCCTGGTGAAGCAGGGCTATGCCGCGCCCGACCGCGTCGCCGCGCACGGCGGCAGCGCCGGTGGCCTGCTGATGGGTGCGGTCGCCAACATGGCGCCGGACGCGTACCGGGTGATCCTGTCGCAGGTGCCGTTCGTGGACGTGGTGACGACCATGCTGGATCCGACCATCCCGCTGACCACCAACGAATACGACGAATGGGGCAATCCCGAGCAGAAGCCGTTCTACGACTACATGCTGACCTACTCGCCGTACGACAACCTGGCGAAGAAGGCGTATCCCGCGACCTTCGTGGGCACCGGCCTGTGGGATTCGCAGGTGCAGTACTGGGAGCCGGCGAAGTACGTGGCGCGCCTGCGCGACCTCAACACCGGATCGGAGCCGGTGGTGTTCCGGATCAACATGGAAGCCGGCCATGGCGGCAAGTCCGGCCGCTTCCGCCGCTACCGCGAACAGGCGGAGATGTATTCGTTCATGCTCGACCGGCTGGGCGTCGGCAAGTAGGCGGCCGCGGCCGGCGGCGCGCGGATGCGCTGGCTCTGGTGGCTGCTGGCCTACGCCAGCCTGGGCATCGGCATCGTCGGCATCGTGGTGCCGGGGCTGCCGACCACGCCGTTCGTGCTGCTGGCGGCGTTCGCGGCGGCGCGCGGCTCGCGGCGGATGCACGCGTGGCTGCTGGCGCACCGCACGTTCGGGAAGATCATCCGCGACTGGCAGCGCGAGGGCGCGGTCTCGCGGCAGGCGAAGCGGCTGTCCAGCGGCACCATGGTGGTGTGCGCGCTGGTGCTGGTCCTGACCGCGCCGAAGTGGTGGATGGCCGCCATCGGCTGCACCTTCATGGCCTGCGTCTCGGCCTGGCTGTGGCGCCGGCCGGAGCCGCGACAGTGACGCGAAGGCGACGCGACAGTGCATCGGGGCGCGGTTACACTGCCCGCATGAACCGCCTTGCCGCCACGCTGTTGCTGGTCCTCGCCCTTGCCGCCTGCGGCAACAAGGGCCCGCTGGTGAAGCCGGAAGCCAAGCCGGCCGCAACGCCCGCCACCACCACGCCCGCCGCCGAACCTGCGAAGTCCGAGGCCGGCACGCCGGTGCGCTGAAGGCCGCGATGCGCGGCTTGAAGCTGGCTTTCTCGAAGATGCATGGCGCGGGCAACGACTTCGTCGTGCTCGACCTGCGCGATGGCCGGCCCGCGCCGGATCCCGCGCTGTGCGCGCGCATCGCCGACCGCCACCTGGGGGTCGGCTGCGACCAGCTGCTGACGGTGGAGGCACCGCGCAGCGCGGATGCGGTGGCCGGCTACCGGATCTGGAACGCGGATGGCTCGGCCGCCGGGCAATGCGGCAACGGCGCGCGTTGCATCGCCGCGTGGCTGGTGCGCGACGGCACCGCCCCGGCCACCGCCGGTTTCGCGATCGACAGTCCGTCCGCCACCCACGCGGTGGCGCGGGATGCCGACGCCGGCTTCGTGATCGACATGGGCACCCCGCGGTTCGCGCCGCAGGCGGTGCCGCTGCTGGGCTGGGACGCCGCCGAAGACGCCTACGCGCTCGCCATCGATGGCGGCACGGTCCGCTTCGGCGCGGTGTCGATGGGCAACCCGCATGCGGTGATCGAAGTCGCGGAGGTCGCGCACGCACCGGTGGCGGCGATTGGCGCGGCGCTGCAGCGCGCGCCGGCATTCCCGCAATCGGTGAATGCGGGGTTCGCCGAGGTGGTCGCGCGCGACCGCATCCGCCTGCGCGTGTTCGAGCGCGGCGTTGGCGAAACCCTGGCCTGCGGCAGCGGCGCCTGCGCGGCGGTGGCGGTGCTGGTGCGCGGCGGGCGCATCGACGCCGACCGCGAGGTGGCGGTGGAGCTGCCCGGCGGCACCCTGCGCATCCGCTACGATCGGGCCGCGGAGCGCATCCACATGGGCGGGCCGACCGCATTCGTGTTCGAAGGGGAGTGGTGATGGCGATGGATTTCGACAAGCACGCGGAAAAGCTGGGCGCGCATGAAGTGGCGGCCTGGCTGCGCCGGCACCCGGACTTCCTGCAGAAGTTCCCCGACCTTGCGCTGACCATGGTGGTCCCGCGCGAGAACGGCCCGGCGGCGTCGCTGGCCAGCTACCAGCTGGAGGTGCTGCGCGACAAGAACCGCGAGCTGTCGCGGCGGCTGCAGGAGCTGTTCGGCAACGCGCAGGAGAACGAACGCCTGGCGGTGCGTACCCACCAGCTCACCCTGGCGCTGATGAAGCAGGCCAGCGCGGCGGATACGCTGCGCGCGATGGCCGCCTCGCTGGCGGAGGATTTCCAGGGCGACCTGGTGCGCATCGTGGCGTTCGAGGCGGTCGATGGCATCGACGACGCAGACTGGCTGCAGGTGATCGCCGAAGACGACCCGCGGCTGTCCGGCTTCCGCGACCTCGCCGCCGGCGGCGAACCGGTGTGCGGCCGCCTGCATCCGGACAAGAACGCGGTGCTGTATGGCCTGCGCGCGGAGGAGGTGCAGGGTTCGGCGCTGCTGGTGTTGCCCGGCACCGGCCTGGTGGCGGTCGGCAGCCGCGATCCCAATCGCTTCTTCCCGGGCATGGGCACGCTGTTCCTGCGCATGATGGGCGAGGCGCTGGTGGCGGCGCTGCAGCGCTTCCGTTGATGGCGTGAACGCCGCACGCGCGCAGCAGCAAGCGGCCACCCGCGCTGGCGATGGCGGGCAGGCGCAGGCCGCGGGGGTCCCCGCGTTGGTCGCGGAGTTCCTGGCGCACCTGGCGGTCGAGCGGCGGATGTCGGCGCACACGCTGGACGCCTACCGCCGCGACCTTGCGGCGCTGGCCGCATGGGCGCAAGCGCAAGCGCGGGCGCTGCCCGGACTGCACGGCGACGACCTGCGCGCGTTCGTCGCCGCCGAGCATCGCCGCGGATTGTCGCCGAAGAGCCTGCAGCGCCGGCTGTCCGCCTGCCGCAGCTTCTACCGCTGGCTGTTGAAGCTTGGCCGGATCGCCGCCAGTCCGGCCGATGCGATCCGCGCGCCGAAGGCCGCGCGCAGGTTGCCGCAGGTGCTCGACGTCGACGAGGCGGTGCAACTGGTGGAGGTGTCCACCGACGCGCCGCTCGGCCTGCGCGACCGCGCCCTGCTGGAGCTGCTCTATTCCTCCGGCCTGCGCCTGTCGGAAACCTGCGCGCTGAAGTGGGGCGACCTCGATTTCGGCCAGGGCCTGGTCACGGTGCTGGGCAAGGGCGGCAAGCAGCGGGTGGTGCCGGTGGGCTCGCACGCGCGCAACGCGCTGCAGGCGTGGCGCGCCGAATCCGGCGGCCAGCAGGCCGGCTTCGTGTTCCCCGGGCGCGGCGGCGGGCAGATCAGCGCGCGCGCGGTGCAGCTGCGGGTCAAGCGGCTGGCGATGCAGCGCGGGGTGTTCAAGCGCGTGCACCCGCACCTGCTGCGGCACAGCTTCGCCAGCCACATGCTGGAATCCTCGGGCGACCTGCGCGGGGTGCAGGAATTGCTGGGGCATGCCGACATCGCCACCACCCAGATCTACACCCACCTGGATTTCCAGCACCTGGCCAGGGTCTACGACGCCGCGCATCCGCGGGCGAAGCGCAAGCCGGGCAACGGCGACGGTTGATCCGGATCATTGCCGTGCGCGCGGCGGGGGGCGCACCATGGCGCATGGTCGAGACGATCGAAGGCTGGCGTTGCATCGGTTGCGGACGGGTGGACGCACCGCGGCCCTGCATCGGCGTGTGCCAGGACAAGCGGGTCGAGCTGGTGTTGGCCGAGGATTACGCCGAGCTGGCGTGGCGGGTGCAGCAGCTGGAAGAGGCGCTGGCGCTGATCGCCCGCACCACCCCGAAGCCGGACAAGCTGGATGCGTCGTGGCAGGCGCTGCAGGCGCGCGCACGGGCGCTGCTGGGCAGCGGAAGCGGCTGAGCGGCTGCCTGCGCGATGCTTGAAGCCGGGCCGCGCGTCCCCACATCGCTGGTTCCCGCGGAGAGACCGATGGATCCCAGCCAGAACCCCAACGTATTCCATGCCACCACGATCGTCTGCGTGCGCCGCAATGGCCAGGTGGTGATCGCCGGCGACGGCCAGGTGACGCTTGGCCACACGGTGATGAAGGCCAACGCGCGCAAGGTGCGCCGGCTGGGCAAGGACGGCCGCGTGCTGGCCGGTTTCGCCGGTGCGGCGGCGGACGCGTTCACCCTGTTCGAACTGTTCGAGGCCAAGCTGGAGAAGCACGGCCAGCTGACCCGCGCGGCGGTGGAGATGGCCAAGGATTGGCGCACCGAGCGCCGCTTCGGCAAGCTCGAGGCGCTGCTGGCGGTGGCCGATGCCGAGACCAGCCTGATCATCAGCGGCACCGGCGACGTGATCGAGCCGGAGGACGGGCTGATCGCGATCGGCTCCGGCGGCATGTACGCGTTGTCCGCCGCGCGCGCGCTGCTGGCGCACACCGAACTGGATGCGAAGGCGGTCGCCACCGAGGCACTCCACATCGCCGGCGACATCTGCATCTACACCAACCGCAACATCGTGGTGGAAGTGCTGTAGGAGCCCCCATGGGCGCGATATGGCATCCATCGATCCATCGCGGGCATGGCCCGCTCCTACATGAAGAACGCACCATGACCAGTTCCGCTTCCATGACCCCGCGCGAGATCGTCGCCGAGCTCGACCGCCACATCATCGGCCAGCATGCCGCCAAGCGCGCGGTGGCGATCGCGCTGCGCAACCGCTGGCGGCGTGCGCAGCTCGCGCCCGAGCTGCGCAACGAGGTGATGCCCAAGAACATCCTGATGATCGGGCCCACCGGCGTCGGCAAGACCGAGATCGCGCGCCGGCTGGCCACGCTGGCCAATGCGCCATTCGTGAAGGTGGAAGCGACCCGCTTCACCGAGGTCGGCTACGTCGGCAAGGACGTCGAGCAGATCATCCGCGACCTCGCCGATACCGCGGTCAAGCTGTATCGCGCCCAGGCCAAGCAGCGCGTGCGCACGCAGGCCGAGGATCGCGCCGAGGACCGCATCCTCGATGCGCTGCTGCCCAGGCGCGAGGCCGCGCCGGCGTTCGGCTTCAACCCGAACGCGACCACCACGGTCGACATCGGCGCGGAACCGTCGTCGCAGGAATCGGCGACGCGGCAGAAGCTGCGCAGGCAGCTGCGCGCCGGCGAACTCGACGAGCGCGAGATCGAGCTCGACCTCGCCGCGAATGTCGGCGTCGACATCATGACCCCGCCCGGCATGGAGGAGATGGGCCAGCAATTGCGCCAGGTGTTCGGCCAGCTGGCGGGCGGCAAGACCCACAAGAAGACCATGGCGATCAAGGCCGCGCGCCCGCTGCTGATCGAGGAGGAGGCCGGCAAGCTGGTCAACGAGGACGACGTGCGCGAAGCCGCGATCGAGGCCTGCGAACAGCACGGCATCGTGTTCATCGACGAGATCGACAAGGTCGCCAAGCGCAGCGAGGGCATGGGCGCCGACGTCAGCCGCGAAGGCGTGCAGCGCGACCTGCTGCCGCTGGTCGAGGGCAGCACGGTCAGCACCAAGTACGGCGCGGTGCGCACCGACCACATCCTGTTCATCGCCAGCGGCGCGTTCCACCTGGCCAAGCCCAGCGACCTGATCCCGGAAATGCAGGGCCGCTTCCCGATCCGGGTGGAGCTGGGTGCGCTCGGCAAGGACGATTTCGTGCGCATCCTGACCGAACCGAAGGCCGCGCTGACCAGGCAGTACGTGGAACTGATGCAGACCGAGGGCTTGGCGCTGTCGTTCTCAGCGGATGCGGTGGAGCGCCTCGCCGAGATCGCCGCGCACGTCAACGAACGCCAGGAGAACATCGGCGCCCGCCGCCTGCACACCGTGCTCGAGCGCCTGCTGGAAACGTTGAGCTTCGAAGCGCCGGACAAGGGCGGCAGCGTCGCCATCGACCGCGCCTACGTCGATGCGCAGCTGGGCGAGCTGGTGCAGGATCCGGACCTGTCGCGCTACATCCTCTGATCTTCCTTCTCCCCTTGAGGGAGAAGGTGCCGACTGTGGGCGCAGGAGCGCCCACGAGCAGCGAAGCTGACCCGGAGGGCGAGCGCCATGGATGGCGCGAGTTATGCGGATGAGGGGTGCTTGCAGGCTCGGGCTGGCCGGCGCATCATGCATCGCAATTGCGATGCATGGAGCGACGAATGAAGACCGCCACCATTCCCTCGTTGCGGGTTGAGCCCGCGCTGCGCGAGGCCGCCGAGTCCGTGCTGCGCGAAGGCGAGACGCTGTCTGGGTTCGTCGAGGCGTCGTTGCGCGCGCAGGTGCGTCAGCGGCAGTTGCAGGATGAATTCATCAAGCGCGGTTTGGCTTCGCTGGAAGAATCGAAGCGGACCGGCGTGTATCACGAAGCCGGCGATGTGATTGCCGAATTGCGCCAGATGCTGGCCTCGGCAAAGGCCAAGGCAATGCCAAAGCCGCGCAAACGCGCATGAGCTACCGGATCCGCTTCACGGATGAAGCGCGTGCAGACCTCAAGCGCCTGTATGCCTTCGCACTGGAAGCAGGCGATTGCGATTGGCTGCATGCCGAGCGCAGCATCGAGACCATCGAAGCCGCGATCGCGTTGCTGACGGAAACACCCTTTGCGGGCCGGAAAGCAGCGGGCGACGCCTTCCGGCGCGAGCTGGTGATTGGCTTCGGAAGCGCCGGGTTCGTGGCGTTGTATGAAATCGATGGTGGCGAGGTCGTCACCGTGGCGGCGGTGCGGCACCAGCGGGAAGACGATTACCGCTGAGGCACGCGCTGCCTCAGCCGAGTTCGGCTTCGATGGTGATCCCCCCGCCCAAGAGCGTGCCCCGGCAAGCCAACCTCGTTGCATTGGCGAAGATGCTGCGGATCGACCCGCGGGCGCTGCAATACGGCGATCCTGATGGTCGAAATATCCGGGAGCCCGGGAAGGCCTGGAAAGTCACGGCCGCCGACCAGTTGGCCATCGATGCATTCCTGGCCCTGCCCAGCGCGCAGCGCAAGGCGATCCGCGACCTGATCGCCACCCTGGCCAGGGCGCAGGCCACCGCCGCCTGATCGCTTGCGGCCCGGGGCGCTACAGCGCCCCCAGCCACTGCCGGAACAACGGCTCCGCGTCGAACTGCCGTTCCAGTTCCGCGCGATGGCGGCGGGCATAGTCCAGCGCGAGCGTCAGCGGCACGCTGTGCTGCGCGCGGCCATAGGCGGTCTCGCTGATCGCCAGTGCCGCGGTGGCGGCGTGCAGCGGCATCGGGATGACCTCGGCGTGGTTCGCGAACGGGTCCGCGCACAGTGCCGGGTCGGAGCTGACCAGGTATTGGCGGCACACGAACGGGCGCTGCGGATGGATGCTGCAGGCGTCCTCGGCCAGGAACGGACACACCAGCCCGAGCTTGAAGTAGGCAAGGGCGAGACCGCGCGCGCGTTCGGCGTCGAGGTCATCGGCGCGGTCCAGCAGCAGGTCGGCGAGGCCGGCCCCGCGCAGGCGTTGCACGCGGTCGTCGAAGCGTGCTTCGACCTGTTCGCGCCGCGCCGCGGGCAACGCTTCCACCAGCCGCAACAAGGCGTAGGCCTCGGCCGGCGTCACCGGCACCGGCTGCGCGCGGCAGCAGGCGGAGCAGCCCTTCGCGCAGGTCACCTGCTTGCCGGCGGCCGCGGCCTTGCGCACGGCATGGTCGATGGCGGCGTTGTCGACCGCGCGCTGCGCCGGCAGCAGTTCGTCCAGGCGTGCGCGCAACGGAGGTCGTGGCGCGGAGACCGGGACGGCCTCGCCGTCGATGCGCAGCACGAGGTGGATCCGGTTGGGTGGCGTTCGCATCTGCAATGGAACGCGATCCGATCGCCGCCGCGGCCTCAGTCGGCGCGCACCCGCCATGCCTCCGCCAGCGAGATCGCGCCGCTGCGCGCCAGTGCGACCGCGGCCTGGGTGATCGGGCGCATGCCCTCCTCGACCGCGACCCGGTGGATGGTGTCCGCTTCGGCACCGGGCACGACCAGTTCGCGCAGGCGCGGGCTCATCACCAGGAACTCGTACACCGCCTGCCGTTTGTACACGCCGAGGCCCTCGCACTGGCTGCAGCCGTGGCCCCGGTGGAAGACCTCGTCGGCGCCGACGCCGAGCGCGGCACGCACGTGGGGATCCACGGTCTCGACCTCGCGGCAGTGCGGGCAGGTCAGCCGCACCAGCCGTTGCGAGATCACCGCCAGCAGGCTGGCGCGCAGCAGGTAGGCCTCCACCCCGAGGTCGAGCAGGCGGGTGATGGTGGTGGCGGCGGTGTTGGTGTGCAGCGTGCTCAGCAGCAGGTGCCCGGTCAGCGCGCTTTCCACCGCGATGTCGGCGGTCTCGCGGTCGCGGATCTCGCCGACCATGATCACGTCCGGGTCGTGGCGCAGGAAGTTGCGCATGGCGCTGGCGAAGGTGAAGCCGGCCGCGCGGTTGACCTGCATCTGCTGGATCTCGGCGATGTGGAATTCGACCGGATCCTCGACGGTGAGGATGTTGATGCGCTGCCGGCGCAGCTCCATCAGCATCGCGTACAGGGTGGTGGACTTGCCGCAACCGGTCGGGCCGGTGGCCAGGAACATGCCGTGGCTGCGGCTCATCACGTCGTCGATGCGGCGGCGGTCGGTGTCGTCGAGGCCCAGCTGCTCCAGGTTCCACAGGCTCTCGCGGGTGTCCAGCAGGCGCACAACCACGCTTTCGCCGAACACCGCCGGCAGCACCGAGACGCGCAGGTCGACCCTGGTGCCGTCGTCGAGGGTGAAGCTGGTGCGGCCATCCTGCGGGCGCCGGTGCTCGGCCAGGTTCATCCCGCCGAGCACCTTGATCCGGCTCACCACCGCCGCGTGCAGGGCGCGCAGCAGGCTGCGCACCGGCACCAGTTCGTCGTCGATCCGGAACAGCACGTCGGTGCCACGTTCGCCGGGACGCAGGTGGATGTCGGAGGCGCGCCGGGCCACTGCATCGGCGATCAGCCCGTGCACGATCCGCACCACCGGCTGCTCGCGCGACAGGCGCAGGGCCTCGGACTCGCTGGTGTCGACGCTGGCGCCGGGGTCCAGGCCGAGCAGGCGCACGGTTTCGCGGTCCTCGACCTGGTCGTAGCTGCGCGCGATCGCCTCGCGGATGCCGCGCGCGGTGGCCATCAGCGGCAGCACGCGGTTGCCGCTGAGGAACTCGACCGCGGCCAGCGCGTCGCTGTCGGACGGGTCCTCCATCGCCACCGCCAGCAGTCCATGCGCGGCGCGCAGCGGCACCACGCGCAGGCGGCGCGCCTGTTCCGGCCGCAGCAGGCAGGCGGTGGCGGGATCCGCGCTAACCTGGGGCAGCCGCACCAGCGGCACGTCGAGCCGCTGCGCATGCAGCCAGCAGCGCTCGCAGGCGTCTTCGCCGGTGGCCAGCCAGTCGGCCATGCTGATCCCGGCCTGGGTGCGCTGCATGGCATAGGCGGTGCGCTGGAACTCGCCGAGGTAGCGGTCGAGGGCGGCGTCGTCCGCGATCAGGGCAGGCAGGACGGCGGCGCGGGCGGGATGGTCCGGCATGGGCGGCTCCAGGTGTTTCCGTCATTCTGCGCGCGTGTCCGCGGGCCTGCCTTGACCGCGATCAGTCGGGCCGGTGCGATAATGCCGGGATGAGCGAATCGACAGGCAAGCCCGGCACCACCCACTTCGGGTTCCGCGACGTCCCGGTGGCCGAGAAGCAGAAGCTGGTCGGCGAGGTGTTCTCCTCGGTGGCCGGCAACTACGACCTGATGAACGACGCCATGAGCCTGGGCATCCACCGGCTGTGGAAGCGCTACTTCGTGGCCACCGCGCAGGTGCGCAAGGGCGACCGCGTGCTCGACCTCGCCGGCGGCACCGGCGACATCGCCGCCCTGCTGAAGGAGCGCGTCGGCGAAGCCGGGGAACTGGTGCTCGGCGACATCAACGGCGAGATGCTGCGCGTCGGCCGCGACCGCATGACCGACCGCGGCAACGTGCGTGGGTTCGAGTACGTGCAGTGCAACGCCGAGTCGCTGCCGTTCCCGGACGCAAGCTTCGACCTGGTCACCATCGCGTTCGGCCTGCGCAACGTCACCGACAAGGACGCCGCGCTGCGCGAGATGCTGCGCGTGCTCAGGCCCGGCGGTCAGGCGCGGGTGCTGGAATTCTCCGAAGTGCAGGCGGAGTGGTTCAGGCCGATCTACGACTTCCATTCGTTCCAGGTGCTGCCGCGGCTGGGCAAGCTGTTCGCCGGTGACGCCGGCAGTTACCAGTACCTCGCCGAGTCGATCCGCAAGCATCCGCCGCAGGCTGAGCTGAAGGCGATGATGGAAGCGGCCGGCTTCGCCCGTTGCGACTACCGCAACCTCAATGCCGGCATCGTCGCCATCCATACCGGCTACAAGGCCTGAGCCGATGTCCAGGCCTCCGCTGAAGACCTTTCGCGACAGCCGCTGGCGCTATTCGCAGTTCGTGGTCCTCGGGCTGGTCGTGGCCGGGCTGGTGAAGTGGCTCAGCCCGTTCGGCTGGCCGCCGTCGCTGCTGGCCGGCGCGGTGGTCGCGGCCGGCTACCTGCTGTTCGAGAAGAAGCGCGGCGTGATCTGACGCGGGTCAGGGCTGCCAGCCGTAGCTGAGCTTCACGAACACGCTGCGGGTGGCGCCGAACAGGTCCTGGTTGTCGTCGTCCATGAACGCGCCGTAGGACGCGCCCGCGTACACCGCGGTGCGCGGGTTGACCTTGTACGAATAGACCGCCTGCGCGGCCCAGTCGCGCGCGGCTTCGTTGACGTGGGTGCCGTAGAGCGACTGGTCGCGCAGCACCTCGCTGCCCTGCAGGGTCAGGCGGATGCGCTGGCGCGGGTCGAACTGCCAGCTGCCGCCCGCGTTGACCAGGCTGGCTTCGAACGCGATGCCGCCATCGCGGCGCAGGCGTTGGCGGCTGATGTCCCAGTCCATGGTCAGGCCGCGCCCGGCATTGGCGTTGCCCCACAGGCCGAGCATCTGCCGGCGGCCGGTGCGGGCGGCGCGCAGGTCCAGCTGCTGGCCGAAGTTCATGTAGGTGCCAAGCTGCAGGTCGGCCATGGGCCGGAAATTGCCGTACAGGTTGAGGTTGTGCTCGTTGAACATCGCCCCGCGCCAGTAGCGCACGCGGCCCAGCGGATTGATGCCGAACTGGCTCTGCTTCGGGCCCTGGAAGCCGAGGCTGAATTCCAGCTCGCGTTCCAGCAGCTGGCCGTCGAAGCGGTGGGTGATGTCCCAGTCGGCGTACAGGTTGATGCGGTTGACCGCCTTGCCATCGCGGAACCAGCTGTAGCCGCCGCCGGCCACCGACTTGTCGTAGCCGACCTGGCCCATGAAGCCGAGGTCGGCGCGGAAGCCGGGATCGATCACCCAGCGCTGCACGCTGGCGTTCCAGTTGCGGTTGTTGAAGCTGTACTGGGCGCGCCAGGCGTTGCCGGCGGGGGTGGGATCGTCGCCGAGTTCGCCCTTGTAGACGTCGACCACCTGCTCCGGGTACTCGGACTGGCTGTGCAGCCATTGCGCGGAGGCGGTGTGCGCGCCCTGCTGCCAGCGCGCATCCACGCCGGCGACGTTGTTGGCGTAGCCATCGCCTTCGCGGAAGGTGCCGATCACGCCGATGCTGGTGTGCCTGTCGAGGTCGTGCCGATAGCGGCCGACCGCCACGTTGGCCGGCTGGTCCAGCTGCACGAAGCGCGAGCCCAGCACCCCGGGCACCAGCACCAGGGTGCTGGCGTCGCGCGCCACGATCGCGCCGTAGGCGCCGCTGCCGGTGCGCCCGGTGGTGCGCAGGCCGAAATCCGGGTCGGCGACCTGGCGGGTGTAGAGCACGTCGAACTGGGTGGTGAAGTAGTCCGCGCCTTCCAGGAAGAACGGCCGCTTCTCCTGGTAGAACAGGGCGAAGCTGTTGTTGATGTCCAGCTGCAGCTGGTCGGTCTCGACCTGCGAGAAGTCCGGGTTGAGGGTGGCGTTGAGGGTCATGTCGGGCGAGGGCGCCCAGCTCACGTCGAGGCCCGGTTCGATCGAGTTGTCCCCGCTTGCCCAGGGGGTGCCGGCAGCGTCGCGTGACTGCGACGCGCCCATGGTCAGGGTGGGCACCACTTCGATGTTGCGGCCCTGCTGGACGCCGGCCATGCCGTCGTACTTCGTCCATTCGCACAGGAAGCAGTTGGATTCGCGCGGCACCCTGTGGCTGGTCAGCTGGTGGCGCTTGTCGCGCGGCCAGTTGCGGAACAGCGAGATGCCCCAGCGCTTGTCGCCGCCGCCGTCGCGGAAGCGCAGGGTGGAGAACGGGATCCGGATCTCCACTTCGTAGCCATCCGCGGTGATCCGGCCGGCGCTGCTCCACAGGCCGTCCCAGCTGGGATCCTCGTTGCCGGTGGTGGCGTCGTTGATCAGGTCCGCCTGCACGCCCAGCGGGTTGACGATGAATTCGTAACCGCGGCGCTGGTCGTCGAAGGTGTCCATGAACACCCCGACCCAGTCGTCGTTGAACGCCGAGTCGCGGTCGCGCAGGTGGGCGCGGATCGAGGCCGGGTCCGGGTCCAGCGCGCGGTAGCTCAGGTAGAGCGCGTCGGTGGTGTAGCCGATGCGGACGGTGGTCTTCACCGGTGCCGGGGTGTTGTCGCCGGGCTGGATGTCGTAGCCGATCTCCTGCACCAGCGCGCCGGCCCACGCGGCGTCGTCGAGCACGCCATCGATGACGATCCCGTCCTGCAGCCGCGGGATGCGCCCGCCCGGCACGAAGCCGGCAGTCGCCGCGGCGGGTGTCTGCGAAAAGGCCGGCGCGCACGGGGCGATCAGGCAAGCGAGGGCGAGGGCGAGGGCGCCGCGGCGGGGAAGGTGCATGCGTGGGGTCGTTGGAAGCGAGGGTTTCGTAAACGATGCGCGTTCGCGAAAAAAGGTTGCAGTGCTGCAAGTGGGGTTGACCAAGGTCATGCACGGGCGCATGCGGCGTGTTGTCGGCCACGGCGCTAGACTTGGCGTTTTCCGCCTGCAGGTTCGTGCCCATGCGCCAGTTGCTGCTGTCCGCCTCGATCGCCGCCGCCCTTGGACTCGTCGCCACCGGTTGCGCGCGCAGCCCAGGCCCGGAACCTTCGTCGGCGACGCCGGCCGCGCAGCCCGCGGCGGTGGCCGAGACGATCACCGATGAACATTCCTACGCGGAGCCGGACAAGGTGCGCACCACCGACCTGGCGCTGGACCTGGCGGTGGACTTTGGCACCAAGACGCTGACTGGCACCGCGACCTACAGCCTGGCGTGGCTGGACAAGGACGCCGCCCAGCTGGTGCTGGATACCCGCGACATCAGCATCCGCAAGGCCGAGGGGCTGAGCGCCGAAGGCCAGTGGAGCGAACTGAAGTTCGCGCTGGCCGACGAGGATCCGATCCTGGGCAGCAAGCTGACGATCGAGGCACCGGAGCATCCCACCCAGGTGCGGGTGACCTATTCGACCTCGCCCGAGGCCTCCGGCCTGCAGTGGCTGGAGCCGTCGATGACCGAGGGCAAGAAGACGCCCTTCATGTTCAGCCAGTCGCAGCAGATCCACGCGCGTTCGTGGGTGCCGCTGCAGGACACCCCGATCATCCGTTTCACCTACAGCGCCAACGTCAAGGCGCCGGCGGACGCGATGGTGCTGATGAGCGCCGACAACGACCCGGCCGCCGCGCGCGACGGCGACTACAGCTTCAAGATGCCGCAGAAGATCCCGTCCTACCTGCTGGCGATCGCCGCCGGCGACCTGGTGTTCAAGAAGATCGGCGAGCGCAGCGGCGTGTGGGCGGAGCCGTCGATGGTGGACAAGGCGGTGGCCGAGTTCATCGATACCGAGAAGATGATCGAAACCGCCGAGCAGATGTACGGCCCGTACCGCTGGGGCCGCTATGACCTGCTGGTGCTGCCGCCGAGCTTCCCGTACGGCGGCATGGAAAACCCGCGCCTGACCTTCGCCACCCCCACCGTGATCGTCGGCGACAAGTCGCTGGTGTCGCTGGTCGCGCACGAGCTTGCGCACAGCTGGTCGGGCAACCTGGTCACCTTCGCCACCGACAAGGACGCGTGGCTCAACGAAGGCTTCACCAGCTACGTGGAGAACCGCCTGGTGGAGGCCCTGTTCGGCAAGGAACAGGCCGACATGGAAACCGCGATCGGCCGCGCCGAGGTGATCGAGGAATACAAGACCCTGGAACCGAAGCTGCAGCGCCTCGCGCTGAAGCCGGGCGACCTCGCCGATCCCGACAATTCCTCCAGTGCCACCGTGTACCAGAAGGGCGCGTGGTTCCTGTCGTTCCTGGAGAACCGCTTCGGCCGCGAGGTGTTCGATGGGTGGCTGAAGGGCTACTTCGACCGCCATGCGTTCCAGGGCATGACCACCACCCGGCTGGTGGAGGACCTCAAGCAGAACCTGCTGGCGAAGAACCCGGGCAAGGTGACCGAAGCCGAGGTCATCGAATGGGTGTACGAGCCCGGCATCCCGGCGAATGCGCCGAAGGTGGAGTCGCGCCGTTTCAGCACCGTGGATGCCGCGCGGATCGCGTGGACCGGCAGCGGCATGCTGGCGGACAAGAGCATCACCGATGCCTGGAGCACCCAGGAATGGGTGCGCTTCCTGGAGGGCATGCCGGATGCGCTGAAGCCGGAGCAGCTGCGGCAGCTGGACGCGTCCTACATGCTGACCGGCACCCCGAACGGCGAGATCGCCCAGCGCTGGTATCCGCTGGCCGAGCGCAGCGGCTACGCCGAGGCGCGCGCGGAGATGGGCAAGTTCCTGGAGCGGGTTGGCCGTCGCAAGCTGATCATGCCGACCTACAAGGCACTGGCCGAAACCCAGGACGGCCTGGCCTTCGCCCGGCAGGTGTTCGCGAAGGCGAAGCCGGGTTACCACCCGATCACCACCGGCTCGGTGCAGGCGGTGATCGACGCCGCCACCGCGAAGGCCGACAGCCTGCCGGCCACGGCCGCGCCGGCCCGCCCCGCTGCTGCCGGACAGACCATGCAGGTGCCGGAAACCCTGCATCCGTCCGACCCGGTGCCGCCGCCCGCCGAAACCCAGTAAGCGCCGATGGCGCGGGCATCGCTGCGGCGGCGCGGGATCGGCTTGCTGCTGCTGGCGGTCGTGGCCACCGCCACGGCCGTGTTGTGGCGCGATCCGTTCCTGCTGGTGCGCGGCGAATTCGTGCGCCAGCGGATCGTCGCCGGGCTGTCGCGCGGCACCGTCGAGGCGGCCGGGCATCGCTGGGTGTACGCGCAGCGCGAGGCCGGTGGCGGGGATGCGCCCACCATCGTGATGCTGCACGGCTACACCGGCAGCAAGGAGAACTGGTATCCGCTGGCGCGCGAACTCGACGGGCGCTATCGCCTGCTGATCCCGGACCTGCCGGGCTGGGGCGAGTCCGAACGCAAGCCCGGCGCGGTGTACGGCTTCCCGGAGCAGGCGGCGAACGTGGCGGCCTTCATCCGCGCGACCTCACCCGGCCGGCCGGTGCTGCTGCTGGGACATTCGATGGGCGGCGGCATCGCCGCGCTCGCCGCCGCGCGGTATCCGCGGGAGATCGCGCAAGTCGGCTTGCTGGATGCGGCTGGCGTACGCTTCCGCGAGAACCCGTTCGGGCTGGACGTGCTGGCCGGCGGGAATCCGTTCGCGGTGGACGATGAGGCCTCGCTGCGGCGCTACATCGACATCGTCTTCCATGACGCCAACGCCAAGCCATGGCTGCCGTGGCCGGCGACCACCGGGCTGATCCGCAAGCGCCGCGCGGATGCCGCATTCGAGCAGGGCGTGCTGGACCGGATCGGCCGCAGCAGCGAGTCGTTGCTGCCGGGCGAAGAGGCCGCGCGCATCCGCCAGACCGCGCTGCTGCTGTGGTGCCGGCAGGACGCGGTGATCGATGCCAGTGCCCTGGACCTGTACGCGCAGCGCATCCCGCAGGCGCGCAAGGTGCTGCTGGAAGGCTGCGGGCACATGTCGCTGATGGAGCGCCCGCGCGAAGTGGCCGATGCCGTGGTCGCGCTGCTGGAAAATGGCGAGAATGCGGGCGACGCCGAATGAGCCGCACAGGAATCCCAGGATGAAGACCGCATCGCTCGCCACCGCCCTCGTCGCGGCACTGCTGCTGGGCGCCTGCAAGGGCGACGACCCGCAGGCCGCGGCGCAGGCCGCGGCCGCGCAGGCGGCGGCCAGGGAGCAGGTGGCCGAAGGCATGGCGAAGCAGTTCGACGACGCGGTGGCCGCGCAGAACTGGCAGCTGGCCAAGGCCCACGGCGAGATCCTGCAGATCGAGCATCCCGCCAGCGCCGCCGCCGCGCGGGTCAAGCCGGCGCTGGACGAAATCAAGGCCAAGGCCGAGGCCGCGCAGCAGGAGAAGCGGCTGGCCGCGCTGTGGGCGTATGGCGATGAACCCGTCGGCAAGGATGGCCACCAGCTGTCGGCCGCGATCTTCTCGCAGGAGCCGGTCGACACCGACGGCAGCGGTGCCAACCCGGTGCGGCTGATCTTCCGCGACCATCCGGAGTGGGGCCGCAGCGCCTACCTGGTGCTGGAGGCCGGCGACTTCGACTGCTACTCGGGCTGCCGGCTGAAGGTCATCGCCGACGGCAAGACGCATGCCTTGCCCGGTTCGCGGCCGAACACCGACGAGGCGATCGCGATGTTCATCGACGACCACAAGGCGCTGTGGAAACTCGCCAAGGCCGGCAAGCAGCTGTCGATCGAATTCCCGACCAAGCACGTGGGCAGGAAGACCGCCGAATTCGAGGTCGGCGGGCTGGATGCAATGAAGCTGGCGAAGTGGAACTAGCCGCGCCGGGGCGTCAGCCCAGCGCGTACCCGAACTGCTGGCGGAACTGCTCGCTGAATTCGGCGTAGTCGAAGCGCTGGTTCTGGGTGCCGGGGTGTTCGACCTTGAGCGCGCCCATCAGGTTGCCCATGCGGCCGATGGTCATCCAGTCGTAGCCTTTCTCGATGCCGAAGATCAGGCCGGCGCGGAACGCGTCGCCGCAGCCGGTGGGATCGGTGACCCGGCGTTCGTGCGCGGGCGGGATGTCGTAGGTCTTGCCGTCGGCGTGGATCTGCGCACCCTGCGGGCCGCGGGTGGTGATGTAGGCCTTCACCTTGGCGGCGATCTCCTGCTCGCTCCAGCCGGTGCGTTCGGCCAGCAGGTTGGATTCGTAGTCGTTGACGGTGACGTACTGCGCCTGCTCGATGAACGCGCGCAGTTCGGCGCCGTTGAACAGCGGCATCGCCTGGCCGGGGTCGAAGATGAAGGGAATGCCCAGCTCGGCGAACTCGGCGGCGTTCTGCAGCATGCCTTCGCGGCCGTCCGGGCTGACGATGCCGATGCTCACGTCCGGCACGTCGCGCACGTGGTTCTCGTAGCTGCGCATCATCGCGCCCGGGTGGAAGGCGGTGATCTGGTTGTTGTCGTGGTCGGTGGTGATGAACGCCTGCGGGGTGAACAGCTCGTCGATCTCCTTGACCTGGCCCAGGTTGATGCCCTGTTCCTCGAACCAGGCGCGGTACGGGCCGAAATCGGCGCCGACGGTGGCCATCGGGATCGGGTCGCCGCCCAGCAGCTTGAGGTTGTAGGCGATGTTGCCGGCGCAGCCGCCGAACTCGCGGCGCATCCGCGGGACCAGGAAGGACACGTTCAGGATGTGCACCTTGTCCGGCAGGATGTGGTTCTTGAACTGGTCGGGGAACACCATGATGGTGTCGTAGGCCAGGGAACCGCAGATCAGGGCTGCCATCGGTCGGGTCTCGCAGGTGGTCGGGCGCAGGGTCGCACAGGGTAGCCGCAGCGCCGCCCGCCGGCCAGCGCCGGCGCGGTTGCCAGCGCGATTCCGGCCCCGATTCTCCTTGCCGCCGCTGGGGGCGGTTGCTAGGCTAGCGGTCCCGGCGCAAGCCGCGGTCTGTCTCGCGTTCCCCCCGCGCGCCCATTCACTTTCCGGCAGCCTTCCCGCATGTTCAAGTTCCTCGGGCGCTATTTCTCCAGCGACCTCTCCATCGACCTCGGTACCGCCAACACGCTGATCTACGTCCGCGGCCAGGGCATCGTGCTCAACGAACCCTCGGTGGTCGCGGTGCGCCAGGATCGCAACGGCGGTCCGCGCGCGGTCGCCGCGGTCGGCGCCGAAGCCAAGCAGATGCTGGGCCGCACCCCCGGCCACATGACCACGGTGCGGCCGATGAAGGACGGCGTGATCGCCGACTTCACCTACACCGAGGAAATGCTCAAGCACTTCATCCGCAAGGTGCACAAGTCGCGCTTCCTGCGCCCCAGCCCGCGCGTGCTGGTGTGCGTGCCGGCCGGCAGCACCCAGGTGGAGCGCCGCGCGATCAAGGAGTCGGCGGAAGAAGCCGGCGCGCGCGAGGTGTACCTGATCGAGGAGCCGATGGCGGCGGCGATCGGCGCCGGCATGCCGGTCACCGAGGCGCGCGGCTCGATGGTGGTGGACATCGGCGGCGGCACCACCGAGGTCGCGGTGATCGCGCTCAACGGCATCGTCTACTCGCAGTCCGTGCGCATCGGCGGCGACCGCTTCGACGAGTCGATCATCGCCTACGTGCGCCGCCACCACGGCATGCTGATCGGCGAGTCCACCGCCGAGCGGATCAAGCTGGAACTGGGCAACGCCTATCCGCAGGCGCACGTGCGCGAAATCGAGATCTCCGGCCGCCACCTGGCCGAGGGCGTGCCCAAGATCATCACCATCAATTCCAACGAGGTGCTGGAAGCGCTGCGCGAGCCGCTGGCCGGGATCGTCGCGGCGATCAAGCTGGCGCTGGAGCAGACCCCGCCGGAACTGTGCGCGGACGTGGCCGAGCGCGGCATCGTGCTGACCGGCGGCGGCGCCCTGCTGCGCGACGTCGACCGCCTGATCAGCGAGGAAACCGGCCTGCACGTGCAGGTGGCGGACGATCCGCTGACCTGCGTGGCGCGCGGTGGCGGCCGCGCGCTGGAACTGGTGGACATGCACGGCAACGAGTTCTTCGCGCCGGAATAAGTTCCCCCACGTGCCGCCCTACGCCGGACCCCCCGCAGCCCGCCCCGGCGATGTCGCCGGCGTCCTGCGCCTGCTGGTCTACCTGGTGCTGGCGGTGGTGCTGATGGTGCTCGACCATCGCGGCGGCTGGTTGCGCGCGGCGCGCGCGCAGGCGGAGGTCGCGGTGCAGCCGCTGTGGTGGCTGGCCGCGCTGCCGTCGCGCGCGGGTACCGCCCTGCGCGAGGACGCGGTCAGCCGCAGCCAGCTGATGCGCGACAACACCTTGCTGCGCAATGCGCTGCTGGTGTCGGGTGCGCGCAATGCGCGGCTGCAGGCGGCGGCGGCGGAGAACGCGCGCCTGCGCGGGCTGCTTGCCAGCGCCGAACGCGGCCGCCTGGACGTGCAGCTGGCGGCGATCCTCGACGTCGACCTGGATCCCACCCGCCAGCGGCTGGTGCTGGATGCCGGCAGCCGCGCCGGCGTGCGCATCGGCCAGGCGGTGATCGATGCCGGCGGCCTGATGGGGCAGGTGATCGCCACCACCCCGACCACCGCCACCGTGCTGCTGGTCACCGACCCCGACCATGCGGTGCCGGCGGTGGTGGCGCGCAGCGGCGTGCGCCTGATCGTCTACGGCGGCGGCCGCACCGATGCCCTGCGCGCGGCCGACATCCCGCTGTCCGCCGATGTGCGTACCGGCGACGTCCTGCTCAGTTCCGGCATGGGCGGGCGCTTCCCGCCCGGCTTCACCATCGGCACCGTCGGCGTGCTGCGCGCGGACGACAGCCGCGCCTTCCTCGAGGGCCAGGTCAGGCCGGCCGCGCAGCTCGATCGTGGCCGCGACGTGCTGCTGCTGCGCGGCTACAAGCCGGTCGCCGCGCAGGTGCCGGTGGCAACCGCAGTGGCGCCCGCATCCGTACCCGCACCCTCACCTGCATCTGCATCTGCACCTGCACCTGCATCTGCATCTGCCCCCCCTGCATCAGCAACCGCGCCGCTCCCGCCGCCGCCGCCGCCGCCCGCAACCACAGGACCGGCACGATGAGCCGGCCACGCAATGCCTGGGTGTTGCCGGTCAGCCTGCTGCTGGCCCTGCTGCTGGGGCTGGTGCCGTTGCCGGCCCTGCTGCAACCGGTGCGGCCCTACTGGCTGGCGCTGGTGCTGGCGTACTGGGTGCTGGAGGAACCGGAGAAGGTCGGCCTTGGCGTGGCGTTCCTGCTCGGCGTGGTCGCCGACCTGGCGTTCGGCGGGCTGCTGGGCGAGCAGGCGATGCGGCTGGCGATCTTCGCCTTCATCCTCGACCGCTTCCGCGCCCGCCTGCGGTTCTTCCCGCTGTCGCAGCAGGCGCTGGCGATCGGCGGGCTGCTGGTCAACGACCGCGTGGTCAGTGCCGTCATCCACGTGGTGCTGGGCGCGCCGCAGCATCCGTGGACGTTCTGGTGGGCGCCGTTGCTGGGCATGCTGCTGTGGGCGCCGCTGCATTTCGCGCTGGACGCGCTGCGCCTGCGCCGGCGAACCTGAGCCATGCTGCGCAGTGGCCGCCAGCTGAAGAACCACGCCCTGGAAGCGGAGCTGTTCCGCCGGCGCGCGCTGGTCGGCTTCCTCGGCGTGCTGCTCGCGCTGGGCGGGCTTGCGGCCTGGTATTTCCGCCTGCAGGTGGTGCAGCACGCCGAATACGCCACGCGCTCCGAAGCCAACCGGGTGCGGCTGGTGCCGGTGGTGCCGGCGCGCGGGCTGATCCTGGACCGCAAGGGCCGGATCCTCGCCGACAACGTGTCCGCGTGGCGGCTGGACGCGGTGCCGGAGCGCGCCGGCGACGGCGCCGCGTTGCTGGCGAAGCTGCAGCGCGTGGTTGCGATCGATGCCGAGCAGGGCGCGCGCTTCCTGCGCGATTACCGCGCCAGCCGCCCGTTCAAGCCGGTGCCGGTCAAGCTGAAACTGAGCGACGAGGAAGCCGCGCGCTTCGCGGTCGACCGCTGGCGCTATCCCGGCGTGGAACTGGTGCCGTACCTCGGCCGGGTGTATCCGCACGGACCGCTGTTCGCGCACGTGGTCGGCTACGTCGGCCGCATCGACGAGAAGGACCAGGCCGCGCTCGGTCCCGCCGGCAGTGCGTACTCGCATACCGGCAAGACCGGGCTGGAGCGCTATTACGACGGGCAGCTGCGCGGCAAGCCCGGCTACAGGCGGCTGGAGACCAATGTCGACGGCCGCACCGTGCGCGCGCTGGACACCGTGCCGGCGACCCCGGGCACCGACCTGCGGCTGTCGATCGACCTCGACCTGCAGCGCGCGATGGTGGACGCGTTCGGCGAACTGGAAGGCACCGCGGTGGCGGTGGATCCGCGCAGCGGCGAGATCCTGGCGATGGTCAGCCTGCCGGCCTACGACACCAACCTGTTCGTCAACGGCATCAGCCATGCCGATTACAGGGCGCTCAACGACAATCCCTCGCGCCCGCAGTTCAACCGCGCGGTGCTCGGCGGGGTGGCGCCGGGGTCCACGATCAAGCCGTTGCTCGCGCTTGCCGGCCTCGACAGCGGGGTGCGCAGGGCCGAGGACAAGACCCTGTCGACCGGCATGTTCCATGTCGGCGGCCAGCGCCGCGGCTATGGCGACTCGCATCGTGGCGGGCATGGCTGGACCGACCTGCGCAAGTCGATCTACGAATCGGTCAACACCTACTACTACCGGCTGGCGCTGGACATGGGCATCGCCCGCTTCGACGAGTACATGGACCGCTACGGGTTCGGCAAGCCGACCGGGGTCGACCTGTCCGGCGAGATCGCCGGGATCCTGCCCTCGCCGGAGTGGAAGGCGAAGAACGCGCCCGCGCAGGGCCGCTGGTATCCGGGCGACACGGTGATCTCCGGCATCGGCCAGGGCTTCTGGAAGGTGACGCCGATGCAGATGGCGCAGGCCACCGCGGCGCTGGCCGATGGCTGGCTGCGGCGGCCGCACCTGGTCAAGGACATGCGCGCCGGGTTCGCCGCCGAGTGGACGCAGGTCGAGCTGGTGCCGCCGACCCGGATCAGCGACAACCCCGCGCACCTGCAGGCGGTGCGCGAGGGCATGATCGCCACCGTGCACGGTCCCGGCACCGCCACCAACATCCGGCCCGGCCTGGCCTACCTGATCGCCAGCAAGACCGGCACCGCGCAGGTGGTCAGCCGGCGCGGCAACGCCGCGGTCAACCCGCGCTCGCTGCCGATGCACCTGCGCCACCGTGGCCTGTTCATCGCCTATGCGCCGGCGGATGCGCCGACCATCGCGATCGCGGTGGCGATCGAGGGCGGCGGCTATGGCGCGTCCAGTGCCGCACCGGTCGCGCGCAAGGTGCTGGATGCGTGGCTGCTGGGCAAGATGCCGGTGCCCGCGCCTGCGCAAGCCGCCGCCGGCGATCCGGCGGTCGCCGCCAGCGCGGACGCGGATCCGCAGGCGGTGCCCCCCGTGGCAACGGAACCGGCGCGATGAACATCATCCTGCGCTACCTCGCCGACCTGCTGCTGCGCCTGCTGCGCAGCATCGACCTGCCGCTGCTGGCCGCGCTGCTGGCGCTGATGGGGATCGGCCTGGCCACCCTGTACAGCGCGAGCAACGAATCCAGCCGCATGCTGGCCACCCAGGGCACCTATTTCGGGATTGGCCTGGGCATGTTGTGGCTGGTTTCGCGGATCCCCGCGCACGTGCTCAAGCAGCTCACCCCGCCGATCTACGTGGCCTCGCTGCTGCCGCTGGTGCTGGTGCTGTTCGTCGGCAGCGGCAAGTACGGCAACCACTGGATCAACCTCGGCGTGTTCAATTTCCAGCCCTCGGAGCTGGCCAAGCTGACCCTGCCGATGATGCTGGCCTGGCACCTGGACCGGAACCGGCTGCCGCCGGCGCTGTCGGTGCTGCCGATGGCGTTGCTGATCATCGCCCTGCCGGTGGGCCTGATCCTGCTGCAGAAGGACCTGGGCACGGCGGTGCTGGTGCTGGGCAGCGGCGTGTTCGTGCTGTTCCTGGCCGGGTTGTCGTGGTGGTGGTTCGCGGTCGCCGGCACCGTCGGGATCAGCGGTTTCTCGCTTGCGATGTTCGCGCCGATCGCGTGGTTCTCGTTCCTGCGCCCGTACCAGCAGGACCGCATCCTGACCTTCCGCGATCCCGAGAACGACCCGATGGGCGCCGGCTGGAACATCCTGCAAAGCAAGATCGCGATCGGTGGCGGCGGCCTGACCGGCAAGGGCTGGACCGAAGGCACCCAGTCGCACCTGGACTACCTGCCGGAACACACCACCGACTTCGTGTTCTCCGTGCTCAGCGAGGAATTCGGCTGGCTGGGGGTGGCGCTGGTGCTGGCGCTGTACCTGGCGGTGGTCGGGCGCTGCCTGTGGATCGCGAAGGAATCGCGCGATGGCTACTCGCGGCTGCTGGCCGGCGCGCTGGGGCTGTCGCTGTTCGCCTACGTGCTGGTCAACGGCGCGATGGTCTCCGGCCTGCTGCCGGTGGTCGGGGTGCCGATGCCCCTGCTCAGCCGCGGCGGCACCTCGTCGATCATCCTGCTGGCCAGCTTCGGCGTGGTGATGGCGCTGGGCGCAAGGCGCGCGGTCCATCGCTGAATGCGCGCAAGCTGAATCGCCGGTTCCGGCGTGCGCGGAGGCCCGTGCTACCCTCCCGCCGATGATCCGACGCGCCCTGCTCCCCAGCCTCGCCGCGCTTGCGCTTGCCGCCTGCGCCGTCCCGCCGCCGAAGCCGATGCCGCAGCCGTCGGCACCGCCCGTTCCGCCGCCGCCGGTGGCGCCGACGCCACCACCGGTCGTGTTTGGCGACGTGAGCGCCGCGCGCGCCGAGTTCGTGCGCAGCACCTCGCAGCGCTTCGGGATTCCCGCCGCGGAGATCGAGGCGGTGCTGGCCAAGGCGCAACTGCGCGAGGGCATCGTCAAGGCGATGGCGCGGCCGGCGGAAGCCAAGCCCTGGCGCGACTACCGGCCGATCTTCATCCAGCCCAGGCGCATCGACGGCGGCCGTGCCTTCCTCGCCGAGCATCGCGCAGCGCTGCAGCGCGCCGAGGACAAATACGGCGTGCCGAAGGAAGTCGTGACTGCGATCCTCGGCGTGGAAACCAGCTACGGCGGCAACAAGGGCAGTCACCTGGTGGTCGATGCCCTGTACACGCTCGCCTTCGCCTATCCGCGCAGCGGCGACCCCGCCAAGGTTGATCGCGAAAACAAGCGCGAGGCGTTCTTCCGCGATGAACTCGCGCAGCTGTTCGCGCTCGGCAAGGAACAAGGCTTCGACATCGCCACGCTCAAGGGCAGCTATGCCGGCGCGATGGGCTGGGGCCAGTTCATGCCGTCCAGCTATCGCGACTACGCGGTGGACGGCGATGGCGACGGCCGCGTCGACCTGTTCGACAACCTCGACGACGTGTTCGCCTCGGTCGCCAACTACTTCGCGAAGAAGGGCAAGTGGCAGGCGAACGGACCGGTGATGGAGCGCGCCAGGCGCGACGCCGGCGCCGCCGATTTCGCCAACCCGGGCAACGCGGTGACCCTGGACCAGGGCCTGGCCGGGCTCGCCGCGAAGGGCTACCGGCCTGCGGCGATGCGCTTCATCCACACCGAAAACGGGCCGCCGGTGACCCTGGTCACCCTGGAAGGCGCCGCCGGTCCCGAATACTGGATCGTCTACAACAACTTCAAGGCGATCACCACCTACAACATCTCGCGGTTGTACGCGACCGCGGTCTACCAGCTGGCCGAAGCGATCGCCGGGCGGGACCCGGATCCGCAGTAATGCGGGCGCACCGACTCGCGCTGGCGCTGTTGCCGCTCGCGCTGGCCGCTTGTGCCACCACAGGTGGCACCGCTACTCCATCGAAGGCCACGGATCACCATCGCAAGCCCGTCGATGCCACGCCCGCCGAGGGTATCGGGCCGTCGCCGCGCCGGGTCTCGCCATATGCGCCGGCGCAGGAAGACCCGACCAAGCGCGGCGATTACGTGGCTGGTGGGCTGTTCCGCCCGGCCGAATCGGATGCGGTGCCGGACTACATCCCGGACGTGGATGCGATCCCGGAACCCGAAGTCCGCGCGGAGCCGCGAGCGCGCAGCGGCAACCGCGACTACGCGGTGCTGGGCAAGCGCTACAAGGTGCTCGATAGCGCGCATGGCTACATGGAGCAGGGCGGCGCGTCCTACTACGGCAACAAGTTCCACGGCCGCCGCACCTCCAGCGGCGAGGTCTACGACATGTACGCGTTCACCGCCGCGCACAAGTCGCTGCCGCTGCCGAGCTACGCGCGGGTGACCAACCTGGACAACGGCAAGTCGGTGGTGGTGCGCGTCAACGATCGCGGGCCGTTCCATTCCAACCGGATCATCGACCTCAGCTACGCCGCCGCGGTGAAGCTGGGCTATCGGGAAAAGGGCGTGGCCCGGGTCGAGGTCCGCGCGCTGACCCCGGGCGCGTCGAGCGAGCTGGCGGTCGCACCGGCGGCGGCCGATGCCAGCGCGATGGACCGGCTGGTCGGTACGCTGCCGGAGGCGCTGGCCGCGGCCGGCCCGGGCCAGCCGGTGGCGGCGCCGCCGAAGGCCGACGCCGGCTACCGCTTCGACATGCAGCAGGACGGCAAGGTGATGACTGCCGACGAATTCGACGCGTGGATGACGTCGCGGCGGGTGCGGGTGGCCACCGGCAAGCCGGGCACGCCGGACCCGGCGGTTGCAGCCGCGACGGCGGCAGGCGACGGGTCTCCCCAGCCGGCTGCATCGCCCCCGCCTTCACCGGTGAATGCGGCGGCGCTGGTCGCCGCGAGTGCGCCACCAGCAGGCGGTTCGGCGGAGCAGGTGACCCTGCAGGTGGCCAGCTTCGCCAACCAGCAGAACGCGCAGCACGCGCTGGCGATGCTGCAGGGTGCCGCCATCGGCCGCGCCCAGTTGTTCGACACCGACGTCAATGGCAAGAAGGTCTGGCGCCTGCGGATCGGGCCGGTGGACGTGGCCACGGCGCCGGAACTTGCGGCCCGGGTCGTCGGTCTGGGCTTCGGGCAACCGCAGCGCGTGCGCGACTGAAGCCTGGCTTTCGGCGGCACGTCACGGCGTCCGGCCCGCGATTGCGGCTTAAAATGGCCGATTGAACCGTTTCGCGCCGCGCCTGCGCGGCCTTGAGGAGTGTTGTTGATGCGTCTGCGTTCCCTGCTGTTCGTCGCCCTGGCCACCGCCGGCCTCGCCTTCGCCCAGACCCCGGCGCCCGCGCCGGCGGCGAAGCCCGCCGCGCTCAGCGACAACCTGCCGATCCCCGACGCACCCGCGCCGGCCACCTCCAAGGCCTGGCTGGTGATGGATTACGCCACCGGCGAGGTGCTGGCGGGCGAAAACGTCGATGCCGCGGTGGACCCGGCCAGCATCACCAAGGTCATGACCAGCTACGTGATCGCCGCCGAAATGGCCGCCGGCAAGGTCAAGCCGACCGACCAGGTGATGATGAGCGAGAATGCCTGGCGCAGCGGTGGCGCCGGCACCGATGGCAGCTACAGCGGCTTCGAGGTCAACCAGGCCGCGCCGCTGGTCGAGATGGAAAAGGGCATGGTGGTGCAGTCCGGCAACGATGCCGCGATCGCCCTGGCCGAGCACGTCGCCGGCAGCGAGGCGGCCTTCGCCCAGCTCATGAATGCCTACGCGAAGAAGATTGGGATGACCAGGTCGCACTTCGTGAACCCGCACGGCCTCACCGCCGAGGGCCACGTCACCACCGCGCGCGACCTCGCCATCCTCGGCCGCGCGCTGATCCGCGACTTCCCCGAGGCGTACAGCTACAACAAGATCAAGGAACTGACGGTCGGCCCGATCACCCAGCCGAACCGCAACCTGCTGCTGTGGCGCGACCCGTCGGTGGACGGCATCAAGACCGGCCACACCTCGGCCGCGGGCTATTGCCTGATGGCGTCGGCCAAGCGCGGCGAACAGCGCCTGGTCACCGTGGTGATGGGCAACACCAGCGAGAACCAGCGCGCGGTGGATTCGCAGGCGCTGCTCAACTGGGGCTTCCGTTTCTACGAATCGCACAAGCTGTACGAGGCGGGCAAGCCGCTGGCGCAGCCGAAGGTCTGGAAGGGTGAAGCCAACCAGGTGGCGGTCGGCGTGAGTGTGCCGCTGCTGGTGTCCACCCCGCGCGGCAAGTACGACCGCCTGAAGGCGAGCATGGACCTGCCGAAGTCGCTGGAGGCGCCGATCGCCAAGGGCCAGAAGCTGGGCATGGTCAAGGTGGCACTGGACGGGAAGATCGTTGCGTCCGCGCCGCTGGTGGCCCTGCAGGCGGTGGAGGAGGGCGGCTTCTTCAAGCGCCTGTGGCATTCGCTGCTGATGTGGTGGCAGTCGGTCTGACCGGGGCCGCCGCGGTGCGTTGAAGTAGGCGCGCGCGGCCTCCATCATCCATGCATGGACATCAACCCCGACAACCCGGGCGCGCCCGATGAAGGCCGCGGCTTCCGGTTCCCCGGCACCTTCGAGCTCAGCGCGATGGGCAGCGCCGACAAGGACCTGGAGACCGCGCTGCCCACCGCCCTGCTCGATGCCGGCATCGAGGTGCTGCACGAGTCGGTCAACTGGAAGCATTCCGCGACCGGCCGCTACGTCTCGGTGCGGATCGCGTTCCGTGCGAACTCGCGCGAGGAGTACGACCGCGCGCACCAGGCGCTGCGCGACCATCCCGAGGTGAAGTGGACGCTGTAGCCGCAAGCTGCGCGCCGGGTGTTGCGCCGGCGCCGTTGCGCGATGCGATCGTGCGCGACCTCGGCCGGCAACCCTACGAGCCGGTGTGGCGGGCGATGCAGGCGTTCACCGATGCGCGCAACGAGCACACGCCGGACGAAGTCTGGCTGGTCGAGCACGAGCCGGTGTTCACCCTTGGCCAGGCCGGCAAGCCCGAGCACGTGCTGATGCCGGGCGAGATCCCGGTGATCCACGTCGATCGCGGCGGCCAGGTCACCTACCACGGCCCCGGCCAGATCGTGGCCTACCCGCTGCTGGACCTGAAGCGGCTGAAGATCGGCGTGCGCGATTACGTGTGCAGGATCGAGCAGGCGATCATCGACACCCTGGCCGAATGGAACATCGAAGGCGCGCGCCGCGAGGGCGCCCCCGGCGTTTACGTGGGCGGCGCGAAAGTGGCCGCGCTCGGCATCCGCGTGCGCCGCGGCTGCAGCTTCCACGGCCTGGCCTTCAACATCGCCGGCGAGAGCACCGCGCCGTTCCTGCGCATCAATCCCTGCGGTTACCAGGGCCTGGACGTGGTGGCGCTGCAGGACCTCGGCGGCCCATCGTCGCTGGAGGCGGTCAAGCCGGTGCTGCTGGCGCACCTCGCGAAGCAGTTCGGCTTGTCGCCGCGCCGGGATGCAGCGTTGCCTGACGCGCTGGCAGCAGCCTGAGCGCGCATCGGCGATAATCGCGTCCATGAGCAGCACGCCCCGCAGCATCCCCCTGTCCGTCGTCGCCGACGCTTCCGAGCCGCTGGAACCGGGCGTGCGCCAGGTCGCCGGGGACAAGATCGGGCGTTCGCCGGTCGCGTTCGCCGAGGCGCCGGTGCTGCGCAAGCCGAGCTGGATCCGGGTGCGCATCCCGTCCGGCAATGCGGTGCAGGCGCTGAAGTCGAAGCTGCGCAGCAACCGCCTGGTGACGGTGTGCGAGGACGCCAGCTGCCCGAACATCCACGAGTGCTTCGGCCACGGCACCGCCACCTTCATGATCATGGGCGACGTGTGCACGCGCCGTTGCAGCTTCTGCGACGTCGCCCACGGCCGCCCGAAGCCGCTGGATGCGGACGAGCCGCGCCGGTTGGCGGAGACCATCGCCGACATGGGCCTGAAGTACGTGGTGATCACCAGCGTCGACCGCGACGACCTGCGCGATGGCGGCGCCCAGCACTTCGTCGATTGCATCCGCGAGACCCGCACCGCGAAGCCTGGCATCAAGATCGAGGTCCTGACCCCGGATTTCCGTGGCAAGGGCCGGATGGAGCGCGCGCTGGAGATCCTGGCCACGGATCCGCCGGACGTGTTCAACCACAACATCGAAACCGTGCCCGACCTCTACCGCAACGTGCGCCCGGGCGCGGACTACCAGTGGTCGCTCACCCTGCTGCAGAAGTTCAAGGCGCAGCACCCCGACGTGCCGACCAAGAGCGGGATCATGCTCGGCCTGGGCGAGACCATGGAGCAGGTGCAGGCGACCCTGCGCGACCTGCGCGCGCATGACGTGGAGATGGTCACCATCGGCCAGTACCTGCAGCCGTCGCCCGCCCACCACCCGCTGCTGCGCTACTGGACCCCGGACGAGTTCAAGGCGCTCGAGGACTACGGGTATTCGATCGGGTTCTCGCACGTTGCATCCGGGCCCATGGTGCGTTCCAGCTATCACGCGGATCGCCAGGCCGCCGGGCTGGCCTGAACCGGCGGGGTCGCGCCGGACGGTACCCACAGGCCAGCGGCAGCCACCGCCAGGCCCGCAGGCGGGCCCGATGGCATTCATCGCGCCGTTCACACTGCCCGCCGCAAGCCCGCTACAGTGGCGGCACGCCCGCTGTTTCCGAACTTCCGGCACTGTGCCGAAGTCCCATCCGGGCCCATCCTGCAGCCATGCCGGCCCCCACGCCGCGGAAGTCACCATGAAGTCCAGCCACACCCTGCTTGCACTTGCCGTTGGCCTGGCCCTGGCCGCGCCGCTCGCCCTGCTGGCGCGCGCGGAGGGCAGCCGCGATGCCCTGCCCGCGGCCCCGACCAGCAACCAGGCGACCACCGCGCGGCTGGTGCATGGCCTGCTGTCCGACAGTCGCTACGCCTATCGGCCGCGCGTGCTCGACGACGCGTTGTCGCAGGACGTGCTCGAGCGCTACCTCGACACCCTCGACCCGGGCAAGGTGTTCCTGACCGCGCAGGACGTCGCCGGTTTCTCGAAGTTCGCCACCCGCCTCGACGATGCGATCAAGAGCGGCGAGGTCGATCCGGCGTGGGCGATGTTCGCGGTGTACCGGCAGCGCGTCGGTGAGCGCATCGCCCATGCGCGCGGGCTGCTGAAGGGCAACTTCGACTTCGCCGGCGGCGAGCGTTACGAATACGACCGCGAGGACGCCCCGTGGGCGGCCAGCGGCGCCGAGCTGGATGCGCTGTGGAAGCAGTCGGTCAAGAACGACTGGCTGCGCCTGAAGCTGGCCGGCAAGCCGCCGGAGGAAATCCGCAAGACCCTCGACAAGCGCTACGCGAACCTGCTGGACAGCATCGCCGAGCTCAAGGGCGAGGACGTGTTCCAGAGCTTCCTCAACGCCTATGCCGGGGCGATCGATCCGCATACCGACTACATGACCCCGCGCAGCGCGGCCAACTTCAACGTGCAGATCTCCAACTCGCTGGAGGGGATCGGCGCGGTGCTGTTCAAGCAGGACGACATCGTGGTGGTGCGCGAGATGGTGCCGGGCGGGCCGGCCGCGCGCGGCGGCAAGTTGCGCTCCGGCGACCGCATCGTCGGCGTCGGCCAGGGCGGCTCCGGCGAGATGAAGGACGTGGTCGGCTGGCCCACCGACGACGTGGTCGACCTGATCCGCGGCGCCGCCAACACCCAGGTGCGGCTGGACGTGGTCTCCGCCGAGGCGCCGCTGGACAGCAAGCCGACCCGGATCCTGATCACCCGCGCCAAGGTGCGGCTGGAGGACGCGCGCGCCAAGGCCGAGGAGGTGCTGCTGCCGGCCGCCGGTGGCCAGCCCGCGCGCCGGATCGGCGTGATCAAGCTGCCCGGGTTCTACCAGGACGTGGAGGCGCGCCGCCGCCGTGACGGCGACTACGCCTCCGCGACCCGCGACGTCGCCCGCATGCTGGAGCAGTTCCGCGCGCAGAAGGTGGACGGCGTGGTGCTGGACCTGCGCGGCAACGGCGGCGGCTCGCTGAGCGAGGCGATCGAGCTGACCGGCCTGTTCATCGACCAGGGCCCGGTGGTGCAGGTGCGCGAATCCGGCGGCCGGGTCAGCGTGGAGAACGACCGCAACCCGGGCGTCGCCTGGGACGGCCCGCTGGCGGTGCTGGTCAACCGTGGCTCCGCATCGGCTTCCGAAATCGTGGCCGGCGCGATCCAGGATTACGGCCGTGGCCTGGTGATCGGCGAGACCACCTTCGGCAAGGGCACCGTGCAGAGCATGGTCGACCTCGACCGCTGGCCGGCCAACGAGGAACTGCGCTTCGGCCAGGTCAAGCTGACCATCGCCCAGTTCTTCCGGCCCGGCGGCAGCAGCACCCAGAACAGGGGCGTGGTGCCGGACGTTGCCTTCCCGACCAGCGTGGATGCCAGCGAATACGGCGAGAGCACCTACGACAACGCGCTGCCGTGGACCCGCATCGCCGCCGCACCGCACGTGCAGTACGGCAACTTCGGTTCGCTGCTGGGCAAGCTGGAGGCGCGCCATGCCGCGCGGGTGGCGAACGACGTCGAGTTCCAGTGGTGGGTGGAGGACGTCGCGCGGTTCCGCGAGGAGCAGGCGAAGAAGTCGGTGTCGTTGAACGAGACCGAGCGCCGCGCCGAGCGCGACCGCTTCGACCGCCTGCGCAAGCAGCGCGCAGCGGTCCGCGCCAACCTCGGCATCGCCCAGGATCCGCTGCTGGAACAGCAAGCCGCCGACGACGGCCTGCAGGCGAACGAACGCAACGTCGCCGCGGACGTGGCGCGCGAGGAAGCGGCGAAGAAGTCGCGCGATCCGCTGCTGCGCGAATCCGCGGCGATCCTCGGCGACGCGATCGGCCTGCTCGGCGCCGACGCCGGGCTGTCCGCGCAGGTGTTGCCGCAGGCGCGCGGCGGCACCCGCTGGGTGGATTGAGCACGGACACGACCGGCCGATGATGGCCGCACCGACGGGCGCCACTGCGGCGCCCGTCCTGTTTCAGGCAGCGGCACCGGGACCCAGGCACAGATGGACAAGGCGCATACCGTGGCAGGCACCCGCGTCGCCCTCGCGCTGGCGGCGGTGTACATCATCTGGGGGTCCACCTACCTCGCCATCCGCTACGCGCTGGAAGGCGGCTTCCCGCCGTTCCTGCTCGGGGGCGTGCGCTTCCTGATCGCCGGCAGCCTGATGTACGGGTTCCTGCGCTGGCGCGGGGTGCCCGCGCCGACCGCTCCGCAATGGCGCAACGCGGCGGTGATGGGGGTGCTGCTGCTGTTGCTGGGCAACGGCATGGTCAACCTGGCGGAGCAGACCGTCTCCTCCGGGATGACCGCGGTGGCGGTCGCGTCGGCGCCGTTGTGGATGGGCATCTTCGCGGCGATGCGCGGGCAGCGGCCGAACCGGATGGAGTGGGTGGGCCTCGGCATCGGCTTCCTTGGCGTGCTGTGGCTGAACCTCGACAGCAGCCTGTCGGCGTCGATGGTGGGCCTGGTCGCGTTGCTGGTTGCCTCGCTGGCGTGGTCGTTCGGTTCGATCTGGAGCCGTGGCCGCGACCTGCCGCCGCCGTTCATGGCCGCCGCCGCGCAGATGCTGTGCGGCGGGCTGGCGATGTGCGTGGTCGGCGGCGCGCTCGGCGAGCGCTTCGCCGGAATCCCGGGCCCCCAGGGCCTGGCCGCGTTCGCCTACCTGATCGTGTTCGGTTCGATCATCGGCTTCTCCGCCTACATCTGGCTGCTGCACCACGTGCGCCCGGCGCTGGCCGGCAGCTATGCCTACGTCAACCCGGTGATCGCGGTGGCGCTGGGCGCGTGGCTGGCGCGCGAGCGCTTCGGCGGGCAGGAGCTGCTGGCGATGGGCGTGATCCTGCTGGGGGTGGTCGCGATCACCCTGGCCAAGGCCGCGAAGGCCCGGCCGGCATGAGCGACGCCGCGCGGCGCGAGGCGATCCGCGGCACGTGGATCGCCGCGGCGACCTTCGTGCTGTGGGGGGTGATGCCGCTGTACTGGCACCTGCTGAAGGCGGTGCCGTCGCTGCAGATCGTGCTGCACCGGATCGCCTGGAGCGCGCTGTTCGTCGGCGCCTTCCTGCTGTGGCGCGACGGCCACGGCTGGCTGCGCGCGGCGCTGGCGCAACCGCGGCTGCGCGCGATGCTGGCCCTGAGCGGGCTGCTGATCGCGTTCAACTGGGGCCTGTACATCTGGGCGGTGAACGCCGGCCACGTGGTCGAGAGCGCGCTCGGGTACTTCATCAACCCGCTGCTCAACGTGCTGATCGGGGTGTTGTTCCTGCGCGAGCGGCTGCGCCCGCTGCAGTGGCTGTCGGTTGCGATCGCGGCGGTTGGCGTGTTGTGGCTGACCTTCCGGTTCGGCCGGCTGCCGTGGATCGCGCTGGCGCTGGCCGCCTCGTTCGCGCTGTACGGGTTGATCCGCAAGCTGCTGGCGGTGGATTCCATCACCGGGCTGGGGGTGGAGAGCGCCTACCTGCTGCTGCCGGCGGTGGCCCTGCTGGCGTGGAGCGAGGCGCCGGCCAGCGGCGGCTTCCCGGCCGGCTACGGCGCCGCGGCAAGCAGCCTGCTGGTGTTGTCCGGGATCGTCACCGCGTTGCCGCTGGTCGGCTTCGCCTACGCGGTGCGGCGCATCCCGCTGGCCAGTGTTGGCCTGATGCAGTACATCGCGCCGACCCTGCAGTTCCTGATCGGCGTGCTGGTCCTGCGCGAGGACTTCGACCAGGCCCGGCTGTTCGGTTTCGTGCTGATCTGGATCGCGCTGGCGGTGTTCGCCGGCGAAGGCCTGCTGCGCGCGCGGCGCGGCCGGCCCGCCACCGCCTGAGCCTCGATCAGGCGGCGCGCAGGGCCTCGCTCACCGGCACCCGCGCGGCGCGCAGGGCCGGGAACAGGCCACCGACCAGGCCGATGCCGAGTGCCCACTTCAGGCCGGTCCACAGCAGCTCCGGCGAGACCCGGAACTGGAACACCACCTGGCTGAAGTTCTGGCCCAGCGTGCTGACCGTGTAGCCGTTGAACAGCAGCCACGCCAGCGCGGCACCGAGCAGCCCGCCGAGCAGGGCCAGCAGCATGGTTTCCAGCATCACCGCGGCGACCACCGGCAGCCCGCGGAAGCCGAGCGCGCGCAGGGTCGCGATCTCGCGGGCGCGGCCGGCGACGGCGGCGTACATGGTGTTGAGCGCGCCGAACACCGCGCCGATCGCCATGATGCCGCCGATCACCGTGCCCAGGATCCGGATCAGCCGGGTCAGGCCCTCGGATTGCCGGCCGTAGTAGTCGCGGGTGGTCTCGATGTCGAGCTTCAGCCGCGGATCGGCGGCCAGCGCCGCCTTCAGCCGCGCAAGGCCGTCCTTGCCATCCAGCTTCACCGTCACCGACTGGAATGCGCTGCGCTGGTAGGCCGGGCCCAGCACGTCGGCGTCGGCCCACAGTTCGGAATCGTGGGAGTCGCCGGACTTGAACCTCCCGACCACCGTCCACAGCTGGTTGGCCAGTTTCAGCTGGTTGCCGACCTCCAGCCCGCGGAACTGCTGGTGGGTGCCGGCACCCACCACGATCTCGCGCATGCCGGGCGTGAACCTGCGGCCCTGCACGATCTCCAGCTGCGGGCGGATCATCCAGCCGGCGGGGCCGACGCCGCGGAACTGGACATTGGCGTCGGTGCCTTCGGCCATGGTCGGCAGGTTGACCACCTGCGACAACTCCGGCGACGCCAGCGGCCTGCCGTCGGTGCCGCGGGCGATGCCGGGCAGGGTCGCCAGCAGCGGCACCTGGTCGCGGCGGATCACCGAATTGGTTTCCGCCTGCGAACCGGCGCGCAGCAGGATCGCGCTGCCGGTGCTGCCGGTGCTGGCCAGGGTGGCCTTGAAGCCTTCGCCCATCGCCAGCATCGCCACCAGCACCCCGACCACCCCGGCGATGCCGACCACGATCACCAGCGACGCCCCCCAGCGCTGCGGCAGGCCGGCGATGCCGATCCGGGTGGCTTCGCGCGCCAGCCGGCCGCTGCGGGTGAGGAACAGCCACAGCGCAAGCCCAAGGGTGATGGCGAGCACCGCGGGCCACGGCAGCCGGATCCAGATACCCAGTCCCACGGCCAGCAGGACCAGGGTCAGCAGCCCGGCCAGGAATTCCCTGAAACGCGTCATGTGTTGGTGTCCTTGCTCAACGCTTGCTCAACGACCGGCCAGTGCGTCGACGATGTTGAGCCGCATGCCGCGCAACGCCGGCAGCAGGCCCACCACCACCCCGATCAGCGCGGCCAGGCCCAGGCCCATCGCCCAGGTCTGCGGCAGCAGGCCGGGCAGCTGGATCATGCCGCCGCTGCCGGCACTGACCACCGGCACCAGCAGCGCGGCGAAGCCCAGCCCGATCGCGCCGCCCAGCACCACCAGCAGCACCGACTCGCCCAGCACCAGCCACAGCACGCTGCGGTTGGAGAAGCCGATGGTCTTCAGCACCGCCAGTTCGGGGATGCGCTCGCGCACCGCCTGCGCCATGGTGTTGCCGGTCAGCAGCAGCAGGGTGAAGAACACCGCGCCCATGATCGCAGTCACGATCAGGCCGATGTCGGCGAACTGCTTGGCGAAGCTCTGGTTGAACGCGGCCTCGCTCTGGGTCCGGGTTTCGTGGTCGGAGTTCTCGCTGAGCGTGTCGACGGCCCTGGCCACGCGGTCGGCGGCATCGGCGCTGGCCGGCTCCACGATCCACCAGCCGACCCGACCCTTGACGTAGTCGTTGGCTTCGTCGAAGTACGTCCAGTGGAAGAACATCACGTTCTCCTGGCCCTTCATCTTCTGGTCCTCGACCACGTAGATGCCGCGCAGGGTGAACGGCCAGTCGTTGCTGCCCTTGGTCGGGAAGATCGTGGCCTGCAGCGGGATGGTGTCGCCGATCTTCCAGCCGAAGCGCGTTGCCAGCGACTCGCCGACGATCGCGCCGCGGCGGTCCGCCAGCCACGCCTGCTTCTGCGCCGGCGGCAACTTGAACTCGGGGTACAGGTCCAGGTAGTCGGGGCTGACGCTGAAATTGGCGAAGAAGTTCTTCGGGTCGCGGTAGATGCCGCCGAACCACGCTGCGTAGGCTGCGCGCTTCACCCCCGGCAGCGCGCGGATCTGCGCATCCAGGCTGTACGGCAGCATCTGCGTGATCGACAGCCGCGACATCGTCACCATCCGGTTGGCGCCGGCCACGCTGCCGCCGGAATTGAAGGCGACCCGCACCGAATCGAGCATCCCGAACAGCAGGAACGCGGCGACCACCGACAGCAGGGTCAGCAGGGTGCGGGTCTTGCTGCGGAACAGCGCGGCCCAGACCAGGTGGAGGTATTTCATCGGCGTGCTCCGTCAGGCCGCATGCCCGGCCTGCTCGACCAGGTTGCCCTTGTCCAGGTGCACGGTGTGGGTGGCGTACTCCGCGGCCTTGGGGTCGTGGGTGACCATCACGATGGTCTTGCCGTGCTCGCGGTTGAGGGTCTGCAGCAGGCGCAGGATCTCCTCGGCGGAGGCGCGGTCGAGGTCGCCGGTGGGTTCGTCGCAGATCAGCAGGGTCGGGTCGGAGACGATCGCGCGGGCGATCGCCACGCGCTGCTGCTGGCCGCCGGACAGTTCCGCCGGGCGGTGCTTGCCGCGGTCGGCCAGGCCCACGAGTTGCAGCGCGATCTCCGCATTGCGCTTGCGTTGCGCCGACGACAGCGGGGTCAGCAGCAACGGCAGCTCGACGTTGCGCTGCGCGGTGAGGGTCGGCATCAGGTTGTAGAACTGGAACACGAAGCCGACGTGGTTGCTGCGCCACTGCGAGAGCTGGCCGGACTTCAGGGTGTCGATGCGCTGGCCGGCCACCTCGATCTGCCCCGCGGTCGGCGAGTCCAGCCCGCCGATCAGGTTGAGCAGGGTGGTCTTGCCGGAGCCGGAGGGACCCATCAGCGCGACGAAATCGCCCTGTTCGATGTCGAGGTCGATGCCATGCAGTACGTCGACCTTTTCCGGGCCGCGCTGGTAGGTCTTGCTGAGGTTGCGGATGCTGACGAGCGCAGGCATGGCGGATCCTGTGGTGGTGCCGGGGCCGCGGCGGTGGCCGCGGGCGGGCGGGGGATGGGGTACGTCAGCGCCCGTCGGCGCCTGCGGTCGCGTCGGCAAGGCGCACGCGCGCGCCGTCGGCGAGTTGTTCGGGCGGGTCCAGCACCACTGCGTCGCCGCCGGCCAGGCCCGCGAGCACCTCGCGGTCTTCGCCGAGGGTGCGGCCCAGTTGCAGCGTGCGCTGCTGCACGGCGTCGCCGGCGAGCACGAAGGCCACATCGTTGCCATCACGCTGCGTGATCGCCGCGGCCGGCACCAGCACGCCCGGCTTCGCGGCGGCGTCCGCCGGCTTGGCGTCCTCCAGGAAGCCCACCCGCACGCCCATGTCGGGCACGATCCGCGGGTCCCTGGCGTCGAGCCCCACCCGCACCTTGACCGTGGCCTTGCCGCGGTCGGCGGCGGGGATGATCGCGATCACCCGGCCGGGGATCTTCCAGTCCTGGTAGGCATTGAGCACCGCTTCGGTCGGCATGCCGGGCTTGACCCGGCCGATGAAGGCCTCGCCGACCTCCACTTCGACCTCCAGCGACTCCATGTCGACGATGGTGCCGATGCCGGAGCGGGTGAAGCCGCCACTGGCCGCCATCGGCGAGATGATCTCGCCCGGCTGCGCCGCCTTGGCGATCACCACCCCGGCGAACGGCGCGCGCACGATGGTGTTGTCCACTCCTTGCGCGGAAATGCGCAGCGCGTCGCCGGCGACCTGCGCGTTGCGCTGCGCGGTGGCCACTTGCGCGCGCAGCGAATCGCGCTGGGCAATCGCCTGCTCGAGTTGCGCGCGCGACACCAGCTTCTGCGCGGCCAGCGGGGCAAGGCGCGCGGCATTGGCCTCTGCCTCCTTCAGTTGCGCCTGCACGCCGGCGGCCTGGCTCTGCGCGGCGGCCAGTTGCGAGGCCGACAGCATGCGCTGCTGCTCGGCGTCGATCGGGTCGAGGGTGGCGATCACCTGGCCTTCCTCCACCCGCTGGCCTTCCTCGATCAGTACCTCGCGGACCTTGCCGGGGATCTTCGCCGAGACCGTGGCCATGCGCCGGGCGACCACGTAGCCGGTGGCGTCCAGCACCGAGGCACTGCCGCCGGCGCCATTGCCGATCGCCATCGCTTCCGCGGTGCGCACCGCGATGCCGGTGTCGCGGCCGAACACGAACCAGCCAAGCACCGCCAGCAGCACCGCGGCGACCGCGGCCAGCGCGATCCACAGTCCCTTGCGCGAGCTGGGCGGCGGCGCGTTGCGATCGATCTTCAACGCGTTCAACAGGTCGGCATTGGAACTCATCGAGCAATCCGGGGACGGCGAGTGGCGCGCAAGTGTGACCGAGTGCGCAAGCTGGCGCCAACCTGCCGGAAGTCAGTTTCTTGGGTCACCCGGCGGACGCCGCGATCACCGCCCGCAGCGCGGAAAGGTGGGTGTCCAGCGCCTTGCGCCCGGCCTTGCTCAACGCATACCAGGTCACCGGCCTGCGTTCGACGAAGTCGCGGCGCAGGGCGAGGTAGCCGTCGTCCTCCAGCCGCCGCAGCTGCGCGCCGAGGTTGCCATCGGTGAGCGCAAGTTCCTGCTTGAAGCGGGCGAAGCTGATCTCGCCGTGGCGGGCCAGCAGCACCGCGATCGCCAGCCGCGCGCGGTGCTCGAACGCAGGGTCGAGGCCGTCGAGCGCTTTCATTGCGCCTGCTCCCGCCCGATCTGTTCGGCGGCGCGAACGCGCGCGGCGAACACGGCGGCCAGCACCAGGCAGGCTGCGATCAGCACCCCGGAGAGGGTCCAGGCATACGGCAGCGACAACGCCACCAGCGCGGCATAGCCGCCGAAGGCGAGCAGGCCGCACCACAGCAGCGGGCGCTCCAGGTGCACGCCGGCCAGGCCGTACACGATGCCGGTGGTGAGCAGGAAGCTCGCCGCGCGATCGTTGCTGGCGCCGTGCACGAACATCGGCAGTGCGGTGAGGAAGTAGGCCACGCCGCCGAGCACCCAGTGCAGGCCATGGCGCCGGCCCAGGGCTTCGTCGCGGATGCCGCGCCGGCGGTCGTCGCGCTGGCCCATCCACCAGCTGAGCAGGCCGCCGCCGATGCCGACCACGAACCAGAACAGGCCGGTGATGCGCGGGGCGAAGTCGGCGGAGGCGAAGCCCACCAGCACCGCCGTGGCCCAGAACAGGTAGAGGGCGGGAATGCCTACCGGCTGTTCGCGCCGGCGCACGGTGGCGGTGATGTAGTCCAGGTCCTGCTGCAACTGTTCGGTCTTGGTCACGGTGGTGCCCATTGGTTGGGATTGGTGATATGCAGAGTACTCTAAAAAACAGAGTACGCAAGTGCGCAAGTAGCCCAGCCGACGAACGGTCGCTTCAGGTGGTGCGGGATTTCAGCAGGGCGTAAGCCGCGCGCAGGCCCTGCGCCTCGCCGCCGGCGGGCTTGCCGGGGCGGTCGCTGTCGTTCCAGGCGTAGACGTCGACGTGGCCCCAGGGCTGGCCTTCGGCGACGAAGCGTTCGAGGAACAGGGCGGCGGTGACGCTGCCGGCCATGGTGGTGGCGCTGCCGTTGGCGAGGTCGGCCACGCTGCTGGTGAGGTAGCGCAGGTATGGCCGCCACAGCGGCATCCGCCACAGCGGGTCGCGCACCTGCTGGCCGGCGGTGAGCCAGTCGGCCGCCAGTGCCTCGTCATTCGCGTACAGCGCCGGCAGGTCCGGGCCCAGCGCAACCCGCGCCGCGCCGGTGAGGGTGGCGAAGTCCAGCAGCAGGTCGGGCTTGAGTTCGCCCGCACGCGCCAGTGCGTCGCACAGCACGATGCGGCCTTCGGCATCGGTGTTGTCGATCTCCACGCTGACGCCCTTGCGGGTGGCGATCACCTCGCCGGGCCGGAACGCGTTCGGCCCGATCGCGTTCTCCACCGCGGCGACCAGCAGGGTGATCCGCAACGGCAGTTTGCGTGCCATCACCAGCCCGGCCAGCGCCAGCGCATGCGCGGCGCCGCCCATGTCCTTCTTCATGTTGCGCATGCCGGTGGCGGCCTTGATGTCCAGCCCGCCGGTGTCGAAGCACACGCCCTTGCCGCAGATGGCGACATGCGGATGCGCGGCGTCGCCCCACGCCAGTTCGATGATCCGCGGCGCCCGGTGCGAGGCGCGGCCGACCGCGTGGATCGCCGGGTAGTTCTGCGCCAGCAGGTCGTCGCCGGCGACCACCTCGACCGCCGCGCCGTGCGCCTGCGCCAGTGCGCGCGCGGCCGCTTCCAGCTCGTCCGGGCCCATGTGCTCGGTGGGCGTGTTGACCAGGTCGCGCACGCTCGCGCAGGCGGCCAGCAGGTCGAAGGTCTCGGCGTCGAAGTCGTCCGCCACCAGCCGCGCCGGCGCGCGGGTGCTGGCCTTGTAGCGGTCGAAGCGGTAGCAGCCCAGGCCCCAGCCGAGTTGCAGCGCGCAGCGCGCGCCGGCGCCAGGGCTGCCGGCGAGCTGCCAGTCGGCGCCCGGCAAGGCGGTCGGTGCATGCGCATAGGCATGGGGATCCAGCGCGTCGCCGATCCCGATCACCGCGCCGGCAAGCTGGCCCTGCGCATCCGCCCATGCCAGCGCGGTGCCGGCGGCGCCGTCGAAGCGGTGCACCGCCAGCCATGCCTGCACTGCGGGTGGCTGCGCATCGCGCCAAGCGGCGAAGCTGTCGCGCGCGACCACGTGCAGGGGCTGCGGCGCGACGGCCTGTGCGGGCGTCGCGAAACCGGTCGGCAAGCTCATGCGGCCTGTTCCTGGTGGGGGTGGCCGTCGTCCAGCCAGTCGGCCAGCGCGGTCAGGGTGGTGAAGTGCAGGTCGGCCGGCGGCAACGCCTCGGGCCATTGGTGGTCGCCGCGGTCGATCCAGCAGCTGCGCAGGCCGGCGCCGATCGCGCCGGCCACGTCCATCTCCGGATGGTCGCCGACGTGCAGGACTTCGTGCGGGGCGACAGCCAGCCGGCGGCAGGCTTCCAGGAAGATCCCGGGATCGGGCTTGGCGGAACCGTATTCGCGCGCGCCGAGCTGGAACCGGAACAGCGGCGCGATGCCGATCTCCACCAGGTCGGCATTGCCGTTGGACAGTGCTGCCACCGGCACCCGCGCGGCGATCCGGCGCAGCGCGTCCGGCGCATCCGGGTAGAAGTCCACGCGGTTGCGTTCGCGGAAGAAGATCGCATGCGCGGCACTGGCCAGGGTCGGGTCGCTGCCGCTCTCGCGCAGCGCGCGTTCGATGGTCAGCCGCCGCAGCAGGCCGAGGTCGTGCGCGTGCTGCGGGAACTCGGCGAACACGCGTTCGCGCAGGGCGCGCATCTCTTCGATCGGGAAGTGCTCGGCGGTCACCGGGCTGTGCGCCACGAACCAGTCGTGCAGGGTGCGCTCGATGCGGTCGCCGATCGGCGCGAACGGCCAAAGGGTGTCGTCGAGGTCGAGGCTGATGGCGCGGACGGGGAAGTTCACCGGCCCATTGTAGAGCGGGGCTTGTCCCGCTGCGCCTGTCATTCGAGCAGCGTCGCCCGGCCCTCGAACCGGTCGATCCGGGCCAGCACGATGCTGGCGCAGACCCGCGGCGGCGACCTGCGCCGGGGCGTGCGGGCCAGGTCAGGTCGGGGCTGGCGCCGGCGCTGCGCGCGCGTTCATCCGGACGGCGGTTGCGGGAAGGGGGCGGCCGCGTCGCCGGAGGCGGTTCCGGCGGCTTCCGCCGCCTGCCCTGCCTGCGCGGCGGCGGCCTGCGCGCTGCCGCTTGCCACCAGCCCGGACAGCGCGGTCAGCACTTGCAGCACGCCGCCGCCGGTGGCCGCGCGCAGCGGCCGCACGCGGCCAACCGCGAAACCGGCGACCACCCCGGCGACCACGATGCGCGCCGGGGTCCAGCCGGACCGCCAGGCCTGGCGGAAGCGCTGCCAGTCCTCGAGGGTGCGGCGCTCGCTGGCTTCCAGCGCCTGCTCGGCCTGGCGGACCTTCTCGATCAGTGCATCGAAACTCATGGCGGGGTCACGTCCACGCCCGCAGCCGTGTTGACCGGGGCGCCGGCGTCCGCCATCAAACCGGCGAGTTCGCCGTTCCCCAGCCGCGCCAGCTGCCGGCGGGTCGCCTGCAGCCCGGTGTGTCCGAAATAGCGCATCGCCAGGTGGGCCGCGATGGCGGTCACCGCCAGGCTCAGCCCGGCGCTGAGCAGCAGCGACAACGACCACGCCAGGCCCAGGCCCAGGCTCAGCCACGCGATCAGCGCCGCCATCAGCAGCAACCACGCGGACGCGCCGAAGGCGATCGCGACCCCGGTGAAGGCCAGGGCGCGCCCGAACGCGCTGCGCGCCAGCGAGATGTCGGCGGCGACCAGGATCCGCAGCGCCTTGGTGGCATCACTGGCGGCGCCGAGTGTGGCGCGGCCGCTCGCGCCCAGCGCGCGCAGCGCCTCCTGCAACTCCGGGCTGGCGTGCGCGTCCGCGGCGGCGTCGCCGACGGGTTCCGCCGGGCCATGCGGCTGCTGCATGTGCGCGGCTTACTTGTCGCTGCGGCCGAGCTTGGAAATGATCCAGCCGGCGGCGAAGGCAACCCCGAAGGCGGCCAGCGGGCGCTCGCGGATCAGCTCGGCGGCGCTGTCGAGCAGGTCGCGGCCCTTGTCCATCAGCGCGTCGACCTGCTCGCCGGTGGCGCCACCGAGTGCGCCGGCGGCATTCAGGGTGGCGAGCGCGCCATCCGCCAGTTCCGACTTCATCTGCGCCTTGCCCAGCCGCGCCTCGTCGCCGGCGGCTGCCGCCACGCCCTTGATCGCGTCGCCGGCGGCAACCGCGGCCTGCTTGAGGTGGGAGCCGGCTTCGCCCAGGTTGCTCTTCAACGCATCGGTATTGGTGCTCATCGCGGATCCTCGGGAACGGTGGGTGGGGTGGGACGCACGCCGGGAGTGTGCCAGCCCGCGCGTGACGCGCCCGTCATGGCGTGGCGGCGAGGGCTGTCCTGCAAGCAACGTTCAACGCATCTGCAACTGGCCACTGCTGCGGCCGCGCAGCACCCGCAGGACCAGTTGCGGCGGCGGCGCGGCGAACCCGGCGCGGAAGCCGCCGAGGTCGGTGAAGTCGCCGCTGCTCGCGGCCAGCACCACGTCGCCCTTGCGCAGGCCGCTGCGGGCCGCGCGGCTGTCGCGCTCGACCTGCTCGACCAGCACCCCGGCCAGGCCCTGCCGGCGCAGCGACTCCGGCAGGTCGGCGAAGCTCGCGCCCGCCAGCCGCGCGTCCAGCTGGGCGCCGGCCAGCGCCTTGGGCACTTCGCGCAGGCCGGTGGTGAGCAGCAGCGGCTGGCCATCGCGGCGCACGTCCAGCGCGACCCGCGCGTTCGCCGGCTGCAGGCCCTGGAAGTTGCGCAGGGCTTCGGCGTCGGCGATCGGCTCGCCGTTGGCGGCCAGGATCACGTCGCCCGGCTTGAGCCCGGCGGCTGCGCCGGCGGAGCCCGGATACACCCGGGTCACCACCGCGCCGCGCGGCTGCGCCAGTCCCAGCGCGGCGGCGATGCGCGCGTCCACGTCCTGGGTGTCGATGCCGAGGGTGCCGCGCCGGACCACGCCGCCGACCAGCAGCTGGTCCTTGATGTTGCTGGCCAGGTTGGACGGGATCGCGAAGCCCAGGCCGATGTTGCCGGCCATCGAGCCGCGCGGGTTGAAACTGGCGGTGTTGATCCCGACCAGCTCGCCATTGAGGTTGACCAGCGCGCCGCCCGAGTTGCCGGGGTTGATCGAGGCATCGGTCTGGATGAAGTTCTGGAAGCCCGCACCCGGCAGGTTGTTGCGGCCGATCGCGGAAACGATGCCGGAGGTCACCGTCTGCCCGACCCCGAACGGGTTGCCGACCGCGACCACGAAGTCGCCGATCTGCAGGCGGTCGCTGTTGGCCACCGGGATCGCGGTCAGCTCCTGCGCCGGGATCCGCATCAGGGCGATGTCGGTGTCGGCATCGTTGCCGACGAACTCGGCCTTGAGGGTGCGGCCATCGGCCAGCGTCACCGAGACTTCGTCGGCATCCTCGACCACGTGGTTGTTGGTCAGCACCAGCCCGCGCGCCGCGTCCACGATCACCCCCGAGCCCAGCGACTGCGCGATCCGTTCCTGCGGGATGCCGAACATGCGGCGGAACACCGGGTCGTCCCCGAACGGGGTGTTCACCCGCACCCGCTGCTTGGTGTTGACGCTGACCACCGCCGGCAGCACCCGCTTGAGCATCGGTGCCAGCGAAGGCATCGGGGTGCCGTTGACCGCCGCCGGCAGCGCCGCGATCGCGGGCGCGGCGGCCGCCGCGGGCGCCGGTTCGGCGGCGGCCGGCCGTTGCAGCATCAGCTGCATGCCGGTGGCGGCGAAGCCACCGAACGCGGCGGCGGCGGTGAGGGCGAGCAGGGTCCTGGTGGCGGTCTTCATCGGCTTCGCATGGCTGGAACGCAAGTCCATTCAGTTTCGATCGCGATCGTGCAATCTCCGCTGAAGGGTGGCAAGCGTGGCCGGCCGCGGGGCCATGCGCGGGTGCGGCAATTCCGGCGCCGCCATGTTGCGGTGCGCAAGCCGCGATCCCCGGATGCGGGTGTGAGCGCATTCACATAATTGGCGGCAACCGCAGCCGTCGCGGCGAAACCCAGTGCCGATGCGCGTGTGCCAGATCGCGTCCGGATTGCAAGCGGATTTCGCCGATTTCTGGCGTTGACTTCGCCGCGACGGCTGGATAAGGTCCGTTTCCGCGCCCACTACATCTTGTGGTTGGCACCGTGGAACAAGCCCAATTCTTGTGTTTCACGGGGTGCAGGGATCGGCGTCCGTTGGGGAGCGGCGCGCAGATGGACGATGCAGCGGAAATCGAATGGAACGGGTCGCGCGCGAACGGCGCGAGGCTTCGTCGTCGCCCCCGCGACGGCATGGCGAACAACACGGACGCGGCGCGCCGCGGGTCGACACGGACAGGAGCAGGATGAGCTATGGCGGGCATGAGCACGGTGAGGCTGGAAGCGGTGGCGACTGAAGCGAAGCGGGAGATCCCGATGCAGCCGGCTTCACTGGACATCTGGGACAAGAAGTACCGCCTGAAGACCAAGCAGGGCGTGGCCCTGGATGCCGACATCGACGGCACCTACCAGCGCGTCGCCAAGGCGCTGGCCGAGGCCGAGCCCACCGTCGAGCTGCAGCAGTACTGGATGGAGCGCTTCACCTGGGCGCTGCGCCGCGGGGCGATTCCCGCCGGCCGCATCACCAGCAACGCCGGCGCGCTGGAACACAAGCCCGCCACCAGCACCATCAACTGCACCGTGTCCGGCACCATCGAGGATTCGATGGACGGCATCCTCGACAAGGTCCACGAAGCCGGCCTGACCCTGAAGGCGGGCTGCGGGATCGGCTACGAGTTTTCCACCCTGCGCCCGCGCGGGGCGTTCGTCGCCGGCGCCGGCGCGTACACCAGCGGCCCGATGTCGTTCATGGATATCTACGACAAGATGTGCTTCACCGTGAGTTCGGCCGGTGGCCGCCGCGGCGCGCAGATGGGCACCTTCGACGTCAGCCACCCGGACGTGAAGGACTTCATCCGCGCCAAGCGCGAGGACGGCCGCCTGCGCCAGTTCAACCTGTCGCTGCTGATCACCGACGGCTTCATGGACGCGGTGAACAACGACCAGGACTGGCCGCTGGTGTTCCCGATCAACATCAAGGAACAGGGCGACATCAACCTCGACGACGCCTCCCAGGTGGTCTGGCGCGAGTGGCCCACCCACAAGAACTACATGACCCGCGACGATGGCCTGGTCGCCTGCCGCATCTACGGCCACATCCGCGCCCGCCACCTGTGGGACATGATCATGGTCTCGACGTACGACTACGCCGAGCCGGGCTTCATCCTGATCGACCGCGTCAACGAGATGAACAACAACTGGTGGTGCGAGACCATCCGCGCCACCAACCCCTGCGGCGAGCAGCCGCTGCCGCCCTACGGCGCCTGCCTGCTGGGTTCGGTCAACCTGACCAAGTTCGTGCGCGATCCCTTCACCGACCAGGCCACGTTCGACTGGGAGGAATACAAGGAAGTGGTGCGCGTGTTCACCCGCATGCTGGACAACGTGGTCGAGGTCAACGGCCTGCCGTTGCAGCAGCAGCGCGACGAGATCGCCCGCAAGCGCCGCCACGGCATGGGCTTCCTCGGCCTGGGCAGCACCGTGACCATGCTGCAGATGAAGTACGGCAGCAAGGAATCGTGCGAGTTCACCGAGCGCATCGCCCGCGACATGGCGGTGGCCGGCTGGGAAATGGGCCTGGCGCTGGCGAAGGAAAAGGGCGCCGCGCCGATCATGGAGGAGCGCTTCGAAGTCACCGCCGAGATGCTGCGCAAGCGCCCGGAAATGGTGAAGGACGGCTGGAAGCTGGGCCAGCAGATCGAGGGCAAGACCCTGCACGCCAGGTACTCGCGCTACATGCAGCGCGTGGCCGGGGTCGCCCCGGAGCTGGTGGAGGAGCTGGCCGAGGTCGGCGCCCGCTTCACCCACCACAGCTCGATCGCGCCCACCGGCACCATCTCGCTGAGCCTGGCCAACAATGCCAGCAACGGCATCGAGCCCAGCTTCGCCCACCACTACAGCCGCAACGTGATCCGCGAAGGCAAGAAGACCAAGGAAAAGGTCGACGTCTACAGCTTCGAGCTGCTGGCCTACCGCGAACTGGTCAACCCGAAGGCGATGCCGTTCGCGGAGGACGCCGCGGCCAGGCTGCCGGACTACTTCATCAGCGCCGACGACGTGAAGCCGAAGGAGCACGTGGACGTGCAGGCGGCGGCGCAGAAGTGGGTGGACTCCTCGATCTCCAAGACCGCGAACGTCCCCACCGACTTCCCGTACGAGGACTTCAAGGACATCTACCGCTACGCCCACCAGCAGGGCCTGAAGGGTTGCACCACCTTCCGCTTCAACCCGGCCGCCTTCCAGGGCGTGCTGGTCAAGGAAGCGGACCTGGAGAACACCCTGTACCGCTTCGAGCTGGAGGACGGCAGCATGGTCGAGGTCAAGGGCAACGAGCAGATCGAGTACGACGGCGAGCTGCACACCGCGGCCAACCTGTTCGACGCCTTGAAAGAGGGCTACTACGGCAAGTTCTGACCGCGTGCCGGCGCGAGGCGCGCGAAGCGGACGGGCGGCACCTCACCGCGCTGCACGCACGCCTTGCTCAGGTATAGGATCGCGCTGTTGTACCCACCAACCAACGCCCATCCGAGGAGGGCTCATGAGCAACGGGAATGGAGTCGCGGCGACGCTGTCCGATGCCGCTGAAAGCGTGAAGGAAAAGGCCACCGAAATCGGCGACGCCGTCGCCAGCACCGCCAGCGCCACCGTGGCGAAGGCGAAGAAGGCCGCGAAGTCCGCGGAGAAGGCGGTCAAGCAGGAAGTGACCAAGGTCAAGAAGGCCGTGGCCAAGCGCACCGACAAGGCCGCGAAGGCGGTCAAGAAGACCGTGGCCACCGCCAAGAAGAAGCTGGCCACTGCCAGCGCCGGTGCCAAGAAGGAAGTCGCCAGCCTCAAGAAGAAGGTGGCCGGCAAGAAGGCCGCTGCCAAGAAGGCGGTCAAGAAGGCCACCGCCAAGAAGGCGGCGGTCAAGAAGGCAGTGAAGAAGGCCGCGCCGAAGAAGGCCGCTGCGAAGAAGGCGGCACCGAAGAAGGCCGTCGCCAGGAAGGCTGCACCGAAGAAGGCCGCTGCAACGAAGGCCGCCCCGAAGAAAGCCGTGAAGAAGGCGCCGGCCAGGAAGGCCGCCGCGAAGAAGACGGCGAAGAAGAAGTAAGCACCACGCCCGCCCGGCGGTTCGCCGCCGGGCGGGATGCAACGCCCCACGCACGCCCATTACAACAAGACAGCACGGATACCGGAACGCAAATGGCAGTCAGGATCGAGAAGAAAATCAAGGGCTACGCCGTGGTCACCCCCGAGGACAAGGCGGCGGCGGTCAAGGCCGAGGCGGTCAGCCGGGCCCAGGTCGAGGCCGAATTGCCGGTCGCCGACGTGATCCAGATGCACGAGCGCATCGAGCGCCCGGAAGTGCTGATCGGTTCCACCTACAAGATCAAGTCGCCGCTGGTCGAGCACGCCATGTACGTGACCATCAACGACATCGTGCTCAATGCCGGCACCGACCACGAACACCGCCGCCCGTTCGAGGTGTTCATCAACTCCAAGTCGATGGACCACTTCCAGTGGATCGTCGCGCTGACCCGGATCATGTCCGCGGTGTTCCGCAAGGGCGGCGACGTGACCTTCCTGGTCGAGGAAATGAAGGCCGTGTTCGACCCGAAGGGCGGCTATTTCAAGGCCGGCGGCGTGTACATGCCCAGCCTGGTCGCCGAACTCGGCATGATCATCGAAGACCACCTGAAGTCGATCGGCATGATGCACGACCCGGAGATGAGCGAGCACCAGCGCGCGCTGATCGCCGAGAAGCGCCGCGCCTACGAAACCCAGCAGCGCTCAAAAAAAAACAGTGAAATAGGCACCGCCGGGGAAATGGGCGGTGCGATGGGCCTCTCCAGCGCCGCCGACCACCCCGAGGACATCGAAGTCACCGGCGACGGCGCATCGTTCCCGCCAACCGCCAGCATGTGCCACAAGTGCAGCACCAAGGCGCTGGTGCTGATGGATGGGTGTGCGACTTGCTTGAATTGTGGCTACAGCAAGTGCGGGTGAGGTAACCAGGAGCGGGGTCAGGTCCGCTTCCTGGAGAGGCGCGCATGCCCCGCCCTTCGCGTCCATGGTTGCTCTGGCCATTGGCGTTCATGTACAAGCGAAACCGGGTTCGCCCTGTTTGTTGCCGAAGGGGTGCGTGGGGAATCAAGGCGTCCTGGTTCGCTCATCCGATGCTCCTGGACGCCACCGAAAACGGGGATGCAATGCGCAAACGATTCCTGATGCCGGCCTGCATGGCCCTGGCGTTGACCGTGGCCGTGCCGGGCGCCGCCCAGGTGCCGACCGGCTTCGAATACATCGGTAGCCGCAAGTTCGCCTGCCGCCTGGACGCGGCGCATACCGAAGTGATCTACATCGATTTCGACTTCGGGCCGGACAAGTCCGTCACCGGCAAGCTGGGCGTGGCGGCATGGGTGGGCGACACGCCCTACACCCAGGTCTACGACGTGACCGGCCGCACCGACCGCTTCGGCGAGAACACCTTCAAGGTCTACATCGAGAACTACAAGCAGGTGTCGTCGGATACGCCACCCGGCGGCAGCGCCTGGGCCTCCCGCGACCTCGACGAATTCACCCTGTACAACATCGAGACCAACAAGTTCACCGGGCGGCACACCACGGTCACCTCCGCCTCGACCCACAACAGGTCCGAGCGCCTGACCTACGATTCCAACTGCCGCGAACACGTGGTGAAGAAGTAGCGCCATCGGCACGCACGGAAGGGCGAACGCCGCGATGCGCGCCCGCTAGACTGCGAACCACGCATCGACCACGCCACCCACAAGGAACCTCCCATGACCTTCACCACCACCGCCTCCGGCCTGCAGTTCGAGGACACCGTCGTCGGCACCGGCGCCGAGGCCCAGCCCGGCCGCAACGTCACCGTGCATTACACCGGTTGGCTGTTCGAGGACGGCCAGCAGGGCGAGAAATTCGATTCCAGCAAGGATCGCGGCGAGCCCTTCATGTTCGCGCTTGGCCGCGGCATGGTCATCAAGGGCTGGGACGAAGGCGTGCAGGGCATGAAGGAAGGCGGCCAGCGCACCCTGATCATCCCCGCCAGCCTGGGCTACGGCGCGCGCGGCGCGGGCGGCGTCATCCCGCCGAATGCGACGCTGAAATTCGACGTCGAACTGCTGGGCGCCTGAGCCCGGGCCGAGACGCCCGCACCGGCGCCCCGGCGTCGGCCAGCTGCGGCGCTTGGGCGCGCGGCTCGCCTAGAATCGGACTCCCACCCACGAGGATCCAGGCCCATGTTCAACCACATCATGGTCGGCAGCAACGACATCGCGCGTTCCGAGCGCTTCTACAACGCGGTGCTCGGCGTGCTGGGCGCAGGCGCACCCGTGCAGAACCGCGCACCCAGCGGGCACATGCGGCTGTTCTATCGCCACGCGGGCAACACCTTCTGCGTCAGCGAGCCGATCGACGATGCACCGGCCACCAGCGGCAACGGCGCCACCATCGGCTTCAAGTGCAGCTCACCCGAGCAGGCGAAGGAATTCCACGACGCGGCCGTGGCCGCCGGCGGCACCTCGATCGAGGACCCGCCCGGCCTGCGCAGCGGCGACCTCGGCAGCCTCTACCTGGCCTACGTGCGGGATCCCGACGGCAACAAGCTGTGCGCGGTCTATCGGCCGAAGTGACGGCGGCCAACGCCCACATCGCGGCGATGTCAGGCAATCGGCAGGGGTCGTTGCGCGTCCGCTGGTGCCCTCAACGCATCCGCAGCCGCGCCGCGATCGCGCAATGGTCGCTCAGCGATTCGCCGGCGAAGGTCTTCTCCTCGAACGCCAGCAGGCTGGCGGCGGCCTGGCGATCCAGCATGATGTGGTCGATGAAGTCGCGGTAGCGCGGATTGCAGCGCGCCGACTGCTCGCCGGATGCGCGCGCCAGGTCCGCGTTGGCGGGCGCGGCATCGTCCCAGTCCGCCCACACCGCGTCGCCGGGCATGGCCAGGCGCCGGTTGAAATCGCCGAGCACCGCGAAGCGGGTGCCTTCGGCCGCGCGGCTGTCGATCCAGCGCTCCAACGCCGGCACCTGCCGGAACAGCACCGGGCAGGCCTCGTTGCGGTCGCCCGAGGTGCAGCCGGCCTTGAGGTGGACCGAAAGCACCCGCACTGGCGCGCCGCGCGCGGGCCGCACCAGCAGGTCCACGCCCGAGCGCAGGTCCGGGTTGCCGACCTGGATTTCGGTGAAGTCCGGCTGGCGCTCGAACGCGAGGCCCTTGCGGATCGCGAAGCCGGTGCGCTGTGCATTGACCGTCAAGCCCGCGCGGTCGCTGCCGCCGCACTCGCCCTTGCGGCCGGTGCCGACGCGCTGCTCGATCTCGACGGTGTAGCGCGCGGGATCGAACACGCGCTCGGCGGCGGCCTTCGATTCGACTTCCTGTAACGCGATCACGTCGGCCGCCAGCGCGTCCGCGTACGCGCGCATGGCCGCGTAGTCGGCATCGGTGCGCGGCCGGCAACCCGACCCGTTTGCCTCGGCCAGGTGCTCCATGTTCCAGGACGCGAGGGTGAGGGTCGCGGCGGATACGGGGGCAACGTCGCGGCCCGGAAATCCCTTGCAGGACACCGTGAGCAGGCAGAGTGAGGCAAGCAGTGCGTACTGTTTCATGCGCGTAGTAGACCATCCGGGCATCGCCGCTCGCCAGCACCAAAAACAAAACCCCGGGCGTTGCCGCCCGGGGTCCTTGGTGTGCTGCTTTCGCAGCGCAAGCGCGAGTGGATTACTCGGCCTGCACTTCTTCAGCCTGCAGGCCCTTCTGGCCCTGCGCGACCTTGAACGAAACCTTCTGGCCTTCCTGCAGGGACTTGAAGCCCGAGCCCTGGATGGAACGGAAGTGGACGAACAGGTCATCGCCGCTCTGCGGGGTGATGAAGCCGAAGCCCTTGGCGTCGTTGAACCACTTGACGGTGCCGGTTTGACGATCAGACATGGTGTTACTCCTTGGAACAGTTGAGGTAGCACGGCCCGCGAAACGCGGTGCCGGGACTGTGTCGAGCAAGGGGTAACGCGAAGCGATGGAGCAGATCGTCTGGAAAGGCCGGCTTCGGCCCTGGAACCTGTTGATCAACCGCATCGGAGCCACGATGTACCGTGATCCCGCTTTGAACAGTGCGCACACCCTACCTCAATTCGGGGTCCGACCGTGAATCCCCGCCAAAGAGGGTGTGGCGGCCAGGGTCAGGAACCCGTGCATCTGGACGCCAGTGCGGTGCGGACACGCACGGGCGGATGGGTCCCCGGGGGCCTCGTTGGCGCCTGCAAGCCTTGCAGCGCCTCACGTCGCAAGCTGAACGCCCTTCAGCTTCGACCTCCCAGGCGCCACGCCGCGGCCCCGTAGAATCGGCGGCGTCAGTTCCGATGGCCCCACCCCATGTCCAAGCCCATGCACGCCTTTGCGCCGGTCCTGTTGCTCCTGCTGGGCATGGCGGCGATCCCGTCCATGGCCGCGAAGCCGGCCGCGGCCCCGCCGCCCACGTTCACCAACCGCGTCGAATTCACCACCGATGGCGACGGCCGCGTGCGCGAGGCCAAGGTGATCGGCGCGCCCACCGATGCCACCAATGCGACGGTGCAGCAGGCGCTGCTCAAGAAGGCGCGCGACTGGCGCTTCGAGCCATTCGCGTGGCAGGGCAAGCCCGCCGCCAGCACGTTCACCCGCTTCATCGACGTGGAGATCGTTCCGACCACCAGCGGCGGCTTCGCGCTGCGGGTCAAGGGCGTCAACAAGTTCAAGTTCGCCTACCTGGGCCCGGACTCCCTGCCGAAGGAAGAGGGCATCCGCTATGAAGGCAAGCATGGCCAGTACCTGATGGTGTTCCGCGTCGATGCGGATGTCGAAGGGCGGCCGGTCAAGGTCGAGCGCGCGCTGCCGGACAACCGCTTCCCCAAGGGCATGGACGCGCTGGTGGCGCGCAAGGAAACCATGCTGCAGGGCTGGCGCCAGCCACCGGCGGTGGTCGACGGCACGCCGGTCGCCTGCGCGCGGGTCTACGTGATGCAGGTGCGGCCCGACAAGATCGGCTTGCGCGTGCGCGACGATGAGCAGGGTTGGTACAACGACATCGACATGGCCCGCCTGCTTCCGAAGGAAGTCGAACAGGTGCGCGCCGTGATGGCAGCAACGAACAACGCGTGCCCGCCGCCACGCATGGTCACCGTGATCGAGGGCACGCTGCTCTGAGAGCCAAAGGGACTGGCGCAACCATGCATCGGGGTGGCTCGCATACACTCGCCACTGAATTCCATCCGACGGATCCCGCCATGCGCAAGTTCGCCGTGTTTGCCGTCGTTTCGTTGCTCACGCATGCCGCCATGGCCGCAACACCGGCATTGGACGGCGCATGGGTGGTGGACCTGTCGGCCGAGCCCGGCAAACCCTACACGCAACCGATGCAGCTGACCCTGCACGCGGACGGGCGGGTGGATGGCAGCTTCTACGGCAGCACGATCGAAGCCGGGCGCTGGAAGGAGGATCGTGGCCGGCTGTGCGCGAGTTTCCGCACCTCCGATGGGGTGGGTCCGTACCACAGCGCGGTGTGCCTGGATGGCACCACCGCGCGCGGCCAGACCTGGGCGGAGCATCGCAACTTCCTGTTCAACTGGAATGCGACGCGCCCGCAGCCTTGAGCCTGCGCGCCGCCCTGCACCTGTGCCTGCATGCGGCGGTGCCAGCAGCGCTGGCGTGGCTGTTCTGGCGGCCGAGATTCGCCCATGCGTGGGTGTTGCTGATGCTGGGCTGGCTGATCGACCTGGACCACCTGCTGGCCGATCCGATCTACGCGCCGGACCGTTGCAGCATCGGCTTCCATCCGCTGCATACCGCGCCGGCGATCGTGCTGTACGGCGTGGCGGTGATCCCGCGGCGCACGCGCCTGCTCGGCATCGGCCTGCTGGTGCACATCGCGCTGGATGCGATCGATTGCCTGTGGATGCGCCATGCATGAATACCCGAGCACGCGCACAGGTTTGGCGTGACGCCTGAGGCAGCTGCCATCGAATCAGCCACGAAAAAGGCGCCTCGCGGCGCCTTTTTCATGTCGCGAAGTGTTGCCGGATTACTTCGGCATCAGCACGCTGTCGATGACATGCACGATGCCGTTGCTCTGGCGGAGGTCGGCAGTGGTGACCTTCGCGGTACCGCCCTTGGCGTCGGTCAGGGTGATGCCGCCGGCGCCGTCCGGGGTGGCGGTCAGGGTGCCGCCCTGGACGGTGGTCAGGGTGGCGGTGCCGCCGCCGGCTTCGATCTGGCCCAACAGGGTAGCCGCGTCGACGTTGCCGGACACCACGTGGTAGGTCAGCACGCCGGCCAGGTCGGCCTTCATTTCCGGCTTCAGCAGGCCATCCACCGCGCCTGCCGGCAGCTTGCCGAAGGCATCGTTGGTGGGTGCGAACACGGTGAACGGACCGGCGCCCTGCAGGGTGGCGACCAGCTCGGCGGCCTTCACCGCAGCCACCAGGGTGCTCAGGCTGGGCGTGGCGGAGGCAGTGGTGACGATGTCATTGGCGGCATCCGGGGCGGTGCTGGCGGTGGCCGCGACCGGCTCGGCCGGCGTCGGTTCGGCGGCGGTTTCCATCGGGGCCGGCGCAGGATCGGCGGCCGCGGGTTCGGATGCGCCGCAGGCGACGAGGGCGAGGGCGCTGGCAATGGCGAGGGGCAGGGTGGACTTCATGGGGACGCTCCGGTTCGTGTTGGGGGCTCACGCGTTCACGGATCGATCCGCGGCGTGGTCATGGCGATACGCGGCGGGCCGGCTTCCGGATGCACCCGCGGAGCGCATTCACCATGGGCGAACGCAAAGTTGGAGACACTGCGTGCCCGGACCCATGAAGCGCCGAACATGATTCGATCCCTGCTGCTCGCAATAGCCCTTGCCGGCGGTACCGCCGATGCCCGGGACGCGGCGCTGCCCAACGCGTCGGTGCCGGCGATGGACCTGCAGCGCTACAGCGGCGAGTGGCACGAGATCGCACGCCTGCCGATGTTCTTCCAGCGCAACTGCGTTGCGAACATCACCGCCACCTACACGCTGCGCGCCGATGGCCTGGTGGGCGTGCGCAACGCCTGCGACGACAAGGACGGCGGCCGGATGCTGTCCGAGGGCACGGCGCGACCGGTGGCCGGGCACCCGGGGCGGCTGCAGGTGCGCTTCGCGCCCGACTGGCTGGCCTGGGCACCGATGGCGTGGGCGGACTACTGGGTGGTCGACCTCGACCCCGACTACCGCTGGGCGGTGGTCGGCGGACCCAGCCGCAAGTACCTGTGGATCCTCTCGCGCACGCCCAGCATGGACCGCGCGCAGTACGACGGGATCCGCGCACGCGCCGCCCGGCGCGGTTATCCGGTCGACGAGTTGGTGCTGCCGCGCGGCACGCTGGACTGACCGGTCCAAGGCCTGCTTCCGCCCCTGCAAGCGCAGTAGCGGCAGCCGAGCCGCGCGGCACGCCCGCCTGGAGGATGCCTGGAGCACGCCGGGGCGGCGGCCAGCCTGCCGCCGGGCCGGTCTGCCTGGATTCAATCGCGGGCGAAGAACCGTGCGAACGCCGCCGCGGTGCGTTCGATGCCGTCGTCGTCGATGTCGAGGTGGGTCACCAGCCGCAGGGTCGGCAGGTAGCCGATGCTGGCGCGGATGCCTGCCGTGCGCAGGTGCGCATCCAGTGCCTGCAGGCGCTCCGCCGGCACGTCGATGAAGACCATGTTGGTGTGCTGGCCAAGCAGGTCGATGCCGCCGATCCCGCGCAGGCGCTCCGCGAGCATGGCCGCGCGTGCATGGTCCTCGGCCAGGCGTGCCACGTGGTGGTCCAGCGCATGCAGTGCCGCCGCGGCCAGCAGGCCGGCCTGCCGCCAGCCACCGCCGCAGACCTTGCGCCAGCGGCGCGCCTTGTCGATCAGCGCCCGTGAGCCCACCAGCACCGAACCGACCGGCGCGCCCAGCCCCTTGGACAGGCAGACCGACACCGTGTCGAAGTGGCGCGCGATCTCGCGCGGCGGCACCTGGCATGCCAGCGCGGCGTTGAACAGGCGCGCGCCGTCCAGGTGCATCCCCAGGCCATGCGCGCGCGCCAGCGCATGCGCGCTGCGCAGGTAGTCCAGCGGCAGCGCGCGGCCATGCCAGGTGTTCTCGAGCGCCAGCAGGCGGGTGCGGGCGAAGTGCGGATCCACCGGCTTGATGGCGGCGGCGATGCTGTCCAGCGGCAGCGAGCCATCCGTGGCCTGGACGATCGGTTGCGGCTGGATCGACCCCAGCACCGCCGCGCCGCCGCCCTCGTACTTGTAGGTATGCGCTTCCATGCCGACCAGGTATTCGTCGCCGCGTTCGCAATGCGCCAGCAGGGCCAGCAGGTTGGACTGGGTGCCGGTGGGCACGAACAGCCCGGCGTCGAACCCCAGCTCCGCGGCCAGCCGCTCCTGCAGTGCGTTGACGGTGGGGTCCTCGCCGTAGACGTCGTCGCCGACCCGCGCCTCGAGCATCGCCGCGCGCATCGCGCGGGTGGGTTGGGTCACCGTGTCGCTGCGCAGGTCGATCACGTGCATGGTTCGCTCCAGGGAACAGCCGCAGGGGTCCGGGGCCATTGTCGACGATGCGGCCTGCCTGCTTGCATCGACATCGTGGCCCGCGGTGCCCTGAACCGCCGCGGGCGCGGCGTAAAATGGCGCCACCTCCGTCTCCGCGAAGACTGCCACGATGAGCACCCTGCCGCCCTGCCCGCAATGCGCCTCCGCCTACGCCTACGAGGACGGCGCGATGCTGGTCTGCCCGGAGTGCGGACATGAGTGGTCGCCGCTGCAGGCCGACGCCGTCGATGACGCGAAGGTGGTCCGCGACGCGGTCGGCAACGTGTTGCAGGACGGCGACACCGTCACCGTGATCAAGGACCTCAAGCTCAAGGGCTCGTCGCTGGTGGTCAAGGTGGGCACCAAGGTGCGCAACATCCGCCTGGTGGATGGCGACCACGACATCGACTGCAAGGTCGACGGCATCGGCCAGATGGGCCTGAAATCGGAATTCGTGAAGAAGGCCTGAGCCTGCTCCGGTTCCTGCTCAGACCAGCAGCGCCGCATGCAGCGGCGCGCTGCCGTTCCAGCGCGCGCGGCCATTGAGGAAGCCGAGTTCGATCAGGACCTCGGCACCGACCACCTCGGCCTCCAGCCGTTCGGCCAGCAGCCGCGTCGCCGCCAGGGTGCCGCCGGTGGCCAGCACGTCATCCACCAGCAGCACGCGGGTACCCGGCGATACCGCATCGGCCTGCACCTGCAGCGCATCCTCGCCGTACTCCAGCGCGTAACGCTGTTCCAGCACCCGCCCCGGCAGCTTGCCCGGCTTGCGCACCGGCACGATGCCGGCGCCGAGCACGCGCGCCAGCGGTGCGCCGAACAGGAAGCCGCGCGCCTCGATCGCCAGCACCGCGTCGATCTCGGTATCGCGCCACGGCGCCGCCATCGCCTCGATCGCACCGGCGAACGCCACCGGGTCGGCCAGCATCGGCATGATGTCCTTGAACACGATGCCCGGCTTCGGGAAATCGGCCACGTCGCGGATCGGTCGGGTCCAGTCGGTCATCGGCAGGCGTCCTTCGGCAAAGTCGCATCATGCCCCGTCGCGGCATGTGCATAAAAGAAAAGGGACGGCATGGCGTCCCTTTTCGCCCTGCATCGCGGTGGCCGTTTACAGGCCGAGCACGCTCTCCGCGCTGGTGTAGGGCAGGCCGTGCGCCTCCGCCACCGGTTCGCAGGTGAGCTTGCCTTCGCACACGTTCAGGCCCTCGCGCAGGTGCGGATCCTGCTCCAGTGCCTTGCGCCAGCCCTTGTCGGCCAGTGCGAGGGTGAACGGCAGGGTCACGCTGTTGAGCGCGAAGGTGGAGGTGCGCGCAACCGCGCCCGGCATGTTCGCCACGCAGTAGTGGACGACGCCATCGACGACGTAGGTCGGGTCGGCGTGGGTCGTCGCGTGCGAGGTTTCCACGCAGCCGCCCTGGTCGATGGCGACGTCCACGATCACCGAACCCGGCTTCATCGTCTTCAGCATGTCGCGGGTGACCAGCTTCGGCGCGGCGGCGCCCGGGACCAGCACGGTGCCGATCAGCAGGTCGGCGCGACGCACCAGCTCCTCGATCGCCGAGCGGGTGGAGAACACGGTGGAGATCGAAGTGCCGAACTGGCTGGCGAGGCGCTTCAGCGCATCCGCCGAGCGGTCGACCACGGTGACCTGCGCGCCCATGCCCACCGCGATCGTCGCCGCGTGGGTGCCGGACACGCCGCCGCCGAGGATCACCACTTCCGCCGCCGGCACGCCGGGCACGCCGCCGAGCAGCACGCCGCGGCCACCCTGCGCCTTCTCCAGCGCATGCGCGCCAACCTGCGGCGCGAGCCGACCGGCGACTTCGGACATCGGGGTCAGCAGCGGCAGCGAGCCGTTCGCCGCGGTGACGGTTTCATAGGCGATGCAGATCGCGCCGGAATCGATCAGGTCGCGGGTCTGCGGCGCGTCGGGCGCCAGGTGCAGGTAGGTGAACAGGATCTGCCCCGGGCGCAGCTTCTTGCGCTCCTCGGCCAGCGGCTCCTTGACCTTCACGATCATGTCGGCGCTGGCGAAGATTTCGTCGGCGGTCTCGATCATGGTCGCGCCGGCGGCGATGTAGTCCTCGTCGGTCAGGCCGGCGCCGAGGCCCGCGCCCTTCTGCACGACCACCTCGTGGCCGTGGTGGACCAGTTCCAGCACCGACGACGGGACCAGGCCGACGCGGTATTCGTGGTTCTTGATTTCCTTGGGTACACCGACGCGCATGGCAGCCTCCTGAGTGGCTGGCGCCGGCCCCTCCGCCGCCAGAAGCCCGGCAGTATGCGCGCCGGATCGCGCACTTAGTCGCCGAATTCGTTGCGATGAATGCGCGGATGTCGCATTGTTGGCGAATTACACAGCCGGATCATCGAATCATATGCGTGCCAACAAGCTGCCCCTCGATGACCGCGACCGCGCGATCCTCCGCCTGCTGCAGGCGGACGGCCGGCTGACCAACCTGGAGCTGGCGCAACGCATCAACCTGTCGCCCTCGGCCTGCCTGCGCCGGGTCAAGCTGCTGGAGGAATCCGGGCTGATCGCGCGCTACGTGATGCTGCTCGACGAGACCCTGGCCGGCCTGCCCGGCACCGCCTTCGTGCTGGTCACCCTGGACCAGCAGGGCCGCGCCGCGCTCGACGCCTTCGAAGCCGAGATCAAGCGCCACCCCGAAGTCACCGAGTGCTGCCTGCTGGCCGGCACCGCCGACTACATGGTGCGCGTGGCCTACGCGGATGCGGCGGACTTCGAGCGCATCCACACCGAGATCCTCACCCAGCTGCCCGGCGTGGTGCGCGTGCAGTCCACGCTGGCGTTGCGCACGGTGAAGAAGACCACCGCGCTGCCGGTGTAGCGCAGGCCACTGCCTACAATCGCGCCGATGCATCGCTGCCCCGCCATCACCGCCATCTTCCTGCTCGCGTTCGCGTTGGCCTTCGTGGGCGTGGCGGAAGCACGCACGGTTTACCGCTGCGTGCGCGGCGAGACCATCAGCCTGGCCACCGCGCCGGAGCCTGGCAGCAAGTGCACGGCAAAGACCATCGACGACGACGCGGCGATGTTGCCCAACCTGTGGGGCGACCTCGGCGTGTTCAGCGGCACCCTGTACGAATGGCGCGCGCCCGATGGCAGCGTGATGTACACCACCCGGCGCCTGCCGGGCGCGGTGCCCTACCTGAAGTTCACCGTGGCCACGCCGGAAGCCTCGCCCGCGCACGAAGGCCTGGGCGCGCTTGGCCCGCCGCGGCTGGATGCGCACGCGAAGGAGTTCCGTGCGGCGGCGAAGGCGCACAGGGTGGACGATGCCTTCCTGCGCGCGATCGCGCATGCGGAAAGCGGTTTCGATCCGAACGCGGTCTCGCCCAAGGGTGCGCAGGGCGTGATGCAGCTGATGCCCGATGTCCAGCGCGAGTACGGTGTGGTCGATCCGTTCGCCTCCAGGCAATCCATCGACGGCGGCGCCAGGTTCCTGCGCGTGCTGCTGCGGCGCTACAAGGGCGACTTCGTCCTCGCTGCCGCGGCGTATAACGCCGGCATGGGCGCAGTCGCGAAGTTCGGCGGGGTGCCGCCTTACGCGGAGACCCGGGCCTATGTCGGCAAGGTGCGTGCGTTGCACGCCCGCTACCGCAGCGCGATGGGGCTCAAGCCACTGGACCCGCCACTGCGCGCGGCGCAGTAGCGCGCCCGGCGCTTACACTTCGCGCATGGACGACACGCGCGGCGGCATTGCCCTGGTCGGTTTCGATGCCGACGACACCCTGTGGAAGAGCCAGGATTACTTCGACGATGCGCAGCTGCAGTTCGAGCGCATCGTCAGCGCCTACGTCGACCTCGCCGATGCCGGGGAACGCCTGTATGCGGTCGAGAAGCGCAACCTGGCCCTGTTCGGCTACGGCGTGAAGGGCATGGTGCTGTCGATGATCGAGGCGGCGGTGGAGATCACCGGCGCGCGCATCAGTGCCGCCGACCTGCACCGCATCGTCGAGCTCGGCAAGGCGCTGCTGCGGCATCCGGTGGAGCTGCTGCCCGGCGTGCGCGAAGCGGTGGGAAGCGTCGCCCGCGACTGGCCGGTGGTGCTGATCACCAAGGGCGACCTGTTCCACCAGGAAGCGAAGGTGCGCGACAGCGGCCTGTCCGACCTGTTCCGGCGGATCGAGATCGTCAGCGAAAAGGACGCAGGGACCTACGCGCGGCTGTTCGCGGAGTTCGGCGTCGCCCCATCGCAGTTCGCGATGGTCGGCAATTCGCTGCGCTCGGACATCGCGCCGGTGCTGGAACTCGGTGGCTGGGGGGTGCACGTGCCCTACCACCTGACCTGGGCGCACGAGGCCGAAGCCGAGGTGCGCACGGGGGGCGAGCGCATGCGCAGCATCGAGGGCCTCGACCGGCTGCCGCTGGCGATGCGTGAGCTGACCGCACTGGCGCGCAGCTGAACGCGCGCCGCGCCTGGGTTGCCGGGGAGCGATGCGACGAACGGTGCCCACGGGGAGCCATGCGTTTGCCTGCAGCGGCCACGAACGCGCCACAATCGCGGGCATGCGTCGATCCTTGAAAGCCGTGCTGCTCGCGCTGGCCTCGCTGTTGGCGGCATGCGACATGGCGACGCCCGCCGGTCGCGCACCCGAGCCGCCGGCCGCGAGCAGCGCGATGGAATTCCGTGGCGAGCGGCCTTGCACGGATTGCCTCGGCATCGAGTCGTGGCTGCGGCTGGACCAGGACGGCGCCACCCGGAGTTACCGCCTGGTAGAGCACTATCGCAGCGCGGGCCATCAGCGTCGCTTCGAGGAAGCGGGCGAATGGGCGGCCGATGGCGACTTGCTGCGCCTGCGCTACCAGGGCGGTGGCGAGCGTGTGTATGCGCGGCTGGCGGAGGGCGTGCTGCAGGCGCGGGATTCGCAGGGGCGGCCACTGGCTGGCGCCGCAGATGACGTGATGATGCCCGTCACCTTCGATAGCGTGCGCTGAGCGGGAAAGTCGGCGGCCCCGTTTTTCACGCCATGGTCAGCCACCGCGGTCGACACTCGTTGCAGATTGGTGACACCCCTGCGGGTACTGCCCGCCTCCGAGGAGTACGCAATGCGCACCACCCGATTCCTGCAGCCCATCCTCCTTGCCAGCCTGATCGCCATCGGCCTGGGCAGCGCGCACGCGCAGACCTTCAGCCTGGACTGGAATCCGCGCAGCGGCGACGTCTGGGTCGACGCCCAGCTGGCCGACATGAACCAGTACGGCGCCCGCTACCGCGACCCCTTCATCGACGAGATGGTGCGCTACCACGCAGCCCCGCGCGACCTCGTCACCGACCTGCTGGTCAATCGCCGCTGGGCGCCGGGCGACATCTACTTCGCCTGCGCCATCGCCCAGGTCATCGGTCGCCCCTGCCGCCAGGTGGCGGACGAGTGGGAACGCGACCACGGCCAGGGCTGGGGCGTGGTCGCCAAGCGCCTGGGCATCAAGCCGGGTTCGGCCGAGTTCCATCGCCTGAAGAAGGGCTTCGTGCCGAGCTACGACCGCTGGGGCCGCCCGATCGAACTGGACGCCGACCTCAAGCGCGCGTACCCGAACCACGGCCAGGGCGGCAAGCCGGACAAGGCCCAGGGCAACGAAAAGGGAAACGGCAACGGGAAAGGCAACGGGAAAGGCAAGGGCAAGCCGTGATCCCGGGAATGCGCGGATGACAACGCTCGCCGCATCCGGATTCGTGACCCACCGCGGCGGCTGCCATTGCCGCCGCGTGCGCTTCGAGGTCGATGCCCCGGCGTCGCCCGAAGTGCTGGAATGCAATTGCTCGATCTGCACGATGACCGGCTTCCTGCACCTGATCGTGCCGGCCTCGCGCTTCCGCCTGCTGTCGGGCGAAAGCGACCTGGCCGAATACAGCTTCAACACCGGCACGGCGAAGCACCTGTTCTGCCGCCATTGCGGGATCAAGAGCTTCTACGTGCCGCGCAGCCACCCGGACGGCTTCAGCGTCAACGCGCGTTGCCTGGATGCGGGCACGGTGTCGTTCTTCCACATCACCCCGTTCGACGACACCGACCGCGACGCCGCAACCGCGGCGGTGGCGCACCTCACCGACGCCTGATCACTCCCGCGGCACCCGCACCGTGCCTTCCATCAGCACCCGCGCCGAACGCGACATCACCGCCTTGGTCACGACCCACTGGCCATCGGCCTGCTGCACGTCCGCACCCACCCGCAAGGTGCCGGAGGGATGGCCGAAGCGCACCGCCCCGCGGGTGCCGCCGCCGGCCGCGAGGTTGACCACGGTGCCCGGCACCGCGGCCGCGGTGGCGATCGCAACCGAGGCGGTGCCCATCATCGCGTGATGCAACTTGCCCATCGACAGCGCGCGCACATTGAGGTCGATGTCGGCCGCGTCGATCCGCTTGCCGCTGGACGCCGCGTAGGTCGCCGGCGGGGCGACGAAGGCCACCTTCGGCGTGTGCTGGCGCGTCGCGGCTTCTTGCGCTGTACCGATCAAGCCCATGCGCAGCGCGCCGGCGACGCGGATGGCTTCCATCCTGGCCAGCGTGGCCTTGTCTTCGTTGATCGCCGGCTGCAGTTCGGTGCCGTTGAAGCCGATGTCGGCGGCGTTGACGAACACGGTGGGGATGCCGGCGGTGATCATCGTCGCCGGCAGCGCGCCCACGCCCGGCACGTCCAGTGTGTCCAGCACGTTGCCGGTGGGGAACATCGAGCCGCCCTCGCCCTCGTCATCCGACGGGTCGAGGAATTCCAGCACGATCTCGGCGGCGGGGAAGGTCACCCCGTCCAGCTCGAAGTCGCCGGTTTCCTGCACCTCGCCGTTGCCCACCGGCACATGCGCAAGGATGGTCTTGCCGATGTTGGCCTGCCAGATCCGCACCGTGCAGTTGCCATTGACCGGCACCCGCGACGGATCGACCAGGCCATTGGCGATCGCGAACGGCCCCACCGCCGAACTCAGGTTGCCGCAGTTGCCGCTCCAGTCGACGAACGCGCTGTCGATCGCGACCTGCCCGTACAGGTAATCGACATCGTGGCCGGGGACATCGGACTTCGAGATGATCACGCACTTGCTGGTGCTCGATGTGGCCCCACCCATGCCGTCGGTGTGCTTGCCATACGGATCCGGCGAGCCGATCACCCGCAGCAGCAAGGCGTCGCGTGCCGGGCCGGGCACGCGCGCGTCTTCCGGCAGGTCCTCAAGCCGGAAGAACACGCCCTTGGAGGTGCCGCCACGCATGTAGGTGGCGGGGATGCGGCGTTGCGGGGCGAAGTTGGGCATGTCAGGCGGTCTTGTTCGCGGCCAGGAAATCCTGCGCGAAGCGCTGCAGCACGCCGCCCGCTTCGTACACCTCGACGTCCTCGTCGGAATCCAGCCGGCAGGTGACCGGCACCTCGATGCGCTCGCCGTCCTTGCGATGGATCACCAGGGTGAGGCTTGCGCCTGGCGTGCGTTCGCCGACCACGTCGAAGGTTTCGCTGCCGTCGATGCCCAGGGTCTTGCGGGTGGTGCCGGGCTGGAACTCCAGCGGCAGCACGCCCATGCCGACCAGGTTGGTGCGGTGGATGCGTTCGAAGCCTTCCGCGACGATCGCCTCCACGCCGGCCAGCCGCACGCCCTTCGCCGCCCAGTCGCGCGAGCTGCCCTGGCCGTAGTCCGCGCCGGCGATGACCAGCAGCGGCTGCTTGCGGTCCATGTAGGTCTCGATCGCCTCCCACATCCGCATCACCGTGCCGTCCGGCTCCACCCGCGCCAGCGAACCCTGACGCGGGTTGCCGTCGGCGTCGCGCACCATCTCGTTGACCAGCTTGGGGTTGGCGAAGGTGGCGCGCTGGGCGGTCAGGTGGTCGCCGCGATGGGTGGCGTAGGAATTGAAGTCCTCTTCCGGCAGGCCCATCTTCGCCAGGTATTCGCCGGCGGCGCTGTCGCGCAGGATCGCGTTGGAAGGCGACAGGTGGTCGGTGGTGATGTTGTCCGGCAGCACCGCCAGCGGGCGCATGCCGCGCAGGCTGCGTTCGCCGGCCAGCGCGCCTTCCCAGTACGGCGGGCGGCGGATGTAGGTGCTGCGCGGCCGCCAGTCGTACAGCGGGGCCAGCGTGCCGCCGTGTCCGGCGCGCGGGTTGAACATCGGCGCGTACACGCTGCGGAACTGCTCCGGCTTGACGCTGGCCTTCACCACCGCGTCGATCTCGGCATCGCTGGGCCAGAGGTCCTTCAGGCGGATTCCATTGCCTTGCGCATCGATGCCGAGCACATCCTTCTCGATGTCGAAGCGGATGCTGCCGGCGATCGCATAGGCCACCACCAGCGGCGGCGACGCCAGGAACGATTGCTTGGCGTAGGGATGGATGCGGCCATCGAAATTGCGGTTGCCGCTGAGCACCGCGGTCACGTACAGGTCGCGCTCGATGATTTCCCGCTGGATCGCCGGATCCAGCGCGCCGCTCATGCCGTTGCAGGTGGTGCACGCGAAGCCGACGATGCCGAAGCCCAGTTGCTCCAGGTCCGGTAGCAGGTTCGCCTCCTCCAGGTACAGCTGCACGGCCTTGGAGCCGGGTGCCAGCGAGGTTTTCACCCACGGCTTGCGGGTCAGCCCCTTCGCGTTCGCGTTGCGCGCCAGCAGCGCCGCGGCGATCACGTTGCGCGGGTTGCTGGTGTTGGTGCAGCTGGTGATCGCGGCGATGATCACCGCGCCATCCGGGATCAGGCCACCGGCTTCCTCGGCCTTGCCGGAGGCGAGCTTGACCTGGTCGGCGACGCCGCGCGCGGCCAGCTCGCTGACCGGCAACCGGCGGTGCGGGTTGGACGGGCCAGCCATGTTGCGCACCACGGAGGACAGGTCGAAGTGCAGCGTGCGCTCGTACTGCGCGCTGGCGAGGTCGTCCGCCCACAGCCCGGCGGTCTTCGCGTAGGTTTCGACCAGCTGCACCTGCGCGTCCTCGCGCCCGGTCAGGCGCAGGTAGTCCAGGGTGTTGTCATCGATGAAGAACATCGCCGCGGTCGCGCCGTATTCCGGCGCCATGTTGCTGATCGTGGCGCGGTCGCCGATCGACAGCGCGGAGGCGCCTTCGCCGCGGAACTCCAGGTAGGCACCGACCACCTTTTCCTTGCGCAGGAATTCGGTCAGTGCCAGCACCACGTCGGTGGCGGTGATCCCTGGTTGCGGCCTGCCGGCGAGCTCCACGCCAACGATGTCCGGCGTGCGCATCCACGAGGCGCGCCCGAGCATGACGTTTTCCGCCTCCAGCCCGCCCACGCCGACCGCGATCACCCCCAGCGCGTCCACGTGCGGGGTGTGCGAGTCGGTGCCGATGCAGGTATCCGGGAAGGCCATGCCGTCCTCCGCGCAGATCACCGGCGACATCTTCTCCAGGTTGATCTGGTGCATGATCCCGTTGCCCGGCGGAATCACCAGGACGTTCTTGAACGATTGCCGGGTCCACTCGATGAAGTGGAAGCGATCCTCGTTGCGGCGGTCCTCGATCGCGCGGTTCCTCGCGAACGCATCCGGCTCGAAGCCGCCGCATTCCACCGCCAGCGAGTGGTCCACGATCAGCTGCACCGGCACCACCGGGTTCACCTGCGCCGGGTCGCCACCCTGCGCGGCGATCGCATCGCGCAGGCCGGCAAGGTCCACCAGCGCGGTCTGGCCGAGGATGTCGTGGCAGACCACGCGGGCCGGGAACCACGGGAAGTCGAGGTCGCGGCGGCGTTCGATCAGCTGCGCGAGGTAGGCGTCGCGCTGCGCTGGGTCTGCCTTGCGCACGATGTTCTCGGCATGCACGCGGGCGGTGTAGGGCAGCGCGGCGTATGCGCCGGGGCGGATCGCCTCGACTGCGGCGCGGGCATCGAACCAGTCGAGCGAGGTGCCGGGCAACGGCTTGCGGAAGGCGTCTTTCATGGCGGGCGGGGGCGGGTGCGGCGGGATCCGTATTGTCGCGCAACCCGGCCGGGCCCGGCGGCTCCGTACAATGCGCGGCCGTGAGTGCATCGCCCGCCATCCCCGCCGACCAGTTGCGCCTGTCCGTCGCCCCGATGATGGACTGGACCGATCCGCATTGCCGTGCCTTCCACCGGCTGCTGGCGCCGCATGCGCGGCTGTATTCGGAAATGGTGCATGCCAACGCAGTGGTGCTGGGCGACCGCGCGCGGCTGCTGGCGATGGACCCGTGCGAGCACCCGGTCGCCCTGCAGCTGGGCGGCAGCGAGCCGGCGCTGCTGGCGCAGGCGGCGCGGATCGGCGTCGATGCCGGCTTCGACGAGATCAACCTCAACTGCGGCTGCCCGTCCGACCGCGTGCAGGCCGGCCGTTTCGGCGCCTGCCTGATGCGCGAACCGGCGCTGGTGGCCGAGTCGGTGGCGGCGATGATCGCCGCGGTGCCGGGCGTGCCGGTGACGGTCAAGTGCCGGCTGGGCGTCGATGACGACCACGAATGGGCGCGCTTCCTCGCCTTCATCGACACGATTGCCGATGCCGGCTGCCGGATGTTCGTGGTGCATGCCCGCAATGCCTGGCTGAAGGGCCTGAGCCCGAAGGAGAACCGCGAGCTGCCACCGCTGCGCTACGACTGGGCCTACCGGCTCAAGCGCGAACGACCGGCGCTGCAGGTCATCGTCAACGGCGGCATCGCCGATGCAGTGGAAGCCACCGCGCATCTTGCGCATGTCGACGGCGCGATGCTTGGCCGCGCGGCCTACCACACGCCCTACCTGCTGCATCAGCTGGACGTGCGCTGGTTCGGTGGCGCGGCCCGCACGCGCGGCGCACTGCTGCGCGCGTACCGCCCCTATGTCGAGGCGCAGCTGGCGCGCGGCGTGTACCTCAAGCACATCAGCCGCCACCTGCTGGGCCTGTTCGCCGGCCAGCCCGGCGGCCGCGCGTTCCGCCAGGTCCTCAGCGAAGGCGCGCATCAACCCGGTGCCGACTGGTCGCTGGTCGAGCACGCCCTGTCCCTCACCGAACGCGAGCCTCCCAAACCATGATCACCCGCGACCTCCACGCCTTCGCCGACGCCTTCGCTGCCGCCGCCCCGGACTTCGGCGCGGCCACCGCACGCGCGGTGTTCCTGGTGGCGCCCGACGGCTTCCGCCTCGCCGAGCAGTCGGCGCAGGACAACAGCTACATGGCCGATGCCGCGGCGTTCGACGCCACCCGTGCCTCGGCCCAGCACCGCGACCTGCAGCGCGCGGTGTCGGCGGTGGTGCCGGCGATCTGCTTCGCCGGCAACGTGGACACGCCCGATGCGCTGTTCCCCAACAACGTGTTCGGCACCGCGCCGGGCCGTTACGTGGTCGGCCGGATGCGCCACGAGGTCCGCCAGCGCGAAGCGGCGCGCGACGACATCCGCGCCTTCTTCGGCAACGTGCTGGGCCGGCGGGCCATCGACCTGTCCACCCAGCCGCACCCGTGCGAGCTGACCGGCGCGCTGGTGATCGACCGCGCCCGCGGGCTGGGCTTCTGCGGCCTGTCCGAACGCTGCGACGAGGAAGGCGCGCGGCGGATGCACGAGGCGTTCGGCCTGCGCGCCACCCTGCTGTTCGACCTCGCCGCCGGCGAGTACCACACCAACGTGGTGCTGGCGGTGCTGGCCGGGCGCGCGGCGGTGGTCTGCCCGAAGGGCTTCGCCGACCCGGCGGTGGTGGCGGCCATCGCCGCGCTGTACGCCCCGCATGCGGTGCTCTGCAGCGAGGCCGAACATGCCGCCTTCGTGGGCAACTGCATCGCGCTGTCGCCGGATACCGCGTGGATGAGCGCGGCGGCCGGGCGCGCCTTGCAGCCCGCGCACCGCGACCTGCTGGCGGCGGCCGGGTTCCGGGTGGAGACGGTGGAACTGGATGCAATCGAGGCCGCCGGCGGCTCGCTGCGCTGCTGCATCGGCGAGGTCTACTGATCGCGGCCGCGATCGAGGTCACGGATTCGCGTGCCGGCTGAACGGCGCGGTATCCTGTTCAGGAAACTTCAGGGCCGATTCACCGGCTGCGCCCAGAATGGCGCCATCCCGTCCGAGTGCCGTTGCCATGTCCCGCTGCCGTCCGCCCATGCCGAAGCTGCTGACCATCGCCATCCTGGCGGTGCTGCCGGCGCTGTCCGCGCATGCGCAGTCGCAGCCGCAGCCGCAGCCACGGCCGCAGCGCGACGATGGCGGCCAGGACCCGCGCAGCAGCCTGTCCGACGCGGTGCGCCGGGTCGAGCGCGATACCCGTGGCGAGGTGCTGTCCGCCGAGCGCGTGCAGTACGACGGCCGCGACATGCACCGGGTCAAGGTCGTCGACGACCAGGGCCGGGTGCGCGTGTTCATGCAGGACCCGCAGCATCGCGACGGCAACGGCAACCCGCCGCGCGGCGACAGCCGCGGTTCGCGCCGGCCGCCGCCTGCACGCGACGACGACGGCTGATCCTGCAGCCTGGGCGCCACTGCACCACCCGCGGCATCATTTTCCAAAGGAGACCCCATGCGTATCCTGCTCGTCGAAGACGAAGCCCCGCTGCGCGAAACCCTGGCCGCGCGCCTGAAGCGCGAAGGCTATGCGGTGGACGCCGCCCAGGACGGCGAGGAAGGCCTGTACATGGGGCGCGAGGTGCCGTTCGACGTCGGCATCATCGACCTCGGCCTGCCGAAGATGTCGGGCATGGAGCTGATCAAGGCCCTGCGCGACGAAGGCAAGAAATTCCCGGTGCTGATCCTGACCGCGCGTTCCAGCTGGCAGGACAAGGTCGACGGCCTCAAGCAGGGTGCAGACGACTACCTGGTCAAGCCGTTCCACGTGGAGGAGCTGCTGGCGCGGATCAACGCGCTGGTCCGGCGCGCCGCCGGCTGGAGCAAGCCCACCCTGGAATGCGGCCCGGTGATGCTGGACCTGGCCGCGCAGACGGTCAGCGTCAACGGCGGCAACGTCGACCTGACCAGCTACGAATACAAGGTGCTCGAGTACCTGATGATGCACGCCGGCGAGCTGGTCTCGAAGGCCGACCTCACCGAGCACATCTACCAGCAGGACTTCGACCGCGATTCCAACGTGCTGGAAGTCTTCATCGGCCGCCTGCGCAAGAAGCTGGATCCGGATGGCGCGATGAAGCCGATCGAGACCGTGCGCGGCCGCGGCTACCGCTTCGCCATCCCGCGGAGCGGGGATTGACGGCATGTTTGCGGAGCCGGGATTGATGGCACGCGCGCGTCGCGGCGATTGAGCCCGGCGCGACCGACGCGGATGGCACCGGCTGCTCCCGCAACACCCGACAACGACGGCGCCGCGAGGCGCCGTCGTTTGCGTATCGGCCAGCCGCGCTCGCTGCAGTCGCGCCAGCTGTGGGCGGCCAGCGTGGGCCTGGTCGCGTTCCTCGCGCTGGCCGGGTATGCGCTGGATCGTTCGTTCCAGACCACCGCGCAGAGCGGCATGCGCGAACGCCTGCACAGCTACGCGCTGGCCTACGCCAACAGCGATTTCGCCCGCGACGGCAGCGTGATCCCGCCCTACGACCCGCCGGATCCGCGCTTCAAGCGCCCGGGCAGCGGGCTGTACGCGCAGATCGTGCTGCCTTCCGGTCGCTGGGAATCCGATTCCGCGCAGGGGCCGCGGCTGCCGCCCGGGGCCATGCTCGGCGCGCGCCAGCAGGTATTCGAGGGCCCGCTGCCGCTGACCCAGATCAACGGCGAAGCCGGCGAGGTCTACCGCTACGGCTATGGCCTGATCTTCAGCGGCACCGACGATGCGCTGCGCGAATTCCCTTACACGGTGTACATCCTGGAGGACACCACCGCGCTGCGTCGGCAGGTGGCTGCGTTCCGCTCCGCGTTGTGGTTGAACCTGGGCGGCGCCGGGGTGGTGCTGCTGCTGCTGCAGATGCTGGTGCTGCGCTGGAGCCTGCGCCCGCTGCGCGACGTGATTTCCGAACTCAAGCGGGTCCAGGGTGGCGGCGCGTCGGGCATGAGCGAGGCGCACCCGCGCGAGCTGGAGCCGCTGACCGAGAGCATCAACGCCTTCATCGACAGCGAGCGCGAGAACCTGGACCGCCAGCGCAACACCCTGGCCGACCTCGCGCACAGCCTGAAGACGCCGCTGGCGGTATTGCGCTCGCGGCTGGACAGCGGCTCCGGCGAGCAGGAACTGCGCGAGGAGGTGGACACCCAGCTGCGGCGCATGAACGACATGGTCGGCTACCAGCTGGCGCGGGCGGCGCGCTCGGGCCACCAGCTGTTCGCCGCGCCGATCGAGGTCGAGCCGCACGCGGAGCAGATCGTCACCGGGCTGGAAAAGGTGTACGCCGCCAAGCGCGTGCTGTGCGAGTTCGAGATCGCCCCGCAGGCGCGTTTCCACGGCGAGACCGGTGACCTGCAGGAGTTGCTCGGCAACCTGCTGGAGAACGCGTTCAAGTGGGCGAAGTCGCGGGTGCTGCTGACCGTGGCCGAAGGCGAGACCGCGCCCAACCGCCGCCCGGGCCTGCTGATCCGGGTCGAGGACGACGGCCCAGGCATCGCCGAGGATCGCATCGCCCACGTCCTCCAGCGCGGCGTGCGTGGCGACGAACGCGTGCAGGGCCACGGCATTGGCCTGGCGATCGTGCAGGACATCGTCAGGAGCTATCGCGGCGAGCTGCAGGTGACCCGCTCGCAGGAACTCGGCGGCGCCAAGTTCGAGATCGTGTTGCCGCCGGGGTTGTAGGGGGCGCATGCGCGGCCTGTGCCTTGGGGCAAGGCTTCGCCGCTCTGTCCAGTCATCCAGGACTGATGTCGCGGGCGCGGGCCATCCCTGGCCCGCTCGAAGCCTCGCCCCAAGGCACAGGCCGCGCCCGGATCGTTTCGCTAGCCGAGCAAGGGCGGGCCGTAGAACCGTTGCAGGTGCGCCGCGACTTCAGGCATCGCGCTGCGCAGCGTGGCCACGTCGCTGAAGTGGTATTCGCTGCACACCGCGAAGAATTCCTCGGGCGACTCCGCGGCATAGGCGTCGATGGCGGTCTCGCGGCCGGCATCGACCTGCGTGCACAGCGCGTCGTAGGCGCGCTGGAAATCGGATGCCCAACGCTTCTGCCAGTCGCGTGGCAGTGGCGGGGTACCGTCCATCGCGCCATCCAGCGCGTCGAGCTTGTGCGCGATCTCGTGCGCGGCCACGCAATAGCCTTCGCCCGGGGTGGCGATGTCGGCGCGCACGTCGGCCCACGACAGGATCACCGGGCCGCGTTCCCAGGCCTCGCCGATCAGTTCGTCGTCCCATTCGTGCAACACACCATGCGCGTCCTGGTGGCTGCGCTGGACCCGGAAGGCGTCGGGATACACCAGCAGTTGCGACCAGCCATGCAGGCCTTCGCGGCCGAACTCGAGCAGCGGCAGGCAGCAGAGCATCGCCAGCCGCAGGCGCTGTACCTCGTTCAGGGCAAGGCCGTGCAGCGGCGTGATGGCGATCCGCTGCAGGAATTCGGCGGCCAGCGCATGCAGGCGGGCGTTGCGGTCGGCGTCGATCGCGCGCAGCCACGGCAAACCCGCGGCCGCCTGCCGCCATGTACCTGGATCGATCACGACCGCCGCCGCCTTGCGGCGCGGCCAGAACCAGCTCACCTAGCGGATCATGCCCGGCAGGAAGCTGTGCCAGCGCGGCGCGCTGCTGCGCTGGCTGCTGCTGCCACCACCGCGTGCCGCTGGCGCGGCTTTGGCCTTCTGGGCGCGGCGCACCGGCGTGGCCGCGGCGTCGCCGTCGGGGTCGTCGACCCCGTCGTTGCTTGCGGGGGCAGCGTCCGGGCAGTTGCCATTGCCATCCGGTTCGATCTCGCGGGATTCCGCGGCCAGCACCTGGGAGGATGCGCACAGCAGGGCAAGGCTCAGCAGGATCGGGCTCAGGCGCATTCGACTCACCGGGGATTGGCTGGAGGCGCACGCAAGGCACCTTTCCACCTCCCACTATAGCCTGACTGCGATGGCACGCGATGCTGCATCGCAGCAGGCATTGCGGCGCGCGCCGCTGCAGACTTCGCGCATGCTCGAGCCCGCCATCCCCGCGCCTGCGATCCCGGTGACAGAGGTCACCGCCGCCGCCCTGCGCCGCGCCTTCATCGCCGGCGCCCGCCGGGTGATCGCCGCCCGCGACGAACTCAACCGCATCAACGTGTTCCCGGTGCCCGACGGCGACACCGGCAGCAACCTGTCCTCGACCCTGGGGCATGTGCTGCAGGGCGCGTTGAGCCGGCGCAGCCGGCACATCGGCGAGCTGCTGGTGCGGATCGGCAACGACGCCATCGACGGTGCCCGCGGCAACTCCGGCGCGATCATGGCGCAGTTCCTGTATGGCCTGGCCGAACATGCGCGCAACGCGCCCGCGCTGGATGCGCGGACCCTGGCCGATGCCGTGCGCCGCGGCGCCGACAGCGCGCGCGCGGCGCTGGCGCACCCGGTGGAAGGCACCATCCTCAGCGTGATCTCGGCGTTCGCGGACGCCCTCGACGAGGCCGCGCGCAAGCACGGCGCCAATCCCCGCGGCGGGTTCTCGAGCGCGCTGCAGCGCGCGCGCGGTGCGCTGGCGGATACCCCGAAGCAGATGGCGTTGCTGCAGAAGGCGGGGGTGGTCGATGCCGGTGCGCAGGGGTTCGTCGACTGGCTGGAAGGGATCGCCGAATACGTCGATGGCGGCCCGCGCGCGTTGCGCATGCGCGGCGCGATGCCGGCCGCGAACGAGCCCGGGGCGATGCCGGCGCACGTGCACGAAGACGTGGACCCGGCCCGCCGCTACTGCACCGAATGCCTGGTGCTGGGGGAGGCGATCGACCGCGCCGCCATGCAGGCGGCGCTGACCGCGCTCGACATCGATTCGCTGGTGGTGGCCGGCGGTGCCACCCGGGTCCGCGTGCACGGCCATGTCGGCACCCCGCAGCGCCTGTTCGACGCCTGCGCGGGGTTCGGGCAGGTGGAGGCGATGAAGGCCGACGACATGGTGCTGCAGCAGCGCAGCGCCGAGTCGCCGGAGCGGGTCGCGGTCGCCACCGACAGCGCGGCCGACCTGCCGGCGGCGGTGGCGGAGCGCCACGGCATCCACATCGTGCCGGTGCGGGTCAGCCTGGACGGGCGCGATTACCTGGACCGGCTCGGCCTCACCGCCGGCGAGTTCTACCGGCGCATGGCGCGCAGCGAGAAACTGCCGCAGACCAGCCAGCCGCCGGCCGGCGATTTCCGCCGCCTGTTCGAGCACGTGCTGGCCTACCAGCCGGCGGCGGTGTATGTCGGCCTGTCGCGGCCGTTGTCCGGCACCCTGCAGGCCGCCGAAACCGCGGCGCGGGGCTTCAGCCGCCCGCTGCGGGTGTTCGACAGCGGCCACGCGAGCGCCGGGCAGGCGCTGCTGGCGTGGCGCGCCGGCGAGATGGCCGATGCCGGCGCCGATGCTGACGCCATCGCCGCCGAACTGGCCCGCCTGCAGCCGCTGACCCGGACCTGGGCGATGGCGCGCGACATCTCGCATGCGGTGCGCGGCGGCCGCATCCCGCGCTGGGCGGAACCGCTGGTGCGCTTCAGCGGGCTGCTCCCGATCGCGGCGATCAAGCCGGACGGGCGGCTGGGGGTCACCGGTGGCCTGTTCGCGCGCAAGCGTGCGCCGGAGGCGTTCGCGCGCTACGTCGCCCGGCGTGCGCGGGGCGCGAACGGGTGGCGGCTGATCGTCGGCCACAGCGACGTGCTGGACGACGGCCAGTGCCTGCTGGCGGCGCTGCGGGAACGCCTGCCGGTGGTGGAGGCGCACCTGGTCGAGGTCGGGCCCGCGGTCGGCGCGCATGCCGGGCCGGGAACCCTGCTCGTGGGGCTGCAACCCGCGCCGGTATGATCCCCGGCATGTCGCCGCACCTCCTGACCGCATCGCTGCTGCTGTCCGCCTACCTGCTTGGCTCGGTCTCCGGCAGCCTGCTGCTGGGGCGCCTGCGCGGGGTCGACATCCGCCAGCATGGCAGCGGCAATGCCGGCGGCACCAATGCATTCCGGACCCTGGGCTGGAAGTTCGCACTGGCGGTGGCCGCGTTCGACATCGGCAAGGGCGTGCTGGCGACCTGGCTTGCGCTGCGGCTTGCGCCAGTTGGGCAGCCGCTGGACGCGGCCGCGCATGGCTACCTGGCCGCGACCGCCGCGATCCTGGGCCATGTCTGGCCGCTCTGGCACGGCTTCCGCGGCGGCAAGGGCGCGGCCACCGCGGTTGGCGGCCTGCTGGTGCTGTGGCCATTGGCGGTCCCGCCGCTGCTGCTGGCGTGGGTCCTGGTGCTGACCGCGACCGGCTATGTCGGCCTGGCCACGGTGGTCGCCGGTGCCTGCCTGCCGCTGCTGGCCTGGTGGAGCGATGCCGAACCCGCGCGGCTGTGGTTCTGCATCGGCATCGGCCTGTACCTGCTGTTCACCCATCGCAGCAACCTGCAGCGGCTGCGCGAAGGCACCGAATCGCGGTTCGAGCGCGCGCGCCTGCTGCACAGGCTGGTTCGCGGGCAGCAGCGGTGAGCGATGCGGCCGCCGAGCGCGCCCTGCTGCAGCGGTTGGCCGCGGGCCCGGTCGGCGGCGACGTGCTCGCGCGCGAAGCCGGACTGACCCGCGCCGCGGTGTGGAAGCGGGTCGCGGCCCTGCGGGCCGCCGGCATCGCGATCGCGGCATCGCCGGGGCGTGGCTACCAGCTCGAGCAGCCGCTCGACCTGCTCGACGCGGCGGCGATCCGCGTCGCGCTGGCGGAACCCGCGCTTTCGCAACTGGCGGCGCTGGAGCTGGCGTGGTCGCTGGATTCGACCAACAGCGAACTGCTGCGGCGCGAGCCGCCGGCGCGTGGCTGCGCGGTGCTGCTGGCGGAGCGCCAGACCGGCGGCCGCGGGCGCCGCGGGCGGGCATGGGCCTCGCCGCTGGGCGCGCACGTCTACCTGTCGCTGGCGCGTCGTTTCGAGGGCGGGCTGGGGCGGCTGGGCGGATTGAGCCTGGTCGCCGGGATCGCCGCCTGCGAGGCGCTGCACGCACTCGGCCACGCCGGGGTCGGCCTGAAATGGCCGAACGACCTGGTGGTTGCCGATGGCCGCGGCCTGCGCAAGCTCGGTGGCCTGCTGGTCGAAGGCGGCGGCGAAGCCGCGGGCGCGGCGCGCGCGGTGATCGGGCTGGGCCTCAACGTGCGCATGCCCGCGCATTCCACCGCCGGCATCGACCAGCCGTGGACAGACCTGGCGTCGATCTCGCCGTCGCCGCCGTCGCGCAATGCGGTCGTGGCGATCCTGCTGTCGCACCTGCTGCCGGCCCTGCAGCAGTTCGACCGCGAAGGCCTGGCGCCGTTCCTGCCGCGCTACGCGGCGCTGGATGCGCTGGCCGGGCGCGCGCTGCAGGTGCACGCGGGGACGGATGGGTGGCCGGCGACCGCGCTCGGCATCGCCGGGGATGGCGCCCTGCGGGTGCGCGACGGCGATGGCCGCGAACGCCACGTGCATGCCGGTGACGTGAGCGTGCGCGCATGAGCACGTGGCTGTTCGACCTCGGCAACACCCGCCTGAAGTTCGCCGAATTGCGCGACCACGCCGCACCCGGCGAGACCCATGCGCTGGCCCATGACGATGGCGAACGCTGGCTGGACGGCCTGCCGCGGGGCGCCACCGCCTGCATTGCCAGCGTGGCCGCGGGCGAGCGGCGGGTGGCGCTGCTGGACGCCTTGTGCACGCGCTTCACCCGCCTGCACCTGGTGCGCACGCAGCCGCGCTGCGCCGGCTTGCGCATCGCCTATGCGGACCCGCGCCACCTCGGGGTGGATCGCTTCCTCGCGTTGCTGGCCGCGCGCGACGCCGGCGACGTGCTGCTGGTCGGGGTTGGCACCGCGCTCACCATCGACCTGCTGGATGCCGATGGCCTGCATCGCGGCGGCCGCATCGCGCCTTCGCCGATGCTGATGCGCAAGGCCCTGCACGCGCGCGCGCCGGTGTTGCCGGACACCGGTGGCAGCTACGCCGAATTCGCCGACGACACCGACCACGCGCTGGCCTCGGGCTGCGAAGGCGCTGCGCTGGCGCTGGTCGAACGCAGCCTGGATCGCGCGCAGCGGCTGCTTGGCGCGGCGCCGGCGCTATGGCTGCACGGCGGTGGCGCGGATGCGCTGCGCGAGCGCCTGCCGCCGCACCTGTGGGTGCCGGACGTGGTGTTGCGCGGGCTTGCGCGCTGGCAGGCGCATGCCTTCGCGGCGGCACCACCGCGGCCGGCGCCGGCCGGCGGCCCGCTTACACTGCACGCATGATCCTGCGCGCCGCCATCGTGTTCCTGCTGGTCATCAACCTCGGCGTCGGCGCGTGGTGGATGGGTGGCGGCAATGGCACGCGCAGGCCTGCCGCAAGCGCAACGCCGGCGGGCGTCCCGGGCTTGCGCCTGGTCGATGAGGCCGCGCCCGCCGCACCGCCCGCCGCACCGCCATCCGCCACGGCTGGCGCGCCGGCGTCGGCGCCGGCAACCGCGGCGGCGCCGGCGCCGGTGGCGGCGCCCGCTGCGCCGGTCGAACAGTGCCTGCGTTTCGGCCCGTTCGCGGATGACGCCGCACGCGATGCCGCGCGCACCGCGCTGGCGGCGGCGGGCGTCGAGGCGCAGCCGCGGCAGACCCCGGCGCGTCCCGCGCGCGGCTGGAAGGTGCATGTCCCGGCCTTCGCCACCCGCGAGGAGGCCAATGCGATGGGCGAGAAGATCAAGGCCGCCGGCATCGCCGACTGGTACGTGATGAACGCGGGCGGCGATGCCAACAGCATCGCGCTGGGGCGCTATGCCAGCGAGGATGCCGCGCGCCGCCGCGAGTCCGAGCTCACCTCCAAGGGCATCCCCGCGCAGGCCGAGCCGCTGGGCGATACCGCCGCGCAAGCGTGGCTGGAGGCGCGCCTGCCTGCGGCGGCGGATCGCGCCGCGCTGGCCGCGATCGCACCGGCGAAAGCGGTCGACTGCGCGCCGCGCCGCTAGCGCGGCCCCGGCCTTGGCGCGCATGCGCGCAGGGTAGAATGGCCGCCCGCACGCCGCTTTAGCTCAGCAGGTAGAGCAACCGCCTTGTAAGCGGTAGGTCATCCGTTCGATTCGGATAAGCGGCACCATCTCGAGACCTGCCGATGACCCGCAGCTACCCGCCCGTATCCGTGTTCGGCGTGCCCACCGACATCGGCGCCTCCCGCCGCGGTGCCTCGATGGGGCCGGAAGCCCTGCGCGTTGCGGGACTGGTGGAGGCGATCGCCGCGCGCGGCATCGAGGTCCACGACCTCGGCGACGTGCAGGGACCGCGCAACCCGGCCCGCCCGCCGGTCGAGGGCTACCGGCACCTGGACGAAGTGGTGGCCTGGAACCGCGCGGTGTTCGATGCCAGCACCCGCGAACTGCAGGCCGGGCGGATCCCGATCATGCTCGGCGGCGACCACTGCCTGGGGATCGGCGCGATCGCCGCGGTGGCCGCGCATTGCCGCGCCACCGGCAAGAAGCTGCGGGTGCTGTGGCTGGATGCGCACGCGGACTTCAACACCCGCGAGATCACCCCGTCCGGCAACATCCACGGCATGCCGGTGGCCTGCCTGTGCGGGCTGGGCCCGGAGCCGCTGACCGCGATGGCCGGGTTCACCCCCGCGATCACCGCCGACCAGGTGCGCCAGGTCGGCATCCGCTCGGTGGATCCGGGCGAGAAGCGGCTGGTGCAGGAACACGGGCTGGACATCTACGACATGCGCTACATCGACGAGGTCGGCATGCGCCGGGCGATCGAGGAAGCGCTGGACGGCGTGGATGCCGATACCCACCTGCACGTGAGCTTCGACGTCGACATGCTGGATCCCGCGATCGCCCCAGGCACCGGTACCCGCGTGCCCGGTGGCATCAACTACCGCGAAGCGCAGCTGATCATGGAGATGGTGGCCGACACCGGCCGCATGGGCTCGCTGGACCTGGTCGAGGTCAACCCGGCGCTGGACAAGCGCAACGCCACCGCGCGGCTGGCGGTCGACCTGGTCGAGAGCCTGTTCGGCAAGTCCACCCTGATGCGCGACTGAACGCCGCCGCCGCGGGTTTGCACCGCGGCGCAGGCGCTGGCTACCCTAGGCGCAAGCAGGGCACGCCCGGTGCCCCGCGCCAACCGGAGGAAACCATGAAGCGCATGACGCTCCTGATGCTGCTGGCGGCGACCGCCGTGCTTGCGCTGGCAGGCTGCAACACCATCGAAGGCGCCGGCAAGGACATCAAGAAGGCGGGCGAGGCGATCGAAGGCGCTGCCAAGTAGGCCCCGGCGCGGATGACGAATGGCCGGCGGATGCCGGCCATTCGCGTTCGTGGGCCTACCAGCGTGGCGGATCCGCCACGAACCCGTCCGGGAACGCGTTCGGGGTGGCGCGCGCATATGACGCATGCGGCCGCGGCAGCACCCCCAGCGCGACCAGCGAGTCGGCATCGTCGTAGCGCAACTGGGTCACCTGCTGCGGGCGCGCGCTGGCGCGCACGAATTCGGTCTGGCCGACCGGCGCCCATTCGCGCTGGCCGTGGCCGGTGCCCAGCCGTTGCGGCGCGGCTTCGGCCATCGCGCTGTCGGCGGCGGCGGCGGCCGGAGCTGCGGCCTTGGCGGCATTGCCGGCGCGGCGCTCGCGCGCGGCATCCGCCTGCGCGGCGACCGGCGGCGACAGCGGCGGCGCATATTGCTGGCGCTGCACCCGCTCACGGAAGACCGCGATGCCGATCACGCCGACATCGGCCGGGCGCCCGGTGCGCGCGGCATAGCTGTCCGGCAGGTCGGTGAACAGGAACTGGGCGACGTCGTCCATCGACTTGCGCCAGCCGGCGATCTCCGCGCTCTCCCACGGCGCCAGCACGTAGCCTGCCTGCGACGGCGCGGCGGTCTGGCCACTGACCGCGTTGACGCCATCGACCGAGAGCACCACCAGCACGCGCTGGCCGGTGGTGTTGGTCAGGCGCACCGAATAGCGATGCCCGGGCACCCCGGCGATCCAGCTGTCGCCGCGATGGCGGTATTCGGGCAGCCACTGGCCGTTGTCGCGGTCGATGACGTCGACCTCGACCAGGTCGCGGGCGGACAGCGGCGCGCAGGCCGTGGTGGAGGCAAGGGCAAGCACGAGCAAGAGGCGGCGGAACATGGCAGGTCTCCCGGTTGGGTGGGGTGCCGCGTGCTGCGGCGGGTGCCTGCATGCGAACGCGCGGTGCCGGCAAACGGGGTCGACGACGTCGCCAGTTAGAATGCGTGCCGACCCCGCATCGCACCCAAGCCGCCCTTCGCATGAGCAAGTCCCGCGTCCTCACCGGCATCACCACCTCCGGTACCCCGCACCTCGGCAACTACGTCGGCGCGATCCGGCCGGCGATCGCCGCCTCGCATGCGCCGGGGGTGGAGAGCTTCTACTTCCTCGCCGACTACCATTCGCTGATCAAGGTGCAGGACCCCGCGCGGGTGCAACGCAGCACCCTGGAGATCGCCGCGGCGTGGCTGGCCTGCGGGCTGGCGCCGGACAAGGTGTGGTTCTACCGGCAGTCGGACATCCCCGAGATCCCCGAGCTCACCTGGCTGTTGACCTGCGTGGCCGGCAAGGGCCTGCTCAACCGCGCGCATGCCTACAAGGCGGCGGTCGACCGCAACCGCGCCGAGGGCGAGGACGACGATGCCGCGATCAGCGCCGGCCTGTTCATGTACCCGGTGCTGATGGCCGCGGACATCCTCCTGTTCAACGCGCACAAGGTGCCGGTCGGCCGCGACCAGGTGCAGCACATCGAGATGGCGCGCGACTTCGGCCAGCGCTTCAACCACCTGTATGGCGAGCCGGCTTCACGGGCGTATTTCACCCTGCCCGAAGCGGTGGTCGAGGAGCAGGTGGCGACGCTGCCCGGCCTCGACGGCCGCAAGATGAGCAAGAGCTACGACAACACCATCCCGTTGTTCGCCCCGCGCGGGGAACTGAAGAAGCTGGTCGCCGGCATCCTCACCGATTCGCGCGCGCCCGGCGAAGCCAAGGACACCGAGGGCTCGGCGCTGTTCCAGTTGTACCAGGCGTTCGCCTCGCAGGATGAAACCGCGGCGTTCGCGCGGGCGTTCGCCGACGGCATCGGCTGGGGCGATGCCAAGCAGGCGTTGTTCGAGCGCATCGATGCCGAAGTCGCGCCGATGCGCGAGGCGTACGAGGCCCTGATGGCGAAACCCGGCGAGATCGAGGCGATCCTGCGCGACGGCGCCGCGCGCCTGCGCGTGCGGCACGCCACCCCGATGCTGCAGCGCCTGCGCGAGGCGGTGGGCCTGCGCGACCTGTCGCAGGTGCCGGTGGCCAACGCCAGGCCGGCGAAGAAGGACGCCGCGGCCGCCACCCCGGTGTTCAAGCAATACCGCGACGCCGACGGCAAGTTCTACTTCAAGTTGATGCAGGGCGAACGCGTGCTGCTGCAAAGCACCGGCTTCGCCTCGCCGCGCGATGCAGGCCAGCGCATCGCCGCGATCAAGCAGGGCGAGATCGGCGATGGCGCCAGCGAGTTCAGCCTCGGCGACGGCGTGACCGACGAAGAGGTGAACGCCGCGCTGGCCGCGTTCGTGGCCGCGCAGCTGGACGGCGAATCCGGAAAGGCCTGAGCGGCCCGCCCGTCGCCGCGGGTGCGTTCCTCCGCACCCGCACCCACGGACCGGTCAGGTCGGCTGCGCGAGGTCGTCCAGCAACGCCGCCAGGAAGCGCGCGGCCTCGCCGCCGGTGCAGGCGCGGTGGTCGAAGGTCAGGCTGATCGGCATGCGGCGGTGCACCTCGATGCCGCCCATCACCGCCACCACGTCGTGGGACAGCTTGCCCACGCCGACGATGGCCACGCACGGCGGTACCACCACCACGGTGCCGTAGCGGCCGGCGAACACGCCGAAGTTTGATAGCGAGATGGTGTAGCCGCTCAGTTCCGATGCCGGGATGGAGCGGTCCTCCACCTGCGTGCGCAGGCGGTTGATGCCTTCGCGCAGGCCGCGGTTGTCCAGCAGGTGGGCATTGCGCAGCGCCGGCACGAACAGGCCGTCGGGGGTGTCCACCGCCAGCCCGAGGTCCACGTGCGGATGCTTGGTGAGGGTGAGGTTTTCGTCGTCGAACCAGGCGTTGAGCGCGGGCTCGGCCCGGCAGGCGGTCACGATCGCGCGGATGGTGCGCGCGGTGATGTCCTGCTTGCCAAGCCACTGGTGCAGGTCGGCATCGTCGACGAGGGTGGTCTGCACCACCCGGTCGCGGGCGTCGGCCATCACCCGCGCCATGTTGCGGCGCACGCCCTTGAGCTGCTCGGGCTGGCCGCTGGCGGCCGCGCCCGGTGGCTGGGTGCGCATCGGCTTGCCGGTCTGCGACAGCGTGCTGCGCTGGGCGGGGGCAGCGGCCGGCGCGGCCGGTGCCGGTGCCGCGGCGCGCGCGGCCGGTGCGGCGCCCGGCTTTGCCGAGCCGTCCGCCGCCGCGCGCTTCACGTCGTCCATCGTCACCGTGCCATCGGGGCCGCTGGCACGCACGCGGGCGATGTCGACCCCCAGCTTGCGTGCGGTCGCGCGCACCGCCGGTACCGCCTTGACGCCGCCAACGGCCACCGCCGCCTCGGCAACCACGGCGTTGCCGACCTGCATCGCGCCGACCACGGTGCCGGCATCTTCCGGTTCGGCCTTCGCCGCGGCGGCCGGGGCGGGTGCCGCCGCTGCCGGTTCCGGCGCGGCGTGCGACGGGCCGTGGTGGTGGCCGGTGTCCTGGCCCTCCGCGCGCTGCGGCAGGCTGGGGTCGATCTCGAATTCGGCCAGCATGGTGCCGGTGACGATCACGTCGCCGGCACCGCCGGCCAGCTTCAGCACCTTGCCGGACACCGGCGAGGGCACGTCCACCACCGCCTTGGCGGTTTCCATCGAAACCAGGTTCTCGTCGAGGCGGATCACGTCGCCTTCCTTGACGTACCACTCGACGATGGTCGCGTCCGGCAGGCCTTCGCCGAGGTCGGGCAGGAGGAACTTCTTGCTCATGGGGCGTCCTTTACGAATAGGCCATCGCGCGCCTGGCGGCGGCGACGATCTTGTCCACGCTCGGCAGGTACTTCATCTCGAGGCGGAACAGCGGGATGTGGGTGTCGTAGCCGGTGACGCGCTCGACCGGCGCCAGCAGGTCGAACAGGCATTCCTCGGCGACGCGGGCGGCGATCTCGGCACCGAAGCCCGCGGTCTTCGCGGCCTCGTGCACGATCACGCAGCGGCCGGTCTTGGCCACCGATTCGGCGATGGTGGGGAAGTCCAGCGGGGTCAGCGTGGCGACGTCGATGACCTCCGCGCTGATGCCCGCCGCGGCCAGTTTCTCGGCGGCTTCCAGGGTTTCCTTCACCTGCGCGCCCCAGGTCACCAGGGTGATGTCGCTGCCGTCGCGCAGCACGAAGCACACGTCCAGCGGCAGCGCCTCGCCATCGTCCGGCGACCAGTTCCTTGTACTGCCGGTAGATGCGCTTGGGCTCCATGTAGATGACCGGGTCCGGGTCGCGGATCGCGGCCAGCAGCAGGCCGTAGGCGCGCTGCGGCGAAGACGGCATCACCACCCGCAGGCCGGGCACGTTGGTGAAGATCGATTCGTTGGCTTCGCTGTGGTGTTCCGGCGCGCGGATGCCGCCGCCCCACGGTACCCGCAGCACCATCGGGCAGGTCAGCCGGCCGCGGGTGCGATAACGCATGCGCGCGGCGTGGCAGACGATGAAGTCGACCATCGGGTACATGAAGCCGTCGAACTGCGCCTCGGCGACCGGCTTCATGCCCTGCGAAGCCATGCCGACGGTGAGGCCGGCGATGGTGGTTTCGTCCAGCGGCGTGTCCAGCACGCGCTCGGTGCCGAACACCGCCGACAGCCCGGCGGTGGCGCGGAACACGCCGCCGTTGACGCCGACGTCTTCGCCCAGCACCACGACCGACTCGTCCGTGCGCAGTTCGTACGCCAGCGCCTGGGTGATCGCCTCGATGAGCGTGATGGGAGCCGGGGTGATCGGTTGCGCGCTCATGCCCGGCCCTCCAGCGCGATCGCGGCATCCCGCTGCGCCAGCAGATCGGGTGGCATGTCGCCGTAGAGGTAATCGAACATCGCTTCCACCGGCTGCACCGGGGTTTCCAGGTAGGCGTTGATTTCCACGTCCACGCGCTTGCCGCTCTCCTCGATCCAGGCCTTCTCCTGCGCTTCGTCCCACAGCCCGGCATCGGTCAGGAACTTGCGCAGGCGCAGGAACGGCTCCCGCAGCCAGGCGTCCTTCACTTCGTCCTCGCCACGGTAGCGGCGGGCGTCGTCGGCGGTGGTGTGGTCGTGCAGGCGGTAGGTCATGAATTCGATCACGCTGCCGCCTTCGCCCTTGCGCGCGCGCTCGTGGGCGCGGCGCATCGCTTCCAGCACCGCCACCAGGTCGTTGCCGTCCACCTGCAGGCAGTGCAGGCCGCCGGCCAGGCCCTTCTGCGCCAGCGTTTCGGCGCCGGTCTGGGCCTTGCGCGGCACGCTGATCGCCCAGCCGTTGTTGACCACGCACAGCACCAGCGGCAGCTGGTAGGCGCCTGCGGAATTCACCGCCGCGTAGAAATCGGTCTTCGAGGAGCCGCCATCGCCACAGACCGCCACCGCCACCCGGTCCTGCTTGCGCAGCTTGAAGCTCAGCGCGGCGCCGGAGGCCATCAGCATCTGGGTGGAAATCGGCACGCACCACGGATAGTCGTGGGCCGGTGCGCCGGTCAGCAGGTTGCCGCGCTCGTCGCCGCCCCAGTACATCAGCACCTCGCGCGGGCGCATGCCGCGGGCGAACTGCGCGCCGTATTCGCGGTAGCTGGGTGCGAACACGTCCTCGGGCTGCATCGACGCGCCGATGCCGACGTGGGTGGCCTCGTGGCCCAGGCAGGCGGCATAGGTGCCGAGCTTGCCGGTGCGCTGCAGGGCGATCGCCTTGCTGTCGAAGGTGCGCAGGAACAGCATCTGCCTGAACAGCGGCAGCAGCGCCGCCGGTTCCGGGACGGCCGGCGGCAGCGGCCTGGAGAGCGTGCCGTCCGGGGTGAGGAACTGCAGGTATTCGATCTCGAACGTCGCGGCGGTGGTCATCAAGCGCCCTGCTGGTAGCGAAGCCGCGATGATACCGGCTGGCAAGCACGGGGCCGTTGCGCGCCGCAAAAAACAAGGCGCAGCCTGGGCTGCGCCTTGCGGGTCGAACGGATCGCGACGGTCAGGGCAGCACGAGCACCGCGCTGTTGTCGCCGGAGATCGGATCGGAGACCACCGTTGCCTGCGCCTCGAAGCGGATGCGGTCGGTGGCGGCGAAGCGGACCCGCGGCCTGACGGTCACGCTGAACACGTCCCTGGAACCCGGTGCCAGGGTCTTGGTGGCGGTGCACAGGAACGATGCGTCGCCCAGGCGCTGGCAGCTCCAGCCCGAGGGCGGGCCGACCGCGGCAAGCGACTGCGCCGGGATCTCCAGGTCGATGCGGACCTGGGTGCCGGCGATGTAGTTGCTGCCGGTGTTGTGCACGGTGAGCGTGGTGAACGCGCCGCGCGAGGACATCGAGGTGGTGGCCCAGGTCAGCACCAGGTCTGCGCTGAGCGGACGCACCACGCCGATGCTCAGGCGCACCGGGTCGTGGTCGGACACGCGCAGCGGCGGGTTCCCGGCGGTGTACGGCAGCGAGAAATCGCCATAGCGGCCTTCGCGGAAGTCGGCGTTGATGCGCGCATGTTCCACCACCAGGCCGGACACGGCCGGGTCGTTGACCAGCGCCTCGTTGACCACCGCGTGGTCCAGCGTCTGCGCATTGCCTTCGAACACGTACGAGTAGCGCTGCTGCGGATCGGCGATCAACTCGTCACCCAGCACCAGCGGGGTGGCGACCGGGCTGGCGCGGTACTCGATGACCTCGTCCTCGGGGGCGGCGTTGCCGGTGATGATGCCCATCGAGTCCACGTAGCCGTCGTTGAACGGGAACGCATTGAAGTCGCCGACCAGCACGATCTTCTCGTTCGGGTTGGCGGTCTGCAGGCTGTTGACCAGGTTGGCCAGCTCCATCGCCTGCTCGGCGCGCTTGTAGCGCACGCGGCCGTCGACCGGGTCGTCGTTGCCGCCCAGCGAGCGCAGGTGATTGGTGATCACGGTCAGCGGGTAGGTGCGGCCGTCGGCGAAGTTCACCGCGCCGCGCAGCACCAGCGAGGGACGGTCGTTGAGCAGGGAGGAGGTGCAGCCCGCCGCACCCGGCGTGCAACCGAGCGGGTTGGTACCGTACTCGGTGTCCTTGCCGTGCTGGGCGACCGACGCCACCTGCACGCGGGGCACCCCGGCGCGCACCGTGCGGGTGCTGACCAGGAAGCCAACGTCGATGCCGCCGACGTCGTTGCCTTCCAGCAGGTACGGCGCGTAGGCCGGCGCGCTGGCGCAGTTGCCGTTGATGTAGTTCGCCAGCTCGGTCAGGGTGCCGAGGTTCTCGACTTCGACCACGCCCAGGATGTCCGGGGCCTTGACCCAGTCGCAGATCGCCGCGCCGGTCTTTGCCAGGCGGTTGGCGAACGCGGCCGGGGTCAGCACCGGCTCACCAATCGCCGGGTCGTTGACGGTGTCGAAGAAGCGCAGCAGGTTGAAGCCGGCGACGGTGATGTCGTTGGCGCCCGGGTCGCTGACCGCGCTCGCGGTGGGTTGGCCGATGACCGGCGGGTTGGCCACGTCGTACAGCAGTTCCCACGAGTCGCCGAAGTAGGTCAGCGGGCCGACCAGGCCGCTGACCGGTGCGCCGGCATCCGCGACCAGGCGGGTGCCCAGCAGCGGGAACGCCTTGATGCGTTCCTGGTTGGCGTCGAAGTACGGGATGGTCGCCTGCTTGGCTGGCGGCACCGGGAACGGATCGAAGATGCTGATGCCTTCCTCGCGCAGCGGGCGCGGCACGTCGGTGATCACGAACTCGAACGCGGTATTGCTGTCGCCGGAGGTCGCCGAACTTTCGTTGATGAAACCGTTGGTCTGCGCGGTGACCACGCCGTTGGCCACGCTGACCAGCATGCCTTCGAAGGGCTCCAGCGCATCCGGCAGGCTGCCGGGGCCGGCCATGGCCGCGGTCAGTTCCACTGGCGCCGGCAGGGCGATGCCGGTGGCCAGCACCGCAACGCTGGGCGAGACGATTTCGGTGGTCGGGGTCTCGGCGCTGCCGAAGAACTCGTCCACGGTGCCGGTGACGCGGGCATGGTCGCCGACCACCACCATCGCCGGTGCGGCCGAAGTGAACACGAAGATGCCCTCGGACGTGGCCGGGTCGCCGTCATTGGCGGCATCACCCTCGCTGGCGAACGACTGCAGGAAGAAGCCGTTGCCGCGCTTGGCGGTGACCACGCCCTCGGTCATCACCAGCTGGCCGTCGAGGCTGGACAGCTCGCCGTTGCCCTGGATCGTGCTGATCGCGGTGATGACGATGTCGTCGTTGCCGATGGTGCCGGTGCCGCTGGCGTCGCTGATCGTCGCATTGGCCGAGGGGTTGCTCAGGGTGACCAGGAAGGTCTCGTTGATTTCCAGGTCGCCGTCGCCGGTCACCGGCACGGCGATCGTGGTGCTGGTGTTGCCCGCGGTGATGGTGGCGGTGCCGCTGGTCGCGGTGAAGTCGACGCCGGATGTCGCGGAGTCGCTGCTGGTGGCGTAGGCGACGGTGACGTCGGCCGCGGCGGCGGCGCTCAGGGCGATGGTGAACACGAAATCGGTGGTGCCGCTGTTGCCCTCGACCTGGCTGACATCATTGATCGACAGGTTGGGCAGCGGGACCCCGGCCACGGTGATCGAGAAGTCGTCTACGGCCAGGCCGTCATCCGCGCCGGAGGCGTTCAAATCGTTCCAGCGCACGCAGAAGGTGGCGCCGCTGGCGATCGAAATGCTGCCCACGGTCGCGCTGATCGCGGTGCGGTTGCCGGCGGCATTGCCGTCCTTGGCGCCGGTGGTCGCGGTGTTGGGGGTGGTGAAATCCAGCGCATCGGCGTCGACCCATGTGCCGGTAGTCAACGACGTGGCATTGAGGCTGTACTGGAAGTCGATGCGGTCAGTGCGCGCCGCAGTGCCGAGGCGCCACTGTTCGCCGGTGTAGGCGACATCGAAGCTGCTGAGGGCACTACCGGTGCCGTTGGTGAAGCAGGCGCCGAAGGTCGGTGTCAGGCTGCCGCTGAGCAGGCCGCCAAGGGCGCGTTCGGCGTTGGCGGCCGCACCAAAGCTGTAGCTGTCGCCGGCATTGCCTGAACCCGTGCCCGCGGTATAGGTGGTGTTCGCATTCGCGCCGGACTCACTGAGCGCCCAACCCGCGGGCAGGCTCGAATTCGTTCCGGAGTTGGCCAGCGTGTTGAAATCCTGGCTGTAGGTGCCGCCGGTCAGGTTGACCTGCGCCTGCACCGCGAACGGCGCGCACAAGGCCAGCGCCAACAGCGCGGCGCGCTGGAATAGCTGTTTCATCAAGTGGATTCCCGGGGTTGCCGCGAACCGGCCCCCGGCTCGCACCGCGTGATTGTGCTGCATTTTCGTGACAGTTGCGTGGCGTATGGAACGGCCCGGCCGGGTCGCGTGCGAGAATCCGGCGATGGGCATCGACGACAACCGGCGCGACCTGGAAGCGGGCATCCATACCGATCTTGCCGGCCGCATGACCTATGGCGGCTACCTGCAGCTGCCGACCCTGCTGTCCGCGCAGCAGCCGCTGTCGCAGCCGCCGCACCACGACGAGATGCTGTTCATCATCCAGCACCAGACCAGCGAGCTGTGGCTGAAGCTGCTGATCCACGAGCTGACCGCCGCGGTTGGCCACCTGCGTGAGGATCGGGTCTGGCAATTCGGCAAGGTGGTGGCGCGCTGCAAGCGGGTGCTGGACCAGCTGACCGCGCAGTGGTCGGTGCTGGAGACGCTGACGCCGTCCGAGTACATGGAGTTCCGCGCGGTGCTCGGGCCTTCCTCCGGCTTCCAGTCCCTGCAGTACCGCAGCGTCGAATTCCTGATGGGCAACAAGAACGCGGCGATGCTCAAGGTCTTCGCCCACGACCAGGCCGGCCATGCCGCGCTGGACGCGGTGTTGCGCGCGCCCAGCCTGTACGACGAGTTCCTGCGCTACCTCGCGCGCTGGGGGCACGCGGTGGCGGATGCCCACCTGCAGCGCGACTGGTCGCAGCCGCACGCGCTGGACCCGGCGCTGCTGCCGGTGTTCGAGCGCATCTACGAGGACACCGGCCTGTACTGGCGCGAATACGCCCTGTGCGAGGACCTGGTCGACCTCGAGACCCAGTTCCAGCTGTGGCGGTTCCGGCACATGCGCACGGTGCAGCGGATCATCGGCTTCAAGCCCGGCACCGGCGGTTCCAGTGGGGTGGCGTTCCTGCGCAAGGCGCTGGACCTGACCTTCTTCCCCGAGCTGTTCGAGGTGCGCACCGCGATCGGCCCGGGTCGCGCCGATGCGGCGGCCGATGCCCCCTGAACCCGCGTCGCTGCTGCATCGCAGCAGCCTGGCCTGAATGCGCGAGGTTTGACGTGGGATCGCCGGTTCGGTGATGCTCCGCCGGTTCCGCGCACGCCGCGGACCGACATTCCGACTTCTTTCCACGAATCAAAGACGGGGGAAACCGCATGAGCGGTGCCGCAACTTCGACGCCGGGCCCGATCCCGGAATACACCCAGTTGATGGGTCATCCGCGTCCGCTGTGGATGCTGTTCATGACCGAATTCTGGGAGCGTTTCGCGTTCTACGGGATCCGCTGGGCGCTGGTGCTGTACATCGTCGCCCAGTTCCACGGCGGCGCCGACACCGGCGAGGCCTCGGCCAACCAGACCTACGGCGCCTACCTGGCGCTGGTGTACGCGGCGGCGATCTTCGGCGGTTACGTGGCCGACAAGATCATCGGGTACCAGCGCTCGATCCTGGTCGGCGCGATCATCATGGCCGCCGGCCTGTTCATGATCTCGATGCCGGACGAGAGCGTGTTCAAGCTCGGCCTGGCCACCATCATCGCCGGCAACGGCCTGTTCAAGCCGAACATCTCGACCATGGTCGGCAAGCTGTATTCGCCCACCGACGAGCGCCGTGATTCCGGCTTCACCCTGTTCTACATGGGCATCAACCTCGGCGCGATGCTGGCGCCGATCCTGACCGGCTTCCTCGCCGAGCGCATGCTGGGCGGCTCGTCCGACAGCCCGGCCTACAAGGTGGTGTTCATCGCCTCCGGCGTCGGCATGCTGGTCTCGCTGGTGTGGTTCTGGTTCGGCCGGGCCCAGCTGAAGGGCGTGGGCCGTCCGCCGGAGGGCGCCGAGGGTGGCGGCCGGGTGCTGATGACCGCGATCGGCGCGCTGGTGGCGATCCCGGTGATCTACTTCCTGCTGTCGATGGGCGCCAGTTCGCTGCAGTGGGTGCTCACCGCGATGTTCGTGGGGCTGGGCGTCATGCTGCTGGTCGAGGGCATCCGCGAGGGCTCGGTGGCGCGCGACAAGGTGATCGCGTTGCTGATCATCTTCGCCTTCAACGTGCTGTTCTGGATGTTCTTCGAGCAGGCCGGCAGTTCCTTCAGCTTCCTGTCCGACAAGATCGTGGACCGCGACCTCGGCGCCGCCGGCGGCTTCATCTGGCCGAACGCCTGGTTCCAGTCGGTGAACTCGGTTGCGATCATCACCCTGGCCCCGGTGCTGGCCTGGCTGTGGGTGAAGATGGGCCGCAACAACCCGTCGATCCCGCGCAAGTTCGGCCTTGGCATCATCTTCAACGGCCTGGCGTTCCTGCTGCTGATGTTCGCGCTGTCCAGCCTGCTGGACCCGCAGACCATGAAGATCCCGTTCTGGACGCTGTTCATGGTCTACGTGATCCAGTCGATCGGCGAGCTGTGCCTGTCGCCGATCGGCCTGTCGATGACCACCAAGCTGGCGCCGAGCAGGCTGGTGGGCTTCGCGATGGGCGGCTGGTTCCTGTCCACCGGGATCGGCAACAACCTGTCCGGCATCTTCGCCAGCCACGTGTCCGGCAGCGAGGGGATGTCCGTGGCCTCCGCGCAGTCCGGCTACACCTTCGGCTTCTGGATCCTGCTCGGCTTCGGCGTGCTGCTGTTCCTGATCGCCCCGCTGATCCAGCGCCTGATGCACGGCGTGAAATAGTTCGCCTTGCGGTGATGCGGAAACGGCGGCCGAGGCCGCCGTTTCCGTTGGTGCGCGACGGGTTCGGCTCAGGCCTGGGTGGTGCCCGGCTCGGAAACGGCGTGTTCCGCGCGCAGTTCCAGTTCGTCCAGCCGGTCCAGCAGGCGGAACAGCAGGTCGCGCTCGTCCGCCGGCATGCCGCCCAGCACGTGGCGCTCGAACGCCAGCGCCAGCGGCGCGACCTGGTCGTGGACCGCCCGCCCGGCCGCGGACAGCCGCAGCACCGAGCGCCGGCGGTCGTCGTCGTCGAATTCGCGCTCGATCCGGCCCGCCTCCAGCAGCCGGGCCACCGCGCGGCTGACCGCGACCTTGTCCATCGCGGTGCGCAGCGCGACCTTGCTGGCGGACAGGCCGGGGTAGCGGGCCAGCACCGCCATCACCCGCCATTCGGTCACCCCCAGCGCGAACCGCTGCGAGTACTCGCGGGCGATCGCGCTGCTGATCCGGTTGGACAGCACGCTCAGCCGGTACGGCAGGAAGTGGTCGAGGTCCAGGGTCGGGTGCGCCTGCGCGGCGGGCCTGGGTTTGCCGGGTGGGGACATCTGCTGCACCGCCGCTTGAGATGGTTGCAAGTGAAACTATAAGATGGACGGCCCCAGCGAGGAAGCCTCCATGAGCGCCCAGCCAGCTTCGAACAGTATGAACCCCGGCATGCAGGTCACCACCTTCGAGAACCCGATGGGGATCGACGGCTTCGAGTTCGTCGAATTCGCGGTCCCGCCGGGCCACGCCGAGGCCATGCACCGCTACCTGTGCAGCATGGGCTTCAGCGCGACCCGCCGCCACAGGGCCCGCGCGATCACCCTGTACCGGCAGGGCGGGGTGAACTTCCTGCTCAACGAGGCGCCGGACTCGTTCGCGTCGGATTTCGCCGCCGCGCACGGCCCGTCCGCCTGCGGCTTCGCGATCCGCTTCCACGCACCGGTCGCGTCCGTGCTGGAAACGGTGATCGGCAACGGCGGCGAAGTGATCGACCACAAGCCGCAGACGCGCGCGATCGACGCGCCGGTGGTGAAGGGCATCGGCGACTGCATGCTGTACCTGGTGGATGCCGAGGCCGGCGACCCGTATGCCGACTACGTCGCCATCGAGGGCGCCGGGCAGGACCCGAAGGGCTTCGGCCTGACCTTCATCGACCACCTGACCCACAACCTCTACTTCGGCAACATGCAGAAGTGGTCGGACTACTACGAGAAGCTGTTCAACTTCCGCGAGATCCGCTACTTCGACATCAAGGGCGCCAAGACCGGGCTGGTGTCGAAGGCGATGACCGCGCCGGACGGCATCGTGCGCATCCCGCTCAACGAATCCAGCGACCCGAAGTCGCAGATCAACGAATACCTCGACGCCTACCACGGCGAGGGCATCCAGCACATCGCGCTGTTCACCGACGACATCTACGCCTCGGTGGAGGCGATGCACGCCGCCGGCGTGCAGTTCCTGGACACCCCGGACACCTACTTCGAGGTGATCGACCTGCGGGTACCGGGCCACGGCGAGGACGTGGCGCGGCTGGCCAGGAACAAGATCCTGATCGATGCCGATCCGGAGACCCACCAGCGCAAGCTGCTGCAGATCTTCACCCAGAACGCGTTCGGCCCGATCTTCTTCGAGATCATCCAGCGCAAGGGCAACGAGGGCTTCGGCGAAGGCAACTTCCAGGCGCTGTTCGAGAGCATCGAGCGCGACCAGATGCGCCGCGGCGTGCTGTAAGGGACACGACACCATGGCCATCGCCAGCACCGGATACCAGAGCGGCTTCGGCAACGAATTCGCCAGCGAAGCGCTTGCCGGCACCCTGCCGGACGGGCGCAACTCGCCGCAGCGCGTGGCCCACGGCCTGTACGCGGAGCAGCTCAGCGGCACCGCGTTCACCGCGCCGCGGCACAGCAACCGCCGCAGCTGGCTGTACCGGATCCGCCCGGCGGCGATCCACGGGCCGTTCGCCCTGCTCGACCACGCGGCCTTCCACAACGATTTCGGCAGCGGCCCGGTGACCCCGGACCAGCTGCGCTGGAACCCGCTGCCGATGCCGGAGGCCGCGGCCGACTTCGTCGATGGCCTGGTCACGATGGCCGGCAACGGTTCGCCGGCTTCGCAGTCCGGCATCGGCATCCACCTGTACGCGGCCAACCGCGACATGCACGGCCGCTTCTTCTACGACGCCGACGGCGAACTGCTGGTCGTGCCGCAGCAGGGCCGCCTGCACATCGAAACCGAACTCGGCGTGCTGGACGTGGCACCGCAGGAAATCGCGGTGATCCCGCGCGGAGTCCGCTTCCGGGTGGCGCTGCCGGATGGCAGCGCGCGCGGCTACGTGTGCGAGAACTTCGGCGCGTTCCTGCGGATCCCGGACCTTGGCCCGATCGGCAGCAACGGGCTGGCCAACCCGCGCGATTTCCTGACCCCGAATGCGGCGTTCGAGGACGTCGAGGGCGACTTCGAACTCGTCGCCAAGTTCCAGGGCCACCTGTGGCGCGCGGCCATCGGCCATTCGCCGCTGGACGTGGTCGGCTGGCACGGCAACCACGTGCCCTGCAAATACGACCTGCGGCTGTTCAACACCATCGGTTCGATCAGCTACGACCACCCGGACCCTTCGATCTTCCTGGTGCTGACCTCGCCCACCGACACCCCGGGGGTCGGCAACCTGGACTTCGCGATCTTCCCGCCGCGGATCCTGGCCGCGCAGGACACGTTCCGCCCGCCGTGGTTCCACCGCAACATCGCCAGCGAGTTCATGGGCCTGGTGCATGGCGAATACGACGCCAAGGCGGAGGGTTTCGCGCCCGGCGGCTGCTCGCTGCACAACTGCATGACCGGCCACGGCCCGGACGCTTCGACCTTCGACAAGGCCAGCAACGCCGACACCTCGAAGCCGGATTACATCGTCGACACCATGGCCTTCATGTTCGAGACCCGCAACGTGATCCGGCCGACCCGGCAGGCACTCGACGCCGGCCACCGGCAACACGATTACCAGGCCTGCTGGACCGGATTGCGCAAGCACTTCCGGGGGTGAACGCGGCCGGCCGGCGGCGACACGCCGGCCACGCTTCGTATACTGCGGTGCAATGAGCGATGAACCGACCATCCTGAATCGCGCCCGGCATGCACTGGGACGCTTCCTGCAGCTGGAGGCGTCGGCCGGCATCCTGCTGATCGGCGCGGCGCTGGTGGCGCTGGCCTGGGCCAACTCGCCGCTGGCCGCGACCTACGACGGCATCCGCGGGGTGCCGGTGGCAGTCCAGTTCGGCGCGCTCAAGATCGCCAAGCCGCTGCTGCTGTGGATCAACGACGGCCTGATGGCGATCTTCTTCCTGCTGGTGGCGCTGGAGCTCAAGCGCGAGGCGCTGTCCGGCCAGCTGTCCACCCCCTCGCAACTGTCGCTGCCGGTGCTGTGCGCGCTGGCCGGGGTGGCGGTGCCGGCGGCCATCTACGCCTGGATCAACCGCGGCGACCCCCAGGCGATGCAGGGCTGGGCGGTGCCGGCGGCGACCGACATCGCGTTTGCGCTGGGGATCCTGTCGCTGCTGGGCTCGCGGGTGCCGGTGGCGATGAAGCTGCTGTTGTCCACCATCGCGGTGATCGACGACCTTGCCGCGATCATCATCATCGCGCTGTTCTACACCAGCGAGCTGTCGGTGCTGGCGCTGGCGTGGGCGGGCGCGGCGATCGCGGCGATGGTGGTGCTGAACCGGCGCGGGGTGCAGGCGCTGACGCCGTACCTGCTGCTGGGGCTGGTGGCGTGGGTGGCGGTGCTCAAGTCCGGTGTCCACGCAACCCTGGCCGGGGTCGCCACCGGCCTGCTGATCCCGCACCTGGACCGCAAGGACGCGATCGACGACGAGACCCAGCATTCGCCGCTGGAAACGCTGGAGCACGCGCTGCACCCGTGGGTGGCGTACCTGATCCTGCCGGTGTTCGCGTTCGCCAATGCCGGGCTGGCGCTCGGCGGCTTCGCGCTGGCCGACGTGCTCGCGCCGGTACCGTTGGGGGTGGCGCTGGGACTGGTGCTGGGCAAGCCGGTCGGGGTGCTGGCCGCGGCCGGGCTGGCGCGTGCCAGCGGGATTGCACGGTTCCCCGAAGGCATGGACTGGAAGGCGATGGTCGGGCTGGGGCTGCTGTGCGGGATCGGCTTCACCATGAGCCTGTTCATCGCCTCGCTGGCGTTCGCCGACGACGGCGGCCTGTTCCCGAGCGCGGTGCTTGGCGTGCTGTGCGCCTCGCTGGTGTCGGCGCTGGCCGGCTACGCCTGGTTGCGGGTGACCTTGCCGCCCGGCCCATCGGAAACCGCGGGTTAGACTCCCGCAATTGCCTCCACCCGGTTCCGTGATGCCCTCGATCCCACTGCCGGCCATGCGCCTGGCCGCCGGCGCGCTGTTGGCGGCGATGCCGCTGGCGGCCTCGGCGGCGTCCCCGGTGCAGGCCGGGTTCGCCTCGCACTGGGTGGGCTATGTCGCCCTGCTTTGGTTCGTGGTCGCCTACCTGTTCGTGATCGCCGAGGAATTCACCGGGCTGCGCAAGTCGCAGCCGGTGATGCTGGCCGCGGGCGCGATCTGGGCCCTGCTGGCGTTTGCGTCCGCGCAGGCCGGGCAGTCCGCGGAACTGCATGCGGCGGTGCGCGACTACCTGCTGGAATTCGCCGAGTTGCTGCTGTTCCTGCTGGCGGCGATGACCTACGTCAACGCGATGAGCGAGCGCGGCCTGTTCGAGGCCCTGCGCGTGTGGTTGCTGCGCAGGGGGCTGGGGTATCGCGCGCTGTTCTGGGCCACCGGCGCGCTGGCGTTCTTCCTGTCGCCGCTGATCGACAACCTGACCACCGCGCTGGTGATGTGCGCGGTGGTGCTGGCGGTGGGCCGCGACGATCCGCGCTTCGTCGCGCTGGCGTGCATCAACATCGTGGTGGCGGCCAACGCCGGCGGCACCTTCAGCCCGTTCGGCGACATCACCACCCTGATGGTCTGGCAGGCGGGCAAGGTGCCGTTCGCCGGCTTCTTCGCGCTGTTCCTGCCGGCGCTGGTGAACTGGGGGGTGCCGGCACTGTGCATGCACGCGGCGGTCCCGCGCGGCACCCCGGCGCTGGCCGACGAGCAGGTGCGCCTGCGCCGCGGGGCGTGGGTGATCGTCATCCTGTTCGGGCTGACGGTGGCGCTGGCGGTGGGGTTCCACCAGTTCCTGCACCTGCCGCCATTCATGGGGATGATGACCGGGCTGGCGCTGCTCAAGCTGTACGGCTGGCACCTGACCCGCGTCGCCAACGCCCAGCAGGCCAGCGAGTTCGCGCGCGAGGGCGCGCCCGGCGACATCGACGCATTCGACAGCTACGAGCAGGTCGCGCGCGCCGAGTGGGACACCCTGCTGTTCTTCTTCGGGGTGATCATGTGCGTGGGCGCGCTGGGTTACTGCGGCTACCTGGCCCTGCTGTCGCAGCAGTTCTACGGCGGCTTGGGGCCGACCACCGCCAACGTGCTGGTGGGGCTGATGTCGGCGGTGCTGGACAACATCCCGATGATGGTGGCGGTGCTGCAGATGGCGCCGGAGATGGATGGCGGCCAGTGGCTGCTGGTGACCCTGACCGCCGGCGTCGGCGGCAGCCTGCTGTCGATCGGCTCCGCCGCCGGGGTGGCGCTGATGGGCCAGGCGCACGGCCAGTACACGTTCTTCAGCCACCTCAAGTGGAGCTGGGCGATCGCGCTGGGCTATGCCGCCAGCGTCGCGGTGCACCTGCTGGTGAACGCGCGCCTGTTCACCGGGCTGGCGTGAGCGCGGCGGCATGAAGACAGCCCTGGTCTTCGGTGCCAGCGGCCAGCTTGGCGCACCCTTGCTGGAGCGCCTGAACGACGCCGGCTGGCGGGTCTTCGCGGTTTCCCGGCAGTCGCATTCGGATGCGCCCGGCCGGCACTGGCTGGGCGGCGACCTGGCCGGCGTGCGCGGCCTGCCGGACGCGGTGGACGCGATCTTCAGCTGCGGCCCGCTGGACCTGTTCGCGCGCTGGCACGCGCAGGCCACGATCCGGGCGCCGCGCATCGTCGCGTTCGGCTCCACCAGCGCGGCCACCAAGCATGGCTCCGCGGACGACGACGAACGCGACCTCGCGCGCCGGCTGCTGGGCGCGGAGGCGGCGCTGTTCGCGCAGGCGGAACTGCGCGGCGCCCACGCGACCATGCTGCGCCCGACCCTGGTGTACGGCGCCGGCCGCGATGCCACCCTCACCCGCATCGCCGCGCTGGCCGGCCGCTGGGGCCACTTCCTGCTGCCCCGGCGCAGCGATGGCCTGCGCCAGCCGGTGCACGTGGCCGACCTCGCCGCCGCCGCGTTCGCGGCCTGCACCGCGGCGGCGACCCACGGCCGCAGCTACGACCTGCCGGGTGGCGAGACCCTGCCGTACCGGGAGATGGTGCAGCGCGTGCTGGCCTGCCTGCAGCCGCGGCCGGTCCTGCACGAATTGCCGATGCCGCTGTTCCGGCTGGCACTGGAAGCGGCACGCGCGCGTGGCATCGCCACCGACATCAGCGCCGCCGCGGTCGAACGCATGCGCCACGACATGCTGTTCGACCCGCAGCCGGCGCAGCGGGATTTCGGCTTCGCGCCGCGCGCGTTCAAGCCGGAAGCGCGGATGTTCGAGAACTCGATTCCAAGTCGCGAGTGACTACCCACGATGGCGAGACCGTCGGGTGTTGGCGTCGCCGCATCTTGAGCCGCGGTGCGAACACGCGACGGTAGGCGCCATCGCAGCCTCAGGCCCTCACCAGGACCAGCCGAGCTTCCTGTACAGCTTGGCCAGCACCCAGGCCGGACCGACCAGCAGGTACTTGAGGTCGGTGAAGAAGCTCGGCCGCTTGCCCTCGTAGCGCTTGCCGTGGCCGATGAACTGCGCGATCCAGGCGAGCACGAACACGCCCAGCGCCAGCCTGGCCAGGCCCGGCGTGGCCAGCGTGTCGTGCAGCCAGCGGGTCAGCCACGCCATCGCCACGAAGGTCGCCAGCATGCCGAAGCCGATCGCGCGCGAGGCCCGGTAATAGAACATCCATGCGGCGAACATCGCCAGCGCCGCCCACAGGCCTGGCCGGAACCAGCTGCCGACGACCGGGATGCACCAGAGCAGGCCGACCACGCTCCACAGGATCAGCGGCACCGCGACCACGTGGATGCGCTGGTTGACCGGGTTCCGGTGGTCGCCGGAGTAATGGGCGAACCAGCGGTCGATGGGGCGTTCGGTACTGGCGGCAGTCACGGCGCGCGCTCGCAGGCAGGGTGGGCCGAGCTTGCGCCGCAGGTGCCCGCCGGGCAAGGCCGGCGCGCCTGCCACGCAGGCGTCAGTCGATCGAAATCCCGGCCAGTTTCTGCAGCGCCTCCGCGTACTTGGCGCGGGTCCTGTCGATCACGTCCGCGGGCAGGCGCGGGCCGGGCGCGGTCTTGTTCCAGTCCAGTGTTTCCAGGTAGTCGCGCACGAACTGCTTGTCGTAGCTGGGCGGGCTGGTGCCAACCTGGTACTGCTCCGCCGGCCAGTAGCGGCTGGAATCCGGGGTGAACATCTCGTCCATCACGTACAGCCTGCCGTCGACATCGGTGCCGAACTCGAACTTGGTGTCGGCCAGCAGGATCCCGCGCTGCGCCGCGTAGTCGCGGGCGAAGGCGTACAGCGCCAGCGTTGCATCACGCACCTGTTCGGCGCGTTCGCGGCCGACCAGGTCGACCGCGGTGGCGAAATCGATGTTCTCGTCGTGGTCGCCCACCGCCGCCTTGGTCGACGGGGTGAAGATCGGCGCCGGCAACTGCTGCGCCTGCTGCAGGCCTGCCGGCAGCCGGATGCCGCTGACTTCGCCGGTGCGCTGGTAGTCCTTCCAGCCGCTGCCGATGATGTAGCCGCGGGCGATGCATTCCACCGGTACCGGGGTCAGCTTCTTCGTGACCACCGCACGTTTTGCGTACAGCGCGGGATCCACGCCGGCCGGCAGCACCGAGGCGACATCGATGCCGGTCAGGTGGTTGGCGATGATGTGCGCGGTCTTGTCGAACCAGAAATTGCTGATCTGGCAGAGCATCTCGCCCTTGCCGGGGATCGGGTCGGGCAGCACCACGTCGAACGCGCTCAGGCGGTCGGTCGCGACCATCAGCAGGTGGCCGTCGCCGAGGTCGAACACGTCGCGCACCTTGCCGCGGTGGATCAGGTTCAGGCCGGGGAGGTCGGACTGGAGCAGGGTGGTGGCCATGCGCGCGCGTGCAATCGAGGGGCGCCTAGTCTAAGGCCGGCGGATGCCCCGCGCCCTGTTGCCGGCCTTGTAAGATGGCGCCCATGAAACGCTGGTACGGCAAGTTCTTCGGGCTGATCGCGGGTTGGCTGCTGCTGCGCCACCCGGCGGGCGGCCTGCTGGGCCTGCTGATCGGCCATGCGTTCGATGCCGACTGGTTCAAGTCCACCCGCGACAACCCCTACCGGGTGTTCGGCCTGACCGAGGAAGCCTCCGACGCCGAGATCGACCTGGCCTATCGCCGCCTGATCTCGCAATACCACCCGGACCGCGTGGCCGGTGCCGCGCCGGAACTGCAGCGCCAGGCCGAAGCCAAGGCGCGCGAGATCAACGCGGCCTACGACCGCATCAAGGCGCTGCGGAACCGGAAGTGATGTCCTCCCCGCCTTCGCGGGGAGCCCGGGACGTTAGACTTGGCAGCCCAAAGCCAATGGATTCCCGCCTTCGCGGGAATGACGAGCATCATGCAACCGACCGTCATCGCACCTTCGATCCTTTCCGCCAACTTCGCCAGGCTCGGCGAAGAGGTGGACAACGTGCTGGCGGCCGGTGCCGACTGGGTGCATTTCGACGTGATGGACAACCATTACGTGCCCAACCTCACCATCGGCCCGCTGGTGTGCGAGGCGTTGCGCAAGCATGGCGTCACCGCCCCGATCGACGTGCACCTGATGGTGGAGCCGGTGGACGGCCTGATCCCGATGTTCGCCGACGCCGGCGCATCGCACATCAGCTTCCATCCCGAGGCCAGCAGGCACGTCCATCGCAGCGTGCAGCTGATCAAGTCGAAGGGCTGCCAGGCCGGGCTGGTGTTCAACCCGGCCAGTTCTCTGGACGTGCTGGAGGTGATGCTGGACGAGATCGACTACGTGCTGCTGATGTCGGTCAATCCCGGCTTCGGCGGGCAGTCGTTCATCGCGTCCGCGCTCCGCCAGCTGCGCCGCGTGCGCGAGCTGATCGACGCCAGCGGCCGGCCGGTCCGGCTGGAGATCGACGGCGGGGTGAAGCCGGACAACATCGCGGACATCGCCGCAGCGGGCGCGGATACCTTCGTCGCCGGCAGCGCGATCTTCGGCAAGCCCGACTACGCCGCGGTCATCGCCCGGATGAAGCAGGCGGTGGCGGCGGTGCGCTGAGCACGGGCGGCATCGCTGGAAAAAGAAAGCCGACGCCGCGGGAGGGGTGCGGCACCGGCTTCGGGGAAGGGTGGGCGTCCTGCCCGTCAATCGTCCCTGCAATGGCCTTCGATGATCCGCGCGGCGCGTGACGCCGGCGTGACAGCCGGGGCGGGTTTGCCGAAGCCCGCCCGCGGCGGCTACAGTTGGCGCATGAACCGGGCGATTCCGTCTTTCGAACAGGGTTGGCGATGGTGGCGAGATTCCGCCGCCCAGGTCGCTCCCATGCCCATGAAGGACACCCCGCTTGATCACGCACGCCCAGTTCGACCAGCACGCCGCTGACGGCCATACCCTGATCCCGGTCGTGCGCGAGGTCCTGTCCGACCTCGACACCCCGCTGTCGGTCTACCTGAAGCTGGCCGACGGCCCGCACACCTACCTGTTCGAATCGGTGGAGGGCGGCGAGCGCTTCGGCCGCTATTCGATCATCGGCCTGCCGGCGCGGCGGGTGTACGAGGTGCGCGGCCACGCGCTGCAGGTGCGCGAGCACGGCGAAGTCGTGGAGACCCGCGAACTCGACGATCCGCTGGCCGAGGTCGAACGCCTGCGCGCGCACTACCGGGTGCCGAAGCTGGACGGCCTGCCCGGCTTTTCAGGCGGGCTGGTGGGCTGGTTCGGCTTCGAGTGCATCGAATACATCGAGCCATGCCTGCGCGCGAACCCGCTGCCGGACGAACTCGGCACGCCCGACATCCTGCTGATGCTCAGCGAGGAACTGGCGGTGTTCGACAACCTCAAGGGCCGGCTGTACCTGATCGTGCACGCCGACCCGCGCCAGCCGCAGGCGTGGGCGCGCGCGCAGCGGCGGCTGGATGCGCTGGCGCACCGCCTGCGCCAGGCCGGGCGCGGCTATCCGGAAACCCTGCACGGCAACGCCCTCGACGAGGCCGATTTCGTCAGCGGCTTCACCCGCGAGGGCTTCATCGAGGCGGTCCATCGCAGCAAGCAGTACATCGCATCCGGCGATGCCTTCCAGGTGGTGCTCAGCCAGCGCCTGAGCGTGCCGTTCCGCGCGCGCCCGGTGGACGTGTACCGCGCGCTGCGGGCGACGAATCCGTCGCCGTACATGTATTTCCTGGATACCGGCGCGACCCAGGTGGTCGGTTCCTCGCCGGAGATCCTGGTCCGCCTGCAACATACCGTTGACGGCGGGGGCGAAGTCACCGTGCGCCCGATCGCCGGCACCCGCCCGCGCGGCCGGACCCACGAGGAAGACCTGGCGCTGGAAGCCGAGTTGCTGGCCGACCCGAAGGAGCGCGCCGAGCACCTGATGCTGATCGACCTTGGCCGCAACGATGCCGGCCGCGTGTCCGAGCCGGGCACGGTGGTGGTGGGCGAGCAGTTCGTGATCGAACGCTACAGCCACGTCATGCACATCGTCAGCGAAGTCACCGGCCGCCTGAAGCAGGGCCTGTCCTACATGGACGTGCTGCGCGCCACCTTCCCCGCCGGCACCGTCAGCGGCGCGCCGAAGATCCGCGCGCTGCAGATCATCCGCGAGCTGGAACCGGTCAAGCGCAACATCTACTCCGGCGCGGTCGGCTACATCGGCTGGCACGGCGACGCCGACACCGCCATCGCCATCCGCACCGCGGTGATCCAGGACGGCCGCCTGCACGTGCAGGCCGGTGCCGGCATCGTCTACGACTCCGACCCGCAGGCCGAGTGGGACGAGACCATGAACAAGGGCCGCGCGCTGTTCCGCGCGGTGGCCGAAGCGGCGAAGGGGTTGTGACGTGCTGCTGATGATCGACAACTACGACTCCTTCACCTGGAACCTCGTCCAGTACCTGCAGTCGCTGGGCGCGGAGGTGCGGGTGGAGCGCAACGATGCGCTGACGGTGGACGAGATCGAGCGGCTGGCGCCGGAACGCATCGTGATCTCGCCCGGGCCGTGCACGCCGAACGAGGCAGGGGTGTCGATGGCGGTGGTCGAGCGCCTGGGCGCGACCACGCCGATCCTCGGCGTGTGCCTGGGCCACCAGAGCATCGGCCAGGTCTACGGCGGCGACGTGGTGCGCGCGGGCAAGATCATGCATGGCAAGACCTCGCGCATCCGCCACCAGGGCAAGGGCGTGTTCGCCGGCCTGCCGGACGGCTTTGAGGCCACCCGCTACCACTCGCTGGTGGTGGACAAGGCCACGCTCCCGGATGCGCTGGAAATCACCGCGTGGACCGAGAACGACGACGGTTCGATGGAGGCGATCATGGGCCTGCGCCATCGCGGGCATCCGGTCGAAGGCGTGCAGTTCCATCCCGAATCCATCCTGACCCAGCACGGCCACGCGCTGCTGAAGAACTTCCTGGAGCGCTGACCCGATGCCCTTCACCCCGCAGGACGCGCTGCAGCGCGCCATCGAGCACCGCGAGATCTTCTTCGACGAAATGGTCGAGCTGATGCGCCAGGTCATGCGCGGCGAGGTTTCGCCGGTCATGACCGCGGCGATCCTCACCGGGCTGCGGGTGAAGAAGGAAACCGTCGGCGAGATCGCCGCCGCGGCGACCGTGCTGCGCGAATTCGCGCGTCCGGTCGACGTCGCCGACCGCACGCACCTGGTCGACATCGTCGGCACCGGCGGCGATGGCGCGCACACCTTCAACATCTCCACCGCGAGCATGTTCGTGGTGGCGGCGGCCGGTGGCAAGGTCGCCAAGCACGGCAACCGCAGCGTGTCGTCGAAGTCGGGCAGCGCCGACGTGCTGGAAGCGCTGGGCGCCAACATCGAGCTGCAGCCGGGGCAGGTCGCGGCCTGCATCGAGCGCTGCGGGATCGGCTTCATGTTCGCCCCCGTCCACCACCCGGCGATGAAGGTGGTGGCGCCGGTGCGGCGCGAGATGGGCGTGCGCACGCTGTTCAACATCCTTGGCCCGCTGACCAATCCGGCCAATGCCCCCGGCATCCTGATGGGCGTGTTCCATCCGGACCTGGTCGGCATCCAGGTGCGCGTGCTGCAGGAACTCGGCGCGCAGCGCGCGCTGGTGGTGTGGGGCCGCGACGGCATGGACGAGCTCTCGCTGGGCGCCGGCACCCTGGTCGGCGAGCTGCGCGATGGCGTGGTCCGCGAATACGAACTGCATCCCGAGGACTTCGGCATCGCGATGGCGCACAGCCGCAACCTGCGGGTCGAGAACGCCACCGAATCGATGGACCTGCTGCGCCAGGCGCTGGACAACCGCGAGTGCCTGCCGCGCGAGATCGTCGCCTACAACGCAGGCGCGGCGCTGTACGCGGCGGGCGTGGCCAGCGACATCGGCGACGGCATCCTGCGCGCGCGCAATGCGATCGCGTCCGGCGCGGCGGCCGCGAAGCTGGACGAATTCGTCGCCACCACGCAGGCGCTGGCGGGCGCTTGACGCTGCCATCCACGCGCCGCACCCTGCCGCGATGACCGCGCCCCTGCTGCTGCTGCGCAATGCCGACGTGTACGCGCCGGAACCGCTGGGCCGTCGCCACCTGTTGCTGGGTGGCGGCAAGGTGTTGTGGATGGGCGGGTCCGGGCCCGGATTGCCGGAAGCGCTCGGCGTCGAAACCATCGATCTCGAAGGCGCGCGCCTGCTCCCCGGCTTCATCGACGGCCACGTCCACGCCAGCGGTGGTGGCGGCGAAGCCGGCTTCGCCAGCCGGGTGCCGGCGCCGCTGCTGTCGCGCTACACCAGCGCCGGGGTGACCACGGTCATTGGCCTGCTCGGCACCGACGATGTCTCGCGCGGCACCAGCGAGCTGCTTTCGCATGTGTACGCGCTGCGCGAGCAGGGCCTCGGCGCGTGGGCGTATTGCGGCGGCTACCACATCCCGCCGACCACGCTGACCGGCAGCGTGCGCGGCGACATCGTGTTCAGCGATGCGCTGATCGGCGTGGGCGAAGTGGCGATCAGCGACCACCGTTCCAGCCAACCAACGCTGGACGACGTGCTGCGGCTGGCATCCGAGGCGCACGTGGCCGGGCTGATGACCGGCAAGGCCGGCATCGTCCACCTGCACCTCGGCGATGGCCCGCGCGGGCTGGAACTGGTGCGGCAGGCGCTGGACACCAGCGAACTGCCGCCGCGGGTGTTCCAGCCGACGCATGTGAACCGCAGGAAGGCCTTGTTCGAGGAAGCGCTCGCACTGGCGAAGCGTGGCTGCCATGTCGACATCACCGCGTTCCCGGTCGAGGAGGGCGAAGACGCCTGGCCCGCCGACGAGGCGCTGGTGCGCTACCTGGACAGCGGCGCGCCGGCGGAGCGGGTCAGCATCAGCTCCGACGCCGGCGGCTGCCTGCCCTGCTTCGATGCGCATGGCCGTGTCTGCGGCATGGACGTGGGCCACTCCGGCGCCCTGCTGGAGACCCTGAATGCTTTGCTGGCCCGCGGCCTGCCGCTGGAACGCGTGCTGCCCGCCTTCACAAGCAACGTGGCGGACCTGCTGCGGCTGCCGGGCAAGGGCCGGATCCGGGCAGGCATGGATGCCGACCTGCTGGCGCTGGACGCGAACGGTGCGGCCGGTCACGTCTGGCTGGGCGGGATCGCCCACCTGCGGGCGGGCGAGGTGGTGCGCCGTGGTATGTTCGAGCGCTGATCGCAGCAAGCCCAGGAAGCGTCGCGCATGTGTCCAAGCAAGGTCCCCGAGGGTGAGCAGCGGGGCTGGATCATTCCCATCGGCGGCGCCGAGGACAAGGAAAGCCGGCGGCGGATCCTCAAGCGGTTCGTGCAGCTGTGCGGTGGCCGCGACGCGCGGATCGCGGTGATCCCGACCGCCAGCCGGCTGGCCGATACCGGCAAGCGCTACGAGGACCTGTTCGAGCGCCTGGAGGCGGGCAGCGCGACCTCGATCGACTTCCAGACCCGCGAGGACGGCGAGCGCGACGACTACCTGCGCCAGCTGGAAGGCGCCAACGGCGTGTTCTTCACCGGCGGCAACCAGCTGCGCATCTCCACCATCATCGGCGGCACCAGCGCGGCCAAGCTGATCCGCACCGGCAACGCGCGCGGGGTGCACGTGGCCGGCACCAGCGCCGGCGCCAGCATCCTGTCCGAGCACATGATCGCGTTCGGCAAGGAAGGCTCCTCGCCGCGCGCCGGCAGCGTGCGGCTGGCGCCCGGACTGGGCCTGACCAACCGCTTCATCATCGACCAGCATTTCCGCCAGCGCGACCGCCTTGGCCGCCTGACCGCGGCGCTGGCCTACAACCCGTTCGCGATCGGCATCGGCCTGGACGAGGACACCGCCGCCTTCATCGGCCCGGACAACACCCTGGAAGTGGAAGGCAGCGGCGCGATCACGGTGGTCGATGCCGGCGGCATGACCTTCTCGTCGATGGCCGACGTGCGCCAGACCGAAGGCGTGTGCCTGCTCGGGCTGACCGTGCACATCCTGACCGCCGGTGCCACCTTCAACCTGCACACGCGCCAGGCCTCGCCGGGCGCGCTGTCGACCGAAAAGAGCTGATTCCCAGGCAAACCACGCGAAACACCCAGGTTCGGATTTGAGCGGGAGGGCTCGATGCGCATCCTCAATCGCAATGTCTATGTCGGGCCCTCGCACTACGCGAAGTTCCCGGTGATCCGGCTCGAGCTCGACCTCGGCGCGCTCGAGCAGTGGCCCACCGGCAAGCTCGGCAACGGTTTCATCGATGGCCTGCTGGTGGCGCTGCCGGGCCTGAGCGAGCACGGCTGCTCGTACCGCGAGCCGGGCGGCTTCATCCGCCGCATGCGCGAGGGCGAGGGCACCTGGCTCGGGCATGTGCTGGAGCATGTCGCGATCGAACTGCAGAACGTGGCCGGCGAGGACGTGACCTTCGGCAAGACCCGCAGCATTTCCGACGACCGCCCGGGCGTGTATTCGGTGGTGTACGAGTACGCGCAGCGCGAGGAGGGCATCGCTGCCGGCGAACTCGCCCTGAAGTTGCTGGATTCGCTGCTGCCGGCGGATTTGCGCACGGCCACCGACGATTCCTGGAACTGGGAGGAGGAGCGCGACGGCTTCATCCGCTATGCGCAGCGGCGCGCGCTGGGGCCATCGACGATGTCGCTGGTGCGTGCGGCGGAAGAGCGCGGGATCCCGTGGCTGCGCCTCAACCAGCAGTCGCTGGTGCAGCTCGGCCACGGCAAGTACCAGCAGCGGATCCAGGCCACGGTCACCGGGCGCACCCCGCACATCGCGGTGGAGCTGGCCAGCGACAAGGAAGAGACCAACAAGATCCTCGGCTCGCTCGGCCTGCCGGTGCCGCGCCAGGAGCTGGTGACCAGCCAGACCGACGCGCTCAAGGCTGCGCGCAGGCTCGGCGGCCCGGTGGTGCTCAAGCCATACAACGGCAACCACGGCCGCGGCATCACCATCAACGTCACCGGCGAGGACGAGATCCGCGCCGGCTTCGAGGCCGCGCGCGAGCATTCGCGCTCGGTGATCGTGGAAACCTACCTGGCCGGCGACGACCACCGCCTGCTGGTGGTCAATGGCGAGCTGATCGCCGCGACCAGGCGCACCCCCGGCCATGTGGTCGGCGATGGCCGGCGCACGGTCGCGGAGCTGGTGGAAGTGGTCAACAGCGATCCGCGCCGCGGCGTCGGCCATGAAAAGGTGCTGACCAAGCTCAAGCTCGACCGCGAGGCCGAGCTGATGCTGGAACGCAAGGGCTACACCGCGGACTCGGTGCCGCCGGCCGGGGAAACCGTGCCGCTGCGTTCAACCGCCAACCTGTCCACCGGCGGCACCGCCACCGACGTCACCGACATCATCCATCCGGACAACCGGGCGATGGCCGAACGCGCGGTGCGCGCGGTCGGGCTGGACGTGGGCGGCGTCGATTTCCTGTCCACCAACATCGCCGAGAGCTACAAGTCGATCGGCGGCGGCATCTGCGAGGTCAATGCCGCGCCCGGCTTCCGCATGCACATCGCGCCCAGCGAAGGCACCCCGCGCGATGCCGCCGGCCCGGTGATCGACATGCTGTTCCCGCCGGGCACGCCGTCGCGGGTGCCGATCGCCGCGGTGACCGGCACCAACGGCAAGACCACGACCGCGCGCATGCTGGCGCACATCGCCAAGATGGCCGGCTACACGCCGGGCCTGACCACCACCGACGGCGTCTACATCGACGGTGCGCGAACGGTGGAAGGCGACATGACCGGCCCGGTGTCCGCGCGGATGGTGCTGGCCGACCCGCAGATCGACCTGGCCGTGCTGGAGACCGCGCGTGGCGGCCTGGTGCGCTCGGGCATGGGCGTGGGTGAGGTGGACGTCGGCGCGGTGATCAACGTCGCCTCCGACCACCTCGGGCTGAAGGGCATCGATACCCTCGAACAGCTGGCCGAGGTCAAGCGCATCGTGGTGGAAGTCGCGCGCGAGTGCGCGGTGCTCAACGCCGATGATCCGAACGTGATGAAGATGTCCGCGTACACCGACGCGAAGGTCATCTGCTACGTGACCATGAACCCCTCGCATCCGCTGGTGCGCGAACACATCCGCGCCGGCGGCCGCGCCTGCGCGCTGGAAGCCGGCGTCAACGGCCACATGATCACCCTGTACGACAAGGGCAGCCACATCCCGCTGCTGTGGACGCACCTGATCCCGGCGACCCTGGAAGGCCGCGCGATGCACAACGTGCAGAACGCGATGGTCGCCGCGGCGATGGCGTTCTCGCTGGGGATCAAGCTGGACGCGATCCGCCACGGCCTGCGCACCTTCGACACCACCTTCTTCCAGGCCCCGGGGCGGATGAACGTGTTCAGCGAGCACCCGTTCAAGGTGATCATGGACTACGCCCACAACGCCCACGCGGTGGCGGTGATGGCGGACCTTGCGCAGCGGCTGGATGCCGGCCGCAGGATCGTGGTGGTGGCCGGCCCCGGCGACCGCCGCGACGAGGACCTGCGCGAGATCGCCAATGCCGTCGCCGGCAAGTTCGACCACTACATCTGCCGCCGCGACGATTCCCTGCGCGGCCGCGACGGCGACGAGGTGCCGCGGATCATCGCCACCGCGCTGCGGGCCGCCGGCGTCGCCGAGGCCGCGATCACCGCCATCCCCGACGAACAGCAGGCGGTCGACGCCGCGCTGCGCATGGGCCGGCCCGGCGACCTGGTGCTGGTGTTCGCGGACGCGCTGACCCGGTCGTGGAAGCAGATCATCCGCTTCAAGCCGGATGGCGACATGCCCGCCGCCACCGCGCGCATCGAGGTGCCGCAGCTGGAGACCACCCTGGACGAGCAACTGGTCGCGGCGATGGAAGGCGTGGTGCGCGACGAGCGCGGGCTGCGCTTCGAGCGCGAAGAGTCCGATTGAGCCGCGCATCGTGAGCGAACCGTTCGAGGATTCGCGCCGGCTGACCGGCGCCAACCTCTACTTCGATGGCGCCGGCGCGGCGCTGGAAACCTCGCCCGGACTGGCATTCGATGCCGACGCCCGGCAACGCTGGCGCGACAACATCGCGCGGGCGCGGGCAACGCTCGGTTGGCCCGCGGGCGCGGTCGTCGTGCGCGAACATGCCAGCGGCGCATCGCTTGCCTTCGCGGCGCCGGCCGACCAGCTCTACGTCGCCACCGAAGTGAACGAGTGGGCGCTGTATTCGGCGCTCGGTATCCGCGCAACCGATGCGCCGGTGGACGACGAAGCCGCGTCGCCGCGCCCGCATGTCGCCCATTTCGATGACGCCGACGCCCTGCGCCGGTTGCAGGCGCTCGCCGCGACGGAAGCGAAGCCGGCGCTGCGCGCGCTGGTCGAGGCCGCGCGTGCGCATGGCGTCCCCGCGCATGCGGACGACGACCTGCTCTCGATCGGCGAGGGCGAAGCCGCGCAGGCATGGGCGCTGGATGCCTTGCCGGCTGCGGATGCGGTGCCGTGGTCGCGCCTGCGCGCGATCCCGAAAGTCGTTGTCACCGGTTCCAACGGCAAGACCACCACGGTCCGCCTGCTGGCGGCGATGCTGCGTGCGCATGGCCTGCGCGCCGGCTACAGCAGCACCGACGGCCTGTTCGTCGATGGCGAACGGGTCGCGGCCGGCGACTATTCCGGCCCGGTCGGCGCGCGCACCGTGTTGCGCGACCCGCGGGTGCAGGCGGCGGTGCTGGAAACCGCGCGCGGCGGCCTGCTCCGACGCGGCCTGGTGGCGCACGATGCGCAGGTGGCGGTGGTCACCAACATCAGCGCCGACCACTTCGGCGAGTACGGCATCCACGGCCTCGACGACATCGCCGCGGTCAAGCTGGTGGTCGCGAAGTCGCTGGCGGCGGATGGGGTGCTGGTGCTCAATGCCGATGACCCGTTGCTGGTGCGGCGCGCGGTGGCGACCGGCGTGGCCCGCATCGGCTGGTTCGCGCTGGCGCTGGACGATGCGCTGGCGCGCGGCGCGCGCGCATGCGGGGCGCGTGCTGGCAGCATGCTGCTCTGCATCGATGGCATCGAACACGACCTCGGCGCGATCGCAGGCATGCCGCTCACCCTCGGCGGCAGCGCGCGCTACAACATCGCCAACATCGCGGCCGCCAGCCTCGCCGCGCATGCGCTGGGCATCGCGCCGGCGAAGATCGCCTCGGTACTGGCGCGCTTCGGCGGCTGCAACGCGGACAACCCCGGCCGCCTGCAGCGCTGGACCCTGGGCGACGTGCAGGTGCTGCTGGATTACGCGCACAACCCGGACGGGCTGCGCGGGCTGCTGCAGGTCGCCGCGGGCTTGCGCGGGAACGGGCGCCTGGGCTTGCTGCTGGGACACGCCGGCAACCGGCTGGAGGCGGATTTCCGCGCGCTGGCGGCGGTTGCCGCCGAGGCGAAGCCCGACCGGGTCTGGTTGAAGGACATCGGCGGCGACTACCTGCGCGGGCGTGCGTCGGGCGAAGTCGCGGCGATCCTGTTCGGCGCCTTGCGCGCGGCCGGCCTGCCCGCAGGTGCCTTGCCGGTCTGCCTGGACGAGGCGCAGGCCGCGTGCGAAGCCCTGCAGTGGGCGCGACCCGGTGACCTGCTGGTGCTGCCGGTCCACGAACCCGCGCGGCGCGACGTGGTGGTGGACCTGCTAGACCGCTTGCAGGCCGCGGGCTGGCGGGCGGGGCAAGGGCTCGCGGACGCCTGAGTGCACGCGACCGCGGCGGGCTCGATTAAAATCGTGCTCCCCCCGAGCGGCGAACGACATGCATGACGTGCTCAAGCGCATCCTGGTGCGCAAGCAGGAAGAGGTGGCCGAGCGCCGCGGGCAGGTTTCGCTGTTCGAGCTGAAGACCCGCGCTGCATCGGCGTCGCCGCCGCGCGGGTTCGCCGATGCGATCGTTGCAACCATCGCGCGCGGCGATGCCGCGGTGATCGCGGAAGTGAAGAAGGCCAGCCCGTCGAAGGGCGTGATCCGCGCCGACTTCGATCCGGCCGCGATCGCCCGCAGTTACCAGGCTGGCGGCGCGGCCTGCCTGTCGGTGCTGACCGACGTCGACTTCTTCCAGGGCGCCGATGCCTACCTGCTGGCCGCGCGCGCCGCGTGTTCGCTGCCGGTACTGCGCAAGGACTTCGTCGTCGATGCGTACCAGCTGTACGAAGCGCGCGTGCTGGGCGCCGACTGCGTGCTGCTGATCGCCGCGGCGCTGGACGACGCGCAACTGGTCGAGTACGCGTTCATCGCCGGCGAGCTGGGGATGGACGTGCTGGTGGAAGTGCACGACCTCGACGAACTGGAGCGCGCGCTGCCGGTGCCGGCGCGCCTGCTGGGGATCAACAACCGCAACCTGCGCAGCTTCGAGGTGTCGCTGCAGGCCACCCTCGGCCTCAAGGACGCGGTGCCCGCGGATCGGGTGCTGGTGACCGAGAGCGGGATCCTCGCGCGGGCCGACGTGGCCCTGATGCGCGCCGCCGGGGTGCATGCGTTCCTGGTCGGCGAGGCGTTCATGCGCCAGCCCGACCCGGGCACCGCGCTGCGCGGGCTGTTCGCCGAATGAGTGGACAGCACTTCCCCGAGCCGCGCCTGGACGCGCCGCTGGTGGTGTTCGACTTCGACCACACCCTCTACGACGGCGATTCCGGCAGCCACCTGTTCAAGTGGCTGATCGATCGCGCCTGGTGGCGCCAGTTGCTGGCGTTGCTGGCCGCGCCGGTCGCCGGGCCGATGGTGGCGTGGCTGCGCACGCGCCGCGCCGGGATCTCGGTGTTCGTGTGGATCGGGACCGTCGGCCTGCATCGCCGGCGTGATCTCGATGCATTGGTCGACCGCTACGTGGAAGCGCACGCCGGGGCGATCAGGTCGCGCCTGCTGCCGGTCGCGCTGCAGGTGCTGCACCGCCATCGCGAGGCCGGCGACCGCGTGGTGGTCGCCACCGGCGCGCCGCCGGAGCTGGCGCGCGCGATCCTCGCGTTCGTCGCCCACGAAGACGTGCCGGTGGTCGGTACCCTGGTCGGGCCGAAGTTCGGCGCGGTCGGCGCGCTGCGCCACTGCCACCACGCGATGAAGATGACCATGCTGCGCGAAGCCGGCCACACCCAGCCGGTGGCGATCGCCTACAGCGACAGCAGCGCCGACCTGCCGCTGCTGCAGGCCGCCCGGCGGCCGGTGGTGGTGAATCCGAAGGCGGCGCGGGTGGCGATGTTCCGCCGGGTGCTGCCGCCCGGCACGCCGATCCTCAACTGGGGCTGCCCGCAACGCGCGGGCGATCCGGTGGTGCCGCAGTCCTAGGCCGGGTCAGGCGCCCAGCAGCTTGACGAAGCGCACCGAGCTGTCCTTGTAGCCGCAGGCGCGATAGAACGCATGCGCCTCGGTGCGCTGCGCGCCGCTGGTCAGCTCGATCCGCGCGGCACCGCCGACGCGGGCGCGGCGCTCGGCTTCGCGCAGCAGGGCGCGGCCGATGCCCAGCCCCTGCGAGGTCGGGGTCACCACCAGCGCGGTCACCCGGCAGGTGGTGGTGCCCAGCGGCAGGTAGTACATGTAGTCGAGCGCGATCAGGCCGACCACCGCGCCATCGCGGCGCGCCACCACCAGTGCCTGGCGGTCGTTGTCGGCGATCACCGCGATGCGTTCCGCCGCCTCGTCGATCTCGCAGGGATAGCCGAGGTCGCTGAGCAGGCGGGCGACGTCGTCGGCGTCGGCAACCACCGCCATGCGCAGGTCGGTGCCAAGGGGATGGTGGCCGGTCGAGAACGCGCGGCTCATTCGCTCATGTCCCCCGCGATGGCGTCATGCGGCGGGTCCGTGTGCGGCGGCGCGCAGGTCGGCCGGCTCCACGTCAGCGCGTGCCGTACACGACCACGGTCTTGCCGCGCGCGTGCAGCTTGCCGTCGATCTGCAGCTTCTTCAGCACCCGCCCGGCCATCTCCCGCGAACAGCCGACCAGCCGCGCCAGCTCCTGCCGCGAGACCCGCAACTGGGTGCCTTGCGGATGGCTCATCGCCTCCGGCTCCTTGGCAAGGTCGAACAGGGTCCGGTAGATGCGGTCGCTGACGTCGAGGAACGCCAGGCGGCCCGCCTTGCGGCTGGTATGCATCAGGCGCTGGCTGATCTGGGCACCGATCGAGTACAGCAGGCGCGCGGCGTCGTTGGCCTGGGTGGTCAGCAGCAGCTGCAGGCGGTCGTAGCCGATCTCGGCGAGTTCGCATGCGGTGCGGGTGCGCAGGGCGACCCCGCGCTGCTCGGTCTCGAAGAACAGCCCCAGCTCGCCGACGAATTCGCCGGGGCCGATGTAGCCCAGCACCAGTTCACGCCCGTCTTCCTCGCCGGCGATGATGCTGACCGAGCCGGAGATGATGTAGTAAAGCGTCCCGGCCTCGTCGCCGGGGCGGAACACGTCGGTGCGCGCCGGGTAGCGGCGGCGGTGGCAGTGCGCGATGAAGCGCTCGATGGTCGCCGGATCCGCACCCAACGGGTTGGCGATTCGCGGCAGGATCGGTTTGGCGAAAATGGCGTTCATGCTGGCTCGAACGGGATTCGCCTGCACTTTAGGCCGAACCGCGGTGGGGGGCAAACGGCGCGCACGCGCGATCCGGCGCTTTGCCGCATAATCGCGGCCCTGTTCGTGCCCTCCGGATGCCCCGCCGTGGTCAAACCGCTGCCGCGCCTGAAGCTGCAAGGCTTCAACAACCTCACCAAGTCGCTGAGCTTCAACATCTACGACGTGTGCTACGCCGCGTCGGAGGACGAGCGCAGGCGCTACATCGAGTACATCGACGAGGAATACAACGCCGACCGCCTGACCCAGATCCTGACCGACGTGGCGGAGATCATCGGCGCCAACATCCTCAACATCGCGCGCCAGGACTACGACCCGCAGGGCGCGTCGGTGACGATCCTGATCTCCGAGCAGCCGGTGGTCGACAAGGCCGATGCCAAGGGCGTGATCTCCGACGCGGTGGTCGCCCACCTCGACAAGTCGCACATCACCGTGCACACCTATCCGGAGACCCACCCGGACAACGGCATCGCCACCTTCCGCGCCGACATCGACGTGTCCACCTGCGGCGTGATCTCGCCGCTGAAGGCGCTGAACTACCTGATCGAGTCGCTGGAATCGGACATCGTGGTGATGGACTACCGCGTGCGCGGCTTCACCCGCGACGTGAAGGGCCGCAAGCATTACATCGACCACAAGATCAACTCGATCCAGGACTACCTGGCCAAGAACGTGCGTTCGCGCTACGAGATGCTCGACGTCAACGTCTACCAGGAAAACATCTTCCACACCAAGATGCACATGAAGGAATTCGACCTCGACACCTACCTGTTCGAGGAGAAGGCCAGGAACCTCTCGTTCAAGGAGCGGATGAAGATCGAGGCGCGCCTCAAGCGCGAGATCGAGGAGCTCTACCACGGCCGCAACCTGGTCGACTGACGGCGGCGTTCGCTGGCGGGGAAACAAGCCGGCGCAGGCCGGCTTTTTCGTGGGCGGGGTCAGCCCACCCCGGGCCTTGCCGGCATGCCCAGCGCGCCGGCGACCAGGTGCATCGCCTCCTCGTCGCGTTCGCGGGTGATCCAGCCGGCCAGGGTCGCCTCGCCGGTGTCGAGCGTCCACAGGCTCAAATGGTGTTCGCGCAGCTGGGCGAACGCGGCCTGCAGCAACTCGGTGGTGTCCGGTGCCTCGCGGGCGTCGTCGTCCAGCCCCCAGTCGATCCGCAGGCGCCAGCGCGCGGCCAGTTCGTCCAGCGCCTCCATCAGGCCCTGCGCATCATCCTCGGCGACGTGGAAGCCGGCCTTCCAGTCGATCGCATCGCGCAGCAGCGGCACCGGGTAGCCGCCGTCGCCGCCTTCGGCAAGCGCCTGCTGGAACGCCGCGAACTGCTGCAGGGCGGCGTCCTCGTCGTCCGGGTTGACCAGCAGCAGGAATTGCCAGGCCACCGCCTCCAGTGCGTCGTCGTCGTCGATCCCGGATTGCGCGTGGAAGGCGTGCCCGAAGTTGTCGTCCGGATCGTATTCGTGGCTGGCCATCGGGTGCCTCCAGTGCAGGCGCGCAGCATACGTCGGCGGCTGCGGCGGCGTGTCCGTAGAATGGTGCACCCCCGATCCGGCCCCGTGGCCCAGGACGCGCCATGGCCGCCAAGGCCACCATCCTCAAGGCCGAGCTGCAGGTCACCGACCTCGATCGCCATTACTACGCCAGCCATGCGCTGACCCTGGCCCAGCATCCGTCGGAAACCGACACCCGCCTGCTGGTGCGGCTGCTGGCGTTCGCCTTGCATGCCGACGAGCGCCTGGAGTTCGGCCGCGGCCTCAGCGACGAGGACGAGCCGGCGCTGTGGCGGCGCGACTACACCGGCGCCATCGAGCAGTGGATCGAGCTCGGGCAGCCGGACGAGGCGCGCCTGCGCAAGGCCAGCGGGCGCGCCCAGCAGGTGGTGGTCGTCAGCTACGGCGGGCAGGCGGCGGAGGCATGGTGGAAGCGCAATGCGGCCGCGCTCACACGCCTGCGCAACCTCAGCGTGATCGAACTGGACGACGCCGGCGTGGCCGAGGCAAGCGCATTGCTGGAGCGCGGGATGCGGGTCACCGCGATGATCCAGGACGGCGAGCTGCAGCTCATGGATGCCGAGCGCAGCGTGAGCCTGCGGCCGCGGATGCGGATGCTGGAGGGCGTGGCGACCCCGGACTGAGCGTCCCGGGCCGTCGTGCCTCAGAGCCGGTAGGCGACCGATTTCATCAGTTTCGATGCCGCCGCCATCAGGCGCGGGATCGGTGGCGGCAACGGCCTGGCGCCGGCGGCCTCGGCGTCGTCGGCGTGGCGGGCTTCGTCTGCCTTCATCGTGCGCAGGATCGCCCGGCTGCGGGCGTCGGCCTCGGGCAGGTCCTGCAGGTGCTCTTCGAGGTGCGCCTCGACCTGGCGTTCGGTCTCGACCACGAAGCCCAGGTTCCAGCCATCGCCACGCAGGCCAGCGAGCGCACCGATCGCATAGCTGCCGGCGTACCACAGCGGGTTGAGCAGGCTTGGCCGGCTGTCCAGTTCGCGCAGGCGGTCCGCGCACCAGGCCAGGTGGTCGGTTTCCTCCTGCGCCGCGGCCAGCAGCTGCTGGCGGGTGGCGGGGTCGCGCGCAACCGCGGCCTGGCCGATGTACAGCGCCTGCGCGCAGACCTCGCCGACGTGGTTGATCCGCATCAGCCCGGCGGCGTGGCGGCGCTCGGTGGCGTCCAGGACCACGTCGGGGGTAGCGTCGCCGGGGTTGGCGCGCTCGGCGCGGGGATCGCCGGCCACGGTGGACACGGCGTTCTGGGCCGAGTCCAGCAGGCGGTCCAGCGGGCTCAGGGTGCGCGGTTTCGACATGCCTGCATTCTAGGTCGCCAGGCGGCGGCTTGCGCGGGCCGGGCCGGCGGGCTATCATCCCGCTCCTTTCGCGCCGAAAACCCGTTTCCGGGCCGGAACGAAGGAACAACGCGAGGCGACGTTTCGCAGCCGCAACGGCGAGAAACCAGCCCGACCATGCACCCCTGAAGAGTTCCCCATGAAGACTTTCATCGCCAAGAACGAGACCGTCCAGCGCGACTGGTACGTCGTCGACGCCGAGGGCAAGACCCTGGGCCGCCTGGCCGCAGCACTGGCCTACCGCCTGCGCGGCAAGCACAAGCCCGTTTTCACCCCGCACGTCGATACCGGCGATTACCTCGTCGTGATCAACGCCGAGAAGATCGCGGTGACCGGCAAGAAGCTGCAGGACAAGATGTACCACCGGTTCACCGGTTACGTCGGCAACCTGAAGACCGAATCCCTGGCACAGGCGCTGGAGCGCCACCCGGAGCGCGTGATCGAGATCGCGGTCAAGGGCATGCTGCCGAAGAACACCCTGGGCCGCGCGATGTACCGCAAGCTCAAGGTCTACAAGGGCTCCGAACACCCGCACGCTGCTCAGCAGCCGCAGACGCTGGACATCTGACCATGGCGATTTCGCAGAATTACGGCACCGGCCGTCGCAAGTCCTCCACCGCCCGCGTGTTCCTGCGCAAGGGCACCGGTACCATCACCGTCAACGACCGTCCGCTGGACGAGTTCTTCGGTCGTGAGACCGCGCGCATGATCGTGCGCCAGCCGCTGGAGCTGACCAAGAACACCGAGACCTTCGACATCAAGGTCACCACCAGCGGTGGCGGGATCACCGGCCAGGCCGGTGCGATCCGCCTCGGCATCGCCCGCGCGCTGGTCGAGTACGACGAGACCCTGAAGAGCGACCTGCGCAAGGCCGGGTTCATGACCCGCGATGCGCGCGAGGTCGAGCGCAAGAAGGTCGGCCTGCACAAGGCCCGCCGCGCCACCCAGTTCTCCAAGCGTTAAGCGATGCCTGCGCCGGTGTTCCGGCGCCGGCGTTACAATCAGTTCCATAGCCCCGTCGCCAAGCGGTAAGGCACCTGACTCTGACTCAGGCATTCGGTGGTTCGAATCCATCCGGGGCTGCCAGTTTCAACACCACGCAAGCACGACCAGGCCCGCCCGCAAGGCGGGCTTCGTCGTTTCCGGGGCATCCGCCTGCAGGGCGTGGCGGGGCGGTGCGACAATGCTCGGCTTCGCCGGAGGTGCCGATGGTCGCCTGCTTTGCCGCGCCGCAAGCGTCCGTGGATGGTCTGGAAGCGGTCCTGCGCGACCGCGGTTTCGCGGTGCTCGCGCCCGCGGGCGTGGCCGCGCTGGCCGGCGTGGCGCTGGCCGAGCTCGAGCTGCTGGCGGCGAGCTGGGATGACCTGCGGCCCGACGCCTACCTGAAGGATGGCGGGCGCTACCGCAAGCGCCGCCATTCCTGCTTCGTCGCCGACGCCGCCGGGCTGCGCCAGGTGCCGCATCGCATGCACTGGCAATCGCTCGACTACAACGCGCTGCACGGCGGCATGCAGCGCTGGTTCGATCCGGTCGATCCGGCGGTGGTGGCGCGGCCGGCGTGGTCGAAGCTGCTGCTGGCGCTGGCCCGGGTCTGCTCCGCTTGCCGGCCGGAGCCGCGCTGGTCGATCGAAGCGCACCAGTTCCGCATCGACACCGCCGACGGCGTGGGCCGGCCGACGCCGGAGGGCGCGCATCGCGACGGCGTGGATTTCGTCGCGGTCGTGCTGGTGGCGCGCAATGGCATCAAGGGTGGCGAAACGCGGGTATTCCAGGCCGATGGCCCGGATGGCCAGCGCTTCACCCTGGCCGAGCCGTGGTCGTTGCTGCTGCTGGACGATGCGAAGGTGATCCACGAATCCACGCCGATCCAGCCGCTCGACGGGTATGGGCACCGCGATACGCTGGTGCTGACCTACCGGGCCGCGGGCTTCCAGGGCGATGACGCGGGTTGATCGCCCGACACCCGACTCATCGTTACAATTGCAACTATCGCAAGCAACGCAAATCCCGAGGTCGCTATGAAACTGGGTTCTCTCAAGGAAGGCGGGCGCGACGGCACCCTCGTCGTGGTCTCGCGCGACCTCACCCGCGCGGTGCGCGCGACCGGGATTGCAGCGACGCTGCAGCAGGCGCTGGAGGACTGGTCAAACACCGCGCCGCGCCTCAATGCGCTGTCGGAGGCGTTGGACGACGGCTCCGCTGACGCGGCGTTCGACCTCGACATGCAGGCGCTGGCGGCACCGTTGCCGCGCGCCTACGAATTCGTCGATGGCAGCGCCTACCTGCCGCACGTGGCGCGCGTGCGCCGCGCGCGTGGCGCCGAGGTGCCGGACAGCTTCTACACCGATCCGCTGATGTACCAGGCGGTCAGCGCCGGCTTCCTTGGCCCGCGCGATCCGGTGAGGGTGGTCAGCGAGGACTATGGCATCGACCTCGAGGCCGAGATCGTGATCGTCACCGACGACGTGCCGATGGCGGTCACGTCGGAAGCGGCCGCGGGCCACATCCAGCTGGTCGGCCTGGTCAACGACGTCTCCCTGCGCAACCTGATCCCGGGCGAGCTGGCCAAGGGCTTCGGCTTCCTGCAGTCCAAGCCGCGTAGCGCGCTGAGCCCGGTGTTCGTGACTCCGGACGAGCTCGGCAGCCACTGGCAGGGCAACAAGCTGCACCTGCCGCTGCTGACCCATGTCAACGGCAGGTGGTTCGGCGCGCCGGAGGCCGGGGTCGACATGCAGTTCGACTTCGCCCAGCTGGTGGCGCATGCGGCGAAGACGCGGCCGCTGTCGGCCGGCACCATCGTCGGCTCGGGTACGGTGGCGAACGAGGACACCGCGCTTGGCGCGTCCTGCTTCGCCGAGCAGCGCACGGTGGAGGCCCTGCGCGACGGCAAGCCGTCGACGCCGTTCATGGCCTTCGGCGACACGGTACGCATCGAGGTCCTGGACCGCGACGGCACCAGCATCTTCGGCGCGATCGAGCAGCGGATCGAGCGCCAGCCGCAGCCCTGACCCCGGCGCGGGGCACAGGCGGTCGCGGGCAGCGGGCGAGCGGGCTTCCCCCCGGCGGCCGCGGCCGCTAAGGTGCCCGGACGGGCGACCGAGGGGACGCGATGAACGAGGCGCTGCGGCTTTACTCCTACTGGCGCTCCAGCGCGGCCTATCGGGTGCGCATCGGCCTCAACCTGAAGGGGCTGGCCTACGACATCGTGCCGGTGCACCTGCTGCGCGACGGCGGCCAGCAGCATTCGCCGGAATACCGCGGCATCAATCCGCAGCAGCTGGTCCCGGTGCTGGGCCATGGCCATCGCCGGCTCGGGCAGTCGCTGGCGATCCTGGAATACCTCGACGAGATGTGGCCGGCGCCGCCGCTGCTGCCGAGCACCGCGCGCGAACGCCAGCGGGTGCGTGCGCTGTCGATGCTGGTGGCCTGCGACATCCATCCGCTCAACAACCTGCGGGTCCTGCAGTACCTGGAGCAGGAGTGGAACGTGCCGCAGCCCGAGCGCGACGAATGGGTGCGGCACTGGATCGTCGAGGGGCTGGCGGCCGCCGAGGCGATGGTGGCCGACCACCCGTCCACCGGCACCTATTGCGAAGGCAACATGCCCAGCATGGCCGACTGCTGCCTGGTCCCGCAGCTCTACAACGCCCGCCGGTTCGGCGTCGACATGGCTGCCTTCCCGGCCCTGCAGCGGATCGAGGAAGCCTGCCTGGCGCTGCCCGCGTTCGACGCCGCCCGGCCGGAGCGGCAGCCGGACGCGCCCGCCGCATGACGTAAAACGAATAGGGGGTCAGGTCCGGTTCCGCGGGCGGAACCGGACCTGACCCCCTTTGTCCGTTGTACTCAGTGCGAGGCGCCGGCGTTGAACACGTCGGCGTAGGGGTCGTGCTCGCCGCTGCTGCCTTCCGACAGCCGGAACTTCAGGGCCAGGCCATCGCGCGAGTCGGCCGCCTTCAGCGCTTCCTCCATCTCGACCTTGCCTTCCTTGTACAGGCGGAACAGGCACTGGTCGAAGCTCTGCATGCCGTCTTCCAGCGATTCCTCCATCGCCATCTTCATTTCATGCACCTGGCCGCGGCGCAGCAGGTCGCGGATCATCGGGGTGTTGATCAGCACCTCCGCGGCGGGCAGGCGGCGGCCGTCGACGCCGACCACCAGCCGCTGCGACACCACCGCCTTCAGGTTCAGCGCCAGGTTCATCAGCACGTTCTTGTGCGCGCCCTCGGGGAAGAAGTTGAGGATGCGCTCGATGGTCTGGTCGGCGTTGTTGGAGTGCAGCGTGGCGAGGCAGATGTGGCCGGTCTCCGCGAACGCGATCGCCGCCTCCATCGTCGTCGAATCGCGGATTTCGCCGATCAGGATCACGTCCGGCGCCTCGCGCATGGCGTTCTTCAGCGCGGCGTGGAAGCTGTGGGTGTCGAGCCCGACCTCGCGCTGGTTGACGATCGAGCGCTTGTGCCGGTGCAGGTATTCGATCGGGTCCTCGATGGTGAGGATGTGGCCGGAGGTGGTGCTGTTGCGATGGTCGATCATCGAAGCCAGGGTGGTCGACTTGCCGGCGCCGGTGGAGCCGACGATCAGCACCAGTCCGCGCGGCGCCATGATGATGCTCTTCAGCACCTGCGGCAGCTGCAGTTCCTCGATGGTGGGGATGTCGCTGCGGATCGCGCGGATCACCAGGCCGACCTCGCCGCGCTGCTGGAACACGTTCACGCGGAAGCGGCCGGAGCCGGCCACCGCGATCGCCATGTTCATCTCCAGCTCGCGTTCGAACTCGGCGATCTGCGCCTCGCTCATCAGCGAATAGGCGACCTTTTTCGGCATCCCCGCCGGCAGCGGCGCGCTGCCCAGCGGCAGCAGCTCGCCCTCGACCTTGATGTTCACCGGCGCGCCCGAACTCAGGAACATGTCCGAGGCGTTCTTTTCCGCCATCAGCTTGAGGAAGTAGCCGATATCCATCGCGTCGATTCCCGTTCGCTGCCGGCGATTTGCGCATGCGCCGCCGGCTTCCCACAATGACCGCACGCCAACACGCACGGTCCCCCTATGCGACCAAGCTTCGCACACTTCCCGGTAACGCGGCACGCGCTCCTGTGCGGCCTTGCGTTCGCGTTCGCACTTGCCGGCTGCGCCACCCTGCCGCCCCCGACCGCGGAGCTGGATGCCGCGCAGCAGGCGGTTGCGCGGGCCGATGCGGCCGATGGCGACCAGTACGCCGCGGCCCCGCTCGCGCAGGCGCGGGCGGGCCTGGAGCGCGCGCAGGCGGCGATGGCGCGCGGTCGCGACGAGGAAGCACGCAGCGCCGCGCTCGCGGCCAGCGCCGATGCGGACCTGTCCCATGTGCTGAGCCGGGCGGCGGTGACCCGCGCCGAGTTCGAGCAGCAGCAGGCGCAGCTCGCCGCGCTGAAGGGGCGCCTGGGGATGGATGCGATCGTGGTCCAGGACAACCCGCTGGATCTCCCCACCGTGGCCGCGCCGGCCGCGCAGCGCCTGCAGGCGCTGGATGCGGACACCCGGCTGAATCCGTTCGCCCAGTACGAGCGGCTGCAGGCCCGCCAGGCACTGGCGGCCGCGCAGGCCGCCGGCAAGCGCGAGCGCGCCGGCGCCGAGCAGTTGGCCGAACGCCGGGTCGGGATTGCCGAGCAGGCGGCGCGGATCGAGGCCGCCCGCCGCGCGATCGAGGACATGGAGCGCGAGCGCAGCGAGTTGCTGGTGGAAGCCAGCCGCCGCGACGCCGAGCGCGCGCGTGCCGAGGCCGAGCGCCTGCGCATCGAAGCCCAGGTGCAGGCCGAGGAAGCGGCGCGCCTGCGCGCACAGGCCGAACAGGCCGAGGCCGTGCTGGACACCGCACGGGTCGACCAGGATGCCCGCGTGGCCGCCGCGCGTGCGAAGGAAGCGGCCTTGGCCAGGCAGGAGGCGGAACTGGTCGCGGGCGCGGCCTTGCCGCCGTCGCGCAAGCAGGCCGACGGGGAGGTCTTCACCCTTGCCGGCGATGCCTTCGGCTCCGGCCAGGCCCAGCTCACCGCGGATGCCGCGGCCAGCGTGCGGGCCCTGGGCCTGTACCTGAAGGCGATCGGCGCCGGCAGCGTGCAGGTGCTCGGCCACACCGACAGCCAGGGCGAGGCCGAGGCCAACCGCGCGCTGTCGCAGCGGCGCGCCGACGCGGTGCAGGCAGCGCTGGTCGCGGCCGGCATCGGCCGGGCCCGGACCCGCGCGGACGGGCGCGGCGAGGACGCGCCGGTGGCCGACAACCTGACCGCGGCGGGGCGCGCGCAGAACCGCCGGGTGGAGATCGTCGTTGCCAATTAACCCTTTCAAAACATTGGGTTAACAAAAGTCTGCGGGTACGGGCAGGGGGCGCGTGACCGCCCGTCGCCTGCACTTGCGGATGGCCGGAGGCAGGCGTAGTGTCGGTTACCCAGATGGTTGCGAACCTCCCCCATCTGGCCGGAGACCGGCCGATGCTTGATCCGCTCGACAATTCGGAGACCGCCGCCGCAAGCCAGGATCGCGGCGGCCTGTCCGGACGCCGTGGCCGCATCGCATTCCACGCTCCAACGCATTCCCGTACGCCCCGCGCTGCCAGCAGCCGGGGCGTACGTGTATTTGCGATCCGCGAACCGGCGGATCGCGCATTCCGGCAGGCCCCCACCTGCCACCACCCGCGCCGCCCCGGCCCGTCCGGCCGGGCTCCGCATCGTTGAAACCGAAGGAGGTTTCCATGTTCGAAGGACAACCGCAGGCGGAACTCGAAGCGATGATGAAAGCCAGCCCCGAGTTCCGGCAGCTGTACTACCGGCACAAGGAGCTGGACAAGCAGGTGCTGGACGCCGAGCTTGGCGTGCTGCCGCTGGATGACACCACCCTTGGCCAGATGAAGCGCGAAAAGCTCGCCGCCAAGGACCGCCTGACCCGGATGTACGAAAGCACGCACTGAAACCTCGTCGGGGCGGCGATCGGCCTGCGCGTGCGGGCGATCGCCGCCCGTTCCGCGCCTGCAGCGCCGGTTCCGGGCTGCGTGGGACCGGCTGCTAGAATCGCGTTCGACGCAATGCCAGCGGGTCCCGCATGCCGATCCACGATTCCATCCTTGACCTGGTCGGCGATACCCCGATCATCCGTGCGCGTCGCCTCGATACGGGCCCGTGCACGCTTTACCTGAAGCTCGAAAGCCAGAACCCCGGCGGGTCGATCAAGGACCGCATCGGCCTGAGCATGATCGAGGCGGCGGAGAAGCGCGGCGACATCAGGCCCGGCGACACCCTGGTGGAAGGCACCGCCGGCAACACCGGCATCGGCCTTGCCCTGGTGGCGCAGCAGAAGGGCTACAAGCTGATCCTGGTGGTCCCGGACAAGATGAGCCGGGAGAAGATCTTCAACCTGAAGGCGATGGGCGCGCAGGTGGTGCTGACCCGCAGCGACGTCGCCAAGGGCCATCCGGACTATTACCAGGACCTGGCCAAGGCCATCGCCGACCGCACGCCGGGCGCGTACTTCATCAACCAGTTCGGCAACCAGGACAACCCGGCCGCGCACGAGTCCGGGACCGGGCCGGAGATCCTGCGGCAGATGGCCGGGGTCGGCGGGCTGGACGCCATCGTCTTCGGTTGCGGAAGTTCGGGGACCATGACCGGCCTGTCGCGCTGCTTCGCGGCGCATTCCCCGCACACCGAGCTGGTGCTGGCGGATCCGGTGGGCTCGATCCTCGAGGAATACATCAACCGCGGCACCCTCAGCGACAAGTCCGCGAGCTGGATGGTGGAAGGCATCGGCGAGGATTTCCTGCCGCCGATCTCCGATTTCACCCGCGTCAAGCAGGCCTACGCGATCAGCGACAAGGAAAGCTTCCTCACCGCGCGCGAACTGCTGGAGAAGGAGGGCATCCTCGGCGGCTCGTCGAGCGGCACCCTGCTGGCGGCGGCGCTGAAGTACTGCCGCGAACAGACCACGCCGAAGAACGTGCTGGTGTTCGTCTGCGATACCGGCAACAAGTACCTGTCGAAGATGTACAACGACTACTGGATGCTGGACAACGGCTTCCTGGCGCGCGAGCAGCACGGCGACCTGCGCGACCTGATCCTGCGTCCGTTCGCGGACCGCGACACGGTGGTGGTGGGCGCCAACGACCTGCTGGTGACGGCGTGGCAGCGGATGAAGCTGTACGACGTGTCGCAGCTGCCGGTGATGGATGGCGACCAGCTGGTCGGTATCGTCGATGAATCCGACGTGCTGTTGCACGTGTACGGCGACGAGGCGCGCTTCCGCGACCCGGTCGCCACCGCGATGGTCAGCAAGCTGGACAAGGTCGACGTGCGCGCGCCGATCGAGGCGCTGCTGCCGGTGTTCGACCGCGGTCACGTCGCCATCGTCACCGAGGGCGAGCGCTTCCTCGGCCTGATCACCCGCATCGACCTGCTGAACTACCTGCGCCGCCGAGTGCAGTGACCCCCCCCCCCCCCCCCCGCCCCCCCCCCCCCCCCCTCCCCCCCCCCCCCTCCCCCCCCCCCCCATGGCGGCCAGTCGCCCGACCCGACCACCGGCGCGGTGATGCCGCCGATCTACGCCACCAGCACCTACGCGCAGTCCAGCCCGGGCGTGCACCAGGGCTTCGAGTATTCGCGCACGCACAACCCCACCCGCTTCGCCTACGAGCGTTGTATCGCCTCGCTCGAGGGCGGCAGCCGCGGCTTCGCCTTCGCCTCCGGGCTGGCGGCGACCTCGACCCTGCTGGAGCTGCTGGACAGCGGCGACCACGTGATCGCGATGGACGACCTCTACGGCGGCAGCTACCGCCTGTTCGAGCGCGTGCGCACGCGCAGCGCGGGGCTGTCGTTCTCGTTCGTCGATCTCACCGATCCGGCGCGGTTCGAAGCGGCGATCACGCCGAAGACGAAGCTGGTGTGGATCGAGACCCCGACCAACCCGCTGCTGAAGATCGTCGACATCGCCGCGATCGCCGCCATCGCGAAAGCGCGCGGGCTGCTGGTGGCGGTCGACAACACCTTCGCCTCGCCGATCCTGCAGCGGCCGCTGGAACATGGCGCCGACATCGTCATGCATTCGGCGACCAAGTACCTCAACGGCCATTCGGACATGGTCGGCGGCATGCTGGTGGTCGGCGACAACGACGAACTCGGCGAGCAACTGGCGTTCCTGCAGAATTCCGTCGGTGCGGTGCAGGGTCCGTTCGACAGCTTCCTCGCGCTGCGCGGCCTGAAGACCCTGCACCTGCGCATGCAAGCGCATTGCGCGAATGCGCAGGCACTGGCCGAATGGTTGCAGACCCACGATGCGGTCTCCGACGTCATCTACCCGGGGCTGGCTTCGCACCCCCACCATGCGCTGGCGGCGCGGCAGATGGACGGCTTCGGCGGCATGCTGTCGATCCGCCTCAAGGGCGGCTTCGAAGCGGCGAAGACCTTCTGCGAACGCCTCGAGCTGTTCACCCTGGCCGAGTCGCTGGGCGGGGTGGAGTCGCTGGTCAACCACCCGGCGGTGATGACCCACGCCTCGATCCCGCCGGCGCGCCGCGCGGAACTCGGGATCGGCGACGAGCTGGTGCGCCTGAGCGTGGGCATCGAGGCGCTCGACGACTTGCGCGCGGACGTGGCGCAGGCGCTGGCCTGAGCGTGCCTCAGTCGTCGAAGGCGATGCCGTAGCGGGTGCGCAAAGCGCGCCGCTCGTGGCGCAGCAGCCAGCGCAGCAGGCCGCGGGTCCAGTGGCCGGGCGCCGGATAGTCGCCGACGAACACCGGCGGGTAGGACGCATCCGCCGCGGGTGGTTCGACCCCGAGGAACGCGCAGGCCTCGCGTACGCAGGCCGCCGGCTGTTCGCGCAGGCGATCGCTGCGCAGCAGCAGCACCTGTTCGCGCGGGAAATGCGAATACAGCACGTCCAGCTGGCGCGCGTAGTCGCCGCGCAGGCGGTAGCCGTGCCGGCGCAACGGCGAGCCTCGCTGCAGGTCCTCGTGGTGGCCGCGCAGCCGCCAGCGTTCCAGCAGCAGGGCCGGCCACAGCGGCCAGCCCTCCAGGCCGCGCTGGCGTTCCATGTGGAAGTGCGAGAGCGCACGTTCGCCCGGGTCGCGCAGCAACACGATCCAGCGCATGCCCGGGTTGTAGCGGGCAATCCGCGCGACCACCCGCGGGTGCATCACGTAGAACGGGGTGGCATCGCCGTGGATGGCGCCTGCACCGGCGTCGTCGAACCGGTCCGCGTAGCGCCGGTCGACCTGTTCCGGCGTCCAGCCTTCGTCGAAGTCCGGTGCATCGAACACATGCGCTTCCTTGTCGATCGGCAGCCGCAGGCGTGGGTGGGTGGACAGGTAGCGCGCCAGTGCGCTGGTGCCGGCCTTCTGCACACCGCCAAGCAGGAAGCGGATGCGCGGCTCAGGCGCGGTGGTCATCCGTGCCCAGCCGCTGCACCACCACCTCCGCCGGCAGCGGGAACAGCCCGCTGAAGCGCTCGATGGAATTGTCGATGACCTCGAACGACAGGTCCGATTCGTAGCGGCACAGCACCCGGCGATGGTGCTGGTGGCGGTCCGGCGCCTGCACCAGGCGCGCGCGCACGCGATAGATGCCACGCGCCAGTTCGGCGCGGAAGGCGACCCGCAGGCGCAGCCGCTGCGGGCCGTCGGCGGACTCCGGCAGGCGGATCCGGCGGCCGCTGAGCGGGACCCCGCGCTCGTCGAGGATGTCGATGATGCAGGCGGCATCCGCCAGCGCGGCCTGCACCTCGAGGTCGATGTCGACCTCCAGCGGATCGCCGCAGTTGAGCGCCAGGTGGCGCGCGCCGCCCTGCAGCGACAGGCCGAGCACGCCGCCGTCCTCGCTGCGGAAGCCCTCGGCGATCCGGATCGGCTTGGCCTGGCCGTCGCGCGCCGCCTTGGCGTGCACCCGGAACAGGTATTCCTCGATCACTTCCTCGGGTGCGCCCAGCATCGCCATGCGCCCGTCCTCGAGCAGGATCGCGCGCTGGCAGAACGCGCGCAGGGCGTTGAGGTCGTGGCCGACGAACAACAGGGTGGTGCCGCGCGCCAGGATCTGCTGGATCCGGGTCATCGCCTTGGCCTGGAACGCCGCATCGCCGACCGCGAGTGCTTCGTCCACGATCAGGATGTCCGGCTCCACGTGCACCTGCACCGAAAAGGCCAGGCGCAGGGCCATGCCGGAGCTGTAGGTCTTGACCGGTTGCTCGATGTAGTCGCCGATGTCGGCGAAGTCGATGATGTCGTCGATGACCGCATCGATGCGGGCGCGGGTGAGGCCCAGGATCGCGCCGTTGATGTGGATGTTCTCGCGCCCGGTCAGCTCCGGGTTGAAGCCGGAACCCAGCTCCAGCAGGGCGGCGATGCGGCCATGGGTGTGCACGCGGCCGCAGGTCGGCGGCAGCACGCCGGCGATGATCTGCAGCAGGGTGCTCTTGCCGCTGCCGTTGAGGCCGATGATGCCCAGCGCCTCGCCGCGGCGCAGGTCGAAGCTGATGTCGTGCAGCGCCTGGTGGACGTGGATGCGCCGGTGCGCGGACGCATGCAGGCGCGCGGCGACGCGCGGCAGCGCGGCCGCCAGCAGCGATCCGCTGCGATGCAGGGCGGGGACGATCAGCCGTTGCGCGGGACTGGCCCAGGTCCGGAAGACCTTGCCGACGGCGTCCACCCGGATCGCGGGCAAGTCGTCGGCGGCGATGGTGTCGGCTGGCATCAAGGCATGGGTCGCAAGGGCGCGGCATGCATTGTACGTCGGTGCCGTTGGTGGCTGCCGCGGCGGCTTCCCAAAAAAAACGGGCGGCCCGAAGGCCGCCCGTGGTGCTACGGGTGTTGCTTACGGCAGATTACAGGCCGGGGTTGCCATCGGCACCGGTCTGGCCGCCGGCCGGACCGTCGTCGGCATCGGGACCGCCCGGCTCACCGGTGTAGTCGCCATTGCCGTGGAAGTCCGGCTCGAACTCCTGGACGTAGTCCGACGGGCGCTCGCCCGGCTCGCTGCCCCAGGTGCCTTCGGCCCAGTCGCGCTCGATCTGCTCACCGCGGGTGTCGCTGTCGGTGATGTTCTGCAGGGTGCGATCACCGGAGGTGTTGACCAGGCTGGTGGCAACCAGGCCCGGGAACTCCGCGGTCACGACTGCGCGCCACTTGCCGGCGCCGGTACCCCAGGCGCCGACGGCGCCGTTGGTGCCGTCTTCCAGATCCTTGGAATCCAGCTGCACGGAGGCGCCGGCCGGCACCCACACGCGCACCTGCGAGGCACCACGATCACCGTTGTTGTCGATGCCTTCCAGCGAGACGTAACCGTCGGTCATGCTGCGGTTGGTCAGGCGGACGAAGCTGCGCTGGGTGGTGTTGCTGCCCGGGTTGATGGTGAAGATCTCCATCGACGAGCCGTTGTAGCGCAGCGGCAGCAGGATGCAGGTTTCGCCGGCCATGGTCTTGGAACCCACGCCAGAGCTGTACCCGGAGGTCGGGTAGCCAGTGCTGGCGTCGCCCGGGGCAGTGCCATTGGCCGGGTACATGCCCACGCGGTAGAACGTGGTGGTGACCTGGTTGTTGTGGTCGTCGATGATGGTGTCGGTATCGACGTAGCCGCAGACGGTCAGGTTGCGGCTGGCGCCGCCGACGTTGATGAAGCCCGGAGCCGCATTTTCGATTTCTTGCGAGCTGTAGTTGAAGGTCACGGTGGTGCCGCTGACCCGGCCACGGTCGATGATCACGCCGCTGGAGCAGGTGCCGTTGACCAGGAAGACGTCGTCGTCGTCGGTGAAGCTGTTGTCGAACGCGGCCCAGTCGTTGCCAGCGCCAGCCTCGATCACGGTCTGGAACACGTCGGTCACGCCGTTGTAGATGTTGCCCGAACCCCAGTACTGGAAGGTGCCGGTACCGGTGATGGAACCGGTGCTCAGGGTCACGTCACCCAGGTCGATGACCTGCGCGTCGTAATCGGAACCCAACGGCAGCTGGAAGGCTGCAACGGTCGAGGCGTCGTCGGCCGAACCCAGCTTGCCGTCCCAGCTGAAGCGGGTCTTCGGGATCTGGTCTTCGTTGAAGTTGTCGGCGACATCGATGTACTTGTCGATTTCCGCCGGATTCGGGGTTGCGCAGGCAACCACGCCGTTGCGGCTTTCGAGGATGGTGCGCGAACGGGTCGAGTTGACGAAGCGGGCGTCGTTCGAGACGTTCACCATCCAGAACTCGGCATCGACCTTGGCATTCCCGCCGGCAGCGGCGGTGGCCGCGAACTCGTTCAGGCTGGTCAGGTGCGCGTTGTTCCAGGTGAAGGTGATGGTGGTGCCGTTGGTGCCCGGGCCAGTCGGGTTGGTGACGAGCGGCTCGATGCGGAACGTCGCAACGGTGTTACCGCTGGTGTAGCCATCGAACGTAACCTTCCACTCCAAGGCCAAGGTCGGGTCGAGCACCAGGTCGCCCGCGACGATCGGAATGCTGGCGTCGAACTGGGCGCCATCGCCGGTCGGAGCGCAAACGCCGACGTTGGTGGGCGGGCTGGCCGGGTTGGTCGCCGTGTCGTGCGGGCTGCAGCGCTGGTTCAGGGCAACGCGGACGGTGAAACCTTCGGTGACGGCAGCGCCGTTGTCGGCGGTTTCGATGTCGAAAACCAGGCCTTCCTTCATGGTCCACTTGTAGGCGGAGGCCACGAGCATCTCGTAAGAGACGTTTTCAGCATCTTGCAGGGCGGCATCCGAGAAAGCAGCAGCTGCCGAATCATCGGCCAGGCTGGTGCCGTAGTTGTAGGCCGCAGCGCCGCCGGCCAGGCCCAGACCGGCCACGAGGGCAACGGCGAGGACGTTCTTCTTCATGCTAGACATGTCTAACTAACTCCTGTCAGTTGGTAAAGCGGAATGACGCAACTTGCTCCGATTGCTGGCCCTAGCCCGGTACCAGGAGGCAGGGCCCCCCGCAACCGGTGTCTTCCAGGTACTGCATTCTCACGTATCTGATACGGATTCCGCGCTGGCCACAGGCCAGACGCAGCTCCCCCTACTCCCCTGGTCGATCAAGTTGCAATGCGGACGCTAACGCAGGGTTAAGGAATCGTCAATCCCCAGTATTCTGAACAGGTTGGCGTCCTGAGCGGAAGTTGCGTCACATCATGACGTTACGGCCGAAACCCGACGGTCCGGGGCATGTCAGGCGCTGTTCAGGGTGAATCGGCCGGGCAGGCGGGTGCGCAGGTAGACTTGCGCCGCCCGCTTCGGTGCCGCCTGGCCACCCGGGGAACCGCTTGTCCATCCGATCCGGCCGTTGGCCCCAGAGAATCGACCCTTCCGCGTGCAAGCCAGCCTGTCCCATCCCTGGCGCCATCGGGCGCTGATCCGCATCCTGGCCTGGCGCGAGATCAGCGGGCGTTACCGCGGCTCGTTGCTGGGGTCGCTGTGGTCGCTGCTGACGCCGCTGCTGATGCTGGGGGTGTTCACCCTGGTGTTCGGGGTGATCGCGCCGACCCGCTGGCCGGGCGCGGAAGCGCAGGGGATCGGGATGTTCGCGCTGCGCCTGCTGGCCGGGATGGTGGTGCATGGGCTGCTGGCGGAGGTGCTGTCGCGCGCGCCGACCCTGGTCACCGGGCAGCCGAACTACGTCACCAAGGTGGTGTTCCCGCTGGAGACGCTGGGCTGGGTCAGCCTGCTGGCCGGGCTGTTCCATGCGGCGATGGCGCTGCTGGTGCTGGTGGCGCTGAATGGCCTGCTGGGCACCGGGCTGTCATGGTCGCTGCTGGCGTTGCCGCTGGTGCTGCTGCCGTTTGCGGTGCTGCTGCTGGGCCTGGCCTGGCTGGTGGCCGCGCTTGGCGTGTACCTGCGCGACCTGGCGCAGCTGATCGGCCCGCTGGTGATGGTCACCATGTTCCTGGGCCCGGTGTTCTACCCGCGCGAGGCGATGCCGGCGGCGGCGCAGCCGTGGCTGGCGGTCAACCCGATCACGATCCCGGTGGAGCAGCTGCGGCGGGTGCTGTTCGCCGCGCAGTGGCCGCAATGGGACGTTGTGGCGCAGTATTCGCTGGTCGCCGTGGCCGTGTACCTGTTCGGCCTGTGGGCGTTCACCAAGCTCAAGAAGGGATTCGCCGATGTCCTCTGACGCCGCATTGCGGGTCGCCCCGCGCGACCGCCTGCTGGGCGAGCTGTTGCTCGATGCCGGGCTGGTCGGCCCCGCCGACCTCGAACGCGGGCTGGCCCTGCAGCTGAAGCTTGGCGGGCGGATCGGCAGCGTGCTGATGCGGATCGGCGCGGTCAGCGAGGACAACCTGCTGCAGGTGCTCAGCCGCCAGCTGGGCCTGCCGGTGATGGGGGCCGACGTGCCGGCGCCCGACGAGGACATGGTCCGCCTCACCGCGGCGCAGGCGCCAACGGGGATCGACTGGCTGCTCGACCAGCAACTGCTGGTGTGGCCGGGCGAGGGCTCCGACCTGTTCTGCGCCGCCCGCGACCCGTTGCTGCCGGCGCTGCGCGAAGCCATGCGCCACGCCTACCCGGGGCGCAAGGTGCTCTGGTGCCTGTGCCGCGCGCAAGACCTGGAGCGGATGCTGGACGCGCTGGCCCACCACGCGCGTTCCGACGAGTGGGGCGGCGGCGACGAACAGCAGCTGCGCGCGATGGCGGAGGAAGCGCCGGTCGTCGAGCTGGTCAGCAACCTGATGGCGCAGGCGGTCGAGCAGCGCGCCTCGGACATCCACCTGGAGCCGGAGGAGCGCATCTTCGCGGTGCGCTTCCGCATCGACGGCGTCCTGCATACCCGCCTGCAGCTGCCGCGCGACCGCTTCGACGCGGTCGCCTCGCGCCTCAAGCTGATTTCCGGGATGGACATCGCCGAACGCCGCCTGCCGCAGGATGGGCGCCTGTCCACCCGCGTCGGCGGCCAGGAGATGGACATCCGCGTGTCGGCGCTGCCCGGCGTGCATGGCGAATCGATCGTGATGCGCCTGCTGCCGAAGGAGCGCAAGGAACTGGGGCTGGAGCGGCTCGGCTTCGAATCCGACCACCTGGCGATGATGCAGGCGTGGACCGCGGAGGCGAACGGCATCGTGCTGGTCACCGGTCCCACCGGTTCGGGCAAGTCGACCACGCTGTACGCGGCGCTGGCCGCGGCCAACGACGGCCTCAAGAAGATCATCACGGTCGAGGATCCGGTCGAATTCCAGCTGCCCGCGATCACCCAGATCCAGGCGCACCCGGACATCGGCCTGACCTTCGCCAATGCGCTGCGTTCGATCCTGCGCCAGGACCCGGACGTGATCATGATCGGCGAGATCCGCGACCTCGAGACCGCCGGAGATCGCGGTGCAGGCGGCGCTCACCGGACACCTTGTATTGAGCACGCTGCACACCAACGATGCGATCAGCGCGTTCACCCGCCTGATCGACATGGGCGTGGAGCCGTTCCTGGTCGCCACCCCGATCCGCGCGGTGCAGGCGCAGCGGCTGGTGCGGCGCCTGTGCACGCAGTGCGCGCGCCCGCATGCGGTGCCGCACAACATCGAAGCCGAGGCCGCGGTGTTCGCGCACAAGGTGCTGCCGGGCATGGCGCCGCGCTGGATGGAGGCGGTGGGCTGCCCCAATTGCATGAACACCGGCTACCGCGGGCGCCTGGGCATCTACGAGATGGTGCCGGTGTCGGAGGCGATGCAGCACCTGATCGTCAGCGGCGCCAGCGTCAACGAGATGAAGAAGCTGGCGCGCGACGAAGGCCACCGCTTCCTGCGCGACGACGGCCTGCTGAAGGCGTGGCAGGGCCTGACCACGGTGGAGGAAGTGCTGCGCGTGGCGGGGACCTGAGCCGATGCCGCGCTACCACTACCAGGCGATGAACGCCGAGGGCATCAGCCTGGAAGGCATGCTGCGCGCCAACAACGAGCGCGAGGCCGCGCGCGCGCTGGAGCGGCGCGGGCTGTCGGTGATCGAGGTGCGCTCCGGCGAGGCCGGCGGCGGCAACGAGCGCCGCGGGCGGCTGCGCCACGGCGACGTGATCCTGGCCCTGCAGGAACTGGCGACCATGCTGACCTCCGGGGTCAGCATCGCCGATGCGGTCGGCAGCCAGGCGCTGGGTGCGCACCACCCGCGGATCGTGGCGGCGTTCGCCGGGATGTCGCGCGACCTGCAGCGCGGGCAGGCGTTCTCGGCGACCCTGGCCAAGTGCGGCCTGCCGTTGCCCGAATACGTGGTGCAGCTGGCGCGCGCGGGCGAGATGACCGGCGAGCTCGGCAAGGCCCTGCGCGATGCCGGTGCGCAGATGGAATACGAGCAGCAGCTGCGCAACGAGATGCGCAATGCGCTGATCTACCCGGCGGTGCTGGTGGTGGCCGGGATCGCCGCGGTCGCGATCATGTTCATCTTCGTGGTGCCGAAGTTCGCCTCGCTGCTGGAACAGGCCAACGACCTGCCGTTGCTGGCGTGGGTGGTGCTGGCGTTCGGCACCTGGACCCGCGAGAACTTCTGGCTGTTGCTGCTGCTGCTCGCCGCTGCCGGCGCCGGCGCCGCGTGGGCGCTGCGCAAGCCGGAACTGCGTGCGCGGACGATGGACGCGCTGTCGCGCTGGCCGGTGGTCGGGCCGTGGCTGGTCGAGGCCGACACCGCGCGCTGGGCGAAGGTGCTGGGTGCCCTGCTGGGCAACAAGGTGCCGCTGATGCGCGGGCTGGAGCTGGCCCAGTCCGGCCTGCAGTTGCCGCAGCGGCACGCGCGGATGGGCGAGGTCACCCGCGCGGTGCGCGGCGGCGCCTCGCTGGCCGATGCGCTGGAGGACCATGACGCGCTGACCGCCACCGGCTACAACCTGATCCGGGTCGGCGAGCGCTCCGGCAAGCTGGCGTCCATGCTCGATTCATTGGCCAGGCTGTATGAAGAGGCGGGCCGCAACCGGATGAAGCGCGTGCTGATCCTGCTGGAGCCGATCGCGATCCTGGTGATCGGCAGCATGATCGGCACCATCATCCTCGGCGTGATCCTGGCCATCACCAGCGCCAACGACCTCGCGGTCTGACCGCAACGCAACCACTCAGGGGCATTACCGATGCATCGTCGCCGCATTCCTTCCATCCAGCGCCAGGCCGGCTTCACGCTGCTGGAGATGATCGTCGTGCTGGTGATCATCGGCCTGATCATGGGCCTGGTCGGTCCGCGCCTGTTCGGACAGGCCGACAAGGCCAAGGTGCAGACCGCGCAGACCCAGATCAAGATGCTGCGCGGCGCCCTGCAGACCATGCGCCTTGACATCAGCCGCTGGCCGACCGAGCAGGAAGGCCTGGCGCTGTTGACCACACGTCCCGCCAGCGCGGAAGCGGTGCCCGGCTGGGCCGGTCCCTACCTCGACGAGGCGGTGCCGCAGGATCCGTGGGGCCAGCCCTATCAGTACGCCCCGCAGGCCACCGGCGACAACCCGTTCGTGCTGTATTCCTGGGGCGCCGACGCCAAGGCCGGCGGCGAGGGCCAGGATGCCGACCTCGGCTACCTGCCGGACCAGGCCGGCACCCCGTAACGCCGCGCGCATGCGCCGGGATGGCTTCACCTTGCTGGAGATGATCGTGGTGCTGGCCATCCTTGGCCTGGCCACCGCGATGGTCGCGCCGGCGGCCATCCGCAGCATCGACAGCTGGCGCCGGCAGGCGGAACTGGATTCGCTGCTGGACCAGATCCGCGCGCTGCCCGGCGACGCGCGCGCCAGCGGCCGGGTGATCGTCCTCGATGGCGAAGCACTGAAGGGCAAGGACGCGCCGTTGCGGGTCGCCGGCGACTGGACGCTGCGGGTACCGGAGCCGTGGAAGGTCAACGCCAACGGCGTATGCGAAGGCGGCAGCGTGGAAATCGGCAACCAGCACGGCAAGCGCGTGATCGCAGTGGCGTCGCCGTTCTGCGACCCGCGGGTGAAGCCGTGATGCGCGGCCAGGTTACGAGGAATCGCGAAAGCGGCTTCAATCCGGCCCTCGGGCATAGCCCTCGGGCGTTCAGCCGGCCAGGCGGCAGTGCCGCCAACGCGGCCGGCTTCACCCTGCTGGAAGCGATCGTTGCGCTGGTCGTGTTCAGCATGGGCGCGATGGCGCTGTACGGGTGGCTGTCGACCAACATCATCACCCTCAACCGGATCCAGGAACGCCAGCAGGTGGAAGTCGCGCAGTTGTCGGCGCTCGACATGATCCGGCGCACCAACCCGATGGAAATCCCCAGCGCCCAGCGCCAGGCGGGCAGCCTGCAGGTGGCGTGGACCAGCGTCCCGGTGGAGCCGCCGCGGCCGAACGCGCACCGCGACGGGTCCCCCGGCATCTTCCTGGTCGGGCTGTATGACGCCCACGTGCGGGTACTGCGCGATGGCAGGCAGCTGCAGGCGTTCCGGGTGCGCCAGGTCGGATGGAAGCAGGTGCAGACACTGGGCGACGACCAGTGAGCGGCCCCGGATCGTGGGTGCCCAGCCGGCCCGGCCGCACCGCCGCCGGCTTCACCCTGATGGAAATGCTGGTCACGCTGATGCTGGTCTCGTTCGCGACCATGCTGATGTTCCAGATGCTGGGCAGCTACCGCATCGCGAACGATCGCGTGCGCGAGCAGGCCGGTTCGATCGACCGCCGGGCGCTGTTCCAGGCCTGGTTCCGCGACAGCGTGCAGGGACTGTATGCGGCCCCGAACCTGACCTTCGTCGGAGCGCCGGACCGCTTCGCCGCAACCACCCTCAATCCGCTGTATGCGCCGGCGGGGCGCCCGACCCCGATCGAATGGCGGCTGCGCACCAGCTCCGACGGCTTGCCGGAGGTGGTGTACGTGGAAGCCGGGCTCGAGCGCTGGAGCCTGCCGCTGAAGGGCGCACGCGCGGCGACGTTCGCCTATTACGCCGAGGACTGGCGGCAACTCGATACCTGGCCGCCGAATCGCGGCAAGGTGCAACCCGGGGCGTTGCCGGCGCTGGTGGCGCTGGTGCGCGAGGCCGCCGACGGCGAGCGCCCGGTGCTGGCGGCGGTGCTGGGTCCGCTGGAGCCGCCGCGCCGCCTGTATGGCGAGGAGGAATACGAATGAGGCCGGTGCGGCGCGAGGGCGGTTTCGTGCTGGTGCTGGTGCTGGCCATGCTGGTGGTGCTGTCGCTGCTGGCGGGGTCGATCGCCGCGACGACGTCGCGCCTGCTGGAGCAGGCCACCCAGCGCGAACGCGGGATGCAGGACCAGTTGGACATGGCCAGCACGCGCGCCACCGTGCTGTACCTGATCGGCACCCAGCGGCTGACCGTTGGCGGCCTGACCGTGGACAACCTGGTGTCGTTCGGCGAGGACGGCGTGCGCCCGTCGCAGTCGCCCGCGGATATCGAGGGCAACGGACTGCTGTTGCCGGTGGGCACCGAGATCGCGATGGATGGCCGCGCCTACCGCGGGATCGGCAATGCCCGCTTCGCCATCCAGGACGAGAACGGCCTGTTCGCGGTGAACTGGAATTCGCCGGCGCGGCTGGAGCGGCTGCTGGCGCAGGGCGGCCAGCAGCGCCCGGTGGCGGCGCCGGCGCTGTTCAACCGGATCATGGATTACCAGGATCGCGACAACCTCTATCGCCTGGACAGCCTGGAGGCGGACGGCTACCGCAGCGCCGGGATGCTGCCGCCGACCAACCTGCCGCTGGCCACGCCGATGGAGCTGTTCCGGGTGGCGGGCTGGGAGCAGGCGCTGTCGTTCCTGACCCCGGTCGATGTGAGCGATACCCTGACCGTCGAGTCGGTGTCGGTACTGAACGTCAACACCGCACCGGCCCGCGTCCTGGGGACGCTGCCCGGCGTCGACCAGGAAATGGCCGAGCGCGCGATCGCCTACCGCAAGTTGCAACCGTTCATGACTGACACGGCGTTTTTCCGGTTCCTGGGCCTGCAGCCCACGCTGGATGCGCCGGTCGCCGTGTATCCTGCGAGGTCAGGCACGTTGAAGCTGTGGCCTTCCCAGGGGGGGCAGGTGAGACTGTTGCATTGGCGATCGACCCCCAGTGAAGACCGGGGTCGCCCCTGGCGTGAGGACTATGAGCTCATCCAATCCCGAGCCTCGTCGCGAAACGACGCTGCGTACCCGGTTCGCTCGCGGCTTTTCCGCGAGCCGGTGGCTGCGCGGAAGTAGCGGCCTGCGCCAGCTGGCCGAGGGTGGAAACGGCCAGGAGTGGGTGCTCGCGCGCGGCTTCTGCACCTACACGGTGCTGGACGGCGCGGCGGTGCCGGTGCGCAAGCGGCGCGGATTCGTGGAGATGGCGGTCGCGCGGTGGTCGCCGTTCGCGGACGTGCAGTCGCACGTGGAATGGGTGGGCGATCGCGCCATGGTGTGGGCGTGGTCGAAGTCGCAGGTGGAGGCGGTCGATGGCGTCGAATCGCGGCCCTCGCCGCGACGGGCGCGGCCGGAGTCGCTGTTCCGCGGCGAACCGCGGGCGAGCGGTGACGAGCTGGTCACCCTGGAGGAGGGCTTCGAGGGCCGGGTCTGGCGCGATGGGGTGATGACCGCATCCTGCTGGTGGCCGCAGGTGCCTTCGCTCGGGGAATGGAACGAGTTCCGCCGTGGCGCCGGGTTGCCACCGGAGGCGGCGGCACCGGTGGCGGTATCAAGCCCGTTGGCCGACCGCGCATGGACAACGCCGAAGGCGATCGGCGTCGGCGAGGCGTTCGGTCGTTACGGCGGGATGCTGGCGCTGGCGGCGGTGGGGATCGGGACCGCGGTGGTGTGCGCGCTGCTGGTCGGGGTCCTGGCGCTCAAGGTGTCGATCTGGCAGCTGGACCGGGACATCGCGGAGCGCGAGCAGTCGCTGGAGCGGATCATCGACGCGCGCGACGGTGCGATGAAGGCACGCGCGGCGATCGATGCCCGCATCGCGATGCGGCCGCCGGCGGGCCAGGTCGAGCTGCTGGCGCTGGTGTCCGGCTTGATCAGCGGCAATTGGCAGTTGCTGGAGTGGAAGGTGCCCGATGCGCAGACGCTGGAAATGACCGCGCGCATGGCCAACCCGGACCCGCGCGCGATCGTGTCCGCGTGGGAAGGATCCGGGCGGTTCTCGGCAGTCACGGCGGAGATCGGCCGGCAGCCCGACAGCGTGGTCGTCAAGGCGCGCATCCTGCGTGCCCCGCTTCGGAAGGGGACCGGCAAGTGAGTGCCCGGATCCCGTCGCAGCTGCGGGCGATGCGCGAAGAGTGGAAGGGCAACCCCCGGCTGCGCTGGGGGACCGTTGCCGCTGCTGCCATCGCCTTCATCTACCTGTGCCTGGTGCTGGTGGACTGGCGCCGCGACCTGCATTCGCATTACCAGGAGCGGTCGCTGCACCTGTACAAGATGACCGCGCTCGCCGGCCAGGAGTACTGGGTGGCGCGCGCGCAATCGGCGCAGGCGGTGGAGAAGGCGCTGCAGGCGGAGATTCCCGCAGCCGCGACGATTGGCCTTGCCCAGGCCGAAGTGCAGGCGATGGTCCGCAAGCTGATGAACGCCTACGGCCGCAAGCTGACCACCGAAGCCCGTCCGCCGACGGAGATGGCCGGCCAACGTGGCCTCTGGCGCATTCCGGTGACGATGCGGGGGGTGACCAGCCAGGCGCAGATGCTGGAGATCCTGCGGTTGCTGGAAAGCTCCGACCGCCTGGTCACGATCGAGCAATTCTCGTTTACGTTCGCGCAGGGCGTGCCGAATTTCTCGCTGACGCTGGTGGCGTATTACCGCGTGGGCAAGCTTGGCGTGCAGGGGGCGGCCAATGGCGCTGCCTGAGCTCGTGCGCCGGCGTGGACTGGCCGCTGCGGCGCTCGCTGGCGTGCTGGTGGGCGCGGTGATCGGCTTGTTCCTGCCGATCCGCGCGGCCGCGCCGCCGAAGCCTGACGATACGCCGTGGTCGTTGCCCAACGCGCAGGAAACCCGGCGTTTCCGCTTCGACCAGTTCCAGTCCGTCCAGAGTGCCCGCTACTGGGGTGACCTGCGGCAGGCTGGGAGCCGCGCCGCGCCTGCGACGCAATGGACCCTGGCCGCCATCGTCACCCAGCCGCGGCTCAGGGTGGCGGTCAACGAGTCGGGCAAGGCACAGAAGTCGGTCTGGGTCGGCATCGGCGAGACGATGCCCGACGGTGCGACCCTGGTCGCCGCCAATCGCGACAGCATCTGGTTCGAAAAGGACGGTTGCCGCCGCCTGCGCAAGCTGTACCAGAAGCCAACCGCCGAATCCGATGCCTGTATCGGCGCGCCTGGGAAGCCTGCGGCCACTCCATCATCGGGCAAGCCCGCTGTCGTCCCGGCCAAGCCTTCGCCCGCGGCGCCGGTGGCGCGCGGCCCCAACTGAATTCCGTGAAGAAACGCCATCCGAATGAATAACCTTCGTCCCCTGTTGATCGCCGCCGCCACCGCGCTGTTGGCCGGCGCCTGCGCCACGCCGCCGGTCGTGCTGCCCGCACCGCTGCCGCTTCCGGACCAGGCGCCTGGCACCGAGGCGTTCAGCCAGCAGCAGGGAGGCGTTCAGCGCCAGGACCTGCAGCGCAGCGGCACCCCGGAAATCCCCGGCAGCGGCAACAACACGCTGGTCGCAGGCATCAGCGGCGCGGCGATGCCGCCGCTGAAGGGCGGTGCGGTGAACGTCAACATCGAGGGCATGCCGGTACCGGCGTTCATCAACGAATTCTTCGGTTCGATCCTGGGCGTCGGCTTCCAGATGGATCCGCAGGTCGCGCGCATGCAGGACCTGGTCACCCTGCGCACGCAAGGACCGCAGTCGCCGCAGGATTTCTACCGGCTCGCGGTGCAGGTGCTGCGCACGTATGGCGTGTCCACAGAGTTCAGCTCCGGCCTGGTGTTCTTCAACCGCGCGCGCGATTCGTCGACCGGGGCCACGCCGCTGGTCGTCAGCGGACGTACCCTGCCCGAGGTGCCCATCAGCCACCGCCCGGTGTTCCAGTTGATGGAAATGCACTCGGTGCGGGCCAGCGACGTGGTGAACCTGCTGAACGTGGCATTCAAGGACCAGGGCCTGACCATCCAGGCGGACAGCGGCCGCAATGCGGTGATCCTGATGGGCAAGCCGGAGCTGGTGCGGCAGGCTGGTGAAGCGATCCGCGTGCTCGACCGGCCTTACATGCGCGGCCGCGTCAGCGCCAGGCTGGAGCCCGCGTTCGTCACTGCCGCCGACCTTGCCAAGCGGCTGGTCGAAGTCATGAGCGCGGAAGGCTACGGTGCGGCGCTTTACAGCGCCGGTGCGGGCGGCACCGCGATCCTGGTGCTGCCGCTGGATGCGGCGAATGCGGTGCTGGTGTTCGCCGCCGACCGCGGCGCGCTGGAGCATGCGGTGGAATGGGCGCGCAGCATCGACAAGCCCAATCCCACCGCGGGCAGCGACGGCCTTTTCTATTACATGGTCAAGAACACCCAAGCCGCCGAGATCGTGAAGACGATCACCGGGGTGCGCACGGGTACTGGCGGCACCCGCGACCCGGCGCGCAACGCGATCGACGGCAGCCAGGTCGGCGCGGCGCCGCCTGCGGCCGGAACCGCAACCAACGCTGCGGCCGGCGGTGGCGACCTGGCCAAGGGCAAGCTGTCGCTGGACGAGCCGCGCAACGCGATCATCTTCCAGGGCTCGGCGACCGACTGGGGTCGCGTGCTGCAGTTGATCCAGCAGATGGATCGCGCACCGCGTCAGGTGATGATCGAGGTCACCGTGGCCGAAGTGACCTTGACCAACGACCAGGAACTGGGGATCGCGTGGCTGGCGAGGAACGCCGACCTCGGCAAGTACAATGGCACCATCAGCTCCGGCACCCTGGTCACCGGTACCGGCGGTGCCGGGTTGACCTACCTGCTCGACATCGGTGGGCAGACCCGCGCGTCCTTGAGGGCGCTGGCCAGCCAGGACCGCATCAGCGTGCTGTCCACCCCGCGACTGATGGTAAAGAGTGGCGAGGAAGCCAGTTTCGACGTCGGCACCGAAGTTCCGACGATTTCATCGCAAGCCACCTCCGGCATCACGACGGATGGCAACAGCGGCATCATCCAGACCGTGCAGTACCGCAAGACCGGCATCCTGCTCAACGTCAAGCCAGTGGTGTACTCCGACGACCGGGTCGACATCGAGTTGCGCCAGGAGGTCAGCGAAGCGCTGCCGGTGGGGGCGGACTCCTCGGTCAACTCGCCGGCGATCTTCAACCGTTCCTATACCACCAGCCTCAGCCTGAAGGACGGCAGCGCGATCCTGATCGCCGGCCTGATGGCGCAGCGCAAGACCGTCGGTGACAGCGGCGTGCCCTACCTCAAGGACATCCCGTTGCTGGGCAACCTGTTCAAGACCGAGAAGCGCGGCGACAACAAGACCGAACTCATCATGATGATCGTGCCGTACATCCTCGAGACCGATGACCAGGTCGAGGAATTGACCCGTTCGCTTGGCCAGCGCTTCGAAATGCTGGAACTGCCGCTGACCGGGCAACCGCCGGTGCAGGTCACGCCCTCGGTCCCGGTACAGCCCTGATCGCGGCGGCAGCTTCCCGACCAGCGGATGGACCGCATGCCAGCACAGCATGGACAACCGCGGGTGTCCCTTGCGCGGGCGCCGGGCGCGAAGGGCCTGCTGGTGCTGGGGATGCACCGCAGCGGTACCTCGGCGCTGACCCGGCTGCTCAACCTGCACGGCGCGGTGCTGGGCGATGACCTGCTGCCGGCGGGGCACGACAACCCCAGTGGCTTCTGGGAACTGCGCGAAGCGGTCGCGATCCACGAACGGCTGCTGGCCGGCCTTGGCATGGCCTGGGACGACCCGCGGGCGCTGCCGCCGGACTGGCAGGACGGCGACGCGGCCAGGCGCGCGGGCGACGCGATCGGCGCGCTGATCGACCGCACCTTCGCCGGCGAGGCGCTGTGGGCGGTCAAGGACCCACGCCTGTGCCGCTTCGCGCCGCTGTGGTCGCGGGCGATGCGCGCGCGCGGGATCGAGCCGCACGCGATCCTGGTCGCCCGGCATCCGGCGGAAGTGGCGCATTCGCTGCAAACGCGCGATGCGCTGCCGGCCGCGCTTGGCAACCTGCTGTGGGCGCGCCATTTCGTGGATGCGGTCAACGGCAGCGGCGACATGCCGCGCACCCTGCTGCGTTATCCGGACCTGCTGCAGGACTGGCGCGGCGCGGTCGCCGGCATCGAACACGCGCTTGCCGTCGAGCTCCGCCACGACCCGGCGATCGAAGCCGCCGCCGATGCCTTCCTGGTGCCGCAGATGCGCCACCACGTGGTCGATGCCGGGCAATCCGCGGATGGGCTGGTCGCGCCCCTGCAGGCGGCGCTCGACCAGGCCAGCGACAACACGCTGCCATCGGCCTGGCCGACGGCCGTCGATCGTTTCTCGCAGGTCCTGGCGCCGGTCGAAGGCGTGGTGGACGGCCTTGCCGGCATGCTGTCCACGAGCCGCGCCCAACTTGCAGCGGCACGCGACGAGACCGCCGGCCTGCACGGCGAACTGGACGCACGCGGCAGCTGGGCCGCGTCGCTGGATGCGGAACTCAATGCGTTGCGCGCCACCCATGGGGCGCTGGTCGCCGAACACGCGGGTGCGGTGGCCTGGGCGCAGTCGCTGCAGGGCGAACTGGCCGCGCTGGGCGAGATCCATCGCAAGGTGGATGCGGATCGCGTCGAGAAACTCGCTTGGGCGATATCGCTGCGGCACCAGCTAGAGGCGTTGGGCGACAACTGCCAGGTCCTGCAGGCGGATCTCGACGAGAAGATCAGTTGGGCGAACGCCCTCCAAGTGCAGCTGGACGAACTGGGGCGAACCCACCGCGCACTGCAAGCGGATCGTGATGAGAAGCTCGAGTGGGCACAGGCCACGCGCGACGAGCTGGAGCAGCTGCGCCAGGCGTACCAGCGGGTGGATTCGGACCGGCTGGAGAAACTGGCATGGGCGCGTTCGCTGGATGCGGAGCTTGTGACATCCCGTGAAGCGACGCGCCAGCTCAATGAGCGGCTAGGTGTGAGCGAGGCCGAGGCGATGCAGCTACGCGAGCAGGCCGCGGACTTGGTGCTGGACCTGCGCAAGACGCAGGACGCGTTGGCCGATAGCCGCGCGCGCGCCACTGCACTGGACACGTACGCCACCGCGCTAGAGAACGCAGCGCGTGCATTGCTGGCATCCACCAGTTGGAAACTCACGCGTCCGCTGCGCGCGTTGCGCGCGCGCCTGCGCGGCACCGGCGAAACCCTGCAACTGCCGCAGCGTCCCGCGCTGCCGGCGTACACGCCGGTACCCACAGCGTCCGTTTCGCCGCAGGTGGACATGCCGGCCCTGCTGGAAGGCGTGCATTTCCCGGACGTGCCCGCGCCGCGCGTGACCATCGTGGTGCCGACCTACGGCAAGCTCGATTACACCGCGCGTTGCCTGCGCGCGCTGCAGGCCAGTGGCGATGCCGCGACGTTCGAAGTACTGGTGCTGGAGGACGCCTCCGGCGATGCCGGGATGACCGCGCTGCGCGACGTCCCCGGGCTGCGCTACCACGAGAATCCGCAGAACCTCGGCTTCCTGCGTTCCTGCAACCAGGCCCTGCAGCTCGCGCGTGGCGAGTACGTCTGCTTCCTCAACAACGACACCGAGCCGATGCCAGGCTGGCTGGACGCGTTGCTCGACGTGTTCGCGCAGCACGCCGACGCCGGCATGGCCGGCTCGATGCTGCTGTATCCGGACGGGCGCCTGCAGGAAGCCGGCGGCATCCTCTGGCGCGATGCCTCGGCGTGGAACTATGGCCGGCTGGGCGACCCCACCGCGACCGAATTCAACTACGTGCGCCGCGCGGATTACTGCTCGGGCGCGGCGCTGTTGCTGCCGTCTGCACTGTTCCGCGAACTCGGCGGTTTCGACGAGCGCTACGTCCCCGCCTACTGCGAGGATTCGGACCTCGCGTTCCGGGTACGCGAAGCGGGCCGGGAGGTGTACTTCACCCCGTTCTCGAAGGTGGTGCACTTTGAGGGCATCTCGCACGGCACCGACACCGGCAGCGGGATCAAGGCCTGCCAGGTCGCCAACCAGGCCAGGTTCCGCGAACGCTGGGCGAAGGAGCTGGCCGCGCACTATCCGAACGGCGAGCAGGTCGCGCGCGCGCGCGACCGCGCCTGGGACCGGCCGGTGGTGCTGGTGGTCGACCACTACATCCCCCAGCCGGATCGCGATGCCGGTTCGCGCACCATGTTCGCCTTCCTGCAGCGGTTGCTGGAGGCGGGCTGCGTGGTGAAATTCTGGCCGGACAACCTGCATTACGACCCGCAGTACGCGCCGCGGCTGCAGGCGATGGGCATCGAGGTGCTGCACGGCCCGCGCTGGCTGGGCGGGATCGGCGCGCTGGTCGAGGCCTGCGGCGACATCTTCGACGCGGTGTTGTTGTCGCGGCCCGACGTGGCCGAGCACCACCTGGCCGCGACCCGCGCCCACAGCCGCGCGCGTGTCGTCTATTACGGGCACGACCTGCATTTCCGCCGCATGCAGGACCAGGCCGCGTTGCTGGATGGCGGCGCGGACCGCGATGCGTTGCAGCGCGAGGCGGCATCGATGGAAGCGCGCGAGCGCGCGATCTGGCGCGGCGTGGATGCGGTGCTGTATCCATCGGCCGACGAAGCCGATGCGGTCCGTGCGCTGGAGCCTGCCGTCGATGCGCGCGCGGTGACGCCTTACGCCTACGCCGCGTTCGGCTCCGAAACCCCGCTCGCGCAACGCGGCGACATCCTGTTCGTCGCCGGCTTCGCGCATCCACCGAACGTGGACGCCGCGCGCTGGCTGGTCGAAGCGATCATGCCGCGGGTGTGGGCCACCCATCCGCAGGCGCGCCTCGCGCTGGTGGGCGCGAATCCGACCGCCGACGTGCTTGCCCTGGCCTGTGACCGGGTCGAGGTCACCGGTTTCGTCAGCGACGATGCACTGGCGCGGCGCTACCGGCATGCGCGGGTCGCAGTGGTGCCGCTGCGCTATGGTGCCGGGGTGAAGAGCAAGGTCGTCGAAGCGTTGCAGCAAGGGCTGCCCCTGGTCACCACCACGGTCGGCGCGCAGGGGTTGCCCGGCGTCGAGGCGGCCTGTTCGGTGGCCGACGATATCGACGGCATCGCCGGCGGCATCGTGCGCCTGCTTGACGACGACGCGGCCTGGCTGCGTTGCTCGCGCGATGGCAGCGCGTATGCCTCCGCCCATTTCTCCGCCGATGCCATGCGCCGCGACCTGCTGTCTGCGCTGGCCATCGACGCCCGCACGGAGCACGGCGCATGATCGTCCGCGCGCGCGCGCCGCTGCGCCTGGGGCTGGCCGGTGGCGGCACCGATGTGGCGCCCTATTGCGACCTGCATGGCGGCTTCGTGATGAACGCGGCGATCGACAAGCACGCGCACGCGACGGTCGATGCGTCGCCGGACGGCATGCTGGTGCTGGAGGCGCTGGATCGCGGCGTGTCGGCGTCCTGCCTGCCGGGCGACCTGCGCGCCGATGCCGGGCCGCTGCAACTGCTCGCCGGTACCTACCTGCGGATCAGCCGGGATTTCCTTGCTGGCGAACGCCCGCCGCTGCGCATCCGCAGCTGGTCGGATGCGCCACCCGGCTCCGGGTTGGGCTCATCGTCCACCCTGGTGGTCGCACTGGTCACCGCGCTGGCGGAGTACTGCAATCTTGCGCTCGGCGAATACGAAGTCGCGCGCCTGGCCTACGAGATCGAACGCGTCGACCTCGGCCTGGCCGGTGGCCGCCAGGACCAGTACGCGGCGGCGTTCGGCGGCTTCAACTTCATGGAATTCCACGCGCAGGAACGGGTGATCGTCAATCCGCTGCGGATCAAGGCGTGGGTGCTGGCCGAACTGGAGGCCTCGCTGCTGCTGTACTTCACCGGTGTCTCCCGCGAGTCGGCGCGGATCATCGACGAGCAGGCGCGCAACGCGCGCGAGGGTGCGTCGGTCTCGCTGGAGGCCATGCACCAGCTCAAGGCCGAGGCGGTGCAGATGAAGGAGAACCTGCTGCAGGGCGACCTGGCCGGTTTCGCGCGCACCCTGCAGCAGGGCTGGCAGGCGAAGAAGCGCATGGCCAGCAGCATCAGCAACCCGATGATCGATTCGCTGGAAGCCCTGGCGATGGACAATGGCGCGCGGGCGACCAAGGTCTCGGGCGCGGGCGGTGGCGGCTTCATGATGTTCGTCTGCGACCCGGTGGATCGCATGCGGCTGTCGGCGGTACTGCGCGGGCAGGGCGGCAGCCTGCTCGATTTCCATTTCAGTCCCGGCGGCGCGACCGCGTGGAGGGTGCCATGAGCGCGATGCGCGACGCGATTGCCGCGGAGCTCGACAACGCCGTCCGCAACATCCAGGCGCTGGCCGCGGATGCCGCGATGCAGGCGCTGCTCGAGCAGGCGGTGGGCCTGTGCACCGGCGCCTTGCGCGACGGCCGCAAGCTGCTGTTCGCCGGCAACGGCGGCAGCGCGGCGGATGCGCAGCACTGGGCCGGCGAGCTGGTCAGCCGCTTCTACTACGACCGTCCGGGCCTGGCCGCGATCGCGCTGACTACCGACAGCAGCATCCTCACCGCGATCGGCAACGACTACGGCTACGACTACACCTTCGCGCGCCAGGTCGAGGCGCTCGGCCAGGCCGGCGACGTGTTCATCGCCATTTCCACCTCGGGCAATTCGCCGAACATCCTGCGCGCCGCCGACGCCGCGCGCGCGCGCGGCATCCGCGTGATCGGCTTCACCGGCGCATCCGGCGGCAAGCTCGCGCCGCTGGCCGACATCTGCTTCCGCATGCCCTCCAGCGAGACCCCGCGCATCCAGGAAGGCCACGAGCTGATCGGCCACCTGCTGTGCGCGCTGGTCGAAGCGGAGATGTACCCGCGCAATGCCGGCTGACGAGGCCATCGTCCTTGCCGGCGGCTTCGGCACCCGCCTGCGCGGCATCGTCGACGACGTCCCCAAGCCGCTGGCGCCGGTCGCCGGACGCCCGTTCCTGGCATGGCTGTTGGATCGCCTGGCGGCGTCCGGCATGCGCCGCTGCATCCTCGCGACCGGCTACATGTCCGATGCCATCGAACGCACCATCGGCACGCGCTGGCAGGGGATGGAGATCGCCTATTCGGTCGAGCCCGAGCCCCTCGGCACCGGTGGCGCGATCAGACTCGCGGTCATGCAGCTGCGCGGCACCAGCGTGCACGTGCTCAACGGCGACACCTGGCTGGTGTATCCGCCGCAGGCGCTGGAGCGCGCGACCCGCGAGAGCGGTGCACTGATCGGAATGGCGCTGGCCGAGGTCGCTGATGTTGGCCGTTACGGCGCGGTCGAACGCGACGGGCGCGGCATGGTGGCGGGCTTTCGCGAGAAGGGCGAACACGGCCGCGGGGCGATCAATGCCGGCTGCTATTTCCTCACCGAGGCCGCGCTGGCGGCGCTGCCGGCGCAGGCGGCGTTCTCGTTCGAACGCGAAGTGCTGCAACCTGCCGCCGCGTCGGGCGGGGTCGCGGGATTCCTCGATACGTCCGGCTTCATCGACATAGGCGTGCCGGAGGACTACCAGGTTGCGCAGGGGTTGTTCGCGGCGCCCGATGCGCATCCCGTGATCCGCGCGCCCTACATCGACCCGGATGCCCAGGCGTTGCTGGCATCGATGCCCGGACCGCGCAGGGCACTGTTCCTCGACCGCGATGGCGTGATCAACGTCAACCATGGCTACGTGCACACTCCAGCACACACGGAGTGGGTGGCGGGCATCTTCGATCGCGTGCGGGAAGCACGCGCGGCGGGCTACCTGCCCATCGTGGTCACCAACCAGGCGGGCATCGGGCGTGGCTATTACGGCGAACCCGCGTTCCTGGCGTACAGCGCATGGATGCATGAACGCTTCGCTGAACAGGGCGCGCCGCTGCTCGCGACCTACTGGTGCCCGCACCATGCGGAGGCCGGGCTGGGTGACTACCGAGTCGACTGCACTTGCCGCAAGCCCGCGCCGGGCATGTTGCTCGCCGCAGCCACGGCCTTCGACCTGGACTTGCCGGGTTCGTTCTTGGTTGGCGACAAGGTGTCGGATCTGGAAGCCGGACGCGCGGCGGGCCTGACCCGCGTGCAGCTGGTCGCGGACGACGGGAGCTGGTCGCTGCCATGAGCATGGGCGACGCAGCGATTGCACCGGCCCCGACGTATCGCATGGGGAATGCGTTGGCCCTGCTGCCGCTGCTGATCGTGCTGTTCTCGGCGTGGCATTACGACCTGCTCGCCAACATCCGCAGCGACTATCGCTGGCTGGTCGGCACGCTGTTCGTCGGTTTCGCCGCGCTCGCTGGTGGTGCGCACATCGCCATGCAACGGGGCTGGCGGCACGCGGCGTTGCTGTCGCTGCTCGCCGCCTGCGTGCCGTTGTTGGGGGTCGTGGTATATGCCGGTTGGGCCTCGGTCGGCGCAAGCCTCTTGCTCATTGCGGCGGCACTCGCGTTGGCGTCGTGCTTCCATCCGGCAAGCCCGTCCGGTATCGCGATCGCATTGATGGCGGGCATGGCCTGCCTGATGGCGCTGGTCGGCTGGCTGCTGCCGTTCCCGATCCACCATCGTGCCGCCTATCTCATTGCGGCGCTGGTGCTGGTTGTCGCGCGCTGGCGTGCGTTGCGGGAGATTGGGCGCGAGGCGTCTGCAACCCTGCGCGGCGCGCTGTCCGCGAATCCGGGCTGGTCGATCCTGCTGATCGGGGCTACCACCATCGCCAGCCTCGGCCTGTGGCTGCCGAGCCTCAACTACGACGACAACGCCGTCCATCTGATCCTGCCCTCCCAGTTGCTGGCGGATGGGTACTACCGACTCGACGTGCAGACCCAGTCGTGGGCGGTGGCGCCGTGGGCAAACAATGTGCTGCACGCGATCGCCGCTGTTTTCGCCGGGCAGGAGGCGCGCGCGTCAGTGGCGCTGCTGTGGCTGCTGCTCGGCATGTCGGGCGCATGGCGGCTGGCGCGCGCGGTGGGCGCGTCGCCGCAGGTGGCGCTAGCCGCAGCGGCGGTATTCGCGGCGCAGCCATTGACCGGTTACTTCACCACCACGATGCAGGTCGACGGTGCCAGCGCGGCGGTGTTGCTGCACCTTGCCGCGATCGGCGCGACGCCTGTGGCTTCAAGGCCGGGCGCGGTGGTCATCGGCCTGCTCGCGGGCCTGCTGCCGGCGCTGAAGACCAGCAACCTCGTGTACTGCCTGCCGCTCCTTGTGTGGCTGGTCGTGTCGCTGCCCGGCGGTACGCGCGCGCGCTGGCTCGGCACCTTCGTCCTCTGCCTGCTGCCGGTCGCCGCATCAAGTTATGCCTATGCCTGGCTGGTCACCGGTAATCCACTGTTCCCGTTCTACAACGCGGTGTTCAAGTCGCCCTATTACCCGCTGGAAAACTTCCGCGACCTGAAGTGGATGGCCGGCGTGTCGTGGCGTTCGCTGTGGGACATCGCGTTCAAGACCAATGCCTATGGCCAGTTCTTCCCGGGTGCGGCCGGGCTCGCCGTGCTTGCCACCTTGCCTGCCCTCATCGTCGATGCCGCGCGGCGTCCGCAGCCGCGCTGGCTACTCTTGTGGGCACTCGCCACCGGCCTGCTGCTGTTCTGGTTCATGCAGTACCTGCGCTACATCTTCCCTGTGCTGGCGGTGCTGGCGGTGCTGGGCACCGTCGCGTTGGCGCGTTTCGCCGACCGCCGCGTGTTTGCCGCCGCGGTGGTGGTGCTGGTGCTGGCCGATGCCATGCTGATGCCGACCACCAGCTGGATCGCGCGCGAGAACCACTGGGCGCAACTGCTGCGCGAGGGCCCGGCGGCGCGCACCGACATCGAACGCAAGGTCATGCCGGAACGCGCGTTGCTGTCGCGGATCGTGGCGCGCGATCCCAACGCTTGTGTGCTGATGAGCAACCCCAGGGCCCCGTTCGTGGGGACGGGTCGCGGCCATGCGATTTCCCTGCATCGTCGCTACGACCCGGAACTCTGGCGCGCGCGCAACGATGCCGAAGCCGACGCCAGCGGTGGCAAGTGGCGCGCCTTGCTCGCGCGGATCGGCGCGTCCCATGTGATCGTCGATTCTGGCAAGGAGCCTTTGTTGGCGCGGACGTTGGCGGTCATGGGTCATGTGGTGCTGGATCGCGAGGGTGCGCTGGAAGTGCGCGGCGCCGCGGACGAGCAGGCGCGTCGTTGCGTGCCCGCGTTGCGTGCGTCGAGGGACAGGTCAGTTGCGCTGTTACCCATGCTGGGAAACATGCGATGACGTCCTTTGATTGCCCGATCTGCGTCTCCGGCCGTAGCGCCGGGTACGCTGTCATCGACGGGTATCCGTATTTCACCTGCGCGCAGTGCGGTTCCATCCACATCGATCCGGACGTGATCGCCATGTTGGACGCCGGCGGTTCCTTGGTAGGCGACTACACGGAGGAGTACTGGCAACAGGAGCGGGTTGGCGCGATCGAGCGCGCCTCCGGAGTTTCGTTGTGCCGGGCTGGCGAGGCGATCCTGTACTGCCGGCGCCCGGTGCGGCGGTTCCTCGATCTGGGTGCCGGGCCTGGCTTCCTGTTGCAGGAGCTGCACCGGCTCATCGACCCGTCTGCCGAGATCTTCCATGGCGTCGAGAAGTACCCGCCGCCGTATGCGGCGTCGTGTCCGAATTTCCACATCGGCGGCATTGAAGCGTTGGAGGGCCGTTTCGACGCCGGCGTCTGCATCGAAGTGGTCGAACATCTCACGCCGCGCATGCTCGACAGGATGCTGGCCGACCTCGCAACGGTTAGCGAGCCGGGCAGCTTGTGGCTGTTCAACACCGGCATGCCGGACTACGTGCGCAACGAGGATCCTGCATACCTGGATCCCCGCCATCGCGGCCATATCATCAGCTACTCGCTCGCCGGCGTGACGCCGTATTTCGAGGCGCACGGGTTCCGAGTCAGCGCGCTGCCGGGGCGTTCATTCGGGTTCTTCGTCGAGTTCGAGCCTTCGGAAAGCCCGGAATTCGATGCGCGCCTGTACCACCCGGTACCGGAGAACCTGTCGCTCCTGCAGCGCAACGGCTTGCTTCACCAGGCATCATTCGAAGCGGCGCGTTCCTACTACTATCAGGCCGAGTACATGGTCAGGACGCAATGGGCGCTGTCCCTCGACGAGAAACTTCGTGGTGACGCTCGCGCTCCATCGCGCTAGCGGGCTTCACGTCTGGCGGCACTAGCGGGATACTTCAGTCGCAACCGGATATCGGAATCCATGAGCGAATATTCAGAACGTCTGGAACAGGAGCGGGCCCGCTTCGATGCGGACCTGTGCGTGCATGACCTGCCGGACATCTTCCATTACTGGGCCAACAAGTACCCGCGCGCCACGCTCAACACCCATGGCTACGACAACATCGTGGACTTCTTCGTCCTCGAGATGGATCGCTGGGCCGGTATGCCATGGCGCCCGTTGCGTGCGGTGAGCGTGGGAGCCGGCGACTGTGCGCACGAGATCGACGTGGCGAAGGGATTGCTGGCGCGCGGAGTGGAGGATTTCAGCATCCTCTGTCTCGATATCAGCGAGGGTGCCCTGGGTCGCGCGAACGAGGCCATCGAGGCGCAGGGGCTGGCAGGCCGCATCAGTACCCAGGTCCATGATCTCAACGAAGGCTTGCCGAGCGGCGAGTTCGATGTGGTGATTGCCAACCAGTCGCTGCATCACGTCGTCGAGCTCGAGCGCCTGTTCGATTCCGTGTGCGAGCGGCTCGGCGATCAAGGCTGTTTCCTGATCTCCGACACCATCGGTCGCAATGGCCACCAACGCTGGCCGGAGGCGCGGGCGCTGGTGGATGAGGCGTGGCGGTGGATGCCGCCCCGGTACCGGTACAACCATCGCCTGCAACGACAGGAAGACAGTTTTCTGGATTGGGACTGCTCGCTGGAGGGCTTCGAGGGAATCCGTGCCCAGGACATCCTGCCGCTCTTGTTGGAGCGCTTCCAGCCGAGCGTCTTCCTGGCGTGGGGCTACATCATCGACGTGTTCATCGATCGTGGCTTTGGCCATCATTTCCGGCAACAGTCCGAGTGGGACCTGCATTTCATCGACATGGTCCAGGCCATGGACCACGCCGCGATCACGTCGGGACGGATCAGCCCGACGCACATGCTGGCCAGGTTCCAGAAAACGGCCCCAAGCTGCGTTCATGAAGCGGGAATCGGGCCCCATGAGGCAATCCGGCGGCCCTGAGCCGCTGGAATCGCCGTCAACGCCGTTCACGGCTGCAGCGTGCCCGCCTGCATTATCATGCCGGCGTGCCCGGTCCCTGCCGGGATTTCATCAAGACCGAGTTGCCATGCGGCATCGGGACGCGCCTGATCCGGCGCATCTCCTTGCATGGATGACGTCAGTCCGCCCTTCCGAACATGTTGGTTTTTTGACGGTTTTCCCCCTTTGCCTGGAGCAAGCAATGAAGAGCCACACTGCCCGTGCCATGTTCGTGATGTTGTCGCTTGCCGGGTTGGCAGCCTGCTCCAAGCCGGCGCCGCCTGCAGACAATGTCGACAAGAACCAGAAAGCGCCGGCAACCGCCGCTGCGGCACCGGCGAGCAACACCCGCGTCGAGCAGGGCGTGACCTTCTCGGTCGAGCCGGCGAACGTGTATGCCTGTGAGGGGCGGGATCGCACGACTTCGGTGGTCAAGTGGGATGTCCAGCGGCCCGACGTCAATTCGGTCAAGGTCCTGGTCAGCGATTCCACTAACCCGGAGAAGAAGACGCTGGCCGTGATGTCGCCGAAGGGTGAAGCGAAGACCGGCGAGTGGGTGATCGCCGGGCTCCTCGTCGAGCTGGTGGATGGCGAATCCGGCAAGCAACTGGCGACGCATACGGTCACGGCCCTGCCCTGCAATTAAGCAGCAACCGCAGGGGCGGCGGATGCCGATGATGTCTGGTCGAGGAATCGCCGACGTTCCCATGAAAGCGGGGATCGCTGCGGTGCTCTGCATCGCGCCGATCGTCGTAACCCTGGCGCTCGCGTTCTCCAACGCCGGGATACGCGAGGCATTGACGGGCGCCTTGCCCTTACTGGCACGTTACGGCGCCGTGCTGGTGCTGCCGGCGTTGCTGCTGTGGGCGCTTGCCAGGGGTGCAGGGCGGCGGCTCCGTGCCGCTGACGTGCTCGCGCTGGCCTGCGTCGTGGCCTTCGTTGGCTTCGCCGGGATCGCACAGTCCGCAGCCTATGTCTTGCTGCTGTCGTTGGGCTTGGTGATCGGCTCGTTCCTGCACAGGGACGGCGAGCGTTCCGGGGACGTGGCGTTCACCGCGATGCTGGCCGGACTGGGGGCGATGGCGGCTCTGATCGGGTGGTTGCTTCCCCTGCCGATCCACTCACCGCTCGTGTATCTGTTTGCTGCCTCACTCGTCTTGTGGGCGGGCAGGCACAGGCTGTTGGCCTCGGCACGGTCGATGATGCAGTCGTGGTCCGAGGCAACGACGAAGGAGCCGCTCGCGGCATGTTTCGCGGTCGGGATCATCGGGCTCGCCGCGGTGCCGGCCTGGTTGCCCAGCCTCAATCCGGACGACAACTCCGCGCACCTGCTGATGGCGCGCGAACTACTTGCAGGGTCGTACTACCGGATCGACGCGTCGAGCCAGGTATTCGCCGTGGCGCCGTGGTTGAACAACGTGCTGCATGCGATGACCTCCGTCCTCGCAGGCGGGGAATCGCGTTCGGCAATCGGGGTTGGCTGGCTGCTGGCGGGCTGCGTTGGCGCGTATCGCGTGGCGCATCTGCTGGGCGCGCGCGGCGCATTCCCCTGGCTGGCCGCCGCACTCTATGCAAGCCATCCCCTGACCGCCTACTTCGGGATGACGCTGCAGGTGGATGGCGCCTCGACCGCCGTGCTGCTGCACCTCGTCGCCTGCTGTATCGCCCTCAAGCGCGACGATACCTGGGCCGCCTCGCCGTGGGTGATCGGCGGCCTGTGCGGGATGCTGGCGGGTCTGAAGATCAGCAATGGCGTGTACCTGCTGGTGCTCGGCAGCTGGTTGATCTGGCACCACGTTTCCCTGCGGCAGTACCGACGCCTTGCACTCCTGCTGGCGTTCGCCGCCGTCATTGCAGGCAGCAGCTACTTCTACGCAACACTGATCACCGGGAATCCGTTGTTCCCGTTGTTCAACGGCATCTTCAAATCGCCGTACATGGCGGCGATCGATTTCGCCGATCCCCGCTGGCATACCGGCGTCGGCCTCGATGCGTTCTGGAAGCTCACGTTCGCGACGCCCAGCTACTTGGAGTCCTACATCGGAGCCGCCGGGCTCAGCCTGTTGGCGTTGCTTGGCGCCTGGGCGGTCTCGGCCGTTGCGGGTGGCTGGCGCGCCGCGCTGACGATATTCGCGCTTGCGACGGGGCTGGTGGTGTTCTTGCAGGTCCAGTATCTGCGCTACATCTTCCCGGCGATCGGCTTGCTGGGCGTGCTGGGGGTGGTGGCGTTGTCCGCGCAGCCCTACCGGCGCGCGGCGGTGGCGAGCCTGGTCGCGCTGGTGCTGGTGCAGTGCGGCCTGATCCGCAGCACCAGCTGGATCCTCACCGCCGGCGCGGCGGAACAACTGCTCAAGGATGGGCCACGTGCGGTTGCGCAGGTCGAGCAGGCATACGTGCCGGAGCGGGCCCTGGTGAGGAGCCTGGATGCATCGGGCCGCCCCTACTGCCTGTTGTTCGCCGACCTGACCACTTCGTACGTGGCACTGGCACCGTCGAAATCGCTGGCGACCGGTTTCTATGATCCGCGGATGAGTGCATTTGCGGGCGAAGCGGCCAAGGATCCCAGTGGGTCCCTGTGGAAGGAAGGCCTCGAGCGCATCGGCATCACCCATGTCGAGTTTCGTCCCGCGCAAGCGCGGCCGGGCCTAATGCCCGCACTCGAGGCGCTTGGGTTCGTCATGCTGGAACGCCGCGGCGAGGCGGAGGTCTGGTGGCGACCGGGCGCGGATGCAAGCCGCTGCCTGACCGGCACCATCGCGCCCAGGAATGAAGCGCAGCGCTTGCTGCACTGATCGCCACCCACGATTCGGACAAGACCACCGCGCGATGCATACCATCCATTCATACCTGACGAAGAAGCGCGACAACTTCCTGTTGCTGCGAATCATCGCCGCGCTGATGGTCATCTACGGCCACAGCTTCGTGCTTGCGCGCGATGTCGGAACCACCGATGTGTTCCTGCGCAATGGCTGGCCGTTCTACAGCGGCGACATCGCGGTGATGATGTTCTTCGTGATCAGCGGCTTCATGGTCTCCGGCAGCTACATCGCCCGGGCAAACCTGGCGGACTTCATGACCGCGCGCCTGCTGCGCATCGTGCCGGCATTCCTGTTCGTGCTGGTGGCGTCCGCGCTCATCCTCGGGCCGCTGTTCACCGACCTCGGCAGCGCCGAGTATTTCGCCTCTCCGGAGGTTCGACGCTACGTCACCACCAATCTCGCGTTCTCGTCCGAGATGGCATGGACGCTCCCCGGCGTATTCGCCGACCACCGGATGCCTTCGGTCAATGGCTCGCTGTGGACGCTTCCCGCGGAGATGCGGATGTACCTGCTGGTCGCCGCGTTGGGCGTGTTCGGGCTGCTGCGCAACTGGCGGCTGGGGACCGTTGCATTGCTGGCGTTGCTGCTCGCGGGGATCGTGCATCCGCGGTTGTTGCCGGTGCACACCGAATGGCTGCGGCTGGGCGCGTTCTTCTGCGTGGGCATCCTTGCGCAGTTGTTCAAGAACCGGATCGAGGTCCGCCATGACGTCATGCTCGCGTTGGCGGTGCTCACCTACATCAGCTACAACACCGACAGCTACCAATGGCTGCTGGGCCTGTCGATCGCCTACTTCTGCTTCTGGTTCGCGTATCGCACGCCTTACCTGGACCTTGCCAGGCTGGGCGACCCTTCCTATGGCATCTACCTGTGGGGTTGGCCGCTGCAGCAGGTGATGGTGTCGGTGTTCCCGGGGATCACGCCGATGCCGAATTTCCTTGCCAGTGCGCTTGCCGCCAGCATCATGGGGGTCCTGTCCTGGCGCCTGATCGAGCAACCGGCCTTGAGGCTGAAGGGCAGGGTGGGACGCTTCCTGGATCGCGCGAAGGCGCGCTGGACGGATTTCGCAACAGGAGTCGACAAGTCATGAAACGCGTACTGATGCTGGCTGCCGTGCTCGGCCTTGCGGGCTGTAGCCAGGAAGTGCCCAACGTTCCTGCACCCGCGCCCGCGCCGGCGGCAAGCACGGCTGCTGCTGCAGCAGCGCCCGTTACGGATGCGTTGCCCGCAGACAAGGTATCGGTTGCGTTGAGTGATGTGGACTGCAGTGGAACGCCGGTGGCAGTCGCGACCATGGGCTGGGATGCCGGCGCGCTTGCCGCGGGCGGTGTCTCGGTCTTCGTGGAAAGCCCCGGCAATCCGCGCAAGCTGTGGGTGGAGGCGGGGCAGAAGGACACGGCGACCACAGGCAAGTGGGTCTTCGAAGGCACCCAGTTCACCCTGCAGGATCGTGTGTCGGGCGCAGTGCTCGCGCGTCGCGCGGTCGCCAAGATTCCCTGCCAGAAGCAATGAACCAACTGCCGCACGCACTGGCCGGAACCGGCGTCGATGCGCTGGCGGTGGACATGCCGCCCCCTGTCATCGCGGCAGTGATTCCCTGCTACAAGGTCGCCGCCCACGTCGTCGAGCTCGTTGGCAGGATCGGCCCTGAAGTGGGCTTGATCGTGGCGGTGGACGATGCGTGCCCACAGGGGTCGGGACGCTTGCTGCAGGAGCAGTGCCACGATCCCCGCTTGCAGGTCGTATTCCACGAGGCGAATCGCGGCGTCGGTGGGGCGGTCATGACCGGTTACCGGCACGCCATCGCCGCGGGGGCGGATGTCATCGTCAAGCTGGATGGCGACGGACAGATGGACCCTGCATTGCTGCCGTCGTTCGTGGCGCCGGTGCTGGCCGGTGAAGCCGACTACACCAAGGGGAACCGCTTCTACGACCTGCGCTACATCTCGCGCATGCCGCGGTTGCGCTTGTTCGGCAATGCGGTGCTGTCGTTCATGGCGAAATTCTCGACCGGCTACTGGGACATCTTCGACCCCACCAATGGCTACACCGCTATTTCCCGGCGCGCCGCGGCGATGCTGCCGCAGGACCGGATCAGCGAACGCTATTTCTTCGAGTCGGACATGCTGTTCCGGCTCGGCACGTTCCGCGCGGTGGTGCGCGATGTGCCCATGGATGCCGAATACGGCGATGAAGTGAGCAACCTCAGGATCGGAGGCGTGTTGCCGGAATTCCTTTTCAAGCACACCGGCAATTTCCTGAAGCGAATCTTCTACAACTACTTCCTGCGCGATGTGTCGGTAGCCTCGTTGGAACTGCTGTGCGGCCTCGCGCTGCTGGTGTTCGGCGTGGTTTACGGCGGGTGGCACTGGTGGCAGTCGCTGTCCACCGGCCAGACCGCGGCGACGGGCGTGATCATGCTGGCGGCGATGCCGGTGCTGATCGGCCTGCAGCTGCTGCTGGCGTTCCTCGCCTACGACATCGCCAGCGTCCCGCGCCACGCGCTGGGTCGCCTGCGGCGCTAGCCGATGGGTTCGATGCGGGGCCTGCTGCGACAGGGCATGGCGTATGGCCTGGCGGGTGGAATGGCGCTGCTGCTGGACTGGGCAAGCTTCGTCGCCCTCACCTGGCTTGGCATGCCGTCGATTCCGGCGAACGTGCTGGCGCGCCTGGCCGGTGCGCTGCTCGCGTACCTGCTCAATGGCGTGTTCACCTTCCGCGATGCCGAAGGCAGCAAGCTCGGCTGGCGCCGCTTCGGACGCTACGTGGCGACGTGGTGCGTGATGACCCTCGCCAGTACCTGGGCGATCCAAGCCATCGAGCAAGGTGCTGGCCTGCAGTGGGCGTGGCTCGCGAAGCCCGCGGTCGAGGGCGTGCTCGCCGCCATCACCTTCGTCGTGTATCGCGCCTGGATCTACAAATGAAAAAGGAGCCGTGAGGCTCCTTTTTCGTGGGTGCCCACCCAGCGGGCTCAGCCCAGCGCTGCCTGCAACTCCGGCAGGATCTGGAACAGATCCCCCACCAGCCCGATGTCCGCGATCTCGAAGATCGGCGCATCGCCGTCCTTGTTGATGGCGACGATGGTGCCGGCGTCCTTGATGCCGGTCAGGTGCTGGATCGCGCCGCTGATGCCGACCGCGACGTACAGCTCCGGGGCGATGATCTTGCCGGTCTGGCCGACCTGCAGTTCGTTCGGCACGTAGCCTGCGTCGACCGCGGCGCGCGAGGCGCCGACCGCCGCGCCGAGCTTGTCGGCGAAGTCGTAGATGATCTTGAAGTTCTCCTGCGAACCCACGCCGCGGCCGCCGGAGACCACGCGCTTTGCACTCTGCAGGTCGGGGCGGTCGGACTTGCCGGCGGCGAGGCCAACGAAGCGGGTATGCGCGGGCAGCGCGGCATCGACGCTGGCGGCTTCGACGCTGGCGCTGCCGCCGCGCGCGGCTTCCGGCCAGGAGGCGGTGCGCACGGTGGCGACCACTGCGTGGTCGGCCGGCGCTTCCACGGTGATGATCGCGTTGCCGGCGTAGATCGGGCGCTTGAAGGTATGGCTGCCTTCGACCGCCATCACGTCGGAGACCTGGGCCACGCCGAGCAGGGCGGCGACGCAGGGCATCAGGTCCTTGCCGAAGGTGGTGCTGGGGCCGAACACGTGGCTGTAACCGGCGGCCAACGCGGCGACCTGCGGTGCCAGCACCTGGGCGATGGCGTTTGCGTTCGCGGCATTGGCGACCGTCAGCACCTTCGCCACGCCGGCGATCTGCGCGGCCTCGGCGGCAACGCCGGCCGGGTCTGCTGCGAGTACGACGATGTCGATGGAGTCAGGCGACAGCGCCTGCGCGGCCGACACGCACTTGGCGGTGGAGGCGTTGAGCTTGCCGCCCAGGTGTTCGGCGACGATCAGGACCTTGGCAGCCATGTTGTTCGACATCAGAGCAACCCCTTCTGCTTGAGCGCGGCGACCAGTTCGGCCGCGTCCTTCACCATCACCCCGCGGCTGCGCTTGGCCGGCGCCGCGTAATGGGTGGTCTTGAGCCCTTCGCCGGCATCCACGCCGAGGTCGGCGAAGGCGATGGTTTCCAGCGGCTTGGACTTGGCCTTCATGATGTCCGGCAGCTTGATGAAGCGCGGCTCGTTGAGGCGCAGGTCGGTGGTGACCACCGCCGGCAGGTCGACCTCGAGCGTCTCCAGGCCGGCATCGACCTCGCGCACCACCGTGGCCTTGCCGCCTTCGATGTCGAGCTTCGATGCGAAGGTCGCCTGCGGGCGGCCCCACAGGGTGGCCAGCATCTGCCCGGTCTGGCTGGCGTCGTCGTCGATCGCCTGCTTGCCGAGGATCACCAGGTCCGGCTGTTCCTTCTCGATCAGCTTGAGGAAGGTGCGGGCGGCGGCCAGCGGCTGGATCGGCTGGTCGCTGACCACGTGGATGGCGCGGTTGGCGCCCATCGCCAGGCCGTTGCGCAGGTGCGCCTGGGCGTCGGCCGGGGCGATGGTGGCGACGACCACCTCGGTGGCGATGCCCTTGTCGCGCAGGCGCAGGGCTTCTTCCAGCGCGATGTCGTCGAACGGGTTGGCCGACAGCTTGACGCCATCGGTGACCACGCCGGAACCGTCCGGCTTGACCTGGATGCGGACGTTGTAGTCCACCACGCGCTTGTAGGCGACGAGGATCTTCATCGGGCGGGGAATCCTGGGAAAGACGTGGCCGCCATTTTACCCGAGGGTGACTGGGTATTTGCTCGAAGCGCGGGGCCCCGCGCCGGGTGCCCGAAGGTACGGTGGGCGAGCCGCGGCTTGCCGGTAAAATACCGGTTCCCCGCCCCGATGGAGCCGCCCCTTGGCCGCCAAGAGCAAGCAATACCCGGATGCCGCGACTGCCCTTGCCGGGCTGGTGGCGGACGGCCAGACCCTCGCCGTCGGCGGCTTCGGCCTGTGCGGCATCCCCGAGGCCCTGATCGCCGCGCTGCGCGATTCCGGGGTCACCGGCCTGACCGCGATCTCCAACAACGCCGGCGTCGACGGCTTCGGCCTCGGCCAGCTGCTGGAAACCCGCCAGATCCGCAAGATGATTTCGTCCTACGTCGGCGAGAACAAGGAGTTCGAGCGCCAGTTCCTCGGCGGCGAACTGGAGCTGGAGTTCAACCCGCAGGGCACCCTCGCCGAGCGCCTGCGCGCCGGCGGTGCCGGCATCCCGGCGTTCTTCACCGCCACCGGCTACGGCACGGTGGTGGCCGAGGGCAAGGAAACCCGGCAGATCGACGGCCGCTGGTACGTGCTGGAAACCGCGCTGAAGGCGGACGTCTCGCTGGTCAAGGCATGGAAGGCGGACACCGCCGGCAACCTGGTGTTCCGCAAGACCGCGCGCAACTTCAACCCGGCGGTGGCGATGGCCGGCAAGGTCTGCGTGGCCGAGGTCGAGGAACTGGTGGAGATCGGCGCGATCGATCCCGACCACGTGCACCTGCCCGGCATCTACGTGGACCGGATCGTGGTCAACGCCATCCCGGAGAAGCGCATCGAACAACGCACCATCCGCCAGCCGGAGGAGAACTGACATGGCCTGGACCCGCGACCAGATGGCCGAGCGCGCCGCCAGGGAACTGAGCGATGGCGCCTACGTGAACCTCGGCATCGGCCTGCCGACGCTGGTGGCCAACCACATCCCGGACGGCATGCACGTGTGGCTGCAGAGCGAGAACGGCCTGCTCGGGATCGGCCCGTACCCGCTGGACGAAGAGGTCGATGCCGACCTGATCAACGCCGGCAAGCAGACCGTCACCGCGGTCGATGGCGCCAGCTACTTCGGCAGCCAGGAGTCGTTCGCGATGATCCGCGGCGGCCACATCGACCTTGCGATCCTCGGCGCGATGGAGGTCACCGACAAGGGCGACCTCGCCAACTGGATGGTGCCGGGCAAGCTGGTCAAGGGCATGGGCGGCGCGATGGACCTGGTGGCCGGGGTCAAGCGGGTGGTGGTGCTGATGGAACACACCACCAAGACCGGCGCGCCGAAGATCATCCCGCAATGCACGCTGCCGCTGACCGGGCTGGGCGTGATCAGCCGCATCATCACCGAGCTGGGCGTGTTCGACGTGACCGCAGAAGGCCTGAAGCTGGTCGAACTGGCGGACGGCGTGAGCCGCGAGGAAGCGGTGCAGAAGACCGGCGTTCCGCTGCACTGAGGCATCGCGGGGGCCGCTGAGCGGCGAGCCCCTTCCGCGAATGTCCCCCGGCAGCGACCTGTCGGCCGCTGCCTCCTCCTTGATTCCGCTACAGGGGCCCGCCGCTCAGCGGCCCCCGCGCGTGTTGCGCGCGAGCAAGATCACAGGTTCTGGTAATTCGGCCCGCTGCCGCCTTCCGGCGTGACCCAGGTGATGATCTCGTACGGGTCCTTGATGTCGCAGGTCTTGCAGTGCACGCAGTTGGCGGAATTGACCTGCAGGCGCTTGCCGTGCGGGGCGTTGTCGTCAGCCACCATTTCGTAGACGCCGGCGGGGCAGAAGCGGGTGCAGGGATTGTCGTATTCCACCACGCAGCGGCTTGCGCACAGGTCGGTGTCGGCAACCTTGAGGTGGACCGGCTGGTCCTCGTCGTGCTCGGTGGCGGCGAAGTACACGCTTGCCAGGCGGTCGCGCGGCGCGAGCGTGCGTTCGAGGTAGTCACGCTTCGGCTGTTGGTGTTCGCCGAGCTTGTGCAGGGCGCTCCAGTCCGGCTTGTTCTTCAGCGTCCACGGCGACAGCCCGCCGGTGACGGTTTCCCACGCCGCGTTCAACATGCCGAACCACAGCCCGCGCTTGAAGCCCGGCTTGACGTTGCGGACCTTCTTCAGTTCCGCCATCGCCTCCGAGCCGCGCAGCCTGGCGTCGAAGCCTTCGGCCGCGAGCCGGGTGGCGACCAGGTGCTCGGCGGCGAGCATGCCGCTGCGGATCGCCTGGTGGGTCCCCTTCACCTTCGGCACGTTGAGCAGGCCGGCGGTGTCGCCGATCAGCAGCGCACCCGGCATCTCCACCTTCGGCAGCGATTGGTAGCCGCCGGTCACGATCGCCCGCGCGCCGGAGGACACGATGCTGCCGCCTTCCAGCAGCGGCTTCACCATCGGGTGGTTCTTCCATTGCTGGAAGGCTTCCCACGGCTGGTAGTTCGGGTCCTGGTAATCCAGCCCGCTGACGTAGCCCAGCGCGATCCGGCCCTTGTCCAGGTGGTACAGGAAGCTGCCGCCGTAGGTCCTGCTGTCCGCCGGCCAGCCGAAGCTGTGCACGATCCTGCCGGGTGACACGCGCTCTTCCGGAACCTGCCACAGCTCCTTGATGCCGATCGAATAACCCTGCGGGTCGCTATCCGCGTCGAGCTTGAAGCGCTTGACCAGCCGCTTGGTCAGGTGCCCGCGCGCGCCTTCGGCAAGCACCGTCACCTTGGCGCGGATGTCGATCCCGGCGGTGTAGCCGGGCTTGTGCGATCCGTCCCTGGCCACGCCCATGTCGCCGATGCGCACGCCGATGACCTTGCCGGTGTCGTCGTGCAGGGTTTCGGCGGCGGCGAAGCCGGGATAGATCTCGACCCCCAGCGCTTCCGCCTGCGGCGCCAGCCAGGCGCACATCGCGCCCAGGCTGACGATCACGTTGCCGCGGTTGTGCATCCCGGGCGGCACCGGCAACTTGCGGCCGCCGGTCTTGCTGAGCAGCCAGAACTCGTCGTCGGTGGCGTCCACGCAGATCGGCGGCGGGCTCTTGCGCCAGTCCGGCAGCAGCGCATCCAGCGGGCCGGTCTCGATCACCGCGCCGGACAGGATCTGCGCCCCGATCGTGCTGGCCTTCTCGATCACGCACACCGAAAGCGCGGGGTCCAGTTGCTTGAGCCGGATCGCGAACGCAAGGCCGGCCGGCCCCGCGCCGACGGCGACGACGTCGTACTCCATGACGTCCCGTTCGATCGGCTCAGGCTGGCTCATGCTCGCGCTCCGCGGTGGATGCCGCGATTTTCCCCGGTTTGCACCGGATGCGGCAAATCCCCGCGGCGCGACGCGGTCAGCGGTTGCCGTCCGGGTGCGCGGCGGCGTGCGCCTGGCCGCTGGCCAGCACCCAGCCGGCAAGCTCCTGGCTGGTGGCCGCCAGCGCCTGCGCGAAGGCATCGGCGACCTGCGCCACCTCGGTGCCGGCCGCGGGCTGCGCCTGCCGGAACACACGGCTGGCGACCACCGACTTGTCCTGTGCGTGCAGCAGCTTGGCGCTCACCTCCAGCACCGCGGCGGGGGTGGCGCCGGCGGCGTAGTCGGCCTCGAAGTGGCGCAGGTCCATCAGCAGCCGGTAATCGGCCGACATCCCGCTGCCCTGGCGGGCCACCGCGGGGATCCGCCCGGAATCCTCCAGCGTGCGCAGCACGCCGTCCTCCAGCATCTCCACCGGCGTGCGCGCCCATGACGCGCCCTTGTAGACCTGCAGTTCGCCCGGTACCGGCCGCACCGCGATGCGGGTGCTGTCCAGCATGCGCGAGGCTTCCGGGCGGGAGATCCCGAGTTGCCAGCGAACCGTCGGCCAGGCTGGATCGGCCTGGTAGGCGGGCTGCGGCGCGAACACGGTCGGTGCGACCTTGTCGCCGCCCAGCGCGCAGCCGGCGAGCGTGGCGGCGGCCAGCAGGGCGGCCGCGATGCGAAGCATTGGCGTGTTCATTCGGGTTCGAACTCCTTGGGCGCGTCGCGGCCCAGCAGGTAGCGTGCCGGGCTGCCTTCCATGCGGTCGGTGATCCGGCGCAGGTCGCGGACCAGCACCCGCAACTCGGCCAGCGTCGGGCCAAGCTGGGCGAGGCCGTCGTTGGTGAAGCTCTGCAGCGCGGGTCGGTTCTCCGCGATCATCGCGTTGGCGTTGCCGGCGACCGAATCCAGCTTGCCGACGGTGGCATCGAGCTTGGTCATCAGCGCCGGAAGCTGCGCCACCACCTCGCGGTCGATGCGCTCGACCGAGCCGTTGGCGGTGGCGAGGGTGGCCTTCAGCGAATCGGTGGCCTCGCGGGTGTTGACGATCAGGGCGGCGATGTCCTCGCGCTGGCCGGCGATGCTGCCGGTGGCCTGCTCGATGTGCCCGATGGTGGCGGTGATGCGCTCGATGTTCTGCTCGCTCAGCACCTGGTCCATCCGCGCCACCAACCGGTTGGCGGTGTCGGCGATGTTCTGCAGGGCGGAAGGTTCGGTGTGGATCACCGGGACGTCGCCGCGATCATCCGGCTCCAGCAGCGCCGCCTGCGGGCTGCCGCCGGTGAGCTGGATGAACGGCACCCCGGTGATGCCCTGTTGCGACAGCTTGGCCTTGGTATCCACCTTGACCGGGGTGTCCGCCTGCACCTTGAGCAGCGCGATCACCTTGCGCGCGTCGTCGGGATCCAGGCGCAGCTTGTCGACGGTACCGACCGCGATGCCGTTGTACTGCACGCCGCCACCCTCGGTCAGGCCGGTCACCGGCTCGGAGAAGATCACCTGGAACTGGCGCCAGTTGCGATCGGCGCTGTACTTGGTCGCCCACAGCGTGAACAGCAGCAGGAACACCGCGGTCAGCAGGGTGAAGGCGCCGATCAGTACGTAGTTGGCACGGGTTTCCATCTCGCAGTCCTTCTTGCTTGCGCCGACACCGGTGGCTCAGGTCGCTTCACGCGCGGCTCGCCCACGCGGCCCGTTGAAATATTCCTGCACCCAGGGGTGGTCCAGCGTTTCCAGTTCGGCGACGGGGGCCGCCGCCAGCAACTTGCGGTCGGCCAGCACCGCCACCCGGTCGCAGATAGCGTATAGCGTGTCGAGGTCGTGGGTGATCAGGAACACGGTCAGGCCCAGCGCCTGCTGCAGGTTGCGGATCAGTTCGTCGAACGCGGCCGCGCCGATCGGGTCGAGGCCGGCGGTCGGTTCGTCGAGGAACAGCAGCGGCGGGTCCAGCGCCAGCGCGCGCGCCAGCCCGGCGCGCTTGCGCATGCCGCCGGACAGTTGCGAGGGCAGCTTGTCGAGGGCGTCGGCGGGCAGCCCGGCCAGCTTGATCTTCAGCAGCGCCAGTTCGTAGCGCAGCGAATCCGGCAGCTCCGGGTAGTACTCCTTCAGCGGCACCTGCACGTTTTCGCCCACGGTCAGCGAGGAGAACAGCGCGCCGTCCTGGAACAGCACCCCGGTGTTGCGCTCGATGTGGCGGCGCTGCACCGGATCGCGCGAGCGCCCGTCCACCCCCAGCAGCCGGATCTCGCCGGCCTCCGGGCTGCGCAGGGCCAGGATCGAGCGCATCAACACCGACTTGCCGGTGCCGGAGCCGCCGACCACGCCGAGGATCTCGCCGCGGCGGACGTCGAGGTCGACGCCGTCGTGCACCAGCTGGTCGCCGAAGCGGTTGACCAGCCCGCGCACCCGGATCAGCGGCGCATCGCCGATCACCACCCCATCGAGGGTCTGCATCGTGGCGGCGGGCATGCTCAGTAGTCCATTTCCATGAACCACAGCGCCGCCAGCGCATCGATCACGATCACCATCGAGATCGACTGCACCACGCTGGAGGTCGTGCGTTCGCCCAGCGACTGCGCGGTGCCGGCGACCTGCAGGCCCTCCAGGCAGCCGATCAGCGCGATCAGCACCGCGAACACCGGCGCCTTCACCATCCCGACCACGAAATGGCGGGTCTCCATCATTTCCTGCATCCGCGCGAAGTAGGCGACCGCGGGGATGTCGAGGGTGAACGCGCCCACCGCCATGCCACCGGCGAGGCCGGCGATCATCGCGATGAAGGTCAGCAGCGGCAGCATCGCCAGCAGCGCCAGCACGCGCGGGATCACCAGCAGGTCGACCGGATCGAGGCCGAGCACCCGGATCGCGTCGACTTCCTCGCGGTTGACCATCATCCCGATCTGCGCGGTGAACGCGCTGGCGGTGCGGCCGGCCAGCAGGATCGCGGTCAGCAGCACGCCGAACTCGCGCAGGAACGCGGCGTTGACCAGCTCGACCACGAAGATGGTGGCGCCGAAGTCGCGCAGCACCATCGCCCCGAGGAAGGCGATCACCGCGCCGACCATGAACGACAGCAGCGCCACCAGCGGCGCCGAGTCAAGTCCCACCTGCTCCATGTGGTGGACGGTGGAGGTGAGGCGGAAGCGGCTCGGTTCCTTGAACAGGCGCAGCAGCTTGACCAGCAGCTCGCCGAGGAACGCGACCAGCGCCGCGACCTCGCGGCCGTTGTCGACCACCGCATGGCCAAGCCGCCCCAGCGCCGCCTTGAAGCCGGTGTCGCGTTCGGGCTTGGGGCGCTCGTCGTGGACGTCCTCGATCGCGGCGATCAGCGATTTCTGGTCGTCGCGGAACTCGAAGTGGTCGAAGTCGAGCTTGCGGCGGTCCGCGTGGCGCAGCAGCTGCAGCACGCCGAGGGTATCGATCCGCTCCACCGCGCGCGCATCCACGCGGACGATGCCGTCCGGGCTCGCGCGCAACGCTTCGCCGATCTCGTTGGCGAAGCGCAGCGTCCAGCGCCCGGACAGGCGCAGCGTCCCCGGCTCCGCGGGATCGACGGCGGCGGCAGGCGGATGGTGGTTGGGGGCGACGCTCATGCGGGCTCGGGTTCGGCGTGCGCCAAGCTTACGCAACTCCATGCATCCGGTGTGAACCACCGGCCGCGCGTGCGATCCTTGCCGGATGCGACCCATCGACGCCCCGCCAGAGGCCGGCTACGCCGAGCGCATCGCCTTCGTGGTCGAGCTGGGCGGCCACCTGCACGCGTACGGCACCACCGCGCAGCGGCTGGAAGGCGCGGTCGAGGCGGTGGCCAAGCGGCTCGGGCTGGAGTGCGAGCCGTGGGTGAATCCCACCGGCATGATCCTGGCCTTCAGCGACCCCGCGCGCCCGGCCGGCGAATCCGATACCACCCGGGTGATCCGCCTGGGACTTGGCGATACCGACCTCTACAAATTGTGCGAGGCCGACCGCATCGCCGAAGACGTGATGGCCGGGCGCACCCAGATCGCCGACGGCCGCCAGGCGTTGCGCGCGCTGTCGCGCGGCACCGGCTGGCGCGGGCGCGGCATGCAGCTGCTGGGCTTCGCGCTGGCGTCGGCGGCGGTGGCCGGGTTGCTGCGGCTGCCGTGGCTGGACATCGCCACCGCCGGGGTGATCGGCCTGTTGATCGGGCTGGTCGACATCGCCGCGCAGCAGCGCCCGCGCCTGCAGGAAGCCGCGGACGCGATTTCCGGGCTGGTTGCCGGCACGGTGGCGATCCTGGTGTCGAACCTGGTCGCCCCGCTCAACCTCAACACGGTGATCATCGCCTCGCTGATCGTGTTGCTGCCGGGCATGTCGCTGACCAACGCGGTCAACGAACTCACCAGCCGGCACCTGGTGTCCGGCACCGCGCGCTTCGCCGGGGCGCTGACCACCATCCTCAAGCTCACCATCGGCACCGCGATCGCGCTCACCGTCGCCAACCTGGCGGGGCTGCAGCCGGAAGTGCGCGCGCTGCGCCCGCAGCCGGACGTGGTCATGTGGGCGGCACTGCTGGTCGGCGCGTATGCGTTCGCGGTGCTGTTCCGCGCGCATCGCCGCGACTACCCGCTGGTGATGCTGGCGGCGATCTCCGGCTACCTGATTTCGCGGCATGGCGGCGAGGCCTTCGGCCCGCAGGCCGGGGTGTTCCTCGCCGCGCTGGTCACCACCGCCGCCGGCAATGCCTATGCGCGATGGATGAACCGGCCGGGCGCGCTGATCCGGCTGCCCGGGATCATCATGCTGGTGCCCGGCAGCGTGGCCCTGCGCGGGGTGATCTCGCTGGTGCAGGCGCAGGACCTCGGCGCCGGGCAGGAGGCCGCGATGGCGGCGCTGAACACATTGATGGCGCTGCTCGCGGGCCTGTTGTTCGGCAACCTGCTGGTGTCGGCGCGGCGAAACCTCTAGCGGCCAGGCGCGGCAGCGGGCCCGGCCAGGCGGTCGTTCCCGAAACAAGAACACCGGCGAATGCCGGTGTCTTCGCGATATTCCCGGTCGATTTACTTGATCAGGAATTCTTCCAGCTTGCGGCCCTTGGCGGTTTCCGCCGCCAGCCACTTCGGCTGCTTGCCGCGGCCGGCCCAGGTGTCCTTGGCATTGGCCGGGTTGCGGTACTTGGGGGCGACCTTGCCCAGGGTGCGGCCCTTGGTCGACTTGCGTGCCGGCTTCGGGGCCGCGGCCGCTGCGGGCCTGGCGGCGCCGGCCGCGCCGTACAGCTCGGCGAAGGTCCAGCCGCTGGCCTTGAGCAGCTTGCTGACCGCCGCCTTCACCTGCGCGGCCGGCTTGCGCTTGGCCAGTACTTTCTTGCGCTGGTTGGCGCGGGAAATCAGTTCCGCCAGTTCCTTGCTGCTCAGGCCTTCGATGTTGACGCTCATGCGCTTGTTTCCTCGTTCGTATCGGTTCAACCCGATCGGGTTAATCCGATACTAAATGCCGGGGATAACCCGCGCAAACCGCGGCCGGGTTTCCCGTTCAGCCAGCGAGCCTGTGCAGAAGGGATTCGCGGTCCAGTTGTTCGGCCTCGGCGGCGTTGCGCGCACGGTATTCGAAGGTGCCGGCTTCCAGCCCGCGCCCGGACACCACCACCCGGTGCGGGATGCCGATCAGCTCGATATCCGCGAACATCGAACCTGCGCGCAGCCCGCGGTCGTCGAGCACGGCATCGAGGCCGCGCGCGTTCAACTCCGCGTAAAGGGCGTCCGCCGCGGCAGCCACGTTCGGGTCGTTCTTCGGGTTGATCACGCACACCGCGACCTGCCACGGCGCCATCGCCGCCGGCCAGAGGATGCCGTTGTCGTCGTGGTTCTGTTCGATTGCCGCGGCGACGATGCGCGACACGCCGATGCCGTAGCAGCCCATCGCCGGATGCACCGCCTTGCCGTTGGTGTCCAGCACGGTGGCGTCCATCGCCTCGGAATACTTGCGGCCCAGCGCGAACACGTGGCCGACCTCGATCCCGCGGGCCAGGCCGAGGGTGCCGTTGCCGTCCGGCGAGGCATCGCCGGCGACCACGTTGCGGATGTCGGCGATTTCCGGCTCCGGCAGGTCGCGGCCCCAGTTGACCCCGGCGATGTGGAAGCCCGGCCTGTTGGCGCCGACCACGAAGTCCGCCAGCGCCGCCACGCTGCGGTCGGCGATCACGCGGATCGGCTTGCGCGCGTGGAGCGGGCCCAGGAAGCCCGGCTCGCTGCCCAGGGACTCGGCGATCTCCGCTTCGCTCGCCAGCCGGTACTCGGCCAGGCCCGGCAGCTTGGCCAGCTTGATCTCGTTGACCATGTGGTCGCCGCGCACCAGCGCCAGCACCAACTGGTCCTTGCCGTCCGCATCGGTGCCGACCAGCGCCACCGACTTGGCGGTGCGCGCCAGCGGGATGCCCATCAGCGCGGCCACGTCCTCGCAGGTTTTCTGGGTGGGCGTGTCGATCTCGCGCAGGGCCTCGGACGGCGCCGGACGTTCGCCCGGCGAAACCGCCTCGGCCAGTTCCACGTTCGCCGCGTAGTCGGAGCCGTCGGAAAACGCGATGGCGTCTTCGCCGGAATCGGCCAGCACGTGGAATTCGTGCGAGGCGCTGCCGCCGATCGCGCCGGTATCGGCGAACACCGCGCGGAACTTCAGGCCCAGCCGCGCGAAGATGCGCGAGTAGGTGTCGTACATGTTCCGGTATTCGGCGGCCAGCGAGTCTTCGTCGATGTGGAAGGAATACGCGTCCTTCATGATGAATTCGCGCGCGCGCATCACCCCGAAGCGCGGGCGGATCTCGTCGCGGAACTTGGTGCTGACCTGGTAGAAGTTCACCGGCAGCTGCTTGTAGCTGGCCACTTCCTGGCGGAAGAAATCGGTGACGGCTTCCTCGGCGGTGGGGGTAAAGCAGTAGTCCTGGTCCTTGCGGTCGCGGATCTTCAGCAACTGCGGGCCGAACTTTGCCCAGCGGCCGGTTTCGTCCCACAGTTCCTTCGGCTGGATCGAGGGCATCGCCATCTCGATCGCGCCGGCGCGGTTCATTTCCTCGCGGACGATGCCCTCGACCTTGCGCAGCACGCGCAGGCCCAGTGGCGACCAGGTGTACAGGCCGGCGGCCAGCTTGCGGATCATCCCGGCCTTGAGCATCAGCTTGTGGCTGACGACCTCGGCGTCGGCGGGGGTTTCCTTTTCGGTGCGGAGGTGGAACTGCGACAGGCGCATGCGGGGACTTCGAAACAGGCGGAATGGGCATTTTGCCATGCGCGGCCCTTATCGACCCCCGAGCAGCGACGGTGCGACCGCCGGGTACCCGCTTTGTCGCTCGAAATGCTCCGGCGCGGGCACCCGGCGGCCGCACCGTCGCATCGCCAGATCGCCTTCGCGGCGTCCGGTTACTCGCGGGTGCCGTCGACCTCCAGGCCGTCCCTCGGTTCGCGGCTGATCCGCTCGGATGGGCGGCCCTTGGGTGGCTCGTCGGTGACCTGCAGGCGACCCTCGGCATCGCGCCAGCGGTACAGCGAGCCGGCGCGTTCGGCTTCGGCCATCGCCGCCTCTGCCGCTGCCGCGCGTTCGCGCTCGCGGCGTGGCATCTCCGCGGTGTACCACCACCACGCGGCCACGCTCAACAGGGCCGCGAGCAGGGCCATGCCGAGGGACTTCACGGTTTGGATGACGGGCAGTAGGCCTTCACCGCCGCCTGGTTCAGGTCAGTCTGGGCACTCCGCTCCTCGGGGCTGAGGTTGCGGTCCGCCTTGCCGTCGCCGTTGGTGTCGACGCCTACCGTCTGGCTTCCCTGCAGGCGCAGCAGGTTGGCGCGCGCGTCCAGGCACTGCGGGTTCTCGTCCTGCTTGACTGCGCTAACCGCGGTCGCGGAGCCGCGGTTGTCGATGTCGCGGGCCTTGTGCGCCTGCGGCGGTGGCATGTCGGTGTAGTGGGTCACGCCCTTGGCGTCCTTCCACTGGTAGACGCGCTGCTGTGCGTCCGAGGGCAGTGCGGTCGCCAGCAGCAGGGCGGCGATGGCGGTCAGGGAACGGTTCATGGCGCACTCCGGGGGTAGCCGGATCCGATTGCAGCACCGCGCCGGTGCCGCTGCAAGCCCTTACACTGGCCGCATGGACGAACACCCCGACGAGCACCACGACCACCTGCCGGCACGTCCGCGCAGCCGCGGCATCTACCTGCTGCCCAACCTGTTCACCACCGGCGGCCTGTTCGCCGGCTTCTTCGCCATCATCGCCGCCTCGCAGGGGCGCATCGAGGCGGCGTGCGTGGCGATCTTCGTGGCCGGGGTGCTGGACGGGGTGGATGGCCGCGTCGCCCGCCTGACCAATACCCAGACCGAGTTCGGCGTGCAGTACGACTCGCTGGCGGACCTGGTCAGCTTCGGGATGGCGCCGGCGCTGGTGATGTACCACTGGGCGCTGGTGTCGATGAAGCTGGACGGCGCGACCATGGGCAAGCTGGGCTGGCTGGCTGCATTCCTGTACGCCGCCTGTGCGGCGCTGCGGCTGGCGCGCTTCAACAGCCAGGTCGGGCAGGTCGACAAGCGCTGGTTCATCGGCCTGGCCAGCCCCGCCGCTGCAGGCTTGATGGCGAGTTTTGTGTGGACGATGCACGACCTCGGCCTGCAAGGTCCCGAGCTGCGCCATGCCGCGCTGGCGGTGACGATCACCGCCGGCCTGCTGATGGTGAGCCGGATCCGCTACAGCAGCTTCAAGGGCAGTGGCAGCGGGCCGAAGGCCGACCGGGTGCCGTTCTTCGCCCTGCTGATCGTGGTGGTGGTCCTGATCGCGCTCACCATCGATCCTCCCAAGACCCTGCTCGCGACCGCCATGCTGTATGCGCTGTCCGGCCCGCTGCTGTGGTTCCGCCGTCGCAAGCTGCCGCCGCAGGAACCGGTTGCGTGAGCTGGGACGGGTTCCAGCGCGAGGTGCTGGCCGAGCTCGGCCATGTGCTCTACGTCCCGCTGCACGCACGGCAAGCGGGGGCGCAGGCTGCCATGGGTGCCATCGACGAGGCCATGCTGGCGCGGATCGCGCGTGCGGCAGGCGTGGATGCGGAGGGCCTGCGCGCGCATGCGGACATCGCCGGGGCAAGCGCGGGCTTGCGTGGCAACGCCAGCGCCAAGCGCGCGCTGTGGCCGCGCCTGCGCGCACTGCGACGGCACCCGGGGTGAGCGCGGTGTGCGCGATCGATGCGCCGTGCGACGCCAGCCTGCGGCCGATGCGCGAGGCGGACCTGGACGCGGTGATGCGGATCGAGGCGCGCGCCTACCCGTTCCCGTGGACGCCCGGGATCTTCCGTGACTGCCTGCGCGCCGGCTATCCGATGTGGGTGCAGGAACACGCGGGGGCGATCGTGGGCTACGGGGTGCTCAGCATCGCCGCCGACGAAGCGCACCTGCTCAACCTGTGCACCGCCCCGGGACACGAGGGGCGCGGACTGGCGCGGCGCATGTTGCAGGCGCTGCTGCGGGTCGCGCGTGGTGGCGGCGCGCAGCGCGTGTTCCTCGAGGTGCGGCCGTCGAACCCGCGCGCGATCGAGCTCTACGACCGCAGCGGGTTCAACGAGATCGGCCGCCGCCCGCGCTACTACCCCGCCGCCAACAACGGCCGCGAGGACGCCATCGTGATGGCGATGGAATTGCTGGACTAGTCCAGCCGCGTGCGCTGGGTGGTCAGCGCGTCCAGCTTGGCGGACCAATCGGCCAGGCGCGCGCGCTCCTGCTCGATCACCGCCGCGGGAACGCCGGCGCCGAACCTGGCCAACTTCGCCTCGCTCTTGTCCTTCTCGGCCGCCACCCTGGCGATGTCCTTGTCCAGCCGCACGCGCTCGGCATCGAGGTCGACCAGGCCTTCCAGCGGCACGAACAGCTGCAGCTCGCCGACCACCGCGGGCGCGGCGGCCGGCGGCTCGCCGGCGAGCGTGTCGATGCGTTCCAGCTTGCACAGGAAGCGCAGCTGCGCCTCCAGCCTGCCCAGCCGCGCGCATTCGGCCTCACCACCGCCCCGCAGCAGCAGCGACACCTGCCTGGCCGGCGACACCCCGAGCTCGCTGCGGATGCGGCGGATCGCGCTGACCATCGCCTTCAGCCATTCGATGTCGGCCTCGGCCTGCGCGTAGGCGGCGGCTTCGACCTCGCCCGCCCGTGGATACGCCTGCAGCATGATGCTGCCGGACTTGCCGAGCGTCGGCGCGACCGCCTGCCACAATTCCTCGGTCACGAACGGGACCAGCGGGTGCAGCATCCGCAGCAGCGCTTCGAGCACGTGGGCCAGGGTGTGGCGGGTGCTCGCGGCGGCACCCGCGTCGTCGCCATTCAGGGCCGGCTTGGCCAGCTCCAGGAACCAGTCGCAAACCTGGTTCCAGGTGAATTCGTACAGGCATTGCGCCAGCAGGTCGAAGCGGTAGCTGGCGAAGTGGCCGGCGGCCTCGGCGCAGGTGCGGTCGAGCTGGGCCAGGATCCACTTCTCCGCGTCGGTCACGGGCGCAGGCGCGCCTTCGAAGCTGGCGTCGCCGACATTCATCAGCGCGAAGCGGGTCGCGTTCCACAGCTTGTTGCAGAAGTTCTTGTAGCCCTCGGCGCGCTGCAGGTCGAACTTGATGTCGCGGCCGGGACCGGCCAGTGCGGCCATGGTGAAGCGCAGCGCGTCCGCGCCGAACGCAGGGATGCCGTCCGGGAATTCCTTGCGCGTGGCCTTCTCGATCTTCGGCGCATCGGTGGGCTTCATCAACCCGGTGGTGCGCTTGGCGACCAGGGTGTCGATGTCGATGCCGTCGATGATGTCCAGCGGGTCGAGGATGTTGCCCTTCGACTTCGACATCTTCTGGCCGTCCTTGTCGCGGACCAGGCCGGTGATGTAGACGTCGCGGAACGGCACCTGGCCGACCAGCTGGTCGGTCATCATGATCATCCGCGCCACCCAGAAGAAGATGATGTCGAAGCCGGTGACCAGCACGCTGGTCGGCAGCGCGACGTCGAATCCGAGCTTGCCCATCCTGTCTTCGTTCGGCCAGCCCTGGGTGCTGAACGGGAACATCGCCGAGGAGAACCAGGTCTCCAGCACGTCCGGGTCCTGCCGCAGCGGCGCGTCGCCGAGGCCATGCGTTGCGCGCACTTCGGTTTCGTTGCGGCCCACGTAGATGTTGCCGGCGTCGTCGAACCACGCCGGGATGCGGTGGCCCCACCACAGCTGGCGGCTGATGGTCCAGTCCTGGATGTTCTCCAGCCAGTGGCGGTAGGTGTTGATCCAGTTCGGCGGCACGAACTTCACTTCGCCGGATTCGACCAGGTCCAGGCCACGCTTCGCCAGCGTGTCCATCTTCACGAACCACTGGTCGGTCAGGAACGGCTCGATCACCTGGCCGCTGCGGTCGCCGCGCGGCACCTGCAGGCGGTGCGGCTTGATCTCCACCAGCAGGCCGGCGGCTTCGAGGTCGGCGACGATCAGCTTGCGAGCGTCGAACCGATCCAGCCCGCGATACGCGGCCGGGATGTCGTCGCGCGAGGAGACCACCTTCGCATCGTCGGTGAAGATGTTGATCATCGGCAGCGCGTGCCGCTGGCCGACCGCGTAGTCGTTGAAGTCGTGCGCGGGGGTGACCTTGACCACGCCGGTGCCGAAGTCGCGGTCCACGTAGTCGTCGGTGACCACCGGGATGCGGCGGCCGGTCAGCGGCAGCTGCACGAACTTGCCGTGCAGGCCCGAATAGCGCGGATCTTCCGGATGCACCATCGCCGCGGTGTCGCCGAGCATGGTTTCCGGGCGGGTGGTGGCGACCACCAGGTAGTCGCGCGTTTCGCGCAGCACCTCGTTGCCGTCGGCATCGGTTTCCACGTGCTCGTAGCTGGCGCCATCGGCCAGCGGATAGCGCAGCGACCACATGTGGCCGTTCTCTTCCTCGCTGGCCACTTCCAGGTCGGAGATCGCGGTCTTCAGGACCGGGTCCCAGTTGACCAGGCGCTGGCCGCGGTAGACCAGGCCCTGCCCGTGCAGGCGCACGAAGGCCTCGACGATCGCGTCGGAGGCCATCGGGTCCATGGTGAACACGCTGCGCGACCAGTCGCCGCTGGCGCCGAGGCGGCGCATCTGGCGTTCGATGGTGTCGCCGGACTGCTGCTTCCAAGCCCACACCTTCTCGATGAAGGCGTCGCGGCCGAGGGTGTCGCGGGTCTCGCCCTTGCCTTCGATGGCGAGGTTGCGGCTGACCACCATTTCGGTGGCGATGCCGGCATGGTCGGTGCCCATCTGCCACAGCGTGCGGTAGCCGCGCATGCGGTGGTAGCGGATCAACGCGTCCTGCAGGGTGTGCTGGAACGCGTGGCCCATGTGCAGGGTGCCGGTGACGTTCGGCGGCGGCAGCAGGATGGTGTAGGCCGGACCGTCGCCTTGCGGGGCGAACGCGCCGCTGGATTCCCACTGCGCATACAGGCGGGATTCGAAGGACTTGGGGTCGTAGCCAGGGGCGAGGGTGGTCATGGTCGCGGCATCACATGTCGTATTTGTTCAATTCGAACCCGAGCGCCTGGTAGTGCTTCCAGCGCTCGCGCAGCGGGCCGCGCGCGGCCGGATCGGCGGGCACCACCTCCAGCACGCGCTGGAAGCTGCCGGCCGGCGCGGCATCGCGCAGGTTGATCAGCAGCGCACGCGACGGCACGTCCATCTGCGGGGTGGCGACCAGGATCGGGGTGTCGTCGTCGCCCTCGTCCATGCCGGCGATCTGGTGCGGCAGGTACTCGTCGGGGTCGAACGCCCACAGCAGGTCGTCGATGGCCTCCGCCTGCGCGGCATCGCGTGCCAGCACCAGGATCGGCAGGTTGGCCGCGTAGCCGCGCCTGGCCAGCTCGCACACCAGCAGCAGCGGCTGCTCGCGGAACCGCGGCTTGTCGATCAGGTAGAAGTCGGCGCGTGGCATGGGGTGTCAGTGCTTTTGTAGGAGCGCCCCATGGGCGCGATCGCAGCATGGTGGACGTGCAATCGCGCCCATGGGGCGCTCCTGCGAGAGCATTATCCAACCCGGTCCAGCAGCCACTGGCTGAGCAGGCCGACCGGGCGGCCGGTGGCCATCCCCAGCTTGCCGTCGCCATTGGAAACGCCGGCGATGTCCATGTGCGCCCAGCGCTGGCCTTCGGTGAAGCGCGACAGGAAGCAGCCAGCGGTGATCGCGCCGGCCCAGCGGCCGCCGATGTTGTAGACGTCGGCGAAGGCGGAATCGAGCTGGCCCTGGTATTCGTCCCACAGCGGCATCTGCCAGGCGCGGTCGAAGCTGGTTTCGCCGGCGGCGATCAGCTCATGCGCCAGGTCGTCGTCCTTCTTGGTCATCACCCCGGTGGCGTACTTGCCGAGTGCAACCACCATCGCCCCGGTCAGGGTGGCGACGTCGACCAGCGCGGCCGGCTCGAAGCGCTGCGCATAGGTCAATGCATCGCACAGGATCAGGCGGCCTTCGGCATCGGTGTTGCCGACCTCGATGGTCTTGCCGCTCATGCTGGTGATCACGTCGGACGGCCGGTAGGCGTTGCCGTCGATGGCGTTCTCCACCGCGGCGGCGATCACCACCAGGTTGACCGGCAATTGCATCCCGACCGCGGCGACGAAGGTGCCGAGCACGGTGCCGGCGCCGCACATGTCGTACTTCATTTCCTCGATGCCGCCCTGGGTCTTCAGGTTGACGCCGCCGGTATCGAAGGTGATGCCCTTGCCGACCAGCACGTAGGGCTTCGCATCGCCGCCGTTGGAGTACTTCAGCACCACCAGCCGCGGGCGGTTGGCGGAGCCGCGCGCGACCGCCAGCAGCGAGCCCATGCCGAGCGCTTCCATCGCGGCATCGTCCAGCACCTCGCATTCGACCTTGTCGCTCTTCTCGGCGAAGTCCTGCGCCTGCCGGGCGAGGTAGGCGGGATTGCAGATGTTCGGCGGCAGGTTGCCCAGCTCGCGGGTGAAGGCGACGCCGGCGGCGATGGCGATGCCGCGGGCGAGCGCGGTGGCGTCGTCGCCCGTGATCCCGAAGCGTTCCAGGCCCTTCTCGTCGCGCTTCTTGTTGCTGGCGCCGAGGGTGGCCGTGTAGCGGTAGCAGGCATGGTCCGCGGCGATCGCGGCGGTGCGGATGTTCCAGGCGGCGTCGCGGCCCTTGACCGCGACTTCGCTGATCGTGAACAGGGCCGATGCCACCGCGCCGGTCTTCAGCGCGCGCGCGGCGTCGGCGGACGCCTTGATGTATTGCGGCACCCCGAACTTGGCGGCTTCGCCCAGCCCGATCACCAGTACGCGCTTTGCTTCGACGCCGGGCAGGTCGTGCAGCAGGGACGTCTTGCCGGTCTTGCCGTCGACGTCGCCGCGCGCCACCAGCGCCTTCAGCTTGCCGCCGCTGGCGGCATCCAGGGCCGTGGCGGAGGGGGTGAGGCTGCCGTCGGCAAAGGCGCCGACGACCACGCAATCGACGTCGGCGTTGGCGGGAGGGGCTTGGTTCAGGCTGAATTCGAGGCTCATCGACCACAGTTCCGGGGAAAGGAGGGGGCGTCCACGCGGCGTTGGCGCGGCATGATTTGCGTCATTGCTTACAATGCGCGACCGCGGGAACCCGCGGCATGCAGCGCTGCACACGGTTGCAGGACTCCCCCGGATTCTAAAGCAAGCAGGGCCGATGCCGAAGCTGGACCGCTACCTCAGCAGCGAGATCGCACGCTCCGTGTTCGCGGCGCTGGTGGTGCTGGGCATGGTCAGCTTTACCGGACTGTTCGCCGACTTGCTGGGCGAAATGGCCAGCGGAAAGGTACCGCCACCGCTGCTGCTGTCGCAGTTGGGCCTGCGGCTGGTGCGCTACCTGCCGCTGATCCTGCCGTTGGCGTTGTTGCTGGGCTACCTGCTGGCGCTGGGCCGGCTGTACCGGGATTCCGAGATGCACGTGCTGGCTGCGGTCGGGGTTGGCCCGCGCCGGCTGCTGCGGCCGGTCATGCTGGTGGCGCTGCCGGTGCTGGCGCTGATCGCACTGAGTTCGCTGTGGCTGGGCCCCTGGGCCGACCGGGTGGCGCAGGCGATGGTGGCCGAGGCCAACAAGAACCTGCTGGTGGCGGGGCTGGAGCCGGGCCGCTTCACCCCGATGGCGAATGGCGGCGTGGCCTACGCCGGGACGATGTCCGCCGACGGCAAGCGGCTGGGACGGGTGTTCGTGTACCGCGAGCGCGAGCAGCGCATGGACGTGGCCACCGCCCGCAGCGGCGAGCTCTACCGCGACCAGGGCGCGCGCATGCTGGCGCTGGAGGAAGGCTTCCGGGTCGAAGGGCCGAGTGCCGGCAATGGCCTGGACTACCGGCTGATGCGCTATGCGCGCAACGAGATGCAGCTGCCCGCGGCCGACGACGAACGCCCCGGCAACGATCCCGCCTTCAAGCCGACCCTGCAGTTGCTGGGTGACCCCTCGCGCGCGGCCGTTGCGCAGTTGCACTGGCGGATCGCGCCGCCGCTGCTGGCGCTGGCGTTCGTGCTGCTGGCGGTGCCGCTGTCGCGCAGTTCGCCGCGGCAGGCGCGTTACGGCTCCGTGTTGTTGGCCTTTCTGGCCTACCTGGTCGGCATCTTCCTGATGATCCTGGGCACCCAATGGCTGGCCGAGGGCAAGCTGCCGGTTGCTGCCGGGCTGTGGTGGCTGCTGCTGCCGATGCTGGGCCTTGGGGTGTGGCTGTATCTGCGCGACGGGCGCATCGCGAAAGCCTGGTGGCAATCGAAATGATGCTGCGACCCAAACTGCACGACCATTACATCGCCCGCATGGTGATCATGACCGTGCTCGCCGCCTGGGGGGTGCTGCTCGGGCTGGACGTGGTGCTGGCGTTCGCCGATGAGTTCGGCGATGTCGGCAAGGGCGGCTACACCATGAACCACGCCATCGCTGCCACTTGCCTGACCATCCCATGGCGCGCCTACAACCTGTTCCCGACCTCGGCGGTCATCGGTTCCTTGCTGGGACTCGGCCAACTGGCGGCCACCTCCGAACTGACCGCGTTGCGTGCGCTGGGCCTGTCACGCCGACGTTTGAGCGTTTCGGTGGCGTTGCCGCTGGCGTTGCTGACCCTGCTGATGGTTGCCAATGGCGAAGCTCTGGCACCGTGGGGTGAGGAACGTGCGCAATCGCTGAAGTCCGCACGCAACACCGACATGGTGGTGGCGGAGTACAGCGGGTTGTGGGCGCGCGAAGGCGACATGTTCCTGAACGCGCGCAGCGGCGAGCAGAAGGCGCGCGATGGCGATACCTGGCTGGAGCTGCGCGGCGTGCGCCTGTTCCAGTTCGACCGGGACGGCCGCCTGCAATCCATCGCCAACGTCGGCCTGGCCGAGCACCGCCCCGGCGGCTGGATCCTGCGCGACGTGGAACGCACCAGCTTCAGCGCGAAGTCGGTCAGCCGCGCCCGAGTGGCCGAGGAACGCTGGGATTCCAAACTGGACGAGGCCGCATTGGCCGCGAACGTGACCAAGCCGCGCAACATGGGCAGCGGCGAGCTGCGCGAGAGCATCGACTACCGCAAGCGCAACCGGCTGGAAGCGGGCGACTTCGAGGAGGTCTACTGGGGCCGCTGGTTCTATCCCCTCAACGTGCTGACGCTGTGCCTGGCGGCGATTCCGTTCGCGTTCGGCACCCTGCGCAGCGGTGGCTACGGCAAGCGCCTGTTCCTGGGGATCGTGTTCGCCCTCGGCTTCTACACGCTGCAGCGGATGGCGACCGAGTTGGCCGGCATCTACCACTTCGATTACCGCATCGCCTTCGCGCTGCCGCCGGCGATCATGCTGGCGGTGTCGCTGTGGCTGTTCAAGCGCCGGTCCGGCTGAGCAGCCGCGCCGGCAGGACCCGGGGCTATTTCGACTCGCGCCGCATCCGCGTGCCGCTGATGCGGTCGTGCCAGGTCAGCCGGTCGCGGTCGATCCAGGCCCACCAGAACCCCAGCCCACCCGCCAGCAGTGACAGCCCGCCGACCGCGTAGCGCATCCACAGGGTGCGGGGGTCGGGGCTGCCGCCGTGCGCGCCGACCACCCGCAGGCGCCACGGCCGCATGCCCAGGGTCTGGCCGCCGCGCCGCCAGCTCGGCACCGCGTACGCCCCGGCGACCAGCCACAGCACCACGAACTCCAGCAGGCCCAGCCAGCCGCCGCGCACCGAGTCGCCGTTCAGCGCGGTGAACACGGCGGCGATGACGAACCACAGCGCCAGCACCGGGAAGAAGTCATAGGCCAGCGCCAGCAGCCGCCAGCCGATCAGTGCGCGCGTGGGTTCGTGGCGTCCGCGGGTGTCCTGCATCGCGCAAGGATACAGGCGCCGCATTCGGCGCCCGCGCCGACACGCTACGCTTGCAGCATGTCCAGCATCGCCGAACGCCGCCGGCTCGCCCGTTCGCAGCCACCGCCCACGGATGCGGACGATGCGGCCATCGAGCGCTTCATCGACGCGATCTGGGCCGAACGCGGCCTGTCCGCGGCGACCCTGGATGCCTACCGGCGCGACCTGCGGGGACTGGCGCGCCAGCGCGGGTCGCTGCACGGGAGCGACCGCCAGGCGCTGTTCGACTACCTCGCGCAGCGCACGCACGCGGGTTACAGCGCGCGCAGCAATGCGCGGCTGCTGTCGTCGCTGCGCGCGTATTTCGGGTGGTGCGTCCGCCGCGGCGAGCGCAGCGACGATCCCACCGCGCTGCTGCAGCCGCCGAAGCTGCCGCGACTGCTGCCGAAGGCGTTGTCCGAAGCGGGGGTGGAGGCGCTGCTGGCAGCGCCCGACGTGCAAACCCCTGGCGGGCTGCGCGACCGCGCGATGCTGGAGCTGATGTATGCCTGCGGCCTGCGGGTCAGCGAACTGGTGGGGCTGCCGGCGACCGCGGTCAACCTGCGCCAGGGCGTGCTGCGGGTGAGCGGCAAGGGCGGCCGCGAGCGGCTGGTACCGCTGGGCGAGGAATCCCGGCACTGGCTGCAACGCTGGATGGCCGAGGCGCGGCCGGCGATGTCCCGGGCCCTGCGCGATCCGTCGAAGGCCACCGCCCTGTTCGTCGACGGCAAGGGCCTGCCCTTGACCCGCCAGGCCTTCTGGGCCCTGGTCAAGCGCTGCGCCATGGTGGCCGGGATCGAGCCTGCGCGGATCAGCCCGCACGGGCTCCGGCACAGCTTCGCCACCCACCTGCTCAACCACGGTGCCGACCTGCGCGCGCTGCAGATGCTGCTTGGCCACGGCTCGCTCTCGACCACCCAGATCTACACCCTGGTCGCCCGCGAGCACCTGAAGTCGCTGCACGCCAGGCACCATCCGCGGGCCTGAGGCGCGCTGAACGGCCGCGCATTCGACGGCCATGCCGTCCGTTCGGCAGGGGTGGCCGCCGGTCGGCGCATGCGACAATCCATGGAACCCCACGGCGGGCGTCCGGTCCGATGCCCGCCTGAACCAGGAATCCCAGATGAAGTCCCTTGTCTTCGCGGTGTTGAGCACCTTCAGCCTGGCTGCGTGCGCGCAGCCTGCCAATCCCCAGGCCGACGGCGGCCAGAAGATCGGCGTCGGCGGCAGCACGCCGGCGGCGACCAAACCGCTGGCCGAACCGGCGTTCGCCGAGGGCAGCCCGGAAGCGCGCGTGCGCGACGTGCTCAAGCAGCTCAACCCGAAGATCCGGGTCGACCGCATCGGGGTGGCGCCGATCCCCGGCTTCCGCGAGGTGGTCGCCGGTGGCCAGGTGGTCTACGTCAGCGACGACGGCAAGTACCTGTTCCAGGGTGGCCTGCTCGACGTCGCCAAGCGCAAGGACATGTCCGAATCGGCGCTGGCCAGGGTGCGCGCCGACGTGCTGAAGACGCTGCCGATGGCGGACCGCATCGTCTACTCGCCGGTTGGCGCCGCCAAGCACAAGGTGGTGGTGCTCACCGACGTCGAATGCGGCTATTGCCGCAAGTTCCACAACGACCTGGCCGAGTACACCAAGCGCGGCATCGAGGTCCAGTACCTGGCGTTCCCGCGTGCAGGCCTGGGCAGCCCGGACTACCGCAAGATGGTGTCGGTCTGGTGCGCGGACGACCGCCGCAAGGCCCTGACCGATGCCAAGAACGACCGCGCGGTCCCGCCCAGGACCTGCAAGACGCCGGTCGACATGCAGTACAACGCCGGCCAGCGGATGGGCCTGGAAGGCACCCCGATGCTCCTGACCACCGATGGCGAGTTCCTCGGCGGCTACCTGCCGCCGGACGTGCTGCTGCAGCGCATGCAGCAGGTCGAGGCCGAGCGCGCCGCCGAGGGGGCCTGATCCCGGCATCGCCGCGGCCGGCGCCACGCCGGCCTCGGCTACAATAGCCGGCCCGTTGCCACGGTTGTCCCGGACATGATCGTCCTCGAGGGCGCTCCCGCCCTGTCGCCGTTCCGCCGCGAACGCCTGCAAGCCCGCCTGAATGCCGTCGCGCCCGCATTGCGGGTCGTCGATACCCGGCACGGCTACTGGATCGACCCGGAGCAGGGCGCCAGCCCGGATCGCGAAGCGCTGGGGCGCATCCTGCAGGCCGAAGGCGGTTTCGCCGAAGCGGAAGCCGGCGCGACCAGCCGCTTCGTGGTCCCGCGCCTGGGCACGCTGTCGCCGTGGGCGAGCAAGGCCACCGAACTGCTGCGCGGCGCCGGCCTGCCGGTGAAGCGGGTGGAGCGCGGCATGCGCATCGACCTGCTCGGCTGGCCGTCCGATGCCGCCACCCAGGCCGCGCTGGCCAAGCTGCTGCACGACCCGATGACGCAGTCGTTGCTGGCCGAGCGCGAGGCGGGCGCGGCGCTGTTCGCATCGCATCCGCGCGGCGCGCTTGAGAGCATCCGCCTGGACGACCTCGAAGGCGCGAACCAGCGCCTCGGCCTCGCCCTGGCACGGGACGAGATCGACTACCTGCGCGAACGCTACGGCCAACTCGGCCGCGACCCGCACGACGTCGAACTGATGATGTTCGCGCAGGCCAATTCGGAACACTGCCGGCACAAGATCTTCAATGCGTCGTGGACGATCGACGGCCGTGAACAGGCGACATCGCTGTTCAGGATGATCAAGCACACCCATGCGCACACGCCGGAGCACACGCTTTCCGCGTACAGCGACAACGCGGCGGTGGTGGAAGGCTATGCGGCCGCGCGCTTCCGGCCCGACCCGGCGACCCAGCAGTACCGCGCCGAGCCGGTGGCCGACAGCGCGTTCTGCATCAAGGTCGAAACCCATAACCACCCGACCGCGATCGCGCCGTTCCCCGGCGCCTCCACCGGCGCCGGCGGCGAGATCCGCGACGAAGGCGCCACCGGCCGCGGCGGCCGCCCGAAGGCCGGCCTGTGCGGGTTCTCGGTCAGCCACCTGCGCATCCCCACGCTGCCGCAGCCGTGGGAAGGCGAGCGCGCGCTCAACCCGCGCATGGCCAGCGCGTTCGAGATCATGCTCGACGGCCCGCTCGGCGCCGCCGCGTTCAACAACGAATTCGGCCGCCCCAACCTCAACGGTTATTTCCGCAGCTTCGAGTTGCACGAAGCCGCCGGCCTGACCCGCGCCTACGACAAGCCGATCATGCTCGCCGGCGGCATCGGCGCGATGGACCGGCCGATGGTGGCCAAGCGCCTGCTGCAGCCGGGCGACGCGGTGATCGTGCTCGGCGGCCCGGCGATGCTGATCGGCCTCGGCGGCGGCGCCGCCAGTTCGGTGGCCTCGGGCGACACCAGCGAAGACCTCGATTTCGCCTCGGTGCAGCGCGACAACCCGGAGATGGAGCGGCGCGCGCAGGAAGTGATCGACCGTTGCGTCGCCCTGGGCGATGCCAACCCGATCCAGTCGATCCATGACGTCGGCGCCGGCGGCCTGTCCAATGCGATCCCGGAGCTGCTGCACGACTCCGGCGTCGGCGGCGTGATCGACCTCGGCCGGGTGCCGAAGGACGATCCCGCGTTGTCGCCGATGCAACTGTGGTGCAACGAATCGCAGGAGCGCTACGTGCTCGGCATCCCGCCCTCGCGGGTGGCCGAATTCGCCGCGCTGTGCGCGCGCGAGCGCTGCGTGTTCGCGGTGGTCGGCACCGCCACTGCGGAGGAGCGGCTGGTGGTCGGCTACGCGGGCGAGGCCGCGGCGATCGACCTGCCGATGGACGTGCTGTTCGGCAAGGCACCGAAGATGCACCGCGACACCGCGCATCCGGCGCCGCCGCGCTGGCCGGAGGCGGATACCGACGCGCTCGACCTGCGCGACGCCGGCCTGCGCGTGCTCGCGCACCCGACCGTGGCCGCCAAGACCTTCCTGGTCACCATCGGCGACCGCACCGTTGGCGGGCTGACCGCGCGCGACCAGATGATCGGCCCGTGGCAGGTGCCGGTGGCCGACTGCGCGATCACCCTCAGCGGTTTCGACGGCAACACCGGCGAGGCGATGGCGATCGGCGAACGCACCCCGCTGGCCTTGCTGGATGCCGCTGCCTCGGCGCGGATGGCGGTGGGCGAAGCGATCACCAACCTGCTCGCCGCGCCGGTGGAATCGCTGAACCGGGTCAAGCTGTCGGCCAACTGGATGGCCGCCGCCGGCCACCCGGGCGAGGACGCGCGCCTGTTCGACGCGGTCAAGGCGGTGGGCCTGGAGCTGTGCCCGGAGCTCGAATTGAGCATCCCGGTCGGCAAGGATTCGCTGTCGATGCAGGCGCAATGGCAGGCCGATGGCAGCGCGTTCAAGTCGGTCTCGCCGGTGTCGCTGGTGGTGTCCGCGTTCGCGCCGGTGGTCGACGTGCGCCAGCAGCTCACCCCGCTGCTGCGCCGCGACGTGGAGTCCGAGCTGTGGCTGGTCGGCCTGGGCGCGGGCAAGCAGCGCATGGGTGGTTCGGTGCTGGCGCAGTGCCATCCGGGCGCAACGTCCAGTGCGAGGGAAGATGGCGCGGCGCTGCCCGCGTTCGGTGGCGACGTGCCCGACCTCGACGACCCGCAGCGCCTGCGCGCGCTGTTCGAACTGGTCCGCGACGCGCGCGAGGACGGCCTGCTGCTGGCCTACCACGACCGTTCCGACGGCGGTGCCTTCGCCGCCCTGTGCGAGATGGCGTTCGCCTCGCGCATGGGCCTGGACATCCGCCTCGACGGCTGGGGCGATGGCCGCTCCGGCGACGTGTTCCGCACCCTGTTCAACGAGGAACTGGGGGCGATCGTGCAGGTGCCGGTTACCGAACGCGCGGCGTTCGCCGACCTGGTCGCCCAGCACGGGCTGGTCGAATGCACCCAGCGGATCGCCACCGCCACCGGCGCGCCGGTGATCCGGGTCAGCGATGACGACGAGATCCTGGCCGAATGGCGCTGGGACGAACTGTTCGACGCCTGGTGGTCGGTCACCCACGCGATGCAGCGCCTGCGCGACAACCCGGACGGCGCCGACAGCGAGCGCGAGTCCGCGCGCCGCTTCGACGCACCCGGCCTGCAACCGAAACTCACCTTCGACCCGGCGGAAGACATCGCCGCGCCGTACATCGCCAAGGGCGCGCGGCCGAAGGTCGCGATCCTGCGCGAGCAGGGCGTCAACAGCCAGGTCGAGACCGCGGTGGCGTTCGACCGCGCCGGCTTCGATGCATTCGATGTGCACATGAGCGACCTGGTCGCCGGCCGCTTCGACCTGAAGGACTTCAACGCGCTGGTTGCCTGCGGTGGCTTCAGCTACGGCGACGTGCTGGGTGCCGGCCGCGGCTGGGCCACCTCGATCCTGGAGCGCAACGCGCTGCGCGAGATGTTCGCGGCGTTCTTCGGCCGCCACGACACCCTCTCGCTGGGCATCTGCAACGGCTGCCAGATGATGGCGCAGCTGCGCGCGATCATCCCCGGTGCCGGGCACTGGCCGACCTTCCAGCGCAACGCCAGCGAACAGTACGAAGCGCGGCTTGCCCTGCTCGAGATCGGCGATTCGCCCTCGCTGTTCCTGCGCGGGATGGCCGGTTCGCGGATCCCGGTGGCGGTGGCGCATGGCGAAGGGCGCGCGGTGTTCGAGAACGGCATCGACCAGTCCGCGGTGGACATCGCCCTGCGCTATGTCGAGGGCGGCCGCGTCGCCGACACGTACCCGGCCAATCCGAACGGTTCGCCGGACGGCATTGCCGGCGTCACCAGCCGCGACGGCCGCGCGACCATCCTGATGCCGCATCCGGAACGCACCCTGCGCACCGCCAACTTCAGCTGGGCGCCGCGCGACTGGCCGGAGGATTCGCCGTGGCTGCGCATGTTCCGCAACGCGCGGGCGTGGCTGGGGTGAGCGGGGAATTCGAGCGGCGCTAGCCGCGAGCCCGCGAACGCCGCGCGGCCTGCAGGCCGCGTGGCCGGGGCCAGCGGGGAATTCGAGCGGCGCTAGCCGCGAGCCCGCGAACGCCGCGCGGCCCGCAGGCCGCGTGGCGCCGCAAATAGACAAGGCCGGCTTGCGCCGGCCTTGCCTTGTGCAGCATGCGGAATAAGGCGATCAGCCCTCTGGCTCCACCGCGCAATACGGCAGGGTGCGATAGCGATCGGTCCAGCGGCGGATCCACATCGCCAGCGTGCTGCCGGTGTAGCCGCGTTCGCAGATGTTCCTGCACCATTCCAGCTTGGTGCCGGTGTACCCCTCGCCGGCGCAGGTGGTGGTGGGGCGGGGCGCGAACGGAATCGGCGAAACGTCCGCGGTCACCTTGCGGACCCGGTGGTTGTGCGTGTCCGCGACGAGGAAATGGCCGTTCGCGATGGCCATGCCTGCCGGAACGTTGAGCTTGGCATCGGTTGCGGGTCCGCCATCACCTTCGAAGCCGGGGAAATAGGTGCGCCCGGCGACCAGTGTGGCGGTCGTGCCGTCGGCATCGATCCTGATCACGGTGTGCGCGTTCCGTTGCACCGCATAGACCCGGCCTGCGCTATCGGCGGCCAGTCCGATCGGGCCCTCGACGGCGGCGCCCACGATCGCAGGCGTGGAAATCACGCCGTCCGGGCGGATCTTGCGCAGCCGGCGATCGGCCGCTGCCTCTCCGTCGTGCGACAGCCAGACGTTGCCCGCGGTGTCGACCGCGATGCCGTAGACCCAGCTCGCCAGCACGGCCTGGGACGCCTGGCCGCCGTCCCCTGCGGTCGCCCCGCAGGTGCCGGTGCCGGCGAAACGGCTCAAGGTGCCGTCGGGGGTGCGCCGATGCACGACACAGGCGCCGCCGATATACATGTTGCCGGCGGGGTCGAACCCGAGCGCGTTAGGCCACTCGATTTCCACGACGGTCGAGATGGTGCCGCCGCCGTCGATCTTGCGGATGCGGCTGTTGAACGTATCGGCGATGTAAAGGTGGCCGTCGGGACCGATCGCAAGCCCGTTCATGTTGCCGGCCAGGCGCGCCGATGTGGCGGGGCCGCCGTCGCCTTCGCTGCCCCATGTGCCATCTCCCGCGGCGGCACGGATCACGCCATCCGCACCGACCCGGCGGATGAGGTTGTAGCCACCGATGTAGTAGCTCCCATCCGCGGCCGCCGCCATTCCCCACGGGGAACCGACGTTGGCGGATGTGGCAGCGCCGCCATCGCCTGTGTCTCCGGTGCCGCCGTTGCCGGCCACGGTGGTGATGGTCTGTGCCTGCAGCGCCGCAGGCAGCAGGGTGGCCGCGCACAGCGCAGCCGAAAGGATGTATCGCATGAGCATTTCGGTTCTCCGGGCGTCCGCGGCATGCGGGGTCGTGGAGCCAGATGCGGGAAACCGTGCCGGAAGCGGACATCGCAAACGACAAGGCCGGCTTGCGCCGGCCTTGTCTTGTTGCATGCAGCAGGAATCAGCCCTCCTGCGGCGGCTTGCTCCATGGCGCAATACGGCAGGTCGTACGGTAGCGATCGGTCCAGCGGCGGAGGTAGACGTCGCTCTGGGTGCTGCTCAGGTTAACCGCGCTCGCAGATGTTCTTGCACCATTCCAGCTTGGTGTAGGTGTAGCCCTCGCTGGCGCAAGTGGTGGTGGGGCCAGAATTGATACCAAGCTGGCCGACAATGAAGCCGCCGCCGTTCAGGCCTTCACCGCTGATGGTGATGCTTGTGATGTTCTCTCCGGCAGTGCTGTAAAACGCGAAGCCATTGCCCCCGCTACCACCAGCAACCAGCACAGGGGCTGATGTGGCACCAGAATTAGTGGTTGCCGTGTAGTAGAACGAACTCGAGTGGTAATTGGACTCGACGTAGAAATAAAACGCTTTGGTGTTTGCGGGCAGCGTCAAGGTTTCGGTCGTACCACTATTGCTGAAGTACATGGGTCCGTTATAGCCGCCGGGCCACGTCGTCGAAGCATTCCAAGATACGCCGTCAGTCACTTTGTATGCTGCGGGCGAGATACCCACCGCAGTGCCTCCCGGTCCGCCGGGGATGCTTGAGACCGCGGAGAACTCTGGGATTGCGTGCTGGGGAGCTGTATCGAACGGCGTCAACGTGTGACCTCCGATGCTGGCAGGAGGTGCGACGTTGCCCAGATTGGTGAACAGGATGTCGGCACTAGCGGCAAAACTGGTTGCGGCCAGCATGATCCCGGCCAATGCGATGCTTAGCTTGCGGTGTTGCATGTCAATTCCCCCCAAGGTGACCGCGGGACGCGGTGGGTCAGAATATAAGACGAAATGCGAGCGCTGCTTCGGCCATCGCGCTGGTCCAGCCGCCCTGCTAACCTCGCAGCCTGACTTCCGAAGCCGTCCGATGCCCATGAGCGCTGTCCTGTCCGACCCGGTCCCGGCCAGCCCCGACGAGCGCATCGCGGCCCTGTTGCTGCAGCGCGGCAAGCTCAAGGATGCGGACCTGGCCCGCGCGCGCCGCCTGCAGGAGGAAACCGGCGGCGGCCTGCTGGCCCTGCTGGCGCGGCTGGGGCTGGTGTCCGAACGCGACCATGCCGAGGCCTGCGCGACCGAGCTGGCGCTGCCGTTGCGCAGTGCCCGCGACGTGCCGGAGCTGCCCCCGGAAGACGCCACGCTGGGCCAGCTTCCGATGAGCGTGAAGTTCATGAAGCAGTTCCACGTGGTGCCGGTGGCGGCCGATGCCGAGGGAATCGACATCCTGCTGGCCGATCCGCAGGACGCCTACGTCCTGGACGCGGTGCGCCTGGCCTGCGGCCGCGAGCCGCGGCCGGCGGTGGCGCTGCGCAGCGAGATCGACGAGCTGATCGAGCGCTGGCACGGCCAGGGCCGCAGCGCGATGGAAGGGATCGTCGAGCATGCCGAGGGCGAGGCCGGCTTCGACGACGTCGAGCACCTGCGCGACCTCGCCTCCGAGGCGCCGGTGATCCGGCTGGTGAACCTGGTGATCCAGCGCGCGGTCGAGCTGCGCGCCTCGGACATCCACATCGAGCCGTTCGAGAACCGGCTGAAGGTGCGCTACCGCATCGATGGCGTGCTGGAGGAGGGCGAAAGCCCGCCGCAGAACCTGACCGCCGCGGTGATCAGCCGCATCAAGATCATGGCGAAGTTGAACATCGCCGAGCGCCGGCTGCCGCAGGACGGGCGGATCATGCTGCGGGTGCAGGGCAAGGAACTCGACCTGCGCGTGAGCACCATCCCGACCGCGCACGGCGAATCGGTGGTGATGCGCCTGCTGGACCGCGAGACGGTGGTGTTCGACTTCGAGCGCCTGGGCTTCACCGACGCCTTCCTGCCGCAGTTCCAGCACGTGCTGCAGCAGCCGCACGGGATCCTGCTGGTGACCGGGCCGACCGGCTCCGGCAAGACCACCACCCTGTACACCGCGCTCTCCAAGCTCAACACCAGCGACGTCAAGATCATCACGGTCGAGGATCCGGTCGAGTACCAGATCGAGGGCATCAACCAGATCCAGGCCAAGCCGCAGATCGGGCTGGACTTCGCGAACGCGCTGCGCAGCATCGTCCGCCAGGACCCGGACATCATCATGATCGGCGAAATGCGCGACCTGGAAACCGCGAAGATCGCGATCCAGTCGGCGCTGACCGGCCACCTGGTGCTGAGCACGCTGCACACCAACAACGCCGCCGGCGGCATCACCCGCCTGCTGGACATGGGGGTGGAGGACTACCTGCTGACCTCCACGGTCAACGGCATCCTGGCCCAGCGGCTGGTGCGCCGGCTGGAGCCGGTGCACGCGGAGCGCTACCCGGCATCGCCGGAGGAGATCGAGAAGTTCGGCCTGCGCCGCTACCAGCCGCAGGGGGACATTTACCTGTATCGCCCGCGCGGTTCCGATCTCGCCCCGACCGGCTACCTCGGCCGCACCACCATCATGGAATTCCTGGTGATGGACGACGAACTGCGGCGCGCGGTGATGCGCCACGCCGGCATGGGCGAACTCGAACAGCTGGCGCGGCAGGCCGGCATGCGCACGATGTACGAGGACGGCATCGCCAAGGCGCTGGCCGGGCTGACCACCATCGAGGAAGTCCTGCGCGTCACCGAGGACGCCTGATGCCGCTGTACCGCTACAAGGCGCTGGATGCGCGCGGCCAGTTGCTGGACGGGCAGATGGAGGCCGCCAGCGATGCCGAGGTCGCGGCGCGCCTGCAGGAGCAGGGCCACCTGCCGGTGGAGGCCCGGCTGGCCAGCGAGGCCGGCGGCGAGTCCGCGTGGCGCGCGCTGTTCAAGCCGAAGCCGTTCGCCGGGCAGCGGCTGGTCCAGTTCACCCAGCAACTGGCGACCTTGCTCGGCGCCGGGCAGCCGCTGGACCGGGCGCTGACGATCCTGCTGGAACTGCCGGAGGACGACGTCGCCCGGCGCACCCTGACCGACATCCGCGATGCGGTGCGCGGCGGCGCGTCGCTGTCGGCGGCGCTGGACCGCCAGCACGGTGCATTCGGGCGGCTGTACGTGAACATGGTCCGCGCCGGCGAGGCGGGCGGCAGCCTGCACGAGACCCTGCAGCGGCTGGCGGATTACCTGGAACGCTCGCGCGCGCTGCGCGCGCGGGTGCTCAACGCGCTGGTGTACCCGGCGATCCTGCTGGCGATGGTGGGGCTGTCGCTGCTGTTCCTGCTCGGCTACGTGGTGCCGCAGTTCTCGGCGATGTACGACAGCCTGGACGCCGACCTGCCATGGTTCTCGCAACTGGTGCTGGGGCTTGGCAACTTCGTGCGCGACTGGTGGATCGTGTTGCTGGCGATCCCGCTGCTGGCGCTGCTGTGGCTGGACCGCAAGCGCCGCGATCCGGCCTTCATGCTGGCGTTCGACGGCTGGCTGCTGCGCAACGCGCTGGCCGGGCCGCTGCTGGCCAAGCTTGAAGCCGCGCGGCTGGCGCGCACGCTGGGCACGCTGCTGCGCAACGGGGTGCCGCTGCTGTCGGCGCTCGGCATCGCCCGCAACGTGCTCGACAACCGGGTGCTGGCCAATGACGTGGACGCCGCCACCGACGAGGTCAAGAACGGCATCGGCCTGTCCGCGGCGCTGGCCAGGGGCAAGCGCTTCCCGCGGCTGGCCCTGCAGATGATCCAGGTGGGCGAGGAATCCGGCGCGCTCGACGCGATGCTGCTGAAGACCGCGGACACTTTCGAGCAGGAGACGGCGATCGCGCTGGACCGCATGCTGGCCGCGCTGGTGCCGGCGGTGACCCTGGTGCTGGCCACGGTGGTCGGGATCGTGATCCTGGCCGTGCTGTCGCCGATCTACGACCTGACCAGCGTCGTCGGGTGAAGCAATGCGCCTGGCCGATGCCGGCAGCATCGCCCCCGGATCTCGGCGACAATCGGCCTCTCCAACGTCCACCCACCAGCGGAACCCGTTCATGCGCAATCGCCGTATCCAACCATCGTTCGCCGGGTCGTCGCAGGCCGGCTTCTCGCTGATCGAGATCATCCTGGTGGTGGTGCTGATCGGCGGCATCGTCGCCTTCGCGGCGACCCGCATCCTCGGCGGCGGCGACCGCGCCAAGGTCAACCTGGCCAGGGCGCAGGTGCAGACGCTTGCGGAGAAGGTGGAGCAGTTCGAGATGGATACCGGTGCCCTGCCGGGTGCGCTGCAGGACCTGGTCAAGGCGCCCGGCGATGCCGCGGGCTGGCTGGGCCCGTATGCGAAGGAATCCGAACTGAAGGATCCGTGGAACCATCCGTTCGAATATGCGATGCCGGGCGAAGGCAGGCCGTTCGACCTGCTCAGCCGCGGCAAGGATGGCGAGCCCGGTGGCGACAGCGTCGACGCCGACATCAAGTACGAATAAGCGATGCGCGTGGCGGCGGGAATCGAGTGATGCATGCGCGTCGGCCCGCGTCGGGATTCTCGCTGCTGGAGATGCTGCTGGTGATGGTGCTGGTCGCGGCTGCCAGCCTGCTGGCGGTGGCCGCGTTCGGCGGCGGCATGCGCGGCATGGCCTTGCGTGGCGGCGCCAACGACCTGGCCGCGCAGTTCCGCTTCGCGCGGGCTGTGGCGATCAGCAGCGGCGAGCCGCAGGACGTGGTCATCGATCCGCAGGCGCGGCAGTGGAAGGGCGCGAAAGGCCGCAGCGGCGCGTTGCCGGACGGCGGCGAGGTCGTGTTCACCGGCGCCCGGGCCGCCCAGTTCGACCCCGCCGAGACGGAAGGCGGCAAGGGCGTGGTGCGCTTCTTCGCCGACGGCGCCGCCACCGGTGGCCGCGTGCGCATGCTGGCCAATGGCGGCGGCTGGGATGTCGATGTCGGCTGGCTGACCGGCGAGGTGCGGGTCTCGCGGGTGCGGGCACCATGATGAACACGCGCGCGCAGGCCGGCTACACCCTGATCGAGATCGTGGTCGCGTTCGCGATCCTCGCGCTTGGCCTGACCCTGCTGCTTGGCACCCTGTCCGGCGCAACCCGCCAGGTGCGCCAGGCCGGCGATGCCGGGCGTGCGGCGCTGCACGCGCAGGCGGTACTGGCCGAATTCGGCGAGCTGCCGCAACCGGGGGTGCGCGAAGGCGAACTCGAGCAGGGCCGCTACCGCTGGCACCTCGAGGTTGCGCCGTGGAGCGACCCGGAGCCGCGGCGCGGGCCGCGGCGCAGCGACCCGAACGCGGCGCGGCTGCTGCACCTGCGGCTGCAGGTCGACTGGGGCGAAGGCGGCCCGCGCCAGCGCGTGCAGCTGTCGTCGCTGCGGCTGGTGTTGCCGCCGGTGGAAGGGGTTGCCGCGCCATGAGCCAGGCACGCCGGCGCGCATCCGGCTTCACACTGATCGAAGTGCTGCTGGCGACCATGCTGCTCGCCGCCGGGCTGGTGCTGGCGTTCGCGACGGTGCGCGCGGCGGCGGCCACCGTGCAGCGCGGCGAGGCGATGGCGGCGCGCAACGAACGCATGCGCGCGGTCTCCGAATTCCTGCGCCGGCGCATCGGCGGCGCGCAGGGAATCGCGTTCGGCCTCGACGACGACAGCGGGGCCTCGCTGCGCTTCACCGGGGAAGCGCGGCGCATGCGCTTCGTCGCCGACCTGCCGGATTACCTCGGCCGCGGCGGGCCGCACCTGCACGAACTGGGCGTGGTGCGCGATGGCAGCGGCCAGTCCCTGCAGGTCGACTTCCGGATGGTGCTGGCCGGCGAGCCGATCGCCGACACCCGTGCGCGCCCGCCGGAGCCGCTGGCCGGCGGCTTGCGCGGGGTGGAGTTCGCCTATCGCACGCTGGGCAAGCGCGGGGTGCCGGGACCGTGGCTGTACCAGTGGGAACACCCGGACGCGTTGCCGATGCAGGTGCGGGTGCGGATCGCGGATGCGCAGGGCGCGTGGCCGGACCTGGTGGTGTCGCTGCCGTTGGCGGCGAGCTACGGGGTTGCCCCGGAGGACGCCCCGTGAGCCGGCGCCAACGGGGTGCGGCGCTGCTGCTGGTGATGTGGCTGGTGCTGCTGCTGAGCGGGTTGGTGGCCGGCTATGCGATGGCGGCGCGGATCGAATCGATGCAGGGCAATGGCCTGGCCCGCGCCGCGGCCGCGCGCGAAGCCGCGCGGGCCGGGGTGGAATACGCCGCCCTGCGCCTGCTCGACCCCGACCGCACCGCGCGCTGGGCGGCGGACGGGCGCGGCTACCGGCTCGCGTTCGATACCGCGCAACTCGACATCACGGTGCGTGACGAAGCCGGCAAGGTCGACCTCAACGCCGCCGGCCACCCGCTGTTGCTGGCCCTGTTCGTGGCCCTGGGCGAGCCGCGCGATGCCGCCGGCCGGCTGGCGGGCGCGATCGTGGACTGGCGCGACGAGGACGGCCTGACCCAGCCGGCCGGTGGCGCCGAGGACCCCGACTATGCAGCGGCCGGGCTGGCGTGGGGGGCCAAGGACGCGCCCTTCGAAACCGTGGCGGAAGTGGAGCAGGTGCTGGGCATGCGGCCGGCGCTGTTCGCCTCGGCGGCGCCCTACCTGACCGTCTACAGCGGCAGCGCGATGCCGGATGCGGCGAGCGCCGATGGCATCGTGCTGCAGGCGATGGGGGTGGATCGGCCGCAGCCACCGGGCCCGGATGCGATGCCGCTGGCCGGCAGCGGCACGTATAGTATCGACAGCCGTGCCCGACTCGCCGATGGTCGCCGCGCACACGTTTCGGTCATTCTGCGGTTGGGGGGTAACGCTTTGCCGGGTTCCGCATACACGCCGCTGCGCTGGCAGGACGGGGCTTCGCCGTGAGTGCGGTGCTGTCGCCACTGGCACGCTTCGAGTCCGCCGGCCGCAGCCTGCGCGGCCTGATGGCGTGGTGGGGCGCGGGGCTCGCCGCGTGGCTGCCCGCGGGCTGGCGGCAGGCGCTGGCGGCTTCGACCGATCGCCTGCTGCTGCAGGTGCAGGGCGAAGGCCTGCAATTGCGCCGCCAGGCCGGGGGCGGCCTGCAGGATGTCGCCAGCCTGCCGGTGCCGGCGGCCGCCGGCGAGGGCATCGATCCGCTGGCCGGCGTGCTGGCGACGCAGGCCGCGGACATGCCGCGCTGGCTGCTGCTGCCCGCAGCCAGTGGCCTGCGCCGCAACCTGCTGCTGCCGGCCGCCGCGCGCGAGCGCCTGCGCGAGGTGCTGGGTTTCGAGATCGAGCGGCAGACACCATTCGCCGCCGCCGACGTGCTCTACGACGGGCGCGTGCTGGGCGTGCGCGACGACGGCCAGCTGCAGGCCGAACTGGTGGTGGTGCCGCGCGCACGCGCGGATGCGGCCACGGCCCGGCTTGGCGGCTTGGCGGGCTGGCTGGCCGGGATCGACCTGGCCGATGCCGAGGGCCGGCCGCTGGGCGTCAACCTGTTGCCGCCGGCGCAGCGCTACCGGCGCGCGAATCCGTGGCGCGGCTGGAACCTGGTGTTCGCCGCGGTGGCGCTGATCGCCCTGTTGCTTGGGCTGTCGCAGGTCGTCGAGAACCGCAGGGCCGCGGTGACCCGCCTGCAGGCGGAGGTGGCCCAGCGCAGCGCGCAGGCGCGCAACGTCGCCCAGCAGCGGCAACGGCTGGTGGACGCGGTCGAAGGCGGTACCTACCTGCAGGCCCAGCGCAACGCGCGGCCGTCGGTGATCGAGGCGATGGACGAACTCGCCCGCCGGCTGCCGGATGGCACCTATCTGGAAAAAGTGTCGATCGAGGGCGGCCAGCTGACCTTGATCGGGCTGTCCAACCAGGCCGCGGCGCTGGTCGGCAAGCTCGAGGGCGCCCGCCAGTGGCGCGCACCGGCCCTGAGCGGTGCGCTGCAACCCGACGTGCGCACCCGCAGCGACCGCTTCACCCTGGTCGCCCAGTTGAACGATGCCGCGGCCCCGCCGCCTGCCTCCGGAGCGGTTTCCCGTGCCCCGCGCTGACCGCGACCGCTGGCTGGCGCTCGCACTGCTGCTGGCGGTGCTGGCGCTGTCCTACCTGCTGGTCGTGCATCCGTGGTTCACCCGCCCGCTGCAAGAGGCGGATGCGCGGATCGCCGAGTTGCAGGCGCGCGATGCGCGCGCGCGCGCGCTGCTGCAGCAGGCGCCGCAGATCCGGCAGCGGCTTGGCGAACTGGATGCGCGCGGCAGTGCAACCGGATTCCTGGCGGAAGCGACCACCGAACTCGCCACCGCGGCGCTGATCCAGCAACTGGAACGGGTGGTGGCCGAGGTCAGCCCCGGCAACCGCGGCTGCGCGATCACCAATCGCGCGCCGCTCACCGGCGAGCCGCCGCCCGGGCGCTACCGCCGGGTCACCGTGCAGGTGCGCCTGCGCTGCGGCAACGCGGAAACCCTGGCGGTCCTGCATGCGCTGGAATCGGCGCGTCCCTACCTGTTCGTCGACGTGGTCAACATTGCCGCGCAACGCTACTTCGCGATCCCCGGCAACAACCTGCCGCAGGAAGGCGGGCTGGACGTGAGTTTCGACCTGTACGGCTACCTGCGCCCGGCGCTGGTGCCGCTGCCGCCGGCGACCGGAGAGGGAGCGTCCCGTGGCTGAGCGCGGCCTGCTGCAACGCTTCGACCAGGCCGGTCCGCTGACCTGGCTGCTCGCTGCCGGCGCGGGCTGGGCGCTGCTGCTGTGGTTCGGCGCGCTGCTCGGGATGGGGGGCCAGGTCAGCCAGGCGCAGGCATCGGCGCAGGCGCAGTTGCCGCAGCCGGGCAAGGCCACGCCGGACCGGATCGGCCCGCTGGCGCAATACGCGGACGCGGCGTCGCGGCCGCTGTTCACCGAGGACCGGCGCCCGCGCAGTTTCCTTGCCACCGCCGGCGAAGGCGACGGCGCGGCGCAGAGCCAGGCGCTGGATTTCATCCTGACCGGCGTGCTGATCAGCCCGCAGGTGCAACTGGCGGTGCTGCAACCCAGTGGCGGCGGTGAAGCCCAGCGCGTGCGCGTCGGCAAGTCGCCGGAAGGCGCGGCTGGCTGGCGGCTGCTCGAAGTCCAGCCACGCCGCGCGATCTTCGAGGGCGGCGGCGGCCAGACTGCGCTCGACCTGCGCACCTTCGGCGATGCCGGCGCACCCACGGCCACCGCGATGGCGAGCCCGCCACCGGCGCCGGCGATGGCCACGGCCAAGCCGCCACCCCCGCGGCAGGACGCAGGCGCCGCGGAACCACAGAACCAGGAAGCGCGGATCGATGCGATCCGCAGACGCATCGAAGCCCGGCGCGCGCAGATGCGCGCCGGCCAGAACGGCGGCAGCGGTCCCGCAGCCAGCACCCAGCCGCCGAAGCCATGACGTGGAGTTGTCGCGAATGAACGTCCGTCCCTTTGTTGCCACCGCCTTGCTTGGCCTGCTGGCCGCATGCGCCAGCGCACCGTCGCCGCGGATGCAGCGCGCCGACCAACTGCCCGGCGAGCAGGTGGGCGGCGACGCCAGCGTCCGCACCGACGCGTTGCCGGAAGTGATGGGCAATGCCGGGCCGCGCCCGGTGATCCGTCGCGGCAGCGGCGCGCCGATCAACCAGTCGGCGGCCAGCGCGCCGCCGCCGTCGCTGGCCAGCAGCGGCCAGGCCAGCTTCAACTTCGAGGGCGAGTCGCTGCACGCGGTGGTCAAGGCGATCCTCGGCGACATGCTCGGCCAGAGCTACAGCATCGCGCCCGGCGTGCAGGGCACGGTGACGATCGCCACCCAGAAGCCGGTGGGGTCGGCCGGGGCGCTCAACCTGCTGGAAGGCGTGCTTGCGCAGAACAACGCGCGCATGGTCTTCAGCGATGGCCGCTACAACATCGTGCCCGCCGACCAGGCCCTGGCCAGCGGCGTGGTCCCGCGCACCGGTTCGCCGGCGATGGCGCGCGGCTACGAGTCGCGGGTGGTGCCGCTGCGCTACGTCTCGGCCGCCGAGATGGAGAAGATCCTCAAGCCGTACGCCAGGCAGGGCGCGATCGTCAGCGTCGATGGCGCGCGCAACATCATCACCGTGGCCGGCACCCGCGCCGAGCTCGAGAACTACCTGCGCACCGTGCAGGTGTTCGACGTCGACTGGATGGCGAGCATGTCGGTTGGCGTGTTCCCGCTGCAGTCCGGGCGCGCCAGCCAGGTGGTGCAGGACCTGGAACGCGTGTTCGGCGAGCAGAGCAAGACCCCGGTCGCCGGCATGTTCCGCTTCATGCCGCTGGATGCCGCCAACGCGGTGATGGTGATCACCAGCCAGCCGAATTACCTGGACGACATCCAGCAGTGGATCGACCGCATCGAGGGCGGCAGTGGCGAAGGCCGGCTGTTCTCGTACGAGCTGAAGTACATCAAGGCGCGCGACCTCGCCGACCGCCTCGCCGAGGTGTTCGGCAATGGCGCCGGGCAGTCGCAGCAGGGCGAGCAGCCGTCGCTGATGCCGGGCGTGGAATCCACCCAGATCCGCAGCGGCGGGGTGGACGACAAGGGCGGCACCTCCAGTGCGGCGATCGGTTCCGGCGGCGACGGTGCCAGCCTTCCCAGCGGCGGCACCGGCAATGGCCGGGTGACCCTGCGGGTGGACGGCACCGAAGTCGGGGTGTCCGCGGTGGAGGACACCAACTCGCTGCTGGTGCGCGCCAGCCCGGCGGCGTGGAAGTCGATCCGCGAGGTGATCGAGCGCCTCGACGTGATGCCGATGCAGGTGCACATCGAGGCGCAGGTGGTCAGCGTCGTGCTCTCCGGTGCGCTGCAGTACGGCGTCAGCTGGTTCTTCGACAACGCGATCCCCGAGCAGACCGACTTCCCGTACCCGACCGGCCGCAACAGCTGGGGCAGCTACGGCAGCAGCGTGGCCCCGGCCGAAGGCTTCGGCAACGTGCTGACCTGGAGCTTCCTCGGCAACAGCGCGGCGGCGATCGTGCAGGCGCTGGACAACGTGTCCGACGTGCGCACCCTGTCCTCGCCTTCGGTGTTCACCCAGAACAACAAGGAAGCCAGCCTCAACGTCGGCCAGCGCATCCCGATCAATTCGGTCAGCTTCGACCCGACCAACAGCGGCAACAGCAACGGCACCTACAGCCAGGTGCAGTACCTGGACACCGGCATCATCCTCAAGGTGCGCCCGCGCATCACCCGCGACGGCATGGTGTTCATGGACATCGTGCAGGAAGTCAGCAAGCCGGTCGGCGCGGCCGACGTCAACGGCAACGTGCGCATCGACACCAACGAGGTTCGCACCAGTGCGGCGATTCCCAGCGGAGAGACCATCATGCTGGCCGGGCTGATCACCGATGGCAGCAGCAAGACCTCGTCCGGCATCCCCGGGCTCAGCCGGATCCCGGTGATCGGCGGCCTGTTCGGCCAGCAGGGCACCAGCACCACGCGCGATGAACTGGTGGTGCTGATCACCCCCACCGTGGTCCGCAACCCGCAGGAAGCGCGCGACCTGACCGACGAATACGGCCGCCGCTTCCGCGCGCTGGACCCGATCCACGACCCCAAGGCGAAGTGAGCCCGGCCGCGTCCTCGTTGCCGATCATCCTGGTGCCGGTCGGCGTCGACGAGGACGCACTCGATGCCTGCCTCGCCGCGCTGGATGCCGGCACCCCCGCCGGCAGCCGGGTATGGCTGGCCGACGACGCCCAGGCCGGTCCGCGCGCCACCGCCATCATCGAAGCCTGGCTGAAGCACACGCCGCTGCAGGGCGCGCATACCCGGCGCGCCGCCAGCATCGGCGAGGCCGCGCACCTCGATGAAGCCCTGCGCGCCTGCGGCAACGCCGACGTGGCGATCCTGGCCAGCGATGCGCGGCCCGCGCCGGGCTGGCTGCAGGAGCTGGCGGCCTGCCTTGCGCGCGATCCGACCATCGCCACCGCGACCCCGTGGAGCAACGCCGGCGAAGCCGCGAGCTGGCCGCGGGTGGGCGAGATCGCCGGGCTCGAGGAGGCGCCTTCGCGCCTCGCCCGCGCCTGCGTGCAGCTGCCGGCGCGGCATCCGGACCTGCCGGCCGCGGTTGGCCACGCGGTCCTGGTCCGCGGCAGCGCACGCGTGCGCGCCGGCGGGCTGGACCCGTCCAGCTACCGCTCCTGGTACGCCGCGCTGATCGACCTGTCGCTGCGCCTGTCCGGCCTCGGTTGGCGCAATGCGCTGTGCGAGACCGCCTTCGTGTTGCGCGATGGCGAAGGCGCGCCCGCCGATGGCGACATGGACCGGCTGTCGGTGCGCTGGCCGGCCTGGCATGCGCGGCTCGCGAACTTCCTGATGGGCGATCCGCTGCACGCATTGCGGGCGCAACTGGGCGCGCGGCTGGCGGAGCTGGACCGCGGCTCGCCGCAGCAGGACCTGTTCGCACCCGCGCCATGAACGCCGCCGGCATCGCCGCGATCGTGGTCAGCCATGGCAGCGCCGAGACGCTGGAGGACTGCCTGGTGCGCCTGCGCGCGGCGGAGGGCGTGGCCGAGATCCGGGTGGTCGACAACGACTCGCGCGACGACAGCCTCGAGATCGTGCAGCGCCATGCGCTGGCGGATCCGCGCGTGCGCTTCATCGCCAACCCGGACAACCCCGGGTTCGCGGTGGCCTGCAACCAGGGCGCGCTGGACACGCGGGCACCGTGGCTGGCCTTCGTCAATCCGGATTGCTTCGTGCAGGCGGACTCGCTGGCGCGGCTGCGCATGCACGCGGCCGCGATCGAACCCGGGCTGGTCGGCGCCGACCTGGTCGGCGAAGACGGCGCGCGCGATCCCGCCGCGCGCCGCCGCGACCCGGACTTCGCGGCGATGCTGCGCGATCGCGCGCGCGCGCGGCTCGGGGTCGAACTGCAGCCGTCGCTGCCGTTGCAGGTCGTGGATGCGGTTTCCGGCGCTTTGATGCTGCTGCCACGGACGCTGTTCGCCCGCATCGGCGGTTTCGACGAAGGCTATCGCCTGCATGCCGAGGACCTGGACCTGTGTCGCCGCGCGCGCGCTTCCGGGGCCACCGTGGCCTGCGCCAACGACGTGCAGGTGGTGCACGTGCGCGGGGTGTCCTCGCGTGCGCGCCCGCTGTTCGTGGAATGGCACAAGCACCGCGGCTTCTGGCGCTACTTCAACACGTTCGAGGCACCGCGCCGGGGCGTGGCCACGCGCGGGGCGGTGTTCGCGATGATCTGGGGCAGGTTCCCGCTGGCGGCGGCACGGGCCGCGTTGCGCTGATCCGGGCCGCGGGTCGCGCCCCCGCCCCGCTGGTGCCGCTGCGCCCCGGCCCCAATCGGCTGTCAACCGACCGCGTGCACCCGCGTTGGCATCATCGAGCGACGCGCCGGCCTGTCACCCATGCGGGCGCCGCATGCGCTACGGTGGCAACGGACCCGGAGGGGAAGGCCATGTTCAGCAACCGCACCTTCGTGGCGCGCGAATCGGCTCCGGCAGCGCCGGTTCGTGGCGGCATCCTCGCCGGCATCCTCGGCTTCGCGCTGGCGGCGTGCGGTGGCGGCGGCGGTCGCGGCGCGGCACCGATCACCCCGCCGCCGACCACCCCGCCGCCCGCAGCGACGATCAGCGAGGCCGAGGCCGCCAGGTTCCTCATCCAGGCCAGCTTCGGGCCGACCCGCGCGGAGATCGCCCGGGTGCGGGAGCTCGGCTATTCGCGATGGCTGGACGAGCAGATGGATCCGGCGCGCACGCCGCCGACGCTGGTGTTGCCGCACATCCAGCAGATCCTCGCCAACGGCCTGGCCGAAACCGACCTCACCCAGGCCCACCGCCGCAATGCCTGGCTTTGGTTCGCCGCGAACAACCGCGACCAGTTGCGCATGCGCATGGCGTTCGCGCTCAGCGAGATCTTCGTGGTCTCCGACTTCGAGAGCGGGCGCGCGCAGATCCCGCGGGTGGCCGATTACCAGGACACGCTGGCGCGCAACGCGTTCGGCAGCTACCGCAGCGTGCTGAAGGCGGTCACCCTGCATCCGGCGATGGGCGTGTACCTGAGCCATGCCGGCAATCGCAAGGCCAGTGCGGACGGCAAGATCGTGCCGGACGAGAACTACGGGCGCGAGGTGATGCAGTTGTTCAGCATCGGCCTGGTCGAGCGCAACCAGGATTTCTCGCCGGTGCTGGATGGCTCCGGGCAGACGGTGCCGACCTACGATTCGGCGGTTGTCGCGGCGATGTCGCGGGTGTTCACCGGCTGGACCTACGCAGGCCAGACGGATGCCAACTATGGCCGCGTGGACGGGCGCAGCTACGCCCCGATGGAGTGCCACCCCGCCTACCATGACGACCAGCCCAAGGCGATCTTCCGTGGCATCGTGATCGCCAACGGCAACGATTGCGCCGCAACCCTGGAACGCGCGCTGGATGCCCTCAGCCAGCATCCGAACACCGCGCCCTTCATCAGCCGCCAGCTGATCCAGCGCTTCGTCACCAGCAATCCGAGCCCGGGCTACATCCAGCGCGTGGGCCAGGCCTGGAGCACGAGCGGGGGAGACCTCGGCCGCGTGCTGCGCGCGATCCTGCTCGACGGCGAGGCGCGGACCGCCCCCGCCGCCGGCGACGCCACCTTCGGCAAGCCGAGGGAGCCGCTGCTGCGGATCGCCCACCTGTGGCGCGCGTACGAAGCGAGGTACGTGCCGCCTGCGAGCGGCGCGCTGCGCTTCCGCGCCGGCAGCACCGCGGACCTCGCCCTGTCGATCGCGCAGGACTCGCAGCGCGCGCCATCGGTGTTCAACTTCTTCGAGCCCGACTACCGGATCCCGGCCTCCGACGGCAGCCAGGGGGTGTACGCGCCCGAGCTCCAGATCGTCAACGAGTCGACCTTCACCACCGGCCACAACCAGAGCGATGCCCTGCTGTGGAACTACGCCAGCACCTCCGCGCCTGCCGCCAACACCAATGCGCCGGTGCTCGACATCACCCGCCTGGTGCAACTCGCGGAGGCCGGCGACGACGCCGCGATGGTGCAGGACGTGAACCTGCTGCTGCACGGTGGCAGCCTGCCGGCGGCCAGCGCGGCCACCCTGACGCGCATGCTGGGCAGCCTGCGCGCGCAGGGTCGCGGCGCGTCGGAGCGCGCCCGCTCGTTGTTGCTGGTCGCGCTGCTGTCGCCGGACTACGCGGTCCAGCGCTGATTCGAACCCGCACGCCGCATCCTCGCGCCACGCAAGGAACAACCCCATGCCGCACTCGACCCGACACGACCGCCGCCGCTTCCTGCAAGGGCTGGGTGCCCTGGTCGCGACCGGAACCGCCGGAGCCCTGTTTCCCCAGCTCGAGCTGATGGGGCACGCGCTTGCGGCGACGCCCCAGGCCGGGGACTACCGCGCCCTGGTCTGCATCTTCCTGTACGGCGGCAACGATTCGTACAACATGCTGATCCCGCATGCGCAGGCGGAGTACGACGTCTACCTGCGCAGCCGTGGCGGGGTCCACGACGCCACCTCCAATCCGTTCGGGCTGGGCATCGCGCGCGACTCGCTGGCCACCATCGCCGACACCTCCGGCGGTACCTGGGGCCTGCATCCGGCGTTCGCCGCGGCCAAGCCGCTGTTCGATGCCGGCGAGCTGGCGTTCCTCGCCAATGTCGGCAGCCTGGTCGAGCCGGTGCGCAAGTCGGAAGTCGGCTATCCCGGCGGCAAGCCGCTGCCGCCCTACCTGTACTCGCACAACGACCAGCAGCGCCAGTGGATGCGCGGGCACGCCACCACCACCCACGCCGCCAACGGCTGGGGCGGCCTGTGCGGCGATCGCCTGGCGGCGCTCAACACCGGCCTGTCGGCGCTGCCGCCGACCATTTCGATCTTCGGCAACAACCTGTACCAGAGCGGCGCCTCGGTACTGCCGTATGCGGTCGCCTCGAACGGGCCGGGCGAACTGGCGCGCATGGCAAGCAACGGCGGCAGTGCCGACGCGATCCGCCTGCAGGCCCTCGAGGAACTGCTGCACGCCAACCAGGGCCATGCGATGCGGACGCGCTACGCCGGCCTGGGCGAGACCTCGATCATGGTCAACGGCGCGTTGCGGCAGGCGCTGGATCCGGCCAATGGCGGCGACATCGCCACCACCTTCCCGGGCGAGCCGCTGGCCGCGCAGCTGCGGATGATCGCGCGCCTGGTCAAGGTCAGCCAGGGGCCGGCGATCGGCCACAAGCGGCAGATCTTCTACGCCGGGCTGGGCGGCTTCGATACCCACGACAACCAGATGGACCCGACCCGGCACGCGGCGCTGCTGTCGCAGGTGGCGGGCGCGCTTGCCGCGTTCCGCGCCGCGCTGCAGGAGATCGGCATGCTCGACCGCGTGACCACCTTCACCATGAGCGATTTCGGGCGCACCCTCAACAGCAACGGCAATGGCACCGACCATGCATGGGGCGGCGTGCAGCTGGTGATGGGCGCCGCCGCAGGCAATGGCGGCTCGCTGCAGGGGCGCCGGGTCTGGGGCGACTATCCGCTGCTGGAACTGGATGGCGAGCAATCGATGGGGCGCGGCCGGATGATCCCGACCACCTCGATCCAGCAGGTCGGCGCGACCCTGGCGAGCTGGATGGGCGTTGCCGAGGCCGACCTCGGGACGATCTTCCCCGGGATCGGCAACTTCGATGCGCCCAGGCTTGGCTTCCTCGGCTGACCGCGATCAGCGGTAGCGGTTGATCTCGTCGCGCAGGCTGCGCGCGGCATCCGCGGCGGCATCGGCGTAACCGGCGCCGGAGGATGCGTACAGGATCCCGCGCGAGGAATTGATCACCAGGCCGGTGCCGTCGGCGGTCTTGCCGTTGCGCACGGTGGCTTCCACGTCGCCGCCCTGCGCGCCGATGCCGGGGATCAGCAGGGGCATGTCGCCGACGATGCCGCGGATCACCTTCAACTCTTCCGGGAAGGTGGCGCCGACGACCAGCGCGCAGTTGCGGTCCGCGTTCCACTCGCCGGCGATCGTCCGCGCGATGCGCTGGTAGAGCGGCTCGCCGCCGACGTCGAGTTCCTGGAAATCGCATGCGCCCGGGTTTGAGGTGTGGCACAGGAACACGCACCCGCGGTCGTTGTACTGCAGGAACGGATCGGCGGAATCCCTGCCCATGTACGGGTTCAGCGTCACCGCGTCGGCACCGTAGCGCTCGAACGCTTCCACCGCATATTGCGCAGCGGTGCTGCCGATGTCGCCGCGCTTGGCGTCCAGGATCACCGGGATATCGGGGAAGCAGCCGTTGATGTGCGCGATCAGCCGCTGCAGCTGCGCCTCGCCGTCGTTGTGCGCGGCGAAGTAGGCGATCTGCGGCTTGAACGCGCAGGCGAACCCGGCGGTGGCGTCGACGATGTCGCGGCAGAACGAGAACAGCGCGTCCTCGTCGTCGATGAAGGCCTCCGGGAACCTCGCCGGGTCGGGATCCAGGCCAACGCAGACCAGCGAGTTGGCCGAGTGCCAGCGGTTGCGGAGTTTTTCGATGAAGGTCATGGCCTGCTTCGCTCCTGCTCGTCATTCCCGCGCAGGCGGGATGACGATTTGGCAAGGGCGTGCGCAATGCGCACGCGCCAAATCGTCACTTCAGCGCCTTGAACCGCAGGCGGTGCGGCTGCGCACCGGCTTCGCCGAGGCGGCGCTTCTTGTCTTCCTCGTACTCGCGGTAGTTGCCCTGGAAGAACTCCACGTGGGAGTCGCCCTCGAAGGCGAGGATGTGGGTGGCGATGCGGTCCAGGAACCAGCGGTCATGGCTGATCACGAAGGTGTTGCCGGGGAACTCCAGCAGCGCGTCTTCCAGCGCGCGCAGGGTTTCGATGTCGAGGTCGTTGGACGGTTCGTCGAGCAGCAGCACGTTGCCGCCCTGCAGCAGGGTCTTGGCCATGTGCAGGCGGCCGCGCTCGCCGCCGGACAGGGTGCCGACCAGCTTCTGCTGGTCCTGGCCCTTGAAGTTGAAGCGGCCGATGTAGGCGCGCGACTGGATCTCCACCCCGTTGATGTTGAGGATGTCCAGGCCGCCGGACACCTCCTGGAACACGTTGTGGTTGCCTTCCAGCTTGTCGCGGCTCTGGTCCACGTAGGCCAGCTTGACGGTCGGGCCCATCTCGATGCTGCCGGTGTCCGGCTTTTCCTGGCCGGTGATCATCCGGAACAGGGTCGACTTGCCGGCGCCGTTGGGACCGATGATGCCGACGATGGCGCCGTTCGGCACGCTGAAGCTGAGGTCGTCGATCAGCAGGCGGTCCCCGTACGACTTGCTGACGTTCTTGAACTCCACCACCTTGGTGCCCAGGCGTTCGCCAGGCGGGATGAAGATTTCATTGGTCTCGTTGCGCTTCTGGTAGTCGACCGACTGCAGCTCTTCCATCCGCGCCAGGCGCGCCTTGCCCTTGCTGCGGCCGCCCTTGGCGTTCTGCCGCGACCATTCCAGTTCCTTCTGGATCGCCTTCTGGCGCGCCTTCTCGCCAGACTCCTCCTGCTTCAGGCGCGCATCCTTCTGGGTCAGCCAGTCGGTGTAGTTGCCCTTCCACGGGATGCCGCGGCCGCGGTCCAGTTCCAGGATCCACTCGGCGGCGTTGTCGAGGAAGTAGCGGTCATGGGTCACCGCCACCACGGTGCCGGTGTAGCGGGCCAGGAACTGTTCCAGCCATTCGACCGATTCGGCGTCCAGGTGGTTGGTGGGTTCGTCGAGCAACAGCATGTCCGGCTTCTGCAGCAGCAGGCGGCACAGCGCGACGCGGCGCTTCTCGCCGCCGGACAGCTTGCCGATCACCGCATCCCACGGCGGCAGGCGCAGCGCGTCGGCGGCGATCTCCAACTGGTTTTCCAGGGTGTGCGCGTCGCCGGCGGCGAGGATGGCTTCCAGGCGTTCCTGTTCCTTGGCCAGCGCATCGAAATCGGCGCCTTCCTCGGCGTAGGCGGCATACACCTCGTCCAGCCGGGCCTGCGCCTGCAGCACTTCGCCCACGCCTTCCTCGACCGCTTCGCGGACGGTCTGTTCGGGGTTCAGGCGCGGTTCCTGTTCCAGGTAGCCGACCTTGATCCCGGGCTGCGGGCGGGCTTCGCCGGTGAAATCGGTGTCGACGCCGGCCATGATCCGCAGCACGGTGGACTTGCCGGCACCGTTCAGGCCGAGCAGGCCGATCTTGGCGCCCGGGAAGAACGACAACGAGATGTCCTTGATGATCTGGCGCTTCGGCGGGACGGTCTTGCTGACGCCCTGCATGGTGTAGATGAATTGCGACATCGGAAAAACTCCGCAGGCGGGCCGCGGCGCTGCGCGTGGCAGGGCCGCGAAAGGGGGTCTGGAATGGCGAAATTATAGCTGGAACGCCTTGTTCCATCGAAGCCGGACCGGCAAAGCCGCTAAAATCGGGATCCCCACCTGCCCGCCCCGGAGCTGCCGAATGTTCTCCCGTGCCGACCTGATTGCCGGTTTCGACCCCGAACTCGCCAAGGCCATCGCCGACGAGACCCGCCGCCAGGAGGACCACGTCGAGCTGATCGCCAGCGAGAACTACGCCAGCCCGCGGGTGATGGAAGCGCAGGGCAGCCAGCTGACCAACAAGTACGCCGAAGGCTACCCGGGCAAGCGCTATTACGGCGGTTGCGAATACGTCGACGTGGCCGAGCGGTTGGCGATCGAGCGCTGCAAGCAGCTGTTCGGTGCCGACTACGCGAACGTGCAGCCGCATTCCGGCTCGCAGGCCAACCAGGCGGTGTATTTCGCGCTGTTGCAGCCGGGCGACACCATCCTCGGGATGTCGCTGGCGCACGGTGGCCACCTGACCCATGGCGCCAAGGTCAACCTCAGTGGCAAGCTGTTCAACGCCGTGCAGTACGGCGTCAACGATGCCGGCCTGATCGATTACGACGAAGTCGAGCGGCTGGCGCTGGAGCACAGGCCGAAGATGGTGGTGGCCGGTTTCTCCGCGTACTCGCAAGTGGTCGACTGGGCGCGCTTCCGCGCCATCGCCGACAAGGTCGGTGCGTACCTGTTCGTGGACATGGCGCATGTCGCCGGCCTGGTCGCCGCCGGCGTGTATCCGAACCCGGTGCCGTTCGCCGACGTGGTCACCTCGACCACCCACAAGACCCTGCGCGGCCCGCGCGGCGGCATCATCGTGGCCAGGGCCAACGAGGAGATCGAGAAGAAGCTGCAGAGCATCGTCTTCCCGGGCATCCAGGGCGGCCCGCTGATGCACGTGATCGCGGCCAAGGCGGTGGCGTTCAAGGAGGCGCTGGAGCCGGAGTTCAAGGCCTACCAGGAGCAGGTGGTGAAGAACGCGCAGGCGATGGCGAAGACGATCATCGCGCGCGGCTACAAGATCGTCTCCGGCGGCACCCAGAACCACCTGATGCTGGTCGACATGATCGGCAAGGCGGTCAGCGGCAAGGACGCGGAGGAAGCGCTGGGCAAGGCGCACATCACCGTCAACAAGAACTCGGTGCCGAACGACCCGCGCAAGCCCTTCGTCACCTCCGGCCTGCGCATCGGCACCCCGGCGGTCACCACCCGCGGCTACAAGGAAGCCGATTGCGTGGCGCTGGCGGAGTGGATCTGCGACGTGCTCGACAACCCGAACGACGACAACGTGATCGCCGGCGTGCGCGGCAACGTGGAGCGGCAGTGCCGGCAGTTCCCGGTGTACGGATGAGGACAGTGATGCGTCTGCTGTGCGGCGCTGGCCGCCCGGCGCACACCCTCAAGTCAAGCCACGAAGCGGGCGAAGCGCCCCCGGCGACGCAGGTGGAGAAGGGCCGTCAGCCAGCCCGCCGGCGGGGCAGGCGCCGGCGAGCCCGCCGCGCGGTTGTGTGGGGTGAAGGGAGCGGGGGGCTGGCAAGGGCCGGACCAGCCCCACGCCGTGGTGCGGGCTGAGCCATGCATTGCCCTTTCTGCCAACACACCGACACGCGCGTGATCGATTCGCGCGTCAGCGAAGACGGCGCCACGATCCGCCGGCGCCGCGGCTGCGAAGCCTGCGGTGAGCGTTTCAGCACGCTGGAAACCATCGAGCTGAAGCTGCCGGCGATCATCAAGTCCGATGGCCGGCGGGAGGCGTTCGATGCCCGCAAGCTGCGCGCCGGTTTCGACCGCGCGCTGCAGAAGCGTCCGGTGGCCGAGGAGCAGATCGAATCGGCGGTGCGCGCGGTGGTGCACGCGGTGCGCATGGCCGGCGAGCGCGAACTGGCCTCGCGCCGGGTCGGCGAATTCGTGATGGCGGAGCTGCGCAAGCTGGACCACGTGGCCTACGTGCGCTTCGCCTCGGTGTACCGCAGCTTCGAGGACGTCGCCGATTTCCGCGAGGAGATCGAGCGGCTCGAGCGCGAGCTGCCGGCGGGCGAAGGGCAGCTGCCGCTGCTGGGCGCGCCACCGGCCGAGAAGGGCCGGCGCAGGTGACCGCGGCATGAGTTTCTCCGCCACCGACCACGCGATGATGGCGCGCGCGCTGCGCCTGGCCGAACGCGCGGCCTACACCACCCGGCCGAACCCGATGGTCGGTTGCGTGCTTGCGCACGGCGACGAGGTCGTCGGCGAGGGCTGGCACCAGCGCAAGGGCGGGCCGCACGCGGAGGTGTTCGCGGTGCAGGCGGCGGGCGATCGCGCCCGCGGCGCCACCGCCTACGTCACCCTCGAGCCCTGCGCGCACAGCGGCAGCACCGGGCCGTGCGCGGAGGCGCTGGCGGCGGCGGGCATCGCCCGCGTGGTCGGCGCGATGCGCGATCCGTTCCCGCAGGTCGATGGTGCCGGGTTCGAGGCGCTGCGCGCGGCCGGGATCGCGGTCGAGTGCGGCCTGCTGGAAGCGCAGGCGCGCGAGATGAACCGCGGGTTCCTGTCGCGCATCGAGCGCGGCCGGCCGTGGCTGCGGGTCAAGCTGGCGATGAGCCTGGACGGCCGCACCGCGCTCGCGTCGGGCGATTCCAAGTGGATCAGCGGCGAACCGGCGCGCCGCGACGTGCACCAATGGCGCGCGCGCAGCGGCGCGATCCTCACCGGCGCCGGCACCCTGTTGGCCGATGATCCGCAGCTCACCGTGCGCCTGCAGGACGATATCGACGTGGTGCCGCCGCTGCGGGTGGTGCTGGACCCCGGGCTTGCCACCGTCGCCCGCGCGCGGGTGCGCGAAGGCGATGCGCCCACCCTGTACCTGCATGCCCCCGATGCCAAGCCGCCGCGCGGGATGGCGGTGGACAGCGCGGTGGTGCCGGTGCAGGACGGGCGCTTCGACCTGCTGGCGGTGCTGCGCCTGCTGGCCGCGCGCCAGGTCAACGAGGTCCAGGTCGAGGCGGGTGCGACCCTTGCCGGGGCGTTCCTGGCCGCGGGCCTGGTCGACGAACTGCTGCTGTACATCGCGCCGGTGCTGCTGGGCGCGCACGCGCGGCCGCTGTTCGACGGGCTGGAGATCGATGCGATGGCGCAGCGCCTGCGCCTGCAGACGGTGGACAGCCGGCGGATCGGCGAGGACCTGCGGCTGTTGCTGCGCCCACTGGCGGAGGCGGCCTGATGTTCACCGGGCTGATCGCCGGCGTCGGCCGCCTGGCCGCACGCGAAATGCGCGGCGGCGACGCGCGGATCCTGGTCGAGGCCGGCACCCTGCCGTTCGACGACGTGCAGCTCGGCGAGAGCATCGCCGTCAACGGCTGCTGCCTGACCGTGGTCGCGTTCGACGCCACCGGCTTCGCGGTGGACGCCTCCAACGAGACGCTGGCGCTGACCACCCTCGGCCGGCTCGCGATCGGCGCGCCGGTCAACCTGGAACGCGCCATGCTGCCCACCGACCGCCTCGGCGGGCACCTGGTCAGCGGCCATGTCGATGGACTCGGCATTGCCGTGAAGCGCTGGGACGATGCGCGCGCCGAGCGCTGGCGATTCGAGGCGCCGATGGCGCTGCTGCGCTACGTCGCGCACAAGGGATCGGTGTGCGTGGACGGGGTCAGCCTGACCGTCAATGCCGTCGACGACACCGGCTTCGAAGTCGCGCTGATCCCGCACACCGTCGCCCACACCGCGTTCCACGCATTGCGCGAGGGCGACGCGGTCAACCTGGAAGTGGACCTGCTGGCGCGCTACGTCGAGCGGCTGCTGGCAAGCAAGGACAAGGCATGAGTTTCGCAAGCATCCCGGAATTGCTGGACGAACTGCGCGCCGGGCGCATGGTGGTGATCGTCGACGACGAGGACCGCGAGAACGAGGGCGACCTGATCATGCCGGCCGAACTGGTGCGGCCGGCCGACATCAACTTCATGGTGACCCACGCGCGCGGGCTGGTGTGCCTGTCGCTGACCCGCGAACGCTGCGCGCAGCTCGGCCTGAACCCGATGGTGCGCGACAACACCTCGCAGCACCACACCAACTTCACGGTCAGCATCGAGGCCGCCGAGGGCGTGACCACCGGCATCAGCGCCTACGACCGCGCGCATACCGTGCGCACCGCGGTGCGGCCGGATGCGAAGGCGCACGACCTGTCGCAGCCCGGCCACATCTTCCCGCTGATGGCCCAGCCCGGCGGCGTGCTGACCCGCGCCGGCCATACCGAGGCCGCCAGCGACCTGGCCCTGCTGGCCGGGTTCGAACCGGCCGGGGTGCTGGTCGAGATCCTCAACGGCGACGGCTCGATGGCGCGCCGCCCCGAGCTCGAGGTGTTCGCGCGCGAGCACGGGCTGAAGATCGGCTCGATCGAGGACCTGATCCGCCACCGGCTGGCGACCGAACACACGGTGGAGCGGGTGGACAGCCGCGACATCGGGACCGACCACGGCGGTTTCGTGCTGCACTGCTACCGCGACCGCCTGACCCGCGGCCTGCACTACGCGCTGGTGCGCGGCGAGGTCGCCGGCGACGCCCCGGTGCTGGTGCGGGTGCAGCCGCAGAACCCGCTGGCCGACGCCCTGCACTGGCGGCGCGACGATTTCGGCCCGCTGGTCGGCGACGTGCTGGCGATGATCGCCGCCGAAGGCCGCGGCGTGCTGGTGCTGCTGGGCGATGCCCACGATGCCGAGGCGACCCTGGCGCGGATCCGCGAGCAGCCGGTGGCGCCGGCCTCGCGGGCGGGGACGCTGGCGCAGTGGCGGCGCACCGGTGCCGGCTCGCAGATCCTGGCCGACCTCGGCCTGCACCGGTTGCGCGTGCTCGGCACCCCGCGCCGGCAGGTCGGGCTGGCCGGGTTCGGGCTGGAAGTCGTCGAATACGCGGCGCTGCCGCCGCGCTAAACTGCACGGCCCCGCAGCGAACCGTGCCCATGCCGTATTTCGAAGGCGACCTGCGTGCCCCCGAGGGCGCGCGCTTCGCGATCATCGCCAGCCGCTGGAACCCGCGCATCACCGATGCGCTGGTGGCCGCGGCGCGCCAGGCCTTCGTCGGCAACGGCGTGGACGAGGCGGCGCTGGACGTGGTCCGGGTGCCCGGCGCCTGGGAATTGCCGGTGGCCGCGCGCCAGCTGGCGGTGGCCGGCCGGCATGCCGCGATCGTTGCCCTGGGCTGCGTGGTGCGTGGCGACACCCGCCATTACGAGCAGGTCGCCGACGGCACCTCCGAGGGGCTGATGCGGGTCGCGCTCGACACCGGCGTACCGGTGGCGAACGGGGTGCTGGCGGTCGAGCGCTTCGAGGACGCCAGTGCGCGCGCCGGCGGCAGCCACGGCAACAAGGGCGAGGAGGCCGCGCTGGTCGCCATCGAAATGGCCGACCTGTGCCGCAAGTTGCAGGAGAGTGCGCGATGAACCACCGCCGCCGTGCCGATGGCATCGACCCCGTGGCCCGCTCGCGTTCGCGCCGGCGCGCCCTGCAGGCGATCTACGCCTGGCAGATCAACCACGCCGACGAACGCGGGCTGATCGCCCAGTTCGCCCACGAACAGGCGCACGAAGCCGCCGACCTCGAGTACTTCGAGGACCTGGTGCGCGGCGTGCTGCGCCACGTCGGCGAACTCGACGCGGCCCTGGCCGGGCACCTGGACCGCGGGGTGGACGAGGTCGACGCGATCGAGCGCGCGGCGCTGCGGATCGCCGCCTACGAACTGATCCACCGGCCGGACGTGCCGTACCGGGTGGTGATCAACGAGGCGATCGATTCGACCAAGCGCTTCGGCTCCGAGCACGGCCACACCTACGTCAACGGCGTGCTCGACAAGGCCGCCGCAGCGCTGCGCAGCACCGAGGCGCACGCGCGCTGACCTGCGCGCAGGCATGGGCGAATTCGACCTGATCGCGCGCATCCGCGCCCGCGCGCCGACCCGCGCCGACGTGCTGCTCGGGATCGGCGACGACGCCGCGCTGCTGCTGCCACCCGCCGGCCTGCAGCTGGTGGTGGCGATGGACACGCTCAACGCGGGCGTGCACTTCCCGCCAGCAACCGCGCCGGCCGACATCGGCTGGAAGGCGCTGGCGGTGAACCTGTCCGACCTTGCCGCGATGGGCGCGCAGCCGGCGTGGTGCACGCTGTCGCTGTCGATGCCGGAGGCGCAGGCCGGGTTCGTCGACGGGTTCCTGGACGGCTTCCTGGCACTGGCGGCGCAATTCGATGTCGCGCTGGTGGGCGGCGATACCACCCGCGGCCCGCTGTCGGTGTGCGTGGCGGTGCACGGGCTGGTCGAACCCGGCATGGCCCTGCGCCGCGATGGCGCGCGCGCCGGCGACGAGGTCTGGGTCAGTGGCAGCGTAGGCGATGCGGCGGCGGCGCTTGTGCAATGGAAAGAGGGTTGCAAAGGAGGTCAGCTTGGGTGTCCTGCGGAAGCCCAACCCGACCCCCTTTCACTCGCCTTGCGCGCGCGGCTGGACCGGCCCACGCCGCGGGTGGCGCTTGGGCGCGCCCTGCGCGGGGTGGCAAGTGCGTGCATCGACGTTTCCGACGGACTGCTCGCCGACCTTGGCCACGTCTGCGCTGCCAGCGGTGTTGCCGCGACGGTCGATGTCGATGCGTTGCCAGCCTCGGAGGCCTTGCGCGCGAGCTTTTCGAGCGAGCACCGGCGGCACCTGCAGGCCACGGGCGGCGACGACTACGAGCTGTGCTTCAGCGCCGCCGCGGATGCGCACGCGGTGGTGCTGCGGGCGGCGGCAACCGCCGCGGTGGCGGTGACGCGGATCGGACGGATCCTGCCCGGTGCCGGCGTTGCGGCGCATACCGCCGATACCGACCCGTGGTCAGCGCCGGCGACCGGCTGGGTCCATTTCGCTTGAGGACCCGGGCCCCGGCAGGGCCTGCACCAGCGGTTCGACCAGGCTGGCGGGGACCACCACGGCCTTGCCGTCGCCGGCAAGCCCCGGCTGCGACTCCATCGCCGATGCCGGCGAGACCGCCGCGTTCACCGGTAGCAGCGGCGCGGTGACGCGCAGATCCTTCGCCACCGGCGCGCTGCCGGTGATGTCGCGGTAGAGCGCCAGCGCCAGCATCAAGGACGCCTGCGTGCTGGGGTGGTTGCCGTCCGGGAACAGGTTGATGCCCGGCTGCGCCTTGTGCAGCGCCTGCAGGGCGCCCGCGGCATCGAACACGGTTGCGGACGCGCTCTCCGCGATCATGCGTGCGCTCCGGGCCAGCTTGCCCTGCCAGCGCTCGTCCGGTCCCCAGGTGGCGAACACCAGCACCTTCGCCCCCTTGACCGTGGCCAGTTGCGCGAATTCCGTGTACGCCCGAAGGCTGGCGGCGCAGGGCGCCTTGCGCTGTTGCTGCACGCTGGCCATGCAGGCGGCCAGGTTCCCGCCCTGTTCCTGCAGGACCACCGCGTCGAAGCCGCGGCTGCGCAGGGCTTCGGCGACATGGCCGTCGTTCCAGCGTTCGATCAGCGTGCCGCCCGGCGCGGCGAAACTCTCGGTGGCGATCGGGGTGCCCTGCGACGCACCGACCGCGCGCAGCAGCGCGGGCAGGTTGTTGGTGTAGGTCAGGCTGTTGCCGACCAGCAGCACCCGGTATTCGCGGGCGGGGGTTGCGTCCGTCTGCGCGTGCACCGGCATCAGGCTGGTGCCCACCAGCCATGCCGCCAGCAGGAGCATCCGCATCGCCATCATGGGCTTGGTCCGGGAATCGGGTTTACGGAAGCTTAAGCGTCTAGCGGCCTGGCCGCCCATGCCGTTGGTTGGCCTGCACCCGCGGAGACCCGCTCAGGTGTCGTCGGCACGGAACGCATCGCGCAGCCAGTCCAACCGCGGCGCGTCCGGGTCGCCGCAGGCGGCGACCACGTCGAAGCGGCAGGGCGCATCCGCATGCCGCGGATGGCGCAGCAGGAAGACCTGGGCGGCGCGTATCAGCTTGCGGCGCTTGCCGGCATCGACCGAGGCCGCGCCGCCACCGAAACCGCCGCCAGCGCGGAAGCGCACTTCGACGAAGACCACGGCATCGCCGTCCTGCATCACCAGGTCGATCTCGCCGCCGCGCGCGCGTGCATTGCGCGCGAGCAGGCGCAGGCCCTGCGCCTGCAGGAATCCAAGCGCAGCGGCTTCCACCGCATCGCCGCGGGCGCGGCGGTCCAGTGGGCGGTCAGCGCCCGCCATCGTCCAGCGGCACCGGGACGCCGCCGGCAAAGCGCGACCAGCTCGGCCGCCGCAACACGTTGCCGAAGCCGTCCAGGCTCAGCTGGCCGGTGGCGCCGGCGATGTCGGCATTGGCGGACAGCGCCAGCCGCTCGAGGTAGGCGGTCAGCAGCCACGCGTCGAAGCCGAACGCGAACAGCCGTGCCGCCGGGCCCTTCGCGGTGCCAAGCCGTTCCGCGGCGCGCGCCTGCGCGGGCAGGCCGGCGACATTGCGCGCGGCCCAGGCCTCGGTCGGGAACACGATGCCATCCAGCGCCGCGTCCTCGCCGGCCTTGCCGGTTCCGGAGGTGATCTGCGCGGTGGCCACGCGGGTGGCCGCCACCACCCCGGCTGCCGCCAGCCGCGCCAGCAGTGCGCGCGCCTGCGGGGCCTTCATCGCGAGCAGCACTGCATCCACGCCCTGCGCGCCGGTCATCTCTTCGGTCGCCTGTACGCCACGCCGTTCAAGCTGCGCCTTCGCCGCGCCGGCGCTGCGCCGCTGCGCATCCTCGCCGCCGCTGGCGATCAGCACGCGCCTGGCCCCGCGATCGATCAGGTACTGGGCCAGGCTGATGCCCTCGTCCTCGGGCGACAGCGAGAAGCTCGCATTGCCGGCCGGCGGCATCCGGCTGCCGCGGTTGAGCGCCAGCAGCGGGACCGGCGGGGTGTCATTGGCGAACACCGCGTCGACTTCCTCGCGCGCCAGCGGGCCGACCACGAAGTCGTTGCCGTCGGCAACGGCGCGCGCGTAGGCCGCATTCGCGCCACCGGCGCTGTCGTAGAAGCGCACCTCGGGCCGGCGCCGGCCTTCGCCGTAATAGCCGGTCAGGAAGCCGTCGCGGACCGCAGTCGCGGCGGCGGCCTGGCCCCCGGTCAGGGGCAGCAGCAGCGCCACCCTCATCGGCGGCCGGTAGCCGTCGCGGTCGGCCGGGGGACGCCCGGCGGCGTCGAAATTCCACTCGCCGCGGTCGAACGGGCGCGGCAGCGACAGCCCGCGGTTGAGCAGCGCGCGGCCGGCGAAGTTGTAGAGCGGGTCGCCGACCGCCAGTGCGCCGGCGTCGCGGGCCAGGCTGGCATCGTCGAGTTGTGCCAGCAGTGCCTCGATCCGCGCGGCGTTGCCGGCGCGCGCCGGCCCGGGCAGTCCGGCATGCGCGCGCGCCAGCGCCTGCGCTTCGGCGGTGGCAGGGTGCATCGTGGCCACCGGCGTGCGGTCCACCTCCACGCTGGCGCATGCGGCCAGCGCCAGCAGGAACAGGGCGCAGCACAGGCTGCGGGTGAATCGGCCAACCAGGTGTTTGCGGGCCACGGATCGGCGCTCGTTCGGGAACCGGCTAGGATTCTACCTGCGCCCAAGGTAAAGGCAGTGATGCAGCGTCCCGGAACATTGTTCGTGGTGGCCACGCCGATCGGCAACCTGGGCGACCTCAGCCCGCGTGCCCTCGACACGTTGAAGAAGGTGTCCGCGGTATGTGCGGAAGACACCCGCCATACCCGCCAGCTGCTGTCCCATTTCGGCGTGGACAGGCCGCTGGTCGCGCTGCATGAGCACAACGAGGGTGATGCCGCCGGCCCGCTGGTCGCGCGGCTGCTGGCCGGCGAATCGCTGGCGCTGGTGTCCGATGCCGGCACCCCGCTGGTCAGTGACCCGGGCTTCCGGCTGGTGCGCGCCGCGCGCGAGGCCGGGATCGCGGTCAGCCCGGTGCCGGGGGCGAGTGCGCTGGTCGCGGCCCTCAGCGTGGCCGGGCTGCCCAGCGATCGCTTCATCTTCGAGGGCTTCCTGCCGGCGAAGGCGAACGCCCGCCGCGAGCGCCTGGCCATGCTGGCCGCCGAACCACGCACGCTGATCTTCTACGAGTCCGCGCATCGGATCGAAGACATGCTGGCCGATGCCGCGGCTGCATTTGGCGCGGAACGCCGCGCGGTGGTGGCACGCGAGCTGACCAAGCTGTTCGAAACCGTGCTCGATGGCAGCCTGGCCGACCTCGCGCAACGCGTTCGTGCGGATCCGAACCAGCGCAAGGGCGAGTTCGTGCTGCTGGTGCATGGCGCAGGCGAAGCCGCGGATGCCAAGGTCACCGAGGGCCGCCGCCTGTACGCGAAACTGAGCGAACACCTGCCGCCCTCCACGGCGGCGAAAGTGGCAGCGGAATGGTCGGGCGCGCCGCGCAAGGCCTTGTACGGGGGCGGCAACGAATGACACAGCCAACGGGGATGCAACCATGAGCAAGACGATTTCAAGGCGCGGTTTCATCCAGGCAGGCGCAGGGCTTGCCGCGGCAGGGGTGCTGCCGGCGGCATCGGCGCAGGCGCCGGCGGTCCGCGGCGGCAAGCCGAAGCCGGTGGTGATCGCCTCCGGCAATGGCCACCAGTTCCGCAATGGCGGCAGGCTGACCTGCGTCGAGACCGCGTTCGAGCAGGTCGTGGCCGGCAAGGACGTGCTGGATGCGGTGATCGCCGGGGTCAACATCGTCGAACTCGATCCGGCCGATACCAGCGTCGGCTACGGTGGCCTGCCGAATGCGGATGGCGTGGTGCAGCTGGATTCCTGCTGCATGCACGGGCCATTGCGGCGCGCCGGCGGGGTGGCCGCGCTGGAAGGCGTGCGCACGCCGTCGATGGTCGCGCGCGCGGTGCTCCGGGAAACCGACCACCACCTGCTGGTTGGCGCCGGCGCGCAAACCTTCGCGCGGCAGCTGGGCTTCGCCATCGAGGACGACCTCAATACCGATACCTCGCGCAGGCTGTGGCTGGAATGGAAGCGGCGGGTCGATCCCACCCATTTCCTGGACCCGGCCTCGCGCGCGCAGGCGTCGTTGCGCGCCGGCCAGTCGATGGTGGCCGATGGCCTGGTGGATCCCGAACACTTCTACGGCACCATCAATTGCTCCGCCATCAACGCGGCGGGCGACATCTGCGGGGTCACCACCACCAGCGGGCTTGCGTGGAAGATCCCGGGCCGCGTCGGCGATTCGCCGATCCTCGGCGCCGGCCTCTACCTGGACAACGATGTCGGCGCCGCCGGCAGCACCGGGCGCGGCGAGGCTAACCTGTACCACCTCACCTCGCACCTGATCGTCGAGAACCTGCGCCGCGGCATGCACCCGAAGGACGCGGCGATCGATGGGCTGCGCCGGACGCGCCAATACGGTCGAGAAGCGCCTGCTGAATCCGCGTGGCTTGCCCAACTTCTGGCTGAGCTTCTATGTGCTGGGTCGCAATGGCGAACACGCGGGCGTGTCGATGTACCCAGGCGGCCAATACGCAGCCTGTGACGAGCATGGCGGTCGCCTTCTGGACGAGGAACCCCTGCTGACGGGCGATCCAGATCGCTGAAGCGCACGCGTTACCCGCGTGCGACAATGCCCGCGGCGGAGTCGGCCAGGCAGTCGCGTCATCACGTCGCAAGGCGGGGTGCCGAGGAAAGTCCGGGCTCCACAGGGCACGGTGCCAGGTAACGCCTGGGCGGCGCGAGTCGACGGAAAGTGCAACAGAAAGATACCGCCTATGTCGGAGCAATCTGGCAGGCAAGGGTGAAATGGTGCGGTAAGAGCGCACCGCGAGCCTGGCAACAGGCCGGCATGGCAAACCCCACCGGGAGCAAGGCCAAATAGGGACCTCATGACGCTGCCCGCGTCGGGTCCGGGTAGGCTGCTTGAGCGTACGGGTGACCGTGCGCCTAGAGGAATGACTGTCGCGGCGCGCGAGCGTCGAACAGGACCCGGCTTATCGGCCGACTCCGCCACCTTCCATGCTGCGCATGGAAGCAAGCCTGCGCCTCAGGCGTAATTGCGGAGCACGCTTTCGCCCTCGAACACGCCGTGTGGCCCGAACCGGCGTTCGTGGATGAAGCCGCGGCCGTCGCGGGCGACGGCGATCACGGTGCTGGCCCGCGTTCCGTAGGTTTCGCCACGGATGAACGTGGGGGACAGCCGGCGCTCCAGGTCGATGCCAACCCCGGTGGCCGGCAGGTCCGCGTCGGCCGCGACATGCTCGTCGGCAAGCGCGTCCCAGACCGCCTGCAGGTCGTCGCTGCCAAGATCGATCCACCCCTGCAGTGCGGCGACCAGGCGACGGGTCTTCGGCCAGGGTGCGTCCAGGCGGCCGTTGGAGATGCCGTGCACGCCGGCCGCCAGCACGTCCCGCTGGCGCGGATGGTTGCCCAGGTGCCAGCAACCTCCCGCATCGGCCAGCATCAGGTTGAACGGCGCGTAGGCGTGGGCGCCGGCCAGCAAGGCGTCGGTGGTGCCGGCGGCATCCGCCGATCCGGCCAGGAAGGCGTGCGGCAGTGCCCCGCGCGACGGGCCGTCGTGCGGCTTGGCGAAGCCGTCGCGGACATTGGTGACCACCGCGACCCGGCCGCGGGTGTCGAGCCCGACCCAGGTGCCGCCGGATTGCAGGTCGCGCCCGGCGAGCAGGCCGCTGTCCGGCCAGCGGGCCACGGCCGCGGTCGGGCGGGCGTGGAATTCGTCCCGGTTGCCGGCCAGCAGCAGCCGCCAGCGGGGGTGGGCATTGCAGGCGAAGGCGACGACGCACATGGGGCAATTGTGGCGCGTCCGGGGGCGCCCGCGTGCATTCATGTTTTGCACCGCAACATGCCCCGGCACGCGGGCCGGGCCACCGGCGCCGAAGTGTGTAGGAAGTCACGAATTCTCAAAAAATGAGACGAAACATGGGCTTGTGGATAAAGCTTGAACAAGTCTCTCAAGATTGCTGCAAGTCGTTGACCTGCCTAGTGAAATTCCCGGAGGAATGTTGTTGACAAGGCAAAAACGCGTGCCTAAGGTGGCGTCTTGTGGGGAAACCGGGAATTTCGTGGTTTTTCCGTCATGAACCCCGCTTGAGACGGGGGCGACACAGGGCAGGGGCATGTTCCAGGGCGAAACCGCCATCAGCATCGACGACAAGGGCCGCCTGGCGATTCCCACCGCCTACCGGGACCTTGTCGCGCGCGAATGCGGCAACCAGCTGGTGCTGACCTACAGCCCGTTCGAGGAGGGCTGCCTCTACCTGTACCCGCTGCCGGTCTGGGAAAAGGTTCGCGACCAGGTCAATGCCCTGCCGCGGACCAAGAAGAACAGCCGCCTGCTGCAGCTCAAGCTGGTCGGCGCGGCGGCATTCGCCGAGCCGGATGGCAGCGGCCGGATCTCGATCCCGGCCAGCCAGCGCAGCGCGGTGGGGATCGACCGCAAGGCCGTGCTGCTGGGCATGGGCGACAAGTTCGAGTTGTGGAGCGAGCAGGCGCACCACGCGCAGATCCGGCAGACGCTGGGTGATGCCGACATGGGCGACGACCTGCAGGACCTGGTGTTGTGAGCACCGGTGGCGCGGGCGCCACGCCTGCCCACCAGCCAGTGCGTCACTTGCCGGTGATGTTCTCCGAGGTGATGGAGGGCTTGGCGGTGAAGGCGGGTGGAACCTACCTGGATGGCACCTTCGGCCGCGGCGGCCACGCACGCGGGGTGCTGGCGCAGCTGGGCCCCGCCGGCCGCCTGCTGGTGATGGACAAGGATCCCGAGGCGATCGCCGAGGCCGGGCGACTGGCGCATGACGACGCACGCGTGGCCTGGCGCCGCGGCAGCTTCGCCGACCTCGCCCGCTGGCCGCTGGCCGATCCGGGCCTCGACGGGGTGCTGCTGGACCTCGGCGTGTCGTCGCCGCAGTTGGACGTCGCCGAGCGCGGGTTCTCGTTCGGCAAGGACGGCCCGCTGGACATGCGGATGGATCCGGACAGCGGCGAAAGCGCCGCGCAGTGGCTGGCGCATGCGTCCGAAAAGGACATCGCCGACGTGCTGTGGACCTATGGCGAGGAGCGCCAGAGCCGTCGCATCGCGCGGGCCATCGTTGCCCGCCGCGGCGACGCGCCGTTGCTGCGCACCGCGCAGCTGGCCGAGCTGATCGCCTCGGTGATGCCGCGCGGCGACAGCAAGATCCATCCCGCGACCCGCAGCTTCCAGGCCATCCGGATCTTCATCAACCGCGAACTGGTGGACCTCGAGGCCGGGCTCGACGCCGCGCTCGAGCGGCTCAAGCCGGGTGGCCGGCTGGCGGTGATCAGCTTCCATTCGCTGGAAGACCGCATCGTCAAGCGGTTCATGGCCAGCCACGCGAAGGCGCCGCCGGCGAACCGGCGGATGCCGGTGGAACTCCCGTTCACCCCGGTCCTGCGGCTGCTCGATGGTGCCCAGAAGGCGGGCGCGGCGGAACTGGCCGCCAATCCGCGCGCGCGCAGCGCAGTGCTGCGTGTCGCCGAGAAGCTGGCGGCCGCCGGCGGGGCGGTGGCGGCATGAACCGCTACCTGGTCCTCGCCGTGCTGGTGGCCGCGAACATGGCGACCGCGCTGCTGGTGGTGCGCGACCGCCACGAGCACCGGCTGGCGTTCGTCGCCCTCAGCAAGCTGGAGAAGGCGCGCGACGACCTCAACATCGAGTTCGGCCGCCTGCAGCTGGAACAGGCGACCTGGGCGGAAAGCAACCGCGTCGACCAGGTCGCGCGGAGCCGGCTGGGCATGGTGTTCCCGCGCACCGAGGACATCGTGGTGCTGCGGCGATGAAATTGCCCGGCTTGCGGCTCCCGAACCTGCAAAAGCGCGACCCGGCGCGTCGCGACGGCGTGCGCGCGCCCGCCGGCAACCGTCCGCGCGGCCGCACCCAGTTCAACCTGCGCGGGCGGCTGCTGCTGGTGGTCGGAACGCTGGCGCTGTGCTCGGTGGCGCTGCTGGCGCGTGCGCTGGACCTGCAGGTGGTCGACAAGGCGTTCTACCAGCAGCAGGGCGCGGCGCGCTTCCTGCGCGAGATCCCGATCGCCACCTCGCGCGGGATGATCACCGACCGCAACGGCGAGCCGCTGGCGGTCAGCTCGCCGGTGGAATCGATCTGGGCGAACCCGCAGGAACTGCTGAAGGCGCAGGCGCGGCTGCCGCAGCTGGCGGACGCGCTGGGCATGGACCGCGACGAGCTCGTCCGTCGCCTGAGCCAGCGCGCCGACAAGGAGTTCGTCTACCTCAAGCGCCGCATCAACCCGGACGAAGCGAAGGCGATCCTGGCGCTGGAGATCCCGGGCGTGTCCAGCCAGCGCGAGTACCGCCGCTTCTACCCGCAGGGCGAGGCGATCGCGCACGTGCTCGGCTTCACCAACATCGACGACCGTGGCCAGGAAGGCCTGGAGCTGGCGTTCGACGACTGGTTGCGCGGCACCCCGGGCGCCAAGCGGGTGATCCGCGACCGTCGTGGCCGGATCGTCGAGAACGTGGACCTGGTGCGCGCGGCGCAGCCGGGCCGCGAGCTGGCCCTGAGCATCGACCGCCGCATCCAGTACCTGGCGCACCGCGAGCTGCGCACCGCGATCACCGAGACCGGCGCCAGCAGCGGCTCGGCGGTGGTGCTCGACGTCGCCACCGGCGAAGTGCTGGCGATGGTCAACCTGCCGACCTTCAACCCGAACGCGGTCGGCACCAGCCCGCGCGACGCGCACCGCAACCGTGCGGTGACGGACTTGCTGGAGCCGGGTTCGACGATGAAGCCGCTGACCGTGGCCGCCGGCCTGGAAGCGGGCGCGATCACCGCCGATTCGCTGTTCAACACCCATCCGGGCTGGATCGCGAACGGCAAGTACCGCACCACCGACACCCACAACTACGGCGTGCTGGACACCACCGGGGTGATCCGCAAGAGCTCCAACATCGGCGCGGCGCTGATCGCCCGGCGCCTGAGCGATGCGCAGTTCGACGCCTTCCTGCGCCGCTTCGGCTACGGCCGGGTGACCGGCAGTGGCTTCCCCGGGGAGGCCGCCGGGCTGTTCCCGACCCCGGACCGCTGGAGCGGTACCACCAAGCAGACCATGAGCTACGGCTATGGCCTCAATGCCACCCCGCTGCAGATCGCCACCGCCTATGCGGCGCTCGGCAACGGCGGCCTGCTGCACCAGCCGAGCTTCGTCAAGGGCCAGCACGCCACCCCGCGCCAGGTGCTGGACCCGAAGATCGCGGCCGAAGTGCTGCGGATGATGCAGACCGTGACCGAGCCGGGCGGCACCGCCACCCAGGCCGCGATCCTCGGCTACCACGTGGCCGGCAAGACCGGCACCTCGCGCAAGGCCAGCGCCGGCGGCTATTCGCGTCGCTACATCGGCTACTTCGCCGGCCTGGTGCCGGTGGACAAGCCGCGTTTCTCGATGGTGGTCGCGGTCAATGATCCGACCAAGGGCTCCTACTACGGCGGCATCGTCTCGGCGCCGGTGTTCCGCAACGTGATGGAAGGCGCGCTGCGGATGATGGACGTGGCGCCGGACAACCTCGATGCGTGGCTGGCGGCGCAGGCCGAGGCCGAAGCCAGGCGGCTGAAGGCCAGCGGCCACGCGCTGCCGGCGGACGCCACTGCCGCGGTGCCGGCACCGGCGGCGAGGGCGGTGCAATGAGCCGCGCGATGCTGCTCGGCGAACTGCTGCCGGAACTGGAAGGGCTGTCCGCGGACCTTGCCATCGCCGGGCTGGTGCAGGACAGCCGCGAGATCAGGCCGGGCGATGCGTTCGTGGCCATCGCCGGGTTCGGCGCGCATGGGCTGAACTTCGTGGATGCCGCGCGCGAGGCCGGCGCCGCCGCGATCCTGTTCGAGCCGCCAGCGCCCGCCGAACTGCCGCCGCCGGCGGATGCGATTCCGGTTGCCGGCCTGCGCGCGCGGATGGGCGCGATGGCCGACACCTTCCATGGCCACCCCAGCGCGGCGATGACCACGGTCGGGGTGACCGGCACCAACGGCAAGACCTCGACCGTGCAGTTGCTGGCGCAGGCGTGGACCCTGCGCGGGCAGAAGGCCGCGACCATCGGCACCCTCGGCGCCGGGGTCTGGCCGAAGATCGTGCCGACCGGTTTCACCACCCCGCTGGTGCTGCGCATGCACGCGCTGCTGGCCGAACTGCGCGACGAAGGCGCGTCCACGGTGGCGATGGAAGTGTCCTCGCACGCGCTCGACCAGGGCCGGGTGGACGGCGTCCATTTCGATGTCGCGGTGTTCACCAACCTCACCCGCGACCACCTCGACTACCACGGCGACATGGCCAGCTACGGCGCCGCCAAGGCGCGCCTGTTCGACTGGCCCGGCCTGCGCGCGGCCACCGTCAACCTCGACGATGGCTTCGGCCGTGAACTGTTCGAGGCGGTCGGTGGCCGGGTGCGCGTGTTCGGCTTCTCCTCGCGCGGCGCCGCCGGTGCCAGCGTGCGTGCGGAGGAGGTCGGGCTCGACGCCGGCGGGATCCGTTTCATGCTGCACGCCGGCAACCAGGCGCATCCGGTGCGCTCGCCGCTGCTGGGCCGCTTCAACGTCGACAACCTGCTCGGGGTGGCGACCACCCTGGTCGCGCTGGGCATGGCCCCGGCACTGGTGGCCGAGACCCTGTCGCAGCTGGCGCCGGTCGATGGCCGCATGAGCCGGCTCGGCGGCGAGGGCGGGTTGCCGCTGGTGGTCGTCGACTACGCGCACACCCCGGACGCGCTGGAACAGGCGCTGGCCTCGCTGCGCGCGCATACCGCCGGCAAGCTGGTCTGCGTGTTCGGCTGCGGCGGCGAGCGCGACCGCGGCAAGCGCCCGCAGATGGCGGCGATCGCCGAGCGCGGCGCCGATGTCGCGATCGTCACCGACGACAATCCGCGCGGCGAGGATGGCGACGCGATCATCGCCGACATCGTCGCCGGCTTCGCCGACCGCGCCCGCGCGATCGTCCTGCGCGACCGCGCGCGCGCGATCGCCGAGGCGATCGGCATGGCCGGCGCCGACGACGTGGTGCTGGTGGCCGGCAAGGGCCACGAGCCCTACCAGGAAATCAACGGCGTCAGGCATCCGTTCGACGACACCGCGACCGCGCGCGAGCTGCTGCGGAGGCGCGCGCAGCACATGGATGTGCAAGTGCTGCGTCCGCAGGACGCGGAGGAGCAGCCATGACGCCGCGTTCGTTGGCGTGGATCGCGCAGGCGACGTCGGGCCGGCTGGTCGGCGAGGACCGACTGGTCGAAGCCATCGCCACCGATACGCGTGCCCTGCCGCAGGGCCGCGATGCCTTGTTCGTCGCGCTGAAGGGCGGCAACTTCGATGGCCACGACCACGTCGCCACGGCGGCCCTGGGTGGCTGCGTGGCGGCGCTGGTGTCGCGCGAGGTCGAGGCATCGATCCCGCAGGTCGTCGTGGCCGATAGCGAACGCGCGCTCGGCGATTTCGCCGCCGCGGTGCAGCGCGAACGCGCGACCAAGGTGCTGGCGATCACCGGCAGCAACGGCAAGACCAGCGTCAAGGCGCTGCTGCTCTCGATCCTCGGGCGGGTCGGCGGCGCCTATGCCAATCCCGGCAACCGCAACAACGAGATCGGCCTGCCGCTGGCGGTGCTGGACGCGCCGGACGACGCCCGCTTCGCGGTGTACGAGATGGGCGCGGGCAAGCCCGGTGACATCGCCTACCTCACCGCGATCGCGCGGCCGGACGTGGCGCTGGTCAACAACATCGCGCCGGCGCACCTGCAACGGATGGGCAGCCTGCTTGGCGTTGCCGACACCAAGGCCGCGATCTACGACGCGCTGGCGGACGATGGGGTGGCGGTGGTCAACGCCGACGACGCGTTCGCGCCGTACTTCCTGGCGCGTGCGCAGGGCCGCCGCAGCGTCCGCTTCGGACTGGAGGCCAGCGCCGAGATCAGCGCGCGCGGCATCGACGGCGATGGCGAGGGCTCGCGCTTCGTGCTGGTCGCGCCGGCCGGCGAGGTTGCGGTCGCGCTGCCGATGCCGGGCCGCCACAACGTGCGCAACGCGCTGGCCGCGGCGGCGATGGCGCTGGCCGCCGGCGCCACCCTCGGGCAGGTGCGTGACGGTCTCGACAACGTGCAGCCGGTGGCGGGGCGCCTGGTTTCGCATCGCCTGCGCAATGGCGCGGTGCTGGTCGACGACAGCTACAACGCCAACCCGGGTTCGCTGGATGCCGCCATCGACACCCTTGCCGCAAGCGGCGACGAAGCCTGGCTGGTGCTGGGCGACATGCGCGAACTCGGCGCCGACGAAGTCGCGCTGCACGCGCAGGCCGGCGTGCGTGCGAAGGCGGCCGGGCTGTCCCGGCTGTTCACGCTGGGCAGCCTGAGCCAGGCCGCCAGCGATGCCTTCGGCGATGGCGCGCGCGGGTTCGCGACGCATGCGCAACTGGTCGACGCCCTGCGCGCCGAGTTGCACGCCGGGGTGCGGTTGCTGGTCAAGGGGTCGCGCGGCAGTGCGATGGACCGGGTGGTCAAGGCGCTGCTGGCAGCGGATGCCGGCACCGCGATTGGAGAGGCCGATGCTGCTTGAACTGACCCGCTGGCTGGAACAATTGCAGAGCCTGTTCGGCCTGTTCAATTACCTGACCTTCCGCGCCATCCTCGGTGCGCTGACCGCGCTGGCGCTGTCGCTGTGGTGGGGGCCGGCGATGATCCGCTACCTGGCCACGCTGAAGGGCGGCCAGCCGATCCGCAGCGACGGCCCGCAGTCGCATTTCTCCAAGGCCGGCACCCCGACCATGGGCGGCGCCCTGATCCTGACCAGCATCGCCGCCTCGGTGCTGCTGTGGGCGGACCTGCGCAACAAGTACGTGTGGGTGGTGCTGGTGGTGATGCTGGGCTTCGGCGCGATCGGCTGGTGGGACGACTGGATCAAGATCGTCAAGCGCGACCCCAACGGCATGCGCTCGCGCACCAAGTACGCCCTGCAGTCGCTGCTCGGGCTGGCGGCCGGCATCTACCTGTTCGCGTTCGCCGACGTGCCCGCGGCGACCACTTTCTACGTGCCGTTCCTGAAGTCGATCGCGCTGCCGCTGGCCGGGGTCGGGTTCGTCGCGATCGCCTATTTCTGGATCGTCGGCTTCTCCAACGCGGTCAACCTGACCGACGGCCTCGATGGCCTGGCGATCATGCCCACCGTGCTGGTGTCTTGCGCGCTCGGCGTGTTCGCGTACGCCTCCGGCAACGCGGTGTTCGCCGAGTACCTGCAGATCCCGCGGGTGCCCGGCGCCGGCGAGCTGGTGATCATCTGCGCCGCGATCGCCGGCGCCGGCCTCGGCTTCCTGTGGTTCAACACCTACCCGGCGATGGTGTTCATGGGCGACATCGGCGCGCTGTCGCTGGGCGCGGTGCTCGGCACCATCGCGGTGATCGTGCGCCAGGAACTGGTGCTGGTGATCATGGGCGGCATCTTCGTGATGGAGACCCTGTCGGTGATGATCCAGGTGGCGTCGTTCAAGCTCACCGGCAAGCGCGTGTTCCGGATGGCGCCGATCCACCACCATTTCGAGCTCAAGGGCTGGCCGGAGCCGCGGGTGATCGTGCGCTTCTGGATCATCAGCGTGGTGCTGGTGCTGGTCGGCCTTGCGACCCTGAAGGTCCGCTGATGGGCGCCATCGCCTTCGACAGCGCGATCCACGACGGCAGGCGCCAGGCGATGCGCGTCGACGACATCGGCGGGCGCTTCGACCCGTGGCTGCTGGGGGTGTCGATCGCGCTGGCCTGCTTCGGGGTGGTGATGGTCGGCTCGGCGGCGGTCGCCGGTGCCGGCATGGACGTCGGCCCGTGGTACTTCCTGACCCGCCACGTGCTGTTCCTCGCCGGCGGACTGGTGCTGGCCGCCTTCGCCATGCGCATGGAACTGAAGGTCGTCGAACAGCACAGCCAGCTGCTGCTGCTGGCCTGCTTCGCCCTGCTGCTGGTGGTGTTCGTCCCGCACGTGGGCAGTTCGGTCAACGGCGCTCGGCGCTGGATCAACCTCGGCATCTCCAAGTTCCAGGTGGTGGAAGCGGTCAAGGTCCTCTACATCGTGTGGCTGGCGAGCTACCTCAAGCGTTACAGCGAGGACGTGGCGGTCACCTGGATGGCGATGCTCAAGCCGGTCGGCGTGGTCGGCGCGCTGGTCGTGCTGCTGCTGCTGCAGCCGGACTTCGGTTCCTCGGTGCTGTTGCTGGGCATCACCACCTGCATGTTGCTGCTGGGCGGCGCCCCGATCCGCCGCATCACCCTGCCGATCCTGCTGCTGGTGCCGGCGCTGGTGCTGCTGGTGGTGTTCGAACCGTACCGCATGCGCCGGGTCACCTCGTTCATGGATCCGTGGCAGGACCAGCTCGGCGCCGGTTACCAGCTCAGCAATGCGCTGATGGCGATCGGCCGCGGCGAGTGGTTCGGGGTCGGGCTTGGGGCATCGGTGCAGAAGCTCAACTACCTGCCGGAAGCGCATACCGACTTCATCTTCTCGGTGATCGCCGAGGAGACCGGCTTCGCTGGCGTGTGCCTTGTCGTCGGCATGTATGCGCTGCTGGCCGGGCGCGCGTTCTGGCTGGGCCTGAGGTGCGTCGAGATGAAGCGCCACTTCGCCGGCTACATCGCCTTCGGCATCGCCCTGTGGATGGCGCTGCAAAGCTTCGTCTCGATCGGGGTCAACCTCGGCCTGCTGCCGACCAAGGGCCTGACCCTGCCGCTGGTCTCCTCCGGTGGTTCCAGCGTGCTGATGACGTGCGCCGCGCTGGGCCTGCTGCTGCGGGTGTCCTACGAATACGAGCGCGCCGCGCGCCAGGTCGCGAAGCTGCGCGGGGTGGCCACCGGCCCGTCGGTGGGCAGTCCGCCGCCCCCCCCCCCCCCCGGCACCCCACCCCCCCCCCCCCCCCCCCCCCCCCGGCTGCGCCAGCGGGTCGAGCCGAGCATGGGCACCGCCACCGAATCCGCCGCCGCCGCCGCATTGCGGAGGTCGCGTTGAGCACGCCGTTGCCCGCGCCGAACGTGGTCATCCTGGCCGGCGGCACCGGCGGCCACATCTTCCCCGGCCTTGCGGTCGCGCATGCGCTGCGTGCGCGTGGCGCGAATGTCGGCTGGCTGGGCGCGGATGGCGGCATGGAAACCCGGCTGGTGCCGCAGCATGGGCTGGCGATCGACACCATCGCGGTGTCGGGATTGCGCGGCAAGGGCATCGCCACGCTGCTGTCGGCGCCGTTGCGGGTGCTGCGCGCGGTGCGCGACGCCGCCCGCGTGCTGCGCCTGCGCAAGCCGGACGCGGTGGTGAGCTTCGGCGGGTATGCCGCGGGCCCGGGCGGGATCGCCGCGCGGATCGCCGGCATCCCGCTGCTGGTGCATGAACAGAACCGCGCCGCCGGCATGACCAACAAGGTGCTGGCGAAGTTCGCGCGGCAGGTGCTGGTCGGCTTCCCGCAGACCTTCGCCAATGAAACCCTGGTCGGCAATCCGGTGCGCGCGCAGATCGCGCAGGCGTTGCCGCCGGCACAACGCGACTTCCACCATGGCGGCGCGCTGCGCCTGCTGGTGCTGGGCGGCAGCCAGGGCGCGCGTGCGCTCAACAACGCGGTGCCGCAGGCGGTCGCGGCGCTGGGCCAGCCGGTCGACGTGCTGCACCAGGCCGGCGAAAAGATGCTGGACGATGCGCGCAAGTCGTATGCCGATGCTGGCGCCGCCGCGCGCGTCGAGCCCTTCATCGCCGACATGGCCGAAGCGTATGCCTGGGCGGACCTGGTGGTCTGCCGCGCCGGCGCGCTGACCCTGGCCGAAGTGTGCGCGGTGGGCGTGGGCAGCGTGCTGGTGCCGTTCCCGCAGGCGGTCGACGACCACCAGACCCGCAACGCCGAATACCTGGTCGAGCGCGGCGCCGCCCTGCTGCTCAAGCAGGACGACACCCTGGCCGCGCGCCTGCGCGATGTATTGGCCGAGCTGGCGCGCGATGCCGGCCGGCGCTTCGCGATGGCCGATGCCGCGCGCGCGCTGGCCAGGCCGGACGCCGCCGAACGCGTCGCCGACGCGGTGTTGGCCACCATTCGAAAGGAAACCGCCTGATGTCCCATAGCCTGCGCCTGCAGCAGATCGGCGACCTCGCCAAGGCCTTCCCGCGCGTGCATTTCGTCGGCATCGGCGGGGTCGGCATGAGCGGCATCGCGGAAGTGCTGTGCACGCTCGGCTACCAGGTCAGCGGTTCCGACAATGCGGACAACGTGGTGACCAAGCGGCTGGCGTCGCTGGGCGTGACCGTGTGCAAGGGCCACGCCGCGGCGAACGTGCTGGATGCCGACTGCGTGGTGGTCAGCAGCGCGATCAAGCCGGACAACCCGGAGCTGCTGGAAGCGCGCGCGCAGCGGATCCCGGTGGTGCCGCGCGCGGAAATGCTGGCCGAGCTGATGCGCTTCAGGCGCGGGATCGCGGTCGCCGGCACCCACGGCAAGACCACCACCACTTCGCTGCTGGCCAGCGTGCTGGCCGAGGGCGGGATGGACCCGACCTTCGTGATCGGCGGCCAGCTGCTCGCGGCCGGCGCCAACGCGCGCCTCGGCGGCGGCCAGTGGCTGGTGGCGGAGGCCGACGAGAGCGACGGCAGCTTCCTGCGCCTGAACCCGGCGGTGGCGATCGTCACCAACATCGATGCCGACCACCTCGAGAACTACGGCGGCGATTTCGCCCGGGTCAAGGCGGCGTTCTCCGAATTCCTGCACCGGCTGCCGTTCTACGGGCTGGCGGTGCTGTGCATCGACGATCCCGAGGTCGCGCTGCTGGCGGGCAACACCCCGCGCCACGTGGTGACCTACGGTTTCGCCGCCGAGGCCGACGTGCGCGCCGAGGGCGTCTCCCAGCAGGGCGCGCGCATGCAGTTCACCCTGTGCCTGCCGGACGCATCGCGCACCGCGGTGACGCTGGCGCTGCCGGGACGCCACAACGTGCAGAACGCGCTGGCCGCCGCCGCCGTTGCCTGGCAACTGGGGGTCGGCAACGCGTCCATCGCCCGCGCGCTCGAGCAATTCGCCGGCATCGGCCGCCGCTTCAACCAGCTGGCGACGTTGCCGCTGGCGGGCGGTGGCGAGGTGGTGCTGGTGGACGACTACGGCCACCACCCGAAGGAACTTGCGGCGGTGTTCGATGCGGCGCGCGGTGGCTGGGCCGACAAGCGGCTGGTGGTGGCATTCCAGCCGCACCGCTATTCGCGTACCCGCGACCTGTTCGACGAATTCGCCGCGGTCCTGTCCGGTGTCGATGCGCTGGTCCTGACCGAGGTGTATCCGGCCGGCGAAGCACCGATCGCCGGCGCCGACGCGAAGGCGCTGGCGCGCTCCATCCGCACCCGCGGCCGGGTCGATCCGGTGGTGGTCGGCAGTGCCGCCGAGCTTGGCGACGCACTCGCCGGGGTGCTGCGCGACGGCGACCTGCTGCTGATGATGGGGGCCGGCGACATCGGCGCGGCCGCGCAGTCGATCGCGCGCAACGGCTTCGGCGGGGGCGATGCATGAACGCCACCACGTTCCCGCCGCTGCGCATCACCGACCCGCGCGCGTTTGGCCGGGTCGCGGTGCTGATGGGCGGCACCAGCGCCGAGCGCGAGGTCTCGCTGGATTCCGGCCGCAACGTGCTGCAAGCGCTGCAGGCGCGCGGCGTGGACGCGCATGCGGTGGACGGGATCCCGGCGCTGGTCGATGCGCTGGTCCACGGCAAGTTCGACCGCGTGTTCAACATCCTGCACGGCAACAAGGGCGGCGGCGAAGACGGCGTGCTGCAGGGCCTGCTGGAAGCCTTCGAAGTGCCGTACACCGGCTGCGGGGTGCTGGCCAGCGCGCTGACCATGGACAAGATCCGCACCAAGCAGGTGTGGATGAGCGCGGGCCTGCCGACGCCGACGTTCGTGCGGCTGGCGCCGGGCGATGGCGTGCGCGCGGCGGCGCTGGAGCTTGGCCTGCCGGTGTTCGTGAAGCCGTCCAGCGAAGGTTCCAGCGTCGGCGTCGCCCGCGTGGTCGACGCGGCCGCGATCGACGAAGCCATCCGCGTCGCGCGCGAGTACGGCGGCGAGATGCTGATGGAGCAGATGATCGTCGGCGACGAGCTGACCGTCGGCATCCTCGGCGATGTCGCGCTGCCGTCGATCCGGATCGTGCCGAAGGGCGAGTGGTACGACTACAACGCCAAGTACGTCGCCGACGACACCCAGTACCTGTGCCCCGGCCTGGACGGCGCGCAGGAAGGCGAGATCCGCCGCATCGCGCTGGCCGCGTTCCGCGCCGCCGGCTGCACCGGCTGGGGCCGGGTCGACGTGATGCGCGAGCGCGCCAGCGGCCAGCTCACCCTGCTGGAGGTGAACACCGCGCCGGGCATGACCAGCCACTCGCTGGTGCCGAAGGCCGCGCGCCAGCTCGGCGTCGAGTTCGAAGAACTGTGCTGGCGGATCCTCGAACAGAGCATGCCGGAGGCCGCGACCCCGTGAGCGCGATGCTGCGACTGCTGGCGTGGATCCTGGCCCTGGCACTGGTGGCGTTGCCCGTCGTGGCCGTGGTCAACGGCTGGGTCGGCGGCGCGCAGTTCCCGCTGCGCACGCTGCGCGTGCAGGGCGAACTGCAGCGGGTGGACGCGGCGCGGTTGCGCGCGACCGTGCTGCCGCATGCGCGGCGCGGATTCTTCGCGGTGCAGCCGGAGCGCATCCAGGCCGCGGTCGCCGCATTGCCGTGGGTGGAGCGGGTGGAAGTGCGCAAGCACTGGCCGGACGTGCTGGAGCTGCGGATCAGCGAGCACCGGCCGTTCGCGCGCTGGGGCGGCGGTCGCCTGCTGTCCGAGCAGGGCCGGCTGTTCCCGGCCCGTGGCATCGCGGTACCGCGCGGACTGCCGTTGCTGGACGGACCCGATGCGCGCGTCGCCGACGTGGTGGCGCTGTACAACCAGGCGCGCGAACGCCTCGCCAATGCCGGCGGTGTGCGCGGGGTGGCGCTGGACCGCCGCGGCAGCTGGTCGATGACCCTCCACGGCGGGACCGAAGTCGTGCTCGGCCGCAACGACCCGGATGCGCGCCTGCAGCGCTTCGCCCCGCTGCTGCCGCGGCTGGCCGCGCAGCATCCCGGGCAGCGGCTGGCGCGCGCGGACCTGCGCTACACCAACGGTTTCTCGCTGACCTGGGTCGACCTGCCGAAGGCCCCGGAAAACGCATTGCTGCTCCCCCAGCCCGTCGCAGCGTTGTCGCGCAGCGGGTCTTCGTCGATGGAAGGAACCTCATGAATCGCAAGGGCGACAAGTCGCTGATCGTCGGCCTCGACATCGGCACCTCCAAGGTCACCGCGCTGGTCGGCGAGTACGCGCCGGGCGAGCCGATCGAGGTGATCGGGATCGGTTCGCACGAATCGCGCGGCCTGCGCCGCGGGGTGGTGGTGGACATCGACTCCACCGTGCAGTCGATCCAGCGCGCGGTGGAGGAGGCCGAGCTGATGGCCGGCTGCGAAGTGCGCAGCGTGTACGCCTCGATCTCCGGCAACCACGTGCAGTGCCGCAATTCGCAGGGCATCGCCCCGATCCGCGAGGGCGAGGTCACCTACGCCGACCTCGACCGCGTGCTGGAAGCGGCCAAGGCGGTGGCGATCCCGGCCGACCAGAAGATCCTGCATGCGATCCCGCGCGACTACGTGCTCGACGATTCGCAGGAAGGCATCCGCAACCCGGTCGGCATGACCGGCGTGCGCCTGGAGGTGCACGCGCACCTGGTGGTGTGCGCGCAGTCGGCCGCGGCCAACATCAGCAAGTGCGTGCAGAAGTGCGGCCTGCAGGTGGACAGCCTGATCCTGTCCGCGCTGGCCTCCAGCCAGGCGGTGCTGACCGCCGACGAACGCGAGCTGGGCGTGGCGATGGTCGACATCGGCGCCGGCACCACCGACATCGCGGTCTACGTGCAGGGCGCGATCTGCCACACCGCCAGCCTGCCGGTCGCCGGCGACAAGGTCACCGAGGACATCGCGCACATGCTGCGCACGCCTACCCCCGAGGCCGAGCAGATCAAGGTCCGCTACGCCTGCGCGCTGGCGCAGCTGGCGCGCGCCGAGGAATCGATCCAGGTCCCGAGCGTCGGCGACCGCCCGCCGCGGCGGCTTCCGCGGCACGCGCTGGCGCAGGCGGTGCAGGCGCGTTACGAGGAGATCTTCGAGATGGTGCAGGCCGAACTGCGCCGCTCCGGCTTCGAGCAGCTGGTGCGCGCCGGGATGGTGCTGACCGGCGGCGCCTCGAAGATGGAAGGCGTGGTCGAGCTGGCCGAGGAGATGCTGCAGATGCCGGTGCGGATCGGCATCCCGCAGGGGGTGACGGGCCTCGGCGAGGTGACCGGCAACCCGGTGCACGCCACCGGCGTGGGCCTGCTGCTGATGGGCAGCCAGATCGAGAACCCGCGGCGCTCGGTGCTGCCGGGCAACAAGGTCGGCGGCCTGCTCGGCAAGTTGTCCAAGTGGTACCGCGGCGAATTCTGAGATTCAACGCCGGCGCGAGGGCGCGGCGGCGTGCGGTGGGTGGGAGGCAGGGGCCGGCGACACGACATCCAACCAAGCAACAGATTCCGACAAGCAAACAACCAAGCAATTCATAACAAGAGGACACGGACATGGCGCACTTCGAACTGGTTGAAAAGATGGCACCGAACGCGGTGATCAAGGTCGTGGGCGTGGGCGGTGGCGGCGGCAACGCCGTGGCGCACATGGTCAGCAGCAGCGTGGACGGGGTGGAGTTCATCACCGCCAACACCGACTCGCAGGCGATCAAGAACTGCGGCGCGAAGACCCAGCTGCAGCTGGGCGGCAACGTCACCAAGGGCCTTGGCGCGGGCGCCAACCCGGAAGTCGGCCGCCAGGCCGCGCTGGAGGATCGCGAGGCGATCATCGATGCGCTGAGCGGCGCCGACATGGTGTTCATCACCGCCGGCATGGGCGGCGGCACCGGCACCGGCGCCGCGCCGGTGGTGGCGCAGATCGCCAAGGAACTCGGCATCCTGACTGTCGCAGTGGTCACCAAGCCGTTCCCGTTCGAGGGCCGCCGGCGCATGCAGGTGGCACTGAAGGGCATCGAGGAACTGAGCCAGCATTGCGACTCGCTGATCACCATCCCGAACGAGAAGCTGATCACCGTGCTCGGCCGCAACGCGACCATGATCCAGGCCTTCCGCGCGGCCAACGACGTGCTGCTCGGCGCCGTGCAGGGCATCGCCGACCTGATCGTGCGCCCGGGCCTGATCAACGTCGACTTCGCCGACGTCCGCACCGTGATGTCAGAAATGGGCCTGGCGATGATGGGCTCCGGCAGCGCGCGTGGCGACGACCGCGCCCAGGCGGCGGCCGAAGGCGCGATCCAGAACCCGCTGCTGGACGACGTCAACCTGTCCGGCGCCAACGGCATCCTGGTCAACATCACCGCCGGCCCGGACTTCACCATGGCCGAGTTCGACGAAGTCGGCCGCACCGTGGAGCAGTTCGCCTCGGAAGACGCCACCGTGGTCATCGGCACCGTGCTGGATCCGGACATGCAGGACGAGGTCCGGGTCACCGTGGTCGCCACCGGCCTCAACCGCGCCAGCAGCCGCACCGCGCTGCCGCGCGACCGCCACGAGACCAGCGCCCGCTTCGAAACCGGCTTCGACGCCCCGCGCCGCCCGCAGGTGCAGCTGATCAGCACCCAGGGCAAGCGCGATGGCACCACCGGCCTGATGATCGACGAGGTCGCCGACCCGTTCGTGCCGAACGCCAGCCCGAGCTTCGTCGGCGGCCTGCGCCGTGGCGCGGATGCGGCGCCCGCGGTGGCCGACCTGCCGAAGGACGATTACCTGGACATCCCGGCGTTCCTGCGTCGCCAGGCGGACTGACCGGGGAAGGAGTCCTGCCCTCCCCAACCCTCCCCTCCGCCCTTGGCGGAAGGGAGGGGGCTACAACGCCATGTCCCTTTACGCGCCGGGTTGCCCGCCCGGCGTGTCTTCAGGTCGGTCGGCGTGCGCCGGCCGGCCCATTTCGTCCCCGGATGTCTCGCCGCGGGATCAGGCCGGTCTTACGTTCAGGTTCAGCCGCCTGCGTGCTACTCTCCGGCGATGCTGCGCCAGCGCACCCTCAAGAACCTGATCCGTGCCACCGGCGTGGGCCTGCACAGCGGCGAGAAGGTGTTCCTGACCCTGCGCCCGGCCCCGGTGGACACCGGCATCGTGTTCCGCCGCACCGACCTCGACCCGGTGGTCGAAATCCCGGCCAACGCCACCCTGGTCAGCGAGACCGTGCTCTGCACCGGCCTGTCCTGCGGCCCGGCCAAGGTGCAGACCGTCGAACACCTGCTGTCGGCGCTGGCGGGACTGGGCATCGACAACGCCTACATCGAGCTGACCGCGCCGGAAGTGCCGATCATGGACGGCTCCGCCGGTCCGTTCGTGTTCCTGCTGCAGTCGGCCGGCATCGCCGAGCAGGACGCGGCCAAGCGCTTCATCCGCATCCTCAAGCCGGTGGAAGTGCGCGACGGCGACAAGCGCGCGCGCTTCGAGCCGCACGACGGTTTCCGCATCGGTTTCACGGTCGCGTTCAACCATCCGGCGATCCCGACCGCGCTGTCGCGCGCCGAGGTCGATTTCTCCACCGATGCCTACATCCGCGAAGTCAGCCGCGCGCGCACGTTCGGGTTCATGCACGACCTCGAGTACATGCGCGAGCGCAACCTTGGCCTTGGCGGGTCGATGGACAACGCGATCGTGCTCGACGAATTCCGGGTGCTGAACGAGGACGGCCTGCGCTACGCCGACGAATTCGTCCGCCACAAGATCCTGGACGCGGTCGGCGACCTGTACCTGGCCGGGCACGCCATCATCGGTGCCTTCGAGGGCTTCAAGTCGGGCCACGCGCTCAACAACACGCTGGTGCGCGCGCTGCTGGCGGATGCCGGTGCCTGGGAGGAAGTGCGCTTCACCGACCCGGTGGCAACCCCGCCGGTGCTCTACGGAGCCGCCGTTCCGGCCGTTTCGTAAGCAGGGCCAGGCTCGCCCGCCCGCCGGGCTGCCCTCGAGCCGGGCTTGCCCCGCCCCTGTGGCAAACCGCCTGTCCAAGTCGTCGCCCTGTGAACGGGCGCACGTATTCAGCTTCCAGATTACGCTTTATTTAACAAAATCACGGACTTGTGACGTTAGGATGCCCCGCTGGCCGGTTCAGTGGGCACTTTGCGTGTCCGCCGCCTCCCGGTCGTGCGGTCTCCCCCGGCGCTGTCCAGCGCATCAGACCGCAGCAATGCCAGGGCAGCCTCCAATTGCGATTGGCCGGCCGCCGACATCGGTGGTGCGGTGCGCGTGGCCGGCGGTAGTGGTCGCACCGGTTGCAGGGTCGTCTTGACGCTCAACCCCGCCACATCGAGCCCGACGGATCGGGCGGCGTCGACCAGCTCCGGGGTGGCCAGCCGCAATTTGGCGTGCCAGACCGGCGCATCGACGACGAATACAAGCCTGTCGCCCCGCACATTCGCCAGCCGCGCGTGTGCGGCCACCCCCGGCGGCAGGCAGGGGCGCAACAACTGGTCCACTGCATCGAGCCACAAGGCACGGCGCAACGGATTCCCGGTGGCCTCCGCGAACAGCGCATCCAGCGCGGCGCGGGGCCCCGTGGAACCCTTGGTCCCCGCATTCGGGGGCGTGGATCGCGAACCAGGCATAGGCAATGACCGAAACAAACCAGCAACGCCGGAATTCCATCCACGATACCCGCCAGCGGCTTGTCGCGCTGGCCTACAGGCTCCGCTTCCACGCACTGCGCCGCCCGCTGGCGGCCGTTGGCGCGGTCCTGGCGGTGGGCGTGCTGCTGGGGGCCGGTGGCCGCAGCGTGGTCGGGATGGCCGAGGTGGAAGCGCTGCAGGCCGCCGATGCCGGCCGCCAGGCCGAGCTGGACAAGGTCCGGCGCGAAGCCCAGCACGAGGTCAACGCGCTCGCCGCGCGCCTGTCCGAGCTGCAGGCCCAGGCCAACCGGCTGAACGCGCTGGGCGCGCGCCTGACCCGGGCCGGCCAGCTGCAGGATGGCGAATTCGAGTTCGACCAACCGGTGGGCCAGGGTGGTTCCGGGCGCGCCCGTGACATGCCGCCGGCCGAACTGCGCCGCAGCATCGCCCTGCTCGAGCACCAGTTCGGCGATGCCGACACCCAGCTGTCGGTGCTGGAAGCGCTGCTGTTCAACCGCCAGCTGGACCGCAGCGCGCTGCCGTCGCGCGACCCGATCGCCAACAGCTACATCACCTCCGGCTTCGGTGGCCGCGCCGACCCGTTCGGCGGCGGCCGCCAGTTCCACAAGGGCATCGATTTCGAGGCCGACGTCGGCGACCCGGTGCTGGCGGTGGCCGATGGCGTGGTCAGCTACTCCGGCGTCCGTTCCGGCTACGGCAACGTGATCGAGATCGACCACGGCAACGGCTACGTGACCCGCTACGCGCACAACTCGGCGCTGGATCGCAGCGTCGGCGACCTGGTCCGCAGCGGCCAGCAGATCGCCCGGGCCGGCTCCACCGGGCGCTCCACCGGCGCCCATGTGCACTTCGAAGTCTGGCAGGACGGCGCCGTGGTCAATCCGCGCAAGTTCCTGGGCCACAACGACGCGCTGGCACGGCACGGACCGGATCGCGGCTGACATCGCCGCGGACGCGGCTTGCAAACCCCGCAAGCTGCCTCCAGTTACACTATCCGACTCCCGAACGGGCGCCCGGCGCCCGTTTTTGTTGTGCCCAGACCATGATGCCGCCGCGAATCCCCGATTTCGGGCGCGCATCCCGCCACGGATGACCCCGCCCCATGCTCAACAGCCTGCTCACCAGCGTCTTCGGCAGCCGCAACGAACGCCTGCTCAAGCAACTCAACGGCATCGTCAAGAAGATCAATGCGCTGGAACCGCAGGTGCAGGGGCTCTCCGATGAGGCGCTGAAGGCCAAGACCGAAGAGTTCCGTGGGCGCGTCGGCAAGGGCGAATCGCTGGACAAGCTGTTGCCGGAGGCGTTCGCGGTCTGCCGCGAAGCCTCCATCCGGGTGTTCGGGATGCGCCACTTCGACGTGCAGCTGGTCGGCGGCATGGTCCTGCACAGCGGCAAGATCGCCGAGATGCGCACCGGCGAAGGCAAGACCCTGACCGCGACCCTGGCGGTGTACCTGAACGCGCTGGAAGGCAAGGGCGTGCACGTGGTCACCGTCAACGACTACCTGGCCCGCCGCGATGCCGCGCAGATGGGCAAGCTGTACAACTGGCTGGGGCTTTCGGTCGGGGTGGTGTACCCGGGGATGGCGCATTCGGACAAGGGCGCCGCCTACGGCTGCGACATCACCTACGGCACCAACAACGAATTCGGCTTCGACTACCTGCGCGACAACATGGCGCTGGCCAAGGAAGACCGCTTCCAGCGCGGCCTGCACTACGCGATCGTGGACGAGGTCGACTCGATCCTGATCGACGAGGCGCGCACCCCGCTGATCATCTCCGGCCCCGCCGACGAATCGCCCGAACTCTACGTGCGGGTCAACCGGATCGTGCCGTCGCTGGCACGGCAGGAGAAGGAAGACGGCGACGGCGACTTCTTCGTCGACGAGAAGGGCAAGCAGGTCCACCTGTCCGAGTCCGGCCAGGAACATGCCGAGGCGCTGCTGCGCGAGGCCGGCATCCTCGGCGAGGACGAGAGCCTGTACGCACCGCAGAACATCCACGTGGTCCACCACCTCAACGCCGCGATGCGCGCGCATGCGATCTACCAGCGCGATGTCGACTACATCGTGCGCGACAACGAGGTGGTGATCGTCGACGAATTCACCGGTCGCACCCTGCCGGGCCGGCGCTGGTCCGATGGCCTGCACCAGGCGGTGGAGGCGAAGGAAGGCGTGGCGGTGCAGCGCGAGAACCAGACCCTGGCCTCGGTCACCTTCCAGAACCTGTTCCGCATGTACAAGAAGCTGGCCGGCATGACCGGCACCGCGGACACCGAGGCCTACGAGTTCCAGAGCATCTACGGCCTGGAAGTGGTGGTCATCCCGACCAACCAGCCGATGGTCCGCAAGGACCATTCCGACCTGGTGTTCCTCAACCGCGCCGGCAAGTACCGCGCGGTGGCCAACGAGATCAAGGCCTGCGCCGGGAAGGGCCAGCCGGTGCTGGTCGGCACCACCTCGATCGAGGTATCGGAACTGCTCAGCGACGCGCTGCGCGATGCCGGGATCCCGCATGAGGTGCTGAACGCCAAGCAGCACGAGCGCGAGGCGCACATCGTGGCGCAGGCCGGCCGGCCGGGCGCGGTGACCATCGCCACCAACATGGCCGGGCGCGGCACCGACATCGTGCTGGGTGGCTCGCTGGATGCCGAGATGGCCGACCTCGAGGCGCAGGGCCCGGTGGACGACGCGACCCGCGCACGCCTGAAGGCCGAGTGGCAGGTTCGCCACGACGCGGTCAAGGCCGCCGGCGGCCTGCACATCGTCGGCACCGAGCGCCACGAGAGCCGCCGCATCGACAACCAGCTGCGCGGCCGCTCCGGCCGCCAGGGCGACCCGGGTTCATCCCGTTTCTACCTGTCGCTGGAAGACAACCTGATGCGCATCTTCGCCGCCGACTGGGTGCAGAAGGTGATGGCGCGGATGGGCCTGAAGGAAGACGACATCATCGAGTCGCCGCTGGTGACCAAGCAGATCGCCAACGCGCAGCGCAAGGTCGAGGCGCACAACTTCGACATCCGCAAGAACCTGCTCGACTTCGACGACGTCAACAACGACCAGCGCAAGGTGATCTACGGCCAGCGCGACGAGCTGCTGGACGCCGAGAGCATCAAGGACAACGTCGACGGCATCCGCCACGACGTGGTCGGCGACCTGGTGCAGCGCTTCGTGCCGCTCAACTCGATCGACGAGCAGTGGGACCTGCCGGGTCTGGAAGCGGAACTCGCCAGCGAATACGGCGTGCACATGGCGCTGGTGCAGCTGCACCAGCAGCACGAGGAACTGGATGCCGAGCAGATCCGGGACAAGGTGCTGGACGCGGTGGACGCGCTGTTCGCGGACAAGGAAGCGCAGGTCGGCGGCGACACCATGCGCATGCTCGAGAAGCACGTGATGCTGAACGTGCTCGACCAGAACTGGAAGGAGCACCTGGGGCGGATGGACTACCTGCGCCAGGGCATCCACCTGCGCGGCTATGCGCAGAAGCAGCCGAAGCAGGAATACAAGAAGGAAGCGTTCGAACTGTTCTCCGAGCTGCTGGAGAAGGTCAAGCGCGAGGTGGTCTCGCTGCTGGCGCGGGTGCGCATCCGCGACGAGGCCGAGATCGCCGCCGCCGAGGCAGAGGAGCGCGCGCGCGCGGAAGCCATCGCCCGGCAGATGCAGTTCCAGCATCCCGACATGGGCGGGATGGGTGCGGACGAAGAGGCCGCCGCGGTGCAACTGGCGCAGCAGCCGCAGGGCTACGGCGAGGCGTTCAGCCGGGTCGGCCGCAACGACCCGTGCCCGTGCGGCAGCGGCAAGAAGTTCAAGCACTGCCATGGGCAGCTTGCTTAGCAGGCTGCCCCTTTTCCAGGCCGTACCCTTCCTGCCCGTGGCGATGAACCAGATTCACGTCGTCGCCGGCGTCATTCGCGATGCCCGTGGCCGCATCCTGCTGGCGCGGCGCACCGAGTGCCGCGACCTTGCCGGCCTGTGGGAATTCCCGGGCGGCAAGGTCGAGCCGGGCGAATCGCCCGAGGCCGCACTGGTCCGCGAACTTCGCGAGGAGCTCGGCATCGAGGCCCGCGCCGGCGAGGCGCTGATCCGCGTGCCGCAACAGTATCCGGACAAGCGGCTGGTGCTGGACGTGCGCCGCGTCGACGTCCGTGGCGTCCCGAAGGGGCTGGATGGCCAGGCGCTGGCCTGGGTACCGCCTGCCAAGCTGGCCAGCTACCCGATGCCGCCTGCGGACCGGCCGGTGGTGGCCGCGCTGACCCAGCCGGACCGCTACCTGACCACGCCTGCGCCCGGCGATGACGACAGCGCGTGGATGGCGGGGCTGGCGGCCGCATTGACGCATGGCGTTGACCGCGTGCAGTTGCGCGCACCTGGCCTGGATGCAGCGCGCTGGGAGCGGCTGGCCGGACACGCCGCACGCCTTTGCCGCGAGGCAGGGGCCGAGGTGTTGGTCAATGGCAATGCCGGATTGGCCGAACGGCTTGGCGCGGGGCTTCACCTGCGTGCTGCCCAACTGCAGCAGTTTGTAGGAGCGGCCCATGGCCGCGATGCTCCTGGCGCGGAGCATCGCGGCCATGGGCCGCTCCTGCCGGGACAGGAACCACGCCCGCTCGCTGCTTCCTGCCACGACATCGACGACCTGCTGCGTGCGCAGGCACTGGGCTGCGACTTCGTCGTGCTGGGTCCGGTCCTGCCCACCGCCTCGCATCCCGGGGCGCCAGGTATCGGCTGGGATGCCTTCGCCGCGCTCCGCGAGCGGGTCTCGCTGCCGATCTATGCGATTGGCGGGCTGGATCCCGGGGACATCGGCATCGCGCGTAGGCACGGCGGGCAGGGCATCGCTGCGATTCGGGGATTGTGGGGCCTCTTGTAGGCGCGGCCCATGGCCGCGATGCGCCGGCCTGGAAGCATCGCGGCCATGGGCCGCGCCTACCGGGACGCCGCAGCAAGGTTCCGGTACAGCCGATCCAGCGCCGCGACCTGTCCGTCCAGCGCCTCCAGCGTGCCGTCGTTGACCAGCACGTCGTCGGCGACTGCCAGCCGTTGCTGGCGGCTGGCCTGCGCCGCGATCATTCGCCGCGCCAGGACCTCGTCGATGCCGTCGCGTTGCAGCAACCGCTGCAGTTGCGCGGATTCCGGCACGTCGACCACCGCGATCCGCTGCAGCCACGGATAGGCACGTCGGCCACCGCCCTCGGCCAACAGCGGCACCGCGGCGATCGTGTACGGTCCAACCGCGCGCATGCAGGCGGCGCGCAGCAATTCGCGCACGCGCGGGTGGATGATCCCCTCCAGCCGCTTGCGCGCGTCCGGCTCGGCGAACACGCGCCGGCGCATCGCCGGGCGATCCAGGCTGCCGTCCGCGGCCAGCACGCCTGTGCCGAACATGTCGACCACGTCGGCCAGGCCCTCGCTGCCGATCGCCACCGCGTCACGGGCCGCCACGTCGGCATCGGCCACCACGATGCCCAGCGCCTCGAAGCGCTGGCTGACCGCGCTCTTGCCGGAGGCGATGCCGCCGGTGAGGCCGATGACGTAGTCGCTCATGGACGCGGGCTCGGGAAAAGGGGCCAGAGTGAAGTTTTGCGGCTAGGCATCTCGCTCAGATCGCATCTTGTCGGCGCAAAATTCACTCTGGCCCCTTTTCCGCTCCTACGTCAGGCCAGCCCCGCAATCCGCATGTACCAGCCCATCAGGTCCTTGCCCCAGAAGAAGCTGATCCAGCCGGCGATGGCCAGGTACGGGCCGAACGGGATCGGGGTGGCCTTGTCCTTGCCCTGCGCCAGCAGCCAGATCGAGCCGACCACCGCGCCGACCAGCGACGAGATCAGCACCGTCGGCAACACCCCGGCCAGGCCGGTCCAGGCGCCCAGCGCCGCCAGCAGCTTGAAGTCGCCGTGGCCCATGCCCTCCTTGCCGGTCAGCTGCTTGAACAGCCAGTACACCGACCACAGGCTCAGGTAGCCGGCCATCGCGCCCAGCAGGGCGGACTTCTGGCCGACGTAGAGGTTCTCGATCGAGGCCACGAACCCCAGCCACATCAACGGCAGGGTGAGCTGGTCGGGCAGCAGCCGGGTGCGCAGGTCGATGCCCGACATCGCCACCAGGAAGCTGGTGAGCAACATCGCACCAAAGCCCTTCCAGCCGAAGCCGAACCGCCACACGCACGCCAGGAACAGCAGCGCGGTCAGCAGTTCGACCAGCGGGTACTGGAACGAGATCGGGGCCTTGCAACTGCGGCACTTGCCGCGCAGCGCCAGCCAGCTCAGCAGCGGGATGTTCTCGTACCAGCCCAACTGGTGGCCGCAATGCGGGCAATGCGAGCGCTCCACCACGATCCCGGGCGGCGGCGGGTCGTACAGTTCCGGCTCCTCCAGGATCTCGCGCGCATCCCGCTTCCACTGCCACTCGAGTCGCCGCGGCAGGCGCAGGATCACCACGTTGAGGAAGCTGCCGACCAGCAGGCCCAGTCCGGCCGCGGCCGGGTAGCCGAGGCCGGGGTGTGCATCGAGGAATGCCATCCGCTGCCGCTGCCCTTACATCACGGTCATGGCGAGCTTGAAGATCGGCAGGTACATCGCGATCACGATCGAGCCCACCATGCCGCCGATGACCACCATCACCATCGGTTCGATCAGGCTGGACAGCGCGTCCACTGCGTTCTTGACTTCTTCCTCGTAGAACTCGGCCACCTTGAACAGCATGGTGTCCAGCGCGCCGGCTTCCTCGCCGATCGCGGTCATCTGCACCACCATGTGCGGGAACAGGTTGACCTGCTTCATCGCCACGTTGACCGGATAGCCCACCGCCACGTCGTTCTTCATTCGCATGACGGCGTGCTCGTAGACGGTGTTGCCGGTGGCGCCGGCGACGCTGTCCAGTGCCTCGACCAAGGGCACGCCCGCCTTGAACGTCACCGCCAAGGTACGGGAGAAACGCGCGATCGCGGAATTGTTCAACACATTGCCGATGATCGGGATCTTCAACATCATCCGGTCCACGAAGTGCTGCAGCGGCACGGAGCGCTTGTAGACGAAGATAAAAGCCGCCACTGCGGCGAACGTCAGGATGGCAATCAGCCACCACCACTTCACGACCTGATCCGAGATTCCGAAGACGAAAGCGGTGAATGCGGGCAGGTCGGCGCCGAAGCTGACGAAGGTTTCCTTGAAGGTCGGCACCACGAAGATCAGCAGGACCGCGCAGACCATGATCGCCACCGCGATCACCGTGGCCGGGTAGAACAGGGCCTTCTTGATCTTGCCCTTGATCGACTCGATGTTTTCCTTGTAGTTGGCAATGGTCTCCAGCACGGTCTCCAGCACGCCGCTGGACTCGCCGGCGCGCACCAGGTTGCGGTAGAGCTCGTCGAACTGCACCGGGTGCTTGCCCATCGCCTCGTAGATCGAGGCGCCGCCTTCGATATCCGTCTTCAGGCCATTGACCATCGTCTTCATCGCCGGGTTCTTGTTGCCGCCGGCGATGATCTCCAGGGCGTTCACGATCGGTACGCCGGACTTCATCATGGTCGCCAGCTGGCGGCTGAACACGGCGACGTCGCGGGGCTTGATGCGCTTCGCACCACCGCCAAACAGCGGCTTGCCCTTGGCCTTGACCACGGTCGGGTTGATGCCCTGCCTGCGCAGCTCGGCGCGCAGCTGGTTGACGTTCTTCGCCAGCTGCTCGCCTTTCATGACCACGCCGCGCTTGTCGCGGCCCTCCCACACGAACTCCTGCATCGGCGGCAGGCGGGCGGCGGCGGTCTTGCTGGCGGTGGGCTTGGCGGCGGCGCGGCTCGCGGACATGGCGTTAATCCTTGGTGACGCGGTTGATCTCGATCAGGCTGGTGACGCCCGATTTCACCTTGTCCAACGCCGAACGGCGCAGGTCGCGGACGCCGCTCCCCAGCGCCGCGTCGGTGATTTGCTGGACATTACCACCGGCCAGCACGATTTGCTGGATCGCCTCGGTCATCGGCATCACCTGGTAGATGCCGACCCGGCCCTTGTAGCCCTCGGTACAGTCCTCGCAGCCCACCGCCTCGAAGGTGGTGATCCCGGCGTGCACCTCGTCGGCGGTGTAGCCTTCCGCCAGCAGCGCGTGCTCGGGCAGGTGCACCGCGCGCTTGCAGTCGTGCAGGCGGCGCGCCAGGCGCTGGGCGATGATCAGGCTGACCGAACTGGTGATGTTGTAGGGGGCCACCCCCATGTTCATCAGGCGCGCCACGGTCTGCGGGGCGTCGTTGGTGTGCAGGGTGCTCAGCACCATGTGGCCGGTCTGCGCGGCCTTGATCGCGATCTCCGCGGTTTCCAGGTCGCGGATCTCGCCGACCATCAGCACGTCCGGGTCCTGGCGCAGGAAGCTGCGCAGGGCGGCGGCGAAGGTCATGCCGCGCTTGGCGTTCATCTGCACCTGGTTGATGCCGGGCACGCGGATTTCGACCGGATCCTCGACCGTGCTGATGTTGCGTTGCTCGTCATTGAGGATGTTGAGCGCGGTGTACAGGGACACGGTCTTGCCGGAACCGGTGGGTCCGGTGACCAACACCATGCCGTAGGGCTTCTGCACCGCATCCACGAACAGCTTCTGCTGGTCCGGCTCGTAGCCCAGCTTCTCGATGCCAAGCTTGGCGGCGCTGCCGTCCAGGATGCGCAGCACCACCTTCTCCCCGAACAGGGTGGGCAGGGTACTGACGCGGAAGTCGATCTGCTTGGTCTTGGACAGGTTGAGCTTGATGCGGCCGTCCTGCGGGATGCGCTTCTCGGCGATGTCCAGCTGCGACATCACCTTCAGGCGGGCGGCGATGCGCGCATGCAGCTTGACCGGGACCTTCTTGGCCGTCTTCAGGATGCCGTCGATGCGGAAGCGCACCCGGTATTCGGTTTCGTAGGGTTCGAAGTGGATGTCGGACGCGCCCTTGCGGATTGCATCCACCAGCGCCTTGTTGACGAACTTGACGACCGGGGTGTCCTCGCCCTTGGCGTCGATGCCGGAATCCGCCACCAGCTCGTCGTCGCCGCTGCTGACGTCCAGTCCATCCAGGCCTTCGGCGTCCGCCACCGCATCGGCCATGGATTCGGCAGCCTCCAGCCACAGGTCCAGGCAGCGGCGGATGCGGTCGGCATCCACCAGGATCGGTTCCACGGTCAGGTTGGTGTGGAACTTGAGTTCCTCCAGCGCACGGTTGTCGGTGGGATCCGCGATCCCGACGAACAACCTGCTGCCCCGCTTGAACAACGGCAGCACCTGGTGCTTGCGCAGCAGTTCTTCCTTGACCAGGGCGATCGCCGATTGCGCGGGATCAATCGCCAGCGGATCCACCAGCGGCATCCCGAATTCCAGCGAATGCGCCGCCGCCAGTGCCGCCGGCTGCACCAGCTTGCGATCGGCGATGAATGTGGCCAGCGGCACCCGCTCGCCGGTGGCGGCCTCCATCGCCTTGCGCGCGGACGCCTCGTCCATGGCCCCGTCCAGCACCAAGCGCCGGGCGATGCCGGTGATGCCCATCAGGTTGGCGCTGACTGCTGCACTCATTGGGTACCCCCACCCTTCCACACCGGGACTTTACCGCAACCGTGCCGGACCCGACATGCCTAGCCCGCGACCGGCGTCGCAATGGCCCTCGCGCCGCGCTGAGCGGTTCGGGGGACATTCCACGAACCGCCTCACGCACAAGAATTCAGGCAGTCCCCGCTCGCCCGGCCGCGTCGGCACCCGTAGCGGAGCCCGGAGCTCCGGCATCGGAGCTTTTTGCTGCGCCGTCGCGGCTTGGACCTGCGGCATCGGGTGATTGCCTCCGACACGCAGCTTGCATGCTGTCCACGTTCGGGTGCGCGGGGTCGGGACTGTCGGCAGTTTGTGCAGGGACCCAGCAAAAAGTCGCTTCACCCCCACTTTCCACGCTACGCTTCCCGGATGAAGCTCGCCGATCGCCTCAGCATCGTCCTGCCCGCGAAGAACGAGGCTGAGGGCCTGCGCCAGGTGCTGCCGGCGCTGCGCCGCGATTTCCCGCTGGCCGAACTGATCGTGGTGGACGACGGATCGACGGACGACACCGCGACCATCGCAGGCGCGGCCGGTGCCCGCGTGCTATCAGCGCCATATGGCATGGGCAACGGCGCGGCGATCAAGCGCGGCGCACGGGCCGCCACGGGTGAAATCCTGGTGTTCATGGATGCCGACGGCCAGCACGGCGCCCAGCACATCCGCGCCCTGCTGGAAAAGCTCGCCGAAGGCTACGACATGGTGGTGGGCGCCCGCGACCGCAGCGGCCAGGCCAACCTGCACCGTGGGCTGGCCAACGCCTTCTACAACCGGCTGGCCAGCTGGATGACCGGCCACCACGTCATGGACCTGACCTCCGGCTTCCGCGCCGTGCGCGCGGACAAGTTCCGGGAGTTCCTGCACCTGCTGCCCAACGGGTTCAGCTACCCCACCACCAGCACGATGGCGTTCTTCCGCAGTGCCTACCCGGTGGCTTACGTGCCCATCCCGGTGGCCAAGCGGGTGGGCAGCGGCAGCCATATCCGTCCGCTCAAGGACGGCGTGCGCTTCCTGCTGATCATCTTCAAGATCGCCAGCCTGTACTCACCGTTGAAGCTGTTCGTGCCGACCGCGGCGGCATTCTTCCTGGCGGCGCTGGGCTGGTATGGCTACACCTTTGCCACGCAGGGTCGGCTCACCAACATGAGTACATTGCTGTTCAGCGCGTCGGTGATCATCTTCCTGATCGGGCTGGTGTCGGAGCAGATCACCAATCTGACGTATCGACGGGACGGTTGAGCTTCGCGACATTGCCGGGCTGGATCGTCGTCGCTGGGGTTGCCGTGCGGGTCACGGGCAGGGTTCCGATCCGCGACTCCAGCACCGCGAGAGGGCAAGGCCCAGGGACCATGCCGACAAGTCGCCGATGATGGCAATCATGCGGAAGCCGGCCACTGCGATGACGACGACACTCAGGGGATGTGTCGAGGGCATGAGGTGCCCGGCAACCCATTCGAAAACGCCCAATCCCTGCGGTGAAAAAATGACGACGAATCCGGCTGCCCATGACAGCAGGTAGGACGATCCCACCAAGCGAAGATCTGCGGCGTCATATCCGAAGACAGCAATCCAGTACACGCAGAAGCTGGCAGCAGCCAGCATCCAGAACAGGCAGGTTGAAAGCGCCAAGTTGAGGATCCAGGGCAAAGCGCCCCGCGCGTGGAGTTGTTTGTATCGCAGCCACGCGGAGGCAAGCAGCAAGCCGATGATTGCCAAGGCAAGGAGGCCTGCCGCGATGCGCGTGGTATTGACGGAATGAGTCGCCAACAGCAGCAGCGCAGAACCCAGGGCAATGCTGGTGCCCAGCGCGAACACATGCTCGACAACCAGGATCGTCATCGAATCGCTGTTCTTGATCGCCAGACGCTGGTACGCAGCAAATCGCGCCACGCTTTGCCAAATGCCGCCCGGCAGGTACTTGGCAGGCAGGCGCAGCACGGAAATCAGTGCCAGCTCCCGGTAGCCAAGGCGAATGCCGAGGATGCGCGCCATTGCCAACGAGGCCAGCGGGCCAATCCACTGGGCAAGACCCCACAGCATGCAAGCCAGCAGCAAGCGCGGAACCGAAACGGTCCTCAACAGCGGCAGCAGGTAATCACTTGCGCGATAGGCGGAGTAGGCGATGAAGAGCAGCGCCAGCGGGATGAACCCACGGCGCAATCGATTGAGCCAGGGAGATGTGGTGAGCTCTCGAAGCCGGGCGATTGCGGCCATGTTTCAGATCACGCGCCTGCGGGCAATCAGGTAGCGTGCGGGCAGTGCGCCCGGAAATGCGAGCGTGAACGCAAGCTTGTCGCTCAGTGGCAAGGAGGATGACCAGGCCGCGTGCCAGAGCCTGTAGACGAGATTCAGCAAAGGGAAGCGTCCACCGTGGATCTTGACCTTGCTGCTTGCGTAGCGGCGTTGGCGGTCACGGTAATTTTCCTGGGCGCGAGCTTGCCGGCGGGACCACAGTGCCAGTGGTGCGGGGACAAAATCGCCTTCCAGAATCAAGCGCGCGAGAAGCACAAGGTCGGCCCCCGGATAGTTCGGCAATGGACCGCAGGCGCGCAGCCTGTCGACCCGGATCAGGCCATAAATGGGGTGCATGTTGGCCCAGAGCAGTGTCAGCAGCCGCGCAAGCGGAGCCATGTCGCGGGTGTCGAGTACGCTCGCCCTGGAGCCATAGACCTGCCCGTTCTCGTCGATCCAGTTTGATTCAGGCACGGCGATGACGGCAGCGGGGTGCGAGTCCAGTGCCGCAACGCATTGCGAGACGTAGTTCGACGACCACAGGTCGTGGCCGCCTGCCCACATGAAGAAGTCGCCACTGGCCTCGTCGATGCAGCGCTGGAAGTTGGCCGTTGCGCCCAGGTTTTCCTGGGCGTGCAGTACGCGTATGCGCGGATCGCGGTCAGCGGCGCGGGCGCAGATCCCCGGCGTGGCATCGGTCGATGCGTTGTCGCAGATGACGATTTCGAGATTCGGATAGTCCTGCGCCAGCAGGCAATCGAGCGTTATTGCCAGGTACGTGGCCTCATTGAAAACAGGCACGCCGATGCTGACCAGGCGCGTGTCTTGGGGAGTGGCTTCTGGCATGTTGGATGATGGCGGGCGGCGTGGTTGGGTGTTGAAGAACCTGCATCGACGACAGGCGCTAGATGCGGCGCAAGTAGCCGCCGGGCGCGACCGTGATCAGCAGCTTGGATTCGATCTCTTCGTCCACAACGAAATCGGAATTGCGTGCCAAGAACTCGCGCACGGCGGTCTTTGGATTGTCGCCGACGTCCCACGGCCGGTCGGGATACACCCCCGCGGGCAGGTCCTCGATCACGGTGTCGAACACCACGCAGTAGCTGCCCGAACTGACCAGCGGCGCATAGGCGTCCAGTTCCGCCAGTACGTGCTCATGGGTGTGGTTGGAGTCCAGGATCACCAGCACCCTTTCGTGTCCCCTGGCACGCTGGTACACCTCCGCAACGATGTCCGGTGCAACGGAGGAGCCCTGCAGCATGTCGATGCGATGCGCCATCGGGTGGGCTTCGATGGCCTCGCGGTTGTGCGCGCGGATGTCGATGTCGACGCCCAGCACTCGCCTGCAAGGTCCCTTTGGATCAAGTGGCTGGCCGGACTCCACGGCCTCGCAATAGTCCAGCAGCGCCATCATGGACGCACTGAGGATCAGCGAGCCGCCATGGGCGATGCCGGTCTCGATGATCAGGTCGGGCCGGGTCCTCCAGATGAGTTCCTGGATCGCAACCATGTCCTGCGGATACTGGATGATCGGGCGGCCAAGCCAGGAATAGTTGTATGAGTAGTTGTAAGTGAGCGTGCGGCGTAGCCATTCGATGGAATCGCGCTGCAGGCAGGTGTCACCTTTGAGCCCAGTGATGTTTTCCTGGACGAAGTGTGTGAATTCGGTCTTGGGGTCCAATGTCAGGATCCTGTATGAGTCATGTGATATCACGAATGCTGCGTGCGGGGTTGCCGACGACAATCGCATAGTCCGGCACATCGCGAGTGACAACGGCCCCCGCACCAATGATCGCGCCTTGCCCGATGTGGAGACGAGGCAGGATGATGGCGCCGGTGCCAACGAATGCGCATTCCTCGACGACCACTTCGCCGGCCAGGCGTGCCCCTGGGGCGACATGCACGCCATCTCCGACCACGCAGTCATGGTCTATCGAGGAAGCCGTATTGACGATGACGGAGCAGCCGAGCTTTGCATTCGCGCAAACCGCTGCATGAGCAAGAACTTGGCAGCCTTCACCATATGTGGCGGTGGCTGCGACGAAAGCGGTCCGGTGGATGATGGATGGCAGGAGAAGCTCGTACGATCGAAAAGATCGGCCATATGCAACCTACTCCTGCCGTCGGTGCCGCCAATGGCAACGGCCCCCGGCAATCCTCTCCATATCGCCCTGCGCTTGTAGCCAATCGACAAAGCCATCCGTCCCGACGAAAAGCGGGACATCATCGAAGGGGGAGGGAATGAGGCGGCGATCGAAGATCGCTGAAATGCGCCATAGCTGGGGATCAAGCGCTTCCCGGACAACTCCCGCATGTCCAGTTCCACCCCATATCACCATGGGGCGAGCCTTCATGGATCAGATTCCAAGGTGGCTTTGACCGCCATCGACACCCTGATGATGGCGGCATCTTCAAGGTCGTGATAGCTGGGCAGGTTGATCGCGCGTAAAGAGATTGATTTGCTCACCGCATTTGGTGAAGCGACCTCGAACAAGTCCAAGCTGGACAAGGGCCAAAAAAACACGCGCCCATCGATATTGGCTGCCTTGAAGGCAGACAGCAATGCTTCCCGGTCGAAAGGCACGCCTTCGTTGACCACCATCGTTGGCATCCAGTACCCATTCGTTGTGTCCGGGAGTTCGGGGTTCATGGAGATAGGTAGCCCGGCCAGTGCATCCCGGTAGGCCTCGAAAACCCGTCGTTTGCCGGCGACGAGTTCATCGATGCGTTCGACTTGCGCGCAACCTATCGCGGCTTGCACGTTCGACATCTTGTACTTGAAGCCGATGAGTTCGGGCCAGAACTGGCGGGTTTCGCTGCGCGCGCGACCGTGGTTGGACAGGGTCAGGACGCGCTGATACAGACCGTCATCTTTGGTGACGAACATGCCACCTTCGCCCGTGGTGATTGTCTTGGTGCCGTGGAACGAGAAGGCGCCAAAGGTACCTATCGAGCCTGCGCGCCGGCCGTGCCAGATCGATCCGACCGCCTCGGCGGCGTCCTCGATCAGGTACAGACCGTACTTGTGCGCAATCGTGGAGAGCGCATCCATGTCGCAGAGATTGCCGTACAGGTGGACGGCAAGAATCGCTTTGGTCCTTGGGGTGATGGCCGCCTCCACTGCGGCGGGATCCAAGCACCAAGTGTCAGGCAGTACGTCCACCAACACGGGCTTTGCACCCAGATGAACGATGGGGGCTGCCGATGCGATCCAGTTGATGTCTGCGAGGATGACTTCGTCGCCCGCGCTGATGCCCAGCCCGGCCATGCCCAGATGCAACGCACCGGTGCCGCTGGAGGTTGCAATCGCGTGGCGCACGCCCAAATGTTGTTTGAACTGGGACTCAAAGCGCTCGATGTACTCGTAGCACCGTTCGCCCCAGCCGTGCGCGGCCGCGTCGGCGGCATAACGGGTTTCGAGCTCGGTGATCGACGGCTTGGTGTAGTGGATGCGGTTGGGAGCGGATTCGGAACTCATGACACCACCAAGTCAGGAACCGCGGTAACGAACTTCCCGCCCCATTCGCGAATGTACGCCAGCTGCGCAGTGATTTCCGCGCGCAGGTTCCACGGCAGGATCACCACGAAGTCCGGGCGTGTCTCGCGGATTCGGGCCTCCACCACCACCGGGATGCGACAACCGGGCAGGTAGCGCCCCTGCTTGTGCGGCGATGCATCCACGACATAGCCCAACAAGTCCGGGCGCACGCCGGCGTAATTGAGCAAGGTGTTGCCCTTGGCCGCGGCGCCATAACCCACGACCTGCTTGCCATCGCGCTTGCAGCTGAGCAGGAAGGCCAGGAAGTCGTCCTTGACCTGGTCAGCGACGTGCTGGAAGCCGCGGTAGTAGCCCATGTCCAGCATCCCGGCGGCGGTTTCCTTCGCCAGCAGGTCGGCAACTGCCGGGGTTTCGTGTCGCGCGGCCTCGGCATGGCAGACCCATAGCCGCAACGATCCACCGTGTGTGCCGAGTTCTTCGACGTCCCAGACGCGCAGCCCGTGGCGGGCAAGAATCCGCTGGACGGTGTGGAACGAGAAATACGAGAAATGCTCGTGGTAGACGGTATCGAACTGGTGCTGCGCCACCAGCTGCAGCAGGTGCGGGAATTCGATGTTGATCGTGCCCGCCGGCGCAAGAATGGCGGTCAGGCCGGCAACGAAATCGTTGAGGTCCGGCACGTGCGCCAGCACGTTGTTGGCGACTACCAGATCCGCCGTGCGCCGTACCGTCGCGAATTCCTGCGCGAACGCACGACCGAAGAAGCGCTCGATCGTCTCGATGCCGCGCTCACGTGCCGCCACCGCCGTGCTGGCGGTGGGCTCGATGCCGACGCAAGGGATGCCGCGTGCCTTGGCGTATTGCAGCAGGTAGCCGTCGTTGGAGGCGATCTCCATCACCAGGCAGTCATGGCCCAGACCCAGCCGCTCCGATGCGTGGGCGACGTAGTGTTCGGCATGCGCCAGCCAGCTTCGCGAATAGGAGGAGAAGTAGACGTAATCACCGGAGAACAGCGCGTCGTGCTTCTGCACTTCGTCTACCTGCACCAGATGGCACTCAGTGCAGGTATAGAGACGCAAGGGGAACCAGGTCTCCGGCGCGTTCAGATCCTCCGCGCGCAGGAAGGCGTTGGACGGCGGGGCACTGCCGAGGTCAAGAAACACGTCGTGCAGCGGGGTACCGCAGAAACGGCACTTCATGCCACGACTCCCGTGAACGCATCATCGATCAGCGGGTACCCGCGGTCGCGCACCGACAGGGTGGCGACCGGAAGCGGCCAATCGATCGACAGGCGCGGATCGTCGTGGCGCAAACCGGCTTCGCAATCAGGCGTCCAGGGCGTGGTATGCATGTACAGGAGCCATGCCTCTTCGCTCAAGGTCTGGAAACCATGGGCAACGCCTTCCGGAATGAACACGGCGTTTTTGCCATCTTCGGAGAGCTCGATGGCATGCCAATGCAGGAAGGTGGGCGATCCCGCCCTGGCATCCACCGCCACGTCGAATACGCGTCCGCGCAGGCAGTGGACCAACTTGGCTTCTGCAGTGGGCGGCAACTGGTAATGCATGCCGCGTAGCGTTCCCCGGCCGTGGGTTTGCGAGAGATTGATCTGGGTGAAGTGCAGCCCGGGACGAATTGCCGCGAGTTCCTGCTCGCAGAACAGGCGCGTGAAGCGCCCACGTGCATCCCCGAACGCGGCGTGCCGGATTTCGCAAAGGCCTGCAATCGGCGTCGGATGGATTGTCATCCCGCCCATGCCAGCCCCAGTCGTCGTGCATCATTGATGTAGGCCGCAAGATCGTCGGCGCTTTGGACTTGCCCCGATGCATCGAACTGGCGATACCAGTCGGCGGTGCGCGCAAGCGTGGTGGCGATGTTCCAGACTGGTTGCCACGCGAGCTGCGTGCATGCCTTGTTGCAGTTCAGGCGCAGGACGGCGGCTTCGTGCGGATGCGCGCCGGCATCCTGCTCGATGCGAAGTGCGGGCCAGTTCGTGCCCAGTTGCGCAGCCAGCGCGCCGACGCTGATCTCGCCCTCGGTGCGCGGGCCGAAATTCCATGCGCCGGCAAAATCGCGGTCGTGCCAGAGCATCTGCGCCAGGCGCAGGTAGCCGGAAAGCGGCTCCAGCACGTGCTGCCATGGGCGCACCGCCAACGGGTTGCGGATGCGCAGGCCATGTCCCGCATTCGCCGCGCGCACGATGTCGGGCACCAGGCGATCCTCGGCCCAGTCGCCGCCGCCGATGACGTTGCCCGCGCGTGCGCTGGCGATCCGTGGCGATGCAACGGCGTCGTTGAAGAAGCTCTTCCGGTAGCTGTCGGTCACCAGTTCCGAGCAGGCCTTGGATGCACTGTAGGGGTCATGTCCACCGAGTGGATCGGTTTCCAGATACCCGCCAGGCGCATCGCGTTCGGCATAGACCTTGTCGGTGGTGGCGTTGACCAATACACGCACCGAGGGGCAGTCGCGAATGGCATCCAGCAGGTTGATCAGCCCGGTCACGTTGCTGGAGAAGGTCTCTGCCGGCGCGCGGTAGCTGCGGCGCACTAACGGCTGCGCGGCGAGGTGGAACACGATTTCGGGTTCGTGGGTGTCCAGCACTTGGCGCACCGCAGTAGCGTTAAGCAAGTCCACCCGGTGGTCGGCGACGTCATCGAAGCCGAGCAGTGCCCAGTGTGAAGGGTGCGTGTCGGGATCCAATGCCAGCCCCGTGACTGATGCGCCCAATTGGCGCAGCCACAACACGAGCCAAGAACCCTTGAAGCCGGTATGGCCAGTGACCAGCACGCGGCGCCCTGCATAGAGGCCGCCGAACAGGCTCAGGGCCACACTTTCCATGGCGCATTGCCCGCTTGCCACAGACCTTCCAGCTTGGTCTTGTCGCGCAGAGTATCCATGGGCTGCCAGAAGCCCCGATGCGGATAGGCCGACAGCTGCCCGTCCCGGGCAAGGCGTTCCAGCGGGGCGCGCTCCCAACTCGTGTCGTCGTCTTCGATGTAGTCGAGGGCGTCGGGCTCCAGTACGAAGTAGCCGCCGTTGATCCAGCTACCGTCACCGACCGGTTTTTCCTCGAAGCGGGTGATGCGGTGGCCCTCGATGCCGATTGCGCCGAAGCGCCCCGGAGGCTGTACGGCGCACATCGTGGCCAGTGCGCCTTTTTCACGATGGAATGCCAGCTCGGCGGATACATCAATGTCGGCGAGTCCGTCGCCGTAGGTGAAGAAGAACGTTTCGCCATCCAGGTAGCTGGCGACGCGTTTCAGCCGCCCCCCAGTCTGGGTGCTGTTGCCGGTGTCCACCAGTGTCACTCGCCAAGGCTCGGCGTGCTTCTCATGCACTTCCAACTGGTTGGTGCGCATGTCGAACGTGACGTCGGACATGTGCAGGAAGTAGTTGGCGAAATACTCCTTGATCATGTAACCCTTGTATCCAAGGCAAATGATGAAGTCGTTGACGCCGAAATGGGAATAGATCTTGAGGATGTGCCAGAGCACTGGCATGCCCCCGACTTCTATCATTGGCTTGGGTCGCAACACGGATTCTTCGCTGATCCGCGTGCCAAGTCCGCCTGCAAGGATGACTGCTTTCATGGCGTCGGGGTTTGGTTAGGTCCTGGTGCGTTGCAAATGATGTCTGAACTGGGCTTCGGTGGCTGCTTTCATCTCGGCGATAGTACGCTGCTTCAGGCTTGCGCCGGCGGGTAACCGCCGTCAGAACCCCCCTGGGCTCGACGCCATGCGTCTGGCCGAAGCAATGCGTTCGATTTGTCCGGCAAGATCCGGACGGCCGATCCCCCGCAGTTCGGAGGCGAGTTGTCCGGGGAATGGGTCGTTCGGCGGCGCCGAGCGAATGGCGCGCACGAAGTACGGAATCGCTGAGTCGGGCTCTGCCAGGTCATTCATGACGAAGTAGCCGATCGATGCAGCTTCGAAGGGCTTCTGTTCGCATCGTCGGGCCATGGTGTCCAGGGCCTGCAAGAGGCGACGCTTGTCCACGGCGACGCCCTGCCTGTGGTTGTAACTCAGGATCTGGGGGGAACGGCAATTGTCCAGGGACATGTGCACCGTTTCCAGGCGCCGTTGGAACAGGCCCCAATCCGCCTGGGAGACACTGCCTTTCAGGGTCTTCAGTACCACCAGCAGTGCCGGGTTATTGAGGCTGCCGGGCGCCGCAAAGGTCCCTTTTGTGCACGCATCGATGGCCGCGTCGATGCGCGGATTGTCCTTGACTGCACCGCCACCGGTCTCGTATTCGCCAGCGCACAGCTGTACCCAGGCTCTGGCCGACAAAGGTGCATATCGCGTCACCGTATGGGCGAGCGAGAGGCGGTCCTGCCAACTCCATGCGCGCATCAGCGTCGCGCCTGCCAATACGGCCAGCAATGGAACGGCAATCGCGATCCCGACGTTCTGCTGGAGTCGCAGGCCCCGCACCGTTTGGGCGAGCAGGCTGCCGATTGCAAGCACGCCGCCTGCCAAGCCGAAGTGGTTGCGGTGCTCGAATGCCAGTTCGAGCCCGATGACGTTGCTTGCGACGAGGTGCGCTGACAGGAACCAGAGAATTCCCAGCGCAAGCAGTGGGTGGCGTACGCGTTGGGCCAGGGCCAGAGCCAGCAGGCCGGCCAACAGCAACATCGACGGAAGCGTGGTCCATGGCTGCAGCAGTCCGCGCGAGGGCTGCAGCCAGTCATAGTAGAACGGCATGTGGCTCGGCAAGGGCAGGACGATCTGCCATAGGTACATGCAGAGCACTCGCGCCTGGGTCAGCAGGCGCTCGAGGGTCGAGAAGTCGCGGTTCGGGTACGCCCCCCACTGCCAGAAGTGGGGCAGGATGAGCAGGAAGTATGCAGTTGCGGCCGTCACGGACGCCGCCAGATACGCTTTTCGCAAGCGACTTCCGGTGCTTGCATTCGCGGCCCTGAATCGCAGGAGCGTCAGTTCGAGCGCGAGCGCATAAGCCGGGAACAGGATCGAGTCTTCCTTGCAACCCATCGCCAATGCCCAGGCCAGCAGCGCCATGAGCATGCCGGTACGCCCGGATCGCCCCTCGACCTGTGCGACCCTTGCTTGCACATAGGCCAGGAGCGCGAGCACGACGAAGAACGTCGCGAGAGTCTGGATGCGCTGGACGACGTAGAGGACGGACGATACCTGCAAGGGGTGGATTGCCCACGCCAAGGCGAGGGAGGGTGCAAGCCAGCGCGCTCTTCGCGCGGGTATCCCGGCGACGAGTAGCAAGCTTCGGAATAGCCACGCCATCGCACACGTGGTCAGGCAATGCAGCAGCACGTTGGTGGCCTTGAACGTCGCCGGATCGGTACCCCCGGCTCGCCAGTAGTCCACCGCAAAGCTGAGGGTTGGCAAGGTGCGAAGGGAGCCGGATGGTTGCGGGCTCAGCGCAGCCTTCGCCAGGCTGTCGGCATCCAGCTGAGTCACCTGGATTGCCGGATTATTGACGATGTTCGGGAAATCATCGAACACGAAGTCGCCTGGGAAACCCGGAAGGAACGGCAATCCCGCGAGCAGGCCTGCGATCAGGCTCAGAAGCAGGAAACGGTCCCTAATGGCGTGCATGCGAATACGCGTTTCGATTGTTCGACAAGCGATTATCGTGCATTGAGGCAGGCGTGCGCCGCGCCATTGCAGCGCGTCGCATCGATTGGGAGTTGCATCGGCTCAAGGGGCAGTCGCCCCCCGCGCCAAGAGGCATCACGCGAGTTTCCGATCTGGTTCGAACCCTGGCGTGTTGATCGATCAGCCCGGGCGCCACTACCACTGCGTCAGATCAACGAGCAGGTAGCCGAATTCATGTTGCACCGCGTCTGTCGGAGGCCGGGTGATCGTGGCGTTCCGGAGATTGGCGTCGCCATGTTGGTGGCGGTATCGATTGCCGAGCATGCGCTGACGATCGGCGCCGAAGGGGCGGTCTGGTCGTAGATGGCGGCAAGGGCGAAGCTGGCATAGTTCTTCGCTTCCGCCAGGCAGGCACTTTCCGCGGCACGGATCCGGTAATTGTTGTATGCGGGCAGGGCGATTGCCGCGAGGATCGCAATGATGGCCACGACAATCATCAGCTCGATCAGGGTGAAGCCGCGTGCGATGCCGCGCATGGTATCTCTCCGGACAACCCTTGCCTCTCCGTCAAACCCAAGCAAGTTGCGGGCCAGACCGGTGCATGCCAGCGGAAAGGGTGTACATGTGTGACGCGCATCGCGAAAGTGCGACCCCGTGGAGTACGTGTCATGGCCGCACGCGCCCGAGGAGCCTTCGGCATGCGTGCTCATCGCCGCCAACAAGAAAGCCCCTCATGAGAGGGGCTTTCCCGGCTTGCCACGTACGCGATGATCGGATTACAGGCTGCAGGTCGCCGAGTTGACGTCGCAGCCGATCGTCGCGTTGCCCGGCGTCTTCGCAGCTGCGCTGCCATCCGCCGGGCTGTCAGCACAAGCGGAACCCACCCAGGTCGGGAGGGTCATGCTGTTGACCGACGCCGACACCCACGAGTTCATGTAGGCCTTGGCTTCCGCAAGGCACGCGGCATTGGCCGAACGGATGCGGTAGTTGTTGTACGCCGGCAGCGCGATGGCGGCCAGGATGGCGATGATCGCGACGACGATCATCAGTTCGATCAGGGTAAAGCCTTGCTGGTTCTTCATGGTGTATCCCCTAGGTGATTGGTGTGATCACGTGCGTCGGTGCCGCTGTCACGGTCCTTCGGCAGCCAGGCGCCTTTCGCACGTGCAGGAGTTATAACGCAGATTTCGTGCCAAATGCGGACACGTCCGACTTTCGCGTGTTTCTGAAAAGAGGGTCACGCTTTGCCATTCTAACGTGATCGACTGACATGACAAAAACGTCACTTGCAGACGCAACGCGTCAGAAATTCACTCGATCCCCAGCTTCTTCAGCTTGTAGCGCAGTGCCCTGAAGGTGATGCCCAGCTGCGCCGCGGCCTTCGTCTTGTTGTAGCGGTTGTCGGTCAGCGCCTGTTCGATCGCCTTGCGCTCGATTTCCTCGATGAAGCTGGGCAGGGCGCTGGTGGCGGATTCGCGCGGGTCGATCCGGTTCGGGTCGAGGCTGGCGGCGGCGGCCTGCGCGGGGCCGCTGGGGCGGGATTCGGGCAGGCGCAGGTCGGCGGCGCGGATGCCGTCGTCGTCGGCCAGGGCGAACGCGCGTTCCAGGATGTTCTCCAGTTCGCGCACGTTGCCGGGGAAGTTGTAGCGGGCCAGCGCTTCCACCGCGTCCGGGTGCAGCACCGGCAGGGCGCGGTGCTGGGCGGCGGCGAGGCGGGTGAGGATGGCGCCGGCCAGCTGTGGCAGGTCCTCGCGGCGTTCGCGCAGCGGCGGCACCCGCAGTTCGATCACGTTGATGCGGTAGTACAGGTCGTGGCGGAAGCGGCCGTCCTCGACCAGCGCCCCCAGGTCCTTGTGGGTGGCGGATAGGATGCGGACGTCCACCGCGACCTCGCCATTGGCTCCGACCGGACGGATGGATTTTTCCTGGATCGCGCGCAGCAGCTTGACCTGCATGGCAGCGGCAGTTCGGCCACTTCGTCCAGGAACAGGGTGCCGCCTTCGGCCGCCTGGAACAGGCCGGGCTTGTCGGCGTGGGCGCCGGTGAAGCTGCCCTTCTTGTGGCCGAAGAACTCGCTTTCCATCAGTTCGGCGGGGATCGCGCCGCAGTTCACCGGCACGAACGGCCCGGACGCGCGCATGCCCTCGTCGTGGATGGTGCGGGCGACCAGTTCCTTGCCCACGCCGGATTCGCCGGCGATGTAGACCGGCGCCTGGCTGCGCGCGACCTTGGTCAGGGTGGTGCGCAGGTCGGCCATCGCCATCGAGCTGCCCAGCAGGCGGGTGGCGGCCGGGCCGGGGGCATCGGCGGGCCGCGCAGCGCCACCGGCTGCGGATTCCAGGCCTAGCTTCAAGGCATGCTGGACCAGGCCGCGCAAAACCGACAGGTCGACCGGCTTGCTCACGAAATCGAAGGCGCCGGCCTTGAGCGCGCCGACCGCTGCTTCCTGGTTGCCGAAGGCGGTGATCATCGCCACCGGGGTCTGCGGATACAGCTGGGAAATCTCGCGCACCAGGTCCAGCCCGGAGCCGTCGGCCAGGCGCATGTCGGTGAGGCACAGCGCGTATGCGTTGTGCCGAAGCAGAGCGCGGGCATCGTGCAGGGACGAGGCGGTATCGCAGCGCAATCCCATCCGCCCGAGGGTCAGGACCAGCAATTCGCGGATGTCGCGCTCGTCGTCGACGACCAGGGCGCAGGATTGGGTGTTGCGGGCGGGTGCGCTCATGTGCTGCCACGATAACCCGTTGCCGCGTTGCGTCCAAGTACGACGCGCAAGGGCAGTTCACCGATCGTGGGGTCGGTCAGGACGTGGCGATGGCCCGTGCGCCGGCGAGGCGGATGCGGAAGCAGGCACCGCCCGCGGGAACCGGGACGTAATCGAGGCTGGCCTGGTTGGCCTGGCACAGTTCGCGGGCGATGTAGAGGCCCAGCCCGGTGCCGTGCCCGGAGGTGGTGAAGAACGGGCGGAACAGCTGGGCGGCGACCCTGTCCGGGATGCCCGGGCCGCGGTCGGTGACGTCCAGCAGCGGCGCCCCGCTGTCGTCCAGGTGGGCGTGGACGCCGATTCGCGCTGGTTCACCGGGGAGCCGCCCGTAGACCAGTGCGTTGTGGACCAGCACGGTGACCACCTGCTGCAACTGGCGGCGGTCGACCATCGCGGCCACCGGGGTGCGGGGCAGGTGGGCCTCGAGTCGATCGTGCTCCAGCGGTTGGCTTTCCTGGTACTCGGCGACGAAGGTGCGGACGAACTCCACGAGGTCCACGTGCTCCGGCCGCGCGGCTTCGCGCCGTGCCAGCCCGAGCACGTTCTCGACGATGCCGTTCATGCGGTGGGTCTGCTGGTAGATGATCTCCAGCAGGCGGCGGTCGGCCTCGGGGATGTCGCGGGATTCCTCCAGCAACTGGGTCGCGTAGCTGATCGCGGCCAGCGGGTTGCGGATTTCGTGGGCCAGGCTGGCGGAGAAGCGGCCCAGGGTCGCCAGGGTCAGCGATTCCGCGCGGCGCGACGCCAGCGAAGCATCGTCCAGGAAGACCAGCACCTGGTCGCTGCCGGCCAGCAGCCGGGCGAAGCGCGGCAGCACCTCCGGCAGGTCGGGGGTGAGTTGCAGCGGGGTGGGTTCGCCGTCGCCATCGTGCTGCCAGCGATGCAGGCGGCGAGCCAGTTCCGGCGCGGCGGTGGCCAGCGTGCGCCGGCCCTCGCCGCTGTGGCCCAGTTGCAGCATCGCCGCCTCGTTGGCCAAGCGGATCTCGCCGTCGCCCTCGATCAGCAGCACCCCGGTGCGCATGCGCCGGATGATCAGCTCGTTGACCTCGGCCATGTTGGCGACCTGGCTGCCGCGCTCCTCGGCCAGGGCCTGGCTGGCGCGCATCTGCCGGCCGACGATGCTGGTCAGGGTGGCGATGGCGAGGTAGCTCACCGAGAACATCAGGACCTCGGCCAGGGGCCTACCGGCACCGTGGCCGGCCAGGATCGCCCACGTGTAATCGGCGACCAGCGCGAAACCCGCAAGGGCGGCAACCCCCAGGCTGACCCGCAACGGCAGCAGCAGGGCGGCGGCGCCGACATTGAACAGCAGCATCATCGCGATGCCGGAGGCGGCGCTCGGCAGTGCGTGCATGGCCAGCAGGGAGGCGGCGATGTCCACCCCGATCCCCAGCATCGCCATCGGCCGGACTTCGTCCCGCCGGCGCAGGAAGAACAGCAGGCAGGCCAGCACCAGGTAGATGATCGCCACCAGCATGGCCAGCACCGGATGGCGCGGCATGCCGCCGAGCAGCACGCCGACTGGGCTGAACACGGTCAGGCACAGCAGCGCGGCTTCCAGCACCCGGTAGAGGGTGAAGAAGTGCAGTTCGCGACGGATCGCGGCCTGGATCGGGCTGGCGCTGGACGTGGGCATCGGCCGGAGTATGCAAGAAGCCTGCCCCATGCCGACTATGGTCGGGTCTGCATGCGGCGCTGCAACACGCTAAAATGCCGGTCCGCCCGCGCCCGTCCGCTTCCAGGCCACGCGACGCGTCCATGCCGGCATCGGCAATTCTCTTCCCGGGTGACCCATGAATTTCCACGAATACCAGGCGAAACAGCTGTTTGCCGATTACGGCATCGCGGTACCGGCCGGGCGCGTCGCGCGTTCGCCCGAAGAGGCCGTCGATGCGGCCAAGGCCATCGGTGGCGAGGCCTGGATGGTCAAGGCGCAGATCCATGCGGGCGGCCGCGGCAAGGCCGGCGGCGTGAAGTACTCGAAGTCCTTCGATGAAGTGCGCGAGTACGCCAAGGGCATGCTCGGCACGAAGATGGAGACCTACCAGTCGGCCGGCGTGGCGCTGCCGGTGGATTCGGTGCTGGTGACCCAGGCCACCGACATCGCCCAGGAGCTGTACCTGTCGGTGATGGTGGATCGTTCCACCCAGTCGATCACCTTCATCGCCTCCGCCGACGGCGGCGTGGAGATCGAGAAGACCGCGGTCGACAACCCCGACGCGATCAAGACCCTCGTCGTGAACTACGTGCAGGGCCTGCAGCCGTACCAGACCCGCGACATGGGCTTCGCGCTGGGCCTCAACGCCAAGCAGGTCGGCCAGCTGAGCAAGATCATGCTGGGCCTGTACAAGCTGTTCAACGAGAAGGACCTGGCGCTGGTCGAACTGAACCCGCTGGCGATCCTCACCGACGGCAACCTGGCCGTGCTCGACGGCAAGATCAATTCCGACGACAACGCCAACTTCCGCCACCCCGAGCTGGTGGAGATGCGCGACATCAAGCAGGAAGACGAGACCGAAGTCCTGGCGTCCAAGTACGACCTCAACTACGTGACCATGGACGGCAACATCGGCTGCATGGTCAACGGCGCCGGCCTGGCGATGTCCACCATGGACGTGATCAAGCTGGAGGGCGGCGCGCCCGCGAACTTCCTCGATGTCGGCGGCGGCGCCAACAAGGAGAAGGTGACCGAGGCGTTCAAGCTGATCCTGCGCTCGCCGGACGTGAAGGCGATCTTCGTCAACATCTTCGGCGGCATCGTCCGCTGCGACATGATCGCCGAGGGCATCATCGCCGCGGTCAAGGAAGTGGGCGTCAAGGTGCCGGTGATCGTGCGCCTGGAAGGCACCAACGTCGATGCCGGCAAGGAACTGCTGAAGAACTCCGGCCTGGCGATCACCGCCGCCGACGACATCAACGACGGCGCGAAGAAAGCCGTCGCCGCTGCCAAGGCCGCCTGACGGCATTCGCCCCCGGGGCGCCCGCCGATCGCCGCAAGATTCCCCGGGCGGCCGTGGCCTTACCGGGCACGTCAGGAACCAAGCAAATGGCAGTTTTGATCAACAAGAACACCAAGGTCATCGTGCAGGGCTTCACCGGCTCGCAGGGCACCTTCCACGCCGAGCAGATGGTCGACTACGGCACCCAGGTCGTCGGCGGCGTGACCCCGGGCAAGGGCGGCACCGAGCACCTCGGCCTGCCGGTCTTCAACACCGTGCGTGATGCGGTCAAGGCCACCGGCGCCGATGCCTCGGTCATCTACGTGCCGCCGCCGTTCGCGGCCGACGCGATCCTGGAAGCGGCCGATGCCGGCATCAAGGTCATCGTCTGCATCACCGAGGGCATCCCGGTGCTCGACATGCTGCGGGTCAAGAACACCCTGAAGGGCTACCCGGACGTGGTGCTGGTCGGGCCGAACTGCCCCGGCGTGATCACCCCGGGCGAGTGCAAGATCGGCATCATGCCGGGCCACATCCACATGCCCGGGAAGGTCGGCATCGTCTCGCGCAGCGGCACCCTGACCTATGAAGCCGTGAAGCAGACCACCGACGCCGGCCTCGGCCAGTCGACCTGCATCGGCATCGGCGGCGACCCGATCAACGGCACCAACTTCATCGACGCCCTGAAGCTGTTCCAGGACGATCCGCAGACCGAAGGCATCATCATGGTCGGCGAGATCGGCGGTTCCGCCGAAGAGGAAGCGGCCGAGTTCATCGCCAAGCACGTCACCAAGCCGGTGGTCGGCTTCATCGCCGGCGCGTCCGCGCCGAAGGGCAAGCGCATGGGCCACGCCGGTGCGATCGCCTCCGGCGGCACCGGTACCGCGGAAGGCAAGTTCGCCGCGCTGGAAGCGGCCGGCGTGACCACCGTGAAGAGCCCCGGCGACCTCGGCGCGGCGATCGCGGCACGCGCGCTGCGCTGATCAACCGCAAGACCGGAAGGCGCCGCCCCCCCCCCCCCCCCCCCCCCCCCCCCCCCCCCCCCCCCCCCCCCCCCCCCCCCCCCCCCCCCCCCCCCCCCCCCCCCCCCCCCCCCCCCCCCCCCCCCCCCCCCCCCCCCCCCCCCCCCCCCCCCCCCCCCCCCCCCCCCCCCCCCCCCCCCCCCCCCCCCCCCCCCCCCCCCCCCCCCCCCCCCCCCCCCCCCCCCCCCCCCCCCCCCCCCCCCCCCCCCCCCCCCCCCCCCCCCCCCCCCCCCCCCCCCCCCCCCCCCCCCCCCCCCCCCCCCCCCCCCCCCCCCCCCCCCCCCCCCCCCCCCCCCCCCCCCCCCCCCCCCCCCCCCCCCCCCCCCCCCCCCCCCCCCCCCCCCCCCCCCCCCCCCCCCCCCCCCCCCCCCCCCCCCCCCCCCCCCCCCCCCCCCCCCCCCCCCCCCCCCCCCCCCCCCCCCCCCCCCCCCCCCCCCCCCCCCCCCCCCCCCCCCCCCGCCCCCCCCCCCCCCCCCCCCCCCCCCCCCCCCCCCCCCCCCCCCCCCCCCCCCCCCCCCCCCCCCCCCCCCCCCCCCCCCCCCCCCCCCCCCCCCCCCCCCCCCCCCCCCCCCCCCCCCCCCCCCCCCCCCCCCCCCCCCCCCCCCCCCCCCCCCCCCCCCCCCCCCCCCCCCCGCCCCCCCCCCCCCCCCCCCCCCCCCCCCCCCCCCCCCCCCCCCCCCCCCCCCCCCCCCCCCCCCCCCCCCCCCCCCCCCCCCCCCCCCCCCCCCCCCCCCCCCCCCCCCCCCCCCCCCCCCCCCCCCCCCCCCCCCCCCCCCCCCCCCCCCCCCCCCCCCCCCCCCCCCCCCCCCCCCCCCCCCCCCCCCCCCCCCCCCCCCCCCCCCCCCCCCCCCCCCCCCCCCCCCCCCCCCCCCCCCCCCCCCCCCCCCCCCCCCCCCCCCCCCCCCCCCCCCCCCCCCCCCCCCCCCCCCCCCCCCCCCCCCCCCCCCCCCCCCCCCCCCCCCCCCCCCCCCCCCCCCCCCCCCCCCCCCCCCCCCCCCCCCCCCCCCCCCCCCCCCCCCCCCCCCCCCCCCCCCCCCCCCCCCCCCCCCCCCCCCCCCCCCCCCCCCCCCCCCCCCCCCCCCCCCCCCCCCCCCCCCCCCCCCCCCCCCCCCCCCCCCCCCCCCCCCCCCCCCCCCCCCCCCCCCCCCCCCCCCCCCCCCCCCCCCCCCCCCCCCCCCCCCCCCCCCCCCCCCCCCCCCCCCCCCCCCCCCCCCCCCCCCCCCCCCCCCCCCCCCCCCCCCCCCCCCCCCCCCCCCCGCCCCCCCCCCCCCCCCCCCCCCCCCCCCCCCCCCCCCCCCCCCCCCCCCCCCCCCCCCCCCCCCCCCCCCCCCCCCCCCCCCCCCCCCCCCCCCCCCCCCCCCCCCCCCCCCCCCCCCCCCCCCCCCCCCCCCCCCCCCCCCCCCCCCCCCCCCCCCCCCCCCCCCCCCCCCCCCCCCCCCCCCCCCCCCCCCCCCCCCCCCCCCCCCCCCCCCCCCCCCCCCCCCCCCCCCCCCCCCCCCCCCCCCCCCCCCCCCCCCCCCCCCCCCCCCCCCCCCCCCCCCCCCCCCCCCCCCCCCCCCCCCCCCCCCCCCCCCCCCCCCCCCCCCCCCCCCCCCCCCCCCCCCCCCCCCCCCCCCCCCCCCCCCCCCCCCCCCCCCCCCCCCCCCCCCCCCCCCCCCCCCCCCCCCCCCCCCCCCCCCCCCCCCCCCCCCCCCCCCCCCCCCCCCCCCCCCCCCCCCCCCCCCCCCCCCCCCCCCCCCCCCCCCCCCCCCCCCCCCCCCCCCCCCCCCCCCCCCCCCCCCCCCCCCCCCCCCCCCCCCGCCCCCCCCCCCCCCCCCCCCCCCCCCCCCCCCCCCCCCCGGCCCCCCCCCCCCCCCCCCCCCCCCCCCCCCCCCCCCCCCCCCCCCCCCCCCCCCCCCCCCCCCCCCCCCCCCCCCCCCCGGCCCGCCCCCCCCCCCCCCCCCCCCCCCCCCCCCCCCCCCCCGCCCGCCCCCCCCCCCCCCCCCTCGCCCGCCCCCCCCCCCCCACCCCCCTCCCCCCCCCCCCCCCCCCCCCCCCCCCCCCCCCCCCCCCCCCCCCCCCCCCCCCCCCCCCCCCCCCCCCCCCCCCCCCCCCCCCCCCCCCCCCCCCCCCCCCCCCCCCCCCCCCCCCCCCCCCCCCCCCCCCCCCCCCCCCCCCCCCCCCCCCCCCCCCCCCCCCCCCCCCCCCCCCCCCCCCCCCCCCCCCCCCGCCCCCCCCCCCCCCCCCCCCCCCCCCCCCCCCCCCCCCCCCCCCCCCCCCCCCCCCCCCCCCCCCCCCCCCCCCCCCCCCCCCCCCCCCCCCCCCCCCCCCCCCCCCCCCCCCCCCCCCCCCCCCCCCCCCCCCCCCCCCCCCCCCCCCCCCCCCCCCCCCCCCCCCCCCCCCCCCCCCCCCCCCCCCCCCCCCCCCCCCCCCCCCCCCCCCCCCCCCCCCCCCCCCCCCCCCCCCCCCCCCCCCCCCCCCCCCCCCCCCCCCCCCCCCCCCCCCCCCCCCCCCCCCCCCCCCCCCCCCCCCCCCCCCCCCCCCCCCCCCCCCCCCCCCCCCCCCCCCCCCCCCCCCCCCCCCCCCCCGCCCCCCCCCCCCCCCCCCCCCCCCCCCCCCCCCCCCCCCCCCCCCCCCCCCCCCCCCCCCCCCCCCCCCCCCCCCCCCCCCCCCCCCCCCCCCCCCCCCCCCCCCCCCCCCCCCCCCCCCCCCCCCCCCCCCCCCCCCCCCCCCCCCCCCCCCCCCCCCCCCCCCCCCCCCCCCCCCCCCCCCCCCCCCCCCCCCCCCCCCCCCCCCCCCCCCCCCCCCCCCCCCCCCCCCCCCCCCCCCCCCCCCCCCCCCCCCCCCCCCCCCCCCCCCCCCCCCCCCCCCCCCCCCCCCCCCCCCCCCCCCCCCCCCCCCCCCCCCCCCCCCCCCCCCCCCCCCCCCCCCCCCCCCCCCCCCCCCCCCCCCCCCCCCCCCCCCCCCCCCCCCCCCCCCCCCCCCCCCCCCCCCCCCCCCCCCCCCCCCCCCCCCCCCCCCCCCCCCCCCCCCCCCCCCCCCCCCCCCCCCCCCCCCCCCCCCCCCCCCCCCCCCCCCCGCGGCCTTTCGTTTGGGGTCGGGCCGCCACGGCTCCGCATCGCGCTGGCGCAGTTCGATTTCCCGGTCGGCGACGTGGCCGGCAACCGCGATCGCATCGCCGCCCTGATCGCCGGGGCGCGCGACGAGTACGACGCCGACATCGTGCTGTTCCCGGAGCTCGCGTTGAGCGGCTATCCGCCGGAGGACCTGCTGCTGCGGCCGGCGTTCCTGCGCGAATGCGAGGCCGCGTTGCAGGCGATCGCCGCGGGCGTGGATGGCATCGTCGCGGTGGTCGGATGGCCGCAGGCGGCGGGGGCGGTGGTCTACAACGCGGCCAGCGTGCTGCGCGACGGCGCCGTCGAGCAGACCTACCGCAAGCGCGAGCTGCCGAACTACGCGGTGTTCGACGAACGCCGTTATTTCGACGTGGACCCGGACCGGGACGACTGCGTGTTCGAGGTCAAGGGCACGCCGGTTGGCCTGGTGATCTGCGAGGACCTGTGGTTCGCCGAGCCGGTTGCCTCCACGGTGGCGAAGGGCGCGCAACTGCTGCTGGTGCCGAACGCCTCGCCGTTCGAGCGCGACAAGCACGCGCAGCGCGATGCCCTGCTGGCGCAGCGGGTTGCGGAAACCGGGGCGGCGATCGCCTACCTCAACCTGGTCGGTGGCCAGGACGCGCTGGTGTTCGACGGCGCGTCGGTGGTGGCCGACGGCGACGGCAGCGTGCACCCCGCTGCGGCGGCCTTCACCGACCAGTGGCTGGTGGTGGATTTCGATCCGTCATCGCGCCGCTTCACCCCGCTGCAGTGGATGGAGGATGGCGACGAGAGCCGCGATGCGCTGGCCTGGCGGGCGGTGGTGCGCGGCACCCGCGACTACTGCCGCAAGAACGGCTTCGACAAGGCCTGGCTGGGGCTGTCCGGCGGCATCGATTCGGCGCTGGTGCTGGCGATCGCCGCCGATGCGCTGGGCGCGGGCAACGTCACCGCGGTCCGCATGCCGTCGCGCTACACCGCCGGCCTGTCCAACGACCTGGCGCAGGAACAATGCGACGCGATGGGCGTGGAGCTGGTCACGCTGCCCATCGAGAAGCCGTTCCAGGGCTATCTGGATGCGCTGGGGCCGGTGTTCGCCGGCAAGGCGGTGGATGTCACCGAGGAAAACCTGCAGTCGCGCGTGCGCGGTGCGTTGATGATGGCGCTGTCCAACAAGTTCGGCGGACTGCTGCTGACCACCGGCAACAAGAGCGAGTACGCGGTCGGCTACGCCACCATCTACGGCGACATGTGCGGCGGCTATGCGCCGCTCAAGGATCTCTACAAGACCGAGGTGTTCGCGCTGGCGCGCTGGCGCAACACGGTGGGCGACCGGGTGGTCCCGCAGGCGGTGATCGACCGGCCGCCATCTGCGGAGCTGCGCGAAAACCAGAAGGACCAGGACTCGCTGCCACCCTACGACGTGCTGGACGCGATCCTGCTGCGGCATGTCGACCAGGAGCAGTCGCGCGCGGAAATCGTGGCCGCCGGCTTCGATGCCGCCACCGTGGACAAGGTGCTGCGGCTGGTGCGGATCGGCGAGTGGAAGCGGCACCAGGCCGCGCCGGGGCCGAAGGTCAGCCGGCGCGCGTTCGGCCGCGAGCGGCGCTACCCGGTGAGCAGCGGCTGGCGCGAAAACTGAAAGGGGGTCCGGTTCACGTCCGCATCGGGAAGTGAACCGGACCCCCTTTCGGGCGGCGACCTCAGTGGGTGTCGCCGGCGAACGGATTCAGGCGGTTGTAGAAGCGGCTTTCGCGCGGCCACTTCCCGGACAGCCACGGATGCTGCGGGTCGTTCTGCTCCAGCACGCGGCGGGCGTCCGCGGCCAGCGCGGTGTTGCCGAGGCGGGTGTAGGACTCGCCCAGCATGGCCACCGCGTCGTCCTGGTATTCGCTCTGCGGGTAGGTTTCCAGCAGGTAGGTGGCACGGTCGGCGGCGGCCACCCAGGCGCCGCGGCGCAGGTAGTACAGGCCGGTGGTGAGCTCGAAGCGGGCGAATTCGTTGCGCAGGAAGATCATGCGCTGGCGCGCGTCGGCGGCGTAGGCGCTGTTCGGGTAGCGCGACGCGACGGTATTGAAGTCGTTGTAGGCCTGCTGCGGTGCCTGCAGGTCGCGGTTGCTCATGTCCAGCTTGAACGCGCGGGACAGGAACACCGCGTTGCGGGCCATGTTGGACAGGCCGCGCAGGTAATACAGGTAGGCGATGTTCTTGTGGGTCGGGTAGGTGCGGATGAAGCGGTCGATGCTGGAGACCGCGTCGTCGTGCTTGCCCGCCTTGTACTCGGCATAGGCCTGTTCCATCAGCGCCTGTTCGGTGTACGGGCCATACGGGTACTGCGCGATCAGGCGGCCCCAGGTCTCGCTGGCGCTGCTCCAGCGGCCCTGCTCCATGTCGCCATGGGCCTTGTCGTAGAGCTGGCTGACCGGCAGGCCTTCGTTCTTGTCCTCGTCCTTGAACATGCCCTTCATCCGGGCGCAACCGCTGCCGGCGACAAGGGCGAAAAGCGCAAGCACGAAGATCGGGCGCAGCAGGGATGAACGCAGGGTCATGGGCATCGAACGGGCGCCGGGGGCATGAAGCAACGATAATAACAGTCCCATGGTTGAACCAAGCCCAACCCGGCGCCGGCGCTTGCCGCGCCGCCGGGTCCGGACCCGCCTATGAATGCCAGTGCCGAACCGCGCCACGCCATCGTCCCCGAATCCGCCGCCGGCCGCCGGCTGGACGCGGTGGTGGCCGAATTGTTCCCCGAGTACTCGCGCTCGCGGTTGTCCGCCTGGATCAAGTCGGGCGACGTGAGCGTGGACGGCGCGCCCGCGCGGGGCCGGGATCCCGTCCGCGGTGGCGAGCAGGTTGCGCTGAACGTGGTGCAGGAGACCCAGACCCATGCGGTCGCCGAGGACATCCCGCTGGACGTGCTTTACGAGGACGAACACGTGTTCGTGATCGACAAGCCGGCAGGGCTGGTGGTGCATCCGGGCGCGGGCAATCCGGCCGGCACCCTGGTCAATGCCCTGCTGTTCCGCGACCCCGCGCTCGAGTTGCTGCCGCGCGCCGGCATCGTGCATCGGCTGGACAAGGACACCAGCGGGGTGATGGTGGTGGCGCGCACCCTGACCGCGCATACCGCGCTGGTGGAGCAGCTGTCCAACCGGCAGGTGCATCGCCAGTACCTGGCGGTGGTCGTCGGCGCGCTGGTCTCCGGCGGCACCGCGAATGCCGCGATCGACCGCCACCCGCGCGACCGCCTGCGCATGGCCGTGCGCGAGGATGGCAAGGACGCCGTCACCCACTACCGCCTGCGCGAACGCTTCCGCGCCCACACCGCGCTGGAATGCCGGCTGGAAACCGGGCGCACCCACCAGATCCGGGTGCACATGCAGCACCTCAAGCACCCGATCGTCGGCGATCCGCTGTACGGCGGTTCGTTCAAGCTGCCGAAGGGGGCGTCGGAGGAGCTGATCGCCGCCCTGCGCGCGTTCAAACGCCAGGCCCTGCATGCGGAAGTCCTGGAATTCATGCATCCCGCCAGCGGCGAGCCGATCCGTTGCAGCGCCCCGCTGCCGGCGGACATGCAGCAATTGCTGGCGCTGCTGCGCGCGGATGCCGCAGCGCACGCGGAGGCGGAGCGCGCGCGCCGATGAGCGCGTGGCTGGAGGCCGACTGGCCGGCGCCAGCGGGGGTGCGGGCGTTGACCACGACCCGGCATGGCCTCGGGGTCTCGCGGCCCCCCTTCGATGCGTTCAACCTCGGCACGCGCTGCGGCGACGACCCCGCGGCGGTCACCGAAAACAGGCGCCAGCTCGACGCTGCGTTGCGGCTGCCTTCGCCGCCACGTTGGTTGCGGCAGGTGCATGGCATCGCGGTGGTCCCGGAGCCGGGCTTCGACGAGCCCGAGGCGGATGCCGCGGTGACCGCCGAGGCGGGCGTGGTGCTGGCGATCCTCACCGCCGACTGCCTGCCGGTGGTGTTCGCCGCGCGGGATGGCCGCGAGATCGCCGCCGCCCACGCTGGCTGGCGCGGACTGGCGAATGGCGTGCTGGAAACGACGCTGGCGGCGATGCGCACGCCCGCGCGCGAGGTCATCGCCTGGCTTGGCCCGGCCGCCGGGCCGCAGGCCTACGAGATCGGCGAGGAGGTCTACGACGCATTCGCCTCGCGCGATCCGCGTGCGTTGCCGGCGTTCGTCGCCACCCGCCGCGGGCACTGGCGGGTCGACCTGTTCGCGCTGGCGCGCTTGCGGCTGGTGGATGCGGGCCTCACCGCGGCCGCGATCCACGGCGGTGGCCTGTGCACGATCTCCGACCCGCAGCGCTTCTTTTCGCACCGTCGCGACCAGCGCGGCGGCCGGATCGCGACCCTGGCCTGGATCGTGCCCTCAGCCGGCTGAAGCGGCGTCGGCGGCAGCCAGCAGCCAGGCCAGCTTGCGCGCCTTCGGCTGGCGCTTGAGGGCGTGCTCCGCGCGCGATGCGGCGGCCCGGTCCGGGTAGCTGCGGCTGCCCAGCACGCACTCGGGCGGATGCGCGCGCGTGTACTTCGCGCCCTTGCCGGCGGCGTGCTCGCGGAAGCGGCGATCAAGGTCGGTGGTGATCCCGGCGTAGTAGCTGCCGTCGCGGCAGCGCAGCAGGTAAAGGGTCCAGGCTCCGCGGGTCATCCAGGATCCGGCTGGCGGGTCGGTGCGGCGACCATAACCCGGCCGCGAACGCGGTGCGCGTGCCGACTTGAATCACGGCGCGGCAACCGCATGTGGGAAGTATCGGCCACCCGCTGGCCCCTTCCTGCAGGAATTCCCCCATGCGCATGGACAAACTCACCTCGCGCTTCCAGCAGGCGATTGCCGACGCGCAATCGCTGGCCGTGGGCCGCGACCACACCATCATCGAACCCGCGCACCTGCTGCTGGCGCTGCTGGACCAGCAGGGCGGCGGCACCCGCCCGCTGCTGGCGCAGGCCGGCGTCAACGTGCCGGTGCTGCGCGAGCGCCTGGCCGAAGCGCTGGACAAGCTGCCGAAGGTGACCGGCCAGGCCGGCAACGTGCAGGCCGGCAACGACCTGGTGCGCCTGCTCAACGTCACCGACAAGCTGGCCCAGCAGCGCGGCGATGCCTACATCGCCAGCGAGCTGTTCCTGCTGGCGGCACTGGAGGAGTCCGGCCCGGCCGGCAAGGCACTGAAGGCGGCTGGCGGCGACAAGGCGAAACTGGATGCGGCGATCGACAAGCTGCGCGGAGGCGAGAAAGTGACCGACGAGAACGCGGAAGATGCGCGCCAGGCGCTGGAGAAATACACCATCGACATGACCGCCCGCGCGGAGAGCGGCAAGCTCGATCCGGTGGTGGGCCGCGACGAGGAAATCCGCCGCACCATCCAGGTGCTGCAGCGGCGCACCAAGAACAACCCGGTCCTGATCGGCGAGCCGGGCGTGGGCAAGACCGCGATCGTGGAAGGCCTCGCCCAGCGCATCATCAACGGCGAAGTGCCGGAAGGGTTGCGCGGCAAGCGCCTGCTGTCGCTGGACATGGGCGCGCTGATCGCCGGCGCCAAGTTCCGCGGCGAGTTCGAGGAGCGCCTGAAGGCGGTGCTCAACGACCTGTCGAAGAACGAAGGCCAGATCATCCTGTTCATCGACGAGCTGCACACCATGGTTGGCGCGGGCAAGGCCGAAGGCAGCATGGACGCCGGCAACATGCTGAAGCCTGCGCTGGCACGCGGCGAGTTGCACTGCATCGGCGCCACCACGCTGGACGAGTATCGCAAGTACGTGGAGAAGGACGCCGCGCTGGAACGCCGCTTCCAGAAGGTGTTCGTCGGCGAGCCCTCGGTTGAGGACACGATTGCCATCCTGCGTGGTCTGAAGGAGCGCTACGCCGTGCACCATGGCGTGGAAATCACCGACCCGGCGATCGTCGCCGCGGCCACCCTGTCCAACCGCTACATCGCCGACCGCCAGCTGCCCGACAAGGCCATCGACCTGATGGACGAAGCTGCGTCGCGCATCCGCATGGAAATCGATTCCAAGCCGGAGGAAATGGATCGCAAGGAGCGCCGGCTGATCCAGCTGAAGATCCAGCGCGAGGCGCTGAAGAAGGAGAAGGACGCCGAGTCGAAGCAGCGCCTGGCCGATCTCGAAAAGGAGATCGACGTGCTCGAGCGTGAGTACAGCGACCTGGAGGAAGTCTGGAAGGCGGAAAAGGCCACCCTGCAGGGTGCGACCCGGATCAAGGAGCAGATCGAAGCCGCGCGGCTGGAGCTGGAAGCCGCGCAGCGCAAGCAGGATTTCGCCGCGATGAGCGAGATCCAGTACGGCCGCATTCCCGCGCTGGAGAAGCAGCTGGCCGCCGCGCAGGAAGCGGAGACCAAGGGCTTCACCCTGCTGCAGGACAAGGTCACCGCCGAGGAGATCGCGCAGGTAGTGGCGCGCTGGACCGGCATCCCGGTCAGCAAGATGCTGGAAGGCGAGCGCGAGAAATTGCTGGCCATGGAAGCGCAGCTGCACACCCGCGTGGTGGGCCAGGAGGAGGCAATCAAGGTGGTGTCCGATGCGGTGCGCCGTTCGCGCGCCGGCCTGTCCGATCCCAACCGCCCCAGCGGCTCGTTCCTGTTCCTCGGCCCCACCGGCGTCGGCAAGACCGAGCTGTGCAAGGCGTTGGCCGAATTCCTGTTCGACAGCGCGGATGCCATGGTGCGGATCGACATGAGCGAGTTCATGGAGAAGCACGCGGTCAGCCGGCTGATCGGCGCGCCTCCCGGCTACGTGGGCTACGAGGAGGGCGGCTACCTCACCGAAGCCGTGCGCCGCCGCCCGTACAGCGTGATCCTGCTGGACGAGGTGGAGAAGGCGCATCCGGACGTCTTCAACATCCTGTTGCAGGTGCTGGACGATGGCCGCCTGACCGACGGCCAGGGCCGCACGGTGGACTTCCGCAACACCGTGATCGTGATGACGTCGAACCTGGGCTCGCACCAGATCCAGGAACTTGCGGGCGACGGTTCACCCGAGGCCTACACCCAGATGAAAGCGTCGGTGATGGGCGTGGTGCAGGCGCACTTCCGCCCGGAGTTCATCAACCGGCTGGACGACATCGTGGTGTTCCACCCGCTGGACAAGGCGCAGATCAGGTCGATCGCGCGGATCCAGCTGCGCGCGCTGGAAAAACGCCTGGGCGAGCGCGGCATCCGCATCGAATTGAGCGACGCGGCCTACGAGCTGCTGGGCAACGTCGGCTTCGATCCGGTCTACGGTGCGCGCCCGCTCAAGCGCGCGATCCAGCAGCAGCTGGAGAACCCGCTGGCGCAGGCGATCCTGTCCGCTGCGTTCGGCAGTGGGGATGTGGTCAGGGTCGAAGCGGACGGCGGCAGGCTGGTGTTCGTGAAGGACTGAGCCCGCCGCTCCTACCGGGAACTCGCTGGCGCGGGCATCGCCTCGACCCGCGCCGGTCGGTACGGCGGCATGGCCATCACCATGTCGGCCAGCGAATAGGCCAGTTCGCGTTCGGCCAGCACCGCGGCATCGGCGCCATGGTCGAGCAGGTGCTTCACTTCCGCCTCGCTGTGGGCCCGCGCGAGCACGCTGATCGCCGGGTTGATCGACTTGAAGCGGGCGATGATCTCGCCGGCCTCCAGCGCCTGCGGGATCGCCAGGATCGCCAGTTGCGCGGTGTCCGGGCGCGCTTCCTTCAGCACGGCCTCGGCGGCGGCATTGCCGAAGATGGTGGTGAAGCCCTGCTTGCGGGCTTCGGTGACGCGGTCGCGGTCGGCCTCGATCAGCACCAGTGGCACCCCACGCTCCTGCAGCAGGCGCGCCAGTTCGCGTCCGACCCGGCCGTAGCCGACCAGGATCGCGTGGTTCGACACGCCTTCGGGGATCGCGGCTTCGGCATCGAGCGCCGCATTGGCGGCCAGGTCCATGCGCAGTACGCGGCGGTCCAGCCAGGAGAAGATCAGCGGATTGACCACGATCGACAGCAGCGCGCCGGCCAGGATCAGGTCCTGGCCCTCCTGCGGGCAGGATCTCCAGGCCAACGCCCAGGCCGGCGAGGATGAAGGAGAACTCGCCGATCTGCGCCAGGCTGGCGGAAATCGTCAGCGCGGTGTTGTTGGGCTTGCCGAACGCGCGGACGATCGCCCATGCCGCGAACGATTTGCCGAGCACGATGATCAGGAAGGTCGCGAGCACCTGCAGCGGCTGGTCGACCAGGATCGACGGGTCGAACAGCATGCCCACCGAGACGAAGAACAGCACCGCGAACGCGTCGCGCAGCGGCAGCGAATCGTTGGCCGCCTTGTGGCCGAATTCGCTTTCGTTGAGCAGCATGCCGGCGAAGAACGCGCCCAGCGCGAACGACACCCCGAACAGCTCTGCAGCGCCGAACGCCACGCCCATCGCGAGCGCCAGCACGCACAGGGTGAACAGTTCGCGCGAGCCGGTGCCCGCCACGCGCTCCAGGATCTTCGGGATGACCCGGCGCCCGATCACCAGCATCACCGCGACGAAGGCGCCGACCTTGAGCAGGGTGATCAGCAGGGCCCCGCCGATCGAGACCGACTCGCCATCCGCGCCGGTCTGCTTGCCGGCGATCGCCGGCAACAGCACCAGCGCCAGCACCATCGCGAGGTCCTCCACGATCAGCCAGCCCACCGCGATCCGGCCCTTGGTGGTTTCCACCAGGCGGCGTTCTTCCAGCGCGCGCAGCAGCACCACGGTGCTGGCCACCGACAGCGCCAGCCCGAACATCAGGCCGGCCATGTGCGACCAGCCGAGCCAGAAGTGCGCCATCGCCCAGCCCATCGTGGTCGCGGCCGCGATCTGCACCACCGCGCCGGGCAGGGCGATCGCCTTCACCGCCAGCAGGTCCTTCAGCGAGAAGTGCAGGCCCACGCCGAACATCAGCAGGATCACGCCGACTTCGGCCAGCTGCGGCGCCAGGGTCTGGTCGGCGACGAAGCCCGGGGTGAACGGCCCGGCGATCATCCCCGCGACCAGGTAGCCCACCAGCGGCGACAGCTTGAGACGCTGGGCAAGCATGCCCAGCACGAAGGCGAGGACGAAGCCCACGCAGAGGATGGTGATGAGTTCGGTGTGGTGGGGCATGCGGAATCCGTGATGAAAGCCCGGAAATCATCGCATGGTGGGCCTGATCGTCGCAGGAATTAGAATGTGCGGATGATTTCCTTCCGCAATTTCGCCCTGCGTCGCGGCGAACGCCTGCTGCTGTCCAACGTCGACCTCACCCTGCACGCCGGCTGGCGGGTGGGCGTGATCGGCCGCAACGGCGCCGGCAAGACCAGCCTGTTCGCCGCATTGATGGGCGAGGTGGAGCCCGACAAGGGCGACCTCGACCTGCCCGGCAAGGCGCGCATCGCCAGCGTGGCCCAGGAAACCCCGCACCTGCCGGACCCGGCGATCGACTTCGTGCTGTCCGGCGACGCCGCGGTGCACGCAGCGGTGCAGGCCGAAGCCAATGCCTTCGCCAACGAGGACTGGGAAGCGGTGGCGGAAGCCCACCACCGGCTGGAAGAGCTGAACGGCTACGACGCCAGCGCCCGCGCGGGCCGGTTGCTGCACGGGCTGGGATTTTCCGCGGACACCCACGAGACCCCGGTGTCGGATTTTTCCGGCGGTTGGCGGGTGCGCCTGAACGTGGCGCGTGCGCTGATGACGCCGAGCGACCTGTTGCTGCTCGACGAACCCACCAACCACCTCGACCTCGACGCGGTGGTGTGGATGGAGGAATGGCTGAAGCGCTACCCCGGCACCCTGCTGGTCATCAGCCATGACCGCGAGTTCCTCGACAACGTCACCACCCACATCCTGCACCTGCACGACGGCACCGCGAAGCTGTACGCCGGCAACTACACCGACTTCGAACGCCAGCGCGCGGAGCACCTGCGCCAGCAGCAGATCGCGCACCAGAAGGAACAGGTGGAGCGTGCGCACCTGCAGTCGTTCATCGACCGCTTCAAGGCCAAGGCCAGCAAGGCCAGGCAGGCGCAGTCGCGGATGAAGCGGCTGGCCAAGCTGGCCGGCACCGAGGCGGTGCGCGCCGAGCGCTCGCTGCACATCACCCTGCCGGAACCGCTGAAGCTGCCGAATTCGCTGCTGTCCCTGCACGATGCCGATTGCGGCTACGGCGCCGCGGCGCGAATCCTGGCGAACGTGAACTTCGGCCTGGAGGCCGGCGACCGCATCGGCCTGCTGGGCCCGAACGGTGCCGGCAAGTCGACCCTGGTCAAGACCCTGGTGGGCGAACTCGCGCCAATGACCGGCGAGCGCAAGGCGCACCCGGACCTGCGCATCGGCTATTTCGCCCAGCACACGGTGGAGTCGCTGGTGTTCGGCAGCACCCCGCTGGACCACCTGCGCAAGCTCGCGCCGGACGTGGCCAACCAGGAGCTGCGCGATTTCCTGGGGCGCTGGAATTTCCCCGGCGAGCGCGCGTTCGAGGTCATCGACACCTTCAGCGGCGGCGAGAAGGCGCGCCTCGCATTGGCGCTGCTGGCGTACCGGCGGCCGAACGTGCTGCTGCTGGACGAACCGACCAACCACCTCGACCTCGACATGCGCGAGGCGCTGGCCGAGGCCCTGTCCGATTTCGACGGCGCCATCGTGATGGTCAGCCACGACCGGCATCTCATTGGCCTGGTCTGCGACGAGTACTGGCGGGTTGCCGGCGGCAAGGTCGAACCCTTCGACGGCGACCTCGACGAATACGCGGCGTGGTTGCGCTCGCGGCCCGGCAGCGACAACCCGAAGACCCCGGCCCCCAAGGCGCAACCGGCGATCGCCGCGGCGCCGGCCAGGCCAGCCGCCAAGGTCAACCCGCACAAGCTGCAGAAGGCCGAAGCGCTGGTCGCCGAACTGGAAGCCAAGCTGGCCGGCATCGACACCCAGCTCGCCGACCCCAAGGTCTACGTGGATGCGGCGCGCGTGGCCGGCCTCGGCCGCGAGCAGGCGAGCCTGCGCACGCAGCTGGAAGCCGCCGAAGCGGGCCTGTTGGCGATGTACGACTGAGAAGTGCGAGTTTGACCGGCCCCCAGGCACAGCCTCCGGGCGTTCGTGAGGCCGCAAACCAGTGGTTTGCGTGCGGCCTCACTCACCCTTCAGGAAGTACTCCACCGTCGTCACCACCCGGATCTTCTTGATCTGCGGGCTGCCGGCGTCGCGGTTCTCGATGTTGATCACGCCCTGGTTGGCGCTGCGGATGCCGCCGATGCGTGCGCCGGAGTCCTTGGCGAACTGCTCGGCCGACTTGCGTGCGTTGCTGGTGGCCTCGGCGATCAGCGCGGGCTTGATGTCGTTGAGTTTGGTGTAGTCGAAGTCGGGGCCGCCGCCCTCGTCGGTATTGAGCATCACCCCCCGCGCCACGATGTCGCCGCTGCGGCGCAGCGCGGCCAGCGCCTCGGCGACCCGGCTGCTGCGCAGGGTCACCGTGTTCGAGTAGCGGTAGCGTTCCGGCGGGCGGTTGTCGCCATACGAATACGCCCAGCGGTCTTCCAGCCGCGGCGGGCTGACCACGATCTCGTCATCCTTGAAGCCGGCCGTGGTCAGGAAGCTGCGGATGGTCTGGGTATTGGCGTCCAGTTGCGCCTGCACCGCGCCGAGCTCGTTGCCGCCGACGGTCTGCGACAGCGGCCAGACCACCAGGTCGGCATCCACGATCTTCTCCGCCGAACCCTTGACGGTGACGTAGCGGTCGGCGGTGCGCAGGTGGGCCATGCCCTGCGAGGCGAACCAGCCGGCGGCGGCCAGGCCGAGGGCGATGACGACGGCGGCAAGCAGGGGGCGGGTTTGCATGGTGGGGTTCCTGGGCGGATTCGGAAGGACGATACCCGCCAGTAACGAAACGTAGCGGGAATGCCGGACGCGCGGACGCCGCCCTTGAAACGCCGGCCGCGGCCCTCACAATCGGCGCCTGGACTTTGCGGAATGCCCCGATGCCGATTTACGCCTTCGCCTGCGACGCCTGTGGCCACGGTTTCGACCGCCTGCAGAAGCTGTCCGATGCCGACCCCACCGTATGCCCCGCCTGCGGGGCCGAGGGCGCGGTGCGTCGCCAGCTGACCGCCCCGCAATTCCGCCTCTCCGGCGGTGGCTGGTACGAGACCGACTTCAAGAAGGACGGCGACAGGAAGCGCAACCTGGCCGGGGAAGGTGGCGAAGGCGCCAAGCCGGCCGCGGAGTCGAGGCCGGATGCCAAGCCGGAGCCGGCGCCAGCCCCGCCGCCGGCACCGGCGAAACCGGCCGGGGACAAGGCCCCGGCGGCCTGAGCCTGGGGGTCAGCGGGTTCCGAAGCGGGCGCGGCAACCGTGGTTCACCCACAGCCCGGTGCGGTCGCTGTAGCCCCAGGAATAGCCCGACCGGCAGGCATCGTGCGACAGCTGCTGGACCAACCGGGGCATGCCACGGCGGGCGTCCCAGGCGCAGGTGGTGTAGCGGCCCTTGTCGCTTGAGCAGGTGACGCTGTAGTCGCCACCGCCGGGCGGGTTGCCCCGGCGGTGGACCAGGAACACGCCGCGGCAGCCGCGGTCGACCCAGACGCTGCCACCGCGCAGGCCGTAGTTGCTGTCGAGGATGCAGCGCTGTTCGGAGAGCTGGCGCTGCAGTTCGATCCGGCCGTAAAGGCCGCTGCCGCAGGTGCGGTAACGCCCGTCCTTGCTCTCGCACTGCACGGTCGTCGCATCGGATCCGCCGCCGCCCGCGCCGGGCCCGAATTCCGCGCGGCAGCCATTGCTGACCGTGACCCGGCCCGGGCTGCTGAACCAGCTGCTGCCCTGGGTGCAGCGTGCGCTGGACAGCTGCTTCAGCAGCCGCGAGTGGCCCTGCCACGGGGTGTTGCAGGTGCGCGAGCGGCCGTCGTTGCTCTCGCAACGGATGCTGCCCGCGGGCGGTGGCGGTTGCCAGCCACCGCCGGAATGGCCCAGCGACTTGGCGATGTCCTGCTTGACCTTGCTGAAGGTCCAGCGCGACAGGCGCACCTGGTCAAGGTAGAAGCGCAGCTGGTCGTTTGGGATCTGGCGGCCGTTGGACTGCTCGCGGTATTCCTGCGAGATGACCCGCGACTGGTCGTTGCTGCCGAGTGTCCACAGGTCTTCCGGCGCGTAGGCGCGCGGGCTGGCCTGTGCATGCACGGGCTGGGGCAGGGTGGCGCCGGCGCCGAACACGAGCGCAAGCAGGATCACGGGCAGCAGTTTGCGGTACATGGGGGCGTTTCCAGGTCTTGGAGACATCAGGATTGCACGCAATCCGGCCACCGCAACGGCCATTGCCGGCCGCCGGCCGCTAAAATGGGCAATTCCCGGCCCTGCCACGGGCCGGATGCCGCCTTCCCCGGAGTTTCCATGCGTACCCATTTCTGCGGCCTCGTCGATGAGGCCCTCATTGGCCAGACCGTCACCCTGTGCGGCTGGGCCGATGTCGCCCGCGACCTTGGCGGCCTGTGTTTCATCGACCTGCGCGACCACGAAGGCATCGTCCAGGTCGTGGCCGAACCCGCGGAGACCGCCGGCAATGCCGGGGTCGTCGCCGCCGCCGCGCAGGTGGGCTACGAGGACTGCCTGCGCATCACCGGTACCGTGCGTGCGCGGCATGCGGTCAACGACAAGATCCGCACCGGCAAGGTCGAGGTCGTGGCCGAGCGCATCGAAGTGCTCAACAAGGCCGAGCCGCTGCCGTTCCATGCGCACGAGAACGCCGGCGAGGACATCCGCCTCAAGTACCGTTACCTGGACCTGCGCACCCAAGGCATGCAGCGCAAGATGCGCACGCGCACGAAGCTGGTCAGCGCGTTGCGCCACTACCTGGACGCGCGCGGCTTCCAGGACATCGAGACCCCGATCCTGACCAAGGCCACGCCGGAAGGCGCGCGCGACTTCCTGGTGCCGGCGCGCATGCATCCCGGCGAGTTCTACGCGCTGCCGCAGAGCCCGCAGCTGTTCAAGCAGATCCTGATGATGGCCGGCTTCGACCGCTACTACCAGATCGCGCGCTGCTTCCGCGACGAGGCCCTGCGCGCCGACCGCCAGCTGGAATTCACCCAGCTCGACATGGAGTTCGCGTGGGTCACCGAGCGCGACGTGCAGGACCTGACCGAAGACATGATCCGCCACGTGTTCCGCGAGGTGATGGGCGTCGAGCTGGCCGCCGAGTTCCCGCGGATGACCTACGCCGAAGCCATGCGCCGCTATGGCTCCGACAAGCCGGACCTGCGCATATCGCTGGAACTGGTGGACGTGGCGGACCTGGTGAAGGATTGCGAGTTCGCGGTGTTCACCGCCGCGGCCAATGATGCCGATGGCCGCGTGGCCGCGTTGCGCATCCCGGGTGGTGCGGCGCTGAGCCGCAAGCAGATCGACGAGTACGCCGCGCACGCCGCCAAGTTCGGGGCCAAGGGCCTGGCCTACGCCAAGATCGACGAGGCCGGTGCGGTCAATTCGCCGGTCGCCAAGTTCTTCGCCGGGGACGCGTTCGCCGCGTTGCTGCAGCACGTGGGCGCCGGCAACGGCGACATCGTGTTCTTCGGCGCCGGTGCGTACAACAAGGTCAGCGACTTCATGGGCGCGGTGCGGCTGAAGGCCGGCAAGGACTTCAGCCTGGTGCAGGACACCTGGGCGCCGCTGTGGGTCACCGACTTCCCGATGTTCGAGTGGGACGAGGAAGAGCAGCGCTACGTCGCCCTGCACCATCCCTTCACCGCGCCGGCGGTGGATTCCATCGACGCCCTGCGCGCGAACGCGAAGACCGCGGTCTCGCGCGGCTACGACATGGTGCTGAACGGCAACGAGATCGGTGGCGGCTCCATCCGCATCCACAACTCGGCGATGCAGTCGGCGGTGTTCGAACTGCTCGGCATCGGCGCGGAGGAAGCGGAAGGCAAGTTCGGCTTCCTGCTCGACGCGCTGAAGTACGGCGCGCCGCCGCACGGCGGCATCGCCTTCGGCATCGACCGCATCGCCGCGCTGATGGCCGGCACCGAATCGATCCGCGACGTGATCGCCTTCCCCAAGACCACCACCGCGCAATGTCCGATGACCGGCGCGCCAAGCCCGGTGCCGGACAAGCAGCTGGCCGAAGTGCACGTGTCGGTGCGCAACCCGGAGAAGGTCGCTACTGGCGCCCCCCCGACGCGTGCGAACACCTGTTCGCCCGCCCCCCCCCCCCCCCCCCCCCCCCCCCCCCCCCCCCCCCCCCCCCCCCCCGCCCCCCCCCCCCCCCCCCCCCCCCCCCCCCCGCGCCCCCCCCCCCCCCCCCCCCCTCCCCCCCCCCCCCCCCCCCCGCCCCCCCCGCGGGGGTGTCATGACAGAAGCAACGATCCGCCGCGCCACCCCGGAGGACGCGCCCACGCTGGCCGAGCTCGGCGCGGCGACCTTCATCGAGGCCTTCGGCCAGCTGTACACGCCGGCCGACCTGCAGGCTTTCCTCGCCGAGAGCCATTCCCCTGCGGGGTATGCGAAGGCGCTGGCGAATCCCGACTACGCGCTGTGGATCGCCGAGCGCGACGGCCAGGCGATCGGCTACGCGCAGGCCGGTCCGTGCGGGTTGCCGCATGCGGACGCGAGCCCTGCCGATGGCGAACTGAAGCGGCTGTACCTGCTGAAGTCCGCGCAGAACGGTGGCGTCGGTGGCGCGCTGTTCGAGCAGGCGCTGGCGTGGCTGGAACGCGACGGCCCGCGCACGCTGTGGATCAGCGTGTGGTCGGAGAATTACGGCGCGCAGCGCTTCTACGGGCGGCATGGCTTCGCGTTCGCGGGCGAATACGCCTTCATCGTCGGCGAACAGCGCGACCGCGAATTCATGTACCGGCGCGCGCCCCGGCCGGCATGACCGGGAAGGTGCTGCTGGTCCACGGCCTGCTGAACGCCACCAGCTGGTTGCGGCCGCTGGCCGCGCGCCTGCGCGCGCACGGGTTCGCGCCGGAACTGTTCGGCTATTCCAGCCTGCTCGATGGCCCGCAGCGCGCGGTGCCGCGGCTGGTGGAGCGCCTGCGTCGCGAACCGGTGGATGCGATGGTCGGGCACAGCCTGGGTGGCCTGATCGCGCTCGAAGCCCTGCGCGCCGAGCCCGGGCTGGCGGTGCCGCGGGTGGTCTGCATCGGCACCCCGCTGCGCGGCAGCGCCAGCGCGCGCGGGCTGGCGGCGCGTGGCTGGACCAGGCCGTTGCTGGGCCGCAGCGCGGGCCTGCTGCAGCAGGGCCTGCAGCGCTGGGACGGAGCGGCCGCGGTGGGGGTGGTGGCGGGCGACGTGGCGCGCGGCATGGGCCGGCTGTTCTGCCGGTTCGATGGCGCCTCCGATGGCACCGTGGGGCTGGAGGAAACCCGGCTGCCGGGCATTGCCGACCATTGCACCGTCCACTGCAGCCATACCGGCCTCGTGTTTTCGGCGGATGCCGCGGCGCAGGCCGCGCATTTCCTGCGCCACGGTCGTTTCGCGCAGGCCTGACCGGCACCGCGCACGCCGCCCGCATCACCGCCGCGGTGGCCTCCGCCCGCGGCTTCGGCCGGCGCAAGGCCGTATAATTCGCGACCTTCGGTTCCGCTGGATGATGCAATGGGACGTGGTCCTTCCATCGAAGGTCGCAAGAACGCGGTCGACGCCAAGCGCGGCAAGATCTTCACCAAGGTGATCCGCGAGATCAGCGTCGCCGCGCGCGCCGGCGGCGGCGATCCCGCCGGCAACCCGCGCCTGCGCAGCGCGATCGACAAGGGCCTGTCGGTCAACATGACCAAGGACGTGATCGAACGCGCGATCAAGAAGGCCACCGGCGAGCTGGAAGGCGTCGAGTACGAGGAAATCCGCTACGAGGGCTATGCCCCGGGCGGGGTGGCGGTGATCGTCGACTGCCTGACCGACAACCGCGTGCGCACCGTGGCCGACGTCCGCCACGCGTTCGGCAAGTTCGGCGGCAACATGGGCAACGAAGGCTCGGTCGCCTTCATGTTCCGCAAGCTCGGCGTGCTCAGCTACGACGCCGGCGCCAACGAGGACGCCATCACCGAGGCCGCGATCGAGGCCGGCGCCGAGGACGTCACGGTGTACGACGACGGTGCGATCGACGTGGTCACCGCGCCGGAGGAATTCGGCACGGTCAAGGCGGCGATGGAGGCCGCCGGGCTGGCGCCGGGCTTCGCCGAGGTGACCATGCGCGCCGACAACGACATCGCGGTGGAGGGCGAGACCGCCGAGCAGGTGAAGAAGCTGCTGGCGTGGCTGGAGGACATGGACGACGTGCAGGACGTCTATTCGAACGCCGACCTGGGGGCCGCCGCGTAAGCGCCCGGCGCGATGCAGGCCCGCCCCATGACGCGCATTCTCGGCATCGACCCCGGTTCGCAGCGGACCGGCGTCGGCATCATCGACGTCGACGCCAGCGGCAAGGTCACCCATGTGCACCACCAGCCGCTGGTGCTGCTCGGCGCCGAATCCTTCCCGCTGCGCCTGCGCAGGCTGCTGGACGGGCTGTGGGCGCTGATCGAACGGCACGCGCCGGACGAGGTGGCGGTGGAGCAGGTGTTCCTGTCCAACAACGCGATGTCCGCGCTCAAGCTGGGGCAGGCGCGCGGCGCCGCGATCGCCGCCTGCGTGGCCCGCGACCTGCCGGTCAGCGAATACGCGGCGAAGGAAATCAAGCTTGGCCTGGTCGGCAGCGGTGGCGCCGACAAGCTGCAGGTCCAGCACATGGTCGGCATCATGCTGGGCCTGCAGGGCAAGCTGCAGGCCGACGCCGCCGATGCGCTGGCGGTGGCGATCACCCACGCGCACGTGCGCGCGACCGCCAACCGGCTGGGCGTGGCCACCCGCACCGCGTGGAGGAAATGACGATGGCGGGAGCTGGCGCATGATCGGCCGCCTCAGGGGGATCCTGATCCACAAGGCGCCGCCGTGGCTGGTGGTCGACGTGCATGGCGTCGGCTACGAGCTGGAAGCGCCGATGAGCACCTTCTACGACCTGCCCGAACTCGGCCGCGAGGTCTTCCTGTTCGTCCACCACGCGCAGAAGGAAGACAGCGTGTCGCTGTACGGCTTCCTGCGGGAAGGCGAGCGGCGCCTGTTCCGCGACGTGCAGAAGGTCAGCGGGATCGGCGCCAGGATCGCGCTGGCGGTGCTGTCCGGGGTCTCGGTGGAGGAATTCGCGCGGCTGCTGCACGCCGGCGACGTGACCGCGCTGACCCGCATCCCCGGGATCGGCAAGAAGACCGCCGAGCGGATGCTGGTCGAACTGCGCGATCGCGCGGTGGACCTCGCCGGCGGCGGGCCGCTGGCGGGTGCCGCGGGACTGCCCGGGGACCCCCTGTCCGAAGCCATCGACGCCCTGCAGGCATTGGGCTACAAGCCGGCCGAAGCCGAACGCATGGCCAGGAAGGCCATCGCCGAGGGCGACGAGGCCGCCGCCATCATCCGCAAAGCGCTACAGTCCGCGCTCCGCTGAGGCCGGGAACCCGGAATCGCATGTCAGACAAGCATCCAAGCCCGGCGCAGGCCGCGCAACCGCACGGACATGCCCAGCTCGGGCTCGCGGCCCTGGTGGTGGCCGCGGTCGGCGTGGTGTTCGGCGACATCGGCACCAGCCCGCTGTACACCATCAAGGAAATGTTCAACCCGCACTTCGGGTTGACCCCGGACCCGGCCACCGTCAAGGGCCTGCTGTCGCTGGGGTTCTGGTCGCTGATCCTGGTGGTGACCCTGAAGTACGTGCTGGTGATCATGCGCGCCGACAACGACGGCGAGGGCGGGATCATGGCGCTGACCGCACTGGTCCAGCGCAGCCTGAAACAAGGGTCGCGGCTCAGCTACGTGGTCGGCATCCTCGGCATCTTCGGCGCCTCGCTGTTCTTCGGCGACGGCATGATCACCCCGCCGATCACGGTGCTCGGCGCGGTCGAGGGGCTGGCGGTGATCTCGCCGCGGCTGGCGGACTGGGTGGTGCCGATCAGCCTGGTGATCCTGTTCGGGCTGTTCGCCGGCCAGCGCTTCGGCACCGCCAAGGTCGGGCGGGTGTTCGGCCCGGTGATGGTCACCTGGTTCGTGGTGCTGGCCGCGCTGGGCATCTACAACATCATCGACAACCCGATCGTGCTGCGCGCGCTGAGCCCGATGTGGGCGATCGGCTTCTTCGCCGAGCATGGCTGGCACGCGATCCTGGTGCTGGGCGCGGTGGTGCTGACGGTGACCGGCGGCGAGGCGCTGTACGCGGACATGGGCCACTTCGGCAAGAAGCCGATCCGCTGGGGCTGGTTCGGCTTCGTGCTGCCGGCGCTGGTGCTGAACTACTTCGGCCAGGGCGCGGTGCTGCTGGACGACCCGCGCGCGGTGGCCAACCCGTTCTACATGTCGGCCCCGGACTGGGCGCAACTGCCACTGCTGGTGCTGGCCACCACCGCCGCGGCGATCGCCTCGCAGGCGGTGATCACCGGCGCGTTCTCGGTGACCCGCCAGGCGATCCAGCTGGGCTACCTGCCGCGCCTGCAGATCCGCCACACCAGCCGCGACACCATCGGCCAGATCTACGTGCCGTCGATCAACTGGATGCTGTTCGCGGCGGTAATCGTGCTGGTGCTGGCGTTCCGCACGTCCAGCAACCTCGCCACCGCGTACGGGCTGTCGGTGACCGGCACCATGCTGATCGATACCCTGCTGCTGGCGGTGGTGGCCTACACGCGCTGGCCGGATGCACGCAAATGGGTGCTGCCGCTGTGCGCGCTGTTCCTGGTGATCGACCTGGCGTTCCTGGTCGCCAACGGCGAGAAGCTGCTGACCGGCATCGGCGCGTGGGTGCCGCTGTTCATCGGCGTGGTCGCGTTCGCGATGATGCGCACCTGGCGCCGTGGCCGCGAACTGCTGCACCAGGAGATCAGCAAGGAGGGCATCCAGCTGGAGACCTTCCTGCCCGGGCTGATGCTGTCGCCGCCGGTGCGGGTCCCCGGCACCGCGGTGTTCCTGACCGCCGACAAGGGCGTTGTCCCGCACGCGCTGCTGCACAACCTCAAGCACAACAAGGTGCTGCACGCGCACAACATGCTGCTGACGGTGGACACCCTCAACGTGCCCTACGCGCCGAAGGGCGAACGCCTGAAGATCACCTCGATCGGCGACGACTTCTACCGGGTGCTGATCAAGTTCGGCTTCATGGAGACGCCGGACGTGCCGCAGGCGCTGATGCAGAGCTGCGACCAGTGCGACCTGGCCTTCGATCCGATGGACACCACCTATTTCGCCAGCCGCGAAACCATCGTCGCCGGCCACCACCGCGGGATGCCGGTGTGGCGCGACAAGCTGTTCGCGCTGATGCACCGCAACGCCGCGCCGGCCACCGGGTTCTTCCGGATCCCGGGCAACCGGCTGGTGGAGCTGGGCGCGCAGGTCGAGATCTCCCCCCCCCCCCCCCCCGCCCCAGGGCCTCCCCCTTTCGCGGCGCGCTCGCGGCGGGCGGCGATAATCCCGGCATGACCGAAGACCGCCTGATCGCTCCCGCCGCCACCCGCGAAGACGAGGCGCTCGAAGCCAGCATCCGCCCGCGCCGGCTGGACGAATACCTTGGCCAGGCGCCCGTGCGCGAGCAGATGCAGATCTACATCGAGGCGGCCAAGGGCCGTGGCGAGGCGCTCGACCACGTGCTGATCTTCGGCCCGCCCGGGCTCGGCAAGACCACCCTCAGCCATGTCATCGCCAACGAGCTTGGGGTGAGCCTGCGCGTCACCTCGGGGCCCGTGATCGAGAAGGCCGGCGACCTCGCCGCGCTGCTGACCAACCTGCAGCCGCACGACGTGCTGTTCATCGACGAGATCCACCGGCTGTCGCCGGTGGTCGAGGAAATCCTGTACCCGGCGATGGAGGACTACCAGCTCGACATCATGATCGGCGAGGGTCCGGCCGCGCGCTCGATCAAGCTCGACCTGCCGCCGTTCACCCTGGTCGGCGCCACCACCCGCGCCGGCCTGCTGACCGCGCCGCTGCGCGACCGCTTCGGCATCGTCCAGCGCCTGGAGTTCTATTCGCCGGAGGAGCTCACCCGCATCGTCCGCCGCTCCGCCCGCATCCTCGGCATCGCCTGCGACGCCGAGGGCGCCGGCGAGATCGCCAGGCGCGCCCGCGGTACCCCGCGCATCGCCAACCGGCTGCTGCGGCGGCTGCGCGACTACGCCCAGGTCAAGGGCGACGGCAGCATCGACGCCGCCATCGCCAGCGCGGCGATGGACATGCTCAAGGTCGACCCGGAGGGCTTCGACGAACTCGACCGGCGCATGCTCGGGATCATCATCGAGGCCTTCGATGGCGGCCCGGTCGGGGTGGAGTCGCTGGCGGCGGCGCTGTCGGAAGAACGCGGCACCCTGGAAGACGTGATCGAGCCCTACCTGATCCAGCAGGGGTTCCTGGTGCGCACCGCGCGCGGCCGCATGGCCACGCCCAAGGCCTACCGGCACCTGGGCTTCAAGCCGAAGGCGGGAAGCAACGCGGGCTTGTTCGAAGCGGAAAAGGGGGCAGAGTGAATTTGCTGCCGCGAAAAAGGGGCGAGGGCAAGGCTTCGCGCGAAGGTCATCGCGCAGTCGAAAGAAATCGGGCGAAATTTACTCTGGCCCCTTTTTCTTGTTCGCCTTTTCCGGCATGACCACGCCCTTCCGCTGGCCCGTGCGCGTCTACTGGGAAGACACCGACGCCGGTGGCGTGGTGTACCACGCGCGCTACCTGGCCTTCATGGAGCGCGCGCGCAGTGAGTGGATGCGCGCCCGCGGCTGGGGCCAGGACGCGATGCGCGGGCGCGAGGACCTGGTGTTCGCGGTGCGCGCGATGGAGCTCGACTTCCGCGCCCCGGCCCGGCTCGACGATCAGCTGCAGGTCAGCGTGGCTCTGGTTGAATGCCGCGGGGCCAGCTTCGTCGTTTCCCAGCAGGTGCTGCGCGGAGGCGAGCTGCTGGCCGCGGCGAGGGTGCGGATCGCGGCGCTGGCGGCGTCCACTTTCCGCCCGCGGCCGATCCCGCAACCGCTGCAATCCGAACTGAAGTCCCTGCTGGAGAGCCCTTGATGCCCGTGTCGACCATGTTGCAATCCCTGCCGCAGGCGCTGCCCGAGAACGGTGATGCAACCGCGGTGGAGCTGGCCGGCGCCGGCGCGCCGGCGGCTGCCCAGGTGGCCGATGGCGGGCTCGACATGCTGCAGCTGATCCTGCACGCCAGCCTGCCGGTGCAACTGGTGATGCTGCTGCTGTTGCTGGCCTCGGTCGCCTCGTGGGTGATCATCCTGCGCAAGAAGCGGGTGCTCGACCGCGCCGAGAAGGAAGCGGACCGCTTCGAGGAAACGTTCTGGTCCGGGGCGGAATTGCCGAAGCTGTACGCCAGCGCCAGCGAACGCAACCGCGAGATCGAAGGACTGGAGGCGATCTTCGAGGGCGGCATGCGCGAATTCAACCGCATCCGCCAGCGCCGCGGCGTCGACGCCCGGATGCAGCTGGAAGGCGCCCAGCGCGGCATGCGCGCGGCCGCCTCGCGCGAACTCGACGGGCTGGAACGCAACCTGGAGTTCCTCGCCAACGTCGGTTCGATCAGCCCCTACGTGGGCCTGTTCGGCACCGTGTGGGGGATCATGATTTCGTTCCAGGGCCTGGCGACGATGAAGGAGGCGACCATCGCCACCGTGGCCCCGGGCATCTCCGAGGCCCTGGTCGCCACCGCGATGGGCCTGTTCGCGGCGATCCCGGCGGTCTGGGCCTACAACCGCTTCGCCACCCGCGCCGAGCGGATGGCGGTGCGCTACGACACCTTCAGCGAGGAGTTCTCCTCGATCCTGCAGCGCCAGGCCCACGTGGAAGACTGAGGCGCGCATGGCACTGACAAGCGCAAGCCGGCGGCATCGCAGGAAGAAGCTGAAGGCCGAGATCAACGTCGTGCCGTACATCGACGTGATGCTGGTGCTGCTGATCATCTTCATGGTCACCGCGCCGCTGCTCAACGTCGGGGTGGACGTGAACCTGCCGCAGGCCGACGCCAGGCCGCTGGAACAGAAGAACACCAAGCCGGTGGTGGTGCAGGTCGCCAGCGACGGCAGCCTGGCGCTGACCTACGAAGGCCTGGACCGGCCGCAGCGGGTGGACCGCGTGCAGCTGGTGGCGAAGGTGAAGGGCTTCGTCGACGCCGATCCGCAACTGCCGGTGTACGTGGCCGGCGACCGCGACGCCAGCTACCAGACCGTCTACGAGATCCTGACCCTGCTGCAGCGCGAGGCCAGGGTCAGCCGCGCCGGCCTGATGGGCAATCCGGCGGACCGCGAGGGCAAGTGAGCCGGCGTCGATGAAAGAGACGCGCGCCGATACGCGGGCGGCATTGCTGCAGGCGCTGGGCCTGCACGTGGTGCTGTTCGCGACGATGTTCGCCGGCCTGCAGTGGACCCGCAGCAACGTGGCCGAGGCCGCGCAGGGCGAGGTGATCGAAGCCGACCTGATCGACCCGACTGCACTGGGCGCGGCGATGCGCAGTGCCCTGCAGCGCACGCCCGAAGCCCTGCCGCAGCCGGTCGCCGAGCCTGAACCGCTTCCGCCGGACCCGGAGCCCGAGCCCGTGCCGGAGCCGGTCCCGGAGGCGTTGCCGCCGCCGGTGCCGGATCCGGAGCCGGTCGAGCAGGAAAAGGTGCAGCGTGATGCGGAGTCGCCCGAGGTGGCGAAGGTCCCGCGAGAGCAGGAGGAGAAGCGCAAGCCGCCGGTGCAGGCCGACCTTGACGCGCAGCGGGTGGAGCGGGTGCTGGCCCAGATCCGCAAGCAGCGCGAGCAGGCCGCGCGCGAACGCACCCAGGCCGAGATGCGGGCGCAACAGCTGGCGGATGCGCGCGGCGCGCAGCCGGTCGCGGTGTCCGCACCGCGGGGCAATCCGGATAGCCGTTCCGCGGTCAATGCCCTGTACAGCGTGGCGCTGAAGGAGGCGATCACCCGCCAGTGGACGCGGCCGGAATCGATCCCGCTCGGGGTGCCGTGCCAGGTGCGGATCCGCCAGATCCCCGGCGGCGAAGTGGTGGACGTGCAGGTATCGGGGGGGTGTCCCTACGACGCGCTGGGCAAGCGTTCGCTGGAGGCCGCCGTCCTGAAGGCCTCGCCGTTGCCGTATGCCGGTTTCGAGGACGTGTTCAGCCGCGACGTGATCCTCACCTTCCGCCCGGAGGACGTGGATGACTTCGGTCGCTGATGCAGTCCGCTCGTGTTCATCCCCGCGGTCGCCGGATCGGCGACCCTGTCCCAGGTCCAGTAACGGAGTGCCCGTGCCCATGACGCGAACCGGATGCCGCCGCTCGCCCTTCCGCCATGCGCTGGCGGCGCTGCTGGTGCTGTCGCCGCTGCAGGCGTTCGCGCAGTCGCGCCCGCTGGAGATCGACATCGTCGGCGGCAATGCCGCGGCGCTGCCGATCGCGGTGGTGCCGTTCGCCGGCAACAGCGGGCAGACCGACATCGACGACATCATCCGCGCCGACCTCGGCCGTTCCGGCCAGTTCCGCACGATCGACGAAGCCGGCCTGCCGGAACGCCCGACCTCCGCCGCGGAGGTCGCCTATCCGACCTGGCGCATGCTCAAGCAGGACTTCCTGCTGGTCGGCCGCAGCCAGCCCAGCGGCGACGGCTACCGGGTCGAGTACGAACTGTTCGACGTGGCCAGGCAGGAGCGCCTGCTGGGCTTCGCGCTGACCGCGCCGGCCGGCGCCATGCGCGACGTGGCCCACCAGATCTCGGATGCGGTGTACGAGAAGATCCTCGGCGTGCCCGGCGCGTTCTGGACCCGCATCGCCTATGTCACCGCCAGCGGCCTCGGCCGCAACTCCCGGTATGCGCTGATGGTGGCGGATGCCGATGGCCACGGTCCGCGCAACGTGGTGAATTCCACCGAGCCGCTGATGTCGCCGTCGTGGAGCCCGGATGGCCGCAAGCTGGCCTATGTCAGCTTCGAGGGCGGCAATTCCGGGGTGTACATCCAGGACATCGCCAGCGGCGCGCGCGAGAAGGTCGCCAGTTTCCGCGGCATCAACGGCGCGCCGAGCTTTTCGCCGGATGGCACCCGGCTGGCGCTGACCCTGTCCAAGGGCGGCAACCCGGACATCTACGTGATGGACCTGGCCAGCAAGCGCCTTGCGCAGGTCACCAACCATTTCGGCATCGACACCGAACCCAGCTGGACCCCGGACGGCGCCAGCCTGGTATTCACCTCCGACCGCGGCGGCCGCCCGCAGCTGTACCAGGTGGCGGCATCCGGCGGCAGCGCCACCCGGATCAGCTTCGAGGGCAGCTACAACGCCAGTCCTTCGGTCTCGTTCGACGGCAAGAAGATCGCGGTGGCGCAGGGCGCCGGCAACACCTACCGGATCGCCCTGCTCGACCGCAGCCTGGGCGGCGCGCGCTGGAGCATGCTTTCGCCGGGCTCGCTGGACGAATCGCCGAGCTTCGCGCCGAACGGGGCGATGGTCCTGTACGCGGCGCGCGAAGGCCGCCGCGGCGTGCTCTACGCGGTGTCGGCCGATGCCCGGGTGCGCCAGCGCCTGGTGCTGTCGGAAGGCGACGTGCGCGAGCCGGCGTGGTCGCCGTACCGCAAGCGATGAACCAACCGGCCGGGCGGCGTCCACGCATGCCGGACACGCCCGGTCTAAACTCGATCCCCGCATCCCGCGCCGACAAGGACCCCCCGATGAACGCATCCTCTTCCCGCATCGCCCGCACCCTGTTGCTGGCCGCCCTGGCCAGCGCCGTGGCCGTGGGTTGCAGCAAGAAGGTCAAGGAAGCCCCGCCGGCCGACACCGCCGGCACCGCCACCACGACCACCACCCCGATCGACGATGGCGCCTCGACCCGTCCCGGCGCCTACGGCCCGGCCGACCTCGACACCGACGCCTGCCTGCGCAACAAGGTGGTGTACTTCGACCTCGACCAGGACGCCCTGAAGCCCGAGTTCCAGGCGGCGATGGCCTGCCACGCCAAGTACCTGCGCGACCGTCCGTCCGCGCGCCTGCGCCTGGAAGGCAATGCCGACGAGCGCGGCAGCCGCGAATACAACCTCGGCCTCGGCGAGCGCCGCGGCAACGCGGTGTCTTCCGCGCTGCAGGCCAACGGCGGCGCCGGCAGCCAGCTGAGCGTGACCAGCTATGGCGAGGAGCGCCCGGTGTGCAACGACTCCGGCGAAGGCTGCTGGTCGCAGAACCGCCGGGTTGAACTGGTCTACAGCGCCAAGTGATGCGGATGCGTTCGTCGCTCGTCCTGCTGGCGGCGGTGCTGCTTGCATCGCCGCTGGCGCAGGCCCAGCGCGCCAGCCTGGCCGACCGCGTGTCCGCGCTGGAGGCGCGCAATGCGGGCGACCAGGGCGGCACCGAACTGGTCAACCAGCTCTCGCAACTGCGTGCGGAGGTGCAGGAGCTGCGCGGCCAGATCGAACTGCTGCAGCAGCAACTGGAGCAGGCGAAGCAGGGCCAGCGCAGCCAGTACCTCGATCTCGACGGGCGTATCAACCGGATCGAGGCAGGCACCGCGCCCGGGACTGGCGCGCCCGCGCCTTCGGCCATTCCGGCGGCGGCCGCGGATGCGCCTGCAGCGCCGCCTGGGTCGAGCGCCATGGCCGGGAAGGACGAACGCAGCGCCTACGCGCATGCCTTCGATGCGCTCAAGGCCGGCGACTACGCGGAATCCGCGCGCCGCTTCCGCGATTTCCTGGCCGTCCATCCCGGCGGCCAACTCGCGCCGAACGCGCTGTACTGGCTGGGCGAAAGCTACTACGTCACCCAGAACTACGCGTTGGCCGGCGAGCAGTTCCAGGCGCTGCTGGACCGCTACCCGCGCCACGACAAGGCGGCCGGCGCACTGCTCAAGCTGGGACTGGCCCAGTACGGGCTGAAGGACGACGCCGGGGCGGAGGCGACCTTGCGCCAGGTGGTGCAGCGTTATCCCGGCAGCGACGTCGCGCGCACCGCGGACGATCGCCTGCGGGCCATGCAGATCAGCGGCGCCCGCTAGACTATCCGCATGAACGCTGTCGCCGATGCGGCCGCCGCATCCGCGGAGCGCCTGAAACTCACCGAGATCTTCCTGTCCCTGCAGGGCGAAGCCCGCGATGCCGGCTGGCCGACCGTGTTCGTGCGGCTGACCGGCTGTCCGTTGCGTTGCCAGTACTGCGACACCGCCTACGCTTTCCACGGCGGCCAGTGGTGGACGCTTGACGCGATCCTCGCCGAGGTCGCCCGCCACGGCGTGCGCCATGTCTGCGTGACCGGCGGCGAGCCGCTGGCGCAGAAGCGCTGCCTGCCGCTGCTTTCCAGGTTGTGCGATGCCGGCTACAGCGTGTCGCTGGAAACCTCGGGGGCGATCGACATCGGCGGGGTGGATCCGCGGGTGTCGCGGGTGCTCGACATCAAGACCCCGGGTTCGGCCGAGGTCGAACGCAACCTGTGGGCCAACCTCGCGCTGCTGACCCCGCGCGACCAGGTGAAGTTCGTGCTCTGCTCGCGCGCGGATTTCGACTGGGCGAAGGGCGTCCTCAGCGAACACCGCCTGCACGATGTCTGCGAGGTGCTGTTCTCGCCCAGCGCGACGCAGCTGCCGGCGCGCGAGCTGGCGGACTGGATCGTGGCGGACAAGCTGCCGGTCCGCTTCCAGGTGCAACTGCACAAACTCCTGTGGAACGACGAGCCCGGCCGATGACCGCATCCCGCAAACCCGCCGTGGCCCTGGTCTCCGGCGGCATGGACTCGGCCGTGGTGCTGGCCATCGCCCGCGAGGCCGGCTTCGACGTGCACGCGCTGAGCGTGCGCTACGGCCAGCGGCATACCTCGGAACTGGATGCGGCGGATCGCGTGTCCCGGGCGTTGGGCGCGGTCGCGCACAAGACGGTGCAGGTGGACCTGCGCAGCCTCGGCGGTTCCGCGTTGACCGACGATGGCATCCAGGTCCCGACCGACGATGATGGCCACGTGATCGGGCAGGGCATCCCGTCGACCTACGTGCCCGCGCGCAACACCATCATGCTGTCGGTGGCGCTGGGCTGGGCCGAGGTGCTGGGCAGCTGCGACCTGTTCTGCGGGGTCAACGCGGTGGACTACTCTGGCTACCCGGATTGCCGGCCGGAGTTCATCGCCGGCTTCGAGGCGCTCGCGAACCTGGCCACCCGCGCGGGCGTCGAAGGCAGCCGCTTCCGCGTGCATGCGCCACTGATGCGCATGAGCAAGGCCGACATCGTCCGCGAGGGCCTGCGCCTGGGGGTGGACTTCGCGCAGACCGTCAGTTGCTACCAGGCCGACGCCGACGGCCGCGCCTGCACCCACTGCGATGCCTGCCGCCTGCGTGCGCAGGGGTTCGCCGAGGCCGGGGTGGCCGACCCCACGCGCTACGTCGACGGCGCCATCGGTTAGAATTCGCGCCCCGGCAAACCGCCGGGATGCGCATCACGGGCCGTTAGCTCAGTGGTAGAGCTGCGGACTTTTAATCCGTAGGTCGATGGTTCGAATCCATCACGGCCCACCATCGCAACACCGGAATCAATGGGATGGATTGCCCGCCCCGCGCCCACGCGCGTGGCGTTCAGGCAGGCGCGAACCGGTGGTTCGCCAGCGGCCTGCTTTCACCCATCACGGCCTGCCATCGCCTCCCGCAGCAGGTCCCTTCCCGAATATCTCGACGCGCAGCGATCTTTCTTCCGCCGTTTCCGGGCGGCCGTCCTCTGCGATGCCGTCGATGTAGGCATCCCGCAGGTCGTCGCGGTGGCCGCTGGTCGGATGCGGACCCTTCAGCCGGATGCGCAGGCCCAGGTCGGTGCGCGAATCCGCGTGGTCCATGGCCTCGTCGTAGCTGATCCGCCCCGCTGCATAGAGCTGGTAGATCGACTCGTCGAAGGTGAGCATACCCAGCTCGAGGCCCTGCTTCATCGCGTCGCGGATCGCGGCGATCTCGCCCTTTTCGATCAGCTCGGAGACGAAGGGGCTGGACAGCAGGATTTCCACCACCGGCACGCGGCGGCCATCGACGCCGCGCAGCAGCCGCTGCGAGATCACCGCCTTGAGGTTGAGCGACAGGTCGACCAGCAGTTGGTGATGGGCGGTGTCGGGAAAGAAATTGATGATGCGGTCCAGGGCCTGGTTGGCGTTGTTGGCATGCAGGGTGGCCAGGCACAGGTGGCCGGTCTCGGCATACGCGATCGCCGCCTGCATCGTCTCCTGGTCGCGGATCTCACCGATCATCAGCACGTCCGGTGCCTCGCGCATGGTGTTGCGCAGTGCATTGGCGTAGCTGCGCGTGTCCAGGCCGACCTCGCGCTGGTCCACGATCGACTTCTTGTGGGCATGCAGGTATTCGATCGGATCCTCGACTGTGATCACGTGCACCGCTTTCTGCAGGTTGAGGTGGTCGATCATCGAGGCCAGCGTGGTCGATTTGCCGGCACCGGCGGCGCCGACCACGAGCACCAGCCCGCGGGGCAGCAGCGCCAGGTCGTGCAGCACGGGCGGCAGGTTGAGTTGCTCCAGCGACGGAATGCGGCTGGTGATGAAGCGGATCGCGATCGCCACGTTGCCGCGCTGGCGGTAGAGGTTGATGCGGAAGCGGCCAGCCCCGGGCATGTCGATGGCGAGGTTCATCTCCATCGTCTCCTCGAACTCGCGTTGCTGCCGCTCGTTCATCGCCTGGCGCGCCAGCGCGTCGACAGCCTCGGCGGACAGCACCACCGGGCCGAGCGGGGAAATCCTGCCATCGATCTTCAGGGCGGGTGGCGCGCCCACCGAGAAGAAGAGGTCGGAGGCGTTGGCGTCCACCATCCGCCGCAGGTAATCGTGCAGTTCGGCGTTCATGCAAGTCTCCTCGGCGCCTGCCGGCGGTCGTTGGGGGCGGGTCCGGCCGATACCTGCGGCCGGGTCTGGTTCGCGTCCTTGCAACCCAAGATTCGGCCGCCCCGGGGCGCGCCGTATTGACCTGGATCAAGCTGCGCGATCGTGGCCGGTGGGCGACCTCGCGAGCACGCCGCTATCCCGCCTGCAGCACCCCGAGTACCTCGTCCCCGTAGCGTTCCAGCTTGCCCACGCCGACCCCGCCGATCCCGGACAGGGCGTCGAGGTCGCGCGGCGGTTCCAGCGCGATCGCGCGCAGGGTGGCGTCGTGGAAGATCACGTAGGCGGGGACGTTCTGCTCGCGGGCGATGCCGGCGCGCCACTCGCGCAGGACCGCGAAACGCGCGGCGGCATCGGCGGGCAGGTCGATGGCCGGTACCGTGGTGGGCGCGGTCTTGCCGCCGCCCTTGCGCCGGCGTTCGCGCGCGGGCGGCTCGGCGCGCAATTGCAGGCGGCGCTCGCCGCGCAGCAGCGGGGTGGCCGCGGCGGTGAGACGAAGGGCACCGTGGCCTTCGATGTCCGCCTCCAGCAAGCCGTTGCCGACCAGTTGCCGGAACACGCCACGCCATTGCCGGGCGTCGAGGTCGCCGCCGATGCCATAGGTGCTGACCGACTGGTGCCCGAACTGGCGCACCTTGGCGGTGTCGGCGCCGCGCAGCACGTCGATCATGTGCGCCGCGCCGAAGCGCTGGCCGGTGCGGTAGACGCAGGACAGCGCCTTGCGCGCGGCCTCGGTGGCGTCCCAGGTGCGTGGCGGTTGCCGGCAGTTGTCGCAGTTGCCGCAGGCCCCGGCATGCGCCTCGCCGAAGTACGCCAGCAACGACTGCCGGCGACACCCGGTGGATTCGCAGTAACCGATCAGCGCGTCGAGCTTGCCGCGCTCCAGCCACTTGCGCTCGTCGCCGGCATCGCCGTCTTCGATCATCCTTCGCAGCAGCACCGCGTCGCCCAGTCCGTAGGCCAGCCACGCCTCGGCGGGATCGCCATCGCGGCCGGCGCGGCCGGTTTCCTGGTAATAGCCTTCCAGCGATTTCGGCAAGTCGAGGTGGGCCACGAAGCGCACGTCGGGCTTGTCGATGCCCATGCCGAAGGCGATCGTCGCCACCATCACGATCCCGTCCTCGCGCAGGAAGCGGCGCTGGTGTTCGGCGCGGGTGGCCGCGTCCAGGCCGGCGTGGTACGGCAGCGCACGCACGCCGCGCCCGGCCAGCAGTTCGGCGGTGGCATCGACCTTGCGCCGCGACAGGCAATAGACGATGCCGCTGTCGCCGCGATGGTCGTCCAGGAACTCCAGCAGCTGGCGGCGGCTGTCGTCCTTGGCCACCACCGTGTAGCGGATGTTCGGACGGTCGAACGAACTGACGAACTGGCGCGCGTCCTCCAGCGCCAGCCGCTCCACGATCTCGCGCCGGGTCGGCGCATCCGCGGTGGCGGTCAAAGCGATCCGCGGCACGTCCGGCCAGCGCTCGTGCAGCAGGGTCAGCTGGCGGTATTCGGGGCGGAAATCGTGGCCCCATTGGGAGACGCAATGCGCCTCGTCGATCGCGAACAGCGCGACCGGCGTGCGTTCCAGCAGGGACAGGAAGCGCGGTGTCAGCAGCCGCTCCGGGGCGACATAGAGCAGGTCGAGCTGGCTGTCGAGCAATTCCCGCTCGACCTGCGCCGCCGCGCCGGCATCCAGGCTGGAATTCAGGAAGGCGGCGCGCACCCCAAGCTGGCGCAATGCCTCCACCTGGTCCTGCATCAGCGCGATCAGCGGCGACACCACGATCGCGGTGCCGGCGCGCAGCAGCGCCGGCAGCTGGTAGCACAGCGACTTGCCGCCGCCGGTGGGCATCAGCACCAAGGCATCGCCACCGGCGACCAGGTGTCCGACGATGTCGGCCTGTTCGCCGCGGAAGCTGTCGTAACCGAAGACGTGGCGGAGTTGTTCGAGGGCAGGGGCTCCCATGGGGTGATTCCGCAGGGTCGCCTACTGCAGCAACGACCGCAGCATCCACGCGTTCTTCTCGTGGATGTTCAGGCGCTGGGTCATCAGGTCCACGGTGGGGTCGTCGCCGGCCTTGTCGGCGGTGGCCAGCACCTTGCGCGCGGTGCGGCACACGGCTTCGTTGCCGACCACCAGCTGGCGCACCATCTCGCGCCAGTCGGCGGAGTCGCCCAGGCCGGGTTCTTCGGGGATCGAACTCAGGCGGACGAACTCCGCGTATGAACCCGGCGCCTTGAAGCCGAGTGCGCGGATGCGTTCGGCGATTTCGTCCAGCGCGGTCCATTGCTCGGTGTACTGGCCCTCGAACATCACGTGCAGGCTGTTGAACATCGGCCCGGTGATGTTCCAGTGGAAGTTGTGGGTCTTCAGGTACAGGGTGTAGGCATCGGCCAGGAAATGCGACAGGCCGTCCGCGACCTTGCGGCGGTCGCCGGTGGAAATGCCGATGTCGATGCCCGGCGCGCCGTCGGCGTGCGCGGTGGGCAGCGGCTTGTCGGCCTTGGGGGCGGGCTTGGCGGTGGACTTGGGGGCGGACTTCTTCTTGGCCATGGCGATGTTCCCTTGGTGGTTGCGGCGACAATAGCGGGATGCGGCGTTGCCGTGTGATCAACGTTACCTGGCACGGCCATCGATGCAAGCTACCGAAAACAACGGAAAGACCGCGTCAAGGCAGGCCCGGCGCGCCATCGACGGCGCGTTGAGCAAGGACCGCGGCCGGCTGCTGGCGCTGTGGTCGAAGTGGAACGCAAAGCCAGACGACCCGGCCCTGCGCGTGGGCTTCGCGGCGAAGCTGCAGGCGTCGGTGGCGGAACGCGCGCGCCGTGCCGCTGCCTTGCCTGCGGCCAGCGTGGATACGACGTTGCCGATCGCCGCGCACGCCGACGAGATCGTCGCCCTGATCCGCGCCCACCAGGTGGTGGTGGTCGCCGGCGAAACCGGCAGCGGCAAGACCACCCAGCTGCCCAAGCTGTGCCTGCTGGCCGGGCGCGGCGCGGCGGGCATGGTCGGCTGTACCCAGCCGCGCCGGATCGCCGCGCGCTCGGTGGCGCGGCGCGTCGCCGAGGAGCTGCAGGTGCCGCTGGGTGGCGCGGTCGGCTTCCAGGTGCGCTTCAACGACGCGGTCGGCGAGCAGACCGCGATCAAGTTCATGACCGACGGCATCCTGCTGGCGGAAATCCAGACCGACCGCTGGCTGTCGAAGTACGACACCCTGATCATCGACGAGGCGCACGAGCGCAGCCTCAACATCGACTTCCTGCTGGGCTACCTGAAGCAGCTGTTGCCGAAGCGGCCCGACCTGAAGCTGATCGTCACCTCGGCGACCATCGATACCGCGCGCTTCGCCGAACACTTCGGCGGTGCGCCGGTGGTCGGCGTGGAGGGACGCGGGTTTCCGGTGGAAATGCGTTATCGCCCGCTGGGTGAGCCGGCGCGTGCCGGCGGACAACTTGTCCGCCGCACCGGCGAACGCCCGGCCACGGATGGCCGGGCAGGGCGATCCGAAGGCGGCGAAGTTTCGCCACGGATGGCAGCGGAATCGTTGGAAGGAGCGGGCGAGCGCACGATCGTCGATGGCATCGTCGCGGCCTGCGACGAGATCATGCGCGACAGGGGCATCGGCGACACCCTGATCTTCCTGCCCGGCGAACGCGAGATCCGCGACGCCCACCAGGCGCTGGAGAAGCGCAAATACCGCCACACCGAAGTGCTGCCGCTGTACGCGCGGCTGTCGGCGAAGGACCAGGACCGCGTGTTCCAGCCCGGCCCGCAGCGGCGCATCGTGCTGGCCACCAACGTGGCCGAGACCTCGCTGACGGTGCCGCGCATCCATTACGTCATCGACCCCGGCGTGGCCCGGGTCAAGCGCTACAGCCCGCGCCAGAAGCTGGACCGCCTGCACATCGAGGATGTTTCGCAGGCCAGCGCCAACCAGCGCGCCGGCCGCTGCGGGCGGATCGCGCCCGGCACCTGCTTCCGGCTGTACTCGGAGGCCGACTACGCCGCGCGGCCCGAATTCACCGACCCGGAAATCCGCCGCGCCGCGCTGGCCGGGGTGATCCTGCGGATGCTGTCGCTGGGGCTGGGCAGCATTGAAGACTTCCCGTTCCTGGAGCCGCCCGATTCGCGCGCCGTTGCCGACGGCTGGCAGCAGCTGAACGAACTCGGTGCGGTCGATGCCAACCGCAAGCTCACCGCCATCGGCAAGGCGATGGCGAAGCTGCCGGTGGACGTGAAGCTGGCGCGCATGCTGGTGGCCGCGCAGGTGCACGGCGTGCTGCGCGAGATGCTGGTGATCGCCAGTTTCCTCGGCATCCAGGACCCGCGCGAGCGCCCTGCCGACGCCCGCGGCGCCGCCGATGCCGCGCACGCGCAGTTCGCCGATGCAAAGTCGGAATTCATCGGCATCCTCAAGCTGTGGCAGGCCTATCGCGAAGCGCACGAGGACATGACCCAGTCGCAGCTGCGCAAATGGGCCGACAAGCATTTCCTCGGCTTCCTGCGCCTGCGCGAATGGTGGGAATTGCATCGACAGTTGAAGCTGCAGTGCGATGAGCTGGGCTGGCAGCAGAACGATGAACCAGGCGGCTTTGCTGAACTGCATCGCGCGCTGATCGCCGGCTTGCCCACCCAGATCGGCAATCGTGGTGACAAGGGTCTCTACGACGGCCCGCGCGGGCGCAAGTTCCAGCTGTTCCCCGGCTCAAGGCTGGCGTCGAAGCCGCCACCGTGGGTGCTGTCGGCCAACCTGCTGGACACCGAGAAAGTCTGGGCGATCACCAACGCCGGCATCGAACCGGACTGGGTGATCGCCGAGCTGCCGCACCTGCTGGCGCGCCGCCACCACGATCCGCACTGGTCGCGTGCGCAGGGACGGGTGCTGGGTAGCGAGCAGATCAGCCTGTTCGGGTTGGTGCTGGCACCCAAGCGGCCCATCCATTACGGCGCGCTGTTCCCGGAAGAGAGCCGCGGCATCTTCGTGCGCGAGGCCCTGCTGGCCGGCGAGATCAACACCCGCAGCGGCTTCCTCGCCCGCAACCTGCGCACGCTGGCGCTGGCGCAGCAGGAAGAGGCCAAGCAGCGCCGGGTCGGCCTGGTGGTGGACGAGGACTGGCAGGCGCGCTGGTACCTGGACCGGCTGCCAGCGCACGTGCACAACGCGCAGGCGCTGGATGCGTGGTTCGGCAAACTGTCGAAGGACGAAAAGGCCGCGCTGGAGTGGACGCGCGACGACCTGCTGGTGGCCGACCAGACCGATGCCGCGCGCTTCCCGGCGTATCTCGCGCTGGGTGATGTGCGGTTGGCGGTGCAATACCGCTTCGAGCCCGGCGCGGTGGACGACGGCATGACCGTGGCGCTGCCGCTGCATCTGCTCAACGCGCTGGATGCCGCCCGCCTGTCGTGGCTGGCGCCGGGCTTCGTGGAGGACAAGGCGGTGGCGCTGATCCGCTCGCTGCCGAAGGCGTTGCGGCGCAACTTCGTGCCGGCACCGGATTTCGCCCGCGCCTTCGCGGAGGCGCACGCAACGGTGGAGCCGGACAGCATCGAGGGCGCGCTTGCACGCTTCCTGAAGAAGCTCTCCGGGGTGGAGGTGTCCGCGCTGGATTTCGATGCCGCCGCCATCGCGCCGTACCTGCGCGCCAACCTGCGCCTGCTGGATGGCAAGGCAGTACTGGCCGAGTCGCGCGATCTCGCCGAACTGCGCGCGCGCTTCGGCGAGCGCGCCGCGCAGGCGTTCGCACGTCACGCCGCGCAGGGCATGGCGCAAGCAGGCATGACCGGTTTTCCGGCCGCGCCGGTTCCCGTGTCGGTGCCGGGCGCCGGCGGCGTGCCGGCCTATCCGGCGTTGCAGGACGATGGCGACAGCGTCTCGCTGGCCCTGCACGCGCAGCGCGAGGTGGCCGAGCGCCTGCATCCTCAGGGCGTGCGCCGGCTGCTGGCGATCGCGCTGGCAGACAAGCTGAAACAGGCGCGCAAGCAGCTGCCGGTGCAGCCGAAGATTTCGCTGCTTTACGCGGCCATCGAATCCGTGGACCCGCGCCGCGACGGTCTGAAGGATGCGGACCGCCTGCGCTCGGACCTGGTCGATGGTGCGTTTGCCGCGCTGGCCGCGGACGGCCTGCTCGCGATCCGCGATGCGGAGGCCTTCGCGCAGCGCCGCGACGCGCTCGCCAAGGCGCTGTTCGGCGAAGCCATGCAGCGGCTGCGGCAGGCGGACACCATCCTCGGGCTGGTGGCGGACGTGCGCGCGAAGCTGGAGTCGAAGCTGATGGGCTGGGCGCGCGCCAACCTCGATGACATGCAGGCACAGCTGGCGGCGTTGGCTGCGCCGGGCTTCCTGCGCGAGGTCCCGGCGGAGGTGCTGGCCGAGTATCCGCGCTGGCTGAAGGCGCTGGTGCTGCGCGCCGAGCGCGCGCAACGCGACCCGACCCGCGACCAGGCGCGCATGCTCGAACTCAAGCCGTTCGCCGATGCGCTGGCGGCGGCGGATCCGGCCGATGCCGACGCGCAGGCCTTGCGCCGGGAACTGCAGGAGCTGCGCGTGCAGCTGTTCGCGCAGGAGCTGGGAGTCAAGGGCGGGGTTTCGCCCAAGCGCCTGGCGGCCCGCCTGCAACGGCTGCAGCGACCATGACGGCATGCCGCTGCATGGCTGGCTGCAGCGCGCCGGCGTCGCTACTGTAGGGCCATGCCTGCGCCCGTTGCCGCCGCCAAGATGCACTACGCCGATGCGCTCTCGCGCCTGCCGGCGGGCGCGCTGCCGGAGCCGCTGGCGGCGCTGTGGAGCGCGCAGGCGGAGGCGGGTGCGCCGATGCGCGACCGCGCCGACGTGCTGGCCGACACCCTGCGCATCCTGGCCTCGTTGAATGCCGATGCCGACGTGGTCGCCGCGGCCCTGCTGGACGCGCTGGTGGATGTCGAGCGCAGCGCCGCCGGCCAGGGCGTGGCGATCCCCGAGCGCCTGCAGGCGCTGCTGGAGGGCCAGCGTGCGGCCAGCCGGGTGTGGGCGCTGCATCGCAGCCACGGCGGTGGCCGCAACCCGGAGGGCATGCGCCGGTTGCTGCTGGCGCTGGTGCGCGACCTGCGGGTGGTGCCGATCGTGCTGGCGCGCCAGCTGTCGCGCATGCGCGCGGCGTGGCGCCTGCCGGTGGAGGAGCAGCGCGCACTGGCGCAGTTGACCCGCGACATCCATGCGCCGCTGGCCAACCGGCTGGGCATCTGGCAGCTGAAGTGGGAGCTGGAGGACCTGGCGTTCCGCAGCCTGGAAACCGACACCTACCTGCGCATCGCCCGCCTGCTGGACGACAACCGCAGCGGCCGCGAGCGCTACATCGAGCAGGCGAAGGCGCAGCTGCAGGAAGCGCTGGCGGCGCAGGGGATCGCCAACGCCGACATCGCCGGGCGGCCCAAGCACATCTTCAGCATCTGGAAGAAGATGCGCCGCAAGGATGCGCCGATCGGCGAGCTGTACGACCTGCGCGCGCTGCGGGTGCTGGTGGAGGATGTCGCCGACTGCTACGCCGTGCTTGGCCTGGTGCACGCACTGTGGCTGCCGGTCCCGAGCGAGTTCGACGACTACATCGCGCGCCCCAAGAGCAACGGCTACCGCTCGCTGCACACCGCGGTGGTCGGGCCTGGCGGCAAGACCCTGGAAGTGCAGATCCGCACCCGCGAGATGCACGCCGCAGGCCGAACTCGGCGTGGCCGCGCACTGGCGCTACAAGGAGGGCGGCGCGGCCGGCGGCGCGGCGATGGACAAGCGCATCGCGTGGATGCGCAAGCTGCTGGAGCAGGCCGCGGAGGCCGCGCGCGACGGCGAGGCGTCGCCGCTGGACGCGATGGACAGCGAGCTGGTCGAGGATCGCGTCTACGCGCTGACGCCGAAAGGCGAAGTGGTCGACCTGCAGCAGGGCGCGACCGTGCTCGACTTTGCCTACCAGGTGCACACCATGGTCGGCCATCGCTGCCGCGGCGCGAAGGTGGATGGCCGCATCGTGCCGCTCAACACCCAGCTACGCAGCGGCGAGCGCGTCGAGATCCTGACCGGCAAGACCGCGGAACCCCGGCGCGACTGGCTGCAGGCCAGTTCCGGCTTCCTTGCCAGCAACCGCTCGCGGGAGAAGGTGCGGGCCTGGTTCAACAAGCTGGACCGTGCGCGCAACCTGCAGGCCGGACGCGAACTGCTGGACCGCGACCTGCGCCGGCTCGGACTGCTGCACGCCGACCTGCAGCCAGTGCTGGGCAGGTTCAACGTGGCCACGGTGGACGAACTGCTGGTGCTGGTGGCGCTGGGCGATGTCGGCCCGAACCAGGTCGGGCGCGCCCTGCTGGAGCTGGAGAAGCCGGCGGAAGAAGCACCGCCGTTGCCGTCCACCGCGCCGCCGAAGGCGACCACGCCCGCCGCCGGTACGGTCACCGTGCAGGGCGTGGACAACCTGCTGGCGCAGGTCGCGCGCTGCTGCCAGCCGTTGCCGGGGGAGCCGATCGCCGGTTACCTGACCCGCGCGCGCGGGGTCAGCGTGCACCGGCCTGACTGCGCGTCGTTCCTGCGCCTGGCCGGCAGGCAGCCGGCGCGGGTGCTGCCGGTGGAGTGGGGCGCGCGCAGCGGCGGCCACGAGGTGGCGATCCGGATCGAGGCGGTCGACCGCAAATGGCTGCTGAAGGACATCACCACCCTGCTCGCCCAGCAGGGCGTGCATGTGCTGGGTTTGCACGCCGACCAGCTGCGCGATGGCGACCCGCGGGTGCGCCTGAACGTGCGCGTGCGGGTGGCCGACTATGGCCAGCTCGGGCTGTTGCTGGGGCGGCTGGAAGCGATGGCCGGGGTCGAATCCGCGCGCCGCGGCTGAGCGACCGCCACCGCGCCGGCGAACGCCCGGACCCGGCTTCGCAACCACGCGTCGGCGACGGCTCTGGCGGCCGGCAGCGGCACGCCGCGTCCACGACTCAGTGCAGGAACAGCTCGCGCACCACGCCGCGCGCGGCGTCCATCGAGAAATGCCGCGCCACGCTGGCGCGGCCGTTCGCCGCCAGCCGTGTCCACAGGGCCTCGTCCTGGTGCAGGCGCAGTACCGCCGTGGCGAACGCCTCCGCGGCGTCGGCGACCAGCACGTCGCGGCCATCGACCAGGTGCATGCCTTCCGCCGCGGGCGTGGTCGCGACCACCGGCAGGCCGTGCGCCATCGCCTGGTTGACCTTGCCCTTGACCCCGGCGCCGTAGCGCATCGGCGCGACCGCGGCCAGGCAGCCGGCCAGCCAGGGCTGCAGGTCCGGGACGTGGCCGTGGATCAGGACGCCATCGCTGGCGGCCAGCGCCTGCACCTCGGCGGGAACATCGCCACCGATGCAGTGGAAGCGGACGTCGCCGCGGGCGGCGCGGATGCGCGGGAACACCTCGCGCACGAACCACAGCACCGCATCGACATTCGGCGGGTGGCGGAAGCCGCCCACGAACAGCAGGTCGCGGCGTTGCGACCAGGCCAGGCCGTCCGCGCCGGGTTCGTGCAGGTTGGACAGCACCCGCACCTGCGCGCCCGGTGCATCCTCGGCCAGCAGCGCGCGTTCGGCCTCGCTCACCACCAGCGTCGCATCGGCCTGCGCCACCAGCGCCAGCTCCGCCTCGCGGGTGCGCTGCGCAGCGCGCAGGGCGGCGGCATCGCCCGACAGTCCGGCGGCGCGGCGTTCGCGCAGGTAGTGCAGGTCCACGGTGTCGAACAACACCCGCGCGCGCGGCGCGTGCTTGCGCAGCAGCGGCAGCAGTTCGCTGGCGACGTAATGGCGGCTGACCATCGCCACGTCGAAGCGCGGCCCGTGTTCGCGCAGCCAGGCCGGGATGCCGGTGGCGAACGGTGCGTGCCAGCACTCCACCCCCAGCTGCTGCAGGGCAGTCGTGTACGCGCCGTCGGCACTGCGGTTGGCCGGCAGGAACACCACGTGCGCGCCTTCCCCGATCAGCAGCCGCATCAGGTTGACCAGACGCAGCGAACCGGAATCGCGATCGGGCTGCGGGGTCAGTGCATCGACGATCAGCACCTGCGGCTGGCCGCGATGCAGCAGCGCCGGCGTCGGGATGCTGCCTGCCGGCAGCTGCGTGCGCAGCGCGTCCTGCCATTTGTGCGCGAACACCGACTGGTTGCGCACCTGCGCCGCCTTCGGCCCCTGCGCCAGGTCGGTGCCGGCGGTCGCGCCTTCGTCGTGCACCACCACCGCCGCCGGCTGGTAGAGCACGCGCAGGCCGGCAGCGCGCACCGCGAAGGCGAGGTCGGTGTCTTCGTAATAGGCGGGTGCGTAGCGCTGGTCGAAGCCACCGAGGCGCTCGAAGAGTCCGCGCGGGATCGCGATCGCGGCGCCGCTGCAGTAGTCGGCAGCGCGCACGCAGGCGTAGCGGCAATCGTCCGGCGAATCGTTGCGGCCGTAGTTCCAGCCGGATCCGTCGGCGAACACCACCCCGCCGGCTTCCTGCAGGCGGCCATCGGGGTACACCAGCTTCGCGCCGGCCAGGCCGGTGCCCGGGTGTTGATCGAACGTGCCCAGCAGCGCGTCCAGCCAGCCGGGCTGCGGCACCGTGTCGTTGTTGAGGAACACCAGGTAGTCGCCGCGCGCCAGCGCCGCGCCGTCGTTGCAGGCGGCGATGAAGCCGCCGTTGCGCGCACGCGCATGCACGCGGATGCCGCCGACCTGCGCGAGCCGCGCCAGGCTGTCGTCGGGCGAGGCATCGTCGACCACGATCAGCTCGAACGCGGCGCGCGGCGGATGCGCGGCCAGCGCGCGCAGGCAGGCGAGGGTATGCGCGAACGCACCGTGGACCGGCACCACGATGCTCGCGCGCGGGGCGTCCGACGTCGCGATCGCGAATGGCGCGAACGGCAACGCGTCCGGCGCGTACAGCGGCAGTGCCGGGACCGCCGGGCGCCGGAAATGCAGCTGCAGGCGCCGCCAGCTGGCCGCCAGCCCGCGCGTGCGCAGGCTGGCCCAGCCGCGCCGCCACAGGCCCAGCGCGCGCGCGATCCAGAAGCGCGCCTCGGCGGGGATGGGCATGCGGCGGAACTCCGGCTGGTAAATTCTGGCTGACGAAGGGGGCGACGGCCTACCGCGCAGCGCGCAACCCCTGCGCTAGACTCGCCACGACCGTTCCCGGCATTGTCGCATCCTGCGAAACCGCCGCCAGCCAGACCGCCCATGCCCCGCATCGAAGACGAAGACGACGACCTGCACGACGAGGATCGGGAAGGCGGCGAGGGCGGCATCGACTGGCGGTCGCGGCTGTTGACCTGGGGCCTGGCTGCCGCCGCCCTGCTGCTGGGCTTCCTGGTCCCGTACATGCTGTACCTGAACCACCAGGTCGGCGAGCGCTTCGGCAAGCTGCGCTGGCAGGTGCCGACCCGGGTCTACGCGCGGCCGCTGACCCTGCGCGACGGCCTGGCGATGGATGCGCAGACCCTCAAGACCGAGCTGGACGCCGCGTCCTACCACGGTGGCGATGGCAAGCGCGCCGGCACCTACGCACGCAACGGCAGTCGCTGGCACATCGCCAGCCGTGGCTACGACGACGTCGATGGCCGGATCGCACCGGCGCGGCTGGAAGTGACCCTGTCCGGCGGCGAAGTCATCGCGATCCGCGACCTCGGCAGCCGCAAGGCGCTGCGCAGCGCGCGGCTGGACCCGGCGCGGATCGCCACCCTGTACGGGCAACAGCAGGAAGAACGCCGGCTGGTGCGGATCGAGGAAGTGCCGGAACTGCTGGTCACCGGCCTGCAGGCGGTGGAAGACCGCGACTTCGCCCACCACCTGGGGGTGGATTTCAGCGGCATGCTGCGCGCGCTGTTCGTCAACGTGAAGTCCGGCGGCGACACCCGCCAGGGCGCCAGCACCCTGACCCAGCAACTGGCCCGCAGCGGCCTGCTGGGGATCGGCAAGGAGCAGACCTACACCCGCAAGTTCAAGGAAATCCTGTTCGCCCTGCTGCTGGAGGCGCGCTACGACAAGCGCACCATCCTCGAGGCCTATTTCAACCAGGTCGACCTCGGCCAGCGCGGCGCGCAGGCGATCCGCGGGGTCGCCGCCGCCTCCGAATTCTGGTTCGGCCGCGACCTGCGCGACCTCTCCACCGAGCAGGTCGCGCTGCTGATCGGGCTGGTCAAGGGGCCGTCCTGGTACAACCCGCGGCGCAACCCGGCGCGCGCGACCGAGCGCCGCAACTTCGTGCTCGGCAAGATGCACGAAAGCGGCCTGATCGACGATGCCGAGTTCAAGCGCGCCACCACGGCGCCGCTGGGCATCACCGAAAACGCCGGCAACGTCGCCGCCAACCGCTTCCCGTCGTACGTCGACCTGGTGCGCAAGCAGCTGGCGCGCGACTACCCGGCGGATTCGATCTCCGGGGCCGGCCTCAGCGTGATGACCGGCATGTCGCCGTCCGCGCAGGGCTATGCCGAGGGCGCGGTCGCGCGCACCCTGAAATCGGTGGGTGGCAAGGGCCGGCCACCGCTGCAGGCAGGCGTGGTGATGACCGACGTCCACAATGGCGACGTGGTCGCGGTGGTCGGCAGCCGCAATTTCGGCGAACAGGGCTTCAACCGCGCGGTCGACGCCAGGCGCCCGGTCGGATCGCTGCTCAAGCCCTTCGTCTACCTGCTGGCGCTGGCGCAGCCGGACAAATGGTCGCTGGCCAGCACCATCAGCGATGCGCCGGTGACCGTCAGCCTCGGCCGCGGCCGCGACTGGAAGCCGGGAAATTCCGACAACCGCAGCCACGGCACGGTGCGCCTGGTCGATGCGCTCGCGCAGAGCTACAACCAGGCCACGGTGCGACTGGGCATGGACGTGCAACCGCAGCGGCTGGCGGACCTGATCCGCACGCTGGCGGGTATCACGTCCGAGGGCCAGCCCTCGCTGATCCTGGGGGCGGTCGACCAGAGCCCGTACGCGATGGCCCAGCTCTACCAGTTCCTCGCCGCCGACGGCGAGATCCAGCCGTTGCATGCCGTGCGCGGCGTGCTCGATCCGCAGGGCCGCACGATCAAGCGCTACGACAGCGCACCGCCGCCGGCGCAGAAGGGTGATGCGGTGGCGGCGCGGCTGGTCGGCACCGCCCTGCAGTACGCGGTCACCTCCGGCACCGGCCGTCCGCTGCTGCGCGACGGTCTCGGCCGGTTGGCGCCGGCGGGCAAGACCGGCACCAGCAACGACAGCCGCGACAGCTGGTTCGCCGGTTATACCGGCGACCACCTGGCGGTGGTCTGGGTCGGCAACGACCAGAACCAGCCGACCGGCCTGTACGGCGCCACCGGCGGCATGCGGGTGTGGTCGGACATCTTCGCGCGCCTGCCCAGCGCAACCCTGCGGGTGCCGGGCGAGGGCCTGGACTGGCAGTGGGTGGAGGGCGGCCACAGCACCGATCCCGGCTGCCCGGGTGCGCGCCGCTTCGCCTTCGTGGCCGGCTACGCGCCGACGTACCGGCAATGCGTGTACGCGCCACCCCCTGCGTTCGACGAATTCGGCAACCCGTTGCCACCCGACGACGGCAGTGCGCCACTGGAGCGTGCCGGCCAGGCGATCCGCGACTTCCTCGGCTTGGGCGATGGCCGCGACCCGGCCACCCAGGCGCCACCGGAACCCGCGCCGCCGGCCGATCCCGTGCCGCAACCCTGAGCCGGTGGTGGACCCGATCTCGACCTCGCGCCTGGGTGCAGGCGCCCGCGATGCGCTGTCCGAAGGCGCGGCGCTGGCGCAGGGCATCCCCGGCTTCGTTGCCAGGCCCGCGCAACAGCGGCTGGCGATGGCGGTGGCCGAGGCCTTCGAACAGCGCGGCGTGCTGCTCGCGGAGGCCGGCACCGGCACCGGCAAGACCTTCGCCTACCTGGTCCCGGCGCTGCTGTCGGGAATGAAGACGATCATCTCCACCGGCACCCGCGCACTGCAGGACCAGCTGTATTTCCGGGACCTGCCGCGCGTGCGCGACGCGCTCGGGATCGGCCTGAAGACGGCCCTGCTGAAGGGCCGCTCGAACTACCTGTGCCTGTACCGGATGGAGCAGGCGAAGGGCGATCCGCAGCTGTCCAAGGGCGGCTTCAGTTCGCGTGAGCAGGTCGCGCAGTTCCAGCGCGTGGTCGCCTGGAGCGGGCGCACCAAGTTCGGCGACATGGCCGAACTGGACGCGCTGCCTGAAGACAGCCCCTTGCTGCCGCAGGTGACCTCCACCGCCGACAACTGCCTGGGCAGCGAGTGCCCCTCCTGGAGCGACTGCTTCGTGGTGCAGGCGCGCCAGCGCGCGCAGACCGCCGACCTGGTGGTGGTCAACCACCACCTGCTGCTGGCCGACCTTGCGCTCAAGCAGGAAGGCTTCGGCGAAATCCTGCCGGGCGCGCAGGCGTTCGTGGTCGACGAGGCCCACCAGCTGCCGGAACTTGCCGCGCAGTTCTTCGGCGAGGGCCTGGGCGCGCGGCCGCTGGTCGAACTTGCACGCGACGCGATCGCCGAATGCAAGGACGTGCCGGGAGCGCTGGGCAGCCTGCAGGAACCGGCACGCATGCTTGAACAGGCGGCGCGCGCACTGCGTGCAGGGATGGACCACCTGCCGCAGCGCGGCACCCGCTGGCGCGCGCTGGAGGGCGAAGGCGTCGAGGCCGGGTTCCAGGCGCTGGAGCATGCCCTGCAGGCGCTCCAGCAGGCGCTGCAGCCGCTGCGCGAAGCCGCGCCCGGCTTCGATGCCTGCCACCTGCGCGCGAACGACCAGCTCGGCCGGCTGCGCCGCTGGCTGGGAGAAGCCGGATCAGGTCCACGTCCGGATGCAGGCATGCCGAGGTCGGCGGACGTGCCGGCGGCAAGTGGCCCTGACCCCGTTTCCGTGCACTGGTACGAACTCACCCCGCGCGGCTTCCGCCTGCAGCGCACGCCGCTGGACGTGTCCGCGCCATTGCGCGCGCATCGGGATGCCTCGCACGCCGCCTGGGTATTCACCTCGGCCACGCTGGCGGTCGCCGGTGGCTTCTCGCACATCGCGCAGCGGCTGGGCATCGATACGGCGGTGGAACTGATCGAGCCCAGCCCGTTCGACTGGGACCGGCAGGCCCTGTGCTACCTGCCGCCGCGGTTGCCGGAACCGGCCGCGCGCGATTTCGGCGCCGCCCTCGTCGACGCGCTGCTGCCTGTGCTGCACGCCTCGGCCGGGCGCGCGTTCCTGCTGTTCGCCTCGCACCGTGCCCTGCGCGAGGCCGCCGAACTCCTGCGCGACGGGCCGTGGCCGCTGTTCGTCCAGGGCAGCGAGCCGCGGCATGTGCTGCTGCAGCGTTTCCGCGAGTCCGGCAACGGCGTGCTGCTGGGCACCGCGAGTTTCCGCGAGGGCGTGGACGTGGCCGGCGATGCGTTGTCGGTGGTCGTGATCGACAAGCTGCCGTTCGCCGCGCCGGACGATCCGGTGTTCGAAGCGCGCCTGGATGCGATCCGCCGCAGCGGCGGCAACCCGTTCCGCGACGAGCAACTGCCGCAGGCGGTGATCGCGCTCAAGCAGGGTGCCGGCCGCCTGATCCGCACCGAGCGCGACCGTGGCGTGCTGGTGCTGTGCGATCCGCGGCTGACCCAGAAGAGCTACGGCCGCGTGTTCCTGGAGTCGCTGCCGCCGATCCCGCGCACGCGTGAACTCGCCGACGTGCAGGCCTTCTTCGCGGATAATTGAGCGATGAGACTGCTTGCGATCGAAACCGCCACCGAAGCCTGCTCCGTCGCGATCCTGGTCGACGGCGATGTCCGTGAGCGCTTCGAGATCGCCCCGCGCCGGCACGCCGAACTGGCCCTGCCATGGGCGGAGCAGCTGCTGGCCGACGCTGGCGTGGCCAAGCCCCAGCTCGATGCGATCGCCGTCGGTCGCGGCCCGGGTGCGTTCACCGGCGTGCGCCTGGCGATCGCGCTGGCGCAGGGCATCGCGCTGGCGCTGGATCGGCCGCTGCTGCCGGTCTCGACGCTGGCCGCGCTGGCGATGCGCGCCGAAGGCGGCCGCATCGTCGCCGCGATCGACGCGCGGATGGGCGAGGTCTACCTCGCCGCCTTCGCCCGCGCTGGCGACGATGTCGTCGCATTGGGCGAGGAGGTCGTGGTCAAGCCGGATGCCGCGATCCTCCCCGCGGGCGATTGCTGGCACGGTGTCGGCACCGGCTTCGCCGCCGGCGACAATGCGTTGCAGGCACGGATGCAGGGCCGCCTCGCCACGGTCGATCCGCAAGCGCTGCCGCATGCGGCGGACGTAGCCCGCCTCGGCGCGCTGCTGTTCGCGCGCGGCGGGGCGGTCGCGCCGGAGCGCATCGAGCCGGCCTACCTGCGCAACAACGTGGCGCTGACCATCGCCGAACAACAGGCATTGCGCGCTTCCCGCTGACGCGCCGCTGCCGGGAGCTATTGGTCGATCAGCTCGCCGCCCGGCATGAACTGCCAGGTCCGGGTCACGTGCAGGATGTCGGGGTCGTCCTGGGTCTTCGGCAGCGGCGCGAACGGCTCCGACAGCTTGACGATGCGCAGCGCGGCACTGTCCAGCATCGGCACGTGGCTGGACTGGATGATGCGGGTGCTCTCCACGCTGCCGTCGCGGCGCACCGCGACGCTGATCACCACCAGCCCGCCGATCCTGCGGCGGCGCGCTTCGTCCGGGTAGTTGAGGTTGCCCACGCGCTCCACCCGGTCAACCCAGCCACGCAGGTACTGCGCCCACGCGTATTCCTTGGTGCTGGCGGAGACGAACTTGCGCTTGGGACGCTTGGCGTACTGCTGCGAGCGCAACTGGATTTCCGCGGCGAGCCGCGCCATTTCGATGTCGCGGTCGATCTTCTCGCTGCCCGGCGGCAGGACGCTGGCCTCGATTTCCTGCCGCGGCTGCGGCGTCGGCAGCACCTGCCGCGCGTTGCGCGAAGTCACCACCCGCGTTTCCGGCGGCGGGCTGGGCGCGGGGGTCTGCGCACGCAGCGGGCGCGGCGCCAGCCCGTCCTCCGGCCGCGGCAGCGGACCTGCCTGCGGCGCGGTGGGGCGGCTGCTCTTGTCGTGCTCGCCGCCGCCCTGGTTGTCGGCCTGGGCCAGGAAGTCGGCCTGTTTCGGCGTCAGCGCGGTCCGGGTCTGGGACAGGATCACGTCGAGGGTCGGCATCATCGGCGCGGCGTCCTCAACCGCGAAGCCGATGCCCAGGATCAGCATCGCGTGCACCAGCACCGACAGCACCATGGTCGCGCCGAGCCGCTCGGATTCGCCGACCCGTGGCGGCGGGGGCAGGACCACGGCCTCGGCAGCGGCGCGCGGCTCGCCCATCAGGACGCCAGCTTGGCTTCGATGCGCTCGAACAGGGTGCCGGCGATGTCCAGGCCGAACTGGGCGTCGAGCTCGCGGATGCAGGTCGGGCTGGTCACGTTGACTTCGGTGAGGTAGTCGCCGATGACGTCGAGGCCGACGAACAGCATGCCGCGGCGGCGCATCTCGGGACCGACCTGGGCCGCGATCCAGCGGTCGCGCTCGGTCAGCGGTCGGCCTTCGCCGCGGCCGCCGGCGGCCAGGTTGCCGCGGAATTCGTCGCCCTGCGGGATGCGCGCCAGGCAGTAGTCGACCGGCTCGCCATCGACCAGCAGGATGCGCTTGTCGCCGGCCACGATCTCCGGAAGGTAGCGCTGCGCCATCGCCAGGTGGGCGCCGCCCTGGGTCAGGGTTTCCAGGATCACGTTGAGGTTGGCCTCGCCCGCGCGGGCGCGGAAGATCGAGCGCCCGCCCATCCCGTCCAGCGGCTTCAGCACTGCCTCGCCATGTTCGCCGACGAACGCCTTGAGCGCGGTCGCGTCGCGCGAGACCAGGGTCGGCGGGCAGCACTGCGGGAACAGCAGCGCGGCCAGCTTCTCGTTGAAATCGCGCAGGCCCTGCGGGTCGTTGACCACCAGCGCGCCCTGCAACCGCGCCATGCCGAGGATCTGGGTGTCATGCAGGTAATCGGCATCGACCGGCGGGTCCTTGCGCATCAGCACGACCTGCCCGGGCCCGAACTCGAGGCGTGACCACGCGCCCAGTTCGAAATGTTCCTTCGCCTGGTCGCGCACGCCCAGCGGCGCTACGGTGGCCACCGCGCGGGCGCCAGAGACCGACAACCCGCCCGGGCGCACGTAATGCAGGCGATGGCCGCGCCGCTGGGCTTCCAGCAGCATGGCGAAACTTGAATCCTTGGCGGGCTTGATGGATTCGATCGGATCCATCACCACCACCACGTCCAGTGGTGCTACAGCGGGCATCGGCAGCTCCCGGGAATGCAGGGCCGATGGTAGCAGGGCACCCGGCCCGATCTTCGGGGTGACGCAATGCGGCGCTTGACAGGTCGTCCACGGACTGGGATATAGGCAGTCCGCGCCACGGCGAATCCCGTGGCGGCGCTCAGCGGATCAAGGGGAACGCATGACGCAGGACGCCCAGGACGTCAGCCTCAAGGGATTGAGGGTGATGGTCATCGACGACTCCAAGACCATCCGCCGCACGGCGGAGACCCTGCTGGTGCGCGAGGGTTGCGACGTGGTCACCGCCACCGACGGTTTCGAGGCGCTGGCCAAGATCGCCGACCACGATCCGCAGATCATCTTCGTCGATATCATGATGCCGCGCCTGGATGGCTATCAGACCTGCGCGCTGATCAAGAACAACCAGACCTTCAAATCCGTGCCGGTCATCATGCTTTCGTCGAAAGACGGTTTGTTCGACAAGGCCCGAGGACGTATCGTCGGGTCCGAGCAGTACCTCACCAAGCCATTTACGCGGGAAGAACTGCTCGGGGCAATCCGCACGTACGTCAACGCCTGACCGGGGGGTAAGGCACGCATGGCACGCATTCTGCTGATCGAGGATTCACCGACCGAGGCCGCGGTCATGACCCAGTTGCTCGAACGCAACGGGCACCAGGTCACGACGTCGGGCAGTGCCGAGGACGGGATCGCCGCCGCGCGCCGCGACAAGCCGGACCTGGTCCTGATGGACGTGGTGCTGCCGGGCATGAACGGTTTCCAGGCGACCCGCGCGCTTTCGCGCGATGCCGATACCAGCCACATCCCGGTGCTGATCGTCAGCACCAAGAACCTCGATACCGACAAGATGTGGGGGTTGCGCCAGGGGGCCAAGGACTACATCGTCAAGCCGCCGCGCGAGACCGACCTGATCGAGCGGATCAACGCACTGGTTGGGCACTGACCGATGGCCAAGCGCGGCAAGAACAAGGGCAAGGGCAAGCCGCAGCAGGCGGCTCCGGCGCAGGTGGCTCCGGTGGAGTCCCTGGTTGCGGCGGAGACGCTGGACGCGGAGGCGCCGGCGGTCGACGTCGAAGCCGGAAGTGCGGCCGCGGTGGAGGCTGCAGGCGCAGATGCGCCGGCGGATGCCCCGATTGCCGAGGAAGCGCCGGTTGCCGACGTCGTGCAGGCAGCGCCCGCACCTGAGGCCGAAGCCGAGCTCGCACCCGCCAAACCCGCCAAGCCGGCACGCCAGCAGAAATTGCGCGCGCGCGACAAGCGCTCGCCGTACCTGGTCCTGGCCGAGTACGAGCAGCGCAGCCTGGCGCATGTCGCCGGCCTGCCCGAGCAGCTCGATGCCCCCGGCCTGTGGCGCGGCGTGGCTTACCGCATCGGGTCGCACCGGTTGGCCTCGGGCTTCGACGAGGTGGTCGAGATCCTGTCGATGCCGGCGGTCACCCCGGTCCCCGGTTCGCAGCCGTGGATGCTTGGCGTCGCCAACGTCCGCGGCACCCTGCTGCCAGTGGTCGACCTCAAGCAGTTCCTGGAAGGCGAGCGTACCGTCCTGCACGAGGGCCAGCGCGTGCTGGTGGTGCGGCAGCCGGGCGGCGACGTCGCCGTGACCATCGAGGAAATGTACGGCCAGCGCAGCTTCGTGGATGCCCAGGGCATCGACGCGGCGGCGGTGACCGAGGGCCGCTACGCGTATTTCATCGATCGAGCCTACCGCATCAACGACCAGGACTGGGGCGTGTTCAGCCTCGAGCGCCTGGCGCGCACCCCCGAATTCCGCCAAGCCGCCGCCTGATCGGCGGCCAAACACACCAGCCAAGCACGCAAGCCGAGGTCGCAACATGAGCACTATGATGGATTCCGTCGCCGGCAAGGGCCAAAACCTCAGCACGCGTGCTTGGGCAGCGATCCTGATCCTGTCGCTGGTCGTGTTTGGCGCAAATACCCTGTACGCCACCACCAAGGCGGCGCGCGTCGGTGGCGCCAGTACCGCGGCCTCGAACCTGCAGGTGAACTCGCAGCGGCTCGCTGTCCAGGCACAGGACGCGGTGTCGGGTAACGCCGATTCCTACAAGGCGTTCAAGGCGACCAAGGAGCAGATCGACGGCGACGTGAAGTCGCTGAACGACAACTTCGGCGATGCCACCGGGGTCTCCGGCCCGATCAAGGCGGTGACCGACACCTGGACGCCGCTGGCGAAGGGCGCCGAGCAGCTGCTTGCGGCGGAGCCGCAGGTGCTGGCGCTGGCCGGCCAGGCCGACAGCGTGACCGCGAAGATGCCGCAGCTGCAGGCGCAGCTGAACGAAGTGGTGCGCGGCCTTGCCTCCGGCGGTGCGGGTTCGGGCCAGGTGTTCACCGCGCTGCAGCAGGTGGTGACGTCGGCGGCGATCGCCCGCCGCATCGCCGAATTGCGCGCCGGCGGTTCCGGTGCCCAGGTGGCGGCGGACGGCCTTGCCCGCGACGCCGCGGTGTTCGATCGTTCGATGAACGGCCTGCGCAATGGCGGCGGCGACATCGCCCGCGTCACCGCGGCCGGCGCGGTGGCCCCGCTCAACCAGGCCTTCACCCTGTGGCAGGGCATGAAGAAGGACCTCGACGCCCTCAACGCCAGTTCGCGCAACCTGCTTGGTGCGCAGGCGTCGGCAACGGCGCTGGCCTCCGGCTCCAACAAGCTGCTGTCGGAAAGCCAGCGCCTGCTGGCCAGCGTGACCTCGTTCGGTTCGCTCAAGGACACCAGCATCGTCGGCGGCGTCTGGGTCAGCATCCTGTCCGGCCTTGGCATCCTGCTGTCGCTGGTCGGCCTGTACTTCAGCACCCGCAGCGCGGAGCGCAAGCGCTACCAGACCACCAAGGAACTGAACGACCGCAACCAGGAGGCGATCATGCGCCTGCTGGACGAAATGGGTTCGCTCGCGGAAGGCGACCTGACCGTGAAGGCGACCGTGACCGAGGACATGACCGGTGCGATCGCGGACTCGATCAACTTCGCGGTGGAACAGCTGCGTACCCTGGTGACCACGATCAACGACACCTCGGTGCAGGTCGCGTCCAGCGCCCAGGAAACCCAGGCCACCGCCATGCACCTCGCCGAGGCGGCGGAACACCAGGCGCAGGAGATCAACTCCGCGACCGACCGCATCAACGAGATCGCGGCCAGCATTAACCAGGTGTCGCGCAACTCCGCGGACTCCGCCGAGGTGGCGCAGCGCTCGGTGCAGATCGCGACCAACGGCGCGGGCGTGGTGCGGCAGACGATCGCCGGCATGGACAGCATCCGCGACCAGATCCAGGAAACCTCCAAGCGCATCAAGCGGCTGGGCGAGAGCTCGCAGGAAATCGGCTCGATCGTCGAACTGATCAACGACATTTCCGAACAGACCAACATCCTGGCGCTGAACGCGGCCATCCAGGCGGCATCTGCCGGTGAGGCAGGCCGCGGGTTCGCGGTGGTGGCCGACGAAGTGCAACGACTCGCGGAACGCTCCTCCAGCGCGACCAAGCGCATCGAATCGCTGGTGCAGACCATTCAGGCCGATACCAACGAAGCGGTCAGCTCGATGGAACAGACGACCTCGGAAGTGGTCGCCGGTGCGCGCCTCGCCGAGGACGCGGGTACCGCGCTGGGCGAGATCGAAAAGGTGTCGGCGGACCTGTCCGGGCTGATTCAGGGCATCTCCACCGCGGCGGCGCAGCAGTCCAGCGCGGCAACCGGCATCACCCAGACGATGAACACCATCCAGTCGATCACCGCGCAGACCTCGCAGGGCGCCAGCCAGACGGCGGAGTCGGTCGGTATCCTGGCCCAGCTCGCCGCCGACCTGCGCCGCTCGGTCGCCGACTTCAAGCTGCCGGCCTGATCCGCTGACGTCGAGGTTCGGATGAACAGCACCGTCAAGGCTCGCCCCGCGTTGCGGGGCATTACCGGAGCGTCGCGATGACCACGGCGTTGCGGGATGCCATCGACCACACCGCGCTCGGCTGGGTGAAGCCCGAGATCGACGAGACCCTGCGCCAGGCGCGGATCGAGATCGAGGCCTTCGCCGAGTCTCCCGGCGACAGCGAGCGCATGCGCGCCTGCGCCGGCTACCTGCACCAGGTGCTTGGCACCCTGCGCATGCTGGAACTGCATGCGCCGGCGATGGTGGCCGAGGAGATGGAGCACCTGGCGGGTGCGCTGCAGGGCGGCGCCACCGGCAATCGCGACGAGGCTTGCGCGGCGCTGATGCGCGGCGTGGTGCAGCTGCCGGACTACCTGGAGCGCCTGCAGGGCGGGCATCGCGACATCCCGATCGTGCTGCTGCCGCTGCTCAACGAGCTGCGCGCGGCCCGCGGTGAAGCCGCGCTCAACCAGGACGCACTGCCGTCCCTGCTGGAGGAGCCCAGCGAGGCCGAACTCGAGCACGCGCGCGGCAGCCTCGCCGGGCGCAACCGGGCGTTGCTGGACACGGTGTCCGCGGCGCTCAAGGAAGACCTGCTGCGGGTCAAGGACGCGCTGGACCTGCACCTGCGCTCCGGCCTCGCCGACGTTGCCGCGCTGCAGCCGCAAGCGGAGGCGCTGGACCGGATCGGCGAAACCCTCGGCATGATCGGACTGGAGTCCGCCCGCAGCCTGATCCAGGAGCAGGGCAAGATCGTGCACGGCATCGCCAGCGGCGAGCGTCCCGCGAACGAAGCCGACCTGCTGGACGTGGCCGGTGCGCTGATCTACATCGACCATTCGCTGGACGACCAGGTCGCGCGCCTGGGCCAGGGCGACGACGACGCAGGCGACAACCTGCTGGCGCAGGAATCGCGCAAGGTGATCGCGGTGCTCGCGCGCGAAGCGGTCGCCAACTTCGCGGAAGTGCGCAATGCGTTCGTGGCCTTCGTCGAAACCGATTGGGACCACGCCGCGCTGGATGCGGTGCCGCGCCTGCTGGGTGAGGTCGGCGGCGCGATGCGGGTGCTGCAGTTGCCCGAGCCTGCCGGCTACCTCGAGGCATTGCGGCGCTACAGCCATGCAGAACTGATCGGCAAGCTGCAGGTCCCGGACGGCCGCCAGCTGGACACCCTGGCCGATGCACTGGCCGGCATGGAGTACTACCTGGAATCCCTGCGCGAGCCGCATGGCCAGCGTCAGGACCTGCTCGAAAAGACCCGCGGCAGCCTCGAGTTGCTCGGCTACTGGCCGCTGCGGGATGCAGACGCGATCGATGAGGCGGTTGCCGAAGCCGAGGCCGTTGAAGCCAGGGTCGAAGCTGCCGCCACCGCCGCTGCGGTCGAGGCCGCCAAAGACGCCGCGCCGGTTGCACCGGACGTGGTTGCCCAGCAGGTGGGTACCCCGGCGCTCAGCGCCGGTTTCGACAGCGCCGGCGACGAGATCGACGACGAAATCCGCGAGATCTTCCTGGAGGAATTCGAGGAAGAAATCGGCAACCTCGATGAATTGCTCACGCCGTGGCGGCGCACGCCCGACGACCCCGAATTGCTGCGCCCGATCCGCCGCGTGTTCCACACCCTGAAGGGCAGTGGCCGGCTGGTCGGTGCCAAGACCCTCGGCGAGTTCAGCTGGCACGTCGAGAACATGCTCAACCGCGTGCTGGACGGTTCGCGGCCGCCCAGCCAGGCGGTGGTCGCCTTCATCGGCCAGACCCGCGATGTGTTGCCGCACCTGCATGCCGCGTTGCGCGGCGAGGCCGCGGTCAGCGTGGACCTGGCGGCGATGGAAGGCGTTGCCGACCGCCTCGCGGCCGGCGAGGACGTGTTGCTGGGCGCAGTCGTGGCCGCGGCCACGGCGGACACCAGTGCGGCCGCGGTCGAAGCCGAAGCCGAAACACCTCTGGTCGAACCTGCCGCCGCCGAGACGGTTGCGGTGCAGGTCGATCCGGTGCTGCTGGACATCCTTGGCGCCGAAGTCGGCGGCCACCTGGAAACCGTCGATGCCTGGCTGGCGCAGGCGCGTGCCGGCGACAGCACCGTCAACGACGGCCTTCTGCGCGCAATCCACACTCTCAACGGCGCTTTCGCGATGACCGAAGTGCCGTCGGTGACGGCGTTCACGTCGCCTGCGGAGGGCTACGTCAAGCGCCTGCTGTCCGCCGGTGAGGCGGCCGATGCCGGCGGTGTCGCCGTGATCGGCGAGGTTGCCGACGCGGTGCGCGCGTCCACCCATGCCCTGCAGGCAACGCCTGCGCAGGTGCCGGTGTATGCGGCGCTGGTCGCCTCGGTGGTTGCATTGCGCGATGCGCTGCCCGAGTCGAGCCTGCCGTTCATCAGCCCCGCCGAGGCCGAGCGCGAGGCGGCACACGAAGCCGAGCGCCTCGAAGCCGAGCGCGTTGCCCGCGAGGAAGCCGAGCGCCTGCAAGCCGAGCGCGTGGAAGCGGAACGCCGGGTCGCCGAGCAGGCCGAAGCCGAGCGCCTCGCCGCCGAGGAAGCGGCGCGGCTGGAGGCAGAACGCCTCGCCGCCGAAGAGGCGGAAGCGGCACGGGTCGCCGCGGAACATGCCGAGGCGGATCGCCTGATCGCCGAAGCCGCGGAAGCCGCGCGCCTGGACGAGGCGCGCACCGAAGCCGAACGCATCGAAGCGGCGCAGCTCGCCGCCGAGCAGGCGGAAGCCGAGCGCCTGGAAGCGGAGCGCCTTGCGGCCGAGCAGGCCGAGGCGGAGCGCGTTGCCGCCGAGCAGGCGGAAGCCGAGCGCCTGGAAGCGGAGCGCCTTGCGGCCGAGCAGGCCGAGGCGGAACGCGTTGCCGCCGAGCAGGCGGAAGCCGAGCGCCTGGAAGCGGAGCGCCTTGCGGCCGAGCAGGCCGAGGCGGAACGCGTTGCCGCCGAGCAGGCGGAAGCCGAGCGCCTGGAAGCGGAGCGCATTGCGGCCGAACAGGCCGAGGCCGAGCGGCTTGCCGCGGAGCAGGTGGAAGCCGAGCGCCTGGAAGCGGAGCGGGTTGCAGCCGAACGCGCGGAAGCCGATCGCCTGGAAGCAGAGCGGATCACCGCTGCGCGCGCGGAAGCCGAACGCGCGGAAGCCCAGAGGATCGCGGCGGCCAAGGCCGAAGCGGAGCGGGTCGAAGCCGAACGCCGGCTCGCGGAGACGGCGGCTGCCGCCAAGGCCCGCGAACAGGCCGCGTTGGCGGCGTTGCTGGCCAGCGCCACCTCGTCCGAGGATCCGGACGAGGCGCTCGACATGAGCGGGCTGGACGCGGAACTGATCGACATCTTCGTCGAGGAAGGCGGCGACCTGCTCGACCAGTCCGATGGCCTGCTCGCGCAGCTGCGCGACGCGCCGGAAGACCGCGAGGCCATGGTTGGCCTGCAGCGCGAACTGCACACCCTCAAGGGCGGCGCGCGCATGGCCGGCATCATGCCGGTGGGCGAACTCGGCCACGCGATGGAAACCCTGCTGGAAGCGGTGGTCGCCCAGCGTGCCGAACTCGGCCGCGATGGCGTGCCCCTGCTCGAGCGCGGTTTCGACCGCCTGCACGGGATGATCACCCGCGTCGCCGCGCGTCGCGCGGTCGGCATGCCGGTTGGTCTGATCGACGAGTTCAATGCCCGTGCCGAAGCACCGGTCGCGGTGGCCGAGGCCGCCGACGACGGCCTGCACTTCGTGCCCGCGCCGGCTGCGAAGATCGAGCTCAAGCCGCTGTCGGCGCCGATGGTGGCCGAAGGCTTCGGCGACGACGAGGACATCGGCGTGCGCGCGCCGCAGGAGCAGGTGCGCATCCGCGCCGACCTGCTCGACCGCCTGGTGAACTATGCGGGCGAGGTGGCGATCTACCGCTCGCGGCTGGAACAGCAGCTGGGTGCGTTCCGCAACACCGCCGCGGAAATGGAGCAGACCAACCTGCGCCTGCGCGACCAGTTGCGCCGCCTCGACGCGGAAACCGAAGCGCAGATCATCGCCCGCTACCAGCGCGAGCACGACACCGCGGACGCGACCTTCGACCCGCTGGAGCTCGACCGCTTCAGCACCCTGCAGCAGCTGTCGCGCGCGCTCGCCGAATCGGCGGCGGACTTGCAGAGCCTGCATGGGTCGATGGACGACCTCACGCGGCAGTACGAAACCCTGCTGCTGCAGCAGTCGCGGGTGAGCTCGGAGCTGCAGGAAGGCCTCATGCGCACGCGCATGGTGCCGTTCGATGCGCTGGTGCCGCGCCTGCGCCGGGTCATCCGCCAGGCCGCCGGCGAGACCGGGAAGCAGGCCCAGCTCAAGCTGGACGGTGCCCAGGGCGAACTCGACCGCAACGTGCTGGAGCGGATGACCGCGCCGCTGGAGCACATGCTGCGCAACGCAGTCGCGCACGGGCTGGAAGCGCCAGGCGCGCGCCGCAGCTCGGGCAAGCCGGAGGAAGGCAGCATCCGGGTCGCGGTCCGCCGTGAAGGTTCGGAAGTGGTGCTGCAGGTCAGCGACGACGGTGGCGGCATCAACCGCCAGGCGGTCCGCGCGCGTGCGATCGAACGCGGACTGATCCGCGAGGATGCGGTGCTCGGCGATTCCGACCTCGACGTGCTGATCCTGGAGCCCGGCTTCTCGACCGCGGAAACGGTCAGCCGCCTGGCCGGCCGCGGCGTCGGCATGGACGTGGTCGCCAGCGAAGTGCGCCAGCTCGGCGGCACCCTCGACATCGCCTCGAACCCGGGCCATGGCACCACCTTCACCCTGCGCCTGCCGCAGACGCTGGCGGTGACCCAGGCGGTGTTCGTCAAGATCGGCGACACCCAGTACGCGGTCCCGATCGCATCGGTCCGCGGCGTCGGCCGGATTACCCGCGAGGACATGGCCAAGCCGGACGCGGCCTACCGCTACGGTGGCGAGGACTACGCGTTGCACGACCTCGGCAACCTCGTCGGCGCCAGCACCACCGCGAAGGCGGAAGGCCAGTTGCAGATGCCGTTGCTGCTGGTCCGTTCCGGCGACCTGCGCGCGGCGGTGGCGATCGACCAGGTGATCGGCAACCGCGAGATCGTGGTGAAGTCGGGCGGTCCGCAGCTGGCGTCGGTGCCGGGCATCTTCGGCGCCACCATCATGGGCGATGGCTCGGTGGTGGTGATCCTCGACGTCGCGCCGCTGGTGCGCCGCCAGGTGTCGATGCCGCGCGACGTGGAAGCGGTGGAACAGGCGGTCGAGCAACGCCGGGTGCCGCTGGTCATGGTGGTCGACGACTCGGTCACCATGCGCAAGGTCACCGGCCGCGTGCTGGAACGGCACGGATTCGAGGTGGGTACCGCGAAGGACGGCCTCGACGCGCTGGAACGGATGGCGGACACGATCCCAGACCTGATGCTGCTCGACATCGAAATGCCGCGCATGGACGGCTACGAGCTGGCGACCGCGATGAAGGCGGACCCACGCATGCGCGACGTGCCGATCATCATGATCACCTCGCGTACCGGCGAAAAGCACCGCCAGCGCGCGATGGACCTCGGCGTGCAGCGCTACCTCGGCAAGCCGTACCAGGAAGTCGAACTCATGCGCAACGTGCTCGAGTTGCTCGGGGTCGAACGCACGGGCGACGGTTCGGCGTCGTGAGCGTTCGCAAGCGCGTCGTGTTGCTGACGCGCCCGGGCAGCGCACGCGAGCGCACCGAGGCCGGGATCATCGCCGCCGGCGCGGAGGTCGCGGCGGTGCTCGACCCCGGGGCCGCAAGCGAGGGCGACGTGCGCAACGCCGCGCCGGACGTGGTGCTGGTGATCCTCGATCCTGCCGTCGAGCAGGCGCTGCACAAGTTCGACGCGGTCCTCGGCGACCCGGCGCTGGACATCATGTTCGAGGACGCCGACGTCGCCGCCAGGCGCGAAGGCTGGGAGGCGGCGCGCTGGGCGCGCCACCTCGGTGCCAAGCTGTACGGCCATCACGACGTGCTGCCGCGTGCCAAGGGCGCGCCGCCTGCAGCCGCCCCGCAGTCGCGCGCCAGCGAGGAGGAGTCGCGCTTCCGCGACGAAATGGAAGCCCTGCAGGCGCAGGTCGCGGCGATGCCGGAGTTGCCGCGTGGCAATCCACGCGCCGCAGCGGCAACCGCGGGCGCAGTCGTGATCGCGGCCGGGATTGGTGGTCCGGATGCGGTGCGCCAGTTGCTTGCAGGACTGCCGGCCGGATTCCCGCATCCGATCCTGTTGCGCCAGCGCATCGAGGGTGGCCATTACGACAAGCTGGTGCGGCAGATGCAGCGGGCCACCCAGCTGCCGGTCGTGCTGGCGCAGCCGGGCGACCCGGTGGCGAATACGGCCGTTCACGTGATCCCGGATGGCGTTGATGTCCACGCCGCGCCGGCCGGGCTGCAGTTCGCGGCCTGCGCGGGGCAACCTACGTTCGCCGCGCTCGCCGCGGCCAACAGCGCCCTGCTGCTGCTCAGCGGCGCCGACCCGGCACTGGTCGACCGCGCGCTGGCGCTGGCCATGGCCGGCGGCATCGCGGTTGGCCAGTCCGACGAAAACTGTTTCGATCCCGCCGCCAGCAATGCGCTGGTCGCACGCGGCGGCGAGGCCATCAGCCTCGCCAAGCTGCCGCTCAAACTGCTTGCCCGCTGGCCCGCCTGAGGTTCCCCATGTCCGACTCCGCATCCATCATCCGAGGCGTGCTCATCCAGGTGGCCGATGCGCGCCTGCTGCTGCCGAACGCGACCATCGCCGAAGTGCTGTCCTACGCCGATCCGGAGCCGGTCGCCGATGCGCCCGACTGGCTGCTGGGCCGCATGCGCTGGCGCGGCTGGCAGCTGCCGCTGGTGTCGTTCTCGCGCTTCACCGGGATTGCCGAGGAGCGCGGTGGCCTTGGCAGCAAGGTGATCGTGCTCAAGGCGCTGGGCGGCGATACCAAGCACCCGTTCTTCGCCCTGTTGACCCAGGGCTTCCCGCGCCTGGTGACGGTGACCGAAGCCGGCCTGGCCGCGGTGGGCGACGATGCCGCGGTTCCGGAAGGTGTGCTGGCCCGGGTCCGCCTGAACGAGGACGACGCCCTGCTGCCGGACCTGGCGATGCTGGAAACGCGGATCACCGAAGCGCTGGCGATCGCCGCCTAGCCCAGGTCCCCGCACAACGCCTGCAGCGCCGCGATCGCGGCGATCCCGGCGGTTTCGGTGCGCAGCACGCGCGGCCCCAGTCGCAGCCCGGTGTAGCCGGCCGCAAGCAGGCGTTCGCGGTCGCGCGGCGACCAGCCGCCCTCGGGGCCGATCGCCAGCGTGCACTCGCGCAGGCTGGCCCCGCGCAGCGAGGTGAGCGACTCGCCTGCCTCGGGGTCGAGGATGAAGCCGGGTCCGGCGCGCAACCCAGCCGCCTGCGCCAGCTCGCATGGCGCGACGATCTCCGGCAGGCTCGCACGGCCGCTTTGCTCGCAGGCGGACACCAGGATCCCGCGCCAGTGCGCCAGGCGCTTTTCGGCGCGCTGCGCGTCCAGCCTCACTTCGCTGCGTTCGCTGCAGGCGGGCAGGATCCGCGCCACCCCGAGTTCGGTCGCCTTCTGCAGGATCCAGTCCATCTTCTCGCCGCGGGCGATGCCCTGCAGCAGGCTGATCCGCAACGGCGACTCGTTGTCCACGCGGCGTGCGGCCAGTACCGATGCCCGCGCATCGCGCTTGCCGACCGCGGTGATGCGCGCGTCGTAGTCGTGGCCGTCGCCGTTGAACAGCACGCAGGCGTCGCCGACCTGCAGCCGCAGCACCCGCAGCAGGTGCGCGGCGACATCCTCGGGCAGGGCGATCTCTTCGCCGACCCGCAACGGCAGGTCGACATGGCTGCGGGTCAGGCGCATGCGGTGGCCTCGAGGATGGCGTCGCGGGTGACGCGTGCGAGGAGATGCAGTTGTTCGTCGTCGATGCAGTAGGGCGGCATCCAGTAAAGCGTATCGCCGAGCGGGCGCAGCACCACGCCACCCTCCAGCGCCGCCCGATAGGCGCGCAGGCCGATGCGCGCCGCCGGCTCGAACGGCGCGTGGCGGTCGCCGTCGCGGGTGAGTTCGAAGGCCACGATCATCCCGGCCTGGCGCACGTCCGCCACGTGCGGCAATTCCACGATCGACGCGGCCAGTGCCGCCATCCGCGCGGCGGTGGCGCGGTTGCGCGCCAGCACGTCGTCGGTATCGAAGATCGCCAGCGAGGCCAGCGCCGCGGCGCAGGCCAGCGGGTTGCCGGTGTAGCTGTGCGAATGCAGGAAGGCGCGTTCGCGCGAGTCGTCGAGGAAACCGTCGTAGATCGCCTGGGTGGCCAGCACCGCGGCCAGTGGCAGGAAGCCGCCGGTCAGGCCCTTCGACAGGCACAGCAGGTCCGGCTGGATGCCGGCGCCCTCGCACGCGAACATCGTGCCGGTGCGGCCGAAGCCGACCGCGATCTCGTCCGCGATCAGCAGCACGCCGTGCGCGTCGCACAGGTCGCGCGCGCGGCGCAGGTAGCGCGGATCGTGCATGCGCATGCCACCGGCGCACTGCACGCGCGGCTCCAGGATCAACGCGCAGACCTCGCCGGAATGGCGTTCCAGCAACTCGCGCAAGCCGTCGGCGGCGCGCTCGGCGCAATCGGCCGCGGTTTCCCCCGGTTCCGCGGCGTAGCTGTCGGGAGAGGGCGCGAACAAGGCTTCGGCCAGCAACGGCGCGTACACGCGGCGATACAGCGGGATATCGCCGACCGCAAGCGCGCCGATGGTTTCGCCGTGGTAACCGTTGTGCAGCGCCACGAACCTGGTGCGCTTGCCTTCGCCGCGGTTGCGGAACCAGTGGAACGCCATCTTCAGCGCGACTTCGACCCCGGCCGACCCGTTGTCGGCATAGAACACCTTGGCCAGCGGCGCGCGGCCGGGCTCGCGGGGGGCGATGGCCAGCAGCTTCTCCGCCAGCTCCACCGCCGGCTGGTGCGAGAACCCGGCCAGGATCACCTGCTCCAGGGTGTGCGCCTGGCGGGCGATGGCCCCGGCGATGCGCGCCTCGGCGTGGCCGAACAGGTTGGTCCACCAGCTGCTGACCGCATCCAGGTAGCGGCGCCCGTCGCGGCCTACCAACCAGGCACCCTCGCCGCGCTCGATCGGCACCAGCGGCAGCACGCCCGGGTGCTCGCGCATCTGCGTGCACGGGTGCCAGAGCACGTCCAGGTCGCGTGTCCGCCACCCGTCGGCGGCAGCTATCATGTCGGCATCGTGAAGCATCCCCATCCCGCCATTATCGCCCCGAACCCCGGCAAGGCAGGCTGCGCGCCATGAGCCGGCGCCTGCCCACCATCCACGGCATCACCGAGCACGACGTCGGCCCGTACCGGATGGAGCGGCTGGACCTGGAGTTCAGCAACGGCGAGCGCCGCAAGTACGAGCGCCTGCACGGGCGCGGGCATGGCGCGGTGGCGGTGGTGCCGATGCTGGATGCCGAAACCGTGCTGCTGGTGCGCGAATACGCAGCCGGCATGCACCGCTACGAACTCGGGCTGGTCAAGGGCCGCATCGACGCCGGCGAGACCGCCTTGCAGGCGGCCAACCGCGAACTGATGGAGGAGGCCGGGTACGGCGCGCGCGACCTGCTGGTGCTGCGCAGCCTGACCCTGGCGCCGGTGTACATGAGCCACGCCACCGACCTGGTGCTGGCCCGCGACCTGTATCCGCAGCGCCTGCCCGGCGACGAGCCGGAGGAACTGGAACTGGTGCCGTGGAAGCTGGACGACATCGGCGAGCTGATCCTGCGCGAGGAATTCTCCGAAGGCCGCAGCATCGCCGCGCTGTTCATCGCCCGCGAATGGCTGAGGCAGCAGCGATGACCGTCTCGACGGACCGGCGCGAGGCGGTCATCGCACTCGCACGCAGGGCGGCGCTCGAAATCCTGGCGGTCTACGAGAGCCCGTTCGCCATCGAGCACAAGCAGGACCGTTCGCCGCTGACCGCGGCCGACCTTGCCTCGCACCGCTGCATCGTGGCCGGCCTGCAGGCGCTGACGCCGGAGATCCCGGTGTTGTCCGAGGAATCCAAGGACCTCGACATCGCCGCGCGCCGCGAATGGCCGACGCTGTGGCTGGTGGATCCGCTGGACGGCACCCGCGAGTTCATCAAGCGCAACGGCGAGTTCACCGTCAACATCGCGCTGATCGAGCATGGCGTGGCGACCTTCGGCGTGATCCAGCAACCGGTCACCGGCGCGTTGTGGCACGGGGCAGCGGGTGCAGGCGCATTCCGGCGCGAGGGCGACGCAGATGTCGCCATCTGCTCGCGCAAGCCCGCATCGGCGCCGCTGCGCATCGCCGCCAGCCGCTCGCATCGCGACGCACGCACGCAGGCGCTGCTCGACGCGCTGCCCGGCAGCGAAGTGGTGGGCTGCGGCTCGTCGCTGAAATTCTGCAGGATCGCCGAGGGTGGCATCGACCTGTACCCGCGCTTCGGCCCGACCAGCGAATGGGACACCGCCGCCGGCCAGGCGATCGTGGAGGCGGCGGGCGGCGCGGTGCTGGATCCGCGCGGACGCCCGTTGCGCTACAACCAGCGCGACACCTTGCTCAACGGCGATTTCCTCGCCTTCGGCGATATCGCCGTGCGCAACGCATTGCCGGCATGAGCGACGCGCGCGACATCCGCGACCTGCTGGCGATCATGGCCGCGTTGCGCGATCCCGCATCGGGCTGCCCGTGGGATGTCGTGCAGGACTTCGCCAGCATCGCGCCTTACACCATCGAGGAAGCCTACGAGGTCGCCGATGCGATCGACCGCGGCGACATGGCCGACCTGCGGGACGAACTCGGCGACCTGCTGCTGCAGGTCGTGTTCCATGCGCAGATGGCGCAGGAAGGCGGTGCCTTCGAATTCGGCGACGTGGTGGCGGCGATCTGCGACAAGATGGTGCGCCGGCATCCGCACGTGTTCGCCGCACGGGGACGTGCAAGTGCGGCGGGAGGCAGGATGCCGGGAGCAGCCGCCGACGAGGCCCGCCGCAGCAACGCCGATGCCCAGTTGCAGCACTGGGAAGAGCTCAAGCGCGCGGAACGCGCGGCGCGCGGCGACAGCGATGTGTCGGCACTGGCCGGGATCGCGCGCGGGCTGCCGGAATGGCAGCGCGCGGTGAAGCTGCAGCACAGGGCGGCCAAGGTCGGCTTCGACTGGCCGGATCCGGCGCCGGTGCTGGAGAAACTGCACGAGGAAATCGAGGAAGTCCGCGCGGAGTTCGCGGCGGTGGCGGCCAACCCCGGCGATCCGGCGGCGCGCGACCGGCTGGAGGACGAGATCGGCGACATCCTGTTCGTCTGCGCCAACCTGGCGCGGCATGCGAAGGTGGATTTCGGCGCGGCGCTGCGGCGTGCCAACCACAAGTTCGAGCGCCGGTTCCGGGCGATGGAAGCGCTTGCCGAAGCCGATGGCGGCCTGGCCGGGCAATCGCTGGAGGCGCAGGACCGCTATTGGGTGCGCGCCAAGCAGGCGGAGCGCGGCGAGGCCTGACCCGCGCAGGTATCGCCGGAAGGCCGCAGGCGCCCGCCGGCGGCTGCCCTTCACGTTGCTTCCACCGCGCTGCCGGCATCTTCCACGAAGTTGAAAATCCGGAGCGGTCACCGATGCGAAGCCAGGAACAGGCCGGATTGGTCCTCATCGTCGAGGACAACCGGAACATTTCCGAGATGGTCGGCGAGTACCTCGAGAGCCGTGGCTTCGAGGTCGATTACGCCTCCGATGGCCTCGATGGCTACCGGTTGGCGGCGGAGAACGACTACGACGTGGTGGTGCTGGACCTGATGCTGCCGCGGCTGGATGGCATCGAAGTCTGCAAGCGGCTGCGCGGCGAGGCGCGCAAGTCCACGCCGGTGCTGATGCTGACCGCGCGCGACACCCTCGATGAAAAGCTGACCGGGCTGTCGTCCGGCGCCGACGACTACCTGACCAAGCCGTTCGCGATCCAGGAACTGGAGGCGCGGCTGCGTGCGCTGATCCGCCGCGAACGCCGTGAGGTTGGCGCGGAGGTGCTGAAGGTCGCCGACCTGGTGCTGGACCCGGCGTCGCTGCGGACCACCCGCGGCGGCAGCGCGTTGCAGCTTTCGCCGATCGGGCTGCGGCTGCTGGCGATCCTGATGCGCGAATCGCCGCGGGTGGTCAGCCGCCAGGAAATCGAGCGCGAGATCTGGGGCAACGGCCTGCCGGATTCGGACACCCTGCGCAGCCACCTCTACAACCTGCGCAAGGTCATCGACAAGCCGTTCGACAACCCGCTGCTGCATACCGTGCAGAGCGCCGGCTACCGGATCGCGGACCTCTCGACCCACCCGGGTTGAGCCGCGCAGGACGCAGCCCGTGCCCGCAACCAGCCGCCCGATCCGGATCGCGTTCCTGCTGCAGGTGGTCATCGCCAGCCTGGTGGTGGTGCTGTGCATCCTGGGTCTTGCCGCGGCCAGGGAACGGCTGGGTGATCCCGCCGCGACGCTGGGCGCGGTCGCGATCGCGGTGCTGGCGATCGCCGGTGCCTCCTGGCTGGCTTACCGCGCCACCCGCCGCGCGCTGGCGCCGATCAGCTGGCTGCTGCGCGAGGTCGCGCGCTGGGACCCGCAGCGACCGGACGTGCGCGCGCTGTCGCCGGAGCTGATCCCGGGCCAGGTCTGCGGGCCCGCCCGCCAGCTGGCCGAGGCGTTGCATGCGCTGGGCGAACGGGTCGACGCCTACATCGCCCGCGAACGCGATTTCACCCGCGACGCGAGCCATGAACTGCGCACGCCATTGACCGTGATCCGGGTGGCGACCGACCTGATCGAAGGCGACCACGGCCTGTCCGAACGCTCGCGCCGATCGCTGGCGCGGATCCGCGCCGCCAACTCGGGGATGGAATCGCTGATGGACGCGTTGCTGGTGCTTGCGCGGGACCAGGGCGTGGCGCTGGAAACCGAGGACTTCGCGGTGCGAGAGGTGGTGGAGGCGGAACTGGAGCGGATCCGGCCGCTGGTGGAGGGCAAGGGCCTGCAATTGCACCTGCAGATGGATGCCGAGCCGGAGCTGCACGCCCATCCGCGCGTGCTCGGGGTGATGCTGGGCAACCTGCTGGGCAATGCGGTGCGCTTCACCGACAACGGCCGCATCAGCGTGCGTCTGGCCGCCGACCGGGTGGAGGTCACCGACACCGGGATCGGCATGGATGCGGCGTCGCTGGCGCGCGCGTTCGAGCCGTTCTGGCGCGCCGGCATCGAGCACCCGGCGGGCGCGGGGCTCGGGCTGTCGATCGCGCAGCGGCTGGGGCAGCGCTGCGGCTGGCCGCTGCAGCTCTCCAGCACGCCGGGCACGGGCACACGTGCGACCATCGTGTTCGGGACGGGCTTCGCCGGGGGTTGAACCTGGTGCCGACACCCCCCGACCTGTCAACCGCGCGCGCACTGGCGCGTTCCCGCCCCTTTGCCGAAGACCTTGCCCCCGCATGAGCCAGCCACCACGTCGTTCCCCCGTTGCCCTGCACAAGCGCGCGACCCCGCGCAAGATCGCCACCGCATTGCTGGTCGTGTCCCTGCTTGGAGCGGCCTGGTATTTCTGGGGCAAGCAGAAGTCCGCCGACGCCGAGGGTGGCTACCGCACCGAGGCCGTGCAGCGCGGCGACATCCGGGTGGCGATCTCCGCCACCGGCACCCTCAGCGCGATCTCCACGGTGACCGTCGGCAGCCAGATCTCGGGGCTGGTGACCGATGTGCTGGTCGACTTCAATTCCCCGGTCCGCAAGGACCAGGTGCTGGCGACGATCGATCCCTCCACCTACCAGGCGCAGATCGAACAGGGCTCGGCGCAGATCGCCAGTGCGCGTGCGCAGTTGGCGCAGGCCCAGGCCAGCCTGCGCAACGCCCAGCTCGACTACCAGCGCAAGAGCGACCTCGGGCGGCAGCAGCTGATCGCCCGTAGCGACCTCGACCTGTCGCGCGCCGCGCTGGACCAGGCGCAGGCGCAGGTGAATTCCGCGCAGGCGCAGATCCGCCAGCAGACTGCCTCGACCCAGACCACCCGGGTCAACCTGCAGCGCACGGTGATCCGCTCGCCGGTGGACGGCGTGGTCCTGACCCGCAAGATCGAGCCGGGCCAGACCGTCGCCGCAAGCTTCTCGGCGCCGGAGTTGTTCACCATCGCCGAAGACCTCTCGAAGATGAAGATCGAGCTGGCGGTCGACGAATCCGACATCGGCCAGGTCAAGGTCGGGCAGGCGGTGAACTTCACCGCCGACGCCTTCCCCGACCGCCAGTTCAAGGGCGTGGTCGACCAGGTGCGGCTGTCCGCGACCACCGCCAGCAACGTGGTCACCTACCCGGTGGTGGTCACCGTGGACAACGCCGACGGCACCTTGCTGCCCGGCCTGACCGTGAACGCGGAGATCGAAGTCAGCAAGCGCACGGGCGTGCTCAAGGTCGCCAATGCAGCGCTGCGCTACAAGCCGGCGGAAACCGGCGCGGCGCCGGCGCAGGCGCCCCAGGGCGCGCGCGGTGCCGGCAGCATGGCCGAGGACCTGCAGGCCAGCGCGCAGGCGCTGGGCCTCGACGAGCGCCAGCAGGCGGCGCTGCAGCAGGCACTCGATGACATGCGCCAGCGCCAGGCTGCGCGCGAGGCCACCGCGCAGAACGGGCAGCAGGGTGGCAGCCGCCTGTTCGGCGGCGGAACCGGCGGCCCGCGGATGGTGGTGATGGGCGGCGGTGCCGGCAATAGCGGGATGATGGCGCAGGTGCGCCAGCGCATGCGCGAGCGCATGCAGCAGCAGTTCGCCGGCTTCCGCGCGACCCTCGACGACGCCCAGCGCGCGAAGTGGGATGCCGCGGTCGATGGCCTGCTCAACGCCAAGCGCGCGCCGGTCTACAAGCTGGTGGACGGCAAGCCGGACATGGCGATGGTGCGGATCGGCGCCAGCGATGGCACCACCACCGAGATCTCCGGCAACATCAAGGAAGGCGACCTGCTGGTCGCCGGCGAACGCGCGGCGGAGGCCAAGTGAGCCAGCGTGCTGGCGACGCCACCGCGTCGGCGGTCACGCCGGTGATCCTGACCAGGGCCCTGGAAAAGGTGTACGCCGCCGGCAGCGAGGCGGAAGTGGTCGCGCTGAAGGGTGTCGACGTGCGCATCCTGCCCGGCGAGTTCGTGGCGATCATGGGGCCGTCCGGCTCCGGCAAGTCGACCCTGATGAACCTGATCGGCTGCCTCGACACCCCCACCGCAGGCAGCTACGCCTGCGATGGCGTCGACGTGTCGACGCTGGACGCCGAGGAGCTGGCGATCCTGCGCCGCGACAAGATCGGCTTCGTGTTCCAGGGCTTCAACCTGTTGCCGCGGATGAGCGCGCTGGAGAACGTGGCGATGCCGATGGGCTACTCCAACGTGCCGCGCATCGAGCGCCTGCAGCGTGCGTCCGCGGCGCTGGCGGCGGTGGGCCTGCACAACCGCGGCGGCCACCTGCCCAGCGAGCTGTCGGGCGGCCAGCAGCAGCGCGTGGCGATCGCGCGCGCCCTGATCAACCGCCCGCCGCTGTTGCTGGCGGACGAACCGACCGGTGCGCTGGACAGCAAGACCGGCGAAGAGATCCTGGCGCTGTTCAAGCGCCTGCGCGACGAGGGCCACACGGTGGTGCTGATCACCCACGATGCCGAGGTGGCGGCGCATTGCGACCGCGTGCTGGTGATGAAGGACGGCGAGCTGCACGAGGGCACCCTGCAGGAAGGCCTGCATCCGCCGCAGGGAGGCAGCGCATGAATTTCCTCGAGATCCTGCGCACCGCGATCTTCGCCCTGCGCGGCAACTGGCTGCGCAGCGCGCTGACATCGCTGGGGGTGATCATCGGCATCGCCGCGGTGATCGTGATGGTGTCGGTGGGCCAGGGCACCCAGGCCGAGATCGACAAGATGGTGTCGGGGCTGGGCTCGCAGCGGCTGGACATCTCGCCGGGTGGCGGCCGCGGGCCGGGCGGCGCGCGGATGAGTTCGAGCAGCTTCTTCACCCTCACCGAGGAGGACGTCGACGCGATCCGCACCGAGGTGCAGAACGTGCAGTTCGTGGCCGGTTCGCTGCGCGGCAACACCCAGGTGGTGTTCGCCGAGAACAACGGCTCGACCAGCTGGCAGGGCGTGCAGCCGGAGTACTTCGACATCAACAGCTGGGAGCTGGTGCAGGGCGACGGCTTCACCGCGCAGGATTACGGCAGCGCCGGCAAGGTGGTGATCCTGGGCGAAACCGTGCGCCGCACCCTGTTCGGCGAGGATTCCGGCATCGGCCAGACCATCCGCCTGGGGCGGGTGCCGTTCACCGTGGCCGGCACCCTGAAGCCGAAGGGGCAGGGTGGCTGGGGCCAGGACCAGGACGACGTGGTGATGGTGCCGATGGAAACCGCCCGCCGCCGGCTGATGGGCAGCATGGGCCTGCCGCCGGGCACGGTGATGCAGATCGCGCTGACCGTGACCGACCCCAAGGACCTCGACTACGTGCAGGGCGAGGTGGAAGCGCTGCTGCGCCAGCGCCACAAGATCCAGCCCGGCGAGGAAGACGACTTCAGCGTCCGCAACATCAGCCAGATCGTCGCCACCCGCACCGCCACCACCAACCTGATGTCGAAGCTGCTGGGCGCGGTGGCCGGGATCTGCCTGGTGATCGGCGGCATCGGCATCATGAACATCATGCTGGTCTCGGTGACCGAGCGGATCCGCGAAATCGGCCTGCGCATGGCGGTGGGGGCGGGCCCGCGCGACATCCGCCGGCAGTTCCTGGCCGAGGCCATGCTGATCTCGCTGATCGGCGGGGTGATCGGGATCGCGTTCGGCGTGGTCGGGGCGCTGGTCTTCAGCAAGATCGGGCAGCTGCCGGTGGAGCTGAACACCAAGGTGGTGCTGCTGGCGGCCACCTTCTCGATCTGCACCGGGCTGTTCTTCGGCTATTACCCGGCGCGCAAGGCGTCGCTGCTGGATCCGATCGAGGCGCTGCGCTCGCAGTAGCGCGGGCAGTCCCGGATGCGGCGATGGGCGTCGCCCGCGCCAGCCCTGCTCCGCTCCTCCGGGCCGTGCCCGTTCGGGCGCGGCACGGGCGGTGGCGGGGGCCATGTGGCAAAATCGCCGGCGATGCCGCAACCGTGTTCCGCCATGCCCGTCCAATCCAGAGTGCCTACGCATGGCTGACATCTATGGCCACCTCCCGCGCGGTCCGGCGGGGGTGATGAAAGCCGCGATCTGGTCGCTGCAGGGCCTGCGTTCGGCGTGGCTGCACGAATCCAGCTTCCGCCTCGAGGTCTGCCTGTTCGTGGTGCTCGGCCCGCTGGGCTGGATGCTCGGCGCCAACGGGGTCGAGCGCGCGCTGCTGATCGGCAGCTGCCTGCTGGTGATGGCGATGGAGCTGATGAACTCCTCGATGGAGGCGGTGATCGAGCGCTACGGCGCCGAACACCACGAACTGGCGGGTCGTGCCAAGGACATGGGGTCGGCGGCGGTGTTCGTGTTGATGATGAACGTGATCCTGGTATGGGCGCTGATCCTCGGCCCGCGCCTGCTGCAAGGCTGACGAGACGACCCTGCCGATGATTGAACTGCTGACCGATCCGCAGGCGTGGATCACCCTGATCACCTTGAGCGCGATCGAGATCGTGCTCGGCATCGACAACCTGGTGTTCATCTCGATCGCGGTCAGCAAGCTGCCGCACCAGCAGCGCGAGAAGGCGCGCAAGTTCGGCATCGCGGTCGCCTGCATTAGCCGCATCGGGCTGTTGCTGACCCTGGCCTGGCTGGCCGGGCTCACCCACGACCTGTTCACCCTGTTCGGCCAGGGGATATCGGTGCGCGACCTGGTGCTGGTCCTCGGCGGCGTGTTCCTGCTGGTGAAGGGCACCATGGAAATCCGCGACCTGGTGGTCGGCGAGTCGGTCGAGGAGGACATCGACACCAAGCCGATGACTTCCTTCTGGATGGTGATCGCGCAGATCGCGGTGATCGACATCGTGTTCTCGCTGGACTCGGTGATCGCCGCGGTGGGCATGGCCAACCAGACCTGGATCATGGTCTGCGCGATCCTTCTGGCGGTGGGCGTGATGCTGATGGCGGCGACCCCGCTGGGCCGCTTCATCGACCGCAACCCGACCATCAAGATGCTGGCGCTGGCGTTCATCGTGCTGGTCGGCGCCTTCCTGGTGCTGGAGGGCTTCGAGATGCACGTGCCCAAGGGTTACATCTACGGGGCGATGGGATTCTCGGCGCTGGTGGAAGTGCTCAACCTGTGGGTGCGGCGCAACGCGCAGCGGCGCGGCCTGCCGGAGTGACCGCATGGCCGCGATCTGGCGTTAACGTTCCTGGTGCTGCAATGGCGGCGTCCAATCCCGGGAGGAGTGCCATGCGCGTGATCCTGTTGCTGCTGCTGTCGATGCTGCTGTCAGGCTGCGGCTACAACCAGATCCAGCAGAAGGACGAGGCGGTCAAGGCAGGCTGGTCCGAGGTGCTGAACCAGTACAAGCGCCGCGCCGACCTGATCCCGAACCTGGTCGGCACCGTCAAGGGCTACGCCGGGCACGAGGCGCAGGTGCTGACCGCGGTGACCGAGGCGCGCGCCAGGGTCGGCCAGGTCCAGGTCAATGCCGACGACGCTGCGTCGCTTGCGCAGTTCCAGCAGGCGCAGGGCGAGCTTGCAAGTGCGCTGTCACGCCTGCTGGTGGTCAGCGAGAACTACCCGCAGCTGAAGGCGGACGCCTCCTTCCTCAACCTGCAGACCCAGCTGGAAGGCACCGAGAACCGCATCACCGTGGCCCGCGGCCGCTACATCCAGCTGGTGCAGGACTACAACACCTACATCCGCTCGTTCCCGCAGAACCTGGTGGCGATGGTGTTCGGCTACAAGCAGAAGCCGAACTTCACGGTCGAGGACGAGACGCGGATCGCGGACGCGCCGAGCGTGGACTTCGGCGCCGCGCCGGCGGAGCCCGCGCCGGTGCCGCCGGTGGTGGAACCGGCCGCGTCGGTGGTCAATCCGCCGCAACCGGCACTGCCCCCGGTGCAGGGCGGCAACGCACCGCAACCCGCGCCCACCGAGTGAGCCTGGCCTCCCGCTGACCCTGCCGGCAGTGCCCGATCCGATGCACGCACTGCGCACCTGCGGTTGGCGGCTGGCACTGGCGTCGTTGCTGGCGTGGCTGCCGCTTGCCTGCCTGGCGCAGCAGCCGGCGCCGGTCCCGCCTTTCGACTCGCCGGTGGTCGACACCACCGGCACCCTGGACCCGGCCACCACCCGCCAGCTGCAGCAGCAGGCGCTGGACCTGCAGCAGCGCAAGGGCAGCCAGCTGCAGGTGCTGGTCATTCCCAGCACCGCGCCGGAGACCATCGAGCAATACGCGGTGCGTGCATTCGAATCGTTCCGGCTGGGCCGCAGGGGCGTGGATGACGGCCTGCTGCTGGTCGTGGCCAGGGACGACCGCAAGGTCCGGATCGAGGTCGGCTACGGCCTGGAGGGTGCGATCCCGGACATCACCGCCGGTCGCGTGATCCAGGAATACCTGGTGCCGAAGTTCCGCCAGGGCGACTACGCCGGCGGCATCGTCGATGCCACCGCGCAGCTGGTGAAGCTGGTCGATGGCGAGCCGCTGCCGGAGCCGGTGGCCAGTCATCCGACCGGTCCGGATGGCGGCGACAACTGGATGCTTGCGCTGTTCGCCGCGTTCATCGTGGCCCAGCTCGTGCGGGGAATCCTCGCCCGCACGCCGGCGGGCGTACGCGCGCTGTTCGGCGGCGCGGCCAGCGGCGGCATCGCCTGGTTGCTGTCGTCGGCCGTGCTGGTTGGCGGGATCGGGGTGGCGATCGGGTTCCTGGTCGGCCTGCTGCCCGGCGCCGGCAATCGCCGCTACGCCCGCAGCCACGACTGGGGCGGTTTCGGTGGCGGCAGCGGCTGGGGTGGCGGCGGTTCCGGCGGTGGCGGCTGGGGCGGCGGCAGTTCCGGCGGAGGCGGCTGGTCGGGTGGTGGCGGCACGTCCGGGGGCGGTGGCGCCTCGGGGGGCTGGTGATGGCCGGCACCATGAGGCGATTGTTCGCGCACCTGTTCACCGGCGATGCGCAGGGCCGTTTTCCTGAGGCGGACATGCAGCGCATCGCCGCCGCGATCGCCGACGGCGAGGCCCGCCACCGCGGCGAGGTCTGCTTCGCGGTCGAGGGCGCACTGGACTGGCGCGATGTCCTGCGCGGCGTGCAGGCGCGCACCCGCGCGCTCGACGCCTTCGCGCAGTTGCGGGTTTGGGATACCGCCGCCAACAACGGCGTGCTGGTGTACCTGCTGCTGGCCGACCACCGCATCGAGATCGTCGCCGACCGCGGCCTGCGCGGACGGGTGGGCGACGAACAATGGCGCGGCGTCTGCCTGCTGATGGAGGAGCGCCTGCGTGCCGGCGAGTACACCGATGCGGTGGTCGACGCCATCGCCGCCGCCAGCGCGCTGCTGGCGGCGCATTTCCCGCAGGCACCGGGTGGCATGGACGAGGACGAACTGGCGAACGCGCCCGTGTTCCTTTGACGGTCGCGGGCGACGGGGATTGCATCGCGCCCCACTGCGGCACAATACGCACATGCCTTACCTCCACCAGATCGACCCCATCGCCATCGACTTCGGGACCTGGAACCTGCCGCTGCTGGGCAGCGTGCATCCGCAGGTGCACTGGTACGGGGTGATGTACCTGCTCGGGTTCCTGGTCGCCTGGTGGCTGGGCCGCCGCCGCATCCGCGCCGGCCGCCTGCCGGGCGTGGACGACAACGGCTTCGGCGACCTGCTGTTCTACGCGATGCTCGGCGTGGTCCTGGGCGGGCGCATCGGCTACATCCTGTTCTACGGCTTCCCTGACTTCATCGCCAACCCGCTGATGATCCTGAAGGTGTGGGAGGGCGGGATGAGCTTCCATGGCGGCCTGCTCGGGGTGCTGCTCGCGGTCGGCTGGTGGTCGCGCCGGCAGCGCCTGCATTTCCTCGACACCGTCGATTTCGTCGCCCCGCTGGTGCCGGCGGGACTTGGCTTCGGCCGCATCGGCAACTGGATCGGCGGCGAACTCTGGGGCAAGCCGACCCAGGGCACCGCGTTCGACGGCTGGGGCGTGGTGTTCCCGCGTTCGCTGCCGGAGCCGTTCGCCTCGATGGATGCCGCCACCCTGAAGGCGCAGTTCGACAGCGGCATCGTCGACAGCTTCGCGCGGCATCCGTCGCAGCTGTACCAGGCCACCCTGGAAGGGCTGGCGATGTTCTGCGTGCTGGTCTGGTACTCGCGCCGGCCGCGGCCGCGCCATGCCGTGTCGGGCTTGTTCGCGTTGCTGTACGGCTGCTTCCGCTTCCTGGTCGAATTCGTGCGCGAACCCGATGCGCAGCTGGGTTACCTGGCCTTCGGCTGGCTGACCATGGGCCAGGTGCTGAGCACGCCGCTGATCCTGCTTGGGTTGTTCTGGCTCTGGAAATCGCATTCCTCGCCGACCCTGGTGCCGCAGCCCGCCACCGAGGCCGCGAAGTGAGGCGTCTTGCCGGAGGCAAGCAATGAAGCAATACCTCGACTTGCTGGGCCATGTGCTGGAACACGGCACGGAGAAGCCGGACCGCACCGGCACCGGCACCCGCAGCGTGTTCGGCTGGCAGATGCGCTTCGACCTGGCCGAAGGCTTCCCGCTGGTCACCACCAAGAAGCTGCACCTGCGCTCGATCATCCATGAGCTGCTGTGGTTCCTGCAGGGCGCGACCAACACCGCCTACCTGAAGGACAACAAGGTCTCGATCTGGGACGAATGGGCCGACGAAAACGGCGAACTCGGCCCGGTCTACGGCAAGCAGTGGCGCAGCTGGGAAGGCGCGGACGGGCAGGCCATCGACCAGGTCCGCTGGGTGGTGGACGAGATCCGCCGCAACCCGGATTCGCGCCGGCTGATCGTGTCGGCGTGGAACGTGGCCGACCTGCCGAAGATGGCGCTGATGCCCTGCCACACGCTGTTCCAGTTCTACGTGGCCAACGGCAAGCTCAGCTGCCAGCTGTACCAGCGCAGCGGCGACATCTTCCTCGGGGTGCCGTTCAACATCGCCAGCTACGCGCTGCTGACCCACATGGTGGCGCAGGTCTGCGGGCTGGGCGTGGGCGATTTCGTGCACACGCTGGGCGACGCGCACCTGTACAGCAATCATTTCCAGCAGGCGCGCGAGCAGCTGGCGCGCACCCCGCGCGCGCTGCCGGCGTTGAAGCTCAACCCCGGCGTGAAGGACATCTTCGGCTTCCGCTTCGAGGATGTCGCGATCGAAGGCTACGACCCGCTGCCGGCGATCAAGGCAGCGGTGGCGGTCTGAGGCGGCGGTGCGCATCGCCCTGATCGCCGCGCTGGACCGCAATCTCGCCATCGGCAAGGGCAACGCCTTGCCCTGGCACCTGCCGGATGATCTCAAGCGGTTCAAGGCGCTGACCCTGGGCCAGCCGGTGCTGATGGGGCGCAAGACCGCGCAATCGCTGGGGCGCGCGCTGCCGAAGCGGCGCAACCTGGTGCTGACCCGCGGTGGCCACGTGCCGTTCGACGGGATGGAGGCGGTGGCCTCGATCGCCGATGCCAAGGCGCTGGCGGCCGCCGATGGCGCGGAGGCGCTGTGCGTGATCGGCGGCGGCGAGGTCTACGCGCTGGCGCTGCCGCTGGCGACGCACATGCACCTGACCCACGTCGATGCCGCGGTCGCCGGCGCCGACGCGTTCTTCCCGCGTTTCGATCCGGGCGAATGGACGGTCAGCGTGCGCCAGCCGCATCCCGCGGATGCAGCACATGCATTCGCGTTCGCGTTCGTCGACTACACGCGCAACCAACCGCAGGCGTGCGCCGCGCGCTAGCTAGCGGCGTTGCCCGTCGTGGCGGTGCTGCGGCGACGGTTGCTTCGGCTTCGGCGGCCGCACCCGTGGCGCCGGTGCCGGCACGTCGCGGCCGGGCACCTGCACCACGCGAAGGTCCTCGCTGTCCAGCTGCAGCGCGGTGAGCTTGCCGCTCCACACCGCGCCGGTGTCGATCGCATGCACGCCGTGGCCGACGAACAGGCCCAGCGTGCTCCAGTGCCCGCACACGACCTTGAGGTCGCGCGGGGCGTGGCCCGGGACCGAATACCACGGGTACAGGCCGGGCGGCTGGCTGCCGGGTTCGCCCTTGTGTTCGAAGGCGATGCGCCCGCGCGGGCTGCAATAGCGCATGCGGGTGAAGATGTTGATGATCGCGCGGTCGCGCTCGGCGCCGTTCAGCCGCGGCGACCATTCCGGGCCGTCGCCGTACATGTTCTTCAGCAGCTTGCGGTAGTTGTCGCCGTGCAGCTTGGCCTCGACTTCGCGCGCATGCTTCTCGGCAAGCTGGGTGGTCCACTTCGGCGCCAGCCCGGCGTGCACCATCATCCAGCCGAGCGCGCGGTCGACATGCGCCAGTTCCTGGCTGCGCAGCCAGTCGAGCAGTTCGCGCGCGTCCGGGGCGAACAGCACGCCCTGCAGGTCCGGGTTGACCTTGCGCTGTTCGTCCGGGCTGCGTTCGCCGATCGCCAGCAGCGACAGGTCGTGGTTGCCCAGCACCACGTGCGACACCGCGCGCAGCGAATGGACCAGGCGCAGGGTCTCGATCGACTGGCCGCCGCGGTTGACCAGGTCGCCGCAGAACCACAGCCGGTCCACCGCGGGATCGAAGCGGATCTTCTCCAGCAGGCGCTGGGTGACGTCGTGGCAACCCTGCAGGTCGCCGATGGCCCATGTGCTCACGGCGCGGGTCCCGGCGTCAGTGCAGCGTGCGCGGCACGGACAGGGTGAACGCCGGGATCGGCGCGGCGAAGCGGGTGCCGTCGTCGGCGAGCACGTCGTAGCTGCCGCGCATGGTGCCGATGTCGGTCTCCAGCACCGCGCCCGAGGTGTACTCGAAGCCCTCGCCCGGACGCAGCCAGGGCTGCTCGCCGACCACGCCCTCGCCGACCACTTCGCGCACCTTGCCGTTGCTGTCGGTGATCAGCCAATGGCGGCCGAGCACGCGCGCAGGCACCTTGCCGTGGTTGCGGATGTGGATGGTGTAGGCGAAGACGAAGCGGCCTTCCTCCGGCGCGGACTGGTCGTCGAGGAAGCAGGTGTCGACCGCGATGTCGATGATGTAGTCGGTGTTGCCCATGCGTGCATTCTAGCGGCGACGCACGCGGCCGGGCACCGCCGCGCGTTCATCCGCCGCCGAGCAGGTTGGCGAGGCGAACGAAGGCGGCGACCTCGACCTGCTCGGCGCGCGCATCCGGGCGCACGCCGGCGGCTTCCATCAGGGCGCTGTCGGCGACCCCGTGCAGCGCGTTGCGCAGGGTCTTGCGGCGCTGTCCGAAGGCGGCGCGGACCACGTTGGCGAAGTCGCGGCGATCGCCGACCTCGACCTCGGCCGCGGGCCGCGGCACCAGCCGCACCACCGCCGACTCCACCTTCGGCGCCGGCCGGAACGCGCCGGGCGGCACGATGAACAGCGGGGTGACCGTGCAATAGGCCTGCAGCATGACGCTCAGGCGCCCATAGACCTTGCTGCCGGGGCCGGCGGCCATCCGCTCCACCACCTCCTTCTGCAGCATGAAGTGCATGTCGCGCACCGCGGCGGCATGGTCCAGCGCATGGAACAGGATCGGCGAACTGAGGTTGTAGGGCAGGTTGCCGACCAGCCGGATCTGTCCGCCGGTGCCGGCAAGTTCCGCGGCCAGCGCGCTGAAGTCCACGCCGAGCACGTCGCCCTGGACCAGGTGCAGGGTCCCGTGTTCGCGCGCGGCGGCCTGCAGCGGCGCGTGCAGGTCGCGGTCGAACTCGATCGCGGTGAGTTCGCCGTGCCTGCGCAGCAAGGGGAAGGTCAGCGCGCCCTGGCCGGGGCCGATCTCCACGATCACATCGCCTGGCTTGGGATCCAGTGCCTGCACGATCTTGGCGATGACGGTGGTGTCGTGCAGGAAATTCTGGCCGAGGTGCTTTTTCGCCTCGGCGGAAAAACCGGAGGGGCTTGTCTTGGCCGGCTCGGTGAAGCGGGTGCTCATGCGTGCATCCGGTTGCGTGCGAAGCGCGCACAGGCGTTGATCGCGGCGAGCAGGCTGGACGGGTCGGCCATGCCGGTGCCGGCCAGTTCCAGCGCGGTGCCGTGGTCGACCGCCACCCGCGGGTAGGGCAGGCCCAGGCTGATGTTCACTGCGTGGGCGAAATCGCTGTACTTCAGCACCGGCAGGCCCTGGTCGTGGTACATCGCCAGCACCGCGTCGAAGCCGCGCAGCTTCCCGGGCAGGAACGCGGTGTCCGCCGGCAGCGGGCCGGCCAGGCGCAAGCCCTCGCCGCGCAGGCGCTGCAGCGTGGGCTCGATGATGTCCAGTTCCTCGCGCCCGAGGTGCCCGGCTTCGCCGGCGTGCGGGTTCAGGCCGAGCACGGCGATGGTGGGCTCGGCGATGCCGAAGTCGCCACGCAGCGCTGCATCGACGATGCGCAAGGTGGTCGCCAGCGCCGCCGGCGTGACCGCGTCGGCGACCGCGCGCAGCGGCAGGTGCACGGTCAGCAGGGCGACCCGGACGATGTCGTTGGCCAGCATCATCACCACCTCGCGGCCGGCGTGCGCGGCCAGCAGGCCGGTGGTGCCGGTGAAGGCGATGCCGCCGTCGTTGATCGCGGCCTTGTGCACCGGACCGGTGACGATGCCGTGGCAAGTGCCCTCGACGCAGGCCTGCGCCGCCGCCAGCAGCGCCTGCACGACCGAGGCTGCGTTCGCGGGTTCGGGAGTGCCGAACGCGGCCGCCATCGGGTGCGGGATGTCGACGATCCCGGTGCTGCGCGGCGACGCCGGCGCTTCACCGGCGCGATGCAGTTCCAGCGGCAGCGACAGTGCGCGTGCGGCACGCTGGAGCGCGGCGGCATCACCGAAGACCACCAGTTCGGCGTCGAACTCCTGCCGAAGCGCGCGGACCACCAGCTCCGGGCCGATCCCCGCCGGTTCGCCCGGCACCAGCGCGAGCCGCGGGCGCATCTGCGGGGGCGCGCTCAGCCGCCGGTAGCGGGATTGGCGGCCGCGCCGTCGAGTCCGCGCACGTCGACGAAGGCTTCGCCGCGCATCTCGCGCGTCCAGCGGTTCCACTCGTCCTCCAGCTTGCGGCGGCCGATGGTCTCCCGCACCTGCGCGCGCAGGCTGTCGCTGCCGGCCATGACCTGGCGGCTGGAGGTGCGTTGCACCAGCACCCAGCCGGCATCGGTCTTGAACGGGGCCGAGGTCTGGCCGTCGGAGAGCGCGGCGACCTGCATGCCGAACGCATTGCCGTAGGTGTCTGCGCCGAACCAGCCGAGATCGCCGCCGCGGCGCTTGGTCGCATCGTCGTCGGAGGATTCGGATGCCAGCTTGGCGAAATCTGCGCCACCAGCGATGCGTGCGGCCAGGGTCTCGGCTTCCGCCTTGGCGGCCGCGTCGTCGGTCGTGTCGTCGACCTTGACCAGGATCTGGCGGGCGGAGAACTGGGTGACCTGCTCGCCGCCGCCCGCGGCCTGGCTGCGGGTCTCGACCAGCTGCAGCAGCTGGAATCCGCTGGCGCCGCGGATCGGGCCGATCACCTGGCCGGGCTGCATCTGCTGGATGGTCTGCGCGAAGGCCGGCGGGATCTCGTTGAGGCCGCGCCAGCCGAGGTCGCCGCCCTCCAGCGCATTCGGGCTGTCCGAATAGCGCACGGCGGCGGCGGCGAAGGACATCTCGCCCTTGTCGATCAGGCCCTTGACCCCTTCGATCTTCTTCTGCGCGGTGGCAAGCTGTTCGGCGGACGCGCCGTCCGGGGTGCCGACCAGGATGTGCGCCAGGCGGAACTGCTGGCTGATGGAGGCCGCCGCGGCGGTCATCGCCGAATCCACTTCGGCCTCGCTGACGTTGATCCGGCCCTGGGCGAAGCTCTGGCGGAGCTTCTGGGTGACGATTTCATCGCGCAGGTTGTTGCGGAACTCGGTGAAGGACATGCCGTCCTGGCTGATCCGCGCACGCAACTGGTCCACGCTCATGCCGTTCTGTTCGGCGACGCCCTGCACCGCGCGCTCGAGGTCCTCGTCACTGGCGGTGATGCCGGAATCGGTGGCGCGCGCGAGCTGCAGGCGCATCAGCACCAGGCGCTCCAGCACCTGCCGTTCCAGCACGTCCTGCGGCGGCAACTGGGCTTCCTTGCCGGCGTACTGCGCGCGGATGTTGGCGACCGCGCGGTCCAGCTCGCTGCGCAGGATCACGTCCTCGTTCACCACCGCGGCGATGCGGTCGACCGGCGCGGTGCCGGCGTAACTCTGCGCATGCGCGCCTGCGGCGAACAGCAGGCCGGCGAGGGCGATGGCGAGCAGGGAGCGGGTGGGGGCTAGTGTCATGGGCTGGCGTCGTTAACCGTGTCGATGGCGGGCGGGGTGGGCTGGCCCGTGGCGGTCTGCGGCGGCACCAGGTAGAGGTCGTCCCGATTGTAGCCGAGGATGGCCCGGCGCAAGGCGCGACGGGTGTCCTGGCCGGCCGAGCCGAGCCCCTTCAGTTCGATTTCAAGCAGGACCGAATTGCTGAGGTCGCCGGCGCGATTGTGCACGTAGCGGCGCGCCACAAGCCGAACGGCGACACAACAGCTGTCCCATTGCAGCCCGGCAATCGTTTCCAGTGCCTTGCTGTCGTACATCGAGTAGTAGTAGCGGCCGACGACGCTCCAGGTCGGGTTGATCGGGTACAGGAAGGAAACATCCGCCTGTTCCAGCAGCGAGCGGCGATAGCGGTAGCCGAGGTTGAACACGCCATCGTCCGGCAGCAGGTAGCGGGCGCGGATGCTGGCCAGGTCGGTGCGGTTGAATTTCGGGTCCCACTGGTAGGAGGCGCCGAAGGTCCAGCGGTCGGTCGGTGCGTAGTTGGCATCCGCCACCCACGCCGAACGGCCCTTTTCGGTGACCGGCTCGCCCGGGATGCTCACCCGCGATTCGTCGAAGTAGCGGATCTGGCCGAGGCTGGCGGAGAAACGCTCGCGGCCATCCGACTGGCGGATCATGCGGGTGCTCAGCGCCAGCGTGAGCTGGTTGGCGTCGGCCTGGCGGTCGGCGCCGGAATAGCGGTTGTCGCGGAACAGCTGGCCCCAGCTGAAGGTCAGCGGCTGGGTGTCGAACAGCGGCATGTCGTCCTGGTAGGCGTAGGGCACGTGCAGGTAGTACAGGCGCGGTTCGATCGTCTGCAGGTAGTCCTTGCCCTTGACCCGGGTGTCGCGGTCGAAGAAGAGGCCGCTGTCGAGGCTGAAGATCGGCTGGCTGCGCGAGCGCGAACGGCTCGCGGTCAGGCTCTCATCGAGCTCGTAGGAGGTGTGGCGGAACGCCGCGGTTGGCTTGACGAACCAGCTGTCGCCCTCCAGCGGCAGGCTGATCCAGGGCTTCACGTCCAGGCGCGAACCGGCGTCGAACAGCGGGTGCCGGAACCGCACCATCTCGGCATCGACGCCGCCGACGAAGTGCAGGCCGAGGCCGCGTTCCCAATGGACGTAGGCCCGCGGCACCCGGTTGTACGGCAGGTCCGCCTCGGTCAGGGTGAAGTCGGCCAGTTGCCAATAGTCGGAGGTGATGCCGGCCTCCCAGCCGTGGCCGCGGCCGTACACGCCGATCTCGCTGAACGAAGTGGACTGCGAGAGGCCGTCGAGGCTGCTGCTGAAGTCTTCGTAATAGCGGGAGTCGCTGATCCAGTTCAGGTTGGCGCGCGCCTGCCAGTTGCGGTTGACGTTCTGGAACGCGCCGTACCTGATCATGCTGCGGTCGCTGTCGCGCAGGTCGTCGTCCGGCATCCAGGTGCCATCGACGACGCCGGCGCCGCCCTCGACCAGGTAGCGGAACTGCGCGCCCAGCTGCACGCCGCGGTTGGTCATCAGCCGCGGGTTGAGGGTGGCATCGTAGTTCGGGGCCAGGTTGAGGTAGATCGGCTGCTTCCAGTCAAGGCCGTTGCGGCTGGAATTGGAGACCGACGGGAACAACAGCCCGGTGCGGCGGCGCTCGTCGGTCGGGAACATGAACCAGGGCAGGTAGATGATCGGCACCTGGCCGACCCGCAGGGTGGCGCCGCGGGCGACCGCCATGCCCTTCTCGGTATCGATGTCGATCCGGTTCGCGCGCAGTTCCCAATGGCGGGCGTCCGGCGCGCAGGTGGAATAGGTTGCGCCATGCAGCGAGCCGATGTCGCCGGTCAGGGTCACGCGCTCGGCGCCGCCGTTGCCGCGATTCGCCAGCAACTGGTAGTCGAGGTCATGGATTGTGTGGACGTCCTTGGCCTGGTCGCCCTCGGCGCGCGCTGCGGTCATGCGCAGGCCGGAGCCCTGGTAGCGGATGCTGCCCTCGGCGGTGTAGTGCTCCTGGCCCTTGTCGTAGGTCAGCTGGTCCGCGCCCATGAACTGGTCGCCGCGGCGCAGGGTCACGTTGCCGTTGAACACCGGGTTTTCCTCGGTGCCGGTCAGCGCATCGCCCTCGATGTCGGTGGCCTGCTCGGTGTTGTCGATGCCGATGCCTTCCGGGGCGGCCTGCGCCTCCGCGAACGGCTTCACCACGTCCTGCACCGGGCACAGGCTCCAGTTCTGCGGCATGTCGTCGCCGGCACGGGCGTTGAGGGAGACGGCGATGCACAGGGACAACGGCAGCAGGCGCAGGGCTGGGCGCACGGACAATCCAGATGACAGGATCCAACGGCTAGCTTGCCGGAACGGCGCGGTGCGGGCAAACCGCGAAGCGCCCTGGCCCGCCCGGGTCAAGGCTGGCCCGGCCGAATCCCGGGGAACCCGCGAAGCCCGGCCAGGACCCGCCCGCCAGCGCCCTGCCGCAGTCCGAAGGCGAATGGCGCCAGCGCCTGGATCCGCAGCAGTTCGCGGCCTGCCGCGGTCCGCCGACGGGCCGGCACCGACCGGGCGGCGCTATTGCGTCAACTCGGCTTCGTTGGTGTTCTTGGTGGACGCTGCCGGCGCCTGATCAGGCCAGCAACTCGCGCACGTGGGCGACGCTGGACTCGGCCAGTGCCTCGAGGTCGTAGCCGCCCTCCAGCATCGACACGATGCGCCCGCGGCAGTGGCGGTTCGCCAGTTGCACCAGCTCGCGGGCGATCCAGCCGAAGTCGCCCGCCTCCAGCCGCAATTCCGCGAGCGGATCGCGGCGGTGGGCGTCGAACCCGGCCGACACCAGCAGCAGTTGCGGCCTGAACGCATCGATCGCCGGCAGCAGGCTGCCCGACCACGCGGCGCGGAACCGCGCGCCATCCGTTTCCGGCGGCAGCGGCGCATTGAAGATGTTGCCGACGCCGGTTTCCGAGCGCGCGCCACTGTCCGGATACAGCGGCCACTGGTGCGAGCTGGCGTACAGCACCCGCGGATCGCGCTCGAAGATCGCCTGGGTGCCGTTGCCGTGGTGGACGTCGAAGTCGACCACCGCCACCCGCTCCAGCCCGTGCGCATCCAGCGCATGCAACGCCGCCACCGCGATGCTGTTGAACAGGCAGAACCCCATCGCGACATCGTGGGTGGCGTGGTGCCCGGGCGGGCGGACCGCGCAGAAGGCACGGGTGGTGGTGTCGCCCAGCACCGCATCCACTGCCGCCACGCCGGCGCCGGCGGCGCGCAGCGCCGCTTCCGCCGAGGCCGGCGACAGCACCGTGTCCGGATCAAGCAGCATGCGCTCGCGCGGATTGGTCTCCAGCACCGCCTGCAGCAGGTCCGGCGCGTGCGCGCGCAGCAACTGGCCACGGCTGGCCCGCGGCGCCTCGCGCCAGTCGAGTTCGGGGAAGGCGGCGATCAGCGCATCGATCACGCTGCGCAGGCGCTCAGGTCGCTCCGCGTGCTCGGGGCCGGTGTCGTGCCACAGGCAGGCGGGATGGGTGTAGATGCGCAGGCTCAAGCGCGGCTCATCGGCGGCGGTCGTGTTCCCACAGCACCTCGCCGTGCCCGCCGGCGCGTGCAAGCACCCGCGACAGCACGAACAGCAGGTCCGACAACCGGTTGAGGTAGCGGATCGCCTGCGGCCGCACCGCGTCGTGGCGGGAGAGGGTGACGGTATCGCGCTCTGCGCGGCGCACCACGGTGCGGGCGACGTGGCAACGCGCCGCCGCCTCGCCGCCGCCGGGCAGGATGAACTCCTTCAGCACCGGCAGCCCTTCGTTGTAGTGGTCGAGCCTTGCCTCCAGCGCATCGATGTCGGCATCGAAGATCGCCGCATGCCCGGGAATGCACAACTCGCCGCCAAGGTCGAACAGCTGGTGCTGGATCCGGGTCAGCAGCGCGCGCACGTCATCCGGCACTTCGCCGGCGAGCAGCACGCCGATGCAGGAATTGGCCTCGTCAACCGTGCCATAGGCGTTGACCCGCGCCGAATCCTTGGCCACGCGGGTGCCGTCGCCGAGGCCGGTGGTGCCGTCGTCGCCGGTCCTGGTGTAGATCTTCGACAGGCGGTTGCCCATCGCCGCGGGTCAGGCCGTCTGCGCCCGCAGCGCGGGCACGTGCTTGCGCAGCAGTTCGAAGCCGCCGAACAGCAGGGCGGCATAGGCCAGCGTGCCCAGCACCGTCCACTGGAAGAACGGCACCCCGGCCAGGTAGGCCGCGACCAGGCCGGCGATGGTCTTCGGGTAGGCCGGGTCGGACAGCCAGGCCCCGAAGTTGGTGACCACGAAGAACAGCATGGAGCCGGCCAGCGAATAGCCCAGCACGCGGCTGCCGCTGACCCTGCCGCGCAGGCCGAAGCCGAGCACCGTGGACAGCGCGATGCAGGCATAGACCAGCAGGTAGCCGGCGCTGCGGAAGTAGTCCCAGTAGATGCCGCCATTGGCCAGGCCCAGCACCAGGTCGGAGGCGAACATCGCCACCAGTGGCACCAGCAGCGCCCAGCGGCGGCTGGCGAAATAGGCGCCGCCGAACAGTGCCACCGCCTCGATCGGCGAGAAATTCGGCGGGTGCGGCAGCACCCGGCTCAGGGCGGCGATGAAGATCAATGCGGCGAGGGCCAGCGGGCCCGCGGCGGGCAGGTCGGGGCCGGAGGAAAGCAGGGGGCGATTCATGGCGTTTCGATCGGCGGACAGCGGAGCCGTTAGCATAACGCAATGACCGCAACCCCCAACGACACCATGCCCCTGCACGACGTGCTGATCGTCGGCGGCGGCCTGGTCGGCGCCAGCCTGGCGATCGCGCTGGATGCCCAGGGCCTGGATGTCGGCATGCTCGAGGCCACCCCCGCGGGCGCGTTGCCGGCGGTGTTCGACCAGCGCAACCTGAGCTTCGCCGAGGCCACCGTGAATGCGCTGGGTGCGCTCGGGGTGATGCCGTTGCTGGCCGCGCCAACCGGCGCGATCCGGCGCATCCACGTCAGCCGCGCCGGCGACTTCGGCCGCATCCGGCTGGATGCACGCGCGCATGGCCGCGACCGATTCGGCCAGGTCGTGGTTGCGCGCGATTTCGGCGAGGCACTGGAAACGCGCCTGTCGCAGCTGTCGCGGTTGACCCGCTACCGTCCGGCGCGCTTCGTCGGCCTGGCCGATGCCGATGCCGACCCGGCGCAGCGGGTGGTGCGGATCGTCGATGCCGGCGGCGAACGCGAACTGCGCACGCGCCTGCTGGTCGCCGCCGATGGCAGCCGCAGCTCGGTGCGCGACGCACTCGGCATCTCGGCGCGCGAGCACGACTATGCACAGACCCTGTTGGTGGCGCGCCTGCGCACCCAGCGGCCGCCCGATGGCACCGCCTGGGAGCGCCTGACCGACAGTGGGCCGACCGCGCTGCTGCCGCGCGGCGATGGCCACTACGGGTTGGTGCACGGGGTTGCGCGCGACCACGCCGACGCGGTGGCCGCGCTCGACGATGCCACCTTCCTCGCGCGCGTGCAGGACGCCTTCGGCTGGCGCGCCGGGCGCTTCCTCGCCTGCGGCCCGCGCAGCGCCTATCCGATCGTCGGTTGCGTGGCGGCGCAACTGGTCGCGCCGCGCGCGGTGCTGGTCGGCAATGCCGCGCAGTCGCTGCACCCGCTCGGCGCGCAGGGCTTCAACCTGGGCCTGCGCGATGCCCTGACCCTGGCCGAATGCATCGCCGATGGCGGCGATCCCGGCGCCCCGGCATTGCTTGCCCGCCATGCGCAGCGCCGGGTGCAGGACCGCGAGCGCACCCTCGCGTTTTCCGATGGCCTGGCCAGGCTGACCTCCAATGCGGCACCCCTGCTGCGCCCGCTGCGCAGCGCCGGATTGCTCGCCGGTGACGCGATGGGCTGGTTGCAGGGTTGGCTGGTCGGTGGCGCGATGGGCTACCGCGGCGACGTGCCGGCGCTGTGCCGGCAAGGCGGCGCGGCATGAACCGCCGCCACCGGCTGGATGCGGTGGTCGCCGGTGGCGGCGTGGTCGGTGCGTGCACCGCGCTGATGCTGGCGCGCGAAGGCCTGCAGGTGGCGCTGGTGGAGCCGAAGCGCCCACCCGCCTGGCAACCCGCGTCGCGCGACCTGCGCGTGTATGCCTTCGCCCCGGACAATGCGCGCCTGCTCGATGATCTCGGGGTGTGGCAGCCGGTGCTGGCGGCGCGGGCGCTGCCGTACCGCGGCATGCGCGTGTGGGACGCGGCTGGCGGCGATGCGCTGGCCTTCGATGCGGATGCGCTTGGCCAGCGGCAACTGGGATGGATCGTGGAGAACAGGCTGCTGGTCGACGCGCTGTGGAACGCGCTGCCGGCGGCCGGGGTGCGCCTGCATTGCCCGGCGCGGATCGAGGCGGTCGAGCAGTCGGAGGCCGGCGTGCGCCTGCAGCTGGATGACGGCGTGGCGCTGGACGCGAAGGTCGCGATCGCCGCCGACGGCGCCAACTCCGCGCTGCGCGGGATGGCCGGGATCGGCACCCGCGGGCGCGACTATGCGCAGAAGGGGGTGGTTGCGTTCGTGGCAAGCGGCGTGCCGCACCGCGACACCTGCTGGCAACGCTTCCTGCCGACCGGGCCAGTGGCCTTCCTGCCATTCGCCGACGACGGCGACGCGTCCGTGCAAGGTCGCCTGGGCTCCATCGTCTGGACCTTGCCGGATGCGGAGGCGGAGCGCCTCGGCGGCATCGACGAAGCCGGCTTCGCGCGCGAACTGGGCGATGCATTTGGTGGCGAGCTCGGAACCATGCGCCTGCTGTCCGCGCGCGCGGCGTTTCCACTGCGGCGGCAACTGGCGGAAACCTACTTCAGCGGCCGGGTGCTGCTGGTCGGCGACGCTGCGCACGCGGTGCATCCGCTCGCCGGGCAGGGCGTCAACCTGGGCCTGCGCGATGTCGCTGCGTTGCGTCGCCTGGTTGGCGATGCGGCGGCACGTGGCGCCGATTTCGCATCGCCGCAGCGGCTCGCGCGCTGGGCGCGCACGCGCAAGAGCGAGAACGCGGTGAACGCGCTCGCGTTCGAGGCGATCAACCACGCCTACAGCAACGATGCGCCATGGCCAACGCTGCTGCGCGGGCATGCGCTGGGCTTCGCCGGAAAGCTGCCGCCGCTGTCGCGGGCGTTGTGGAGGCACGCCGCCGGGGTCTAGATCGCGGGCCTCAGCGCGAGGTCGCGAACACCGTGATCTCTTCGCGGTCGTGGTAGAGCTGCTTGGCGCGGATCGTGAGCGACTTGTCCGCCTGCTGGGCGAACAGGTCCAGGCACAGCCGGGTTTCCTGCCAGCGCTTCTTCATCGGCAGCTTCAAGTTGAAGATGGTGTGCCGGCACCAGCCCTCGCGCAGCCAGGTGGCCATCCGTTCGGCGACGCGGCGCGGTTGTTCGACCATGTCGCAGACCATCCAGTCCAGCGGCTGCTGCGGCTGCCAGCTGAAGCCGTCGGCGCGCAGGTGTTCGACCCGTCCCGAATCCAGCACGTGCTGGCGCAGCGGGCCGTTGTCGACCGCCTGCACGCGCAGGCCCTGCCGGGTCAGCACCCAGGTCCAGCCGCCGGGGGCGGCGCCGAGGTCGGCCGCGCGCATGCCGTCGCGCAGCAGGGATTCGCGTTCGCGCTGGTCCAGCAGCACCAGCAATGCTTCCTCCAGCTTCAGCGCGGAACGCGACGGCGCATCCGCATGCATGCGCAGGCGCGGGATGCCGAGCGGCCACGGCGCGCTGTCTTCCGGCTCGCTGCTGGCGAGCAGGGCGTGGTCGCCGTCCAGCAGGCAGACATGCAGCCGTTGCAGGCGCGGGTTGTCTTCGCGGGTCAGCACGTCGGCCTTGCGCAATGCCGGGCGCAGCGCATTGCCCAGGCTGCGGGCCAGGCCGGCCATCGGTTTGCCCGAATCCGAATCCGGATGCTCCATCACCAGTTCGCCATAGCGGATGTCCGCTGGCAGCGCGGCCAGCATCGGCGCGATGCGGTCACGCGGGTCCAGCGCGGCCAGGTCGGCGAACAGGCGCAGCTTCTGCCGCGCGAAGATCAAGGTGGACCATGGAAGGGAACGCGACAGCGCGTCGGCGTCGTCGCACACGAACAGCACGTGCCCGGTGTTGCGCTCGGTGCGCGCATAGCCGGCAAAGCCGGCCTGCGCGGCGCGCTCGGTCAGTTCGCCGGCGAGTTCCGGCTCGAAGCCGGCCCGGCAATAGCAGAGCAGGCCGTCAATAGCGCTGCCCGCCCAGTTCGCCATACGCGCGCAGCACCGCGCAGGCGGCATCACGCTGGATGTCGCGCACCACCTCGATCCCGCGCGCATTGAGTTCGCCCACCCAGTCCGCCGGCAGCGGGCCTTCGTCGAATTCGGTCAGCGCCATCACGTCCTCGGCGCGGGCGCCGATCAGCAGGCGGTCGATGCCGGCCCAGACGGTGGCGCCGTAGCACTGGCAGCACGGTTGCGACGAGGAGGCGAGGGTGATCGGGCCGACCGTCGCGCCTCCGGCATCGCGGTTCAGGCGCGGGCGCTGGGTGCGGCCCTGCGCCAGCATGCAGGCCATCATTTCCGCATGCGCGACCGAGCAGGCATGCGCCAGCACCCGGTTCACGCCGACCGCGATCACCCGGTGATCCGGGCCGAACACGGCGGCGCCGAACGGACCACCCGACTGCGCCTCGATGTTCTGCCTGGACAGCGCGATCGCAAGCCCGACCTTGTCCGCGTCGGAGGGATAGTCACGCGCGGTGTCGACCGCGTCGTGCACCCAGGCCGGCAGCGTCAGGTGGACCTGCGCATACAGCATCAGGCCTTGCCCGCCCAGGTGTCGCGCAGGGTCACGCTGCGGTTGAACACCGGCGCATCGGCCTTGTGGTCGTAGCGGTCGGCGACGAAATAGCCCAGCCGTTCGAACTGGAAGCCCTGTTCGTTCGCCGCCTGCGCCGCCGCCGGCTCGACGTAACCCGTCACCACCTTGCGCGAATCGGGGTTGAGGTAATCGACATAGGTCTTGCCGCCCTCGTCGTTGTCGGGATCGGCGACGGTGAACAGGCGGTCGTACAAACGGATTTCCGCCGGCACGCCGTGCGTTGCGCTGACCCAGTGGATGGTGCCCTTGACCTTGCGGTTGGCGCCCTCCATGCCGGGACGCGATTCCGGGTCCAGGGTGCCGTGCAGCTCGACCACGCGGCCGTCGGCATCCTTGATGGCTTCGTCGCAGCGGATGATGCCGGCGCCGCGCAGGCGCACCTCAAAGCCCACGGTCAGGCGCTTGAAGCCCGGTGGCGGCACTTCGGCGAAGTCCTCGCGTTCGATCCAAAGTTCACGCGAGAACGGCACGCCGCGGCTGCCGGCAGCCTCGTCTTTCGGATGGTTGGCGAAGACGAGTGCTTCCTCGTGCGTTGCATCGAGGTTGGTCAGCACCAGCTTCAGCGGGTCGATCACCGCCATCCGCCGCGGCGCGTGCGCGTCGAGGTCGTCGCGCAGCGCGCCTTCCAGGATCGAGATGTCGAGCAGCGAGTTCTGCTTGCTGATGCCCACCCGGTCGACCATCAGGCGCAGCGCGCTCGGCGTGTAGCCGCGGCGGCGGATGCCCTGCAGGGTCGGCATGCGCGGATCGTCCCAGCCGTGCACGCGGCCGGATTCGACCAGCTGCAGCAGCTTGCGCTTGCTCATCACCAGCCAGTTGAAGTTGAGCCGGGAGAATTCGATCTGGCGCGGCTTGGCGGCTTCGAACGGCAGGCCCCTGTCGGTCAGCGGCTGCACCAGTTCCGGCGAGTGGGCCAGGTCCACCTTGTCCACGCACCAGTCGTACAGCGGGCGGTGGTCCTCGAACTCCAGCGTGCACAGCGAATGGGTGATGCCTTCCACCGCATCGCTCAGGGAATGCGCGTAGTCGTACATCGGGTAGATCGGCCATTCGCTGCCGGTGTTCTGGTGCTCGACGTGCTTGATCCGGTACAGCGCCGGGTCGCGCAGGTTGATGTTGCCGCTGGCCATGTCGATCTTCGCGCGCAGGGTGCGCGCGCCGTCCACGAACTCGCCCGCGCGCATCCGCCGGAACAGGTCGAGGTTCTCTTCCGGCGAACGCTCGCGGTACGGCGAATTGCGGCCCGGCTCGGTCAGGCTGCCGCGGTAGGCGCGCACGTCATCGGCGGAGAGGTCGCAGACGAACGCATCGCCCTGGCGGATCAGCTTCTCGGCGGCCAGGTAGAACACCTCGAAATAGTCGGAGGCGTGGCGCAGCGAATGCCAGTCGAAGCCCAGCCAGCGCACGTCGTCCTGGATCGCGCGCACGTACTCGGGGTCTTCCTTGGCCGGGTTGGTGTCGTCCAGGCGCAGGTTGCAGTCGCCGCCGAACTCGGCCGCGATGCCGAAGTCCAGGCAGATCGCCTTGGCGTGGCCGATGTGCAGGTAGCCGTTCGGCTCCGGCGGGAAGCGCGTGCGGATCGCGGCGTGCCTGCCGCTGGCAAGGTCCTCGCGGACGATGCTGCGGATGAAGTCCCTTTTCTCCGGCGTGTTGTCGTCGGCGGCGAGGGCGGGGTTGGAAGCGGAGTCGGACACGTGGGGACGCTTGCAGGAACGGACCCGCATTCTAACGGACGCGCGGTGGCGGCCGCGGTATGGCAGCATCGCCGCATCCCCCGCCTGAAGCCCGCGATGCGCGTCGTCTACGAAGCCGCCAATGTGATCGATGCGCACCTGGTGCGGCAGGCGCTGGAGCATGCCGGCCTGCCGGCATGGGTGCGCGGGGAGGCGCTGACCGGCGGCATGGGCGAGCTGGGCGTGTTCGGCCTGGTCGCGGTGATGGTGCCGGACGACTGCGTGCCGGCCGCGCGCGAGGTGGTGGAAGCGCTGCAGCTGGGCGAGCCGCTGCAGGCACTGGACGACGAAGACGACCTTCCCGGCACCGTGCCGGCATGACCGCGGCGGCGCGCGCGCGCGAGGCGGCCATCGCGCAGTTGCTGGTCGGCGCCGCGATCATCGGCACCAACGGCTTGATGGTGCGGCTGGCGGGGATGCCACCGACCGCGGTCGCGTTCTGGCGGATGCTGCTGGCCGGGCTGATGCTGGGCGCGCTGGTGCTGGCGCGGCATGGCTGGCAACCGCTGTCGCGCCGGGCCTGGTGGTGGTGCGCGGTGCCGGCGCTGGCGTTCGCCATCGACCTGTGGCTGTGGCACCGGAGCATCCTGCTGGTCGGGCCCGGCCTTGCGACCCTGCTGGCCAATGCGCAGGTGTTCTTCATGGCCCTGGCCGGCGTGCTGCTGTTCCGCGAACCCCTCGGACTGCGCTTCGCCTGCGGCGTGCTGCTGGCGTTCTTCGGGCTGTGGCTGATGCTCGGCGGCGACTGGGCCAGCCTGCCGGCGGACTACCGATGGGGCGTGTGGCTGGGGCTGGCGACCGGGCTTGCGTACGCGGTCTACAACATCGGCATCAAGCGCTCGCAGGGCGTGGCGGCGGCCGCCAAGGCGCGCGCGCCGGTGGAGCAGGTGCTGTGCATCGCCGCGTTCGGCAGCGCGCTGTGCCTGGGGCTGATGGGGTGGGCCGAGGGCAGCGCGTTCACCCCGCCCGACCTGCGTGCCTGGGGCGTCTTGCTGGTGCTGGCTGCAGTCGGCCATTGCCTGAGCTGGGTGCTGATCTCGCGGGCGATGGTGGCCCTGCCGGTGGCGCTGGCGGGGCTGTTGCTGCTGGCGCAGCCGATCGTGGCCTACCTGCTGGACGTCGCCCTGTTCGACCTGCCCACCTCGCCGCGGCAATGGCTGGGGCTGGTGGTCAGCCTGGCCGGGATCTTCGTGGCGGGGATGAAGTCGCGCAGCGTGACCGTCGCCGACGAGCCTTGACCGCCGCGTGCGTCACTCCGGCGTGATCGAACACGCGTAAACCAGTTCGCAGGCGCCACCGCCGCTGTCGTCGCGGGTCAGCGAACTGCGCCAGCGCCAGTCTTCGCCCTCGACCTGCACGAGCCAGCCGTCGATGCGCACGCGGTCGCCGCGTTCGATCCGGCGCAGCGCGGCGGCGACCGCGTCGTCGGCCGGGATCATGTGCATGTTGGCGCTGCTGCGGATGATCTCCTGCAGCGGGATCGGCGGCGCGTCGTTCCAGCGGTAGCGGTACCAGCGCGAGGACTGGCTGATCTGCAGGTGCGACAGCACCGCGTCCTCGGTCATCCGGCCCCAGCCCAGCGCGAGGTCGGTGGGCGAGAATTCCGCTTCGCGGCCCAGGCGGTAGTCCTCGCGGCCGAGCACGCGCGCCTGGATGCTGAACCCCGCCAGGGGCTGCAACCTCGCATCGCCGATCGCCGGCAGGGCCATGCCCCCCGGCACCGGCGTCTGCAGTGGCGGGTCACCCGGCTGGATGCGGGGAGGCAGTGGGCAACCACGCGTGGCCGCACTGCCGGCAGCAGTCGTGGCGGGCGTGGTGGCCGGGCGCGTCGCCTGCCACCAGACCAGCACGCAGACCAGGGTCAACACGGCGAGCGAAGTACGCGCACCCGGCATCGAAAAACGCCCGCGATCAAAGTGCCGGCAATTGTGCCCGTGCCAGCGGGCCGATGGCATCGGCCAGGGTGTGCAGGAAGCCGTCCAGCGCCGAAGACTTGCGCCAGACCAGCGCGATCCTGCGGCTCGGGGCGGGCTTGCGGAACGGAACCACGCGGATGTTCGGCGGCTGCGCGACCGGCGCATGCACCGACAGCGCCGGCAGCAGGGTCACGCCAACGCCTGCGGCTACCATCTGCCGCAGGGTCTCCAGGCTGGTGGCGCGGAAGCCGGACTTCTCGTTGGCGCCGGACAACCGGCACACGTCCAGCGCCTGGTCGCGCAGGCAGTGGCCGTCCTCCAGCAGCAGCAGGGTCTCGTCGGACAGTTGCGCCATCGAGACCGAGGCCCGCGCCGCCAGCGGGTGCCGCTGCGGCGCCGCGAACACGAACGGCTCCTCGAACAGCAGCTCCGCGTGCAACTGCTCGTCGTGCACCGGCAATGCCAGCAGCGCGGCGTCCAGCTTGCCGTCGCGCAGGCGCTGCAGCAGCACGTCGCTCTTCTCCTCCACCAGCAGCAGTTCCAGTTGCGGGAAGCGCTCGCGCAGCTGCGGCACGATGTGCGGCAGCAGGTACGGGCCGAGGGTCGGGAACACGCCAAGCCGCATGGAGCCGGATTCCGGGTCCCGGCTGCGCCGCGCCGACTCCTTCATCTGCTCGACCTCGGCCACGATCCGACGCGCGCGCAGCACCACGTCCTGCCCGGCGGCGGTCAGCATCACCTTGCGCGGCGCGCGTTCGACCAGCGCCACCCCGAGTTCGTCCTCCAGCTTGCGGATCTGGGTCGACAGCGTGGGCTGGCTGACGAAGCAGGCGTCGGCGGCCTTGCCGAAGTGGCGCAGGTCGGCCAGCGCGACGAGGTATTTCAGGTCGCGCAGGTTCATTCGTGCAGGTCCGGTCCGAGGTCAGGCCGCATTCGCCGCCGGCGCATCCGCCGGGGTCGAGTGGCGGATCAGGAAATCGAAGGCCGATAGCGCCGCGGTGGAGCCGGCGCCCATCGCCACCACGATCTGCTTGTACGGCTCGGTGGTGGCGTCGCCGGCGGCGAACACGCCGTGCAGGTCGGTGTGGCCGCGGTCGTCGATCACGATCTCGCCGCGTGGGCTGAGCTGCACCGCGCCCTGCAGCCATTCGCTGTTGGGCAGCAGGCCGATCTGCACGAACACGCCGGCGACCTCGACCTGGTGGCTGGCGCCGGTGCCACGGTCGGTATAGCGCAGCGCCTGCAGCTTGCTGCCATCGCCGACGAATTCGGTGGTCTGCGCGTTCACGTGCACGCTGGCGTTGGGCAGGCTGTAAAGCTTGCGCTGCAGCACCTCGTCGGCGCGCAGCCTGCCGTCGAACTCGAGCAGGGTGACGTGCTCGACGATGCCGGCCAGGTCGATCGCCGCTTCCACGCCGGAATTGCCGCCGCCGATCACCGCCACCCGCTTGCCCTTGAACAGCGGGCCATCGCAGTGCGGGCAGTAGGTGACGCCCTTGTTGCGGTATTCGGCCTCGCCGGGCACGCCGGTCTGCCGCCAGCGCGCGCCCGGGGCGAGCACCACGGTCTTCGCGCGCAGGGTGGCGCCGCTGTCGAGTTCGATGCCGACCATCCCGCCCTCGGCCGCCGCCGGCTGCAGGGCCTTGGCCCGCTGCGAGGTCACCAGTTCCACGCCGTAGCTGCGCACGTGCGCCTCCAGCGACGCCGCCAGCTTCGGGCCTTCGGTGTATTCGACCGAGGGGAAGTTCTCGATCGCCATGGTATCCAGCACCTGGCCGCCGAAACGCTCGGCCAGCAGGCCGGTGCGGATGCCCTTGCGCGCGGCGTAGATCGCCGCGGCGGCACCGGCCGGGCCGCCGCCGACAACCAGCACGTCGTAGGGCGCGACATCGTGCAGCGCTGCGGCCGCGCGCGCGGCGGCGCCGGTATCCAGCCTGGCCACGATCTGCTCGATGCTCATGCGGCCGGCATCGAACGGTTGCCCGTTGAGGTAGATCGTCGGCACCGACAGGATCTCGCGCGCTTCGACTTCGGCCTGGAACAGCGCGCCGTCGATCGCGACATGCTTGATCCGCGGGTTCAGCACGCTCATCGCATTGAGCGCCTGGATGGTGTCCGGGCAGCTCTGGCAATGCAGCGACATGTAGGTTTCGAAGGCGTAGTCGCCGGGCAGCGCGCGCACCTGCGCGGCCAGCGCCGCGTCGATCCTCACCGGATGCCCGCCCACCTGCAGCAGGGCCAGCACCAGCGAGGTGAATTCGTGGCCCAGCGGGATCGCGGCGAAGCCGACCTGCACGTCGCTGCCGGTGCGGCGGATCAGGAACGAGGGCGTGCGCGGGTCATTGCCGGCCGCGCGCGAAATCATCGGCGACAGCGCGGCGATGTCGGCAAGCAACGCGTCCAGTTCGCGGGCGGCGTCGGAGTCGTCAAGCGAGGCCACCAGTTCGATCGGCTGCTGCAGCTTCTCGAGGTAGGCGGCGAGCTGGGTCTTCAGGTCCTGGTCGAGCATGGGGATCCTCGGGCAAGGCTGGGCGGCGCGCGGCGCGCGGCCGGATGCGGGAAAGGGCTGCGGCCAACCGCCCGCAGGGGGCTGGCCGGAGCCCTCTCCCCGTGACGGGGAGAGGGGCGGGCTGCGCGCGACGGACAGGAACGCCGCGTGCAGCGGTGGTCAGATCTTGCCGACCAGGTCCAGCGACGGCTTGATGGTCTTGGCGCCGTCGTTCCACTTGGCCGGGCAGACCTCGTTCGGGTGCTCGGCCACGTACTTGGCGGCCTTCAGCTTGCGCACGGTTTCCTTGACGTCGCGGGCGATCGCGTTGTCGTGGACTTCCATGGTCTTGACCACGCCGTCCGGGTTGACGATGAAGGTGCCGCGCAGGGCCAGGCCGTCTTCGTCGATGTGCACGCCGAACGCGCGGGTCAGGCGGTGGGTCGGGTCGCCGACCAGCGGGAACCGGGCCTTGCCGACGGCCGGCGAGGTCTCGTGCCACACCTTGTGGCTGAAATGGGTGTCGGTGGTGACGATGTAGACCTCGGCGCCCATCGCCTGGAACTCGGCGTAATGGTCGGCGGCGTCCTCGATCTCGGTCGGGCAATTGAAGGTGAACGCAGCCGGCATGAAGATCAGCACCGACCACTTGCCCTTGAGGTCGTCGTCGGACACGGTGATGAAGGCGCCGTTCCTGTAGGCATTGGCCTTGAACGCCGGGACCTTGGTGTTGATCAGCGGACGCGGGTTCGGGGTGACGCTGGTATCGGACTGGGACATCGTGGCCTCGTTGGGGTTGGGGTTGGATTGCTGCGACGCGAGAAATCTATCGGACCCATCGTTATCGATCAATGAAATTGATTGAATCGCTTTCATAGGGAAAAACTATCGAGAGCCGGGTCCGCTCCGTCGGCCGCGGGGGCGATGCCACACTGTGCCGATGACCGTTCCAACCACGACCATCGATGGCCTGCTGCGCCAGGCCGCCGGCCGCATCGACCGCGTCGATGCCGAATGGCTGCTCGCGCATGCCCTGGCGCAGCCGCGCAGCTGGTTGTTCGCGCATGCCGGCGAGCCGCTGCCGGCGGCCGTCGCGGAGCGTTTCGATGGCCTGGTGGCGCGGCGCGTGGCTGGCGAGCCGGTGGCCTACCTGACCGGGATCCAGGGCTTCTGGTCGCTGGCGCTCGAGGTCTCGCCGGCGACCCTGGTCCCGCGCCCGGAAACCGAGCGACTGGTCGAACTTGCGCTGGCGCGGATCCCGCCGGGAGCCGCCGCGCGCATCGCCGACCTCGGCACCGGCAGCGGCGCGATCGCGCTCGCAATCGCGAAGGAACGGCCGCGCGCCACGGTGGTCGCCACCGATGCCAGTGCCGCGGCGCTGCAGGTGGCGCGCCGCAACGGCGTTCGCAGCCGCATCGCCAATGTCGAATTCCGCGAGGGCGACTGGCTGGCGCCGCTGGCCGGCGAGCGCTTCGACCTGATCGCCAGCAACCCGCCATACATCGCGGAAGGCGACCCGCACCTCGGCGAGGGCGACCTGCGTTTCGAGCCTGCCGCCGCGCTGTCCTCGGGCGCCGACGGGCTGGATGCGCAGCGCGCCATCATCGGCGGCGCGCCCGCGCACCTGCACCCTGGCGGCTGGCTGCTGCTGGAGCATGGCTGGGACCAGGGCGCAGCGGTGCGCGCGCTGCTGGCGGGTGCGGGATTCGTCGACATCGAAACCGCGCGGGACCTCGAGGACCGCGAGCGGGTGAGCCTCGGGCGCACCATGTAGAGCGGGGCTTGCCCCGCAGGTGCAGCCGCAGCGGGGCAAGCCCCGCTCTACAATGCCTGTCCCCACATCGCACGGATCCGCCATGCGCACGCTGTACCCCGAGATCGCACCGTACGAAACCGGCACCCTGCAAGTCGACGGCCGCCACACGCTGTACTGGGAGCAGTGCGGCAATCCCGATGGCAAGCCGGTGGTGATGCTGCATGGCGGTCCCGGTGCCGGCTGCAACGACAAGATGCGCCGCTTCCACGATCCGGCGAAGTACCGCATCGTCCTGTTCGACCAGCGCGGCGCCGGTCGCAGCACGCCGCACGCCGACCTGGTGGACAACACCACCTGGGACCTGGTCGCCGACATCGAACAACTGCGCGAACTCCTGGGCATCGAGCGCTGGCAGGTGTTCGGCGGCAGCTGGGGTTCCACGCTGGCGCTGGCGTATGCGGAAACCCATCCACGGCGGGTCACCGAGCTGGTCCTGCGCGGCATCTTCATGCTGCGCCGCTGGGAGCTGGAGTGGTTCTACCAGGAAGGCGCGAGCCGGATCTTCCCGGACGCATGGGAGCACTACCTCGCCGCGATCCCGGTGGTCGAGCGGCATGACCTGATCTCGGCGTTCCATCGCCGGCTCACCTCGACGGACGAGGCCACCCGACTGGCGGCGGCAAAGGCCTGGAGCATCTGGGAGGGCGCGACCAGCTACCTGCACATCGACCCGGACTTCGCCAACAGCCACGGCGACCCGCGCTTCGCGCTGGCGTTCGCGCGCATCGAGAACCACTACTTCGTCAACGGCGGCTTCTTCGAGGTCGAGGACCAGCTGCTGCGCGACGTCGGCCGCATCCAGGACATCCCGGGCGTGATCGTGCACGGCCGCTACGACGTGGTCTGCCCGGTCGCCAATGCGTGGGAACTGCACAAGGCCTGGCCGAAGGCGGAGCTGGTGATTTCCGCCGCGTCCGGCCATTCCGGCTTCGAGGCCGAGAACGTCGACGCGCTGGTGGCAGCGACGGACCGCTTCGCCGACTGATCCATCCGCGTGCGCCCGCCCCGTGGCGGGCGCATCAGCCCACGACGCGGCCGGCGCGCCTACGGCTACTGTCCGTTGTCCGCCAGCACGTGGGCGGCATTGCAGACGATGCGTTGGTCAGGCGCATACGCCACCCGCGGATCCTTGCCCGGATATGGCAGGGTGGACAGGACGTGGCGCATGCAGTTGAGTCGCGCCCGCTTCTTGTCGTCCGACTTGACCACGATCCACGGTGAGTCCGCGGTGTCGGTGTGGAAGAACATGCCTTCCTTGGCCTCGGTGTAGTCCTCCCACTTGTCCAGCGATTGCAGGTCGATGGGCGAGAGTTTCCAGTGCTTGAGCGGATCATTGCGGCGCGAGTTGAAGCGGCGCAGCTGTTCCTCGCGACTCACCGAGAACCAGAATTTGTAAAGGCGGATGCCACTGCGCGCCAGCATGCGTTCGAACTCCGGCGCCTCGCGCAGGAACTCCAGGTATTCGGCCGGGCTGCAGAATCCCATCACTCGTTCGACGCCGGCGCGGTTGTACCAACTACGGTCGAAGAACACCATTTCACCGTAGCTGGGCAGGTGTTCGATGTAGCGCTGGAAATACCACTGGCCGCGTTCCTGTTCGCTGGGTTTCTCCAGCGCCACGACGCGCGCGCCACGCGGGTTGAGGTGCTCGGTGAAGCGCTTGATGGCGCCGCCCTTGCCGGCGGCGTCGCGGCCCTCGAACAGCATCACCACGCGCTGGCCGGTCTCCTTGACCCAGCTCTGAACCTTCAGCAGTTCGATCTGCAGCCGCAGCTTCTCGTCCTCGTAATCCTTGCGCTTGAGTCGGGTGCGGTAGGGATAACTCGCAGGCAGCGGTGCGGCGGTGCTGTTCTCGGCGCTGGCCGGCATGTTCTCCATCTCGCGCGCGGCGTCGGCCGAGACGCCAAGTGCCGCGGGGGACACGCCCATCGGCGGCACCGGTGCGGGTGGGTGCGCCTGTGCCCAGCGCTCAGCCTCCTCCTGCGCCACCGCTGCAGCTGCGGCGGTTGGCGCCAACGCGGCTTCGGTAGGTGGCCGGCGGGTGCGGCGGCGTGGGGCCGGCTTGGCGGCGGAAGGCTTGGCGGGTGCGGCGGGGGTACTTCGACGGGATGTGCTCATGGCGGATTCCTCGGCATTCAACCGAGTCTCCCACGATCACGCCGCCGGCATTTTGACCGTCGTCAAGTCCGGCTCACTTTGCATCGGAGCCATCCGGATTGCGGTCGATCATCCACAACCCGGCCCAGAGCTTGAGGTCGAGCTCGAAGCCTTCCGCCTGCTTGCGCATCAGCCAGGCGGGCGCTTCGGCGCGTGGCACGGCGTGCACGGTGATGTCCTCGCTGTCCACGCCGCCACCATCGCCGACCTTGGTCAGGTCGCGTGCGCGGACGAAGGCGATGCGTTCGTTGCTCATGCCGGAACTGGTCGGGCCGACCAGCAGCACGTCGACCTTGCCCGGCGACCAGCCGGTTTCCTCGATCAGTTCGCGACGCGCGGCATCGACCAGGGTGTCCTGGGCGTGGTCGTCGCCGACCAGGCCTGCAGGCATCTCGACGGTGCGCGACCCCAGCGGGATGCGGTATTGCTCGACGAACAGGACTTCGTCGGCCGGGGTCACCGCGATCACGATCACCGCCATGCCCTGGCCGTGGGTGCGCTCGCAGGCTTCCCAATGCCCGATGCGAACCAGTCGCAGCCAGTCGCCTTCGTAGAGGGTGTGTTTGAGGTTCTGGCCCATGCGCTGATGCTAACGCAGGCGGATGACGATCCACATTCGCGCCGAAGCCCTCTGCCGGTAGGACTTCGCCGCTTAGGCTCCGCATCCGGCTCCGATGCGCGGCCGCGCGCCATCCATGGCGCGCTCGAACTCCCACCGGCAGAGGACTCCGTCGCTCGGATGCTTTGCGGGCGGTTTTAGGTCGAGAGCCCTGCCGCATCGGCCAAGCGCTTGCGGGTCAGCGGCCCGAAGCCCATCCAGTCCGACAGCGACGCCAGTTCCTCGCCGTCGCCGCGACCACGGGCGAAGCCGCCCTCCGGCAATGGCGCGTCCAGCGCGATGGTGGTGAGTTGGCGCCACAGCAGCGCGTGCTCGCGTTGCTCGCGCAGGCGGGTGGCCATTCCCGCAGCGCCGCGCAGGCGCAGGAACGGCACCTCGTCGATGCGCGCCAGCAGGGCATCCAGCGACTGGAAATGCGCCAGCAGGATCGCCGCCGATTTGGCCCCGATGCCGGTGACGCCGGGGATGTTGTCGACCGCGTCGCCGGTCAGGGCGAGGTAATCGGCAATCTGCTGCGCATGCACGCCATGCCGCGCCTTCACGCCATCCGCCTTCCAGCGCACGGCCTTGGCGAAATCGTATTGCTCGTCGTCGGCCTGCAGCAGCTGCGACAGGTCCTTGTCGGCGGACACGATCACGCTGCGGAAGCCATCGCGGCGACCGACATGCACGGCGGTGCCGATCAGGTCGTCGGCTTCGTAGTCGGTATGCGCCAGGGTGACCAGCCCGACCGCCTTGCACAGCGCCTTGCACCACGCGAACTGGCGGCGCAGCTCGGGCGGTGCGGGGTCGCGGTTGGCCTTGTAGGCCGGGTAGATCGCGTTGCGGAAGCAGGAATCCAGCGACTCGTCGAAGGCGATCGCGATGTGCCGCGGGCGCTCGCGCTCCAGCAGCTCCAGCAGGAACCGTGCGAAGCCATGCACGGCGTTGGTCGGCCAGCCGTCGGCATCGTGGAACTCGTCCGGCATCGAATGCCAGGCGCGGAACACGTACAGCGAGGCGTCGACCAGGTACAGCGTGGGCGCGGTCATGCCCGGTACCTACCGTGGCTGCCAGTCGGTGACCAGCGTGGCCGGATCGGGCCGGTCGCGCTCCGGCGCCGCGACCAGCGGGGTGCCGATGGCGATGGTGCCGACCAGTTGCTCGTCCTCCGCCAGGCCCAGGGTGCCTTCCAGGAACGGGCGGTCGTAGGCGATCCAGCCGGTCAGCCACTGCGAGCCGAAGCCCTGCGCCTGCGCCGCCTGCAGCAGCAACAGGCAGACGCAGGACGCGCTGGAGAAGCGCTCGGCCTCCGGGATCGCCTCGTCGATGCCCAGCTTCGCCACCACCGCGATGGTCAGCGGCGGCAGCACGAAACGCGTGCGCAGCTTGTCGATCACCGCCTCGCTGGCATCCGGGTCGCGCTCGCGCAGGCGGACCGAGGCGGCGTCCGCCAGCATCGCGCGCGCGGCGCCGGCGATCCGCAGGAACCGGAACGGCACCCGCTTGCCGTGGTCCGGCACCCGCACCGCGGTCTGCAGCAGCCGCTGCAGCTGGGCGGCGTCCGGGCCCGGGGTGGACAGCTGCCGGGTCGGGGTCGAGCGCCGGGTGTCGAGGGCGCCAAGGGTCAGCTTCGGGGACATCGTGGTGGCGGCCGCCTTGCAGGGAGCCGCCATGGTAGCGGTAGGATGCGTTCATCGAATCGGAGCAGGAGCAGGCGATGGCGGTGATCGTAGGCGTGGCGCGCGAAACGGCGGCGGGTGAGCGCCGGGTCGCCCTGACCCCGGAAACATGCAAGAAGCTGGTCGCCGCGGGGGCCACGGTGCGCATCCAGCCGGGCATCGGTGCCGGCGCGCATTTCCCGGACCAGGCCTATGTCGACGCCGGCGCGCAGCTGAGCGACGCCGCCACCACGGACGCCGACATCGTGCCCTGCGTGCAGCCGCCTGCGGCCGATGCGATCGCCGCGCTGAAGCAGGGCGCGGTGCTGGTCGGCAGCCTGCAGCCGCAGGCGGATGCGGCGCGTGGCGAGGCCATCACGACTCGTGGCATCGTCGCCTTCCCGCTGGAAAAGCTGCCGCGCACCACCCGCGCACAGGCGATGGACGTGCTCAGCTCGCAGGCCGGCATGGCCGGCTACAAGGCGGTGCTGATCGCGGCCCAGCTGGCGCCGCGCTTTTTCCCGATGCTGACCACCGCCGCCGGCACCATCCGGCCGTCGAAGGTGCTGATCGTCGGTGCCGGCGTGGCCGGCCTGCAGGCCGTCGCCACCGCCAAGCGCCTCGGCGCGCAGGTGGAAGGCTTCGACGTGCGCCCGGAAACCCGCGAGCAGATCGAATCGCTGGGCGGCAAGTTCCTCGACCTCGGCGTGTCCGCCGCCGGCGAGGGCGGCTACGCGCGCGCGCTCACCGATGAAGAACGTGCCCTGCAGCAGCAGCGGCTGGCCGATCACCTGAAGGGCATCGACGTGGTGGTCTGCACCGCCGCGGTGCCCGGCCGGCCCGCGCCGAAGATCATTTCCGCGGCGATGGTGGCCGGGATGAAGCCGGGCAGCGTGATCGTGGACCTGGCCGCCGAAACCGGCGGCAACTGTGAACTGACCCAGCCGGGCCAGACCATCGACAGTGGCGGCGTGACCGTTGCCGGCCCGCTGAACCTCGCATCGATGGGCGCCCAGCACGCCAGCGAGATGTACGCCCGCAACGTCTACAACTTCGTCAGCCTGCTGCTGAAGGACGGCGCGCTGGCGTTCGACTGGGACGACGAGTTGCTGGCGAAGACGGTGTGGCCGGAGCGCGCACCGCCGGCAAGCTGATCAGTCCCGGTCGTCGCGGTCCTTTTCGCCGTGCACCGGCGCCGGGTGCGCCTTCAGCCACTCGGCCTTCTGCTGCGGGGTCTTCTGCTGCCATTGCGCAAGGAACGCCGTGCGCTGCTCCTTGTCCATGCCGCGCATGGCGTGGAACAGTGCGCGCGCCTCGGTGCGCTGCTCCGGCGTCATGTGTTCCCAGCGCTGCAGGCCGTGGCGCGCGCGGTCGCGCTGCTCGCGCGGCATGCCGTGCCAGCGCTGGGCGCGTTCGAGCATGCGTGCGCGCTCGCCGGGGTTGGCGTTCCAGCGTTCGCGCAGGGGCGCGACCAGGGCATCGCGCTGGGCCGGGGTGAGCTGCTCCCAGGCCGGTAGCGGGGTGGCGGCGGGTTGCGCCTGGGCAAGCGCGAGCGCGGGCCAGAGCGCCAGCGCGAGCACGGTGGTGCGGATCATTCGGTTCATCGCTTACTCCATCGCGACCAGCTGGGCATCAGGCGATGCCAGCCACGCATAGAACTCGGGGTCTTCATCCAGCATCGTGGCCGCAGTGGTGGTGGATGCCGCCACGCTGCCAGCGACGGTGGCGGTGCTGGTTGGTGCCGTCGGCATGCCGAACTGCAGGCCGATGGCGAGCGCGCCCAGCGCGGCGAAGCCGGCGGCGGCGTAGCGGAAGCCGTTCCCGCTCCGGACCGTTTCGCCGCGCAGGGCGGCGTTGCGGCGCTGCGCGAGTTGCGCGCTGGCGCGCGGCGACAGGCGGTCCAGCGATGCCTGGTGGCGTGCGCGGAGCGCGGCATCGAAGCGGTCGTCGTGGTGGCTGTTCATCGGAATTCTTCCAGTTGTTTCTGCATGGCTTCGCGCGCGCGCGACAGGTGGGTCTTGACCGAGCCCTCGCTGCAGCCCATCGCCCGCGCGGTGTCGGCGACGTCCAGCTCCTCCAGCACGCGCAGGGTGAAGGCCTCGCGCTGGCGCGCGGGCAGCCTGCCCAGCACCGTGCTGATCCGCGCCCAGGCCTCGCGGCTGTCGTTGCGGCGCGACGGATCCGGGCCGTCGTCGGCCCAGTCGATCGGGTCGCCGTCGTCGTTGCTGCTGCCGGGGAGCATCCAGCGCAGGCGGAACAGGCCGCGCCGCTGCATGTCGGTGATGCGGTTGCGCAGGATGCTCCAGAACAGCGGGGTCCATTCCGCCGGGGTGCGGTCGCGGTAGCCCAGCATCTTCATCATCGCGTCCTGCACCGCGTCCAGCGCATCCTCGCGGCTGCGCAGGGCGATCTCGGCGAAGCGGAACGCGCGCCTGTCGATGCCGGCGAGGAATTCCTCCAGGGTCGCCGGCAGCGCCTCGGCGGCGCCAGGGTCCTGCAGGTTGGGCTCGACGCTCACGCGCCCAAGCTTAGCCGGGTCGAACAGCAGCATGGGGCCCCGTGCCGGGCATCGGCATCACCACGATCCGTGGCCGGGGCGGGATTGCGCCGGCCGTGCAGGGAGGAACGCCCGGCCGCCGGCTTGGTTGACACGTGGCGCGCCGCCGCTGGCCGTGTTTATGATGCGGACAGGCAATCGGGGAGAGGCATCGTGGGCGACGGTTTCGTGGCGTTGTACATCTTCATGCTGGCGGCGATCGCCGGCCACGTGATCATCTCGCGGGTGCCGGTGATCCTGCATACGCCGTTGATGTCGGGTTCCAACTTCATCCACGGCATCGTCCTGATCGGCGCGATGGTGGTGCTGGGACACGCCGACACCACCGTGGAGAAGGCGCTCGGCTTCGTTGCAGTGCTGCTGGGCGCGGGCAACGCGGCCGGCGGCTACGTGGTCACCGAACGCATGCTGGACATGTTCAAGTCGTCCCGGCCGGCGGGGGGCAAGGCATGACCATCCTCGCGCTGGTCAAGCTGAGCTATTTCGTCGCCGCCACGCTGTTCCTGCTTGGCCTGCAGCGCATGGCCAGCCCGAAGACCGCGCGCAGCGGCATCCAGTGGGCGGGCGTGGGCATGCTGATCGCGACCATCGCCACCTTCTTCCTGCCTGGGCTGCATAACCTCGGGTTGATGGCCGCCGCCATCCTGATCGGCGTCGGCCTGAACTGGGCGTGGGGCAAGAAGGTCGCGATCACCGACATGCCGCAGATGGTGGCGCTGTTCAACGGCATGGGCGGCGGCTCGGCGGCGGCGATCGGCGCGATGGAGCTGGTGCGCTGGTCGGCGGCCGGGCAATCCAGCGGGCCGGTGCCGGCGGTGCTGGCGGTCGTCGGTGCGCTGATCGGCGCGGTCTCGCTGACCGGTTCGGTGATCGCCTGGGCCAAGCTCGACGGGCGCATGGACAAGCGCTACACCTTCCCCGGCCAGCAGTGGTTCAACGCGGCGGTGGCGGTGGCGGCTGTTGCGTGCGGGGTGATGGCGCTGCAGACCCTGGCGATGCCGTGGATCGTCGCCTTCTTCGCGCTGTCGCTGGCGCTGGGCGTGCTGATGACGCTGCCGATCGGCGGCGCCGACATGCCGGTGGTGATCTCGCTGTACAACGCCTTCACCGGGCTGGCGGTCGCGTTCGAGGGTTACGTGCTGGGCAACGAGGCGATGATCATCGCCGGCATGATGGTCGGCGCGGCCGGCATCCTGCTGACCCGGCTGATGGCGAAGGCGATGAACCGCAGCATCAAGAGCGTGCTGTTCTCCGATTTCGGCGGCAGCAGCGGGGAAATGCAGGCCATCGGCGGCTCGATGAAGCCGATCGAGGCCAGCGACGTGGCGGCGATGATGGCGTTCGCCGAGCGGGTGGTGATCGTGCCCGGCTACGGGCTGGCGGTGGCGCAGGCCCAGCACAAGATCTGGGAGCTGACCCAGCGCCTGCAGGAACGCGGTGTGAAGGTGAAGTTCGCGATCCACCCGGTCGCCGGGCGCATGCCCGGCCACATGAACGTGCTGCTGGCCGAAGCCGGCGTGCCCTACGACCTGATCGCCGACATGGACGACATCAACCCGGAGTTCGCCAACACTGACGTGAGCCTGGTGATCGGCGCCAACGACGTGGTCAACCCGGTGGCCAAGACCGACCCGGCCAGCCCGATCTACGGCATGCCGATCCTCGACGTGGTCAACTCGAAGAACACCATCGTGATCAAGCGCGGCAAGGGCACCGGTTTCGCCGGCATCGAGAACGCGCTGTTCTACGCCGACAACACCCGCATGCTGTACGGCGACGGCAGCGAGATGGCGAACGCGCTGGTCAGCGAACTGAAGGCGCTGGACGGCGGCCACTGAGGCCGCCGAACACCGCCACCACCAGCGCCAGCGCGTACCAGCCCAGCTGCACCGGGCCGTTGGCCAGCCGGATCAGCTCCCAGGCGTAGGCCGGGCCCAGCCGCAGCGCGGATTCCCACGGCAGCAGGCCCAGGCTGCGGCCGATCTCGGTGGCGGCGATGCCCCAGTTCGCCAGCAGGATGCTGGCCGCGGTGGCGGCCAGCGCCAGTGCCGCGTTGGCCACGCCCGGCCTGGCCCGGCCCAGGCGCAGCATCAGCACCGCATCCAGCGCTGCCAGCGGCGCCAGCCAGGCGGCATGGGTGTCCAGCGCGCGCATCGCCAGCACCCACGCCGCGGCGAACCCGAGGCTGCCGCACAGCAGGAGCAGCAGGGCGGTCAGCGGCGTGCGGGATGGATTCGTGGTCATGGCCGGCGGCGATCGGGGGTCGCGCATGATAGCCAGTGCGGAAAGGGACTAGAATGGTACGAATTCCCCGACGCACGCCGTGCCACCCGACCGCATGTACTCACGCAGCAGCGAACCCGTCCGTTTCGAGCGCGATTGCGCGGCCGTGCTGGTGCCGCAGGGCGACCAGGTCACCCTGCCCGCGGGGACCGTCGGCTACATCACCCAGTCGCTGGGCGGCAGCTGGACGGTGTTCGTCGAAGGCAACCTGATGCGGATCGCCGGCAACGACGCCGACGCCATCGGCAAGCAGCCGCCGGAATCCATCGAGCTGCCCGAAGGCGCCAGCGACGAGGACGTGGAAGCGATGGTGTGGCGCCAGCTGCGGACCTGCTTCGACCCCGAGATCCCGGTCAACATCGTCGAGCTGGGGCTGGTGTATTCGGCCGAGGTCGGCACCCGCGAGGACGGCACCCGCGAGGTTGCCGTGCGCATGACCCTGACCGCACCCGGCTGCGGCATGGGCGAAATCCTGGTCGACGACGTGCGCAGCAAGATCGAACTGATCCCGACCGTGGCCGAAGCCGATGTCGAACTGGTGTTCGACCCGCCGTGGAACCGCACCATGATGTCCGAGCTGGCGCAGCTGGAAACCGGGCTGCTCTAACGCGGCCAGGGCCTGGCAGCGGACAGGCTTGCGTGACACCGTTCACGGCTTCGTGACCATCGGCACTGCCGCTCAGCGTCACTTTTGGCGGCTTCGCGCTGCGCGAATTCTTGGTGCCCCGCAGCATTTGCTGTCGACTGGCGCACACTCCGGGGCTGCTTGGCGCGTTGCAGCAAATCGAGGAATGGCTCTGGAACGCCATTGCCTACGATTTCACGCTCGCTTATGCCGAAATGTTATGGGCGCATAACGGTGCCTTCTTGACGGCCGTCACACTGGCCCCGACGCTCCCGCATCGCTTCGGGTTTGGTTCAGCTTCCTGAGGCGACTCCCGCATTGTTGTTGCGCTCGACCGGCGCTTGCGCCGACCGGCCCAGCGGGACCTGTGTGCCATGCCAGCCCGGCCGCCGCGTGCGGTCCACCGCCAACCATCCTCGGGGAATCAACCAGTGAACCATCGTCGCTTCAATGCCCTTGCGGCCGCCATCACCCTTTCGCTTGTCGCCACCGGCGCGCAGGCCGCGGGCAAGGTCGACCTGCACAAGCAGGACCTGAACCAGCTCAAGCAGCAGTACAACGCCGCGGTTGCCGCCAAGGGCGCGGTCGCCCCGATGGCGCACGCACGCCACGCCCAGCTGATCGGCGCCGACGCGAACACGCACCTGCTGATGAAGGCGAAGCGCGAGGACTACGGGGTTCGCAACTACCGCTACAACCAGAGCTTCCGCGGCGTGCCGATCTTCGGCGAGGGCGTGGTGGTCAGCGAGGACAGCGCCGGCAACGTGCGCGCGCTGTTCGGCAACAAGGTCACCGGCCTGGAGCGCGACATCGGCTCGACCACCCCGCGCCTGTCGAAGGCGGCCGCGCTGGTCGCCGGCAAGCGCGCCGGCCTTGGCAACCGCATCTCCGGCATGCTGACCTCCAACGAGAAGACCGAACTGGTCATCTACGTCGATGACGGCGGCCATGGCCACCTGGCCTACCACGTCGACTTCTTCGCCGATTCCGCCACCGGCGGCGCGCCGACCCGTCCCAGCGTGCTGGTCGACGCCAACAGCGGCCGCGTGCTCAAGCAGTGGGAAAACCTGCAGCACGCGCTGGTCGGCACCGGCCCCGGCGGCAACAGCAAGACCGGCCAGTACGAGTACGGCACCAACTTTGGCTACCTGGACGTCACGCAGAGCGGCACCACCTGCACGATGAACAACACCAACGTCAAGACCGTCAACCTCAACAACGGCAGCACCAACACCAGCACCACCGCGTTCTCCTACACCTGCCCGCGCAACACGGTGAAGGCCATCAACGGCGCCTATGCGCCGCTGAACGACGCCCACTTCTTCGGCGGCGTGATCTACAACATGTACCAGGCCTACATCGGCATGGCGCCGCTGACCTTCCAGCTGCAGATGAAGGTCCACTACAAGACCAGCTACGAGAACGCGTTCTGGAACGGCAGCGCGATGACCTTCGGCGACGGCGCCAGCACGTTCTATCCGCTGGTCAGCCTGGACGTGTCCAGCCACGAGGTCTCGCACGGCTTCACCGAGCAGCAGTCCAACCTGACCTATTCCGGCATGTCCGGCGGCATGAACGAGGCCTACTCCGACATGGCCGGCGAAGCCGCCGAGTACTACATGCGCGGCAGCAATGACTGGAAGGTCGGCGCCGACATCTTCAAGGGCACCGGCGCGCTGCGTTACATGAACAACCCGCCGCTGGACGGCTCCTCGATCGACAACGCCGCCAACTTCACCAGCTCGATGGACGTGCATTACTCCTCGGGCGTGTACAACAAGGCGTTCTACCTGCTGGCCACCAAGGCCGGCTGGAACACCCAGAAGGCGTTCCAGGTGTTCGCCCGCGCCAACCGCGACTACTGGACCGCCAGCAGCACCTTCAACCAGGGTGCCTGCGGCGTGCAGACCGCGGCGACCGACCTCGGCTTCACCGTGGCCGACGTCACCGCCGCGTTCACCTCGGTCGGCGTCAGCTGCGCGAGCACCCCGCCGCCGCCTACGGGTGGTGGCGTGCTCACCAACGGCGTGGCCAAGACCAACCAGTCCGGTGCGGCCGGTGCCTCGTTGAACTACACGATGGTGGTCCCGGCGGGCGCCACCGGCCTGAAGTTCGTCACCTCCGGCGGCACCGGTGACGCCGACCTGTACGTCAAGTTCGGCAGCGCACCGACCACCACCAGCTACACCTGCAAGTCGGAAGGCGGCACCAATGCCGAGACCTGCAGCATCGCCACCGCGCAGGCGGGCACGTACTACGTGCTGGTCAAGGGCTACAGCGCGTTCTCGGGCATGAGCATCACCGGCAGCTACACCGCCGGCGGCGGCGGTGGCGGTACCCAGACCTACACCAACACCACCGATGTCAGCATCCCGGACAACAACAGCACCGGCGTCACCAGCACCATCGCGGTGTCCGGCCGCACCGGCAACGCGCCCAGCACCACCGCGGTCGCGGTCAACATCGTCCACACCTACAGCGGCGACCTGGTGGTCGAGCTGGTGGCTCCGGACGGGTCGGTGTACACGCTGTCGAACCGCGTCGGTGGCAGCGCCGACAACATCGTCAAGACCTACACCGTGAACCTGTCCAGCGAAGCCATCAACGGCAGCTGGAAGCTTCGGGCCAAGGATCGCGCGGCGACCGACACCGGCTACATCAACAGCTGGAGCATCACCATGTAATCGATGGCATCGCCGTCGACACATGCGAAAAACCCCGGCTTCGGCCGGGGTTTTTCATTGCGGGATGCGAAGGGTGCGCGCTGCCGGCCGGCGGCGCGCGGCCGTGGCTTCAGCCGGCCGCCTCGAAGCGGTTGGCGTCGACGTTCTTGCGCACCTTCGCCGGGTCCCAGATGCGGCCGTTCATGGCGATGTACACACCGGGCGGCAGCGACTGCACCGCGCCGACCGCGCAGCCGATGTTGAACTCGGCATCGGAGCCGCGGAAGCGCGCCGGATTCAGGGCGCCGGTGAGGACGATGGTCTTGCCGGCGATCGCCGCCAGCACCCGCGCGGTCTCGACCATGCTGTCGGTGCCGTGGGTGACCAGCACGTGGCGGGTGTCCTGCGCCTCGATGGTGGCGCGCACCAGCGCGCGGTCGGCGGCGTCGATGTGCAGCGAGTCCTTGCGCAGGATCGGGATCACGCTGAAGCGGAAGGCGACCCCCAGTTCCTCGAGGATGCGCCCGATCTGCGGTTCGCCGACCTGGAAGTCCGACTTGTCGTCGAAATAGACCTTGTCGATGGTGCCGCCGGTGGTGACGATCAGCAGGTTGTCCATGCGCGCCCGCTCCAAAACGCCATTATCCGCCAAGCCGGCGCCGGCGTCAGGCAGGCGGAAGGCCAAGTGCGTGCCGCAGCGGGTCCAGCAACGCGCCATATGCCGCCGCGCGCGCGGTGTCGCGCCGCAACGGCTGCCGCACCTGTGCGGCGCTGGCGGTGCGCACGCTGCGGGTGGCGGCATGGAAGCGCAGGCAGGCCGGGTCGTACCCCAGCCCGCAATCGGCCAGCAGCCTTCGCACCGCGGCCTCGGGTTCGGCCAGCAGGTCTTCGTAGCGATGCAGGTGGATGCGCGCCGGATCGCGCGCGCGCCACGCGTCCAGCGCGCGCTCGCAGGCGCGCAGGCAGGCACCGATGTCGGCCACGGTGTTGGCGAAATGCGGCTGGCTGTAGAACTGTTGCTTGAAGCAGGACCACGCCGTTTCCAGCGGGTCGCGGCGGGTCTCGAGCACGGTCGCGCCCGGCAGCATCGCGCGCAGCACGCCGGCGTGCTTCCAGTTGTCCGGCAGCTTGTCGGTGAAGCGCGGGCGCGCCGCCCGCCAGCGCGCCGTGCGCGCGAGGTAGTCGCGGCCCAGGCGCTGCCAGTCCGCCGCGCTGGCCTGCGGGACCCACTGCGGGTAGGCCACCCCGCGCCGCACCGACTCCTGCTGGATCACGATCCCGAGGTCCGGCAGCTCGCTGGCGCCCTCGACCTGCGGATGCGCGGCCAGGATCTGTTCGAACAAGGTTGAACCCGAACGCGGCAGCCCGACGATGAAGATCACCTCGTGGCCGAGGGTGGGGTCGATCGGCGCGGGCAGGGTTGCGGTGGCGGCCAGCGCCTGCTCAACGAACGCCTCGAGAGGTGGCAGCCGCCATGGCGTCAGCCGCTGCTGCAGCGCATTCGCCGCCGCGAATGCGGCGAATGCCTGCGGGAAGCGGCCACGGTCCTCCTCCAGCTTGCCCAGTGCGTGGCCCATCGCCACCCGGTCGCTGTCGGCGATGTCGCGGCGCTGCAGCTGGGTGGCCAGTGCCGCCGCGTCGGCATCGGCCAGCGCCACGGTCTTGATGTTGGACAGCCCGCGCCAGGCGTCGCCGCTGGCCGGGTGCTGGCGCAGGGCGTCGCGGTAACGGGTTGTCGCCTCGTCGAAGCGGCCCAGGTGCGCGAGTGCGTCGGCGAGCAGGATCGTCGCCGGCAGCAGCCCGGGCGCCAGTGCGCAGGCGGTTTCGAGCGCGGCGACCGCGGCGTGGCTGTCGCCCTCCAGCTGCAGCGCGCGGCCGAGGTTGAACCACGGCACCGGTTGCGTGGGGTCGAGGCCGGTTGCGCGCCGCCACGCCGCGATCGCGGCGTCGCGCTCGCCACGCGCGCTGTGCGCATTGCCGAGGTCTGCGTGCAGCAGGGCATCGCCAGGGTGCCGCGCGATCGCCTCTTGCAGGGTTGCCACCGCCTCAGGCGCACGCTGCGTGTGCAGCTGCAGGATCGCCAGCAGGCGCAGCGCTTCCGCATGCGCCGGATGCCGCGCGAGCACCTCGCCAAGCAGGCGTTCGGCCTGCGCCGGGGTGCGGTCGCGAATGGCGCGCGCGGCGGCGTGCAGGCGCTCGACGTCGCCCGCCGGCAAGCCGGACATGCGTGGATCCTGCGTGTTCACCGGGTGTCGCCGAACCGCGCGCGGATGCCGTCGAGACTGGAGGCGAACACCACCGCCAGCGCCAGCACCACCAGCAGCAGCGCCGGCATGCGCTGCGCGGGTTCCGACCACGCCAGCATCACTCCATGGCTGAACCACAACAGGGCGGCGACGCCGGCGACGAAGCCCGCGCGCGGCCAGCCGCGCCAGGCCGCGACGGCCAGCAGCAGCGGTGGCAGCACCAGCACCAGCATCGCCGCCAGTGCATGCGCGCCGCGCCCCAGCCACAGGCCGTAGAGCACGGCAACGGCGAACAGGGCGAGCGCAAGCAGGCGTCCGGACCTCATGCGGACAACTTCGCCGCCAGCTGCGCAACGCGCCGGCCCAGCGCGCGCGCGAGCTGCGCTTCGTCGTCGCTGGGTTCGCTGTCGTCGTGCGGACCGGCCACGTGGCTGGCGCCGTAGGGCGTGCCGCCGCTGCGGGTGGTGCTCAGCGCAGGCTCGGTGAACGGAATCCCGGCGACCACGCAGCCGTGGTGCAGCAGCGGCAGCAGCATGGTCAGCAGGGTCGATTCCTGGCCGCCATGCATGGTCGCGGTGGAGGTGAACACCGCCGCCGGCTTGCCGACCAGGGTGCCGCTGGCCCATTCGCCGCCGAGGGTGTCGAGGAAGTGCTTCATCGGTGCCGCCATGTTGCCGAACCGGGTCGGGCTTCCGAGCAGCAGGCCCGCGCATTCGTGCAGGTCGCGACGGTCGACGTAGGGCGCGCCTTGCTCGGGTTCCGGCGGTGCCGCGACCTCGGTGATCGGCGCCACCGGCGGCACCGTGCGCAGGCGCGCGGCCATCCCTTCGACCTCGCCGACACCGCGCGCGATCTGGCGCGCAAGCCGCGCCACGGATCCGCCGCGGCTGTAGTAGAGGACGAGGATCTCGGGCATGGGATCGCTTGCGAAGTGGCCTGCGCGGAAGTTTCGCATGAAGCCATCGCGACCGAGCGGGCGGCCGCGGGCGTGCAGCAGGAATTCACCCCCGGCCTTGTTCGCGGTTAGGCTTGCGCGAATGGAACCACTGGATTCCCTCAACCGATGGAGCGAACGCCTGCGCGACCGTGCGCGCGCGGGCACCTTCTTCCGCTTCACCTGGAAGCGCTTCCTCGGCGACCGCCTGTTCGAGGCCGCGGGTGCGCTCTCGTTCACCACCGTGTTCGCGCTGGTGCCGCTGACGATGGTGGTGTTCGGCGTGCTCTCCGCGTTCCCGGTGTTCGACGAGTGGAGCGCCAGCCTGAAGGCCTACATCTTCGCCAACTTCGTGCCGCGCGCGGCGAGCGCGGTGCAGGGCTACCTGAGCGAGTTCTCCGCCAACACCAGGTCGCTGACCACCGCCGGCGCGCTGGCGCTGGTGGTCTCGCTGCTGGTGACGCTGTCCAGCGTGGAGGCGATCTTCAACCGGATCTGGCGGGTGGCGACCGCGCGCCCGAGGTTCGGCCGCTTCCTGGTGTACTGGACCGTGCTGACCCTGGGAGGACTGGTCGCCGCCAGCAGCCTGGCGTTGTCGACCCGCTTCTTCGCGCTGGCGATCTTCGAGACCGTGCCGGGGCGATGGCTGGAAGCGGTGATGCTGCAGCTGGCGCCGATGGCGATCGAGATGCTCGCGTTCGCCGCGATCTTCAAGGTGGTGCCGCACCGCACCGTGCGCTGGCGGCATGCGCTGGCCGGGGCGGCGCTGTCGGTGCTGCTGTTCGAGCTGGTGAAGTGGGGCATCGGCCTGTACATCGGCAGCTTCGGTTCCTACCAGAAGATCTACGGGCCGCTGGCGTTCGTGCCGATCTTCCTGCTGTGGATCTACCTGGGCTGGAGCGCGATCCTGTTCGGCGCGTCGTTCGCCTCGTCGATGTCGGCGTTCCGCTACCAGCCGGCGGCGCTGCGGCTGCCGGACGGGTACGAGTTGTACGGCGTGCTGCGCATGCTCGGGCGCTTCCAGCAGGCGCGGGGGCGCGGCAAGGGCCTGCACGGCGACGAGATCCAGCAGCTGGAGCCGATCCTGACCGACGCGCTGGTGCAGGAACTGCTCGCGAAGCTCAACGGGATCGACGTGGTCCGGCGCGCCGAGAGCGGCGAATGGCTGCTGGCGCGCGACCTCGACGATGTCACCCTTGGCGACCTGTACGAAGCCGCGCGCCTGCGCGTGCCGGTGGCCGAGGCGCACCTGCCGCACCGCGAGGACGCCCTCGGCGTCGCGGTGATGAACACCCTCGACGGCTTGCGGATGCCCCTGCGCGACCTGCTCAAGCAGCGCGTATCCAGTGTTTTTGAAGGAATCGAAGGAGACTGATCGATGCGTGTGCGGATGGCGGTATTGCTGGTGCTGGCGATGTTGGCGGCGTGCACGCGCGAGCCCGGGCCGGATCCTGCTGCGGCGCCGGCTGCGAAGCCGGAACCCGTGCAACCGGCGCAACCGGCGCAACCCGCGGGCGGCGCAGATGCCGTGCAGCAGCCGGCGTTGCGCGTCACCACCCTCGACGGCAACACCTTCGACCTGGCCGGGCAGCGCGGCAAGTGGGTGATCGTCAACTTCTGGGCGACCTGGTGCGCGCCGTGCCTGAAGGAAATGCCGGAGTTGTCGGCACTCGACGCGATGCGCGAGCACATCGTGGTGGTTGGCCTGGCCTACGAGGAAACCACGACCGACGAACTCGCGGCGTTCATGCGCGAGCATCCGGTGGCGTATCCGATCGCGCTGGTCGACGTGTACGACCCGCCGAAGGATTTCGCGGCCCCGCGGGGTTTGCCGATGACCTACCTGATCGCGCCGGATGGCCGTGTCGCCAAGCAGTACCTGGGCCCGGTCACCGCCAGGATGATCGAAGAAGACATCGCCCGCGCGGGCGGCCCCAAGCCGGTCTGATGGCGGCGGTGCGGTTCCTGGTGAGGGGCAAGGTCCAGGGCGTCTGGTTCCGCGCCAGTACCCGCGCCGAAGCGCTGGCGCTGGGGCTGCGCGGGCACGCGCGCAACCTTGCGGATGGCGGCGTCGAGGTGGTGGCGACCGGTGATGCCGCGGCCATCGAACGGCTGGCGGCGTGGCTGCGGCACGGGCCGCCGACGGCGCGGGTGGACACCCTGCAGCGCTTCGACGCCGATGCCGCCGATGCCGCGCCCGAGGGCTTCGGGGTGCGCTAGCGCGTGCCTACACCTTCAGGGTCGGGATCGGCTTCAGCACGCCGTAACGTTCCCTCGCCGGCTTGCCCGGCAGCGGCGGGAATTCGATCGTGGGGACGTCCACCCGGGTGTCCGGCAGGCGGTCCAGCAGGTTGCGGATCAGGGTCAGGCGGCCACGCCGCTGGTCGTTGAAGTCCACCAGCGTCCACGGCGCGTGCGCGGTATGGGTGGCCTTGAGCATCGCTTCGCGGGCGCGGGTGTAGTCGCCGTACCGCTTGCGCGCCTCGACGTCGATCGGCGAGAGCTTCCAGCGCTTGAGCGGGTCGCGCAGGCGCTCGACGAAGCGCTTTTCCTGCTGCTCCTGGTCGCAACACAGCCAGTACTTGAACAGCAGGATGCCGTCATCGACCAGCATCTTCTCGAACAGCGGGGCGTCCCGCATGAACGCCTTCACCTGCGCATCGCTGGCGAAGCCCATCACCTTCTCGACGCCGGCGCGGTTGTACCAGCTGCGGTCGAACAGCACCATTTCGCCGGCCGCCGGCAGGTGCGGCACGTAGCGCTGGAAGTACCACTGGCTGGATTCGCGTTCGCTCGGCCTGGGCAATGCCGCGACCCGGCACTGGCGCGGGTTGATGTGCTCGCGGATCGCATCGATCGCGGTGCCCTTGCCGGCGGTGTCGCGGCCCTCGAACAGCACCAGCGCGCGCTTGCCGGTGTGCTGCAGCCAGCGCGCCAGCGCCGCCAGTTCCTCCTGCAGCGGGACCAGCAGTTCCTCGTAGTCCTTGCGCTTGAGCTTGCTCATTTCTTCATGGCCCTGGGCTGCATGCTGCGCGCCACTTCCAGCAGCGCGCCCTGTTGCCGCGTGTTGAGGCGGCGGTAGGCGGCCAGCAGGTCGTGCTCGCCCTTGGTGCGCGCCGGATCCAGGGTGCTGGCCAGTTCCGAAAGCAACGCGCCGGCGGGGACGCCGAAGGTCCGCGCGAGCGCATCGACCTGGTCCTTGCCGGGCAGTTTCTCGCCGCGCAGCCAGGCATTGACCGTGTCCACCCCCGCGCGCGGGATGGCGGTGGCGATATCGACCACGGTCAGGCCACTGGCCTTGCTGAGCAATCGCAGGGTGGTCGCGAGGGCCATCGTCACTCCTTCAGGCGCGGCTGGTTGGCGGGCAGGTTCCGGAGGCGCCCCGGCATCGAGTTTAGGGCCGGCCACGGCCCGCTGCATCAATGGCTGCGCGAGAGTGGCAGCGAATACCACTGGGTGGCGTCTTCGTTCCAGCCGGCGGCGCGGTACAGGGCGCGCGCGGCGGCGTTGTCGCGGCCGGTTTCCAGCGAAATGCCGGCGGCGCCATCGGCGCGCGCGAACTTCGCCGCGGCATCCAGCAGCGCGCGGCCGACGCCGCCGCGGCGTGCGCCGGCATCGACGTAGAGGTCGTTGAGGATCCAGGTGCGCGCGGTGCGCACCGAGGAGAACATCGGATAGAGCTGGACGAAGCCGACCGGCTTGCCGGCGCGGGTCGCCACCAGCACCACCGATTCGCCGAAGCGCAGGCGTTCGCGCAGCCACTCGCGCGCGCGCGGCACGTCGCTGGCCTGTCCGTAGAACTGCCGGTAGCCATCGAACAGCAGGGCGAGGGCGTCGAGGTCGGCGGGGCCGGCGCGATGGGTGGAAATCGACATGGGGGTCAGTTCTCGCGGGCCAGGCGCGCCAGTTCCCCGGCCTGCTGTTCCTGCTGCAGGCGCAGCACCAGCGGGTCGAGGTCGCCTTCGATGATGTTGGGCAGGTCGTAGAGGGTGAGTCCCTCCACCCGGTGGTCGGTGATCCGGCCCTGCGGGAAGTTGTAGGTGCGGATGCGCTGGCTGCGGTCGCCACTGCCCACCTGCAGCTTGCGGTCGGCGGCCTGCGCGGCGGCGCGCTTGTCCAGTTCGGCTTCCACCAGCATCGCCTGCAGGCGCTTCATCGCCTTGTCGCGGTTGGCGTGCTGGCTGCGCTCGGTCTGCGATTCCACCACCACGCCGGTGGGAAGGTGGGTGATGCGGATCGCCGATTCGGTCTTGTTGACGTGCTGGCCGCCGGCGCCGGAGCTGCGGAAGGTGTCGACCTTGAGGTCGGCGGGATTGATCGTGATGTCGAAGTCGCCGGCCTCCAGCGCGATGATCGCAACCGTCGCCGCCGAGGTGTGGATGCGCCCCTGCGCCTCGGTCGCCGGTACCCGCTGCACGCGGTGGGTGCCGGATTCGTACTTGAGCCTGGCGTAGGCGCCGTCGCCTTCGACGCGGGCCACGATCTCCTTGTAGCCGCCGTGTTCGCCCGGATTGGCGGATTCCACCTCGACCCGCCAGCCGCGCGTTTCCGCGTAGCGGCTGTACATCCGGAACAGGTCGCCGGCGAAGATCGCCGCCTCGTCGCCGCCGGTGCCGGCGCGCACTTCCAGGTACAGGCCGCCGTCGTCGCGCGCGTCCTTCGGCACTAGCTGCGCCAGCAGTTCGCCTTCCAGCTGCTGCAGGCGGCGCGTCGCCGCTTCGATTTCATCGTCCGCCAGTTCGCGCAGTTCCGGGTCCGCGCGCATCGCTTCGGCGGCGGCCAGGTCGGCGCGCGCGCGCGCTTCCGACGCCAGCGCGTCGGCCACCGGCTGCAGGGTCGCGAACTCGCGCGAGAGGTTGCGGAAACGCGCCTGGTCGGCCGCCACCGCCGGATCGGCGAGCAGGCGTTCGACTTCCTCGCGGCGCTCGACCAGGGCGTCGAGCTTGCGGCGCAGCGCGGGCGTCATCCGTCGGTGTCGCCGCTGCCGGCGCTGGCGTCCGGGAACAGCTTCTCCGCCGCCCGCGGCAGTTCGCCGTCGCCGCTGAGCGCGGCCTCGCGCAGGGCCACCGTGGGTGCGTGCAGCAGCCGGTTGGTGAGGGTGTGCGCCAGGAATTCCAGCGCCTGCTGCGGCGAGGCGCCGGCGGCAAGCTGCTGCCGGGCCTTGGCCAGCGCGTCGGCGCGCGCGGCATCGCCATGCGCGCGCAGGCGCAGGATCGGCTGCTGGCGGCTGCTGGCCTGCAGCGCCTCGACGAAGCGCGCGGTCTGCAGCTCGACGATCGCCTCGGCCTGCTCCGCGGCTTCGCGGCGGCCGCGGCGGTTGTCTTCGATCGCGCGTTCGAGGTCGTCCACGGTGTACAGGAACACGTCGCGCAGGCCGGACACGTCGCTGGCGATGTCGCGCGGCACCGCGAGGTCGAGCAGCAGCATCGGCCGGTGCCGGCGCTGGCGCAACGCATGCTCCACCTGCGCCCGGTGCAGCACCGGTTCGCGGCTGGCGGTCGCGGAGATCACGATGTCGGCCTCGGCCAGGTGGCGGTCCAGCTCGGCCAGCGGCAGGGCGACGCCGCCATGGCGGCTGGCCAGGTCCTGGGCGTGGGCAAGCGTGCGGTTGGCGATCAGCAGCCGCTGCACCCTGGCCTCGACCAGGTGCCGCGCGGCCAGCTCGATGGTCTCGCCGGCGCCGATCAGCAGCACGCTGGAATCGCTGAGGCGGGCGAACGATTCCTGCGCCAGGCGCACCGCAGTGGACGCCACCGACACCGGGTTGGCGCCGATGCGGGTGTCGGTGCGCGCGCGCTTGGCGGTGGCGAAGGCCTGCTGGAACAGGCGGTCGAGCTGGCCGCCAAGGGTGCCGGCATCGCGCGAGGCCGCCCACGCCTGCTTGACCTGGCCCAGGATCTGCGGCTCGCCCAGCACCAGCGAATCCAGCCCGGTGGCGACCCGGAACAGGTGGCGGACGGCGTCGCCGTCGCGGTGCCGGTACAGGTAGGCGTGCAGGTCGTGGCCGGTGTCCGGGTGGATCGCCAGCCAGTCGGCCAGCGCGCGGCCATCGTCGTCGGTGTGCGCGTACAGCTCGGTGCGGTTGCAGGTGGACAGCAGCACCGCCTCGTGCACCTGCGGCAGCGCCCGCAGCGAGGCCAGCGCGGCGGCCAGCGCGTCCGGGGCGAACGCCACCTTCTCGCGCAGGGCAACCGGCGCGGTCTGGTGGTTGATGCCGAGGACGTGCAGGCTCATCGATCGCGAAATCCGTTCAGGTGCCTGCGCTAAGCTGCCGGCACGACCCGATATTGTACCGACCGGGCTTCAAACAAGAATCTGCATGCCGACGCCACCACGCCCACATTTCCGCTTGCTGGCCTGCGCCGGGTTGCTGGCCTGCGCATTCGCAGCGCAGGCGGCGCGCCTGCCGCAGGCCGCGCCCGTGGACCCGCTGGAAGCCAGCATCGCCGGCGAATTCGCCCTGCAGGCGGGGCAGTTGGGGGACGCCGCGCGCCGCTACCTGCAGGCCGCGCGCAGCGCCAGCGACCCGGTGCTGGCGGAGCGCGCCACCCGCATCGCCCTGCTCGCGAACGAGGACGCACTGGCCCGCGAGGGCTACGCGCTGTGGCAGGCGCTGGCCCCGCGGCAAAGCGCGCCACGGCAGGCAGTGGCGGCCACGCTGGCATTGCGCGCGGGCGAGAAGCGTGCCGCCAGGCGCGAACTGCGGGCGCTGATGGGCGCGGGCAACGATGGCTGGAAGCACGTGCTGGCGGCGCTGATCGGGGCGGTCGGCACCCAGCCGAAGCTGGTGGTGGCGATGCTGGCCGGGCTGGTTGACGACGGCGAGTTGCCGGACGCGCTGGAACCGTGGCTGGGCTTCGGTGGCCTGGCGCAGCGGCTGGAGCAGCCGGCGCTGGTGGATCGCATCGTCCGCGAGGTGGTGGCGCGCTTCCCCGGCGAGCCGCGGGTGGCGCTGCTGCGCGCGCAGCTGCTGCGCGAGGACGGCAAGCTCGGGCAGGCACGGCCGTTGCTGGCGGGCCTGGAGGATGCCGCGCGCTCGTCGCCGCAGCTGCGCTGGTCGCTGGCCGGCGAGTACGACGCCCTCGGCGACCCGGCGAAGGCGGCCGAGATCCTGGCGCGCGGCCCGCAGGACGAGGCCACCCACGCACAGCGCGCGGCGCTGCTGGACAAGGCCGGGGACAAGGCCGGGCTGGCCGCGCTGTACGCCGAACTCAGGCGCGAGGCGACCCACCCGAGCCCGCTGCGCCGGCTGCTGCTGGGGCAGGTCGCGGAACTGCTGGAGCGCCGCGACGAGGCCCTGGGCTGGTACGCGAACGTGCCCGGGGAGGAGGCGCAGGGGATCGCCCGCCTGCGCAGCGCGAACGTGATGTTCCAGCTGCAGCGCAAGCAGGAGGCGTTCGCCGCGCTGCGCGCGATGCAGTCCGAAGCCGCGCTGGACGAGGATGCGCGCCGCGATGCCTACCTGCTGGAGGCCGAGCTGCGGCTCAAGGACAAGGATGCCGCCGGCGAACTGGATGCCTATGCGCGCGGGCTGGCCGCGTTCGCCGATGACGCCGCCCTGCTGTATTCGCGCGCGCTGCTGTGGGAACGCCGCGACGACATCGCCCGGGCGGAAGCGGATTTCCGCCGCATCCTGGTCGCAGCGCCGGATGACGTGAACGCCCTGAACGCGCTCGGCTACACCCTGGCCGATCGCACCACCCGCTACCGGGAAGCGCTGGAACTGATCGACCGTGCGCGGGTGGCCGAGCCCGGCAATGCCGCGATCATCGACAGCTACGGCTGGGTCCTGTTCCGCCTCGGCAAGCCGCGCGAGGCGCTGGGCCACCTGCGCCACGCGTTTGCCCTGCAGAAGGACGCGGACATCGCCAGCCACCTCGGCCAGGTGCTGTGGGTGCTCGGCGAGCGCGAAGAGGCGCGCAAGTATTTCGACGAAGCGCGCCGGATCGACCCCGAGAACCGCGCGCTGCAACGCGCATTGAAGGAAGTCGGGGCGTGAGGCCGGCCGCCATGGCGGCGCTTGCCTGCCTGCTGCTGGCCGGCTGCCGGACCATTGCGCCGCCGCCGGATTCCACCGCCGCCGCCGCCGCGCAGCAGGCACGCGCCACCACCCTGGGGCTGGCGAACGGCGACTGCGCCGCGCCGGGGTGGGCACTGGCCGGGCGGGTGGCGCTGTCCAATGGCCGCGACGGCGGCAGCGGGCAGCTCGAATGGACGCAGGGGGGCGGCCGCACGCACCTGCTGCTGTCGGCGCCGATCACCCGCCAGTCGTGGATGCTGGACGTCGATCCGCGCGGCGGCGCGACGCTGCAGGGCCTGCCCGAGGGGTCGCTGGGTGGCGACGATGCCGCGCAACTGGTCCGGGATGCGACCGGCTGGGACATCCCGGTTGCCGCACTGGGTTGCTGGCTGCGCGGGGTCGCCGCGGCCGAGGTCGCGCTTGGGGTGGCACGGATCGATTTCGGGGCCGACCTGCTGCCCCTGCGCATCGAGCAGGGCGGCTGGACCGTCGAATACAGCGGCTGGAAGCCGGATCCCTTCAGCCGGCTGCCGATGCCCGCGCGGATCAACGCGCGGCGCGGCGAGGACCGGGTGCGGCTGGTGGTCGACCGCTGGGGCCTGGAATGAGCGTCGACCGGCCATGAACCGGTTTCCAGGCACCGAAGGCTGGGGCACCTGGCCGGCCCCGGCCAAGCTGAACCTGTTCCTGCAGATCACCGGCCGCCGCGCCGACGGCTACCACGACCTGCAGACCGTATTCCGCCTGCTGGACTGGGGCGACACCGTGTTCCTGCGCCCGCGCGCGGATGCAGTGGTTGCGCGCGTCGGTGCCGGCGCGGCCGGCGTTTCAGAAGCCGACGATCTCCTCGTTCGTGCTGCGAAACTCCTGCAAAATGAGTCCAAGTGTAGGCAAGGCGTCGACATCGGCATCGAAAAGCGAGTGCCGATGGGGGGCGGTTTCGGCGGCGGTTCGTCGGATGCCGCGACCGTGCTGGTGGCCCTGGACCAGTTGTGGGGGCTGCACTTCGGCCGCGAGCGGCTGGCAGCCCTCGGCCTGCGGCTGGGTGCCGACGTCCCGGTGTTCGTGCACGGCCGCAATGCCTGGGCGGAAGGCGTGGGCGAGCGCCTGGCCCCGATCGACCTGCCGCCGGCCTGGTACGTGCTGGCCAGTCCGGGTGTCCATGCCGCCACCGCCGGGCTGTTCCAAGCCCCTGATTTGACGCGGAATGCTGCACCCGCGAAAATGTCCGACTTCCTGACTGCCATCGCGCTCGGCAACGCCGCTGTTCCGGGCAATGCCTTCGAGCCGGTGCTGCGCCGCCGCGAACCTGCCGTCGAGGCCTTGTTCGCGGTCCTGGCGCGCATCGGCACGCCGCGCCTGACGGGGTCGGGCAGTGGTTGCTTCGTCGAATTCGCCACCCGCGAATCCGCCGAGGCGGCGCTGGCCGCGTTGCCGCCGGGGCTCGATGCCTGGCTGGCGCGCGGCGTCGATCGGTCGCCACTGCTGGATGCGGTGGAGAGTTTCAATACAGGGGCGTCGCCAAGCGGTTAAGGCACCAGGTTTTGATCCTGGCATGCGTAGGTTCGAATCCTTCCGCCCCTGCCAGTTCCTGAAGGGTCCGTCGCGGCCGGCGTGTCGGCGATGGTCCGTGGCAAAGGTTTTCGCAGTCCCTTCCGCGCGGTCCTCCGTGCGGCCCGAGTATCACCGCCACGGTCAGAGCGGAGCGGAGTCGAACGATGCAGGACGAACGCAATTTGCTGGTGTTTTCCGGCAACGCCAACCGGCCGCTGGCCAGCTCGGTGTGCAAGGAACTCGGGGTCCGCCAGGGCAAGGCGCTGGTCAGCCGCTTCTCCGATGGCGAGGTGCAGATCGAGATCGAGGAAAACGTCCGCGGCCAGGACGTGTTCGTGATCCAGCCCACCTGCGCCCCGGCGGCGGAGAACCTGATGGAGCTGCTGGCGCTGGTCGACGCGCTGAAGCGCGCCTCGGCCGGCATGGTGACCGCGGTGGTGCCGTACTTCGGCTACGCCCGCCAGGACCGGCGCCCGCGCTCTTCGCGGATGCCGATCACGGCCAAGGTGGCGGCGTCGATGTTCAGTGCGGTGCGGGTGGACCGGGTGCTGACCGTGGACCTGCATGCCGACCAGATCCAGGGCTTCTTCGACATCCCGGTCGACAACGTGTACGCATCGCCGCTGCTGCTCGCCGACATCTGGCGCGCGCACGGCACCGACAACCTGATCGTGGTTTCGCCGGACGTCGGCGGCGTGGTGCGCGCGCGCGCCATCGCCAAGCGCCTCGATGATGCCGACCTCGCCATCATCGACAAGCGCCGCCCGCGGGCGAACGTCGCCACCGTGATGAACATCATCGGTGACGTGGAGGGCAAGACCTGCGTGCTGGTGGACGACATCGTCGACACCGCCGGCACCCTGTGCGCCGCCGCCAACGCGCTGAAGGAGCGCGGCGCGCACAAGGTCGCGGCCTACTGCACCCACCCGGTGCTGTCGGGCGCGGCGATCGACAACATCACCCGTTCGCAGCTGGACGAGCTGGTGGTGACCGACACCATCCCGCTGGGCGAGGCGGCGCGGGCCTGTGGCCGGATCCGCCAGCTCAGCGTCGCCGAACTGCTGGCCGAGACCATCCGCCGGGTGGCGTTCGGCGAATCCGTCAGTTCCCTGTACGTGGACTGACGCCGTTTCCGCGATGCCGGCAGGTGCCGGCGTCGCATCCCACTCCCCTGGTCGCGGGGGAGTGCTTCCACCGCCGCGAGGCGGTGTCATCGCAATGAAAGTGAGTGACATAACCATGGCAACGACGCACGAAATCAATGTCGAACGCCGCGCGGACGAGGGCAAGGGTGCGAGCCGCCGCCTTCGGAACGCCGGCAAGATCCCGGCCATCGTCTACGGTGGCGGACTCGATCCGGTCAGCATCCAGCTCGACCACGAAAAGGTCTGGCTGGCCCAGCAGCACGAGTGGTTCTACTCCTCGATCCTGGACCTGAGCCTCAACGGTGACGTCCAGAAGGTCCTCCTGCGCGACATGCAGCGCCATCCGTTCAAGCAGCTGATCATGCACCTGGACTTCCAGCGCGTGGATGCCAACCAGACCCTGCGCGCGAAGGTGCCGCTGCACTTCCTCAACCAGGACACCTCGCCGGCCGGCAAGACCGCTGGCGTGCTGGTCCTGCACGAGCTGAACGAAGTGGAAGTCAGCTGCCTGCCGAAGGACCTGCCGGAGTTCATCGAGATCGACCTCGGCGCGCTCGCCCTCGGCGACATCATCCACCTGTCCGACCTCAAGCTGCCGGCCGGCGTGGAGCTGCCGGAGCTGAAGCTGGGCAAGGAGCACGACGTCGCGGTGGTGATCGCCAAGCATGGCCGCGAAGACGTGGCCGAGGACGCCGCGCCGGGCGCGGCCGACGTGCCGGCGGCCAAGGTGTCGAAGAAGGACGACAAGTAATCGCGACGTGCCCCGCCGGTTCGCGCCGGCGGGGTGCCCGCATTGCTTTCCGAATCCGCGATGGCAGGCCTGCGCCTCATCGTCGGGCTGGGCAACCCCGGACCCGAACATGCCCGAACCCGGCACAACGCCGGGTTTTGGTTTGTTGACGCCCTGGCGGCACAGGCCGGTGCCCGCTTCGGGCTGGAAAGCAAGCTGTTCGGCGAGACCGCGAAGGCGCGGATCGGCGACCGCGACGTCTGGCTGCTGAAGCCGGCGACCTTCATGAACCTGTCCGGCAAGTCGGTCGCGGCGGCCCTGCGCTACTGGAAGATCGAGCCGGAGGAGGCGCTGCTGGCGCACGACGAACTGGACCTGCCGCCCGGCGTGGCGAGGCTCAAGTTCGACGGCGGCCACGGCGGCCAGAACGGCCTGCGCGACAGCATGCGCCTGCTCGGGCATGGCAGGTTCCATCGCCTGCGGATCGGCATCGGCCATCCCGGGCACAAGGACAAGGTCACCTCGTGGGTGCTGGGCAAGCCCGGGCGCGACGACGAGGCGGCCATGCTGCGCGCGATCGATGACGCCATCGGCGTGCTGCCGCTGGCAGTGGAAGGCAATCTCATGGATGCGATGACCCGGCTGCACACCCCGCGGCCAGGCTGATCCACCCCGATTTCTCATCGCCCGGCAGTTCCCGGGCGACAACGGAGCAACACGCGAATGGGCATCAAATGCGGGATCGTCGGCCTGCCGAACGTCGGCAAGTCCACCCTGTTCAACGCACTGACCAAGGCCGGCATCGCCGCCGCCAACTTCCCGTTCTGCACCATCGAGCCGAACGTGGGCGTGGTGCCGGTGCCGGACCCGCGCCTGAACGCGCTGAGCGAGATCGTCAAGCCGCAGAAGTGCATCCCGACCGCGGTCGAGTTCGTCGACATCGCCGGCCTGGTCGCCGGCGCCGCCAGCGGCGAGGGCCTCGGCAACAAGTTCCTGGCCCACATCCGCGAGGTCGACGCGATCTGCCACGTGGTGCGCTGCTTCGAGCACCCGGACATCATCCACGTCAACAACAAGGTCGACCCGCTGGCCGACATCGACACCATCGACACCGAACTGGCGCTGGCCGACCTCGATTCGGTCGACAAGGCGCTGAACAAGGCCGAACGATCGGCCAAGACCGGCGACAAGGATGCCAAGGCGCGCGCCGAGGTGCTCGGGCGCATCAGCGCGGGCCTCAATGCCGGCCGCGCGGCGCGTTCGCTGGGCCTGTCCGACGACGACCGGGCGGCGGTGCGCGACCTGTTCCTGCTCACCCTGAAGCCGGTGATGTACGTCGCCAACGTGCTGGAGGACGGGTTCCACGACAACCCGCACCTGCAGGCGGTGCGCGCCCGCGCCGCCGCCGAGGGCGCCGAGGTGGTGCCGGTCTCGGCCGCGATCGAGGAAGAGCTGAGCCAGCTCGACGATGCCGACCGCGACGACTTCCTGAAGGACCTCGGCCTCGACGAGCCCGGCCTGAACCGGGTGATCCGCGCCGCCTACACGCTGCTTGGCCTGCAGACCTACTTCACCGCCGGGGTCAAGGAAGTCCGCGCGTGGACGGTCAAGGCCGGCTCCACCGCGCCGCAGGCCGCCGGGGTGATCCACACCGACTTCGAGAAGGGCTTCATCCGCGCCGAGACCATCGGCTATGACGATTTCCTGAAATACCGGGGCGAAGCCGGCGCCCGCGACGCCGGCCGCCTGCGGCTGGAGGGCAAGGAATACCGCGTGCAGGAAGGCGATGTCCTGCACTTCCGCTTCAACGTCTGACGAAAACCCGGGTATTCGGCATCGAATGCCGTTGACAGCCGGCCGCATGCACCCCAAAATTGCGGGCTCTTTGGGATGTCCCTGCGGCTGACCAACGAAACAAGCGGAGGGATACCCAAGCGGCCAACGGGGGCAGACTGTAAATCTGCTGGCTTACGCCTTCGGTGGTTCGAATCCACCTCCCTCCACCAGCTTCATGCTCCATCGTTCGGCGGTACCCGGCGGCCTTACCAGCCACCGGCGCAACACAGGCAGGACTCCCGGCGCGGGAGTAGTTCAATGGTAGAACTGTAGCCTTCCAAGCTACTAGCGCGGGTTCGATTCCCGTCTCCCGCTCCACCATTGCGCTGCAACGCCCGTCCCGCCTCACAACCTGCTCACGTAGCTCAGTCGGTAGAGCACCTCCTTGGTAAGGAGGAGGTCGAAGGTTCGATTCCTTTCGTGAGCACCACATTCAGCAATCCAACGAGACGCAGCCATGGCAAAGGGTAAGTTCGAGCGCACCAAGCCCCACGTGAACGTGGGCACGATTGGCCACGTGGACCACGGCAAGACGACGCTGACGGCGGCGCTGACGAAGGTGGGCGCGGAGCGTTTCGGTGGCGAGTTCAAGGCGTACGACTCGATCGACGCGGCGCCGGAAGAGAAGGCGCGCGGGATCACGATTTCGACGGCGCACGTGGAATACGAGAGCCCGAACCGGCATTACGCGCACGTGGACTGCCCGGGTCACGCGGACTACGTGAAGAACATGATCACGGGTGCGGCGCAGATGGATGGCGCGATCCTGGTGTGTTCGGCAGCGGACGGCCCGATGCCGCAGACGCGCGAGCACATCCTGCTGTCGCGGCAGGTGGGCGTGCCGTACATCGTGGTCTACCTGAACAAGGCGGACATGGTGGACGACGCCGAGCTGCTGGAGCTGGTGGAGATGGAAGTCCGCGAGCTGCTGAGCAAGTACGAGTTCCCGGGCGACGACACCCCGATCATCTCGGGTTCGGCGCGCCTGGCGCTGGAAGGCGACCAGTCGGAGATCGGCGTGCCGTCGATCATCAAGCTGGTGGATGCGCTGGACACGTGGATCCCGGAGCCGCAGCGCGACGTGGACAAGCCGTTCCTGATGCCGGTGGAAGACGTGTTCTCGATCTCGGGTCGTGGCACGGTGGTGACCGGCCGGATCGAGCGCGGCGTGATCAAGGTGGGCGAGGAAATCGAGATCGTCGGTATCCGCGCGACGCAGAAGACCACCGTGACCGGCGTGGAGATGTTCCGCAAGCTGCTGGACCAGGGCCAGGCGGGCGACAACGCGGGCCTGCTGCTGCGCGGCACCAAGCGTGACGACGTGGAGCGTGGCCAGGTGCTGTGCAAGCCGGGCAGCATCACCCCGCACACGGAGTTCGAGGCCGAGGTCTATGTCCTGAGCAAGGACGAAGGCGGTCGCCACACGCCGTTCTTCAAGGGTTACCGCCCGCAGTTCTACTTCCGCACGACCGACATCACGGGCGCCTGCCAGCTGCCGGAAGGGGTGGAGATGGTGATGCCGGGCGACAACGTGAAGATGGTGGTGTCGTTGATCAACCCGGTGGCGATGGACGAAGGCCTGCGTTTCGCGATCCGCGAAGGCGGCCGTACCGTCGGCGCCGGCGTGGTGGCCAAGATCCTCAAGTAATGCAGGTGCGCGTCCGCGGCAACGCGGACGCGCCCCGAGCAATCCCCGCGCAGGCGGGGAACCGGTTCCGGCAAGCCGCCAAGCGCGCCGGGACAAGGGCAGGCGGCGCAAGCCGCCGTTGCTTTTTCGGAAGCGACGGAATTCCAGATCCAAATCGATACGCCAGTAGCTCAATTGGCAGAGCAGCGGTCTCCAAAACCGCAGGTTGGGGGTTCGAGTCCCTCCTGGCGTGCCACCTGCGCAACTCGCGTCGCCGGCGCGTGCGCCAACCGGGATTGACGTTTTGACCAGCAAGACCCTGCATGACCCGTCCGCCTCCGCCGGGGACATCGCGAAGTACGCCCTGGCGCTGCTGCTGGCGGTCGCCGGCCTGGTTGCCTTCTATTGGTTCGATGGCCAGTGGCCAACCGGCGTGCGCGTGCTCGTCCTGGTGGCCGGACTGGCGGCCGGCGCATTCGCTTTCATGGCCACCAGCAAGGGCGCCGAAGCCCGCGAGTTCCTGGCGGAATCGCGCTTCGAGCTGCGCAAGGTGGTGTGGCCGACGCGCCAGGAAACGACGCGCACGATGTGGGTGGTGATCGCGGTGGTCATCCTGATGAGCCTGATGCTCGCCGGCATGGATCTGGTGATCCAGGCGGCAGTGAAGTGGTTGCTGGGCAACGGTTGAGGATCGCAAGATGACGGATAGTCCAGAACAGGGTGCGCAGGCCGACAAGCGCTGGTACGTGGTGCACGCCTACTCCGGCTTCGAGAAGTCGGTGGCGCAGGCGCTGCGCGACCGCATCGCGCGGATGGGCATGCAGGAGCGCTTCGGCGAGGTGCTGGTGCCCACCGAGGAAGTGATCGAGATGCGCGCCGGGCAGAAGCGCCGCTCCGAGCGAAAGTTCTTCCCGGGCTACGTGCTGGTCCAGATCGCGACCCACGACGAAGCGGGCATCCCGCGCATGGACAACGAGTCCTGGCACCTGGTCAAGGAAACGCCGAAGGTGATGGGCTTCATCGGCGGCACCGCCGACCGCCCGCTGCCGATCCGCGACACCGAGGCCGACGCGATCCTGCAGCGCGTGCAGGAAGGCGTGGAGAAGCCGAAGCCGAAGGTGCTGTTCGAACCGGGCCAGATGGTCCGCGTGGTCGACGGCCCGTTCAACGACTTCAACGGCGTGGTCGAGGAAATCAACTACGACAAGAGCCGCCTGCGGGTGGCGGTGCTGATCTTCGGTCGTTCGACCCCGGTCGAGCTCGAGTTCGGCCAGGTCGAAAAGGCCTGACCCGTCGGGGCCGGCCCCTCCGGGCAGGCTCCGCGAAAACCTGTTATCCTTTCCGGCTCCCCGCGGGGAACCAGAAAACGACCGGCCGCCTCGTGCGGCCGTCGGCACGAATGCAATGCGGTGAAGTGACGCCGGGACGCGCGCCGCGCTTGAACGAATCGATCCCGGTCCGATGGGGAGCCTGACAACAGGCGCTTGCACCCGGAGAAGCAGCAATGGCAAAGAAAGTCGTCGGTTACATCAAACTGCAGGTCAAGGCCGGCCAGGCCAATCCGTCGCCGCCGGTGGGTCCTGCCCTCGGCCAGCGCGGCCTGAACATCATGGAGTTCTGCAAGGCGTTCAACGCAGCGACCTCCAAGCTCGAGCCCGGCCTGCCGACCCCGGTGATCATCACCGCGTACTCGGACCGCACCTTCACCTTCGTCACCAAGAGCACGCCGGCATCGGTGCTGCTGAAGAAGGCGGTGGGCATCACCTCCGGCTCCAAGCGCCCGAACACCGACAAGGTGGGCAAGGTCACCCGCAAGCAGCTGGAAGACATCGCCAAGGCGAAGGAAGCCGACCTGACCGCGGCCGACCTGGACGCGGCGGTGAAGACGATCGCGGGCTCCGCCCGTTCGATGGGCCTGGTGGTGGAGGGTTAAGACATGGCGATGACCAAACGACAGAAGACGATCCTCGCCGCCACCCAGCCGGGCAAGGCGTATCCGATCGAAGAAGCGCTGAAGATCCTGAAGGACAACAGCAAGGCCAAGTTCGTGGAAGCGATCGACGTGGCCGTGCGCCTCGGCGTCGATGCCAAGAAGTCCGACCAGCAGGTGCGCGGTTCCACCGTGCTGCCGGCCGGTACCGGCAAGTCGGTGCGGGTGGCGGTGTTCGCCCCGGCCGGCGCCAAGGCCGATGAAGCCGCGGCCGCGGGCGCGGAAGCGGTGGGCATGGACGACCTGGCGGAGAAGATGATCGCCGGCGACCTCAACTACGACGTGGTGATCGCCACCCCGGACGCGATGCGCGTGGTCGGCAAGCTCGGCCAGGTGCTCGGTCCGCGCGGCCTGATGCCGAACCCGAAGGTCGGCACCGTGTCGGCGAACCCGGCCGAAGCCGTGCGCAATGCGAAGGCGGGCCAGGTGCGTTACCGCACCGACAAGGCCGGCATCATCCATTGCACGATCGGCAAGGCGAGCTTCGAGAACGACGCGCTGAAGGGCAACCTGCAGGCGCTGCTGGTGGACCTGATCAAGGCCAAGCCCTCCAGTTCGAAGGGCACCTACCTGCAGAAGATCTCGCTCAGCTCCACCATGGGCCCCGGCGTGACCGTGGACCAGGCTTCGCTCAGCCTCAAGTAATCGCTTCAGCCTCCCCGCTCGCGGGGAGGTGCACGGAATTTTGAAGGCCCCGTCGCGGTTCGCCGCGATGGAAGCCGTCAAAGACCGCAGGTGCGGTCTGCGCAAGGCAACGACGGGCAAGGATGCTCACATGGCATGGAATCGCCGTTGCCGAAGGCGGGGTCGCTTAATCCGCATCCGTTCAGGGTGCCGGCCTGCGTAGATGGTGATGCCCTTCTGGAATCGCGTTGGTTCAAGCACCTCTGGATGGCCACCACCGGGATGCCCGGCATCCCCGACACCACGGACCGGTGTCGCCCAGGACCGCCAGCGGCTGGAGCCGCGGGCGGAGTTCATTAGGAGGAGTGATATGGCTCTCAATCTGTCCCAGAAACAGAACGTTGTCGCCGAGGTGGCCGAAGTCGCCGCCAAGGCACACTCCTTGATCGCAGCCGAGTACGCAGGCACCACGGTCAGCCAGATGACCGCGATGCGCAAGAAGGCCCGCGAAACCGGCGTGTACTTGAAAGTCGTCAAGAACACGCTGGCCGCGCGCGCCGTGGAAGGCACCGATTTCGCAGTCGCAAAGGACTCGATGGTCGGCCCCCTCCTGTATGCGTTCTCGACCGAGGAGCCCGGCGCCGCCGGTCGCCTGATCAAGGAATTCGCCAAGGGTAACGACAAGCTTCAGCCGAAGCTGGTCGTGGTCGAAGGGCAGCAGTACGGCCCCGCGCATGTCGAAGTGTTGGCCTCGCTGCCGACCCTGGAACAGGCGCTCGGCATGCTGGCCCGCGTGTTGGCCGAACCGGCGGCGATGTTCGCCCGCGCGGTCAAGGCCGTGGCCGATCAGCAGGGTGGCGGCGACGCCGCTCCGGCTGCCGAAGCCACCGCCGAAGCCGAACCGGCCTGAGCCCAAGACAGCGTTCCCAATCCAACGAAACCAATTCTCTAAGCAGACCAGTTCTCTTAAAGAAAATCATCCAGAGGTAAGTCAAATGTCCCTGTCCAACGAGCAAATCGTCGACGCCATCGCCGCCAAGTCGCTGATGGAAGTGATGGAGCTGGTGAAGGCCATCGAAGAGAAGTTCGGCGTCTCCGCCGCCGCCCCGGTCATGGCCGCCGGCCCGGCCGCCGCCGCCGCCGTGGTCGAAGAGCAGACCGAGTTCAACGTCATCCTGAAGTCGGCCGGCGAGAAGAAGGTCGAAGTGATCAAGGCCGTCCGCGCGATCACCGGCCTGGGCCTGAAGGAAGCCAAGGACCTCACCGAGGCCGGCGGCGCCGTGAAGGAAGGCGTGTCCAAGGAAGACGCCGAGAAGATGAAGAAGGACCTCGAAGCCGCCGGTGCGACCGTCGAAGTCAAGTAATCCGCGCTTGCGTCGTCAGCTGGCATCGACGACACGCTGAAGGCTGGGGGCCGAAAGCCCCCGGCCTTTGGCCGTTGTAGCGGGCCGGAAGTTTTTCCCGTCCCGGGCGCCGTCCGGCGCGGTTCCACCGAAATTGAAACCACGAGTCGACAGTCGGAAGTAGTGGGAGAGGGCGTGCTGGTGCCGGCAATACCAGCGACTTCCCACTGTCGGTTCCACGCATTCCCCCTCGGCCGCACATGCGCGGCCGCACGAGACGAAGACGAGGCGCACGCCCCATGACCACCGCCACCACCCAGTATTCGTTCACCGAGAAGAAGCGCATCCGCAAGGATTTCGGCAAGAGCCGCTCGATCCTCGAGGTGCCCTTCCTGCTCGCGATCCAGGTCGATTCCTACCGCGAGTTCCTGCAGGAGCGCGCCGAACCCGGCAAGCGCGAGGATCGCGGCCTGCACGCCGCCCTGAAGTCGGTGTTCCCGATCAGCAGCTACAGCGGCAACGCCGCGCTGGAATACGTCGGCTACAAGCTCGGCGAGCCGATGTTCGATGAGCGCGAGTGCCGCAACCGCGGGTTGAGCTACGGCGCGCCGCTGAAGGTGACCGTGCGGCTGGTGATCTACGACCGCGAGTCGTCGACCAAGGCGATCAAGTACGTGAAGGAGCAGGAGGTCTACATGGGCGAGATCCCGCTCATGACCGACAACGGCACCTTCATCGTCAACGGCACCGAGCGCGTCATCGTCTCGCAGCTGCACCGTTCGCCCGGCGTGTTCTTCGACCACGACCGCGGCAAGACCCACAGCTCGGGCAAGCTGCTGTTCTCCGCCCGCGTGATCCCCTACCGCGGTTCCTGGCTCGACTTCGAGTTCGACCCGAAGGACGCGCTGTTCACCCGCATCGACCGCCGCCGCAAGCTGCCGGTCAGCGTGCTGCTGCGCGCGCTGGGCTACACCAACCAGGAAATGTTGAACGAGTTCTTCGACATCAACACCTTCCACATCGAGGCCGAAGGCGTGCAACTGGAGCTGGTGCCCGAGCGCCTGCGCGGCGAGACCCTGGACTTCGACCTCGCCGACGGCGACAAGGTCATCGTCGAGGCCGGCAAGCGCATCACCGCGCGCCACGTGAAGCAGCTGGAGGCCGCCGGCGTGTCCGCGCTGGCGGTGCCGGACAGCTACATCGCCGGCCGCATCCTCTCGCACGACGTGGTCGATCCGGCCACCGGCGAGCTGCTGGCGACCGCCAACGACGAGATCAACGACGAGATCCTGGGCAAGCTGCGCAAGGCCGGCATCGCCAGCGTCGGCACCCTGTGGGTGAACGACCTCGACCGCGGCCCGTACCTGTCCAACACCCTGCGCATCGACAACACCAAGACCCAGCTGGAAGCGCTGGTCGAGATCTACCGGATGATGCGTCCGGGCGAGCCGCCGACCAAGGACGCCGCGCAGAACCTGTTCCACAACCTGTTCTTCACCTTCGAGCGCTACGACCTCTCGGGCGTGGGCCGGATGAAGTTCAACCGCCGGATCGGCCGCAAGGAGGTCACCGGCGCGTCGGTGCTGTACGACGCCAGGTACTTCGCCGAGCGCAAGGACGAGGAGTCCGTGCGCCTGCGCAACGAGTTCGGCACCGGTTCCGACATCCTCGACGTGATCAAGGTGCTGACCGAGATCCGCAACGGCCGCGGCGTGGTCGACGACATCGACCACCTCGGCAACCGCCGCGTGCGTTCGGTCGGCGAGATGGCCGAGAACGTGTTCCGCGTGGGCCTGGTCCGCGTCGAGCGCGCGGTCAAGGAGCGCCTGTCGATGGCGGAGGCCGACGGCCTGTCGCCGCAGGACCTGATCAACGCCAAGCCGGTGGCTGCGGCGATCAAGGAGTTCTTCGGCTCCTCGCAGCTGTCGCAGTTCATGGACCAGAACAACCCGCTGTCGGAAGTCACCCACAAGCGCCGCGTGTCCGCGCTTGGCCCGGGCGGCCTGACCCGCGAGCGCGCCGGCTTCGAGGTGCGCGACGTTCACCCGACCCATTACGGCCGCGTCTGCACCATCGAGACCCCGGAAGGCCCGAACATCGGCCTGATCAACTCGCTGGCGGTTTTCGCCCGCACCAACAAGTACGGCTTCCTCGAAACCCCGTACCGCAAGGTGGTGGACGGTCGCGTCACCGACGAGGTCGAGTACCTGTCGGCGATCGAGGAGAACGAATACGTCATCGCCCAGGCCAACGCCACCCGCGATGCCAAGAACCACATCACCGCGCCGTTCGTGGCCTGCCGCTTCCAGGGCGAGAACCTGCTGAAGCCGCCGAGCGAGATCCACTTCATGGACGTCTCGCCGATGCAGACGGTGTCGGTGGCGGCGGCGCTGGTGCCGTTCCTGGAGCACGACGACGCCAACCGCGCGCTGATGGGCGCGAACATGCAGCGCCAGGCGGTGCCGACGCTGAAGTCGCAGAAGCCGCTGGTCGGCACCGGCATCGAGCGCGCGGTGGCGCGCGACTCGGGCGTGACCGTGAACGCGCGCCGCGGCGGCGTGATCGAGCAGATCGACGCCGGCCGGATCGTGGTCAAGGTCAACGAGGCGGAGATCTCCGGCGAGCACGATGCCGGCGTCGACATCTACACCCTGATCAAGTACACCCGCTCCAACCAGAACACCTGCATCAACCAGACCCCGCTGGTGAACCCGGGCGACGTGGTCGCGCGCGGCGACGTGCTGGCGGACGGCCCGTCCACCGACATCGGCGAGCTGGCGCTGGGCCAGAACATGCTGGTCGCGTTCATGCCGTGGAACGGCTACAACTTCGAGGACTCGATCCTGCTTTCCGAGCGGGTGGTCGAGGAGGATCGCTACACCACGATCCACATCGAGGAGCTGACCTGCGTCGCCCGCGACACCAAGCTGGGGCCGGAGGAAATCTCCGCCGACATCCCGAACGTGTCCGAGCAGGCGCTGAACCGCCTCGACGAGAGCGGCGTGGTGTACATCGGCGCCGAAGTGCGCGCCGGCGACATCATGGTCGGCAAGGTCACGCCGAAGGGCGAGAGCCAGCTGACCCCGGAAGAGAAGCTGCTGCGCGCGATCTTCGGCGAGAAGGCGTCCGACGTGAAGGACAGCTCGCTGCGGGTGCCGCCGGGCATGGACGGCACCGTCATCGACGTGCAGGTGTTCACCCGCGACGGCATCGAGAAGGACAAGCGCGCGCGCCAGATCGAGGAATACGAGATCAAGCGCGTCAAGAAGGACTTCGACGACCAGTTCCGGATCCTCGAGACCGCGATCTACGCGCGCCTGCGCGAGACCCTGCTGGGCAGGACCGCCAACGGCGGCCCGGGCGTCAAGAAGGGCGACAGCGTGTCCTCGCTGGTGCTGGACGGCCTGAAGCGGTCCGACTGGCTGCAGCTGCGGATGAAGGACGACGACGCCAACGACGCGATCGAGCGCGCCACCAGGCAGCTCGACGCGCACCGCAAGGAGTTCGACAAGCGGTTCGAGGACAAGCGCGGCAAGATCACCCAGGGCGACGACCTCGCCCCGGGCGTGCTGAAGATGGTCAAGGTCTACCTGGCGGTGAAGCGCCGGATCCAGCCCGGCGACAAGATGGCCGGCCGCCATGGCAACAAGGGCGTGGTCTCGACCATCGTGCCGGTCGAGGACATGCCGTACATGGCCGATGGCCAGACCGTGGACATCGTGCTGAACCCGCTGGGCGTGCCGAGCCGAATGAACATCGGCCAGATCCTCGAGGTGCACCTGGGCTGGGCCGCCAAGGGCCTGGGCCAGAAGATCCAGCGCATGCTGGATGCGCAGGCCAAGGTCGCCGACCTGCGCAAGTTCCTCGACCAGATCTACAACCACGACAACACCACCCACGCCGAGCGCGTCGACCTCAAGCAGTTCAGCGATGCCGAGCTGCTGCGGCTGGCGCAGAACCTCACCGACGGCGTGCCGATGGCCACCCCGGTGTTCGACGGCGCGGACGAGGCCGAGATCAAGAAGATGCTCGAACTCGCCGAGCTGCCGCTGTCCGGCCAGACCGTGCTGCACGACGGCCGCACCGGCGAGGCCTTCGAGCGCGAGGTCACGGTCGGCTACATGCACATGCTGAAGCTGAACCACCTGGTCGACGACAAGATGCACGCGCGCTCGACCGGTCCGTACTCGCTCGTCACCCAGCAGCCGCTGGGCGGCAAGGCGCAGTTCGGCGGCCAGCGTTTCGGCGAAATGGAAGTCTGGGCGCTGGAAGCCTACGGCGCGGCCTACACCCTGCAGGAAATGCTGACGGTGAAGTCCGACGACGTGCAGGGCCGCAACCAGATGTACAAGAACATCGTCGATGGCGAGCACGAGATGGTCGCGGGCATGCCGGAGTCCTTCAACGTGCTGGTGAAGGAAATCCGCAGCCTGGCCATCAACATGGAACTCGAGGAGCACTGAGTTTCGCGAAGGCGCGGCGGTGACGCCGCGCCGATCCGCAGGACCCATTGCCCCCGACCCGGAGAATCCAAATGAAAGACTTGCTGAACCTCTTCAACCAGCAGCGCCAGACGCTGGACTTCGACGCGATCAAGATCGCGCTGGCTTCGCCCGACCTGATCCGCTCGTGGTCGTACGGCGAGGTGAAGAAGCCCGAGACCATCAACTACCGCACCTTCAAGCCCGAGCGCGACGGCCTGTTCTGCGCCGCCATCTTCGGCCCGATCAAGGACTACGAGTGCCTGTGCGGCAAGTACAAGCGCATGAAGCACCGCGGCGTGGTCTGCGAGAAGTGCGGCACCGAGGTGACCCTGGCCAAGGTGCGCCGCGAGCGCATGGGCCACATCGACCTGGCCTCGCCGGTCGCGCACATCTGGTTCCTGAAGTCGCTGCCGTCGCGCATCGGCCTGATGCTGGACATGACCCTGCGCGACATCGAGCGGATCCTGTACTTCGAGGCGTTCGTGGTCACCGAGCCGGGCCTGACCCCGATGGAGCGCGGCCAGCTGCTCAATGAAGAGCAGTTCATGCAGGCGCGCCAGGAGCACGGCGACGACTTCGACGCCGCGATGGGCGCCGAGGCGGTCTACGACCTGCTGCGCACCATCGACCTGCAGTCGGAGATGGTCCAGCTGAAGGAAGAGATCGCCAGCACCGGTTCCGAGACCAAGCTCAAGCGCCTGACCAAGCGGATCAAGCTGGTCGAGGCCTTCCTGGAATCCGGCAACCGCCCGGAGTGGATGGTCATGACCGTGCTGCCGGTGCTGCCGCCGGACCTGCGCCCGCTGGTGCCGCTGGATGGCGGCCGCTTCGCGACCTCCGACCTGAATGACCTGTACCGTCGCGTCATCAACCGCAACAACCGCCTGCGCCGCCTGCTGGAGCTCAACGCGCCCGACATCATCGTGCGCAACGAGAAGCGCATGCTGCAGGAGTCGGTGGACGCGCTGATGGACAACGGCCGCCGCGGCCGCGCCATCACCGGCACCAACAAGCGCCCGCTGAAGTCGCTGGCCGACATGATCAAGGGCAAGCAGGGCCGCTTCCGCCAGAACCTGCTCGGCAAGCGCGTCGACTACTCCGGGCGTTCGGTGATCGTGGTCGGCCCGACCCTGCGCCTGCACGAGTGCGGCCTGCCGAAGAAGATGGCGCTGGAACTGTTCAAGCCGTTCATCTTCGCCAAGCTGCAGCGCCGTGGCCTGGCCACGACGATCAAGGCCGCCAAGAAGCTGGTCGAGCGCGAAGAGGCCGAGGTGTGGGACATCCTCGAAGAGGTGATCCGCGAGCATCCGGTGCTGCTGAACCGCGCCCCGACCCTGCACCGCCTCGGCATCCAGGCGTTCGAGCCGGTGCTGATCGAAGGCAAGGCGATCCAGCTGCACCCGCTGGTCTGCACCGCGTTCAACGCCGACTTCGACGGTGACCAGATGGCCGTGCACGTGCCGCTGTCGCTGGAAGCGCAGCTGGAAGCGCGCGCGCTGATGATGGCGTCCAACAACATCCTGTCGCCGGCCAACGGCGAGCCGATCATCGTGCCGTCGCAGGACGTGGTGCTGGGCCTGTACTACATGACCCGCGCGCTGGAGAACAAGGCGGGCGAGGGCATGGTGTTCGCCAACATCGCCGAGGTGAAGCGCGCCTACGACAACCGCGTGGTGCAGCTGCACGCCAAGTGCAAGGTGCGCATCAGCGAAACCGTGATCGCCGAGGACGGCAGCCGCAACAAGCAGACCTCGATCGTGGACACCACGGTCGGCCGTTCACTGCTGCGCGAGATCCTGCCGGACGGCCTGCCGTTCGCACTGGTCAACGTCGAGCTGACCAAGAAGAACATCAGCCGCCTGATCAATTCCAGCTACCGCATGCTGGGCCTGAAGGACACGGTGGTGTTCGCCGACAAGCTGATGTACACCGGCTTCGCCTACGCGACCCGCGCCGGCGTGTCGATCGGCATCGACGACATGCTGATCCCGGTCGAGAAGAAGGGCATCCTCGCCGAGGCCGAGACCGAGGTGCTGGAGATCCAGCAGCAGTACCAGTCGGGCCTGGTCACCGCCGGCGAGCGCTACAACAAGGTGGTCGACATCTGGTCGCGCACCAACGAGCGCGTGGCGAAGGCGATGATGGACGCGATCGGCACCGAGAAGGTGCAGAACGCCAAGGGCGAGACCATCGACCAGAAGTCGATGAACTCGATCTACATCATGGCCGACTCCGGCGCGCGTGGTAGCCAGGCGCAGATCCGCCAGCTGGCCGGCATGCGCGGCCTGATGGCCAAGCCGGACGGCTCGATCATCGAGACGCCGATCACCTCGAACTTCCGCGAGGGCCTGAACGTCCAGCAGTACTTCATCTCGACCCACGGCGCCCGCAAGGGCCTCGCCGACACCGCGCTGAAGACCGCCAACTCCGGTTACCTGACCCGTCGACTGGTCGACGTGGCGCAGGACGTGGTGATCACCGGCGACGACTGCGGCACCCATGGCGGCCTGACCATGACCCCGATCGTGGAAGGCGGCGACGTGGTCGAACCCCTGCGCGACCGCGTGCTGGGCCGGATCGTGGCCCGCGACGTGTTCCTGCCGGGCAACGACGAGGATCCGTTCGTCACCCGCAACACCCTGCTCGACGAAGCCTGGGTGCAGAAGCTGGAAGACGCCAGCGTGCAGGCGATCGAGGTGCGTTCGACCATCACCTGCGAGGCGTCGTTCGGCGTGTGCGCGCATTGCTACGGGCGCGACCTCGGCCGCGGCCACCTGGTCAACCACGGCGAGGCGGTCGGCGTGGTCGCCGCGCAGTCGATCGGCGAACCCGGCACCCAGCTGACCATGCGTACCTTCCACATCGGTGGCGCGGCCTCGCGTGCGGCGGCGATCGACAACGTGACGGTGAAGACCACCGGCTCGGTGAAGTTCAACAACCTCAAGCACGTCAGCCACGCCAGCGGCGGTTCCGTCGCGGTGTCGCGTTCCGGCGAACTGTCGGTGCTCGACAACCACGGCCGCGAGCGCGAGCGCTACAAGCTGCCGTACGGCGCGATGATCAACGTCAAGGACGGCGGCGAGGTCAAGGCTGGCCAGACCATCGCCACCTGGGACCCGCATAACCACCCGATCGTCTCGGAAGTCGCCGGCTTCATGCGCTTCATCGACTTCGTCGACGGCGTCACCGTGATCGAGAAGACCGACGACCTGACCGGCCTCGCCTCGCGCGAGATCACCGACCCGAAGCGCCGCGGCACCCAGGCCAAGGACCTGCGCCCGCTGGTGCGCATCGTCGACAAGGCCGGCAAGGACCTGACCATCCCGGGCACGGACCTGCCGGCGCAGTACATGCTGCCGCCGCGCTCGATCGTCAACCTGCAGGACGGCGCGCCGGTCGGCGTGGGCGACGTGGTCGCCAAGATCCCGCAGGAAGCCTCCAAGACCCGCGACATCACCGGCGGCCTGCCGCGCGTGGCCGACCTGTTCGAAGCCCGCAAGCCCAAGGACCCGGCGATCCTCGCCGAGATCTCCGGCATCGTCAGCTTCGGCAAGGAAACCAAGGGCAAGCAGCGCCTGGTGATCAAGCACCCGGACGGCACCGAGCACGAGGAGCTGATCCCGAAGTATCGCCAGATCATCGTGTTCGAAGGCGAGCACGTGGAGAAGGGCGAGACCGTGGTGGACGGCGAGCCGACCCCCCAGGACATCCTGCGCCTGAAGGGTGTCGCCGAGCTGGCCGCGTACCTGGTGAAGGAAATCCAGGACGTCTACCGCCTGCAGGGCGTGAAGATCAACGACAAGCACATCGAGGTGATCATTCGCCAGATGCTGCGCAAGGTCGAGATCGTGGACGGTGGCGACAGCAAGTACCTGCACGGCGAACAGGCCGAGCGCCAGCGCGTGATCGAGGAAAACCAGCGGCTTGCCGCGAGGAACGAGATCCTGGCGAAGGTCGATCCGGTCCTGCTGGGCATCACCAAGGCCTCGCTGGCGACCGAATCCTTCATCTCCTCGGCGTCGTTCCAGGAAACCACCCGCGTGCTGACCGAGGCGGCCGTCCGCGGCACCCGCGACACCCTGCGCGGGCTCAAGGAAAACGTGATCGTCGGCCGCCTGATCCCGGCGGGTACCGGCCTTGCGTACCACTCGCAGCGCCGCAAGAACGCGTCCGGCCTGACCGAGGCGGAAATGGCGACCCTGGCCGGCGACCGGCCGGCCGAGGCCGCCGCCACCGACGCGGCACCTGCCGAGTAAGCATCCACGCCTTCCCGGTTGCGGCCGGGAAGGTGCTGGCGGGTAGTACCGGGCTGCGCTATACTGCGGCCCGCTTCGATGGCCTCGCGCCATCCAGATCACCAAATGAGGTCGCAGGAAGCGCCTCGTGTTGGGCCCAGGATGGGCGGGATCGCAGATTGACCGAAGCCGGCTGCGCCGCAGCTGGCCAGGTTTTTCGGTATGGCCTCGTTTGACCGAAGGGTCGGACGCGGGCTATACTTTTTCGTCTTGCTCGGCCGGATTGCTGCTGGATCCGGCTTCGCTCCGTTCCATCCGTCTCCGAAGGGCCCCGGCCCACCAATCGAGTCACCAAATGGCAACCATCAACCAGCTTGTGCGCAAGCCGCGCAACCCGGAAACCTACAAGAGCACCTCGCCTGCGCTGGCCAACTGCCCGCAACGGCGTGGTGTCTGCACCCGCGTGTACACCACCACCCCGAAGAAGCCGAACTCGGCGCTGCGCAAGGTGGCCAAGGTGCGCCTGACCAACGGCTACGAAGTCATCTCGTACATCGGCGGCGAAGGCCACAACCTGCAAGAGCACAGCGTGGTGCTGATCCGCGGCGGTCGCGTCAAGGACCTGCCGGGCGTGCGCTACCACACCGTGCGCGGCTCGCTTGACGCCGCCGGCGTGGCCAAGCGCCGCCAGTCGCGCTCCAAGTACGGCGCCAAGCGTCCGAAGTCCTGAGTTGGGCGGGCCGCAGGCCCGCCATGGTCATGAACGGCGGGCCTGGGCCCGCCCTACGAGAGAAGCAACATGTCGCGTAAAGGCAATACTCCGCAGCGCTCGGTGCTGCCAGATCCGAAGCACGGAAGCGAAACCATCGCCCGCTTCATCAACATGGTCATGCAGAGCGGCAAGAAGTCGGTCGCCGAGAAGATCGTGTACGGCGCCATGGACACCATCAGCGAGAAGAACCCGAATCCCCTCGAGCTGGTCGAGAAGGCGCTCGGCAACGTCTCGCCGTCGGTCGAGGTGAAGTCGCGGCGCGTCGGCGGCGCGACCTACCAGGTGCCGGTTGAAGTCCGCACCTCGCGGCGGATGGCGCTGGCCATGCGCTGGCTGATCGAATCCGCCCGCAAGCGTGGCGAGAACACCATGCCGCGCAAGCTGGCTGGTGAATTGCTGGACGCATCCGAGAACCGCGGCGGCGCGATCAAGAAGCGCGAGGAAACCCACCGCATGGCCGAAGCCAACAAGGCGTTCGCGCACTACCGCTGGTAATACTGGCCTGGAGCCGGTCGGCGCGGGCCCGTGGAAGCCCGCAGGGCGCACGCGACAAGCGCCACGCAGGACGCCTTCCATTGGGCGGCCTGCACAAGACCGACGGCCGCCGCAAGGCGGCCATCGGCCATCCGGAATCCCGAAGGCGGGGTTCCCACACTCCGTTTCGACGGACACAAGACGAGAGACTGACCGTGGCCCGCACCACTCCCATCGAGCGTTACCGCAACTTCGGCATCATGGCCCACATCGATGCCGGCAAGACCACCACGTCCGAGCGCATCCTGTTCTACACCGGCGTCAGCCACAAGATCGGTGAAGTGCATGACGGTGCCGCCACCATGGACTGGATGGAGCAGGAGCAGGAACGCGGCATCACCATCACCTCCGCGGCGACCACCGCGTTCTGGTCCGGCATGGACAAGTCGCTGCCGCAGCACCGCTTCAACATCATCGACACCCCCGGCCACGTCGACTTCACCATCGAGGTCGAGCGTTCGCTGCGCGTGCTCGACGGCGCGGTGTTCGTGCTGTGCGCGGTCGGCGGCGTGCAGCCGCAGTCCGAGACCGTGTGGCGCCAGGCCAACAAGTACTCGGTGCCGCGGATGGCGTTCGTCAACAAGATGGACCGCACCGGCGCCAACTTCGACAAGGTTGTCGAGCAGCTGAAGTCGCGCCTGGGCGCGTACGCGGTGCCGATGCAGGTGCCGATCGGCGCCGAGGAAGGCTTCGAGGGCGTGGTCGACCTGCTGAAGATGAAGGCGATCCACTGGGATGTCGCGTCGCAGGGCACGATCTTCGAATACCGCGAGATCCCGGCGGAGCTGCAGGACAAGGCCGAGGCTGCGCGCAGCTTCATGGTCGAGGCCGCCGCCGAAGCCAGCGAAGAGCTGATGGACAAGTACCTCAACGAGGGCGAGCTGTCGGAGGACGAGATCATCGAGGGCCTGCGCACGCGCACCTTGCGGGTCGAGATCGTGCCCGTGTTCTCCGGCTCGGCGTTCAAGAACAAGGGCGTGCAGGCCATGCTCGACGGCGTGATCCAGTTGTTGCCGTCGCCGGCCGATCGTCCGCCGGTGCAGGGCGTCGATGACGACGAGAAGGAAGCGACCCGCATCGCCGACGACAAGGCGCCGTTCTCGGCGCTTGCGTTCAAGATCATGACCGACCCGTTCGTGGGTTCGCTGACCTTCTTCCGCGTCTATTCGGGCGTGCTCAATTCCGGCGACGCGGTGTACAACCCGGTCAAGTCGAAGAAGGAGCGCGTGGGCCGCATCCTGCAGATGCATTCCAACGAGCGCAGCGAGATCAAGGAAGTGCGCGCGGGCGACATCGCCGCGGCGGTCGGCCTGAAGGATGTCACCACCGGCGACACCCTGTGCTCGCAGGACCACATCATCACCCTCGAGCGGATGGTGTTCCCGGAGCCCGTCATCTCGATGGCGGTGGAGCCGAAGACCAAGTCCGACCAGGAGAAGATGGGCATCGCCCTCGGCCGGCTGGCGCAGGAAGACCCCTCGTTCCGCGTGCGCACCGACGAGGAATCCGGCCAGACCATCATCGCCGGCATGGGCGAGCTGCACCTGGACATCCTGGTGGACCGCATGAAGCGCGAGTTCAACGTGGAAGCCAACGTCGGCAAGCCGCAGGTGGCGTACCGCGAGACCATCCGCAAGTCGGACGTCAAGAGCGACTACAAGCACGCCAAGCAGTCGGGCGGCAAGGGCCAGTACGGCCACGTGGTCATCGAGATGTCGCCGATGACCGCCGATGACCGCGCCAACCCGGACGTCGAGAACGATTTCCTGTTCATCAACGACATCACCGGCGGCGTGATCCCGAAGGAATTCATCCCGGCGGTCGAGAAGGGCATGCGCGAAACCATCACCAGCGGCCCGCTGGCCGGGTTCCCGGTGGTGGGGGTCAAGGCCAAGCTGGTGTTCGGCTCGTACCACGACGTCGACTCGTCGGAAATGGCGTTCAAGCTGGCCGCCTCGATGGCGTTCAAGGAAGGCTTCCGCAAGGCCGACCCGGTCCTGCTGGAGCCGATCATGAAGGTCGAGATCGTCACCCCCGAGGATTACGTCGGTGACGTGATGGGTGACGTCAGCCGTCGCCGCGGCCTGCTGCAGGGCCAGGACGACACGCCTTCGGGCAAGACCATCAACGCGATGGTGCCGCTGGGCGAGATGTTCGGCTACGCGACCAGCCTGCGTTCGATGTCGCAGGGTCGCGCCACGTTCACCATGGAATTCGATCACTACGCAGAGGCGCCGTCCAACGTCGCCGACGCCGTGATCAAGAAGGGTTGATCCAACCAAATTTCTGAAGGAAACAAGACAATGGCAAAGGGTAAGTTCGAGCGCACCAAGCCCCACGTGAACGTGGGCACGATTGGCCACGTGGACCACGGCAAGACGACGCTGACGGCGGCGCTGACGAAGGTGGGCGCGGAGCGTTTCGGTGGCGAGTTCAAGGCGTACGACTCGATCGACGCGGCGCCGGAAGAGAAGGCGCGCGGGATCACGATTTCGACGGCGCACGTGGAATACGAGAGCCCGAACCGGCATTACGCGCACGTGGACTGCCCGGGCCACGCGGACTACGTGAAGAACATGATCACGGGTGCGGCGCAGATGGACGGCGCGATCCTGGTGTGCAGTGCGGCGGACGGCCCGATGCCGCAGACGCGCGAGCACATCCTGCTGTCGCGGCAGGTGGGCGTGCCGTACATCGTGGTCTACCTGAACAAGGCGGACATGGTGGACGACGCCGAGCTGCTGGAGCTGGTGGAGATGGAAGTCCGCGAGCTGCTGAGCAAGTACGAGTTCCCGGGCGACGACACCCCGATCATCTCGGGTTCGGCGCGCCTGGCGCTGGAAGGCGACCAGTCGGAGATCGGCGTGCCGTCGATCATCAAGCTGGTGGATGCGCTGGACACGTGGATCCCGGAGCCGCAGCGCGACGTGGACAAGCCGTTCCTGATGCCGGTGGAAGACGTGTTCTCGATCTCGGGTCGTGGCACGGTGGTGACCGGCCGGATCGAGCGCGGCGTGATCAAGGTGGGCGAGGAAATCGAGATCGTCGGTATCCGCGCGACGCAGAAGACCACCGTGACGGGCGTGGAGATGTTCCGCAAGCTGCTGGACCAGGGCCAGGCGGGCGACAACGCGGGCCTGCTGCTGCGCGGCACCAAGCGTGACGACGTGGAGCGTGGCCAGGTGCTGTGCAAGCCGGGCAGCATCACCCCGCACACGGAGTTCGAGGCCGAGGTCTATGTCCTGAGCAAGGACGAAGGCGGTCGCCACACGCCGTTCTTCAAGGGTTACCGCCCGCAGTTCTACTTCCGCACGACCGACATCACGGGCGCCTGCCAGCTGCCGGAAGGGGTGGAGATGGTGATGCCGGGCGACAACGTGAAGATGGTGGTGTCGTTGATCAACCCGGTGGCGATGGACGAAGGCCTGCGTTTCGCGATCCGCGAAGGCGGCCGTACCGTCGGCGCCGGCGTGGTGGCCAAGATCCTCAAGTAATTCAATCGGTTGCGGGCGGCCAGGTCATTGGCCGCCCCGGCTCCGATTCGTTTTGAGTTTTCTCTTGCGCTTTGTGGATCGGTTCCGCTAGAATGCAAGACCCCCGCGATGGTTTGAACCGTCACGGGCAGCGAAAGGAGGCGCAGGAAGCGCCTCGTGTTCGCCAGACAGGGAGATGTCGCGTGGCAAGGCCTCGTCCGTTCCGGAGCTTTCCGGAGCACTTCGGCGGGGCCTTTCGGCGCGTTCAGGGATTCCCAATCTGGCGGACCGGGCAACCGGGCCGCCAGTTCGTTGTCGGAAGTCGCAGTTGGTTCCACCCGAAGCACCGTTGTTTCCACGGGGTGCGGCGCACCTAGCCGCCGCACCTGTCGCTCTTTAGATACGAGGCAATCCTCATGGCGGACCAAAAGATTCGCATCCGGCTGAAGGCGTTCGATCATCGTCTGATCGACCGTTCGGCCAGCGAGATCGTCGAGACGGCCAAGCGGACCGGCGCGCAAGTGCGCGGCCCGATCCCGCTGCCGACCAAGATCGAGCGTTACACCATCCTGACCTCGCCGCACGTCGACAAGGATGCGCGCGACCAGTATGAAACCCGCACGCACAAGCGCGTGCTCGACATCGTCGACCCCAACGACAAGACCGTGGACGCGCTGATGAAGCTCGAACTGGCTGCCGGCGTCGACGTCCAGATCAAGCTGACCTGAGGACGACACAGATGAGCGCGAAGAAATATTCGCTCGGCATCGTCGGTCGCAAGGCCGGCATGAGCCGCATGTTCACCGAGGATGGCAAGTCCATCCCGGTGACCCTGATCGAAGCCACCCCCAACCGCATCACCCAGGTCAAGACCGTCGAGACCGACGGTTATTCCGCCCTGCAGGTGACCGCGGGCGTGAAGCGCGCCTCGCTGTTGACCAAGCCGGAAGCCGGCCACCTGGCCAAGGCCAAGGTGGAGGCGGGTCGCGGCCTGTGGGAGCTGCGCGTGGAAGCCGACCAGATCGGTGCCTATGAAGTGGGCGGCGAGATCAAGGCCGACATTTTCAGCGAAGGCCAGATCGTCGATGTCCAGGGCGTGACCAAGGGCAAGGGCTTCCAGGGCACGATCAAGCGCTGGAACTTCAAGATGGGCGACGCCACCCACGGCAACTCGCTGTCGCACCGCGCGCCGGGCTCCATCGGCCAGCGGCAGACGCCGGGTCGCGTGTTCCCGGGCAAGAAGATGTCCGGCCACATGGGCGACGTCACCCAGACCACGCAGAACCTGCAGGTCGTCAAGGTCGACGCCGAGCGCGGCCTGATCGCCGTGCGCGGTGCCGTGCCGGGTGCGCCGGGCGGCGACGTGATCGTGCGCCCGACGAGCAAGGGAGTCTGATCATGGAACTCAATATCAACGGTAGCGCCAACAAGCTGTCGGTCTCCGACGCAGTGTTCGGCCGCGAGTTCAGCGAAGACCTGGTCCACCAGGTGGTCGTCGCCTACCGCAACGCAGGTCGCGCCGGCACCAAGGCGCAGAAGACCCGTTCGGAAGTCAATGGCACCACCAAGAAGTCGAAGAAGCAGAAGGGCGGCGGCGCGCGTCATGGTGCGCTGACGGCCCCGATCTTCGTCGGCGGCGGCGTGACCTTCGCGGCCAAGCCGCGCAGCTTCGCGCAAAAGGTCAACCGCAAGATGTACCGCGCGGCGATCGCCGCGATCCTGTCCGAGCTGAACCGCCAGGATCGCCTGATGGTCGTCGAGGGCTTCGAGCTGGATTCGCCGAAGACCAGCGGCATGGTCGCCAGGCTGAAGGACCTCAACGTCGGTCGGCGTCCGCTGATCGTCACCGAGGACGCCACCGAGAACGTGTACCTGTCCGCCCGCAACCTGCCGTACGTGCAGGTCCGCGACGTGCAGGGCCTGGACCCGGTTGCGCTGGTCGGTGCCGACACCGTCGTCATCACCTCCGATGCCGTCAAGAAGATCGAGGAGTGGCTGGCATGAGCACCGCCAATGTTTACGAAGTGATCCGTGCGCCGCGCGTGTCCGAAAAGACCGCGCGCCTGCAGGAAGTCTCCAACCAATACGTCTTTGAAATCGCGAAGACCGCCACCAAGGCCGATGTGAAGGCCGCGGTGGAGAAGATCTTCGACGTCAAGGTCAAGGCGGTGAACGTGGTGAACGTGAAGGGCAAGTCCAAGACCTTCAAGTTCCGCCAGGGCCGCCGCGGCGATTGGCGAAAGGCGTACGTCACGCTGGCCGAAGGCCAGTCGATTGACGTGATGATGGCCTCGGCCTGAGGAACTAGCCAATGGCACTGATGACATTCAAGCCCACCTCGCCCGGCCGTCGCTCGATGGTCCGCGTGGTGACGCCGGGCCTGCACAAGGGCGCGCCGCACGCGGCGCTGCTCGAGAAGCAGGGCAAGACCGGTGGCCGCAACCACCACGGCCGCATCACCACCCGCCATATCGGCGGTGGCCACAAGCAGCATTACCGGATCATCGACTTCAAGCGTGACAAGGAAGGCATCGCCGCCCGCGTCGAGCGCATCGAGTACGATCCGAACCGCACCGCGCACATCGCGCTGCTGTGCTACGCCGACGGCGAGCGCCGCTACATCATCGCGCCGAAGGGCCTGAAGGCCGGCGACCAGGTGATCGCGGGGCGTGACGCGCCGATCCGGGCGGGCAACACGCTGCCGCTGCGCAACATCCCGGTCGGTTCCACCGTGCACTGCATCGAGATGAAGCCCGGCAAGGGCGCGCAGATCGCGCGTGCCGCCGGCGCCGGTGTCCAGCTGGTCGCGCGCGAGGGCATCTACGCGATGCTTCGCCTGCGTTCCGGCGAGATGCGCAAGGTGCCGGCCGACTGCCGCGCCACCATCGGCGAGGTCGGCAACGACGAGCACAACCTCGAGAAGCTGGGCAAGGCTGGCGCCAAGCGCTGGCGCGGCGTGAAGCCGACCGTCCGCGGCGCGGCCATGAACCCGGTCGACCACCCGCACGGTGGCGGCGAGGCGAAGGCCGGCCAGGGCAACCCGCATCCGGTCACCCCGTGGGGCGTGCCGACCAAGGGTTACAAGACCCGCAAGAACAAGCGCACCTCGCAGTTCATCGTGCGCGATCGCAGGAGCTAATCGGCAATGGCACGTTCACTCAAGAAAGGCCCGTTCATCGATCACCACCTGCAGAAGAAGGTGGAGACCGCGGGCAGCAGCAAGAAGCCGATCAAGACCTGGTCGCGTCGTTCGACCGTGTTGCCGGAAATGATCGGCTTCACGATCGCCATCCACAACGGCAAGAACCACATCCCGGTGCTGGTCAACGAGAACATGGTTGGCCACAAGCTCGGCGAGTTCGCCCTGACCCGTACCTTCAAGGGTCACGGCGGCGACAAGAAGTCGGGCAAGTAAGGAGATGACAATGGAAGCGAAAGCAATCCTGCGCAGCGCGCGCATCTCCGCCCAGAAGGCCCGGCTGGTCGCCGACCAGGTCCGTGGCCTCTCCGCCGAACGCGCCGTCAACCTGCTGAAGTTCTCGGACAAGAAGGCCGCCACCATGATCCGCAAGGTCGTGGAGTCCGCCATCGCCAACGCCGAGAACAACCAGGGCGCCGACGTGGACGAACTCAAGGTCAAGGCCATCACCGTCGATGAAGGTCCCTCGCTGAAGCGCTTCATGGCGCGTGCGAAGGGCCGTGGCACGCGCATCACCAAGCGCACCAGCCACATCACCGTGGTCGTGGGCGAGGGCAAGTAATCATGGGTCATAAAGTCAATCCGATCGGCATCCGCCTGGGCATCGCCAAGGACTGGAACTCCAAGTGGTTCGCCGGCAAGAAGCACTTCGCCGAGTACCTCGCCGCCGACCTCAAGGTCCGCGAGATGCTGCGCAAGAAGCTGGCCCAGGCCGGCATCAGCAAGATCCTGATCGAGCGTCCGGCCAACAACGCCCGCGTGACCATCCACACCGCCCGCCCGGGCGTGGTGATCGGCAAGCGCGGCGAGGACATCGAGAAGCTGCGCAAGGAAGTGTCCGACGTGATGGGCGTCCCGGCGCACATCAACGTCACCGAGGTCCGCAAGCCGGAGCTCGACGCGCAGCTGGTCGCCGAATCGATCGCGCAGCAGCTGGAGCGCCGCATCATGTTCCGCCGCGCGATGAAGCGCGCGGTCGGCAATGCGATGCGCCTTGGCGCGCTGGGCATCAAGGTCAACGTGGCAGGCCGCCTGAACGGTGCGGAAATCGCCCGCTCGGAGTGGTACCGCGAAGGCCGCGTGCCGCTGCACACCCTGCGCGCGGACATCGACTACGGCTTTGCCGAGGCGAAGACCACCTACGGGATCATCGGCATCAAGGTGTGGGTCTACCGGGGCGAGATCTTCGATTTCTCCCAGATCGGCCAGGAGAAGCAGGACGACAGCGCGCCGCGCAACGATCGCAATGATCGTGGCGACCGCGAACGCCCGCGCGGCCCGCGCCGCGATCGTGAAGCGAGGGACTAAGTCATGTTGCAACCCAAGCGAACCAAATACCGCAAGATGCACAAGGGCCGCAACGAGGGCCTGAGCTGGAACGGCAACGCCGTCAGCTTCGGCGAGTTCGGCCTGAAGTCGACCGCGCACGGCCAGTTGACCGCGCGCCAGATCGAGGCCGCGCGCCGTTCCATCAGCCGCTATGTCAAGCGTGGCGGCAAGATGTGGATCCGCGTGTTCCCCGACAAGCCGATCACCAAGAAGCCGATCGAAGTCCGCATGGGCTCCGGCAAGGGCAACGTGGAGTACTGGGTCGCGCTGGTCCAGCCCGGTCGGATGATCTATGAAATCGAGGGCGTCGACGAGGCGACCGCGCGCGAGGCTTTCCGCCTGGCCGCCGCCAAGCTCTCGGTCACCACCACTTTCGTGACCCGGACGGTGCGCTGATGGAACTCAAGCAAATGCGTCAGAAGTCGGCGGACGAGCTCAAGGCCCACCTGGTCGAGCTGCAGAAGGAGCGCTTCGCGCTGCGCATGCAGAAGGCCACCGGTCAGCTCGCCAAGACCCACGAGGCCCGCCGCGTGCGCCGCGAGATCGCTCGCGTCAACACGCTGCTCGGCGCGAAGAAGTAAGGACAGCCGCGATGACCGAAACAACCAAGAAGCTGCACACGGTCGATGGCCGCGTCGTCAGCAACAAGATGGACAAGACCGTGACCGTGCTCGTCGAGCGCCAGGTCAAGCACGCACTGTACGGAAAGTACCTGCGCCGCTCGACCAAGCTTCATGCGCATGACGCCGACAACGCCTGCAACGAGGGCGATGTCGTTCGGATCGCCGAGTGCGCGCCGATGTCCAAGACCAAGAACTGGCGCGTGGTCGAGATCCTCGCGCGCGCGGCCGACTAAGGAGAGACAGCCATGATCCAGATGCAGAGCTTTCTCGACGTCGCCGACAACTCCGGTGCCAAGGAGCTGATGTGCATCAAGGTGCTCGGCGGCTCCAAGCGCCGTTACGCCGGCATCGGCGACATCATCAAGGTGTCGGTGAAGGACGCGATCCCGCGCGGCAAGGTCAAGAAGGGCGACGTCTACGACGCCGTCGTGGTCCGTACCCGCAAGGGTGTGCGCCGCGCCGACGGTTCGCTGATCCGCTTCGACGGCAACGCCGCGGTGTTGCTCAACAACAAGCATGAACCCATCGGCACCCGCATCTTCGGGCCGGTGACGCGCGAACTGCGCTCCGAGAAGTTCATGAAGATCGTCTCGCTCGCCCCCGAAGTGCTGTGAGCGGAGAGGACTAAGACATGAATCGCATCAAGAAGGGCGACCAGGTGGTCGTCACCACCGGCAACAAGAAGATCAAGGGCCAGACCGGCGAGGTGCTGCGCGTGGATGGCGAGCGCGTGTACGTCTCCAACCTGAACCTGGTCAAGCGCGCCACCAAGCCGAACCCGCAGGCCGGCCAGCCCGGCGGGCTGGTCGAGCGCGAGGCTTCGATCCACATCTCCAACGTGATGCTGCTCAACCCGGCGACGGGCAAGGGCGAACGCGTTGCCACCAAGATCCTGGAGAATGGAAAGCGCCTTCGCGTGTTCCGCTCCAACGGTGAGGCGATCTGACCATGAATACGCGTCTGGAAAAGTTCTACAAGGACGAAGTGGTGCCGAAGCTGATGCAGCAATTCGGTTACACCAATCCGATGGAAGTGCCGAGGCTGACCAAGATCACGCTCAACATGGGCGTGGGCGAGGCGGCGACCAACAAGAAGATCCTCGAGAACGCGGTGGCCGACATGGCCAAGATCTCCGGCCAGAAGCCGCAGGTCACCAAGTCGCGCGTCTCCGTGGCTTCGTTCAAGATCCGCGACGGCTGGCCGATCGGCGCCAAGGTGACCCTGCGCCGCGCCAAGATGTACGAGTTCCTGGACCGCCTGATCAACATCTCGCTGCCGCGCGTGCGCGACTTCCGTGGGGTGTCGGGCCGTTCGTTCGACGGTCGTGGCAACTACAACATGGGCGTGAAGGAACAGATCATCTTCCCGGAGATCGATTTCGACCAGGTCGATGCGATGCGCGGCATGGACATCGCGATCACCACCACCGCGAAGACCGATGCCGAGGCCAAGGCCCTGCTCGAGGCCTTCCGCTTCCCGTTCCGCAACTAAGGGCAAGACAAGATGGCCAAGACTTCAATGGTGAACCGCGAGGCCAAGCGCGCCAAGCTTGCCAAGCAGCATGGCGCCAAGCGCGACGCGCTGAAGAAGATCATCTCCAGCCAGGATGCGTCCTACGAGGAGAAGATGGATGCGGCGGTCAAGCTGCAGAAGCTGCCGCGCGATTCCTCGCCGAGCCGCCAGACCACCCGTTGCGTCCTGACCGGCCGCCCGCGCGCCGTGTACAGCAAGTTCGGCTTGGGCCGCAACGCGCTGCGCAAGGCGACGATGAACGGCGACGTCCCGGGCCTGCGCAAGGCTAGCTGGTAACCGAAACTCCTGCTATATTGGGCGGCTTCCCGTCCTCAAGGCAGGAACAACCCGAGGCCCGCAGCGATGCGGGCCTTCGGTCGCGACAAGCGCCACCGCCGTTCCCCGGCTGGCGGCGTCCACAATCCGAACAGATTTTCGCGAAAGCGGATATCGGTGCTACTCATAAGGTGAATCCATGAGCATGACTGATCCCATCGCCGACATGCTGGTCCGCATCAAGAATGCGGCGGCGGTTGGCAAGCAGACGGTGAAGATGCCGTCGTCCAAGACCAAGGTCGCGATCGCCAACGTCCTCAAGGACGAGGGTTACATCGCCGACGCGCGCGTCACCCAGCAGGGCGCCAAGGCCGAGCTGGAAATCGCCCTGAAGTACTACGAGGGCAAGCCGGTGATCGAGACCCTGAAGCGCGTGTCGCGCTCGGGACTGCGCCAGTATCGCGGCAAGGACGCGCTGCCGAAGGTCCTGCACGGACTCGGCGTCGCCATCATTTCCACCTCCAAGGGCATCATGACCGACTCGCAGGCGCGCCAGCAGGGCGTCGGTGGTGAAGTCCTGTGCATCGTGGCCTAAGGGAGTAACGACCATGTCCCGAGTCGCCAAGAAGCCGGTTGCCCTGACCCAGGGTGTCGAGCTCAACGTCCAGCCGGAGTCGATCAGCGTCAAGGGCCCGAAGGGGACCCTGAGCGTGCCGAAGCCCGCTGGAATCGAAGTCAGGATCGAGGACGGCAACGCGCTGTTGTCGGCCAATGACGCCTCGCTGGTGCCGCTGACCGGCACCCTGCGTGCGATCGTCGCCAACATGGTGCACGGCGTGTCCGCCGGGTTCGAGCGCAAGCTCGAGCTGGTCGGCGTCGGCTACCGCGCCGCCATGCAGGGCAAGGACCTGAGCCTGTCGCTCGGGTTCTCGCACCCGATCCTGTTCCCGTCGCCGGAAGGCATCACCATCAGCACCCCGACCCAGACCGAAATCCTGGTGCAGGGCGCGGACAAGCAGCGCGTTGGCGAAGTCGCCGCCAAGATCCGCGGCTACCGCCCGCCGGAGCCCTACAAGGGCAAGGGTGTGAAGTACGCCGGCGAAGTCATCATCCGCAAGGAAGCCAAGAAGGCGTAATCCCCCGCGGGATGCACGCGCTTTCAGCTTCGAGGAACCAGACCATGAGCATCAAGAACACCGCCCGCCTGCGCCGCGCCAAGTCCACCCGCGCGCACATCCGCAATCTCGGCGTGCCGAGGCTGACCGTGCTGCGCACGGGCCAGCACCTGTACGCACAGCTGTTCACCGCCGATGGCTCCAAGGTGCTGGCATCCGCCTCCACCGTGCAGGCAGACGTGATGGCCGGCCTGAAGAATGGCAAGAATGCCGAAGCCGCCGCCAAGGTCGGCCAGGTGATCGCCGAGCGTGCCAAGGCCGCGGGCTTCGAGAAGGTCGCGTTCGACCGCTCGGGCTACCGCTACCACGGCCGCATCAAGGCGCTGGCCGATGCCGCGCGCGAAGGCGGCCTGCAGTTCTGATCCACGATGAGGGCGCAGGGCTTCGTCCCCACGCCCACATCCGCTTGCCGATGCAAGGTGCATCGGGCGTCCTGGCCGGTTGCGGCCATGGCGGAACATCCGCACCACATCCCAACAACAAGCGGCGCCGCCGCAAATCCCTTCAACGAAACGAGATATCGAAATGGCAGAACCACGCGAATCCCGCGGCCGCGGACGCGACCGCGAAGAGGTCGATGACGGCATGATCGAAAAGCTGGTCGCGGTCAACCGCGTCAGCAAGACCGTCAAGGGCGGTCGCCAGTTCACCTTCACCGCGTTGACGGTGGTGGGCGACGGCGCCGGCAAGGTCGGCTTTGGCTATGGCAAGGCGCGCGAAGTGCCGGTGGCCATCCAGAAGTCGATGGAGCAGGCGCGCCGTGGCATGAGCTCGGTCGACCTCAACAGCGGCACCCTGTTCCACCAGGTGAAGGCCCGCCACGGTGCAGCCAGCGTGTTCATGATGCCGGCCTCCGAAGGTACCGGCGTGATCGCCGGCGGCGCGATGCGCGCGGTGCTGGAAGCGGTGGGCGTGAAGAACGTGCTGGCCAAGGCCACCGGTTCGCGCAACCCGATCAACCTGGTGCGCGCCACCATCCGCGGCCTGGAGTCGATGACCTCGCCGGCCAAGATCGCGGCCAAGCGCGGCAAGAAGCTGGAGGACGTGGTCCATGGCTAAGAATGAAACCGGAACGGTCACCGTTCGCCTGGTCAAGGGCCTGCGCGGTACCCAGTCGCGCCATCGCCTGTCGGTGAAGGCGCTCGGGCTGGGCAAGCTGAACAGCGTCCGCGTGCTGAAGGACAGCCCGCAGGTGCGTGGCCTGATCAACCAGCTGCATTACCTGGTCAAGGTCGAGGATTGATCCCATGAAAATGAATACTTTGAGCCCCGCCGAGGGCGCCCGCCAGGAACGCAAGCGCGTCGGCCGCGGCATCGGTTCCGGCCTCGGCAAGACCTGTGGCCGCGGCCACAAGGGCTCGTTCGCGCGCGCCGGCAAGGGCAAGATCAAGGCCGGGTTCGAAGGCGGCCAGATGCCCATGCAGCGCCGCCTGCCGAAGATCGGCTTCCGTTCGAAGCTGGCCAACGACTGTGCGGAAGTGCTGCTGTACAAGCTGGACACGCTGCCGGCCGGTGATGTCGATTTCGCCGCCCTGCGTGCCGCCAAGCTGGTGCCGAGCACCGCCAAGCGCGCCAAGATCGTGGTCAAGGGCGAGGTCAGCAAGGCGTACGTGCTGAAGGGCATCGCTGCGACCGCCGGCGCCAAGGCGGCGATCGAGGCCGCCGGCGGCAAGCTGGCGGAGTAACCGGCGAATGTCGCGAAACGCGAATGCGTTGTCGGGCCTCGCGGGCGCGGGCAAGTTCACTGAACTTCGCTCGCGCCTGCTGTTCGTCCTCGGTGCGTTGATCGTCTATCGCATCGGCTGCTTCATCCCGGTGCCGGGCGTGAACCCGGAAGCCATGCTGCAGCTGATGGAATCGCAGCAGGGCACCATCGTGGACATGTTCAACATGTTCAGCGGCGGCGCGCTTTCGCGGTTCTCGCTGTTCGCGCTGAACGTGATCCCGTACATCTCCGCGTCGATCGTGATGCAGCTGATGGTGCAGATCCTGCCCAGCCTGAAGGCGTTGCAGAAGGAAGGCGAATCCGGCCGTCGCAAGATCACCCAGTATTCGCGCTACGGCGCGGTGTTCCTGGCCGTGTTCCAGGCCGCCGGCATCGCCATCGCCCTGCAGGGCCAGGGCGCCAGCGGCGGGATCCCGGTGGTGTACAACCCGGGCCCCGGCTTCGTGATGACCGCGGTGGTCTCGCTGACCGCCGGCACCATGTTCCTGATGTGGATGGGCGAGCAGATCACCGAGCGCGGGATCGGCAACGGCGTGTCGCTGATCATCTTCGCCGGCATCGTCGCCGGCCTGCCGGGCGCGGTGCTCAACACCCTGCAGCAGGCCAACAGCGGCGACATGCAGTGGATCACGGTGTTCTTCATCCTCGCCATCGTGATGGGCTTCACCTGGTTCGTGGTGTTCATGGAGCGCGGCCAGCGCCGCATCACCGTGAACTACGCGCGTCGCCAGGGTGGCCGCGGCGCGTACATGAACCAGAGCTCGTTCCTGCCGCTCAAGCTCAACATGTCGGGCGTCATCCCGCCGATTTTCGCCTCGTCGATCATCATGTTCCCGGCCACCGCCTCGACGTGGTTCGGCCAGTCCGGCAATGCGGCGACCAGCTGGCTGCAGAAGGTGAGCCAGATGCTGTCGCCCGGCGAGCCGCTGCACATGATCCTGCTGGCCGCGCTGATCATCGGTTTCGCGTTCTTCTACACCGCGCTGGTGTTCAATTCGCAGGAAACCGCGGACAACCTGAAGAAGTCGGGCGCGCTGATCCCGGGCATCAGGCCGGGCAAGGCGACCGCGGACTATGTCGACGGCGTGCTGACCCGGCTGACGCTGGCGGGTTCGCTGTACCTGGTTCTGGTCTGCCTGTTGCCGGAGATCATGCGCACCCAGCTGGGGACCTCGTTCTACTTCGGCGGAACCTCGCTGTTGATCGTGGTGGTCGTGGTGATGGATTTCATCGCGCAGATCCAGGCGCACCTGATGTCGCACCAGTACGAGAGCCTGCTGAAGAAGGCGAACCTGAAGGGGCGAGGGGGTTCGCGCTAAGCGCAGCACTGCTGCGCTGAACCGCCGAGCGCCCGGACAGGAGTCCGGGCAGGGCTCCACGGAGCCCGTGAACCAGCGCCATGGATGGCAACGAACAACCAGCCAAAGCCGACATCTGCGCGGCTTGGCAAATGGGCGACCCGGGCGGCAGTCTCGCGCACGGGTGGCCCCGAACCGACCCGCGCGCCGGAGTAGCGCGCGGGCAGGCCGGGGAGCCTTTCCGCGAGGGAAGCCTGCCGGGTACTGCCAGTTCGGGGCCATCGCCGGAGCATGGGCACACTCCCCATGCCGGGTTCCCGCGCCATTCCGGGCGGGGGCTTCCTGAAAACCCGAGACCTCGCTATAATTTCATGTTCACTGCGCCGGATTGCCAAATCCGCCGCCTTTACGTTATCGGAGATCGCCTTATGGCGCGTATTGCGGGCGTCAACCTGCCTGCCCAGAAGCACGTCTGGGTCGGGCTGCAAAGCATCTACGGCATCGGCCGTACCCGTTCCAAGCAGGTCTGCGAGTCGGCCGGCGTGAATTCGTCGACCAAGATCCGTGACCTGTCCGAGCCGGACGTCGAGCGCCTGCGCGCCGAAGTCGGCAAGTTCGTGGTCGAGGGCGACCTGCGCCGCGAAGTCGGCATGGCGATCAAGCGACTGATGGACCTGGCCTGCTACCGCGGCCTGCGCCATCGTCGCGGCCTGCCGCTGCGTGGCCAGCGCACCCGTACCAATGCACGCACCCGCAAGGGTCCGCGCAAGGCCATCAAGAAGTAAGGGACAGACATCATGGCCAAGCCTGCAGCAACCAAGACCAAGAAGAAGATCAAGCGCGTCGTCACCGACGGCATCGCCCACGTCCACGCTTCTTTCAACAACACCATCGTCACCATCACCGATCGCCAGGGCAATGCGCTGTCGTGGGCCACTTCGGGCGGCGCGGGTTTCCGCGGTTCGCGCAAGTCGACCCCGTTCGCCGCGCAGGTCGCCGCCGAGAAGGCCGGCAAGGCCGCCCTCGATTACGGGGTGAAGTCGCTGGAAGTGCGCATCAAGGGCCCGGGCCCGGGGCGCGAGTCGGCCGTGCGTTCGTTGAACAACGTCGGCTACAAGATCATCAACATCATCGACGTGACGCCCATCCCGCACAACGGATGCCGTCCGCCGAAGAAGCGTCGCGTCTGACGCCGGGGAGCAGAAGAAAATGGCTCGTTATATCGGTCCCACCTGTAAGCTCGCCCGTCGCGAAGGCGCCGACCTCGGCCTGAAGTCGCCGGCGCGCGCGCTCGATTCCAAGTGCAAGCTGGAGCAGAAGCCCGGCCAGCACGGCGCCAACGTGCGCAAGGGCAAGCTGTCCGACTACGCCACCCAGCTGCGCGAGAAGCAGAAGGTCAAGCGCATCTACGGCCTGCTGGAGCGCCAGTTCCGCAATTACTACAAGAAGGCCGCGACCAAGAAGGGCAACACCGGCGAGAACCTCCTGCAGATGCTGGAGACCCGCCTCGACAACGTCGTGTATCGCATGGGCTTCGCGGTCACCCGCCCGGCCGCGCGCCAGCTGGTCAGCCATCGCGGCATCACCGTCAACGGCAAGTCGGTCAACCTGCCGTCCTACGCGGTCAAGGCCGGCGACGCGATCGCCCTGTCCGAGAAGGCTGCCCGCCAGCTCCGGGTCAAGGAATCGCTGACCGTTGCCCAGCAGATGGACCTGTCGCCGTCGTGGGTCGAGGTCGATGCGAACAAGTTCGCCGGCGTCTTCAAGGCCGTGCCGGACCGCGCCGACCTGCCGCGCGACATCAACGAAGCGCTGATCGTCGAGCTGTACTCGAAGTAAGCCATTGCCACCGGCCTGCGCCCCCCGCGCAGGCCAGCAGGAGACATCACGAATGACGGTTACCGCAACCCAAGTGCTGCGCCCCCGCGGTCCGCAGATCGAGCGCATCGCCGACAACCGCGCCAAGGTCGTGATCGAACCGCTGGAACGCGGCTACGGTCATACCCTCGGCAACGCGCTGCGCCGCGTGCTGCTGTCCTCGATCCCCGGCTTCGCGATCACCGAGGTCGAGATCGACGGCGTGCTGCACGAGTACACCACGGTCGAAGGCCTGCAGGAGGACGTGCTCGAAGTCCTGCTGAACCTGAAGGACGTTGCCATCCGCATGCACAGCGGCGACAGCGACACCCTGGAGCTCAAGAAGCAGGGCCCGGGCATCGTCACCGCCGGCGACATCAAGACCAGCCACAACGTCGAGGTGCTGAACCCCGACCACGTGATCGCCAGCCTGACCAAGGACGTGGCGCTCAACATGCGCCTTACCATCAGCCGCGGTTTCGGCTACCAGCCGGCCGCTGCGCGCCGCCGCCCGGATGAAGAAACCCGCGCGATCGGCCGCCTGATGCTGGATGCCTCGTTCTCGCCGGTCCGCCGCGTGGCGTATGCGGTCGAGTCCGCGCGCGTCGAACAGCGCACCGACCTCGACAAGCTGGTGCTCGACATCGAGACCAATGGCACCATCGACGCCGAGGAAGCCGTGCGCACCGCCGCCGACATCCTCAGCGACCAGCTGTCGGTGTTCGGCGACTTCACCCACCGCGACCGCGGTGCGGCGAAGCCGGTTGCCAGCGGCGTGGACCCGGTGCTGCTGCGCCCGATCGACGACCTGGAGCTGACCGTGCGTTCGGCGAACTGCCTCAAGGCCGAGAGCATCTACTACATCGGCGACCTGATCCAGAAGACCGAAGTCGAGCTGCTCAAGACCCCGAACCTGGGCAAGAAGTCGCTCACCGAGATCAAGGAAGTGCTGGCCCAGCGCGGCCTGTCGCTTGGCATGAAGCTCGAGAACTGGCCGCCGGCCGGGATCTCGGCGCACGGCATGCTGGGGTAAGCGAGCGCGCTCGGGCGATGCCGTCCGGCATCGCCTGCGCGAGCGAAGGCCCGAGCGCTATGCGCGAGGGCCGGAGGTGCAAACGCGGCGCAGCCGCGGCCTCCGTCTTGTTGTACCGCTTCATCGCACCACTTCGCCGACGAACGAAACGTTCGCGGCATGGCCGGCAAGGGACGCCGGCACGGGCCAACCGCAGTCCACCCGCCCGGAACACGGGGCACAACGCCAGGATGGCGACAGCGAACTCCAATAGCGCCAATCTTCAGCCCAAGGAATCCAAGTCATGCGTCACCAGAAATCCGGCCGCAAGTTCAACCGCACCAGTGCCCACCGTGGCGCGATGTTCTCCAACATGGCGGCCTCGCTGTTCAAGAACGAACTGATCCGCACCACCCTGCCGAAGGCGAAGGAACTGCGCCGCGTCGCCGAGCCGCTGATCACCCTGGCCAAGGTCGATGGCGTCGCCAACCGCCGCCTCGCGTTCGCGCGCCTGCGCGACAAGGAAGCGGTCGGCACCCTGTTCACCATCCTCGGCCCGCGCTACGCGCAGCGTCCGGGTGGCTACCTGCGCATCCTGAAGTGCGGCTTCCGCGCCGGCGACAACGCGCCGATGGCCTATGTCGAGCTGGTGGATCGTCCGCAAGCCACCGAGTAAGCGGTAGCGCCAGCGTCGCATCAAGAGACCCCGGGACTTCCGGGGTTTTTTGTTTGCGCGGGTCTGGACCATAATCGACCGATTCCCCCGTTGGCCGTGCTCATGAATCCGTTCCGCAGCCTGTCCTTCCGCGCGCAATTCCTGCTTGGACTCGCGGCCTGCGTCGCGTTGCTCGGCTATGCGTTCTACGTGCAGTTCCAGCTGGGCATCCAGCCGTGCCCGTTCTGCATCTTCCAGCGGCTGTGCTTCGCCGCACTCGGGATGGTGTTCCTGCTCGGGGCGCTGCACGACCCGCGTGCGCCGGGTGCGCGCAAGGCCTGGTCGGTGCTTGCGGTGATCGCCGCCGGCGCAGGCGCGGGCTATGCGGGCCGCCATTCCTGGGTGCAGCTCAACCCGCCGGAATTGCCCAGTTGCGGGCCGGGCCTCAACTTCATCGTCGAACAGCATTCCTGGCTGGGTGCGGCGCGCGAAGTGCTGCTCGCAACCGGCGACTGCAGCAACATCGACTGGACCTTCCTGGGCCTGAGCATGCCGATGTGGGTACTGGCATGGTTCGTCGGGCTGGGCCTGTGGGCCCTGCATGCCGGGTTCCGGCGCCGCGGGAAGCATCGGTTCCACAGGTAACAGTTGCGATGGACGGGCTGCAACGCGATGATGCAATGCAGCATCCTCGCGATCACCTCCATGCCACACGCCCAGCACGCCGTTCCTCCCGCTGACAACGACATCGACGCCTGGGCGCCGGATAGCTGGCGCACGCGCCGCGCGCTGCAGCTGCCGCAGTACCCCGACCTGGCGGCGCTGGCCGCGGTGCAGGACGAGTTGCGCGCTTTGCCGCCGCTGGTGACCTCGTGGGAAATCCAGTCGCTCAAGCAGCAACTGGCGGATGCGCAGGAAGGCAGCCGCTTCCTGCTGCAGGGCGGCGACTGCGCCGAAACCTTCGCCGAATGCAATTCGTCGGTGATCTCGAACCGCCTGAAGGTGCTGCTGCAGATGAGCCTGGTGCTGGTGCACGGGCTGAAACTGCCGGTCGTGCGGGTAGGCCGATTCGCCGGCCAGTACGCCAAGCCACGTTCGGCCGATACCGAAACGATCGGCGACACCACCCTGCCGAGCTATCGCGGCGACATGGTCAATGCGCCGGAGTTCACCGCGGCGGCGCGCACCCCGGATCCGCGGCGGATGGTGAAGGCGCACGCGCGCTCGGCGATGACCATGAACTTCGTGCGCGCGCTGATCGACGGCGGATTCGCCGACCTGCACCACCCGGAGTACTGGGACCTGGGCTGGGTCGGGCAGGCCCCGCTGGCGCACGAATACCAGCGCATGGTCGGTGCGATCGGCGATGCGGTGCGCTTCATGGAGACCCTGACCGGCAGCCAGGTCCACAACATCAACCGGGTCGATTTCTACACCTCGCACGAGGCCTTGCTGCTGCCATACGAAGAGGCGCAGACCCGGCAGGTGCCGCGCCAGCACGGCTGGTTCAACCTCGGTACCCATTACCCGTGGATCGGCATGCGCACCGCCGCCATGGACGGCGCGCACGTCGAGTATTTCCGCGGCATCCGCAACCCGGTCGCGATCAAGATCGGCCCGTCGGTGGCGCCGGACCAGTTGCTGCGCCTGGTCGACGTGCTCAATCCCGACGACGAACCCGGCAAGCTGGCCTTCATCCACCGCATGGGCGCCACCGCCATCGCGGACAAGTTGCCGCCGTTGCTGGAGGCGATCAGGCGCGAAGGGCGGCGCGTGCTGTGGGTGTGCGACCCGATGCATGGCAACACCGAGGCGACCGCCAACGGCTACAAGACGCGCCGCTTCGACAACATCCGCGGCGAGCTGGAGCAGGCGTTCGACGTGCATGCGGCCGCCGGCACCCGGCTGGGTGGCGTGCACCTTGAGCTGACCGGCGAAAACGTCACCGAGTGCCTGGGTGGCGCCCGCGAGCTGACCGAGCTCGACCTGCAGCGCGACTACCGCAGCACCGTGGACCCGCGGCTCAATTACGAGCAGGCGCTGGAGATCGCGATGCTGATCGTGCGCAAGCGCGGCGAGATCGCGGCGGACTGAGCGCAGATCCGGCGTACCCGCGGGATCGGCACGCCAGCCTTACCTGGCCTCGTCCAGGTCGACGGTCAGCAGGAACTTCGGCGGCGTGCGCGCCTTGCTGGCCTGCTCGTAGGCGTGGGCCAGTTCGACCAGGCGCGCTTCGCTCCACGCGGTGCCCATGAAGGTGATGCCCAGCGGAAGGCCGTGGCTGTGGCCCATCGGTACGCTGATGCTGGGGTAGCGGGCCACCGCGGCCGCGCCGTAGCCGGCACCGGTGAAGTGGTCGCCGTTGATCGGGTCGGTCGGCCACGCCGGCGACATCGACGGCGCGACCAGGGCGTCCAGGTTGTCTTTCTTCAGCGCGGCGTCGATGCCCTCGGGGCCGGCCAGTCGCCGCGCCTTGTCGCGGGCGTCGAGGTATTCCCTGTCGGTCAGCGGTCCCTTTGCCTCGGCCTGCTCGAACAGCTCCTGCGCGAAGTAGCGCATCTCCGTTCCCGCGTTCTGCTTGTTGAAGGCGATCACCCCGGCCAGCGACTTCACCGGAGCTCCGCTGCTGGTGAGATAGGCATTGAGGTCGGCCTTGAGTTCGTACAGCAGCACCTCGAGCTCGGCGTCGCCCCATTGCCCGGCGGTGGAGATCTCGGCATCGACCACGGTCGCGCCGGCGGCCTTGAGCGCCGCCACTGCGCGTTCGAACGCGGCGTCGACGTCCGGCTGGTAGCCCATCGCCTTGCGCAGCACGCCGATGCGCGCGCCCTTGAGCGCAGCGGGCTTCAGGTGCGCGGTGTAGTCGATCGCGGTGCGCGCGGGATGTTCGCTGGTGGCGGCATCGGCGGCGTCCGCAGCGGCGATCGCGGTCAGCACCGCGGCGGCGTCGGCCACGCTGCGCGCCATCGGCCCGGCGGTGTCCTGCGAATGCGAGATCGGGATGATGCCGCTGCGGCTGACCAGCCCGACCGTCGGTTTGATCCCGACCAGGCCGGCCACCGCGGACGGGCAGATGATGCTGCCGTCGGTTTCGGTGCCGATGCCGACCGCGGCGAGGTTGGCGGCGATCGCGGTGCCGGTGCCCGCGCTGGAGCCGCAGGGATTGCGGTCGAGCGCATACGGGTTCCTGGTCTGCCCGCCGCGCGCGCTCCAGCCCGAGGTGGAGCGGGTGGAGCGGATGTTCGCCCATTCGCTGAGGTTGGTCTTGCCCAGGATCACCGCACCGGCGGCACGCAGCCGGGCAACCAGGAACGCATCCGACTTCGGCCGGTGCTCGGCCAGCGCAAGCGAGCCGGCGGAGTTCACCATCGGGGTGGCGTCGATGTTGTCCTTCAGCAGCACCGGGATCCCGTGCAGCGGGCCGCGCAGCTTGCCGGACGTGCGCTCGGCATCCAGCGCATCGGCTTCCTTCAATGCGTCGGGATTGGCCTCGATCACGGCATTGAGCCGCGGGCCGGCGTCATCGATCGCGGCGATGCGGTCCAGGTAGGCCTGGGCCAGTGCGCGGCTGGTCAGCGAGCCCGAGGCCATCTGCTCCTGGAGCGAGGCGATGCTGGCCTCCTCGAACGCAAAAGGCGCGGGTGCCGCGGTTGCCGCGGCTTCCGCCGAGGCAGGCTGCGGGGTTTCGGTTTGTTGGCAGGCGGCCAGCAGCAGCAGCGCGATCGCGAGCGAGAGGCGGGTCATCGGCGAGGCTCCGGGCGGGAATGCGCAAGCATCGCCCGCGCAGGCCGCGCGGGCAACCCGGCGGTGTGCCTGGACCCGCGGCTGGCAGTTACGCCGAACGGCTGGCCCGCTTGCGGTCGCTTTCGGTCAGGAACTTCTTGCGCAGGCGGATTTCCTTCGGGGTGACTTCCACCAGCTCGTCGTCCTCGATGAAGTCCAGCGCCTGCTCCAGCGTGTACTTGATCGCCGGGCTCAGCTGGATCGCGTCGTCCTTGCCGGAGGCGCGCATGTTGGTCAGCGGCTTCGGCTTGATCGCGTTGACCGTCAGGTCGTTGTCCTTCGAGTGGATCCCGACCAGCTGGCCTTCGTACACGTTGTCGCCTTCGGCGGCGAACAGCTTGCCGCGTTCCTGCAGCGGCCCGAGCGAATAGGCCGGGGTGGTGCCGGCGGCATTGGCGATCATCACGCCGTTCTGGCGCTTGGCGATCGCGCCGGTTTCCTTCGGGCCGTAATGGTCGAACACGTGGAACAGCAGGCCCGAGCCCTGGGTCAGGGTGCGGAACTCGTTCTGGAAGCCGATCAGGCCGCGCGCCGGGATCATGTAGTCAAGGCGCACGCGGCCCTTGCCGTCCGATTCCATGTTCTTCAGCGCGGCCTTGCGGGTGCCCAGCTTCTCCATCACGCCGCCCTGGTGGACTTCCTCGATGTCGACCACCAGTTGCTCGACCGGCTCCATCTGCTGGCCGTCGATTTCCTTGATGATCACTTCCGGGCGCGACACCGCCAGCTCGAAGCCTTCGCGGCGCATGTTCTCGATCAGCACCGACAGGTGCAGTTCGCCGCGGCCGGATACCAGGAACTTGTCCGGATCCGAGCCTTCCTCGACCTTCAGCGCCACGTTGTGCAGGGTCTCGCGCTCCAGCCGCTCGCGCAGCTGGCGGCTGGTCAGGAACTTGCCGCCGCTCATGTCCTTGTTGCCGGCGAACGGCGAGTTGTTGACCTGGAAGGTCATGCTGATGGTCGGCTCGTCGACGGTCAGCGCCGGCAGCGCTTCCGGCGCGTCGAGCGCGCACACGGTGTCGGAGATCGACAGGTCGGCGACGCCGGAGATGGCGACGATGTCGCCGGCGCCGGCTTCCTCGGTTTCGATGCGCTCCAGGCCCATGAAGCCCAGCACCTGCAGCACCTTGCCCTGGCGCTTCTTGCCTTCGCGGTCGACCACGCTGACCGGCATGTTGCGGCGGACCTTGCCGCGCTGGATGCGGCCGATGCCGATCAGGCCGACGAAGTTGCTGTAGTCCAGCTGGCTGATGCGCATCTGGAACGGGCCGTCCAGGTCGACCTGCGGCGGCGCAACGTGCTGCATGATCGCTTCGTACAGCGGGGTCATGTCGCCTTCGCGCGCGCTGTCGTCGAGGCTTGCGTAACCGTGCAGCGCCGAGGCGTAGACGATCGGGAAGTCGAGCTGCTCGTTGGTCGCGCCGAGCTTGTCGAACAGGTCGAACACCTGGTCGATCACCCAGTCCGGGCGCGCGCCCGGGCGGTCGATCTTGTTGACCACCACGATCGGCTTGAAGCCCATCGCGAACGCCTTCTGGGTCACGAAGCGCGTCTGCGGCATCGGGCCGTCCATCGCGTCGACCAGGATCAGCACCGAGTCCACCATCGACAGCACGCGCTCGACCTCGCCGCCGAAGTCGGCGTGGCCCGGGGTGTCGACGATGTTGATGCGGTTGCCCTGCCAGGTGATGGCGGTGTTCTTGGCCAGGATGGTGATGCCGCGTTCCTTTTCCTGGTCGTTGCTGTCCATCGCGCGCTCGGCAAGCACCGTGCGCTCGTTCAGGGTGCCGGACTGCTTGAGCAGGCAGTCGACCAGGGTGGTCTTGCCATGGTCGACGTGGGCGACGATGGCGATGTTGCGCAGGCGTTCGACGGAGGAATTGGATTCGGACATAAGCAATGGGCGCACCGCGGTTCAGGCAGGACGCAGCAGGTCTGGGAAGGAAGCCGGCTATTATAGCCGGCCCCGGGGTCGGCCGTCTGACCCGGTTCCTGCAAAATACTTCCCGAAGGAATCCACATGTCCCTGATCGCCACCTTCGACACCGACCGCGGCCCGATCCGCGTCGAACTGGCCGCCGAAAAGGCACCGCTGACCGTCGCCAACTTCGTCAACCTGGCCAGGCGCGGCTTTTACGACGGCCTCAACTTCCACCGGGTGATCCCCGATTTCATGGTCCAGGGCGGCTGCCCGGAGGGTTCCGGCCGCGGCGGCCCGGGCTACCGGTTCGAGGACGAGACCAACAACGGCGTGAAGCATGAGCGTGGGGTGCTGTCGATGGCCAACGCCGGCCCCAACACCAATGGCAGCCAGTTCTTCATCACCCACATCAAGACCGATTGGCTGGACGGCAAGCACACCGTGTTCGGCAAGGTCATCGAAGGCCTGGACGTGGTGGATGCGGTGAAGCAGGGCGACCTGATCAAGTCCGTGAAGATCGAAGGCGATGCCGAGGCGGCGCTGGCCGCCCGGGCCGACCGCGTTGCGGAGTGGAACAAGATCCTCGCCGCCTGAGCCATCGGCGCGGCGCATGGAGAGGGCGGCTTTGGCCGCCCTTTTCGTTGGCTCGGGTGCGGCGGCGATGGCAGCGGCGCGGCCTGCCGGCAGCGGCCGACCCCGACGCGCTGCGTGCTAAAATTTCGCGGCTTTACCCCACGTCCATGCCGCGGATCCGCGGCCCGCACCGAGGTTCCCCCACGATGCCTCAACTCGCCCGGCGCATCGGCCGCGCCAAGCCCAGCGCGATCATGCAGGTCGCCGAGAAGGCCAAGCGCCTCAAGGCCGAAGGCCGCGACATCATCAGCTTCTCGATCGGCGTGCCGAACTTCCTGCCGGCGGAGCACGTGTATGCCGCCGCGCGCGACGCGCTCGCCAGGGACAGCGGCCAGTACGGCAGCAACCGTGGCAGCGACGCGCTGCTGGACGCCTTCATCGCGCACATGGCGAAGATCGGCCTGGCCGGCTACACACGCGCCAACTGCGCGACCGGGATCGGCGCCAAGCACGTGATCTACAACCTGGCCGAGGCGCTGCTGGACGAAGGCGACACCATCGTGTTCCCGGTGCCGTACTGGACCAGCTACATGGACATCGCCGATATCGTCGGCGCCCGGGTCGAGCTGCTGCCGTGCCCGGCCTCGCAGGACTACAAGATGACGCCGGCCCAGCTCGATGCCGCGCTGGCCTCGAAGCCCCGGGTGTTCCTGTTCAACAACCCGTCCAACCCGACCGGCATGGTCTACAACCGGGATGAGATCGTGGCGCTGGCCGAGGTGCTGGTGAAGCATCCGGACACGTGGATCATCACCGACGACATCTACAACCGGATGCTGTTCGATGGCCTGGAGTACGCGAACTTCGTGCAGGTCCGCCCGGAACTGCGCGACCGCGTGATCTTCATCGACTCGCTGTCCAAGACCTACGGCATGCCCGGTTGGCGGGTGGGCTTCATGGCCGGCCCGGAGGCGGTGGCGCAGGCCCTGACCACCATGAATTCCAACCACATCACCAACATCCCCGAGATCGTCACCGCGGCCGCGATCGCCGCGCTCAACGGCCCGCAGGACGTGCCGACCCAGAAGAACGCCGAGTTCCAGGCCAAGCGCGACCAGGTCATGGCGGTGATGGATGCCATCCCCGGCGTGGTCTGCCCGCGTCCGCAGGGCGCGTTCTACGTGTTCCCGGACATCAGCTGTGCGTTCGGCAAGTCGCACAACGGCACGAAGATCGGGAACGACGTGGACTTCTGCAATGCGCTGCTGGAAGCCAAGGGCGTGGCCTGCGTGCCGGGCTCGGCGTTCGGCGAGCCGCGCGCGCTGCGGATCAGCTACACCTGCCCGACCCCGCAGCTGGCGCCCGGCCTGGCGCGCATCCAGGAATTCTTCGCCGAGTTGACCTGATCCTTTCCGTTCCCGCCGGTGCGGCGCTTGCGCCGCATCGTCATTTCCAGGAGTTGAACCCAATGAAAGCCCCCGTTCGAGTTGCCGTCACCGGTGCCGCCGGCCAGATCGGTTACGCCCTGCTGTTCCGCATCGCCTCCGGCGAAATGCTGGGCAAGGACCAGCCCGTCATCCTGCAGATGCTGGAACTGCCGATGGAGAAGGCCCAGGCCGCGCTGCGCGGCGTGATGATGGAGCTGGAAGACTGCGCGTTCCCGCTGCTGGCCGGCATGGTCGGCACCGATGACGCCGAAATCGCGTTCAAGGATGCCGACTACGCCCTGCTGGTGGGCGCGCGTCCGCGCGGCCCGGGCATGGAGCGCAAGGACCTGCTGCTGGAGAACGCCAAGATCTTCACCGCGCAGGGCGCCGCGCTGAACAAGGTCGCCAGCCGCAACGTCAAGGTGCTGGTGGTCGGCAACCCGGCCAACACCAATGCCTATATCGCGATGAAGTCGGCGCCGGACCTGAAGCCGGGCAATTTCACCGCGATGCTGCGCCTGGACCACAACCGCGCGCTGTCGCAGCTGGCCATCAAGGCCGGCGTGGCCGTGGCCGACATCGAGAAGCTGGTCGTGTGGGGCAACCACAGCCCGACCATGTACCCGGATTACCGCTTCGCCACGGTCAACGGCGAGTCGTTGAAGGACAAGGTCAACGACGCCGAGTGGAACGCCAACACGTTCATTCCGCAGGTCGGCAAGCGCGGCGCCGCGATCATCGAGGCACGCGGCCTGTCGTCCGCCGCATCGGCCGCCAACGCCGCCATCGACCACATGCGCGACTGGGCGCTGGGCACCAACGGCAAGTGGGCCACCATGGGCGTGCCGTCCGACGGCAGCTACGGCATTCCGGAAGGCGTGATCTACGGCGTGCCCGTCACCTGCGCCAACGGCGAGTACACCCGCATCGAAGGCCTGCCGGTCGATGACTTCAGCCGCGCGGCGATGGACAAGACCCTGGCCGAACTGGAAGAAGAGCGCGCCGGCGTGGCGCACCTGCTGTAAGCCACCGCGCCACCGCTGCAAGCCGGAAGGGCTGGCCTTGTGCCGGCCCTTCTTGCGTTGGCTGGCATGAGTGCGCAGCTGCGGTCACTGCGGACCCGGGCGCCGGCGGATGCCGGGGCCAAGGCAATCCGGCCTTGGACGCCAGTGCCCGGCGGCCTGCATCGGGCAGCCGCGGCCCATGCATGAGGGGGAGGCGATGGGGCAGCAGTGGCGAATCGCAGGGTCGCGCAATGCGTGCGGCCTGCCGCGCGGGGCGGGCCGCCTCCGGCAACGTGATCCGCCATGATCCTGCGCCGCGTCATCCAGCACGTCCGCAAGCAGGAATGGACCGCCATCGCCATCGATTTCGCCATCGTGGTGATCGGCGTGTTCGTCGGCATCCAGGTCGCGAACTGGAACCAGGAGCTCGCCGATGAACGCCTCGGCCACGCCTATGCCCTGCGCCTGCAGGCGGATCTCAAGCGTGACCTGCTCGCGCGGCGCGAACTGGTGGATTACCACGCGGCGGTCCTGCGGGGCGTGGAGCGGACCGACGCGCTGCTTGCGGACCCGCGTTCCGACGCGAAGGCGCTGGTGGTCAATGCCTACCGCGCCAGCGAACTCAACTACCGGGCGACTTCGCGCGCGACCTGGGATGAAATCGTGTCGTCCGCGGACACCGGCCTGCTGCCTCCCGGCGTGGCGCGCAGCGCCGGCGAGTATTTCGCGATCGACTCCGCGCGCCTGACCCTCGACGGCCTCACCCAGTCCGGCTACCGGCATCGCGTGCGCATGATCATCCCGCATCGCTCCGACCGCCCGTCCCATCTGCCGATGCAGGCCAGGCGATGAAATTCATCAGCGAACTCAAGCGCCGCAACGTCATCCGCATGGCCGGGCTGTACCTGGTCGGCGCGTGGCTGGTGACGCAAGTCGCGGCGACCCTGTTGCCGGTGTTCGAGGCGCCGGCCTGGGTGATGAAGGCGGTGGTGGCGGTACTGGCGGTCGGCTTCGTGCCCGCCCTGATCGTGGCGTGGGCATTCGAGTTGACTCCGGAAGGCCTGAAGCGCGACGGCATGGTGCCGCCCTCCGAATCCATCGCCCCGCAGACCGCGCGGCGGATGGACCGCATGCTGTTGGTGGTCTCGGCGCTGGCGCTCGCCTATTTCGGCTTCGACAAGTTCGTGCTGGCGCCGCAACGGGACGCGGCCCTGGTGGCGCAAACGACCCGTGCGGTGGTCGCCAACGCAGGCGCCAGGGCAGCGAAGCAAGGGCCGGATCCGCGTTCGATCGCGGTGCTTCCGTTCGCCAACATGTCCGCCGACCCGGAAAACGAGTTCTTCTCCGATGGCCTGTCAGAGGAAGTCCTGAACTCGCTGGCGCGCATCGACCGCATGCAGGTGGTCGGGCGCACCTCGTCGTTCCAGTTCAAGGGCAAGAACGTGGACCTGCGCGGCATCGGCCAGAAGCTCGGCGTCGCCCACATCCTCGAAGGCAGCGTGCGCCGCGATGGCGAGCGCGCCCGCATCACCGCCCAGCTGATCCGCGCCAGCGACGGTGTCCACCTGTGGTCGCAAACCTACGATCGCACGCTGCAGGACACGCTGGCGGTGCAACTGGACATCGCCGAACAGGTGGCCGGTGCACTCGGCGTGCTGCTGGACGACAAGCAACGCGGCACCATGCGCAAGGCCGGCGTGGGCAATGTGGATGCCTTCATCCACTACCAGAAGGCCTGGAAGTTGTACCTTGCCGCGCACGGCGACAAGTCGGTCGGCCTGCTCGGAGGCCTGCAGCTGGCGAACGCGGAATTCGACCGCGCGATCGCGCTGGAGCCGAATTACTCGATGGCGCATTACGCCAAGGCCGATCTCTACGAACACACACTGATCGACGACCACACCACCCACGCCGAGCGCGCGGATGCGCAGCGCGCAGTCCTGCAGACGCTGCAGCGCGCCGCCGCCACCGGCCCGGATGCGCAGCAGCGCGAATTCGCCCTGGCCGAGCGGCAGATGCTCGGCGACGACTGGCGCGGCATCACCGATCAATTGTCGAAAGCGCTTGCGCAACCCGGCTGCGGCGCGCCGAACTGGATGCCGGTCTTCGCCAGCGCCTTCGGCTATGCCGATGCGCTGGAACCCGTGCTGGCACGTGCGGCGACCTGCGACCCATTGAATGCGATCAACTGGAACACGCGCACCTGGGTCGCGCGCGCGGATGGCAAGGCCGAACGCATCCAGGCGATCTACGCGCAGTGGCGGACCTACGCGCCGGCATTGCCGCAAGCACCGCATGAACGCCTCGCGTTGGCCATGCTCGGACACGAGGACAAGTTGCCACCGAAGACGAAGAAGCTGGACAACCTCGGTGCGGCAGAGTTCGGTACCGCGATGCAGATCGCCAGGTTGCGCGGGCTGAATCGTGCGCAGGCGCAGGCATGGACCGCCGGCCGACGCAACGAAGACGCCAACATAGGTCGCCAGTGGCAGATCGTGGAACTGGTCGAAGCCGCGCTGTTCGGCGACCGCGCGGATGCCAACCGCCGCGCCGCCGTGCTCGACGCGCGCCCGGCCGGCGGCTTGCTGCTCGCCGTCGCGGTGACCTATTGCGGCTGCGGCGCGCCGTTCGACCTGTCCGCCACACCGAATTTCAAGGCGCGCCTGGCCGAATCCGGGTTGCGATGGCCACCTCCCGTGGCGATCCGCTATCCGCCGATCCCGGGGACGGCTCCTTGAGCTTCCTCGCCGAACTCCGCCGCCGCATGGAGCGCATGTTCGTGCTGCTGCTGGCGCTGGCGTTGGGCCTCTTCGCCTTCGACAGGTTCGCGCTGGCGCCGCGCCGGGAGGCTGCCCTGGTGGCCGCGACCACGGAGACGGCGAAGGCCGAAGCGGGCGCAGGCAAGCAGGCGGCGATCAGCGAGAAGGCCATCGCAGTACTGCCGTTCGTGAACATGAGCGCGGACAGGGACAACGAGTATTTCTCGGACGGCATCGCCGAGGAGATCCTCAACGCGCTGGCGCAGGTGAAGGACCTCAAGGTGGCAGGGCGCACCTCCTCGTTCCAGTTCAAGGGCCGCAACGAGAGCCTCACGTCCATCGGCCAGGCCCTGGGCGTGGCGAACGTGCTTGAAGGCTCGGTGCGCAAGCAGGGCGACAAGGTCCGCATCACCGCGCAGCGGCTACCGCCGCGCCGCGGTGGAGCGCATCGAACGTGCGCTGGCGATCGATCCGATGGTGCCCAACGTGATGCGTTGGCGCGGCGTGCTCTACCTGCGCGATGGCAACATCGACGGCGCCGAGCAATACCTCAAGCGGGCCAAGGCGACAGGCCTGCGGCTGGCGGATCGCGAACTTGGCGAAATCGCCCACTTGCGTGGCGACACGGCTTCGGCGCGACGCATCTGGAACGACTCCTCGGACCCGTCGCTCGGGCAAATGGCGCGGGACGCGCGAAAGGCGCTGGCCATCGCCATGTCCGGCGGTGACGCCGTGGAACGCGCCCGCGCAGTGAGCGCGGTCGAGGCCTACGTGGCCTCCGGGCCGGAATTCCTGCCCGGCATCGTGCCGATGTGGCTGGCGCAGATCGGCCAGGAGGCGCGCGCCATGGAAATCGACCGCACCCGTTCGGAGGTCGACAACAGCGACTTCATGGTCTACCTGTTCAGCCCGGACGGGAAGTCGCTGCGCGCCCTGCCCGAGTTCCCCGCCTACATGCGCGCGAAGGGTTTCCCGGCGCTGTGGGACAAGTACGGGGCGCCGGACATGTGCCGCAAGGATGCCGCCGGCGATTACCGCTGCGACTAGCGCCGTTCAGCCGGCGCCACCGCGGCGCGGGAGCTTCCAGCCCGGCCGCACGAAGTGGCAGGTGTAACCGCCGGGGTAGCGCTGCAGGTAATCCTGGTGCTCGGGCTCGGCTTCCCAGAACGGCCCGGCCGGCGCGAGTTCGGTCACCACCTTGCCGGGCCACAGGCCGGAGGCTTCAACGTCGGCGATGGTGTCCACGGCGATCCGGTGCTGTTCGTCCGAGGCGTAATAGATGGCGGAGCGATAGCTGCTGCCGCGATCGTTGCCCTGCCGGTTCACGGTGGTGGGATCGTGGATCTGGAAGAAGAACTCGAGGATGTCGCGATAGGACGTGCGCGCCGGATCGAACACGATCTCGATCGCCTCCGCGTGCGTGCCATGGTTGCGATAGGTGGCGTTGGCGACATCGCCGCCGGAATAGCCCACGCGGGTGGCCAGCACGCCGGGCAGCTTGCGCACCAGTTCCTGCATGCCCCAGAAGCAGCCGCCGGCGAGGATCGCGCTTTCGGTGGAGGTGCTCATGCGCGGTCTCCGGCGAACAGGTGGCGGTAGTCGCCGTAGCCTTCCTGTTCCAGCACATCTGCCGGGATGAAGCGCAGCGCGGCCGAGTTGATGCAGTAGCGCAGTCCGCCCGCATCGCGCGGACCATCGGTGAATACGTGGCCGAGGTGGCTGTCGCCGTGTGCCGAACGGACTTCGGTGCGGCGCATGCCATGGCTGCTGTCGCTGCGCTCCAGCACATGCGCCGGTTCCACCGGGCGGGTGAAACTGGGCCAGCCGCAGCCGCTGTCGAACTTGTCGAGCGAGGTGAACAGGGGTTCCCCGGACACGATGTCGACGTACAGGCCAGGTGCCTTGCTGTCGTGGAAGGCGTTGTCGAACGGTCGCTCGGTGCCGGCGTCCTGGGTGACCCGGCGTTGCTCCGGGGTCAGCCGGGCGAGCGCTTCCGGGGTCTTGCTGTAGGTCTTGGCCATGGCCTGGTTCCCTGAGCGGTGGGCTTGATTCCGTGGTGATGATGTAGGGGCGGGTGAGGGCGCCGGCAAGTGCCGGCCGGCATGCGCGGCGGCCGGGCAGGGCGATCGGCTAAAATCACGGTTTTACCGGAGGCTCCATGGACGAACGCCAGTCCGCAGGCGCGCAGTTCCGCGCCGCGCTTGCCACCGAATCCCCGCTGCAGGTGATGGGCGCGATCACCGCCTACGCCGGCCTGATGGCCAGGCGCACTGGCTACAGGGCGCTGTACCTGTCCGGCGGCGGCGTCGCCGCGAACTCGCTGGGCGTGCCCGACCTCGGCATCTCCACGATGGAAGACGTGCTGACCGACGCGCGCCGGATCGTGGACGCCACCGGCATGCCGTTGCTGGTCGACATCGACACCGGCTGGGGCGGGGCGTTCAACATCGGCCGCACCATCCGCGCCTTCGAGCGCATCGGCGTGGCCGCCGTGCACATGGAGGACCAGGTCGGGCAGAAGCGCTGCGGCCATCGTCCCGGCAAGGAAGTGGTGACGAAGGAGGAAATGATCGACCGCATCAGGGCCGCGGTCGACGCGCGCACGGATCGCGATTTCGTGATCATGGCGCGCACCGACGCCGCCGCGGTGGAAGGCCTGGACAGCGCGATCGAGCGCGCCGTCGCGTATGTCGAAGCGGGCGCCGACATGGTGTTCCCGGAGGCGATGACCTCGCTCGACGACTACCGCAAGGTCAAGGCGGCGGTGCAGGTGCCGATCCTGGCCAACCTCACCGAGTTCGGCAGCACGCCGTTCTACACCACCGACGAGCTGCGCGATGCCGGCGTCGATATCGCGCTGTATTGTTGCGGTGCCTATCGCGCGATGAACAAGGCCGCGCTCAACTTCTACGAGGCCGTGCGCCGCGACGGCACCCAGAAGCATGTCATCGACACCCTGCAGACGCGCGCCGAACTGTACGACTTCCTGGGCTACCACGCCTACGAAGACAAGCTCGATGCGCTGTTTGCGCAGAACAGGTAATCGAAGGAATAAACGATGAGCGAACAGTCCGCAGCCACGCCCGGCTTCAAGCCGAAGAAATCCGTCGCCCTCAGCGGCACCGCTGCCGGAAATACCGCGCTGTGCACGGTCGGCCGCAGCGGCAACGACCTGCATTACCGCGGTTACGACATCCTGGATTTCGCCAATGCCAGCGAGTTCGAGGAGATCGCCTACCTGCTGGTGCACGGCAAGTTGCCGAACAAGGCGGAGTTGGCGGGCTACAAGGCCAGGCTGAAGTCGCTGCGCGGCATCCCGGCGGCGGTCAAGGCCGCGCTGGAGGAACTGCCGCCGTCGGCGCACCCGATGGACGTGATGCGCACCGGCGTGTCGGTGCTGGGTTGCGTGTCGCCGGAGAAGGACGACCACAACCATCCCGGCGCGCGCGACATCGCCGACAAGCTGATGGCGTCGCTGGGTTCGATGCTGCTGTACTGGTACCACTGGAGCCACAACGGCCGCGCCATCGACGTCGAGACCGACGACGACAGCATCGGCGGCCACTTCCTGCACCTGCTGCATGGCGAAGCGCCGCGCGAGTCATGGGTGCGTGCGATGCACACCAGCCTGATCCTGTACGCCGAGCATGAGTTCAATGCGAGTACGTTCACCGCACGCGTCATCGCCGGCACCGGCAGCGACATGCATTCGTGCATCGCGGGTGCGATCGGCGCCCTGCGCGGACCGAAGCACGGCGGCGCGAATGAGGTCGCGTTCGAAGTGCAAAAGCGCTACGAGAACCCGGACGAAGCGGAAGCCGACATCAAGGCGCGGGTCGAGCGCAAGGAAGTGGTGATCGGCTTCGGCCACCCGGTGTACACGGTGTCCGATCCGCGCAACAAGGTGATCAAGGACGTCGCGCGCGAGCTGTCGGCGGAGCAGGGCGACATGAAGATGTACGACATCGCCGAGCGGCTGGAGTCGGTGATGTGGGACATCAAGAAGATGTTCCCCAACCTCGACTGGTTCAGCGCGGTCAGCTACCACATGATGGGCGTGCCCACCGCGATGTTCACCCCGCTGTTCGTGATCGCGCGCACCAGCGGCTGGAGCGCGCACGTGATCGAGCAGCGCATCGACGGCAAGATCATCCGCCCGTCGGCCAACTACACCGGGCCGGAAGACCGCGTCTTCGTCCCGCTCGCGCAACGCTGAAGCCGGCCGCCGCGGTGGACTGGCTGATCCCCGCCGGCTATTTCGCCGAGTACCTGCTGGTGGCGGTGGTCGCCTTCGCGGTCACCGCGCTGGTCGTCGCCACCCACTACGAGGGCGTGCATGCGCTGGCACGGCGTTTCGCGTCGCGCGCGCCGCGGCGCGACCACCTCGCGATGCTCAAGATCATCTTCGCGCTGCTGGCCCTGCACATCGTCGAAATCTGGTACTACGGGCTGGCCTACTGGGGGCTGGTGATGATCCCGGGTACCGGTTTCGTGCATGGCGAATTCGGCATGGACCGCCTGTTCGACGCGGTCTACCTGTCGGCCATCACCTACAGCACGGTCGGCTTCGGCGACCTGGCACCGGTGGGGGCGATCCGCCTGGTCGCCGGGCTGGAAGCCCTGACCGGGCTGCTGATGATCACCTGGTCGGCGTCGTTCACTTACCTGGAGATGTCCCGCCTGTGGGCGGACGAGCGCCGGCGCTGAGCGTGCGCGGGCTCAGCCGCGGCTGCGGCGTGGCCTGAGCGATTGCACCTGCAGGAAGGTGTGGTCGCCGATGGTCGCCACCTGGTAGGCGTTGCGCCAGCTCGGGCTGGCGATCGCGTGCGCCATGAAGTGGCTGGCACCGGGCACGATCTCGCGGCGCTGGCCTGCCGGCCGCGCCCAGTTGCGCTCGGACTCGAGCGCGATGGTGACCGCCTCCGCCCAGGCCTCGCGGTTGGACAGGCGGGTTTGCGGCGACACGATGGTCGGCGCGAACTGCTTGCGCGCGGTCACCACCTGGCACAGGTTGCGGCCCCACAGCCCGCTGTCGCGGCGGCGCAGGGCGACTTCGGCGACCGCCTGCTGGCCGCGCACGGACTGGTCGCGTGCCTCCAGGTAGACGGTGGTCGACAGGCAAAGCGAATCGGCGGCCGGCTGCGGCAGCACGTTGCCGGCCATCCAGAGGATCCAAGCCAGTTTCATGTCGTACTCCTTGCTCCGTTGCGGCGCAGGCCCCGGCGCCGGCAGGACCGGCGAGGAAGCAAGCGTCATGGCGTACTGGGGAGGGCGGCAGCTCTGTGGCGGCCTTTGCCCGGGCGCGCCGGCCCTGGGAGAGGGGTCGGTCGGCGTGCCGGTGGCCTGTCGATGCCGCGCAGCAGGCGGTCCGGCAGGGTCAAAAGTCCGCGCACCATATGCGCCGGATACCGAACGGTTCCTGAACGAATAAACCAGAAGTCGATGATTCGATTGAAGTTTTTACTCTGCAGGCTTGCTCAGAGCGATGCCGCCACGTGGCTGCCCTGGCTGATTGCACGCTTCGCGTCCAGTTCGCTGGCGACATCGGCGCCACCGATCAGGCGTGGCTGGCGCCCCTGCGCCAGCAGTGCGTCGAAGAGTTCGCGGCGCGATTCCTGGCCGGCGCAGACCACGACGTGGTCGACCTCCAGGACCTGTTCGCCACCGTCGACGCGGATGTGCAGGCCGGCATCGTCGACGCCCAGGTATTCCACCCCGCCCAGCATCTTCACGCCCTTCGCCTTCAGCGTGCTGCGGTGGATCCAGCCGGTGGTCTTGCCCAGCCGGGCGCCGGGCTTGCCCTGGCTGCGCTGAAGCAGCCAGACCTTGCGCGCGGCGGGTTCCGGTTGCGGCCGGACCAGGCCGCCGGGCGACTCGAACGCTGCGTCAACGCCCCATTCGGCCATCCAGCGACCGCTGTCGAGGGTGGACGACCCGCCTTCCTGGACCAGGAATTCGGCGACGTCGAAGCCGATCCCGCCGGCGCCGATGATCGCGACCGTCTTGCCCGGCTCCACGCGTCCCTGCAGGACGTCGAGGTAGCCGACGACCTTCGGGTGATCCGCGCCGGGGAAATCGACCGCGCGCGCAGTCACCCCGGTCGCCACCACGACTTCATCGAAGCCGGACAAGCCGGCCGCATCCACCCGCGTGTGCAGCCGCAGCTCGACCCCGGTCTCCGTGATGCGGTGGCCGAAGTAGCGCAGGGTCTCGTGGAATTCCTCCTTGCCCGGGATCGTCTTGGCGAGGTTGAACTGGCCGCCGATTTCGCCGGCGGCATCGAACAGGGTCACCCGGTGCCCGCGCTCGGCGGCGATGGTGGCGCAGGCCAGGCCGGCGGGACCGGCGCCGACCACGGCGACCGATTTCGGCGTGGTCGTGCGCGTGTAGTTCAGTTCGGTCTCCGCGCAGGCGCGCGGATTGACCAGGCAGCTGGCCGGCTTGTTCTCGAACACGTGGTCGAGGCAGGCCTGGTTGCAGGCGATGCAGGTATTGATTGCGGGGCTACGGCCGGCGCGCGCCTTGTTCACCCATTGCGGATCCGCCAGCAGCGGGCGCGCCATCGACACCATGTCGGCGAAGCCGGACGCAAGCACCGATTCGGCCACGTCCGGCATGTTGATGCGGTTGGTCGCGACCAGTGGCAGCCGCACGTGCGGCTTGAGCTTCGCGGTCACCCCGACGAACGCCGCGCGCGGCACCGAGGTGGCGATGGTCGGCACCCGCGCCTCGTGCCAGCCGATGCCGGTGTTGATGATGGTCGCGCCGGCGGCTTCGACCGCCTGCGCCTGCGCGACGATGGCGTCCCAGTCATTGCCGCCTTCGACCAGGTCGAGCATCGACAACCGATAGACGATGATGAAGTCCGGTCCGCAGGCCTCGCGCACGCGGCGCACGATCTCCACCGCGAAGCGCATGCGCTTGCCAGCGTCGCCACCCCACGCGTCGCTGCGCTTGTTGGTGCGGCCGACCGTGAACTGGTTCAGCAGGTAGCCTTCGGAACCCATGATCTCGACGCCGTCGTAGCCGGCTTCGCGCGCGAGCTTGGCGGCGTTGGCGAAATCGCGGATCTGGCGCTCGACCCCGCGCGCCGACAACCCGCGGGGAGTGAACGGATTGATCGGCGCCTTCAGCTTCGACGCCGACACCGACAGCGGGTGGTAGGCATAGCGCCCGGCGTGCAGCAGTTGCAGGCAGATCTTCGCGTCGTGCGCATGCACCGCCGCGGTGACCTGCCGGTGCCGGTTCACGTGCCACGGCCAGCTCATGCGCCCGGCGAACGGCTTCAGCCAGCCGACCAGGTTCGGCGCGAAGCCACCGGTCACGATCAGGCCCACCCCGCCGGCCGCGCGCTCGGCGAAGTAGGCCGCCAACCTGGGGAAATCGGAGGCGCGATCCTCCAGGCCGGTATGCATCGAACCCATCAGCACCCGGTTGCGCAGGGTGGTGAAGCCGAGATCGAGCGGCCGGAACAGGTGCGGGTAGGGCGAGGACTCGTTCATCGCGCAAGCATACCGGCGCGTATGGGTGTCTGCATCCACGCGGGCGGGTGCTGCGTCCGGATGCAGGGACTGGTTTGCAACCCGGGCCAGCACCAGCGGCTGGCTTTCGCTATGATGCAGGTCAGGCAGGTGAACGGCTTTGCATGCCTGCAACTGTTATGGTAGCGTTAACACGGCTTTCACGCGGCCGACGCCACCCTGTGCAGCATGGCGTGCGGACATAGCCGTCCATACATTGAATATTTCGCGTCACAGGTTTCTTTACTGATCAAGGAGCTGAACATGAATAAGAAACTCCTCTGCGCTGCCCTTCTGGGTGGTCTGGGTCTGGCGCAGGCTGCGTCCGCCCAGGAGTTTGATGATCGCTGGTATGTCTCCGGTTCGACCGGCGTGAACTTCCAGGACAATGATCGCAACACCGAAGATTCCCTGTTCGGGACCCTCGGCTTCGGCAAGTTCCTGAATCCGAATGTCTCGCTCGAAGCGGAACTGAACTACCAGAATCCGGACAAGACCAGCAACCCGAACCTGTGGTGGAGCCAGTACGGCGTGTCGGTCGACGGCCGTTATCACTTCCGCAGCATGGACTCCAAGTGGTGGCCCTACGTGCGTGGCGGCATCGGCTGGCAGCGTCATGAAGAAGAATACGACGCCACCCCGAATCCGATCTCGCCGGGCCAGCATGAAGACTCCAATCTTGCGCTGAACCTGGGCGCCGGCCTGCAGTTCGACTTCGGTCGCATGGACCTGCGTACGGAAATCGGTACCCGCATCGATTTCGACGACCAGCAGACTGGCGTTGGCTCGCAGGAGAATTCCTTCTCCGACCTGCTCGCTTCGATCGGCATGACCGTGGCCCTGGGCCCGGAGCCGGTTGCCCCGGTTGCCCCGGCTCCGGTCGCCCCGAACTGCGCCGACCTGGATGACGACGGCGACGGCGTAAACAACTGCAACGACAAGTGCCCGGGTTCGCAGGCTGGCCAGACCATTGGTCCGGACGGTTGCCCGGTGCCGGTCTCGATCGACCTGAAGGGCGTGAACTTCGACTTCGACAAGTCGACCCTGCGTCCCGACGCGGTGGCGATCCTGAACGAGGCCGTCGAGATCCTGAAGCGCTACCCGGAACTGCGCGTCGAAGTGGCTGGCCACACCGACGAATGCGGCAAGGACGAGTACAACCAGGGTCTGTCGCAGCGTCGCTCGCAGGTGGTCTATGACTACCTGACCAGCAACGGCGTGGACGCTGGCCGCCTGGCTGGCCCGACCGGCTACGGCGAGAGCCGTCCGCTGGAAGCGCTCGGCGATGCCTTCCCGGCATGCAAGAGCGAGACCAACCGCCGTACCGAGCTGAACAGCCAGTAATCCTGGTTGTTGGTTCTGCAATCCGCGAAGCCCGGCCTTGTGCCGGGCTTCGTCTTTTTGCGCGTCGCGATTGCCGCGCCTGCGCCGGCCGGCCTACACTGCGTCCAACCCTTGGGGAACCTCATGTCGACTCGTCGCCTGCTGCCCGTGCTGCTCCTGTCCGCCATGCCGATGGTGTCGTTCGCGCAGGCGGCAACCCTGTGCAGCAGCGAACTGATGGTGGCGTCCCCGGTTCGACCCAACCTGCTGTCGCCGGTGGCGATCGAGCTGGTGTCGGCAAGAGCCCAGTTGGGTGGCGCCAGTGGCGTGCTGTCGCAGGCGTTCGATGAATCGCTGTCAGTGGACAACGTGTTGTTGCGAATCCGCCAGGACGGCTGCCGCGCGGTGGCGAACGCGAAGCCCGCGGGCAGCGCGGTGGACGCGAGCGATCCCGCCGCCTACAAGCCCAAGACCGAATTCGACAACACGCCGTGGCGGTTCAACATGACCCAGAACGGCAAGCGCATGACCGCCGATGAGTTCGATGCGTGGATGAAGGCGCGCGGCGTGCGCGTGGTCGGGCGCAAGGATCCGGCGGCGGCGCCGGCCACGCCTGATCCGGCCGCGACCGCCCCCAAGCCGTCCAACTGACGCGGCGATTCCGGTCGCATGGCCGGGAAGGGCGGCGCACGTTACGGGCTGGCGCGCGTGCTGTCCAAGCGCGGGTTGTGCTCGCGCAGCGAAGCGGAGCGGCTGGTGCGCGAAGGGCGCGTGCGGCTCGACGGACGCGTGGTTCGCGACCCACAGCATCCAACCGATGCAGTCCAGGCCGCGATCCAGATCGATGGCTTCCAGGCGGCCGCCGCCCGGCGGCACTACCTGCTGCTCAACAAGCCGCGCGGGCTGGTGACGACCCTGCGCGACGAACAGGGCCGCGATACCGTCTATCGTTGCTTCGACGGGGCCGGCCTGGGATTCATCGCGCCGGTCGGGCGCCTCGACAAGGCCAGCGAGGGGCTGCTGTTGTTCAGCAACGATCCGCAGTGGGCGGCGCGCATCACCGACCCGGCGACGGGGCCGGACAAGACCTACCACGTGCAGGTGGACTGCATCCCAGGCCCCGCGCGCCTGCAGGCGATGGCGGAGGGCGTGCTGGTCGAGGGCGAGCGCCTGCATGCAAGTTCGGCCGCGCTGCTGCGCGCCGGGGAAAAACATGCGTGGCTGGAGATCGTGCTGGACGAGGGCCGCAACCGGCAGATCCGCCGCCTGCTGGCGGCACTCGGCATCGGCGTGCTGCGGCTGGTGCGGGTGGCGATCGGGCCGCTGGCCCTGGGCGAACTGCCGAAGGGCCAGTGGCGCGAACTGACCGAGCAGGAAATCGCCGCGCTGGGCGGCGTTTGAGGCTTATCCCTTCAGCACGCCCAGCTCGTTGCCGATGCGGATGAACGCATCGATGGCGCGATCCAGGTGTTCGCGCGTATGCGCCGCCGAAATCTGGGTGCGGATGCGGGCCTGGCCCTTGGGCACCACCGGGAAGAAGAAGCCGATTGCATAGATGCCTTCTTCCAGCAGGCGCTGGGCGAACTTCTGCGCCAGCGGCGCGTCGTACAGCATCACCGGGCTGATCGGGTGCACGCCGGGCTTGATGTCGAAACCGGCGGCCGTCATGCGCTCGCGGAAATGGGCGGTGTTGTCACGCAGCCGGTCGCGGAGCTCGCCGGCGGCTGCCAGCATCTCGAACGCCTTGATGCCGGCGGCGACCACGTGCGGCGGTAGCGAGTTGGAGAACAGATACGGCCGCGAGCGCTGGCGCAGCAGTTCGATCACTTCCTTCTTCGCCGTGGTGAAGCCGCCCAGCGCGCCACCCATCGCCTTGCCGAGGGTGCCGGTGAAGATGTCGATCTTGTCCAGCACGCCCTTGACCTCGGCGCTGCCGCGGCCGGTGGCACCGAGGAAGCCGGTGGCGTGGCATTCGTCGATGTGCACCAGCGCGCCGTACTGCTTCGCCAGTGCGGTGATCTCGTCCAGCGGGGCGATGAAGCCGTCCATCGAGAACACGCCGTCGGTGGTGATCATGATCGTGCGCGCGCCATCGGCCCTGGCTTGCTGCAGCTGCTGCTCCAGGTCGGCCATGTCGCAGTTGGCGTAGCGGTAGCGCCTGGCCTTGCACAGGCGCACGCCGTCGATGATCGAGGCGTGGTTGAGCGCATCGGAAATGATTGCGTCGTTCTCGTCCAGCAGCGGCTCGAACAGGCCGCCGTTGGCGTCGAAGCAGGCAGCGTAGAGGATGGTGTCTTCGGTGCCGAAGAAGTCGGCGATGGTCTTTTCCAGCTGCTTGTGCAGGTCCTGTGTGCCGCAGATGAAGCGCACGCTGGCCATGCCGAAGCCGTGGGTGTCCAGCGCGTCCTTGGCGGCGGCGATCACGTCCGGGTGGTCGGCCAGGCCCAGGTAGTTGTTGGCGCAGAAGTTCAGCACCGTGCGGCCATCGGCAAGGGTGATCTCGGCGGACTGCGGCGAGGTGATGATGCGCTCGGACTTGAACAGGCCGGCGGCGCGGATCTCGTCGAGGGTGTCGGCGTAGCGTGCGGTGAGCGACATGCGGGTTCCTTGGTTGCGCGCGGCGGCGGGGGTTGCCCGCGCGCGACACGCCGTGAATACGTCCATGTAGGCTCATCGGCGACGTCCATGCCGCCGAAGGTCGCGCGCGGGCAACCCCCACCACCTCGCGCATCGCGGCCTTCCGTCAATTCCAGCTCAACACCACCTTGCCCGCCTTGCCCGATTCCATCAGCTCGAAGCCCTTCTGGAAGTCGTCGATCGGCAACTGGTGGGTCAGCACCTTGCCCAGCGGGAAACCGGACAGCACCAACTGGGTCATCTTGTACCAGGTCTCGTACATGCGCCGGCCATAGATGCCCTGCAGGGTCAGGCCCTTGAAGATGATCTTGTCCCAGTCCACCCCGGCGCCCTTCGGCATGATCCCGAGCATCGCGATCTTGCCGCCGTTGTACATGCAGTCGAGCATGTCGTTGAAGGCGCGCGGGTTGCCGCTCATTTCCAGGCCGACGTCGAAGCCCTCCATGTGCAGGTCGGACATCACGTCCTTGAGCGAGGTGTTGGCGACGTTGACGACCCGGGTGGCGCCCATGTCGGCGGCCAGCTTGAGGCGGTAATCGTTGACGTCGGTGACCACCACGTTGCGCGCGCCGATGTGCTTGCAGATGCCGGCGGCAATGATGCCGATCGGGCCGGCGCCGGTGATCAGCACGTCCTCGCCGACCACGTCGAACTCCAGCGCGCAGTGGGCGGCATTGCCGTAGGGGTCGAAGAACGCGGCCAGCTCGCTGGGGATCTGGTCGGGGATCGGCCACAGGTTGCTGGCCGGCATCACGATGTATTCGGCGAAGGCGCCGTTGCGGTTCACGCCGATGCCGACCGTGTTCGGGCACAGGTGCTGCTTGCCGGCGCGGCAGTTGCGGCAATGCCCGCAGACGATGTGGCCTTCCGCGCTGACCCGCTGGCCAGGCGCGTAGCCGGACACCCCGGGGCCGATCCCGACGATCCGGCCGACGAATTCATGGCCGATCACCAGCCCGGGCTTGATGGTGCGCTGGCTCCACTCGTCCCACAGGTAGATGTGCAGGTCGGTGCCGCAAATCGCGGTCTTCTCCAGCTTGATCAGGACCTCGTTCGGGCCCGGGCTCGGCACCGGCACCTGTTCCATCCAGATGCCCTTGGCCGCCTCGCGCTTGACCAGGGCCTTCATCGTCGCCTGCGACATGGCAGTCCACCTTGCGGGAAAGGCCGCCATTCTAGCGCCGGCCCCGGGCCCGGCCGCGGCCATGACGGCCGGCACAGGCAGGTGCCGGTCGCGTGGTGCTGTAATGCGTGTTTGCCCTGCTTCGAGGAACACCGAATGCGCCTGCGTCCCGCCCTGCTGACCCTTGCGCTGGCCATGGCCGGTGCCGCCGCCCATGCCGACGAGGGGATGTGGATGCCGTCCCAGTTGCCGCAACTGGCCAAGGAGCTGAAGGCCGCCGGTTTCAGGGGCAACCCGGCCGACCTCGCCAACCTCACCAGGCATCCGATGAGCGCGGTGGTTTCGCTGGGCGGCTGCACCGCCAGCTTCGTGTCGCCGCAGGGGCTGGTGGTGACCAACCACCACTGCGCGCTGGGAGCGATCCAGCTGAACTCCAGCGCGGACCGCAACCTGATCCAGGACGGCTTCATCGCGGCGACGCGGGCGGATGAGCCGTCCGCGGGCCCCGCGGCGCGGGTGCTGGTCACCGTCGGCTTCGACCAGGTGACCGATCGCATCCTCGCCGAAGCCCGCGGCAAGACCGGGCGTGCGTACTACGACGCGGTGCAAGCCGCGCAGAAGGCGACGGTCGCGGCCTGCGAGCAGGACGCCGGCCACCGCTGCAGCGTCGCCAGCATGTACTACGGCCGCGAGTACTACTTGATCAAGCAGCTGGAGTTGAAGGACATCCGCCTGGCCTATGCGCCGCCGCGCGCGATCGGCAACTACGGCGACGAGGTCGACAACTTCATGTGGCCGCGCCACACCGGCGACTTCACCTTCTACCGCGCCTACGTCGGCAAGGACGGCAAGCCGGCGGCGTACAGCAAGGACAACGTGCCGTACGCGCCGCCTGCGCACCTGGAGGTGTCCACCGCGCCGGTGAGGGCGGGCGATTTCGCGATGGTGGCCGGTTACCCGGGGACCACGTTCCGCCACCGCACCGCCTCCGAGTTCGCCAACCAGATCGACTGGCTGTTGCCGAAGCGGATCGAGGTGGTGGGCGGCATGCTGCAGGCGATCGAGGCCGCCACTGCCGGCGACAAGGCCAGGCAGGTGCTGTACGCCTCCACCGTTGCCGGGCAGAAGAACACGCTCAAGCGCGCGCAGGGCGAACTCGATGGCCTGCGCCGCAGCGACGCGGTGCGCGTGCGCGCCGCCGACGAAGCGGCGATGCTGGCGTGGCTGGCGAAGCAGCCCGATGCCGTCGCGGTGCAGGCCGACATCCGCGCGCTGCAGGCGCAGCTGGATGCGGTCCAGACCAACCGCGAGCGCGATCTGCTGTTGCCGTTCCTGCGCCCGGGCCTGCTCGGTGCCGCGATCAGCCTGCAGCGGCTGTCGCTGGAGCGGGGCAAGCCCGACGTGCAACGCGAATCCGGCTACCAGCAGCGCGACGAGGCGCTGATCGAGGGCGGCCTGAAGCAATTGCAGCGGCGTTTCGATCCCGAGGTGGAGAAGGCGACCCTGCGCTACGCGCTGAAGGGGTATTTCGCGCTGCCGCGGGCCTTGCGCGTGGCCGAATTCGACGTCGTGTTCGGCGCCAGCGAGGCCGAAGCCGCACAGCGGCTGGACGCGCTGTACGCCGGCACGAAACTGGGCGACGAGGCCACCCGCCTGGCCGCGATGCAGCTGGATGCCGCCGCGCTGGCGGCCTCCGAAGATGCGCTGCTCAAGGCCGCCGCCACCCTGCAGCCCGCGCTGTTGCGGCTGGAGGCCGAGTCCAAGCAGCGCAACGGCGAGCTGATGCGGCTGCGCCCGGCCTACATGCAGGCGCTGGTGGGCTACCGCAATGCGCAGGGCAGGGCGGTCTACCCGGATGCGAACGCCACCCTGCGCGTCAGCTACGGCAAGGTCAGCCCGCTGTCGCCGCGCGACGGGATGGACTACCGCCCGCTGACCACGGTCGCCGGCATCGTCGAGAAGGACACCGGCGTGGAACCGTTCGATGCGCCGAAGCCGCTGATCGACGCCATCGCCAAGGGTGATTTCGGCAGCACCCTGGATCCCACCCTGGGCACCCAGACGGTCAATTTCATGACCAACCTCGACACCACCGGCGGCAATTCCGGCTCGCCGGTGCTGGATGCGAACGGCAAGCTCATCGGCCTGAACTTCGACAGCAACTGGGAAGCGGTGAGTGCCAGCTGGATGTTCGACCCGCGCTACAAGCGCGCGATCCACGTGGACATGCGCTACCTGCGCTGGCTGTTGGCCAAGGTGTATCCGGCGCCGCACCTGCTCAAGGAAATGAATCTGCCGGCCGAGTGAAGCGAATGCCGGGCCGCCACCGATCAACCCGAAAACCCGACGAACACTGCAAGGAAACGACAATGCGCAAGACGATGCTGGCCACGGGAATCACCGTGGCGATGGTGGGAACCGCACTGGTGGGCGCGCCGCGCTCCGCGAACGCGGGCGAGGGCATGTGGGTGCCGCAGCAGTTGCCGGAAATCGCCGGTCCGCTGAAGAAGGCCGGGCTGAGGCTGGATCCGAAGCAACTGGCGGACCTCACCGGCGACCCGATGGGCGCGGTGGTCTCGCTGGGCGGCTGCACCGCGAGCTTCGTGTCGCCGCGGGGCCTGGTGGTCACCAACCACCACTGCGCCTATGGCGCGATCCAGCTCAATTCCACGCCGGACAAGAACCTGATCCGCGACGGCTTCAACGCGCCTGCCGCGGGCGATGAACTTCCGGCCGGCCCGAATGCGCGCATCTACGTGCTCGACCAGATCACCGACGTCACCGCGCAGGTGAAGTCCGCGATCGCTGCCGCCCCCGGTCCGCTGGAGCGCACCCGCGCGGTCGAGGACCTGGAGAAGAAGCTGGTCGGCGAATGCGAGGCCGAGGCCGGCTACCGCTGCCGCCTGTACAGCTTCATGGGCGGCAATGCCTACCGCCTGTTCAAGAACATCGAGATCAAGGACGTGCGCCTGGCCTACGCACCGCCCGGTAGCGTGGGCAACTACGGCGGCGAGGTCGACAACTGGATGTGGCCGCGCCACACCGGCGACTTCGCGTTCTACCGCGCCTACGTCGGCAAGGACGGCAAGCCCGCGGCCTACGGCAAGGACAACGTGCCGTTCACCCCCAAGCGCTGGCTGCAGGTCGCGGACAAGCCGTTGGGCGAGGGCGACTTCGTGATGGTGGCCGGCTATCCGGGCAGCACCGCGCGCTATGCGCTGGCCGCCGATTTCGATGCCACCAGCGGCTGGACCTATCCCACCGTCAGCAGGCGCTACAAGGCGCTGGCGGCGATGGTGCACGCCGCCGGCGCGAAGAATCCGGACATCGCAGTGAAGTACGCGAGCACGGTCAAGGGCTGGGAGAACACGCTCAAGAACTACGACGGCCAACTGGAGGGCTTCGCCCGCATGGGCGCCGCCGGGATCAAGCGCGAACGCGAGCAGGCGGTGCTGGACTGGCTGAAGTCGCGCGGCGCCGATGGCGCGCAGGCACTGGCCGCGCACGCCTCCCTGCTGGCACTGGGCGAGCAGGCGCGCAAGACCCGCGAGCGCGACAGCGTGATCGGCAACGTCGGCGGCGCGCTGGGCAGCAGCGCGCTGACCCTGTACCGGCTCGCGGTGGAGCGCGAAAAGCCGGACGCGCAGCGCGAGTCCGGCTTCCAGCAGCGCGACCTGCCGGGCATCGAGGGCGGCATGAAGCAGATGGATCGCCGCTACGTCGCGGAGATGGATCGCCAGCTGCAGCGCTACTGGCTGCTGGAGTACATCGCGCTGCCGGCCAACCAGCGGATCGCCGCGATCGACGCATGGCTGGGCGGCAACGACGCCGCGGCGGTGGATGCCGCGCTGGACCGCATCAACGCCAGCAAGCTCGGCAGCGTCGATGAACGCATGAAGTGGCTCACGGCGGACCGCAAGGCGTTCGAGGCCAGCACCGACCCGGCCATCCAGTACGCGGTGGCGATGCTGCCGACCTCGCTGAAGCTGGAGGAAGACCGCAAGCTGCGTGCCGGCGAGACCATCGTGCCGCGCGCCACCTACCTGCAGGCGGTGGCCGACTACAACACGGCGCAGGGCCGCGCGGTGTACCCGGATGCGAACTCCTCGCTGCGGATCACCTTCGGCAACGTGATGGGCTACACCAAGCCCGGCAGCAGCAAGGCCGAGGACGCGTTCACCACGCTGGAGCAGGTCGCGGCGAAGGCGACCGGCAAGGAGCCATTCGATGCCCCGCAGGTGCAGCTGGATGCGATCAAGGCGAGGACGTATGCCGGCCTGGCAGATGCCCGGCTGAAGACGGTGCCGGTGAACTTCCTGTCCGACCTCGACATCACCGGCGGCAATTCCGGTTCTCCGGTGCTGGACGCGCACGGCAAGCTGGTTGGCCTGGCGTTCGACGGCAACTGGGAATCGGTGGCCTCGAACTGGGTGTTCGACCCGACGATGTCGCGCATGATCTCGGTGGACCAGCGCTACATGCGCTGGGTCATGCAGGAAGTGATGCCGGCGCCGCAGCTGCTGCAGGAAATGGGCGTCGCGCCGAAGCAGTAACGCGACTGCCAGTGCGCGCCCCGGAAGCGCCGGCCCCGTGCCGGCGTTTCCTTTTGCGCGGCGTCACTCGCGGAAATCGTAATCGAAGGTGTAGGAATGCTTGCCGTCGACGATGTCGATGGCGATGCGCCCGTGCAGGCCGGTGAGATCGCCGGTGCCGGTGTCGGGCACCACGGTCAGGTCCAGGGTGGGCTTGCCGCGGTCCATGACCCCGTTGTGCTGGGCGAAGAAGCTGCCGCGGCGGCCGTCCAGCGTGCCCTCGATGCGCTCCATCGCCACGTAGGCGCCGGACCCCGGCACCGCGGACATCACGGCGAGCATGTGGACCACGCTGGTGGCGTCCAGCGGGCCATGGAAACGCTTGTCGAAGCGTGAGTGGCCGACCGTCGCGCCCTCGCCGATGTCCAGCTCCTCCTGCGGGATGCGCTTGACCTCGAACTCGCCCTTTGCCTGCATGACCGGTATCCCGTGGGGTGGAGGGGCAGCGTAGCCCGGGTTGCACAACCCGCGGTGAACTCTGTAGGCTGCGGGTGTCGCGGATTCCCATGCCAGCCGGCCCCGTCTCCCGACCGCAAGTGGAATCCCGTGCCTTTCGCCGTGATTCCGCTGTTCTTCGCACTTCCAGCAAGTCGATTGCGCTGTGCCGGCTGCCATGGCTTCCGCGGGACCTGACCCAGGGTCAGGAATCAACCCCACAGGAGCGATGTGATGAAAGTGCTGGCGTGCGATGGAATCCATGAAGACGGCCTGGCCCTGTTCCGCGAGGCGGGCTGGGACGTGCTGGTCTCCCCCCCGATCAAGGATCCGGAGGCGCTGAAGCTGGCGCTGGCCGATGCCGATGCCGTGCTGGTGCGCTCGGCGACCCAGGTCACGTTGGAGTCACTGGCCGATGCCGGCCGGCTGAAGGTGATCGGCCGCGCCGGTGCCGGCGTCGACACCATCGATGTCGACGCGGCCACCGCGCGCGGCATCGCGGTGATGAACGCCCCGGACGGCAACACCCTGGCCGCCGCCGAGCACGCGATCTCGCTGCTGTTCGCGCTGGCCCGCCACATCCCGCGCGCGGATGCCGGGATGAAGGCCGGGCAGTGGCCGAAGGCGGGCCTCACCGGGTTCGAACTGGAAGGCAAGAAGCTGGGCGTGATCGGGCTGGGCCGCATCGGCGGCACGGTGGCGCGCAAGGCCGCCGGCATCGGCATGGACGTGGCCGCGTTCGACCCGTTCCTGCCGCCGTCCGCGGCCGCCAAGGGCAGCGTGCCGCTGAAGACGCTGGATGAACTGCTGGCGTGGGCCGACATCGTGACCCTGCACATCCCGCGCACCAAGGACACCACCAACCTGCTGTCCGAACAGCGCATGCGCGCGATGAAGCCGGGCGCCTACCTGGTCAACGCCGCACGCGGGGGCCTGGTCGACGAGGCGGCACTGCTGGACCTGCTCGACGACGGCCACCTCGCCGGCGCGGCGCTGGACACCTTCGCCACCGAACCGCTGCAGGAGGATTCGCCGCTGCGCGCGCACCCGAAGCTGATCCTGACCCCGCACCTGGGCGCTTCCACCAGCGAAGCCCAGCAGGCGGTGAGCACGATCCTGGCGCGGCAGGTGATCGACTTCGTCGCCACCGGCGCGGTCGCCGGCTGCGTCAACCTGCCGCCACTGACCGCCGAGGCGGCGCGCGAAGTGGGGCCGTGGATGCCGCTGATGACCGCACTGGGCAAGCTGGCCGCGCGCCTGGTGCAGGCACCGACGCGGCTGGACATCACCTACGCCGGCCGCACCGACGCGCTGGACACGCGCCCGCTGACGCGGCTGCTGGTGGCCTCCCTGCTGGGCGCGCATTCCGGCCGGGTCACCCCGGTGAACGCACTGGCCGAAGCCGCCGCGCGCGGCCTGGTGGTGGCCGAAACCGTGGGTGGCGACGGCGACGGTTTCGACCGCCTGCTCAAGCTGCGGGTGAGCGACGGCAACCGCAGCCGCGAGATCGAGGCCACCCTGCATCGCGGTCCGCGCGTGGTCCGGCTGGATGGCGTGGAGATCGAATTCGACCCGCAGTCGCACGTGCTGCTGCTGCGCAACGAGGACCGGCCGGGCATGGTCGGCGCGGTTGGCTCGAAGCTCGGCGAGCTCGGGATCAACATCGTCAATTTCGCGCTGGGCGCGGCCGGCGATGGCCAGGCCCGGGCGGCGATCACGGTCGATCGTGCGCTCGACGAAACCCAGCTGGCCAACCTGCGCGCGATGCCCGGCGTGCTCTCGCTGGCGCAGGCCTGAGCATGCGCATCCTGCTTGCACGCCACGGGGAAACGCCGTGGAACGCCGAAGGCCGCTACCAGGGCCAGGAGGACATCCCGTTGTCCGCGGTCGGCATCGCCCAGGCGACCGCGCTGGGTGAGCGCCTGCGCGCGCTGCGGATCGACCGCGCGCTGGCCTCGCCGCTGTCGCGCGCACGCCGTACCGCCGAGCTGGCGCTTGGCGAGGGGCGCGCATCGCAACTGCTGCTCGATGACGGGTTCAAGGAAATCGGCCACGGCGAGTGGGAGGGCCTGCTTGCCAGCGAAATCCGCGAGCGCGACGGCGAACGCCTGCAGGCCTGGCGCGAGGCCCCGGACACGGTGCAGATGCCGGGGCCGGGCGGCGAGTCGCTGCAGCAGGTGCTGGATCGCGCCTGGCCGGCCTTCGCCCGCGCATGTTCGGGATTGGGTGAGGCCGACACCCTGCTGGTGGTGGCGCATGACGCGGTCAACCGGGTGCTGCTGTGCCGGGTGCTCGGCGTTCCGCTGGCGAAGCTGTGGACCTTCCGGCAGGCGCCGACCACGCTCAACCTGCTGGAAGGTGCGGGCGTGGATGCGCTGGAGGTCGTGCGCCTGAACGACTGCAGCCACCACACCGCGCTGTTCGGCGAAGCGGTGCACCGCGCACTCTAGGGCCCGGGATTTGGTTGCGGCTGCGGCTGCGGGGCGGGTCGGGGCGCATCGTCGGAGGGATCGATCGCCTCCGGCGACAGCGGCACGAACATCGAAGCGGCGCGGCCGGCCACGCTGACCCGCCCGAAGCGTTGTTCGCAGGTGGCGATGTTGGCCTTGCGCACCGGCTCCGCCTGCTTGGCCAGCTTCAGCGGTGCCAGCACCTCCTCCAGGTCGCGGGCATGCGAGGGCGCGAGTTCCCACGCATCCCCGATCGAGGACGCGCGGGCGCGGTGCAACAGCGGATTGGCCCCGCGTTCCCACTGCAGTTCCAGCAAGGCCGCGCCTGCGCCGTCCTCGATGCGGGTGTCGACCCGCAATGCGCCCAACCCGGCCGGCAGCCGGAACGGGCCAGGCACCACCGCGTCGATCACCGCCGACGTCGCCGCCAGCCCGCTGCTGCTGGCCGCAACCCGGCGCACCTGCAGCGCGACCCGGCCGCCTTCATCGGCGCTGGTCCATTGCAGCCACGGCGCCAGTGCCAGGCACACGGTGCGCGCGGCATGGGTCGCCACCACGCCGCCCTGCGCGGGCGAGATCGCGGTGTCGAGGGCGTCGCTGGCAACCTCCACCATCGGCAGGCGGAACAGCGGCGGGGTTGGCCAGGCGGCGGTGCCATCGCGCACCGACACCCGGTAATGCGGCTGGTTGCGCACCTCGCGGAAGCCGCTGGCGGCGTCGCCGGCAGCGGCTGGCGGCAGGCTGGCGCAACCTGCGCCGAGCAGGAGGATTGCCGCGGCCAGGACAGATCGAATGAAGGCTTGCATGGCGCGTTATACGCCGCGGGCTCGCCGGCGGATGCAGCGGCACGGATAATCCGCGGATGCCACGCACCCTTGCCGATTGGCTGGCGCACATCGAGCGCCAGCACCCGAAGTCCATCGACATGGGCCTGCAGCGCGTGCGCGAGGTCGCCGCGCGGATGCGGCTGCCGCGCCCGGCGAAGCGCGTGATCACCGTTGGCGGCACCAACGGCAAGGGCTCCACCGTGGCCTTCGTCGAGGCGATCGCCCGCGCCCACGGCTGGAAGGTGGGCTGCTACACCTCGCCGCACCTGCTGCGCTACAACGAGCGCGTGCGCATCGACGGCGTGGATGCCGGCGATGCCGCGCTGGTCGCCGGCTTCGAGGCGGTGGAGGCCGCGCGCGGCGACACCCCGCTGACCTATTTCGAGTACGGCACGCTGTGCGCGCTGTGGCTGTTCGCGCGCAGCAAGCTGGATCTCGCGGTGCTGGAAGTCGGCCTGGGCGGGCGCCTGGATGCGGTCAACGTCGTCGATGCGGATGCATCGATCATCACCACCGTCGATCTCGACCACCAGGATTGGCTGGGCGAGGACATCGAGGCGATCGGCTTCGAGAAAGCTGGCATCGCGCGCCCGTTCAAGCCGCTGGTGCTGGGCGACGACGACCCGCCGGCCAGCGTGCTGCGGCATGCGTATGCGATCGGCGCGCAGTCCTGGCGGATCGCCAACGATTTCTTCGCGGAACCGCTGGATGCCGAAACCTGGCGCTGGCGCGAGGTCGGGTTCTCGATGGACCTGCCGATGCCGGCCTTGGCCGCGCCGGTGCAACTGCGCAACGCCGCCTGCGCGATCGCCGCCGTGCGTACTCTGCGTGCGCGCATCGACAAGCAGACGTATGCCGAGGGCGTCGCCAATGCCCGCGTGGCCGGGCGGTTGCAGCGTTTCGAACGCAACGGTGTCGAGGTGGTGGTCGATGTCGGCCACAACCCGCAGGCCGCGCGCGCGCTGGCACAGTGGCTGCGCGCGCAACCGCGGCGGCGCACGCTGGCGGTGTATGCCGCGCTGGCCGACAAGGACGTGGCGGGGGTGGCGCAGGCGCTGGCCGGGGTGGTGGATGGCTGGCACATCGCCGGCCTGTCCGACGCGGGTCCGCGCGGGCTGGGCGTCGATGACTTCGCGCGGCAGCTGGCCGGGTCGGCGGCGGCGGATGCGGCGCGCCATGTCGGGGTCGACGCCGCGTTGCAGGCCGCGATGGCGCAGGCCGGGCCGGGCGGGCGGGTGCTGGTGTTCGGCTCCTTCCACACCGCGGCGGCCGCGCTGGGGCACCTCGGCGCGGACGGTTAAGCCGGGGCATTGGCGCCGGCCGCTATAATTCGCGCATTCCCCGCGCCGGTTCCCCGTCGATGGATTCTTCCCTGAAGCAACGCCTGGTCGGCGCGGTCGTGCTGATCGCGCTGGCGGTCATCTTCCTGCCGATGCTGGTCAAGGGCCCGGCGCCCGACAGCGGCGTCTCCGACGTGCCGCTGGGGATCCCTGGCGAGCCGAAGGCCGCCGACACCACCACCCGCGACCTGCCGCTGATCGAGCCCGGCACCGCGCCGAAGGGCGGCGCGGTCGGGATGCCGGAAGCCACGCCCGAGTCCGCCAACCCGGGTCCCGCGCAGGACGGCCAGTTTGCCGCGGCGGCGGCCGGCGACTACGCGGTCAGCTTCGGCAGCTACGCCAGTGCCGCGGATGCGGACAAGGTGATCGCCGCGTTGCGCAGCGCCGAGCTGCCGGCCTATCGCGAGGCGGTGCAGCTCGCCGGCCGCGACGCCCAGCGGGTGCGCATCGGCCCGTTCACTGACCACGCGATGGCCGAGGCCGCGCGCCTGCGCGCGGCGCAGGTCAACGATGGCGTCGGCGCCAAGGTGGTGGTGCTGGATGCGGGCATGCCGGAGGTGGCGCCTGCAGCGGCCGCGATCGCCGCACCGGCAGCGGCAGTGGCGAAGCCCGGGTCGCCTGCCTGGCAGAGCCGCCTGCGCCTGCGCCGGTCGCGGCTGCCAAGCCGCCGGCACCCGCACCTGCGCCGGTCGCGGCCGCCAAGCCGCCGGCACCCGCACCTGCGCCGGTCGCGGCTGCCAAGCCGCCGGCACCCGCGCTTGCGAGCAAGCCGGCGGCCGCTTCCCCGCCGCCGGCGGCGCCCGCGACCCCGGCACCGGTGGCGAAGCCGGTGGATACCAGCAAGACCGGCTTCGCGGTGCAGGTCGGTGCGTTCGCTGCCGCCGCCGACGCCACCGCACTGCGCGACAAACTGCGCAGCGCCGGCTTCAATGCATTCACCGAATCCGTGCGCACCGACAAGGGCACCCTGACCCGCGTGCGCGTGGGTCCGGCGATGACCCGCGCCGAGGCCGAGCAGCTGAAGTCCAGCGTGCAGGCCAAGCTCGGCATCGCCGGCATCGTCCGTCCGCACCCGTAACCGTCGTCGTTCGAACAGGAAGCAAGACCATGTGCGGCATCGTCGGAATCGTCGGCCAGGGGGAAGTCGCAGCCGAGCTGTACGACGGCCTGACCGTGCTCCAGCATCGCGGCCAGGATGCCGCCGGGATCGCCACCGCCGATGGCGGCAAGCTGCGCGTGCACAAGGGCAACGGGCTGGTGCGGGACGTGTTCGACGCCACGTCGATGGCGCTGCTGTCGGGGCGGGTCGGCATCGCCCATTGCCGCTACCCCACCGCCGGCAGCGAGGGCAGCGACGAAGCCCAGCCCTTCTACGTCAACTCGCCGTTCGGGATCGCGCTTGCGCACAACGGCAACCTGGTCAACACCGACGCGCTGCGGCGCGAGGTGTTCGAGCAGGACCGCCGCAACGTCAACACCGAGTCCGATTCGGAAGTCCTGCTCAACGTGTTCGCGCACGAGCTGGACAGCCAGGGCGTGTTGACGCCCGACGCCGTGTTCCGCGCGCTGGAAGGCGTGAACCGCCGCGCCAAGGGCGGCTATGCGGTGGTCTGCACGGTGCTCGGGCTGGGACTGGTCGCGTTCCGCGACCCGAACGGGATCCGGCCGCTGGTGCTGGGCAAGCGCACCGCGAACGGCATCGACGAGTACATCGTCGCCTCCGAATCGGTGGCGCTGGACGTGCTGGGCTTCGAGCGCCTGCGCGACGTGGCGCCGGGCGAGGGCATCGTGATCACCGCGCGCGGCGAGCTGTTCGCGCAGCAGTGCGCGCCGCCGCTGGCGCACGCGCCGTGCATCTTCGAATTCGTCTATTTCGCGCGGCCGGACTCGATGATCGAGGAGATCTCGGTGCACAAGGCGCGCATGCGGATGGGCGTGACCCTGGGCGAGAAGATCCTGCGCGAGCGGCCCGGCCACGACATCGACGTGGTGATCCCGATCCCGGACACCAGCCGCGACGCGGCGCTGGAAATCGCCAGCGTGCTCGGGGTGAAGTACCGCGAGGGCTTCATCAAGAACCGCTACGTCGGCCGCACCTTCATCATGCCGGGGCAGGGCGAGCGGGCGAAGTCGGTGAAGCGCAAGCTCAACCCGATCCCGCTGGAATTCCGCAACCGGGTGGTGCTGCTGGTGGACGATTCCATCGTGCGCGGCACCACCAGCCAGCAGATCGTGCAGATGGCGCGTGACGCCGGTGCGCGCAAGGTCTACCTGGCCTCGGCGGCGCCGCCGGTGCGCTATCCGAACATCTACGGCATCGACATGCCCTCGTCCGAGGAGCTGGTGGCGCACGACCGCAGTGAGCGCGAGATCGAGCAACTGCTGGGCTGCGACTGGCTGGTCTACCAGGACCTGGCGGACCTCGAGGCCGCGGTGGCCGGCCCGAAGTTCCCGGGCCGCAAGTTCGACAGCTCCTGCTTCAGCGGCGAATACGTGACTGGCATCGAGGCCGGCTATTTCGAGCGCCTGCAGCAGCTGCGGTCGGATGAGGCGAAGAAGAAGCGCAGGGCAAGCTGACGGTGGCTGATCGATGGACGAATGCCGGGGTGCGTTTCGATTCGACCCCGGCCCATCGGCATGGCCGATGGGCGTTCGTCAGGCCGCAGACCGGTGGTCTGCAAGCGTCCTTCCTCACCCCCGATACTGGCCCGGTCGAAACGCACCCCGGCATTCGTCCTGTCAAGTTCTCGCGGCTCGAATGAAGAGCCTTCTTGCGGCTGCCCACATCTGCCTCGCCGCCGCATCGCCCGACGACAAGCCCGCACGGACGTTCGAAGCGGCGGCTGCGTTTGCACGCGGTGAGCTGTCATCCGATGGCGAGCTCGATGGACCGGAACCGATCCGCATGCCCGGCCGGCCGGCAACCCCGAAACTGGTACATCCACGCGACCTGCCGAAACGCGGGTTCGGCAGCATCGAGGGCCGCGCCGCCTTCATCCATGCGGTCGCGCATATCGAGTTCAACGCGATCGACCTGGCCTGGGATGCGGTCTATCGCTTCCGCGGCATGCCGGCCCAGTACTACGCCGACTGGGTATCGGTGGCGAACGACGAGGCGCGGCATTTCACGATGCTGCGCGCACGGCTGCGGGAACTCGGTTACGACTACGGCTATTTCGATGCGCACAACGGCCTCTGGGAAATGGCCGAAAAAACCGCGCACGACGGGTTGGCGCGGATGGCGCTGGTGCCGCGGGTGCTGGAGGCGCGCGGGCTGGACGTGACGCCGGGGATGATCGTGAAGCTGCGTTCGCTGGGCGATGACACGACTGCCGACATCCTCGAAGTGATCCTGCGCGAGGAAGTGGGGCACGTCGCCGCGGGATCCCGGTGGTATCGCTGGCACTGCGAACGCGCCGGCGTGGAGCCGCGCGCGCGCTTCCGCGAACTGCTGCAGGCGTACGCCAGCGGCGTGCTGCACAAGCCGTTCAACACCGAGGCCAGGCTCGCGGCCGGCTTCGACCTGGAGGAACTGGAGAGCCTGCTGGCTGCCGCGGACTGAGGCACACGACGGGTTGCCGCCGCTTGCGGCACACTCGGCGCGACTGCCACGGAGGATCGCCATGAAGCTCGCCATCGCATCGCTGTCGCTGCTGCTGGTTGCCTGCACAGCACCGCAACCACCGGCCGCACCTGAGCCGCCGCCCGCGCCCGAGCCTGTCGTTGCGCCGGCCACGCCGGCCGGCGAGGCGGCAATGGGCAAGCGTGCGCCCGGGCAGGAGAACGCCGATCCGCTGCAGGTCTTCCGTGCGTTCGGCACCGAGCCGTTCTGGAACGTGAATGTGGAAGACGCCGTGCTGACCTACAGCACGCCTGGGGACCAGCAAGGGGTCGCGATGCAGGGCACCCGGCGCGCGCTGGCGGATGGCGTCGAAATCAACGGCAGCCACGACGGCAGGGTGTTTACGTTGACGGTCACCGCCGGCACCTGCAGCGACGGCATGTCCGACAATACGTACACGATGGTCTCGACCTTCCGCTACGGCGACCTCGACCTCAAGGGGTGCGGCGAAGCCGCGAAGTAGTCCGCCCACCGACGAGCGGCGTGGGTGTGGATGGATCGCGCAGCGGCATTTCGAGCCGCGTAGCGAGCCGTCCGCAGCAACTCCGCGGTGGCGGGGTTACAGCGCTTCCAGCGACGCGCCGTCCGCATCCACGCGCAGCACCGAGCCCTGCTCGTACCAGTCGCCCAGCACGATGCGGGTGTTGCCCTGGCCTTCGTCATGGATGGCCGGGCGATGGGTGTGGCCGTGGATCATGCGACGGACGCCGAAGCGCTGGAACCACTCGCGCACGGTGCCCGCCGCCACGTCGCCGATGGTCTCCGCCGTGCCGGCGCTCACCAGTTCGCCGTAACGCGCCTTGCTGGCGGCGCGTGCCTGGTTGGCGAACGCGAGCCGGGCATCGAGCGGCTGCGCGAGGAATTGTTGCTGCCAGCGCGGATCGCGGGTCTGCGCGCGGAACTGCTGGTAGGCGACGTCGTCCGTGCACAGCAGGTCGCCGTGCAGGAGCAGGGTCGGTTCGCCGTGCAGCAGCACCACCGCGGGGTCGGGCAGGATCGTCATGCCCGCGCGCTTGGCACAGGCATCCCCGAGCAGGAAATCGCGGTTGCCGCGAATGAAATACACGGGCACGCCTGATGCGTTGAGGGCATGCAGGCGGTCCGCCACGAACGCGCCGGTCTCCGACGGGTCGTCGTCGCCCACCCACGCCTCGAACAGGTCACCGAGGATGTACAGCGCGTCCGCGTGGCGCGCTTCGCCGTCGATGAAGTGGCCGAACAGCGCGGTGATCGCCGGGCGTTCGGCATCAAGATGCAGGTCGGAGATGAACAGCGTGGTCATCGGCGCAGTGTAATCCGCGGCACCACTGCAACGACGTGCGGGCGTGCCGGGGCGGCGGGCAGGCCGCGGCAGCGGCATTTCGAGCCGCCGAGCGGCCTGCCCGTCGTCCTCGCCGCGTCATGGCGGCTGGGATGTGTCTCCACCCGGCTAAAATGCACGCATTCCGTTCGATAGCCCGCCCATGACCGTCCGTACCCGCTTCGCCCCCAGTCCCACCGGCTACCTCCACATCGGCGGCGCGCGTACCGCGCTGTACTGCTGGCTGGAGGCGCGCCGCAAGGGCGGGCAGTTCATCCTGCGGATCGAGGACACCGACCGCGAGCGCAGCACGCAAGCCGCGATCGACGCGATCCTGCAGGCGATGGACTGGCTGGGCCTGGACTACGACGAAGGCCCGATCTACCAGACCCATCGCCTCGACCGCTACAAGGCGGTGGCCGAGCAGCTGGTTGCGTCCGGCCACGCCTACTACGCCTACGAGACCAAGGAAGAACTGGAAGCGATGCGCGAGGCGGCCATGGCCGCGGGCGACAAGCCGCGCTACAACGGCGCCCATCGCGATGCGAACGCCGGCTGGCGCGACGACCCCAACCGGGTGATCCGCTTCCGCAATCCGCTGGACGGCGTGGTCGCGTGGGATGACAAGGTCAAGGGCCGCATCGAGATCGCCAACAGCGAGTTGGACGACCTGGTGATCTTCCGCAGCGACGGCTACGCCACCTACAACTTCGCGGTGGTGGTGGACGACATCGACATGCGCATCACCGACGTGGTGCGCGGCGACGACCACGTCAACAACACCCCGCGCCAGATCAACATCTACCAGGCACTCGGTGCGCCAGTGCCGCATTTCGCGCACCTGCCGATGATCCTGGACGAGCAGGGTGCCAAGCTCTCCAAGCGCACCGGTGCGGCCGACGTGATGCAGTACCGCGACGCCGGCTACCTGCCGCATGCGCTGTTGAACTACCTGGTACGCCTCGGCTGGTCGCATGGCGACCAGGAAGTGTTCTCGATCGCCGAGATGCAGTCGCTGTTCGACCTCGCCGATGTCAACGCGAAGGCGGCGCGCCTGGACATGGCCAAGCTGGGCTGGCTCAACCAGCAGTACCTGAAGGCGGACGATCCCGAGGCGCTGGCGAAACACCTTGCCTGGCATCTGCAGCAGTGCGGCTACGACCTGGCGAAGGGCCCCAAGCCCGCGGAGCTGGTCGTGGCGCTGCGCGAGCGCGCGCAGACCCTGAAGGAGATCGCCGAGAAGTCGGCGGTGTGGTTCCAGCCGCTGGCGTCCTACGACGACGCGGCCGTGGCCAAGCACTTCAAGGCCGATGCGGGTGCGCCGCTGGCGGCCATGCGCGAGCGGCTGGCGGCACTGGCGCCGTGGTCGCCGGAGCCCATCCACGCGCAGGTCAAGGCCGTGTCGGAGGCGCTGGGCATCGGCATGGGCAAGATCGCGCAGCCGCTGCGGGTGGCCATCACCGGCACCCAGGTCAGCCCGGACATCGGCTGGACCATCTACCTGTGCGGCCGCGACGAGGCGCTGGCGCGGATCGACGCGGCCCTCGCCATGCTGCCGGCGGCCTGATCCGGCCATGGGCAGCCCGCACGCGTGTACCGATCCGCACCACCACGTCCACGATGCCCGCGGCTTCGTGGCGGCGGTGGAGCGCGCCTGCGGCGAGCGCGGCCTGAGATTGACCGCGATCCGTGCGCGCGTCCTGGGCCTGATCGCGCAGGCCGGTCAGCCGATCAAGGCCTATGACCTGCTGGACAAGGTGCGCGCCGGCGAGGGTGCCGGTGCCGCCGCCCCGCCCACCGTGTACCGCGCGCTGGATTTCCTGCTGGCCAACGGCTTCATCCACAAGCTGGAATCGATCAATGCGTTCGTGGCCTGCCACCATCCGGACAGCGCGCAGCACTCGGTGCCATTCCTGATCTGCAACCGCTGCCATTCGGCCACCGAACTGGAGGACGCCAGCATCGTGGCCACGCTGGATGCGGCGGCGCGGGCGCTGGGATTCGCCCCGCAGGCGCAGACGCTGGAAGTGCACGGCCTGTGCGCGAAGTGCGCGATCGCCGAGCGCCCATAGGGCGGGGCAAGCCCCGCTGCGGTTGCGCGGTAGCGGGCCAACGCCCGCCCGCTCGGATCAGAAGAACGCGCGCACGCCGAGCACCACGTTGCGCCCCGGCAACGGCACCACGTCCTTCAGGAACGAGGTGTGCGGCCGTGCTTCCTGGTCGCTGAGGTTGTTGGCATCCACGAACAGCTCGAGCTCGCGGCCACTCTTCGTATCGATGTGCCAGGCGACGTGCGCATCCACCAGCGTGTAGCCGGGCGTCGCGGTTTCGTAGGCGGCCACGTCGTCCTGCTTCGCGTAACGCACCGCACCCAGCGAAGCGCGCCAGCGTTCGCGCTCCCAGCGCAGGGTGGCGCCGACGCGGGCGGGCACGATGCGCGGCAGGTTGCCGCCGTTCGCGACGCGCGCGGTGACCGCGTCCACGTGGTCGCCGTGCTGCACCTCGAAGACGTGCAGTGCGGTGCTGCCGGCGTCGGCGACCAGCCGGCCGCGCACGATGTCGCCGAACACGTTGAGCGACCACACGCCGGCGTCGGTCCCGGCGATGTCCCAGTCAAGCTTGGCCTCAAGTCCGTGGAAGCGCGCGTCGTCCTGGCGCCACACGCGCAGCGGAGCGCCATCGACTTGTGCATCGGTGCCGGCGAGGTAGACGAAGTCGTCGTAGCGCGCCTGCCAGGCGGACAGCTGGACCTCGACCGGCCCGTGGTGCAGGTGCAGGCCGAGTTCGATCCGCCGCGCGGTTTCCACGCCCAGGGTGGCGTCGCCGAATTCGAAGCTGCCGGTGGCCACGTGCAGGCCGTTGGAATACAGCTCCTCCGCGCCCGGTGCGCGCTGCGCGCGATCCAGGCCCAGGCTCAGGTGCAGGGCTTCGCTGGCCTTCCAGCCGAAACCGGCGGACGCGCTGGTGGTATGCACGTGGCGGTCCGGCGCCGCGGTCACCACGTTGTCGACGTCGATGCGGTTGTCGTCGTGGCGCACGCCGAGGTCGACCTGCAGTGCGCCGCGCGCGGTGTCGAAGCTGCGCTTGCCGATCCAGAACAGGCCGGTGTCGTAGCGTGCGCGAGGCGGGGACGAAGGCCTCGTCGCCGATCGCGTCGAAATCGCGTTTGCTGGCCTGCACCCCGAACGCACCCTTCCAGCCGGCGACCGGCACGTGCACCAGTTCCGCGCGTGCCTCGCGGCTGCGGTTGTGGAACACGGTGCCGACCGCCTCGCCCTCGAATTCGGTGTGCGTGTAGTCGGTATCCGCCAGTTTCAGGCGCATCGACTGGAATGGGCCGACGTTATCGATGCCCGCGCGCAGTTCGCTGCGGCGCTGGTCCATCAGGATGCTCACGTCGCCGTCGCCGTGCTCCTCGGCTTCCTCTTCCGCGTGCTCGCCTTCGTGTTCGTCTTCCTCACCGCCATGCGCATGCCCGCCCGGGATGCCGTAGGCGGTGTTGAACAGGCTGTAGCTGCCGCCGATGAAGCCGCGTGCGCCGATCCACGACAGCCCGAGCGCCGCGCTGTCGGTGCGCACCGCGCTGTTGCGCAGGATCCCGGCCTCGTCGGGGTCCGGGGTCTCGCCGTGTTCGGCCATCAGCGCCGCGCTTTCCGGATAGCCGGGGATGGCGTAGTCGCCGGTTTCGCGATGCAGCGCGTCGAAATGGAAGGCGAACGCGCCGGCGTTGCCATCGATGCGGACCATGCCGGTGGCTTCGTCGTTGACGCTGCCGCGGCGCAACTCGGCACGACCGCTGAACGGCACGTCGGCGATGGATTCGGGGATGCGGCCGTCGACCACGTTGACCGCGCCGCCGATCGCGCCGCTGCCGTACAGCAGGGTGGCCGGGCCCTTCAGCACTTCGATCTGGTTGGCCAGGAACGGCTCGATGCTGACCGCGTGGTCGACGCTGACGGTGGACACGTCGCCGGAGCCCAGGCCGTCGCTCAGCACCTGCACGCGCGCGCCGTCGAGGCCGCGGATGATCGGACGGCCGACGCCGGGGCCGAAGTTGGACGACTGCACGCCCGGCAGCCGCGCCACGGTTTCGCCCAGGGTGCCGGCCTTGGCTTCGTCCAGCTTGCTGCCGGCCAGCACGTCCACCGGCGTGGCCAGGCTCTCGGCGGTGTCCGCCAGCGGTGTGGCGCGGACTTCGACCGCGGCCAGGTCCTTCGGCTGCCGGTCGTGCTGGGCCTGTTGCGGCGGCTCGGCGGCAAACGCGGGCAGGGCCAGCAACAGGGCGATGGCGAGCAGGCGAGGGCGGGGATGGGCAGGCATCGGGACGGGCTAGGCAGGTGTAGTGGAATGTTATACTATAACTATGCTGGAAACCGCCACGGCTGGAAGTCATGTCCCCGCAGCAACGCCACCGCCTGCTCGACCGCCTCGGCGCGACCGGCTCCCTGCTGTGCGCGCTGCATTGCGCCTTGCTGCCGGTGCTGATCGCGCTGCTGCCCTCGATGGGGTTCGCCGGCCTGATGGGCGACGGGATCGAGGAGGGCTTCGTGCTGTTCGCGAGCCTGCTGGGCCTGTTCACCATCGTCCAGGGCTATCGCCGGCACCGCGCGGTGCGCGCGCTGTGGCTGCTGGTGCCGGGGCTGGCCGCGCTGTGGCTGGGGATCGGCCACGAGCCGCTGCACCACGACGCGATCCTGCACGCGGTGACCATGACCTTCGGCGGCACCCTGGTCGGCCTGGCCCACCTCGCCAACCTGCGGCTCAGCCACGGCCACGTGCACGACGCCACGTGCGCGCATTGACCGCGTGTTAGAATCCACGCCCTCGCGCGCGGCGCGAACCACATTCTCGAATCGATCCAGGAGCAACACGATGGGCAAGGGCGACCGCAAGACGGCCAAGGGCAAGCGCTACAACTCCAGCTACGGCAATGCGCGTTCGCACGCGACCACCAAGGCCGCCGGCAGCGCTGCCGCGCCGGTGGTGAAGAAGGCCGCGACCAGGACCGTCGCCAAGGCGCCGGCCAAGAAGGTCGTGGCGAAGAAGGCCTGACCCGCCGGATCCCGCTGTTGTAGAGCGAAAGCCCCGCCCCGGCGGGGCTTTCGCATTTCAGGGCTGGCGTGATGCGCCGGCTTCGACCTCGGCCCACGCGCGCAGCAGGTTGCCGCCGAGGATCTTGCGGATGTCGGCTTCGCGATAGCCGCGCGCCTGCAGGCCGGCGACCAGGTTCGGGAAGTCGGCCACCGTCTTCAGTTCGGCCGGAAGTTCGCCGTCGACGCCGTCGAAGTCGGAGCCGATGCCGACGTGGTCGATGCCGAGCAGCTTCACCCCATGGTCGATCTGCTCCAGCACCTGCGCCAGCGTGCTGCTGCGCACCGGGTGCGCGGCGGCCCAGGCCTTGTCGAAGGCGGCGCGGTCCTGTTCCGGCTGGCCCTGTGCCTTCAGTTCCGCGTTGCGCGTGTTGAACGCGTTGATCGCGCGGAAATGCGCCTGGGTGTCGGCGGCGCTGTCGGGGTTGATGAAGGCGGTGCCGAACGGAACTTGCACCACGCCACCCTTCGCCGCCACCAGCTGGGCGATCTCGTCGCTGATGTTGCGTTCGAAGCCGGGGGTGAAATGGCGGAACGCGGAGTGGCTGGCGATCACCGGTACCCGGCTGAGCGCGATCGCTTCCTTCGCCGAGGCGTCGCCGAGGTGGGAGACATCGACCATGATCCCGAGCCGGTTCATTTCCGCCACCACCTGGCGGCCGAATGGGCTCAGCCCGTTCCACTGCCTGTCGCGCGCGTAGGACGAATCGGCGAGGCGGTTGTTGCCGCTGTGGGCCAGGGTGATGTAGCGCACGCCGCGGTCGAAGAAGAACTGCACGTTCGCGAGTTTGTCGCCCAGCGGGGCGCCGTTCTCCATCCCCAGCGGCAGCAGCACGCGGCCGCCTTCGCGCAGGCGCGCCACGTCGGCCGGCGAGGTCAGCAGCGCGAACCTGCCCGGATGCCGCTGCACCAGCGCGTGCACGCCATCGATCATGCGGTTGGCGACCTGCCAGGCGCTGCCGTCGGTGTCCTGCCCGTGGGAGGTGTAGATCGACATGAAGGCGACATCCAGGCCGCCCGCGCGCGCCTTCGGATAGTCGAATTCGCGGTCCCTTGCCTCGATCCCGAGGTCGGCCCACTTGTCCATCAGGATGCCCGGCGCATCGACGTGGGTATCGACGATGACCGCGTCCTGCGCCAGCCGGCGCGCGGCGTCCTGCGCGTGGGCGCCGTTGGCGGCGATGAGCAGGGCGGCAAGCAGGATGCAACGACGCATGTTCGGCACTCCGTGGTCGGTTCAGGTGAGGCGGTGGCCGCCGGCATACGAGGCGTGCAGCAGGGTGCCGCCCAGCCAGTAGCAGAGTTCGGCGGGATGGCGGATGCGCCACAGCGCGAAGTCGGCGCGCAGGCCCGCGCGCAGGACGCCGCGATCGGCCAGGCGCAGCGCCTTGGCGGCGTTCACCGTCGTCCCGCGCAGGGCTTCCTCCGGGGTCAGCCGGAAATGCGTGCAGGCCAGTTGCATCGCCTGACGCAGCGAAAGCAGCGGCGACGTGCCCGGATTGCAATCGGTTGCGACCGCCATCGACACCCGGTGCTGGCGCAGCAGGTCGAGGGGTGGCAGTTTCGTTTCGCGCAGCACGTGGAATGCGCCGGGAAGCAGCACGGCGACCGTGCCGTGCAGCGCCATCGCACGGACGCCGTCCTCGCTGGTGAATTCGATGTGGTCGGCGGACAGTCCGCCGGATTCCGCGGCCAGCGCCGCGCCGCCGAGGTCGCTCAGCTGGTCCGCATGCAGCTTCACCGGCAGCCCCAGCGCGCGTGCGGCCTCGAACATCCGCCGGGTCTGCGCCGGGCTGAAGCCGATGCCTTCGCAGAACGCGTCCACTGCATCCACCAGGCCTTCCGCGTGCAGGCGCGGCAGCCAGCCGATGGCGGCATCGATGTAGCCGTCCGCATCGCCCGCGAATTCCGGCGGCAGCGCATGCGCGGCGAGGCAGGTGGTGCGCACCGTGATCCCGAAGCGTTCGCCCAGCGCGCGCGCCACCCGCAGCATCTTGCGTTCGTTGTCGAAGTCCAGGCCATAGCCGGACTTGATCTCCAGGCTGGTGACGCCGTCGCGGAGCAGGGCCGCGATGCGCGGCTCCGACTGCCTGAAAAGCTCGTCTTCGCTGGCCGCGCGCACTGCGCGCACGGTCGACAGGATGCCGCCGCCGGCGCGCGCGATCTGTTCGTAGCTCGCGCCCTGCAGGCGCAGCTCGAACTCAACGGCACGGTCGCCGGCGAACACCACGTGGGTATGGCAGTCGACCAGCCCCGGGGTAACCACGCCCTCGGCCTCGATGACTTCGTCGGATAGCCCGTCTATTTCGCCCGGCAAGCCTGCGCGCGATCCGGCATACGTGATCACGCCATCCTTCCAGCCCAGTGCGGCGTCCGCGACCAGGCCGTAGCCGGCGTCCGCGTCCAGCGTGGCCAGTGTGGCGCCAAGCAGCAGCCCGTCCCATCGCGGTTGCATCGTCATGCGGCGATTGTAAGCCGCGCCCGCATACAATCCGCCGATGCGAAACCACGCCACCGCCACCCCGCGCGGCTGGGCCTTGCCCGGCATCGCCAACCTGCATTCGCATGCGTTCCAGCGCGCGATGGCGGGCATGGCGGAGCGCCAGACCGATCCACGCGATTCGTTCTGGACCTGGCGCGAAACCATGTACGCAATGGCCGCGCGCTTCGATCCCGGGCTGCTGCAGGCGGTGGCCGCGCAGCTGTACGTGGAGATGCTCGAAGCCGGCTACACCACGGTCTGCGAGTTCCACTACCTGCACCACGCGGCGGACGGCACCCCGCATGCGCAACCCGACGCGATGTCACAGGCCTTGCTGCGCGCAGCCCGCGAGACCGGCATCCGCATCACCCTGCTGCCGGTCCTGTACATGACCGGCGGCTTCGACGGTCGCGCGCTGTCCGAGCGCCAGCGGCGTTTCGGCCACCGGGTCGATGCCTACCTGCGATTGCACGAGACACTGCGCGCGAATGCTGGCGACACGGTGCGCATCGGCTGCGCGCTGCACAGCCTGCGTGCGGTGCCGGCGGCGGCGATGGGCGAGGTACTGGCGGGTTTGCCGGCCGACGCGCGCATCCACATCCACGTTGCCGAGCAGACCGCCGAAGTCGACGAATGCGTGGCGGTGCGCGGCGCGCGCCCGGTGCAGTGGCTGCTGGACAACGCGGCGGTGGATGCGCGCTGGACGCTGGTGCATGCCACCCACCTCGACGCGGCCGAAGTGCAGGGCATCGCCCGCAGCGGCGCGACGGTGGCGATCTGCACCACCACCGAAGCCAACCTCGGCGATGGCCTGTTCCCGCTGCGCAGCTTCCTGGATGCCGGTGGGCGCTGGGGCATCGGTTCGGATTCGCACATCTCGGTCTCGCCGGTGGAGGAACTGCGCTGGCTGGAATACGGGCAACGGCTGCACGCGCGCCGCCGCAACATCGCCAGCAGCGCGGATTCGCCCAGCGTCGGCGCCGCCCTGCTGCAGGGCGTGCTGGGAAGTGCCGCCGACAGCAGCGGATTCGCCGCCGATGACCGCATCGTGCTGGACGCGCAGGCACCGATCCTCGCCGGCGCCAGCGCGGACGACCTCATCGATCGCTGGATCTTCAGCGGCAACGCCAGCCTGGTGCGCGATGTCGTCGTCGCCGGCGTGCGCGTGGTCGAGGACGGCCGCCACCGCGATCGCGAGGCGATCGCCGCGCGCTACCGCGAGGCGATGCGGCAGTTGCTGTCGTAGGCGCGGCGCAAGCCTGGAACTGGCATCGCATGTCGCGGCTTGCGCCGCCCCTACAGCGCGAACAGCCCCGCCTGCCCGGCGGGCAATGACCCTTCCAGCCGCAGCAGGAATTCCTTGACCGGCACGCCGCCGCCGAAGCCGGTCATCGCGCCGTCCGCGCCGATCACGCGATGGCAGGGCAGCACGATCGGCAGCGGGTTGCGGCCATTGGCGGCGCCCACCGCGCGGGTGCCGGCGGGGTTGCCGATGCGCTGCGCGAGTTGCGCGTAGCTGATCGTCGCGCCGAACGGGATGCGCGCGAGTCCTTCCCAGACCTGCAACTGGAACGGCGTGCCCTGCGGGGCCAGCGGCAGCTCGAACGCCTGGCGCTGGCCGGCGAAGTATTCGCCGAGTTGCGCCTCGGTCGCCTGCAGGATGTCGTTGCTGCCGCCATGCCAGTCGCGCCGGTCCGCAGGATGGCTGTTGTCGCGGAATTCGATGTGGCGCAGGCCGCTGTCGTCCGCCGCCAGCATCAGCGGTCCGATCGGGCTGTCGATGCGCCGGCACAGGATCATCGCCGCGCATCCCGCAGCGCGGGCCGCAGCGGCGCGAGGTCGCCGTCGTTCGGCGCGGGCGCGATGCCCAGCAGGTGCGCGAGCAGCGGATACACATCGACGTTGTCGAACGCCGGCAGTTGGGTGCCCGCGCGGAATGACGGACCCGCCGCGACGAACGCCGCGCGCATGCCTGGATCCTCGGGCGCGAAGCCATGCTCGCCCTTCAGCGCGGCCTGCGCAGGCCAGTGGCGCATCCAGACGCGCCATCCGTGGTCGGCCTGGCAGACGATGGCAGGGACGCGCGGATTGCGGCCGTAGTGCCAGCCCGCCGGCAGTTCGCCCTTGCGCCAGCACTGGAAGTGGTCGTGGCGGCCAAGCACGGCGGCCTCGACCTCGCGCTCGCGGCCGGGGCGCGGGGCGAAGCCCATCAGCTGGCCGCCGTACTCGGGAAGGATCGCGTCCGCGGGCACCAGCTCGTCGATGTAGCGGACGTCCTCGCCGCGCACGTCGGCCATGCCGTGGTCGGACAGCACGATCAGGTCCACGTTGTCCCCGAGTCCGCGCGCGCGCAGTCCATCGCGCAACTGTGCGAGCCCGGCATCGAGGGTGGCCAGCGCCCGCATCGCCCGGTCGGAATCCATGCCGGCGGCGTGCGCGGCCACGTCGTACTGCTCCAGGTACAGGGTGACCAGTCGTGGTCGCCGCGCCGGCGGCAGGTCGAGCCAGGCCAACACCTGCTGCACGCGCGCCTGCACCGGCACTGCGCCGTTGAACCGCTGCCAGTGGCGCGGGCGCTCGCCGGCGATGTCCGCTTCCGAGCCGGGCCAGAACATGGTGGCCGCGATCCCGCCCTGCCGCTGCAGGGTGGCCCAGATCGGCTCGCCACGCCACCAGCGGCCGTCATGTGCGCTGGCGTCCTTCGACACGAACCGTCCCAGTGCCGGGTCACGCATGTTGTTGTGGACGATGCCGTGGTGGTCCGGGCGCAAGCCGGTCACCAGCGTGTAGTGGTTGGGGAAGGTCAGGGTGGGGTAACTCGGGTTCACCCACTCGGCGCGGGTGCCTTCGCGCGCGATCGCGTCCAGCGCCGGCATCCGCCCGCTGCCGGGCACATCGGCCGGCAGGCCGTCGATCGAGACCAGCAACACCGCATGCCGGGACGCAGGCTCCGGAAGGCTGGCGCATCCCACCATGGCGAGCAGGAGGAAAAGCAGGGCGACAAGATGGCGTGGCGGCATAAGCAGATGATAGCCAAACGGCGTTGTGCGCCTGCGCATCGTGTCTAACGATTGCGAGGGCCGTGGCGGTTGCCGCTGCCGCGAATGTCCCCCGGCCTTCGCCTGCGGCTGCGGCCTCCTCCTTGATTTCGCGGCAGCGGCAACCGCCACGTCCCACCGAATTCCTCGACCCCCGATGCGATAATCGCGGCTTACCCGCAGGAGCCGCATCCGATGTCCAGCCGCCACGATCCGTCCCGCAGCATCCGCGCGCCGCGCGGCAACACGCTCAGCTGCAGGTCCTGGCTGACCGAAGCGCCGTTCCGCATGCTGCAGAACAACCTGGATGCGGAAGTGGCCGAGGATCCGGCGTCGCTGGTGGTGTACGGTGGCATCGGCCGCGCCGCGCGCGACTGGGACTGCTACGACCGGATCATTGAAACGCTGAAGACCCTGGGCGACGACGAAACCCTGCTGGTGCAGTCGGGCAAGCCGGTCGGCGTGTTCCCCAGCCATGCCGACGCGCCGCGCGTGCTGATCGCCAATTCCAACCTGGTGCCGCACTGGGCAACCTGGGAGCACTTCAACGAACTCGACAGGAAGGGTTTGATGATGTACGGCCAGATGACCGCCGGCAGCTGGATCTACATCGGGTCGCAGGGCATCGTGCAGGGCACCTACGAAACCTTTGTGGAAATGGGCCGCCAGCACTACGGCGGTTCGCTGCAAGGCAAGTGGATCCTCACCGCCGGCCTGGGTGGCATGGGCGGCGCGCAGCCGCTGGCGGCGTCGCTGGCCGGGGCCTGCAGCCTCAACATCGAATGCCGCCAGAGCAGCATCGATTTCCGCCTGAAGACCCGCTATGTCGATGAGCAGGCGACCGACCTCGACGATGCGCTGGCCCGCATCGAAAAATACACGCAGGCCGGCGAGGCCAAATCCATCGCGCTGCTGGGCAATGCCGCGGAGATCCTGCCGGAGCTGGTGCGCCGCGGCGTGCGCCCGGACTGCGTGACGGACCAGACCAGCGCGCACGACCCGGTGCACGGCTACCTGCCGATCGGCTGGACGGTGGAGCAGTGGCTGGCGGAACAGCAGGCCAACCCGGAAAAGGTGCGCGACGCGGCCAAGCAGTCGATGCGCGTGCACGTGGAGGCGATGCTGGCCTTCCATGCGGCGGGCATCCCCACCGTCGACTACGGCAACAACATCCGCCAGATGGCGTTCGATGTCGGCTGCAAGAACGCCTTCGATTTCCCCGGCTTCGTGCCGGCCTATGTGCGCCCGCTGTTCTGCCGCGGCATCGGCCCGTTCCGCTGGGTGGCGCTTTCGGGCGACCCGGAAGACATCTACAAGACCGACGCGAAGGTGAAGGAGCTGATCCCGGGCGACGCCCACCTGCACCGCTGGCTGGACATGGCGCGCGAGCGCATCAGCTTCCAGGGCCTGCCGGCGCGGATCTGCTGGGTGGGCCTGGGCCTGCGCCACACGCTGGGCCTGGCGTTCAACGAAATGGTGCGCAACGGCGAGCTGAAGGCGCCCATCGTGATCGGCCGCGACCATCTGGACAGCGGCAGCGTGGCTTCGCCCAACCGCGAAACCGAAGCGATGCGCGACGGCAGCGATGCGGTCAGCGACTGGCCGCTGCTCAACGCCATGCTCAACGTCGCCGGCGGCGCGACCTGGGTGAGCCTGCACCACGGCGGCGGCGTCGGCATGGGCTATTCGCAGCACAGCGGCGTGGTGATCGCATGCGACGGCACCCCGGAAGCGGACAGGCGGATCGCCCGCGTGCTGTGGAACGACCCCGCCACCGGGGTGATGCGGCATGCGGATGCCGGTTACGAGATCGCCCGGCAGTGCGCGAAGGAACAGGGCCTGAAGCTGCCGATGCTGTGAGCGGCGGGCACCGCTAGCGCCCCGGGCCCGCGCGGGCTCAGCGATCCAGTTCGAACCAGCGCTTGACGCGCGCCATCGGCGCGTTGCCATCCGCGCCGCGCAGGGTGAACTCGTTGGTGACCGGCGAATATTCGTATTCCCGGGCCCATTCGTGCACGTGGGCGACGATTTCGCGCACGGCATCGAGGGTGTGGTCGATTTCCGCCGTCGAGGTGGTCGGATGGAAGGAAATCCGCACCCAGCCCGGCTTGTCCGACAGGTCGCCCTGGTCGATGCGATCGGTGATCGAATGCGACAGGGTCGGATCCACGTGCAGCAGGTAGTGGCCGTAGGTGCCGGCGCAGGAACAGCCGCCGCGGGCCTGCACGCCGAAGCGGTCGTTGAGCAGTTGCACGATCAGGTTGTAGTGGATCCCGGTGACATGGAACGAGAAGATCGCCAGCCGGTCGCGGCGCGTGCGCGCCAGCACGTTGACACCCGGGATCGCCTCCAGCGCATCCATCACGTACGGGACGATCTCGTGTTCGCGCTGGCGCATCGCCGCGACGCCCATCTGGTCCTTCAGCCGCACCGCAAGCGCGGCCTTGATGGTCTGCAGGAATCCGGGCGTGCCGGCGTCCTCGCGGGCCTCGATGTCGTCGAGGAAGGAGTACTCGCCCCACGGGTTGGTCCAGTTCACGGTGCCGCCGCCGCAATCATCGGGAACGGTATTGCGGTAGAGCCTGCGGTTGAAGATCAGCGCGCCGGACGAGCCCGGCCCGCCGAGGAACTTGTGCGGCGACCACAGCACGGCATCCAGGCGTTGCTCGGGGTCCGCCGGGTGCATGTCGATGTCCACGTACGGCGCCGACGCGGCGAAGTCGACGAAGGCCACGCCGCCCGCGCGGTGCATCAGCCTGGCCATCGCGTGGTAGGGCGTGGACACGCCGGTGACGTTCGAGCAGGCGGTGAAGGCGCCGATCTTCAGCGGGCGGTCGCGATAGTCGTGCAGCAGCGACTCCAGCGCGGCGAGGTCGACCAGGCCCTGCTCATCCGGCGGCACCACCACGACGTCGGCGATGGTCTCGTACCAGGAGGTCTGGTTGGAGTGGTGCTCCATGTGGGTGATGAACACCACCGGGCGTTCCGCCTCGGTGAGGTTGAGGAAGCGGCGCAGGCCCTGTGGCGCCTTGAGCCCGAGGATGCGCTGGAACTTGTTGATCACCCCGGTCATGCCGGTGCCGGTGGAGATGATCAGGTCATCGGGTCCGGCGTTCGCATGTGCTTTCAGGATGCGATGCGCCTCGTGGTAGGCAAGCGTCATCGCGCGCCCGGTTTCGCTGCTTTCCGAGTGGGTATTGCCCACGAACGGGCCGAAGCTTTCCAGCAGCCGCGTCTCGATCGGCCGGTACAGGCGGCCGCTGGCGGTCCAGTCGGCATAGACGATTCGCTGCTCGCCATATGGCGAGTGGAATGTCTGCGCGTTGCCAACGGTGTTGGCGCGAAACGGGGCGAAGTGGCGTTCCATGGCATCCATGCGGGCATTTTCGCCTGTTCCGTGGGCCACAATACAGCCCCTGCTGACCGACCCGGACGTGCCATGGACGTTGAAGCGCTGATCCGCGCCGCCCTGCGTGAAGCCGGCTACGGCCCCGACGCGGTGGGTTCGGCGCTGCCCAGGATCCTGCGCATCCTGCAGGCGGAGGACGTGCGCATCGAGGTGGGCCGCAGCCTGTCGCGCAAGGAACGCGAGTACGTGCGCCTGCAGCTGGAGCTCGGGCTCAACGTGTCGGAAATCGTTGCCGGGTTGCGGTCATGACCGGGCGCTGGCATTCGGACCGATGGCAGGACGCGGGAAAGCCGGGACAGGTCCCGCCGGCGGAGGCCTGACCCGATGGCGAAGAAGATCCTGTTCGCACCCGATACCTCCGACCATCCGAACTGGGGATGCCGGTTCATGGGCGATTGGTACCGGCGCGAACTTGCGCGGCTTGGGTGCGCGGCCACGCAGCGGGTCGGCAGCCGCTGGTTCTTCCGGCCACAGCAAGGCGTGCAGGCGCCGGCCACCTGGGCGGACCTGCAGCGGATTGCCGCGGAGGTAAGCGCTGGCCGCGCGCTGGAGCAGGTGGCGCACTCGCTGCGCGATTGCGACCTGGTGCTGCTGAATGGCGAGAATTTCATCCGCCCCGGCGTGGTGAAGGGCCGCATGTTGTTGTTGCTCGCCTATCTCGCCAGCCAGGTGTTCGGCAAGCCCTGCGTGCTGACCAACCTCTGCATGGATCTCGCCGAACCCGCGCTTGCCGAGATGGTGGCGAAGGTCTTGCCGGGGCTGGCCGCCGTGCACGTGCGCGAGGCAGAAAGCGGCGCGGCGTATGCGGCGCTGGTGCCGGGTGCAGCGTTCGCCGAGTTCCCGGACGTGGGCTGGACCGCGCGTCCGCGTGCGCTGGAGGACTGGGGCCCACTCGCGCGGGATGATGGCCACTTCTCGGCATGGCCCGACGTGGTCGAGGGGTTCGATCCGTACGCGCCCTACGTGACGCTGAGCGCAAGCTCGGCATACGTGGGTGACGATGCGGCTGCGCAGGCGGCGGTGCCCGCGTTCGTCGAGCTCACCCGGCGCCTGCAGGCGCTTGGCCAGCAGGTCTTGCTGGTGGCGTCCTGCGAGGTCGACGCGGCGATCATGCGCAGGGTCGCCGCCCGCACCGGACGGCCGCTGCTCGGGCTCAACCTGCCGGTGGTGCAGGGCATCGACGTGCTCGCGCACAGCCGGGTGCACCTCGGCGGGCGCTGGCATCCGGGCATCTTCGCGACCACCGGCGGCACCCCGCTGGTGGCGTTCGGCGCGAACACCCACAAGATGCGGACGCTGATGGGCCAGCTGCAACCGCAGGCACCGGTGTTCGACCCGCGCCGGATCGGCGAACACATCGATGGCATCGTCGCCCAGGCCACGCGCCAGATCGAAGCCGGGGACGGCCTGCGCGATGCGCTCAAGGCGAAGGCGGCCGCGTTCGCCGCCCGCGTCGACGGCAACCTGGACGCGGTCACGGCCGCTGCGCGCTAGCCAAGGCCACCGCGCGCCGCCGCCCGGGGCGGCGCGGCACCGGACCTGCAACGGCCGGCAAGCAATCCCGGCGTCCCGCGACGCCAAGCGATGCACACGGCGCGGCGCGCCATCGGTGGTTGCCTGAATTCGATAATTCCAACATAATCGAAAAATGGACATCAAGCACGCGGTCACTGCCCTGGGAGCACTGGCCCACGGCTCCCGCCTTGCGATCTTCCGGCACCTGGTCGAACTGGGGCCCGAAGGCGCGTTCCCCGGCGACCTCAGCGACAGGTTCGGCATGCCGGCGGCGACCCTGTCCTTCCACCTCAAGAACCTGGCGCAGGCGGGGTTGATCGAAGCGCAGCCGCAGGGTCGTCACATCCTGTACCGGGCGAAGTTCGCGGAGATGCAGGCGCTGGTCGACTTCCTCACCCGCAACTGCTGCGGCGGCGATCCGTCGAAGTGCGCGCCGGACGCCGGCGCGCCGCCGCGCGACGAGGCGCCCGTCCGCGCAAGGCAGGCCCGGTGATGGAACTCCTGCACTGGCTCAACGCGCAACTGCTGCGGATGCAGTGGCTGTCCGACCTGGTGGCGTGGCTGCTGCAATCGCTGGGCCTGGATCCCGCCAGCCGGATCGGCGGCAGCGTGCATTTCTTCATCTACGACACGATCAAGATCTTCCTGCTGCTGGCGGTGCTGATCTTCGCGGTGTCGTGGGTGCAGAGCCATTTCCCGCCGGAGCGCACGCGCCGGATCCTCGGTGGCATGCGCGGGCTCAGGGCGAACACGGTGGGCGCGTTGCTGGGCACGCTGACGCCGTTCTGTTCGTGTTCGTCGATCCCGCTGTTCATCGGCTTCACCAGCGCGGGGCTGCCATTGGGGGTGACCTTCTCGTTCCTGATTTCCTCGCCGCTGGTGGACCTGGCCTCGATGATCCTGCTGGCCAGCGTCTTCAACTGGACGGTGGCGATCAGCTACGTCGCCGTGGGTATCGTGCTGGCGGTCGCGGGGGGCACCCTGATCGGTGCGCTGCGGATGGAAGGCCAGGTCGCGGAGTTCGTGACCCGCGTGCCGGCAGTGGAGCTGGCCCCGCAGGCGATGAGCCGGCGCGAACGCGCGGCCTACGCGCGCGACCAGGTCGTCGAGATCGTGCGCCGGGTGTGGCCGTACATCCTGATCGGCGTGGGCGTTGGCGCCGCCATCCACAACTGGATCCCGCAGCAGGCAATCGCCGCGCTGCTGGGCCAGGACAAGTGGTGGGCGGTGCCGGTGGCGGTGCTGGCGGGCATCCCGGTCTATGCGGACATCTTCGGGACCCTGCCGATCGCCGAGGCGCTGGTCGGCAAGGGCGTGGGGCTGGGCACCGTGCTCGCCTTCATGATGGCGGTCACCGCGCTGTCGCTGCCCTCGCTGATCATGCTCAAGCGCGTGGTCAAGGCGCGCCTGCTCGCCACCTTCTTCGCCATCGTCGCCGTCGGCATCGTCGTCATCGGCCTGCTGTTCAACGCCACCGCGTTTCTTTTCACCTGATCGAGGACTGCAGCATGCGCATCAAGATCCTGGGCCAAGGCTGTTCCAAGTGCGTCATGCTCGCCGACAACACGCGGCGGGCGCTGGACAACCTCGGCCGCGACGCCGACATCATCAAGGTCACCGATATCGCCGAGATCGCGGCGCTCGGGGTGATGGCCACCCCCGGCCTTGCGATCGACGACACCGTGGTCTCCACCGGGCGCGTGCTGGCACCGAAGTCGATCGAGGACCTGATCCTCACCCACACCAGCAACTGAGGAGCCACCATGTCCATCCGCGTCGGCATCAACGGCTTCGGCCGCATGGGCCGCCTCACCCTGCGTGCGGCCTGGGGCAATCCCGATCTGCAGTTCGTTCACATCAACGACCCGGCCGGCGATCCGGCCACCCTCGCGCACCTGCTGCGCTTCGATTCCGTCCAGGGCCGCTGGGACCGCGATGCGGCCGCCGGGGGCGACGCCCTGGTGATCGATGGCCAGCGCATCCCCGTGACCTGCAACAAGGCGCTGGCCGACACCGACTGGTCGGGCTGCGACGTGGTGCTCGAAGCCTCCGGCAAGTTCCGCAAGCCCGACGTGCTGCAGCCGTACCTGGACCAGGGCGTGAAGCGCGTGGTGGTGACTGCGCCGGTCAAGAGCGCCGGCGCGCTGGACATCGTGATGGGCGTCAACCACCAGCGCTTCGATCCGGCGCTGCACCGGATCGTGTCGGCGGCCTCGTGCACAACCAACTGCCTGGCGCCGGTGGTCAAGGTGATCCATGACGGCCTGGGCATCCGCCACGGCAGCATCACCACCATCCACAGCCTGACCAACACCCAGGTGATCGTGGATGCGCCGCACAAGGACCTGCGCCGCGCGCGCGCCTGCGGCAGCAGCCTGATCCCGACCTCCACCGGGTCGGCCACCGCGATCGCCGAGATCTTCCCGGAGCTGCGCGGGCGGCTGGACGGCCACGCCGTCCGCGTCCCGCTGACCAATGCCTCGCTGACCGACTGCGTGTTCGAGGTCGAGCGTGCGACCAGCGTGGAAGAAGTGAACCGGTTGTTGCAGGTCGCCGCCGAAGGCGAACTTGCCGGGGTGCTGGGCTACGAAACGCGCCCGCTGGTGTCGATCGACTTCCTGCACGACCCGCGCTCCAGCATCGTCGATGCGCTGTCCACGCGGGTGGTCAACGGCACCCAGGTGAAGATCTACGCCTGGTACGACAACGAATGGGGCTACGTGAACCGTACCGCCGAGCTGGTGCGGCTGGTCGGCAACGCAGGCTGATCCATGCGTGCCATGCGTACCCTGTCGCAAGACGTCCGCCAGTACCTGCTGATCACCGGCAACTACTGGGCATTCACCCTCACCGACGGCGCGCTGCGCATGCTGGTGGTGCTGCATTTCCACCAGCTGGGTTATTCGCCGCTGCAGGTGGCGATGCTGTTCCTGTTCTACGAGGTCTTCGGCGTCATCACCAACCTGGTCGGTGGCTGGCTGGGCGCGCGGATCGGGCTCAACCGCACGATGAACATCGGCCTGGCGCTGCAGGTTGTGGCGCTGTCGATGCTGCTGGTGCCGGCGGCGGCGTTGACCGTGCCGTGGGTGATGGCGGCGCAGGCGTTGTCCGGCATCGCCAAGGACCTCAACAAGATGAGCGCCAAGAGCAGCATCAAGCTGCTGGTGCCGGGCGAGGCGCAGGGCACGCTGTACCGCTGGGTGGCGGCGCTGACCGGCTCCAAGAACGCGCTCAAGGGGCTGGGGTTCTTCCTCGGCGGCGCGCTGCTGACGTGGGTGGGGTTCAGGGCATCGGTTGCGGCCATGGCCGCGGCGCTGGCGCTGGTCTGGGTGGCGAGCCTGATCCTGCTCAGGCGTGACCTGGGCAAGGCGAAGCACAAGCCCAGGTTCCGCGACCTGCTGTCCAAGAGCCGCGCCATCAACATCCTGTCGGCGGCGCGGATGTGCCTGTTCGGTGCGCGCGACGTGTGGTTCGTGGTCGCCCTGCCGGTGTTCCTGGCGCAGTCGCTGGGCTGGGACTTCTGGCGGGTGGGCGGGTTCCTGGCCGCGTGGGTGATCGGCTACGGCGTGGTGCAGGCGGTGGCCCCGAAGTTCACCGGTCTTCGCCGCGGTGCGCTGCCCGATGGCCGGGCGGCGTTCGGTTGGGCGGCCGTGCTGGCGGGGATTCCGGCGATGCTGGCGGCGATGCTGGCGGCGGCGTTTCCGGCCGGCGTGGTGCTGGTCGTCGGCCTGCTGGTGTTCGGGGTGCTGTTCGCGATCAACTCGTCGCTGCACAGCTACCTGATCGTCAGCTATGCCTCCGAGGACGGCGTGTCGCTGGACGTGGGTTTCTACTACATGGCCAATGCGCTGGGACGACTGATGGGCACCGTGCTGTCGGGCTGGGTGTTCCAGGTGGCGGGGCTGGCTGCCTGTCTTGCGGTTTCGGCGCTGCTGCTGGCGATCGCGGCGCTGGTGTCGCTGGGGCTGCCGCGACATGCCGCACCGCGTCCTGGCCCGGCGGCATGACCGTTGGCGCCTGCCGGCCTACAGCCGGTGGATGCGGAAGCGCCGGCCCTTGATCTTGCCGGCGCGCAGCCGCTCCAGCGCGCGGTCGGCCTGGCCGCGGGCGATGGCGACATAGCTGCGGGTGGGGTAGACGTCGATCTTGCCGACCGCCTCCTTCGCCAGCCCCGCCTCGCCGGTGAGCGCGCCGACGATGTCGCCGGGGCGCAGCTTGTCGGTGCGGCCGGCGTCGATGCGCAGTGTCGCCATCGCCGCCTGCGGCACGCCGCGCGGCTTGCCCTCCTGCGGGGCGATCTGTTCGAAGCGGATCGGTGCGCCGCCCTGTTCCAGCATGCGTGCCTCGATCGGCGCGGCGCGGTTGCGTTCGTTCGTTGCGACCAGGCTCAGGGCGAGGCCGGCGCGGCCGGCGCGGCCGGTGCGGCCGATGCGGTGCAGCCAGGTGTCGGCATCGGTGGGCAGTTCGTAGTTCACCACCGCGCCGATGTCGTCGATGTCCAGCCCGCGCGCGGCCACGTCGCTGGCCACCAGCACGTTGCAGCTGCGGTTGGCGAACCGCACCAGCACTTCCTCGCGGTCGCGCTGCTCCATGTCGCCGTGCAGCGCCAGCGCGGTGAAACCGTAGTGGGCCAGCGAGCCCACCACTTCCTCGGTGTCCTTGCGCATGTTGCAGAACACCACCGTGGATTCCGGGTTGAAGCGCAGCAGCAGCGCCGCCAGCTGCGGCGCGCGCCGGGCCGGTTCTGCCTCGAAGAAATGGGTGGCGATGGTGGCCGGCTGCGCGCCGCCGCCCACGCTGACCTCCAGAGGATCGCGCAGCATCGCGGTGGCCAGGGTGCGGATGGCGTCGGGGAAGGTGGCCGAGAACAGCAGGCCCTGGCGGTCCTTCGGGGTGCGCTTGACCAGCGCGCGGATCGGTTCGTCGAAGCCCATGTCCAGCATGCGGTCGGCCTCGTCCAGCACCAGCACGCGCACGCCGCGCAGGTCCAGCGCGTCCTTCTGCACCAGTTCCAGCACCCGCCCCGGCGTGCCCACCACGACCTGCGGCGCATGCGCCAGCGAGGCCAGCTGCGGCGCCAGCGGGATGCCGCCACACAGCACCGACAGCTTCAGGTTGGCGATGCCGGTGGCCAGCTTGCGCAACTGCTTGCCGACCTGGTCGGCCAGTTCGCGGGTGGGGCACAGCACCAGCGCCTGGGTGCCCCCGGCCGCGGGGTCGATCCTTTGCAGCAGGCCCAGCCCGAATGCCGCGGTCTTGCCGCTGCCGGTGGGCGCCTGCGCGATGAGGTCGCGGCCTTGCAGGATCGCGGGCAGCGCCTGCGCCTGGATGGGGGTGAGGGTGGTGTAATCGAGGGCGTCGAGGCCGGCGCGCAGCGCGGGCGCAAGGGCAAGGTCGGCGAACGTGGTGGGCGTGGTCATCGCCCATGATCGCAGGCGGAGCGCGCTTGCAGTGGATTTCCGGTCGAGCGCGCGCACTCGGCCGCGGTTCAGCACGGACTGCTAGCCTCTGCGCGAAATCGCCGGCAGCGCCGCATGACGCACGATCCCCGACGTCCCCGACCTTTCGCGTGGCTCGCCCTTTGCCTGGGGATCGCCTGCCTGTCCGCCTGCGACGTGGCGCCTGCTCCGGAGGACGTGCGCGCCGAACTGCTGCGCAAGCTGCCGGCCACCCTGCACGAGCGCGATGGCTGGGCGCGCGACATCCAGGCCGCGTTCGCGGCGCAGAACCTGCAGCCGAGCAGCGCCAACCTGTGCGCGGTGCTGGCGGTGGTCGAGCAGGAGTCGGGCTATCGCGCCGACCCGCCGGTGCCGGGCCTGGCCAGGATCGCGCGGGCGGAGATCGACCGCCGCGCGGAACGGCTGCGGATCCCGACGTTCATGGTCGAGGCCGGGTTGCGCTTCCGTTCGGCCGATGGCCGCACCTATGCGCAACGCATCCAGGCATTGCGCACCGAGCAGGAGCTGTCCGCGTTGTTCGAGGAGATGACCCGCAGGGTGCCGATGGGCCGGCGCCTGTTCGCGCGCTTCAACCCGGTGCGGACCGGCGGGCCGATGCAGGTGCGCATCGATTTCGCCCAGCGCCACCTGCGCGATTACCCGTATCCGCTCGATGGCTCCGTGCGCGGCGAGGTGTTCAGCCGGCGCGGCGGTCTGTACTTCGGGATCAAGCACCTGCTCGGCTATCCGGCCGACTACCAGGCGCCGCTGTACCGGTTCGCGGATTTCAATGCCGGCTGGTATGCAAGCCGCAATGCGGCATTCCAGCAGGCGGCGGCGATCGCCAGCGGCACCCGCCTCGCGCGCGATGGTGACCTGCTGACGCCCGGCGCGCCGATCGACCGGCCCGGCGCGACCGAGGCCGCGTTGCGCGCGATCGCGCCGCAGCTGGGGATGGATGCCGCCGGCATCCGCGCGGCGTTGGCCAGTGGTGACGCCGCCGGGTTCGCGGACACCGCGCTGTACCGGCGGGTGTTCGCGCTTGCCGACGGCAAGGGCGCAGGCAGGCCGGTGGCGCGCGCGCGGGTGCCGGACATCGCGCTGGCAAGCCCGAAGATCAGCCGCAAGCTGACCACCGCGTGGTTCGCCAGCCGGGTCGAGGCGCGCTGGAAGCACTGCATGGCGCGCTGAGCGCGTGCCTCAGCCGCCGTCGCGCATGCGCCACAGGACAAGGCCGTACACCAGCAGCGAGACCACCACGTAGGCGTTGTTGACCTGCGCGCGGCGCTTCGGGTTGTCGCGGCTGCGGGTCACGTCCAGCAGGAACTGGCGCAGCAAAAAGGTGTACAGCACGTAGTACAGGAACGGGATGACGTGGACCTGCCACCGATAGTCGTCGATGCGCTTGCCGAAGCGTTCCAGGATCCAGCCGACCTGCGAGTAGATGCCGAGGATGCCGAGCGCGGCGTTGATCAGCATCCAGCGGACCTCGTCGAGGCCGAAGATCACCAGGTAGAACACCGTGTACACCACGATGGCGATGCCGCCGTGCATGTACAGGAAGGTGAGCTCGGGCCGGTCCGCCGAATACGCCATCACGAAGCCGGACAGGCCGAACATCAGCATGTGGATGCCGAAGAACAGGTAGATGAACCAGCCGCCCTTGTCGCGAATGCCCGCCGGGCCGTCCACGGCCGCGGACCGCTCGTGCTGGTGCTTCATGCGTGTCTCCCCGATGACTCGTTGCTGCAAACGCAGCCCGCGGCCGCAGCCGGCCGCGTCGTCACGACGCAAGGCCATGATCGCGATTCATCGCTGGTTGGGCAGCCCGTTGCCGCCGCGCACTAGACTGCCCGCAAATCCCCGACCGGTTCGCCCGATGTCGCTTCGTTGGATCCCGCTTGCGCTGTGCCTGGCCGTGGTCGCCTGTGCTCGCCCGCCCGAGGAACAGACCGGCGCCAGCGTCGACCAGGGCGCGCAGGCGGCACCGGCGGTGCAGCGCAAGGAGCAGGCCGGGATCGACTGGTCGCCGACCCGGCTGGAAGCGGGCGACGCCTGGATCGACTGCGGCGCCGACTACGCCAGTGGCGACGGCCGGCCGGTGCTGTCGCTGGCCTACGTCGACCTGCGCGAAGCGATGCAGGACTGCCGCGGCACCGGGCTGGTGCGGCTGCGTTACCAGGGCAAGGTCACCACCAGTTTCGCCGCGCTGGCCGAACGCACCGGCAAGGTCGCCACCGACCTCGGCATCGGCAAGCGCATCCTCGACATCGATTCCGCCGGCGGCCACGTGGAAGCCGCGATCCGCGCCGGCGACGCCATCGGCGAGAACGACTGGACGATCTGGGTGCGCGGCGACTCGTCCTGCCACAGCGCCTGCGTGCTGCTGCTGGCCGCCGGCGACATGCGCGTGGTGGCCGGGCCGGTCGGCATCCACCGCATGATCCGGGTCGGCTCGGCGGCGACCTCGCGCAGGGAACTGGGCGAGGAGTTGCGTACGATCAGCGACAACCTGCGCAACTACCTGGAGCGCAACGGCGCATCCGCCGAGGTCTACGACCTGATGACCACCGTGCCCAACCGCACCTTGCGGATCCTCGCCCCCGGCGAGCTTGAGCAGTACGGGCTGGCGGGCGCGAACGCGGTGGAAGACGACCTCAACCGCATCCGCCTGGCGCGCCGCTGCGGCAACGACTTCGTGGCCCGCCGCGACGCATTCCGCCGCGCCTACGACGCCCGCTGCATGCAGCCGGAGGACGAGGCCGCGCAGGACGTGGTCGACATCAATGCCTGCGGCATGGCCCTGCGCCGCCACTTCGGCTTCCCCGACCCGCAATGCCCGGACGAAAGCCCGATGGCGGAACTCGATGGCGCGATCCTCGAGATTCCCCATCTGGCTGCCGAGCCGGAGGCGATCGAGGCGATCGAGGCGACGGATGCGGCGGTCGTGGAACGTACCGAAGCGCCGCGTTGATTCAGGCGCCGGCATTCGCCTGTCGAACGGGTGCGTCCCGCTCCGCCAGGTACTGGCCGAAGCGGTAGCCGGCGCCGCCAACCATGCACAGGATGGCGACCACGGCCAGGCCAACCAGGATCTTCTTCATCGCGGTTTCCGCCGTCTTCGCGTCCATGGCGTCACGCTAGTCGCGCCCGTGATGCTTGCAACGTGCCCGAAGCCAGCCAACTTCCAGCAGGGCGGCGATGCCGGCCGGCATCGCCGCGCGCGGCTCATTCCTGCTCGAAGCGCTTGAGTTCCTCGAGCTGGGCCAGCGCCTTGCGCAGGCTGCCGCCGGTCAGGCTGTCGTCCATCTTGCGGCCGAACTCGCCGCGTTCGGGGCGTCGCGCCCAGCGGTGGAACCACCATGTCGCCAGCAGGCCGGCGATGCCGATGCCGTAGCCGCTCCACACCAGCGACGGCGCCTTCGCCAGCAGGTCGACATCGCCCAGGCCGGCCAGCACCTGCAGGATCGCGATCCACAGGAACCACCACGGCAGGCCGGCGACCATCCCGCTGCGGATGTACAGCGTGCGAATGCGCAGCAACTGCTTCTGGATGTCGAGCACCGGCCTCGCATGATCGACCTTGCCGATCACGCTGATCACCACGCCGGCGCCGATGATGGTCAGCACGCCATAGGCATGCACCAGCACGCCAGCGACAATCGTGGAGGCATGCGCGGGGTGGCTCATCCACAGCAGCCCGGCGAGCAGGATGAAGATCAGGCCGAACAGGGTCTGTGCGACCTGGCCCCAGTACAGCGGGCGCAGGTTGCCGCGCGTCTTGTGCAGGGTGCGCTCGCGCAGGTCGTGCAGCCTGAGGCGGTTGTCCAGTTCCAGGCGGCGGTCGAGCGCCTGCCAGGCGGATTTGAATTCGTCGAGTTCCATGATGGCGTCCATGTGGTCCTGTGCGGTCAGGGTTCGTCGCGGATGCGCTGCTTGAGGCGTCCGATCTTGGTGGAGACATTGTTTTCGGTGAGGCCGAGGATCTCCGCGATTTCACGTTGCGGGCGATCTTCGAGATAGAGCAGGAGCAAGGCGCGCTCCAGTGGCGGCTGCCGCTGGATGAAGCCCTGCAGCAGGCGGATGTGCTGGTCGCGCTCGTGGTCCACGCCGCCGGCATCGGCGAGGTCGTGCATGCCTTCGTCCAATGGCACCGCGTCATGGCGGTCGCGCACGGTTTGCTCACGCACATGGCTGATCGCCACGTTCAGCGCCACCCGGTACATCCAGGTGCTGAAGCTGCGCGCCGGGTCGTACTTCGGGTATGCGTGCCAGAGCCGGGCCGCGATCTCCTGCGCCAGGTCGTCGCGGTCCTCGGCCAGCCGCGCATAGGTATTGGCGACCTTGAACACGATCCCGCGATGGCGCTGCAGCAGGGCGCTGAAGGCGTCGCGGCGATCGTCTGTCGCGGTCATGGCAGCGATGGTATCCATGGCATCCCCGGCGCGTTGCGCGCGCCTGTCGGAACCATGATTCGCACCGGCGCGCGGAACCTCACACCACCCCGCGAAAAAATCAGGCGGCGGCCACCACCCGGATCTCGACATCGCCCACGCGCACCACCTGGCCGGCGCGGATCTTCGCGGTCTTGCGGTCCTCGGGCCTGCCGTCCACCCGCACCGCGCCGCTGGCCACCAGCTGCTTGCCGGCGCCGCCGGAGTCGCACAGGCCGGCCAGCTTCAGCAGCTGGTTGAGTTCGACGAAGTCGCGGTCGAGTTCGAAATCGAGGGTCTGCATGGATCGAGCATACCGGCCAAGGCGCGGCGGGTGTAGGCTGCCGCTCCCGCCCACAGGAGACCTCCGCATGCTTGCCTATGCCACCCTCGGTACCCGCGACCTGGCCAAGGCCGCCGCCTTCTACGATGCGGTGCTGGCGCCACTCGCCGCCAAGCGATTCATGGAGGAGCCGGACTACTTCATCGCCTGGGGCAACTCGGAAGCCGGTGCCGGGCTCGGCATCACCTATCCGTTCGACAAGCAGGCCGCCACGGTCGGCAATGGCTGCATGGTGGCGCTCGGCGCCAGCAGCCGCGAACAGGTGGATGCGGTGTACGCCAAGGCGATCGAGCTGGGCGGCAGCGATGAAGGCGCGCCCGGGCAGCGTTACCCCGGCTTCTACGCGGCCTATTTCCGCGACCTGGACGGCAACAAGCTCAACTGCTGCTACATGGGCGAATAAGCCGCCGCGGCGCAGCGCCGATCAGGGCAACGGCACGCGCGCGCGCTGGCCGTTGCGCTCCACCACCACGCCATCGCGTTCGATCGCGACCACGCTGAGCCCGCCGCTGCGGTCGCCCTCGGTCATGCGCTGGCCGTCGAGGATGACGAAGCGCCGCGCTGGCGATTCGTCCCACATGTGCATGCTCAGCTTCACCGGCGGCAGCGAGGTCGCGTCGATGTCGGCGACTTCGCGCGTCCCTGCCGGCATCGGCGGTGGCAGCGGGCGGGCCGGCGGCGGCGCGGGTTGGGCGATGGCCGCGGTGGGCGCGGGTGCCGGAGCCGGAGCGGCGGCCGGTGGCATCGGTGCCGGGGTTGCTGGCGGGGCGGCTGGTGTCTCCGCGCGTGCCACGACCACCGGCGGTGCGGGCGTATCGACCAGGGGTTCCGCGACGGCCGGTGCAGCGGCCTGGGTCATGGCATCGCCGCCGGTGTCGCGTTGCGACCACCAGCCGCCGGCGAGCAACGCGAAGATCGCGATGACCAAGGCGGGCAGCACCCAGGCCGGCGTGGCGCGCGCACGCGCCGCGGGTACCGGCGGCAGTTCCATCGCCACGTCCGGCGTGCTGCCGCGGCGGCGCTCGGCTTCGGATTTGCGCAGGGCTTCGAGGATCAGCGACATCGGCTCAGTCCAGTACGCGCAGCAGGCGCGGGCCGGGTGGATCGTCGGCCAGCGCCATCAGGGTCAGCGGCCCCGCGATGCCGTCCGCCGGCAGGCCGCGCGCGTCCTGCAGGGTGGTGACGTGCGCGCGCAGCGCGTCGTCGTAGGCGGTTCCCGGCGCGCCTGCCGCAAGCCGCTGGCGCAGCCAGTCCACCGCCGGGCCGGCATCGCCCATGCGCGGCGGTTTGCCCAGCATCGCCGGTCCGCGCCAGAGGCCGGCGTAGTCGCCGGTCCAGCGCGATTGCAGCAGCACGCGGTCGAGGTCGAAGGTGCGGGTACCGATGCGCAGGCGCAGCTTGCGCGAATCCGCGCCCAGCAGCAGCGCCCATGCGCTGGCATCGCCATCCTGCAGGCGCAGCAGTTGCGGACGGTCCAGCGCCAGCAGGCTGCCCAGCTTCGCGCGCCCCTGCACGCAGTGCACGTCGCCCGCGGAGGCCGGCGTGCACGGGCCCGCGGGATCCACGGTGATGCTGCCCGCGGGTAGCGCCCACAACCCGAGCAGGTGCTGCCACGCGGGCACCGGGGTGTCGCCGGTGGCGCCGATCAGCTGGGTGAGTCCGGCGGCATCGAGCACGTCGACGCGCGTGGCCGCCGGTGTCGTGGCAGGTTGCGGTGCGTTGGTCGACGCCGCCGCGACCGTGTTGCCCGCTTCAATCGTCGGTAACGGACGGTCCCGCCACTGCATCGCCAGCAGCGCGATCGCCGCCAGGCCCGCCGCCGTGGCCAGCCACGGCCACCAGGGTTGCCTGGCGGCGGGTTGCAGCACTTCATTGGCGGCGGCATCCACCAGCCTGGCATCGATCACGGTCGCATCGCGCGCATAGCCGGCCAGCAGCGCGCGTTCGGCGATCACATTGAGCAGGCGCGGCACCCCGCCGGAGCGCTGGTGCATGCGCTGCACCGCCTTCGCGTCGAACGGGAATTTCTGCCCGCCGGCCACGCGCCAGCGGTGGCGCAGGTACTCGCCGGTTTCCTTGGCGTCGAGCGGGGTCAGGTGGTAGCGCGCGGTGATGCGCTGGGCCAGCTGGCGCAGTTCCGGCCTGGCCACCATGTCGCGCAGTTCCGGCTGGCCCAGCAGCAGGATCTGCAGCAGCTTCTGGGTATCGGTTTCCAGGTTGGTGAGCAGGCGCACCTGCTCCAGCGCATCCGCCGGCAGGTTCTGCGCCTCGTCGATCAGCAGCACCACGCGCAGGCCTTTCGAATAGGCGACCAGCAGGTGCGCGTTGAGGATGTCGACCAGCGCCTTGGTGCTGCCACGCTTGCCGTCGATGTTGATGTGCAGTTCTTCGCAGATCGTCTCCAGCAACTCCACCGCGTTCTGCCGCGGGTTCAGCACCAGCGCCACGCGGGCGTCCCGCGGCAGGCGCTCCAGCAGCAGCCGGCTGAGCGTGGTCTTGCCGGTGCCGACCTCGCCGGTGAGCTGGACGAAGCCGCCGCCACCGCCCTTGTCGATGCCGAACAGCAGGTGCGCCAATGCATCGCGGTGGCGCTCGCTGAGGTGGACGAAGCGCGGGTCCGGGGTGATCGAGAACGGCGGCTCGTGCAGGCCGTAATAGCTGAGGTACATGCCGATTAGCCTGCCATGTCCGGCGCCCGCGCGCGAATCAATCGGCCACCTGCCTGGATTCGGCGACCGCCAGCGTTTCCGGATGCTCGGCGTGCGCCTGCCTGCGCCGGCCCGCCAGCAGCCCCTGCGCGAACACCACGCCGAGGATGATCGCCACCCCTGCGTAGAACTCGCCGCTGAGCTCCTGCTGCTCGCCGAACAGGATCGCGGCCAGCACGATGGCGTAGATCGGCTCGAGGTTGACCGACAGCTGGGCGGTGAACGCGGAGAGATGCCGCAGCGCGACCAGGCACAGCGCGAACGGGAACAGGGTACAGGCCAGCGCCAGCAGCACCAGCCAGAACCCATCCATGCCGGAGGGCAGCACCAGCAGCGGGCCGGCGAAGGCGGGGACCAGCAGCGGCATCAGCGGCGCCAGCAGGGTCAAGGCCAGGGTGCCGGCACCGAGTTCCAGCGCGGTGACGGTCAGCGGGTCGCCGCCATCGACCATGCGCTTGTTGAGTACGCCGAACAGCGCGACCAGCAGTGCCGAAGCGACACCGGCGACGATGCCCGCATGCATGCCCGCGGGCACGCCGCCGACCACCAGCCAGATCCCGGGCAGCGACAGCAGGCCCAGCAGCAGGTCGCGCGGCTGGAACTTCTGGCGGGTCAGCAGAGGTTCCACCAGCGCGGTCATCGGGGTGGCGAAGGCGATGCAGGTCGCCGCAACCGACGCATTCGACAGCTTGATCGCACCGTAGAAGGTGAGCCAGTGCAGCGCGACCAGCGCGCCGATGCCTGCATACGCCCAGCGCGCGCGCGCCGGCATCGCGCGGATGCCGCGCCAGACCCTGGGCAGCAGCGCCAGCACCGCGACCACGATCAGCATCCGCCACCACACCAGCGGCAACGCCGGCAGGGTGATCAGCTTGCCCAGGATCGCGGTGAAGCCCCACAGCAGCACGCACAGGTGGATCTGCCAGAGCGCGCGGGTGGTGTTGGTCATCGGCATCCGCGCATTATCGCCGGTTGCCGGCGTGTCCCCGCATGACCGCCCGCATGACCGATGGCGCATCGCGCCGGCCGCCGCGCGCCGGCATACTCGCGCCATCCACGGGGAGGACGACAGACATGCGGATGCGCACGCTCGCGATTGCTTTGGGACTCACGCTGGCCGTCGGCGCACCGGTGCAGGCGCAGCAGGCGGCCGCAACGCCGCCGCCGATCCGCATCGACGACACCATGGCGCCACTGGCGAAGCCGGTACCGGATGCCGCGCAGCTGGCCGAGTTCGATGCCTTCGTCGAGGGCGTGCGCAAGCAGTTCGAGGTGCCCGGCATCGCAGTGGCCATCGTGCAGGACGGCAAGATCGTGATGGAGCGCGGCTACGGCGTGCGCGAACTTGGCAAGCCGGCCAAGGTCGACGAACACACCATGTTCGCGATCGCCTCCAACACCAAGGCGTTCACCGCGGCGGCGCTGAACATGCTGCAGGACGAGGGCAAGCTTGCGACCACCGACCGCGTCATCGACCACCTGCCGTGGTTCCGCATGAGCGATGCCTACGTCACCCGCGAGATGCGCATCCGCGACCTGCTCTCGCACCGCAGCGGGCTCAGCCTGGGCGCCGGCGACCTGCTGTACTGGCCGACCACCACCTACACCACCCGCGAGGTGGCGGAACGCCTGAAGGACGTGCCGTTGACCGGCGGCTTCCGCGAGCAGTACGCCTACGACAACATCCTGTTCGGCGTCGCCCAGCTGGTGGTCGAAGCGGCATCGGGCCAGTCGTTCAAGCAGTTCCTGTCCAGCCGCGTGTTCCAGCCGCTGGGGATGACCGAAACCCGCTACAACAGCGATGACCTGAAAGCCGGCGACAACGTTGCGACCGGCCATGCGAAGTTCGACTTCAAGGACCTCAAGCCGGTTGGGCTGACCAGCTGGCGCAACGTGTCCGGCGCCGGCGGCCTGTATTCCAGCGTGCACGACCTGGCCAAGTGGATGAACGTGCAGCTCGCCGGCGGCGTGTACGCGGGCAGCGGCGACGCAGCCAAGCGCCTGTTCTCGGACGCGCGCCAGCGCGAAATGTGGACGATGCTGACCCCGATTCCGGTGGGCAAGCCCGCGGTGCCGGAACTGGCGCCGGTGGTGCCGAACTATTCCGGCTACGGCCAGGGCTGGAGCCTGTCCGACTACGCCGGCCACAAGCTGGCCTGGCATACCGGCGGCTGGCCGGGGCAGGTGTCGCGGCTGACCCTGGTGCCCGGCAGGAAGCTGGGCGTGATCGTGCTGACCAGCGCCGAACTCGGGGTGGCCTTCAACGCGGTCACCTATCGCGCACTGGACATGATGCTGGACCGCGAGGGCAACGACTGGCTGAAGGCCTACGCCGCGGCCTACGCCAAATCGCAGGCGGATGCCGATACGTCGTGGCAGAAGCACCTCGCCGCGCGTGCCGCCAACAGCACGCCCTCGCTGGCGCTGGCGAAGTACGCCGGCACCTATCGCGACCCGTGGTACGGCGATGTAGTGATCAAGTCGTCGGCGAAAGGCCTGGAGATGCAGTTCAGCAAGACCGCCGAGCTGCTGGGCGACATCGAGCACTGGCAGCACGACAGCTTCATCGTGCGCTGGCGCGACCGCAGCCTGAATGCCGATGCCTTCGTCAACTTCGCGCTGGATGCGGACGGCAAGATCCGCGAGATGCGGATGCAGCCGGTGTCGCCGCTGACCGACTTCAGCTTCGACTTCCAGGACCTGCGGCTGGCACCGGTGCCGGTGAAGTAACGCTCAGGCGCTGCCGGCCGCGGCCGCGGCCGCTTCCGCGCGCGTGCCCGGCTTGCTGCCGTGGCGCGGGATGCCGTCGGCGTCGAGCAGCGCCTCGATCCGGTTGAACACCTCGGCGCGCGAGAACGGCTTCTTCATGAAGTCGTCGGCGCCGATGCGCTGCACGTAGAACTGCTCGGTGGCCTGCGCGTTGCCGCTGATCATGATGATCGGCACGTCGCGGGTGGCCGGGTCGCGGCGCAGGGTGCGCAGCGCGCTGAAGCCGTCCATGCCGGGCAGCACGATGTCGAGGAAGATCAGGTCCGGCACCTCGCGGCGCGCGACCTCGATGCCGGTTTCGGCGTCGCCGGCTTCCAGCACCTGCAGGTGGTTCTGCTGCAGCATGCGCTTGAGCAGGGCGACGATCGTCGGTGAATCGTCGATCACCAGCACGCGGGTGCCGTTCCGCGCATGCCGGCGTTCGCGTTCGCGGCGCTCGGGGCCATCGTGCGCAGGGACAACCCCCGGCCCCGGATCGGGGAGGAAATCGTGGGCCTCCTGCGGATTGGCGTCACTGGCGCTGGCCGAGGCCGGGACGTCGGCTGGCGCAGCAGCGGGGGCTGCCACGGGTGCCGGTGCCGGCTTGGGTGCCGGCGCGGGTTGCCGCTTGCGCTTGAAGAAATCGAACAGGGCCACGTCGTCTCCGGGGGGCGTTCGCCACGGGCAATCCCGGATGGTAATCCGGGCGCGCGGGCTTGTCGCCCTCGTCAACGGCGGGCGTGGGCGTCCTCGGCCAGTGCCGCCATCCCGGACAGGCGGGCGATCCGGCTCCACGCCAGCGCTGCGGCGACGGCGCTGGACAGCAGCAGGCCCAGCAGCAGCGCCGGCATCCCGCCGTCACCCAGGTACGGGCGCGCCAGCAGCAGCAGTGCGACCAGCAGCAGGCCCGCCAGGGTGGTGCCCAGGTACACGCCGAGCACCGCCAGCGGGCGACGGCGCAGCAGTTTCACCCCACGCCACCATGCCTTCAGCGCCGAGCGCAGGCGGCCATCCGCGGCCAGCCAGCCGCGGCCGGCCTCAAGGCTGGCATGCGCCAGCACGAACAGCACCCCGCCGACCGCCATCGCGGCGTAGCGGCCGGCATCCAGTTCGGCGGCAACCACCGCCTGCTTGTGCGCGGCGGCGTTGGCCGCGAGGATCCCGCTGCCCGCCGCCAGCGCGATCCCAAGCGGGACCGCCGACCACAGCAGCATCCGCAGCATCGGCCCGTATTCGCCGATCCCGCCGCGCAGCAGGTCGCCGAAGCCCAGGCGCGTGCGTGCGCGGATCGCGGACACCGTGGCGCCGACCAGCAGCGGCGACAGCACCAGCATCAGCAGGCCCGCGCCCATGCTGCTGGCGCCGAGCAGGGACATCGGCGCGTCGCGCTGGGTCAGCGCTTCCAGCACCAGGGCCGGGGCCTCGCCACCGGCGACTGCGGTGGCGTGCACGGAGTGCCCGAACAGGGTGCCGAGCCAGCCCCAGGCCGGCAGCGCGCCGATCAGGGCGCACACCAGTGTGGCCAGCGCCCACAGCAGCAGCAGCCGCCATTGCAGGGCACCGCGCAGGCCACGGCCAAGGGCGGCGGCGATCGGAAGCGGGCGGGTGTTGGTGGACATGGGCGCCTCAGGCGAAGGTGAGCAGCGCGAACAGCGACTGCAGGGTGGCGGTGAAGTCGGCGAACCAGCGCTGCTTCGGCGCGGCATTGGGCTCGGCGGTGCGGCTGTCGTTGAGTTCGGAGGCATCCATGTGGATGCGGTCGTCCGGATCCAGCTGCGCCGAGACCGCCTTCGCCGGGCCGACGAACGAGAAGCGTTGCCAGCTGCCGGTGGTGGTCACCGCCATGTCGCGATGGCTGCCATCGGCGAACTTCACGCGCAGGGTCTGCGGCACCGCCAGGCCATTGCGGCGGACCACCACGGTGCTGCGGTACGGGAAGGGCCCTTGCCATTCCTTCGCGTCGGCATGCTTGGCTTCCCACTGCTCGCGCAACCGGGCGACCGCCTTGTCCAGTTCCTTGCTGCCCACCAGCACCTGCTTGCCTTCGTGCATCCGGTAGCCCGGTTGCGGCAGCAGCTCGTGGCTGTCGATGCTGGCCACGCGGTCGTCGACCCGGCCGGTGCCGTAGACGAATGAATCGAACGCGGCATTGACGATCGCGGGCTTGCCGGTGCCTTCGGCCAGCGCCTCGCGCAGGTCGGCGAACGAGGGGTGGCGGAACTTCCAGCGCGCGTAGTACAGCTTCATCGCGCGTTCCATCGCCGGGGTGCCGACCAGCGATTCGATCTGGCGCATGGCGGTGGCGGTGCGCGAATACACGGTGCCATAGCTGCCGCTGGACAGGCGCGCCCAGGAGTTGCCGCCCAGCGGGTCGGCCGGGTCGTCGAGGTTGGCGCCCAGGCGCTCCATCTGGAACGGGGTGATCCGGGTGCCGATCCCGTAGGGCTTCAGCCAGGGCGTGCTCAACACGATGTCCTGCTTGCGCGCAGTCATCATGCGCTGGTCCCAGTACTCGTTCATGCCCTCGTCGAGCGCGGGTTCCTCGAATTCGTTGGAGCCGAGGATGCCGTAGAAGTAACCGTGGCCGAATTCGTGGATGGTCACGAAGTCGAGGCCGAAGCGGCCGATGGTGCCGGGCTGGTCCTCGTCGGTGCTGCTGGCGGTGAAGAAGGTCGGGTACTCCATGCCGCCGGCTTCGTCCGCGCGGTACGGCGGGATCACCGCGGTCACGGTCTTGTACGGGTACGGGCCGAGGGTGTCGGAGAAGTACTGCAACGCGTCGATGGTGGCCTGCAGCACCGGTTGCGCATTCGATGCGTAGTCCGGCGGATACAGCACCTTGACCTGCACCGGGCCGCGCGGCCCGTTCCAGGTCTTCACCAGCGGCTTGGCGTAGCGCTTGTCCGCGGTCCACGCGAAGTCGTGCACGTCGTCCTGCAGGTAGCGGTGGGTGACCTTGCCGGCCTTTTCCACCGGGGGGCCGGCGAGGGCGCCGGTGGCGCCCACGGTGTAGCCCTTGGGCACGGTGATGCGCACGTCGTAGCTGCCGAAGTCCGCGTAGAACTCGCTGTGCAGGTGGAATTCGTGGGCGTTCCAGCGGGGCGCGGTGGCACCGCGTTCGCCCGGCAGCTCCAGCACCGCGATCTTCGGGAACCACTGCGCGACCAGGTGGAAGCTGCCGTAGTAGCCGGTACGCGCGACCACCCGCGGCAACTGGTTGAAGAAGTCGATGTCGAAGCTGGTGGTGGCACCGGGCGCGACCGGGCGCGGCAGGTCGATGCGGACCACGCTGCGGTCGGTCTTCGGGCCGCCGTCGGGCTGCACGAACGTCCACTTCGCGCTGGCGCCGTCCTGCCGCACCTTGTCCAGGCGGATGAAGCCGTACTCGCCGTCCTTGGTGGCGACGTTGCTGCGGAAGCCGCTTTCGCTGGCCCGCTTCTCGGTCATGAAGGTGCTGCCGGGTCCCTCGAAGCCATTGAGGTAGAGGTGCAGGTACACGCTGCACACCGGCTGCGCGCTGCGGTTGCGCCACGCCAGGGTCTGCTTGCCGTTGATGGTGTGCTTGACCGGGTCAAGTTCGGCGTCGATGGAATACGCCACCACCCGGTTGGACAGGGTGGCGGCGCCGTCGGCGCGCTCGCCGCCCCACGCGTCGGCCGCGCTTGGCACCCGCACCGCGGAGGCATTCGCGGCGGCCAGTGCGATCGGCGGGCAGGCAACCGGCGCGGGTGGTGCCGCGGCGGGCGATGCCGCCGGCAGTGCAGCGTTCGTCGATGCCGCCCAGAGCGACAGGGCGGCAAGCAGGAGGGTGGCGGCACGGCGCTTGTGCATGGGCAGGTTCCGGCGGGGAAGCCAAACAGAGCGGCAAGCGTGTGCGATGGCGGCATCGGTGGCAAGATGCCGTCGGTCATGCATGGCCTGGTGCGAAATGCACGGCGGCGCGCGGCCATTGCGACCAAGTCGCATCCGCACGCGCGCTTGGATTCGGTGGCCGTGTCCGCAGGCGCGGCGTGCATCCGCTGCGAAGGGACACGATGAGCGACAACCAAGCCAGCGCCAGCGTCGAAACCGCCCTGGCGCATGCGCTGCGCCTGCAGGCCAGCGACCCCCAGCTGGCGGCCGAGCAGGCGCGCCAGGTCCTGCTCGCAGCGCCACGCGACCCGGTCGCGCGGCTGGTCCTTGGCATGTCGCACAACGCGCTCGGCGAACATGCGCAAGCGCTGGCGCTGCTGCAGCCGCTGGCCGCGGAACAGCCGGAGGCACCACGGGTCCAACTGGAACTCGGGATCGCGCTCGCCGCGCTGGCGCGTGCCAGGGAGGCGGTCGCCGCGCTGGAACACGCGACCCGGCTGCAACCCACGATCCCGACCGGATGGTTGCGCCTGGCCGAGCAGCTGGATGCCTGCGGCGACCGCGCGCGCGCCGCCCAGGCCTACCTGCTGCATGCGCGCACCGGCATGCACGACCCACGGCTGATGGCCGCGGGCGAGGCGCTGTCAGGCAACCGCCTGCCCGATGCCGAGCGCCTGCTGCGCGATCGCCTGCGCGCCTTTCCCAACGACGTCCCGGCGATGCGGATGCTGGCCGAACTCGGGGCCCGGGTCGGGCGCAACGAGCAGGCGCTGGAGCTGCTCGAGCGCTGCCTCGCGCTGGCGCCCGGCTTTGCGATGGCGCGCCACAACTATGCGCTGGTGCTGGATCGCTGCAACCGCCACGAGGATGCGCTGGTCGAGGTGGACAGCCTGCTGGCGGCGGACGCGGACAATCCCGGCCTGCAGAACCTGAAGGCGGTGGTACTGGGCAAGCTCGGCAGTTACGACAGCGCGATCCGCTTGTATGAGTCGATCCTGCACAAGCGGCCCAAGGAGCCGCGGGTGTGGATGAGCCTGGGCCACGCACTCAAGACCGAGGGCGCGACCGCGCGCGCGATCATCGCCTACCGCCGTGCGCTCGAACTCGACCCCGGGTTCGGCGGCGCGTGGTGGAGCCTGGCCAACCTCAAGACCGTGCGTTTCGATGCCGGCGACATCGCTGCGATGCGCCAGCAGCTGCAACGAAGCGACCTCGACGACGAGCAGCGCCTGCATTTCGAGTTCGCGCTCGGCAAGGCGCTGGAGGATGCCGGCGACTACGCCGGGTCGTTCGCGCATTACGCCAGCGGCAACGCCCTGCGGCGCACCCAGCTGCCGTACGACGCGGAGCAGAACGCCCAGCGCCGGCGCCGCGCGCAGGCGGTGTACACGCGCGAGTTCCTGGCCGAACGCGCCGGTGCCGGCGACGACGACCCGGCGCCGGTGTTCATCCTCGGCATGCCGCGCGCCGGCTCCACCCTGGTGGAGCAGATCCTGTCCAGCCATCCGCAGGTGGAAGCGACGATGGAGCTGCCGGACATCATCGCCATCACCCGCGACCTGCGGGCCCGATCAAGCCAGCCGGAGACCACGTCCTACCACGACATCGTGGCAGGCATGGACCCGGCCGGGTTCAGGGCGCTGGGCGAGCGCTACCTCGCCGGCACCCGGGTGCAGCGCAAGCTGGGGCGCCCGTTCTTCATCGACAAGATGCCGAACAATTTCGCGCACGTCGGGCTGATCCACCTGATCCTGCCGAACGCGACGATCATCGACGCGCGCCGGCACCCGCTGGCGTGCTGTTTCTCCAACTTCAAGCAGCACTTCGCCCGCGGCCAGGCCTTCAGCTACGACCTGGCCGACATGGGCCGCTACTACGTCGACTACGTGGCGCTGATGGCGCACTTCGACGAGGTGTTGCCGGGCCGGGTCCATCGCGTCATCTACGAGGACATGGTGGCCGACACCGAGGTCCAGGTGCGCGCCTTGCTGGACTTCTGCGGCTTGCCGTTCGACCAGCGCTGCCTGCGCTTCTTCGAGAACGAGCGCGCGGTGCGCACCGCCAGTTCGGAGCAGGTGCGGCGGCCGATCTACCGCGAAGGACTGGACCAGTGGCGGCATTTCGAGCCATGGCTGGATCCACTGAAGCAGGCGCTTGGCCCGGTGCTCGACCACTACCCGGCGGTACCGCCGGCGGGGGAGTTGCCGGTTTGAGGTGAAAATTGCGTAAAGTTGGCGTGAATCCTTGGGAGGGGACCCCGCAATGCAGACTCGCACCCGTACGACCCGCCGTTCCGCCATGCGCCGCCTGCCGCTGGCAGCCGCGGTTGCGCTGGTGTTTTCCTCGCCGCTGGCATGGGCGCAGTCCGCCGATGCGCCGGCGAGCCCGCAGGACAAGGAGGCGCGCACCCTGGATGCAATCACGGTGACCGCGCAGAAGCGCGTCGAGAACCTGCAGAAGGTGCCTATCAGCCTGCAGGTGCTGGGCAATACCCAGCTCGAACAGCAGAACGTCGCCGATTTCGACGACTACGCGAAGATGATCCCCAGCCTGTCGTACGGCACCGCCGGTGGCGGCGTGTTCTCCGGCCCGGGCTTCGTGCAGGTGTACATGCGCGGCGTGGCCAGCGGTGGCGATGGCAACCACTCCGGCTCGCAGCCCAGCGTGGGCATGTACCTGGACGAGCAGCCGATCACCACCATCCAGGGCGCGCTCGACATCCACATGTACGACATCGAGCGCGTCGAGGCGCTGGCCGGCCCGCAGGGCACCCTGTACGGCGCCAGCTCGCAGGCCGGCACGGTCCGCCTGATCACCCGCAAGCCGGATCCGTCCGGATTCTCGGCCGGCTACAGCGTCGAGGCCAACAGCATCAGTGACGGCGGCCTCGGCCACGTGCTGGAGGGCTTCGTCAACATCCCGGTCAACGACCACGCCGCGGTGCGCCTGGTCGGCTGGCAGAAGCACGATGCCGGCTACGTCGACAACCTCAGCGGCACCCGCACCTATCCCACCTCGGGCATCGTCGACACCAACCCGGACCGCGCCGAGAAGGACTACAACAGCGCCGACACCGCCGGCATCCGTGCCTCCGCGCGCTTCGACATCAACGACAACTGGACCATCACCCCGCAGCTGATCGCGCAGAAGCAGCAGGCCTACGGAAGCGCCGGCGTCGACCCGAACGCCGGCAACCCGGCGATGGGCTACGACCCCGGGGTAACCGACCTGGCTGTCAAGCATTTCTATCCGGAAACCTCGGACGACCGCTGGTACCAGGCGGCGCTGACGGTGGAGGGCAAGGTCGGCAACTTCGACCTGACCTACGTGTTCTCGCACATGAAGCGCGACGTCGATTCCGAATCCGACTACAGCGATTACGGCTTCTGGTACGACACCCTGGCCGGCTACGGCGCGTATTTCTACGACGACAACGGAGTCCTGATCAATCCGGCGCAGTACATCCAGGCGACTGATGGCTACCAGAAGACCAGCCATGAGCTGCGCATCGCATCGCCGCGCGAGAACCGAGTCCGTTTTGCGGCAGGTCTGTTCTGGCAGCAGCAGCAGCACGACATCCACCAACGTTACCGGGTCGATGGTCTGGCTTCGGACCTGTCGGTCAGTGGCTACGAGGATACGATTTGGTTGACTGAACAGGAACGCGAGGATCGCGACAAGGCAGTGTTCGGTGAGGTCAGTTTCGACGTCTCCGACAAGCTGGAGCTGACTGCCGGCGGGCGCTGGTTCCGCGCCGAAAATGCGCTGAAGGGATATTTCGGTTTTGCCAATGGATACTCCTCGCAATCCAGCCTGGACCCGGAGGATCGTTATGGCGAAGCGGGTTGCCTGGCGCAATTCGGAGCGACTTGGACGCCGTTCAATGGGGCGCCGTGCAAGGTGTTCGACAAGGGCGTTAGCGAGGACGGTTGGCTTGGTCGGCTCAATGCGACCTACCAGGTTAGCGATAGCAAGATGCTGTATGCGACGTGGTCGGAGGGTTACCGACCCGGCGGCATCAACCGCCGCGGCACGTTGCCGCCTTATACCTCCGACTTCCTGACAAATTACGAGTTTGGCTGGAAGACCAGTTGGGCTGACAACACCCTGACCTTCAACGGCGCGCTGTTCCGCGAGGACTGGAAGGACTTCCAGTTCTCCTACCTTGGCCAGAACGGGTTGACCGAGATCCGCAACGCCAACGAGGCGCAGATCGACGGCCTGGAGATCGACCTCAGCTGGGCGGCCACCTACAACCTGCAGATCACCGGCGGCTTCGCCTGGTACGACGCCAAGCTGACCAAGAACTACTGTGGCTGGATCAAGCCGAATGGTGAGCCGGAAACCGTGTGCCCGGCGGGCACGCTGGATCCGAATGGCAACGTGGTCAGCGGCCCGCAGGCGGCATCCGGCACCCGACTGCCGGTCACGCCGGAGTTCAAGGGCGCGTTGAACGCGCGTTACAGCTTCGACTTCAAGGGCGGCGAGGCCTACTGGCAGGCGTCGCTGGCGCATGCCGGCGAACGCCGGGTCGACATGCGCGAGGCGGAAACCGCGTTGCTGGGGTACCTCGGTGCCTACACGATGACCGACCTGTCCGCCGGATGGCGCCGCAACAACTGGTCGATCGACGTGTTCGTCAAGAACGTGTTCGACGAACGCGCCGAGATGACCCGCTTCGCCCAGTGCGCGGCGCTGACCTGCGGCAACCAGCCCTACACCGTCGTCGCCCAGCCGCGCACCATCGGCATCCGCTTCAGCCAGGAGTTCTGAGGCGGGGCGCCAGCGATGCAACGAAAAAGGCGGCCACTGGCCGCCTTTTTCGTGGGGAGGACCGGTTACTTCGCCGGCGGCGAGCGCACCGGCAATGCCACGTTGCACAGGTCGATGTGGCCGGCGGGGACGGTGTAGAAATCGTCCACCCGGTTGCGGCGGGCTTCGGTGGCGTCGATGAAGGCCTGGCTGTCGGTGCGCAGCAGTTGCAGCGGCGTGCGTTCTGCCGCCGGCACTTCGCTGGCCAGCCGGATCGCCTTGATCGGCGCGCGCTGTTCGGGCTTCTCGTAGAAGCCCATCGGGTCCGGGCCGCGCGGGATCGTGCTCAGCAGTTCCATGCCCTTGACCACCCGGCCGACCACGCTGAGCTGGTGGTCCAGCGCGCGCGGGGCCTGGCCGACGACCACGTAGAGTTCGGCGCCGATGCTGCTGTCCGGTGCGTTGTTGCGACCGGCGCCGAGCACGCCGTAGCAGTGCGCGATCCAGGCCTTGCCGGCCTTGGGGTCGCGCGCGGCCGGCATGCCGTCGATGAAGCCGACCTGCGGCGCCCAGCCGTCGATGTCGGGCAGCTTGTCGAAGCGTGCGCCCTCGGTGCTGCGGGTGAATTCGGCCGGCAGGCGGGTGCGGGTGCCGGTGGGGTAGGGCTTGGCCTTGCCGGCTTCCTCGCCCTCGGCATCGCCGAACTGGACCACGAAATTGTCCTGCGAGCGGTAGATGGTGAGCCCGTCCCAGAAGCCGCCTTTGGCCATGGTCTTGATGTTGGCCACGTGCTCGGGCGCGAAGCCCGGGGCGAGCTCGATGATGACGCGGCCTGCGGGCAGCTCCATGTACAGGGTGTTGGCCGGGTCGAGGTCGCGCCAGGCACTGGCCGGGGCGGCATCGATGATCTCCTTGGCCGACTTGCGCTTCGGCGGTTGCTGCGCGTCCTGGGCAAGGGCGGGGGCGGCAACGGCGAGGGCAAGGGCTAGGGCAAGCAATCCACGACGCATCTGGTCGACTCCTGAGCGAAAACCGAAGCATAGCGCCCCCGTGCAGCAGGCCCGGATGAGTTTGGGGGCGACCGGATCCAGCGTGAGAGGTACCGGCATCGGGCGCATGACTACTGGCATATTCACTATATCGAAATCAACAGTAGTATCGACTCCAGATTAGTGGAGCCTGCCAATGGACGAGTCGCTGCTACGCAAATTCCACAAGGAGCTGAGCGCCGGAACCGTGTCCCTTGCCTTGCTGGCAGTGGTCGCCGCCGGCAGCGAGGCGATGTACGGCTACCAGATCGCCAAGCGCTTGGAGCGAGCTCGGCGACGGCGTGCTGGCCGGCAAGCAGAGCGCGCTGTACCCGGTGCTGCGCAACCTGGAGGGCGCCGGCTTGCTGGAAAGCTTCGTGGAACCCTCGATGAGCGGCCCGCCGCGCCGCTACTACCGCGTCACCCAGGCCGGGCGCGAAGCGCTCACCGACTGGAGCGCCGCCTGGCGTGCCACCCGCGATTCCCTCGATGCCGTGCTCAAGGAAGCCAGCGCATGAACGCCGACCTGCCGACCACCATCCCCGCCTACCTGGACCGCCTGCGGCGCGCGCTGGAGGGCTGCGACCCGGCGCTGGCGCAGGACGCGCTGTACGACGCCGAGGACTACCTGCGCTCGGAACTGGCCGCGCACCCGGGCAAGACCGAAGCCGAGGTGATCGCCGCGGTCGCCGGCAGCTACGGTGCGCCGGACGAAGTGGCGGACATCTACCGCGACACCGAGGTGAAGGTGCAGACCGCGCTGCGCGCGCCGCTGCCGGCGCCGCGCGAGTCGCTGCTCGGCCGCTTCTTCGGCGTGCTGGTGGATCCGCATACCTACGGTTCGCTGTTCTACATGCTGCTGGCGATGGCCACCGGCACCTTCTACTTCAGCTGGGTGGTCACCGGCGCATCGCTGTCGCTGGGCCTGGCGATCCTGATCATCGGCATCCCGTTCGTGATCCTGTTCATCGGCGCGACGCGCATCCTGGCGCTGGTGGAAGGGCGCATCGTCGAGGTGATGCTGGGCGAGCGGATGCCGCGCAGGCCGCTGTACAGCGACAAGGGCCTGCCGGTGCTGCAGCGGATCGGCGCGATGTTCACCGACCCGCGCACCTGGGGCACGATGCTGTACTTCCTGGCGATGCTGCCGCTGGGCATCACCTACTTCACCGTGGTGGTGGTGGCGCTCAGCCTCGGTGCGGCGATGATCGCGCTGCCGTTCGGCCACTTGTTCGGCTTCGGCGAATACATCCGGTTGGATGGCTTCAGCCTGTTCGACCCGAGCTCGATGTGGACATGGCCGCTGTCGATCCTGGCCGGCGTGGTGCTGGTGTTCGCCACCCTGCACCTGGCGCGCTTCGTCGGCCGCATGCACGGCAAGCTGGCGAAGGCGATGCTGGTCAGCAGCCGCGCCTACTGAGGCGGCGCCGGCAGCCACGAAAGGGGACGCCCGCTTCTGCGGGGTGCGTGGGAAATTCGAGCGGCGAATCCGCGAGTCCACGAACGCCAGCCGGTCTGCAAGCCGGCTGGCCGGTTACGTCAGCGCGTCGACTTCTTGGCGAGGCGTTGCGGCTTCGCCAGTGTCGCCTTCGTCGCCACCGACGCCCTGGCCGCGGGCTTGCGTGCAGGCATCGCTCCTGACGTCGCCGCAACCACAGGCGGGTTCGAGCCGGCATGCGCGGCGATGAATGCCTTCACCTGCGGATACACCTGGGTGCGCCAGCGGCGGCCGCTGAAGATGCCGTAGTGGCCGGCACCCTCGGCGGTCAGGTGCTTCTGGTCTTCCGCGGCGATCCCGGTGCACAGCTTGTGCGCGGCGCGGGTCTGGCCCGCGCCGGAAATGTCATCCAGCTCGCCTTCGATGGTGAACAGCGCGCAGTCGCGGATCTTCGAGGGATCCACGCGCTCGCCGGCCACGTCCCACAGCCCGCGGGGCAACAGGAATTCCTGGAACACCTTCTGGATGGTGTCCAGGTAGTAGCGCGCAGGCATGTCCAGCACGGCGTTGTATTCGTCGTAGAACTTGCGGTGCGACTGCGCGTCCTCCAGGTCGCCGCGCAGCAGGTCCTGGTAGAAGTCCCAATGCGACGTCGCATGCCGTTCCGGGTTCATCGCCACGAACCCCAGGTGCTGCAGGAAGCCGGGGTACACCTGGCGCCCGCTGCCCGGATAGTTGGCGGGCACCGGGTGGATCACGTTGTTCTCGAACCACGACAACGGTTGGCGGGTCGCGAGGTTGTTGACCGAGGTCGGCGATTCGCGCGGGTCGATCGGTCCACCCATCATGACCATGGACCTGGGCAACGATTCGCCGCGGCCGGCCATCAACGAGATCGCGGCAAGCACCGGCACCGTCGGTTGGCAGACGCTGATCACGTGCAGGTTGTCGGTGCCGATATGGCGGATGAACTCCTCGATGTAGGCGACGTAGTCATCCAGCCCGAACTGGCCCTCCGCGGTCGGCACCATGCGCGCGTCGGTCCAGTCGGTGATGTAGACCTTGTGGTCGGCCAGCAGGGTGCGCACGGTGTCGCGCAGCAGGGTCGCGTGGTGGCCGGACAGCGGCGCCACCACCAGCACGGTGGGGTCGTCCTTCATCCGCGCCAGGCCATCGGCCTGGTCGTGGTAGCGCTTGAAGCGCAGCAGCCGGCAGAACGGCTTTTCCAGCGCCACCCGCTCCACCACCGGGATCGCCAGCCCCTCGACCTCGATCTGGTGGATGCCGAACTCCGGCTTTTCGTAATCCTTGCCCAGCCGGTACATCAGCTCGAACGCCGCCGCGGTGCGCTGCGCACCGGGCACTGCGGTCAGCCAGCTGTCCGCCGCGGAGTACATCTTGGCGCCGGCGTCGGCGAAGTAGGTGTACGGCGCAAGGCCTGCGCGCCAGAGTTCATGCCATTGGTAAAGCAGCATCGGTCGATGTCCGTGCGATTGACTGGCTTATGCCGCGCTGCAGCATAGCCGATCACCGGCGACCGCCCGTGACGGAGGCCTCGAATCCGGAAAAGGGGCCCGTTTTCCCACCTCACCTACAGGGGCAGTTCCAGCGCGGCAGCCTGCGCGACCCGCGCCGGCGACAGCCAGCAGTGCGAGCCCAGCGGGTGCAGGCCGACCGCGCGCAGGCGCTTGCGGTAGAACCCGGCAGGACGCGCGATGAAGCCGTGGTCGTCGCCCACTGCCTCGTCCTCGCGGGCGAAGGCTTCGATGAACGCGACCCCGCCGCACAGGTCGGCCAGCGCCGGCAGGCCGCGATCGAGTTCGCGCGTGGGCAGGTAATGCAGCACGTCGCTGCACACCAGCAGGTCGACCGGCGCGCACGGGCGCAGGAATTCGAAATCACCGAAGCGGGCCAGGTGCAGGTTGCGCGCGCGGCCGTAGCGGCCGGTCGCGTATTCGCTGGCATCGAAGCCGAGGTAACTCGCCCTGGGCCGCAGCTTCAGCAAGGGCGCGCGCCACCCGCCTTCGCCGCAACCGATGTCGAGCACGCTGCGCAGCGGCCGTTCCAGGTGGTATTCGGCGGTGGCGACGGCCAGCGCCACCTTGCGCGCCAGCCGCGCGCTGCCACCGACTTCGCTGCCGCGGTACCAGCGGTCGAAGTAGGCGCGGTCGTAGGTCTTGGTCATCGTGGCATCCTAATGGCTTCGATGCCGCCGCGAGCGAGACCATGGCCTACCTGCTGACCAAGACCGCGCACCTGGTGTTCGTGATCGCGTGGATGGCCGGCGTGTTCTACCTGCCGCGGATCCTGGTCAACATCGCCGAGGCCGGCGGGGCGGCGGACGTGCGTGCGCGGCTGCTGCTGATGGGGCGCAGGCTGTACCGCTTCGGGCACGTCATGTTCGCGCTGGCCACGCTGCTGGGGCTGGTGCTGTGGCTTCGGTTCGGCGTCACCGGCGGCTGGCTGCACGCCAAGCTGCTGCTGGTCACGCTGGTGCTGCTGCACTACCTGGCAGCGGGACGCTGGCTGCGCGGCGTCGCCAACGGCCGGCCGCTGCCATCGTCCACCGCCCTGCGCTGGTTCAACGAGATCCCGGTGCTGCTGCTGGCCGCGATCGTCTGGCTGGTGCTGGCGAAGCCGTTCTGATGCGCATGGCGTAGCGCCCGCCTGGGCCGGATGCCGCGCGACCCTCGGTCGGTACATCCTGTACCGATTCGGGTCGCTGGCCATCCCTGGCCTGCTCGCGCCAGCAGCCGGCCCAGGCGGGCGCTACGCGCGATCAGCATCAGCGGCCTTCAGCGCGGCCTGAACTCCGCGATCTGCGGCAACTGCACCGGCACGCCATTTGCGTCGCACAGGTCCTTCGCGCACAGCGCAGTGCGCAGTCGCGGGGTGGCCTGCAGCAGGATGTGGAAGATCGCGTTCTGCTCGATGCTGCCGCGCACCGCTTCGCTGCCCGGGCCGCTGGCCCAGATGCCGACGTCATCGCCCCCGTGGCTTTCGCTGGCCAGCGGCACGGTGGCCTCCTGCATGAAGTCCGGGTGTTCGGTGTCGACCTCGCGCAGGTCCGGGCGCCCTTCCGCGGGCAGGTAGTCGCGGCCGGCGTGGAAGAACCGCTTCGGCCCGGCGGGCTGCGCGCTGCTGGCGCCTGTGTAGCCGGGGCCGTTGGCGTAGCCGAGGGTGGTGTAGGGCAGGCCGGTGGCATCGGCCGCCAGTCCGACTTCGGCGTCCTCTGCGCCGGTGCCGCGCACCTTGCCCAGGATCGGGTTGCCGCGCACCGGGTAACCGGCGAAGGTCATCGTATGCGCATGGTCGGCGGTCACCAGCACCAGGGTGTCGGCGGCCGAGGTCGCCTCCAGCACGGCACGCACCGCGTCGCTCATCGCCACCGTGTCCGCCAGTGCGCGGTAGGCGTTGCCGTAGTGATGGGCATGGTCGATGCGGCCGCCCTCGACCAGCAGCACGTAACCGCCCGGATGGCGCGACAGCCGGGTGATCGCCGCGCGCGTCATCTCCGCCAGCGAGGGCTCGCCGGCGGCGTCCCGCGTGCGGTCGTGCTCGAACTGCATGTGGTCGGGCTCGAACAGCGCGAGCAGCGGCGCGTCGACCGGCGCGTCCTGCAGCTGACGCAGGTTCCACACGTAGGCGCCGCCCGGGTGCCGCTGCTGCCACTCGGCGACCAGGTCGCGTTCGTCCAGGCGCAGGCCGACCTTGTCGTCGTATTCCGGGTCGCGCTGCGATACCGGCATGAAGTTCTGGCGGCCGCCGCCCATCAGCACGTCGAAACCACCGGCGAACGGGGTCTCCACCAGCTGCCGGGCGATGTCAACGCAGCCGGCGGCACGCGCGGCATCGCTGAGCTCGGTGTCGTTTTCCCAGTTGCGCTCGGGCGAATGGGCGAACGTGGCGCCGGGGGTGGCATGGGTGACGCGGGTGCTGGTGACCACGCCGGTGGCCATGCCGCTGGCCGATGCCAGTTCCCACAGGCTGAGCATCGGCGCGGCCAGCGCGCCGGCGCAATCACCGCGCGGGGCGGTCTGGCCGATGCTCAGCACGCCGGCGCGGGTCTTCACCCCGGTGGCGATCGCGCTCATCGTGCCGGCCGAGTCTGGCGTTTGCGAATTGGTGTTGTAGGTCTTGCTGAGCGCGGTGGCCGGGAAGGTCTCCCACGACAGCCGGTTCTCCTCGCCGCTGCCGCCGTTGCGCTGGCCCTCGAACACGCGCGCGGCGGTGACCGTGGCCAGGCTCATGCCATCGCCGAGGAACACGATCAGGTTCTTCGCACGGCCATCCATCGCCCCGCGCGCGGCGGCCTGGGCGGCGCCGTCACGGAACCACCACGCGGCGGTTTCCCCGCCGGGCCGTGCGATCCGCGGGACTTCGACTTGCAGCCCCGTGGCGTGCGCGCCCGCGCGCGGGTGGCCGCCGCTGGCGGCACAACCGCCGGCGACAAGCGTGGTGGCGATGGCAAGGGCAAGAAAGGTGGGGCGCATGCTGGGTTCCGTTGGCGAGCGCGGATTATGCCGGCTGGACGCGTTGGCCGCGCTGAAGTGTTCCGGCACGGCCACTGCCACGCGCCTGCGAGGTCGGGTATGGTCGCGGTTTGCCTGCCCGGCCGACGGGGAAGACGCGCGCATGTTCGACTGGTGGTTCCGCATCAAGTTCTGGAAACGCGTGGTCGCCGGTTTCGTGCTCGGCGCGCTCGCCGGCTGGGCGTTCGGGCCGCAGGCGGAGACCTGGTTCGGCCCGCTCGGCGACCTCTACGTGACACTGATCAAGATGATCGCGGTGCCATTGGTGTTCTTCGCGGTGATCAACGCGGTGGCCTCGCTGGGCGGGCAGAAGTCGATCGCCGCGCTGGCCGGGCGCACCTTCGCCTGGTTCGCGCTGACCGCGGTGCTGGCGGTGGGCGTGGGCCTGGCCTTCGGCTGGATGTTGCAGCCGGGTGCCGGCGTCGGCGTGCTGCAGGTGGCCTCGGACTACACGCCCAAGAGCGTCCCCGGCGTGCTCGACATGCTCCTGAACCTGGTGCCGTCGAACCCGTTCCAGGCCCTGTCAGGGGCGGCCAGCGCGGAAACCGCCGATGGCATGGACGTGCTGGTGCCGCGCAACGGCACCGTGCTGCAGGTGATCTTCTTCGCCGGCCTGGTCGGCTTCGCCATCGTGCGCCTGGGCGGCAGGGTCGCCGGCATCCGCGCGCTGGCCGGCGAGGCCAGCGAGGTCATGATCCAGGTCACCCGCTTCGTGCTTGAGTTCACCCCGATCGGTACCTTCGGGCTGATCGCGGCGCTGGTCGGCGGCTACGGCTTCGAGCAGCTGAAGCCGCTGTTCAACTTCGTGGTCGCGCTGTACGCGGCCTGCGCCTTCCACATCATCGTGGTCTATGGCGGCCTGCTGCTGGCGCACGGGCTCAACCCGCTGAAGTTCTTCCGTGGCGCGGCGCCGGGCATGCAGGTGGCGTTCGTCGCTTCCAGCAGCTTCGCCGCGCTGCCGGCGTCATTGCGCAGCGCCACCCACAACCTGGGCGTGGACAAGGACTACGCGGCGTTCGCGGTGCCGCTGGGCGCCACCATCAAGATGGACGGCTGCGGCGCGATCTACCCGGCGCTGGCGGCGGTGTTCATCTCGCAGTACGCCGGGATCGAGCTGTCGGTTTCGCAATACGTGGTGATCGCGCTGGCCTCGGTGCTGGGCAGCTTCGGCACCGCCGGGGTGCCGGGAACGGCGGTGATCATGGCCACGGTGGTGCTGAGCGCCGCCGGCCTGCCGCTGGAGGTGATCGGTTACCTGTATGCCATCGACCGGGTGCTGGACATGATGCGGACGATGACCAATGTCACCGGGCAGATGCTGGTGCCGGTGCTGGTGGCGAAGCAAAGCGGCATGCTCGACCGCGCGGTCTACGACGCGGCACCGACCGATGTCGGACTGGACGAGCGCGGGCAGGCCGGCTAGGCGCGCAATCCTGCCCCGCGCGCGGTGCCCCCGGCTCAGCGCGCGGCCGGCTTCCGCCTGGAGGCCAACCCGGCGCCAGCCAGAGCCACCGGGATCGGCAGCAACAGGCCTGCGATCGACATCCACAGCGGATGCCCGGGCAATTGCACGACCATGCCGACCACCCCGGCCATCACCAGCAGCGCGGGAACCACGGCGGCCACCCGCGGCCGGTTGCCGCGCGCGACCAGGGCGGCGACGAAGCCGCCATCGAATGCACCGGTCAGCCAGGCCACGACCACCAGCAGCATCGCGCCCAGCGGCATCGACTGCATGATCATGGCCATGTCGGCGGGCACCATCGGGTCCAGTCCCGGCGGTGGCGGATAGACCTGGTGGCCGGCGAATTCGACCACCATGATGGTGAAGAAGGCGACCAGCAGCCCGGCCACCGCCCCCAGGATCGTGCGTCCCATGTGCATCCCCTCGTGTGCCCGGCGCAGCATCGCCTGCGGCCGTGGGCGACGCAAGCAACGCCCGGCATGGCGTGCCGCGCCGCAAACGAAAACGCCGCCCGCAGGCGGCGTCGTGTACGCGCGTGCGGGGCTCAGGTGTCGGCGGCGAGCCGGCGTGCCTGCAGGTACTTCTGGCTCCAGTAGCCGCTGGCGAGGCTGGACACGGTGACGTCGCGGCCGGTGCGCGGCGCGTGCACGAACTTGCCTTCGCCGACGTAGATGCCGACATGGTCGACCCGGCCGCGTTTGCCGAAGAACACCAGGTCGCCCTCCACCAGGGCGGCGCGGTCGGTGATCGCGGTGCCTTCGTTGGCCATCGCGCGCGAGACGCGAGGCAGGTCGATGCCGATGGTGCGGAACACGTAGCCGACCAGGCCGCTGCAGTCGAAGCCCGAATCCGGGTTGGTGCCGCCCCAGCGATAGGGCGTGCCGAGCAGGGCGAACGCGCGCTGGAGCACGGTCCTGATGCGGGAAGTGGTGGTGGGCGCGGCCTGCAGGGCGGCGATCTGCTCGGCCAGCGGGGCATTGTCGGGGCTGGCGAGGTCGATGCTGGCAACCGAATCCGCGGGTGCCAGGGTCGCGACCGTGGCCTGCGCGGTGGTGCTGGCCGGGGCCTGTTCGGGATTGCTTGCGATCGCCGGGATGGCGCAGGCGGTCAGCGCCATGGCAAGCAGGAAACGCTGCAGCAGGCGGGGAATTTCCCGACGGGCGGTGCGAGCGATGGAATGGCCGTGGGGCAGTTGCGCTGTCGTCACGCGGTCATCACGATTTGGAACCAGCGGCGACCTTACCCGGCAATGCAGGGTGAAGGGTTCATATTTCGTTAGGCGCACGTAAATGAATGCGCGCTGCGGTCACAAAAGGCGAACTCGCACCCATTCAGGTTCGTGATTGGGCGTTGCCTTGCAAGTCATTGAATCAATTCAGCAACCGGCGCGCACCGCGGTAATGGTCCCGCCACCAATGACCATCCAGCCGGTCCAGGCGGACCGTGCCGCCGCTGCTGGGGGCATGCACGAAGCGGCCTTCGCCCACGTAGATGCCGACATGGCTGACGTTGCCGTCGCTGCCGAAGAACACCAGGTCCCCGCCGGCCAGCCGGTCGGTGGCGATCGGCGCGTGCGGCATCGCAAACAGCTCGCGCGAGGTGCGCGGCAGGCGCAGGTCCAGCATGTCCCGGTAGACGTAGTTCACCAGTCCACTGCAGTCGAACCCACCCTCGGGGGTGTTGCCGCCGTAGCGGTAGGGCGTGCCGACCAGGCTGATCGCGCGCATCAGCACCGCATTGGCCCGGGCCGGATCGGCCGGCGCCACCGCCGGCCACGCCTGCGCCGCCGGTGCGGCGGGACGCAGCGCCTGGCCGCCCCCGCACGCCGCCAGCAGTGCCATCGATAGCGCCAGCAGCGCGTTGCGCCGATAATGCGCGCCCGGTCGCTGCTGGCAGTCGGCTGGTTCCGTCACCCGCGCAGTGTTGCCGCATCGCATCGAGCCGGCAAGCGCCACCACCCGAGAATCCGCATGAAGATCGAGAAAGACCGCGTCGTCCGCTTCCACTACGCCGTTGCCGAGGCCGGCCAGGAAGCGGTGGAGAATTCGAAGGATGGCGGCCAGCCGCTGGCGATCCTGTTCGGCCACGGCAACATCATCCCGGGCCTGGAAAAGGCGATGGACGGCCGCGAGGCCGGCGACAGCTTCAAGGCCAGCGTGGCGGCCGCGGACGCCTACGGCGAACGCCGCGAGGGCCTGGGCCAACGCATCCCGAAGAAGCATTTCGGCGCGCAGAAGCTGGCGCCGGGCATGCAGGTGGTGCTGCAGACCAATTTCGGCCCGCGCGCGGTCACCATCGAAAAGGTGGGGATGAGCGTGGTCGACGTCGACCTCAACCACCCGATGGCCGGCAAGGACCTGGAGTTCGACATCGAGATCGTCGAAGTGCGCGAGGCCTCCGCGGAAGAGCTGGCGCACGGCCATGTGCATGGCGACGGCGGCCACCACCACTGAGCGTACGCGCCAGCGGCAATCGCCCGGACGGCCCGCACTGCGGGCCGTTCGCGTTTGTGTCGGGGGACGGTGAACCAGGGCTCCAGCCCATGACTTCCGGCGCATGGAGAATTGGTGTTGTAGCGATCTAATACAGTAAACCAAGTGCAGGAATTGACCATGGCCGCCGCCGAAGCGTTGCGCCCGCTCCAGCTCCATGAACGCATCCAGACGCTCGACGTCATCCGCGGATTTGCCCTGCTGGGCATCTTCCTGATGAACGTCGAGTGGTTCAACCGGCCGATCGCCGACCTCGGGGCCGGCGTTCCTGCGGGATTGGCCGGCCCGGACCTGGTCGTCGCGTGGCTGATCCACACTTTCGTCGCCAGCAAGTTCTGGCCGATGTTTTCGCTGCTGTTCGGGATGGGTTTCGCGGTGATGCTGCAGCGCGCGCGGGCCAGCGGCAGCGCGTTCGTGGCGACCTATGCGCGTCGCACCGCGGCGTTGGCGGCGTTCGGCCTGCTGCACGGCGTGCTGCTGTGGCCGGGCGACATCCTGTTCGCCTACGCGGTCACCGCGGCGGCGCTGTTGTTGACCCTGTTCGGCACGCCGAAACACTGGCTGGCGCTGCTGCTGCCGTTCGCGGTGCTGGCCGCGATCCCTGCCACCAGCTCGGCGGGGGTCGCGATCGTGGTGCTGCTGTTCGCCGCACTGGTGGCGCTGTACCTGCGCGACGAACGCAGCTTCCGCGGCTGGCCGCGGATCGCGCTGGTGGTCCTGGCGATGGCGCTGCTGATGCTGGTGGGCGGCGCGGTCACGCTGGCGAAGGTGGGGGCGGACAAGGGGGCACCGCTGGTGGTCGGCGCGCTGCTGCTGGTGGTGGTGGCATGGCTGGCCGGGCGCCATCGCGGTCCTCCGGCGCAACGGGCGCTGCGCGCGGGGGTTGCGATCTTCCTGCTGCCGACCCTGATGATGCTGGCGGGCGGCTTCTACATGATGTTCGGGCCACCGGCACAGGAGGGCGCGCGCGCCGGTGCCGAGCGGCCGGTTGCGGCGACACCGGCGACTGCAGGCAAGCAGCCGCGGGCGGCGGCGCCTTCGCCCGTCGAGGACGCCGGGGCAAAGGCCAGGGCCGCGCAGCGCGCGGAAGTGGCGAAGCGCCTGGCCGAGCGCAAGGCGCAGGCGGCGGAAGAAACCCGGATCATGTCCGGCGGCACCTATGCCGAGGCGGTCCGCTTCCGCGCCGGCGCCTACCTGCGCGACCTCGGCCAGAGCGTCGGGTTGTCGGTCATCGCGCTGGGCTTGTTCCTGCTCGGCGGCTGGTTCATCCAGTCGGGGATGATGGTGCAGCCACAGCGGCACCTGCCGGCATTCCGCAAGCTGGCGGTGACCGGGATGCTGGCGGGCGGGGCGTTGTCGATCGCCGCCAGCCTGGTGTCGCTGCGGCCGCTGGAGCGCGCCGCGGATGCACCGCCGGACGCGCTGTGGCAACTGGCCAATGCGCTGCACATGATGGGCGGGTTGCCCTTGATGCTGGGCTACGTGGCCTGCCTGGTGCTGGCGCTGCAGGCCGCGACCGGCCAGCGCCTGCTGGGCTGGCTGGCACCCGCGGGACGGATGGCGCTGACCAACTACCTGATGCAATCGCTGATCGCCAGCCTGTTCTTCTACGGCTATGGCCTGGGCCACTGGGGCATGCCGCGCGCGCAGCAAGCCGTGTTCGTGGTGGTGGTGTTCGGCCTGCAGGTGTTGCTGAGCCACTGGTGGCTGGCGCGGTTCCGCTACGGCCCGATCGAATGGCTGTGGCGCTGGATGACCTACGGCACGCGGCCGGCCTTGCGATTGGCGGCGCCCGTCGCCGCCTGAGGGTGGAGACGAACCTGCAAACGAGAACGGCCCGCTTGTGCGGGCCGTTCCGTGTTGCGGTGATGCAATCGCTTAGTTGACGTTGATCGCCGACCACGCCGCGGCCACGGCGTTGTACTGCGCCGAGCCGGCGCCATAGAGCGCGGTGGCGGCCTGCAGGGTGGCGGCGCGCGCCTGCGGGTAGGTGGTGCTGGAGGTCATGTAGTCGCGGATCGCCCGGTACCAGATCGCCGCCGCCGCCGTGCGGCCGATGCCGGCGAGCGACCCGTTGCCGGTGGCGTTCTTGCCGTCGCCCGGGGCGCAGGTCCTGGTCAGGCTGGTGGTGCCTTCTGCCAGCAGGTAGAAGAAATGGTTGGCCGGACCCGAGGAATAGTGCGGGTCCACGCCGCCCAGGCCGCCGGCCGGGTAGCAGTCGTACGAGGCATTGCCGTCCAGGTTCGGGTCGTACATGTAGCGCAGCGGGCTGGAGGACAGTTCCTCGCCGATCTTGTAGTCGCCCGGATCGTTGGCGTTGTTGGCGTAGAACTCCACCATCGTGCCCATGATGTCCGAGTTGGCCTCGTTCAGGCCGCCGGAATCGTTGGAGTAGGCGAGGTTGGCTTCGGCCTGGTTGACGCCGTGGCTCATCTCGTGGCCGGCCACGTCCAGCGACACCAGCGGCAGGTAGCCGCTGCCGCCATCGCCGTAGTACATGGCGTTGGCGTACCACGCCGCATTGATCCAGTTGGTGCCGACGTGCACGTAGCTCTTCACGCCCTTGCCGTCATTGAAGATGCCGTTGCGCCCGTGCGCGTTCTTGTAGTAATCCCAGGTGGTGGCAACCCCGTAATGGGCGTCGGCTGCCACGGTGGCCGATTCGAAGCGGCATTGGTACCCCAGGTGTTGTCGGCGTCGGTGAACAGCACCGCCCGGCGCGCCGCGGTCGAGTACGAATAGTTCTTCGCATCGTAGGTGGCGCCGCTGCCGCGGGTGGTATCGGTCAGGTTGTAGCTGCTGCCCGAGCCTGCGGAGTTGAGGACTACGTTGCCATAGATGAGGGTGCGGCCGGTGCCGACCGCGGCGGCGCCGCCACCGGTGCCGCCGCCGCCCGGCTTGGCGGTGTGGACCATGTCCCAGCGGTCCAGGATCTTGCCGGTGGACGCATCCACGAAGTAATGCATCTCGGTCGGGGTCTGGTCGCGCTTGGTGCCGGTGAACACCACTTCGTACGCCAGGCGCGGGCTGGTGTTGCGGGCGAACACCACCTTGCGGGCTTCCTGCACGCCGGTGAAGTCGGTGCCGAACTCGGCGCCGGCGGTGATGGTGGCCTGGTCCGCGCTGATGCGGCCGGACAGTCCCGGGCGGCCGCTGCTGGACAGGGTCATGCTGGTGCCCTTGACCTGTCCGTTGCGCGAATGGACCACGAAGTCGCCGCCGATGACCGGCATGCCGCGGTAGGTGCGGTCGAAGCGTACGTGTTCGGTGCCGTCGGCATCGACATTGACGCTGCGGGCGATGAAGGCATCGCCGTCGGCTGCCTTGGCGATCGCGCCATTTGCGCGCAGGTGGCCGAGCGCGCGCTCGGCGGGGCCGGCGGCGAAGGCGCCGGAGGAAAGCGCGGCAAGGACAGCCGCGGTCAGCAAGCGGGTGGAGGTGCGCATCGGTGTTCGAATCCTTGGCAACGTGGTTTGATGCGCCCTCGGAACAGCGTTGGCGCGGCGGACACTTGGCATACTCGCCACGCCCGGCCGCGTACGCGGCCGGACAGCCCGAAGCTCGACTCCGCAGCGGGGGCTGCTGAGGCGAAGGTGACGGGCGTCACAACGCCAAGTGTCATCTTCCATTCATGTCATGCTGCGACGCACCAAATCGTTGGAGGCCTTGTCTTGACTGAGTTGCAACCATCGCAGGCCACGATTCCTGCTGCACCGCAGCAAGGAATAGGCGATTCCGACTGCATCGTGGTCGGCGCCGGGGTGTCCGGGTTGGCCACTGCGCTTGCGTTGCTTGCCGATGGCCGCGGCGTCCTGGTGGTCGATGCGGGCGAGATTGGCGGCGGTGCCTCGCACGGCAATTGCGGGACGCTGACGCCCAGCCACGCGCCGCCATTGGCGGCACCCGGCACCATTCCCCGCGCGCTGCGCTGGATGCTGACCCCGGACGCGCCGCTGTACGTTCCGCCGCGCTTCGACCCGGCGCTGTGGCGCTGGCTGCTCGGTTTCGCGATGCGCTGCAACCATCGCGACTGGCGCGCGAGCACGCGCGCCAAGTCGGCCCTGCTCAACGACTCGCGCCAGCGCATCGCCGACTGGGTGCGCGACTACGCGCTGCAGTGCGAGTTCGTGGAGAGTGGCGAGGACTACGTGTTCCATGATGCGCGCGCAATGGAGCACGAGCTGCGCGATCTCCCCCTGTTGCGCGAATTCGGGATCGAGGCCGAGGTCATCGATGGCCCCGCCTACGAACGCCAGGAACCGGCGCTGAAGCCGGGCGTGGCGGGTGCGATCCGCTTCGCCGGCGATGCCGCGCTGCGCCCGGACCGCTACGTGGCGGAGCTGGCGCGCGCGGTGCGCGAGCGCGGCGGCACCATCATCGAACACTGCGCGTTGCAGTCGCTGGAGGCGGGCGCGGATGGCGTGCGTGTGGTCACTGCCCGCGGCGCGGTGCGCGCCCGGGATGCGGTGATCGCGACCGGGGCGTGGTCGCCGACGCTCGCCCGCGCGATCGGCCTGCCGTGGCTGCGCAAGGCGATCCAGCCGGGCAAGGGGTACTCGATGACCTACAGCGCGCCCGCGGTGGTGCCGAAGCGTCCGCTGACGCTGCGCGAGGTCTCGGTGTGCGTCACCGCCTGGGGCAGCGGCTTCCGCCTCGGCAGCACCATGGAATTCTCCGGCTACGACAGCACCCTCAACGAGCGCCGGCTGGGTGCGCTGGAGCGCGGTGCGCGCAAGTACCTGCACCATCCGGTCGGCCCGGCGTTGCGCGAGCGATGGTTCGGCTGGCGGCCGATGAGCCGCGACGACATCCCGCTGATCGGTCGCGCCCCGGGCCATTCGCACCTGTGGCTGGCCACCGGCCACGGCATGATGGGGGTGGGCATGAGCGCCGGCACCGGGCAGTTGCTCGCCGACATGGTCGCGCAGCGCCGCCCGGCGGTGGATCCGTCCGCGTTCGACCCCGCGCGCTTCGCCTGATGGAACCCGTCTACACGTTGCATCGTGGCAGTGCGCCGCTGCTGGTCAGCCTGCCGCACGACGGCAGCGCGATCCCCGATGCACTGGCCGCGCGAATGACGCCCGAGGCCCGGCGCGCGCCGGACACCGACTGGCACGTCTCGCGGCTTTACGCCTTCGCGCGGGAGCTGGGCGCATCGATCCTCGTCCCGCGCCATTCGCGCTACGTGATCGACCTCAACCGCGGCGAGGACGACACCAGCCTGTACCCCGGCCAGAACACCACCGGCCTGGTGCCGCTGGTTCGCTTCAATGGCGAGTCCGTTTACCTGCCCGGCCAGCAGCCCGATGCCGACGAAGTGGCCGCGCGGATCGAAGCCTGGTGGCGGCCATACCACGAGGGGTTGCGCGCCGAACTCGGGCGCATCCGCGCGCTGCACGGCCGCGTGCTGCTGTGGGAAGGCCATTCGATCAAGGGCAGCGGCCTGCCATTCCTGTTCGAAGGCCGACTGCCCGACCTCAACCTGGGCACCGCATCCGGTGCGAGTTGCTCGCCCGCGCTGCAGGCGCGCATCGAGCAGGTCCTGGCCGCACAGGCGGACTACGACTGGATCGCCAACGGGCGCTTCAAGGGCGGCCACATCACCCGCCACTACGGGGATCCCGGCAACGGCGTCGACGCGGTGCAACTGGAGATCAGCCAGCGCTGCTACATGGATGAAGCCAGCTTCGCGTACGACGAGGCGAAGGCGGCGAGGCTGCAGGCATTGCTGGAGCGCCTGCTGCGCGCCGCGCTGGGCCCATGAACGAATAGGGCGGCCGCAGCCGCCCATCCGGGATTGCGCGCGGGCCCGCTACTTCGCAGCGGCGCCGATGTTCCTGGCCAGGAACGCCTCGATGCGTTCGTAGAGTTCGGCACGGTTCTCCGGCTTGTAGAAGCCGTGTCCCTCGCCCTGCACGACCATGGTCTCGATCGGTGTGCCTGCCTTTTCGAATGCCTTCCTGAGCGCGTTGAACTGGTCCATCGGCACCCTGCGGTCGATGCTTCCCTGCGCCAGGAGCACCGGGACCTTGATCCTGTCCACGTTCTGTGCCGGCGACCAGGCCTTCAATTGCGCCTGATCCGACCCCAGCACCCGCTCCAGGTAGCGACGCCCGGATTGGCGATCGCTGATGTCGCCTTCCTTCTTCATGACCTGCAGGTCATACACGCCGACGTAGCCGATGGCGCACCTGTAGGTTTCCGGGAAACGGATCGGTTGCATCAGCGCGGCATAGCCGCCATAGCTGGCGCCGAACGTGCAGATCCGCGCCGGATCTGCGTGACCGCTCGTGGTTGCCCACGCCACCGCGTCGGCGATGTCGTCCTGCATCCGGCCGCCCCACTCCCGGTAGCCGCTTTCCATGAACCCCCTGCCACGGCCACCCGAGCCCCGGAAATTCACCTGCAGCACCGCGTAGCCGCGGCTGGCAAGGAACTGCGCGTCACCGTCATAGCTCCACGTGTCGTAATACCCGTGGGGTCCACCGTGCGGCATCACCACCATCGGCCTCTGGCCGCCACCCGGGTGCGCGGTGAGGAAACCATGCAGGGTCAGTCCGTCGCGACTCCTGAACGAGAACGGCATCGACGGGGCAAGCTTTTCAGGTTTCAGCCACGGCATCGCCTCGTTGATCAGGACCAGCTTGCGGGCATTGCGGTCGTAAACATGCCACGCCCCGGGATGACGGTCGCCCCGGGTCTGGATCAGAACCTTGCCGTTGTCCCGGGTGAAGTCCAGCAAGGACACCAGTTGTCCCGGGAACGCCTTCATCAGGCTGGCGTGCAGCTGCGCCCATTCCGATGCCGGGTCGAAGTACTGGATGCTCGGCTTGGCGCCCTCATAGACCACGCCGAAGGGCGAGCCGTTGCGACCGGCGAACAGGACCGTCGAGATCGATAGGTCGTCGCGTCCGGCGATGCGAATGCGCGCACCCTTCGCCAGGTCAATCTTGTACAGCTGCGCCGGCTCGCCACCATCGGTGATGGTGGCGTAGGCGGTGTTGTCGTCCGCCTCCACGTGCAGCAGGTCCATGCCGTAACCTGCGATCGACTTCGGCACCGGCAGCCATTGCTCGCCCGCACCCGGTCGATACATCAAGACGGGGTTGTCGTTGCCGTCGGTGGTGGTTCGGAGGCGGGCCCGGCCGCGGCCGTCGAAGCTGAAGCTTGCGGTCTGCTTGGTCTGCTCGATTTCCTGGCGGTTGCCGCTGCCGGCGTCGACCTTGTAGACCGAGCTGGTGAGGGTCTCGTCGCCGATGCTTTCAGGCCAGGCGGTGAAGTCGACCAGCACCTTGCCAGGCTCATGGTCGACGATGCCGACCACGGTCGCGAAGCCCCGGTCCTTGCGGCCCGCGGCTTGCGCCCCGCTGCCGGGGACGTAGGCGAACAGCGTCCGCTGGTTCTTGCCATTGATGTCGGACGAGAACAGTTCGCCCAGCGAGTAGGGCCTGGCCCGGAGCGGCTCCATCTTGGCGCGAGCCACGACCACCCGGGCATCGTCGCTCCAGTGGATGTCGGTCACGTGCTGTTGCTTGCCAAATCGCAGGACCTGGGTCTTGCCGCTGCCGTCCAGCGGGACGATCTGCAACATCGTCTCCATCCCGTCCGGGGCCGGCACCGCCAATGCAACATTCTTGCCGTCCGGCGACAGCGCAACCTCGTAGACCTCCGGGTGCCTGGCGAAATCCATTGCCGTTGGTGCCTGCGCCCGGGCATGCGCCGGCAGCAGCAGGGCCAGCATGAGGGCGGTGGTTGCAGCGGGCTTCATGGGCAAACGCTCCGGTAGGGTCAAAGTAGTGGTGTGCATGCGTTCCGGGACCTGCTCACACTTCCAGCGTCGCCAGGTCGCCCTTCAATTCCAGCCACGCCTTGCGGTCGCCGGCGCGCTTCTTGGCCAGCAACATGTCCATCAGCGCGTGGGTCTGGGTGTCGTCGTCGACGGTCAGTTGCACCAGGCGGCGGGTATCGACGTGCATGGTGGATTCGCGCAGCTGCTGCGGGTTCATCTCGCCCAGGCCCTTGAAGCGGGTGACGTTGACGGTGCCCTTGAGTTTCTCGCGCGCGATCTTCTCCAGCAGCAGGCGCTTTTCCTCTTCATCCAGGGCGTAGAACACCTGCTTGCCGACGTCGACGCGGAACAGCGGCGGCATCGCCACGAAGATGTTGCCGGCGGCCACCAGCGCCGGGAAATGCCTGAGGAACAGCGCGGTGAGCAGGGTCGCGATGTGCAGGCCGTCGGAGTCGGCGTCGGCGAGGATGATGACCTTGCCGTAGCGCAGGCCGTCGATGGCGTCCTTGCCCGGGTCGCAACCGATCGCCACCGCGAGGTCGTGCACTTCGGTCGAGGCCAGCACCTGCCCGCTGCCGACTTCCCAGGTGTTCAGGATCTTGCCGCGCAACGGCAGGATCGCCTGGAAATCCTTGTCGCGGGCCTGCCGCGCGCTGCCGCCGGCGGAGTCGCCCTCGACCAGGAACAGTTCGGTGCGCGACAGGTCCTGGCTGATGCAATCGGCCAGCTTGCCGGGCAGGGCCGGGCCCTGGGTCACCTTCTTGCGGACGATCTGCTTCTCGGTCTTCAGGCGCGCCGACGCGCGCTCGATCGCCAGCTGCGCGATCTTCTCGCCGCACTCGGTGTGCTGGTTCAGCCACAGGCTGAACGCATCGTGCGCGGCGCCCTCGACGAAGCCGGCCGCCTGCCGCGAACTCAGGCGTTCCTTGGTCTGCCCGCTGAACTGCGGGTCGGTCATCTTGATGCTGAGCACGAAGGCGACCCGGTCCCACACGTCTTCCGGCGCAAGCTTCACGCCGCGCGGCAGCAGGTTGCGGAAGTCGCAGAACTCGCGCAGCGCGTCGGTGAAGCCGGTACGCAGGCCGTTGACGTGGGTGCCGTGCTGCGCGGTCGGGATCAGGTTGACGTAGCTTTCCTGCACCAGTTCGCCGTCCGGCACCCAGGCCACCGCCCAGTCGACGACCTCGGTGTCCTTCTTCAGGGTGCCGACGAACAGCTCCGGCGGCAGCAGTTCGCGCTCGGTCAGCTCGCCCTTCAGGTAGTCCCTCAGCCCGTCCTCGTAGTGCCATTCGACGCGTTCGCCGCTGGCTTCGTCGAACAGGGCGACGGTCAGCCCGGGGCACAGCACCGCCTTTGCGCGCAGCAGGTGCTTGAGCGCGCGCAGGTTGAACTTCGGGGTGTCGAAGTACTTCGGGTCCGGCCAGAAGCGCAGGCGGGTGCCGGTGTTCTTCCTGCCGACGCTGCCCACGACCTCGAGCTTGGAGGCGCGCTCGCCGTCCTTGAACGACATCCGGTATTCGTTGCCGTCGCGCTTGATGAACACGTCGACATGCCTGCTCAGCGCGTTGACCACGCTCACGCCCACGCCGTGCAGGCCGCCGCTGAAGGTGTAGTTCTTGTTGCTGAATTTCCCGCCCGCGTGCAGCCGGGTCATGATCAGTTCGATCCCGGGGATCTTCTCCTCCGGGTGGATGTCCACCGGCATCCCGCGGCCGTCGTCGGCCACCTCGCAGCTGCCGTCGTCGTGCAGGGTGACCTGGATGCCGCGCGCGTGGCCGGCCAGGGCTTCGTCCACCGCGTTGTCGATCACCTCCTGCGCCAGGTGGTTGGGGCGGGTGGTGTCGGTGTACATGCCCGGGCGGCGCTTGACCGGGTCCAGCCCGGACAGGACCTCGATGTCTTCGGCGTTGTAGCGGCTGCTCATGATGCGCACTGCATGGGGACGCGGCAGGATCGCCGCGGGGCGCGGCCCGGTCAAGCAGCAGGCATCCGGGCTTCGGGGCATTCCCGTTATGGATCAATGGGTTCCGTGGCGGGCGCGTGCACGCGCGCGCGCCAACCGGTAGAATGCCGCTTTCCAGCGACGCGCTGCCGACATGAATTCCCCCGCATCCCAGACCCCCATCGTCTTCGTCACCGGGGGCGTGGTGTCCTCGCTCGGCAAGGGCATCTCCGCCGCGTCGCTGGCGGCCATCCTCGAAGCGCGTGGCCTGGCGGTCACGATGATGAAGCTGGACCCGTACCTCAACGTCGATCCGGGCACGATGAGCCCGTTCCAGCACGGCGAGGTCTACGTCACCGACGACGGCGCCGAGACCGACCTCGACCTCGGCCACTACGAGCGCTTCGTCAACACCCGCCTGTCCGGCCTGAACTCGATCACCACCGGCAAGATCTACGAGGCGGTGATCCGCAAGGAACGCCGCGGCGACTACCTCGGCGGCACCGTGCAGGTCATCCCGCACGTCACCGACGAGATCAAGCGCTGCATCGACGCCGCCACCGCCGGCTTCGACGTGGCGCTGGTGGAGATCGGCGGCACCGTCGGCGACATCGAGTCGCTGCCGTTCCTCGAGGCGATCCGGCAGATGCGCATCGAGCGCGGCCCGGAAAAGGCGATGTACATGCACCTCACCCTGATCCCGTACATCGCGGCGGCGGGCGAGCTCAAGACCAAGCCCACCCAGCACTCGGTGAAGGAGCTGCGCAGCATCGGCATCCAGCCCGACGTGCTGCTGTGCCGCAGCGAGCAGCCGTTGCCGGATGGCGAGCGCCGCAAGATCGCGCTGTTCACCAACGTGCCGGAAAAGGCGGTCATCTCGGCGATCGACCTCGACAACATCTACCGGATCCCGGAGTGGCTGCACGCCCAGAGGCTGGACCAGCTGGTGGTCGACCAGCTGCACCTGCAGGACAAGGCCAGCGCGACCGCCGACCTGTCGGACTGGGACGCGGTGGTCGATGCGTCCAGCAACCCGATCGACGAGGTCACGATCGCGGTCGTCGGCAAGTACGTCGACCACCAGGATGCCTACAAGTCGGTCGGCGAGGCGCTCAAGCACGGCGGCATCCGCCAGCGCACGCGGGTGCGGCTGAAGTGGATGGAATCGGAGGACATCGAGCGCGACGGCGCGGCGGCCATGCTGGCGGGCATCGATGGCATCCTGGTCCCTGGCGGTTTCGGCGACCGCGGCTTCGAGGGCAAGGTGCTGACCGCGCAGTACGCGCGCGAGCACAAGGTGCCGTACTTCGGCATCTGCTACGGCATGCAGGCGGCGGTGGTGGACGTCGCCCGCAACGTCGCCGGCCTGGCGGGCGCCAACAGCACCGAGAACGACCGCGCCACGCCGCACCCGGTGATCGGACTGATCACCGAATGGCGCACCCAGTCCGGCGAGATCGAACGCCGCGACGAGGGCTCCGACCTCGGCGGCACCATGCGCCTGGGACTGCAGGAGCAGCGGATCAAGCCCGGCACCCTGGCGCACCAGTTGTACGGCAGGGAGGTGGTTGGCGAACGCCACCGCCACCGTTACGAATTCAACAACCGCTACCGCACGCAGATGGAAGACGCAGGGCTGCTCATTTCCGCCAAGTCGATGGACGACCTGCTGGTGGAGATGGTGGAGTTGCCGCAGGCGAAGCATCCGTGGTTCCTGGCCTGCCAGGCACACCCGGAGTTCCTGTCCACGCCACGCAGCGGCCATCCGCTGTTCGTCGGCTTCATCCGCGCCGCGCGCGAGCACAAGGCCGGCGGCACATTGCTCAATGACAGCGGGCTCAGCGAGGCGGCGGCATGAACCTGTGCGGATTCGAGGTCGGGCTGGACCGGCCGTTCTTCCTGGTCGCCGGCCCCTGCGTGGTCGAGAGCGAGCAGTTGCAGGTCGACGTCGCGGGGCAGCTCAAGGAAATCACCGGCAGGCTGGGGATCAACTTCATCTTCAAGTCGAGCTTCGACAAGGCCAACCGCACCTCGATCGGCAGCTTCCGCGGCCCCGGGATGGAAGAAGGCCTGCGCGTGCTGGCGGAGGTCAAGCGCCAGCTCGGGGTGCCGCTGCTGACCGACGTGCACGAATACACGCCGATGGACGAAGTGGCCTCGGTGGTCGACGTGCTGCAGACGCCGGCGTTCCTGGTGCGGCAGACCGACTTCATCACCAGGGTCTGCGCCGCCGGCAAGCCGGTCAACATCAAGAAGGGCCAGTTCCTGTCGCCGTGGGACATGAAACCGGTGGTGGAGAAGGCAAGGTCCACCGGCAACCAGCAGATCATGGTCTGCGAGCGTGGCGCATCGTTCGGCTACAACAACCTGGTCAGCGACATGCGCAGCCTGTCGGTGATGCGCGAAACCGGCTGCCCGGTGGTGTTCGACGCCACCCACTCGGTGCAGTTGCCGGGCGGGCAGGGCGCAAGCTCCGGCGGCCAGCGCGAATTCGTGCCGGTGCTGGCGCGCGCCGCGGTCGCCGTGGGCGTGTCCGGCGTGTTCATGGAAACCCATCCCGACCCGGGCAAGGCGCTGTCCGACGGTCCCAATGCGTGGCCGCTGGGCAGGATGGAAGCGCTGCTGGAAACACTGCTGGAACTCGATGCCGCGACCAAGCGCAACGGCTTCCTCGAATCCTCCCTCTGACCGCACAAGACCCCATCCGATGAGCACGATCACCCACGTCCACGCCCGCGAAATCCTCGACAGCCGCGGCAATCCCACCCTTGAAGCCGAAGTGACGCTGGCCGATGGCAGCTTCGGTCGCGCGATGGTGCCGTCCGGCGCGTCCACCGGCACCAAGGAGGCGGTGGAGCTGCGCGACGGCGACAAGACCCGCTACCTCGGCAAGGGCGTGCAGAAGGCGGTGGCCAACGTCAACGGCGCGATCGCCGACATGCTGGCGGGCTTCGACGCGGCCGACCAGGCCGGGCTCGACAAGCGCCTGATCGACCTCGACGGCACCGAGAACAAGGCGCGGCTCGGCGCCAACGCACTGCTGGCGGTCTCCATGGCGAACGCGCATGCGGTGGCCGCCTCCAGGAAGATGCCGCTGTGGCAGCACCTGGCGAACGGCAACGCGGTCTCGCTGCCGGTGCCGATGATGAACATCATCAACGGCGGCGCGCACGCGGACAACAACGTCGACCTGCAGGAATTCATGGTGCTGCCGGTCGGCTTCGACTCGTTCTCGGAAGCGCTGCGCGCTGGCACCGAGATCTTCCACGCGCTGAAGTCGGTGCTGAAGGGCCACGGCCTGTCCACCGCGGTCGGCGACGAGGGCGGCTTCGCACCCGACCTGCGCAGCAACGTGGAAGCGCTGGACACGATCCTGGAAGCGATCGGCAAGGCCGGCTACAAGGCGGGCGAGGACGTGCTGCTGGGCCTCGACGTTGCCTCCAGCGAGTTCTTCGAGAACGGCAAGTACAACCTCACCGGCGAAGGCAAGCGCCTGACCTCGGAGCAGTTCGTCGACTTCCTCGCCAACTGGGCGGCGCAGTACCCGATCGTCACCATCGAGGACGGCATGGCCGAGCACGACTGGGCCGGCTGGAAGCAGCTCACCGAGCGCCTCGGCAGGACCGTGCAGCTGGTCGGCGACGACCTGTTCGTGACCAACCCGCGGATCTTCCGCGACGGCATCGCGCAGGGCGTGGCCAACGCGATCCTGATCAAGGTCAACCAGATCGGGACCCTGACCGAAACCCTGGAAGCCATCGCCATTGCCGACGCGGCGAACTACGCGGCGATCGTCTCCCACCGTTCCGGCGAGACCGAGGACACCACCATCGCCGACATCGCGGTGGCGACCACCGCGACCCAGATCAAGACCGGTTCGCTGTGCCGTTCCGACCGCGTCGCCAAGTACAACCAGCTGTTGCGCATCGAGCAGGCGCTGGGCGCCGGCGCCCGCTACGCCGGGCGTGGCGCGTTCGTGTCACTGGCGCGCTGAGCGCGGCGGCCGGGCGAGGAACCCATGCGCGTGCGGCCGTTGCACATCGTGATCCTGTTGCTGGCGCTGCTGCTTGCGCTGCTGCAGTACAAGTTGTGGCTGGGCAGCGGCGGCGAGCGCGAGGTCGCCGCGCTGCGCGCGCAGGTGGCGCGCCAGGAATCCGAAAACCAGCGCCTGCAGTTGCGCAACGAGGCGCTGAAGGCGGAAGTGGAAGACCTGAAGTCCGGCGAAGCCGCGGTGGAGGAACGCGCGCGCAGCGAACTCGGGATGGTCAGGCCCGGCGAAACCTTCTACCGGGTGATCGAGGACCGCGCCGGCTCGCCGTCAGTCCCCGCGGCGCCGGCGCCGGGCGCGCCACGGTGACCCCGGGCCCGCCCAGGGCCGGTGCGTGGGCGCTGCTGCCCGCCGCCGGCAGCGGCCGCCGCTTCGGTGGCGAGGTGCCCAAGCAATACCTGGCCGCCGCCGGCAAGCCACTGGTCGAACATGCGCTGGATGCGTTGCTGGCGCATCCGGCGGTCGATGGCGTGGTGGTGGCGCTGGCGGCAGGCGATGCGCGCTGGCCGGGTTGGACACGGCTGCATGGCAAGCCGGTGATCGCCTGCGTGGGCGGCGGCGAGCGCGCCGATTCGGTGCTGGCCGCGTTGTGCGCATTGCCTGACGCGGTCGCCGGAGACGCCCTGCTGCTGGTCCACGACGCCGCGCGCCCGAACCTGCGCGCCGCGGACATCACCGCACTGATCGAAGCCGCGCAGGCCTGCGCCGATGGCGCGATCCTCGCGGCACCGGTGCGCGACACCCTGAAGCGCGCCACCGATGACGCGCGGATCGCCGGCACCGAACCGCGCGACGGCCTCTGGCGCGCGCTGACCCCGCAGGCGTTCCGCCGCGACCTGCTGTTGCGTGCGCTGCGGCACGCGCGCGCGCAAGGCCTCGTCGTCACCGACGAGGCGATGGCGGTCGAGCGGCTCGGCCTGCATCCGGCGCTGGTCGAAGGCCGCGAGGACAACCTGAAAGTCACCACCCCCGCCGACCTTGCGTTGGCCGAAGTCCTGCTGGCGAACGCGACATGACCAAGATCCGGATCGGGCAGGGCTTCGACGTGCACGCGTTCGGCGACGGCGACCACGTGATGCTCGGCGGCGTGCGGGTGCCGCACACGCGCGGCGTGCTCGCCCACAGCGACGGCGACGTGGCCCTGCACGCGCTGTGCGATGCGATCCTCGGTGCACTGGCGCTGGGCGACATCGGCCAGCACTTCCCGCCGACCGATCCACGCTGGAAGGATGCGGACAGCCGCGCCCTGCTGCGCCAGTGCGTGGCGCTGGTCCACGCGCGCGGCTGGCGCGTCGGCAACTGCGACCTCACCATCCTTTGCGAACAACCGAAAGTCGGCCCGCATGCGCAGGCCATGCGCGAGGCGATTGCCGCCGACCTCGGCATCGAAGTCGAGGCGGTCGGCGTCAAGGCCACCACCACCGAGGCGCTGGGCTTCCTCGGCCGCGGCGAAGGCATCGCCGCGCAGGCAGCCTGCCTGCTGGTGCACGGATGACCGAACTGGCGCGGGCGCATGGCGTGCCGGTGCTGGCCGCGCGCATCCGCGGCACGCCCGAAGATTTCTTCGTCGAGGAGCTGCCGGGCTTCGAGCCCAGCGGCGCCGGCGAGCACCTGCTGCTGACCGTCGAGAAGCGCGGCATGAACACCGCGTTCGCGGCGAAACGGATCGCCGAATGGGCGGGCGTGGCCGAGTCGGCGATCGGCTACGCCGGCATCAAGGACCGCCACGCAGTGACCCGGCAAGCGTTCTCGGTGTGGATCCCGAAGAAGGTGGCGCCGGCGATCGATGCGCTGCAGTCCGACGAACTCCAGGTGCTCGGGCATGCGTGGCATTCGCGCAAGCTGCCGCGCGGCGCGCTGGCGGGCAACCGCTTCGTGCTGGCGCTGCGTGGCATCGAAGGCGAGCGGGAGGCCATCGAACAGCGCCTGCAGGCCATCTCGATGCGCGGCGTGCCGAACTACTTCGGCGAGCAGCGTTTCGGGCGCGGCGGCGGTAACGTGCAGCAGGCGGTGGCGATGTTCGCCGGGCGCCTTGCCAGGCGCGAGGAACGCACCATGCTGCTGTCGGCCGCGCGTTCGGAGCTGTTCAACCGGGTGCTGGCGGCGCGCGTCGATGCAGGCAACTGGGACGCCGCGCTCGATGGCGAGGTGTGGATGCTGGATGGCAGCCGCAGCGTGTTCGGGCCGGAGGCGCTGACCGACGAACTGCAGGCGCGGCTGGCGGCATTCGACATCCATCCGAGCGGTCCGCTGTGGGGCGGGGGCGAGCTGCGCAGCAGCGGTGCGGTGCGCGAGATCGAGCTCGTGGCCGTGCACGGCGACACCGCCTCGCGCCTGCGCGATGGCCTGGAACGCGCGGGGCTGAAGCAGGAACGGCGCGCACTGCGGCTGCGTCCGCGGGAGCTGGCTTGGCGCTGGCTCGATGTTGCCGCGCTTGAGCTGGCCTTCGCGCTACCGCCCGGCTGCTATGCGACCACGGTCATGCGCGAGCTTGGCACCATCACGGACGCTGCCACGCCGCTGTAGGAACGGCGCAAGCCGCGACCTCCACGCCGGTCGCGGCTTGCGCCGCTCTGCAGGATGCGGCCGGGTCCAGGCGCCGATCAGCGTTTCTCCAGCAGCACCAGCACCGCACCGCTGCCACCCTGCGCGGCGGGCGGCGAATGGAAGGCGAGCACATCCGCGCGGTGCCGCAGCACCCGGTCCACCAGGTTCTTCAGCACCGGCAACCGTTCTTCCGAATTGCGGCCCTTGCCATGGACGATCCGCACGCAGCCCACGCCGTGCGCGCGGCAATCGCGCAGGAACTCGCGCAACAGGGCTTCCGCGGCGCGCGCTGGCAGGCCGTGCAGGTCCAGTTCCTCCTGTGCCGCGTATTCGCCGCGGGCCAGTCGCCGCAGCACCGGCTGGGGCACGTCCTCGCGCCGATGGCTGAGCAGGTCGCCGGCCTCCAGCGCGGCGACCAGCACGTGCCGGAATTCGTCGCGCGCGGCGTCCTCGTCGCGGCGGGCCATCTTCGCCGACGGCTTCGGCTTCGGCGCTGCCGGCGGCAGCGGGGCCTCTGGCAGGGCGCGGACCTTGCCGCGATCGGCGCCGATCGCGGCGCGGAACAGGGCCGCGTCGTCGGCTTCCGGAAGCGCTTCGATGGCAGGTTTTTTTCGCACCGGCGCAGGGTAACGCAGCGGCCTTCCGCTATCATGCCCGCATGCACAATGTTCCGATGCCGTAGGGCGCCATGCGGGTCTTGGTCAGCAACGACGATGGCGTCGACGCCCCCGGCATACGTGCCCTCGCCAGCGGCCTGCGCGAGGCCGGCCACGAGGTGCTGGTGGTGGCGCCGGACCGCGACCGCAGCGGCGCCAGCAACTCGCTGACGCTGGATGCGCCGATCCGGGTGGTGCAGGTCGACGAGGCGACGTGGAAGGTCTACGGCACCCCGACCGACTGCGTGCACGTGGCGATCACCGGCATGTTCGAGGTCGAGCCGGACATCGTGGTGTCCGGCATCAACAACACCGCGAACCTCGGCGACGACGTGATCTATTCGGGCACCGTCGCCGCCGCGATGGAGGGCCGTTTCCTCGGCCTGCCGGCGGTGGCGATGTCGCTGGTCACCGCCGACCACCACGGCCGCCACTACGAAACCGCGGCGCGCGCGGCGGTGGAGATCATCGCCCGCCTGCGCACCGACCCGCTGCCGGCCGACACCATCCTCAACGTCAACGTGCCGGACCTGCCGTGGGACGAGATCCGCGGCTTCGAGACCAGCCGGCTGGGCCATCGCCATCGCGCCGAACCGTGCACGCCGCAAAAGGATCCGCGTGGCCGCCAGTGGTGGTGGATCGGCGCCGCCGGCCAGGAGGCCGATGCCGGCCCGGGCACCGATTTCAATGCCGTGCGCAGCGGCCACATCGCGATCACCCCGATCCACGTCGACCTGACCCGCTACCAGGCGCTGGAGCAGGTGGCGAGCTGGGTCGGTGGCCTGGCCGAGACGCTGGGGCGCAGGCCATGATCTCGCGCCTGCGCCTGCAGCCGGCCGATGTCGGCATGGGCATGACCAGCCAGCGCGTGCGCGACCGCCTGATCGATCGCCTGCGCGCGAACGGCATCGTCGATGAGCGGGTGCTCAACGCGATCCGCACGGTGCCGCGCCACCAGTTCGTCGACGAGGCGCTGGCTACCCGCGCGTACGAGGACACCGCGTTGCCGATCGGCCATGGGCAGACCATCTCGCAGCCGTGGGTGGTGGCGAAGATGACCGAAGCCCTGCTGGAGACCGCGCCGAAGCGGGTGCTGGAGATCGGCACCGGTTCCGGCTACCAGGGCGCGGTGCTAGCCGCGCTGGGGCTTGAAGTCTTTACCGTGGAGCGCATCGGCGAGCTGCTGCGCACCGCGCGCAAGCGCTTCCGCAACCTCGGCCTGCACGTGCGCAGCAAGCATGACGACGGCCGCATCGGCTGGCCGGAGGAGGCGCCGTTCGACGGCATCATCGTCACCGCCGCCGCGCCGGCGCTGGTGGATGCGCTGAGCGAGCAGCTGGCGCCCGGCGGGACCCTGGTGGCGCCGGTGGGTGGCACCTCCGGGCAGTCGCTGCTGCGCCTGCGCAAGCACGCGGACGGCAACATCGAGCAGTCGGACCTCGGGCCGGTGATCTTCGTGCCGCTGCTGTCGGGGATGACCGACCAATGAAGCTGTTCGGCCCGATGTACGAGCGCACCCTGCGGTGGGCGCGCCACCCCAGGGCGACATGGTTGCTGGCCTTGCTCAGCTTCATCGAGGCGATCTTCTTCCCGATCCCGCCGGAGGTCATGCTGGCGCCGATGTGCCTGTCGCAGCCGCGGCGCGCGTTCTGGTTCGCCAGCGTGAGCCTGGCCAGCGCGATGGTCGGCGCGGTGATCGGCTATTACCTCGGCCATTTCGCCTGGCAGGCGGTGCAGCCGCTGCTGGCCGCGCTCGGGATGCTGGATTCGATCGAGCACGGGATCGAGATCGTGCGCGAGAAGAGCGCGCATTCGCCATGGGCGGTGTTCTGGTTCCTGGTGCTGGCCGGGTTCTCGCCGATCCCGATGAAGGTCTTCACCTGGGCCAGCGGCATCGTTGGCGTGCCGATGCTGCCGTTCATGCTCAGCATGCTGGTCGGGCGCGGCAAGCGCCTGTACATCGTGGCGGCGGCGATCAGGATCGGCGGCGAACGCGCCGAGCGGACCTTGCACCGCTACATCGAGCCGATCGGCTGGGGCGCACTGGCGCTGCTGGCCGCGGCCATCGGTTGGCTGGCGTTGCGGGGGCACGCGGCATGATCGGCGGCATGCGCCTGTACCGCATTGCCATCGCCTGCTGCACGCTCGCGCTGCTGGCCGCCTGCGGGCGCAGCCACGTGACCCGCGAGCCCGCGGCGAATGCATCCGCCGGCGAGCGGCCGGTGCGGGTCTCGCAGCCGAAGTACGGCGCGACGGTGGTGGTGCAGCGCGGTCAGAACGTGTACCGCATCGCCACCGAAAACGGACTGACCGCGCTCGACCTGGCGCTGTGGAACGACATCCCGCCGCCCTACACCATCCATCCCGGGCAGCGCCTGCGCCTGTACCCGGGCGGGCAGCGCGGGGTGGCGACGCGGCCGGCCGCGCGGCCGCCGGCGAAGCCCGGTGCGCCGGTGGTTGCGAAGCCGGCCGCACCGGCGCCGGTGGTCATTCCCGCGACCAGCAACATCGGCTGGCGCTGGCCGGCGGATGGGGTGGTGGTGGCGCGCTTCGCCAATGGCGATCCCACCCGGCAGGGCGTCGACATCGCCGGCAAGGGCGGGCAGCCGGTGCGCGCCGCCGCCGACGGGGTGGTGGTGTATTCCGGTTCCGGCCTGGTCGGCTACGGCGAGCTGGTGATCCTCAAGCACAGCGACCAGTGGCTGTCCGCCTATGGCCACAACCGCGCGCGCCTGGTCAACGAGGGCCAGCTGGTGAAGGCCGGCCAGCAGATCGCCGAGATGGGCCGCAGCGGCGCGTCGCGCGACATGCTGCACTTCGAGATCCGCTACAACGGCAAGCCGGTCGATCCGCAGCAGTATTTGTCGAAGCGGTAGAGACTTCGAAAGCGATGAGCATGGCCGCCGGGGTACTGTCCCGAGCGCGCCATGGATGGCGCGCGCCCGCGAACTGAGTCGTGGATGACTCGAGTGAGCGGCGGGGCAGTACCCCGGCGGCCACGCGGAGCCTGGCGCCAGCGGCTATGCCGCGAGGATGAACCCCGCCACCACCCGCCGTCCTTCCCCCGCCAGCACCGAATAGGTGCGCGCCGCGGCCGCGTTGGCCATCACCTCGATGCCGATCCCGCGCTGCAGGCAGGCGGCCATCACCGCCGCGGGCGGGAAGCGCTGCGCCGCGCCGGTGCCGAGCACCACCAGCTCCGGCGCCAGCGCGAGCAGCGGGTCGAGGTCCGCCGGGGTCATCGCCAGCGCATCGCGCACCGGCCAGGCTTCGACCAGCGTGTCCGGGGCGATCACGAAACTGTCGCCGAGGCGGCGGTCGTTGACCAGCGCGCCGGTGCCGTCGGCACCACGCAGGAAGTAGGTGTAGTCGGGGCGTTCGAGGTTGAACTGCATCGCGCCGGGCGCTGGGGTCAGGCCCGCGGCAGCACGATGTGCCGCTTGTCCTTGCTGGGCCGGTACAGCACCGCCGTATGGCCGATGCGCTGCACCAGCGCGGCGTCGGTGCGTTCGGCGAGGGCGGCGATCATGGCGTCGCGCGCCTCGCGGTCGGCCGCGGCCACCTTCACCTTGATCAACTCGTGGTGTTCCAGGGCGCCGTCGACCTCGACCGCCAACGCGTCGCTGATGCCCTTGCCGCCGACCTGCAGGATCGCCTTGAGGTCATGTGCCTGGCCACGCAGGAAGCGGATCTGGGCGTTGGTCAGGGCGATGGGCATGCGCTGCGGGAAGGACGGGAACAGGCGGCAGGGTATCATGAGACCCCATTCCACCTGGCGTTGGCGGCCGTGGCTACCCGCAGCAAATCCAGCCAGCGCTGGCTCAAGGAACACTTCTCCGACCCCTACGTGAAGAAGGCGCAGGCGGAGGGGATGCGATCGCGCGCGGCCTACAAGCTGGAGGAGCTGGTGGAGCGCGACCAGCTGCTGAAGCCGGGCATGGTGGTGGTCGACCTGGGCGCGGCCCCGGGCGGCTGGTCGCAATGGGTGCGGCAGGAGCTGGACCAGATGGAACGCGGCCTGCCGGACGGCGCCCGGCGCGGGCGGGTGATCGCCAGCGACATCCTGGAGATGCCGTCGCTGGCCGGGGTCGAGTTCCTTCACGGCGACTTCAGGGACGATGCCGTCCTATCCCGCTTGCTGGAATCGCTGGACGGGGGCCAGGTCGACCTTGTCTTGTCCGACATGGCCCCCAATAAGAGCGGTATGGATGCGGTCGACCAGCCGCGCGCGATGCACCTGGCGGAACTCGCCATGGACTTCGCCGACGGCCGGCTCCGCCCCGGTGGCACCTTCCTGATCAAGCTGTTCCAGGGAACCGGATTCGACGAATACGTGCGGGAGCTGCGGCGGCGTTACGCCAAGGTGGCCATCCGCAAGCCGGCGGCTTCGCGCAAGCGCTCGCCGGAGGTGTACGCCCTGGCACAGGGCAAACTCGCGCAAATGAAGTAAAAGGCGGACATGAACGATCTTGCGAAGAACTTGCTGCTCTGGGTGGTCGTCGCCGTCGTGCTGATGGTGGTGTTCCAGAGCTTCTCGCCGAAGCTGGCCGCGAGCCAGGAAGTGGTCTATTCGCAGTTCGTGCAGGAGGTGCAGGAGGACCGCATCAAGAAGGTCGACATCGCCAGCAACGAGCGCACGGTCAAGTTCGAGCGCGGCGACGGTTCGACCGGCACCACCACCGCGCCGGTGCGCGACCAGGAGCTGATCAGCGACCTGATCGCCCACAAGGTCGAGATCAAGCAGGCGCCGCCGGATACCGGGGTGTCGTTCTGGTCGCTGGTGCTGAATTTCCTGCCGGTGCTGCTGATCATCGGCTTCTGGCTGTTCATGATGCGGCAGATGCAGCAGGGTGGCGGCAAGGGCGCGATGTCGTTCGGCCGCTCGCGCGCCAAGCTGCTCAACGAGGACCAGACCAAGGTCACCTTCGGCGACGTCGCCGGCTGCGACGAGGCCAAGGAGGAAGTCTCCGAGCTGGTCGAGTTCCTGCGCGACCCGGGCCGCTTCCAGAAGCTCGGCGGCAAGATCCCGCGCGGCGTGCTGATGGTCGGCCCGCCCGGCACCGGCAAGACCCTGCTGGCCCGCGCCATCGCCGGCGAAGCCAAGGTGCCGTTCTTCTCGATCTCCGGTTCCGACTTCGTCGAGATGTTCGTCGGCGTCGGCGCCAGCCGCGTGCGCGACATGTTCGAGCAGGCCAAGAAGCACGCGCCGTGCATCATCTTCATCGACGAGATCGACGCGGTCGGCCGCCATCGCGGTTCCGGCATGGGCGGCGGCCACGACGAGCGCGAGCAGACCCTCAACCAGATGCTGGTCGAGATGGACGGCTTCGAGGGTGGCGAGGGCGTGATCGTGATCGCCGCCACCAACCGCCCGGACGTGCTCGACAAGGCGCTGCTGCGCCCGGGCCGCTTCGACCGCCAGGTGATGGTGGGGCTGCCGGACATCAAGGGCCGCGAGCAGATCCTGAAGGTGCACATGCGCAAGGTGCCGCTGCACGACGACGTGCGCGCGGACCTGCTGGCGCGCGGTACCCCGGGCTTCTCCGGCGCCGACCTCGCCAACCTGGTGAACGAGGCCGCGCTGTTCGCCGCGCGCCGCAACAAGGGCCAGGTCGAGATGCAGGACTTCGAGGACGCCAAGGACAAGATCTTCATGGGTCCGGAGCGCCGCAGCATGGTCATGCGCGAGGACGAGCGCCGCAACACCGCGTTCCACGAGTCCGGCCACGCGGTGGTGGCGATGTCGCTGCCGAAGGCGGACCCGGTGCACAAGGTCACGATCATGCCGCGCGGCTGGGCGCTGGGCCTGACCTGGCAGTTGCCCGAGCACGACCAGCTCAGCAACTACCGGGACAAGATGCTGGAGGAGATCTCGATCCTGTTCGGCGGCCGCATCGCCGAGGAGATCTTCGTCGGCCAGATGTCCACCGGCGCGGCCAACGACTTCGAGCGCGCGACCAAGCTGGCCCGCGCCATGGTCACCAAGTACGGCATGTCCGACGCGCTCGGCACCATGGTCTACGCGGACGACAAGGATTCCGGCTTCGGGCTGCAGAACAAGACCATTTCGGAAGCTACCCAGCAGAAGGTGGACGCCGAGATCCGCCGCATCCTCGACGAGCAGTACGGCGTTGCCCGCCGAATCCTGGAGGACAGGCGCGAGGCGGTGGAGGCGATGAGCGCGGCCCTGCTGGAATGGGAAACCATCGACGCCGAGCAGGTCCGGGCGATCATGGAAGGACGCAAGCCGTCGCCACCCGCGGGCTGGGTGGAAAAGACCGCGCGGCCGGGCAAGGACGAGGATGGCGGCCCGAGCACGGCGCAGGTTGTCGGTGGTCCCGCCGAGCAGACCTGACCGTCCCCACGGCACGCCGTAGCCGGTACTGCACGAAAGGCCAGGGACGTCCTGGCCTTCTTGATTGCCGGCGACTCCATGCGCGGGAACAACCGCCTCGAATTGCAGTCGCCGGGCTGGCAGCGGGCGCATCGGGTACCACCGACCGGCTTGCACACGCCACGGCCATTGCCGACACTGCATCTGCGAGGCCGGTGCGGCGCCGGCAAACGGGGGCGGGCCTTGGCGACGACCGGCGGATTCATCGCGGAACTCAAGCGTCGCAACGTCATCCGCATGGCGGGGTTGTACCTGGTCACGGCCTGGCTGGTGGTGCAGGTCGGTGCGACCCTGCTGCCCGTGTTCGATGCGCCGCCATGGACGATGAAGGCCCTGGTGATGACGCTTGCGGTGGCTTTCGTGCCGGCGCTGGCGGTGGCCTGGATGTTCGAGCTGACCCCGCAGGGATTTCGCCGGGATGCCGAGGTGCCGGCCGCGGAGTCCATCGCGCCGCGAACCGCGCGCACCCTCGACCGCGCGATCATCGTGTTGCTGGCGCTCGCGCTGGGTTATTTCGGGTTCGACAAGTTCGTGCTGTCGCCGCGCCGGGAAGCGGCGCTGGTCGCGGAAGCCACGCGCGCGGCCGCCGTCCGCGCTGCGGCGCTGCCGGCAAGGCGCGGCAACTCGATCGCGGTGCTGCCACTTGCCAATGCCAGCGGCGACGCCAGCCAGCTGTTCTTTTCCGATGGGCTATCGGAGAACCTGATCGACGCACTCTCCAAGTTCGAGGGCTTGCGGGTCATCGGGCGCACCTCCTCGTTCCGTTTCCGCGACAGCAAGGAGGACGCGCGCAGCATCGGCGCCAAGCTTGGCGTTGCCTACCTGCTTGCGGGCAGCGTGCAGCGGGCGGAGAACACGGTGCGCATCCGCGCGGAAGTCGTGCGGACCGACGACGGTTCGGCGATCTGGACGAATCTCTACGACAAGCCTTACGGCGACCTGTTCGCACTGCAGGATGAGCTGACCCGCGCGATCGCCGTGGTGCTCAAGGCGAAACTGCTGGCCCCGGAGGCGAAGCGCCAGGACGAGCGCCCGCCCAATGGCAGCGTCGAAGCCTATTCCGCCTACCTGCGGGGCAAGTTCTACGCCGACCGCGGCGAAGACGGCGACATGCGCCTGGCCATCGCGGAGATGACCCGCGCGACAAGCCTGGACCCGAAGTACGCGAGCGCCTGGGCTGCGCTCTCGCGCAACTGGACCACGCTGGCGGCACTGGGCCTGAGTGGCGACGAAGCGCAGAATGCGTATGCAGAGGCACGCAAGGCAGGTGACGTGGCACTGACGCTGGCGCCGGATCTGGGCGATGTCTACGTGGCGCGCGGCTGGTTGCTGGAAAACCAGCTCGATTGGCGCGGCGCAACCGAGGCCTATCAGCGCGGGCTCGAGTTGTCGCCCGGCAACCTGCAGACGATGTTCAGCAAGGCCAGCATGCTTGCCTTGCAGGGCCAGCTGGACGAGGCGATCACCCTCACGCGGCAGGCGCTCGACAATGACCCGATGTCGCCGAACTGGTGGAATTGGTACAGCGCGTACCTGTCGGCGGTCGGTCGCCTGGACGAGGCGGAGAAGGCGATCCGCGACTCGATCGAATTGCGCCCGCAAGGCAGCTCCGCCTGGGCGCAACTGACGATCATCGAACTGCAGCGTGGCGATGCGCAGGCCGCGCTGGATGCCGCCCGGCGCGAGCCTGAAGGCGTGTGGCGCGATATCGCGGTGGCGATGGCGCTGCAGGCGGGCACGGATCGCGCTGCGGCCGATGCCGCGTTGCAAGAACTCATTTCCGATTACGGCGACGTGGCCGCGTACCAGGTCGCGCAGGTGCAGGCCTTGCGCAACGATGCGGATGCCGCCTTCGAGTGGCTGGAGAAGGCGCATGCAACCCGCGACCCCGGGATCGGCAACCTGCTGATCGACCCGCTGGTGATGCGCTACAAGACCGATCCACGACTGGCGGCGTTCTGCGCGAAGGTCGGATTGCCAGCCCCCGCCAACAGCCAGACCAAGGGCATCTGATCCGCATGTTCGACACCATCCCGCAACTCGAATGCAACGGCCGCATCCTTCGCCTCGATCGCCCGCAGGTGATGGGAATCGTCAACGCAACCCCGGATTCGTTCTCCGATGGCGGCCTCCACTTCGATGCCGCTGCCGCGATCGCGCAGGGGCTGAAGCTGGCGGCAGAGGGCGCTGACATCCTCGACATCGGCGGAGAATCCACGCGGCCCGGCGCGCAGGAGGTTCCGCTCGACGAGGAACTGCGTCGCGTCGTCCCGGTCATCGAACGGCTGGCGAAGGAGACCTCGCTGCCGATCAGCATCGACACCAGCAAGCCGGAGGTGATGCGCGCGGCGGTCGCCGCCGGCGCGGGCATGATCAACGACGTGCATGCGCTGCGCCGCGAAGGCGCGCTTGACGCGGCCGCGCAGCTGGGGGTGCCGGTGGTGCTGATGCACATGCAGGGCGAGCCGGGCGGCATGCAGGCCGCGCCGCACTACGACGACGTGGTCGGCGAGGTGCACCGGTTCCTGGCCGAACGGATCTTCGCCGCGGAGATGGCGGGCATCGCGAGGAAGCGCATCGTGGTCGATCCGGGTTTCGGCTTCGGCAAGACGCTGCAACACAACCTGCAGCTGCTGGCGCAGTTGCAGCGCTTCACCGAACTCGGCGTGCCGGTGCTCGCGGGCTTGTCGCGCAAGAAAAGCATCGGCGAGCTCACCGGCCGCGAGGATCCGCGCGAACGCATCGCAGGTTCGGTCGCGGCGCACCTGATCGCCGCCCAGCGCGGGGCGATGCTGCTGCGGGTGCACGACGTTGCCGCGACGGCGGACGCGCTCAAGGTGTGGAACGCGGTGGCGGCGGTGCCGCCGCCGCGGATCGAGGCGAAGCCGGCGATCGCCTGGCCGGAGGATTGATCAGAGCAGCGGGTCGACCGGCAGCCAGTAGGCCAGCCGGGCGACCACGCGCCGCGACAACCCGGCTTCGGGCTCGCGATCGAGGGTGCCGTTTCCATCGCTCCAGGACACCCGGCCACGGGCAGGGTCCCAGCCGATCGACCAGGCGTTCTCGGGGCGGGTCATGTTGTCGAACATCGCCGACAGCTGGGCCGCGAGGACCTCGTCGGTGACCAGCAGGCCCTGCTCGGAATTGAGCTGCACGGAGCGCGGATCGAGGTTGAGCGATCCGACGAACAGGGTCCGGCGGTCGAATATCGCGGCCTTGCCATGCAGGCGCGCGCCGGAGGAGCCGAGCAGGCTGCCCTGCGCGCGGCCTGGCCTGGGCTTCATTTCCCACAGTTCGACCCCGCCGCGCGCAAGCACGCCGCGGTGGCGAACGTAACCGCCGTGCACGGCGGCGACGTCGTTCGAGGCCAGCGAGTTGGTCAGGATGCGGATGCGCAGGCCGCCACGCACGCCCGCGACCAGCGAATTGGCGCCCTCTTCGCCGGGCACGAAATAGGGCGAAATGATCGCGATCTCGCGCTGGCTGGACTGCATCGCCGAACGCAGGCCGGCCAGGATCGGCGACGCGTCCGTGCCGGCGATCGGCTGGACCTGCTGGACCAGCTTGTCCGGCGCGTCCTGCAACAGCTGCCATTGCTGGGTCCATCGCATGCCGAGGTGGCCGACCCGGATCCTCGCCAGTGCATCCGGCTCGCCCAGCGCCTGCACCCACGCCTCCTTGCCGGCATCGCTGGTGCTCTGGCGCAGCGACTCGCGCACCGCCTGCAACGCCTCCCCCTGGGGCTTGCGCGGTTCAAGCGCGCGAATCGGCCACGCCGACTCGGAGTTCCAGTAGCTGTCGAACGCGTCCGCCAGTGCAGCCACCGCGGGGCCGGCGACCAGCAGGTCGAGGTCCTGGAAATTCGCCTCCGGGCTGGCCATGAAATATTCATCGCCGAGGTTGCGTCCGCCGGCGACCGCCAGCCGGCCGTCGACGATCCACGACTTGTTGTGCGCGCGCCGGTTGACGCGTTCGAAGTCGCTGGCGAACTCGAGTGCGGTACCCAGCATGCCGTCGCGGGTGGCCAGCGGGTTGAAGATCCGGATGCTGATGCGCGGGTGGCTGTCCAGCGCAAGCAGCGCCTGGCTCTTCGCGCGGGCGTCGAGGTCGTCCAGCAGGACCCGCACCTGGACGCCGCGATCGGCGGCGTCCAGGACCTCGGCCGCGAGCAGGCGGCCGGTGAGGTCGTCGTGCCAGATGTAGGTCTGGATGTCGAGGCTGCGTCCGGCCGATCGCGCCGAATGGCCGCGCAACGCGAACGCCTCCATGCCATCGGCGACCAGCCGGAACCCGGAGGCACCGGGGTGCCTGGCCACCGCCGGGGCCACCTCCGCATCCAGCCGGGTCCCTTCGGCCACCGGGAGCGCGGCCTGGTAAGGCAGCTGCGGGCGTGCGGGCAATTGCGCACAGCCGGCGAGCAGGAGCAGGGCGCCAAGCAGCAGGCTGCGGAGGAGGGCTGGCATGGGATCCCTGCGGTGGAAGCGGTCGGATCCGGCGATCCTGCAGTGCGCGGTCGCGCGCCGCAAGCCGTTCTTCGCGACGGCCGGCTCAGCCACCCGAGGCGATGCGCGCACGCCATGCGTGCAGGCGCGGATGCACGGCCCGGAACCACAGCGGCGGGAACAGCGCGAGCACGAACATGGATGCGTAGCCGCCGGGAAGCTGCGGACTGTCCGCGTGGTGGAGCAAGGACTGGTAGCGGCGGCGCGGGGTTTCGTGGTGGTCGGAATGCCGCTGCAGGTGGAACAGCAGCAGGTTGGTCAGTGCGTAGTCCGAGTTCCAGCTGTGCAGGTGGGTGGTGCGCTCGTAGCGGCCGTTGGCCAGGCGCACGCGTTCCAATCCGTAGTGCTCGATGTAGTTGATGATCTCCAGTGCGCAGGCGGCGACCACGCCCTGCACCAGGAAGGCCACCAGCCCGGCATTGCCAAGCCAGGCCCACGCGGCGGCCGCCAGCGCCAGCCACAGCAGCGTCCAGCCCAGCAGCTCGTTGCGCCAGTGCCACCACGGCTTGCCGAGGCGGGCCAGGCGCGCAGCTTCGAGCCGCCACCCATTCGCGGTGTTGCGCAGCAAGGCACGCGGCAGGAAGTGCCACAGCGACTGGCCAAAGCGCGCGCTGGAGGCATCCTCCGGGGTGGAGACATGCACGTGGTGGCCGCGCACGTGTTCGACCTTGAAGCCGTGGTAGCCGACGCTGGCCAGCAGCAGGCCGCCGGCGGCGCGTTCCAGCCGGGTGTCCTTGTGGATCAGCTCGTGCGCCACGTTGATCGCCAGCACGCCGCCCACCACGCCCAGCGAGGCCAGCCAGCCGATGCTGCCGGCCAGCGAGAACGGTGCCTGTGCCCAGTGCTGCAGCGACCACGCCAGGGTCGCGTACTGCACCGGCACCGCGAGCAGGGTGAGCAGGCGGAACCAGCGATCCTGCTCGAGCGCGGCGACGTCGGCGGCAGCCGGATTGCGCGGGTCGTGGCCCACCGCGTAATCGGCTAGCGGCAGCAGCACGAACAGGAAGCACAGCGGGAACCACGCCATCAGGTCCGGCCGGCCGCTGCGCGTGCCCAGCCACGCCGCCGCCGGCATCAGCGCCGGCACGATGAACACGAACGCGAACCCGAGGCGTTTCCAGAACGGCATGGCGCCATGCTAGCCCAGGCCGCCCGCAGCCGCGGCGGATGGCTGCGCTAAGCTGCGGCCTTCGTTTTCGGGGAACGCGCGCATGACCGCCAGCACGCCGCTGCTGATCACCTTCGGGATCTACCTGCTGGCGATGCTCGGCATCGGCTTCGTGGCCTGGAAGCGCACCCGCGATTTCGACGACTACATCCTCGGTGGTCGTTCGCTGGGCGGCTACGTGACCGCGCTTTCGGCCGGGGCCTCGGACATGAGCGGCTGGCTGCTGATGGGGCTGCCCGGCGCGCTGTACCTGTCCGGGGTGTCGGAAGCGTGGATCGCGATCGGCCTGGTGGTCGGCGCATGGGCGAACTGGAGGTTCGTCGCCGGGCCGCTGCGCGTGTACACCGAACGCACCGACAACGCGCTGACCCTGCCGGACTACTTCACCACCCGCTTCGCCGCCGATGGCAAGTTGCTGCGGATCGTCGCCGCGCTGGTGATCCTGGTGTTCTTCGCGGTGTACTGCGCCAGCGGGATCGTGGCCGGTGCGCGCCTGTTCGAAAGCGTGTTCGGCCTTTCCTATGCGCAAGCCCTGTGGTGGGGCGCGGCGGCGACGATCGCCTACACCCTGGTCGGCGGCTTCCTGGCGGTCAGCTGGACCGACACCGTGCAGGCCACCCTGATGATCTTCGCGCTGACCCTGACCCCGCTGGTCGTGATCATCGGCAGCGGCGGGTTCGGCGAAAGCCTGGGCGCGATCCAGCAGCTCGACCCGGCGAAGCTGGACTGGTTCAAGGGTGGCGAGCTCGGCCTCGTCGGCATCGTCTCGCTGCTGGCGTGGGGCCTTGGCTATTGCGGGCAGCCGCACATCCTGGCGCGCTTCATGGCCGCCGAATCGCTGGCGGTGATCCCGCAGGCGCGGCGCATCGGCATGACCTGGATGGTGCTGTGCCTGCTCGGGGCGATGGCGACCGGTTTCTTCGGCATCGCGTACTTCGCGCAGCATCCGCAGCAGGCGGGCGCGGTCGCCGACAACCATGAGCGCGTGTTCATCGCGCTGTCCGCGGCATTGTTCAACCCGTGGATCGCCGGCGTGCTGCTGTCGGCGATCCTGGCCGCGATCATGAGCACCCTGAGCTGCCAGTTGCTGGTCTGCTCCAGCGCATTGACCGAGGACTTCTACCGCGGGTTCGTGCGCCCGCGCGCGGGCGAGCGCGAACTGGTGTGGGTGGGCCGCGCGGCGGTGCTGGCGGTGGCCCTGCTGGCGATCTTCATCGCCCGCGATCCCGACAGCCGCGTGCTTGGGCTGGTGAGCTATGCGTGGGCCGGCTTCGGCGCCGCGTTCGGTCCGGTGGTGGTGTTCTCGCTGTCCTGGCAGCGCATGACCCGCCAGGGCGCGCTTGCCGGCATCATCGTTGGCGCGCTGACCGTGATCCTGTGGAAGCAGACCGGCAGCGCCCTGTACGAGATGGTGCCCGGCGTGATCGCGGCCAGCCTCGCGATCATCGCCGGCAGCCTGCTGTCGCGCGCGCCGAGTGCCGAAGTGCAGGCGCGCCACCAGCAGGTCCAGCTGAGCCTGCGCGAGCAGGGCTATTGAGCCGTCCTCCGACCGCGCCGCGATGACCCTGGACAACCGCCCGCGCGCGATCGCGCTGATGGGTCCCACCGCGTCGGGCAAGAGCTCGGTTGCGCTGGAGCTGGCGCAGCGGCTGGGCGGGGAAATCGTCAGCGTCGATTCGGCGCTGGTCTACCGCGGCCTCGACATCGGCGCGGCCAAGCCCACGCGCCACGAACTGGCGCAGGTGCCGCACCACCTGGTCGACCTGCGCGATCCCTGGCAGCCGTATTCGGCGGCGGAGTTCGCCGTGGATGCGCGCGGCGCGATCGACGGCATCATCGCGCGCGGCAGGCTGCCGATCCTCGCCGGCGGGACCGGCCTGTATTTCCGTGCGTTGCTCGAGGGCCTGGCCGACATGCCGGAAGCCGATGAGGCGACGCGCGCGGCCATCACCGCCGAAGCCGCGGAACGCGGCTGGGCGGCACTGCATGCGCAACTGGCGCAGGTCGACCCAGTGGCGGCGGCGCGCATCCATGCGACCGACGCGCAGCGCATCCAGCGCGCGCTGGAGGTGTATCGGCTGAGCGGCAGGCCGATCAGTGGGTGGCAACGGCAGGCGCAGCGCGCCCGCTTGCCGCTGAAGGTGCTGAAGCTGGTGCTGGCACCGCCCGATCGCAACCTGCTGCACGAACGCATCGCCGAGCGCTTCGACGCGATGCTGGCCGCCGGCTTCCTCGATGAGGTGCGTGCGTTGCGCGCATCGCCCGAACTGGCGGCGCATCCGCATCCGCTCGACCTGCCGGCGCTGCGCGCGGTGGGCTACCGCCAGGCCTGGGAATTCCTGGGCGGTGAATCGATGCCAGCGGAATTCCGCGAGCGCGCGATCGCCGCCACCCGGCAGCTGGCCAAGCGCCAGTTCACCTGGCTGCGCGGCGAGCTGGACGCACGCAGGTTCGATCCGATGACCCAGCGCACGCGATTGGACGCCGCGGTCGCCGGATTCCTCGGCGGGTGATGCGCGCGCTTGCGCCGACCTGCGCTACCATCGGGCTGCGCTCCCGGAAACGTGGCGGGCGCGGGGCCGGGGGAATGCACGGGCGGCATCCGGCCCACGACGACAAACAAGAACATCGGCAGCAGTGGGGAAACACATGTCCAAGGGGCAGTCTTTGCAGGATCCTTTCCTGAACGCATTGCGGCGCGAGCGCGTGCCGGTCTCGATCTACCTGGTCAACGGCATCAAGCTGCAGGGCACGATCGAATCGTTCGACCAGTTCGTGGTCCTGCTGCGCAACACCGTCAGCCAGATGGTCTACAAGCATGCGATCTCGACCGTGGTCCCGGCGCGCAACGTGCGGGTGGGCCCGACCGGTGCCGACGGCGACGACGAGGGCGGCGACGAGGCCTGACCCCGGCACGGGCAAGGTCCGCGCCGCGGGCTTGCAATCGGCGCCCGGCGCCCGCATCTCGGTTGCGATGCCAACCCAACTGTTCGAACGCTCGCGCCGCGGCGAGCACGCCCTGCTGATCCAGCCGCACGCCGGTGGCCCGCCCGGTGAGGGCGTGCTGGAGGAATTCGCCGAGCTTGCCCGCTCCGCCGGCGCCAGCGTGGCCGCGGTGCTGACCGCGAAGATCGACCGCCCGAACCCGGCCACGCTGATCGGCAGCGGCAAGCTGGAGGAAGTGAAGGCAGCCTGCGAGGCGACCGGCGCCGACCTGGTGCTGGTCAACCACCTGCTCAGCCCGGTGCAGGAACGCAACCTGGAGCGCGCGCTGGAACGCCGGGTGGTGGACCGCACCGGCCTGATCCTGGACATCTTCTCGCAGCGCGCGCGCAGCGCCGAAGGCAAGCTGCAGGTCGAGCTTGCGCAGCTCAAGCACATGGCCACCCGGCTGGTGCGCGGCTGGACCCACCTGGAGCGCCAGCGCGGCGGCTCGATCGGCCTGCGCGGCCCCGGCGAAACCCAGCTGGAAACCGACCGCCGGCTGCTGCAGAAGCGGGTCGACATGCTTTCGAAGCGGCTGGACAAGGTCGAGGTGCAGCACACCCAGATGCGCCGCGCGCGCGTTCGCAGCGAGTTGCCGCGGGTGGCGCTGGTGGGCTACACCAATGCCGGCAAGTCGACCCTGTTCAACGCCCTGACCGGCGCCAGTGCCTACGCCGCCGACAAGTTGTTCGCGACCCTGGATCCCACCGTGCGCCGGATCGAGCTTTCCGGCGGCGGGGTGGTGCTGGCCGATACCGTCGGCTTCGTCCGCGACCTGCCGCACGAACTGGTGGCTGCATTCCGTTCGACCCTGAGCGAGGCGCGCGAGGCCGACCTGCTGCTGCACGTGGTCGACGCCGACGACCCGCTGCGCGACGAGCGCATGGCGCAGGTGGACGAGGTCCTGCGCGAGATCGGTGCCGGCGGGATCCCGCAGTTGCTGGTGTTCAACAAGATCGACCGCATCGAGGGCGCCGCCCCGCGCATCGACCAGCGCGGCGAGGACGGCCACGCGGTGTGGGTGTCCGCGCGTGACGGCCTCGGCATCGACCTGCTGCGCGAAGCGCTGGGCGGGAAGCTGGGCCTGCAGCGGGTGGTCGGCACGATCGTCCTGCCCACCGATGCCGGCCGCCTGCGCGCGCGCCTGCACGCGCTGGACGCGGTGCTGGGCGAGGAGCACGACGGCGACGGCTGGCGCCTGCGGGTGGACCTGCCGGTGGCGGATGCCGCGCGGCTCGCTGCCCAGGCTGATGGCGCGCCGCTGCGGCCGCTGCTGCCCGAAGCCGAGCCGGAAGCGCTGGAAAGCTGACGCCCCGGCCGGCGCAGCCGGTAGAATCGAAACCGCAATCATGGCCGCATCGTGCGGCGCAACGGAGCAGGCATGGCCTGGAACACACCCGGCAATTCGTCCGGAAACAACAATCGCGGCAAGCGCGGCGGCGGCATCGGCGGCTTGCTGGACCGGCTGCCCGGGTTCGGCGGCGGCTTCGGCGATGGCGGCGCGCTGCGCTGGCTGTGGGTCGTGCTTGGCCTGTGGCTGGCGTTCAACTGCTTCGTGCTGGTCACCGAGCAGCAGCGCGGCGTGGTGCTGCGCTTCGGCGAATTCCACCGCACCATGACCCCGGGCCCGCACCTCAAGCTGCCGTGGCCGCTGGAGCGGGTGATCAAGGTCAACGCCACCCAGATCTCGACCTACAGCGAAACGGTGCCGGTGCTGACCCGCGACGAGAACATCGTCAGCGTCGAAATCAACGTGCAGTACCGCATCGGCGATGCCCAGCTGTACCTGTTCGGCACCCGCGACGCCAACGAGGTGCTGAAGGAAGCGACCCTGAGCGCGGTGCGCGAGCAGGTCGGCCGCTCCGACCTCGATACCGTGCTGAGCGCGCGCAGCGCGCTGTCGGTGTCCTCCAAGCAGCGCCTGCAGGCGGCGATGGACACCTACCGGACCGGGCTGGTGGTCACCGAGCTGAACCTGCCGAACGCGCGTCCGCCGGAGGAAGTGAAGCCGGCGTTCGACGACGTCAACAGCGCGCAGCAGGACAAGGACCGCGCCAAGAACGAGGCCGAGGCCTACGCCAGCAAGGTCGTGCCCGAGGCGCGCGGCCAGGCCGCGCGCGTGCGCACCGAGGCCGAAGGCTACAAGACCGCGGCGATCGCGCGCGCGACCGGCGACGCCGAGCGCTTCACCCTGCTGGTGGAGCAGTACAAGGCCGCTCCCGAGGTGACCCGCAAGCGGCTGTGGCTGGAAACCGTGCAGCGGGTGCTGGCGGACAACCGCAAGGTGGTCGGCGGCGATGGCCGCCAGCTGATCTACGTGCCGATGGCCGGCGCCACCCAGGTCCAGCCGGCGCTGCCGGCGCAGGCGATCCTGCCTGACCTGGTGTCGCCGACCGTGGAGGCGACCGCCGATCCGGCGCGCCCGGGTCGCCAGGGCCGCAGTGCCGGCCGTGAGGAGAACGTGCGATGAAATTCCCCGCATGGGTGCCGGCGATCCTCGCCGGGTTGCTGTTGCTGCTGGGTTCGGTGTTCGTGGTCAGCGAGGGCCAGGCCGCGATCGTGCTCAACCTCGGCAAGGTGGTGCGCACCGACATCGGCCCCGGCCTGCACTTCAAGCTGCCGCTGATCGAGTCGGCGCGGGTGTTCGACCGCCGCCTGCAGGTCCTCTCGGCGGAGCCGGAGCGCTACCTGACCTCGGAGAAGAAGGACGTCAGCGTCGACTTCTTCGCGATCGGCAAGATCGAGAACGTGCGCGACTTCTACCGCGCCACCGGCGGCGACGAGTCGATCGCCGCGCAGCGCCTGGCCCCGATCATCAAGGACGCGCTGCGCAACGAGATCAACGCGCGCACGCTGCAGGAAGTGGTGTCGGGCGACCGCGCCAAGGTGCTCGCGGCGCAGCTGGTCTCGATCAACAAGGGCGCGGCGGTGCTCGGGGTCAAGATCTTCGACATCCGCATCAAGCGCATCGACCTGCCGACCGGCGGCGAGGTGATCGGGCAGGTGTACCGGCGCATGAGCGCCCAGCGCAAGCAGGTCGCCAGCCAGTTGCGCGCGGAAGGCGAGGAGCTGTCGCAGAAGATCCAGTCGGAAGCGGACCGCCAGCGCGCGGTGATCGCGGCCGAGGCCGAGCGCGATGCGCAGAAGCTGCGCGGCGAGGGTGATGCCGAAGCCGCGCGCCTGTATGCCGAGGCCGCCAGCCGCGATCCGGGGTTCTACGCGTTCCAGCGCAGCCTGGAAGCCTATCGCGCGGCCTTCGCCGGCGGCGACAGCGTGATCGTGCTGGAACGCGACGACCCGTTCCTGCAGTACATGCGCAGCGACCGCTGAGCATGTCCGACCTGTGGGCGGCACTGTGCCTGGTGGCGGTGCTGGAAGGGCTGTTCCTGTTCGCCGCCCCCGGCGCCTGGAAGCGCGCCGCGGAGCAGCTGCAGCAACTGCCGGACGAGCACGTGCGCCGGGTTGGCGGGATCGTGCTGATCCTGGGGATCGTCTCGCTGTGGCTGGTGCGCGGCGGCTGATGCTCGCGGGCGAATCCGGAACCCCGTAGAATGCCGGAAAGCCGGGGCACGCCTCGGCTTTTCTCACGTCTGGAGCACGCAAATGGGTCAGTCAGTCGTCGTACTCGGCGCGCAATGGGGCGATGAAGGCAAGGGCAAGATCGTCGACCTGCTGACGCAGGACATCGGCGCGGTGGTGCGCTTCCAGGGCGGCCACAACGCCGGCCACACGCTGGTGATCGGCGGCAGGAAGACCGTGCTGCACCTGATCCCGTCAGGCATCCTGCGCGACGACGCGCTGTGCCTGATCGGCAATGGCGTGGTCCTGCATCCGGGTGCGTTGCAGAAGGAGATCGCGGAGCTGGAAGGCAATGGCGTGGAAGTGCGTTCGCGCCTGAAGATCAGCCCGGCGACGCCTCTGATCATGCCGTACCACATCGCCCTGGACCAGGCGCGCGAGAAGGCCGCCGGCAAGTCGGCGATCGGCACCACCGGCCGCGGCATCGGACCTGCGTACGAGGACAAGGTGGCGCGCCGCGGCATCCGCGTGGCCGACCTGCACTACCCGAACGAGCTGGCCGAGAAGCTGCGCGTGGCGCTGGATTACCACAACTTCGTGCTGACCCAGTACCTGAAGGTCGATGCGGTGGACTACCAGCAGACCCTGGACGAGGCGCTGGCCTTCGGCGAGTACGTCGAGCCGATGAAGGCCGACGTGGCCGGCATCCTGCACGACCTGCGCAAGGCCGGGAAGAAGGTGCTGTTCGAAGGCGCGCAGGGCTCGCTGCTCGACATCGACCACGGCACCTATCCCTACGTGACCTCGTCGAACACCACCGTCGGCGGCGCGCTCGCCGGCACCGGCGTGGGCGCGGACGCGATCGACTACGTGCTCGGCATCGCCAAGGCCTATGCCACCCGCGTCGGTGGCGGCCCGTTCCCGACCGAGCTGGACGACGCCATCGGCCAGGGCATCCGCGACCGCGGCCAGGAATACGGCGCCACCACCGGCCGCCCGCGCCGCTGCGGCTGGATGGACATCGTGGCGCTCAAGCGCGCGGTGGCGATCAACGGCATCAGCGGCCTGTGCATCACCAAGCTCGACATCCTCGACGGGATGGACACGCTGAAGATCTGCATCGCCTACGAATACCGCGGCAAGCGCACCGAATACGCGCCACTGGATGCCGACGGCTGGGACGAGTGCACCCCGGTCTACCTGGAATTCCCGGGCTGGGCCGAAACCACCGCCGGCATCACCGACTGGCACAAGCTGCCGCCCGCCGCGCGCGCCTACCTGCGCGCGCTGGAGGAACTGGCGGGCTGTCCGCTGGCGATCGTCAGCACCGGCCCGGACCGCGACGCCAACATCGTCCTGCGCGACCCGTTCGCCTGAGCGGGAGGCCACCCGCATGCAGGCCAGCGGCTCCGCCCCGTCCCCGCACCCGCGCGCGCACCACGCGCGCGAGGAGCTGGCCAACGCGCTGACCCACGGCGTCGGTGCGGCGGCGGCGCTGGCCGCCGGTGCGGTGCTGGTGACCCTGGCGGCGGTTTACGGCGATGGCTGGCAGCTTGCCGGGGCGATCGTGTTCGGGGTCGCCCTGCTGCTGCTGTACACCGCCTCGACCCTCTACCACGCGATTTCGCACCCGGTGGTGAAGGGGCGGTTGAAGGTGTTCGACCACTGCGCGATCTACCTGCTGATCGCCGGAACCTACACGCCGTTCACCCTGGTTGGCCTGCGCGGATCGATCGGCTGGTGGCTGTTCGGCACGATCTGGACCCTGGCGCTGGCGGGGGTGGTGTTCAAGCTGTTCTACACCGGCCGCTTCCAGCGGCTGTCGACCCTGATCTACCTGGCGATGGGCTGGCTGATCGTGGTCGCGGCCAAGCCGCTGGCGCACGCGCTGGATGGCGCAACCCTGGCCTGGCTGGCCGCGGGCGGCATCGCCTACACCCTCGGCACGGTGTTCTACATGCGTCCCGGGCTGCGCTGGTCGCACGCGATCTGGCACGGCTTCGTGATCGCCGGCAGCGTCTGCCACTACGTCGCCGTGCTCCGGCACCTGCTGTGAGCATTGCGCCGGCGGTTGCCGGTCGATCCGCCGCGGGTACCGCCCTCGGCCCGCCCACCCATCCCCATCGGCAGCCCTGACATGCCCACCATCATCGAACCGTTCCGCATCCACTCGGTCGAGCCGCTGCGCATCACCACCGCGGAGGAACGCCATGCGGCGATCGCGGCCGCCGGCTACAACCTGTTCGCCGTGCACAGCGACGACGTGCTGATCGACCTGCTCACCGATTCCGGCACCGGCGCGATGTCCAGCGAGCAGTGGGCCGGCATCCAGCGCGGCAACGAGGCCTATGCCGGCTCGCCCTCGTGGTACCGCTTCGAGGCGGCGGTGAAGGCGCTGTTCCCGTTCCGCCACGTGATCCCCACCCACCAGGGCCGCGCCGCCGAGAAGATCCTGATGGCGGTGATCGGTGGCCCTGGCCGGATCATCCCCAACAACACCCATTTCGACACCACCCGCGCCAACATCGAGGCCACCGGTGCCGAGGCCGTCGACCTGGTGATCCCGGAAGGCCTGGACCCGGCGCTGGAGCACCCGTTCAAGGGCAACATGGACCTCGCGCGGCTGGACGCGCTGCTGCGCGAGCGCCGCGCCGACATCCCGGCGGTGTTCGTCACCATCACCAACAATTCCGGCGGCGGCCAGCCGGTATCGCTGGAGAACCTGCGCGGCGTGCGCGCGCTGTGCGACCGCCACCAGGTGCCGCTGTTCCTGGATGCCTGCCGCTTCGCCGAGAACGCCTGGTTCATCCGCGAGCGCGAGCCGGGGCAGGGCGGGCGCGAGGTCGCCGAGATCGTGCGCGAGATCGCCTCGCTGGCCGATGGCATGACCATGAGCGCGAAGAAGGATGGCCTGGCCAACATCGGCGGCTGGCTGGCGATGCACGACGACGCGCTGGCCGCCAGTTGCCGCAACCTGCTGATCCTGACCGAAGGCTTCCCGACCTACGGCGGCCTTGCCGGGCGCGACCTCGACGCGATCGCCCAGGGCCTGGTGGAAGTGGTGCAGCACGACTACCTGCGCTACCGCATCCGCTCGACCGGCTACCTCGGCGATGGCCTGCACGCCGCCGGCATCCCGACCATGCGCCCGGTCGGCGGCCATGCGGTGTACATCGATGCGCGCCGGATGCTGCCGCACATCCCGCCGTTGCAGTACCCGGGGCAGGCGTTGGCGGTGGCGCTTTACGAAGCCGGCGGCATCCGCAGCTGCGAGATCGGCACGGTGATGTTCGGCCGCCGCCCGGACGGCAGCGAACAGCCCGCCGCGCTCGACCTGGTGCGGCTGGCGATCCCGCGCCGCACCTACACCCAAAGCCACATCGACTACGTGATCGAGGTCTGCGCCGAGGTCGCGGCCAGGTCCGCCGGCCTGGGTGGCTACCGGATCACCGAAGAGCCAGCGGCGCTGCGCCACTTCACCGCGCGCTTCGAGCCCCTGCAGGGCTGAACGGGTCCCCGCGTGCACGCCGCCAACGTGTACAGGAATGTTCCCGGCGCACCGGCGAAGGCGGCGCTGGATGCGTGCCTCGCGGATTTCGCGCGGCCGCGGCCGGGCGTGCTGGCACTGGTGCTGGAGGTTGCCGGCCATGCCTATGCCAAGGCCGGCAGCGTGGTCCACATCGGTGCCGGCGGCGAGCGCTGCGGCTGGATCAGCCCCGGCTGCCTGGAAGGCGCGCTGCTGGAAGCGGCGGCGGCATCTGGCCAGGACCTGCGGCCGCGCCTGCTGGAACTGGACAACCTCGACCTTGCCGACGTGTTCGCCGGCTCCGGCGCCGGTTGCCGCGGCCACCAACGGATCCTGCTGCTGCCACTGGCGGAGCTGCCCGCGCTGCAGCCGATCCTTGCCCGCTATCGCCACGCCGGTGATCCACTGGCGTTGGCGGTGACCCTGCCGGGCACCCTGTCGGCGACCTGCGGCGACCTGCATGGGGAATGGCCGCTGGCGCTGGCGGATGCCGCCGCTGGCGCACCTGCGCAGGCCTGGCGCTTGCGCCTGGCGCCGCTGCCACGCCTGCTGGCTTGCGGCGCGGGGCCGGAGAGCGAACTGCTGCTGCCGCTGCTGGCCCAATTGGGCTGGCGGGTGGAGCTGGTCGAGTCGCGCCCGGCATGGGTGCATTGCGGGCAATGGGTGGAGCGGCAGCTGGCGGCGCTGCCGGGCGCCGGCGAGGACCGGGGCCACGATGGGGTGTTGCTGATGGCCCATCAGTTCGACCGCGACCGCGCCGCGCTGGAGGCGCTGGCCGAATGGCCGCGGCTGCCGGCCTACATCGGCCTGCTTGGCCCGGAAACCCGCCGCGACGACCTGCTTGCGACGCTGCCGCCGGCGGTCCGGGCGCGCCTGCACGGGAGGCTGGAGTCGCCCGCCGGGATGGCGCTGGGTGGTCGCGGGCCGGCCGCGATCGCGCTGTCGCTGGCGGCGCGGCTGCAGGCGCTGGCGTGCGCACTTGACGGGGAGCAAGGCCATGCCGCGGCGGCCGTGGCAGAGTCGCGGCCACACCCCAGCCACGAGCCGCCCGCATGCTGACCGACTTCCTGACCAACGAACACCGCGACTGCGATGCGCTGTTCGCCGATGCCGAGAACGCCGCCCACGAGGGCGACCTGGCCGCCGCGGGATCCGCATTCGCCGCCTTCGCCGAATCCCTGCGCCAGCACCTGGCGATCGAGGAAGAGGTGCTGTTCCCGGCGTTCGAGGCGCGCACCGGCATGGCCGGCGGGCCGACCGCGGTGATGCGGATGGAGCACGTGCAGATGCGCACCCTGCTGGAGCAACTGCAGCGCGCGCTCGATGCCGGCAGCCTGGACGATTTCCTCGGCCTCGGCGAAACCCTCAACGTCCTGGTCCAGCAGCACAACATGAAGGAGGAGCAGATGCTCTACCCGATGTGCGACCGCGCCCTCGGCGACCAGGCCGACGAGCTGCTGCAGCGCCTGCAGGGGCACTGATGGCCGCGTCCGGCGGCGAGCGTGCGATCGACGTGCGCGGGCTGCCGCCATGCGAGCCGATGGAGCGGATCCTGGCCGCCTGCGATGCGCTGCAGCCGGGCCAGCGCCTGCGCGCGCTGCTCAGCCGCGAGCCGCTGCCGCTGTTCCCGATCCTCGCCCGGCGCGGGCTGGCCTGGCGCGTGCTGGAGGTGACCGACGACCGCTGCGAGCTGCTGGTGTGGCCGGCCGGCGAGGCCGATGGAGCCGTGGCGGACCGCGACGGATGAGCGCGCTGCTGTCGCTGGAGCAGGCGCCGCCGTTCTCGGTGCCGTTGCGGTTCTTCCTGACCGCGCCGCTGTTCGGGGTACTGGCGGCGGCCCTGCTGGGGTGGGCCGGGCCGCAGGCGCTGGCCTCGCGCTGGACCGATGCGGCGCTGGCGTTGAGCCACCTGCTGGCGCTCGGGGTGCTGTCGATGGTGATGTGCGGGGCGCTGCTGCAGATGCTGCCGGTGCTGGTGGGCGTGCGCGTGGCCTCGCCGCGGCTGCTTGCGGGGGCCTGCCACGGGCTGCTGGTGACCGGCACGCTGGCGTTGGCAGCCGGGTTCCTCGGCGCGGGCGCGCTGGCATTCCGGCTGGCGGCGGTGCTGCTGGGGCTCGGGCTGGGCGGCTTCCTGCTGGCGCTGGGCTGGGGCCTGGCACGCGCGCCGAATACCCAGGACAGCGTGCGCGGGATGCGCTGGGCCGCGCTTGGCCTGCTGCTGGTGCTGGCGTTGGGGCTGCGGCTGGCGCTGGGCCATGCCGGCCTGGGCCTGGATTTGTGGCGCTGGCCGCTGACCGACCTGCACCTGGCGGTGGGCCTGGTTGGCTGGATCGCGACCCTGGTCGCGGTGGTTGCCTGGCAGGTGGTGCCGATGTTCCAGATGACCCCGGCGTACCCGGCCGCGCTGCGGCGGGTACTGCCACCCGCGACGTTTGCGCTGCTGGCCTGGCTGGCGCTGGCCAAGTGGCTGGGCTGGCCGCTGCCGTGGCTGCCGTGGCTGCTGCTGGCGGTCCTGCTGGGCGGCTTTGGGTTGACCACCCTGCGCCTGCTCGGGCAGCGCCGGCGCAAGCTCGGCGACAGCAGCCTGGCCTACTGGCGGCTGGGGATGGCGATGCTGCTGCTGGCGGCGCTGGCGGCGATGCTGGCCTGGTGGCTGCCGGGTGCAGTCGCCGAGCGCCTGCTGGTGACCGCCACGGTGCTGTTCCTGGCGGGGTTCGCGCTGTCGGTGGCCAGCGGGATGCTCTACAAGATCGTGCCGTTCCTGGTCTGGCTGCACTGGCAGCAGCGCCTGTCCAGCCGGCTCGACCTGCGCCACCAGCTGGTACTGCCGAACATGCGCAGCATCCTTCCGGAAGCGCGTTGCCGGCGCCAGCTGCAATGCCACGCACTGGCGCTGGCGCTGCTGCTGGCGGCGGTCTGGCTTCCGGTGCTGGTGCGCCCGGCGGCGCTGCTGTGGGCCGCCAGCTTCGCCCTGCTCGGCATGAACCTGCTGCAGGCGGGGCTGCTGTACCAGCGCGAATGCCGGCGGATCGAGGCCGGCGGCTGAGCCAGCCGCTTCAGTCGGGCGAGGTGGCCAGCCAGCGCGCCAGGTCGGTGGGTGTATCGATGTCGATCGCCGCTTCCGGCATCGGCAGCCGGACCGCCGCATCGCCTTCGGCCAGCAACAGCGGCTTGGCCCCGCGTTCGCCATCAAGCGCTTCCAGCGCGGCGAACAGCCGCCGCGGCAGGATCGCGGGAACCCCCGGCAGGCCATCGTAGTCGGCGCAGGCCACCGCCTCCGGGGTGGCGCGCCAGCGGCTGGCCAGCGCCTGCAGCGCCTGCGTGCGCAGCGCCACCTGGTCGACCAGCAGCAGCAGGACGCCATCCGGCTGGCCGGCAAGGCCGCGGATGCCGGCGGCGATGCTGCTGCCCAGTCCGCGCTGCCAGCCGTCGTGCACGATCACCCCGGCCGAATCCGGCAGCCGCGCGGCGATCGCTTCGTGCTGCGCGCCCAGCACCACCTGCAGCGAACACGGCTGCACCGCGTCGGCAAGCGCGATGGCGTGGCGCACCAGCGGTTGCCCGCGCACCTCGGCCAGCGGCTTGATCGCACCGAAGCGACGGCCGGCACCGGCCGCCAGCACCAGGGCGGCCAGTTCAGGCATGCGCCTCGCACAGCGCGAGGTAGGCCTGCAGGCGCTCGCGCAAGACGCTGGCGATCGGCTGCGGGCGGCCATGCTGCATTTCGATCGCGACCAGGACCGAGCGCGCGCGCAACCGCGCCTCGCCGTGCACGCTGCCATCGAAGCGCAGGGTCATCGAACTGCGCCCGACCTGCTCCAGCACCAGCCGCAGTTCCAGCACCTCGCCGAGCCGGCACGGGCGCATGAAATCGCATTCGGTGCGCGCGGTCGGGAAGCCGATGCCGTGGCGGAGGATCTGCTCGGCGTAGTTCAGGCCCAGGCAGTGGGTGAACCAGTCCTCGACCGCGGCCTGGAACATCTCGAAGAAGCGCGGGAAGAACACGTAGCCGGCCGGATCGGTGTGGGTGAAACGCACCGGCGCGCGGTGGACGTACAGCGAGTCCATGGCTCCCTCGTGCAAGTCAGCAGGCCTGACCGTACACCGGCGCCTGCACCTGGCGGAAGATCCCGAGCGCGCAGGGCAGCTCCGGCAGCGCCATCAACGCCAGTTGCTGGGCCAGGCCGGGATCGGTGGGGTCGTGGACCACCGCGTTGGCGGGCAGCGGTTGGCCGTCGTCCAGCACCTGCGCCTCGATCCGGCCGTGCGCATGCACCAGCACCCGGTTGCCGTCCTTGCCGTAGCGCAGGGGCTGGCCCGCGCGCAGGCGCACGCTGTGGTCGTCGCGGGTGGCCTTGCTGGTGATCTGTTCGTAGGCGCCGTCGTGGAAGGTGACGCAGTTCAGCAGGACCTCGACGAACGCGACCCCGCGGTGCGCGTGCGCGGCCGCGAACACTTCTTCCATCATCGCGTTGTTGGTGTCCGGGACGCGGGCGACGAAGGTGGCGCCGCAGGCCAGCGCCAGGTTGACCGGGTTGATCGGGTTGTCCTGCACGCCGAACGGAGTCGACTTGGTTTCCAGTCCCGCCGGGCTGGTCGGCGATGCCTGGCCCTTGGTCAGCCCGTAGATCTGGTTGTTGAGCATCAGCATCTTGATGTCGGGATTGCGCCGCAGCAGGTGCATGGTGTGGTTGCCGCCGATCGCCATCGCATCGCCATCGCCGGAGATCAGCCACACCGACAGCTCCGGGTTGGCCAGCTTGGCCCCCATCGCCACCGTCGGCGCGCGCCCGTGCACGGTATGGAAGCCGAAGGTGCGGGTGTAGTAGGGCAGGCGCGAGGTGCAGCCGATCCCGGAAATGGTCAGCAGCTTCTCGCGCGGGATGCCCAGCGCCGCATAGGTCGCGGTCAGCGATTTCAGCACCGCGAAGCAGCCGCAACCCGGGCACCAGCGCGGGGTGGTCGCGGACAGGAAGTCCTGGCGGCGGTCGTCTGCCTGTTCGGCGAGGGCGGTGGCGGTCTCGCTCATGCGGGCGTCTCCAGCAGCGATTCGGCGTAGGCGATGATTTCCGGCACGTGGAAGGCGGTGCCCTGGACCTTGCCCAGGCGCTTGAGGTCGAGCAGGCAGCTGGCGCGCAGGTGCCGCCACAGCTGGCCGGAGTTGTTCTCCAGCACGGCCACCTGCGGGTGCCGGCGCAGCACCTCGGCAAGGTCGCGCGGCAGCGGGTTGAGGTGGCGCAGGTGCAGGCAGGCGACCGGCCGCCCGGCGGCGCGCAGCTGGTCGGTGGCCTCGCGGATGGCGCCGTGGGTGCTGCCCCAGCCCAGCAGCAGCAAGCGGGCATCCGGGTCGCCATGGATCTCGGTGGCGGGATAGTCCTGGGCGATGCGGTCGATCTTGTCCGCGCGCAGTTGCACCATCGCCTCGTGGTTTTCCGGCTCGTAGCAGACTGCGCCGCTGTCGCCGGCCTTCTCCAGGCCGCCGATCACGTGTTCAAGCCCCGGGGTGCCGGGCAGCGCCCACGGCCGTGCCAGCGTTTCCGGGTCGCGCCGGTAGGGCTGGAAACCGTCCGGGTCGGTCACCCGGTGCACATGGAACGGCGCCAGTTCGTCGACGTGCGGCTCGCGCCAGACCTCGGCGCTGCCGGACAGCGAGAGGTCGGACAGCACGATCACCGGGGTCATGTAACGCAGCGCGATCCGGCAGGCCTCGACGGTGGCGTGGTAGCAGTCCGCCGGGCTGGCGCAGGCCAGCACCGGCATCGGCGATTCACCGTGGCGGCCGTGCAGGGCCTGCAGCAGGTCGGCCTGCTCGGTCTTGGTCGGGATCCCGGTGGAGGGACCGGCGCGCATCACGTCGACCACCACCAGCGGCAGCTCCGCGATCACCGCGAGGTTGAGGAATTCGCCCATCAGCGACAGCCCGGGCCCGGAGGTGCTGGTGGCGCCCAGCGCGCCGGCGAAGCTGGCGCCGATCGCGCTGCCGATCGCGGCGATCTCGTCCTCGGCCTGGAACATGCGCACGTCCGGCTCGCGCAGGCGCGCGAGTTCCTGCATCACCTCGGTGGCCGGGGTGATCGGGTAGCCGCCCAGCAGCAGCGGCAGGCCCGCGCGGCGGGCGGCGGCGACCATGCCCTTGGCGACCGCGGCATTGCCGGTGACGAAGCGGTACACCCCGGGTTCGCGCAGCCGCTCGCTGCCGGCCACCCGCAGCGGGCTGACGAAGAACTCCGCGGTCTCGCCATAGTTCCAGCCGGTGCGGAAGGCACGGCGGTTGGCTTCGGCCAGTTCCGGGTTGGCGGCGAAGCGGCGCTCGATGAAGGCCTCGACGTCCTCCAGCGGGCGCGGGAACAGCCAGCAGATCAGGCCCAGCGCGAAGAAATTGCGGCTGCGGTCCTTCTCGCGGGTGGACAGCGGCAGCCCCTTCAGCGCGTTGCGGGTGAGCATGCCCATCGGCACCGAGAACACCCGGTACGCGCGCAGCGAGCCGTCTTCCAGCGGGTTGGCGGCGAACCCGGCCTTGCCCAGGTTGGCGGCGCCGAAGGCATCCTCGTTGACCAGCACGATCGCGCCGGGCTTGAGCTTGTCGAGGTTGCTGCGCAGCGCGGCGGGGTTCATCGCCACCAGCAGGTCGAGGCGGTCGCCGGGGGTGAGCACCTGTTCGCCGCCGGCGCGCACCTGGAAGCCCGAGACCCCGCCCAGGGTACCCACCGGCGAGCGGATCTCCGCCGGGAAATCGGGCAGGGTGCGCACCCGCTCGCCGGCGGCGCTGGCCAGTTGCGCGAACTGCTGCCCGGCCAGCTGGATGCCGTCGCCGGAGTCGCCGGCGAACTTCAGGGTGATCTCGGCGAGCAGGCAGGCGTCGTCGGGTTCGATCGCGGCGGGGCTGGCGGTGGCCTGGTTCATCGGATGCTCCGGGCGCGGGTGGTCAGTTGGTTGCGTGGCGCGAGGGCGCGTCGTCCGTGAACTCCTCGTCCGGGTGCAGCGCCCGCGCGCGCTGCAGCAGCGCCTGGTTGTCCTCGGGGCGGTCCGGATCCGGCTCGCAGCATTCCTGCGGGCACACCGCCGCGCACTGCGCCTCGTCGAAGAAGCCGACGCACTCGGTGCACTTCATCGGGTCGATCACGTAGATGCGGCTGCCGGCGGTGATCGCCTCGTTCGGGCATTCGGGCACGCAGGCGTCGCACAGGTTGCACTCACTGGTGATGCGGAAAGCCATCTTTCTTCTCCTCGTTGTAGCCGTGGATCGCGGCCCCGATCGCGCCGCAGAACTGCGCATTCGGGGCAAGGATGGTGTGCACGCCGCGTTCGAAGCGTTCGCCGAACAGCGGCATCAGGTTCTGGTGGTGGGCCATCACCCCGCCGGAGAACACCAGCGTGGGGGTATCGATCGCGGTCATCTCCAGCACCCGCTTGACCACCGAGCGGTACAGCGCGTGCACCAGGTTCTCGACCCGCTCGCCGTGCATCAGCAGCTTGATCACTTCCTGCCCGGAGAACACCGTGCAGTAGCTGTTGAGGGTGAGCTCCTGGTCGTGCGCGGCCGCCAGCGCCGGCAGCGACTGCATCGGCACCTCCAGGCGGTGCGCCAGTTCCTCGATGTAGGCACCGGTGCCGGCCGCGCACTTGCGGTTGATCGCGAACTGGCCGACCCGGCTCGGGGTGGCGCCGATCACCTTGGCGTCCTGGCCGCCGATGTCGATGATCGTGTAGTCCTCGGCCAGGCCGAGCTGGTGCTGCACGCCCAGGTAATGCGCCTTGATCTCGGTGCAGGCGCCATGCACGAACGGGATGTGGTTGCGCCCGTAGCCGGTGGCGTACACCCGCTGGCCCGCGCGCAGCCGCGGCACGCCGCCTTCCGGCAACGCCGCGCGGTCGTCCTCATGCAGCGGCGACGCCGCGCCGGGGGCGCCGGCCAGCGCGCGGTGGACGTGCTCGGCCAGCGGGAACAGGGTGCGCTGCTTGCGGGTCAGCAGCACCTGGCCATCGGCGTCGACCGCGGCCACCTTGATCTCGGCGCTGCCGCAATCCACGCCCCAGTAGACGCGTGGACTGGCATCCGCGGGCGCGGCCGCGGCTTCGGCATGGCTGGCAAGCGCGGTGCTCACAGGGTCTCCATGAAGGCTTCGAGCAGGGTGGTGCTCTGCTCGTCGGAGAAGCAGCGCAGGTCGTTGAGGTCGCCGTCCATCACGATCCCCGGCACCCCGGCGGCCTGCAGGCGCCGCGGCAGGTTGTAGTGGCTGTTGGTGTTGTTGGGGCAGGTGCGGGCGGCGTGGTAGACCACCCCGTCGATGCCGAATTCCTCCGCCAGCCGCGCGATGTAGCGTTCCTTGTAGGCGTCGTCGCGGTTGATGAAGATCGACAGGTAGGCGCGCGCCATGCTCTCCAGCGGTGCATCCGGGTCGAAGTCGGAGAAGATCCAGGAGTTGCAATACGTCGAGGCGACCACGCAGGTGCGGTTGCGCGCCAGCAGGTCGGACAGCTGCCGCAGCCGGCCCCACACCGGCATCCCTTCCCAGTACAGCCGCAGGCGTTCGCCGGGCACCGCGGCCCGGGACGCGGCGACGCGCGCGCGCATCTCGTCGAGCAGCGCGCGGTAGTAATCGGTGGCCACCTGGGTGCCGCGCAGGACCACGATCGGCCCCATGTAGACCGCGCCATCGAAGAAGCTCAGCGGTGCCGGGCGCGCCATCGCGGTGGCCAGTACCTCGGCCCACAGGTCGGTCGCCTGCTTCGAGCGCGCCACCGCCTGCCGCAGCGCCTGCGGGTCCAGGCGCTCGCCGGTGACCGCCTCAAGCTGCGTGATCAGCCGCCGGTACTGGGCGGCGACATCGGCGATGTGCTCGGGCTCGACCTCGGGCAGGTGGTTCGGCGTGTGCACGCCAAGCAATGGCACGTTCCACTGCCGCGCGTACCAGGCGAACCAGTGCATCACGTCCTTGCACTGGTTGGTGCAGTAGACCAGCACGTCGGGGCGCGGCACCGCCTCGATCCCGTAGGCGCGGGTCAGTGGGGTGATGCCCTTCATGCAGGCGCCGACGTCGGCGGTCAGGTAGGAGCAGATCTCCGGCGAATAGCCGTTCGCGTTGGCGACCGGGATGGTGTCGCCGGCGACGCGGGTGGCGCCGAGCATGGCGCCGTGGTTCTCCGGGAAATACACCGCGAAGCCCATCGCACGCAGGATTTCGGCGGGACCGACCGAGGTGCACCACGCGACCTTGCGCGCCGGATCCTTCGCCGCGGCATCGAGGTCCAGGAAGTACTCGCGCATCACCTGTTTCACGTCCATGCATCACCTCCGATCCGGCGCGCGGCCTTGCGCACGTATGCCGCGATCATGCGCTTGCGGTAATCGCGCGGGAATCCGTCCTGGTCGTACACCGGATTGGCGCTGGCGAGGCTTTCGCCAAGCGTCGCCAGCGCGCCGTCCGCAAGCGCCGCGCGCGCGCTGGCCGGGCGCACGCCGATGCCGGTCATCGCCGCGTGCAGACGGTCGCCGTCGCGGGCGAGGGCGATGCCCAGCGAGGGGAAGTCGAGGTTGGCGCGCGCGGCCAGTTTTTCGTACGCGGCGACCCGCCCGGGCCGCGAAGGCAGCGTGATCGCCAGCAGCACCTCGTCGGCGGCCAGCCGGTGGCGTTCGATGCCGTCGCCAAGATGGAAGTCCGCCAGTGCGATGCGGCGTTCGCCGCGCGGCGAGTGCATCTGCAGTTCGGCATCCAGCACCAGCAGTGCCGGCGTGGTGTCGGAGACGATGCGTGCCTGGCATTGCGGCAGCTGGCCGCGCACCGCCGACTTGACGATGTGGCAGACGTCGCCGCCGGCCTTGAAGCAGGGGCCATGCGCGGCGCGGTTGAGCGGGCTCTGGTTGAAGAAGTTGCAGCGGTGGTCGGCCAGCACGTTGCCGCCCAGGGTGGCGCGCTCGCGGATCGGCGCCGAGGCCACGCGCGCGGCGGCCTCGCCCAGCACCGGCGCGACCGCATGCAGCAGCGGGTCGGCAATGATCGTGGCCAGCGGCGTCATCGCGCCGATCCGCACCCGGCCGTCCGGCTCGCGCGTGATCCCGCGCAGGGCCGGGATCGCACCCAGCGACACCAGCACCTCCGGCGTGGCCAGGCCAAGCTTGAGTTGCGGCACCAGGTCGGTGCCGCCGGCGCTGATCGCAAAGCGCTGCTGGCGCCGCGCGAGCCCGTCCAGCAGTGCATGCAGTGCGTCCAGGCTGCGCGGGCGCTGCAGGTCGAATGCGGGGGTCATGCCACGCCCGCCTGCTTGCGCAGCGCCGCCAGCACCCGGTCGGGCCGCAGCGGGACTTCGGCCAGGCGCACCCCGACCGCGTCGAAGATCGCATTGGCGATCGCCGGGATCACCGGCGCAAGCGGACCCTCGCCGGCTTCCTTGGCGCCGAACGGGCCTTCGTTCTCGTCGCTGTCGCACAGCACGATGTCGATCTCCGGCTGCTCGAACGGCGACGGGATCTTGTATTCGAGGAAGCCGGCGTTCTGCACCGCGCCGCCCTCGTGCAGCACTTCCTCCATCAAGGCCTGGCCCATGCCCATGTGGAAGCAGCCCTCGATCTGCCCGCGCACCGCCAACGGGTTCAGCGCGAAGCCGCAGTCGTGCGCGCAGGTGGCCTTGTCGACGCGGACGTGGCCGGTCTCCGGGTCGACCGTGACCTCGACGATGAACGCGGTGAAGCTGTAGGCCGGGGACAGCCCGGCGCCGGCGCCCTTGAACGTGCCGCCCAGTTTCGGTGAACGGTAGTTGCCGACGGTCTGCAGGATGCCGGGGCCTTCGATGGCCGCATGCACCGCATCCAGCCAGGCGACGTCCGCGCCGCTGGCCAGGTGGCGGATGCGGCCGCCGCCGAACGCGAAGCCATCGCGGTAATCCGGATTCGCGCCGAGGTCGTCGGCCTCGAAATCGGGTGCGCGCTGGCCCTGGCGGAAGAAGTCCGCGGGCGGCTCCGGCGCCGGGTAAACGGGTTCGTCCAGTCCGAGCTTGCGGCAGGCGCCGGCGACCAGCAGGCGGCGCATGCGGATCGCCGCGTTGCGCGCGGCATTGCCGGCCATGAAGGTGACCCGCGAGCTGTAGCTGCCGAGGTCGACCGGGGTCAGGCGGGTGTCGGCGGCGACCACCTTGACCTGGTCCAGGTCCACGCCCAGCACTTCCGCCGCCATCATCGCCAGCACGGTGTCGCTGCCCTGGCCGATGTCGGAGGCGCCCGAATACACGGTGATCGCGCCGTCGAACTCCAGCGTCATCCGCACCGTGCTGCCGGGGCGCTCGTTCCAGTGGATCGGCAGGGCGCTGCCGCTGATGAAGAAGCCGCAGGCAACGCCGATGCCTTTTCCGAACGGCAGCTTGCCGTGTTTCTCGCGCCAGCCGGAGCGGTGCATCGCTTCCTCGAGGCCGCGCTTGAGGCCAGCCGAGGTGATCCGGAATTCGTTGACGGTCAGCGTGTTCGCGCGATGCAGCAGGTCGATGCGGCCCTGGCAGGGATCGAGCCCGGCCTGGTGCAGGGCCATGTCCATCAGCACCTCGGCGGCGAAGCGCGGGTTGACCCCGCCGTGGCCGCGCATGGCGCCGCACATCGGCGTGTTGGTGTACAGGCGGCGGCAGCGGAAGCCGAAGTTCGGCACCGGGTACGGGCCCTGCAGCAGCACCCCGTTGTAATAGGTGGTGACCACCCCGAAGCTGCCGTAGGCGCCGCCATCGATCAGGATGTCGCCGGTCAGCGCGGTGATGCCGCGGGCCGGGTCGAAGCCGAGCTTCATCGTCAGCTGGGTCGGGTGGCGGCCGTGGTGGCTGAAGAACACGTCCTCGCGCGAGAAGCGCAGGCGCACGTTGCGGCCGCTGACCAGCGCCAGCTTGGCGGCGATCATCTCGTGCGGGAACGGATCGCTCTTGCCGCCGAAGCCGCCGCCAAGATGCGGCTTGACCACGCGCACGCGGTGCTCGTCGATGCCCAGCACCTCGGCCAGCGCCAGGTGCACGTAATGCGGCACCTGGGTGGCGCTGTAGACGGTGAGGTTGCCGCGGCCGTCGATCTCGACCTGCACCGCATGCGGTTCGGTGAAGGCGTGGGTGACCGCCGCGTAGCGGAAGCGCTTCTCGATCACGATCGGCGCCGCCGCGAACGCCGCCTCCGGATCGCCGAAGCGCTGCTCGACCTGCTTGTGCAGGTTGTCCGCGCGCTTCAGCTCCGGGTGCAGCGGGTCGTCGGTGGGCTTGAGTGCGTGGCGGGCGTCGAGCACCGGCGGCGTCGGCGCGTACTCGACCGCGACCAGCGCCAGTGCCTGCGCCGCGATCTCCGCAGTCTCGGCCGCGACCGCGGCCACCGGTTCGCCGACGTAGCGCACCCGCTCGCGCGCCAGCGCCGGTTCGTCCTTGCTGATCGGCAGTACCCCGAACGTGCGCTCGAAGTCGGCGCCGGTGAGCACCGCGCGCACGCCGGGCAGGGCCAGTGCGCGCCGGGTGTCGATGCGCAGGATGCGCGCACTGGCATGCGGCGAACGCAGGATCGCGGCGTGCAGCGGGTTGGGCACGCGCAGGTCGTCGGTGTAGCGGGCGCGGCCGGTGACCTTGTCGCGGGCGTCGAGTTGCGCCTGCGGCTGGCCGACGATGCGGTACGGCTTCATCCTGCCTCCCCGCCGGCGGCGACCGCGCGGAAGGCGTTGCGGATGGCGTTGTAGCCGGTGCAGCGGCAGGTGGTGGCGGCGATCGCGGTCTGCAGCGCGCGTTCGTCCGGGTGCGGATCGGCGGCGAACAGGGCGACCCCGTTCAGCACCATTGCCGGCGTGCAGTAGCCGCACTGGATCGCGCCGTGGTCGATCATCGCCTGCTGCAGCGGATGCAGGGCGTTGCCGCAGCCGATGCCCTCGATGGTGGTGATTTCGGCCTCCACCATGTCCGCCGCCGGCAGCAGGCAGGACAGCATCGGCCGGCCGTCGACCAGCACCGCGCAACAGCCGCATTCGCCAAGGTCGCAGCCACGCTTGCTGCCGGTCAGGCCGAGCTGTTCGCGCAGGAAGTCGAGCACGCTGGTGCCGGGGGGCACCGCGCGCACGTGGCGCTGGCCGTTGACCTGCAGCGCCAGGGTTTCGGTGGCGGTGGGGCTGGTCGGCGCAGCGGCATCCATCAGTGCAGTCTCCGGATCAGGGTGGCCACGCCCTGGCCGTGGCCAACGCACAACGCGGCGATGCCGAGCTCGCCATCGTCGGCTTCGAGGCCGTGCAGCAGGGTGGTGACCAGGCGGGTGCCGGTGGCCCCCAGCGGATGGCCAAGCGCGATCGCGCCGCCATCCGGATTGACGCGTTCGGCCACCAGCGCGAGCGCGCGCACGTTGGAGACCACCTGCGCCGCGAAGGCCTCGTTGATCTCGTAGCGGTCGATGTCGCCCGTGGCCAGCCCGAAGCGCGCCAACAGCTTGCGGATCGCCAGCACCGGGCCGTCGCCCATCGCCTCCGGCGCCAGCCCGACCACCACGCTGCCCAGCACCTCCGCGCGCGCGCGCAGGCCGTCGCGCACGCAGGCCTGCGCCGAGGCGAGCAGGACCAGGCTGGCGCCGTCGGACAGCGGCGAGGCATTGCCGGCGGTGACGCTGCCGTCTTCGCGGAAGGCCGGCCTGAGCGCGGCCAGCGCGTCGCGGCTGGCATCCGCGCGCGGGCACTGGTCGTCGGCGATGCCGTCGATTGCCAGCATCTCGCGCCGGAAGCGGCCGTGCGCGCGTGCGTGGCAGGCGCGGCGGTGGCTTTCCAGGGCCCAGGCGTCCTGGGTGGCACGGCCGATGCCATCGCGCACGGCCAGCCATTCGGCGGCCAGGCCCATGTTGTTGAACGGGAATGGCGGCCGCGCCAGCAGGTCGGGGTGGTAGTCGACCGCCGCCGCCATCGGCACGTGCTGCATGTGTTCGATGCCGCCGGCCAGCAGCAGCTGGTCCTGGCCACCAGCGATGCGCATGGACGCGGTGTTGAAGGCTTCCAGGCTGGAGGCGCACAGGCGGTTGAAGGTGACCCCGGGCACGCTGGCCGGCAGCCCGGCGAGCAGGCTGGCCAGGCGCGCGATGTTCTTGCCCTGCTCCAGGTGTTGGCCGACGCAGCCGACCAGTACGTCGTCGAGTGCGCCGGCATCGGGCAGCGTGCGCGTCACTTCCGCGATCAGCCGCGCCAGCAGTTCGTCGGCGCGCATGTCGCGCAGGGCACCGCTGTCGGCATGGCTGCGCCCGATCGGCGTGCGCCGCGCCGCGACGATGCGGGCGGTGGGCGTCGAGGCGGGCGGCGGCAGCGCGGTCATGGTCAGAGTCCGAGCAGGCCGCAGCTCTTGCCGCCGTCGACGTGCAGCACCTGGCCGCTGATGAAGGCGGCATCGGCGGAGCCGAGGAAGGCGACCGCCGCGGCGATGTCGGCGGGCGCGCCCATCTGCCCGCTTGGCTGCATCCGCAGCAGGCGCTCGCGCGCCTCGCCCGGCATCGCCTGGGTCATCGGGGTGTCGATCAGGCCCGGTGCCACCGCGTTGACGCGGATGCCGTCGCGCGCCAGTTCCAGTGCCAGCGTGCGGGTCAGGCTGACCACGCCGCCCTTGCTGGCCGCGTAGTTCGCCTGTCCCGGGTTGCCCAGCCACGAACGCGACGCGATGTTGACGATCGCGCTGCCCGCGCGTTCGCGCAGCAGCGGCAGGGCGGCCTGGCAGCACAGGAACGGGCCCTTCAGGTTGACCGCCAGCACGCTGTCCCAGTCGGCTTCGCTGAGCCTGGAGAGCCAGCCGTCGCGGATGATGCCGGCGTTGTTGACCAGCAGATCGAGACCGCCGAGATCGCTCTTGATGCGCTCCATCAGCGCCTCGAGTCCGGCGCGCGCGGTGACATCCACCGCGACCGCGAGCACGCGCCCGCCACCGAGTTCCGCGGCGAGCGCGGCGGCGGCATCGCCATCGCGGTCGGCCAGCACCACGCTGGCGCCTTCATCGTGCAGGCGGCGCGCGATCGCCGCGCCGATGCCGCGGCCGGCGCCGGTGACAAGCGCGACGCGCTGGCGGTAGCGGCTCAGCATCGCTGCAGCAGCAGGGCGGTGCCCTGGCCTCCACCGATGCAGGCCGAGGCGATGCCGAAGCCGGCGTCGTCGCGGGCCAGCGTTCGCGCCAGGGTCAGCGCCAGGCGCACGCCGGTGGCGCCGAGCGGGTGGCCGATCGCGATGGCGCCGCCGTTGACGTTGAGCCGCGCTTCGTCGATGCCGAGTTCGCGCGCAACCGCCAGGCACTGCGCGGCGAAGGCCTCGTTGATCTCGAAGCGGCCGATGTCGTCCGCCGTCATGCCGCTGGCGGCGAGGGTGGCGCGCACCGCCGGCACCGGGCCGATGCCCATGTAGGCCGGCGCCACCCCGGCCGAGGCGTGCGCGACCAGCCGCGCGACCGGGGCGAGTCCGTGCGCGCGCACGAAATCGCCGGATGCGACCAGCAGCGCGGCGGCACCATCGACGATGCCCGAGGCGGAACCGGCGGTGGTCGGACCGGCTTCGCTGAACACGTGCGGCAAGTTCGCCAGCGCTTCCGGCGTGGTTGTGCGCGGATGTTCGTCGGCGCCCAGCCCGGCCTTGTCCTTGCAGCGGAAGCGGCGCGGCTTCAGCGTCGCGGCTTCGAAGGCGCCCTGGCCGGGCACCATCGCGAGTTCGCCCTCGAAGAAGCCGGCGGCCCGCGCCGCGGCGCAGCGCACCTGGCTCTGGTGGGCGAAGCCATCGACCTCGGCGCGGGTGAGACCGTAGCGCCCGGCGAGGTTGTCGGCGGTGCGGCCCATCGGCACCGCGGCGGTGTCGTCGAGCGCTTCCCACAACAGGTCGGTGAACTCCGGCTTGCCGAGCGCGAAGCCCTGGCGCGCGGTGTAGGAGGCGAGCGGGAAGCGGCTCATGGTGTCGGTGCCGACCCCCAGCACCAGCTGCGCCTTGCCCAGCGCGACCTGCTCCGCGGCCTGCGCCAGGACTTCCAGCCCGGAGCCGCAGATGCGTTGCACCAGCAGCGCGGTGCTCGCCTCCGGCGCGCCGGCGTAGAGGCCGATATGGCGGGGCAGGAAGAAGGCGTCGGCGCTGGCCTGGCCGATGTTGGCGACGATGGTCTGGTCGATCGCGCCGGCATCGACGCCGGCCGCCGCGATCGCCGCGCGTGCCGCGTGGATGCCGAGGTCGGTCGGCGACACCGTCGACAGCGCGCCGCAGAACTTGCCGAACGGGGTGCGTGCACCGGCAAGCAGGTACACGTCGTCGAAGCAGGCACCCACGCCGTGGGCGTTGCGGAAGCCGGTGGCGGAAGCGGTCATGCGGGGCCCTGTCAGTGTCCGGCGTAGCTCGGGCGCGAGCCGTCGAGCACGCTGGCGAGCCCGGCGCGGGCGTCGTGGGTGGCGAAGATCGCGTGCAGGCCGTCGAGTTCGAGCTGCAGCGCGTCCGCCAGCGGCAGCACGCGGCCGTCGTCGACCAGCCGCATCGCGGTGGCGAGCGCGATCGGCGCCTTGCGCGCAAGCTCGCGCGCGAACGGCGCGAGCTGCGGCTGCGCCAGCGTCGCCGCATCGATCTCGCCGCGATAGTCGGCGAACGCCGCTTCCAGTCCCGGCTGCGGCTGGCGACCGGACTGCGGCGTCGGCAACGGCAACTGCGCGAGATCGGCGTAGCGCTGCGGTGGTTCGATGACGGCGTCGACCAGCCCGAGGTCCAGTGCCTTGCCGGCATCGAGCCGGCGGCCGGTGGCGATCAGCGACTTGGCCACGCCGACGCCGAGCAGGCGCGCGCTGCGCTGGGTGCCGCCAAGCCCGGGGTAGATGCCGATGCCGGTCTCGGGCAGGGCCAGCAGGGTGTTGCGCGTGCCCAGCCGATACCGGCAGGCCAGCGCCAGTTCGAGTCCGCCACCGAAGGCCAGGCCATCGAGCAGCGCCACGCTCGGCTTGGCCGACGCGGCGATCCGGTCGAGCGTCTGCTGCCCGCGCACGGTGAAGGCGTGGATGCGATCGAGGTCGTGGCCGTCGATGGCGTCGAGGAAGAAGCTGATGTCGGCGCCGGCGACGAAGGCCTTGCCGCGGCCGCACAGGAACACGCGGCGCACCGCCGGGTCGGCCTCGAGCCGCGTCCATGCGGCATCCAGTTGCGCCATCACCGCTTCGCCGAGCGCGTTCATGCGGTCGGGCAGGTTGAACACGATCACGCCGGTGTCGCCGTGGACCTCCGCCTGCACCCACTCGAGTGCAATCGGCGTGCTGCTTGCGAATGGCAGCGTCGGAAGCGGCATGCCCCAGCGGGCGAACAGCGCGCCGACCATGCCCGCGATGGCGTCCTGGCCGATCGCCGCCATCAACTCGAACGGACCGCGCGGCCAGCGCAGGCCGGAACGCGCACCGAGGTCGGTGTCGGTGGCGCTGCACACGCCCTCGCTGACCAGCGCCGCGGCGCAACCGAGTGCGGCAGCGAGCAGGCGTTCGCGGATCGCCTCCGGTTGCTCCTGTCCACCGTGCACGCTCGCGTGGTCGTCGAGGTTCCAGTCCTGGCGTGCCGCGACCTGCGCGATCAGCCGTGGCGCCGGCGCGTAAAAGTCGCCGAGCTTGGCCGCCAGTCCCTCGGCCGCGTGCTGCGCGATCGGCACGCCGGTGGCGTTCATCAGCGCGAACGGGCCCATGCCGACGCCGAAGGCTGCACGCGCCACGGCGTCGATGGTCGGGATGCTGCCGAGACCCTCGGCATAGACGCGCACCGCCTCGTTGAGCCAGGGCACGAAGAAGCGGTTGACCGCGAAGCCGGGCGCATCCGCGGTACGGATCGGCGTCTTGCCGAGTCCGGCGTAGAAGGCTTCGACTTCGGCCAGCAGCGCGGCGTCGGTGCGTTCGCCCGCGATCAGCTCGACCAGCTTGTTCTTGGCGGCGTGATAGAAGTAGTGCGTGCCGAGCACGCGGCCGGGATGCGCGAGACCGGCAGCGACATCGCCGACCCGGAACGACGAGGTGTTGGTCGCCAGCACGCAATCCGTGCGCACGATGCCTTCCAACTGCGCGAACAACGCGCGCTTGACGTCGAGATCCTCGAACACCGCCTCGACCACCAGGTCGACACCGGCAAGGTCGGCCAGGTCGGTGGTCGGATGCAGCCGCGCCAGCGTCGCCGCGCGGCCGTCGGCATCGAGCAGGCGGCGCGCCACCGCCTCGTCCAGCGAGGCCGCGACCAGGCCCTGGCCACGCGCCAGCCCGGCCTGGTTGGCATCGGCCAGGTGCACCTGCAGGCCCTTCATCAGGAAATGCTGCGCGATCGCCGCGCCCATGGTGCCGGCGCCGACCACGGCAACGTTGCGGAAGCCGCGCATCAGACGTTCTCCGCGCAACGCAGCACCTTGTCGACGAAGTGGATCGTCGGTGCCGCCACGCCGTGCTTGCGCGCGAGCCGGGCCAGCTCGCCGCAGTGGAATTCGTTCTCGGTGACCTTGCCCTTCTCGACGTCGACCAGGATCGAGGGCCGGTGCTCGCCACCCTGGTCGAGGTAGTGCATCGCGAAGCCGAGGAAGTCGGGCCCGAGCTCGATGCCCTCGGCGCTGCAGATCGCCATGCCTTCGCGGAGCATGTCCTCGACCATCGCGCGCGCCTCCGGCTGGCCCATCACGCAGCCCATGCAGTGGCGCGTCACCGCGCACATGCTGCCGAGCGAGGCGTTCAGCAGCGCCTTGCGGAACACGTCCTCGCGCCAGTCGTCGCGCAGTTCCAGCGGCAGCCCGGAGTCCTTGAGGTCGGCGGCGATCGCCGCGATCCGCGCCGGGTCCACGTGCGGCGAGCGGCCCATCACGTGGGTGGTGCAGAAGGTGACGATCACCTCGTTGCCGCAGGACACGTCGCAGCCCATGTTGAGCACGATCCGCAGCGCGCGCTCGCGGCCGAACACGGCTTCGATCACGCGTTCGGTGCCGATGCCGTTCTGGCAGGACACGAACAGCATGCCTGGCTTCGGCGCGTGCTCGCGCAGGGTGCGCAGCACGTGCTCGCTGTCCACGCTCTTGGTGCAGAGCAGGACCACGTCGGGCGCGGCGCGCACGAAGTCGCCGGTTTCCAGCACCACGTCCTGCAGCTGCGCATAGGCCTCGAGCTTGCCCTTCACCACCACCGGCCGGCGCTGCAGGATCTGCTGGGTCTGCGCGCGATGGGCGAGCACGCTGACCCGATGCCCGGCCTGGCGCAGCAGCCCGGCGAACACGCGCCCGACCGGGCCGGTGCCGATGACGCCGTAATGGATGCTCACTTGCGTTCCTCCAGGTCCAGCACGAACACGTCCGCCGGCAGGTGTTCGTAGCGGCCCTGTTCCATCGCCTCGATGCAGTCGGCGTAGCGTTCCTCGATCCGCTTCGGGATCAGCTTGAACGACGGGGTCAGTTCGTTCTCGTCGATGCTCAGCTCGCGGCCGACCACCAGCGCGCGGCGGATGGTCTCGAAGCCGGCGGCCGGGCGCGCGTTGATCTCGGCCATGCAGTTCGACAGGCAATGCGCGAGCTGGCCGGCGTCGTTCGGGTGGGCGCACCCGTTGCTGCTGCCGCAGCCCTCGAACGCCTGCTGGTTCGGGAACACCAGCAGGTGCGGGGTGCGCTGGCCGGAGCCGAACACGTAGGCGTACTTCACGAACTGGCAGCGGGCGTGGATGCGCGCCTCGATCTGCGCCGGGAACACCTTCTCGCCGTTGCTGAGCTTGAACATGCGTTCCTTGCGCGACCGGATGCGCACGCCCTCGGCGCCGAACTCGCCGATGTCGCCGGTCCTGAACCAGCCATCGTCGGTGAAGGCGGCCGCGGTCGCCTCCGGGTTGCGGAAGTAGCCCTGCATGACGTTTGCACCGCGCACCAGGATCTCGCCGTCGGCGGCAAGCGCCACCTCGACACCGGGGATCGGCAGCCCGACCACGCCCGGGGTGCGGTCCAGGCTGAACGGCGTCAGCGTGCAGCACGGCGAGGTCTCGGTCAGGCCCCAGCCTTCGACCACCGGCACCGCGTGCGCGCGGAACACGTCGGACGCACTGAGCGGCAGCGGCGCCGCCGCGGTGAACACGAACCTGAGTTCGGGATGGAAGAACGCGCGTTCGACCCCGGCGCTGGCCTGCACCCGCGCGGCGATCTCCTGGTAGATCTTGGGCACGCTGAAGAACAGGTGCGGGCGGATTTCGGCGAAGTTCTCCAGCAGGCGGTCGACGTCCCTGCCGCCGCCGTCGTCGAGCGCCAGGCAACCGCCGAACGCGACCGCGAAGAAGCGCTCGAACAGCCCGCCGAAGCTGTGGTGCCACGGCAGGTAGCAGAGCATGCGCAGGCCGGGCTGCGGCTGCCAGCACTGCGCCAGCGCCTGCTGCTGGCTGAGCAGGTTGTGGTGGGTCAGCTGCACGCCCTTCGGGAAGCCGCTGGTGCCCGAGGTGTACATGATCATGCAGGTCTGCCCGGCGGCGACCGCGCGCAGCTCGCGTTCGACCCGGGCCAGGCTTGCCGCATCCGGTTCGCGCGCCAGCACCGCGCCGATGCGGTCGATCCGGCCACCGCCGGCGAGGTAGGCGGACGGGTCGTACGGGCGCGGCTCGGCGAGCACCAGCAGGTGCCGCGGCAGGCACGCCGGATCCAGCGCCAGCACCTTGTCCGGCTGGTCGGTGACCAGCAGCTCGACATCGGAGAACCGCAGCAACTCGCCCATCAGCGCCGCCGGGTAGCCGGCGAACACCGGCACGCTGGCGCCGCCGGCGGCCATCGTCGCCAGTTCCGCGACATGCCGCAGGTAGCTGTTGCCGGCCACGAACGCGACCCGCTCGCGCTGGCCCAGCCAGGCGGCGACGCGCAGCAGGTCGGCCCCGAACTGCCGCCAGCTGTGGCTGGCGTAGCGCCCATCGACGCGCTCGGCGAATGCCGGTGCGCCGTCATGGCGGGCGGCGTTGTCGAGCACCAGGCTGCCGATGTTGGGGGCGACCGCAGCCAGCGCCTGCGGGTTGCGCAGGATCGGCATGGCGTGGGCGGCGTGCTCTCTCATCAGGCGGCCTCGGGCTGCGCCAGCGCCGGTGCCTCCAGCCGCAGGTGGCGGTAGCCCGCCCACAGCGCGGCGCCGATCGCGCCCGCGTGCACCGAGTCCGGGTGCACCACGATGTTGGCCTTCAGCCGCTTGTCCTGCGCCGCCAGTTCCTGCATCGCGGCGACGAAGCCGGCGTTGCGCGCCAGCCCGCCGGTCACCAGCACGTCGCCGGAGGTCTTGATCATGCGCATCAGCCCGATCAGGCGCTTGGCCATCGACAGGTGGATGCCGCGCAGGATGTTGGCGGTGCTGATGCCGCGGCTGACCATGTTGATGACGTCGGTTTCCGCCAGCACCGCGCAGATGCCGGAGACCTGCTCGGGCGAGTCGCCCTGCAGCGACAGCGCGCCGATGTCGTCGATCGCCACCCCGAGGTAGCGCGCGATGTTCTCCAGGAACTGCCCGGAGCCGGACGCGCACTGCGAGGTCATCCGGTAGGCGATCACCTTCGAGCGTTCGTCGACCACCATCGCCTTGGCGTGCAGGGCGCCGGCGTCGACCACCGCGCGTACCCCGGGGTCCAGGAAGATCGCGCCGCGCGCGTGCGCGGTCATCGAGAAGAAGTGCCCGGTGCGGAAGTCGACCAGCTCGCCCTCGCCGGTGGTGGCGATGTAGGCGATCCCGGCTTCGGACAGGCCCTCGCGCAGCAGCGCGCGCTCGAACGCCGAGCGCACCACGTCCTTGACGTTGCGCTTGCGGATCTTGTCGAGGTCCTTGAACAGCAGGCGCGGGTTGCCGCCATCGTCGTCGAAGGCCACCAGGCTGGTCTTGACCGAATCGCAACCGACATCGATACCGACGGTATGGAACATGGGGCGTCTCCTTCAGGCGGGGCAGGCGGCGGCGAGGCCACAGGCCTTGCTGCCCGGCAGCTTGCTGACTTCGAGGTCCGACATCACGCCCTTGGGGTCGCGCTTGGCGAACAGGGCGGCGCCGACCGCGCCGGTGAAGATGCTGTCGGCGCTGATGTTGATCGTCATCTTCCCGTAGTTCTCGAACACCAGGTGCTCGAGCGCGCCGGTCACCGCCTGGTTGCGGGCGACGCCGCCGGTGAAGGTGAATTCCGACTCCACCCCGCCGGAACGCGCCAGCAGCGACATCGCGCGCAGCACGATCGCGCGGTGCAGGCCGGCGAGGATGTCCTCGCGCTTCTCGCCCAGCGCCATCAGCTCGCGCAGCTCGGCGCCGGCGAACACGGTGCAGGTCGAGTTGATCTTGACCGGCTTGGTCGACTGCAGCGCCAGCGGCCCGAGTTCGTGCACGCCGATGCTCATCTCGTCGGCGATGTAGCCGAGGTAGCGGCCGCAGCCGGCGGCGCAGCGGTCGTTCATCTGGAAGCCGGTGACGATGCCGTTGCCGTCGACCTGGATCGCCTTGGTGTCCTGGCCGCCGATGTCGAGCACGGTGCGGGTGTCCGGGAACATGTAGTGCGCGCCGAGGCCGTGGCACAGGATCTCCGAGCGGATCTGCTCGCGCGCGAACGGCAGGGTCAGGCGGCCGTAGCCGGTGCCGACCGTGTTGAGCACGTTGAAGCGGCGTTCGGCGGTCTCGCCGACGGCGGCGGCGATCTCGTCGGCGAACGGCGCGAAGCGCGCGTCGGCCAGTGCGCGCCGGGTGGCGAAGGCGAGGTACTCGCGGTAGAGGCCGGCGAAGCTGTGGTTCTCGACCCGGATGATGGCGGCGTCGAACAGCCCGACCAGGCGGTCGAACGACACCGGCAATTCGCGGGTGACCTGTTCGGCCTGCTGCAGGTAGTGGCTGGTGGCGAGGTCGCGGAAGAAGTCGCTGGCGGCGGCGCTGCCGGGGAAGAAGTCGAGCTCGGCCTGCGTGCGCAGCGCCGCGAAGATGCGCGCCAGCGCCTGCTCGATGCCGGCCTGCTCGGTGGCCGGCAGGTCGTGCGCCTGCGCGCATGCCCGGCATTCGGCATCCAGCGCCTGCAGCTGCTCCAGGTGCTGCGCCAGCGCGTGGTTGCAGGCCAGCACCGCCATCAGCGGCTCCGCCAGTTCGCCGATGCGCTCGCTGGCCTCCAGGGTGCGCCGCAGCAGGCCGAAGCGGGCGTTGATCTCGGCCTCCTCGCGCGCGACCTGGCAGGCCAGCTCGTAGTTGCTGCGCGAGTTGGTGATGCCGCGGCCCATGATGCGTTCCTGCTCGTCCAGGAACACCGCCTTGGTGGTGGTCGAGCCGAGGTCGATGCCGATGTAGCAGCAGTCCATGGGTGTCTCCTCAGGCGGCCTGGCGCTTGGCTTCCAGCATCTGGAAGTAGGATTCGAGGCGGTTCTTGATGTTGGCCGCGCTGAAATAGCGCGGGTCGACCAGGTCCGATTCGATGAACGCGCCGGACTTGCCGGTGCGCTTCTCCAGCTCGCGCAGCATCATCAGCTGCCCGGCGGAGAACGAGTTGCAGCTCTTGATCGAGTTGAACAGGATGCCGTCCGCCTCGTACTCCTCGACGTACTTGGCGATGATGTCCACCCGCGCCGGCAGGTTGCGGTTGGTGTAGCAGCCCAGGCAGTACTCGGCCAGGCTCTCGAACGGCTTCGCCGGGTCGTGGCGGAAGCCCTGCTCGTAGAGGCCGCCGACCTTGGTGTAGGTCGAGGCCACCATCACCACGCCCTCGTCGTGGAAGATCTTCCAGAAGTCGCGGAAGCTGGTCCAGTTCGGCGGGCCCTCGACCACGATCCGGTATTTCTGCTCGCGCAGCTCGCCTTCCGGGGTGGTCGGGCCCATGCCGTGGGCGATGCGGTAGTCCACCTCGCTGCGCAGCGAGCGGTAGTAGGCCTCGCAGTCGGGCAGGCCGCGGAAGGCGGTGAAGATCGGGCCGATGTAGTACACGCCGCCGAAGTAGGCGTCGATCGGCGACGGCCGGTGCTTGGCCGACTCCCACACGTACACGAGGTCGTCCTCGGCGCGCGCCGAGCTCGCCAGCAGTTCCTTGAGCCGGTCCTCGTCGAGCTTCTTGCCGGACACTTCCTCCAGCGCCGGCACCACCACTTCGCGCAGCTGGCGGGCGACGAACTCGCGCTGGCTGGCGGTGATGGTGCCGTCGGCCTGGTAGGGCACCTGCAGCATCACCACCGGGCAGCCGTATTCCTGCTTGAGCAGCTCGAACCACTTCATGAAGGTGAAGCAGCCGGTGTAGCTGAGCAGCAGCAGGTCCGGCGGCGGCAGCTTCTCGCCGGTGGGGCCGATGTTGCCCTTCTTGAGCATGCCGATGTCGCACTTGACGTAGGTGCAGACATCCTCGGAATGGCCCTGCTTCTCGGCTTCCTGGATGTAGTCGCCGGACAGCTTGCGCATGCCCGACTGCAGGGCGTTGACCTCCGGGTGCACCGGCAGCAGGTCGAATGCCAGGATCAGCTCGTTGAGGTTGCCGGGCACGAAGGTGTAGACGACCTTGCGCCCGCTCTCCGGCGCCCTGGCGAGCGTCTCGAAGTGCTCGCCGATCATCTTCTTCTGCATCACCATGCTTTCTTCTTTCTGTACGCTGGCGTTCATGCCGCGACTCCCCAGAGCTTGATCGAATCGGCGAAGGTGCCGGCCTGTTCCTTGATCACCTGGACCTGGCCGGTGTTCTCGGAGTAGGTGAAGGAGGTGTAGGGGATGCCGGCGTCGGCCAGCGCCTTCTGCCCCATCGGGCGGTCCAGCAGGGCCGGGTCGCAGAAGCTCGCCGCGGCGAAGATCACGCCCTCGGCGCGACGCTGGCGCACCTGCTCGACCAGGAACGCGCCCTTGTCGTCGCCTTCGACGTAGCGGGTGGCGGTGGCCACGGTGCCGTCCATGTAGGCATCCACGATCGCGTCCAGCGGCCGCTCGCCGATCGCGGTGTCGCCCAGCTGGTAGCGCGCGCCCAGCACCCAGTCGTCGTCGACGATGTAGCAGCCGCTGTTCTCCATCGCGCGCACCATCGACAGCGGCGGCTGCTCGCAGAACAGCCCGGTCACCACCACCCGCACGTTGTCGTGGCGCGGCCGCCCGCGTTCGCGCGCCAGCTGCAGGTATTCGCGCAGGATCGCGGTGTGCTCGGATACCTCCAGCACGTTGCCGGCGCGCAGCAGCAGGTACAGCTCGCTGGTCGGGACCTTGCTGGGCTCGGCGGCGCGCAGGTCGTACAGCGCGGCCAGCGCGCGGCGATTGTCGTTGTACAGCGCGATCGACTGGTTCAGGCGCTCGCGGGTGGCGCGGACGCCGGACAGCTGCTCCATGTCGAGCAGCAGGCTGGCCAGCTCGAAGCGGTAGAACTCGCGGCCGGCGCCGTTGAAGGTCTGCGGGAAGTCGATGTACTTGACGTACTTGCCGGGGAACATCAGCTGCCACATCCCCGAGAGGTTGCGGATCACGTCGCAGATCGCCGGGAACAGCATGCCGTCCAGGCAATCCAGCTTGCCGGCCAGGCCCAGTTCCACCGTCGAGCGCGGGATATGGCAGATGTAGGACTGGAAGTAGGCGTCGCCGCGGATGATCTCGACGTCGTCGCCGCCGCCCATCACCCCGACCGGCAGCAGCCCGGCGGCGTGGATGAGCTCGCGCGGCACGTACACCGGCATGTGCCCGACCGCCTTGCCGCCGGTGCGCGCCTTCCACTCCTGCACGCAACCGAGGTCGACGTCCCGGTACAGCCGTTCGCAGCGGTCGATGATCGCCTTGATGCCCATGTGCGCTAGCCCTCGCCGTGAGTCGCCTGCGCGCGCGGCAGGCAGCCTCGGGTGAATGTCAGGAAGATCTCCTCGGCCAGCGCGTCCACCGAGCCGTGCTGGTCGAACGAATACCAGCCGAAGATCCAGTTCATCATTCCGAACAGCAGGTAGGTCCTGCGTTCGACGTCGCCGGCCGCGAGCGGCTCGCGGCGCGCCGCGATGTAATCGCCGACCGCCAGCTGCACGCAGTCGGTGTAGCGCTGCTTCAGCGCGCGGATCGCCTCGCCGTGCGCGCTGCTCATCGGCTGGGTGCCGAACATCAGGATCCGCATCTCGTTGAGGTGGCTGCCGAAATAGCCCAGGTGGGCGCCGATCAGGTCGCACAGCAGCGCCGCGCTGGCCTTGCGCGACGGCCGTTGCGCGCTGCCGCGGCCGCCGCGGTAGGCGGCCAGCAGGCGCTCCGCGTTCGCCAGCAGCGAGGCGAAGCCGCGCTCGTTGATCAGGAACAGCAGCTCCTCCTTGCTGGAGAAGTGGTGGTAGAGCCCGGCCAGCGAGCGCCCGGTGGCGGCGGCGAGGTCGCGCATCGAGGTGCCGTGGTAACCCTCGCGCGCCATCAGCGCCGCGCACTCGGCGAGGATGTCGTCTGCCGGCTGGCTGCTGGCGGGGATGGCCTGGGCGTCCATCTCAGGCGTCCGTCCACGCCGGCGGGCGCTTGCCGATGAAGGCGGCGATGCCCTCGTTGGCATCGTGGGTGGCCATCAGTTGATCGAGGTACAGGCGCTCGGCGGCGCCGATGTGGGCGCGGAACTGCGCCAGCACTGCGGCGCGCGCGGCACGCTGGGCGATGCGCAGGCTGCTGGCGCTGCGCGGCAACAGGTGCTGCCCGATCCACGCCGATGCCGCGGCCTCGGCACTGTCGCCGCGACCGGCGAGCAGGCCGCAGCCGGCCAGCGCATCGGCATCGACGGTTTCGCCCGACAGCACCAGGCGGTTGCCGAGCATCGCCGCGCCCAGCGCCGGCAGCAGCACCGCCGCCACCGGCGGGAACACCCCGAGCTGGATCTCCGGCACCGCGAAGCGCGCGCTGTCGTCGGCGAAAAGCAGCGCGCAGGCCAGCGCCAGTTCGAAGCCGCCGCCGAGGCAGAAGCCCGAAACCTGGGCGATGGTCGGCACCGGATGCGAAAGCAGGTCGTCGATCAGCGCGTGGAACTGCGGCAGCATCGCCCCGACCTGGTCGGCCTGGTGCTCGGGCACGCTGGCGCCGAAGCAGAAATGCGCGCCGGACCCGCGCAGCACCAGCGCCTTGCGCCCGGCCACGCCACGCTCGGCGGCCAGCACCGCGCGCAGCTCGGCCATCATCGCGGCATCGAGGATGTTGGCCTTGGGCGCGTCCAGCGCCACCTCCAGCACCTGGCCGTCGTGGGTTTCGCGCAGTGCGAGCTTGGCGAAGTCCATGGCGTCAGGCCTTCGGCATGATCCGCGCCAGCAGCGCGTCGTCCCACGGATGCGCCTCGGCGAGCGCGCGGCGCAGTTCCAGGAAGTCGACCTCGCGCTGGTGCCTGGGGCCTTCGTTGAAGGCGCGGAAGCCGGCGCGGGCCTCGGTCATCATGTTCAGCGCCAGCCACGAGCGGTTGCTCTCGCCGTTGCGCTGCCAGTGCTCGAGCTTCTTCTTGCGCACCGACTCGATGGTCTTGGCCAGGCAGTCGGGCATGGTCAGCGAAAGCTTGTACGCCATCGCCTCGACCTCGGCATCGAGCAGCGAGAGGTCGGTCGTGCATCCGGCCATCGCCGCCTTCGCCGCCTCGCGTTCGGTGCCGGACTTGAACGCACCGTAGGCCGGGTTGCCCCAGGCGTCGAAGCGTTCCAGCGAGACCATCGGGTTGCCGATGAAGCGGCCGTCGGGCGCCTTCAGCACCGGCACGATCTTGTTGACCAGGCCGATGTCGACCGCGGCATGCGCCGACCAGTGTTCGCACAGGGTGCAGGACGCCATCGCGCGGGTGATGCCGACGAACAGGTGCAGGAAATCGGTGGAGCCGCCGTCCGGCGCCGAGCCGTGCTTGGGACCGGCCTGGCCGAAGCGCGCGGTGTCGGCGGCGATGCTGAAATCGCAGGCCATGCCGATCTCCTGGCCACCGCCGATGCGCATGCCGTTGACGCGGTTGATCACCGGCTTGTCGCACAGCAGGATGCCGGTGACCATGTCGTTGAACAGCCGCATGTACTGCTTGTATTCCTGCGGGTTGCCGGCGTAGTACTCGGCGTACTCCTTGGTGTTGCCGCCGGTGCAGAAGGCCTTGTCGCCGACTGCGCTGAACACCACCGCGACCACGCTGCGGTCGCAGGAGGCCTCGCGGAAGGCCAGGATCAGCTCCTTCACCGCCTGGGTGGTGTAGGAGTTCAGCTGCTTCTCGTTATTGAGCAGGATCCAGGCGTTGTACAGGCCGGGCACTTCGGCGCCGTGCGCATCGCGCAGCGGGCGCTTCTCGACCAGGATGTCGCGGTAGTCGCAGCGGTCGATCAGGTGGTGGTTCTTCATCGTCGGCTCGAAGGCAAGGGGGTCAGGGCACCAGCACGGCGCGCGCGTCGAGGCGGTGCGCTTGGGCGTCGGCGATCACCGCGTTGATCCCGGAAAGCGGGAACTGGCGGACGTTGCGGCGCACCTCGATGCGCCCGGCCAGCACGTCGGCGACCACCGCTGGGTAGTGCGCGGGCCGGCAGCCCCAGTTGCCGAAGACGTCGGCATCGAAGGCCATGATGTTGGACAGGCGCAGCTCGGTCTTGTCCATGGTGAAACCGACCACGCCCAGGGTGCCGGCGAAGCTCAGCAGCGAATACGCGCTGCGCTGGCCGGCGGCGGTGCCGGAGGTCTCGAACACGCGCCAGCGGGTATCCGGCCAGCCGCGGGCCTTGCAGGCCGCGCGCAGGTGCTTGCGCAGCTCGCGCTCGTCGAATTCGCGGGCATTGACGGTGAATGCCGCCCCCTGCGCCGCGGCCGCTTGCAAACGGGATGGATCGACGTCGATCGCGATCACCTGCGCGCCGCGGTTGCGTGCGTGCTGGACCATGTACAGGCCGACCCCGCCAACGCCGATCACGATCGCCACTTCGCCGGCGGCCAGGCCGCTGCGCAGTACCGACTGGTAGGGCGTGGTGATCGCATCGGCGACCACGCTGAGTTCGGCCAGCGGGAAGCCACCGAGGTCGCCTGGCAGTGCGCACAGGAAGCGCGCCGGTACCGCCAGGTGGCTGGCGAAGCCACCGTGGAAGTCGTTGCCGGGCATGCGCTGGCGCTGGCAGATGTTGTCGCGGCCGGCCGCGCACAGTTCGCATTCGCCGCAGGGCAGCACCGCCGGCACCACCACCTGGCGGCCCTGCCAGTCTTCGCAACCCTCGCCGCAGGCGATCACGGTGCCGGAGATCTCGTGCCCCAGCACCAGCGGCAGGTCGTGGCGGGTCTTGACCCCGCCGTCGATGAAGCCAAGGTCGGTGTGGCACAGCCCGCAGCCGGCGACCTGCACCACCACTTCGCCCGCAGCCGGCGGCTCGATCCGGAACGCGCGCCGTTGCAGCGGCTGCCGGGGTTCCAGCAGGAACATCCCCCAGGCGTCGATGGCCGGCATGCGCAACCTCCCCAGGTCGGTGTTCGGTGACCAGCCGAACGTTCGTTCGGCTCTTGGGTGAAATCTACGGGGTCGGGCGGGCGCGGTCAACCGCCGGCGCGGGCAGGCGGACGCGGTGGTTGGTGGGGTGTTCGCGCGCGGCCGGAAACGCGGCGTCGGGGGCCGCGGCCAGCTGGTTGGAACGGGCTCGCGGCCACGGCCCTGGGCGGGTGCGGGTGGCCCCGCCGCGGGGTCAGGCGGCGCGCGCGCGCAGGGCGCGGATGCCCTCGGAGAAGCGCTTCAGGGTCGGCGTGCTGTCGCCCGCGGGCACCATCATCTCGATCAGCTGGAAGCGGCCGCGCTCGGCGAACGCGGCATCCAGCGCGCGCTTGAACTCGCCGCGGGTGCGCACGCGGTGGCCGTGGCCGCCAAGGGTGTCGGCGATCTCGGCATAGCGCCAGTCGCCAAGGTCGGCGCACTTCGATTCCGGCTGGAACGCGCGGATCATTTCCCAGCTCTGGTTGTTGAGCAGCAGCACGATCGGGTCGATGCCGTAACGGCGGCAGTGGCCCAGTTCCCAGCCGGTCATCTGGAACGCGCCGTCGCCGACCAGGATCACGGTGCGCTCGCCGGTGGTGACCTGCATGCCGATCCCGGCCGGCACCCCGAAGCCCATCGAGGCGTAATAGCCGGGCGCGACCAGCGGCGTGGGCAGCAGCTCCATCGCCGCGAACAGGCAGTCGCCGATGTCGGAGGCCACGGGAAACGCGCCGTGCGCGTGGATGCGGTCGTTCAGCCCGCGCGCGAGGTCGCCGGCGGTCAGCGCGGCGTCGTCGTCCTGCAGGCCGGTGGGGTATTCGGGACGCGGCAAGTCCGCCAGCCGCGTGCGGTCGCTGGCCGGCAGCTGGTCGAGCAGGGCGCGCACCAGCGCCGGCAGCGGGATGTCGTGGTAGACGGCGTGGCCGATCCGCGCCTCGCGGTGCGAGGCCACCAGCGCGCGGCGGAAGTCGATGCGCTCGCCGGCGATGCCGAAATTGCTGTCGGACTGGATCAGGCCCAGCATCACCGGCAGGTCGGACTTGTCCAGCAGGTCGCTGATCGCGGGGTCGCCGGCGACCCCGAGGTAGGTGGCATGGCAAGGCAGGCCGGCATCCGCCAGCAGGCCGCGGCCCATGAACGTGGTCAGCACCGGCAGCGCCAGCCGCCGCGCCAGTTCGGCCACCTCGGCCTCGATCCCGAAACGGCGCACCTCCACTCCCGGCATCAGCACCGGCCGTTCCGCGGCCTGGATGCGCGCCAGCCATTCGCGCGCGCACTCGTCCACCGCCGCCTGCACGAACGGGCTTGGCGGCAGCATCGGCACCGCGCCCATCTCGCGCTCGGCGAGGTCGCGCGGGATCTCGACCAGCACCGGCTGCGAGAACTCGCGGCAACTGCGCAGCGCGCGCGCGATCAGCGCCGGCGCGGTGGCCGGGTCGTCCAGCCGCACCTGGTCGCAGGTGATCTCGGCGAACACCCGCAGTTGCGAATCCACGTGCCGCACCTGGTGGTGCAGGGCCAGCCCGGAGTGCGCCTCGACCGCGCCCGGGCAACCGGCCAGCACCACCACCGGCGAACGCTCGGCGTAGGCGCAGGCGATCGCGTTGACGGTATTGAGCGCGCCCGCGCCGTAGGTCACCGCGACCACGCCCAGCCCCATGTTCATGCGCGCGGCGGCATCCGCGGCGAAGCCCAGCGACGGTTCGTGGCTGAGCGCGACCAGCGGCAGGATCCCGCTGGCCTCCACGTGCCTGAAGAACGGCAGGATGAAATCACCCGGGATGCCGAAGATCTCGCGGGCGCCGTGCGCCTTGAGGGCGTGCAGCAATTGCAGGGCAAGGTTCATGGCGGCTCGGGGACGAAGGGTAGCGCGGCATCAGACAGCAACCGCGCGCGGCTGTCATTGACCTGCGTCAGAACGCCCGCGCCGTGCGCTTGCGTATGCCTGCGCCAACGCTGCGGCGAAGGCACGGGCGTTGCGCTCAATCGCCGGTGAAGCCCACCGCCTGCAATGCGTGGGCGAAGCGCACGGCGCTGTCGTCGTTCAGCCCGGCGAGGTTGATCCGGCCCGATTCCAGCACGTAGATGGCGTGCTCTTCGCGCAGCCGGCGGGCACCGTCGGCCGGCAGGTTGACGAACGAGAACATCCCGCGTTGCCGCCGCAGCGCCTCGCGCGGGCAGCCGAGACCGGCCAGGGTGGTCGCAAGGCGGTCGCGCATGCCGGCGACGTGGACCCGCATCCCCGCCAGTTCCTGCTCCCAGTCCGCGCGCAGGTCCGGCCGCGCAAGCACCCGCGCCACCACGGCCGCGCCGTGCGCCGGCGGCATCGAGTAGTTGGCGCGGATCCCGCGCAACAGCACCGACATCGCCACCCGGGTGTGTTCGGCGGACGCGGCCAGCACGCTGACCGCACCGATGCGCTCGCGGTACAGCCCGAAGTTCTTGGAGCAGGAGGAGGTCAGCAACATTTCCGGAAGTTGCGCGGCCAGCAGGCGCAGGCCGGCGGCGTCCGCGTCCAGGCCGTCGCCCAGGCCCTGGTAGGCCATGTCGAGGATCGGCAGGAAGCCGCGCCGGCCGGCGATCTCGGCGATCCGCTCCCAGGTGGCGGCGTCGATGTCGACCCCGCTGGGGTTGTGGCAACTGGCCTGGAACAGCACCGCATCGCCGGCCGGGACGGTCTCCAGCGTCTCCAGCAGTTCCGCGCTGCGCAGGCCGCTGCGCGCCGGGTCCAGGTAGGGGTAGTCGCGCACCTCCAGGCCTGCGGCGCGGAAGATCGGCGCATGGTTGTCCCAGCTCGGATCGGCCAGCCACACCCGCGCATCCGGGCGCGCGGCGCGCACCAGGTCGGCGGCGGTGCGCAGCGCGGCGGTGCCGCCGGGCGTGTGCACGGTGGCCAGGCGGTCGGCGATGCCGGCCTCCGACGGGCCGAAGCACAGCGACTGGATCGCGGCGTCGAATGCCACGTCACCGAGCATGCCCTGGTAGCTCTTGCTGTCTTCCTCCTCCAGGCGCAGGCGTTCGGCGGCGTGCACCGCGCGCATCACCGGGGTGCGGCCGGAGGGATCGCGGTACACGCCCACGCCAAGGTCGACCTTGTGCGCGCGCTGGTCTTCCCGGAACCGCGCCATCAGGCCCAGGATCGGGTCGGCCGCGGCCGCTTGCAGGGTCTCGAACATCGGGGTGCGCCGTGCGGAGGGGGAGTGCAAGTGTCCACGATGCGGGCGCCTGCCGCCATGCGCGTGGACGGGCGCCGCCACTGGCAGGCCGCGATGCTGGCAACCTCGGCGGTCCGGCGTCACACTCCGGGAACGATGTCGACCACCGATGCAATCGCCGCCGGCGGCGCACCCGAACCCGCCCACGCCACCGCAGAACTGCCGCAGGAGCTGCTGCGGCAGCTACGCGACGGCCTGCCGTTGCCGGCCGGCGCGCTGCGCGGCTTCGTGCAGGGGATCGCCGATGGCCGGGTCGGCGACGCCCAGGTCGGGGCGTTCGCGATGGCCGTGCGCCTGCGCGGGTTGCCGCCGGCCGACACCGCGGTGCTCACCCTGGCCATGCGCGACAGTGGCACCTGCCTGGACTGGGGCGATGCCGGACTCGATGGCCCGTTGCTGGACAAGCATTCGACCGGCGGCATCGGCGACCTCGCCAGCCTCACCCTGGGCCCGATGGTGGCGGCCTGCGGTGGTTACCTGCCGATGCTCTCCGGGCGCGGCCTCGGCCACACCGGCGGCACCCTCGACAAGCTCGAGGCGATCGCCGGTTACCGCTCGCAGGTGGACCTGCCGACCCTGCGCGCGGTGGTGCGCGAGGCCGGGATCGCCATCGTCGCCGCCGGCGGCGACCTGGCCCCGGCCGATCGCCGCCTGTACGCGATCCGCGACGTCACCGCCACGGTCGATTCGATCGCGCTGATCACCGCCTCGATCCTGTCCAAGAAGCTGGCGGCCGGCACCCGATCGCTGGTGCTGGACGTGAAGTGCGGCAGCGGCGCCACCATGGACAGCCGGGAACAGAGCCAGGCGCTGGCGCGTTCGCTGGTGGATGTTTCCTGCGCGGCCGGATTGCCGTGCATGGCGCTGCTGACCGACATGCAGCAGCCGCTGACCGATTCGGTCGGCAACGCGCTGGAGCTGCGGGAGGCGCTCGCCTACCTGCGTGGCGAGGAAACCCCGCCGCGCCTGCATGCGCTGTGCCTGGCGCTGGGCAGCGAAATGCTGTGCATGGGCGGCCTCGCCGGCAGCGACGCCGACGCACGCCGGCAATTGCTGGCCGCGCGCGACAGCGGCCGCGCGTTCGAACGATTCGCGAAGATGGTGCATGCCCTGGGCGGGCGCGCCGGTGCGCTGGAAGCCGGTGGCGGCGTGGCTGGCGCGGCACCGCTGGTGGAACCGGTGTTCGCGGCGATGCCGGGCCGGGTGGCCGCGATCGACGCGCGTGCGCTGGGCATGGCGGTGGTGGCGCTGGGCGGCGGCCGCAGCGATCCGGGCGATGCCATCGACCCGCGCGTGGGACTGACCGAGGTCGCCGAAATCGGCGCAGGGGTCGCCGCCGGGCAGCCGCTGGCGCTGGTCCACGCCGCCAGCCGGGAGGCGCTGGCGGCCGCACAGCAACGCGTGCGCGCGGCCTTCCGGCTGGTCGATCCGGGGATGCAGGTTGCCGCACCCGAACTGCTGCTCGGGCGCGTGACCGCCGGCAGCGAGCCGGCGCCGGCGGATCCGGCCGGCTAACCTGCCTGCAGGCGGAAGCCCTGCGGCAACAACACGGCAAGGCTGCTGCGCACGACATCGCCGTCGCCGCCGGCGAACGCGATCTCGACCACCTCGCCGAACTCGGCGATGCGCTGTCGGCAGGCGCCGCACGGCGGGATCGCGATCGACTCGCCGCGGCCATCGCGGGCGCTGATCGCCACCGCCGCCAGGCGCATGCCCGGGCCTTCCGCGCGCACCGCCGCGGCGATCGCATGCTGCTCTGCGCAGCCGCCGCTGGGATAGGCGGCGTTCTCGACGTTGCAGCCGCTGTAACGGCCGCCCGCCTCGGTCAGGACCGCGGCCCCGACCTGCAGCCGCGAATACGGTGCGTAGGCGTTCTGCCCGGCCTGTTCGGCCAATTCCAGCAGGGCAACATCAACGGGCATGCGATCGATCCATGGACGGGGCCGCCATCATCGGCCGCCGGCGGGTCGCGGTAAAGCGGCGGTCGATCCCGGGCCACGTGGTGCCGCGTCCGGGTGCAACGCGAAGGCCCCGCGTTGCGGGGCCTTCGTGCCTGCGGGTTGGCTTGCGGCGCGCCTCACCAGAAGCTGTATTCCAGCATCAGTGTGTAGGCGCGGCCGCGCGGGTCGGCGATGCGCGGTTCCCACGCCGCGCCGGCGGCGAAGTCATTCTGGTGCGCGGTGAACGGCGGGTCCTTGTCGGCCAGGTTCTTGATGCCGAAGCCGATCTTCATCTTCTCGATGCCGGTCCAGGTCACGTTGTAGTTGTAGATCGTGTAGCCGTCCACGCGCGGCTTCCATTGCGCCGGGATGTAGGTGCCATTCGAGACGCTCGGCGGCAGTTCGTCGTAGTAGCCGTCGCGGTGGACCTGGTACAGCCCATGCGACCAGTCGCCGCGGGTGTAGCCGAAGCTCAGGGTGTGCTTCCAGCGGATCGGCAGGTTGTAGTAGCGCACGTACTTGCCGACCAGGTTGCTGCTGTACGGCAGCGATTCCAGCGCCTTGGTGTGGAACTGGTGGATGTAGCTGCCATTGAGGTTGACGTTCCAGCGTCCGTCGGCGAGTTCGCCATTGAGGTTCGCGTCCAGCTCGACGCCGCGCATCAGGCTGCCGCCGGAATTGATGTAGCGGCGGTCGATCGACACCACCTCGCCGCCGGCGTCGCGGATCCAGTTGGCCTCGAACAGGTCGTAGTACTGGATCAGGGTGTCGCGGGGTGCGGAGCGGATGGTGTTCTCGCGCTCGATCTCCCACCAGTCCAGCGCGATGTTGAACTGGCCCATCGGCGAGTAGACCAGGCCGAAGCTCTTTTGCGTGGACTCCTCAGGTTGCAGGTCCGGCTTGCCGCCGAACAGTTCGGTCGGCCGGATCACCTCGCAGCCGGCCACGTTCGGGTTGGCACGGCCACCGGGGCAGGTCGCCGGGTCGGCCAGGTCGAGGCCGGTGTACTGCACTTCGCTGATGCCGTTGAACAGCTGGTTGAAGCTCGGCACCTTGAAGCCGGTGCTGTAGGCGCCGCGGAACAGCAGCGACTCGAACGGCTGGTACTTGAACGAGACCTTCGGGTTGGTGGTGCCGCCGAACCCGCTGTAGTCGTCGTAGCGGCCGGCCAGGTTGAGGTCGAGGTTCTTGAGCAACGGCATCTGGAATTCGACGTAAACCGCCTTGATGTCGCGGCTCACGTTTCCGAGTGCATTGGCATCGTCGAAAGGCGCGTTGAACACCGTGCGCTTGACCTCGCGCTGGTCGCCGTCGAAGCGGAATTCCTCGCGGCGAAGGTCCATGCCGGCGGCCATCGCGATGTTGCCTCCCGGCAGGCTGAAGAAGCCCAGGTCGCCGGAAATCGAGGCGTCGAGCGCGGTCACCAGGGACTCGCCGCCGTACAGCTTCACGCCGGTGGCCGAGGCGGCTTCAAGCGCTGCCATCGCCTCCGCCGACTGCTCCTGGCCCGGCGCCAGGAACGGATTGATCAGGCCGCTACCGAGCACCTGCTTCAATGCGTCGGTGAAGTGGAAGCCGGTGCCGAGGATCGATTCGGACTTGCTGGAACCGCGGGTCAGGCCGACGTCGTAACTCCAGTCGCCGAGCATTCCGCCGATCCCGGCGACGAAGCGGTAGGACTTGGTGGTGGTCTCGATCTCGCGCGGGCCGCAGGCGATGCATCGCCAGCGGTAGGCGATCGGGGCGCCGTAGTTGAGCTGGCCCGCGCCGAAGTAGCCGGCGAGTGCGTCGTAAACGCGATCGTAGGTGGCCTTGGTGGTTGCGTTGAGCGGATACCAGGTGGACGGGCCGAGCGCGGTGGCGGCGGAGCTCGTGCTGGACGAAATCTGGTTCGGCTCGAACGTCTTGGCGACGTCGACCTCGGAGGCGGTCAGCTCGACGTAGGCCTCATGGGTGCCACCGATGCGGAAGGTGGCGCGGCCGATGAAATCGACGCTGTCCTGCGGCTGCTGGATCACCGCGGCGGCCGGGTAGTCCCAGGCGCAGGCGTACTTCGAGCCGGGCGAGTTCCAGATGCGGTAGGCATATGGCCCCATGTCCGGACCCGCCGCTTCGCAGCCGTCCGCCCCGGGCAGGTTGTTGATGTTGACCGCGGTCAGTCGGGTCGGATTGCCGGTTTCGAACACGCCGCCGCGCAGCATGCTGGTGGACCCGACTCCCGAGGTGCCAAGGCTGAACACCGTGGCGAACGGAGTGCCGCGGGTGTCCGGCGACAGCCCGCGTTCCGGCTGGAAGGTATTGGAGAAGTCGCGGTCGCTGCCGCGCAGGATGGTGTTGCGCTTGACGCTGACCGAGCCGAACGCGTTCCAGCGATCGCGGTCGAGGTCGCCGTGGCCGAACAGCAGCGTGCCGCGCTGGATGTTGCCGCCGCCGGCCTCGGTGTAGTCGAAGAAGGCCGAAGCCTGCGCACCCTGGAAATCGCGCTTGGTGATGAAGTTGATCACCCCGCCGATGGCGTCGGTGCCGTAGATCGCGGAGGCGCCGTCGCGCAGGACCTCGACGCGCTCGATCGCCGCGAACGGGATCGAATTGAGGTCGACGGCGCGCCCCTTGAGTCCGTGCGTCGCCACCCGGCGCCCGTTGAGCAGCACCAGGGTCGCGTCGGCGCCCTGGCCGCGCAGGTTGGCGCCGGAGACGCCGTTGTTGCCGCGCTGTTCCTCGTTGACGATGCCGGCATTGCTGGCCAGGTTGTCGGAACTGTTGCCGGCGACGTTGAGGTACATCAACAACTGCTCGGCCGAGGTGATGCCCTGCTTGTCGATCTCATCCTTGGTGATGGAGGTGATCGGCAGCGACTCCTCGATGTCGGCGCGGCGGATGCGCGAGCCGGTCACTGTCATCCGGTCGAGGGTCTTGACCGATTTCCCGGAGGCATCCACCTGTTCGGTGGACTGCTGCGCGAACGCAGGCAGGGCGAGCGCGGCGAGCAGGGCAAGGGTCAGGCGGTGGATATTCGGCACGGCGCGCACAGGCATCAGACTTCTCCCCGGGAAATGGACTTGCCCGGTGCCCTGCCTTACAGGCTTGCTTGCTATCGCCTTGGACGCCCCTCCCCGGGATCGTCCTGCAGGGTCACCGCGTCACCGGACTGTAACGTGTCCGGTACGCGGTGTCTGCTGCCCCGCTCAGACCGCCATCGGCTCGCTGAAGGCTTCCGGCTCGCCCTTGAAATCGCCGATCGGCACGCACGCGCAGAACACGTTCTTGTCGCCGTAGACGTTGTCCACCCGCGCCACCGGCGGCCAGTACTTCTGCTGCTTCAGGCTGGCCAGCGGGAACACCGCCAGCTCGCGGCTGTAGCCGTGGTTCCATTCCGCCGCGGCGGCCTGGGTGGCGGTGTGCGGGGCGTGCTTGAGCGGGTTGTCCTCGCGGTCCAGCTCGCCGCGTTCGACCATCCGGATTTCCTCGCGGATCTGGATCATCGCGTCGATGAAACGGTCGAGTTCGTGCAGGGATTCGGATTCGGTCGGCTCCACCATCAGGGTGCCGGCGACCGGGAAGCTCAGGGTCGGTGCATGGAAGCCGAAGTCGACCAGGCGCTTGGCCACGTCCTCCGCGCTGATGCCGGTGGCGTCCTTGAGCGGGCGCAGGTCGAGGATGCATTCGTGCGCGACCAGCCCGTTGCGGCCGGTGTACAGGGTCCCGTAGTGCGGGGCCAGCCGCTTCGCGATGTAGTTGGCGCTGAGCAGGGCGACCTGGGTCGCCTTGCGCAGGCCGTTCGCGCCCATCATCGCGATGTACATCCAGCTGATCGGCAGGATGCTGGCGCTGCCGAAGCTGGCCGCGCTGACCTGCGGGCCGTTGCCGGTGCCGCCGGTGCGCAGGCCGCCCTCGCCGAAGGCCTTCGGCAGGAACGGCGCCAGGTGCGCCTTGACCGCGCACGGACCAACGCCCGGGCCGCCGCCGCCATGCGGGATGCAGAAGGTCTTGTGCAGGTTCAGGTGGGAGACGTCGGAGCCCCACTTGCCCGGCTTGGCCACGCCCACCAGCGCGTTCATGTTGGCGCCGTCGGTGTACACCTGGCCGCCGTGCCGGTGGACGATGTCGCAGATCTCGACCACGTCCTCCTCGAACACGCCGTGGGTGGACGGGTAGGTGATCATCAGTGCGGCGAGCCGGTCGGAATATTTCTCCGCGTTGCGGCGGATGTCCTCGACGTCGACGTTGCCGTTGGCATCGCACTTGGTGACCACCACCTGCATGCCGCACATCTGCGCGGAGGCCGGGTTGGTGCCGTGCGCGGATTCGGGGATCAGGCAGATGTCGCGCCTGGTGTCCCCGCGCGACGCGTGATACGCGCGGATCGCCAGCAGGCCGGCGTACTCGCCCTGCGCGCCGGAGTTCGGCTGCAGGCTGACCGCGTCGTAGCCGGTGCATTCCACCAGCATCGCCTCCAGGCCGGCGATCAGGTCCTGGTAGCCCGCCGCCTGGTCGGCCGGGGCCAGCGGATGGATGTCGCCGAACTCGGGCCAGGTGACCGGGATCATCTCCGCGGTGGCGTTGAGCTTCATGGTGCAGCTGCCCAACGGGATCATGGTGCGATCCATCGCCAGGTCCTTGTCCGCCAGCGAGCGCATGTAGCGCAGCAGCTCGTGTTCGCTGTGGTGGGTGTTGAACACGGGATGGGTCAGGTACCGGCTGGTGCGCCGCAGCGCCTGCGGGATCAGCGACGGCGCGCTGGCATCCAGCGCGTCGATCGACGGCAGCGCCTCGCCTTCGCCGGCGAAGATGGTCCACAGCAGTTCGAGGTCGGCGCGGGTGGTGGTTTCATCCAGCGAGATGCACAGCGAGCCGTTGCCGCGCACGCGCAGGTTGGCGCGATGGGCCCTGGCGCGTTCGAGGATCGCCGGGCCGCGGTCGCCGGCATCGATGCACAGGGTGTCGAACGCGGTGTCGTGCACGGCTTCGTGGCCGAGCTGGCGCAGGCCGGCGGCGAGGATCGCGGTCATCCGCGCCACCCGCGAGGCGATCCGGGTGAGGCCTTCGGGGCCGTGGTAGACCGCGTACATCGAGGCCATCACCGCCAGCAGCACCTGCGCGGTGCAGATGTTGGAGGTCGCCTTCTCGCGGCGGATGTGCTGTTCGCGGGTCTGCAGGGTCAGCCGGTAGGCCGGCTTGCCTTCGGCGTCGATCGACACCCCGATCAGGCGGCCCGGCATCGAGCGCTTGTAGGCATCGCGGCAGGCCATGAAGGCGGCGTGCGGGCCGCCGAAGCCGAACGGCACGCCGAAGCGCTGGGTATTGCCGATCACGATGTCCGCGCCCATCTCGCCCGGCGGCTTCAGCAGGGTCAGCGCAAGCAGGTCGGTGGCGACCACGAACAGCGCGTTGTGCGAATGGATCACCCCGGCGTCCTGGTCCCAGTCGGCGATCCAGCCGCTCGACGCGGGGTACTGCACCAGCACCCCGAAGTAATCGCCGGCCGCCAGCGCCTGGTGGAACGCCTCGGTGGAACGGACGACCGCGACCGTGATGCCAAGCGGTTCGGCGCGCGTCTGCAGCAGCGCCAGGGTCTGCGGATGGGTGTCGCCGGCGACCAGGAAGGTGCCGGACTTCGACTTCGCCGAGCGCCGGGCCAGGGTCATCGCCTCGGCGGCGGCGGTGGCTTCGTCCAGCAGCGATGCATTGGCGATGTCCATCCCGGTGAGGTCGGCGCACATCGTCTGGAAGTTGATCAGCGCTTCCATCCGGCCTTGCGAGATCTCCGCCTGGTACGGCGTGTAGGCGGTGTACCAGGCCGGGTTCTCGAGGATGTTGCGCAGGATCACGTTCGGCACGTGGGTGCCGTAATAGCCCTGGCCGATGAAGCTGCGGAACACCTGGTTCTTCGCCGCGATCGCGCGGATCCGCGCCAGCGCCTCGACTTCGCCGACCGCATCCGGCAGCGCCAGCGGGGCCGCCGACTTGATCGAGGCCGGCACGATGGCGTCGGTCAGCGCCTCCAGCGAGTCGTGGCCGACCACCTGCAGCATGGCGGCGATCTCGCCATCGTTCGGGCCGATGTGGCGTTCGATGAAGGCGTCGTGGTGCTCGAGCGAGCGGAGGGTCGACATGTGGTGCTCCGGAAGGCGTGGGCGGGATGTTCCGGCCCACGCGCTTGCATTCGCGTGGGCGCTCGCAGGCTCGCAGCGTGCGCTGCTCGAAAGCCCTGCTCGCCCATCCCTGTCCTTTTGCCTGAGAGTTTGGAAGCGCGCGGGCGGGGAGGGGATCCGCGCGGCTTCTTGCCCCTTCGGCGCCGGCGCGGCCCGGTGGTTGGGCGTGCCGATCTCTCCAGAGTTTGTCCACACGGCGGTCTTCGGCCTGAGCGATTCCGGGCGGTTGCGCCTTCGGCAGCGCGGCGTGGCCGAAAGGCCCGCGCGCTTCTCCCACCGTGCAGGGGAATTATACCCCGCCACCCCGCGCCGATGCCCGGTGGTTACGCAGGCAGCCCCGGGGCCCGGACACCCGCAACGGGCGCGGCCACCGTTGCCCGGCACGCGGGGTTCAGGCGCCGTCGCGCCCGCGGTACGCCGTGCGCAGCAGCTCGTGGAAGTGGTGGACCCCGGTTTCCCGCAGCGGGTTCAGCCGGCCCGGCACGTAACTGCCGGAGGCGAAGCCGCGCTGCACGTCCTCGCAGATGCCGAGGTCCTCGCGCTGGACCTCGTCGCTGAAGGCCAGGTCTGCGTTGCGCTTCGCCTCATCGGCGATGCCGGCGGCATCCAGCGCGTAGTAGCTGTCGAACAGCACGCGGCAGTGATCCACCCCCAACGGGATCACCCGGTTGGTCTGCAGGCGGCCGGGCAGGATGTTGAGCATCGCGTTCGGCCACAGCCAGTAGTACAGCGCGTCGCCGTTGCCGTACAGCGCGGCGTCGCTCTCCAGCGGGCTCCACTGCAGCGAATGCCAGCGCGCCAGTTCGGTGCGGTAGCTGCGGTAGTCGAGCAGGCGGTTCAGCCCGGGGTGCACGTGCGGGACGTGGTAGCCCTCCAGGTAGTTGTCGACGTAGACCTTCCAGTTGCAGGCGATGTCGTAGCTGGCGCGATGGTGGCCGCCGTAGCGGTGCAGCCCGCGGTCCGGGCCGAGGCGGGCATCGATGCCGGCGACGAAATCGGCGAATGCAGGCGCCCGTGCCGGATCGACCGCGGCGAACACCAGGCCCTGCCAGACCTGCACCGCCAATTGCGGCAGGCGGACCCCGGCGGGATCGAAATCCTGCGCGTCGCCCATCTCCGGCGCCGACTTCAGCACCCCGTCCAGACCGTAGTTCCAGCCGTGGTAGCGGCAGCGCAGCGACTTCGCGCGCAAGCCGTCGCATTGCGCGATCGGCCCGGCGCGGTGCCGGCAGACGTTGTGGAAGACCCGGATCTCGCCGGGAGCATCGCCGGCATCGGCGCCGCGCACCGCGATGACCGGCAAGCCACCAAGGTCGGCGACCACGTGGTCGCCGGCATCGCGCAACTGGCTGGCGTGGGCGATGAGCTGCCAGCTGCGGTCGAGGATCGCGCGGCGGTCGATGTCGGCCATCGCGGCATCGACGTACCAGCGTGCCGATAGTGCGGTGGCGGAGGCGGCGGCCTGCGGGGAGAGTTCGTCGTCCATGCCGCAGTATCGCGCCGGGCGGCATCGAAAATGAAGGCGTCGCTTGCCGCTCGCCTGCGAGGGGATCGGCGGTCCGGTCAGGTGCCGGGGGTTGCGTCCCCGGCCGCGGCCTTGCCCGCTTCCATCACCCGCGCGGTGCCGCCTGGCCGGACCACCACGCCCTGCGCGGGGTCGATGGCCCCATCCTTGTGGACGCGCACGACCTGGTACTCGCCGGTCGGCACGCGGCGAATCTGGAACTTGCCGTCCTTCTCGATCCTGACTTCCCGCCTGAATCCGGTGTCGACGCCGGTGACGGTGATGGTGTCGCCGGCCACTGCTTCACCCGCGATGTTTCCGGAACTGGACTGGGCATCGACAGCGCCAGTGACGGCCGTTGCCAGCACGGCAGTGGCGAGGGCGAACTTGAAGGTAGGTTGCATGTCGGGATGAGGGCGTGGGAAGAGGTTGGCGACGTTGCCCGAGCCCCATCCCGCGGACAAGTGACATTCGACATACCCGCCGCCCAAATGCAAAGGCCGGCTTGCGCCGGCCCTGCATCGAAGCATGGCCGGCGGCTCAGCCGGCTTTCGCCGACGCCGCCGGGGCAGGTGCCGCGGCGGCGGCGCCGGCAGCATTCCAGCCGCAGTTGCTGCCCGCGTTGCGTTCCTTCAGCCAGGACTGCAGCGGTGCGAAGTATTCCAGCACCGCCGAGGCGTCCATCTTCTCGCCGCCGGTGAGTTCCTTCATGGTCTGCTGCCACGGCTGGCTGGCGCCCTTGCCGAGCATCGCCCAGTAGCGCTTGCCGGCTTCCTGGTTGCCGTAGAAGCTGCATTCGTACAGCGGGCCGGTGTGTCCGGCGGCGTCGCACAGCGACTTGTAGAACTGGAACTGCAGCACGTGCGACAGGAAGTAACGGGTGTACGGCGTGTTGCCCGGCACGTGGTACTTCGCGCCCGGGTCGAAATGGGTTTCATCGCGCGCGGAAGCCGGCGCCACGCCCTGGTATTTCGCCTTCAGTTCCCACCACGCCTGGTTGTAGCCATCCGGCTTGATCGAGCCGTCGAACACGCCCCAGCGCCAGCGGTCGATCATCAGACCGAACGGCAGGAACGCGACCTTGGCCAGCGCCATCCGCATCTGCGCGTTGATCAGTGCCTCGTCGCTCTGCTGCTGCGCGCCGACCAGGCCGACTGAAGCGAGGTACTTCGGCGTCATCGACAGCACGATGGTGTCGCCGATCGCTTCATGGAAGCCGTCGTGGGCGCCGCCCTGGAACAGCGGCGGCTGCTTGTTGTAGGCGAGGTCGTAGTAGATGTGCCCGAGCTCGTGGTAGATCGTGGTCAGCTCTTCCTCGCTGGGCACGATGCACATCTTCGTGCGCACGTCGCCGGCCATGTCCATGTCCCAGGCGCTGGCGTGGCAGACCACGTCGCGGTCACGCGGCTTGATGAACTGGCTCTTCTCCCAGTAGCCCTGCGGCAGCTTGGGCATGCCCAGCGAGACGTAGAAGTCCTGCGCGCGCTCGGTCATCCGCTTCGCGGTGGCCAGCGCCGCGGCGCGTTCGGCCTCGACCTCGCGCTGGGCGGCGGAGGCACCCGGCTGGCCGGGCCTGGCGCGTTCGCTGGTGAGGTCGGCCTGGGCGATCGCGCGCAGGGCGGCATTCACGTCGAGGCTGCCGGCGCCCGGGTAGGGCTGCATCATGTCCCACAGGTTGCCCCAGTCCTGCTGCCACAGGTTGCCCATCAGGTGCGCGGGCAGCATGCCGCCGGCGACCTGGCCCCTGTCGCTGCCGTAGGTCGCTTCGAGCTTGCCGCGCGCGTAGCAGTGCAACTGCTCGTACAGCGGCTTGACCTGGTCCCACAGGCGATCGGTTTCGGCGGCGAGTTCGGCCGGGCTCATGTCGTAGCCTGACCGCCACATTTCGCCGGCATCGGCGAAGCCCATGTCCCTGGCGCCTTCGTTGACCAGTTCGGCGAAGCGGACGTAGTCCTTGCGCATCGGCTGGCTGACGGTGTGCCAACCCTGCCAGGCATCGAGCTGGGCGTCGTAGTCGCGGCTGGTGGCGAGCACTTCGCTGAGCTGGCCGATGTCGCGGCAGGTCTTGGCATCGCCCTCGCCGGTGCAGTAGCTGCCGGCGCCGTACATGCCTTCCATGCGGGTGGCGAGCTTGGTCAGCTCCTCCAGCTTCTGCGGATCCTTCGGCGCCGGCATCGCGGTCATCAGCTTCAGCAGCTTGATCGCGCGCGCGGTCCCGGGCGACATCTGCTGGCCTTCGAAGCGCCTGGACTGCTCGATCCAGCCGTTGAGCTGGGTCAGCCAGCGCTCGTTGGCCTTGGCCGCCAGCGCCTCGGTATCGCTGTTGATGTAGGTGCTCGACAGCCACTGCGCAGAGGTGAGCTCGGAGTAGCTCTTGCGGAATTCGGTGTTGACGCGGGCGATGAACTGGTCGGCGGTCTCCCCTGCAGGGACCGCGGACGCGCCGGGGGTGGCGGCGTCCTCGCGCTTGCAGGCGGACAGGCCAAGGGTGGCGACGATGGCGATGGCGAGCAGGGCGGGACGTAGCTTCACGTGGCATACCTCGGCGGCGCAGGGCGCAGGAGGCGCAAGGCTACCGCGTCCAGCGCCGGCCGCAAGTGGGCGCGGGCGCGGGCGGCGCTAGTCGCCGGCGGGAATCCGCGGCGCGCGCGCGTCGTCGACGAATCCGCGCGCCTGCAACCACGCCCAGGCGTCGTCGGCGTCGCGTTCGACGTAGGCGGCGGCGGAACCGAGGCGGAACGTGTAGCCCCAGGCATCCATGTCGGCGAGCATGCGCCCGCGGCCAACACCGGGCAGGGCATCGGCCAGCAGCGCCTGCAGCACGCAGACCGCGTTCTCTTCATCGATGGACTCGGTGGCGTCGGTGTGGACGCCGGCGCGCCGTTCCGGCGGCAGCACGATCAGGTGGCAGGCTTCGTGCAGCAGCGAATGCACCGGCGTGTCACCGCGCGCATGCACGACGTGGCCGATGATGCCGGCCTCGCATTCGCCCCAGTAGCTGCCGGGGATGGGCTCGCCATCGGCAACGTGCTGCAACTCCAGCCCGTAGCGGTGGAGCAGGGTGGCGGCATCGCCGAAGCCGATGTCCGCCAGCCGCAGGACGCTGCCGGCCAGGTCAGGCGCCCGCCGGGCTGCCGCGCTCCGGCAGCGACACCGAGATGTCGAGCACGTCGTGCTCGCCGTCCTTGACCACGTCCACCTTCACCGCATCGACGTCGACGTTCACGTACTTGCGGATCACCTCGAGGATTTCCCGGCGCATCAGCGGCAGGTAGTCGGGCGCGCCCTCCGACCTGCGTTCCTGCGCGATGATGATCTGCAGGCGGTTCTTCGCGGTCTGCGCGGTGGTCTTCTTCGGCTTGAGGAAATCGAAGATCGACATGCCTCAGCCCCCGAACAGCTTGCTGAAGAAACCCTTCCTCTCCAGCTGGGTGAAGCGCATCGGCCGCTCCTCGCCCATCAGCCGCGCAACCGCGTCGTCGTAGGCCTGGCCGGCGTTGGACTCGGCATCCATGATCACCGGCTCGCCCTTGTTGGAGGCGTTCAGCACGTCGCCCGATTCGGGGATCACGCCGATCGTCTTCAGCCCCAGCACTTCCTCGACGTCGGTGATCGACAGCATCTCGCCGTTCTCGACCCGCTGCGGGCTGTAGCGGGTCAGCAGCAGGTAGGCGGTGACGTCGCCGTCGCCGCGCTCGGCGCGCCGGGTCTTGCTGGCGAGCAGGCCGAGGATGCGGTCGGAGTCGCGCACGCTGGACACTTCCGGGTTGACCACCACCACCGCCTTGTCGGCGAAGTACATCGCCAGGAACGCGCCCTTCTCGATGCCGGCGGGGGAGTCGCAGACGATGTAGTCGAAGCCGTCCTCGGCCAGGTCCTTGAGCACCTTCTCGACGCCCTCGGTGGTCAGCGCGTCCTTGTCGCGGGTCTGCGACGCGGCCAGCACGAACAGGTTCTCGAAGCGCTTGTCCTTGATCAGCGCCTGCTTCAGCGTGGCCTCGCCGTGGATGACGTTGACGAAGTCGTACACGACCCGCCGCTCGCAGCCCATGATCAGGTCGAGGTTGCGCAGGCCGACGTCGAAGTCGATGACCGCGACCTTCTTGCCGCGGCGCGCAAGCCCGGTGGCGATGCTGGCGCTGGAGGTGGTCTTGCCGACGCCGCCCTTGCCCGATGTGACTACGATGATTTCCGCCAAGTTGGCTTCTCCGTTGGTACGCAATGCGCGCTAGTCGAGCGCGGCGAGTTTGATTTGCCCGTTTTCCAGCCAGGCCTGCACGGCCTTGCCGCGCAGCGCCTGCGGGATGTCCTCGAGCACCTTGTAGTGCCCGGCGACCGCCACCAGCTCCGCGTGGAACTCGCGGCAGAAGATGCGGGCGTCCTCGTTGCCCTGCGCGCCGGCCAGCGCGCGGCCGCGCAGGGCGCCGTAGATGTGGATGCTGCCGTCGGCGATCACCTCGGCGCCGGCGCCGACCGCGCCCAGCACGGTCAGGTCGCGGTTGTCCGCGTACACCTGCTGGCCGGAACGCACCGGGCTGCGCTGGACCTGGCCCGGCGCTGGCGTCGGTGCCACCGGCTTCGCCGCTGCGGCTGCGGGCGGTTCCGCCCTGGCGCGCGCGGGTTCGGCGGCGGCGGCGCGCGGGGCCGGCGCGGCATCGGCTTCGGCGCGTTCGTACTGCGCGCGGAACTTGGCCAGCAGCGGCAACCCGAGTTGCTGCGACAGCGCTTCGATTTCCCGGGTGCCGTACGCCAGCGCCACCGGCAGCACGCCGGCCTCGCGCAGGCCGTCCAGCAGGGTGCGCGCCTCTTCGAACGAAGGCGCCTTGCCCAGCCCGCCGAAATCGAGCACCACCGCCGCGCGCGCGAACAGGTTGGGCGCGCGCTGCACGCGGTCGCGCATCTCGGCGACGAGCTGCGCCACGTCCAGCGTGCGCACGCGCAGGTTGGCGATGCCGACCTGGCCGAATTTCAACTCGCCTGCCTGGGCGTAGTCGACCGCGGCGCTCACGTGCCGGTGCCCGTGGCGCGCGGCGCGGCGTGCACCGGGCGCGGATGCAGCAGCCACGGTTGCTCCGGCAGCGCGTCGCCGTAGGTCTCGCGCACCCACGGGTAGCTGCACATCGACTTCATCAGCATCGCCGCGCGCATCTCCTGCCCGCCGGCGCCGCGGTTGGGCATCACGTGCTGGCCGACCTCGCGGAAGCCGAAGCTGCCGTGGAACAGCAGGGCGTGGTCGGTGCCCGGCTGCAGGAACACTTCGCAGGCCAGCTGCGGGTAGCGCAGTTCGGCGTAGCTCTGCACGTCCGCGTACAGGGCGCGGCCGACGCCGCCGCCACGGCGGCGGCTGGCCACCGCGACGCGGTCGATGTAGAAGAAATCCGGATGCCGCTGCGCGAACCAGGCGAAGTTGCTGCTGTCGTGGTGCGCGTGCGCGCCGAAGCCGATCAGGAAGCCGGCGATGGCGCCATCGCGCTCGGCGACCCGGAAGTATTCCGCGCTGTCGAACAGCCGGCGTAGCCTGGCCGCGTCGAGGGGAAGGATCGCAGGTCCTGCGGCGTTGTTCAGGGCGAGGACGGAATCCAGCTCGTGCTCGCGCACGTCGCGGATGGCGATCGACATTCCTTGGCTCCGTATGGCTTGCTGCAGGCTGCCGCGCCAGCGCGCGACCTCGGCGGATTATCGCATGGGCCGGCAATCGCGGCCATGACCTTCGGCGCGGGCAGGGCCGGCGCGGAGGGGTTATAAGAAGGCATGCTCGCCCGCCTGTCCCACACCCGCCTGCTGCGCTACGCCGGCCTGTTCACCTGGGCGATGGTCGGGCTGCCGCTGCTGTACTCGTGGGTCGGCCAGTGGCGCAACCCGTTGCCGGACGAGAACATGGCGCACGCCATGCCGTGGCAGGGCTGGGCCTGCTACCTGGCGTTCGGAGCCGGCTACTGGTGGCTGACCCGCGGCCTGGGCCAGCGCCGGCAGGCGATGGACTACGTGTTGCTGGCGGTGACCACGCTGGCCGCGATCGGCCTGGGCTTCTTCAGCGAAACCGGCCTTGGCAGCGTGCTGCTGATGGTGGCGGCCTGCGTATTGCCCTGGCTGCTGCCGCTGCGGCTGGGCGTGGCCTGGCTGCTGGGCGCGCAGCTGGCGGTGGTGCCGATGTTCATGCTGGGCCTGGAGTTCCCGCTGGTCGAGGCGCTGATGCAGTCCATGCTGTACGCGGGCTTCTCCGGCTTCGTCTTCATCACCAGCCTTGTTGCATTGCAGCAGTCGGAAGCGCGCGAAGAGCAGCGCCGGCTGAATGCGGAGTTGCGCGCCACCCGCGCACTGCTCGCGGAAAGCGCGCGGGTCAATGAGCGCACCCGCATCTCGCGCGAGCTGCACGACCTGCTGGGCCACCACCTGACCGCGCTCAGCCTGAACCTGGAGGTCGCCGGCCACCTGTCCGAAGGGCGGGTCAAGGAACACGTGCAGCAGGCGCACACGCTGGCGCGCCTGCTGTTGACCGACGTGCGCGAGGCGGTCAGCCAGCTGCGCGAAAGCGGGGCGATCGACCTCGGCGCCGCGTTGCGCCCGCTGGCCGAGAACGTCCCCAAGCTGGACATCCACATGGACATCCAGAATCCGCTGACGCTCGAGGACCCGGAGCGCGCGCACGTCCTGCTGCGCTGCGCGCAGGAGGCGATCACCAACGCGGTGCGCCACGCCGGTGCCCGCAACCTGTGGCTGAGCGCGCATGGCGATGGCACCCAGGTGGTGATGCAGGTGCGCGATGACGGCGACGGCGCCGAGCACTTGGTGCCCGGCAACGGCCTGCAGGGGCTGCGTGAGCGCCTGCGGCAGTGCGGTGGCCAGCTGGAAGTGGCGACCGCACGCGGCGAGGGCTTCCGCCTGACGATGATCCTGCCGGTGGCGCCCAGCGCCGATGCCGGCTTTCCCCAAGGAGTGGCTGCATGATTCGACCCGATCCGATCAGGGTGTTCCTGGTGGACGACCAGACCCTGGTTCGCCAGGGCATCCGTTCGTTGCTGGCCCTCGCCGAAGGGATCGAGGTGGTGGCGGAGGCCGCGGACGGCCGCCAGGCCGTCGAGCTGATCCCGCAGGTGAAGCCCGACGTGGTCCTGATGGACATGCGGATGCCGGCGATGTCCGGGCTCGAGGCGCTGCAGGCGATGGGCCGCGCCGGCACCCTGCCGCCGACCATCATCCTGACTACCTTCGACGACGACCAGCTGGTGCTGGCCGGGATCAAGGCAGGCGCCAAGGGCTACCTGCTCAAGGATGTCTCCCTGGAACAGCTGGTCAACGCCATCCAGGCGGTGGCGGCGGGCGGCTCGCTGGTGCAGCCGGCGGTGACCCAGCGCCTGCTGTCCGGGCTGGAACACATGCGCAACGAGTTCGTCAGCCTGGACCGCCCGGATCCGCTGACCGACCGCGAGACCGAGATCCTGCGCCTGATGGCGTCCGGCTTCTCCAACAAGGAGATCGCCAATTCGCTGGGGGTGGCCGAGGGCACGATCAAGAACCACGTCTCCAACATCCTGTCGAAACTCGGGGTGCGGGACCGCACCCGGGCGGTGCTCAAGGCGTTCGAGCTGCAACTGGTCTAGACGGCCCGCGGCAGGCCGCGGGGTGCGTTCGTGACCGGGCGCACCAATTGGCGTCTGGGGACGCTGCCGACCCCCTCCCCGAGCCCCCGGTCGGTTTGGTACGATGGCGGGTCTTCGCGGCCGCATGCCGCGATGCGGCCTTCCCGGAGATTCCTGAATGACTCGTTTGCTCGAGATCCTGATTTCCCTCGCGATCGTGCTGGGCCTGTACCTGGCCGTGGCCCTGGTGCTCCCGTCCAAGCGCCACCTGGTCGAGAAGATCGAGACCAACCGCAAGCTGACCATCGTGTTCGATAGTCTCAACAGCCTGCGCCGGTTCAAGGACTGGAACCCGCTGGTGCTGCGCGACCCGCGCGTGCAGCTGAGCTACTCCGGCCCGGATTCCGGCGTCGGTGCGCGCATGGACTACGTGTCCATGGAAGACGGCCTGGGCAAGGGCGCCTGGGAGATCACCGAAAGCGTGCCGCGCAAGAAGATCAGCTACAAGATCGACAACCCGGAGCGCGGCAGCAACAAGCGCACCAGCTTCATCTTCAAGCCGACCGGCCGCAACAACCGTAACGTCGAGATCACCCAGACCTACGACGTCGACTACGGCTGGGACCTGCTGGGCCGCTACTCCGGCATGTACGTCTCGCGCCACGTCGGCGACGACATGAAGATGGGCCTCGGCCGCATCGTCAGCATGCTGGCGGCGGTGCCGAACGTCGACTACGCGGTCTCCGGCAGCAAGCTGACCGGCTTCAAGGTCGTCGACCGCGCGGCCGAGGACCTGCTGGTCGTGACCGCCGGCAGCGTCGAGCGCGGCAATTCGCAGATCCAGGCCTCGATCACCGCCAACAGCGAGTGGATCCGCCGGGTGATGGACGCCAATGGCCTGGAGGCGGTTGGCCCGGTCCGCATCGTCACCACCGAACTCGGTCGTGAAACCTACAACTTCGACGTCGTCCAGCCGGTGCGCAAGCAGGGTGGCGGCGCGCTCGGCAACGTGGCGCTGCAGGGTCCGGTGAAGCTGGAGCAGGTCAAGGCCGGCAAGGTCGCCACCGCGTCCTACACCGGCTACATGGCCGAACTGGAGAATGCCCGCAACGCGCTGCGCGCATGGACCCTGACCTCCGGCCATGAAGTGACCGGCCGCGCCTACGAGTCCTACAAGTCGGGCGTCGCCAATGCCTTCACCGAAAACGGCGAGTTCGACGTCTACTGGCCGCTGAAGTGATCGCACCGGCCTAGGTTCGCCGATGCCAACGCAGTAAACGAACGCCGCGCCCGTCGCGGCGTTCGTTTTTGCGGGGCGGGTTGGGGTCGCGCAGCCGCGCTGCGGCCCCGGGTCCTGGCGTCCATGCCGCGCGTGTGCACCTGGGCCGGCGCGAGCGCACGCTGGAGGCGCAGCCGCGGCGGCCGCGCCCGATCGAGACCGGCCACGCACGCACATGTGCGCGACTGATCGGCCCGGCCCCGCGCGCACGGGACTTCATGCCGGCCTCACGCCGCGGTGCCAGATTGTCGTCATCGAGGCGGGTCGGTCCGCGATCGACAGGGGCACGCAATGAAGGCGAACGTGCAGAAGGCGCTGTCAGTGGTGGTGGCCGCAATCGGGCTGGCGTTGCTGGTGATGATGGTGGTCGTGGAAGGCGAACCGGGTGCGATCCCGCTGGCACTGATCCTGGCCGGAGTCGTCGGCTACGCCAGTGGCCGCCGCAGGGGCAGGTCCGGCAACCCGCAGTGAGCCCGCGCAGGGCGGGCAGCGGCGTGCTTCAGCCGGACGTGGGTGCCGCGCGTGACCGTCCCACCCAGGACATGGCCACGCACAGCAGCAGCCACACCACCGTGCGCAGGGTCATCGCGCGCAGGCTGTCCACCGCCACGTCGCCGCCGGTGCGGTACAGCACCAGGATCGCCAGCAGCACCGCCAGGTTGAGCAGGAAGATCGCGGCCGCCGCGTTCCGGCCCGCGCGCGCGCTGCGCCAGAAGATGATGCCGGCAGCCACGTAGGCCAGGCCCATCAGCACGTTGTAGACCAGCAGCGGCCGGAACACGACGTAGCCCGGATCCGACCCCAGCAGCACGCGGCCACCCGCGAACAGGGTCGCGATGCCGAACAGGACCGCGATGGCGGTTGCGAGGATCCGGATCATGCGAACTCCTTGATGGGCGCCGATGCGGGGCGTGGCGGCCGCCACGTGTGTTCCGGGTAGCCGCCAGACCCGATCGTAGCGGGGTCCTGCCGGCGCTGCATGCAACTGCAGGTTGCAGCGGCTGGCGCGCGGCATCTTCCCTGCTAGCGCTCGCGGCCGCGCAGGTCCCGGCGATCGCGGATCGCCTCGCCCAGCACCGAAAGCGCATACAGCAGCACGATGGCCGGGGTTGCCCATGGCGACAGGAAGTGGGCGAGGGCGGCGCACGCCACCCCGATGAACACCACGCCGAATGGCGCCGAGAACTGCTGCGTGCCCGCGATGCGGTTTCCGGCCACGAACACCAGCAGGCACGCGATCGTTGCGGCGATGAAGTGCAGGAAGACAACGTGCATGCGCACCTCGCGTTGCGGCCCCGGGCGCCGGGGCCTGGCGGACAGATCCCCCGGGCAAATCAGGCAACCGCCATGTCCGCACGGAAGATGAAGTAGACCGCACCCAGGATGCACAGGCCCGCCCACAGGTAGTCCAGCTTGAGCGGTTCCTTCATGTAGTAAACGGCGAATGGCACGAACACGGACAGCGTGATCACCTCCTGCAGGATCTTGAGCTGCCCGAGCGAGAGCGTGCCGTAGCCGATGCGGTTCGCCGGGACCTGCAACATGTACTCGAAGAGCGCGATGCCCCAGCTGGCCAGCGCCGCGACGAGCCACGGCTTTGCACTCAGTTCCTTGAGATGGGCGTACCACGCGAACGTCATGAAGACGTTGCTCAGCGTCAGCATCAGGATGGTCAGGCCGATTTCGCGCATCAGTGCATCCGGTGCCGGTCAGGGTTTCCAGCGGAAAACGATGTTCAGGTGGTCCTTGTCACGGCGGATGCGGAAGGGCCGGAGCTCGAACACCAGATCCTTGATCGCGAACCCGATGGCCAGGACCACGACCGCGATCGCGCCCATCGCCTCCGGCCCCAGGGCCAGCGTGGCGTCCAGTGCGCTGCCGAGCACCGCCAGCCCGGTGACGACCCCGGTCACGCCGATCGTGGATTCCACGCACATGCACAGTGCTTCGCGGCCAGCACCCGCATGCGCATCCCGGTTACGCCTGGAAATGAGCCAGAGGTCGCGGACCAGCCCCTGGAGCAGCAGCAGGACGGAGGATCCAAGCAACAGCGAGCCGGTACCGATGCTGGCCCCGGCCGCCGCTGCAAGCGACCACACCGCCGCGCCGACCACCGGGATCAGCGTGAGTTCCACTTTTTCCGCGACGGTCATGCCGGGCATGGGCCTGGCGCCTCCATTCTTGTTGCTTCGGACGCCTGCATTCTAGTCGGCATGAAACAGCCAAACGCGCTGGATGAGGCCATCCTCGAGCACGCGGGCGACGACCGCTTCGACACGCTCATCGCCCAAACCGCGAGTCCTCGTGGAACTCGGCGAGCGCCCGCTTGCCCAATGCCAGCGGCGTGCCTGATTTCGCCCGGTACAGCGCCACGTCGTCGCTGCATGTCGCCACGAACGCCGCCAGGTCGCGCGCGTTGTAGGCACCAGGCTGGCGCTGGACCACGATTTCGGCCACGGGGAACGGCGGGCAATCCCGGCGTCGATGCCGGGGCCGCCAGCACGAGACGGCCAGGCAGAAGGGTCACCCTGGAGGTCGCGACAACCCATGAAGGACCTCCATCGCCTGCAGTGTCTGCTCCACCGGCACGAACAGGTGGTCGTGGTGGACGCCGGCAACCACGTTGCAACTGACCCCGGCCCGTGCAAGCGCACTGGAGAAGGCGGCGGTCAGGCCAACCGCCGCAAGATCCGAATGCACGGCCAGCGTGATCCAGGACGCAATGAAGGCGATCGGGAGATCCATGTCGCGGGCCACATGCTCCGTGCAGATCACCGAGAGTCCTTCCGGCTCCCGGATCGACGCCACCACCAGCGCGGGGTCAAGCATGCAGCCACTGGGCAAGGCGACGAACGCATAGCGGCCGGGATTGAGCACCGGCTGCATGCGCGCCAGCAATGTTTCGAGGTCGGCGATCGCCTGCATTGGTGCTTCTCGCATGGGGGAAGGGTGGCGCGGGGTGGAGTCGGCTAGAACGAACCGCCGGGCGTCACCTCGCGAACGCCGACAGGACCGTCCATTTGAGGCAGATGCCCAGGCAGGCAAGGCCCGCAAGGCCGCTTGCAACGCCAACCAGGTAGCCAGGCAGGCCAGGACGAGGCTCCCGGCGCAGGTCGGACAAGACCAGCACCGAAGCAGGCAACCAGGCGATGCCGATCAAGGGCATGGCGAGGATGGCGAAGATTCCAAGCGTGTTCGAAACCAGGGCAAGCGAGACCAGGAGCTCGGCGGCGAGCGTCGCCAGGGCGAGCTTGTAACCTCGATTGATGGCGTCGGGCATGGGAGGCTTGTCACCCGGGTTGGGCCGGACCGAACGAACTGTGGGCGTCGCCGCCCTTTATGCCGGCGGCGCGTGAATCCAGCAACTCGCGCGCTTGCAGGATCAACCGGTCCCGACTGTGCTGGCGACCAGCCCGTACAGTGCTGCCACCACGACCACTGCCGGTACCAGCAAGCGTGCCTTCGACAGGAACAGGGCCGCAAGTGCCACCGAGAACACCAGCAGGCTGTGCGCATCCCGGATGCTGCCGGAGAGGATGGCAAGGGTCGTGCCCGTGATGAGGCCGACGACAGCTGCGGTGATCCCCGCCAGGAACTCTGCGACCCGGGGCCTTTGCACCGCGCGCTCCATCGCGTCGTGGCCGAGAAGCGTGAACAGGAACGCAGGAAGGAATACGCCGGCCGTCATTGCCAGGGAACCCGCGAGTCCGCCACCCACATAACCGACGAAGGTGGCGAAGATGACCAGGGGCGCGGGCAGCAGGCCGGACAGTGCCAGGCCATCCAGGAACTGGCCATTGCTCATCCACGCGCCCTGGCTCACGGCATCGCGTTGCAGGAATGGGATGACGGTATAGGCCCCGCCGAACGTCAGCAGGCCTGCCTTGAGGCCCGACCAGAAGAGTGCGGCAGCGCCCATGCTCCCGGCCCGTGCCGCACTGCCTGGCTCCTGGGCGCTGGTGAGGGCATCCAGGCCAGTGAGGCCGCCCTCGCTCCACACCTTGACCGCGACCAGGGCGATGGACATGGCCAGCAACCATGCGGCGATCAGATTTCGATTCTCGTGCGCAAGCAGGTAGACCAGGCCCCCTGCGGCGAGCGTCACGGCGAAGTGCACGCTTGCCAGTTGCGACAGCACCGCGACCGTGGCGACCATCCATAACCAGCGATTTTCGAGGACGTGGGAACCGATGCGAAAAATGGCGCGAACGATCAGTGCCGCGACCGCTGCTTGTGCTGCAACCATCGCACCGGCCCAGCCCTCGAGCCTCAATCCGTAACGCACGTACAGCCACGACAGCGCCAGCATCAGCACGAATCCCGGAAGCATGAAGCCCAGTCCCGCCAGGATTCCGCCCAGGCGTCCGCGAGCGAGCGTCCCGAAATAGACGCAGAGTTCATGCGCTTCCGGCCCCGGCAGGACCTGGTAGACCGCAAGTACGCGATTGAACCTGTCCCGGTCGATCCAGCCCTCTTCATCGACCAGTTGCTGCCGGATCATGCCGATCTGCGCCACAGGACCGCCCCAGGCCAGGGCGCCGAAGCGCAGGAAGCGCAGGAATACACCGGGCAGGGACAGGTGCGGAGTTCCGCGGCCTGGATGGACTCCTGGCTGCTTGTCCGCTGGCGAGTCAGGGTGCACGGCCTTTCTCCAATCGCGCAGGACTGCGCATTCGTTCGGAATCAGGCCGCTCGGGCAAATCCCCGGCAAGCCTGGCGACGCGGTCGGGCCGGACCGCCCGCGGAGGCCCGGCGAACGCCGCGAAGCGGGATTGGCGTGGACATAGGGTCAGGAGCCAACCGGGGAGTGCCGTGGGCGGGCCGTCCCGTAGCAGGACATGCCATCTTCCGAAGCGCAGGTGAAGTAGCCACCGCCGTTGATGGGTTGTATGTAGACCGACGAGGTTGCTCCAATGGTGCTGGTCTTGCCCAGGCAGTCGCGGCCGCCGTTGGTCGCGACAACCACCGTCGTGACCAGGTACATGCCGCCAGCGACCGAGGTGACCGTGTAGCTCTTTTCCAGGACCTCGTCGCCACTGCGGACGCTCGCACTTCCATTGGCGTCGTAGGTATGGGTTTCAGGGCAGCTGCCCTGCGTCGGGTTCCAGTCCCACGCGCCGACAACCGGGCTGGGTTCCCGGGCCGTCACCAGGCCCGGAGCGAGAAGAATGGCCATGCACATCACGAGACGCATAAGTGGTTCCTTCAGCGTGGGGCAGTCCGGACCGCAGCCGGCGAGCAAGGCACGCGCGACCGCGAAACGGCTTCGGACCGGACGCCTCGTCAGGCGCGCCGGCGACGAAGCCTTGAAAAGACCCAGACGGCGACGGGCAGTGATGCGAGCAGCAGCGAGTACTGGATGCCGATTCTCAAGCTCATCTCATGCAACGGCAAGCCCACCAGGAACGAGCTGCTTGCTGCGAAGGCGACGACGGAAACCAGCGTGTTGAGCCGCAGGTCCTTGCCCAATGAATTCAGCGCCCAGGCCGCGGGCAGGCACATGATGATGTTCATCAGGAAATCGCTTGCCGTCAGGGCAAGCCAGGTGCCATCCGCGCCAAAGCCACTCCGAAGCAGCAGCCCCGGCAGCGGATTATTTGCAGCAAGATGGACCCAGCACCAAAGCAGGGCAAACGCGAGAAACACGCCGATCACGCCGGATGCTGCGAGCCTACGGATGCGCGACATGCGAACCGTCCTGGAGAGTGCCTGACACCTGGGTCCGGCCGGACCGCGAAGCGGCGTCCTTGCGCCAATAACCGTTTGCCGCAGCGATGGTCTGAAAGTTGACAGCGATGACATGCGACGTTGCGGTGAGCGCATCCGCAGAGCTCGCGTAACCGGGACGAAGCGCCTTCAGCACGTCCACATCTGGTTGTGTGTACTTGACGCCACGCCGGCTGAGGACAATGGCCAGCTCGAATCCTTCTTGCGGACTCTCAGTGATGGTCGTGAGCCAAGCATCTGTCATGACTGGATTCTTTGGTGAGCATCTGAAGCAAAAGACTACAGCGCCGCCTGACGACCAAGCTCAGCCGCGGACAGCCCTCGAAGCGGGTTGGCCATCGACCGGAGCGATTTGTCGGGCGGCACGCCGGCTACCTTGGTGGATTCGCTGGTGGAAGTGCTCCGATTTGCTCTTGCAGATCGATAAGCGGTTGCTGGCTCACTTTGAGGAATCCGTCGCGTGGTCTGTCGAGATCGACCACGAGTGTGATAACCGCCCCAAGCACAACAATCATCGCGAATGCTGTGACGGGGCTGCGCCGACGAGTCAGGCCCGCGTTGTATCCCACCATCCCCAACGTCAGGATCGTTCCCGAAAAGAGGAGGAGGATTATCGTCTCGGGTACGCGCGCGTACAGGCCTGCCACGACCCTCGTCTCATGCAGGTCGATCGTCTCGTTCAGTGAAGCGATGAAAAGGGCCAGGACCTCTGATTCGGGCGTGGTGCGGGCCAAGTCCTCGGCGATTGACCAGAGCTTCGTCTGGAGTTCGGCCGAACGGGCCATTCTCACCCGGACATCTGCCAGATCGGCGGTCCCGATGATGCGCAGGGGGACATACTCGCGGAGCAGGCTCCGGACCTCGCTCGAGGCCGGCTCTGGCAGGTAGCCGGCCCGGAGATACGTGGTGCCTACCGAGTTCGCCTCGGCCAGCACGAGACCGCGGCGCGTGTCGAAGCGATCTGCCGCCATCCCCGTCGCGGTCGCGAGAAGAAACGCCATCAGGGCTAGGAGTGAGCCGACGATCATGCCGGTGGGACCCTCCCTTTCTTCGGGCGTGCGTTCTTGCCACCAGTTCCCAAGTCGGTAACCAGACTCCGAGATAGTTGCCGCGACGACCGTATACGCCACAAAAAAGGCGCCGATCGGCAGTGAATCAAGTGATTCATGGAAGCTCATCGTGCCTCATCCTTGGTAGGTCTTTGCTTGCTTGGCACGCGCGGTGAGTCGTCCTTTGCGCAGCAGGCGCTCTGAACGCATGACGTGCAGGACAAAGACCTTGTGTCCGTCGTAACGATAGAAAACACGGCAGGGCGGCTCAACTATCTGGCGATAGCGGGAGCGCGTGAGTTCTTTAAGGCGACTGCCACCCTCCGGGTGGTCGGTGAGGTGCTCAACGTGATCGAAGATCCGTTTGACAAGCTCGGAGGCAGCAACTGGATTCTCCAGAGCGATGTAATCAGCGACTGCATCCAGGTCAGCCAAGGCCGGTTCTGACCATGCTATTTCAGCCATCTGGCGAGACGCTTCTTGGCTTGCGCATGGGTAGCTACACGACCCTCCGCCACGGCCTGCTCGCCACGGGCGATGCCTTCAAGGATGGCCATGCGTTGCTGCATGAGCTGATAGGTCTCAACGTCCAGGAGGTAGGCGCTTGGGAGGCCATGCTGGGTAATAAGAATTGGCTCCTTGTCCCGCTCAATGTCCGAGAGGAGTTCAGTGGCCTGACGCTTGAGGGTAGTGACGAGTTCAGTACGCATAGAGTGACACTACAGTATCACTTTGGCGCGCGCAACTGGTGGTGCAAAGACCTAACGCCTGAGTTGAGCCGGGCCGCAGCGCGGAACGGCGGAGTGGTAAACGTCACCATGCAGCCGAGCCGCGAAGCGGTCTCGGCTTGAACGAATTGTTAGGCCGCTAAGATTTCCATACTAAGTGCAACACTTGGCTTGGAAGAGTGGGCGAGCTGTCGGACACTTGGAATTACTCCGGCAAGAGTTCTTCCATGACGTACCGACAGCTCACCCAAGACGAACGATACATGATCGTCCAGCTACGACGAGAGCGCTGTGGCTTGAGCGAGATGGCGCGCCTCATGGGGCGCGCTCGCAGCACGATCTGGCGCGAACTCAAACGCAACATGATCCCCACGCGGCACGGCTGGGCTATTGCGTGAGCAAAGCCCAGGAGCAGCGCAATGGCCGCTTGCGGCGGAGCCGCCGTGGTTCCAACTACAGCGCAGAGGACTATGCCCTGGTTCGTCGGCTGTTGCTGGAGCAGTGGAGCCCGGAACAAATCGCTGGAACGCTGGGGCGTTTGAACGAACTCAAGATCAGTCACCAGACGATCTACCGTTACATCCGGCGGGATTGGCGGTCCGGCGGAATGCTTTGGCAGGAGCTGCGTCGGCGCTACAAGCGCCGGAAACGTCACTACGGGCTTGAACGCCGAGGCCGGCTGCAGGGCAAGCCGATGATCGAGGATCGGCCGGCGTGCGTCGAGGCTCGCCAGGAAGTAGGGCACTACGAGGGCGATACGGTACAGGGTGCAAGTTGGGAGAAGGCTTGCGTGGTCACGGTCGTGGAGCGGGTCACGGGGCTGCTGCTAGTAGGCAAATCACCCGACAAGACGGTGAGGTCGGTCAACAAGGTCCTGATCAAGCTACTAAGTGAGTCGCCCTTGCCGGTGCGCACACTGACGTTGGACAACGGCACCGAGTTCCACGGCTATCGGGATGTGGAGGCCGCAACCGGTGCGCAAGTCTTCTTTGCCCGGCCACACCACCCGTGGCAGAGAGGCAGCAACGAGAACACCAACGGATTACTCCGCCAGTACTGGCCGAAACGAACCTCGATGGCACACCTGAGCCAACGCCAGTGCGAGCAGATTGCTCACAAGATCAACACGCGACCAAGGAAACGACATGGCTATCTCAGCCCGTTACAACTCATCACCTGAGTGTTGCACTTGGTGGTTGAATTCACCTGTCGGCTCTTGACACTGTGACGAGGCTATTGTACAAATATGCGTACAACGGGAGGCACGCAATGGACGCCATTACCTATAGCACCGCCAGGGCCAAATTGGCCGACACCATGGACCGCGTTTGTGACGATCACGAGCCTATCATCATCACTCGCAACGGCGAGCAGGCCGTTGTGATGATGTCGCTCGATGACTTTAAGGCGCTTGAGGAAACCTCATACCTCCTGCGTAGCCCAAAGAATGCTCAACGCTTGCTCGAGAGTATTGCGGCCCTTGAGTCAGGGAAAGGCAAGGCACGGAGTCTGGCCAAGTGAAGCTAGTCTTTTCCGAGCAAGCTTGGGAGGACTACTTGTATTGGCAAAAAAGTGATAAGAAGTTGGTGCAACGCATCAACGACTTGATCAAAGAGATCACGAGAACGCCACACACTGGCACGGGCAAGCCCGAACCACTGAAGCACGCGTTGGCTGGCTATTGGTCGCGGCGCGTCAACGACGAGCACCGAATTGTCTACAAGGTAGAAGATGGTTCTGTGCTAATTGCCCAACTGCGATATCACTACTGACGGCACCTAACGCCTGAGTTAAGCCGGCGTAGCGTAGTGGAGGTAAAACAGTGGCAAACTCTTTTTTGCCACTGTTTTGCCGGAACGAAGCGGAGTCGGCTTGAACGAATTGTTAGGTCTTGCTGCTCGGCCAGGCAATCTGCACTTTGCGGTGCTTCATAACGCAGTCGCGCAAGTACAAGTTGATCAGGCTCTGATACGGAACGCCCGCCTCATTTGCCATGCCCTTGAAATAGTCAACCACGTCCTCCGAAAGGCGCATGGAAACAGGCTTCTTGAGCTTGGCCGCATAAGGGTTTTTGCGGGACTTCATTTTCGAGAGGTCGTATTCAGCTTTCATGGCAGTCACTGCTCGTAGTGGGCGCTTTCTTGTTTCGTTGCTTTGCGCGCGGAGATGATGCGAATGATGTCGCCGCCGTCACGCTCACAGTGGCAGACAAGGAGAAGGTGAGCGCCGCTGCTCATGCCTAGCAGGAGGAAGCGGTCTTCCTCCGCAGAGTGTGGATCGTCGTAGAACTGTACGGCGAATTCGTCATAAAAGACGGTCTGCGCCTCCTCAAAGGAAACGCCGTGCTTCTTGAGGTTTGAGGCGGCTTTGGCCGGATTCCACTCAAACTTGATCATCTGTACATTGTATGGATGATCGACGCTTTTGCAAGACCTAACGCCTGAGTTAAGCCGCGCTGCGTAGTGGAGGACATGCGGTGGCAGGCTTTCTTTGCCACCGCAGGGCCGCAACGAAGCGGCGTCGGCTTGGACGAATTGTTAGACGCGACGTTAAAGCCGAAGCCGACCTGCTGCAAGCTCGCGCGACAACCGTGATGCGTGGATCACTGGCCGCAAGCCGCGAACACCACAGGGGCCAGTGAATCAAGCCGTCGTGGCCGAAGCGAAGGCGCCGCACCAGCGGAACAGTTGGAAAGCGAATCACCGGCGACAGTGGTCTAACGCCTGAGTTAAGGGGCGCGGCGAAGCGGCGTCGGCTTGGACGAATTGTTAGACGCGACGTTAAAGCCGAAGCCGCACTGCTGCAAGCTGGCGCGACACCCGTGATGCGTGGATCACTGGCCCGCAAGCCACGAACACCACAGGGGCCAGTGAATCAAGCCGTTGTGACCGAAGCGAAGGCGCCGCACCAGCGGAACAGTTGAAAGCCAATCACCGGCGACAGTGCCGAAGCTGCGGATCACAACGTGCGGACATGCGGCGCGTCGCACACTGCCCGAAGGGGAATGCCTGAACAGAAGCGACGCCCGTTACGGTGCACTTGCATCCGAAGTCGATGCCACTGACCCCGAATGCTTTTTCCCCCGTCTAACACCTGAGTTAAGCCGGCGCTGCGGAACGGCGGGAGATGTCTCGTCATCATGCAGCCGAGCCGCGAAGCGGCCTCGGCTTGAACGAATTGTTAGGTGTTGCTTACTCAAGCCTGAGAACCAGCTTCAATCCACTGTCCACTTTGTCCATGGCTGCACCAGCGAGTGTCTTGACCTTAGTCTAAGAACAGCGCGGTCTGGCGGCATCAACTGTGAGACGTTCGCAACCTGGAAACTGAGGCAAGCCGGGTCTGACTTGGCGATGCGGACGTGCCCGGAGCTTCTGCTAGCCGGCGTCGGAAGTGATCGTGGCCACAACGATCGTAGCGATGCGGCTGGCATTGAACGGGTTGGCTTCGACGACCAGTACGGGCGCCTGAAGCCGGGACCCGGAGCCCACTGGGCTTGATAGATCAGCCCACCAGATCTCACCACGCTTCATGACCGATGGCTCAAGGCTGGGCAGCTGCCAAGGCGGGATCAACAGGCTCTTGTCCAGCGGCGTACACGGTGTTTAGCCGCTCTGTCACCAGCGAGTCCTGGCGCTTGCCTAGATACTCCTCAATTGCCTGAGCGTACAACTGGCTACGCGACATGCGAAGGCGATGGGCAAGCTTCTCCGCAGAGGAGAAGAGCGGGTCTGGCAGTGAGATGGCGACTTTCATGGATTGAAAGGTAACACCACGGTATGACCGATGCAACACCTAACGCCTGAGTTAAGCCGGACCGCAGCCGGCGAGTGAATCACGCGCGAGACCGCGAAGCGGTCTCGGCTTGAACGAATTGTTAGGCCGCTAAGATTTCCATGCTAAGTGCAACACTTGGCTTGGAAGAGTGGGCGAGCTGTCGGACACTTGGAATTACTCCGGCAAGAGTTCTTCCATGACGTACCGACAGCTCACCCAAGATGAACGATACACGATCGTCCAGCTACGACGAGGGCGCTGTGGCATTGAGCGAGATGGCGCGCCTGTTTGGGCGCGCTCGCAGCACGATCTGGCGCGAACTCAAACGCAACATGATCCCGACTCGGCACGGCAGGCTATTGCGTGAGCAAAGCCCAGGAGCAGCGCAGTGTACGCTGCGGCGGACCCTCTGTGGTTCCAACCCACAGCGCAGAGGATGTGCCCTGTTCGTCGGCTGTGCTGGAGCAGGGGCCCGGAACAAATCGCTGGAAACGCTGGGGCGTTTGAACGAACTCTCAAGATCAGTCACCAGACGATCTACCGTTACATCCGGCGGGATTGGCGGTCCGGCGGAATGCTTTGGCAGGGAGCTGCGTCGGCGCTACAAGCGCCGGAAGAAACCGTCACTACGGGCTTGAACGCCGAGGCCGGCTGCAGGGGCAAGCCGATGATCGAGGATCGGCCGGCGTGCGTCGAGGCTCGCCAGGAAGTAGGGCACTACGAGGGCGATACGGTACAGGGCGCAAGTTGGGAGAAGGCTTGCGTGGTCACGGTCGTGGAGCGGGTCACGGGGCTGCTGCTAGTAGCCAAATCACCCGACAAGACGGTGAGGTCGTTAACCCAAAGGTTCTGATAAGGCTACTAAGGGGAGTCGCCCTTGCCGGTGCGCACACTGACGTTGGACAACGGGCACCGAGTTCCACGGCTATCGGGATGTGGAGGCC
>JADKKV010000004.1 GCA_016720345.1 Thermomonas sp. | reverse complement strand
CACCCGGGCTGAGGTGATCGCCTTGACCTGTCCACCGGCTTCCGTCGTGTTCGTGGTCGAGGCGGAGCCACCGCCTCCGTCACCCTTCGGGATCTAGCCGCTTGCGCGGCCCACGCGGTTTGCGCCCAACACTTGCTCGGTCTGCCGTCGTGCCGTCCACAGGCATGGTTGCCTCAGAGTCGCGGCCTCAAGGGCCACCCTTTTCGGGCTCGGACGACGGGCGGTGGTGATGGGTGGCACGCAGCCGGGCCTCTTCAGAGTGCTGGTTTGACCCGTCCCCATTTCCAGGCTCATGGCTGCGTGCCGGTCAGGCAAAGGCGCGATGGACGTCGAACGTGCCGCCGTCGCGCAGCAGGTAATAGCCGGTACGGGCCAGCTTGTGCGCCACCGCCTTGAGGGCGACCAGTCGCGGCTTCCTGGCCGCATTGCGCTGGTACCAACGCTGGATGGCGGGCTCGAAGCGGATCGCGAAGTTGGCCGCCTCCATCCAGGCCCAGGCCAGGTACCGGTTGCCGCACTTGCGGTTGCCGGTGCCTTTCTTCTTGCCATTGGAGAACCGCAACGCCGGCACCAGACGGCAATACGAGGTGTATTGGCCCACGGCATCGAAGCGAGCGATCTCGCCGCTCTCCAGCACGATCGTCAACCCCGAAAACGGGGTCAGGTTCACTTATCCCGTTTCGATGATTGATTTGTCCTTGGCCGGTCGATGCGCCGGCCTGACGCCTGCGAACCGTCGGGTTTTGGCCTCGACCACGACAAAACGGGGTCAGGTTCACTTACCCCGTCCTGTCTCCTGACTTCGCCGGCCGATGCGCCGGCCGCACGCTGGCAAATCGTTTCGTCTTCGCTTCCACCATCGCGCGGAAGTCGTCGCGGCCGTAGGCACGTTGCTGCTGCAGGTAGAGGCGGCTCGCGGCCAGATCCTCATCACTGATCGCCTCCGCGAGCATCGCGCGATAGCCTTGGGCGCCGAGCGCACGCTGGATGGGGTGCGGGCTCAGCAGCGAATCCTCGCGCAGTCCGCAGAGGGCTGCGCAGCTTGACCACGGGAATGCCGCAGGATCGTCTGTCATCCGGGCGCGCACCGGGTTGAGGTCGATGTAGCGGGTGCAGCGCAGCAGGTAGTCTTCGCCATCGACCAGGCAGGCCTTGTACCGGCCCTCCCAGAGCGTGCCGGTACGGCTGTGGCGGGCATTGAACTGTCCGACGTAGTGGCGGCCCAGCAGATGCATCATGCGGCCGGTCGCCCCCAACTCCGGCGGCGTCGACAGGAGATGGACGTGGTTGTCCATCAGGACATAGGCGTGGAGCTGGCAGCCGGTGGCAAGGAGCGCTTCGCGAAGCAGCTGGCGATAGCGGGTGCGGTCGGCGTCGTCCAGGAAGCAGGGCAGGCGGTTGTTGCCGCGCTGCACGATGTGCTGGGGGATGCCTGGCAGATCGAGTCGGGGTTGGCGAGCCATGGCGCCAGCATCGCCGGCGCGTCGACGGGTGGGCAGCGGCAGGGTGCTTGCGGGTGGGTGGGGGTTGGACGCGCGCGGTTGTCAGAAGTGACCCTGACCCCGTTTCCCGTACCATCGGAGAGCCACCGCACTGTGCGGAAAAACAATGGGGAATGGGATGAGACTTTGGAGCGCATGTTTAGTCGCGCTGGCGCTTTTCCCAGCCACCAGCCTTGCGGCGAGGGGCGTGGCCGACGAGGACAGCAGGACGGATCAGGTCCACGCCGGTTCGGGTCAGGCACGTGACCAGGTTGCGTCCAGCACGGTGCGCATGCTCGAGATCGACCGCGAGGTGCGGGCGGAGATGGCGCGGCAGAAGATTCCCGGCGTCGCCGTGGGCATCGTTGACCACGGGGTGGTGACCACGCGGGGATATGGTTTCGCCAATGTGGAACACAACGTGCCCGTCACGGCCGACACCATTTTCCAGTCGGGATCAGTGGGCAAGATGTTCACCGCGACCGCGGTCATGCTGCTGGTGGAAGACGGGAAAATCGCGCTCGCCGATCCACTCACGAAGTACTTCCCGGCCGCGCCGGCGTCGTGGGAGAAGATCACGGTTCGCCATCTGCTGACGCACACGTCCGGCATCCCCGACTACACCACGGACACCTTCGACTACCGCAAGGACTACACCGAGGGCGAGCTCGCGACGTTCGCGTTCGCGATGCCGCTCGAATTCGCGGCGGGCTCGCGCTGGAACTACAGCAACACGGGCTATGCGCTGCTGGGCTTCATCGTGCACAAGGCGTCGGGCCAGTTCTACGGCGACCTGCTGGCGAAGCGCGTGTTCCAGCCGCTGGGCATGACGACCGCGCGCATCATCAATGAAGCCGACATCGTGCCGAACCGCGCTGCGGGCTATCAACTCGTGGACGGGCAACTCAAGAACCAGGATTGGGTGGCCCCGAAGCTCAACACCACCGCCGATGGCTCGCTGTATTTCTCGATGCGCGACCTCATCCTGTGGGAGGCCGCGGTCAAGCGCCGCGCCGCGCTGAAGCCGGAGAGCTGGGAACAGATCCTGACGCCGGTGCAGCTCAATAGCGGGAAACGCTATCCCTACGGATTCGGATGGTTCATCGATGAGCGTGGCGGGTTGCCTCTGCACCAGCACGGGGGCTCCTGGCAGGGTTTCAAGGCGCAGCTCTCGCGGTTTTTGGGCAGCGATCTCTCGATCATCGTGCTCGCAAACCTGGCGCAAGCCGATCCTGCGCGCATCGCCGACGGCATCGCCAGGATCGTCGATCCGCGGCTTGCAGTGCGCACGCCTACGGCCATCCCCGACGCTGAGCCGCTGGTCGCGGCCAAGCTTCGGCAGACGCTCGACGCGCTCCGGGCAGGGAACGCTCACGCCAGCGGATCTCGCGTACGCGCGCGCTGGCTTCTTTCCCGCAGCCGCGGAGTATTACAAGGAGCAGTTGGCCAAACTCGGTCCGCCGACGAAGTCGGTACTGCTGGAACGCCGCGAGGTCGGCGACGACCGGATGTACCTGTACGAGATCACGTTCGGCGAACGCGTGTACCACGCGCGGCTGGGGCTCGCACCGGACGGCCGCGTGTCGCAGTTCTCATTGCGTGCCGAAAAGTAGGAGCGCCAGAAGCGCGCCGGGTTCGCCTACCTTCTGGTTCCGACAAAAGGGGACGGAGGGAATTAAGCACGCTTAATTCCCTCCGTCCCCTTTTGAGAGAGCAGGGCGGCCGCGGGGTTTGAGGTCTACCGGGCGGTTCAGAGTCTTTTCCAGCATCGTCTGAAAGCGAGGATTGCCCAGCGCCTTCTCCTGCGCAATGTGCGCGCGGATTCGGGTCAGTTCTTCGTCGTCGGTTCCTGACATGAGCCAAGCGCGATAGGCATGGGCGCGTGCCGCGGGCGTATCCCCAAGCGAGAGGTAAAGCACATGCGGGGTCAGCAGGGCGTCCTGCCTGAGGCCGAGGTGCATGTGCACGCTTGACCACCGATGTGCCTCGGGCGCGTCGACCATCGCCGCCCGTACCGGGTTGAGCTCGATGTAGCGGATCACGCGAAGGGCGTAGGCTTCGGAGTCGACCAGGCTGGATTTGTAGCGTCCTTGCCAGAGCGTGCCTATGCGGCCGTGGCGCTGGTTGAATGCCTGCACGTAGGCCTGCCCGATCGCGCGCATGGCACGGGACACGGCGCCGGCCTGCTCGGCATGCAGCAGCAGATGCACGTGGTTGTCCATCAGCACGTAGGCGTGAACGAGAACGTCGTGGTTCGTGCATGCCTCGCGCAAGAGACGCCGGTAGTGGTGCCGATCCTCATCGTCGAGAAAGATCGCGCATCGGTTCACCCCTCGCTGGGTGACATGCATGGGAATGCCGGGTACTTCGATTCTGGCTTGGCGTGGCATCGCGCAGGCCTCGTGGAAACACCTGCAGTCTTTCTTGGCAAGTTGCCAGCTGGCATCGGCGAGATCCCGGTGCGCCGGTAGGGAATCGCTTAATTCCCTCCGTCCCTTTTGCTTGCTTTTGCTTTGTTCTCTGACCCCTTTGGGGTCCATTCAACGCGACTTGCGGATATCCAGCAGCTCGACCTCGAACACCAGTGACGCCCCCGGCGGAATGACCTTGCCGGCGCCGCGTGCGCCGTAACCGAGTCCCGAAGGGATCTGCAGTTCCCGCCTGCCGCCGCGCTGCATGCCTTCGATGCCGTCGTCCCAGCCGCGGATCACGCGGCCGGTGCCGAGGCGGAACACCAGCGGTTCGCCACGGTCGCGGGAGGTGTCGAACTTCTGGCCGCGCTTGTCGGGCGCGTTCTGATCAAAGAGCCAGCCCGTGTAGTGCACGCTGATTTCGTCGCCGGCGATCGCGGGAGCGCCCGTTCCCACTTTGACGTCGATGCGCTGCAGCTCGGCCACGTTGCCGCCGGTATAGGGCGGCGGACCGCCGCAGGCGGCAAGCAGCAGGACGGTGAGGCAGGCGGCAAGGCGGAGCGGGCGATGGGTCATGTCGGATGGCGTGGTGGGCGGGTGGTCAGGATACCCGTGGCCCAATCCGGTTCCCGCTTTCTCTTCGTGCCTCAGTCGTGCACAGCGCCGCGTCGATCGGCGACCTGGTCCACCGGTGGGTCGAACTGATTGGCCATCACGACCCGGTTTCGGCCGCCGTTCTTGGCCCGGTACAGGGCGGCATCGGCGCGGGTGAGCCAGAATGCGCCGCGCTCGTCGGGCTCCAGGGTGGCGGCCCCGATCGACACCGACACCGGCTGGCCGTCCGGGCGCCGCAGGGTCTGGAAAATCCTTTCGCGCAAGCCATCCAGCGCGCGCTGGACGCCGTGCGCATCGGTGTCCGGCATCAGCAGGATGAATTCCTCGCCGCCGAAGCGGTAGAGCCGGTCCTGTTTGCGCAGATGGATGCGCACGGTGCGCACCATCTCGATCAACAGTTCGTCGCCGACCTCGTGGCCGAAGGTGTCGTTGACCGACTTGAAGTGGTCCAGGTCGATGATCGCCAGGGTGCACGGCGACAGGCTGAGCTGATGGGTCTGCAAGGTGTTGGCCATGTCGATGTCGAACGCGCGCCGGTTCAATGCCTGGGTCAATGGGTCATGGATCGCCAGGTGTTCCAGCGCCTGCCGTTGGCGGGTCGATTGCAGCGAGAAAATGAAGGCGCACAAGGTCACCAGCAAGCCACTGCTGAGGAACACCGCGCGCTCGACGTGGTTGGCGAACACTTCGGGATGGCTACCGAGGATGGCGAACACCGTCACATTGGCGATCATCGCCATGCGTCGGGTTGTCAGCAGGAAGTTGGTGGTCAGCACCGCATAGGACCACAGCAGGCCGTGGCGCGCGAACAGCAGCGACACCGCCAGGCAACTCGTCGTCGCCACGACGGTCATCAGGATCCCGGCGCGCGCCGTTTGCCCGGGCCGCCAGGCGACGATACCGACCGCGGACACCGCGACCACGATCACCGCATCGACGATCCCCACGACGACCTGGCCCTGCGTGAACCGGTAGATCGAGAACGGCAGCACGATCAGCGCGATCAGTGCGGCGAAGAAGCTGATCAGGCCGAGTTGCGGGTCTTCGCTCGCACGCTGGGCGGCGGCACGCCAGCCGCTCGAGGGCGCTTCCCCACGCGCGCGCTGCCCGCTGCCCTGCGGGGATGACCGCTGCGGTGAGAACCCGTTCATCGGATCCAAGCATAAACCGGAAAGCAGGGGTCAGAAAGTCGGTAGGCGGCGTGATCAGCGGGCCGGCCTCGCAAAGGCCAACGCATGCTGGCTGGGCCCGCGATCGTCACGCGGGTCGGCGATCATGGCCGCGCGCGACGGGTTCGATTCGATGTAGCGTTGGCATTGCATCAGGTGATCGCCATCACCCACCAGGCTTGCCACGTAACGCACTCCCCGAAAACGGGATCAGGTTTACTTGTCCCACGGATGACCACGACCATGCCTATGTCACAAGACGCCAAGCTCGACCGCATCGTTGCCCAGGCCCGGCGCGACGCCGAGCAGCGCGACCAGGGGTATCGCGAGCGTGCGCTGAAGATGTACCCATGGGTCTGCGGCCGCTGCGCGCGCGAATTCACCCGCGCCAACCTGCGCGAGCTGACGGTCCACCACCGCAACCATGACCACGACGACAACCCGCCCGACGGCAGCAACTGGGAGCTGTTGTGCGTGTACTGCCACGACAACGAGCACTCGCGCCAGACCGACTACACCGGGGTCAGCGCACAGGCCGCCGAGGACAAGCCTGCCGCCGCCACCTCCAATCCCTTTGCCGGCCTGAAGTCGCTGCTCGGGAAGGGTGGAGCCGGCCCGTGACCGCGTATGCGCTGGCGTGGACCGGTCGTGTGGCGCGCCACCGGCAAGGGGACGCATCGCACCACACCACGCGCCGTTAACGCCGGATCGCGCTATCGTTTCGGTCCCGTGCAGATCAGGCCAGGCAAGTGAAAGTCACGATCGTGGGTCTGGTGACGCCGCATCTGCTGAACGTGGTGGACCTGGCCAAGCAGGCCGAGACAGGCGTCAACGTCGACTGGCACCTGCGCGACGCGGTGGCCAGGACGCTGGACGACCTCGGGCACCAGTTCAACGCCGCGGAATTGCTCGCGGCCTACGTGCAAGGGCTGGAGACCGCCGCCCAGGAGGCAGCGCGCGGCCGCGCGGCCTACGCAGGCGTCTTGCAGACTGCAGCCGGGATTGCCGCGCAACGCCTCAAGCGGCGTGATTGAGGAAGCGGTGGGCCAACCGCGTCCATCGCGTCGGCCCGGGAGGCCCTGATGCGCCCGCTGATCGGTTTCGACGGTGGCCCCGGCGAGCCGCACTGGGTGGCACTGAACGACGGGGTGATGGGCGGCTGTTCGACCGGCGCTCCGGCGATCGCCGACGGCAGGCTCGAGTTCCGCGGCGCGCTCTCGCTGGCGAATAACGGAGGCTTCGCTTCGGTGCGCAGCGTCGGTCGCCACTTCGACCTCAGCGGTGCCACCGCGGTGGTGCTGCGGGTGCTGGGTGATGGCCGCCGCTACCAGCTGCGGCTGGCAACGGATGCGCGCCATCGCGGCATCGCGGTGTCGTTCGGCGCCGGCTTCGACACCATTGCCGGCCAGTGGATCGAGGTGCGGGTACCACTGGACGGATTGCAGGCCAGCGTGCGCGGCAGTTTGCTTGAAGGGCAGACGATGGACCCGGCGCGGGTGCGCGAAATCGGCCTGCTGGTCGCGGACAAGCGCGAAGGCGCATTCGCGCTTTCGGTGGACTGGATCGCACTGGACTAGCGAACGCAGGGACGGGTTTCGTCGGCTGATTGCCCGGACTTGTCGATCGGCGCTTGCCAGGGTGAGGCGTGGTCGCCACCGTGCAGGCTCGCCGTGCCGGCACGCGCGCAGGTCCGCTGGCCGGGTGCGTGCGCATGCGGCGCCATCGCCACCGTTCCGGAGCGCCACATGTCCCGTGTTGCCCTGTATTCCCCCGAACCCGCGCGCGGCTGGTTGCCCTGGATCTGGCTGGTACCGATCCTGATGATCCTGTTCAACGCGGTGCCGGTGATCGCGCTGGACGACTGGATGGAAGCACGGCAGTGGTCCACGCCGCGCGGCGATCCGATCGGCCTGCCCGGGCTGCACGCGCTGCTGTGGATCGGCTTCGTGCCGACCCTGCTGCTGGTGCTGGCGTGGGTGCGCTTCGTCGAACGGCGGTCGTTGGCCAGCATCGGCCTGGTCGGGCCGGCGCCGCTGAAGACGTTTGCGCAGGGGCTGGCGATCGGCATGGGCACCATCGCGCTGGTGGTGTCCGCGATCTGGGCGGCCGGCGGCCTGCGCGCCACGGGCTGGGGGCTGGCGTGGCAGTCGCCGCAGAGCCTGCTGCAGGTCGCGTTGCTGTTGCCGGGTTTCATGCTGCAGTCCAGCGTGGAGGAGGTCATGTTCCGCGGCTGGATGCAGTCGGTGCTGGCGCGCAAGGCGGGCGTGGCGGTTGCGGTGGTGCTGGTGGCGCTCGTGTTCACCCTGCTGCACTTCAGCCCGAACCAGCGCTGGCTGGTCATGCTGTCCAGCTTCCTGTTCTCGCTGTTCGCGTCCGCATGGGCGCTGCGGACCGGCAATGTCTGGGGCGTGATGGGTTGGCACGCGGGCTGGAACTGGCTGCTGGCGACCGGCTTCGAGTTGCCGGTGACCGGCATCGACGCACAGCTGCCGGCGCTGCTGGTGGCGCTGCAACCCAGCGGCGTGGACGCGCTGACCGGTGGCGCCGAAGGTCCGGAAGGCAGCTACCTGTGCAGCGTGTTCTTCATCCTGGCGATCGCCCGGATCGGAGCGCGGCGGACCGGGCGGGGCTCACGCTGATGCGGTTGCCGGCGTCGGCTCGTTGAAGCGCGCGTAGATCTGCCGCCAATCGTCGAAGCAGCGTTCGGCGGTGGCGACGCAGTTCGGATCGAACTGGGTGCCGGCGTTGGCCTGCAGGTACTCGAAGCCCTGCTCCAGCGACCATGCCTGCTTGTAGGGGCGGGGGTTGGTCAGGGCATCGAATACATCGGCCACCGCAACGATGCGACCGGCCAGCGGGATGTCCTCGCCGGCCAGGCCGCGCGGATAGCCGCTGCCATCCCAGCGTTCGTGGTGGCAGGCGATGACGTCGCGCAGCATCTGCGCATGGTGTTCGTTGGCAAGGCCGAACTCGCGCATCATCACGTCGATCATCTCGCCGCCCTTGTGCACGTGGGACTGGGCGATGGCGTATTCGTCCTCGCTCAGCTTGCCGGCCTTGCGCAGGATCTGGTCGGGGATCGCGATCTTGCCGATGTCGTGCAGGCCGGCGAACTGGAACAGGAACTCGATGTCCTCGTCGCTCAGGCCGGTCCCGGGGTCCAGCGCAATTGCGATGCTGCGCGTGTAGTGGGCGACCCGGTTGACGTGGCCGGCGGTTTCCTCGTCGCGGTGGCGGCCGAGTTCGCGGGTCATCGCCACCGCGCTGCGCAATGCACGGGCCGGGGACAGGTCCTGCGAGATCTGCGCGGCGATCAGCTGGGCATAGGCGTCCAGCTGGATCCGCAGCTCGTTGCGGAAATGACCGGTCCGGGTGGAGTCCAGGAACAGGAAGCCCAGCAGCTGGCCGCGCGCGTACAGCGGGCAGGTGTAGCTGGAACGATAGCCGGCGTCGAGGATGCGCCGGGTGTGCTCGCTCTTCGAGGCGGACAGGATGGCCAGGTCGTCGATGGTCCGGCTGGACTGGGTGCGATGCAGTTCCTGCAGCGAGGGTACGTCCGCCAGCCGGACCTGGTAACGCTCCAGCGGCGACTGTCCGTCGGCACTGTGCAGGAAGGTGCTGAGCTGGTCGCTGGCCGGGTTGTAGAGGGCGATCCCGATGCGGTCGACGTTGCCGACGTCGCCCTGGATGCGATCGTGGAGGTTGGCGATCTTCTGTCCCAGCGCGTCATCCCGCATCGTTGGTTCCTGTCGCTGGTCTGCTGGCGCTGCCAAAGGCCCAAGCATAGCGGGGGAAACAGGGGAAAACGGCGACGCAGTCAGTCAATTCCGACCAATATCCTGCTCCTGGCGTGCACCTGCGCACAGACGGGACCCGCGCTGCGGCCGGTTTCCGGGGTCAGGGTTCGGTGGCGCGGAACATCATCTCGCCCAGTTCGAACCCGACCTGCAGGACCTCGCGGTCGTCGAATTCACCGGCCTGGGTGTGCCGCGACGGCATCGCCCGGCCCTCCCTGAAGTGCTGTTCCAGGTAGCCGCGCAGGCGGGCCGCGCCGTGGCGCTCGATGTCCGCCCGCGCCCTGGCCGCCCCGACTTCAGCGGCCGCCGCATTGCTGAAGTGGCGCCCGCTGCTCATGCCGTACACGTGCCAAGCATACGCCGTGCCGACCTGGTTCCAGTGGCCGCGGGCAATGCCACGGGCACGCGCCGCCGCGCAAATGGCGACCACGAAGTCGCGCACGGCGATCCCCAGCGGGATCGCCATCCCGACCGGGTTGATCCAGTTCGAAAAGGCGCTGCCACCGGCGGCGACCTCCGGCGCGATCGTGGGCATGATCCTGGCCAAGAACGCGCCGAACTGCGGCCCCAGCCGCATCGCGATGGCCAGCCACGCTGCGCGGCTTGGACCGAACATCAGGGAGACACCCGCGGAAACAGCCAAATGCTGCGAGCCCACCTGCCGACGCAATTCGTCGGTCGGGAGGGTGATCGCCACCCGGAAGAAGCACCAGTCGCTGTCGAACACCGTATCCAGCCTGGCCCAGCTGGTGACCGCGAAACTCGGGTGGGGCGCAAGGTCCAGCAGGGTGGACGCGAAGTTCTGGGCAGTGGGCTGCGAGGCCAAGGACGTGGCCAGTTCATCCAGGCTGGTGCTGCTGCCGCCGGGAATGGTGATCGAGGGCGTCTCCGCTCCGAAGGTCGCCGCGGCCGCGATCTTGAAACGGACATGCCCGACTTCCTGCACCGGGGTCTGGATTTGCTGGAAGGTCATGGGCGAAGGTCCTCGGTTGCACGATCACCGGCGCTGCAGGGGCCGCGCCACGCGCCGCACAGGCAAGCGCGAGCGCGGGTGAACGGGTGGACGCCACCACGCCGGGTGGGCCAGGCCTCAGCTGGTATCGCCGCCGATGCGCTGGACGCGCTTGCGGTACTCGCTGACGTTGTCGCCGCGGATGCGGGTCTCGCGCGTGCCCTTCACCTCGTCGACCTTGTGGTCGTCGTGGTCGCCGGTCACGGGCTTGGCATCGACCGTGGTCTCGCGTTCGAAGGCATGCGATTTATCGGTGTTGCGGTAGTAGCGATACAGCATCCAATAAAGGCCGGCCGCGCCGGCCGGGCCAAGCAGGAGCAGGCCCAACCCACCGTCGTCGCTCATCATTGGCTCCCGATGATCATGAGGGCAATTGCCTCCAGGAACGTGCCGGTGGTGATCGCTGCGGCGAGCAGCTTCCACTGCTGCACCGGCACGCTGCCCATGGTCTCGCCGGTGCGGCCGTTCACCGCGATGTAGTGGAGCATGCCGCCGTTGCTGCCGGGCTGGTGGAAGGAGTACAGCCACACCGGCAGGTACATCGACACCCAGCGGGTGCCGTGGACCTCCAGCTGCTCCTGCTCCCAGCGCACGCCACGGTCGAAGCGGCTGACCGATGGCTCGACCTGGCAGCGGGCGATCGACAGCAACTGGTCCTCCAGCCGCGGGTGCAGGTGCTCCACGTCGAGGTCGCGCTTCTCCGAGCTGACGCCATTGAGGTAGGACGCATTCCACTTCACCGCGTTCTTGGTGTCGAACGGCAGGATCGTGTTGATGATGTTGTTGGTGTTGCTGCTGGTGTCGAGGTTGCCGCGCTCGCCCGAGGACTCCAGCGGCAGGTCGTCCACCGTGAAGTCGACGTGCCTTTCGATCGCGTAAACGTCGGCATCGTAGTAGGTCTTCTTGTCCTTGCCGCTGCCCTGGGTGTAGCGACGGGTCTCGATCTCGCCGTGGCCGGCGACGGAGACGCTGGCGTTGCCGTCCACGATCATGTACGGCATGTAGACGGCCACCACGTTTTCCGGGGTGAACTGTTCCTTGAACGCCTTCAGCGCGAACAGGCGCCGCTTGTCCACGAACTGGCGGATGCGCGCGACCGCATCCGCCTTCTTGATGTGGAACGGCAGCACCGCATCGGGCACCGCGCCGTTCGCCACCTGCTCGTTGACGCCGAACACGTGCCGGCACCAGTGGCAGCGCGCGGTCATCGCGTTCTCGGTGTTGACCGTGACCTCGGCGCCGCAGCCGCTGCACTTGAAGCTCATCAGGCTTTCGGCGTCGGCCGCGATGTCCTGCGCACCGGAGGCGATGACCGTGCCCTTGAGCTGGTCGATGCCTTCGCCCAGGCCGAATTCCTCCTCGACCCGTTGCCCGTGCCATTCGTTGCGGCAGTACAGGCAGACCAGCAGGTCGCTGCCGGTCTTGTGGCGGATGTCGGTGGCGCCGCACTTCGGGCAATGGTTCTGGCCGTCCTTGAGTTCCTCGGCGGCGGTGTCGATCGCGACCGGGTCGGGCGCCAGCAATTCCTCGCGGATCGGCTCCGGCAATGATTCCGGGTCGATCCCGTGGCTGCCCGGCAGCGGCGGCACGTCCCGCGGCGATCCGGGCCCGGTCGGGGGCGGCACCGACGGCGGCAGTGGCGGCGGCGTGTTGGCGTTCGACATGGAGGCTTCGCGGGTCGGCGGCTTACAGGCCCAGCGCCTTGGCCTTGAGCGCGTCGTAGTCGCCCTGGGTGATCAGGCCGAGGTCCAGCATCTCCTTGGCCTTCTTCAGCTTGGCGACGGGATCTTCCGCGGCCGGCGCGGCCGGCGCCACCGGCTGCTGCAGGCTGCCGAGCCCACCCATCATGCCGGAGGCCATGCCGATCCCCATCATGCCCGCGGCGCCGCCGTTCTCGCCGGCGGCCTGCATGCCCGCGGCCACGCTGGCCTGCAGGTTGGAATTGCCGCGCGCACCGGCCAGCGCATCGGCGCGCTGCACGGTCTTCAGCAGTTCACGCGTGTTGGCGTCGTATTCGATGGAGACGATCGCGGTCTTGGCGATCACCAGGCCGCGATCGGACTTCCACTGGTAGGTCTTTCCACCGCGTCCGACAGGCTCTTCGCGAAACCCACCGAATCCTGCTGCAGCTTGGTGATGCGGTTGCCCTTGGACGGATCGTTGCTGTACAGGCTGAAGGCCGGTGCCAGCGAGCCGACGACTTCATTGAACAGCTGCGCGGCCGCGGCGTTGTCGAGGTCGGTGAAGTCGAACACCTGGCCCGGCTGAAGATAGGTGGCCGGGACGAAGTTCTTCACGAACAGGATCGGGTCGACGATCCTGATCGTGTACGAGCCGCGCGTCATCGCGCCGACCTGGGTGTTGAGGAAGCCGTCGTCCCAGTAGATTTCCGACTGGGTGCCGAAGCGGTTGTCCGGCAGTTCCTTCAGCGACACGAAGAACGCCGCCTGCTGCGAACCCGGCTGGCCGCCGAACTTGAAGCGCTCCCAGCTCTGCTTGATCAGCGGGCTGACGATGCCGTCGCCGGCGAAGATCGACTGCGAGTTGATGTCGTCCGAACGCCATTCAGTAGCCACCGGGCTCGGCCGCGAAGCCGGTGATCTTGCCGTCCTCGGAACAGCAGCAGGCCGTAACCTTCCGGCACCACGATCTTCGAGCCGTTGGTGATGATGTTGGCCGAACCCTTGGTGTTCGAGCCGCGCCCGGCATTGGTGCCATGCGGCACCGCCGCGAACAGCGCCGCGGTGGGCGGCAGGCCATCGGGAACCGTGAAGAAATCCTTCCACTGGTCGGCGAGCATGCCACCAACCGCACCTACGACAGCTTGAACAAGACCCATTGCATCTCTCCGCGATTCAGTGGCCGGGCACCGTACCCACCAAGACGGGGAAACTATACATTCCCGGCCAGCCGCCCACGTACCGCCCGCCGCGGTTGCGCGTGCGGCGGCGAATCCGGCGCCGGGTTTGCTAGCGCTGGTCCAACTCGTGGTGGATCAGCACCACGCATTGGGAGGCGAACAGCATCTTCGATCCCAGGGTGAGCTTCTTCGCGCCGAGGCGCTCCAGGCTGTTGAAGCTCTTCTTCGGCATCGGGATGTGGTCGGTCAGCAGGAAGCAGGGGTTGTCCTGGAACGGCTGTTCGCGGATCGGGGTGCCTTTCGGATCCATCACGAACAACTGGTGGCCTGCCGCCAGTTCCTGCACCAGCCGCTCGAACGCGACCGTGCGCACGCCGACGCCGGATTCCACCTCCCGCGCCTCTTCCTTGGCCATGCCGCGCGAGGCATCAAGCGCCCCTGGCGATCTTGCCGAGCAGCGCGCGTTCGTCGAAGCCGCCGATGTCGTGCATCGCATCGGGTTCAAGCGGATCGTGCGCGAGTAGTCCTGGTGCTTTCCAGCACCGGTGACCACGACATCCGGGCGATGCGACTGCGCCACGAACACCGCGTTCATCAGCGTGTGCGCCGGGATCTCGGCGTGGGCGTCCTTGCCCCACCGAGGCCAGCAGTTTCTGGCTGTCGGTGGACGCCGCCCGCGCCCTCAGTACGAAGGTTCGCATGCTTGAGTTGGCCGCTGCATCCGCTGGCCGGGGATGCTTATTCGAGCGGGTCGGACGGCGTGTGCTCGCCCGCGGGCTGGTTGGCGGCCTTGGCGGCTTCGCGCGCCTGCTGCTTCTTCGCCAGTTTCTCTTCCTTCTGCTTCTTTGCGGCGATCTCGCGCTGGCGCTTCTCGAACGAATAGTTGGGCGGGCCAGGGTGGCTGCTCCGGTCGTGGGGTGGCGCCCAGTGTAGCGGATGCCCCGGCGGCGGCCGTTCGCGCATGGTGGACGCACGCGGGGCGCCGGCGGGCGAAGCATGCGGGCATGCCGCGGATCCCGTCACGGGCATGCCGCTATCATCCGGCGATGTCCAGGCTCCTGCTCAACCTGCGCAACGTCCCCGATGACGAAGCCGACGACGTGCGCGCATTGCTGGATTCCAACCGCATCGCGTTCCACGAAACCAGGCCGAGCCTGTGGGGCATTTCCGCGGGCGCCATCTTCGTCACCGAGGACGCGAGCATCCCGGAGGCCAAGCGCCTGATGGCCGGCTACCAGGAGCAGCGCCGCATCAGCGCCCGCGCCGAATACGCCGCTGCGGTCCGCGATGGCACCGCCGAAACGTTCTGGTCGCTGCTGCGCGCCGAACCCGGGCGGGTCCTGCTGACCCTGCTGGCGATCGCCTTCCTGCTGGGGCTGGTGGCACTGCCGGTCTACCTGCTGCGCGGCTAGGCCTGCACTGCCCGCGCACGACCTCGGTAGACTGGCGGCACCGCTGCCCCGATGCCGGATCGATGATCAACAACGACGTGTTGCGCAGCATCCGCTACATGCTGGATCTCAGCGACAACAAGGTGATCGAGGTCATCCAGCTGGCGGATCCCGGCTTCGCCACCGACAAGGACGACGTGCGCGCGTTCCTGTTGCGCGAGGACGAGCCGGGTTACCAGGCCTGCACCGACCGGGTGATGGCGCATTTCCTCGACGGGCTGGTCATCCACCGCCGCGGCCGCGACGAATCCCTGCCGCCACGTCCGGTGGAAAAGCGGATCAACAACAACGTGGTGCTGAAGAAGCTGCGGGTGGCGTTCCAGCTCACCGACGTGGACATGCACAAGGCGTTCGCGGATGCAGGCTTCCCGGTCTCCAGGCCGGAGCTGTCGGCACTGTTCCGCCAGCCCGGGCACAAGAATTTCCGCCTGTGCGGGGACCAGTTACTGCGCAATTTCCTGAAGGGCCTGACCTTGCGGGTACGCGGCCGCTAGGACTGCGGGTGGGGGCGTGCACGCGGGTGCATCCGATTGGCGTGCGGTCGCGTAAGGGAGTCTGTCGGCTACTGCCGGCCCGTATTCCCCCTCAACGACCAGCAGTCAGGAGACCTTCGATGAAGCGTGCCCTCGTTTCGGTACTCGTCCTTGCCAGCCTTGCCCCCATCGCCGCGATGGCCCGGACGGCCCCAGCTTTTCCCCTGTTCGCCGGACGCGACATGTCCGTCAATGGCGACGTCCACACGGGCGCAGTCGCGCCGATCGCCGACCTCGGCCCGCTCAATCCGGCGCTGGCCGGCGTCTCGGCAGATGCGCATCGAGTCGCGGTCCTACGATGAAATCTACGGCAATGCGAAACAGCTTCGGCATCGGATGAGCTGGCCGATGTCCAGCGGCGAGGTGTTCGGCCAGTTGCGCACCTCCAGCTCCAGCGACGGCGAAGTCCGGTCGGCGCGCCTATGTGCGCGCTCAGCACCACGCTGCCGGTTTACGGGCGCTTCGGGGCTACCGCAGCCTGTCGCTCGAGGGCGGCTACCGGCACTACTTCGCGACCGGCAAGGTGCGTCCGTACCGCCGGGCGGGTCGGCACGACCCGCGTCGACGACATCTCCGCCACCTTCGAGATCCCGGACGCCGACATCCTGCTCAGCGACGTACCGTTCTTCGAGGCTGGCTGGAACTTCAGCGGCAGCGCCGACGTTGGCGTGATGTGGGCGCTTTCCGATGCGGCATCGCTGGGCCTGGAGGTCGGCGCGCGCTACCACGGTGACCTCGATGGCGACGACAGCGCGATCGGCGGCTTAGCCCTGGCCTCGATCAACGACACCGGTTCGCGCACCTCGTTCCCGATCAGCCTGCGCTTCCAGATGAAGTTCTGAGTCCTGCGCCCCGGGGCCCGGATCGGCCGGGTCCCGGGGCGTTCGCGGCGGAACGCGTGGTCAGTCCTGCGCTTGCACCGCGGCGGGTCCACGCCGGAACATCCGGCACACCGGCCACGAAACGGCGACCAGCAGCAGGGCGTACAGGCTGTTGCGGGTATCGCTGGCCAGCGACGCGGCGATGAAGGCCAGCGAACCGAGCAGGGCGAGCGCCGGCACCAGCGGGTACAGCGGTACCCGGAACAGCCGCGGCGCCGCGGCTGCCGCCGGCGCATGACGAAGAAGGTGGCGAAGGTCACCGCGTAGTTGGCCACGAACATGAAGGCCAGCATGGCAACCACGCTGGCGAAGGTGTTGGTCAGGATCAGCCCCAGCGCCAGCGCGATGCTGCGGCCCACAGCGCGGGCACCGGGGTGCCGCCGGCATTCACCCGCTGCAGGATGGCCGGCAGCAGGCAGTCGCGGCTCATCGCGAACGGCACCCGCGACGCCATCAGCACCAGCGCGTTCACGCTGGCGACCAGCGAAAGGACCATCACGATGCGCAGCACGGTGTCGCCGCCGGGCCGAACATCCGCGCCCGCCGCGGTGGCGGCCACGAACGGGTCGCCGGCCATTTCCCGGATCCGGATCACGTGCAGGAACGCGGCGTTCAGCAGCAGGTAGATCGTCATCACCAGCAGCACCCCGCCGATCATCGTGCGCGGGACATCGCGCGCCGGGTCCGCGAGTTCCTCGCTGAAGTAGACCGGCCCGGTCCAGCCGTCATAGGTGTAGATCGCCGATTGCATCGCCACGATCACCGCGCCGACCAATGCCAGCCCCGGCGGCAGCAGCGGCGCCCGCGGTGGCCACCGTGGCCGGTGCCTGCGGCTTCGCCAGCAGCAGCGCGAACAGCGCCAGTCCGACCAGCGCCAGCGCCTTGGCGAGCTGGTCGCCTGCTGGGCGAGGTCGCCGAGACGGATCCCGCGCCACTGCAGCAGGCCAAAGCCGAACACCACGGTGCAGGCGATCGCCTTTTCGCGGCCGGCCAGGGCCGGCACCAGCGGACCTGCGTACTCACCCAGCACGATCGCCACCGCGGCGATGCTGCCGCTGGTCAGCCAGTCGCTCCAGCCCACCACGAACCCGGGATACGGTCCGAGCCCGTGCCGAACCAGCGGATACAACCCGCCGGAGCGCGGACGCATCGCCACCAGTTCCGAAACCGTCAGCGCACCCAGCAGGGCATAAAGCGCGCCGGCCACCCACACCCATGAACCGGGGACCGAGGGCACCTGCGCGCCGATCTCGCCAGGCGTACGGAGGATGCCCATTCCGATCGTGTTGCCGACCAGCACCGCCAAGCCGCAGGCGACGCCGAGGA
>JADKKV010000003.1 GCA_016720345.1 Thermomonas sp. | reverse complement strand
AACTCGCATGTCGCTTACGTCGAAAGCGATGACCAGTGGGCGGCAGAGGCCCTACTCAAGCTGCAGTATCCGAATTGCGATGTCCGATGGTTACAGAAGGTTTCGCCTGCAGCAGCATCGCCAGACGTGGCGGACACCACAGAAGGATCGCTCAGCCTCCGAGGTTACGCCCTTGCCATGGTGCTGTTGGCGATTGGGGTTCCGCATACCAATGGGTCAAGGGGGCACGTTCTTCGACAATGCACAGACCGAACAGGTGGCGGCCGATGTCTTAGAAGCCCCACCTGCCGAGCCTGCGTCCGAATACACAACCACGCCGGAGCCCACGCGAGCGGAGCCGGGACCGGTAGCGGGGAGGAGAACCTGTCCCGGAGATCGCCCGAGCCCCGGAGGAGTCGGTTGTCGACGCGACGCAAGTGGCGGAGCCGGTCAAGCTTGCGACGTTCCGCGTCGTCGTCGAGGCTGCCGACGGTGCTGAGGGGGAGTTAACGGTGTCCGCGCGTGACGAGGCGCACGCGTTGCAGATCGTGCGGGATTTCCGGGGCAATCCGACGGTCATTCGGGTCGAGCTGCCGTGATCAGGCGTAGCGGCCCTCCCAGTCTTGTCGCCCCGTGATTGCTGGGCTGGACAACGAACAGACCTACCGCCTGCAGTTCCTTGGATATGGCGATCCGAGGAGTAGGGTGTGGTTCGTCGGGATCGAGGAGGGCGGAAACTTCACCGAGACGCACCGGGACACCCACGCGGGGTTGCAGGTCGGAGATCTGCAGTTGACCTACGACCCAAACCTCCCGGTTGCAACAGGGAGAGAATCTTCGGTCTGGAGGATCTGCCGGCACCTAGCGCAGGTCGCGGGTGTGGGGAGCGGCTATTTCCTGTCGAACATGGCGCCATTTCCGCGGCCCTCCATTTCAACACCATTGGCAGGCATCGAACCTGGCGTATACGTGAGGCTGGTACGCGAGGCTCGTATTCCCCTGTTGGGGGCAGCAATCCAAGAGTTCAACCCGCGGCCGTCGTCTTCCATGGCAAGACAGCATGGTGCAGCTACCTCGTGCGTGAGCACTTCGGGCTGCAGCCGAAGGAGGACGCGTACTGGCCTACACGGAGAGGGCTGGCGTTTGCACCATTCTTCACGCGTCGACACGGGATTCTTTCGTCCAACGACCAGGACGATCTGGTGGCCTTCATTCGGCAAGCATGCCAAGGAAAAGTCGGCCTCGACACTTCGACCAGCACATTGGACGCGCACCCATGACTGCAAACCTCCTGATGTTCGCCGCATTCGGCATCTCGATCTTGCTCGCCCTCACGTGCGTGCTCGCACTGCGTTGGTGGCGGAGGCGCGAGGAGCGACGCTCCCCACTCCAGCGTAAGCAGGTGGGCCGTGTGCCGGGCCAGCAGCTGGTGGAGCGGGTGACCGACAGCCAGGAAGACATGCTGCTGTCAGTGATCGTGATGTATTTCGCGTTTCCCGTGATGTTGCTGGCATGGGCGCTGCAGCGAATTCCGCCGGAGCGCATGCGCTGGGACGGCAGCTCCGGGTGTTCGTCGTCGGTGCCTTGTTGATGTTCGCCTGGGGCCTGCCCGGCTTCATGCGGCATTGGGGCGCACGCCAGAATGCTCGCGACGGCTTGCTGGGCGAACGCGTGACGGGTATGCAACTCAACCGGCTGGTCGCGCAGGGCTGCATCGTGATGCATGACCTGCCATGCGAAGGTTTCAACATCGACCATGTGGTCATTGCGCCGCGTGGTGTCTATGCGGTGGAAACCAAGTCCTTCCGTCGCCCGAAACGTTCGGGCGGCCCGGACGATCAAACCCATCGAGTGGCCCCCGACGGAAGCACGCTCCGGTTCCCCGACTTCGCCACCGCCGCCCCCATCGAACAAGCCGTGCAGCAGGCGCAGTGGTTGCAACGGCGCCTGCACGACGCGCTCCAGCGCGATTTCCCGGTCATCGCCGCGGTCGCGCTTCCCGGCTGGTTCGTAGACCGGGACGAGATCGGCAAACGCGCCGATGTCGTGGTGTTTACCCCGATGGGCAGGGGTGCCGAATTCGTGGCTTGGCAGCGGAACGCATTCCGGAAGACCAACGCAATCTGATCGCACAGGCGCTGGCGGTACGGTATCCGCAAGTTGAGGGTTGAAAGGTTGACCTTGCCCCATTCGATTTGGGTAGGGAACAGGTGCCAAACACCGAAAGCGATTTCCGGATTGCCCGGCACTCCGCTACACAGGTCTAGCAAGGCGCCCCAGCTAACACCCGATCCACCAGCTGGAGCAATTCGCTTTGCCGGCTTGTTCCGGTTTTGCGGAACGCATGCTTGAGTGCGAACGCACGGTGCTGATAGCCAAATCCAATTCAGCGCTACCTGGAATGGGTCGTGATGATCACGCAAGCTCATCACTATCGCCGACTCCATGGGGGTCAGGTCAAGCGCGATTCGTCAGTACGAGGCGGGGCCAGAGTCAATTTGCGTTTGAATCGTTAATCAACTCTGGCCCCTTTTTTCGGCCTTTTTCCGGTTCCCGTTGATCGCCGCATGACCACCAGGCACCCTTCCGCGATGGAACCCCGGACCCACCCGACCCATGCGCGCAGCACGCGCTTGACCATGCTGGTCTTGCTTGGGGTTCTACCCCGAAATCACGGACGGTTGTGAAAGAACTGAAAACTTCAAGTCCTGCCTTGCGACTCTTCTTCGCATTCTCGGGTTGTGGAACCGCTCGATGTATTCGAACACATCGGCCCTTGCGGCATCGAGCGTCGGATACGTCGTGCGGTAAACCCGCTCGCGCTTGAGCAGTCCGAAGAAGCCTTCGCACGCAGCGTTGTCGCCGCAGTGGCCCACCGCGCTCATCGAACACATCAGTCGGTGGGTCGCCAGGTAACGCTGGTAGTCGCCGCTCCGGAACTGGCTGCCCCGGTCCGAATGAAGGATCACGGGATGACTGTCCTGGCGCTGCCAGACCGCCATCTGCACGGCCCGGATCACCATCTGCCGGTCCTGTCGGTGGTGCATCGACCAACCCACGACCCGCTGGTCGAACAGATCCAGCACGATGCACAGGTACAGCTTGCCTTCCCGGGTCTTGAGCTCGGTGATGTCGGTGACCCACTTGGTCTCCGGCTCCAGCGCGGTGAAGTCCCGTTCCAGCAGGTTGCGTACGCCCGGCGGCGTCAGCGCCAGCTGGCCGCGTTGGCCACGCCGCTTCGGTCGCGGCCAGCCTTGCAAGCCGTCAGTCGCCATCAGGCGCGCCACCCGGTTCAGGCTGGCTGTCTCGCCTTGATCCGCAAGGTCTTCATGCATGCGACCGGCACCCAGCATGCCGCGGCTGTCCTCGTGCAACTCACGGATCCGGCCGAGCAGTCGTTGGTTGTCGGTCTGCTGGGCGCTGGGCAATCGCTTGCTCCAGTCGTAGTAACCGCTGGCCGACACCCGCAGGCAACGGCACATCAGTCGAACCGGAAACTCATCGCGGCAACGTTCGATCACCTGATACCTCAGGATGATGCCTTGGCAAAGAACGTCGCCGCTTCTCGCAAAAAATCCCGCTCCTTCTTGATCCGCACCAACTCGCGCTTGAGGCGGGCCAGCTCTTCGTCCCGCGGCGTGCCAGTGCCGCCGAAGACTGCTTTGCCCTGGCTCTGGGCCTCACGCTTCCACCGGGTCAGCAGGGCGTCCCGAATCCCCAGCTCCCGCGCCACTTGGGCACAGCTGACACCCGGCTGGCTCGCCTGCTCAACAGCGCCACGCTTGAACTCGGCACTGAACTTCCTTCGCTTCGACATGAACACTCCTCATGGCCTAGATCGGCCTTCTCGTAAGTGTCCGTGAAAACGGGGTAGAACCCTTGCGATTACGGCGGCCTCGTGGATGGCCGCGTACTGCGCGCAGGAGTCCCTGCAGGACCAGGCGCTGGTGAACGTGTTCGTGCCGGCCACCATGGCCGCGGGTGCCTTGCTGATGGCGTGCGCGGTGGCGCGGGACCTGCTTTGCCGTTGCCCGCAATGCAGGCGCTGGCTCAGGAGCAGGGGGCGCGCCAGCACGGGCGGTACCCGGGTCTTCACCTGCACCGCCTGCGGGATCGATTGGGACGCCAAGGTACAGGTAAGCAGTGCCGGCGAACCCTGACGACGACGGGTGCGCGCTCAGGCGGCTTCGCGGTGTTCGTAGTAGGGGTGCTGGCGGTCGTCGAACAGGGCGTACAGGGCCGGCAGGTCGCATGGGTCGGGGTTGAGCCAGGCGTCGATGCATTCGGGCTTGAGGTTGATGATGGTGCGGTCGTGGCCGGCGGCGGCGACTTCCGGTTCCGGTTCGTCGGTGATGGCGGCGAACGAGAGCAGGTCCGGCTGCGTGCCGGCCGGGTCGGTCCAGCGTGACCACAGGCAGGCCACGTACATGGGGCCGCCGTCGCGCGGGGTGAACTGCAGCACGCGGTTGCGGCCGTCCCTGGCTTCCACGTTTTCGTAGAAGGTGTCCACCTGCATGACCGCGTGCTGGTGGCCGAACAGGTCCTTCCAGTAGCCCTCCAGGCTGTCGCGGCGGGCGTTGTAGGTGCCGGGGTACTTGCGGTCGTACGCGGCCGGCTTGCCTTGCGGGCGGCACTGGTAGCGCATCGGGTAGACCACGCGCCGGCCGCCTTCGGCGACCATCACGCAGCTGTAGCTGCCGGGGAAGATGCGCGAATCGCGCGGCAGCGGCTCGCTGCGGCGCAGGTCCTTCAGGCGCTGGCCGGCCCTCGCGATCTTGTCGCTGGCGATGCGCAGGTCCTGCTGCGCCTTCTTCGTCACCCGGGCCTGCAGCGCGCGTTCGGCGCCTACCCGCCGGGTCATCTGCGCGAACAGTTCCTGTTCCAGCACGTTGGCCTGTTCGGTCGTCCAGTCCTGGATCCACTGGCGCAGGCGCGGGTCCGGGGTGCTGGCGGGGTCGGCGAGGGCGTCCAGCATGGCCTTCGGCAGGCGGTAGCCGGTGCGGTTCTGGCGCCAGTCCCAGAACAGCCGGATGAAGGCGTCCAGGCCCAGTGCCGCGCCGTGCGTGCGCACGTAGATGCGGTAGTCCTGCAGGGCTTGCGCGGAATAGCACATGGGTCGGCTCGGTGGCGCCGGCTCAGGGCTCGCCCGCGCGCGGCGCGGCTTCATTGGCGGTGGGTTCGATGCTGAGCATCTCGCCGGTGCCCGCGTTCGGCTGCAGCGGCTGGTCGGTCAGCAGCACCGTGGTGCCCGGTTGCAGGGCCGCCTGCAACGCGCCGGCGAAGCCTTCCGGCAGCGCGATGCGCTGGCTGGCGAACAGCTCGCGCAGGGCGTCCTCGCCGATGCCGCCGGTTTCCGGCAGCGACAGCGCCTGCCAGCGTGCCGCGGGCAGCCCGGGCGGCGTTGTGGCCGTGCCGGGGCTGGCGTGCAACAGCAGGTAGGCGCGGGTACCGATCGCCGGCGCGGTGTTGTCCAGCAGCAGCGCCGCGCGCCCGATCTCCACCGCGTTGCGCAGGACCACCACCTGGCGGTCGGCGGTGCTGAGCAGGATCGTCAGCGGGCCTGACGGCGCACGTTCCGGCAGCCACTCGCCGTTGCGCGGCGCCGGTGCCGGCGGCCGCGGTGCGCCGGTGGCGCTGTCGATGGGGGCGAACAGGCCCGGCGACACCAGCGCGGGCGGCGCGCTGGCCGCATCGGCCACCACCACCACGCTGCCGATCCCGGTGGTGGCGAACAGGCGCTCGGCGAAGCCCAGCGGCAGCCGCACGCAGCCGTGCGAGGCGGGGTAGCCCGGCAGGTTGCCGGCGTGCAGCGCCACCCCGTCCCAGCTCAGCCGCTGCATGAACGGCATCGGCGCGTCGTCGTACAGGTTGGAGTAGTGCTCGCGGCGCTTCTGCAGGATGGTGTAGATGCCGGGCGGGGTGGCATGCCCGGGCTTGCCGGTGCTGGTGGTGGACACCCCGATGCGCACGCCGTTGCGGTACACGTAGGCGCGCTGCTCCGGCAGGCTGACGATCACCGCGACCGGCCCCTGCGGCGCGAGCTCCGGCGTCCAGGTGAACTGGCCGGGGCGCAGGCCGTCCGCCGACGGCGTTGCCGGTGCGGCTGCAATCGCCGACAGCGTGCACAGCCAGCACAGCGCCAGGCCCAGGACCCGCAAGAGGACGCGGCGCGTGTGCATCGGACGGGTCCCGCTCAGCCCACGTGCCGCGCCGCCAGCTGCCGCAGCACGTACTGCAGCAGGCCGCCGTGGCGGAAGTACTCGACTTCCTTCGGGGTCAGCAGCAGCACGTCCGCCTGGAACACCAGCGAGGTGCCGTCGTGGCGGTGCGCGGTGACGGTGGCATGCCGGGCCCGGCCATCGTCGAGCCCGGTGATGTCGATCCGTTCGGAGCCGTCCAGTCCCAGCGCCTGCGGGTTGTCGCCGGGCCGGAACTGCAGCGGCAGCACGCCCATGCCGACCAGGTTGCTGCGGTGGATGCGCTCGAAGCTTTCGGCGATCACCGCCTTGACCCCCAGCAGGTGGGTGCCCTTGGCCGCCCAGTCGCGGCTGGAGCCGGTGCCGTATTCCTTGCCGGCCAGCACCACCAGCGGCACCGCGCCGGCCTTGTACTTCATCGCGGCGTCGTAGATCGCCAGTTTCTCCGGCGCGGCATCGGCGCCGAAGTACAGGGTGTTGCCGCCTTCCTCGCCGCCGAACATCAGGTTCTTGATGCGGATGTTGGCGAAGGTGCCGCGCACCATCACGTCGTCGTTGCCGCGGCGGCTGCCGTAACTGTTGAAGTCCGCCGGCTGCACCCCGCGCGCCTGCAGGTAGCGGCCCGCCGGCGAGTCCTTCCTGATGTTGCCGGCGGGGCTGATGTGGTCGGTGGTGATCGAATCGCCGAACAGGCCCAGCACGCGCGCGCCGTGGATATCGGCGATGTGGCCGACGTCCATCGTCATGCCATCGAAGTAGGGCGGGTCCTTGATGTAGGTGGAGGCCGGGTCCCATGCGAACGATTCGCCCGCGGGCGAGGCGATCGCGTTCCAGCGCGCATCGCCCTTGAACACGTCGGCGTAGTTCTGCGCGAACAGCTCCGGGCCGACGGTGGCGGCGATGGTGTCGCCGATCTCCTTGTTGCTGGGCCAGATGTCGCGCAGGTAGACCGGGTCGCCGTTGCCGTCGTGGCCAAGCGGGTCGCGGGTGAGGTCGATGTCGACGGTGCCGGCGATCGCGTAGGCCACCACCAGCGGCGGGCTGGCCAGGTAGTTGGCCTTCACCTCGGCATGGATGCGGCCTTCGAAATTGCGGTTGCCGGACAGCACCGAGGCCACCACCAGGTCGTGCTCGGCGATGCCGTTGCTCACCTCGTCCGGCAGCGGGCCGGAGTTGCCGATGCAGGTGGTGCAGCCGTAGCCGACCACGAAGAAACCGAGCTGCTCCAGGTCCGCCATCACCCCGGCCTTCTCCAGGTAGTCGGTGACCACCAGCGAGCCCGGGCCCAGCGAGGTCTTCACCCACGGCGCCGCCGTCAGCCCCTTCGCCACCGCGTTGCGCGCCAGCAGGCCGGCGCCCAGCATCACCGCCGGGTTGGAGGTATTGGTGCACGAGGTGATGGCGGCGATCACCACCGCGCCATCGGCGAGTTCGGCATCGACATCGCGGATGCGGATCTGCGCGCGCGGCTTCGCCGCCAGCTGCGGCGCCTGGTGCTGCCCGCCGCCCTCGGCATTGAGATCCTCGATCGCGCCACTGGTGCGCGGCGCGCGATGCGCGACCAGCGGTTGGCGGCGAAGTTGGCCTGCACGTCCCCCAGCAGCACCCGGTCCTGCGGGCGCTTGGGGCCGGCCAGCGACGGCCGCACCGTGGCCAGGTCCAGTTCCAGGGTGGCCGAATACGCCGCCGCCGGGGTGGCTGCGTCGTGCCACAGGCCCTGCGCCTTCGCGTACGCCTCGACCAGCGCGATCTGCTCCGCGCTGCGACCGGACAGGCGCAGGTAGGCCAGCGATTCGGCGTCGATCGGGAAGATGCCGCAGGTGGCGCCGTATTCCGGCGCCATGTTGGCGATGGTGGCGCGGTCGGCCAGCGGCAGGTGCTGCAGGCCGTCGCCGAAGAACTCCACGAACTTGCCGACCACCCCGTGCTTGCGCAGCATCTGGGTAACGGTCAGCACCAGGTCGGTGGCGGTGGCACCTTCCGGCAGCCGGCCGCCGAGCCGGAAGCCGACCACTTGCGGGATCAGCATCGAGGACGGCTGGCCGAGCATCGCCGCCTCCGCCTCGATCCCGCCCACGCCCCAGCCCAGCACGCCGATGCCGTTGATCATGGTGGTGTGCGAATCGGTGCCGAACACGGTGTCCGGGAACGCCCACGTCTCGCCATCGACCTCACGTTCCATGACGACGCGTGCCAGGTGCTCCAGGTTGACCTGGTGGACGATGCCGGTGTTCGGCGGCACCACCTTGAAGTTGCGCAGCGCCTCCTGGCCCCAGCGCAGGAAGCCGTAGCGCTCCGCGTTGCGTTCGAACTCGATCCTGCCGTTGATGTCCAGCGCATCCGCGCGGCCGAACACGTCGACCTGCACGGAGTGGTCGATCACCAGTTCCGACGGGATCAACGGGTTGATCTGGCTGGCCTTGCCGCCCAGCTTCACCACCGCGTCCCGCATCGCCGCCAGGTCGACCACGCAGGGCACCCCGGTGAAGTCCTGCAGCACCACCCGCGCCGGCATGAAGGCGATCTCGGTGGCCGGTTCGGCCTGCGGGTTCCAGCCCGCCACCGCCTCGATGTGGTCGCGGCCGACGGTGATTCCGCCATCCTCGTGGCGCAGCAGGTTCTCCAGCAGGATCTTCATCGAGTAGGGCAGGCGGGCGATGTCGAACCGGGTGCCCAACTTCGCCAGGCTGGAGTACACGTAGGACCGGCCGTTGACGTCGAGGCGGGCACGGGTGGCGAAGGAGTCGGCCATGGCGGGGTCCGGGGCGTGGATTCGGGAACCCAGTCTACGTCCGCTGGCGTGAGTGGGAGAAAAGGGAGAAAAGGCGAGAAAAGGGGCCAGAGTCAATTTCCGTTTCAAGCGGAAATTGACTCTGGCCCCTTTTTGCCTTTTTGGGGGCCCCTTTTGGGGCGGGTGCAGCATGCGGGGCTGCGCATGCAACCGCGGGTATGTATAATTCATGCATACTTTTTCTTCCGTGGAGGTCCGTCATGGAAGCCACTGTCGCCGAACGCGGCCAGATCACCCTGCCCAAGGCGGTGCGTGATGCACTGGGCCTGACCAAGGGCAGCGTGCTGAAGGTGGAAATGGACGGCAGCCGGATCGTGCTGAGCAAGCACGTGGACGACGCGATCTCGCGCGTGCGCGGCAAGTTCGCGCTGGACGCCACCGCGGGCGAGGGCAAGGGTTGAACCGATGATCGCCGTCGATGCCCCGGTCCTGGTCGAACTGCTCACCGACGGCCCCCGTGCCGACGCCGCCGAAGCGTGCCTGCGGCAGGCGCTTGGCAGCGGCCGGGTGGTGGTCTGCGACGCGGCGCTGGCCGCCGTCTGCGCCAGCCTGCGCAACGGCGCCGAGGCGCTGGGTGCGCTGGAGGACATGGGCGTCCACTACAACGCCGTGGAGTCCAAGTCCGCGTTGCGCGCGGGCGAGATGCAGCGCCGGCAACGCCAGCGCAGCGGCGAGGCGCGGCCGTTGGCCGATTTCCTGGTCGGCGCGCACGCGCTGCTGCAATGCGACGCACTGATCACCTACGACACCAGTTTCCACCGCGATTTCTTCAAGGGCCTGAAGCTGATCGCCCCCAAGGCCTGATCCCGACCAAGATCCACGTTCCCCCCGGAGAACCCCATGTTGCAGACCTACCGCCTCCACGCCGCCGAACGCGCCGCGCTCGGAATTCCGCCGCTGCCGCTGGACGCGCAGCAGACCGCCGACGTCATCGAGCTGCTGAAGAACCCGCCGGCCGGCGAAGACGCCTTCCTGCTGGACCTGCTGGTGAACCGCGTGCCGGCTGGCGTGGATGACGCCGCCAAGGTCAAGGCCAGCTACCTGGCCGCGCTGGCGTTCGGCAGCGAGACCAATCCGCTGATCCCCCGCGCCCGCGCCACCGAGCTGCTGGGCACCATGCTGGGCGGCTACAACGTGGCACCGCTGGTGCAATTGCTGGACGATGCCGAAGTGGGCGGCGTGGCCGCCGATGCCCTCAAGCACACGCTGCTGGTGTTCGACGCCTTCCACGACGTGCAGGACAAGGCCAGGGCCGGCAACGCCCACGCCCAGGCCGTGCTGCAGAGCTGGGCCGATGCCGAGTGGTTCACCAGCAAGCCGGACGTGCCGGCAAGCCTGACCATCACCGTGTTCAAGGTGCCGGGCGAAACCAATACCGATGACCTGTCGCCCGCGCCGGACGCCACCACCCGCCCGGACATCCCGATGCACGCGCTGGCGATGCTCAAGAATGCCCGCCCGGATGCGCCGTTCCAGCCCGAAGAAGACGGCAAGCGCGGCCCGATCCAGAACATCCTGTCGCTGAAGGACAAGGGCCATCTGGTGGCCTACGTGGGCGACGTGGTGGGCACCGGTTCCAGCCGCAAGTCGGCCACCAACAGCGTGCTGTGGTGGACCGGCGACGACATCCCGCATATCCCCAACAAGCGCGCCGGCGGCGTGTGCCTGGGCGGCAAGATCGCACCGATCTTCTACAACACGATGGAAGACGCCGGCGCGCTGCCGATCGAGCTGGACGTCAGCCAGATGAACCACGGCGACGTGATCGAGCTGCGCCCGTACGAAGGCAAGGCGCTGAAGGACGGCGCGGTGATCGCCAGCTTCGAACTCAAGTCCGAGGTGCTGCTGGATGAAGTGCGCGCCGGTGGCCGCATTCCGCTGATCATCGGCCGCGGCCTGACCGCCAAGGCGCGCGAGGCGCTGGGCCTGCCGGCCACCGACCTGTTCCGCCTGCCGGTCAACCCGCCGGATACCGGCAAGGGCTTCACCCTGGCGCAGAAGATGGTGGGCCGCGCCTGTGGCCTGGCCGAAGGCAAGGGCATGCGCCCGGGCACCTATTGCGAACCGAAGATGACCTCGGTGGGCAGCCAGGACACCACCGGCCCGATGACCCGCGACGAGCTGAAGGACCTGGCCTGCCTGGGCTTCTCCGCCGACCTTGTGATGCAGAGCTTCTGCCACACCGCGGCCTACCCGAAGCCGGTCGACGTCAAGACCCACCACACCCTGCCGCAGTTCATCGCTACCCGCGGCGGCATTTCGCTGCGCCCCGGCGATGGCGTGATCCACAGCTGGCTCAACCGCATGCTGCTGCCCGACACCGTGGGCACCGGCGGCGACAGCCACACCCGTTTCCCGGTGGGCATTTCGTTCCCGGCCGGCTCTGGCCTGGTGGCGTTTGCCGCCGCCACCGGGGTGATGCCGCTGGACATGCCGGAGTCGGTGCTGGTGCGCTTCAAGGGCACGCTGCAGCCGGGCGTCACCCTGCGTGACCTGGTCAATGCGATCCCGCTGTACGCCATCAAGGCGGGCCTGCTGACCGTGGCCAAGGCCGGCAAGAAGAACATCTTCTCCGGCCGCATCCTGGAGATCGAAGGACTGCCGGACCTCAAGGTGGAGCAGGCGTTCGAGCTGTCCGACGCGTCCGCCGAGCGCTCCGCCGCCGGTTGCACGGTGCGCCTGGACAAGGCGCCGATCATCGAATACATCAACAGCAACATCGTGCTGCTGAAGAACATGATCGCGCAGGGCTACCAGGACGCGCGTTCGCTGGCGCGCCGGATCGAGAAGATGCAAGCGTGGCTGGCCAACCCGCAATTGCTGGAGCCGGACGCCGATGCCGAGTACGCCGCGGTGATCGAGATCGACCTGGCCGACGTGCACGAGCCCATCGTGGCCTGCCCGAACGACCCGGACGACGTGAAGACCCTGTCCGACGTGGCCGGCGCGCAGATCGACGAGGTGTTCATCGGCTCGTGCATGACCAACATCGGCCACTTCCGCGCTGCGGCCAAGCTGCTGGAAGGCAAGCGTGACCTGCCCACCCGCCTGTGGATCGCGCCGCCCACCAAGATGGACGCCAGCGAGCTGACCAAGGAAGGCCACTACGGCACCTTCGGCAATGCCGGTGCGCGCACCGAGATGCCGGGCTGCTCGCTGTGCATGGGCAACCAGGCGCAGATCCGCGAAGGCAGCACCGCGATGTCCACCAGCACCCGCAACTTCCCCAACCGCCTGGGCCGCAACACCAACGTGTACCTGGGGTCGGCGGAACTGGCGGCGATCTGCGCGCGGCTGGGCCGCATCCCCACCCGCGAGGAGTACATGGCCGACATCGGCGTGATCAACGCCAATGGCAATGCGATCTACCGCTACATGAACTTCGACCAGATCGAGGAATACAGGGACGTGGCGGACAGCGTCGCGGCCTGATCGGGCGGCGGGTTGCATGCAGGACGCCCGGTGATGCCGGGCGTTTTGCTTGGTGGCTGGCTAAATCTCGCGGGTCGCCCGGCGGCGGGGCGATCGCCGCGAATGTCCCCCGGCAGCGAAAGAGCCGCTGCCTCCTCCTTTATTTCGCGGCGATCGCCCCGCCACCAGGCAACCTTGATCGGCACACGAGTGGACAAGAAACCCCCGTGGTGGTGGAAGGGCTCTCCGACCGCGGCCTGTTTCTGCGAAATAAAGGAGGAGGCAATGGCTTCATCATTGCCGGGGGACATTCGCGGAAACAGGCCGCGATCGGAGAGCCGGGCGAGGATGCCGCTCCTTCGGAATCAGCGAACATTGCAGCGGCACCCCCCGAGGTCTAATCTGCGCCCGGAGTTCCGCCCACCTGCCGCAAGCCATCGAGGCAACGATCAAGTGATCGGCCGCATCCACCGCCATTGGTCCACCGCACGCAGCGTCGCCCTGGCGATCCTGCTGCTGGTGCAATCGATGATGGCAATGCTGCCGCTGCCTGACGCGGCGATGGCGATGGCGGACGGCGCGACCACCGCCGCCCCGCACGCCGAAATGCCCTGCGACCACGGCGATTGCTGCGACGAGGATGCGCCCGAAGGCAGCAGCTGTGGCGACAGCGCGTCCTGCGCCGCAGGCGACTGCAGCCTGCGCGCCGTGGCCAGCCTGCCCCCGCAGGTGCTGATGGCCGCCACCACGCTGCCCGCAGCCACGATGCTGCCCGCCGACGCCCCGCGCTGGCTGCTGACACGCCACGACACCCCGTTGTTGCGACCACCGATCCCGGCCTGACGCCAGACGCCTGAAACCGCGCCGCCACGGCGTGCGCGCGTGTCTTCGTTCACCGGGAACCACCATGTCGATCGTTCATTTTTTCGCCGCGCGGCGCCTGCCGGCGTGGCTGCTTGCCGCATTCCTGCTTGCTGCGCTGTCCGCCTGCACCGGCGCCAGCCCCGGGCCCGAGGCCGCCACCGCAGCCGCGCCGGGGAGCGCCACTGCGCCAGCGAAGGCCACCACCACCGTCTACAGCTGCCCGATGCACCCGCACATCCAGCAGCACGGGCCGGGCCAGTGCCCGATCTGCGGCATGGACCTGCAGAAGCGCGAGGTCGCCGCCGGGGTCGCGGTCAGTGCCGCGGTCGTCCAGAGCCTGGGCATCCGCACCGCCACCCCGGTGCTGCGCGACGTGCGGCCGCGCGTGCGGGTGCCGGCGCGGGTGGTCGCCGATGCGCGCGGGCAGGCACGCCTGCAGGCGCGGGTGGACGGCTGGATCGAACGCCTGCTGGTGCGCGCGGTCGGGCAACCGGTGGCCGCCGGCAGCGTGGTCGCCGAGATCTACGCCCCGGAACTGGTACAGGCGCAGGAGGAACTGCTGCTCGGCCCGGACACCGCCGGGCCCGCGCGCGAGCGCCTGCGACGGCTTGGCATCGCCGACGCCGACATCGAGCGGGTGCGCCGCTCCGGCAGCTCGATGCGGCGCCTGCCGCTGCGCGCGCCGGTGGCCGGGGTGGTCACCGAACTGGGCGTGCGCGAAGGCTCGCGGGTGACCCCGGAAACGCTGGTGGTGGATATCGCCGGGCGCAACGCGGTGTGGATCGAGGCGCAGCTGTTCCCGGCGCAGCGGCGCCTGCTGGGGCGCACGTTCGCGGCGCGCTTCACCCTCCCGGGCTCGCCCGGGGAGGCGTGGAGCAGCGCCAGCGGCAGCCTGGTGCCGGTGGCCGATGCGATCACCCAGACCCTGGCGGTGCGGTTCGCGGTGGGCGATGCCGCCGACCTCCCGCTGGGGACCGTGCTGGACGCCGAGATCGATGGTGATGCGCGCACCGGCGTGCTGCTGGTGCCCGCCTCGGCGGTGATCCGGACGTCGCTGGGCGATCGCGTGCTGGTGGAACGCGCGCCACGCCGCTTCGTGCCGACCGAAGTCACCCTCGGCCAGCGCTATGGCGAAGAGGTGGAGATCCGCGACGGGCTGGCAGCGACCGATCGCATCGTGGTTTCCGGCCAGTTCCTGCTCGACGCCGAGGCCAGCCTGCAGGCGGGGCTTGCGCAGATGCAGGACGCCGCGGCCGGGGCTTCGCCATGATCGCGCGGGTGATCCAGGCATCGCTGGCGCATCGCGGCTGGGTGCTGGCGATCACGCTGCTGGTGGCCATCGCCAGCGTGCTGTCGGTGCGGCAGTTGCCGCTGGATGCCATCCCCGACCTGTCCGACGTGCAGGTGATCATCCGCACCGCGCATCCGGGGCAGGCGCCGCAGGTGGTGGAGGACCAGGTCACCTATCCGATCACCACCCGCATGCTCGCGGTGCCGCGCGCGAAGGCGGTGCGCGGTTTCTCGATGTATGGCGACTCCTTCGTGTACGTGCTGTTCGAGGACGGTACCGACCTGTACTGGGCGCGTTCGCGGGTGCTGGAATACCTCTCGCAGGTGCGCTCCGAATTGCCCGCCGGGATCGATCCGCAACTGGGCCCGGATGCGACCGGCGTCGGCTGGGTCTACCAGTACGCGCTGGTCGATCGCAGCGGGCGCAACGACCTTGCCACGCTGCGTTCGCTGCAGGACTGGCGCCTGCGCTTCGAACTGCAGCGGGTGCCGGGGGTCGCGGAAGTGGCAAGCGTCGGCGGCTTCGTCCGCCAGTACGAGGCGGTGGTCGATCCGCGCCGGCTGCAGGCGTACGGCATCGGTTTCAACCAGCTGCTCGCGGCGATCCGCAGCGCCAACCGCGAGACCAGCGGCGCGCGCCTGGAGATGGCCGAGAGCGAATACGTGGTGCGCGGGGTTGGCTACATCCGGTCGCTGCAGGACCTCGGCGCGGTACCCACCGGGGTGCTGAAGGACGGCAAGGCGATCCTGCTGCGCGATGTCGCCGAACTCAGGTTCGGGCCGGCACCGCGCAACGGCATCGCCGAGCTCGACGGCGAGGGCGAGGCGGTCGGCGGCATCATCGTGATGCGCGATGGCGCGAACGCGAAGGCGGTGATCGACGCGGTCAGGCAGCGGCTGGCCACGCTCGGGTCGTCGCTGCCGCCGGGGGTGGAGATCGTGCCGGTGTACGACCGCTCCGGGCTGATCGATCGCGCGGTCGGCAACCTGCGCGGCAAGCTGCTGCAGGAACTGCTGCTGGTGTCGCTGGTGTGCGCGCTGTTCCTGTGGCATGCGCGCTCGGCGCTGGTCGCGGTGGTCAGCCTGCCGCTGGGGGTGCTGGTGGCGCTGGCGATCATGCGCTGGCAGGGGTTGAACGCGAACATCATGTCGCTGGGCGGCATCGCGATCGCGATCGGCGCGATGGTGGATGCCGCGGTGGTGATGATCGAGAACGCGCACAAGCATCTCGAGGACTGGGCCAGCGCCCATGGCGGCAAGCCTGCCGAGGGCGACGCGCATTGGCGGGTGATCGCCGCCGCCGCGCTCGAGGTCGGGCCGGCGCTGTTCTTCTCGCTGCTGATCGCCGCGCTGTCGTTCCTGCCGGTGTTCATGCTGCAGGCGCAGGAAGGGCGGATGTTCGCGCCGCTGGCATGGACCAAGACCTGGGCGCTGGCGGTGGCCGCGGGCCTGTCGATCACCCTGGTGCCAGTGCTGATGGGGTACTGGATCCGCGGCCGCTTCACCGACGAGTCCGGGCACCGGCTGACCCGCTGGATCACCGCCGGCTACCGGCCGCTGCTGGGGTTCGCCCTGCGCCGGCCGGGAGTCGTCGTGTTGCTGGCGGTGCTGGGGCTGGCCAGCGCGGCGTGGCCGGCAAGCCGGCTGGGCAGCGAGTTCATGCCCGAACTGGAAGAGGGCGACGTGCTGTACATGCCGACCACGCTGCCCGGGCTGTCGCCGGGCCAGGCGCTGGCGGTGCTGCAGCGCACCGACCGCATCATCAAGTCGGTGCCCGAAGTGGCGAGCGTGTTCGGCAAGGCCGGGCGCGCCGAAACCGCTACCGATCCGGCGCCGCTGACCATGCTCGAGACCACCGTGCAGTTCAAGCCGGAAGCGCAGTGGCGGCCCGGGATGACCCGCGACAAACTGCTGGCGGAGTTGCAGCAGAAACTCGCGCTGCCCGGCCTGACCGGTGCCTGGGTCCCGCCGATCCTCAATCGCATCAACATGCAGGTCAGCGGCATCCGCACGCCATTGGGGGTGCGCGTCAGCGGTCCGGACCTTGCCAGCATCAGCCGCAGCGCCGAACGCATCGCCCAGGTGCTGTCGCAGGTGCCGGGCACCCGCTCGGCCTTCGCCGAACGCGCCGCCGATGCGCGCCAGATCGACGTCGTACCGGACCGGGAACTGCTCGCGCGGCACGCAGTGACGATGGAGGACGCGCAGGCGTTGCTGGCCTCGGCGATCGGTGGCGAGGCGATCGGGCGCGCGGTGGAAGGCCGCGAGCGTTACCCGATCGCGCTGCGCACCCCGCAGGCCTGGCGCGACTCGCCCGAAGCGATCGCCGCGTTGCCGGTGGTGACGCCCTCCGGCGCGCAACTGCCGCTGGGCGCGCTGGCCACGGTCCGCCTGTCCGAGGGCCCGCCGATGATCCGCAGCGAGGACGCGCAGCTGGCCACCTACGTGTTCGTCGACCTCGATGAAGCCGACCTGGGCCGCTACATCGCCCGCGCCGAGCAGGCGCTGCAGAAGGACGCTCGGCTGGCGGAGGGCGTCAGCTGGCGCTGGGCCGGCAGTTACGAGCACCTGCAGCGCGCCGGCGAACGCCTGCGGCTGGCGGTGCCGTTGACCCTGCTGATCGTGTTCGGGCTGCTGTACGCCGCCTTCCGGCGGGTGGCGGAGGCCAGCCTGGTCATGCTGACCCTGCCGTTCGCGCTGGTCGGCGGGCTGTGGCTGCTGTGGGCGCTGGGCTACGCGTTCTCGGTGGCGGTCGCGGTCGGCTTCATCGCCCTGGCCGGGGTCGCGGCCGAGTTCGGGGTGGTGATGCTGATCTACCTCGATGCCGCAGTGACCCGCGCACGCGCGGCGGGGCACCTGTCGACGGTCGACGAGCTCGACGCGGCCTTGCGCGAAGGCGCACTGCGACGGGTGCGGCCGAAGCTGATGACGGTGGTCACGATCGTCGTCGGGCTGTTGCCGATCGCCTTCGCCAGCGGGGCAGGTGCCGCCACCATGCAGCGCATCGCCGCGCCGATGATCGGCGGCATGCTCAGCGCGCCGCTGCTGTCGCTGGTCGTGATTCCCGCGGTCTACAAGTTGTGGCTGCGGCGGCGCCTGCCGAAGGCGAACGGAGCGGTGCCATGAACACCTCGACCCTGGCCTGCGCGATCGCGCTGGCATTGCTGGTTGCCGGCTGCGCGAGTGCGCCACCGCGACAATCCTCCACGTCCTTGCAGTCGGGGCTGGCGGCGGTCAGCCCCGCGGCGCGGTTGCCGTCCGCAGCGGACAGCATCGACCTGTCGCTGCCACTGTCGCCGGAAAGGGCGGTGCAGGTCGCCTTCGCCAACAACCCGCAGGTGCGCGCGGCGCTGGCACGGCTGGATGCCGCGTACGCGGAGCGCGTGCAGGCCGGCCTGGTGGGCAACCCGATGCTGTCGATGATGGCACTGCGGCCCGAGGGCGGCGGCCGCTTCCAGCTCGAATACGGGTTGATGCAAAGCCTGTACGACGTGCTGACCCGCAGCCGCCGGATCGCGCTGGCCGATGCCGACGCACGCCAACGCCAGGCGGACGTCCTGCTGCAACTGGTGGCGCTGGCGCAGGACACCCGCCAGGCGCTGGTGCAGGCATGGTTCGCGCAGCAGGCGCTGGCACTGGAACGCGCGCTGCTGGCGCTGGACGAGGAAGCGCAGGTGCTCAGCCGGCGCGAAGTGCAGCGCGGCATCGCGGCGGCCAGTGGCCAGCTGGCGCAGCAGTCCGCGCACGCGCGCCAGGCGCACGAAACGGGCGTGGCCGAATCGGCACTGGTGCAGGCGCGCAGCGCACTGGCGGCCGCCCTGGGCCTGGCCAGCGCGAACGCGATCACGCTGCCGGCCGCGCTTCCGGTACCGGCGCTGGCGAACCATGACGATCGCGAATGGCAGGCGTGGGCGGCGAACCATCGCCCCGACGCGCAGCTGGCGAGCGCCCGATTGGAGCAGGCGCAGGCCGCGCACCGCCTGGAGAGCGGGGCGGTGCGCGCCACCCTGCCATCAGCCGGACTGGCGGGCATGCGCGAGGCCAATGGCATGGCGATGCTGGGTCCCGAATTGCAGGTCACCCTGCCGGTGTTCGACAGTGGCCAGGCGCGGACCGCGCTCGCCGATGCGCGGGTCGCCGAGGCCACCCACCAGGCCGAAGCCGTTCGCCGCCTGATCCCGCTGGAGCTGGAGCGCGCGCTGGCGACGGTGCTGATCGCGCAGGACGCCGTCGCGCAGGCCGACCGGCACCTGCAGCAGCAGCGGCAACTGGAGCTGCTGGTCGAGCGCAGCTACCGGCGCGGGATCGTCGATCGCACGGCGCAGCGCACGGCAACCCGCGAGCGCGTGCTGGCAGAACGGGAACACCTTTCCGCATCCCGCACCCTGTGGCTGCAGGTGCTGGCGCTGGAGCGTGCTGCCGGGCGTGAGATGGCCACGGATGGCCGGCATGCGACCACGCCCCGCCTTACCCCATCAGCGAATCGATCGCAGCCGCCATCTCGCGCCGCCGGAACACGAAATCCCACAGGCTGCCGCCGCTTTGCCGCCACAGCACCGCCGAACGCAGCGCGGCCAGGAGCAGGGCACGGATCTCCGCCACCACCCCGGCCTGGCCAAGGTAATGCGGGTTGCCTTGCACCATCACCCGCGGACGCAGGGTGCTGACGGTCCCTGCATACAGGCTGCCAAGCCCGGCGACCACGTCCGGGTGCGCGCTGCCGAGGCGAGCGGCCTGCGCCGCCAGCTCGCGGATGCCGGCGCCCACCTGGCCGGCGACCCCGGCTTCGCGGCTGAAGCGGCTCTCCAGGTTGATCACCGCCAACGCCAGCTTGCCCAGCGCCTCGTCGCGGTTGCTGTTGGCAAGGTAGTCGCGCAGCAGCCGCAGGCCGCCGCGCAGCGATGCAACGTCGCCATAAACCGCTTCGGTATCTGACGCGTCGATCCGGAACACGCTGTCCAGCGCCACCCGCACCGGCGTGGTCTCCGACTGCCCGGTGTCGGCGATCCGGCGCACCTGCGCCAGCGCCTGCAACAACCCGCCCAGCGCGAGTACGCGGTCTTCGATGCCACTCATGCAGCGTTGTCCCCAGGAATGGATTGGCCGGCGACGGGGGCGTCGGTCGACAGGATGATGGCACCACCGAGGCAGGCATCGCCGTCGTACAGCACCAGCGACTGGCCCGGGGTGACCGCGCGCTGCGCGCGCTCGAAGCGCACCGCCAGGCTGCCATCGTCCAGCACCTCGACATCGCAGGCCTCGTCGGGCTGCCGATAGCGGGTCTGCGCTGTGCAGCGGAACCGCGACGCGGGCGGCTGCCCGGCGACCCAGTGCGCAGCTTCGCTGCGCAGCGTGTGCGATTGCAGCCACGGGCTGTCGTGGCCCTGGTCGACATACAGGATGTTGCGCCCGATGTCCTTGCCGACCACGAACCACGGCGCCTGCGCGCGCCCGCGCACGCCGCCGATGTTCAGGCCCTCGCGCTGGCCCAGGGTGAAATAGAACACACCCGGGTGTTCGCCCACGCGTTGCCCGTCCGGCGTACGGATCTCGCCCGGCTTCGCCGGCAGGTAGCGCGACAGGAAGTCGCGGAAGTCGCGCTCGCCGATGAAGCAGATGCCGGTGGAATCCTTCTTGCCGGCGGTCTGCAGGCCATGCGCGGCCGCGATCCGGCGCACCTCGCCCTTGGCCAGTTCACCCAGCGGGAAGCGCGTCACCGCCAGCTGCGCCTGCCCGAGCTGGTGCAGGAAATAGCTCTGGTCCTTGCCGCGGTCCTTCGCGCGCAACAGCCGGTAGCGGCCGTCCACCCGGTCGATGCGCGCGTAATGCCCGGTGCCGATGGCCTCCGCGCCCAACTCGCGGGCAGCATCAAGGAAATGCTTGAACTTGATCTCGCGGTTGCACAGCACGTCCGGGTTCGGCGTGCGGCCGGCGGCATATTCGGCAAGGAAATTCCGGAACACACCGTCCCGGTATTCGCGCGAGAAATCGCGGAAGCGGATCGGCAGGCCCAGCGTGCCGCACACCGCCACCGCATCGCGGCGGTCGTCCTCGGCCCTGCAATCGCCCGATCCATCATCGGCCCAGTTCTGCATGAACACGCCGGTGACATCGAAACCCGCATCGCGCAGGAGCAGGGCGGCGACCGACGAATCCACGCCACCCGACACCCCGACCACGATGCGTTCCCTCCCGGGTGCCGCGCCGCTCATGCCAACTGCTGCACCAGCGCCAGCGGGTGCCGGCTGCCACCGAGGAAATCCGCCACCGTGCGCCATACCAGCGGGCTGCGATGGCGCGGCGCCAGGTCCTGCAACTCGCCCGGGGTCAGCCACAGCGCGCGCACGATGCCCTCGTCCAGCGCGTGGCCGGGGATCTGGTCGACCGCTTCGGCGGCGAACGCGAAGCGCAGGTAGTGGCGGCGGGTCTCGGGCGCCTTCCACTGGTAGGCACCGACCAGATGGGTGATGCGCACGTTCCAGCCGGTTTCCTCGCGGGTTTCGCGCACCGCGGCGTCCACCAGGCTTTCGTCCGGCTCCAGGTGGCCGGCCGGCTGGTTGATCACCAACTGGCCGTTGCTGCGCTCTTCCACGCACAGCAGGCGGCCATCGCGGACCACCACGGTGGCCACGGTCACGTCCGGCTGCCAGAATCGGCCTTCGCGATAGCTCATCGTGCTTGGTTTTCAAGGGTCATGCCCGCATTGTCCCTGTTGCCGCAGACGCCGTCCACGCGCGCGCCCTTCGTATAATTGGCCGATGCCGCACAAGCCCGACAAACCCCAGCACGAGCACGAACATGGCGTGGTGGTCGCCCCCAGCCGCCCGCAGACCGCGCGTCCGCCGCTGTATTCGGTGCTGCTGCTGAACGACGACTACACCCCGATGGATTTCGTGGTCGACGTGCTGCTGCAGTTCTTCCCGCTCAACCTGGAACAGGCCACCCAGGTCATGCTGCACGTGCATACCCGCGGGCGCGGGGTGTGCGGGGTGTTCACCCGCGAGATCGCCGAGTCCAAGGTGGCGCAGGTGAACGAATATTCAAGGATGAACCAGCATCCACTGTTGTGCACCATGGAGAAGGCGTAGAAGTGGGCTGCGGGGGCTTGTTTGAGGTGCGCGCCCGCCCCACATCTTGAGCAGTCCCACGGAGGGTCCAGCCCCCATGTTCAGCAAGGATCTCGAGCACAGCATCGGCCAGTGCTACAAGCGCGCCCGCGACGCGCGCCACGAGTTCATGACCGTCGAACACCTGTTGCTCGCGCTGCTCGACAACCCGTCCGCGGAAGCCGTGCTCAAGGCCATCGGCGCCGATTTCCCGCGCCTGCGCGGCGCGCTGGAGGAGGCGATCGAAGTCTCGGTCAACCGGCTGGCCGAGGACGACGGCCGCGACACCCAGCCCACGCTGGGCTTCCAGCGCGTGCTGCAGCGCGCGGTCTACCACGTGCAGTCCTCCGGCAAGAAGGAAGTGACCGGCGCCAACGTGCTGGTGGCGATCTTCGGCGAAAAGGACTCGCACGCCGTGTACTTCCTCAACCAGCAGGACGTGCACCGGCTCGACGTGGTCAATTACATCTCGCACGGGATCGCCCGCAACGGCGAGGACGAACCCGCGCCGCCGCAGGAAGGCGAGGCCAGGCAGGAAGGCGCCGAGGCCGAGCACAAGGGCGACGCGCTCGCCGAATTCGCCAGCAACCTCAACGAGCTGGCGGCGGCCGGCAGGATCGACCCGCTGGTCGGCCGCGCCGAGGAAGTGGAGCGCACCATCCAGGTGCTGTGCCGCCGGCGCAAGAACAACCCGCTGTACGTGGGCGAGGCCGGCGTCGGCAAGACCGCGCTGGCGGAAGGGCTGGCCAAGCGGATCGTCGAGGGCGACGTTCCCGAGGTGCTCGGCGAGGCGGTGATCTATTCGCTCGACCTCGGCGCACTGGTCGCCGGCACCAAGTACCGCGGCGACTTCGAGAAGCGCCTGAAGGCGGTGCTGGCGGCGATGAAGAAGCTGCCGCACGCGATCCTGTTCATCGACGAGATCCACACCATCATCGGCGCCGGCTCCGCCAGCGGCGGGACCATGGACGCATCCAACCTGATCAAGCCGATGCTGGCCAGCGGCGACCTGCGCTGCATCGGCTCCACCACCTTCCAGGAATACCGCGGGATCTTCGAGAAGGACCGCGCGCTGGCGCGGCGCTTCCAGAAGATCGACATCGTCGAGCCCACGGTGGGCGAAACCATCGAGATCCTGCAGGGCCTGAAGCCGCGCTACGAGGCGCACCACGGCGTCGCCTACGCCGACGAGGCGATCAAGGCCGCGGTGGACCTGTCGGTCAAGCACATCGGCGACCGCCTGCTGCCGGACAAGGCGATCGACGTGATCGACGAGGCCGGCGCGCGCCAGCGCCTGCTGCCGCTGGAGACCCGCAAGAGCCTGATCGACGTCGAGGAAATCGAGACCATCGTGGCCAAGATGGCGCGGATCCCGGCCAAGCAGGTCAGCAGTTCCGACAAGGACGTGCTGCAGCACCTGGAGCGCAACCTGAAGATGGTGATCTTCGGCCAGGACGAGGCGATCACCAGCCTGACCTCCGCGATCAAGCTGGCGCGCAGCGGGCTGGGCAACCCGGACAAGCCGATCGGCAACTTCCTGTTCGCCGGCCCCACCGGCGTCGGCAAGACCGAAGTGACCAAGCAGCTGGCGATGCAGCTGGGGATCGAGCTGGTCCGCTTCGACATGTCCGAATACATGGAACCGCATTCGGTGAGCCGCCTGATCGGCGCGCCCCCGGGCTATGTCGGCTTCGACCAGGGCGGCCTGCTGACCGAGAAGATCGTCAAGACGCCGCACTGCGTGCTGCTGCTCGACGAGATCGAGAAGGCGCACCCGGACATCTTCAACATCCTGCTGCAGGTCATGGACCGCGGCGTGCTGACCGACACCAACGGCCGCGAGGCGAACTTCCGCAACGTGATCCTGGTGATGACCACCAACGCCGGCGCCACCCAGGCCGCGCGGCGCACCATCGGCTTCACCAAGCAGGACCACAGCACCGATTCGATGGAAGCGATCCGCCGCGGCTTCACCCCGGAATTCCGCAACCGCCTGGACGCGGTGGTGCAGTTCCAGGCGCTGGGCTTCGACCACATCCTGCGGGTGGTGGACAAGTTCCTGATCGAGCTGGAAGTGCTGCTGCACGAGAAGCTGGTGTCGCTGTCGGCCACCCCGGCCGCGCGCGACTGGCTGGCCCAGCACGGCTTCGACCCGCTGATGGGCGCACGCCCGATGGGCCGCCTGATCCAGGACAAGGTCAAGCGCCCACTGGCCGACGAACTGCTGTTCGGCAAGCTGGTCAACGGCGGCCGCGTCCGCCTGGATGTCGCCGACGGCGAACTGGCACTGGACGTGCAGGCCGAGCCGGAGAAGCTGCTGCCGGCGGTTGTCGAGTAGGCGCGGATGGGGACGGTTGCCCTGCCGGGGCGCTGTCCGTTTCGCGAAATCAAGGGGGAGGCAAGGCCGCTAGGCCGCAGCCGGAGGACATTCGCGAAACAGTGCCCCGGCAGGGCAACCTCTCTCGCGCCGGCAACGAAAAAGGCGGCCAGTGGCCGCCTTTTCGATGATGCCGCGATGAAGGTCACTTCATGCGATAGGTGATGCGCCCCTTCGAGAGGTCGTACGGGGTCATCTCGATCTTGACCTTGTCCCCCGTCAGGATGCGGATGTAGTTCTTGCGCATGCGCCCGGAGATGTGCGCGATGATCTCGTGGCCGTTCTCCAGCTTGACCCGGAACATGGTGTTCGGAAGGGTCTCGGAGATCGTGCCTTCAAATTCGATGACGTCGTCTTTTGCCACTGTGGCTGGTATTCCCGGATTGAAACGTGAAGCCGGGCCGCGACCGCGACCCGAAGCGCGGCATTCTGACACGCGTGGCGAGGGCTTGCAAAAAACCCGTTAAGCCGCCGCCGGGTGGGCGAGCTCCGCCGCCGCGATGTCGCCGAAGCGTCCGCTCCACGCTTCCACCGCGTCCGGTGCGTCGCGCAAGCCCGCCAGCGCCTGCAGGTACGCGCCCCGCGACCAGGTTTCCACGCCCAGCCGACGCGTATGGTCGTTCGGCACCTGCGCGTCGATCAGCGGCCAGCCCCACCCGTGCAGCCGGCGGGCGAGGGCCGCCAGGGCCACGCTGGATGCGCCGGATTGCGCGGAGAACATGCTTTCGCCGCAGAACATCCGACCGATCGCAAGGCCGTACAGGCCGCCGACGAGGTGTTCGCCATCCCACACCTCGATGCTGTGCGCATGGCCAAGCCGATGCAGCCGTGCGTACGCCTGGATCATCCCCCGGGTGATCCACGTCCCGCCGGACTGGCCCGGGCGCGGGTTGTGCGCGCAGGCACCGATCACCGCATCGAACGCGGTATCCGCGCGCACCAGCAGTCGCGAGGTCCGCAACCCGCGCCGGAACCGCGACGACAGGTGCACGCCATCGGTCCGGAACACCGCGCGCCGCGACGGACTCCACCACAGGATCGGCTCGCCATCCGAGAACCACGGGAAGATGCCGTGCCGGTAGGCGTTGAGCAGGCGCTGCGGCGACAGGTCGCCACCGAAGGCGAGCAGGCCATCCGGTTCGGCAAGCGCCTGGTCCACCGGCGGGAACGGCGCCCCGGGATCGTTGTCCACCTGCAACAGGCGCAGGCTCATGCCGGGCCTGCGCGGAAGGGGGAATGCGCCAGCGACTGCTGCAGGTGGGCGCGGACGGCCTCGCGTTCCTCCATGCACCATGCGCCGATGGCCCGGGCGAAGCGTGGATCCGCGATCCAGTGCCGGCTGCGCACCAAAGTGGGCAGGAAGCCGCGCGCGATCTTGTGGTGGCCCTGTGCCCCCGGCTCGAAGCGGGCCAGGCCTTCGCGCAGGCAGTACTCGATGCCCTGGTAGTAGCAGGTCTCGAAATGCAGGCCGGGATGTAGCTCGGACGCGCCCCAGTAGCGCCCGTAGAGCGTGTCGCCGCCGCGCAGGCACAGCGCGCCCGCGACAGGCGCGCCATCCCGCTGGCCCAGCACGATCACCAGCGAACGGGGCATCTCGCGCGCCAGGTGGCGGAGGAAATCGAGGGTCAGCGCGGGCGAATTGCCGTAGTCGGCGAAGGTGGCCAGGTAGAAGCCGTGCATCGCGGCAAGGTCCGCGTCGCTGGCCTCGTCGCCGTGCACGATGCGGAAATCGATGCCGGCCTCGCGCAGCTTGCGCCGCTCCTGGCGGATGTTCTTGCGGTGCTTGTGGTCCATCGCCGCCAGGAAGGCGTCGAAGCCGGTCCAGCCCGCTTCGTTGTGCCAGTGGTACTGGATGTCTTCGCGCAGCGACCAGTTCCGGTCATCCGGGGACTGTCCGTGGGCGAACGCCGCCTCGTCCGGTCCATCGTGGAAGTTGACGTGCGCCGACGACAACCCGGACGCACGCACCATGCCTGCGATCGCCGCGACCAGGTCGCGCCTTGCGCCATCCTCCAGGGCCAGCAGCCGCGGCCCGGTGACCGGGGAGTAGGGCACCGCGCCCAGCCATTTCGGGAAGTATTCGAGACCATGCTGCGCATGCGCCTGCGCCCACGCATGGTCGAACACGAATTCGCCGTGGGAGTTGGACTTCAGGTAGCCGGGCGCGGCCGCGACCAGCACATCGCCGTCCCACAGGCCCAGGTGGCACGGTGTCCAGCCCCACGCCTCGCGCAGGCAGCCGTGCGCTTCCAGCCCGGCCAGGAAGGCGTGGGCGACGAAGGGGTTGCGGCCATCGTGCAGCGCATCCCAGGCATCGGCGGGGATTTCGGACAGCGCGCGGTGCAGGCGCGCAGCCGCCATCAGTCGTGCTGGTCCAGGAACTTCTCCGCATCCAGCGCCGCCATGCAGCCGAAGCCGGCGGAGGTGATCGCCTGCCGGTACACCTGGTCGGCGACGTCGCCGGCGGCGAACACGCCGGGGACGCTGGTCTGGGTGGCGTTGCCGTCCAGCCCGGTCTGGATCTTCAGGTAGCCGTTCTTCATCTCCAGCTGGCCGTCGAACAGCGCGGTGTTGGGCGCGTGCCCGATCGCGACGAAGAAGCCCTGGACCGCGATCTCGCGGGTACTGCCGTCGAGCACCGACTTCACGCGCATGCCGGTGACGCCGGCTTCATTGCCCAGCACTTCGTCCACCGCGTGGTGCCAGACCGCCTCGATCTTGCCGGACGCGATCTTCGCGAACAGCTTGTCCTGCATGATCTTCTCCGCGCGCAAGGTGTCGCGGCGGTGCACCAGGTAGACCTTGCGGGCGATGTTGGAGAGGTACAGGGCCTCTTCCACGGCGGTGTTGCCGCCGCCGATCACGGCCACGTCCTGGTCCTTGTAGAAGAAGCCGTCGCAGGTGGCGCAGGCGGACACGCCGCGGCCCTTGAACGCTTCCTCGGACGGGATGCCGAGGTACTTGGCGGTGGCACCGGTGGCGATCACCAGCGCATCGCAGGTGTAGTCGCCGGAATCGCCCTTGAGCCGGAACGGCCGCTGCGAGAGGTCGGCGCTGTGGATGTGGTCGAACACCACGTCGGTGTCGAAGCGCTCGGCATGCGCCTGCATCCGCGCCATCAGGTCCGGGCCCAGCAGGCCGTGGGCATCGCCCGGCCAGTTGTCGACCTCGGTGGTGGTCATCAGCTGGCCGCCCATGGCCATGCCGGTGACGACCACCGGCTTGAGGTTGGCGCGCGCCGCGTACACGGCGGCGGTCCAGCCGGCGGGGCCGGAACCGAGGATCAACAGGCGGGTGTGCTTGGTCGGGGTCATGAGTGCAGGCTTGGGGCGACGGGTCGCGGGAGTTCCATAGCTTGGAGGCGGGCCAGCGCCAGCACAAGGCGCGATGTCCGCAACGCTGCCCGCCACCTGGCCGCCCGCACGCGCTGTGCCGAAGGCGACAAATGTCGTAATATCAAACCACTAGGGGAATTTCCTGAGGTCTGATCACAGGTGGCACGCACGGCTCCCGAAATGGGCAAGGCAGGGCGCAAGCCTGCGTCCCGGGCCAGCAAGCCGGCGATGAGCCCGGGGCGCCAGCGGCTGTGGCGCGACCTCGCGCTGATCGCGGTGGCGCCGCTGCTGCTGTTCCTGCTCGCCTGCCTGGTCACCTATTCGCCGGCCGATCCCGGGTTCTCGTCGTCCGGCAGCATCACCGCGCCGGTCCACAACGCCTGTGGCCGCGTCGGTGCGTGGATTGCCGACGTGCTGCTGATGCTGACCGGCTACGTGGCGTTCCTGCTGCCGGTGGTGCTCGGTGCGATCGCCTGGATCGCGCTGTTCGGGATGGACAGCGATGGCGATGGCGATGCCGACCTCGGTCCCGCCTTGCGCCTGATCGGCATCGTTGGGTTCCTTGTCTCCGCCACCGGCCTGCTGGCCCTTCGTGTAGCGGGTTCCCATGATTTGCCCGAAGGCAGCGGCGGTGTGGTGGGGCAGCTGATCGGCAACTCGCTGGGCATGCTGTTCGGCGCACTCGGCGCCAACCTGTTCCTGCTCAGCCTGTTCCTGATCTCGGTGACCCTGGCCACCGGGTTGTCGTGGCTGGCGGTGATGGACCGGATCGGCGGCTGGGTGCTGGCGCTGCCCGGCCTGCTCAGCCGCGGCGCGCGCAAGAGTGCGCAGCAGGCCAGCGAATGGCAGGAAACCCGGGCGCTGCGCGAGGAACGCGGGGAAGCGCGCAAGGTCGATACCGAGCTGCGCGCGAAGCGTGCACCGGTGAAGATCGAGCCGCCGGCCGCGCCGGTGGTCGAGAAGAGCGACCGCGCCAAGCGCGAGACCCAGATCCCGCTGTTCCAAGGCGGCGACGGCTCCGGCATCCCGCCGCTGGCGCTGCTGGACGATCCCAAGCCGCAGCCCAAGGGCTACAGCGAGGAGACCCTGGAAACGCTGTCGCGGCAGATCGAATTCAAGCTCAAGGACTTCCGCATCGACGCGGAAGTGGTGGGTGCCTATCCGGGCCCTGTGATCACCCGCTTCGAGGTACAGCCGGCGGCGGGGGTCAAGGTCAGCCAGATTTCCTCGCTGGACAAGGACATCGCGCGCGGGCTGTCGGTGAAGTCGGTGCGGGTGGTCGACGTGATCCCGGGCAAGTCGGTGATCGGCCTGGAAACGCCGAACACCCACCGCGAGATGATCTACCTGAGCGAACTGCTGCGCTCCAAGGAATACGACAAGTCCAACAGCCCGCTGACGCTGGCGCTGGGCAAGGACATCGCCGGCCGGCCGACGGTGGCCGACCTGGCGCGGATGCCGCACCTGCTGGTTGCCGGCACTACCGGTTCGGGCAAGTCGGTCGCGGTCAACGCGATGGTGCTGAGCCTGCTGTACAAGGCATCCGCGAAGGACCTGCGGATGCTGATGATCGACCCGAAGATGCTGGAGCTCAGCGTCTACCAGGGCATCCCGCACCTGCTGGCGCCGGTGGTCACCGACATGAAGGAGGCCGCCAACGGCCTGCGCTGGTGCGTGGCGGAAATGGAGCGCCGCTACAAGCTGATGAGCGCGGTCGGCGTGCGCAACCTGGCCGGCTTCAACAAGAAGGTGAAGGACGCGCAGGACGCCGGGCAGCCGATGATGGACCCGCTGTTCAAGCCCAATGCGGCGCTGGACGAGGCGCCGCGCCAGCTGGAAACGCTGCCGTTCATCGTCATCTTCATCGACGAATTCGCCGACATGATGATGATCGTCGGCAAGAAGGTCGAGGAACTCATCGCGCGGCTGGCGCAGAAGGCACGTGCGGCCGGCATCCACCTGATCCTGGCCACCCAGCGCCCGTCGGTGGACGTGATCACCGGCCTGATCAAGGCCAACATCCCGACCCGCATCGCGTTCCAGGTGAGCAGCAAGATCGACAGCCGCACCATCCTCGACCAGAGCGGCGCGGAAACACTGCTGGGCCACGGCGACATGCTGTACCTTCCGCCCGGCACCGCGATGCCGGAGCGCGTGCATGGCGCCTTCGTCAGCGACGAGGAAGTGCATCGGGTGGTCGACCATCTCAAGCAGAGCGGGGGAGGGCCGGACTACATCGAAGGCGTGCTGGAAGAAGCGCAGACGATGTACGACGGCAGCAGCGTGGGTGCCACCGGGCTGCCGGAGACCGCATCCGGCAGCGACGATCCGGAAGCCGACCCGCTGTACGACCAGGCCGTGCAGATCGTCACCGAAACCCGCCGCGCCTCGATCTCCGGCGTGCAGCGGCGACTCAAGATCGGCTACAACCGCGCCGCGCGCATGATCGAGGCGATGGAAGCGGCGGGCATCGTCAGCACGCCGGAACACAATGGCGACCGCTCCGTGCTGGCACCGCCGCCGCCGCGTCCCTGACCACGAGCAGGCGATTCAGCCCCGCTCGGTTTGCGTGCAGTCGCATTCAGGTTTCTTCGCACACACTGCATCGCAAGGTCGCGGCACGGGCGGTACGCGGCCCTTGCCGCGAACGTCCCCCGGCACTGGCCTTGCGGCCACTGCCTCCTCCTTGATTTCGTGGCAAGGGCCGCCTACCGCCTGTGCCGACGCCGCGCCTACCGAAGGAGACTCCCCATGAAGCCTGCGACATCCATCCTGGCCGCCGCACTGCTGCTGGCCGCGACTGCCGCCAATGCCGGCGGGCGCGACCAGCTCGACACCTTCACCAAGGGCCTGAAGGGCCTCGACGGGCAGTTCAGCCAGCAGGTGTTCGACGCCCGCGGCAAGCAGAAGGAAGCTTCGACCGGACGGGTGGCGTTGTCCGCGCCGCGGCTGTTCCGCTGGGAATACGTCAAGCCGTATCCGCAGCTGATCGTGGCCGACGGCACCACCGTTTGGGTGCATGACCCCGACCTGCAGCAGGTCAGCAAGCGCCCGCAGGGCGTGGAGGAAGCCAACAGCCCGCTGGCGATCCTGCTGGATCCGTCCAGGCTCGACCGCGAATTCACGGTCCAGGATGCCGGCACGGTCGCTGGCGTGGAATGGCTGCGGCTCACCCCGAAGCAGGCCACGGCGCCGTTCAAGTCCGCGCGGCTCGGCTTTGGCAAGGCCGGGCTGGTGCAGATGGAATACATCGATGCGCTGGGCCAGCGCACCACGATTTCCTTCAGCGGCTGGAAGCGCAACCCGACCTTCGCGAAGGGCACCTTCGTCTACCGGCCGGGCAAGGGCGTGGACGTGATCGGCGGGTGAAACGAGCCGCTTGCGCGCCACTGGCGCGCGGCTCGTCGAACGCCCGCCCTGGCGGGCGGGGCCGGGTGGCTGCCTGAAATCGTCTTGACGATGCCCGCGTAGAATCGCGGGATGCCCGCACCACCCAAGCAAGCAGACCTGCCCGAACTGCAAGACGCCGCCAGCGCCTCGCTGCGCCCGCTGGCCGAACGCATGCGCCCGCGCGCGCTGGCGGACATGGTTGGCCAGCGCCGGCTGCTCGCGCCCGGGTCCGCGCTGCGGCGGGCGGTGGAGGGCGGGCATGTCCACTCGATGATCCTGTGGGGCCCGCCCGGCTGCGGCAAGACCACGCTGGCGCTGTTGCTTGCGCGCCACGCCGATGCCGAATTCGTGGCGATCTCGGCGGTGCTGTCAGGCCTGCCGCAGGTGCGCGAGGTGCTGGCGCAGGCGCAGGCGCGATTCCAGGCCGGCCGCCGCACGGTGCTGTTCGTGGACGAGGTGCACCGCTTCAACAAGGCGCAGCAGGACGCATTCCTGCCGCACATCGAGCGCGGCACCATCCTGTTCGTCGGCGCCACCACCGAGAATCCCTCGTTCGAACTCAATTCCGCGCTGCTGTCGCGTTGCCGCGTGCACGTGCTGGAGGCGGTGTCCGCGGACGACATCGCGTTGGCGCTGCGGCATGCGCTGGACGATGCAGAACACGGCCTCGGCGGTCGCTGCCTCGAGGTCGCCGATGCCGCACTGCGCGAGATCGCCGGCGCCGCCGACGGCGACGTGCGCCGCGCACTCACGCTGCTGGAAATCGCCGCCGACCTTGCGGACGGCGAGGGTGGCTGCATCAGCGAGGCGACCCTGCACCAGGTGCTCGCCGACCGCACCCGCCGCTTCGACAAGGGCGGCGACCAGTCCTACGACCAGATCTCGGCACTGCACAAATGCGTGCGCAGCTCCAATCCTGACGCGGCGCTGTACTGGCTGGCGCGAATGCTGGACGGCGGCGCGGATCCCGGCTACCTCGCGCGGCGGTTGACCCGGATGGCGGTTGAGGACATCGGCCTTGCAGACCCGCGCGCGCTGCAGATGGCGATCGAAGCCTGGAACGCCTATGACCGCCTGGGTTCGCCGGAAGGCGAACTCGCGCTTGCGCAGCTCACCCTGTACCTGGCCAGCACCGCGAAATCGAACGCGGCCTATCGCGCCTTCAATGCCGCGCGTGCGGATGTCGAAGCGCACGGCACCCAGGACGTGCCGCTGCACCTGCGCAACGCGCCGACCCGGTTGATGAAATCGCTTGGCTTCGGCAAGGACTACCAGTACGACCACGACGTCGATGGCGGCATCGCGCTGGACCAGACCGGCTTCCCCGACGCGATGGGCGAGCGGGTGTACTACCAGCCGGTGCAACGCGGCATGGAAGGCAAGCTCAAGGAAAAGCTGGACACGCTGCGTGCGGCGCGCACGCAGGTGCGCAAGCAGAAGGACCGCCCATGAACCTGTGGTGGCAACAGCTTGCGCTGGTGATGCTGGGCGGCGCGCTTGGTGCCGGCGCACGCTACTGGCTGGGCGGCGCGATGCTGCGCCAGTTCGGCACCGGCATCCCGTACGGGACGCTTGCCGCCAACCTGGTCGGTTCCTTCGCGGTCGGCTTCCTCGCGGTGTGGCTGGAGGGCCGTGGACCGCATGCGCTGTACTGGCGTGCGTTCCTGATCGTCGGCGTGCTGGGCGCGCTGACCACGTATTCGGCGCTGATGCTGGAATGCCTGCTGATGGCGCGCTCGCAACGCAGCGACCTGTTGCTTGGCTACCTCGGCGCGACCCTGGTCGGCGGCTTCATGCTGGTCTGGGCCGGGGCGCGCCTGGCCGGGGTCCTGCGTCCGGTGTATTGACCGCCGGCGCGGCAGCTTATAACTTCGCATAATGCTTATTATGTCTGTCAAGACAGCCATGACCGCTACCTAGAACCCGTTGCACACCACCCGCACCGCCGCATCGATCCGGCTCAGGTCATCGAACGTGCGCTTGAGCCCAAGCTGGTCCAGTTGCGCTTCGCGCCGGGCCTTCGCACGCTGGCACGGGCTTGGCTCGGGCTTGTGGCTCGCAACAGTTCGTTGGCGAGACGACTGGCGGTTTCCGGATGCCGACGCCTTGCCGGTGCGCGTGGTAACGGGCGCAGGAACCGGATCCGGGACGAACTGCAGGATGCGATCCGTCCTCTGGCCGTCCGGGCAGCTCGCAGAGAGATAGCTGACCTGGCCGGTGCGGCTGACGCAGCGATGCAATTCGCCGGCACCCGCGGCGAACGCAGCCAGCAGGAGCAGCAAGCACGGCAGCGAACGGTGTCTCATCGGCCTTCACGCATCGGGGTTGATGCTGGAGATGCTGCCGCGTGGCCCGACGGAACGCAGCCGGGGTTACACGCGTCGGTCCGTCGGGAAACCGCCCGCATCGACTCACGCGCTGCCCAGGTGCAGGGCCAACCGCGCCAGCGTCACCACGTCCTGCCGGTTGTGCGCCAGCACCCGCCGCAGCAGCGCGCCGGAACCGCCGCGCAGGTAGCCGAGCCACGCGGCCGGGGCCTCGCTGCCGGGCAGGTCGTCCTCGCGCACGATGCCGAGCACCCGCCGCTCGATGGTGGCGAGCCGGCAGTTCTCGAAGCAGCCGCGGTAGCGGCGGCGGCTGGGGTACAGCAGATCCATGTGCGCAAGGCCCGAGAGCGGTTCGGCCTGGCGCATCAGCCGGTAGCGCGTCTTCAGCAGCGGCGCGTCGTACGACTTGCCGTTGTAGCTGACCAAAACGGTGGAGGCGCGCAGCCAGCCGCGGAACACCTCCAGCATCGCCGCTTCGGCACCGGTGCTGGCGATCGTCAACTGGCGCACGTGCAGCGCGTCGCCGTCGATCGCGGCAGCGCCGATCATGAACGCGCGGGTGCCGGTGCCGCCGGCAAGGCCGGTGGTTTCGGTATCGAAGAACAACAGGTCGTGGGTGGGCACCGGCTCGCGGCGATCGAAGCCGGCATCAAGCAGCACGGGCCATGGATTCCCGAGCGGCAGCCGCTGTTCCTGCAGCCACAGGCCCGCGGCGATTTCGCGGCCGGGAATCGTGCGGTCCGCACTGGCGGCCACCAACGGCGCGCTACCGCGCGTCACCCGCAACAGGCCACGCAGGCGGGCGACCTGCTCGACCAGCGCATCCACGGGTTCGGGCAGCGCAACCGCCGGCACACGCGGCGCTGCCGCCCCGCTCTGCCGCCGCAGCGCCTGCAGGCGGTCGAGGCCAACGCTCATGCGGACTGCAGCGCGCGCAGCACCCGCAACGCGAGTTGGCGCGGGCCTTCGGCCAGCGGCACCGCATCATCCAGCACCGGGCCGACACAGCTCGGGCATCCCGCCCGGCAGCCGCAGTCCTGCACCAGCGCCTGCGCCCGCAGCAACAGTTCGGCCTGGCGCGCGAACAGTGGCTCCGACAGCCCCACCCCGCCCGGGTAGTTGTCGTACAGGTAAACCGTTGGCTGGAAACGCGCCAACGCCCCGGCCGGCAGCGGCGCGCCATCGGTGGCCCGCAGCTGGCCACGCCCGTGGCCATCACCGCTGGCAGACCACGCCCCGTCGCCGCTGCCCACCGCCTTGCGCAGGTCGGCGCCATCGGCCATCACCGCGATCCGTGCGACCACATGCAGCGCATGCGCGGCGCCGAGGAACCCGTCCAGCGCGTGCTGGCGCGATTCGAACAATGCATCCAGCACCAGCTCCGGCAACTGCCACCAGCACGCGCTGGTGTGCATTTCCTGGTCCGGCAAGGTGACCGGCCCGTAGCCGATGTTCTCGTGCGTGTAGTAGCGGATCTTCTTGTAGCCCGAGACCCGCCGCACCACGTGGACCTCGCCGTGGTGGACCTGCCCCACCCCGGTCACCGCCTGCGCGAACGACTCCAGCACCTTCAGCCGGGTGTAGTCGATCGCATCGGTGTAGTAGTCCACGCGGGTGCGGGTGACGAACGCCTTGCGGCCCTCCCAGTCCAGCCGCTCCACCTGGTATGGCGTGGACTGCACCATGTGGATCGCGCCCTCGTAGAGCATCAGCGGCGCGGAGCTGAAATCCACTTCGGCGATGATCGTCTGGCGGCCGTCGGTGCGATCCACCACCACGAAGTTGCCATCCGCCACCGAGCGCAGGTTGACCGCGATGGCGGGATAGCTGTCGGCGATCCACTCCCAGCGCCCGCCTTCCGGATGCAGCACGCCATCCTCGGCCAGCAGCTGCAGGTACACCGCCGGGTCCACCGGGCCGAAGCTGTCGCCTTCCAGGAACGGCAGCTCGAACGCAGCGCAGCGGATGTGGTCCAGCAGGATCACCGGCTGGTCGGCGGCAATGCGGGCATGTTCCGGACTGGCGTCGGAAAAGAACTCCGGGTGGCGCACGATGTACTGGTCCAGCGGATCCGAAGACGCCACCAGCACGCCCAGGCTGGGCTTCTGGCGCCGCCCCGCACGCCCGAAGCGCTGCCAGGTGCCGCTGACGCTGCCCGGGTAGCCGTTGAGCACCACCACGTCCAGCGCGCCGATGTCCACGCCCAGTTCCAGCGCCGAGGTGGAGACGATGCCGTCGATGCGGCCGTCGCGCATCGCGCGCTCGGCATCGCGGCGCTCGGTGGGCAGGTAGCCGCCGCGGTATGCGCGGATGCGCGCCGGCTTGCGCGGATCGTGGTCGAACACGTCCTTCAGGTATTTGGTCAGCACCTCCACCATCGTCCGCGACTGCGCGAATACCAGCGTCTTCAACCCGGCCTTGATCGCCATCCGCGCGATCCGGTTGGACTGCGAGCGCGCCGATGCGCGCAGGCCCAGGTCCGGGTTCACCACCGGCGGATTCCACAGCAGCACGTGCTTCTCGCCGGACGGCGCGCCGGACTCGGTGATCGCGGTGACCGTGCGGCCGATCAGGGCTTCGGCATGCTGCTGCGGGTTGCCGATGGTGGCCGAGCACAGGATGAACTGCGGGCGTACGCCATAGAACGCGCAGACCCGTTGCAGCCGGCGCAGCACGTTGGCCAGGTGCGAGCCAAACACCCCGCGGTAGGCGTGGATCTCGTCGATCACCACGTAGGCCAGGTTCTCGAAGAACTGCGCCCACTTGGTGTGGTGCGGCAGGATGCCCTGGTGCAGCATGTCCGGATTGGTGACGACGATGTCGCCGGACAGGCGGATCGCCTGCCGCTGGTCGCCGGGGGTGTCGCCATCGAAGGTGGCCGCGCGCACGCCCAGCTCGCCCGCCTTCGACAGCTCGATCAGCTCCGCCACCTGGTCCTGCGCCAGCGCCTTGGTCGGGAACAGGTAGAGCGCCTTGCTGCGGCGGGTCATCGCCCCCGCGACCACCGGCAGCGTGTAGCACAGGGACTTGCCAGACGCGGTGGGGGTGACCACCACCACATCCTCGCCGCGCGCCACCGCATCCCAGCACGCACCCTGGTGCGAATACAGGCGCTCGCGCCCGCGGCTGCGCAAGGCAGTGGCCAACCTCTCCGGCAGCGCATCCGGCAACGCGACGAAGCATCCCTCCCGCGCCGGGACCACGAACGCGCCGGTGACACGCTCCGGATACTTGCGCAGCAGGCGCGGCGCCAGTGAAGACGAAGAGCCGCCATCAGCGGCGGCCGGCTGGACTTCGAGTCGTGCAAGCTGGGTCATGGATCCTCCGCCCGCGAGGATCCGGCGCCCATGTCTCACCGGCTGCGACGCGCATGGTGCACGTTGGCGGCTCACTCCAGGAGGCGCCGCCATGACCATTCGCAGCCACATCACCGTCCTGCTCGACCGCACCGGTTCCATGGACACCATCCGCGACGACGTGATCGGCGGGTTCAACGCCTTCCTGGCCCAGCAGCAGGCCGCACCCGAGCCGGGCACGATGACCCTGGTCCAGTTCGATTCGCAGGACCCGTACGAAGTGATCGCCGATTTCGCGCCGCTGGCCGCCATCGCGCCGCTCACCGCCGAGACCTACATCCCGCGCGCCACCACGCCGCTGTATGACGCGCTGGGCCGCGGCATCCTTGAGCTGGAGGCGCGCCTGGCGGCGATTCCGGACGCCCTGCGCCCGGGCAGGATCCTGTACGTGGTGGTGACCGACGGCCAGGAAAACGCCAGCCGCGAATTCGACCGCGCGCGCGTGAGTACCCTGATCAACGCCAAGCAGGCATTGGGCTGGGAATTCATCTTCCTGAGCGCTGACCTGGCGGCATTCGACGACGCGCAGTCGCTTGGAATCGGCCGCAACTCGAGCCTGCTGTTCGGCAAGCACAAGCGCGGCAGCGACGTCGCCTGGTCGCTGGCCTCAGGCAAGATCCGCGAGCGTCGCGCCGGCATCTCCGATGCGGTGGCGTTCGACGAAGGCGAACGCAAGTCGGCGGAGTGAGGTCTTTTGACCTGCTCCGTGGTAAAGCGACACTTGCGCATGCCCCGCTCTGCAGGCGAGGAAATGCGGAAAACAAAAAACCGCCTTGCGGCGGTTTTCGTGTTGCGCTGTGGATGGCGTCCCCACGGGGATTCGAACCCCGGTGTCCACCGTGAAAGGGTGGTGTCCTAGGCCTCTAGACGATGGGGACATTTGCAGCTTGGTCCGCGTGCCGGCGAGGCGTGCCGGTTCGCGAAATTGGTGGAGCCAGGCGGGATCGAACCGCCGACCTCCTGCATGCCATGCAGGCGCTCTCCCAGCTGAGCTATGGCCCCATGAAACGGGACGCGCATTTTGCGGGTGAATCCCGGATGCGTCAAGCGGCTGTTTCGATGCCAACCTGCGATGCCGGCCGCAACGTCGCCACGCCGTGGCCCTGCTCGGCCAGGTATTGCAGCCACTTGCCGAGGAAGGTGTTCATCCGCAGCCGGTGGTCGAGGATCCGCTCCGGCGGCGGGAACATGCCGATCACGTCCTGCCATCTGCGGCCGGCGTAGCAATGGGTGGCTTCGACCTGGCGCGCGTCGTTGTACAGGCGCAGGTTGGCGGACGGGTCGAACAGGCCGGTCTGCGGATCGACCAGGCCGTAGCTCATCCGCAGTTCCACCGTGTAGGCGTGGCGCGCCAGCACGTCGATCCGCAGGTCCAGGCCGTCGCCGATGCTGGAGACGTATCCGCCGCAGGCCAGGTCGGCCGGTTCGAACAGGCGTTGCAGGCGCGCGTGGTTCTCCGCGTACAGGCCCATCAGCCAGCCGAAGCGGCTGAGCTTCGGGAGCGGGACGCAGCGGGCCAGGACCTTGCTCATGGCCCCGATCCTACACGCGCGATCCGCGTCGCGGCAGCATTGACGGCGCGTTGCGCGCGGCCTAACGTGGGGTTCCCGTGCCGACCGAAAAACCGGCTCAGTACATCTCGCGATTGATGCCGAGGTACTCGAGGACGCGGCTGGAAATCTCCTCGATCGATGCATGCGTGGTGCTCAGCATCTCGATGCCCTCCCGCCGCAGCATCGCCTCCGCCTGCGCCACTTCGCGCCTGCAGGTGTCCAGCTGCGAATAGCGTGCGTTCGGCCGCCGCTCCTGGCGGATCTGCTGCAGGCGGATCGGGTCGATGGTGAGCCCGAACAGCTTGCTGCGGAACGCGCGCAGCTTGGCCGGCAGGCGCTCGCTGGCCTCCAGGTCTTCCTCGGTCAGCGGGTAGTTGGCGGCACGCACGCCGTGGTGAAGCGCCAGGTACACGCAGGTCGGGGTCTTGCCCGCGCGCGACACCCCGACCAGGATCAGGTCCGCCTCCGAGTAGTCCAGCTTCATGCCGTCGTCGTGGGTCAGCGCGTAGTTCATCGCGTTGATGCGGCGGTGGTAGCTCTCGAAATCGACGATCCCGTGCGCCTGCCCCACCCGCGGCTGGCGGGCGCGTCCCAGTTCGCGCTCCAGCGGCGCGATGAACGGCGCGAACACGTCCAGCATCAGCGCCCCGCTCTCCGCCAGCAGCGCGGTCAGGTCGCCGTCCACGCAGGAGCTGACCACGATCGGGCGCGCGCCGGCGGCCTCCCCGGCCGCGCGGATGCGGCCCGCGGCCTCGCGCGCCTTGTCGGGGGTGTCCACGAACGGCAGCCGGTCGGTGGCGAATTCCTCGGCGGTGAACTGGGTCAGCAGGCTGTGGCCGATGGTCTCGGCGGTGATGCCGGTGCCGTCGGACACGTAGAACACGGGGCGGGAAGCAGGCATGGTGCGCTGGGCCGGGCTCGGGATCGGTTGCTAAAATAGCGGACTTCGGCGCGCCCGCGCCGCCAACGATCCCCCACGGAGCCTGCCATGACCGCCCCCAACGTGCTCTGGCTGCACGACCTGCGCCTGTCCGACCTCGCCCAGGTGGGCGGCAAGAACTCCTCGCTGGGCGAGATGATCGGCCAGCTGTCCGGCCTGGGCGTGTCGGTGCCGGGTGGTTTCGCCACCACCGCCGATGCCTTCAAGGACTTCATCGCCCACAACACCCTGCACGCGCGCATCTACGACAAGCTGGCGACGGTCGATGTGGAGGACGTCCCCGCCCTCACCGCCGCCGGCGCCGAGATCCGCGGCTGGGTGATCGATGCGCCGCTGCAGCCTGGGCTGGATGCCGACATCCGCAGCGCCTACGAAAAGCTGTGTGCCGATGCCGGCGCGCAGGACATCGCGGTCGCGGTGCGCTCCTCCGCCACCGCTGAAGACCTGCCCGATGCCAGCTTCGCCGGCCAGCAGGAAACCTTCCTCAACGTGACCGGCGCCGACGACGTGGTGCGCAAGGTCAAGGAAGTCTTCGCCAGCCTGTACAACGACCGCGCGATTGCCTATCGCGTGCACCACGGTTTCGCCCACGAGGACGTGTTCCTGTCCGCCGGCGTGCAGCTGATGGTGCGTTCCGACGTCGGCGCGTCCGGCGTGCTGTTCACCCTCGACACCGAATCCGGCTTCCGCGACGTGGTGTTCGTCACCGCCAGCTACGGCCTGGGCGAGATGGTCGTGCAGGGCGCGGTGAACCCGGACGAGTTCTACGTCTACAAGCCCACCCTGCAGCAGGGCCGGCCTGCGATCCTGCGCCGCTCGCTGGGCAGCAAGCAGCTGCGCATGGTCTATTCCGACGCGCCGGGCGAGCGCGTGCGCACCGAGGACACCCCGGCCGACCTGCGCTCGAAATTCTCCATCTCCGATGCCGACGTGCAGGAACTGTCGAAGCAGGCGCTGGTGATCGAGCAGCACTACGGCCGCCCGATGGACATCGAATGGGGCAAGGACGGCCACACCGGCAAGCTCTACATCCTGCAGGCGCGCCCGGAGACGGTGAAGTCGCGCGACCACGCCACCCAGATCGAGCGCTACACCCTCGGCGGGCGCGGCGAGGTGCTGGCCGAGGGCCGCGCCATCGGCCATCGCATCGGCAGCGGCACCGCGCGCGTGGTGCGCACGCTGGAGGACATGAACCGGGTGCAGCCCGGCGACGTGCTGATCGCCGACATGACCGACCCGGACTGGGAGCCGGTGATGAAGCGCAGCGCCGCCATCGTCACCAACCGCGGCGGCCGCACCTGCCACGCGGCGATCATCGCCCGCGAGCTGGGCGTACCGGCGGTGGTCGGCACCGGCAACGCGCTGGACACGATCAAGGACGGCGACCCGGTCACGGTCAGCTGCGCCGAGGGCGACACCGGCTTCATCTACGCCGGCGCCCTGCCCTTCGAGCGCATCACCACCGACCTCGGCAACATGCCGCCGGCGCCGCTGAAGATCATGATGAACGTGGCCAACCCGGACCGCGCGTTCGACTTCGGCATGCTGCCGAACGCCGGCATCGGCCTGGCGCGGCTGGAGATGATCATCGCCAGCCATATCGGCGTGCATCCGAACGCGCTGCTGGACTATGCCCGCCAGGACGCCGCGACCAAGGCCAGGATCGAAGCCCGCACCGCCGGCTACGCCGGCCCGGTCGAGTTCTACGTGGACCGGCTGGCCGAGGGCATCGCCACCATCACCGCCTCGGTGGCGCCGAACCCGGTGATCGTGCGCATGTCCGACTTCAAGTCGAACGAGTACGCCAACCTGATCGGCGGCGGCAAGTACGAGCCGCACGAGGAGAATCCGATGATCGGGTTCCGCGGCGCCTCGCGCTACATCGACCCGAGCTTCAAGCAGGCGTTCGCGCTGGAATGCCGCGCGGTCAAGCGCGTGCGCGAGGACATGGGCCTGGACAACCTGTGGGTGATGATCCCGTTCGTGCGCACCGTGGACGAGGGCCGCAAGGTGCTGGAGGTGCTGGCCGAAAACGGCCTGCGCCGCGGCGAGGGCGGGCTCAGGGTCATCATGATGTGCGAGGTGCCGTCGAACGCGCTGCTGGCCGACGAATTCCTCGACCTGTTCGATGGCTTCTCGATCGGTTCCAACGACCTGACCCAGCTGACCCTTGGCCTGGACCGCGATTCGGCGATCGTCGCCGGCCTGTTCGACGAACGCGACCCGGCGGTCAAGAAGCTGCTGGCGATGGCGATCAGCGCGGCGAAGCGACGGGGCAAGTACATCGGCATCTGCGGCCAGGGCCCCAGCGACCACCCGGACCTTGCGCTGTGGCTGATGGAACAGGGCATCGAGTCGGTCTCGCTGAACCCGGACACCGTGGTCGACACCTGGCTGGCGCTGGCGAAGGCCCGCGCCGGCTGAGCGCCGCGCGGCCGCCACCGCGGCCGTGCCAACATCAAGGCGGATCCTGCATGCCCGCTCCGGGGCATGCACGCACCGAGGAGACTGCATGCTGCCTGCCACCGGCACCACCCCCGCGGCCCCGCGCGAAGCCGCCAGTGCCCTGGTCAGCGAACTGCGCGGGATCGACTGGCTGCACCTGCTGGAGGCGTGGGGTCTGCGCCTGCTGGCGGCGGTGGCGATCTTCGTGGCCGGCCGCTGGCTGGCGCAGCGGCTGGGCAATGGCCTGGACCGGGTGATGGCACGCGCGGGGGTGGATCCCACCCTCGGCGGCTTCCTGCGCAACATCGCCTATGCGGTGATGCTGGTACTGGTGATCATGACCGCGCTGACCGCGCTGGGGGTCCCCACCACCTCGATGTTCGCGATCCTCGGCGCCGCCGGCCTGGCGGTGGGCCTGGCACTCAAGGATTCGCTGTCCAACATCGCCTCGGGGGTGATGCTGATCGTGCTGCGGCCGTTCCGCACCGGCGACCACGTCGTCGCCGCCGGCCAGGAAGGCACGGTGCTGGAGGTGCGCGTGTTCCAGACCCGGCTGCGCGGGCTCGACCACCGGGTGATCATCCTGCCCAACAGCGAGATCACCACCGCGCCGATCATCAATTATTCGAGCCTGCCGCAGCGGCGCTTCGACGTCACCGTTGGCGTCGGCTACAGGGACGACCTGCAGCAGGCGCGCGACCTGCTGGTGCGGATCGCCCGCGACGAGCCGCTGGTGCTGGACGAACCGGCGCCGGTGGTGCGGGTGCTGAACCTCGGCGAGAGCAGCGTGGACCTGGTGTTGCAGGCATTCGCCGCGAACGACGATTTCATCGAGGCGCGCAGCCGGGTGGTGGAAGCGGTGCGCAACCAGCTGATCGGGCACGGCCTCAGCATCCCCTATCCGCAGCGCGACCTGCATGTGTACCACCGCGATGCCGATGGCCGGCCGCTGTCGGAGCTGCTGCTGCGCGGCGTCGCCGACGACGGCGACCACCGGCCCCGGCCGCCGCGCGGCTGAGCGCGCCGATCAGCCGAAGATGCGGTTGCGCCCGGCGCGCTTGGCTTCGTACAACAGCGCGTCGGCGCGGCTCACCAGGCGTTCGTAATGGGCAATGCCGGTGCGTTCGGCCACCCCGCCGCTGATCGTCATCTTCCAGCCCGGCGCGAAGCCGCTGCAGTCCAGCCGCTCCACCGCCCAGCGCAGGCGCTCGCAGCGGCGCCTGGCCTCTTCCAGCGCCAGCCCCTCGAACAGCACCCCGAACTCCTCGCCGCCCCAGCGCGCCAGCGTGCCCAGCACGCCCAGCTCGTTGCGCATGATCCGCGCGATCTCGACCAGCGCGCGGTCGCCGGCGGCGTGCGAGTAGCCATCGTTGATGCGCTTGAAGTGGTCGATGTCGATCAGCGCGAAGCTCAGTGGCCGCCCGGACTGCACCGCCTGTTCGAACGCGCGCGCCAGCTCCTCGTCCATGCTGCGGCGGTTGCCGAGGCCGGTGAGCGCGTCCTCGCGGGCCTGCCGTTCGAACGCCTCGGATTGTTCCCGCAGCTTGTCGACCAGGAATGATTTCTCGCGGTCGGATTCGCGCAGGCGTTCGGTCTGCTCGCGCAGGTCGCGGGTGCGTGCCGCCACCACCGCCTCCAGGTCCGCGGCGCGCTGCCGCATGTGCCCCAGCCGCCAGCGGTACAGGCCCGCCAGCGCCAGCACCCCGAACAGCAGCAGCAACGGCAGGAACCACGGCCGCTGCCAGAGCCGCGGCGCGATCCCGATCTCCAGGGTGGTGACGTCCGGGCTCCAGCCGTGGCCAAGCCCGGGCGCGGAGGCATTCACGCGGAACCGGTAGTTGCCGGGCGCCACGTTGGTGTACTGGGCCACGCGCTGGTTGCCGCGTTCGATCCAGTCGCGGTCCACGCCCTGCAACTGGTAGCGGTAGCGGACGAAGCGCGGGGTCTGGAAGGTCAGGCTGGCGTAATGGAATTCGAGCTTGCGAGTGCCCGCCGGCAATTCCAGGCGGCCCTGTACCTGCACGTCGCGGTCGTTGGCCAGCACCTGTTCGACCAGCACCGGCGGCAGCGTCCGTTTGTAGGCACGCAGCGCCTTCGGCTCCACCACCGCCGCGCCACCGGCGGTTGCGATCCAGATCCGGCCGCCGCGGTCGCGCAGCGCGGCCGGACCGGAACCACCGTTGCACTGGTAGCTGGCCAGGCCATCGGCTTCGCCGAAGCGGTCGAGCTCCAGCCGCGGCTTGCGGCCATCCATCACCGCCTCGACCTCCGAGCGCCCGACCCGCATCACCCCTCGGTTGGAGGTCAGCCACAGGCTGCCGATGCCGTCGTCGACCACCGCGAACAGGGTATCGACCGGAAGCCCCTGCGCCAGCCCGAGCGCCTGCAGGCGGCCGCCCCGGTAGCGCAGCAGGCCGCGGTCGGTGGCGAACCAGAGCGTGCCGTCCGCGTCTTCGTGGAAATCGAACACGTCCTGCGCGCCGTTCATGCCGCGCATGTCCAGCGCCTGCACGCGGCCATCCACGATCCGCGCCGCACCGTTGGCGGTGCCGACCCACAGGCTGCCGTCGCGCGCGACCTGCAGCGAAATGATGAATTCGCGCGGCAGGCCCTGGGCCACGCCGAAATGGGTGTACGCGCCGTCGCGCATCCGCACCAGCCCGCGGTTGGTGCCTAACCACAGGGTGCCGTCCGCCTGCTGCGCCAGCGCGCGCACCTGGTTGCTGCCGGGCATGCCGTGCGCGTTGTCGTAGTGCGCGACCAGCTTGCCGTCGCGCAGGCGCATGACCCCGGCGGTGTAGCTGCCGACCAGCAGGCTGCCATCGCGGTCTTCCAGCAGGCTCAGCACCGAGTCGCTGGGCAGGCCGTCGGCGGCGGTGTAGCTGGCCTCGAGCCTGCCACCGCGCCAGCGGTTGAGGCCGCGGCTGGTGCCGAGCCACAGCGACCCGTCGCGCGACTCCAGCACGGCGCGCACGTAGTCGTCGCTGAGCCCGTGGTCGCCGTTGTAGGTGCTGAACGGCGCGTCGCTCAGGCGCAGCAGGCCGGCATTGGTGCCCGCCCAGATGCTGCCCTCGCGATCCACCAGCAGTGCGGCCACCCGGTTGTTCGGCAACCCGCGCAGGCTGGTGAAGGTCTCGACCCCGGACTTGCCCAGCCGCAACAGGCCGTTGTTGACGCTGCCGACCCACAGGTTGCCGGCGCCATCCTGCGCCATGCTGGGCACGCCATCGTCCGGCAGCAACGCCGAGGCAAGCACGAAGCGCTCGCCCTGGCGCCGGTACACGCCACGCTCGGTGCCGACGAACAGGCGTCCGCCGGCATCCTGGAACACCCGGAACACCGGTGCCGGCGGCAAGCCGGAGGCCTGCGCGTACACCACCAGGCGCCCGTCCAAGAAATGCACCAGCCCGCGCGCGGTTGCCGCCCACACGCTGCCGTCGCGGTCCAGCAGCAGGCCGTAGGTGACCGCGCTTGGCAGGCCGTTGCGGGTGGTGAAATGGTCGACGCGGCTGCCGTCGACGACGTCGATGCCGGCATTCTCGGTCGCGACCCACAGCCGCCCGCGGCGGTCGAAGATCGCGTCCATGATCTCTTCCTGGGCAAGCCCGTCCTTGACCCGCCAGGTTCGCCAGTGGTCGCCGCGCTTGACCGTGACCCCGCCGCGCGAGGTACCGATCACCAGCGCACCGTCGGCGGAGGCGCGCACCGACCGCACGCCGTTGTCCTTCAGTTCCGGCGTGTTGCCGCGATCGAAGGAATGGAATTCAAGCCCGTTGTAGCGGACCAGCCCTTCCCAGGTGCCGAACCACAGGTAGCCGTCCGGGGTCTGCGCGATCGCGTTGACCTGGTTGTGCGGCAGCCCCTGGCGGGTGGTCCAGGTCTCCCGGAAGTAAGCCGTCAGCGGCTTGTCCTGGGCTCGGGCGATGGCCGGCAACGCGCCGACGCACAGCAGCAAGGCCAGCATCGCCAGCGCGCGCGCCCGGTACGCAACAGATGCCCCCCGCATCCGTTCCATTTTCCCCTGCCTTCAGCCCGCCGGCAGGCCGGCAAGCATCCCCATGGAGTTGCGATAGTGGCGCAGTTCCGCGATGGAGTCGCGCACGTCGCTCAGTGCGGTGTGCGCGGCCTCCTTCTGCACCCCGGCCAGGACCTCCGGCGACCAGCGCCGCGCCAGCTCCTTGATGGTGCTGACATCGAGGTTTCGATAATGGAAATGGGCCTCAAGCGCCGGCATCAGCCGATGCATGAAACGCCGGTCCTGGCAGATCGAATTGCCGCACATCGGCGACGCCTTCGCCGGCACCCACTGGTCCAGGAACGCGAGGGTGCGCGCCTCGGCCTCGGCCAGCGGCACGCCCTCCTCCAGCACCCGCCGCCACAGGCCGGACTTGCCGTGCTGGGTGCGGTTCCAGTCGTCCATCGCCTCCAGCGTGGCCAGTGGATGGGCGATCGCCAGCTCCGGGCCTTCCGCCAGCAGGTTGAGCTGGCCATCGGTGACCACGGTGGCGATCTCCAGGATGCCGTCGCGATCGGTATCCAGCCCGGTCATCTCGAGGTCGATCCAGATCAGGCGGTCGTTCGGGGAATCGGCGTGCATGCGCGGACCGGTTTCGGTGGTCGCGCCATCATAGCGGCTTGCCGCGGTAGCACGTTTTCCGGCCATCTTCCGTTGGGCTTATGCCCTCCAGCGGATGGGCAGCCAGCCCGCCGCGCTGCCATCCTCTGCCACGACTTGCGTGGCGTCCCGCTGCGTGGGCAGCGATGGATGGAGGATTCCCAGATGGCTTGGATGAGTTATGCCGATGGCCGCGGGCGCGGCTGGGCGGTCGACCCGGATGGCTGCGCCCACATCTTCCGCTCCAATCATTACAACCGGCAGCTGGTCGCGCGTAGCCGGGTGGTCACCACCAGCCAGGGCCTGTTCCTGCCGACCCTGACCCAGGTCGAGACCAACTTCAGCGGCATCCGCGAAGCCACGACCCAAGCCGCCGCCGCCAACGTCCGCAGCATCGTCAGCGACGCCGCCAACGATCCGCGGCGTTTCTACGAATACCTGGTGCACGTGCGCGAGGATGGGGAAAGCGCAGGAACGCACTACCGGGACATGTCGCGGCGAGCGACCCGGGCGACCGCGGCATCGATCGACAGCCACGTCACCGGCTGGGAAAACGCACTCGCGGCGGCCCGCTTCGTGCGTGACGCCTCCGCCGGCGTGCTGATGGTGGGTGCCACCGCGCTGTCGGGTGGTGCGGCGCTGGCGGTGGGCGCCGCCGGCACCGGCATCACCTTCACCGGCAACACCCAGGACAACCTGGCGGCCAACCAGACCATGCGCCAGGCGATGGGCAATGCGGCGATCAGCACCAGCGTCTCGGTCGTCACCAATATCCTGATCCCGCGCGGCTTGAGTGCAGTGGGGCGCGGCATGGTCGGGGCCGGGCAGCAGCTGTCGGTCGGCCAGAACGTGGTGCTTGGCCTGATCACGGTGCAGGCGAACATCGCCGGCGACATGTTCAAGACCGCTCTCACCGCCGACCAGAACATCGGGCCGGAGGCGCGCGCGCAGGCGTCGCGGCAACTGCAGGCGCAGGTCGGCGCACGCGCCGCCACCGAGATGGCCAGCATGCTGTTCGGCGCATGGCTGCAGACCCGAGGCGTGCCCGTTGGCGCCACCATCGAGGTGCGCGAGGCGATTTCCGGGATGCGCGATTCGATCAGCGGCGGCCTTCTGTCTGCCTTGGGCGACCGCGTGGTCACGGCGATGTCCAGCCAGGACGCCGCACCGGGCACCGGCCCGGGACGCGACCTCGACCTCGCCTTCACCCAACTGCGTGGAATCGTCGAAGCCGAGCGCTACGTGCGCGAGGTGGCGATGCGGCCGCTGTGAACGGGCGTGCTCAGCCGGGATCGACGGGTTTGCCGCGCTTCGCCCTGAAATAGCCGGTCAACAAGGCGCCGGCCTCCTCGCCCAGCACCCCGCCCACGACCTCGACTTGATGGTTGTGGCGCGGATCCGCAAGCAGGTCGAACACGCTGCCCGCGGCACCGGTCTTGGGATCGAAGGCACCGAATACCACCCGCGCCACCCGTGCATGCACCATCGCCATCGCGCACATCGCGCACGGCTCCAGGGTGACGTACAGCGTGCAGCCAAGCAGCCGGTGGTTGCCGATGGCGGCGCCGGCGCGGCGCATCGCCACGATCTCGGCATGCGCGGACGGATCGCGCTCGGCGATGTTGCGGTTCCAGCCTTCGGCCACCAGCCTGCCGTCGGCATCGACGACCAACGCACCCACCGGGATTTCGTCGTCCTCGCGTTGCGCACGCCCGGCCAGCGCCAGCGCTTGGCGCATCCAGCGCTGATCGTGCCCAGTCTGCGCCTCGGGGTTCACAACGATCCTCGCCTCCTTGCCCCGGCCCCGCCTGTTCGGCGGGGCAATGAACGGCCTGCGAACCAGTGGTTCGCAAGCAGGCCGTTCATTCCCACTCGATGGTCGCCGGCGGCTTGCCGGAAATATCGTAGACCACGCGCGACACGCCGCGCAGTTCGTTGATGATGCGGTTGGACACGGTGCCGAGGAAGTCGTACGGCAGGTGCGCCCAGTGCGCGGTCATGAAATCGATGGTCTCCACCGCGCGCAGCGCGATCACCCATTCGTAGGCACGCGCGTCGCCGACCACGCCCACCGACTTCACCGGCAGGAACACCGCGAAGGCCTGGCTGGTCCTGTCGTACAGGCCGGCCTTGCGCAGTTCGTCGATATAGATCGCGTCCGCCTTGGCCAGCAGTTCGGCGTAGTCGCGCTTCACTTCGCCGAGGATGCGCACGCCCAGGCCCGGGCCCGGGAACGGATGGCGATAGACCATCTCGCGCGGCAGGCCGAGTTCCACGCCAAGCCGGCGCACTTCGTCCTTGAACAACTCGCGCAACGGTTCGACCAGGCCCAGCTTCATGTGCTCGGGCAGGCCGCCGACGTTGTGGTGGCTCTTGATGACGTGCGCCTTGCCGGTCTTGCTGCCGGCGGATTCGATCACGTCCGGGTAGATCGTGCCCTGCGCCAGCCACTTCGCATTGGCGAGCTTGTTGGACTCCTCGTCGAAGATCTCGACGAACAGACCGCCGATGATCTTGCGCTTGGCTTCCGGATCGCTGACGCCGGCGAGCTTGTCGAAGTAACGATCCGCCGCGTTGACGCGGATGACCTTGATGCCCATGCCGCCGTTGTCGGCCTCGTTGGCGAACATCGCCATGACCTGGTCGCCTTCGTTCCAGCGCAGCAGGCCGGTGTCCACGAACACGCAGGTCAGCTGGTCGCCGATCGCCTTGTGCAGCAACGCCGCGACCACCGACGAATCCACGCCGCCGGACAGGCCCAGGATCACTTCATCGGAACCGACCTGCTCGCGCACGCGGGCGATCTGGTCGTCGATGATATTGGCCGCGGTCCACAGCGTCCTGCAGCCGCAGACGTCCACCACGAAGCGGCGCAGCAGCTCCTGGCCCTGCTTGGTGTGGGTGACCTCGGGATGGAACTGCACGCCGTACCAGCGCTTGTCCTCGTTCGACATCGCCGCCACCGGAATACGGTCCGTGGTGGCGGTGATGGCAAAGCCCGGCGGCACCGTGGCGACGTGGTCGCCGTGGCTCATCCAGACACGTCGATGCACGGCGCGCCGCCATGGTCCGACAGCCCCGAGAACAAGGCATCGCCGGCGACGATCTCCACCTCCGCATGCCCGAACTCGCGCTGGTCCGCGGCTTCGGTGGCACCGCCCAGCTGCGCCGCCATCGTCTGCATGCCGTAGCAGATGCCGAGCAACGGCAGGCCGCTGTCGAACACCTGCGACGGCGCGGCCGGCGCGCCTGCCTCGGTGGTCGATTCCGGGCCGCCCGAGAGGATGATGCCCTTGGCGCCAAAGCCGGCGATCTCGGCCGGATCGTGGTCCCACGCCCAGATTTCGCAATACACGCCGATCTCGCGGATGCGGCGCGCGATCAGCTGCGTGTACTGCGCGCCGAAGTCCAGGATCAGGATCTTGTCGGTGTGGATGTTGGTCATGGGCTTGGGTCGCACTCTCGACTTCGATTGGCTACTCGTTGCCATCCATGGCGCTGGCAGTTCTGCTGCGACATGATCCAGCCCGGCCATCCATGGCCGGGCGTTCGGCGACGCGCGAACCAGTGGTTCGCAAACGCGTCGCCTCACCCCTTCCGTGGACTGCCTCAACCGGCCCGGTAGTTGGGCGGCTCCTTGGTGATCTGCACGTCGTGGACGTGGCTTTCGCGCTGGCCGGCACCACTCACCTTCACGAATGACGGCGTCTTGCGCATGTCCTCGATGGTGGCGCAGCCGACATAACCCATCGTCGCGCGCAGGCCGCCGGCGAGCTGGTGGACCACGCCGCTCAGCGGGCCGCGGTACGGCACGCGACCTTCGATGCCTTCCGGCACCAGCTTGTCGGCATCGCTGGAATCCTGGAAGTAGCGATCCTTGCTGCCCTTCTCCATCGCGCCCAGCGAGCCCATGCCGCGGTAGCTCTTGTAGCTGCGGCCCTGGAACAATTCGGTCTCGCCCGGGCTTTCCTCGGTGCCCGCGAACAGGCCGCCGATCATCACGCTGGACGCGCCGGCGACGATCGCCTTGCCGATATCGCCCGAGTAGCGGATACCGCCGTCCGCGATCAGCGGAATGCGATCCTGCAGCGCCTCGGCCACCATCGCCACCGCCGTGACCTGCGGCACGCCGACGCCGGCGACGATGCGCGTGGTGCAGATCGAGCCGGGGCCAACACCGACCTTCACCGCATCCGCGCCCGCGTCCATCAGCGCCAGCGCGGCATCGCCGGTGACGATGTTGCCGCCCACGACCTGCAGCGACGGGAAGCGCTTCTTGGTCCATGCCACGCGGTCGATCACGCCCTGCGAATGGCCGTGCGCGGTATCGACGATCACCACGTCCACGCCTGCCGCGACCAGTGCCTCGATGCGCTGCTCGGTGTCGCCGCCAACGCCGACCGCGGCGCCGACCAGCAGGCGTTCGCTGCTGTCGTAGGCGGCGTTCGGGTTGTCGGACTTCTTCTGGATGTCCTTGACCGTGATCAGGCCGCGCAACGCGAAGTCGTCGTTCACCACCAGCACCTTCTCGATCCGGTGCTTGTGCAGCAGGCCGATCACCTCGTCGTCCGAGGCGCCTTCCCTGACCGTGACCAGGCGGTCCTTCTTGGTCATGATGTGGCGCACCGGATCGTCGAGCTTCTTCTCGAAGCGCATGTCGCGGCCGGTGACGATGCCGACCAGCTGGCCTGCGCCGTCCACCACCGGCACCCCGGAGATGTTGCGGGCGCGGGTCAGGCGCAGGACTTCGCCGATGGTGGTGTCGGGCCCGACTGTGAACGGCTCGCGGATGACGCCGGCCTCGAAGTTCTTGACCCGCGCGACCTGCGCGGCCTGCGCTTCTGCCGACATGTTCTTGTGGATGATCGAGATGCCGCCGAGCTGGGCCATGGCGATCGCCAGGCGGGCTTCGCTGACGGTGTCCATCGCCGCGGAGACGATCGGCAACCGGATACGCAGGTCGCGGGTCAGGCGGGTGTCGAGGGTGACGTCCTTGGGCAGGACGGTCGAATGCGCGGGAACGAGGGAAACGTCGTCGTAGGTGAGCGCTTCAGCCTGGATGCGGAGCATGGGGTGTCCGGTGGCTTGTGAAGCGCGTCATTGTAACCGGTTTGGTGGCTCGGCCGCTCGCGCGAAGGCGAGAGCGGCGGGCATTCGCTGCGCGGCTCGAAATGCCGCTGCGCGAACGCCCGCCGCTCCCGCCTTCGCCCCACGACATCGCCGGTCAAAGTGCGTCTGCGAGTTCCGCGGCTTCGAGCGTGTTCTGCATCAGGGTGGCCACGGTCATCGGGCCGACGCCGCCGGGCACCGGGGTGATCCAGCTGGCGCGGGTGGCGGCTTCGGTGAAACCGACATCGCCGACCAGGCGGCCATCGTCGAGGCGGTTGATGCCGACGTCGATCACCACCGCGCCCGGCTTCACCCAGTCGCCGGGAATCAGCCCGGGACGCCCAACCGCGACCACCAGGATGTCGGCTTCGCCAACGTGCCGCTGCAGCACCTGCGGCGGGGTGAACTTGTGGCACGAGGTCACCGTGCAGCCGGCGATCAGCAGTTCCAGCGCCATCGGCCGGCCGACGTGGTTGGACACACCCACGATCGTGGCGCTGGCGCCGCGCACCGGGCGGTCGGTGTAGGCCAGCAGGGTGGTGATGCCGCGCGGGGTACACGGGCGCAGGCCGAACTGGCGCAGCGCGAGGTGGCCGACATTCTCCGGATGGAAGCCATCGACGTCCTTGCGCGGGTCGATGCGGTGGATCAGCCGGCTGGCGTCGGGGATGCCCGGCAGCGGCAACTGCACCAGGATGCCGTGCACCGTCGGGTCCGCATTGAGCCTGTCGATCAGCGCCAGCAGCTCGGCCTCGCCGGTGCCGGCGGGCAGGTCGAAATCAAGGGCCTGGATGCCGACCTTGTGCGCCGCGCGGCGCTTGTTGCGCACGTAGGACTGCGAGGCCGGGTCCTGCCCGACCAGCACCACCGCCAGCCCCGGCCGCGGCAGCCCGGCGGCCACGCGGGCATCGACCTGGGCCTTCAGGCCATCCAGCAGGTCGTCGGCGATGCGCTTGCCATCGAGAATCGTTGCGGTCATGCGTGGCGATGCGGTTGGGTCGGTCGCGCATTATCCCCGATCGCACCCCGCGACGGCGCCCGCGAAGCGGTGTACGGTATGCCGATCGCAGGGCCCAGGGCGCGGCAACAGGCCGAAGCCACGCCGGAGCCAATGGCCGCCCCCGGGGCTTGCCAGCGTTGGACTGGGACGTCGGCCTTTATCGTGCTCGACAAGAGCTGGCAGGGGGCAACATGGCAATCCAGGGCGAATGTCCGAAATGCGGCAAGCGGGTCCTGCACGTGAACGTGGAAACCATCGTCGGCATCGTGGATGGCTCCAGCAAGGCACGCTGCATCAGCCACAGCTGCATCCACTGCAACACCGTGCTGAGCGTGGAGATCGACCACCGCGCCAAGCCGCGCACACGCAGCAGCAAGCCGCCAGCGACAGCCTGAGGTGTCAGTCCGCGTCGCTCGGTAGCGGCACCGGTTGCGGTGGCAGGCTGCCCGTGGGCGGGCAACGCGGGACCCCGGACCCGAGCACGCACTGCACGCAGCACCCCGCTGGCGGGGTTGCGGACGGCAACAGCACGGGTGGCTGCACCGGCCCAAGCCTGGCCAGCTGTTCCTGCGACTTGAGCTTGAGCAGCACCGCCCAGTCCTGGCGGTTGAAATCGCAGGCCGAAAGCGCGTCCGGCGAACATTCGGGATCGCCTTCGCTGCGCCGCTGCAGGCCCCAGAAGCGGCCGGTGGCATTCAGGTTGAACATGCGCATGGTGACCGCCTGCTGCACGTTGCCGCCGACCAGCCAGGCCTTGGCATCGCCGCCGGCGTTGGCCGCGACCACGATGTCGCAATGCATGGCAAGACCGGTGGCACCGCCGTCGATCGCCCTGGCCAGGCCTTCGTGGCCATGCACGCGGCCGGTGCGCACGTAGCACAGCAGGTCGCCGGCCGCCGGAGGCGAAGACAGCGGGTCCAGGAACTGGTACGGGCTGTCGTCGGGGGCCAGCCGGGCGGCGCGGACGTATTCGAAATGGCCACCGGAATGGCTGAACCCGGGGACGCCTGCGCGCTGCATCACCCACGACACGAACGCGGCAGACCACGGGCTGTCGATCACGAAGCCGCGGCAGCCCAGGCCGGGATAGGACGCGTTGCCTGCCGCATGCACGCAGTCGCTGGCACCGGCCGCGACGGTCCGTCCGAGCAGGCCGGCATCGCGCCAGTACGTCGCGACCCGCCGCCACGGCGCACCGCCATCGTCGAGGCCGCGGCTCTCGCCTTCCGCCACCACGCTGCTGGCGAGGCGGCCCGCGGGATCGATGAAGGGACGCCGCCAGCGCAGGTGTTCGGCGCAGGCGACCGCGGCGATGCGGGTGGCGACCTCGGGATCTGCCTGCCGGCCTTGCAGCGACGGGCACTGGTCGGCGGCCATGGCGCTGCCCGCGAACGCCAGCAGGCAGGCGCCGGTCCACCACCGTTGCAGTCGCATCACCTCAACTCCCGGCGCAGAACGCCGCGTAATCCGCATATCCATTGAATGCGCGATCCGGCGCGCAAACCGGACACTGCGGGTCGGCGGCCAGCCGGGTCTCGCGGAATCGCATCGCCAACGCATCGAACTGCAGCAGGCGGCCGCGCAGGGTATCGCCGATGCCGAGCAGCAACTTGATCGCCTCGGTGGCCTGCAGCAGCCCGATCACCCCCGGCAGCACCCCGAGCACGCCGGCCTCGGCGCAATTGGGCGCGGCCTCCGGCGGCGGCGGCTCCGGGAACAGGCAGCGGTAGCACGGCGCGCTGCCGCGATGGCGGCCGGCATCGAACACGCTGGCCTGGCCTTCGAACCGATGCACCGCTCCGTACACCAGCGGCTTGCCGAGCTTCACGCAGGCATCGTTGAGCAGGTAGCGCGCGGGGAAATTGTCGGCGCCGTCGATGACCACGTCGACGCCGTCGAGCAGGCGCTCGACATTCGCCGCGGTCACCCGTTCGCGCACGGCTTCGACCGACGTGCGCGGATTGAGCGCGGACAGCGCGACCGCCGCCGACGCGACCTTCGGCAAGCCGATGCGGGCCTCGGTGTGCAGGATCTGCCGTTGCAGGTTGCTGCGGTCGACCACGTCGTCGTCGGCGATGCGCAGGTGGCCGACGCCCGCCGCCGCGAGATAGAACGCCGCCGGCGATCCCAGGCCACCGGCGCCCACCAGCAGCACCCGCGCCACTTCCAGTTTCGCCTGACCGTCCACGCCGACCCCGGGCAAGCGCAGGTGGCGCGCATAGCGTTCGCCGAAATCGGCATCGACGGTGGGCTCCGCCATCGGCAGGCCGGCCGCCTGCCACGCCTGCAGCCCGCCCTCGACCGAGGCCAGGTTGCGATAGCCGCAGGCCGCCAGGGCCTGCGCCGCCAGTTGCGAGCGCAGGCCCAGCTGGCAGATCAGCAGGATCTCCGCCGCGGGATCGGCAAGGTGGCGCGCGGGATCTGCCTGCAACTGCTCGCGGTCGATCCCGATCGCGCCCGCGGCCATCCCGAGCGCACGCTCGCCGTCCCCGCGCACGTCGACCAGCAACGCACCGGCACGCTGGCGGGCAAGGGCTTCGCTCGGACTCAGGAGGCGGATCGGCATGCCGCGATTATCCCCGATCGGCGGGCGCCTCAGGCGTCGTCGCAACCGGCGCGGCGCAGGTCGTCGGGCGTGTTGAGGTTGCCGAAGCGCAGCCCGGCGAATCCGGCGCGCGGCAGCGCGAGCCGCGCCTGCATCGCCTGCACCGCGTAATCGCCCGCGGCCAGCGCGTCGGCCAATGCCGCACGCAGGGCCTCGACCCGGTACAGCGCGAGCAGGGGCTGCAGGCCGTCGTCATCCGTGGCCACCGCGCCATCGCCGCAACTGGCGCTCGCCAGCGTGCGCAACAGGCCATCGCCGGGATCGACGAGATCCACCGGCATGGTCAGCAGCCACGGCGTTTCACAGGCCGATGCCAGCGCCTCGATGCCGCCGAGTGGACCCCTGTCGGCGATGCGGTCGACGACCGCGCGCAGTCCGTGCGCGGCATGGCGCGGCAGGTCCCGGTTCGCGCTGACCAGCACCGCGGTGCACTCGCCCTCGAAGCGACGGGCGATGCGCACCACCTGCGGCACGCCATCACGCATCAGCCAGGCCTTGTCGCGTCCGCCCAGCCGGCTGCCGCGGCCGCCGGCAAGGATGCCCAGGGTCACCTCGCCTCGGGCCGTCATCGCCTGCTACTTGGCGCGCTTGACGCGGCGGATCAGCCGCTGCTTCTTCGCGACCTGGCGATCGGTGAGGACGTTCTTCTTGTCCTTGTACGGATTTTCGCCTTCCCGGAAGATGAAGCGGATCGGCGTGCCGACCAGCTTGAAGCGCTTGCGGAAGAAGTTCTCGAGGTAGCGCTGGTAGGTGTTCGACAGCGACTTCAGCCGCGTGCCATGAACGATGAAGGTCGGTGGGCTTTCCGCCCCCGGGTGCGCGAAGCGCATCTTCGGCACATGACCGCGCACGACCGGCGGCGGATTCGCCACGTAGGCCGCTTCGATCGCCCGGGTCACGTCGGCGGTGCTGAACACCTTGGTCGCCGACGCGTGCGCGCGGTGGATCGCGCGGAACAGTTCGCGCAGGCCGGAACCGTGCAGTGCCGAAATGCGCACGTTCTCCGCCCATTCCACGAAGCTGAGCTTGCGCGACACCAGGGTCTCGGCCTGCTGGCGTTCGTAGTCCGTGCGCCCGTCCCACTTGTTGATCGCGATGACCAGCGCCTTGCCGGCATCCAGCACCGCGCCGAGCACGGTCGCGTCCTGGTCGGTGACGCCTTCGGTGGCGTCCAGCATCAGCACCGCGACCTGGCATTGCTCGATCGCCTGCAGGGTCTTCACCACCGAGAACTTCTCGACCGCCTCCTCCACCCTGGCGCGGCGGCGCAGGCCGGCGGTGTCGATCAGGCGGTACTTGCGGCCGTCGCGCTCGAGGTCGACCGCGATCGAATCGCGGGTGGTGCCCGGCACCTCGGAGGCGATCATCCGTTCCTCGCCGAGGATGCGGTTGACCAGGGTCGACTTGCCCACGTTCGGGCGGCCGACGAAGGCGATGCGCACGCGCTTCGGATCGTCGTCCAGGGTCTCGGTCGCGCCCTCTTCCGGCAGCAGGCCCAGGGTCCTGGCCAGCAGTTCGTCGATGCCGGTGCGGTGCGCGGACGACACCGGCAACGCCTCGCCGAGGCCGTAGCGGGAAAATTCCGACAGCGCGGCCTGCAGGTCGATCCCGTCCGACTTGTTGACCACCAGCACGGTCGGCTTCGACAGCTTGCGCAGCCAGCGCAGGATGTCGTCGTCCACCGTGGAGGCGCCCTCGCGGCCATCGACGATGAACAGGATCAGGTCGGCCTCTTCCGCGGCGGCGCGCGACTGCCGCGCGGTGGCACCGGCCAGGCCCTCGTCCTCGCCGGCGATGCCGCCGGTGTCGACCAGCACGAACGGCCGCCCTTCGGCGAGGCGGCAGACGCCGTAGTTGCGGTCGCGGGTGACGCCCGGCTGGTCGTGCACCAGCGCATCGCGGGTGCGGGTCAACGCATTGAACAGCGTGGACTTGCCGACGTTGGGGCGCCCGACCAGGGCGACGAGGGGCAGCATGGATCAACCTTTGCGCGGTTCGCGCGTGGAAAACAACGCGGCCAACGCGCGCAGGCGGCGCGTTGCCCGAAAAGCAGACAGCCCCGGCAGACTAGCCGGGGCCGTGCATGTGCGCCAGCCCGCGGGCCGGCGCCGGACTTACTGCAGGGCGAACGCCGCGAGCTGGCCTTCGGTGGTCTGCACCACCAGCACGCCATCGGCGACCGCGGGCTGGCCGCTGATCGCACCACCCAGGCTGGAACGCGCGGCGAACGCGCCGTCGTTCAGGCGCAGCCAGTGCAGCACGCCCTCGAAGTCGCCGACCACCGCGTAGTCGCCCACGACCGCCGGTGCACTGGTGCCGCGGTAGGCCAGGCCTTCCTGCTGCCACAGGCTGCTGCCGGTGTTCTTGTCGAGCGCCCAGACCTTGCCGTCGCGGTCGGTCACGACCACCGCCGAATTGCTGACGCCAAGCCCGCGCGGGCCACCGTTCTCGCGATCCCACATCAGCTGGCCGCTGGGACCGTCGATCGCCACCGTGTGGTTCTTGTAACTGGTCGCGAACAGGGTGGTGTTGTCCAGCACCGCCGGGCCGTCCACGTCGGCCATCCGCTCGAGTTCGCTGCGGCCGTCCGGCTGCGCCACCGGCGAGGTCCAGGCCACGGCGCCATCGGCCATCGCCAGCGCGGTCAGGTTGCCGTTGTCGTTGCCGACGAAGATGATCCCGGGCCCGACGGTGATCGCGCCGCTGCCGCGCACGGTGAGGGCCGGCACGTCGGCGCTGTGGAACCAGCGGCGTTCGCCGCTTGCGGCATCCAGCGCGGTGATGCGGCCGTCGTTCGAATGCACGAACACCATGCCGCCGCCAACCGCAGGCGCGACCAGCACTTCGTTGGCGACCTTCGACTTCCACTTCTCCTCGCCGGTGGCGGCGTCAAGCGCGATCACGTCGCCCTCGAGGCTGCCGACCACGACCAGGCCATCGCCCGCGCCGGGGCCACCGGTCAACTGCAACTCGGAGGCATAGCGCCACAGGGACTGCCCGCTGCGCAGGTCGAACGCGGACACGCCGCCCTCGACCGCGGCGGCATACACCTTTCCATCGGCGATCGCCGGACGCTGGGCGATGCCCAGCTGCTGTTCGCCCTTGCCGAGCGATGCGCTCCACAACTGGCTCACGTTGGCGCTGGGGCTGAGCTCCACCAGCGGGGTCGGATCCTTCGAGTGGTCCTTGCCGCGGCCATCCAGCAGGTTCTTCACGCTCGAACAGCCCGACAGCAGGGCGACGGCGAGCGCGGTGGCGGCAAGCAGGCGTGCGGCCTGGCGGAACTGGGTGCGTTGCTTGGCCCGGGTCATCAGGTCTTGTCCTCGGTATGCGGCGGCATGCCGCCGGCCTCGATCAGCTTCAGGGTCAGCAGGCGATGCTGGGGATCGGCGACGTCGACCAGGGCGAGCGCCTTCAGGTAGTCGGACTGCGCCTTGGCACGGTCGCCCAGCGCGAGCTGCGCATCCCCACGCGCGTCGAGCATGGCCGGGTTGCGTTCGTCGTCGAGCAGGGACAGCGCGTCCTTGCCCTTGCCGGCGTCGATCAGCAGCCGCGCCAGGCGCTGGCGCACGACCACGCGCAATTCGGGATCGAGGTCGTGCAGTCCGCGCAGGGTGGCGATGGCGTCATCCCGCTTGCCGGCCTCGGCCTGGGTCTTGGCCAGTTGCAGTGCCGCCAGCGTGGCCAGGGTCTGGTTGCCCTTGGCGATCGTGTCCAGCGCCGCGCGGCCCTTGTCCGCGGGCAGCCGGCCGGCTTCGTAGTTCCTCACGACCTCCGCGTAGCGGGCATTGACCGCCATCCCGCGCTGCAATTGCTGGCCTTGCCACCACTGCCAGCCGGCGATCGCGCCGAGGCCAAGGGCCACGCCGCCGACCAGGCCCAGTGCATTGCTGCGGATCCAGGAACGGACTCGTTCGCTCTGTTCGTGCTCGTCGAGCAGGTCATCGATCGCCATGCTGTCTCTCGCCCGCGTTCGCTACGCGGGTCTCCATGTGTAGGGTGTGGAATCGCCCGCCGGGTTGAGCCGGCGACCGCGACGGCCGCTTCAATCCGCCGCGACGAGCGAACCGTCGGAGGATACCGTAAAGCGCGCGACGTTCGCGCGGGCGAAGGCGCCCATGTCCACGTTGCGCCCCTGGTTCTCGACATCCACCGCGGAGGCGTTGCCGATGGTCAGGTGCGCGACCTGAGCGGCGGCATAACGGCGCTCGCTGCCTGCGGGGACCAGTGCCCTCTCGAGGCTGCTGCCATCGACCGCGGTCACCGTGACCCAGCTTTCGCCGCGGGTGCGGATGACGATCTCGGTTGCTGGCGGACGCGCCGACGGCACCGCGGCCATCGACGCAACCACGGTGCGCGGCATCGCCGGTGGCAGCTGGCGCTGCACCGCCTTGCCCGCGGGATCCACCGGCAGGTCCAGCGGCGCGGCATCGGCAACGGTGGCGGACAGGTGCTGGCGGGTGGCGACCCAGGCCGGCACCACCAGGAACAGGGTCAGCACGATGTACACCAGCCGGCGGCCGAGCTGCTCGGCCCACCACTGCGCGGCCGGCGTGTGGGTCCGGCTGACCAGGCGCGAGGGTTCGACCGGCCCCACGTCCACCAGCGCTTCCATCATCGGCGCGGTGGTGAGGCCCATCAGCCGCGAGTAGCTGCGCACCTGCCCGCGGACGAAGACCGGCGCCCCCAGCCGAGACCAGTCCTCGGCTTCCAGCGAACGCACGATCCGCGCCGGCATGCGCAGCCTGGCGGCGACGTCGTCGATGCTGAGGCCCGCGGCTTCGCGCGCCTGCCTCAGGCGGCCGCCACAACCGGCCAGCAGGTCGTTCGTCGTATCTGTGCGGTGGGTGGTCATTGCGAACGGGGTGCGTTGATGGCGCCGGGGGACAACGCCTGCAATCGTTGAAGGTAGCGTGTGGACGCGTCAGTATCGCCGAGTTTGAGCTCGATCTGTGACGCCAGTTGCAAAGCCTCGCGATCCGAGGGGGCAATGCCGAGCCAGCGCTCGGCGAATGCCCGCGCCTCGAGGTAGCGCGCGCGCGCGAATTCCAGGTTGGCCATGCCGGCAAGCGACTGCATTTCGGTGGGTTCCAGCGCCAGCGCCTGCCGCCAGTAGGCCTCCGCGCGGCCCAGCTGCCCGGTCCGGTGCGCGCAGGTACCGGCGTTGGCCAGCGCGGCGGCGCGGGTGCCGTATTCCGGATCCGCCACCGCCTTGTCGAACCAGGACAGGGATTCGGCGGCGCGCCCGTTGCTGCACAGCCAGGTGCCGTAGTTGTTGGCGTAGGCGCCCTTTCCAGGGGCGATCGCCAGCGCCTGCTGGTAGTGCCTGCCGGCGGCCTCCTGGTCGGAATTCTCGATCGCGATGGCGGCAAGCAGGGTATGCGCGTCCGCCATCGCGGGGTCGGCCTTCAGCGCCGCCTGTGCCTGCTGCGCGGCCTGCTCCATCTTGCCCGCACGGTAGGCCGCGCCGGCCGAGGCCAGCAATTGCGCGGCGGCCATCGGCGCCGCCGTGCGGCCCTTGTCGCTGACCTCGTAATCCGGCGCGACCTGGGTCCAGTCGCCGCGTTCGGCGGTCGGCTTGACGATGCTCAACCGCTCCAGCCGGTTGCAGCCCGCGGCGAGCAGGGAAACCGCCATGCACAGCAGGAGCGCCTCACGCCGCATCCGGCACCTCGCCTTGCGCGATCCCGCTGTCCTGCAGGTGCTTGCGGTGCTCCGCCGAACGGCGGGTGCGATCCATCACCTGCCCCTTCAGCTGGCCGCAGGCGGCATCGATGTCGTCGCCGCGGGTGCGCCGCACCGGCGCGATCATGCCGGCATTGTTGAGCTGCTTCTGGAACGCGCGGATCGCCTCGTCGGCCGGCCGCGCGTAGCGGGTGCCGGGGAACGGGTTGAACGGGATCAGGTTGACCTTGGCCGCATCCTTCATCTGCACCCGGCGGTCGAACTCGCGCAGCAACTTGACCAGGCCGCGCGCATGCTCCGGCTGGTCGTTGACGTCCTTCATCAGCGTGTATTCGAAGGTCACCGAGGTGCCACGCTTGCGCAGCGCATAGCGCACGCAGGCATCCATCAGCTCGGCGATCGGGTACTTCCGGTTGAGCGGCACCAGCTCATTGCGCAGTTCGTCGAACGGCGCATGCAGGGACACCGCCAGCGAGACATCGCTGACCTCGCCCAGCTTGTCGATCATCGGCACCATGCCGGCGGTGGACAGGGTGACCCGCTTGTTGGCCAGTCCATAGCCGAGGTCGTCGCGCATGATGCTCATCGCGCGCACGACGTTGTCGAAATTGGCCAGCGGCTCGCCCATGCCCATCATCACCACGTTGGTGAGCTTGCGCTGCTGGTGCGGCACGTTGCCAAGGTGGCGCGCCGCCACCCACACCTGGCCGATGATCTCGGCGGTGGAGAGGTTGCGGTTGAAGCCCTGGGTGGCGGTGGAACAGAACGTGCAATTCAGGGCGCAGCCCACCTGCGAGCTGACGCAGAGGGTGCCGCGGCCCTTGTCCGGGATGAACACGGTCTCGATCGCGTTCTTCGGATCCATGCCGAGCAGCCACTTGTGGGTGCCGTCTTCCGAAGCCTTGTCCAGCAGCACCTGCGGTGCCTGCACCACCGCCCGTTGCTCGAGCTTGGCGCGCAGCGCCTTGCCGAGGTCGGTCATGTCGCCGAAATCGGTCGCGTAGCGGTGGTGGATCCACTTCATCACCTGCTGCGCGCGGAACTTCTTTTCGCCGAGATCCTGCTCGAAGAAGCGCTCGAGCGAAGCGCGGTCGAAGTCGAAGATGTTGGTGCGCCCGCCCGTGTCGGCCGTCGCCCTGCCGCCGGTGGCGGCGGCCGGAGCCGCCGTCGCCGGGTCGCGCACGCCGGAATCGCCCACGAGGGCAATATCGATGACCGGGGTGCGGGTGTCGCTCATCGGCAGCGCGACCGATCCGGGCTCAGCGCGCGTAGACGTCGGTCGCCGGGAAGAAGTAGGCGATCTCGATCGCGGCGTTCTCCAGCGAATCCGAGCCGTGCACCGCGTTGGCGTCGATGCTGTCGGCGAAGTCGGCGCGGATGGTGCCGGCCGCGGCATCCTTCGGGTTGGTGGCGCCCATCAGGTCGCGGTTCTTCAGCACCGCGCCCTCGCCTTCCAGCACCTGGATCATCACCGGTCCGGAGATCATGAAGTTGACCAGCGCACCGAAGAACGGGCGCTCGCGGTGCACGGCATAGAAGCCTTCCGCTTCCTGCTTGGACAGGTGCTTCATGCGCGCGGCGACCACCTTCAGGCCGGCCTGCTCGAAGCGGGAATAGATTTCGCCGATCACGTTCTTGGCAACGGCATCGGGCTTGACGATCGAAAGAGTGCGCTCCAGCGCCATGGGATTACTCCAGTGAGGCGGGCGGCAACGTGGTCGCGGCCCGAAGATAACAGAAAAACCCGCGTACTGGCGCGGGTTTGGCCGATATGGCTGCGGCGGATTCTAACCGATTGCCACCCCGCTCCGCACCTGTTTTCGAAGTTGATGGTCGCCTGCCGGTTGACGCATTCCCCGATTGCGCCCTAAGATCAATCAAGCGTTTGATTCAGGGACCGCGGATGAGCCTGCAGCACTTTTCCACCAAGGACCGGATCCTGCACGCGGCGGAAGAGCTTTTCGCCCAGCAGGGCTTCGCCTCGACCTCGCTGCGGCAGGTCACCAGCCGCGCCGACGTCAACATCGCGGCGGTCAACTACCACTTCGGCAGCAAGGACAACCTGGTCAACGAGGTGTTCCGCCGGCGCATGGACGACATGAGCGCCGAACGCCTGAAAGCCCTGCGCCTGGCGGTTGACAGCCATCCCGGCGAGCTTGAGCCGATCCTTGCCGCGTTCGTGGAGCCGGCACTGGCGATGGCCCAGGACCGCCACGGCGGAGGCGCCTTCATCCGCGTGATCGCCCGCGCCTACGCCGAAAGCAACGACAGCCTGCGCAAGTTCCTGTCCGACCAGTACGGCCACGTCCTGCGCGAGTTCGCCAAGGCGCTTTCCGGGTGCCTGCCCGGGCTCGGCAAGGAAGCGCTGTACTGGCGGCTGGACTTCCTGTCCGGCGCACTGACCTACGCGATGGCCGACTTCGGCCTGATCAAGCGTCCATCCGGGGTGTCCGAGGCGACCCATCGCACGCGCGCCGCAAAGGCCCTGATTCGTTTTGCCGCCGCCGGCTTCAAGGCGGACGAACCCTGATTACTCAAGGAGTTGCATCCTATGTCTGAGAAACTACTTGTACGCCGCGCCGCGGTCCTTGGCGCCGGCGTGATGGGCGCGCAGATCGCCGCCCAGCTGACCAATGCCGGGGTCGACACCGTGTTGTTCGACCTCGCCGCGAAGGAAGGCGACCCCAACGGGATCGTGACCCGCGCGATCGCCAACCTCGGCAAGCTGTCGCCGGCGCCACTGGCCAGCAAGGCGCTGGCCGAGGCGATCACCCCGGCGAACTACGAGACCGGCCTGGCGCTGCTCGAAGGTTGCGACCTGATCGTGGAGGCAATCGCCGAGCGGATGGACTGGAAACAGGACCTGTACCGCCGGATCGCCCCCCATGTACCCGCCCACGCAGTGCTGGCCAGCAACACATCCGGCTTGGGAATCAATGCCTTGGCTGATGTTCTTCCTGAAGAACTTCGAAACCGGTTCTGCGGCGTGCACTTCTTCAACCCGCCCCGTTACATGCACCTGGCCGAACTCATCCCGGCCCGCACCACCGACCCCGCGGTGCTGGCCGGCCTGGAAGGCTTCCTGACCAGCCATCTCGGCAAGGGCGTGGTGTATGCCAAGGACACCCCGAACTTCATCGGCAACCGCATCGGCGTGTTCTCGATCCTGGCCACCATCCACCACACTGCGGCGCTCGGCCTGGGCTTCGATGAGGTCGATGCGGTCACCGGCCCGCTGATCGGGCGACCGAAGTCGGCGACCTACCGCACCTCCGACGTGGTCGGCCTGGACACCATGGCGCACGTCATCAAGACCATGGCCGACACCCTGCCCGACGATCCGTGGCACGCCTACTTCAAGTCGCCGGCATGGCTGGACGCCCTGGTCGCCAAGGGGGCGCTGGGCCAGAAGACCGGGGCCGGCATCTTCCGCAAGCTCGGCAAGGACATCGTGGTCCTCGACCTGGAGAAGCAGGATTACCGCATCGCCGACCGCGCCGCCGCGCCGGAGGTGGTGGAGATCCTGAAGGAGCGCGACCCGGCCAGGAAGTTCGCCGCGCTGCGCGCCAGCGAGCACCCGCAGGCCCGCTTCCTGTGGGCCTGCTTCCGCGACCTGTTCCACTACAGCGCCTACCACCTTGCGGACATCGCCGAGACCGCGCGCGACGTCGACCTCGCCATCCGCTGGGGCTACGGCTGGTCGCTGGGCCCGTTCGAAACCTGGCAGGCGGCCGGCTGGCAGCAGGTGGCCGGCTGGATCGCCGAGGACATCGCCGCCGGCAAGGCCATGAGCGGTGCGCCGCTGCCGGCCTGGGCCACCGATGGCCGCGACGGCGTGCATGCGGCCGCGGGCAGCTTCAGCCCGGCCCGCGACGCGCTGCTGCCGCGCTCCACCCTGCCGGTCTACCAGCGCCAGCGCTTCCCGGACCCGGTGCTCGGCGAGCGCCCCGCCCCCGGCGAAACCGTCTTCGAAAACGACGGCGTGCGCGCCTGGCACGACGGCGACGGGATCCTGGTGATCTCGTTCAAGACCAAGCTGCACACGGTCGGCGACACCGTGCTGGATGGCGTCCCGCAGGCGATCGCGATCGCCGAGCGCGACTTCCGCGGCGCCGTGATCTGGCAGCCGAAGGAACCGTTCTCCGCCGGCGCCGACCTGTCCGGCGCGCTTGGCCTGCTGCAGTCCGGTGACCTTGCGGGCTTCGACGCGATGGTCGCCAACTTCCAGGCCACCAGCCAGCGGATCAAGTATTCGCTGGTGCCGGTGGTCGCGGCGGTTCGCGGGCTGGCGCTGGGCGGTGGCTGCGAATTCCAGATGCACAGTGCGCGCGCGGTCGCCCACCTTGAAAGCTACATCGGCCTGGTCGAGGCCGGGGTCGGCCTGCTGCCGGCCGGTGGCGGCCTGAAGGAACTGGCGGTGCGTGCATCGAACGCTGCCGGTCCCGGCGGCGACGTGTTCGCCGAGCTCAAGAAGGTGTTCGAGACCATCGCGATGGGCAAGGTCTCGGCCTCCGCGGTCGAAGCGAAGGAACTGGGCCTGCTGCGCAAGGACGACCTGGTGTCGTTCCACGCGCACGAGCTGCTGCACGTGGCCAAGGCCACCGCGCGCGGCATGGCCGAGGCCGGCTATCGCCCGCCGCTGCCCGCGCGCCGCGTGCAGGTCGCCGGCGACGTCGGCATCGCCACCTTCAGGATGATGCTGGTCAACATGCTGGAAGGCCGCTTCATCTCCCCGCATGACTACGAGATCGCCACCCGCATCGCCACCGTGCTGTGCGGCGGCGAGGTCGAACGCGGTTCGCTGGTGGACGAAGACTGGCTGCTGCGGCTGGAGCGCGAGCATTTCGTGGCACTGGCGCAAATGCCGAAGACCCAGGAACGCATCGCCCACATGCTGAAGACCGGCAAGCCGCTGAGGAACTGAACATGACCAAGCAAATCCAGGACGCCTACATCGTCGCCGCCACCCGCACCCCGGTCGGCAAGGCCCCGCGCGGCGTCTTCCGCAACACCCGTCCCGACGACATGCTGGCGCACGTGCTGCGCAGCGTGGTGGCGCAGGCGCCGGGGATCGACGTCAACCGCATCGACGACGCGATCATCGGCTGCGCGATGCCGGAAGGCGAGCAGGGCATGAACGTGGCGCGCATCGGCGTGCTGCTGGCCGGGCTGCCGGACACGGTGGCCGCGCAGACCATCAACCGCTTCTGCTCCTCCGGCCTGCAGGCGGTCGCACTGGCCGCGGACCAGATCCGGCTGGGCAACGCCGACCTGATGCTGGCCGGCGGCACCGAATCGATGTCGATGGTGCCGATGATGGGCAACAAGGTCGCGCTGGCGCCGTCGGTGTTCCGCGACGACCACGTGGCCATCGCCTACGGCATGGGCATCACCGCCGAGAAAGTGGCCGAGGAATGGAAGGTCTCGCGCGAGGAGCAGGACGCGTTCGCCTACGCTTCGCACCAGAAGGCGATCGCCGCGATCGCCGCCGGCGAGTTCCGCGACGAGATTTCGCCCTACGACGTGGTCGCCCGCATGCCCGACCTTGCCGGCAATGCCGTGCGCCTGAAGCAGTTGCGGGTCGAGAACGACGAAGGCCCGCGCCTTGATACCACCGTCGAGGGCCTGGCCAAGCTGCGCCCGGTGTTCCGCAACGGCCAGTTCGGCGGCAGCGTGACCGCCGGCAACAGCTCGCAGATGAGCGATGGCGCCGGCGCGGTGCTGCTGGCATCGGAGCAGGCGATCAAGGACTACGGCCTGACCCCGCTGGCGCGCTTCGTCAGCTTCAGCGTGGCCGGCGTGCGCCCGGAAGTGATGGGCATCGGCCCGATCGCGGCGATCCCGAAGGCCCTCAAGCAGGCCGGGTTGACCCGCGACCAGCTGGACTGGATCGAACTCAATGAAGCGTTCGCCGCGCAGGCGCTGGCGGTGATCAAGGACTGCGGGCTCGACCCGGCCAAGGTCAACCCGCTTGGTGGCGCGATTGCCCTCGGCCATCCGCTGGGCGCCACCGGCGCGGTCCGCACCGCGACCATCGTCCACGGCCTGCGCCGCCGCCAGCAGAAGTACGGCATGGTGACCATGTGCATCGGCACCGGCATGGGCGCAGCGGGGATCTTCGAAGGGCTGTGACCAAGCTGCGCCTGCGATAGGCCTACGTCTGCCTGGCCGGGCGTTTGCCGCGAAATCAAGGAGGAGGCATCGGCCTTTGGCCGATGCCGGGGGACATTCGCGGCAAACGCCCGCTCAGGCAGACGGAGCAACTGCCGGAAAATCAGGTCTCCACGACGCCCATTTCGTCCAGCGCGTTCTGCATCAGCTTGCGTGCGGCATCGCTGAGCAATTCGTGGTCCAGCGCGTAGCGCACGGTTGCCTCGATCAGTCCCAGGTGGGTGCCGCAGTCGAACCGCGTGCCGTGGAAGCGGAACGCGTCCACCTGCTCCAGCGGCAACAGTTGCGCGATGGCATCGGTCAGCTGGATCTCCCCGCCTGCGCCCTGCTGCGTGGTCTCCAGCAGGTCGAAGATCGCCGGATTGAGGATGTAGCGCCCGACCACCGCGAGGTTGCTGGGTGCATCTTCCGGCTTCGGCTTCTCGACGATCCGGGTGATCCGCCCGGCCTGCCCGTCGAAGCCCTCGGTGGCGACGATGCCGTAGCTCTTGGTCTGCTCGGGTGGCACGTCCTGCACCGCGATCACGCTGCCACCGGTCCGCTCCGCATGGTCCGCCATCTGCTTCAGCGCACCGGCGCCACCGGCCACCGACTGCCGGGTCCAGATCAGGTCGTCCGGCAGCAGCACGGCGAACGGCTGGTCACCGACCACCGGCTTCGCGCACAGCACCGCATGGCCCAGTCCCAATGCCTCGGCCTGGGTCACGAACACCGCCCTCACGCCCGGCGGCAACACGTTGCGGATCAGCTCCAGCTGCTCCGCCTTGCCGGCCTTCTCCAGCTTCTGTTCCAGCTCGTAGGCCTTGTCGAAATAGTCGGCCACCGCGTGCTTGTAGCGGTTGGTGATGAACACCAGGGTGTCGCACCCCGCTTCCACCGCCTCGTCCACCGCGTACTGGATCAGCGGCTTGTCGACGATCGGCAACATCTCCTTCGGCACGGTCTTGGTGGCCGGCAGGAAGCGGGTGCCGAGGCCGGCGACCGGGAACACCGCGATCCGCACGCGGCGATGGGGCTTGGGGCTTTGCATGGTGCGCCTGGGGTCAGTTCGGGCGCGCGCGGCGCGCCGGGAAATTCAGGATGGTCGTGGATGCGCGGGCGCTGTCGGCCTCGCTGGCCGGGTTGAATTCCGGCACCGCGGCGCGCAGCGACGCCGCCAGCCGCTCGAGGTCGTAGCTGGCGGTGGCCTCGCGCAGGGCCTGCAGGGCCGGGTCCACCCGCTCCACGCTGACGCTGCGCGGCAACGCCTGCAGGATCTTCGGGTGGATCGTCGCGCTGTAGCGTTCATCGACGTGGAACAGGGTTTCGTGCAGCTTCTCGCCGGGACGCAGGCCGGTGTATTCGATCGCGATGTCCTTGCCCGGTTGCTTGCCGGCAAGCCGGATCATCTGCTCGGCCAGCATCCGGATCGACACCGGCTCGCCCATGTCGAGGGTGTACACCGCCTGTTGGGCACCGATCGCCGAGGCCTGCAGGATCAGCTGGCAGGCTTCCGGGATGGTCATGAAGTAGCGGGTGACCTCCGGATCGGTGACCGTGACCGGGCCACCACGGCGGATCTGGTCGCGGAACAGCGGCACCACGCTGCCGGCGGAATCCAGCACGTTGCCGAAACGCACGGTGACGAAACGGGTCGAACGCGGATCCACCAGCGCCTGGCACAGCATTTCCGCCAGGCGCTTGGTCGCCCCCAGCACGTTCACCGGGTCCACCGCCTTGTCGGTGGAGATCAGCACGAAGGTGCCGACCCCGGCGTCGCGGCTGGCGCGCGCGACCACGTCGGTGGCCAGCACGTTGTTGCGCACCGCTTCGCGCAGCTGCCGCTGCAGCAGCGGCACCTGCTTGTAGGCGGCGGCGTGGAACACCGCTTCCGGCTCGGCGATCGCCAACGCATGCGCGATCACCGCCGGGTCGCCGGCATCGCCGAGCACCGGCAGGCATTCGATCCCGGGGAAGTCGCGGCGCAGGTCGGCTTCGACCGTCAACAGCGCCAGTTCGTCGATCTCGAGCAGGGCGATCCGCTTGGCGCCGTGGCGCGCGCACTGCCGGCACAGTTCCGAACCGATCGAACCGCCGGCGCCGGTGACAAGCACCGAACGCGCGCCCAGCCAGTTGCGGATCGCCTTCCAGTCCGGGCTGAGCGGCTGCCGGCCGAGCAGGTCCTCGATCGCCACTTCCTTGAGCTGGCCGGGCAGCGAGCGGCCGTCCAGCACGTCCGACAGCCGCGGCACGGTGCGGAACGGCACCCCGCTCTCCTCGCAGATGCCGACCACGCGCCGCATCGCGATCGCATCCAGCGACGGCATCGCGATCACCAGCAGCTGCACCCCGGTCTCGCGCGCGATGCGGGCGACGTCGCCGACCCGGCCGAGGATCGGCAGGCCCTGCAGGCGGGTGCCGCGCAGGGCCGCGGCGTCATCGACGAAACCGACGGGCTGGTAGCGCCCGATCCGGCGCAGGTCGCGCACCACCGCTTCGCCAGCCTGCCCCGCGCCCAGCACCAGCACCCGCTCGGCGGTCTCGTCGGAACGCAGCAGGCGCTGGTCCTTCCATGCGCGGAAGATCAGCCGTGGTGCGCCCAGCAGCATGGTCAGCACGAACGGATACAGCAGCAGGGCCGCGCGCGACACCAGGTCGAGCCGGCTGTAGAAGAACAGCCCGGCGACCACCGCCAGCAGGCCCAACACGCTGGCCTTGAAGATGTTGAGCAGGTCGGGGACGCTGGCGAATCGCCACAGCCCGCGGTACAGGCCGACCCGCCACGACACCAGGCCCTGCGCCACCATCACGATCAGGACCGTGCTGGACAGCGGTTCCAGCGGCAGCGGCGTCGGCTGCAGGGCATAACGGATGTAGTGCAGGCCCTGCCAGCAGACCCAGACCATGGCGAGGTCGTGCAACATCACCGCCAGCCGCGGCAAGCCGTACTTGAACCGGTCCCGCCAACTCGTCATGTCCCGAATCCTTCGGTGTTGTTCTTCTGGTACCGCCGGTGCAGCCAGCGCCAGGCCCAGGCAGACGCCGGCAAGGTCGCCAGCGCCACCACCAGCGCGATCCGCGCGGGCCAATGCAGCGCGGCAAGCATGAGCGCAACCGCCGCAAACGTCCAGACCGCATAGGCGGCGCATACCCAGGCGTGTCCGCGATGCCGGCTCCAACGCTGGAAGGCATGCTGGACGTGCGCCTGCCACCAGCGCTCGCGGCGCCGGATGCGCCACAGCAGGGTCAGGCCGGTATCGGCCAGCATCGCCAGCGGCGGCAGCAGCAACAGCGGCCACCAGGCCATCGGCCGCGCCGCGAACCCGGCGGCCAGCAGGGCCGCGACCAGGTAACCGAGCCCGCCGCTGCCGACGTCGCCCAGGAACACCCGCGCCCGCGGGAAATTGAACGGGAGGAACCCGAGGCAGGCAGCGGCCAATACCAGCGCCAGCAGCCGCCAGCCATCGCCCAGCACCACCGCAAACCCGGTCGCGCACAACAGCGCCTGGCTCGCCGCCAGCCCGTTGATCCCGTCCATGAAGTTCCAGGCATTGACCAGCACCAGGGCCAGCAGGAATGCGGCGATGGTCGTGGCCGGCGCGGCCCCCTCGAGGTGCAGCGCCCACGCCAGGCAGGCGGCGCCGGCAGCATGCGCCAGCAGGCGCGGCCAGGCCGGCAGCGGGCGGTGGTCGTCCCACCAGCCGATCGCGGCGACCAGCACCAAGCCGCAGGCACGCCACAGCCAGGCGGACGCGTCCGGCTGCGTCCCCGCCAGTGCGAGCAACGCCGCCAGGCACGCCATCACGATCCCGATGCCGCCCCCGCGCGGCGTCGGCAGCGCATGGCTGCGGCGTTCGCCGGGCTGGTCGACCAGGCCTTCGCGGCGGGCGTGGAGGATTGCCCAGCGGCTGCCGAGCATCGACACCAGCAGCGCGGCCAACGCCGCCGCCAGCAGCACCACCGGCGTCGGGATCGCCGGCTCAGACCACGGCATAGTTCAGCAGCGGCTTCACCGTTCCCCACTCCTTGCAGCTGGGACATTGCCAGTGGTGGCTGCGCGCGCCGAAACCGCAGCGGTTGCAGCGATAGCTGGGGTTGCGCACCAGCAACTGGTCGGTGATGTGCTTGAGGTCGTGCAGGGTCGCCTCGGCATCCGCGTTCTCGGCAAGCGTGAGGTCGATCAACGCCGCTTCGCCGCGTACCGACGGCCGGTCCTTCAGCTGCTGGCCGAGGTAGCGCCGGGCCGCACCCACGCCCTCTTCTGCCTCGACCATCTTGGTCAGCGCCAGCACCGGCGAGATCCCCCGGTAGTGCTCGCTCATCTCGGCGAGGAACGCGCGCGCGCCGGTGCGTTCGCCGACTTTCCCGTAGCTTTCCAGCAGCGCCGGCAGGATCACCGGCAGGTAGTCGGGATCGTGGCGGGCGGCGCGCTCGAACGCACGCACCGCGCCGGCGGGATTGCCAGCCTCGGCTTCGATCCGGCCCTCGCTGATGCCGGCGCGCACCGAGGTCGAATCGGCCGCGTAGGCACGCGCGATCGCCGCACGCGCGGCATCGATCTCGCCTGCCGAGCGCTGGCGGTCCGCCAGTTCGCATTCGAACTGGGCGACCAGCTTGCCCATTGGCTCGGCGGTCGCGGCCTCGTAGCGGCTGGCGTTCTCGATCGCCTTCTCCCAGTCGCGTTCGGCCTGGTAGATGCTGATGAGGTGGCGCAGCGCCTGCGGCGCGCGCTGGTCGATCCGGGCAAGGTCGCTGAACACGGTTTCGGCGCGATCCAGCAAGCCCGAGCGCATGTAGTCCTCGCCCAGCGCAAGCAGTGCCTGCACCTTCTGGGCGTCGTTCAGGTCGGGGCGCTGCACCAGCGCCTGGTGCAGGCGGATCGCACGGTCCACCTCGCCGCGGCGGCGAAACAGGTGACCCAGCGCCACCTGGGTCTCGAAGGTGTCCTTGTCGAGCTCGGCGATGTGCAGGAACAGCTCGATCGCCTTGTCGGGCTGCTCGTTCAACAGGTAGTTGAGGCCGCGGAAATAGGTGGTCGAGAGCTTGCTGACCTGGCTGTCGCGATGGCGTTCGCCACCGCGGCGACCGGTCACCCAGCCCGCCAGCGCCGCCAGCGGCACCAGCACCACGAACCAGATCCAGACGTCGAAATTGCCCATGTCAGGTCTCCGCGCGCGCGCTGCCGGCGGCAACCGGGCGGGCCTGCTCGGCACGCCGCAGGCGCCGGCGCAGCGGCGCGACCACCCCGATCGCGAGGATGCCACCGCCAACCACCACGCCGAGCAGCAACGCGACCAGCACGCTCAGCCCCAGGCTGGCGCGCACGCTGGCGAAGCCGATATCGAGCAGCACGGGCTGGGTGTTGAGTGCGCCCACGATGGCGCCCAGCAGGATGCAGGTGACGGCGATGATGAGGCGGATCAGGCGCATCGGGAACTCCGGGATCGCCTGCTAGCTTAACGGACGGCCGCGGATCAGTCGTCCATCGGCAGCGGCACGACCGTGGTCACCCGCTCGCGCAATTCCTTGCCCGGCTTGAAATGGGGAACATGCTTGCCGGGCAACGCGACGGCGTCGCCGGTCTTGGGATTGCGGCCGGTGCGTGGCGGCCGGAAATGCAGGGAGAAGCTGCCGAACCCGCGCACCTCGATACGGTCGCCGCCGGCGAGGGCCGCGCCCATCATCTGCAGCAGCGACTTCACCGACAGGTCGACGTCGTCGGCCTTCAGGTGCGGCTGGCGCCGGGCCAGCAATTCGATGAGTTCGGACTTGGTCATGAACCGTGGGGCGGGGAATGCGGCCGCATGAAAATGGCGACCCGGCCGAAGCCGGGCCGCCACGTGCTGCTAGGCCGGGTGGATCACTCGGACTTGCTGTTCAGCTGCTCGCGCAGCAGCGCGCCCAGCTTGGTGGTGCCGCTGGCGGCGTCGGCGGAGGCCTTCTGGTACTCGGCCATCGCTTCGGCGGCCTCGGCATCGTCCTTGCCCTTGATCGACAGCTGCAGGCTGCGGCCCTTGCGGTCCATGCCCACGAACTTGGCCTCGACCTGCTGGCCCACCTTGAGGTAGTGGCTGGCGTCCTCGACGCGCTCGTCGGCGACGTCGCGCGCGAACACGTAGCCTTCCACGCCATCGCCCAGGTCGATGGTCGCGCCCTTGGCGTCCACTTCCTTGACGGTGCCGGTGACCTTGGTGCCCTTCGGGTTGGTCGCCATGAACTGGCCGAGCGGATCCTGCTCCATCTGCTTGACGCCGAGGCTGATGCGCTCGCGCTCCGGATCGACCGCCAGCACCACCGCTTCCAGGGTGTCGCCCTTCTTGTAGTTGCGGGCGATGTCCTCGCCGGTGGAGTTCCAGGTGATGTCGGACAGGTGGATCAGGCCATCGATGCCGCCGTCCAGGCCGATGAAGATGCCGAAGTCGGTGATCGACTTGATCTGGCCGGACACCTTGTCGCCCTTCTTGTGCATGGCGGCGAAGGTTTCCCACGGATTGCTGGTGACCTGCTTGATGCCCAGCGAGATGCGGCGACGCTCTTCATCCACGTCCAGCACCATGACCTGCACTTCGTCGCCGACCTGCACGACCTTGGCCGGGTTGACGTTCTTGTTGGTCCAGTCCATCTCGGACACGTGGACCAGGCCTTCCACGCCCGGCTCGATCTCGACGAACGCGCCGTAATCGGTGACGTTGCTGACCTTGCCGAACACGCGGCTGTTGGCCGGGTAGCGGCGGGCGATGTTGTCCCACGGATCCTCGCCCAGCTGCTTGAGGCCCAGCGAAACGCGGTTGCGCTCCTTGTCGTACTTGAGCACGCGCACGTCGAGCTCGGCGCCCACTTCCACCACTTCGGACGGATGGCGCACGCGCTTCCAGGCCATGTCGGTGATGTGCAGCAGGCCGTCGATGCCGCCGAGGTCCACGAACGCGCCGTAATCGGTCAGGTTCTTGACCACGCCCTTCAGCACCGCGCCCTCGACCAGCTTCTCGAGCAGCTGCTCGCGCTCTTCCGAATGCTCGCTCTCGACCACCGCGCGGCGGGAGACGACCACGTTGTTGCGCTTGCGGTCCAGCTTGATCAGCTTGAACTCGAGCTCCTTGCCTTCCAGGTACACCGGGTCGCGCACCGGGCGCACGTCGACCAGCGAACCCGGCAGGAACGCACGGACGTCCTTGATGTCGACGGTGAAACCGCCCTTCACCTTGCCGCTGATGCGGCCGACGATGGTGGCGTTGGCTTCCAGCGCCTCTTCCAGCTCGTCCCACACCATGGCGCGCTTGGCCTTCTCGCGCGACAGCACGGTTTCGCCAAAACCATTCTCGAGCGAGTCAAGGGCAACCTTGACCTCGTCGCCGATGCCGACGTCGATTTCACCGGCGTCGTTGCGGAACTGTTCGATCGGCACGATGCCTTCGGACTTCAGGCCGGCGTTGATCACCACCACGTCGTTGGTGACGGCGACCACGATGCCCTTGACGATGGCACCGGGCTTGATCTTGGCCCAATTGGCCTGGCTGGCTTCGAACAGTTCGGCGAAGGATTCGGTCATTACGGAATTCATTGAGGATCTCTGGTGGATACACAGGCCGGCCGCAGGATGCGGCGGCCCACCTTGGGTCTGGCACCGGCGCAGGACGCGCGTGGCCATGTGTGGGTGGATGGAGGAAAACCGCGGGCAGCCACGGGGCGCCCACGGAACGGTTCTGCGACGGGTGAAACGCGCCGGCTAGCCGGCGGAACGGGACACGACGTCCAGCACCCGCGCGACCACGTCCTCGATGGGCAGGCCGGTGGTGTCGATGCGGATGGCGTCTTCGGCCGGCCGCAACGGCGCCACCGCGCGACTGGCATCGCGGGCGTCGCGGGCGAGAATCTCCCGTAGCAGACCGTCAAGTGTGACCGAAACCCCTTTGTCTTTCAACTGCTTATAGCGCCTTGCGGCACGCTCCTCGGCGCTTGCGGTCAGGAACACCTTGCGCGCGGCATCCGGGAAGATCACGGTGCCCATGTCGCGGCCGTCGGCGACCAGCCCCGGCAACTGCCGGAACGCGCGCTGGCGGTCCTTCAGCGCCGCCCGCACCTCGGGGATCGCGGCGATCGCCGAGGCGGCCGCGCCGGCGGTCTCGGTGCGCAGTTCGTCGGTGGCATCGTTGCCGTTGATCAGCACCCGCAACTCGCCATCGCCGTCCTCGCGGAAGGCGACCACGGTGTCGAAGGTGCAGCGGACCAGCGCGCCGCCGTCATCGAGGTCGAGGTCGGCCCAGCCGGCGGCCACGCCCACCGCCCGGTACAGCGCGCCGGAATCCAGGTAGTGCCAGCCAAGGCGCTGGGCGACGATGCGGCTGATGGTGCCCTTGCCGGAACCGGAGGGGCCATCGATGGTGAGTACGGGTGCGGCGCTGTCCATGGCGCCAGATTATGGCCGGGTTCGCCGCAACTGCCGCGGCCCGCGACATATTTGGTTCAAGCTGTTGATTCGGCGGAACAAAGCCCGCTACAATGCGCGGCTTCGCTTCACCCGCACCCGTTCCCAACCCACTTTTCCGAGGTTCTGTCATGAAGGTTCTGTCCTCCCTGAAGTCGGCGAAGACCCGTCACCGCGACTGCAAGGTGGTTCGCCGTCGTGGCAAGGTCTTCGTGATCTGCAAGTCCAACCCGCGCTTCAAGGCGCGCCAGCGCTGATCCCGGATCCGGGCCGTGCTGCCGAAGGCCGCCGCGAGGCGGCCTTTTGCGTATCTGGCGATACCGTGCCGCCACGTCGCTGCACGTTCGCGCATCCGGCATAGAATCCATCGCCGTCGTCCCGCCCCCGAGTCCAGCATGCACGAGTCCCCGCGCTTTCCCGCCGAGTGGGAACCCCAGTCGGCGGTCCTGCTGGCCTGGCCGCATGCCGGCACCGACTGGGCCGACCGCCTGGGCGATGTCGAGGACACCTACATCGCGCTGGTGCAGGCGATCACCCGCTTCCAGCCGGCGCTGGTCTGCGTGGCCGACGACGACGTCGAAACCTATGCCGACATCCGCCTGCGCTCCAACCGGGTCAACATGGCGCGGGTGCGCTTCGTGACCGTGGCCTACGACGACACCTGGCTGCGCGATTCCGGCCCCATCACGCTGCGTGCCGGCAACGGCTTCAACCTGCTGGACTTCCGCTTCACCGCCTGGGGCGGCAAGTTCGAAGCCGGCCTCGACGACCTGCTGGTGGAAACCCTGGCCGCGCAGGGCGTGTTCGGCGATGCCGCGCGCCAGCGCATCGACTTCGCGCTGGAAGGCGGCGGCATCGAGACCGACGGCCACGGCACCCTGCTCACCACCTGGCGCTGCCTGCACGAACGGCACCCGGATGCCAGCCGCGAGGAACTGACCGCGAAGCTGTCGGCGTGGCTGCACCAGGACCGGGTGCTGTGGCTGGACCACGGCGCACTGGAGGGCGACGACACCGACGCCCACATCGATACCCTGGCCCGCTTCGCGCCGGACGACGCGATCGTGTTCCAGGCCTGCGATGACGAAGCGGATTCGCATTACGCCGACCTCAAGGCGATGGCCGAGGAAATCGCCGCGCTGCGCACCCGCGACGGCAATCCCTACCGTCTGTTCCCGCTGCCGTGGGCCCGGCCCGTCCTGGACGAAGGGCGCCGGCTGGCCGCCAGCTATGCCAACTTCCTGATCGTCAACGGTGCGGTGTTGATGCCGGCGTACGGCGACCCCGCCGACGATGCCGCCGCCGCGGTGCTGGCGCAGGCGTTCCCCGGCCGCGAGATCGTGCAGGTGCCCTGCCGGCCGTTGATCTGGCAGAACGGCAGCCTGCACTGCATCACCATGCAACTGCCGGAGGGTCTGGTCTGATGTCCAGGTACAACAAGCTGCCCGTCGCACTGGTGCAGGAGCGCAACCACGGCGATGCCGAGGCCAACCTTGCGGTCATCGAGACCCGCGTCGCCGAAGCCGCGAAATCGGGCGCAAAACTGGTCCTGCTGCAGGAACTGCACAACGGCGCCTATTTCTGCCAGCACGAGTCGGTGGACGAATTCGACCTGGCCGAAACCATTCCCGGCCCTTCGACTACGCGCCTGGCGGCATTGGCGAAGCAGCATGGCGTGGTGCTGGTCAGCTCGCTGTTCGAGAAGCGCGCTGCCGGGCTTTACCACAACACCGCGGTGGTCTACGAAGCCGACGGCTCGATCGCCGGCAAGTACCGCAAGATGCATATCCCGGACGACCCGGGTTTCTACGAGAAGTTCTACTTCACGCCGGGCGACCTGGGCTTCACCCCCATCGACACGTCGGTCGGCCGGCTGGGCGTGCTGGTGTGCTGGGACCAGTGGTATCCCGAGGCCTCGCGCCTGATGGCGCTGGCCGGTGCCGAATTGCTGCTGTATCCCACCGCGATCGGCTGGGACCCGGAGGATGCACAGGACGAGAAAACCCGCCAGCGCGACGCGTGGGTGCTGAGCCATCGCGGGCACGCGGTGGCCAACGGGCTGCCGGTGCTGTCGTGCAACCGCGTGGGCCATGAGACGTCGCCGCTGGGCGCGTCCGGCATCGACTTCTGGGGCAACAGCCACGTGCTGGGGCCGCAGGGCGAATTCATCGCCGAGGCCGGCACCTCACCCACCCTGCTGCTGGCCGAAGTGGACATGCAGCGCAGCGAGCACGTGCGCCGGATCTGGCCGTTCCTGCGTGACCGCCGCATCGACGCCTACGCCGACCTGACGAAGCGCTACCGTGACTGAAGCCACGCTGCCGGCGAACACCGGTTTCGCCGGGCAACCGATCGTCGAGATCGAACGCGATGGCGTGCACTACACCCTGCTGGGCACCGCGCACGTCTCGAAGGCCAGCATCGATGCGGTGCTCGCGGCGATCGACAGCGGCCGCTTCGACGCGGTCGCGGTGGAACTGGACGAACAGCGGCACAAGGCGCTGACCAACCCGGACGCGCTGGCGCAGCTGGACCTGGTCAAGGTGATCCGGGAGGGCAAGGTTGCGCCGTTCGCCGCCAACCTGGCGTTGGCGGCCTACCAGCGCCGGCTGGCCGAACAGCTCGGGATCGAGCCCGGCGCCGAACTGAAGGCGGCCGCGGTCGAAGCCGCCGCGCGCAACCTGCCGCTGCAGCTGATCGATCGCGATGTCGGCATCACCTTCCGCCGCATCCTGCAGGGCCTGAGCTGGTGGGACCGCACCAAGCTGATCGCCGGCGTGGCCGGCGGCCTGTTCGACCGCGAAGAAGTGTCCGAGCAGGACATCGAGCGCCTGAAGGAAGGCGACATGCTCGAATCCAGCTTCGGCGAATTCGCGCGCGACACGCCCTCGCTGTACGCCACCCTGATCGACGAGCGCGACCAGTACATGGCCGCGAAACTGCGCGAGCGCGCCGATGGCGCGAGCCACGTGCTGGCGGTGGTCGGCGCGGGCCACCTCAAGGGCATGGCGACATACCTCGCCGATGAACAACGCGCGCCGGCCGAACTCACCGGCGCGCTTTCGCATGTCCGGCGCAAGCGCAACATCCCGTGGATCACGCTGGCGCTGATGTTGCTGATCTGCGGTGGCATCGCCTGGGGCTACGCGCAGGGCGGCGCCGACCTGGGCAAGGACCTGTTGCTGCAATGGGTGGCGTGGACCGCCGGCCTGGCCGGGCTGGGCGCCCTGCTTGCACGCGGCCACCCGCTGAGCATCCTTGCCGCGGCGGTCTCGGCGCCGCTGAAGCCGTTCCGACCCGGCGTACCGCCCGGCATGTTCAGCGCGCTGGCCGAAGTGCATTTGCGCAAGCCCGCCTACCCGGATTTCCTGGCCCTGCGCGACGACACGCAGACCCTGGGTGGCTGGTACCGAAACCGGGTGTGCCGGGCGGTGCTGGTGTTCCTGCTCACCAACCTGGGCAGCATGGTGGGCGTGTGGATCTCCGGCGCCGCCATCATCGGCAAGCTGGTCTAGCCGCGCGGCACGGGTGCCACCGCCGCGCATGGTTGCCGCGCGGCTTTCGTGATCCCGCGCGGTCCGCTGGCTAGCTGGCGGCCGCCGCCAACGCCCGCCGCTGCGCCCGCGTGCTGCGCGCCTTCCGGATCAGGTTGGCGCTGCCCGCGCGCAGGTCGTCCAGCATCGCGTAGATGGTCGGCAGGAACAGCAGGCTGACCACGGTGGAGAACGCAAGGCCACCGGCGATCGCGCGCGCCATCGGGTAATAGGCAGGTCCCTCGCCGGCGATCTGGGTGTCCGACAACGCGATCGGCACCATCGCCAGGATCGCCGTGCCCATCGTCATCATGATCGGACGCAGGCGTTCGCGGCTGCCTTCCACCAGTGCATCGGTGCGGCCCAACCCGCGCCGCCGCAGGTTGTTGATGTGCTCGACCATGACGATGCCGTTGTTCACCACCACCCCCATCAGCACCAGGATGCCGATGATGGCCATGATGTTGAACTCGGTGCCGGTCAGCCAGAACAGCCAGTACACGCCGAACACCGAGAACAGCACGCAACTCATGATCGCCAGCGGGAACAGCAGCGATTCGAACACCGCCGCCATCACGATGAACATCAGCACCAGCGCGATCCCGATGTTGCGGAACATCTGCGCGTTGGCATCCATGTTGAAGCCGAACCCGCCGCCCTCGAACGAATAGCCGTAGCCCGGCGGGAACTGCACGTTCCCGAGGGTGGCTTCGATCTCCGCCTTCGCCTCCGGCATGGTCGCGCCGCTGGCCAGCCCGGCCTCGACCTTGAGCATGGTCTGCCGGTTCATCCGCTGGATGGTGGTGGACGCGGGCCGCGTACTGACATCGACCATCGCCAGCAACGGCACCGTGCGGCCGTCGGTCGCGCGCACCGTGAACGACTCCAGGTCGGCCGCGCCGAAGTGCTCGGCGCCGGCGAAGCGCACGTTGACCGGGATCTCGACGTCGCCGCGCTGGAATTCGCGCAGGGAGGAACCGCGCAGCGCCATCCCGATGAACTGCGCGACCTGGTCGGCGCTGAAGCCGAAGGCGGCGGCGCGCTCGCGGTTGACCCGCACCGACAGCTCGCTGTTGCTGTCGCCGGTGTCCACCCGCACGTCGCGCAGGTGCTTGCCGCGCGCAAGGATCGGGATGATGTCGGCGGACAGTTCCTGCAGGGTTTCGGTGGAGTCGCCGGTGAGGCTGAACTGGATGCCCTTGTCGCTTGCGCCCAGCCCGCCCTGGCGGCCGATGCCGATGTTGGCGCGCGCCGACTTCGGCAGGCTTTCGCGCAATGCCTCCTGGATCTGCTTGCTCTCCGCGGGGTCGTTGACGCCGATGTCGATCCGGGTCTGCGCCCAGCCCTGCTCGCTGTAGCGGCTGAACACCTGCTCGACCTGGAAGCGCTTGCGGTTCGCTTCCAGGAACGCCTCGACCCTGGCGACTTCCTTGCCCATTTCCTCCTTCGAGTACGAGCCCCGCCACTGGTAGAAGATCGCGATCTCGCTGGGATCCTCCTCGTCGCCGGAGTCGCCCTTGACCATCTTCATCGGGATGATGCTGAGCAGGCTGATCAGGACGATGCCGAGCACGCTCCAGCCGCGATGGCCCAGGGTCCAGCGCAACACCGCCGCGTAGCGCTCCTGCAGCCGGGAGATCAGGCCCGACTTGACCGCGGGCGGGGTCTGCATGCGCGCCGACAGCATCGGGATCAGGCTGATCGCGACCAGCCACGAGGCCAGCAGCGACACCGAGATGGTGACCGCCAGCTGGGTCAGGTAGATGGTGATCATGTTGGTCTCGCCGAACATCATCGGCAGGAACACGATGCAGTGGCACAGGGTGCCCGCGCTCAGCGCGATCGCCACGTGGCGGGTGCCGATCACCGAGGCCAGGCGTGGCTGGTCCGGGTATTTCTCGCGCTCCTGGTAGATGCTCTCGACCACCACCACCGCGTTGTCGACCAGCATCCCGACCGCCAGCAGCAAACCCATCATCGACAGGATGTTGAGGGTGATGCCGACGAAATACATGAAGCCCAGGGTCATCACGAAGCAGATCGGGATCGCCGTGGTCACCATCAGGGTGGAGGGCCAGTGGCGGAGGAAGAAGAACAGCACCGCGATCGACAGCAGCAGGCCGATCCCGCCCGCCTCGGCAAGCGCGATCAACGAACTGGTCACCTCCTTGCCCTGGTCGTCGGTCACCTCGATCGCGATCCCGCGCAGCGCCGGGTCCCGCTGCAGCGCCTGCACCTCGCGACGCACGGCGGCGGACAGCTCCACCAGGTTGGCGGCGCGCTCCTTGTAGATGTCGACCCCGACCGCCGGCTTGCCGTCGATCTGGCGCACGTAGTTCATGCGCTGCGGCTGCATCACCACCTCGGCGATGTCCGACAGGCGGGTGCCGTTGGCGGCGATCGGCAGGTCGCGCAGCGCCTGCAGGTCGACCAGCTCGCCCTTCGGCTGGACTTGCAGGCGGCGCCCGCCATCGGTGATCTGGCCGGCGGACACCGAGAAGTTCGACGCCTGCAGGCGCGCGACCAGCTCGTTCAGCCCGACCCCGTTGGCGCCCAGGCGGTCCGGCTCGATCGCGATCAGCACCTCCTCGGTCGGCACGCCCTCCACTTCCACCCGGGCCACGCCCGGCAGGCGCTCCAGGCGCTGCTTCAGGCTGCGCTCGATCAGGTCGCCGCGGGCGGTGAGGTCGTCGTCGCTGGTCAGGCGCAGCGAGATCGCCTCCTGGTCGCCGGTGCTCCAGCGGCGCACGAAATAGCGTCGGAAGTCGTCCGGCAATTCGTCGCGGACCACGTCGATGCGCTCGCGCGCCTCGGAGGCGGCGATCGCCACGTCGCGGCTCCAGTCGCTGAACTGCACGAACACGCCGCCGCCGTCGGCAGTGGCGTTCGCGTTCATCGACTTGATCCCGGGCATGGTGGCGAGGGCTTCCTCCACCGGCCGCACCAGGTTGCGCTCCACCTCTTCCGGTGTCGAACCCGGGTACGGCAACTGCACGAAGAAGAACGGCGGCGAGACTTCCGGCTGCGACTCCAGCGGCAGCCGGAACGCGGCGATCAGGCCGATCACCACCAGCGACACGAAGATCATGATCGTGGTGACCGGGCGGCGGATCGACAGCTCGGTGATGTTCATCGCCCGCTCACGCCTTCGCGCCGTCGTCGGCGCCGCCATGGCCGAGCGGATCGTGTTCGTGCGACAGCACCTCCGCCACCGCCTGCGCATCCCTGCGCGCGCTGCGGCCGCGTTCGGCATAGGCCTCGTCCGGCTTGCGGTCCAGCAGGTCGTACACGATCGGGATCACCACCAGGGTCAGCAGGGTCGATACCAGCAGGCCGCCGATCACCGTGATCGCCATCGGCGAACGCACCTCGGAACCTTCGCCGAACGCCAGCGCCAGCGGCATGAAGCCGAACAGCGCGGTCATCGTGGTCATGATGATCGGGCGCAGGCGCGAACGCGCGCCCTCGACCAGCGCGGCGCGCTTGGCCACGCCGGCCTCGCGCAGCTGGTTGACCTTGTCGATCAGGATGATCGCGTTCTTCACCACCAGCCCGACCAGCAGGATCAGGCCGATGAACACCACCACCGAGGCCGGCGAGCGGGTCAGCAACAGCGCGGCCACCGCGCCCACCAGCGCCAGCGGGATGGTGAACAGGATCACGAACGGGTGCAGCAGCGATTCGAACTGCGAGGCCATCACCAGGTACACCAGGAAGATCGCCAGCGCGAACGCGAACAGCAGCGAGCGGATCGATTCGTCCAGTTCCTGGCCCTGGCCGCCGATCCGCATGTCGATGTCGGCACCCAATGGGTTGGCGCCCACCATCGACTCCACTTCGCTGATCGCGGTGCCGAGGTCGACGTCGCGCAGGTTGGCGGAAACGATGGCGACCCGGCGCTGGTCGACGCGGTGGATCTCGCTGGGGCCGGTGGTGGAGACCACCTCCGCCACCGATGCCAGTTCCACCGGCGCGCCGCGGCCGGGGTTCACGATCAGGCGGCGGATGTCTTCGACCGATGCGCGATCGGACTCCTGCACGCGCACCAGCACGTCGATCTTGCGGTCGCGGAAGCTGTAGCGCGTGGCCACGTTGCCGCGCACCTTGTTGACCACCACGTCGGCGATCTGGCGGGTGGTCAGGCCCAGCGCGGCGGCGCGTTCCTGGTCGAAGCGGATCTGGATCTCCGGGAAGCCCTGCTCCACGGTCGACTTGACGTCGGCATAGTGCGGGTTGCCGCGCAGCATCCCGGCCAGCTTGGCGCCGGCGGCGCGGATCGACTCGAGGTCGTTGCCCTCCACCTCGATTTCCAGCGGCGGCGACAGGCTGAACAGTTCCGGCCGGCTGAAGTCGACCTGCGCCGATGGATTCGCCTGCATGGTCGCGCGCAGCGCATCGGTGAGCCGCGCTTCGGCGTCGTTGTCCGCCATCACCACCGACAGCTTGCCGATGTTCTCGCCGCTCTCGGTCGGGCTGGCGTCGAGCCGGGTGCCGGTGCCGGACACCCCGTACAGCACGCGCACGCCGTCGTCCTTGGCGTGCTTGCCCTGGACCTCGCGGATCAGCGCGTCGGTCTGCGCCAGCGGAGTGCCGGGCGGCAGCTTGGCGGTCATCTCGAACCGGTCCTGCGCCAGTTGCGGGATCAGGTCGGTGCCCAGCAGCGGCACCGCCGCCATCGTCAGCAGGAACGCCAGGCTGGCGACCAGCAGCACCGGGGTTGGCCGCGCCAGCGCATTCGGGAGGATCCGCAGGTAGGTGCGCTCGGCGCGCGCATACGGCGCCATCGCCAGGTCGCTGGCCTTGCGCATGACCGGGCCGACGAGCGCCGCGATCCCGCGCCAGAGGCGGGTGATCGCCCAGGCCACGGCGAAGAAGCCGTGCCGGAACAATCCGCCGAGGCCGCGCCCGGCGTACATCGCCGGCTTCTGCCAGGCCTTGCCGGGCACCCAGCGCGGATGCCCGGGCTCCTCCGGGAATCCCATCGGCGGACGCCCCTTGAGCGCGCTCAGCATCGGGATCAGGGTCATCGCCACCACCAGCGAGACGGCGATGGCGATCGCCACCGTCAGCGCCTGGTCGCGGAACAGCTGGCCGGCGATGCCCTGCACGAACACCAGCGGCAGGAACACCGCGATGGTGGTGAGGGTGGAGGCCACCACCGCCATGCTGACCTCGCGGGTGCCGGTAATCGCCGCCTCGAGGATGCCGAGCCCGCGCTCGCGCGCCTTGGCGATCGACTCCAGCACCACGATCGAATCATCCACCACCAGCCCGGTGGCCAGCGCCAGCCCGCCCAGCGACATCACGTTGAGGCTCAGCCCGAGCTGGCCCATGAAGAAGAAGGTGGCGACGATCGACACCGGCAACGACAGCGAGATCACGAACGTGCTCCAGCCGTCGCGCAGGAACAGGAAGATGATCAGGATCGACAGCACGCCGCCGATCACCGCGTCCAGCTTGACGTCGCTGATCGCATGGCGGATGAACTGCGACTGGTCCTCGATCACCGTCAGCTCGATGTCGCGCGGCAGTTGCGCGCGGATCGCCGCAAGCTTCGCCTCCAGCGCATCGGCGGTGGACACGGTGTTGGCGTCGCCTTCCTTGTAGATCGCCAGTTCCACCGCCTCGCGGCCGTCGAGGCGGATGATCGCCTCGCGTTCCTTGTAGCCCTGGCGCACCACCGCCACGTCCTTCAGCCGCAAGGCCATGCCGCCGGCCACGGCGTTGTTGCCGCCGCCCTGTTGCGAAAGGGCCGCCATCACGCTGGCGTCGCCGCTGGCCGCCGCCACCCGCATCGCCTGGTCGGAGGCACCGCTGCCCGCCGCCGCCGCGCGCGTGGTGAGCAGCATGTTGCCGATCTCCTCCACGGTGGCGAACTGGTTGACGGTGCGCACCAGGTAACGCTGGGTGCCCTCCTCCAGGCGCCCGCCGGAGACGTTGATGTTCTCCTGCTGCAGGCGCTGCACCACGCTTTCCAGCGACAGCCCCAGCTGCGCCAGCTTGCGCTGGTCGATGTCGACCTGCACTTCGTCCTCGAGGCCGCCGCCCACCTTCACCGCGGCCACGCCATCGACCGGCTCCAGCTTGCGCTTGAGGTCGTCGTCGGCGAAGCGGCGCAATTCCATCAGCCTGCGGATTTCCTCCACGGCGCCGGTGTCCGTATCCTTCGGCGACAGCGCCAGGCGCATGATCGGCTGGGTCGACGGATTGAAGCGCAGCAACACCGGCGGCTCGGCTTCCAGCGGGAACTGCAGCGCTTCCATCTTGTCGCGCACGTCCAGGCTGGCCTGGTCCATGTCGGTGCCCCACGCGAACTCCAGCACAACGTCCGACTGCCCGGTACGGCTGACCGATTTCAGCTTGCGCAGGCCCTTGACCACCCCCAGCGCCTCTTCCGCGGGCTGCGAGATCAGGGTCTCGATTTCCGCCGGCGCGGCGCCGGTGTAGTCGGTGCGCACGGTCAGCGTGGGATAGCTGAGGTCGGGCAGCAGGTTGACCTTGAGGCTGCCCAGCGCGATCAGGCCGAACAGCACCAGGGTCAGCGTCATCATCGCGACGGTGACGCGGCGACGGGTGGCGAATTCGACCAGGCTGAAGCCGGCAGGCGCGGCCAGCGGATCGTGCGCGCCGCCCGGCCCGGGTTGCGCCGGATTCATTGCGCGGACGCCCGCGGCGTGGCCGGCGCGGCCGCAGCCTTGGCGCCGAGCACCTGCACGGCACTGCCCTCGCGCAGCGCGGCCTTGCCGGCGATCACCACCGCATCGCCCTCGCCCAGGCCTTCGCGGACCTCGACCCACCCGCCATCCACATAGCCAAGCTTGAGCGCGGTGCGCGCGGCCTTGCCGGCCTTGATGGTGTACACCGCGGGTGCGTTACCGTCCTCCAGCAGCGCCGTGCGCGGGATCACCAGCGCGTTCGCGCGCTGGTCGTATTCGATGCGGATGCGGCCGAACATGCCCGGCTGCAGCATGCCGCCGCCCTCGAACGTGCAGGTCACCCGGAAGGTGCCGCTGCCCGAATCCACGACCGGCGCCACCCGGTCGATGCGGCCCTCGAAGGTCTTGCCCGGCAGCGCATCGACGCTGAGCTGCACGGTCTGCCCGGCCTTCAGGGTCTCGATCTCGCGCTCGGGCGCGTTGAGGGTGGCTTCCAGCCGCGAAGTGTCGACGATGGTGAAGATCGGGGTGTTGATCTGCACCAGGTTGCCGGGCTTGATGTTGCGTGCGGCGACCACGCCCGAGATCGGCGCGGTCACGGTGCCGTAGGACTGCTCCAGGCGCGCCAGGCGCAGGCTGGCGCGGGCATTCTCGAGGTCGTAGCGCAGTTGGTCGACATCATTGACGCTGACCATCTTCTGCTCGACCAGCTGCGAGGCGCGGCGGTAGTTCGCCTCCAGCTTGCGCACCTGCGCGTCGGCCTGGGCAACCTGCAACGCGGCGCGGTCGCGGTCGATCTGCACCAGCGACTGGCCGGCGCGGACCTGCTGGCCGACATCGACGAAGACGCGCAGGGCGAGGCCGGAGGTCTTGGCGACCACCTGCGATTCAGCACGCGCCTCCAGCGGCGCGGTGCCCATGTAACTGGCGGCGATCGATCGACGCGCAGCCGTGGCCACCTCCACCGGCACCGCTTCCGGGCCCTTGTCGGCGGCATCCGCGCCGTCCTTGCCCGGGTCGGGCTTGCCGCCCTTGCACGCGGCCAGCGCCATCACCAGGGCAAGGAGGCCAGTGCGGGCGACCGGCCCGAAGCGGCCGCTGCGGGGAGACATGGCCGGGGTTGCGTCACGCATGGGAAATAACCTATCTGGTGTTGTAGTCAAGTATATCACCCGCCCTTCGGCGGTCGTCATGCGCCGAAGGTCATGCTCAGGGCGGCAAAAGCCGCGCAATCATCCCCAATGACGGCGTGCATACGGGGAAGGTCAGGAAATGGATTCAATGGCTATACTTGCGCGCTTGCGTGTCGCATCCGTGGCACGCGTCTGCAAACCGGACCCTGGATACTGCACACCATGAAGCGACTGTTGCCGATCGCCGCCAGCCTCGCCCTCGCGCTCGCCGCCACTGCCGTCACCGCACAGGATGCCGCCGCTCCCGCAACCGATGCCGCCGCCGGCGCCGAGGTTGCAGCACCGGCTGCCGAGGCGGCCGCCCCCGCAACGCCCGAACCCGCGGCGGTCACCGGCGACGCGACCCGCGGCAAGGGCCTGACCTACACCTGCCGCGGCTGCCATGGCGTGGTCGGCTACAAGAACGCGTACCCGAACTACCACGTGCCGAAGCTCGGCGGGCAGTCGCCGGCGTACCTCAACAACGCGCTGAAGGAATACCGCGAAGGCAAGCGCAAGCACCCGACGATGCAGGCACAGGCGGAGAGCTTCTCCGAACAGGACCTCGCCGACATCGCCGCCTACCTGTCGAGCATCAAGTGAGCCGCGCCATGACCAAGACTTCCATGACCCTGCTCGCGCTTGCCTGCGCGCTCGCCCTGTCGGCCTGCGGTGGCGGCGAACAACATCCCGCCGATGCCACGGCCGGCCACCAGGCCACGTCCTCTTCTGCCGGGCTGCCCACCGGTAACGCGGACAACGGCCGCAAGCTGGCCAACGAGGGCGTCGACGGTGGCGCGAGCTGCGTGTCCTGCCACGGCGTCGATGGCAACGCACCAATCATCGACACCTACCCGAAGCTCGGCGGCCAGTACGCCGACTACATCGCCCATTCGCTGCAGGCCTACCGTTCGGGCGACCGCAGCGGCAGCGCCACCACCGACCTGATGGCCGTCCAGGCCAAGGACCTCAGCGACCAGCAGATCGCCGACCTCGCCGCATACTTCGGCGGCGTTGCAGGCCAGCTCAAGGACCTGCACGGCGCCAACTGAGGGCACCGGGCGTCGCATTGTAAAAGGGGCCGCGAGGCCCCTTTTTCGTTGCCGGCGGATCGTCATTCCCGCGCAGGCGGGAATGACGCGCAAGAACGCAGCCAAGCCTACTTCGGCGGCTTCGCGCTGCCGTTGTCTTCCTGCAACGCCGGCTTGAACGGGATGTCCGGTGGCGGCCGCGCGCGCGCGGGCTGCTCGTTGACGTCGGGATCGACCGGGAAGCAACCGCCGCCGAACTGCAACAGCGACACCACGCACTCCAACCGCCGCTTGCTGCCGGGGATCGGGATCGACACCTTGCGGATGCCGCGGCGCACCCATTCCTGCAGCAGCGACCCCTGCGGCACCCAGTAGCGGTCGAAGCGGGTCCCGCGGTATTCCAGGCCCGGTCGCTTCAGCCAGGTGCCGGCGCGATCGACATCGATGCCGCTGGCCTGGGTCCACTCGTCCGGCAGCCGCGGCGCGCCATCATCGCCGAACAGGGCGGGACCGCCCGCGCCATCACCCTTGTTGCCGCTGCCAGTGCCGGTACCGGCGACATTGCGCCGCGACGCGCCCCAGTCATCGCTCTTCGCCGGGCCAGGCCAGCCACCCGGTGCCGGCGTGCTGGCGGGGCCGGCACCGCTGCCGGCTGCTGCCACCCCGCGGCCACCCTGCGCGGCCGGCTTCGCGCCGGCACCGGTGCCCGCCGGCGCCTGGCCCGCGGCGGGCGCGCTGCCGCGTTCGCCACCCGCACCGGGATTGCCCGCGTTCGCCTGCGCCGCAGTGCCGCGACCCGGTTGGGCCGACGGCGTGGGCGCGCCGCCGGGCGGCAGCGGGATGTCGCGCACTTCGCCGCGCAATTCGGGCACCTGCAGCTGCGCCGTGGTGGTGGCCCGGTCCGGCGCATTGCGCGCCTGCACGGTCGCCATCCGCTGCGGCAGCGGCACCTCGAGTTCCTGCGGCTGGTCGCGCAGTTCCGGGACCCGCACGTCCGCCGGCTGCAGGCGCGGTTGCAGGCTCCGCTGCGGCTGCGTGCGCAGGGTGGCGACTTCCTCCACCTGCTCGCGTGGCTGCACCTCGCGCACCTGCAATTGCGGCTGCGACACGTCGCGCAGTTTCGGCGGCGGCAACTGGAAGGCTTGCGGTTGCGGTTCGCGCACCTCGCTCACCGTCAGCGTTTGCGCCGCTTCGACGGCGACCGGCGGTGCGATTTCGCGCACGCGTTGCGGCGCTTCGCTGCTCGCCGCCACCTGCGGTTGCGGCGGCACCGCCATGGTTTCCAGCGGCGCATCGGGGCGACCGGTGGCGGGCGCAGGCGTGGTGGCGCGGGTTGCCGGCGCGGCAGCCGCGGCGGCGGACTCGGCACCGGCGTTGGCGAGCGCACCACCGCCTTCGGCAACGTTGCCACGGCCGATGAATTCCACCTGGATCGCCTCGTCCTCGGGCTGCTGCCGCGCCAGGGCGACGAACCCCAGGTACATCAGCCACAGCAACAGGCCGACCAGGACGATGTGCAGCAGCATGTCGACCGCCCCCACCCCGATCCGCAGGCCGCGCTCCTCGCGTTCGTCCGGCGCCCATTCCTGGCGCAGCAGGACGCCCAGCGACTGCCAGCGTCCCAATGGCTTGGGCGCGCGCGGGATGGCGCGCAACGGCCGCTGCACGAACGCTTCCACCCAGGATGGCGCGGGCGCACCAGGCGCCGGCGCATCGACTGGGGGCATCGCCTCGAACCAGTGCTGCCAGCCCGGCGGCATCTGGCCGGGCGCCTCGGGGCGAATGCTGAAACGGGTGCGCCGCTGGTTGAGCGCGGCGACAAGATCGGCGGCGGTCGTCACGCGCGCCGGGGTCCGTCAGGCCTGGTCGCGCGGCATGTAGGGCGCTTCGCCGGTCGCGTGGTCGGTGGCATCGCGCACCGCGGTCACGCCCGGGACCTTTTCCACCAGCGTCTTCTCGATGCCCTGCTTGAGGGTCACGTCGGCCATCCCGCAACCATGGCAGCCGCCGCCGAAACGCAACACCACCACGCCCTCCGCCGTCACTTCCTGCAGGCTGACGTGGCCACCGTGCTGCGCAAGCTGCGGATTGACCTCCTGCTCGATGGTCCAGCGCACGCGCTCGACCAGCGAGGCGGCATCGCCCGGCGCCACGCCCTTGATCTTCGGTGCGCGGATCTGCAACTGGCCGCCGGTCGCCTTCGCTTCGTAATCGATGGTGGCGCCATCGAGGAACGGCACGCTGGCCGCTTCCAGCCACAGGGTGAAGCCCTCGCAATCCACTGCCCACTCGTCGCCGGACAGCTCGCCGCTCTCGGCGAATTCCAGGCGCACGTCGGCGCGTGGCGTGCCGGCATCGCGCGCGGCCAGGCGCACGCCAAGGCCGGGGATGGCCTCGCGCTCGATCAACTTGCGGAAATGGGTCTGCGCGGATTCGGAAATCTGGATCATGGTCGTCTTGTGGGGGCTCGGGCGATCGCGCACTGCCGGCGCGCGGATTCGGAAATCCGGAGGGTGGCGGCTATTCTAGCCACGCGGCGGCGGCGAGCGTCGCCGCCGCCCCCCGATCCCGGTGCACGCGATGCCCGCGGTTCATGCGCCCACCGCAGGAGTACGCCGATGTCCGACCTGATTCCGCTGTCCCAGGCCCATTGCATGCCGCGACGCGGCAGCGAGCACCGGGTTACCGAGGCCAGCATCCGCGAATGGTTGCCGGAGATCCCGGGCTGGGAACTGGTCGAGAACGGCCACGCCCTGCGCAGGACGTTCACGTTCAAGGACTACTACCGGACGATGTCGTTCGTGAATGCGCTGGCGCACGTCGCCAACGCCGAAGACCACCATCCGGACCTGTCCGTGCACTACGACCGCTGCGTGGTTCGCTTCTCGACCCACGATGTCGGCGGCCTCAGCGAAAACGATTTCATCTGCGCAGCGAAGGCGGACGCGCTCTACGCCTGATCATCCTTCGCGGCGCACGCGATCACCCGATCCCTGTCGCTAGCCAAGCCGATCCAGCACTTCGACCAGTTCCGGCGCCAGCGGCGCGTTGAGCAGGTACGGCGCCTTGCCGCCATCCAGCGCGAATTCCAGCGTCGAGGCGTGCAGGAACAGCCGCTTCAGGCCGACCTGTTCGCGCAGGCGCTTGTTCGCCGCCTCATCGCCGTACTTGTCGTCGCCGGCGATCGGGTGGCCGATGTGCTGGGCATGCACGCGGATCTGGTGGGTGCGGCCGGTCTCGATGCGGACCTCGCAATAGCTCAGGCCACCGCGCCTCTCCAGCACCCGGAAGTGGCTGAGCGAGGGCTTGCCCCTGGGGTTGACCTGCACGTGGCGCTCGCCGCCCTGGCGCAGGCCGACGTGCAGCGGCGCGTCCACGCTCATCACCCCGCCCGGCATCCGCCCCGTCAGCAACGCCAGGTAGCGCTTGCTGATGCCGGCGCCGTGGTCCTCGCGCAGCAGCGCCTGCAGTTCGCCCAGGGCCGAGCGCTTCTTGGCGACGACCAGCAGGCCCGAGGTGTCGCGGTCCAGCCGATGCACCAGCTCCAGGGTGTCCTTCGGGCGCAATGCGCGCAGGGTTTCGATGGCACCAAAGGAAATGCCGCTGCCGCCGTGGCTGGCGACCCCGGACGGTTTGTTCAGCGCCAGCAGGCGGGCATCCTCGAACACGATCGCCGCGTCCAGCGCGTCCATGAACCCCTGCGGCGGCGTGCCCTTCTCGGCCGGATCCGGCAGCCGGATCGGCGGGATCCGCACCTCGTCGCCCGCCTCCAGCCGCCGTTCCGCCCGCACCCGGCCACCGTTGACGCGCACCTGGCCGGATCTCAGCAGCTTGTAGACCAGGCTTCGCGGGGCTCCCTTCAGGTAGCCCAGCAGGAAGTTGTCGATCCGCTGGCCGTCGCGGTCCTCCAACACCCGCACGGTGCGGACGCCGCTGGCGGGGGCGGCGGGAGGGTTCGGTTCGGTCATTCGCGGCGGCTCCTCGCGGGCCTGCCCACCACGGGCCTGCTCCGGTAATGCATGATCTGTTACACTCGGCGGGCGAGATAAGGGTTTGATTTCGCTGGAAGATCACACGGTCTGAGAAACCGCACCGGCCGAAAGCCGGACTTCCCCGCGATCCCCGCCGCAGTGTCGTTGCCACCGCCCCCGGGGCGGCCATGTTAACGGCTGCGCGGCAGACCCGACCATCGCCGGATGCATGGGCATCCGTGACACCGCTGAACAACGCCCCGTGCGACGCGCCCCTTCCCCCGGAAATTTCCAACGGAGGGGGCGGCTGTCGCCGGCCCTGCAACATGAACTTGGGAACAAGCGCTCCCGCGGTTCGCCGTGGTGTGGTAGCGCTGGAACACTTGGAGCGACGCGGCGCGCGAACGCGCAGCCGGGGCGCTTGCGGTATCCAGGGACGAAACGCCAACGGCGTTTCCGCGTGCGATGCGCGCGAGGAACGCGAAAATGAAGCGAATGCTCATCAATGCCACGCAGGCGGAAGAACTGCGCGTGGCCATCGTCGACGGCCAGACCCTGTACGACATCGACATCGAACAGCCGTCGAAGGAAAACAAGAAGTCCAACATCTACAAGGGCCGCATCACCCGGCTCGAGCCCTCGCTGGAGGCCGCCTTCGTCGAATACGGCGCGGAGCGCCATGGCTTCCTGCCGCTGAAGGAAATCTCCCGCGACTACTTCCAGGCCGGCGTCGACCCGAACAAGGCGACCATGAAGGAGCTCCTGCGCGAAGGCCAGGAAGTGGTGGTGCAGGTCGACAAGGAAGAGCGCGGCAACAAGGGCGCCGCCCTGACCACGTTCATCTCGCTGGCCGGCCGCTACATGGTGCTGATGCCGAACTCGCCCAGTGCCGGCGGCGTCTCGCGCCGGATCGAGGGTGACGACCGCGCCGAGCTGAAGAAGGCGATGGACGCGCTGGCCATCCCGGACGACATGGGCGTGATCATCCGCACCGCCGGCGTCGGCCGCGATGCCGAAGAACTGCAGTGGGACCTCGACTACCTGCTGTCGATCTGGCGCGCGATCGCCGAGGCCGCGCTGACCAAGCCGGCGCCGTTCCTGATCTACCAGGAGTCGCGCCTGATCGTGCGGGCCCTGCGCGACTACATGCGCTCCGACATCGGCGAGATCCTGGTCGACACCCCGGAGATGTACGCCGAGGCGCTGGACTTCGTCGAACAGGTGATGCCGCACAACAAGCGCAAGCTCAAGCACTACACCGACGACACCCCGCTGTTCAACCGTTTCCAGATCGAATCGCAGATCGAGAACGCCTACGAGCGCACCATCCGCCTGCCGTCCGGCGGCGCGCTGGTGATCGACCAGACCGAGGCGCTGACCGCGGTCGACGTGAACTCGGCGCGCGCCACCAAGGGCGGCGACATCGAGGAAACCGCGTTCAACACCAACCTCGAGGCCGCGGAAGAAGTGGCGCGCCAGCTGCGCCTGCGCGACCTCGGCGGGCTGGTGGTGATCGACTTCATCGACATGTCCAGCAACAAGCACCAGCGCGAAGTCGAGAACAAGCTGCAGAACGCGCTCAAGTACGACCGCGCGCGCGTGCAGCTGGGCCGCATCTCGCGCTTCGGCCTGATGGAAATGAGCCGCCAGCGGCTGCGCCCGTCGCTGGGCGAAGCCAGCCAGATCGTCTGCCCGACCTGCGAAGGCCATGGTCGCATGCGCAGCATCGAATCGCTGTCGCTGTCGATCATCCGCGTGGCCGAAGAGCACGCGATGAAGGACAACACCGGCCAGGTGCTGGTGCAGGCGCCGGTGGAGATCGCCAACTTCCTGCTCAACGAGAAGCGCAGCGCGCTGCGCGAGATCGAGGCGCGGCACGACGCGCCGATCGTGATCGTGGCCGACGAACAGCTGCACACCCCGCACTACGAAGTCACCCGCATCCGCGAGAACGAACTGGGCGAGGAAACCGCGCGCCCGAGCTACCAGCGCGGCACCCCGCGCAAGGTGGCGACCATCTCGCTGACCAAGGCCCAGCTCAACATCCCGCCGGCACCGGTGGTGACCAACGTCAAGCCGGCGCAGCCGGCGCCGCTGCGCGAGCCCCGGCCGATGCCGGTCGAAAGCGAAGCGCGTGCGGTTGCGGTGGCCGAGCCGACGCCCGCAGCGGCGCCGGTGGCGGCCCCCGGCGGCGGCTTCATGGGCTGGCTGAAGTCGATGTTCGCCGGCGCGCCCGCGGTGCAGGCACCACCGGCCATCGCCGGCAACCAGGGCGGCCCCCGCGAGGAACGTGGCAACCGTCGCGACCGCGGTGACCGTGGCGACCGTGGTGATCGCGGCAACCGGCGTGACGAGGGCCGCCGCAACGGCGGGCAGCAGGACAACCGTGGCGGCAAGCCGGCGGATGCGCAGAAGCCGCAGGCGCCGAAGCCGCCGAAGCCGCAGCAGGCGCAGGCAAGGCAGGACAACAAGCCGCAGCAGCAGGCGCAGAAGCCGCAAGCGGCGCAGAAGCAACAGCAGCAGAAGCCGGACCGGCAGGAGAAGGCCCAGCCGGTGAAGCCGGCCGTGGCGGAAGCCGCCGTCGTCGCCGCCGCGGCAACGCCCGCCGTGGCCGAGGACGCCATCCTCAACACGGTCGCAACCGTCGAGCAGGCGGCGGCAACGGTGGCGACGCCGCCGCAGGCGATCGAAGCCGACGCCGCTGCCGACGATGGCACCGGCGATGGTGGCTCCAAGCGTCGCCGCGGTCGCCGCGGTGGCCGCCGCCGCCGCCGCGGTGCCGGTGAAGCCGCCGGCATGGCCGATGAGGCAATGCTGGACCAGGATGGTCCGCTGGACGCCGCGCTGGCCACCGATGGCTCGCAGCCGGAATTCGATTTCGACGATATCGAAGCGCCGGCTCCGGTAGCGGTGGTGGCGCGCGAAGCCGCCCCTGCCCCCGCCGCAGTCGCGGCGGCGGCTTCGGCCGTCGCCAGCGAGCCGGTCACCGCAGAGGTGCCGTCACCCGAGGTTGCAGCGGTCGCGCCGATTGAATCGGCAGCCGCGGTCGTCGAAACCGTGGCCGCGGACGCCGATCCGGTCATCGAGGCAATCGCGGTGGTTGCCGAGCACGCGGAGGCAGCTCCCATCGAGCCCGTCGCGCCCAGCCAGGCAACCACGCCGCAGGCGCCGGTCGAAGCAGAAGCGGTCGCCAACCTCTTCGAGGCGCTGCCCGCCGATGCTGCAGAGGACGTCGCCCCGGCGCCTGCCATTACCGCGGAAGTGGTGGCGACGCCAGCCATTGCGGAAATCGTGGCTCCATTGCCGGCCGCCGCGAATGCCGCAGGCGCTTCGCCGGTGGTCGCGGACGCCGTGAGCCGTGCCGAGCAGCTGCGCGGGCTGTTCGACAATGCGCGCCAGGAACCCGCCAACGCGCCGTTGCCGCCGGCGGATGACGCGGCCGCGGAAACCAGCCGCAACGCCTGACCGCGAGCCGCCGACCGCGCGCGCCGTCAGTGCATGGCGTGCGCGGGATCGGCCAGTCCGTACTGGCTGACCAACCGCGCCAAGGCGATGTTGTCGCGGATCGCCAGCTTCTCGAACAGCCGCGACTTGTGGGTGTTGACGGTCTTGGCGCTGAGGCTGAGGCGCTTGGCGATTGCTTCCTGGCGCAGGCCCTGGTTGAGCAGCAACGCGACTTCCAGCTCGCGCGGGGTCAGCGCGTCGAACGGCGAACTGGCGTCACCGCCGATCCCGGACAGCGCCATGCCCTGCGCGATCGCATTCGCCAGGTATTTCTTGCCACGGGCGACCTCGCGCACCGCGCGCACGAGTTCCGCCGCGTCGCCGGCCTTGCCGACGTAACCGCAGGCCCCCGCCTCCAGCAAGCGCCGCGGCATCGGCCCGTCCTCCAGCACCGAGACCATGATCACGCGGGTGCCATAGTCGCCGCGGACGACGCGTTCGGTCACCTCCAGTCCGCTGATCCCGGGCAGGTGCAGGTCGCACAGCAACACATCCGGCTTCAACCGGCGGATCTGCGGCAACGCCTCTTCGCCGCTGTCCGCTTCGCCGACAATCTCGATGTCCGGGTGCTGGGCCAGGATCAGCCTGAACCCGGTGCGCACCAGCGCGTGGTCGTCGACGATGAAAACCTTGATGCCCATTGCAGCTCCCCCCGATTGATGGGGACACGCTACGCCCGCCACCGACCGTCGCCAAGCCGGGAATGCCGCACCAGGCAGTAGGAAAAGTCCTACGAGGGTGGCGGAGAGAGTGGGATAGATTCGGGCCATCCATGGCCCTCACCCGCTGCGCGGGCAGCCTGCGGCTGTCCAAATCGGCAATCCTGCCGATTTGTCGAACTCAATGCCCATGCGACAATCTGCGCCACGGAAGCGTGGCCGAGCGGTTTAAGGCACCGGTCTTGAAAACCGGCGATGGGTCAAACCATCCGTGAGTTCGAATCTCACCGCTTCCGCCAGATCATGCCTTCCTGGGCTTCGTGCCGTTGCCATGGCAACCCTTCTCGCTGCATTCCAGGCGTGCGGCGTCCAGCAGCGCAGGCAGGCGCTCGGCCAGGAAGTCGATGAACACCCGCACCGCCGGGAGCAGGCCGCGACGGGAGGCGAACACCGCGTGGGCGATGCCCTGCGGCAGCCGCCAGTCCGGCAGCACCACTTCGAGGTCGCCCCGGCGCACCGCGTCGGCGCAGACGGTTTCCGGCAGCAGGGTGATGCCGATGCCACCCTCCGCCATCGCCTGCATCATCGGGAAGTCGAACCCGGTGACGCGCGGCTGCAATTCGATCCGCCGCACCTCGCCGTCCGGGCCGTGCAGTTCCCAGCGCTGGCGCGCCTCGTCCTCGCTGATGCTGAGGGTGACGTGGTCGCGCAATTCCTCCGGCGCCTGCGGGCGGCCGGCGCGGTCGAGGTAGCTCGGGCTGGCGACCAGCAGCTCCTGCACCTGGCCGAAGCTGCGCATCACCAGGCTGCCGTCATCGTCGAGCTTGGTGCGGACGCGCAGGGCCACGTCCACGCCCTCGTTGATCACGTCGACCCGGCGGTTGCTGATGACCAGTTGCACCCGCACCTTCGGGTACAGCGCCATGAATTCGGGCAGCAGTTTCGGGAACTGCTGTTGCGCCATCGACACCGGCAGGCTGACCCGCACGGTGCCGCGCGGTTCCGCGCTGAGGCGGTCCACCACTTCACGCGCGGCCTGCGCTTCGGCCAGCATCGACTGCGCGTGGCGATGCACGCTGGTGCCGACGTCGGTGACCGCGAAACGCCGGGTCGACCGCTGCAGCAGGCGCACCCCGAGTTCGCTTTCCAGCGCGCTGATGCGCCGGCTCAGGCGCGATTTCGGGATCCCCAGCGCCCGTTCCGCGGCGGCGAACCCGCCGTGGTCGACGACTGCTGCGAAGTAGTACAGGTCGTTCAGGTCTTGCATGTCGATAATTCCATGTATGGAACGTATCGTGATATTGAAACCTGTTTATCCCGGATATGCAACAGCGCACGATGCACCCCGACGCGGCACATCGCCGCCCGCAGACGGGGACCACCCATGAAACTCCTCCACCTCGATTCCAGCATCCTCGGCCCGCAGTCGGCCAGCCGCGAACTCAGTGCGGCGGTGGTGGCCCGCTGGCAGCGCGAAATGCCCGGCCTGGCAGTCGTCCATCGCGATCTCGCCGCGGATCCGCTGCCGCACCTGAGCGGCGCCTCGCTGGCCCAGGCCGATGCCGACGAAGCCGCGCTCGCCGCCACCGTGATGGACGAATTCCTGCAGGCCGACGTGATCGTGGTCGGCGCGCCGATGTACAACTTCGGCATCCCCAGCCAGCTGAAGGCGTGGATCGACCGGGTGGCAGTGGCCGGCAAGACCTTCCGCTACACCGCCGACGGCCCGCAGGGCCTGGCTGGCGGCAAGCGGGTGGTCGTCGCCGCCAGCTATGGCGGCTTCCATGCCGCCGATGCCAGCAGCAACTTCGTCGAACCCTACCTGCGCTTCGTGTTCGGCTTCCTTGGCATCGACGACATCGAATTCGTCACCGTCGAAGGCCTCGCGGTGTCGCCGGAACAGCGGGCAGCCGCGATGTCCGATGCGCACGGCAGGATCGACGTCGCGCCGCCACTGGCGGCCTGAACCAGGTTTCGCGTTCCCAGCCCCTCCCCTGCGCAGGAACGCGACGGGCCCGCACTGCGGGCCCTTTTTTTTGCAGCAAGGCCGCGCAGCAAGCCGCGCGCGAAAGACGCCGCGTGCGGACGCCTCGCACCCGTATCAGGCGATACGCTCGACGCCACCCATGTAGTGGCGCAGCACCTCGGGCACGTCGATGCTGCCGTCGGCGTTCTGGTAATTCTCCATCACCGCGATCAGCGCGCGCCCCACCGCCACGCCCGAGCCGTTGAGCGTATGCACCAGCTCCGGCTTGCCGCTGGCCGGGTTGCGCCAGCGCGCCTGCATGCGGCGGGCCTGGAAGTCGCCGCAGTTGGAGCAGGAGGAAATCTCGCGGTAGGTGTCCTGCGAGGGCAACCACACTTCGAGGTCGTAGGTCTTGATCGCGCCGAAGCCCATGTCGCCGGTGCACAGCAGCACCTTGCGGTACGGCAGGCCCAGCTTTTCCAGCACGGTTTCGGCGCAGCGGGTCATGCGCTGGTGCTCGGCGTCGGAGTCTTCCGGCTTCGCAATGCTGACCAGCTCGACCTTTTCGAACTGGTGCTGGCGGATCATCCCGCGGGTGTCGCGGCCGGCCGCGCCAGCCTCGGCGCGGAAGCACATCGAATGCGCGGTCATCCGCAGCGGCAGCCGCTCGGCGTCGAGGATCTCGTCGCGCACGATGTTGGTCAGCGGCACTTCGCTGGTCGGGATCAGGTAGCGCTTGTGCTCGCCCAGCTGGGTGGAAAACAGGTCTTCCTCGAACTTCGGCAGCTGGCCGGTGCCGCGCATCGACTCGGCGTTGACGATCACCGGGACGTTGGTTTCCTCGTAGCCGTGCTCGCCGGTGTGCAGGTCCAGCATGAACTGCGCCAGCGCGCGGTGCAGGCGGGCCAGCTGGCCGCGCAGCACGGTGAAGCGCGAGCCGCTCAGCTTGGCCGCGGTTTCGCCATCCAGCCAGCCGTGGCGGGCGCCGAGTTCGACGTGGTCCTTGACCGCGAAATCGAACTGCTTCGGGGTGCCCCAGGTCTTTTGCTCGACGTTGTCGGTTTCGTCGCCGCCCGGGGGTACCGAGGCGTCGGGGAGATTCGGGATGCCCAGCGCAATCGCCTCGATCTCGCCGCGGAGTTCGTCCAGGCGGATTTCCGAAGCCTTCAACTCCTCGCCGAAGCCGGCGACTTCCGCCATCACCGCGGACACGTCCTCGCCCTTGGCCTTGAGCATGCCGATCTGCTTGCTGCGGGTGTTGCGCAGGTTCTGCAGTTCCTGGGTACGGACCTGCAGCAGCTTGCGCTGGACCTCCAGCGATTCCAGGTGGGTGACGTCGAGTTCGAAGCCGCGGGTCGAGCGCAGGCGTTCGGCAAGCTCGGCGGGGTTGGCGCGCAGCAGGGCAGGATCAAGCATGGACGGGGCTTGCAGGGGAAGACTTGCCATTATCGCCGATGCGCCGGCGGATCGCCGCGGCGTGTCGAAACCCTCGCATCGCCATGCCAGAATGCGGCCATGCCCGACCCCACGCCCCGGCGCGCACGCCTGCTGCCGCCGCACATCGCGAAGCCGCTGGCGATCGCCTTCGGCATCGGCCTGTTGCTGTTCCTGCTGCTGTGGCTGGACCAGCGCAACGACAGCGACTTCTTCAAGGCCGGCACCCCCGCCAGCGGCACCAACGGCGATCCGGAAGCCTTGCCGGCGCCGGTACCCGCGGACATCGCCAGCGAGGATGGCGGCGCCAGCGGCCTGGGCCTGCCACCCGGGGACACCCGCCCGGCGCCGCGCACCAGCGAGGCGCCAAGGATCATCGAGCCTCCGGCGCCACCCCCGGCACCACCCGCACCGACGGCGCCGGCCCCGATCGCGGACAGCGGCGCACCGGTGCCGGTCAGCCGGCCGCCCCCGCGCTACCCGCCGGAAGCCCTGCGCCGCAACATCGGCGGCAGCGTGCGGGTGCAGGCCACGGTGGCGGCTGACGGCAGCGTGGAGCGCCTGGACCTGGCGCAAAGCAGCGGCAACCGCGACCTCGACCGCGCCGCGCTGGAGGCGGTGCGGCGCTGGCGCTTCCAGCCCGCCCAGCGCAACGGCCAGCCGGTGAGCGCGACGGTGATCATCCCGCTGGAGTTCAATCCCGGCGGTTGAACAACGGGCAGGATCCGGTCCTGGAGGAATCCACCCGGCGCTGCATCCGGATCCGCACCTGCTGCGTACAAGCCGGCGAATCCAATGGAACGCCGTGTACGATGGCCAGCCCCCGCCCCCTGGAGAAACCGTCGCCCTTCGAGGCGGCCAGACGCATGTCCACCCTGGACGCGCCCTCCCGCGAGCCGAAGGACTGGTCCGCCGACATGGCCGCGGTCGCGCTGCACCGTGACCGCGACTGCTTCCTGCGCATCTACGACCACTTCATGCCGCGCGTCTGCCAGTACCTGCGCGGCATGGGCGCGCCCGACGCAGTGGCCGAGGAACTGGCGCAGGAGGCGATGCTGCGCCTTTGGCAGCACGCCGCGGGCTACGACCCGGCGCGCAGCGCGGTCAGCACCTGGCTGTTCCGGATCGCGCGCAACCTGCACATCGACCGCATCCGCCGGGAACCCGCCACCCACCAAGGCCTGGGACAGGAGGTCGAGTTCGACGTCGAACTGCAGCCCGACCCCGCCAGCGCCGAGGACTACGCCGAATCCGTCCACCTCAAGCGCCGCATCGACGCCCTTTCGTCGGTGCAGGCACGGTTGATCCGCATGTCGTACTTCGAAGCCAAGACCCACCAGGAAATCGCCGGCGAGCTCTCGATGCCGCTGGGCACCGTCAAGTCGCACCTGCGCCGCGCGTTCCTGCGCCTGCAGGGCGAGATCGGGGGGCAGCCATGAATCCGCGCCACCACCTCGACCCGGCCACCGTGCTCAGCCACGCGGCGGGCGCGCTGCTGCCGGAACTGGCGGCGATCGTCGCCACCCACCTGGAAGGCTGCGCCGCCTGCCGCGATGCGGTGGCGCGCGCGGAGCGCGTCGGCGGCCAGCTGATCGAACAGCAGCACCCGCAGCCGGCGCTGGAGGACCGTGCCCGGCAGTTGCGCGCGGCGATGCTGGAACGCCTGGATGCCACCCGCCGGCGCCCGTGCGCGCCAGCCAGCCGCAGGGCCGCGATCCCGACCGCATCCCGGCGCCGCTGCAGCCGTATTTCGGCGCCTCCTACCGCGAGCTCAAGTGGCGCTGGATGGGACCCGGCATGCATTTCATCCGCCGCCCCGGCCCCAGCGGCGCCAGCCTGCTGATGCTGCGGATCGCGCCGGGCAAGCGGATGCCGGTGCACAGCCATGGCGGCAGCGAGATCACCCAGATCCTGTCCGGCGCCTACGACGACGCCCTGGGCCACTTCGCCGCCGGCGACGTCGCCGACCTCGACAGCGAGATCGAGCACCAGCCGGTCACCACCGCCGGGGTGCCCTGCATCTGCGTGTCGGCGCTGGATGCACCGCTGCGCTTTCCTGGCTGGCTGGCCCGCCGCTTGCAGCCGGTGTTCGGGATCTGACCCTGCTGCATCCACCGCGACGGCCTGGCCGTCTCTGCTGGCAACCATCCGCGCACCGGAATCCGTCGTGACTGCACCGCTGCCCGCGCTCGCCTGCTTCGTCGCCCTGGTGTTCGCCAGCATGGCGGCCAGCGCCGCCGACGTGCGTCGCGACGAGGCCAGGGTGCTGGCAGCAGGCGACGGCCGCCTGCTGTACCGGGAAACCCACTGGACCCTGCCCGGCCCGCGGCCGGACCGCTGGGTGCTGTATCGCTGCGCGGATGGCGCGGCGTTCGCCCGCAAGCGGGTGCTGGCCGCGCCCTCGCCGCTGGCGCCCGACTTCGCGCTGGAAGACGCGCGCGATGGCTACCGCGAAGGCGTGCGCGCCGCGGCCGGCGGACGCAGCGTGTTCGTGCACGCGCCCGGCCGGGCGGAGGCGACGCGGGTGCTGGCGATCCCCGCCGATGGCGTGATCGATGCCGGATTCGACGCCGCGGTGCGCAGGCACTGGCCGCGACTGGTGCGCGGCGAAGCGGTGAAACTGCAGTTCCTGGTGCCCAGCCGCAAGCGCTTCTACCCGGTGCAGGTGCAGCGTGTCGCCAGCGTCGACTGGAACGGCGTGCCTGCCGAACGCCTGCGCATGCGGCTGGATGCGTGGTTCGGGTTCGCGGTGCCGGACGTGACCCTGCTGTACGCACGCGACGACCAGCGCCTGCTCGAATTCGCCGGCACCGGCAACCTGCGCGATGGCGATGGCGACCACCCGCAGGTGCGGATCGTGTTCGAGCGCACGCCACGCACGGCCACCGCGCAGGAGCTCGCCGATGCCCGCAGCCTGCCGCTGGCGGGACGCTGCCGCTTCTGATCGCCCGCAGCCGCGGCGTCCCGCGCCTGCATCCGGATTCGCCGCCGCGCCGTATGCAGTGGCAGGAAACAGGAGCCCCGGATGTCGCGCAACCCTCCCCCACGCCAGCCACCGACCGCGCAGCCGCGGCTGGCCGCGTTGCGCCAGTGGTTCGACAGTGATGCCGCGCCCGCGCCCGACCGCGGCGGCGACGACCGCATCGACTGGCTGCGCGCGCTGCCGTTCATCGGCATGCACCTGGCCTGCCTTGGCGTGCTGTGGGTCGGGGTGTCCGCGACCGCGCTGTGGGTGGCGGTGGCGCTGTATGCGCTGCGCATGTTCGCGATCACCGGCTTCTACCACCGCTACTTCTCGCATCGCACGTTCCGCACTTCGCGCGTTGTCCAGTTCGCGTTCGCGCTGCTGGGCGCGGCTTCGGTGCAGCGCGGGCCGTTGTGGTGGGCCGCCCACCATCGCCACCACCACCGGCATGCGGATACCGCGGCCGACCCGCACAGCCCGCGCAAGGGCTTCTGGCGCAGCCACGCCGGCTGGTTCCTGACCCGCGGCGGCTTCCGCACAGATCCTTCGCGCATCGGCGACCTCATCCGGTACCCGGAACTGCGCTGGCTGGACCGCTTCGATACCGCCGTGCCGGTCGCGCTGGCCGTGCTGCTGTTCCTGGCCGGCATGGCCCTCGAGCGCTGGGCGCCCGGCCTTGGCACCAATGGCCCGCAGTTGCTGGTGTGGGGCTTCTTCGTCTCCACCGTGGTCCTGTTCCACGCCACCGTCACCATCAACTCGCTGGCCCACCGCTGGGGCAAGCGCCGCTTCGACACCCGCGACGACAGCCGCAACAACCTGTGGCTGGCGCTGATCACCTTCGGCGAGGGCTGGCACAACAACCACCACTTCTTCCCGGGCAGCGCGCGCCAGGGCTTCCGCTGGTGGGAGATCGACCTGACCTGGTACGGCCTGCGCGCGATGCAGGCGCTGGGGCTGGTGCGCGACCTCAAGCCGGTGCCCGCCTGGGTACTGGCGAAGGTGGAGAACTGAGATGCGGATCGCGGTCGTCGGGTCGGGCATCAGCGGGCTGTCGGCGGCGCTGCTGCTGTCGCGCAAGCATGAGGTGGTGCTGTTCGAGGGCAACGACTACCTCGGCGGCCACACCGATACCCATCGGGTCGAGGTCGACGGGCGGATGCTGGAGGTGGACACCGGCTTCATCGTCCACAACCCGCAGCACTACCCGCTGCTGACCCGCCTGTTCGAAGAACTTGGCGTCGCCACCCAGGCGACCACCATGGGCTTCTCGGTGCAGGACGCCGGCAGCGGCCTGGAATACAACGCGACCTCGCTGGATGCGCTGTTCTGCCAGCGCCGCAACCTCGCCTCGCCGCGGTTCCTGGGCATGCTGCGCGACCTGGTCCGCTTCTACCGCAACGCACCCGAACTGCTCGCGGGCGACGGCCCGGGCCCGGCGCTCGGCGACTACCTGCAGGCCAAGGGTTACGGCGATGCCTTCCGCGACCAGCACCTGGTGCCGATGGCGAGCGCGCTGTGGTCTTCGCCGGCGGTCGACATCCTGCGTTTCCCGGCCCGTTACCTGGTCCAGTTCATGGCCAACCACCACATGCTGCAGCTGGCCGGGCGGCCCGAATGGCGGGTGGTGCGCGGCGGCTCGCGGCGCTACGTGGAGGCGATGACCGCGCGCTGGGACGTGCAGGTGCGGCTGCGCTCGCCGGTGCGCGCGATCGCCCGCGATGCCGATGGCGCGGCCGTGCGCTGCGATGCCGGCAGCGAGCGCTTCGACCAGGTCGTGCTGGCCTGCCACAGCGACCAGGCGCTGGCGCTGCTCGAGGATGCGAGCTATCTGGAACGCGACATCCTCGGCGCGATCACCTACCAGCACAACGACACCGTGCTGCACACCGACGCACGCCTGCTGCCGCGCAACCGCAAGGCGTGGGCCGCCTGGAACGCCTACCTGCCGGCGGATCCCGCGCAGGCCTGCACCGTGAGCTACTGCATGAACCTGCTGCAGGGCCTGCCCGGCGAGACGCCGCTGGTGGTGACCCTGAACCGCACCGGCGACATCGACCCGGCGCGCATCCTGGTCCGCCGCGGCTACCAGCATCCGGTCTACACCCACGCCGCGGTCGCCGCGCAGGCACGCCGGCACGAGATCCAGGGCACCCGCCACACCTGGTTCGCCGGTGCCTACTGGGGTTGGGGTTTCCACGAAGACGGCATCCGCAGCGGGGTGGAAGTCGCGCGCGCGCTCGGCGTGGCATGGCCCGGCGTGGCCGCCACGGCAACGCCGCCAGCGAAGCGCGTGCGAAGCATGGCGGCGGCCGCGTGACCAGCATCGCCAGTGCGGTCTATGAAGGCACCGTGCGGCATCGCCGGCATGCGCCGTGCGCGCACGCGTTCGGTTACCGGATGGCGCAGCTTTACCTGGACCTCGACGAAGTGGACACCGTGTTCCGCGACCGCTGGCTGTGGTCGGTGGAGCGCCGCAACCTGGCCGCGTTCCACCGCCGCGATTACCTCGGCGATCCCGCGCAACCGCTGGCCGAGGCGGTGCGCGACCGCGTGCAGGCCGCCACCGGCGAGCGTCCTCCGGGCCCGGTGCGCCTGCTCACCCACCTGCGCTACGCCGGCCTCAGCTTCAACCCGGTCAGCTTCTACTACTGCTTCGATGCCACCGGCGCGCTGCACAGCATCGTCGCCGAAATCACCAACACGCCGTGGAAGGAGCGCCACGCTTACGTGCTGCGGGTTGCCGACGCCGGGCGCCGCGGCCGCATGCTGCATTGGGGCTTCGACAAGGCCTTCCACGTGTCCCCGTTCCTGCCGATGGACCGGCGCTACGGCTGGGCCTTCAGCGTTCCTGGCGACGAGCTGCGCGTGCACATGGACGTGTGCGACGGCGACACCCGCGAGTTCGATGCCGACCTGCACCTGCAGCGGCGACCGCTGGACGGACGCAGCCTGGCACGCGTGCTCTGGCGCTACCCGCTGATGACCGCGCAGGTGGTCGCCGGCATCCATTGGCAGGCGCTGCGGCTGTGGTTGAAGCGCGTGCCCGTCCACGACCACCCTTCACGACTGGAATCGACGCGATGAACGCCATCGTCCACACCGCGCCCGCCAACGCCTACACCGGCCTCGACCGCTTCCTGCGCACCCGCCTGCTGCGCCAGCTCGATGCCTTGGAGGGCCGCGCAGTGGAACTGCACGACGCGCTGGGCAGCGAATGCGTGGGCCGCGGTGACGCGCCGCCGCTGCGCCTGCGCGTGCATGGCCCCGGGTTCTACCGCGCGCTGGCCGGCAACGGCAGCGTGGGCGCCGCGGAGGCGTTCATGGACGGCGACTGGGACTGCGACGACCTGGTCGCGCTGGTGCAACTGCTGGTGCGCAACCGCGACCTGCTGGATGCGATGGAGCGCGGCCCGGCGCGCCTGGGCGGGCTGGCGATGCGCGGCTGGAATGCCCTGCGCCGCAACACCCGCAGCGGTGCGCGCCGCAACATCGCTGCGCACTACGACCTCGGCAACGACTTCTTCCAGCTGTTCCTGTCGGACGACCTGATGTACTCGTCCGCGCTGTATGCCGGCGAGGACGAACCGCTGGACATCGCCTCCACCCGCAAGCTGGATCGCATCTGCGACAAGTTGCGGCTGGGGCCGGACGACCACGTGGTCGAAATCGGCACCGGCTGGGGCGGTTTCGCCGTGCATGCCGCGCGCCGCCACGGCTGCCGGGTCACCACCACCACGATCTCCCGCGAACAGCACGCGCTGGCCAGCCAACGGGTGGCCGATGCCGGCCTGCAGGACCGGGTCACGGTGCTGCTGTCGGACTACCGCGACCTGCAGGGCCAGTACGACAAGCTGGTCTCGATCGAGATGATCGAGGCGATCGGCGCGCAATACCTGGACACCTATTTCGCCACGCTCTGCCGCCTGCTGAAGCCGGAAGGGCTGGCGCTGGTGCAGGCGATCACCATCGAGGACCACCGCTACGAGCAGGCGCTGCGCAGCGTGGACTTCATCAAGCGGCACATCTTCCCCGGCTCGTTCATCCCGTCGATCGCGGCGATGCTGGCGGCGAAGGCCCGCAGCACCGACCTCGCGCTGGTGCACCTGGAGGATTTCGGGCCGTCGTACGCGCGCACGCTGCTGCATTGGCGCGAACGCTTCCTGGCACGCCGCGATGAAGCCCGCGCGCAGGGCTACGACGAGCGCTTCCTGCGCATGTGGGAGTTCTACCTGGCCTATTGCGAAGGCGGCTTCCGCGAACGCTCCATCGGCGTCGCCCACCTGCTGATGGCGAAGCCGGGCTGGCGCGGCGGCTCCTACCTGCCCGGCCTGCTGGAGGCCTGAGATGCGCTTCTGGATCAACTTGCTGGGCTACCAGGCGGCGTGGTTCGTCGCGGTCGGCTTCGCCGCGCGCGGACTGGCGTGGCCGGGCATCGTCGCCTGCCTGGGCTTCGCGGCACTGACATGGTGGCAGTCGCCACGGCGCCGCTCCGACCTGCGGCTGGTGGCGGCGGCGCTGGCCTGCGGGCTGCTGCTGGACGGTGCGCTGGCGGCCACCGGCTGGCTGGCCTATGCCGCACCGCTGCCTGCATTGCCGGCGCCGGCATGGATCGTGGCGCTGTGGGCGGCCTTCGCGATGACCCTGCAGCATTCCATGCAGTGGCTGCTGGCGCGCCCGCTGGCCGCGGTCCTGTTCGGTGCGATGGGCGGCCCCCTGGCGTACTCGGGCGCCGCGCGCGGCTTCGACGCGGTGGTGTTCAACATGCCCCTGCAGGCGACACTGCTGCTGGGCTTCGGCTGGGGCTTCGCGATGTGGCTGCTGGTCGCCATCGCCCGCGTCGACCCGGCAACCACTCTGGTCCAACGCGAGGTCTCCGCATGAATCCGTGGCAGCAACTCCTGCTGGTGTGGCTGGTCGCCGCGCTGGCGCAAACCCTCGGCTGGCGCTGGCAGCGCACGCGCACGAACGCGGGCATCGTGGACGTGGTCTGGTCGTTCGGCGTGGGCGGGGCGGCGGTGCTGGCGGCCGCCACCGGTGGCGGCGCGCTGCTGCCACGCGCGCTGCTGGCGGTGCTCGGCGGCCTGTGGGGCCTGCGCCTGGGCCTGTACCTGTGGCACCGCGTGCGCGGCGAGGCAGAGGACGGCCGCTATGCCCAGTTGCGGCTGCGCTGGGGCAACGACCAGCGCAAGTGGTTCGCGATGTTCCAGTTCCAGGCGCTGCTGATCGCGTTGTTCTCGCTGCCGTTCCTGGCGGTCGCGGCCAACCCGTCGGCGGCGTGGAATGCGTGGTTCGTGGCCGGCATCGCGATGTGGCTGGCCAGCGTCGGCGGCGAGGCCATGCCGACCGCCAGCTCGCGGATTTCCGCGCCAATCCGGCCAGCAAGGGCAAGACCTGCCGCGCCGGGCTGTGGCGTTACTCGCGGCATCCGAACTACTTCTTCGAGTGGCTGCACTGGTTCGCCTACGTGCTGCTGGCCATCGGTTCGCCGATCGCGTGGCTGGCCTGGGCCGGGCCGGTCGTCATGTACGTGTTCCTGCGCTGGATCAGCGGCATTCCCTACACCGAGGCGCAGGCCCTGCGCACGCGTGGCGAGGACTACGCGCGCTACCAGCGCAGCACCCCGATGCTGATCCCGTGGTTTCCGAAGGAGGACCGATGAACGCACCTGCCGACGCGATGGAATTGCCCGACGACCGATCCGCCCCCGGCCTGCTGGGCCTGGCCGAACGTGGGCTGGTGCCGGACGCGCTGCTGCGTGCCGGGATCCGCCGGATGTGCGCGCAGCGCCTGCGCGACGAACACGCGGGCGACCCGGCCGCCGCCGCGCGCCGCACCACCGCGCTGATCGCCGAGCTGCGGCAGAGCCCGGTCGCGATCCATACGGATGCCGCCAATCGCCAGCACTACGAACTGCCGCCGGCGTTCTTCCACGCCTGCCTCGGACCGCGCCTGAAGTATTCGTCCTGCTTCTATCCCACCGGCAACGAGACCCTGGCCCAGGCCGAGGAGGCGATGCTGGCGCTGTACGGCGAACGCGCGCAGCTGGCGGACGGGCAGGACATCCTGGAGCTGGGCTGCGGCTGGGGCTCGCTGACGCTGTGGATGGCGGAGCATTACCCGAATGCCCGCATCACCGCGGTCTCCAACTCGCGCCCGCAGCGCGAATTCATCGAGGCGCGTTGCCGCGAACGCGGCTTCGCCAACGTGCGCGTGCTGACCTGCGACGTGAACCGGCTGGAGCTGCCGGCCGAAGGCTTCGACCGCTGCGTCTCGGTCGAGATGTTCGAGCACATGCGCAACTACGCCACCCTGCTCGGCCGCATCGGCGGCTGGCTGCGCGCGGATGGCAAGCTGTTCGTGCACATCTTCTGCCACCGCACCCTGCTGTACCCGTTCGAGACCGCGGGCGAGGACAACTGGATGGGCCGGCATTTCTTCACCGGTGGCCTGATGCCGGCGGCGGACACCCTGCTGTGGTTCCAGGACGCGCTGCGGATCGACGACCGCTGGCTGCTGGACGGCACCCACTACCAGCGCACCGCCAACCACTGGCTGCGCGAGCAGGATTCCCGCCGCGATGAAGTGATGGCGATCCTGCGCAAGGCCTACGGCGACGCCGCGCCGCTCTGGTACCAGCGCTGGCGGATGTTCTGGATGGCCTGCGCCGAACTGTTCGGCTACGACCACGGCCGCGAATGGATGGTCGCCCACTACCGCTTCACCAAGGAACCCGCATGACCCGCACCCTGCTCGCCGCGCTCGGCCTCGGCCTGGCCCTGTCCGCCTGCGCATCGACCCCGCCCACCATCCCGCCGGTGGCGAACGTGGACCTGCAGCGCTTCATGGGCGACTGGTACGTGATCGCCCATATCCCCTCGATGCCGGAGCGCGAAGCCTTCAACGCCATCGAGTCCTACCAGCTGGATGACGAAGGCCGCATCCGCACCACCTTCCAGTTCCGCAAGGGCAGCTTCGACGCGAAGCTGAAGACCATGGAGCCGGTCGGGCGGGTGGTCCCCGGCACCAACAACGCGGTCTGGGACATGCAGTTCGTATGGCCGATCCAGGCCGAATACGTGATCGTCGACCTGTCGGACGACTACAGCCAGACCGTGATCGGCCGCAGCAAGCGCGACTACCTGTGGATCATGGCGCGCACCCCCAGCATCGCCGACGCCGACTACGCGGCGCTGGTGGCGAAGGCGAAGGCGCTCGGCTACGACACCACCCAGCTGCGCAAGGTGCCGCAGCAGTGGCCGGAAACCGCGGCCGACGCGCGCCGCTGATGCCTTAGGCCGCGCGCAGCCCGAAGCCGGCGGCGCGCGCAAGGGTGTCGAAGCCGGGGAATGAGGTGGCCACGTTGGCCACATCGCCGATCCGCACCTCGCCCGTAGCCAACTGCGCGGCCACCGCGAATGCCATCGCGATGCGGTGGTCGCCATGCGATTCGACGATGCCGCCGTGAAATCCGCCGCCATGGATGGTCGCGCCATCCGGGGTTTCGTCGACCACGATGCCCAACGCGCGCAGGCCCGTGGCCATGGTCGCGATGCGGTCGGATTCCTTGACCCGCAGCTCGGCCGCGCCACGCACCACGGTGGCCCCTTCGGCACAGGCGGCGGCCACGAACAGTGCCGGGAACTCGTCGATCATGTCCGCCACGTGTTCCACCGGCACCTCGATGCCGCGTAGCGGCGCATGCCGCACGCGCAGGTCGGCCACCGGTTCGCCGCCCTGTTCGCCGGTGTTCTCCTCGGCGATGTCCGCTCCCATCGCACGCAGCACGTGCAGCAGGCCGGTACGGCGCGGATTCATGCCGACCCGGCGCAACAGCAGCTCCGAGCCCGGCACCAGGGTGGCGGCGACGATGAAGAACGCCGCGGACGAAATCCGCCGGCACGCTGACGTCGCGCGCCTGCAGCGGGAAGCCGCCCAGCAGGGCCGCTTCGCCCGGCACGAACGCACAGGGCACGCCGAACGCGGCGAGCATGCGCTCGCTGTAGTCGCGGGTGGGATGCGGCTCGCGCACGTGGTCTCGCCATTCGCGTACAGGCCGGCCAGCAGCAGCGCGGATTTCACCTGCGCGCTTGCGACCGGCAAGCTGGCATCGATGCCCTGGAACGCCCGTCCGCCGCGGAGCGCAGCGGCGCGCAGCCGCCATCGGATTCGATCAGCGCGCCATCGCCGCCAGCGGCTCGATCACCCGCCGCATCGGCCGCTTCGACAGGGACGCGTCGCCGACCAGCACGCTGTCGAAGCGCTGCCCGGCCAGGCAACCCGGCCAGCAGCCGCATCGCGGTGCCGGCATTGCCGCAGTCCAGCGGTTCGGACGATGGCTGCAAGCCGTGCAGGCCCACGCCACGCACGATGCGCACGCCATCGGATGGGGCGTCGATCACCTGTACGCCGAGCTGGCGGAAGATCGCGGCGGTGGCGCGGGTGTCCTCGCCCTCAAGGAAGCCCCCCGATGCGGGTCACGCCCTCGGCGATCGCGCCAAGCATGATCGCGCGATGCGACACCGACTTGTCGCCGGGCACCGCCACGGTTCCGTGCAGCGGGCCGGCGGGCGTGGCGATCCAGGCGCTGGCGGCAGGCGCGCCTGCCGTCACAGGATCGCCACCGGGTAGGAGCCGAGCACCCGCACCTCGTCGCCCTTCTCGCCGACTTCGGCCAGCGCGTCCTTCAGCGGCGATTCCTCGCAATGGCCGGCCACGTCGATGAAGAACGCGTATTGCCACTTGTGGCCGTGCTCGGGGGCGCGACTCGATCCGGCTCATGCTGATCCCGCGCCGCGCCAACGGCTCCAGCACGCCGTACAGCGCGCCGGGGCGGTCGCGGATGTACACCAGCAGCGAGTGCGGTCGTGGCCGGACGGCGGGGAACGCACTGCGGCCGATGACCAGGAAGCGGGTGGTGTTGTCGCTGCGGTCCTCGATCGGGCCGGCGATCTTCTTCAGTGCGTAGACCTGCCCGGCCGACTCGCCGGCGATCGCCGCCGAATCATCCGCGCTGCGCGCGCGGGCGCGCCTTCGGCATTGCTCGAGGTCGGGATCTTCTCGACCCGCGGCGAATGCTGGCGCAGCCAGCCCGAGCACTGCGCGAACGCCTGCGGATGCGCGAAGATCCGTTCGACGTCCTCGATCCAGCGGCTGCGCGACAACAGGAACTGGTGCACCCGCAGCTCGACTTCGCCAAGATCCGCAGCGGCGAGGTCAGGAACATGTCCAGGGTCACCTGGATGGTGCCCTGCCCGGAAAGTTCCACCGGCACCACGCCGAAGTCGGCGCTGCCCGCGGAAACTTCCGAACACCTCCTCGATGCTGGCCATCGGCAGGCCGTGGCGGAATGGCCGAAATGCTTGTGCACCGCCTGCTGGCTGAAGGTGCCTTCCGGGCCGAGGTAGCCGATCTTCAGCGGCTCCTGCTGGGCCAGGCAGGCCGACATGATCTCGCGGAACAGGCGCACCAGTTCCTCGTCGGACAGCGGACCGTCATTGCGGTCCACCACCCGCCGCAGCACCTGTGCTTCGCGCTCCGGGCGGTAGTAGTCCACCGCCGCGGCAAGCTGCCCTTGGCCTTGCCGACCTGGTGCGCCATTGCGCGCGCTCGGCGATCAGTTCCTGGATGCGGCGGTCCGGGCCGTCGATCTGCGCCGCATCGTCGGCCGGGTCGGCGGGTGCCGACCTTCGCGGCCTTGCCGGGCTTCGCTTCCTGCTTCTTTGCGGCCATCGCTTCGTTCCCTGGCATGTGTTTGCAGGGAGCCCACCCCGTCCGCGACCGCCTGTTCGCCAGGCTACGGCCACCGACAGGGTCCGCTCCTACAGGGTCATCAACCGTTCCTGGCCTCGAAATCGCGCATGAAATCGGCTAGCGCCTGCGCCCTGCTCCGGCATCGCGTTGTAGATCGAGGCGCGCATGCCGCCGAGGGCGCGGTGGCCCTTCAGCGAGATCAGCCCGGCATCCGCGGCTTCCTTGAGGAAGGGCTTGTCCAGGAACCTCGTCGAACAGGAAGAACGGCACGTTCATGCGCGAACGCTCGGCGGCTCGACCTCGTTGCGATAGAAGCCGCCGGAGCGGTCGATCACGTCGTACAGCACCGCCGCCTTGCGCGCGCGTTGCGGTTAACGAATTCGGCCACGCCACCCTCGTCGAGCATCCACTTCACGGTCAGGCCGAGCATGTACCAGTTCCAGCTCGGCGGGGTGTTGACATCGACTCCGCCTTCAGCTGGCTGCGGAAGTCGAAGATGTCGGCGCGCGGCTGGCCGGCGCGTTCCAGCAATTGGCGGTCCACGATCAGCACGCCGATCCCGACCGGGCCCAGGTTCTTCTGCGCTCCCGCGTAGATCGCCCCGAACCTGCGGATGTCCAGCGGCTCGGACGCGATCGAGGAGCTGAAGTCGGCGATCAACGGCACGCTGCCGGTGTCCGGAAGCTCGCGGAACTCGACCCCGTGGATGGTCTCGTTGGCGGTGATGTGCACGTACGCCGCGTCCGGCGACAGGTTCCAGGACGCGCGCGCGGGGATCGAGCGAAGCCATCGGCCTCGCTGCTGGCGGCGACGTTGGCGGCGGCATACGGCTTGGCCTGCTTTGAGCGCGGTCTTGCCCCAATGGCCGGTCACCACGTAGTCCACCGGCTGCCCGGCGGCGGCGAAGTTCAGCGGCAGCAGCGCCTGGGTGGTGGCGCCGCCGGAGGTGAACAGCACCGCGTAGTCGTCCGGGATCGACAGCAGGGGTGCGCAGGTCGGCCTCGGTGCGCTGCGCCACCGCGGTGAACTCCGGGGCCGCGGTGGCTGAGCTCGACGATCGACGCGCCGGCGTTGCCGAATTCCAGCATCTCCGCCCGCGCCTGGCGCAGTACGGGCCCGGCAGGAGTGGCGGGACCGGCACTGAAGTTGAAGGCACGCGACATCGGAGGGCTTCCACGACAAGGGGTTGGGTCGCCGCAGTATGCCGCAGTGCAGCACGCGCGTGGCGGCGGTTGCGCACGTAACCTTTCCCCCCGCCGGGGCGTACTACGCAATGGCGCATCCGCCAAACGCGCACCTGCGTATCGGCCAATGCCGCCACCCGCCACGGAGCCATCCCCATGCCACAGCGGCCACCCCGCCCTCCCCGCTGACGCCGACGCGATCACCGAGGAGGCGGTCCACGCGATCGCCGCCGGCTGCTGGCGGCGTTCGGGCCTGCCCACGCTGGGCCTGGCGGGCTGTTCGGAGGCGGCGCCGCCGGCGTCGAAGGCGGTGGTGACGCCGGCGCAGGCGAAGTCGGGGTTCCGCACCGCAGAGGAGCAGACCCGCGAGCTGGACGCCACCACCTACAACAATTTCTACGAATTCGGCACCAACAAGGACGACCCGGCGAACGCGCCGAAGACGCTGCGCACGAAGCCGTGGTCGGTGGCGGTGGGCGGGCATTGCGCCCGGCCCGGCACGCTGGCGCTGGAGGACCTGCTGAAGGGCTTGCCGTCGCAGGAGCGGATCTACCGGATGCGCTGCGTGGAGGGCTGGTCGATGGTGATCCCGTGGCTGGGGGTGCCGCTGGCGGACGTGCTGAAGCGCTTCGAGCCGACCTCGAAGGCGAAATACGTGGCGTTCACCAGCCTGGCGGATCCGCGGCAGATGCCGGGGGTCCGGGTGCCGACACTGGACTGGCCGTACCGCGAGGGCCTGCGCATCGACGAGGCCATGCATCCGCTCACCCTGCTGGCCACGGGCATGTACGGCAAGGCGCTGCCGCAGCAGAACGGTGCGCCGTTGCGGTTGGTGGTGCCGTGGAAATACGGGTTCAAGGGCATCAAGTCGATCGTGGCGATCACCTTCGTGGAGCGGATGCCGAAGACGTCCTGGAACATGTCGCAGCCATCGGAGTACGGGTTCTATTCGAACGTGAACCCGGCAGTGGACCATCCGCGCTGGAGCCAGAAGAGCGAACGCCGGATCGCGGGCAGCGCCAGCAAGCTGTTCGCCGAGCGCATCCCGACGCGGCCGTTCAATGGCTATGCCGAGCAGGTGGCGTCGCTGTATGCGGGGATGGATTTGAAGAAGTGGTTCTGATTCCTCGCTTCGCGCCTGCGCGGCCGGTGCGCCTTTGCGCGACACGCCGTGAATACCCGCTCCGCAAGGCCCGGCCCGCGACCACAGATCGCGGGCGTTCGGCTGCGCGCGAAGCTGCGCTTCGCAAGCGCTTGCCTCACCCATGCGAGCTTCTCGGCGACATCCATGTCGCCGAAGGTCGCCCAAAGGCGCACCGGCCCCACATGCGCTCACTGATCCTCCCGAAGAGCGGCTCCACCTTGCCGCGCTGACGCCGCTGGCGATCCTGCTGTGGCAGGCGTGGAGCGTGGCGAAGACCGGCGGCAACGCGCTCGGTGCGGACCCGGTGGCCGAGATCGAACATCGGCTGGGCCTGTGGGCGCTGCGCTTCCTGGCGGTCACGCTGGCGATCACCCCGCTGCGGCAGCTCACCGGCTGGAACGTGCTGGTGCGGTTCCGGCGGATGCTCGGGCTGTACGCGTTCGCGTACGCGACCCTGCATTTCGCGGCCTACCTGGGACTTCGACCTGCGCGGGTACTGGACGCGGTGTTCGAGGACATCGCCAAGCGGCCGTACATCACGGTCGGGTTCACCGCGTGGCTGTTGCTGGTGCCGCTGGCGGTCACTCCACCAGCAGCTGGATCAGGCGGCTCGGCCGCAACTGGGCGGCTGCACATGCTGGTATACCCGGTCGCGGTGCTGGCGGTGCTGCACTTCTGGTGGCTGGTGAAATCCGACCTGCGCGAACCGGCGCTGTATGCGGTGATCGTCGCGCTGTTGCTGGGCTGGCGGACCTGGAAGCGCTGGAAACCTAGAACTTCTCTTTCAGCACGCGCTTGATCTCGCCCTCGATCGGCTCCTTGAACATCGCGGTCAGGAAACCGAGCTTGGCGTGCACGTGCAGGTCGTTCGGCTCCAGCATGATGTGGCCGTCCACCCCGGAGCGCGAGAAGTTGAGGTGTCGCCTTCCCAGCCGTAATCCATGTCGAACTTCTCGGCGAGCTTCTTCGCCACTTCCTCGATGCCTTGCGCGCCTTGGCCTGGGCAGGAGTGGGGATGGCGGATATCGATCTTGGACATGGCAACCGGCTTCCAGCGGGCAATGGCGCATTGTGCCCGGCGATCCGGCGCACAACCAGCCGGGCCGGGCCCGCACGCATGTTAGATTCGCGCCGATGAATGAATTGCGTCTTCGATTCGGCGATGGCGACCAACCCGACCTGGTGCTCGGCTCCGGCGTGCATGCGCTTGACCGGCTGCCGACCGGGCTGGGCCCGGTCGACGCCGAGCAGCCGTGGCTGCTGCAGCTGTGCAACGACCGTCGCGGGATCTGGCTGACGGTCGCGGACGACCTGCGCGGGGTCCACGTCAACGGCCGCCCGGTGCAGCACGTGGCGATGCTGCGCGCCGGCGACAGCATCCATGTCGACGGCAACGAATTGCCGCTCACCGCCGCCAACGACGGGCGCGCGCTGCCGCCGCCGGCGGCCCAGCGCGACCCGATCGGCAACCTGCGGCTGGTCCTGCGCGGTGTCGGCGGCGCCCACCACGGACGCAGCATCAGCCTGGAGACGCCGCGCCGGATCGGCCGCGCGGCCGACGCCGACATCCGCATCGAAGGCCCGGGCATCGCCGAACGCCACGCCCTGCTGGATGCGGTGAACGGCCAGGCAGTCCTGCGCGAAGCCGGTGCCGACGTGCTGGTCAACGGCCAGCGGGTGCGCCGGCGGTGCTGCGCGCAGGCGACCAGATCGCATTCGACGTGCAGCACCGGTTCGTGCTGGAAGGCCCGCCGCCGGCGACCGCGGCGTTGGCGGCCGGACGCCCGCGCGCCGCTGGCGACCCGGATGCAGCCCCGAACCGCCACGGCGCTCGTGGCTGCAACGGATGCCGTGGCTGCTGGTCGCGGCGATCCTGCTGGCGGCCGCGCTGTCGGCGCTGCTGCTGTTCGGCGCGCGTTAGCAGCAAGCTGGCGCAGGAGCGCGCCATGCGCGCGATCCGACGTCACCCAGCGCGTGATCGCGGCCATGGGCCGCTCCTACGGGCGCGAACACCTATCCGAACGGATCCGCGTCGCCGGCCAGCAGGCGCTGCATCGCGCGGGTCTCGCTGGCGCGGATGTCGGTGAGGAACGGCGCGGCATCGCCGAGTTGGCCGAAGGCCTCGAAGCCGCGCTCGAGGAAGCCCTGCAACTCGCCGAATCCCATCGCCCGCGCCGGCATCCGCGAGATCTTCAGCAGGGTACCGACGCCGTGCATCCGCAGCGCCGACCACAGTCCGTGGCCGACGTCCTCGATCAGCGCGATCTGGCGCGCGCGCAGCGCGGCAGCCCGACCTCGCGGTAGGCGCGCACAGGTCGGTATCGAGGCTGCGGCGGCGCCCGCCGATCGGCTCCAGCACCGCGGCCATGCGCAGGTCGAGCGCGTGGGTCAGTGCGCCCAGCTCGATGCCGTCGGCCACCGTCTTCAGCAGCGCCCCGGGCAGCAGTTTTCTGCATCATCGGGATGACCGCGCGATGTCGGCATCGCGCTGGCTGAAGTCATGCTCGCCGTACAGGTCGGTGAGGAAGAACTGCGCGGCCGGGCGTCGCGCCGGGTCCGCCAGGAAGCCGGCGAAGCTGCGTTGCAGGCGCTGCGCCTGCCACGCCTGCAGCGGCTTGAGCCAACGCAGGCCGTTGCGCGGTTCGCGCGCCGGGTCGTACAGCGCCCGGGTGCCACGCCAGCCGGCGCGCGAGGCGGGCGCTGGTTTCGGAAGCCGACGGCGGGCGGACGCTGGACATGCGCGAAGTGTCGGCAGGCCGGCGAACCGAAGCAATACTCCACCCCGGTTACACTCCGGGCGCGCCCGCGCGAAGCCCCTGAATGCTGTCACTGCACGCCGCCCAGCACCGCCGCACCACCGGAACCGCCCCCGCATCGGCCGGCGATCGCCGGCGCGGCGGGCCGACCGGCGCGATGTACGACGGTGCGCTGCGCGCGCTGGACGAAGCTCTGCGACGGCCTCGACCTGACCCGGCTGGACTGCTACGTGGGGTCAGCTCGGCGCGTTCTTCGCCGCCGGCCTTGCCAACCGCATGGACACCGCCGAGCTGTGCCGCATCTTCATCAGCGGCGACAGCCGGGACGTGGTGTTCCGCCCGGATGCCTTCCTGCGCCCGGCGTTGCTGGAATACATGCGGCGCGCGGTGTCGATCCCGCGGCTGGGGCCGCTCACCCGCGACCTGTGGTCCGGTGGCGGCGATTCGCGCTGGTCGGACCTCGGTCACCCGCATCGGCGGGCTGGTGCCGACCGGCCTGTTCGACAACGCCGAGGTCGAGCGCTTCCTGCGCGACGTTTCACCCGCCGCGGCCGCAGCAACGATTTCCGCACCGTGGGCGCCCGCTGTTCGTGATCGGGGTCGACCTCGACAGCGGCGAGGCGGTGCGCTTCGGCGACCGCGGCTGGGATGACATCCCGATCTCGCAGGCGGTGCAGGCCAGTGCCGCCCTGCCCGGCCTGTACCCGCCGGTGGAGCTGCGCGGCCGCCACATCGTCGACGGCGCGCTGCGGCGCACGATGCACGCCTCGGTGGTGCTCGACCGCGACGTCGACCTGATGCTCGGCATCAACCCGCTGGTGCCGTTCAATCCCGGCAGCGACGGCGAAGCGCAGAGCCATCGCTTCAGCGACCGCCGGATCGCCGAGGGCGGGTGCTCGCAGACCCTGCGCACGATGCTGCAGTCGCGCATGCAGGTGGGCCTGGCGCGCTACGCGCAGCAATACCCGGACATCGACCAGCTGGTGTTCCGGACCCAACGCCGCCGACCGCGAGCTGTTCTACACCAACGTCTTCAGCTTCTCCGCGCGCCGCCGCATCTCGCAGATCGCCTACCGCAACACCTGGCCGACCTGCGCAACCGCCGCGACGTGCTGGAGCCGGTGCGCGCGGCACGGCATCAGCCGGCGGCACGGGCGATCGCCGACCGCCCGCGTTCGATCATCGCCCACCTGCCGCAGGTCCCGCGCAGCACCGGAGACCACCGCGATCCTCGGCCGCGCGCTGGACGACACCGAACACGGCCTGCGCCGCAAGCCGGCAGGCCCGCGCGGTGGCGGATCGTCGCGGCGCATGGTGTGAATGCTCCTGAACATCGGCGCGATCCTGCGCGTCGATCCATTCCCGTCGCGTCCGCTGGAGGACCCATGGCCAAGCTGAAGAAGTCTGCACGCAAGACCCCGCCGCAAGCGCGAGCAAAGGCGCAGGCCGAGCGCCTGGGCAAGTCGATCACCGAATCCGCGCAGCAGATCTGGCTGGCCGGGATGGGCGCGTTCAACCGCGCGCAGGCGGAAGGCGGCAAGCTGTTCGAGAGCCCGGTCCGCGACGGCCTGTCGCTGGAGCAGACCGCGCGCAAGTTCACCGGTGCCCGCGCGGACATGGTGCGCGATGCGGTCGAAGGCAGCGTCGGCCAGGCCCGCGAACGCGCCGCCGATACCTGGGACAAGCTGGAAAAGGTGTTCGAGGACCGCGTGCAGCGCGCGCTGGTCAAGCTCGGCGTGCCGGGCCGCGACGACCTCAACGCGCTGACCCACCGGGTCGAGCGCCTCACCGAGGAACTGCGCAAGGCCAACGGCGGTGCCCCGAAGCAGGCCGCCAAGGCGCCGCGCAAGACCGCCGCCAAGGCCCCTGCCAGAAGTCCGCCAAGCCGCCGCCCAAGGCCCCGGCGAAGCGCGCGTCCGCCAGAAGGCGGCCACGCCCGCCGCCAGCGCGGACTGAGGTTTTCGTCCAGCCCCGCGAGTCCGCCGCTTCGCTCGCTCCCCTCCCCCTGCGAATACGGACTGGCGGGCATTGACCGCCGCGAACACGGCTGGCTTGATCGCCACCCCGCGTTCGGGTCTATAGTCCCTGCTCCCGGATCAGCCACTGGACGGCAGCATGTTTCCACTCCCTGGTCGCACTCGTCGTGTTCGCCGTTGCAGGCATTGCCGGCACCGCGCTCCTGCGCAACCTGACCGCGGAGTCGGAGATCTCAAGCAGGGCCTCGCCCACCTTGCCAGCGTGCGCTGGCGCGATTTCACCAAGCTGGTGCTGCAGGCCATGGAGCAGCGCGGCTATAGCCTGGTGCGCGACGACGACGGCCCGCCGATGGCCTGCCCAGCGACGGTGGCGACCTGCTGCTGCAGCGCGGCAACGAACGCATCCTGCTGTCGTGCAAGTACGGAAACGCGCTGATCGTGGGCGCCCCGCCGATCCTCGGCCTCGGCAAGGCCGCGGAACTGCGCGGCGCGCACGCCGCGATCGTGGTCACCCCCGGGCGCTTCGACGACGAAGCCCGCCGCGTCGCCGGCCAGCAGCGCGTGGAACTGGTCGACGGCGCCGCCCTGTGGCCCGAGGTCAAGCCCTTCATCGACCACGACTTCTCCGCGGACGCGGCGCCACAGGGCGCGAACCGCAACACCGCGATCGGGCGGGCGCGGCGGTGACCGCGGCGGTCGCGTGGATGCTGGCGCAGGGCCTGCAGACCGCGCCGCCCGAAATCGTCGTCGCCAAACCTGCCGTCGCTGCAGCGCCGGCCGCCGCGGCCCGGCCCGCGCCTGCGGCGGTGGCCCCGGCCAAACCCGGCAACGGCCTGATTCCCACCGACCCGGTGGTGCTGGAACGCCGCCGCACCGAGACCGCCAACGCGATTTCCACCCTCGCCGGCGTCGACCGCGCGTTCTGGTCCACCCAGTCGACGCTGCTGGTCTACCTCGCTACCGACGAGGCCGACCCCAGCGCCTCGCTGTGCCCGCTGCTGGAGCGCTACCCGGAACTGGCTGCCTCGCGCGTGCAACTGCAACCGCCCGCCGGCAGCCAGAAGTCGGTGCGCTTCAGGCAGTGCCAGGCGTACTAGCGACGCGCGAAAAACGTCGGATCCCCTGTAGGAGCGGCCCATGGCCGCGATCACACCACCCGCGCATTCCATCGCGCGCATGGCGCGCTCCTACGGATGCATCGGACCTCGTAGGAGCGGTCCATGGCCGCGATCACGCGTCCCCGATCGGCTACCAATGCACCCCGCGCATCAGCGAGGCGAACGCGATCTGCTCGTTGCTGGGCTGCGCCTCGCCCTGAGCGCGGCCTTGTCGCCCCTGGCCGCGGCGGAATCCGGGAACAGCTCGAACGCGGTGTTCATCACCACCTCGTAGGCCTTCGGTGCCAGCGCGTTGATCAGCGCGCTGGAAGATGCCCAGCCGGGTGGCGATCCGGCTCGGCTTCTCGATGATGCCCTTGACCACCAGGTCGGCCGCCTCGTCCGGCGTCAGCGTCGGCACGCTGTCGTACATCTTGGTCGGCGCGATCATCGGCGTCTTCACCAGCGGCATGTTGATGGTGGTGAAGCTGATGCCCTGCCCGACAGCTCGCCCTGCGCGCAGCGGCTGAACGCGTCCAGCGCGGCCTTGCTGGCGACGTAGGCGGAGAAGCGCGGCGAGTTCGCCAGCACCCGATCGAGCTGATGTTGATGATGTGGCCCGCTTGCGGCGCTGGGTCATGGTCGGCATGAAGCCCATGATCAGGCGGATGCTGCCGAAGTAGTTCAGCTGCATCGTCCGCTGGTAGTCGTGGAAGCGGTCGTAGCTGGCCTCGATCGAACGCCGGATCGAACGCCCGGCGTTGTTGACCAGCACGTCGACGTGGCCGTGCGCGTCCAGCACCTGCCTGACCAGCGCATCGCAGCTGGCCATGTCGGTGAGGTCCGCGGTGTAGGCGAACACCTGCCGCCGGCCGCCTGCATCTCGTCGCGCACCTTGAACAGCTCCTCCTCGCCGCGCGCCACGATCACCGTGACCGCACCCGCCGCCGCCACCTTCTGCGCGGTGGCGGTGCCAATGCCGGAGGAGCCGCCGGTGATCAGCACCACTTTGCCGGCCACCGTGCCCTTGAGCGAGCGGTCGATGTGCAGATCCGGGTCGAGGTGGCGCTCCCAGTAGTCCCACAGCCGCCAGGCGTAGGTATCCAGCGCCGGCACTTGATCCCGCTGCCCTTCAGCGCGCGCTCGGTCTCGCGGTTGTCGAAGCGGGTCGGGTGGGTGATGAACTTCAGCACTTCCTTCGGGATCTTGAGGTCGCGCAACATCATGCCGATGAAGCGCTTGACCGGCGGCAGGTTGCCCACCGCCATCCGCACCCCGCCCGGCACGAACGCGAACATCCGCGCATCGATGCGCATCGTCATTTCCGGCGCATGGCCGGCGCGGGCGAAGGTGTTGAGGACCTCGCCGACCCGGCATCGGCTCCGGGGTCGGTCAGGTGGAAGCAATGCCCGTCCAGCCGCGGCTTGTGCGCGATGTGGTCCATCGCATCGACCACGAAATCGACCGGCACCACGTTGATCCGCCCGCCCTCGATGCCCAGCGTCGGCATCCACGGCGGCAGCATCTCGCGCAGCTTCTTGAGGAAGGTGAAGAAGTAGTAGGGACCGTCGATCTTGTCCATCTCGCCGGTCTTCGAATGGCCCACCACCATCCCCGGCCGGTAGATCCGCCACTTGATGCGGGTCTCGTTGCGGACCAGGCCCTCGGAGTCGTGCTTGGTGCGCAGGTAGGGATCGTCCAGGCCCTCGGCCTCGTCGAACATGTCCTCGCGGAACACCCCCGGGTACAGGCCGGCGGCGGCGATCGAACTGGTGTGGTGGAAGCAGCCGACCTTCAGCGCGGCGGCCAGGTCCAGCGCGTGCTGGGTGCCGTCGATGTTGGCCGCGCGCTGCTCCTCGGCGCTGGCGGTGAGGTCATAGATCGCCGCCAGGTGGAAGAAATGCTGGATCTTCTTCGCCCCCAGCGTGCGCACCTGCGCCGCCGACAACCCGCACTTCGGCGCGGTCATGTCGCCGGGCACCGCGACCACCCGCTTCGGTCCCAGCCCTGCTTCTTCGCCAGCGCGTCGAACTTCTTCATCGACTCCTTGCGCACCAGCACGTGGATGCTGCCCTTGCGCTTGAGCAGGTTGCCGATCAGGAAGCGGCCCAGGAACCCGGTACCGCCGGTGACGAAGTAGCTCATGCGCACGTCCTCCGAAGTCGCCGGCGCGAAACGCGCCTGCATGGCGCTACGTTGCCAGACCCGCGCGCCGCCGACAATTCCCCTGCGTATTGACCCCTCCCGGGGCGCATGCTCTGATGCCGGCCTCACTGGGAGAACCGCCATGTCCGACCTCAAATCCCGCTTCGAGCAGGCCGCCAAGGACGTCCACGCACTGGCCGAGCGCCCCGACAACGACACCCTGCTGCGCCTGTACGCGCTCTACAAGCAGGGTGCCGAAGGCGACGTCAGCGGCCCCAAGCCGGGCTTCTTCGACTTCGTCGGCACCGCCAAGTACGACGCCTGGGCCAAGCTGGCCGGCACCAGCCAGGACGACGCGATGCAGAAATACGTCGACCTGGTCAAGAAGCTGACCGCATAGGCCCGCACGACCGATGGCCAGGCAGACCCGCCAGCGCATCCTCGATGCGTCGCTCGCGATGTTCAACAGCCAGGGCGAGCCGAACGTCACCACCAACCACATCGCCGACGAGCTCGAGATCAGCCCCGGCAACCTGTACTACCACTTCCGCAACAAGGACGACATCATCGAGCAGCTGTTCGCGGTCTACGAACAGCGCATGGATGCCGCCCTCAGCGCCCCCAGCGGCCGCCTGCCCGGCCTGGAGGACGTCTGGCTGCAACTGCACCTGGTGTTCGAGTGCATCTGGGACTACCGCTTCCTGTACCGCGACCTGGTCGACATCCTCAGCCGCAACCGCCGCCTGCGCCTGCGCTTCGCGCGCATCCTCAAGCGCGCCGACGAACAGGCCCACCAGGTCATGCGCGGCCTGGTCAAGCCGGCATCATGCGTGCCTCCGCCGACGAGGTGGACGCCGCCTCCACCAACATCCTCTGGTCATCGCCACCTTCTGGATGAACTACGCCGCGGCCCGCGGCGACAAGGACGAACGCGCCTCCATCCGCGACGGCATCGTGCAGGTCATGATGCTGATCGCCCCGTTCCTGCGCGACGCCGAACGCCTGCACCTCAACACCCTGACCCGCGCGTACCTGGACTGACGATCCCTGCGTTATGGGGCCCGGCCGCGCCCGCGCCCCGCGACGGTGGCGCGCTACCCATCGCCCCGCAGGAGCGGCCCATGGCCGCGATCACGCCGCCCGCGAACCCCATCGCGCGCATGGCGCGCTCCCCCCCCCCCCCCCCCCCCCCCCCCCCCCCCCCCCCCCCCCCCCCCCCCCCCCCCCCCCCCCCCCCCCCCCCCCCCCGCCGCCCCCCCCCCCCCCCCCGGCCCCCCCCCCCCCCCCCCGCCCCCCCCCCCCCGCCCCCCCCCACCCCCCGCCCCCCCCCGCGGGAGCGCCCCCGGCCCCCACCCCCCCCCCCCCCCCCCCACAGGGACGCCCCAAAAAACAACGCCCCGCATGCGCGGGGCGTTGCCGGTACCGACAGGAGACGGTGGGACTCAGCCAGCGGCCTTCTTCGCCGCGCGGGTCGCGGGCGTACGGGTGGTGCGGCGCACGGCCTTGGTTGCGGTCTTGCGCGGCTTGCGGGCCTTGCGGGTGGTCTTGGGCTTCAGGCCCAGCTTGGCGATGATCGGGGCCAGGCGGGCTTCGACATCGCCGCTGAGCTTCTGCACCCGCGGTTCGACCTGGCTGCGCACGCCGTCGACGCCGGCACGCAGGTCCGCTTCGGCGCGGCGCAGGGCGTAGCGCGCATCGGCGATGGTGTTCTCCACGCGGGTGGCGGCGCGCTTGGCCGCGGCCAGCGATTCGCGGCGGCCGGCGACCAGCACGCCGAGCGCGGCCAGCCACAGGTGGCGCGGGGTCGGCTCGAGGGTGGCGGCGCGGGTCTTGCGGGTTGCCTTGTTCTTGAGTGCGGCCATGGAAGGCTCCGTGATGGGACGTGGGGTGTCCGATGCGCATAGCCTGGGCCGCCGGCGTCGAGCAATCACACTAGCCGCCCCCTTGCCAGCGCGCGCGCGCGGCGGGATGCTGCGCGTTCAATTCGACGCAGGGGCAATCGCATGGCAAGCAAGTCCGGTTGGGCCGCCTTTCCGCACGACGCCAAGGGATTCGCCTATGCCGGCGATGCGCTCAAGAAGGCGTGGCCGAAGCTGCACGCCGGCGACTGCGAGCCGTTCCCCGACGCCAAGCGCGCCGCCGCGCTGCTGAAGGCCGCCGGCAAGGCCGCGCCCAAGCTGGATGCCGATGCGCTGGCCGAGGCCCTGCAGGACGCCTGGCGCGCGTTCCACCGCGGCGACTTCAAGGCCGCATTCGATGCCGGCGAGAAGCTCGGCGCGGTCGGTGCCTCGGTCGCGGTCAAGGCGCTCGGCATCCACGCCACCTACCTGGTCGATGACGAGGCCGAACAGCTCAAGCGCTACGAGCACGCCGCGATGCTGGCCGAAGCCGCGATCAAGGCCCTGCCCGACGACGCCAACAGCCACTACCGCCACGCGTTCGCGCTGGGCCGCTACAGCCCGGGCCTGTCGATCGCCAAGGCGCTGAAGATGGGGATCGCCGGGAAGGTCCGGGTGTCGCTGGACGCCACCCTCCAGCGCGAGCCGAAGCACGCCGAGGCGCACACCGCGCTGGCCCTGTACCACGCCGAGATCATCAACAAGATCGGCGCGATGATCGGCGGCCTGACCTACGGCGCCAAGGCCAGCGAAGCCGAGAAGCACATCAAGGAAGCGGTGAAACTCACCCCGCCTCCCCATCGCCCACATCGAACACGCCAACGTGCTGTTGCTGCTCGACGAGAACCGCAACGAAGACGCCGCCGCCGCGGCCTTCGAGAAGGCCGCCAAGTGCAAGCCGCTGGATGCGATGGAAGCGCTGGACGCGGCGCATGCCAGGGACCAGCTGGAATAGCCGCAGGAGCGGCCCATGGCCGCAATCACGTCGCCAGTCGCGCCACCCCCATCCCCCCCCACCCCCGCGCAGCCGCCGGAACAGCGCCACTGCGCGTTCGCGCTTGCGGGTCAGCAGGTACCAGCCGACGCACAGCAGCAGGTAGGCGGCCAGCAGCACGGGGTGCGGGACGTCCGGCGCATCGCCTGCGCCACCAGCAGGCCGCACGCAAGCGAGACCGCGGTCAGCACCATCGCCGCGCGGGTGGGGCCGAAGCCGGCGTCCTGCATGACATGGTGGATGTGGTCGCGGCCGGCGGAGAACGGCGAGCGCCCCTGCTGCAGGCGGCGCACGATCAGGACCAGGCAGTCCATCACCGGGATCGGCAGCAGCCACAGCGCCAGCACCGGGTTGACCGGGTGCCCGGGGTTCTGGGTCAGGCGGAACGCCACCCAGGCGATCACCAGCCCCAGCAGCGCGCTGCCGGCGTTGCCCAGGGAATACCCTTTGCCCGCGGCCGCCACGGCAGGCGCACGTTCCAGGCCAGGAACGCGGCCAGCGCGCCGCACAACACCGAGAGCCGGCTGGCCAGCCCGGCGTTGCCGGCATAGAGCGCGGCCGCGGCCAGCATCGCCAGCGCGGCCAGGCCCAGTGAACCGGCCAGCCCATCGGCGCCATCGATCATGTTCATCGCATTGATCAGGCCAACGGTGGCGAACACCGTGAACGGCACCGCCAGCCAGCCCAGCGACAGCTCGCCCAGGCCGAACGCGGGGCCAAGCTGCTCCACCCGCACCCCGCCCCAGTAGATCATCAGCAGCGCCGCCAACACCTGCGCCAGGATCCGCCAGTACCAGCGCAGGTCATGGAGGTAGTCGTACACGCCCACCGCCACCAGCAGTACCGCGGCGCGGCCGAACGCCTGCACGCTGGGACCGTTGGTCTGCATGCCGAAGAACGCGACCACGCACCCGATCAGGATGGCGATGCCGCCAGTGACCGGCGTGGGGTGCGCGTGGTCCTTGCGGCTGTCGTTCGGGTGGTCCAGCAGGTTCAGCCGTGCCGCCACCGGCTGCAGCAATACCAGCGCGAGCGAAGTCAGCACGAACGCCAACCCCGCCCCGGCGAAATGAAGACCCTCGATCAAGCTCGCATCCATTCGTTGCACCGCAACACTTCCGGCGTTGGCATTCTACGGCTCAGGATGCGAGGGGTCGTTCTGGATCAGGGAATTATTCACATCCGTGAGCGAACCGCCATCCAGCCGCAGGATCCGGTCTGCCAGCGCCAGGCTGGCCGGGCGATGGGTGATCAGGATGACCGTGCGCTGCTTCAGCACATCGTGGCATTCGGCGATGAATTCGGCCTCGCCGTCCGGGTCGAACATCGCGGTGGCTTCGTCGAGGACCAGGATCGCCGGATCCTTCAGCAGCGCGCGGGCCAGGGCGATGCGCTGCTTCTGCCCACCCGACAGCCGCACGCCCTGGTCGCCAACCACCGTGTCGTAGCCCTGCGGCAGCGCCGCCACGAACGCGTGCGCACGCGCGGCGCGCGCCGCTGCCTCGATCTGCGCCGGGGTGGCATCGCTGCGGCCGTAGGCGATGTTGTCGGCCACGCTGGCGTTGAACAGCAACACCTGCTGCGAGACGAGGCCCACGCCCTCGCGCAGCGCCGCCAGCCGGAACTCGCGCACGTCGATGCCGTCGATGCACACCCGGCCCACGCCCGGCTCCAGCAACCGCAGCAGCAGGTGGACCAGGGTGCTCTTGCCGGCGCCATTGGGCCCGGTGATGGCCACCGTCTCGCCGGCGGCGATGCGCAGGTCGAAGGCCTGCAGCAGCGGCGGCCGCCCGGGATAGGCGAAATCGACGCCCTCGAACGAAACCTCGCCACGCACCCCGGCGAACGCGCGGGCACCAGTGTCGACCTCGGGCGCCGCGCCCAGCGCCGCCAGCATCCGCTGCACGGTGCCGCGCGCGGACTGGGTGCTGCCGTACACGATGCGCCAGCTGGCTGACCGGGTTCACCAGCACCAGCCCATACAGCAGCAGGCTGACCAGCTCGCCGACCCGCAATTCCGCGCTCGCCACGTGGCGGCCGGCCAGGCCCAGCAACAGCAGCACCGCGCCGGCCCCCAGCACGTGCACCACCGGCGCGATCGCCCCTTCCAGCCGCGCGCGGCGCAGGTCGATGTCGCGCACCGCCTCCACCTGCCCGGCATAGCGCCGCGCCTCCACCGGATCGGTGGCGAAGGCCTTGATGACCGGCAGCATCGACAGGTTCTGCTCCGCCATCGAGGCCTGGTCCGCCCACGCCTGCATCGCCTCATGCGAAAGCGGGCGCAGCCGCCGCCCGACCAGCTTGAGCAGCACGAACAGCAGCGGCATCAGCACGCCGATGGCGATGGCGATCGCCGGGGCCATCCGCAGCATCATCAGCAACGCACCGACGAAGGTGAACAGCAGCGGCACCAGCGGCACCAGGGTGCCGGTCACGTAGGTGCCCAGCCGATAGACGTCCCCGGTCAGCAGCGCCAGCACGTCGCCGCGCTGGCGCGCATGGTGCCAGGCCAGCGGCAACGACTGCAAGTGCGCATACACATGGCTGCCTGCATCGGCCACCAGCCGCCCGGACACCGCCTGCAGCTGGATCGAGACCAGGTAGCCGATGGCCTGCTGGGCCACGATCAGTCCGAACAGGACCCACAGCAGCGGCCCCGAACCCGCGCCAAGCAACAAGCGATCGGTCAGTACGCCGCCCAGCCAGGGTTGGGAAAGGGTCGCGGTGCTCTGCACGAGCATCAGGACCAATGCCAGCGCCAGCACTGCCACGTGTGGCCGCAACAGGCCCGCCACGAGTGCCCGCACCTCCGCGGCGGCCCGTAGACTCTCCCCTGGTTCACGTCCTGCCATTACCCTGTGATTCCCCCGCCCGCGACCTGCTGCCAGCATGACCTCAAGCCCGGTTTCAGTCACCCTCGCCTCGATCCTGCAACGCGCGGATGACGTGCTGTACCAGGAAGTCGGCGGCGAAGCCGTGCTCCTGGACCTCGCCAGCGAACAGTATTTCGGGCTCGATCCGGTTGGCACCAGGATCTGGCATCTGCTGGACGGCAACGACGACCTGGCCCACATCCAGGCGGTGCTGGCCGACACCTACGACGCAGCGCCGCAGCGGATCGGCGAGGAATTGCTCGCGCTGGCGCAGGCCTTGGCGGACGCCGGCCTGGTGCAGGTGCGGTAGCAGTGTTGGGACGCCTGCGCCAATGGTGGCAGTTGCCGTGGGCGGAACGCGGCCTACTCCTCGTGCTGATGGCGACGCAGCCAGTCCTGTCGCTGTCCCTGCGCGTCCTTGGGTACGGCAAGACCCGCGGCCACGTGGAGGCGTTGAGCAAACATCCGGCACCGCGCGAGGCCTCCGCCGCAGACTTGGCAGCGGCCGATCGCCTGGCGCGACTGGCCCGCATCGCCGGGCGCCGCGGCGTTCTGGTGACCACTTGCCTGCGCCAGGCACTTGCCGTGCATGGACTGCTGCGCCGCCGTGGCTTGCGACCGGAGCTCAAGCTCGGCGTCGACCGCCTGCCGGGTCGCGCGGCGGACATGCACGCGTGGGTTGAACTGGACGGCGTTGCACTGGCCCATCCGCGCCTTCGCCACCGCGCGCTTGAAGAAGTGGCGAAGGCCAGTGCGAACACTGCCACCCGCCTGGCCGATACCGCGGATCAATGAGCGGAATCGCCGGCTTCATCCAGCTCGATGCGGCCCCCGTCGACCCGGCCCGGATCGACGCCATGCTGGCGACGATGCGACGGCGCGGACCCGACCGGCGGCAAACTTGGGTCGGCGCCAACGCGGCGCTGGGCCAGGCACTCCTGGCCACCACGCCGGAGTCGCTGGCGGAAACACAACCCTGGCGTCACCCCGGGTCCGGTTGCGTCGTCGTCTCGGATAGCCGCCTCGACAACCGGCCGCAACTGCTGCATGCACTTGCCATCGACCTGCCTGCCGACCAGGTGGGCGACGCTGCGCTGTTGCACGCGGCGTGGCAGCGCTGGGGAGAAGGTTGCGCCGATCGCCTTCGCGGAGACTTCGCGTTCGCGATCTGGGATCCGCGCAAGCAGGCCTTGTTCTGCGCGCGCGATCCGATGGGCGTGCGGCCATTCGCGTACCACCTCCAACCCGACCGACTGTTCGTATTCGCCTCAAGCGCGAAGACGGTGGTCGCACAAGGCAACGTGCCAAACGACCTCGACCAGGCCCGCGTCGCCGATGCCCTGTTCGGCGAAACCGAAGGCGTCGATGCCACCGCCACGTTCTACCGGTCGGTGTCGAGGCTGCCGCCGGCGCATTGGTTGCGGGTCGCTGGTGGACGGCTGACGATCAGCCGCTACTGGCAACCGCTGCATGACCGGCCAGGTTGGCTCCCGACGCACGAGGCGGACTGGATCGAAGCGCAACGCGAGCAACTGGATCGCGCGGTGCGGCGTCGCTTGCGCAGCCATCGCCCGGTCGGCTCCATGCTGAGCGGAGGGCTGGATTCCTCGTCGGTGGTGGTACTCGCCGCCGCGGCCTGCGGGGCACGGGGCTTGCCCGCATTCCCGGTGTATTCGGCGATCGATTCCAGCGATTCGCACTGCGCCGAGACGCGCAGCATCCGTACGGTGATCGCCGGGGTGCGCTGCGCCCCCACCGCGGTCGACCTGACCGCGTTCGCCGCCGCGCCAAGCGCCGAGCAGGCGTGGTGGCAGCTGTGCGAAGAACCCTTCGACGGCACCTTGAACCTGGCTGCCACGCTCTATCGGGCCGCCGCCTCAGGCGGCGGCGCCAGCCTGATGGACGGCGTGCCCGCGGACAACCTGTACGTGACCGGCGAGTACGCGAAACACCTGGCGCGCCAAGGTCGCTGGGGAGAGGCCTGGCAGGCGGCCGTGACCCAGTGGACCTTGCCCGGCAAGAATCATCCGCGCCTGCATGCGCTGTGGACCATGGCCGGCACCCTCGCCCCCGGGTCGGTGCACGCCATCCGCGACTTCGTCGCTGACACGCGCAGCTATCGCGCCCTGCTGCGGGAAAGCCTGCTGGACCGCGACCATGCAAGGGCAACCGGATTCTGGCCGCGCTACCGGCGCTACCGGCGGACGATCGGCGGCAGCCACCAGTGGCACCCCACGGACGAGGCGTTGAGCAGCATCACTGCCCCTTTCATCACCGCTGCGCTGGAGCGGTACAACCGGGTGGCATCGCTGTTCGGGGTGGAGCCCCGCCCACCCTACGCGGACCGCGACCTGGTCGAGTTCCAGGCATGGATGCCACTGGCGCTGCGGACCAGGGACGGCCATCGCAAATGGGTGCTGAGGCAGGCGATGTCGGGCCTGCTGCCGCCGTCAGTGGCCTGGCGCCAGGACAAGAGCCACCTGGGGCGGCGCTTCGCCCACGCAACCTTTGAACATGCCCGCAAGGCCGGCCTTTTGCCAAACCCGCCGGGCCCGGAACCCTGGATGCGGCGGCCAGACATGGCCGGCCCGGAGCATTCACATCCCGCACACGTCAGCGAAGCCATGTTGCGTGCCATCCGCCTCCACTGCTGGTTGCATGAGCGCGCCACGGGGGGGCTCCCCGTGTAGCGCCAGGACATTTGACCGGCGGCGATTCTTGATAGAGTCGAAAGCACACAACCGCAGAGGCCATCTCCCATGCCTAGCCACCCGAACCACGCGGCGATGCCCGTCCAGGCCGGCAATCGCGCGACATGGAACACGCCGTCGCTGAACCGCCTCGGGGATGTGCGCTTGCTGACCGAGACCGGTTCCACGCCCGGTGCCGAAGACACGGACGGAAACCCGGGCAACTGCACTGGCCAGGTCGACACCACGTTCAGTAGCTGCAGGCCCTGAATCGAACGTCGGCAATCTAGACCACGTGGACCTGCGTTCAGCGGCCCGGCCAGGTACTGGTTCGGGCCTTTCGTTCTGGACTCGCCGCTGGCACTGGCCGCGCCAGCAGCCGCTGCCTGCGACACCATAGCCCCGGTACTCCGCCTGGATTGGCACCCGACCTCGGCGGCCATCGACAGCAACTGGACGCACCACTGGCGGGACGGTAGCGAGATCGTCCTCTCGCTCGCGCACGCCGGGCCTGCCTATTGGCTGCGCGCGCCCGGGATCGCCGATTTCCTGCTCGAGCCCGGCGAGGCGCGGTGCCTGATGGCAGCTGATGCAGGCCTGGCGGACCCGGCCACGCTGGAACACCTGTTGGTCGACCAGGTATTACCGCGCCTGCTGGCGCAGCGGGGCGATTTGCTCGTCCACGCAAGCGCGGTGGCCATCGCCGGGTGCGTCGCCCTGTTCCTGGCGCCGAGCGGTTACGGGAAATCCACCCTAGCCGCCCTGCTGCACGCGCGCGGGGGCATCGCGTGCTCTCCGACGATTGCGTGCTGCTGGATGCCGCGCAGGGGATGCCGCGGGTCGCACCGACCTATCCAAGCCTGCGCCTGTATCCGGACAGCCTCGGGGTTGCACTGCCCGCGGTCACTGCCACCGGACCGGTGGCGGGGTATTCGGCGAAGCGACGGGTGCCAATGGCGGCCAGCCCCGGCACATGGCACGGCGTCGACGCGCTCTATGTGCTGGGCGACCCGCGGGAAGCGGGCGAGACCGTGCTGATCCGCGCATTGCGCCCCGCCGAGGCCTGCCTCGCGCTGATCCGACACTCGTTCCGCCTCGACCTGGGCGACCGCGTGGCCAGCACCCGGCAGCTCGCACAGTGCAGCCGCATCGCCAACCAGGTTCCGGCCTTCCTGCTGGACTACCCGCGCGATTTCGAGCACAAGGATGCCTTGCTCGACGCGCTGGCCATCCACCTGGCCAACCTCTCACGCTGACGCCATGGCGAACTACGACGACTATTCGGCGATCGCGTACACCCGGATGACCGACAACGCCCGCTGCACCGGTCCGTTCGTTAGTGCGCAGCGCCAGGCCATTGGCGAGGGCAGCGTGGTGCTGGACATCGGCACCGGCACCGGCATCTTCGCCTTCCTCGCCTGCCAGTTCGGGGCCGCGCGCGCGTAAGCGGCGGAAGCGAATGCGATTGCGCTCGAGGTCGCAAGACCCTGCGCGGCGGACGTCCCCGGCAGCGACCGCATCACCTGGCTGCAGGGACTCACCACCGCCCTCGACCTGCCCGAGCCCGTCGACGTGGTGGTCGGCGACCTGCACGGCACCTTGCCGTTCTTCAAGGGCAACATCGAATCGATGGCGGACGCGCGCAAACGGCACCTCAAGCCGGGTGGACGCATGATCCCGGCACGCGACGTGCTGCACGTGGCGCCGGCGCACGCTCCGCACGAGTACCGGAAAGTCGAATCGCCGTGGTGCGGCAACGCCTACGGGATCGACCTGTCGGCTGCGCTCCCGTTCGTCGTCAACCATTGGTGGCGGGCCGACGGCGCCCCGATCCCCACCGATCGCCTGCTGGGCACCCCACGCTGTTGGGGTGTCGTCGACTACGGCCTGTCCGAAGCCTCGATTCACCACCAGCAACCCGCCCGCCGGCAATATGGCGGGCTGCACATCCTTCGCGGAGTAAAGCGAGGCATGCAGCGCCCACGAGGCAAGTGCAAGCGCACCTGCATGATCGACCCGGGCCCCATCGGAGCCGCGATGAACCATGCGACCGGCGATGCGCCGCACCAGTTCGCCCGCCACGGGAGAACCATCGAATCGCAGGACGCCGGAAATCGCCGCCATCAGCGCGGTGCCCCCAGCGTGTAACCCCGCCATCGCGCAATCCCATCGCGCAGCCGGCGCAGCAGGATGCGTGCGTGCCCCGCGCCATCCTCCGCATAGCGCACGCGCAAATGCGCAAGGTCCGGGAACAACAGCTGCCGCAGCCAGCGCAGGCGGCTGCGAAGGTCCGGCAGGCGCTGCCAACAGGCGCGCTGGAAATACGACCAGTTGCGCAAGCGTTCCGTGCGGATCGGCTCGCCTGCCGCGGCCGCCTCGAAGGCGGGCATGAGCGTCGCCGGCACCGGCGTGCCGAACGTGCGCTGGCTGGCCTGCAGCGCAGAGGCGCAGGCATCGGCAAGGCGTGCCTGTCGTGCGCTGCGCAGCAGTTGGCGCCAGGCCTCCGGGTCGAAACCCGACGCCAGCAGGTGGATGTCGTACAACCAGCGCAGGCGATCCCCGCGTCCGGTCAACGTGTTGACGGCGCGATGCAGGCAGGCGTGCAGGAATGCATCGGGCGGCGACAGGCCACGCGCGCCTTCGCCAAGGACCGGCAGCGAGACCGAACCTTGCTGCAAGTGCGACCACGGCAAGCGCCCCGCGAACAAGGCCCCGTTGCTCAGGTCCCAGTGCAGGTCCAGCTCCAGTTGCGCACGCTCGGACCACGCCAGCAGTTCGTGCACCACCAGGTCGCCGGCAATGTGCGGGTTCGGCAGCACATAGCCCAGCGGTGCCAGCACCTGCGCCGCGCGCAGGGTGGTGGCATGGTCGGGAAGCAACAGGTCGATGTCGGCGATGTCGCGCAGGTGCGCGCGTGGGTATAGCCAGTGCCCCAGCGCGATGCCCTTCAACCAGATCGCCGGAATGCCGGCCGCGTCCAGCGCCTGCTCGATCTTGCCAGCCTCTGACACGCACAGCAGGCTGCGCGCCGCACACAGGCGCGCACGCGTGGCCAGCGCCTGCAGCAACGCCGGTGGCACCGGATCGGTCGCCGCCATTTCCGACAGCCGCGCATGTACCAGGCTGACCCCTCCCTCGTGCTCGCAGGCGGCCAGCACCGCGTTCGCTCCATGGTGCGCCACGGCCTCCGCAGGCGTGCAGCCTTCGCGCTGCACCAGCCAATCGGCCAGCACTGCGTGCAGGTTGTCGTCGCCTGGCTTGGATCCATCGCCGGTCATGGCTGCGATGTTCGAGGCGTTGGCACCGATTCGCAAGCGAAGTCCCCCAGTGATGTGAGGGTCAGGCGCCGTAATACCCGCGATACCAGTCCATGAACTTCGCCACGCCCTCTTCCACCTGCACCTGCGGGCGATAGCCCACGTTTGCGATCAGGTCGGAGACGTCGGCCTCGGTATCGGGCACGTCGCCGGCCTGCAGCGGCAGCAGCTCCATCTGCGCCTTCCTGCCCAGGCACTGTTCCAGCACCTCGATGTAGCGCAGCAGCTCCACCTGCTGCTCGTTGCCGAGTAGGTGAAGCTGCGCTTGTGCTTGCCGTGGTTGAACACGCGGATCGGCTTGCCGTCCAGGATCGCGCGGGTGAACAGGAACAGGGCCATGTCCGGGCGGCCCCACGGGCCGTACACGGTGAAGAAGCGCAGGCCGGTGGTCGGGATGGCGTACAGGTGCGCGTAGCTGTGCGCCATCTGTTCGTTGGCCTTCTTGGTGGCCGCGTACAGGGTCAGCGGATGCTCGGCCGAGACATGTTCGGAGAACGGCATCGCGGTGTTGGCGCCGTACACCGAGCTGGTCGAGGCATAGACCAGGTGCTGCACCCAGGCGGCAGCCTCCGGGATGCAGGAAACCGGTGACGTTGCTGGCCACGTACACATGCGGGTTCTCCGCCGCGTAACGCACGCCCGCCTGCGCCGCCTGCGAAACGTGGCCAGGGCCAATTTGTGTTTGAAAGTCTCGCGGCCGAGCAAGGGGGTACTGGCAGCGTGACCAGTCCTGGCCTGCCCCCGTGACACCCCAGCGCACTGCGGGGATGTCAAGCATTTTGCTTTGGATCCGTGACCCAGTTTTCGCTAAACTTCCGCAGCAAGGCTCAGCAGGCACCTCAGGGGAAATTTGGCCATGAAGCATTCGAACCTCCAGAAAGCGCTGGTTGCGCTGGCTGGCGTCATCAGCATCGGCGCCGTGCAGGCGCAGTCGGGCATTCCAGGGGCAGGCACGCAGGCAGCGGCGCCAATTCCGACCGTCTCGACTGGAGCAGCCGCGCGGTCATCCACCGGCAGCCGCTGGCGCCGGACGAATTGAAGCGCAGGGGCCGCGATGCGGAATTGCAGCAGCGCTACCGGGATCCGCGTTACGTGGCGTCCGTGCTGCGTCGTTTCGAGGCCGAGCAAAGGCGCCCGTCGTTGGGCCAGCAGGCCAAGTCGGGCGAAACCGCATCACGCGGACGCGACCGCCATCGCGATCCGCGCAAGCCGCCCTCAAGCTGGTGACGGCAGCCTCGTCCGCGACTGGAGCAACGTGCTGGGCGGCGGCGTCAACGGACTTGGCGGCCGCGGCGTGCCGGGGGTGTTCCCGGCCAAGTACAACTTCGACATCACGGCCGCACCCAGTTGTGCAAACGATTTCGCGGTCTATCCCACAAATGCAGCGGGCAACACCAGCTCCGGCGCTGAGGAAACCTCTATCCGCTCCTTTACGGGCGATCCCGGCCAAGGGGCGAATCGGACCGTGACCGTGGGCGCGACAGCCCCCCGTCGAGTTGTGCTGACCTCCCATGCCACCGACAACACCGGTTTGAACTTCCGGACCGCTGGCGTGAATGACAACACCCGCGCGACAAACCTGGGTGAGGCCATCAACCGCTGGTCCCATCAAACCGGCTTGCGGGCAGAGGTTGTTGGCGCGCAGGTCACTGTCTACTCCAACACGGTTGGCAACGTCCCCAACAACGCCATGTCCGAGGCGTTGGACAACTTTGACGGCAATAGCTTATGGCCAGGTTCCGATGGGTCGGGGACTCCGGGCCAGCCCACCATCATCGCCTTCAACCAGCTCTACCAGGCGCTGGCGCCTCAACGGCAGCTGGAACCGGAGCGGTACCACCAAAGCCCCCAATACGATGTGGGCCTACAACACCGGCACCGGCTATGTGGTCGAAACCTCGCCGGTGCTGTCCTACTACGACGATGGCAAGCAGGTCGCCTTCATCCAGCGCAGCGGCAATACCCTGCAACTGGTCCTGCTGAAGTGGGCCGCGGGCCAGGGCGTGGCCGGCGCGCCCGCAACGCCTTCCGATCATCGCCGCCAACGGCGCAGGCTATGCGGCGCAGCGCGGCAGTGCCGGCAGCGTCATGTACGTGATGACCTGGACGGCACCAGCAACGTGGGCAGCACGCCTACCTACTCCTCGCCGTTCGTGGACTATGTCAACGACGTATGTAGGGTCGGCGACGGCAACGGCCGCCTGCACAGTTCACCGGCGTGTTCCAGGCACGCCGGCAGAGGTGGTGGTCAACTTCCCGCGGACGCTGGAGGCAGGCCTGGACAGATGTCCTCCCGGTCGCCAACAACGGGCAGGTCTACATCGGCAGCTCGGCGGGCACCGGTACCGTGGGCGGCAAGCTGTACCGGGTCAGGGCTTCGACGGGTCGCTGGCCACCAGTGCAAAAGTTGACGCGCGACGACACGCCCGGCGTGCGCGAATCGCCGATCATCGATGGTGCCACCGGCCGGATCTACACCTTCGTCTACAACGACAACACCTCGTTTACACGGACGCCGGTCGCTGCGACGCGTTCGCAGGCGAAACCGACGGCTGTCGCGCCGTGATCCAGTTCACGGAGTTCTTCGCCAACGACACCATCGGCAGCCGCCAGTTCATCGGCCGCGGCAACGGCGTCAGTCGCGTGCTCTATGCAGGCGCGTTCGACGACGCCTTCTACAACAGCAACAACGGCACCGGCGCGATGTACATCGTGGGTGGCCGGCCAGACAACACGTTCTACGCCACCATGTGGAAAATCCCGATCATCAGCGGCGTGATGCAGACTCCTGTCCAGGGCCACACCTTCGGCGACCGCGACCGTTACGTGGAGGACGACGATGCTGCGAGCGGCACCGACAACCTGAGCAGATCGCGCCTGCCACCGTCATCAAGAACGGCAGCAACGAGTACGTGTTCGTCAGCACGGCAAGCTACGCCGATGCGAACGTCGACGGCTGCGGCCCGAACACCGGGAGTGGCACGATCAACGACGCCTGCGTGTACGTGCAACCTGGCCGACCTGAATGGTGCCGGCGCGGGCACCGGTGCCACCTGGGCAACAACGAACGTTCCCTCTGCCGGCCTGGCCGCGCCCGGCGGCACCGGCGGCATCGTGGTGGACAACACCAGTGCCTCGACCGGCGCGTCGCAGGTCTACTTCAGCCAGCTGCAGGCAGGCGGCAACGCCATCCAGGCCAGCCAGGCGACCCTGGACTGACGAAGCCGCCTGCTGCGCACCGCCCTGCCCCGGCCTGACCGCCGGGGCAGCCACCGCGCGGCAGGGCAGCGCCTTCCCCGAACCAACCCATTCGCCACGAGATCCCACCTCATGCACGCATCCCACGCACCTGATTCCACGGGCGCCCCCCGGGCGGAGCGCCGCGCTTACGTCAAGCCGGAATTCCGCCACGAGCACGTGTTCGAAACCATGGCGCTTGCCTGTGGCAAGGTCAGCACCACCCAGAATTCATGCCGGACCAACCAAAAGAACTCCTGAGCGCGCACGTGCGATCGGAGCTCCAGTGCCCGCGCATCGCGCTGGCAGTGGATGTCCTGCGGCGCTTCGGCAGGCTGCGCTTGGCAACCGGCGGCAGCATGCTGCCGGCAATCGCCCCGGGGACCTGCTGAGTTCCACCGCTGTTCGGCGGACGCTTCGACGCAACGACGTGGTGCTGCTCGTCGAAACGGCGGCCTGGTGGCGCACCGCGTGGTCGCCGTCGGTCCGGGGTCGCCGTCGCCCGCGGTGATGCACCTGCGGCCAACGACGCGCCGTGGGACCCACGCGACGTGATGGGCCGGCTGGTCGACACCGGCGCGGGCATCGCCATCTGCATCCCGGTGGCCGCCACTGGAACCGTCACCAGCGGATCTCGCGTTGGCTGCTGTGCCGGGTACCTGTCACCCAGGCGCTGTTCCATCGGATCCCCGCGTTGACGGCGCTGGTGTCGTGAACGGGGTCGTGCCCGGCCAGCGACACCTGGATATCGTCATCGGCGGCATGTGGCGTGCGCCTGCGCTCGGTGTCGGACGCCTTCGTGGCGATGATGGCGGAGCGTTTCGCGGGCTTCATCCAAACCGGCGCGCAAGCACCGCACGTGCTGGACGTCACCTTGCTGCCCCCGCCCGCCATCACCGACGAGGCGGAGGTGGAGGACGACGGCGAATCGCCTCGAGGATGGCGTCGAAGCGACGCGCGAGCTCCGGCTGGCGGCTCACCCGCAGCGACTTCCATGTCGAATGGGACCCGCGGGCACGCAGCGGCCGCATCGAACTGGTGCCCAGCCCCTATTCGCTCGACTCGATCCTGCGCATCCTGCTCACCGTGGCGCTGGCCGGGGAAGGCGGCATGCTGATGCACGCGTCCAGCGTCGTGCTGAGCGGCCGTGCCTACGTGTTCACCGGCGTTTCCGGCGCCGGCAAGACAACCATTTCGCGGCTGGCGCCCGAAGGCGCGCATCTTCTGACCGACGAGATGTCCTTCATCCGCCGCGAGGGCGGCGAATATTTCGCGCACGGCACGCCATTCGCCGGCGAACTGGGCCATCCCGGGCGAAAGCATGAGCGCCCCGCTGGCCGGCATCTTCCTGCTGGCGCAGGGCCCGGGAAACCGATCGAACCGTTGTCGCCCGCCGATGCGGTCCGCGCCTTGATGTCGAATATCCTGTATTTCGCCAAGGACGGCGCCCTGACGTCGCAAGTCTTCGACAACGCGATCTCGCTGGCCGCACGGGTACCGGTCCGCCGCCTCACTTTCTACCCTGACGCACGCGTCTGGGACCTGTTCGGAAAAGACGCATGAGTAGCGACCCCTCTACATCCTCCGCCGAGGCCAACGTGGCCGCACGCCAGATCGGCGACGAGCTGATGATCATGTCGGCGTCGGATTCCGCGTTGTTCAGCCTCAACGAGACCGCCGCCATGCTCTGGGGGGCCGCGGACGGCAAGACCACGCTCGCGGAGATCGTTGCGCGCGACATCTGCCCCGCGTTCGACATCGATGCCGAAACCGCATTGCGCGATGCCGCCGAACTGGCCCACGGCCTGGCCGAACGTGGCATCCTGCAGGTCGCCCAGCAACCGTTCGACACGGGATCGGCCGCGACATGAGCGTGATGCAGGACATGGGCGCGCGCGCGATGGAGCTGGGCATCCCGCTCAGCGTCCAGCTGGACCTGACCTATCGTTGCAACGAGCGCTGCATCCACTGCTACCTCGACCATGAAGACCATGGCGAGATGAGCACCGCGGAGATCCTGGGCTTGCTCGACCAGATGGCGCACGCCGGCGTGTTCTTCCTCAATGTCAGCGGTGGCGAGATCTTCATGCGCCCCGACCTGTTCACCATCATCGAGCACGCGCGCAAGCTGCAGTTCTCGGTCAAGCTCAAGACCAACGGCGTGATGATCCGCGCGGCCAAGGCCCAGCGCATCGCCAAGCTGGGCATCGAGGCAGTGCAGATCAGCCTGTACTCGCACATCGCCGAGACCCACGACGAAATCACCAAGCTGCCCGGTTCGTTCAAGCGGACCATCGAAGGCGCGCAGTTCCTGCGCGACGCCGGGGTCAAGGTGATCTTCGCCAACGTGCTGATGAAGCAGAACGCCGACCACTACAAGGACGTGCAGGCGCTGGCGGACGAGATGGGCATCCGCTACGAGGTGGACGCCACGATCACCCCGATGATGGACGGCGACCGCGGCATCGTCGACCTGAACATGGATCCGGGCCGCCTGGCCGGGATCATGCACGACACCTCGCTGCTCGGCGACCAGGCCGAACGCCTGCTGGCCGCCCCCAGCGGCCCAACGCCGCTGGAGGAGGCCTACGAGACCCTGCCCTGCAGCGCCGGCCACACCGCCTGCTACATCTCGCCCTATGGCGACGTGTTCCCCTGCGTGCAGTTCCCGTACAAGGTCGGCAGCGTCCGCGAGCAGGCGTTCATCGACATCTGGCGGGACTCGCCGCAGCTCAACGACGTGCGTTCGATCCGCGTCAGCGACCTGCACGGCTGCTCGTCGTGCGTGCACGGCAGCAGTTGCACCCGTTGCCCCGGCCTCGCGTACCTGGAAGGCAACATGCGCGGCCCGTCGATCCAGGATTGCGAGAAGTCCTTCGCGCGCACCGGCGTGCCGTCCTGGAACCTGCAGCAGAAACAGGGCCGCAAGATCCCGCTACAGCTGATAGTGGCCTGACCCGCCAAGCGGAACTCGCCATGCGTGACGGACGCGATGCATCACGTGGAGTGCCGCAAGGCCCCGCTGCACCAGGTGATGCGACGGACGATGCGGTCTGCCGCTTGGCGGGTGCCTGCTATCTCGCCTTGCGCACGGGCGATCCCGCGCATCTGCCGCTGCAACCGGCTGCAGCCGTCCTCGACCGCAGCGGACTGGCCGGGATGCACGCAAATCTCTGCCAGCACCTGGGCGTCGCGAGCGATCGCGCCACCCTGATCCGCGGCATGCAGCTGTCCGCGGTCAACACCAGCCGCTGGAATGCACTGGCAAGCCTGCTTGTATCGCTTGAATCCGAGGACGGCATTGCGCCGGTGTTGTTCAAGGGCGGCGCGCTGCATGCGCGCTGGCCGCTGATGCGCGAATTGCGCGCGTTGGCCGATTACGACCTGATCGTGCCGCAGGAACAGGCGAACGCTTTGCGCGAGGCGCTGGCGCGCAGGGGCTTTGCCTCCGCTTCGCCCGGATCGTGGCTGACCCGCCGACTGGCCAAGGGATGGATGGCCTGCAAAGGCAGCGGCAACGCGTACCAGAACCTGGACGTGCATGCGCGGGTCACCGAGCCGCCGGTGTGCAACTCGCTGACCCGCGACATCCTCGGCACCGACGCGCGCGCCAGCGGCATTCGCGTGCCGGGCCTCGAGGATTGCGTGTGCATGATCGCACTGCACGTGGTGCGCAGCGGAATGCACCGGCCGCTGCGCGAATACATCGACCTGCTCTGGTACGTGGACGATCTTGACGACGCGGGCTGGCAGGCGCTGCGTTCGCGCGCCGCGCGCCACCAGTTGTTGCCCGCTCTGTTCCTGTCGCTCAGGCAGGCACGGCATTGCCTCGCGCTGGACGCGTTGGCGCCTGGACGAGCTGCGTCGTTGGCGGCACGCACCGCATCCCTTGAAGCCGATGTCGATTCCTTGCGCAGGCGCGCCATCGACTGGCTTGCGCCACCCGACTACCCCCTCCATCCGGTCGCACGGCGCAACCGGCCGGGATTCCGGCGTAGCCTGATCCTGGGCACGGGGACGAGTTCGGCGTGGCGGGTCGCAGCGGCCTTCGCGCTGTACGGCGCATCGCGACTCGGCGACGCCTTGTCGGGCGCGCAGCCCTCCACTGCCGCAATGGACTGAGGCGGATCCGCGCACTGGCACGGCCAGGCTTCTTGCGCGAGTTCAAGGTTGCGTGCGCCGCCATCGATGCCACCCACTGGCTCACGCGCATCTGCCGCACCGAGGGCGGGCGCGCCCAGAACGGCAGGGCAGTGGGGGTCCGGGCGGCAGGCTTGCCGCCAATGGCCGGGGAATGCGATGCGCGCATCGCGGCCAGTGATGTGCGCAGACGCGGTCCAGCCGAGCTGGCAGGCACCATGCATGCCGGGAACACCCGGTTCCCGAGGACATTCAGCTGCGCCATGCCAGGTGTCTCCGATGCGACGCGGCATCGAGGTCGACACGCCGCGGGAGCGCCGCGTGAGCATCAGGCGTCGTAGTAGCCGCGATACCAATCCACGAACTTCGCCACGCCCTCCTCCACCTGCACCTGCGGGCGATAGCCCACGTTGGCGATCAGGTCGGAGACATCGGCCTCGGTGTCCGGCACGTCGCCGGCCTGCAGCGGCAGCAGCTCCATCTGCGCCTTCCGGCCCAGGCACTGTTCCAGCACCTCGATGTAGCGCAGCAGCTCCACCGGCTGTTCGTTGCCGATGTTGTACAGGCGATACGGCGCAACGCCGCTGGTGGCCGGGTCCGGGGCCGCGCTGTTCCACACCGGGTCCTTGCCGGGCACCCGGTCCAGCGCGCGCACCACGCCTTCCACGATGTCGTCCACGTAGGTGAAGCTGCGCTTGTGCTTGCCGTGGTTGAACACGCGGATCGGCTTGCCGTCCAGGATCGCGCGGGTGAACAGGAACAGCGCCATGTCCGGGCGGCCCCACGGGCCGTACACGGTGAAGAAGCGCAGGCCGGTGGTGGGGATGGCGTACAGATGCGCGTAGCTGTGCGCCATCTGCTCGTTGGCCTTCTTGGTGGCCGCGTACAGGGTCAGCGGATGCTCGGCCGAGCCGTGCTCGGAGAACGGCATGTTGGTGTTGGCGCCGTACACCGAACTGGTGGAGGCATACACCAGGTGCTGCACGCCGTGGTGGCGGCAGCCCTCCAGGATGTGCAGGAAGCCGGTGACGTTGCTGGCCACGTACACATGCGGGTTCTCCGCCGCGTAACGCACGCCCGCCTGCGCCGCCAGGTTGATCACCCGCTCCGGCTTGTGGTGGGCGAACACCTGCTCCACCGCCGCGCGGTCCGCCAGGTCCGCCTGCACGTGGATGTAGTTCGGGTGGTCGATGAAGCGCGCCAGCCGCGCCTGCTTCAGGGTGACGTCGTAGTAGTCGTTGAGGCTGTCGAAGCCGATGACCGTGTCGCCGCGCGCCAGCAATACCTGGGCGACGTGCGAACCAATGAACCCGGCGGTGCCGGTGACCAGGACTTTCATTGCAGGGTGTATCCGTTGCGCGATCGGGATGGGGATTCTACCGGTGGCAGGGGCGGGCTTCGCGGGTTTGATGAACGCGCGTCGCCGCGCGCGGCAACCCGCTTGACCGGACCAGCCGGCCCGGCAATCATGCCCGCTTACGCAAGGATTCCGCCGAAGTCGCAAGCGAAGCCTGCATCCACCCAAGGCCATCCATGATCGGCGCGACAAAGGTCTTCGCCCCCTTCGTGGCCGCGAGGCGCATCCTGGCCCTGCTCTGGGTCAGTTCCCGCGGCTGGACCATCCTCGGCATGATCGCCATGGTCGCCGAGATCGCATTCGGCCTCGCTGCGCTGTATCTGGTGAAGCAACTGATCGACCACGTGTCCGCCATGCCTTCCAGCGAGGTGTGGAGCGATGCGCAGGCAGACGCCCTGCTCCGCGTCGTCGCCTACACCGCCGGCTGCGCGCTGGCCTCGCTGGCTGCCCGCACCCTGTCCGGCTTCGCCCGCGAAGCGCAGGGCATGCACCTGGCGGATCACGTCAACGGCATGATCCAGTCGCATTCGATCCGGCTGGACCTCGCCTTCTTCGAAAGCTCGCGCTACTTCGACACCCTGCAGCGTGCACGCGCCTCCGGCAGCCAGCGCCCCGCGCAGATCACCTCGAACCTGCTGATGCTCGGCAAGAACTGCCTGTTGCTGGCGGGCGTCATCGGCCTGCTCGGATCGATCAACGGCTTCGTCTTGCTGATGCTGGGCGCGCTGATCATCCCCGCATTGATCGTGCGCATCTACTTCACCCGCACCCTGTACGACTGGCGTCGCAAACGCACCCGGATGGAGCGGCACGCTGCCTACCTCGACTGGCTGATGACCTCCGACAGCCACGCGAAGGAAATGCGCACCGGCGCACTGGGTGAGTTCCTGCGCGACCAGTACATCGTGCTGCGGCAGACCATCCGGACCGAGCAGATCGCGATCGGGCGCAAGCGCGCCGGCGCCGAGGCGGTGGTAATGTCGATGGCGACCCTCATCTTCTTCGGGTCGCTGGGCTACCTCGCGCTGGAGGCCGCGCATGGCCGCAACAGCGTCGGCGACCTGGCGCTGTTCCTGGTGGTGTTCCAGCGCGCCCAGGCGATGGGCCAGGAAATGACCCAGCAGGTATCGCAGCTGTATGAGGACAACCTCTACCTCGGCCTGCTGTTCGAATACCTGGACATCCGCCCGGTACTTGCCTCGCCGGACGTGCCCACGCCAATTCCCGGTAGCGATGCGGTGAACCTGCGACTGGAAAGCGTGGGCTTCACCTACCCTGGCACCGAGCGCGAAGTGCTGAACGGGATCGACCTCGAGATACCCGCCGGCAAGATCATCGCGCTGGTCGGCGCCAATGGCTCCGGCAAGACCAGCCTGATCAAGCTGCTGTGTCGCCTGTACGACCCGACGCATGGCCGGATCACCCTCGACGGCCGCGATGTACGCGAGTTCGCGCTGGACGAATACCGCCGTACGTTCAGCGTGATTTTCCAGGACTTCGCCCGCTATGCGGACACCGCCGGCGAGAACATACGCTTCGGCGATATCCGCATCCCCAGGGACTCGCCGCGGATCCAGCAGGCGGCGGAGAAATCGGAGGCGGACGGCTTCATCCAGGAACTTGAAAAAGGCTACGACACCTACCTGAGCCGCATGTTCGACGGCGTCGAACTGAGCCAGGGGCAGTGGCAGCGCGTCGCCCTTGCACGCGCCTTCGCCGCGCAGTCGCGGGTACTGATCCTGGACGAACCCACCAGTGCATTGGATCCCGGGGTAGAGTTTGAGCTGTTCCGCGATTTCAAGCGATTGATCGAGACGCGCTCGGTGCTGATCATCAGCCATCGGCTGTCCACCATTCGCCAGGCCGACTGCATCTACGTGCTCGAGGACGGCGTCATCCGCGAAGCGGGGACGCACGAGGAACTGATGGCGAAGCAAGGCGTTTACGCAGGCCTGTTCGACAAACAGGCGCATTTCTACCGCGACGACGCGGACCTGCGGGTCGACGATGCAGGCTGATTGCGCCGCTTCGAATCCCGCGCTCCGCTATTTCGTGCATGGCCTGCGCGTGGCGTCATCGATCGCGCTTCCGGATCTTGCCGGCGCCGCTGGCGACAACGGCGAAGGCGCGGATGTCGAAATCAGCGAAGGCGGGGTCCCCGCCTCGCTCGGCAATAATGCGAGCGCAGGCGCCTATTGGCAGGCGGACGCCGCCCGGTTCCTGTTCGAGGCGCCCGGCATCGCGCGTTACCTGATCGCGGACGGCCGCACGATCCGCTTCCAGCCCTGCGCCGGCCACCCGCGCGACGATCATGCGATCCGGGTCTACATGCTTGGCACCGCGCTCGGCGTGCTGCTGCACCAGCGCGGGTTGTTCGCCTTGCATGCCAGTGGGGTGGCAACGCCTTCGGGAGCGTGGCTGTTCACCGGCCACTCGGGTGCCGGCAAGTCGACCCTGGTCGCGTGGCTGCATCGGCGCTTCGGCTGGCCGATCCTCAGCGACGACGTCACCGTGATCGACGCCGCCAACGGTGCCGTCCATGCGCGCGGCGGGATTCCCCGCCTGCGCCTGTGGCGCGACGCGCTGTCGGCGCTGGCGGTGCCGGAGGATGGCCTGGTCCGCGACCTGGTGCGTTTCGACAAATTCCAGATGCCATCGGGGCCCATGATCGACGGCGCGATGCCGCTGCGCGGCCTGGTCCTGCTGGAGTCCGTCGACGACACCCAGAGCGCGCTTGCCCGCCTGCGCGGACACGACGCATTGGCGACGGTGATGGGGTCGGTGTATCGCCACGAGTTCGCGGAGGCGTGGCGCAAACCCGGCAGCCTGTTCCTGGACAGCGCGCGCATCGCCGCCAGCATTGCCGTGCTCAGGTTCTCACGGCCCCGCAGCCTGGCCGATTACGACCATCACCTCGAGCCCTTGATCGCCGCGCTGGAGGCTGGCGCGTCCGACACCCAGCCGGTGGGCACGAAGACCGCCACCACCGCGTAGTTCGCGAAGCCGTTGCCCCCGGTAACGAAGACGCGCCCACAGGCCACCCAGGCGTGAGCGATCGGATCGTCGGCGACAGCCGGCGAGGATCGCAAGCCGAGGTGCAAGGCATAGGGAACGCGCAGCAGCCCGAGCAAGGCCCGCGCAAGGATCGCCTGGGCCAGGCAATTGGATTCCCAGGGCGTGCGCAGCGCCACCGCCCGGATCACCCGACCGACCAGCGTCGCTGTCCGTGCATCGGAGGGCGTGGCCAGCGGCACCAGGGCCACCGCCCCCATCGACTGTCCGAACCGGCGCGAGAGCCTCGGGAAAGGCACCAGCAACACGGCGGCGCGCGCCAGGCCAAGCCCAATGAACACGAACGGTGCCAGCGCAATGAGCACCAGCAGCCTTACTGCGGCGATGGCCTGCCTGCGACGCAACATGCGGACGCGTGACCGCTCAGGCGAAATCGTCGACCAACCCGGCCCGCGAGAGGTCTGCAAGGAATGCCTGCGTGTCCATACGGCACTGTTCCAGCGAAACGCCATATTCCTCGGCGATGCGTGCCGAGATTTCGTCCAGCGTGGAGGGCGTTTCCAGCACTTCCCAGATCCGGGCGGCCACGCCGCTCAGGCTGTGGTACATGCCGGTCGAGAGGACCAGCATCATGATGTCGCCATCGACCTGCGTCGCCAACGCGTCGGGCGAGCGCCGCAAGCGGCGATGTTCCATCGAGGCCACGGTTCCAGACATCGCAAAACACCTCGATACGGAGCAAAAAAACAGCCCGTTGCCTGCAACAGGCAACGAGCCTTTGTTCGTTCAACCTTCAAATCCATCAGGATCCGAAGGCCTTGGTCCGGATTGGATCAGCTCGGAGCCAGAACCGAGAAAACCGTATCGCCGGGGCCCGGCGTGTTCACGTTCTGGGTCAACTCTTCCGCCGAACCCAGCGTCACCAGAACCGGCGCGCTGTAGGCCTGTTTCATTTCCATGTTCGATTGTCCCCCCGATTTCCAATGCCAATCCGGCTCTTGCGAGTTACGGATACCGACAGCCTAAGCGTACCAACAAGGCCTGTCAAACGGCATTTTTACTTTCCTTCAAATTGAAAAGCCCGCCACCTGGACAGGCTGCGGGCTTACCGTCTGCAACACCACCGAATCGGGCGGGAGTCGATGGATACCGACTCGTCTATATCAGCTCGGATTCAAAGAGCTGAACACGGTATCACCACCGCCGAGCACATTGACGTTCTTGGTCAGCTGATCCGCCGAGCCCAAGGTCACCAGCACAGGCGCACTGTATTCCTGCTTCATTTCTGCGTTCATGTAAGGCTTCCTCAGAGTCTGTACCCGGCAGAGCACCGGTCGATGCCAGCGTAGGCAAGTGCCTGCCGGGTGTCAAGGGCTGGGGGGCGACACCTTGGGACTTGGTCGAATCCAGGCCGCGAAGCCCGCGGCCAGGTACAGCAGCAATGCATCATTGGCCTTCGGGACCTGCCGGTATCGGGCCAGCACCTTTTCCAGCATGGCGGCATCCACATAGCCCCCCTGCTTGTCTTCCCCCGCCATTCCGGCCAGGGTCGCGAGGGCTTGGTCCATCCTGGCCCCACCGTGCTTGAGGCTGGCGTTGAAGTTGTGCCCCAGGTTGGATTTGTCGGGCCTGGTGCGCAGCGGCTCCGGCAAGACTCCGCGCATCGCTTCCCGCTGGACCACGCGAGTCCAGCCATCGCGGATCTTCTGCCTTGCCGGCAGCGACAGGCAGAACTCGACCAGCCGCTTGTCGAAGAAGGGATGCCGGCTTTCGATGCCGAAGGCGGACGACACGCATTCGATGTCCTCGAACGCGTACGCCATCAGCCCGGAGTCGATCCCGCGGACGTGATCCTCGGCAGCGCTGGCGCCCATCTGCGCGCGCGGCGCTGCCTGCCGGGCGCGGAAGACCGCGCTGCCGGCGAATGAGACGGATGCCAGGCCACGATGCGCCTGCGGCTTCCGACGCCCGAGCAGCTCAAGCAGCATGGTCTTGCGGGATCCGCCGTAACGCCGGAACACCTGCTCCAACGCGCGCAGTGCCCGCAGGTAGTGCCCGGCGCGCCAGAGGTGACCGGGGACGGTGCGCAGGTACGTTCGCGCCAGCGACTTGCGAACCCCTTCGTAGTTGCCGAGGAGCGTGCCGATCTCGGCAAGTTGCCGATCGGCATCGTCCCAGCGCCCGGCGACGGCCAATTCGGTCAACACGGCGAACCCGTGCGAGACCACGGTATCGCCATCGTGGCCGCCCAGCATGACCCGCACGCCGGCATCGCGCGCCATGCGCAGCATCTGCCAGGGTTGATACAGGTTGGCAGCCGAACTCGGGGCGCCGAGGCATCGGGTGATCTCGTCGATCACCTCCAGCGGGCCGGTGCTGTCGCCTTGGAACAGGTGCCGGCGCAACGGCCGACCTTCCGCTTGCGCCTGCTGTTCGACCAGCGCCATCCATGGGCTTTCGTCCGAACGCGTCTCCTCCGGGAATACCGCCGAGAAGGTATCCATCGGCAACGCGCTGCTGGCCAGCAGGCGGCTGGCCACCACGGTCACCGCCGAGGAATCCAGCCCGCCGCTCAGGAAACTCCCCACCGGATGCACGCTGCGCAGCCTGCACGCGACCGCCTGCTCGAACAATGCACGGAAACGCGTGGCCGCGTCCTCGTCGCTCAGGTGTGCGCCCGAGCCATCCGCCACTGGTCGCCAGTAGCGCCGCATCTCCACGCCGTCGTGACGCACGACCATCACATGCGCCGGCGGCAGGCGCCGCACATGGCGATGGAAGGTGCTTTCCTTTTCATCCAGTTGCATCAGCAGGAAGTCGGCGATGCGTGCCTCGTCCACTTCGTCGGGCGCAAGGCCGGCGGACACCAGCGCCTTCGCCTCGGAGGCGAACGCGAAACAATCCGTCCTGCCGCGTGTAACAGAAGGGCTTGGCGCCGAAATGGTCGCGCGCGCAGAACAGCTCGTGCTTGCCCGGATCGAAGATCGCGAATGCGAAATCACCGATGAGGTGGTCCACGCAGTCACCGCCCCAGCGTTCATAGGCGGCCAGCACCAGCGCGGAATCCGCGCAGGGAACCTCGACCAGATCGCCGAGCGAGCGGTAAAGCTCTTCACGGTTGTCGATGCGGCAATCACACGCGATCACCAGCCCTCGCCCACCCGCAACCTTGGGTGGCGTTTCCAGCAGCGATTCCGGGGTGGTATGGAACAACCGAATCCCCAGCGAGGCGCCTTCGCCGCTCCAGCAGCCGGACACGTCGCTGCCGCGGTGCGCCAGCGCGTGTTCCAACGCGGCGATGCACATGGACTCAGCGGCAGCGCGATCCCGTGCGAGGACACCGAAAATCGCGCCCATCAGGCTCGACCGCCTCCACTCCCACCCGAGTCCCCGTGCGGATAGACACCACCCTTCAATCTGGCTCGCATCCGGCGCGCGATGCCAGTCGTGATCCTGCGGAACTGCTTGACCAGCCGCCTGCGGACTCGCTGCACAAACAGCACGGCGCGCTCCGACAACGACGACTGCCACGCGAACGCGCGGTCGCGCGACAACCGCGTGGCGCGCAGCTTGACCTCGCGCGCCGGTCCGCCTTCCAGGCATTCGACGGAGCGGGTCAGCAGCGCCTCGCTTGCGCCACCGCTCGAGCGACAACGATTCCGGCCAATCGGCCGAGCGCGCGAACTCGTGCAGTTGCAGGCAAGCCTCTATGGTGGAGCCCAGGCGGACGCCGGCGGCGAGCTCGCGCACTTCGGCCAGGTCGAACAGCGGGTGCGCGGTGATCGCATCGAGGTCGGCATACCAGTGCAGGTGCGACCAGAAATGCCGGGTGTGGTGCATGCACATGTAGACGAACAGGTCCGCGGTGCGCAGCACCGGCAATGACCGCCCGCGGAACTCGATGCGCTCGGCGCGGCCCAGCATCTTGTGGCTGTCCAGCACGCCGTCGCCATGGTCCAGCGAATGGTGGATTTCGATCAGCACCCCGTTCGGCGAATGCATGCCGTACACGGTTTCCTGCTTCATCCAGCGGGCCAGGTCGCGATCGCCGGGGCCAATCGGCCTGACCGGGGTGTAGCCGGCCTGGCGCGCGTGCCGCACCACCGCGAACGCCATCGCCTGGTCGACCAGCACGTCGACGTCGCGGCTCGGGCGGGCAGCCGGCGCGGAATGGTAGCGATGGGCCAGCGACGCGCCCTTGAAGAACGCATGGCGCACGCCGAGCGGCTCAAGGCACCCGGACGTGAAATCCAGCATCGCGCCTTCGATCTGCAGGGATCGCACCGCAACCATGCGCGAGACCTGCTGCATCCGCTCGAGGATCGCCGGCGGAACGGATCCGGCATCCAGCGTCGAGAGCAGCCGATACGCGAGGCAGGCACCGAACGAACGGATCGCCACGTCGCAAAACGCATTCCAGTCGCTGACGGCCGCAGCAAGCTGCAGCGCCCTCGCCCGCTGGGCGTCGTTCCAGTCGCCGCGCGCGGACAGCAGCAACAGGCGTCGCGATGCCTGGTCGAGGCGGTGAATCTCCATTGCCATTGCTGCTACTGCACTCCCCCTGACGCAACATTGACGAATGAACTCCTTTACCGGCCATCAAAGCAAGCGCTTGCCGAGAATGTTCAATGTTCCATCAACAATTTATCACCTATGGCCAGCCGCGATGTCGTTGGCGAACCGCTCACTCGACGAGGGTGTGGACGTAGAGGATGGAGCCCTGCCCTTGGTGCACCTCCACTCGACCTGCGGGTGCCGCGCCCATCCTGGTATAGAAGCGATGTGCGGGCGCCAATGCGTCACCCACCGTAATCTTGAAGGCGCCCTCGCCTGCCTCCTCGAAATACGTTGCAAGCCGGTGATACAAGCGCTCCGCTACCCCGCTTCCCCTGGCGTCCGGCGCGACAGCGAGGCTTAACAACTCTGCACGCGGCAGTTGCGCTGTGGGTTCGTTCCGGCCGTAGCGCAGGATGTCCAGAATGCGCTTGATGCGAGCGGGCTTGACGATTGAGGGCAAGAGCGACAAGCCGAGAGCAACAGGCTTCCGCAACATCGTCCGATAGATCGATCCCATTCCCGTGCCGCCAGAAATGAAACCGGCACACGCCCGCCACTCTCTTCGACAAACAGCACGCTATCGGCAGCTTCATCAATCGCGCGATACATCAATGCCAGGAACGGCACGCCCAGTGTTGCGAGGAACCCTTGATCGATGTTTGCAGCATGCAATGCCGCAACTTGACGATACGTACCCTCTGCATCCGAAGCCATCACAGCGAGTCAACCAGCACCGTGGGTTGCTTCGGCAAGTCCGCGAACAGACTCCATACGATTCGTGACGTTGGAAACAACACCACCCATGCGGTGGCGAAAATGCACAGCATGTAGGTAACCAGCCCCTGGTGCGCCACGTACCACTCTTCCAGCCTGCCCTTGTACGGCATGATCACATCGTCGTAGAACCGCTCCGGCTCTGCGCTGGCATGCATCAACTCCTCCTCGTCGCGGAAGACGATTGAGCCAATGCCGGACAAGCCAGGACGCACCTTGACGATCTCCATCTGCGAGGCGATCGGGAAAGCATCGAAACAGCGCTGCGTCTGCGGTCGCGGGCCAATGATGCTCATGTCGCCCTTGAAGATATTCAGCAGCTGCGGCAGTTCATTAATCTTGGTCTTGCGCAGAAAGCGACCCAGCGGCAACACGCGTGGATCGTGCTTGACCGTCACGGTGCCGGTGCCGATGCTGGGGCTGTTCTTGAGCATCGTGGCGAACTTGTACAAACCGAACGCCTTGCCTCCAAGCCCCACTCGCTGCTGCACGAAGAAAACCTCGCCTTCGCCCGTGAGACGCAGGGCAATGGCAATGGGCACCAAAAGCGGCGAAAGCACCACCAATGCCAACCCGGACAGCAGGATATCCAGCAGACGCTGCATGCTCACATCCTGCCGTCGAGGTATTTCCCGGTTTCCTTGTGCTGGAACTCCGGGATCATGTGATTGAACAGGTCTACCAGTTCGGGCTTGTCCCATGTGGGTTGGGCGGATGCGGTCGATGGTGGACAGGAAATGTTCCAGCTTCGCGTCGTCGTAAACCGGATCGTTCTTGATGATGCCGATATTCTGGAATCGATCCATGTCCAGCGTCTCCGCGCCAGTGTAGAACTCCTCGAAGTCCTTCTCACCAGTGGTGTCGCTGGCGAAGAAGTAGACCGGCCACTGCTTGCGCGCGATCAGTTCGCCGCGCTGTCTCGCGCCTCGTCTTCGCTGGCGCATTCGTGGGGCTCGAAGCCAAGCGCTTGCAGATAGCGCGTTGCGATATCCGAGAAGCGGGTCAGGTCCAGTTGCCCGTCGAGCTTGGGAAAGAAGATGTCGCGGTTCTCGCCCAGCAGGCAGGAACTCAGGCATAGCTCGCCGGACTCCTGCGGGGTCACGAAGTAGCGACGGACATCGTTGGGCGCCGAGATCGGTTGCTGCTTGGCGAACCGCTGGTTGAAGCCATGCAGCAGGGAGCCGTCGGAGAACGCGACGTTGGCGAAGCGCGCCGTCGAAATCGCCAGCGATTCGCTGGCGCGCATCAGGAACATCTCCATGATGCGCTTGCTGGCGCCCATCATGTTCACCGGATTCGCGGCCTTGTCGGTGGAGACGCAGAAATATTTGCGCGCGCCACCGGCCTGCGCCTGGGCCATCGTGCTGATGGTATTCAGCACGTTCACCTCGATCAACCGCATCAGCGTGAACGGGTCCTTCTCGCTGCGCACGTGCTTGAGCGCGGACAGGTTCAGCACGTAGTCGTAGCCACGTTCCGCATGCCATCAGCGCGTCGAACTCCCGGCTGCCGCAATCGATGGCGAAGGTGCGGAAATCGCCATCGATGTAGCCCAGCGTGCTGCGCAGGTCGCGCACCAGCTCGACCATGTTGTTTTCGCTGATGTCGACGACGTGCAGCGCCTTCGGCTTTCGCCTGAATATTTCACGCGTGACCGCCTGCCCGATGGAACCCGCGCCGCCGATCACCAGGAAACGGCTCGCTCCCACCAAGGCGGACAGCTCGCCTTCATGGCGCTCGATGTCGGCCTCGAACATGGGACGATCGCGCCCGAGCAGTCCCAGGACATTCATCGCGCTTTCTTCTCCATCGCCGCGTCGGGCACGCTGGACGGCAAATTGACCACCCGTGCTTCAAGCCAGTACGAATTTTCCAGCCCGTCGTGCTGGCAATGCTTGTACATCTCGAGGCGCGACATCAGCCGCCAGACCGGACGGGTCATGACCCCGCGGGCATTGGTGTATTGCAGGAATTCGTCGCGCTCCTGCTCGGACGCCAGCACGATCGCGTTGAGCCAGCGGTTGGCCACGTTGCCTTCGAGCGGCTGCTGGAAATGGATGCCGCTGCCGGCGAACAATTCCGCATAACGCACCGCCACGCCTGCCTTGAAGGCCAGCATTTCCGGCAACCGTTCCATCTGCGCGCAGCCGAGCGCCGCATTGAGGTTGGGAAGCCGGTAGTTGTAGCCCACCTCGTCGTGGACGAATTCGTATGGATGCGGAATCTTGGCTGTGGTTGTCAGGTGCTTGGCATGCACGGCGATCGCTTCGTCGTCGGTGACGATCATGCCGCCGCCGCCGGTGGTGATCGTCTTGTTGCCATTGAAACTCAGCGTGGCCAGCTTGCCGAAGGTCCCGGTATGGCGCCTATCTACATAGCTGCCCAACGACTCCGCAGCATCTTCGACCACCGGGATGCCGTATTCCTCGCAAACGGCCACGATCTCCCGGATGCGGGCCGGAAATCCGAAGGTATGCATCGGCACGCAGGCTGCGATCCGGCGGCCGGTGCCAGGTGTTCCACAGCCGCCCTTCGCGGACCTCGGCATTCGCGGACAAGCAGCGCTGCAGCGCCACGGGGCTCATGCCCAGAGTGTCCCGATCAACGTCCACGAACACGGGATGCGCGCCTGCATAGCTCAGCGCATTGCAGGTGGCGATGAAGGTCAACGCCTGGCTGATCACCTCGTCGCCCCGCTGCACGCCGGCCAATTGCAACGCGACATGCAATGCTGCCGTGCCGTTGACGGTGGCGATCGCATATTTCGACCCGGTGAAGGCGGCGATCTGCTGCTCGAACTCGACTACCTTCGCCCCCACGGAGGAAACGAAGTTGGAATCGATGCAGTCAAGCAGGTATTGCTTCTCGTTGCCTTCGAACACGGGACGGTGGAGCGGGATGAAACCATCGCCGTAGATCGAGCGAACCAAGTCCACCACGGCTTGGACCAAGCGTGGTCTTGTCACGCGTGGGCCCCTTGCGGGTGTCGGAACCGGTGATGCCCATCTCCCGCAACATGACCGCATTTACCTTGTGCACATCATACTTGTCTTCGACGATCTGGCGATTGACCACGGTTTCGCGGCAGCCGGGGGCATCGGTCGTGATGACGGGCCGCCCATCGCCATGGCCTCCAGCACGGTGCGAGGGGTGCCTTCCCGGTAAGAGGGCAGGACATAGACCGTGCAGGCAGCGATGGCAGGGCGCACGTCGTCCAGCCTGCCAAGAAATTCGAGGGTTCCTTCCGCGATCCATAGATCCAGTTCGGATTGGGCGATGGCGTCCGGGTTTTCGTCGATCCAGCCTGCCAGTTGGAACCTTGCACGCGGAAACTTGGCCCTTCACCCTGCGGGCGGCACTCGCATATTCGCGGACACCCTTGTCGCCCAGCAGCCTGCCGATCATCAGGAAGACCGGGTGCTGGGCGGCCGCAAATGCGCTTGAAACGCATACACCGCGAGGTCCACGCCGGAACCGTTGACCACCACCGACGGAACGCCTGCAGGAAGAATTCCGCCGCACGGAACAGGCTTCGTCATCCGGGTTCTGGAAAAACACCTTGTGCACCTGACCCAGCGCCAATCGGTACAGCAGTTGACGATGCGCCTGATAGGACCCGGGCGTTCGCCAGTGAAGGCATACCCAAGTCCCGTGACGAGCGCGAAGCGCCTTGGAACTCCTGCCAGCCACGCGGCCAAGCTCCCGTAAATGACCGGCTTGATGGTGTAGGGCAAGGTCACGTCGGGCCGCAACGCCCCCATCAAACGCCAAAGGGCGAACATTGCACTCAGATCCGCTACCGGATTTGTACCGGTCCGCTTGACGGGAATTTCATGGAAGCGGTCATGCGACAGGCCAAGGGTTCGGTCGAGGCCTGTTTCGCTCATCAGGTCCGGTGCCGCAACATGAACCTCACAACCCGCATCCACGAGATCACGGATCAGCGCGCCCCTGAAAGACCCGATCGATTCGGCGAATCCGGCGAGAATCAGTATTCTCACCGAGCGTCCGTCGTAGCCTGGCAGGCCGAGCCGGTCATCAGACCCATCAACAAATCCACTTTTGCATCGTCATCCAGCAATTCACGGGGATAGCCGCCCTGCGCCAACCGCTGGCGCAATCCGGCGTCGCGAATCAGCGACCCCAGCCCGTCGCAAATTGCATCCACGTCCTGTTCCACGACCAAGCCGTTCACACCAGTCTCGATCTGCTCCTCGATCCCGGCAAACCTCGTCGCGATGACAGGGCGTTCCAGACGCGCGCCTCGTTGACGACGCCGCATAGCCCCTCGTAGCGGGACAGGACCGCGCAGATATCCGCGTGCTTGTAATAGGGAAGCGGGTTCTGATCGCGCCGTGCAGCTTGAATGTGGCCGAGACCCCCCGCCCCTCGATCTCGTTCTCGAGCAGCGCGCGATCCGGGCCATCGCCCAGGACGTGCCAGACATGGGCCAACCCCGCCTCCAGCAGCCGGGCATGTACCTCGACCATGCGCAGCAACGCCTTCTGCGATTCCTGCAGGCGGCACACACTCAGCACGCGCAAACCGTCAGGTTCCATTGCGAACGGATCGGCACCCTGCATCGCCCCGATTCGCATTCCGTCGGGGTCGATGCAGGTTGTAGACCGCAGGGGGCCTGGGCCGCGTTGCGGGTACAAGGCCACCAACGAGTCGAGCACCGATTGCGACACGCAGATGTAGCCGTCGATGCGCATCGTGGAAACGCGATGTTCGCGGCATCGCCGGCTGTCATCGGCCGCATCGTTGCGCACCATCACCAAAGCGCGCCGGGCACGCACGACTCGCAGATGAAGCGGGCGACAGCCGTGCAATCCGGCGATGGCCGCATCGAACCGCATGCCCGCGAACCGCCGCGAACGCCGTCCTGCTGCAACCTGCCCCGGCCCATTGCATCGCGCCGGCGCGAAACCCCAGGCCGACGCGATGCCCGAGATCTGGCTGGGAAATGCCCCACCGTGTCGCGCAGGTGATGGACGATCACCTTGGGTCGATCTCGGGCTCCAGTGCGCCCACCGGCGACCGTGAGCACCAGGTGCACCTCGCAACCGCGGTCGGCCAGCGCTGCCAGCAGGCGCAAGGTGGAGCGTTCCGCACCCTCGATTCAACACCGGATAGTGCAGCAGGATCCTCGGCGGGCGGGCGCCGCCTGGCCTGCATCACTGCCAAGCGGCCTCCTGAATGCCCGGGCAGCTTCCGCGGAACCACTGCTCGAGCACGAGCGACTGATAGGCCAAGTTGGTCGCGCAGCCCGCGATCAAAGGCCCCGGAGGGCGGGCGCCAGCGCTGCGCCCGCATCGGACAGCACCCAGGATGCCAGGCGGCCGCCCACCAGCGAATCGCCGCGGGCGCGCACCACGCCGCGACCCAGTCCGGGTGGCGGCGAGAACCGCGCTTGGGTCGGTTCAGCACCCATGCCGGGATCTCGCCTGCGACGGCCGCACGCAACCACTGCTTGCCGGGTGCGACCGCATCCGGCTGTGTGTCGTTGAGGCCCACGGCATGCTCGACCAGCTTGTAATCCACGAACGGCAGCCGCGCTTCGACGCCGGCCGCCATGCTGTAGCGATCCGCCTGGGAGATGCCATTTTCCAGCAGGTAGGTGGCCAGGATGTGCCGGACCAGCGCGCGTTGCCAGGACTCCCCGGCCTCGCGCCCACGGAATGCGCCGCGGGCCTGCGCGAGCGTGGCCGTGTCGCGCAGCGCTCGCCGGCCAGCGCGGAGACCGAACGGGCGATCCGGTCCATCGGCCTTGCCACGTCCCAGAACAGGGCCTGTTCGGGATCCGGCTGGCGAAGCCGTTCGCTGGGCACAAGGCATCGGCGATGCCGCCGCCCTGCGCCAGCCATTGCGCAGGCGCGCGGCGACCACTGGAGGCAAGCGAAGCTTCTGTCGCAGGCTGCCTGCAAGTGCAGCCAGGGCACTTGGCCTCGCATCGCGGGCTGGTTCTCGGCCAGCGCCTGCCGCATCCAGCCATAGCTCCAGAACAATTCGTCCGCACCCTGCCCCTGGAACATCACCTTGATGCCGGCTCGGCGGGCGGCCTGCATCAACGCCCGATAACTGGAGCCCGCGGCATCGGCGATCGGCTCGCCCATGTCGGCGACCAGCCCGTCGAACCCGGACACGACATCGCCTGCGAGGACAGCTCGACCTCGACCATGTCGATGCCGAGGTGCTGGGCGAATGCGGATGCATCCGCGCGCTCGTCGCAGGCAGGCCTGCCTTCGTAGCCCACGCTGAAGGCGGTGACCTTTCCCGGCGAATGCTTCACCGCGAGGCTCGCGACGATGCTCGAATCGAGCCCACCGCTCAGGGCGACGCCCACCGGCACGTCGGAACGGACGATGATCCGCCCGATGTCGTCCAGGTCGGCGCGCAGGATCTCGACGGGATCGCCATCGAGGGGCGGAACCGCGGATACATTCCAGTATTGGCGTGGTGCCGGCTGTGGAGTGTCGGGCGACAGCGCCATAAGGTGGCCGGCGCGCAGCTTGCGGACATGCAGCAAGGGCGTGGCAGGCTCGGGGACGAAGCGGAAATGGAAGTAGCGATTGATCGCTTCCATGTCGGGCTCGACCGGGACCATCCCTGACGCGACCAGTGCATTGATCTCGGAGGCGAAGTAGACGGTGCCGTCGGCGCCCGTCGCATGCAGCAACGGCCTCTCGCCCAGGCGATCACGCACCAGCAGCAATTGCTGGCGCGACTCGTCCCAGATCGCGGCCGCGAACGCCCCGCGCAGGCGATGCACGAAATCCTCGCCATGGCGTTCATACAGGTAGGGAACGACTTCGCTGTCGCTGCGGGTGCGAAGGCGTGCGCCGTCCGCCTTGAGTTCCTGCTGCAACTCGATGTAGTTGTAGATCTCGCCATTGACGATGGCAACTGTTCCATCGCGCTCACCAGCAAGGGGTTGCGCGCCGCCTGAGAGGTCGATGATGCTCAACCGACGATGCGCCAAGGCAATGCGCTGGCCCTGGAACCAGCCTTCGCCATCGGGACCACGGTGACCCAGTGCCCGTTGCATCCTGCGTACCGCCTCAAATGCCGCTTCCGACAGCCGGTCGGGATGGAATGCCCCCGCGATACCGCACATTCAGCCGTTCCTCCAGGTGGCAAGTGGCTGCGGTTGCGCCAGCGATCACCATTTCTTCCACACCACCTGGTTCACGTAATCCACGTAGCTGTGGATGATGCGCACGACCTTGTCGGACACGTTGGGCATGCTGTAGTCGGCCACCTGGCGCAGCAGGCGCTGGTCGCCGGTGGGCTGCGATTCCAGGATCGCCAGGCCCTGCATCACCCGCTCGACGTTCATGCCGACCATCATCACCGCCGCCTCTTCCATGCCTTCCGGGCGCTCGTGCGCCTCGCGCAGGTTGAGCGCGCGGAAGTTCAGGATCGAGGCTTCCTCGTTGATCGTGCCGCTGTCCGACAACACCGCCTTCGCGTCCTTCTGCAGGCGCACGTAGTCGCTGAAGCCGAGCGGCTTGAGCAGTTGCACGCGTTCATCGAGCACGATGCCCAGCGCATCGATGCGCTTGCGCGTGCGCGGGTGGGTCGAGACCACCACCGGCATGTCGTAAGTCGCCGCAACCGCATTGAGCGTGTCCACGAGCCCGGCGAAGTTGCGGTCGGACTCGATGTTCTCCTCGCGGTGCGCGCTGACCACGAAATAGCGACCGGCCTGCAAGCCCAGCCGGTCGAGCGCATCGGATGCGGCGATCTTCGGCGCGTAATGCGCCAGCACCTCGCACATCGGGCTGCCGGTCTTGATGATCCGGTCCGCCGGCAGGCCCTCGGCCAGCAGGTATTCGCGGGCGATGTCGCTGTAGGTCAGGTTGATGTCGGCGGTGTGGTCGACGATGCGGCGGTTGATCTCTTCCGGCACGCGCATGTCGAAGCAGCGGTTGCCGGCTTCCATGTGGAAGGTCGGGATCTTGCGGCGCTTGGCCGGGATCACCGCCAGGCAGCTGTTGGTGTCGCCGAGCACCAGCACCGCGTCGGGCTGGAGTTCCGCCAGCGCCTGGTCGGCGGCGATGATCACCTTGCCGATGGTTTCCGCGCCGGTGGCGCCGGCCGCCTCGAGGAAACGATCCGGCTTGCGGATGCCGAGGTCGTCGAAAAAAATGCCGTTGAGCTCGTAATCGTAGTTCTGGCCGGTATGCACCAGCGTGTGCTCGCAATGCGCGTCCAGCGCGGCCATCACCCGCGACAGGCGGATGATCTCCGGGCGCGTTCCGACGATGGTGGCGACTTTCAACTTGCGTGTGTTCATGGGTGAAGGTCTCTGGTCATCGCTCTTGCACCGATCTAACCCGGAACGGATTGCGGATGCGCAAGCGATCCTCAACCAGCAAGCCATCATGCATGTCTTCGCTATACAGGATGTCCGCGCCCGCCAGCAGGGCGGCCGCCACGATCATGGCGTCGTAGACGGAGAACCGGTAGCGCGCAGCCAGTTGCGCGCCCAGGTCGTAAGTAGCCTCGGTCAACGGTTCAATGCGGCACAGCACCCGCACGGGTTCCAGCAAGGCACTCACCTGCGACCAAGTCATGCCGTGCTTGCGAATGGCCGCATTCGACATTTCGTTGAGTACCTGCACGCTGATCGTGCCGCCATCCGCCAGCAAGGCTTCTGCACGATTGGCCTTGGCACCGTCATCCGAGGCCAGGTACAGCAACACGTTACTGTCGAAGAACGGGTTATCGCTCATTGGCCTCGTCGCGGTCGAACTTGAAATCCCTGGGGATCGCACCGCGCAGCTTGCGCACACGCGCGAACATTTCCTCGATGTCGGGCTTCTTGCACACCGTCAGGATCCGCTGGCCTTCGGCGCGAATTTCGATTTCGTCCCCGTCCTGCAGCTGCAGCACCTCGACCACGGCCGCGGGCAAGCGCACGGCCAGGCTGTTGCCCCATTTGGCGACTTTCATGACGACCCTCCGGATATACGCTCATCGAGATGTATATCCTGACATTCCAGACGCCGGAGTCAAGCCACCCTGCTCGCCACCGTGTCCGGTTGTTGCCGGTCGAAGATTTCATTGGCCCACAACATCACCACCAGCTCGTCGTCGCCGATATTGGTGATGTCGTGCGCCCAGCCGGGGATCGTTTCCACGACGAGCGGTTCATCGCCATCGCTGTCGACCTCGAAGGCCTCGTCGGTGAGCAGGTGGCGGAAGCGATAGCGCGCCCTGCCCCTGATCACCAGGAATTTCTCGGTCTTGCTGTGGTGGTAGTGGCCGCCGCGGGTGATGCCCGGGTGCGCGGTGAAGAACGAGAACTGCCCGCAATCGGGCGTCTTCAGCATCTCCACGAACACGCCACGCGCATCGCCATGCTTCTGCACGCCGTAACTGAACGCCTCGGGCGGCAGGAAGCTGACGTAGGTCGCGTACAGCGCTCGTACCAAGCCGGTGCCGACACGCTCGGTCACCAGCGTGCTGCGCACCTCGCGGAAGGCCTCGATCTGTCGCGCGAGCTCGCCGACGGTCGTCGTGTACACCGGCCCTGCTTCCTGGAAGCGGGTGCCCTGGCCAGGATCCGCGAGGAAACGCAGCAACTCGGACACCACGTCGTCGATGTAGACCAGGCGCACCGGCGCCGACGGATCGTCGATGCGGATCGGCAACCCACGCGCGATGTTGTGGCAGAACGTGGCGACCGCCGAGTTGTAGTCGGGCCGGCTCCACTTGCCGAACACATTGGCGAACCGGTAGATCGCGACGGGCGCGCCGGTTGCATTGGCGTACTCAGAAAGATGCTCTTCCGCGTGGCGCTTGCTGCGCCGTAGGGATTGTCGCGCTCCGCCTGGATGGAGGACGCAAACGCGACCGGAACCGGCCGCCCCCCGGATGCCAGCAATGCGCACAGGCGCGCCGTGAAGTCGGCATTGCCCGCCGCGAACTCGGCCGGATCCTGCGGGCGGTTGACGCCGGCGAGGTGGATCACCGCGTCCGCGCTGGCCACCGCCTCGGCAAGCTCGGCGTCGCTGCTGGCGCGGGTGATCGGCAGCACCTGGAAACCTTCGCGCTCTCCAAGCGCAACGCACAGGTTCTTGCCGATGAAGCCGTCGGCGCCGGTGACGAGGATCTTCATGTCAATCCACCGGCACGGCCGGGCGGCCGGCCACCAGGTCGCGGATGAAGTCCAGCTTCATCAGAAGGGTCTTCATGCCATCCACGTCCAGGCGCTGGGTGTTGGCTGAGGTGTAGTCCTGGGCTTCGCTGATCTTCTTTTCGCCCTGTTCCACGAACCTCCCGTAGTTGAGGTCGCGCAGGTCCGGCGGCACCCGGAAGTAGCCGGGCAGGTCCTGTGCCTGGGACATCTCTTCCCGGCTCATCAGCGCCTCGTGCTTCTTCTCGCCGTGGCGGGTGCCGATGATCTGGATCGGGTGATCCGGCCTGCCCAGCAGTTGGGTCAGTGCCTGCGCCAGCGTTTGCATGGTGGCGGCGGGTGCCTTCTGCACGAAGATGTCACCACTCTTGCCATGTTCGAAGGCATACAGCACCAGGTCGACCGCATCGTCCAGGGTCATCATGAACCGGGTCATTTCCGGGTCGGTGATGGTGATCGGCTGCCAGCATTGATCTGGTTGACGAACAGCGGGATCACCGACCCGCGCGAGGCCATCACGTTGCCGTAGCGCGTCCCGCAGATCGTGGTCTTCGCCGGATCGACGTTGCGCGACTTGGCCACGAACACCTTTTCCATCATCGCCTTGGAAATGCCCATGGCGTTGATGGGATACACCGCCTTGTCCGTGCTCAGGCAGATCATGCGCTTGACGCCGCACTGGATCGCCGCCTCGGTGGCGTTCTCGGTGCCGATGACATTGGTCTTCACCGCTTCCATCGGATGGAACTCGCAGGACGGCACCTGCTTGAGCGCCGCCGCGTGGAACACGTAGTCCACCCCGCGCATCGCGTTCATCACGCTGGCCGGGTCGCGCACGTCGCCGATGTAGAACTTCAGCTTGTCGGACGCATAGCGCTTGCGCATGTCGTCCTGCTTCTTCTCGTCGCGGCTGAGGATGCGGATCTCGCCGATATCCGTCTGCAGGAACCGGCGCAGCACGGCGTTGCCGAAGGAGCCGGTGCCGCCGCTGATCAGGAGCGTCTTGTTCTCGAACAACCTCACTCTCCTCGGCCAATGCAGCTTGGCGATGCGACATGGTGCTGGGGCGCGCGCGACGGCGCGCCATGATGCCGGCCATTATCACCGAAGCGGGCCCCCTGCCCGCGCCCGGCACCGCAGGCGGCACGCTTTCACGCCGTCAGCGATCGCGCCGGCGGACGAGTCCCTTGTAGAGGGTGAACAGGCCCGGCATCAGGAACAGGATCACCAGCTTCACGGTCTTCCTGTCCAGCCCCGCCGCGCGGAACACGCCGGGCAAAGCGAGGAAGTGCGGCTTGTCGGCGAATGCCAGCAGGCGGTCGAGCGTGCGCGCCTCGCTGGCGATGGCACCTTCCAGCGACGGATCCACCTTCCCGGCGATCGGCTCCTTGGTGCAATCGAGCTGCATCTGCGCAAGCACCGAGCGGCGCCTGGCCAGGCCCGTCCTGACGTAGCGCGCCTCCCTGGCTGGATCGTCTCGGCCATGCAGGAGCGCCCCATTGAGCGTCGACACACCCACGCCAGCCCGGTAGTTGACCAATGGCTGCTCGATGTACACGGCGCCGCCAAGGAACGCGCAGCGGAACGCGGTCACCTTGTCTTCGTTGACCACGTCGGGCAGCAATGCCGGGAAATCGGCATACAGCCGCCTGTCGACCGTCACCGAGCTCCCTGTCAGGTAGACGTCGTGCGCAAGCACCGCTTGCGGCGAGCCCAGCCGACCATGGTGCGGGTTCTCACGCACGAACAGGGTTCGGCCCTCGGCATCGACATTGGTCACCGCGGAATGCAGTGCCAATCGTCCCTGCGCATCGTTGGCCAGCGCCTCGACGGAGATGCCGGTGCGTTCGGGCAGGCTGACATCGTCTCCCGCCGACAACACCAGATACTTGCCATCGGCCAGACCGGCGACCTTGTTGATATGCCTGGCGATGCCGATGTTGTGCGGGTTTCGGTTCAGGATCAGGGAGACATCGGGCGGGCAAGCCCGCGCGGCTTCGGTCATCACCTCGAAGGTGCGATCGGTCGACGCATCGTCCGAGAGGATCACCTGCAGCGGTCGGTAGCGCTGCGCCAGCGCGCCGCGCACCGCCTCGGCCACGTAGGCCTCCTGGTTGTACGCGAACACGGTGAAGGTCGCGAGCGGCGCCTGCGTTGGTCCGCCTTCTTGCATCGGGCCGTCTTCGATCACGCTCATTGCGGTTCCTGCTTCGCCAGCACGCGCGAAATGCCGGGGATCCTGGTGGCCGCGCGGATCAGCCGGTGATCGTTGCCCAGCCGGTGCGACAACCCGCGCAGGCACCAGAGCCCGCCCACGAAGGCGCAGGCGCTGCCGAGGATGGCCGCCGGCAGGTCCGGCAGCAGGCGGCTGACCGCCATCGTCACCAGCATCAGCAGGGTCGCGATCGCGATCAGGCGGAGGGCGGCCGGCGAATGGCGGAAGCCGATCAGCCTGCGGGTGAGCAATGACATCCCGATGAAATAAGACACATAGCAGCCGAAGAAGGCATACGCGGCACCGACCACGCCGAAGCGCGGCACCATCCACGTCACCAGCGCCGCTTGCAGGGCGATGAAGAAGAATTCGGTGGCGGCGTACCACTTGCCCGTGTTGAGGGCCAGTTGCACATAGCCCAACGGCCACGACACCACCCGTCCGAACACGCCCAGCGACATCCACACCAGCACGTTGGTGGCGGGCGCGAACGCGGACGAATACAGCGCCCAGACGATCCACTTGGCCAGCGCCAGGGTCACCAGCAGCCCGGGCAAGGCAAGCAGCACGCCGATCTCGGTCTGCTCGTTGATTTCGCGGATCGCGGCAACGCGGTCGTCGATGACCGCGGTCAGGCGCGGATAGAAGTCGGTGCCCATCGCGGTCAGCACGAATCCCGCGAACATGCCCGACAGCGACCACGCCGCCTGGTAGATGCCGACGGCATCCACGCCGTAGGTCCGGCTGACCAGGCTGCGCGGTGTAGAACTCCAGCACCATCGACAGCACGGTGCTGGTCATCAGGGCGATGCCGAGGCTGACCATCGGCTTGGCCTCGGCCACCGCCTCGGTCCAGGTCATGCTCATCGCCGGGAATTCGACCTTGCGCACGAACCACCAGCTGATCGCCAGCGAGACCGTCGCGGTGGCGAGCATCACCGGGACGATGCCGCGCTCGCGCAGCCACGCATACAACGCAACCGTCACGATCGTGTTCAGCACCGCACCGACGACCTGCACGCGCGCGATGTCGTCGATCCGGCGCAAGCCGCGCAGCAACGCCAGTTGCCCGCCGTTGATCGCGCCCAGCAGCAGGGTGCCGCCCAGGATCGCCAGGGCCCAGGCATGCGTGCTGGACTGGAACATCATCCGGCTCAGCGGGATCGCCAGCGCCACGCTGGCCACCCACCCCAGCACGCCGGTCGCCCAGCACAGGCGTCGCAGCATGCGGGTGGCGCGCGCCACCGCGACAGGATCGCCGTCCGCGATGGCAATGGCGCGCACCGCGCTGCGCTGCAGGCCCAGGCCGGTCACCGCTCCCACCAGGTTGCTGGCCGAGGTGTACAGGCCGATCACGCCGACGCCGGCCGGTCCCAGCAGCACCGCCACCACCTTGATCCGCAGCAGGCCGACCATGTAGTTGATCGCCTGCGCACCGCCCATCACCGCGGACGAGCGCAGGATCTGCCGATAGGAACTCTTGCCGGACATCGCCTCAGGCGCCCGCGCGCACCGCATCGATCACGGCGGACGTGGCGGCCTCGGGCTGGTGCGGGCCGATCGGCAGGCTCAGCAACTGGTCCGCGAGGCGATTCGCGATCGGGAAGGCATCCGCGCTGAAACCCAGTTCGGCGTAGGCCTGCTGCCGATGCGGCGGCAACGGATAGTGGATCAGCGTGCCGATGCCGGCCTCGCCCAGCCGTGCCTGCAGCGCATCGCGACGCGGGGAGCGCACCACGAACAGATGCCATGCCGGCTCGGCCCAGTCGGGAACCTCGGGCAGCGCCACGCCGGCATCGCGCAGGCCGTCCAGGTAACGCGCCGCGATGGCGCGCCGGCGTGCGTTCCAGTCGTCCAGGTGCGCCAGCTTCACCCGCAGCACTGCGGCCTGCAGCGGATCCAGGCGGCTGTTCCAGCCCTGCACGTCGTTGACGTACTTCACCCGCGAGCCGTAGTTGCGCAGCACGCGCAGGCGCTCGGCCAAGGCGGCTTCGACCAGGGCCGGGTCGAGATTGCTGGTGCCCTCCACCGGCTCCACCGGCACCGGCGTCGCCCCGCACTGGCTGACCGCCAGCCAGGTGGCGATGTAGGTGTTCGACGGCACGATGACCTCATCGCCCGGCCCCACGTCCATCGCGCGCAGCGCCAGGTGCAGCGCGTCCAGCCCGTTGGCCACGCCGATCGCGTGCTTGCAGCCGCAATACGCGGCGTATTCGCGCTCGAATGCCGCCACTTCCTCGCCGAGGATGTACATGCCGGAGTCCAGCACCCGCGAGATCGCCGCGTCGATCTCCGGACGCAGTTCGTCGTAGCCGGCGCGCAGGTCGAGGAACGGGATCATCGCGCCGGGTCCTGCGCCATGGTCGCGCGCATCGATCGAATGTCTGCCATCACAAGTCACCTTCGTAGAAATCGTGGACGATCGCGCGGGCGCCGTAGCTTTCCTTCTGCCAGAGCAGCCCTTCGTTGATCACGCGGCCCGCTTCAACGGTGGATGTGCCGAAGCTCAGGCACTCCGCGTCGCGCTCGCGCGCTTCGCGGATCAGTTCGTGAACCACCAGGTCCAGCGCGCCAGTGTCACGCCCCTGGTCGGAACATGCCAGGTATTGCGTGTGCCAGGCGCGCCCGTAATCGAAGACCAATGCACCTGCCACCGGATCGCCACGCAACCGCGCCAAGCGACAGAAGATGCGCTCGGGGAACCTGCCCTGCAGCAGCACGAGTTCTTCGCTCGAATGCACCGGCGCGACTCCGTGCTTGGCGGCCAGGACCGCTTGCAGCAGCGCATGGAACACCGACACGTCGTCGGCGCCGACCTCGATGCCGGCCTTCGCCGCTTTCTTCACGCCCCTGGACTTCAAATTGTTGAACGGCAGCGCCGCACCCAGCGGCAGCAGGCTGGACAGGTCGCGCCGCTGCAGGGTGAACCCGCGGCGCCACAACGCATATTCCAGCTCCGCCGACGGATACGACGAAAGCGCGGCTGGCAGCAGCTTGACCACGCAACGCCGCCCGCCGCATTCGCGCAGGAACGCGAACATCGCGTCGAAGACCTCGAAGGCGACGCCGCTGCGGATCCGCGCATCCAGCACCACGCCACCGAAGGTCAGGCCCGGATGGCTGGTCACCAATCCGTGCGCGTCGATGGCCGCGGGCAGGATCGCAACCGGCTGGTCATCGACGAACGCCAACAGCGACACATCCTTGAAGCGATCCGCGTGGTACTCCATGTACGCGCGCTCGAACTGGAAGATCCCGTTCTTCGCGTTGCGCAGCACGCTTGCCCACGCGTCGGCGTGCTCGCTGCCGTAGCGTTCGATCCGGATATTCACGCGTTCACCGGGCCTCGGCAGTCGCGTTGACGAAAATTTCGGACGAGAGCTCGGGCAGCTCCCGCGCCCAGCACGGCCAGCCCGGCCAGGATGTCGCTTCCCAGCGCGTCCACCACCGTCGACATCTGCGCGTGGGTGAACGGCTTCATCAGGATGCCGCCGTCCTCCACTGGCCGCAGGCCGGCCGCCTGCAGGTCGCGCTGCAAGGTGGCGAGCGAGTACACGCGGTGCTGCTGCAGCTCCACGTTGCGGTCGCTCAGGGTCTCGAGGTCCCGGATCAGGCCCATCGCCCTGGCGAGCCGGCGATGCAGGCTGGCCGCATTCGGCACATTGACGTGGACGAGCGCGTCGTCCGCCATCACCTTGCGGATCGCATGCAGCAATCCCATCGGGTCGGCGACCTCGTGCAACAGGCCCGAACACACCACCATGTCCGCAAGGCCGTGCGCTTCGAGGATCCGATTCGCCACTTCGTCGCCGTAGAAGTCCTCGATCACTACCATGCCCGCGCAGTCCTTGCCGGCCTCGCGGGCCGCCTGCGCGAACATCGGCGCGGGCTCGACCACCACCCACGAGTCGATGGTGTTGCCGCTGGCCAGGTAATGCGGCAGCAAGGGCTCCATGCCGCAGCCGATCTCGACCACGCGGCGCGGCTTGCGCGCAAGCAGGCTGCCGAGCACGGCCTCGCGGCGGAACCGGACCTGCACCGACTCGAAATCGTAGGTCGAGGCGTAGGCCGCTTCGTACGCGCGGATATCCCGCTCGTTCGCGCCGTCGTTCATGGGAGATCCCGGGATTCAGAGTCGTACATGATAAGGCGCGGCCGGGTCATGACGCCTGGCGAGATCAATTCCCGCGCACGCAAGGTCGCGCAGCGCCGCGGAATACGCGCGCGGATGGAATGCGGCACCGGCGTGCGCCATGCCGCGCGCATCCGGCGCCTGGCATCGACATCCAGCGCAAGGGCGCGCCGCAGGGTGGCGGCCAGGCTGTCGACGTCGTTGGACGCGCAGGCCAGGCCGGTCTCGCCATCGCGCAGGTGCTCGCCAAGGTCGCTGGTCAGGTTGGCGATCACCGGCGTGCCGGCGGCGAAACTCTCGACGAACTTGGTCGGGAAGCCGGCATTGGACTGGCGGCGATCCTCGCGCACCAGCACGGTGAAGTCGGCCTTGCCCACCAGTTGGCCGACCGCCGCCTGCGGCAGCATCCCGTGCGCATGCAGCCATGGGATGCCGGTGCAGGCGTCCAACCCAAGCAGGGCCGCGACGTGGACAGGCTCGGGGCCGGCCACGTCCAGGCGCACCGCGGCGCCTTCATCCGCCAGCCGCGCAACCGCCTGCAGCACCGTGCCCAGGTCGTCCTTGTGGCTGCCGGGCGAGCCGGCATAGCACAGGCGCAGGACGCCATCGGGCTGCCAGTCGCCCGCCGCGATCGCGCTGGTGGTGGGCGGCACGATGGCGACCGGCACGCCGCGCCTGCGGTAGTAGTCGGCCAGGTACGGCTGATCGCGATCACGCCATCGGTCTTGGGGATCAACCGGCGCATCGCCCATTCGATGTTCCACTGGTACGGCGATGTCAGGTAGCCGCTTGCGTGCTCCGGCTCGTACCACTCGACCGCGTCGAACAGCAGGCGCACCCGATTGCGCCGGCACCATGGCAACAGCCGCTGCAGGTAAGGGGTGTAGCCGCTGTACAGGATGACCGCAGCAGGCAGCGTGGGTTGCGATGCCAGCCATTCCACCGTGCGCCCGCCCATCAAGGCATAGCGGAACCGGCGCAAAGGCCGCGGCCAGTGCTCGGCGACACGCTCGGGCAGGTGACACCAGGCGATGCGTTCGCCCTGCCCGACCAATTTCCCTGCATCCTGGGGCGAATCACCTGCTCCGCTGGCAATAACGACGTCAAACCCCGCCAGCGACAGGCTTTCCGCGACGCCGAGCACCCGCCGGGAGGCTGCTGCACCCCCTGGATACGGGAATGGCCCGACGTAGGCGACCCACGGCCGCCCCCCCTGCCCGGGCATCACCCCGGCACCTTTCGACGAAGCGCGGCGCGCACGGCGACCGCTCATCGGACCTCGCGCCGATGCTCCACATGGCGACCAGGTACACGACCGAGTACAGGCAGACCTTTGCCGGCAAGCGCGAGCCAGCCTGCATCGGGCAGCATCGTGGCGCCCCACCGCGCCAATGCCCACAGCCAGCAGCAAGGCAGGCGCAATACCCTTCCAGACCCCGCGCAGGTAGGCGAACACGGGAATGCCCGCCTTGCGCGACAGCACCCAGGCCACGCCCATGTAGGCCGCGAAAATACCGGTGCCGGTACACGCCGCGGCGCCCAGGATGCCCCAATGGCGCAGCGCGAAGAGGGTGGCGGGGATATTGACCAGGGCCGCCACCTGGAAAACGCCCGCCCGCCACCAGTACAGGCCCTTGACCTGCAACACGACATTGCGGACGTTGCCGATCAGTTCGAGGGAATAGGGTCCCAGCGTCAACAGCAGCACCCAATACGACAGTTCGTAGCCGGGGCCCATCCAGGCAAGGATGAAGTGCTGGCCAAACAGCACCAGGCCCGACAGCACCAGCATCAGCACCATTGCTTGCCAGCGCGAAATATCCACCAACCGATGGGTCAGGGTCGCCGTGTCGCTGCCGGCGTCGATGC
>JADKKV010000002.1 GCA_016720345.1 Thermomonas sp. | reverse complement strand
AGCGTGGTGCCACCAATACATCACGAAATCCGCGGATTCCGGAACATCCGGCCACGCGCCGCGCAAGGCTTCGACATAGCCATCGCCCAAGGCGGTACGCATGGTGCTCGCGCCAATAAACGGCGGATTCCCCACCACAAAATCCGCCTGCGGCCACGCCGCCTTGCGCGGATTCAAATACTTCTCCACCGGCTTGCGCGCCGTCTCGTCCGGAATCTTCTCGCCGGTCACCGGCGAGACCTTCATGGTCTCCCCGTCCCAGCGCGTGACCGGCACGCCGACCGCGTCGGTCACGTATTGCATGCCGTCATGCGCCAGCACCGCGTCGCGGTTCTCGATGTTGCGGAAATCGCGGATCACCGGCACCGGCGGGTTGACGTCGCCGCGGGTGCGGAAGTGCCATTGCAGGTAGCCGATCCAGAGCACCACTTCGGCAATCGCCGCGGCGCGCGGGTTCAGCTCGATGCCCAGCAGGTTGTGCGGGTCCACGGTTTCGCCGCCCAGCGCGTCGGCGCGTTCACCGCCCAGCGCCAGCCCGCCCTGGCGGTAGCCGAGTTCGTCCAGCGCGTTGAGCACCTCGCCTTCCAGCCGCTTGAGGTGTTCCAGCGTCACGTACAGGAAGTTGCCGCTGCCGCAGGCCGGGTCCAGCACGCGCACGTTGCACAGGCGGTGGTGGAACTTCAGCAGTTCGGCCACCGCTTCGTCCTGCTTGCCTTCGGCGGCCAGGGTCAGTGCGGCGGCCTGGGCGTCGCTCCATTCGCCGCGCAGCGGCTCGATCACGGTGGGCAGCACCAGCCGTTCCACGTAGGCGCGCGGGGTGTAGTGCGCGCCCAGCTTGTGGCGTTCGCCGGGGCTCAGCGCGCGTTCCAGCAGGGTGCCGAAGATGGCCGGCTCCACGTGTTCCCACTTGGCGCTGGCCGCATCGATCAGCAACTGGATCTGCGCGGTGTCCAGCGGCAGGGTGTCCGGCTGCTTGAACAGCTTGCCGTTGAACTTCAGCACCTCGCCGGCCAGCACCGCGGAGAAGCCGCCGCCGTCCATGTCCTTCCACAGCTGCGCCACCATGCGCATGGCCACGTCCGGCGTGTGCGCGTGGGTCTTCAGCAGGTCGCGGAAGCTGTCCTTCGGCAGCAGGCGCACGTCTTCGGCGAACATGGTGAACAGGCAGCGCATCAGGAACTGCGCCACCGCCTCCGCGGGGTGGCCGCTGCGTTCCAGCGACTTGGCCAGTTCCGCCAGTTGCGCGGCGATCCCGCGGGTGACGCGCGCGGCTTCGCGGCTGGGGTCCAGTGCAAGCGGGTCCAGCCAGATCGTGCGCAGGCGCTCGCGGATGTGCGGATCGCGCAGGTCCTCGAGCGCGATGCGGTGGCTGCGCGGGTCCGGGAATGGCACGTAGCTGCCGCCGCTGCGGCTGAACTCCGAATACAGCTCGATGCGGTGGCCCACGTCCACCACCAGCAGGAACGGCGGGCGGCCTTCGGCAGCTGGCAAGGCGCGGGCGTAGTTCTGCGCCTGCGAATGCGCGCGCAGCATGGCTTCGTCGAAGCCCCTGGTATGCGCGCCGGCCTTGAGCTTCTTGGATTCCAGCACGAACGCGCCGCGCCGGTACAGGTCCACGCGCCCGGCGCTCTTGCTGCCATCGGCATGCTGGAAGGTCAGCGGGCGCTCGAACATGTAGTCCTGTTCGGCGGTGGCGTGCGGGCGCTCCACGCCCAGCAGCTCGCACAGCTCGATCAGGAAACTCTGCGAGGTGGACAGCTCGGACGCGGCCGAGCCCTTCCACTTGCCGATGAAGCGCTCGGCATCCGCAACATCCGCGTCAACATCCGTGTCCGTCATGCGTCCCTCCCCGGTCCGCAGCATACGACAACACGCCGTGGTCGCATGGGTTGCGATGGGCGGGGCAAGAGCATCGCGGGCATGGCCCGCGCCTACCGGGGGAAATCCATTTCCGTACACTGCCCGCAACGCCCTCGTCGCTGCCCGCATGCACAGCCACCCGCTCGATCTCGATGATGCCGACTTCGCCCGCATCGACCAGGCCCTGGCCACGCTTTGCGAGGTGCTGGGGTCACTGGAGTCGATGGGTGCGAAGGAGCGCGCCCGCCGTTTCAAGATGGGCCCGAAGACCGAGGCGTTCTGCCGGCATGCGCTGGACCTGCTGGAGCTGAACCCGGGCACGGTGCCGCCGGTGTTCGAGCTGGAGCGGATGCGCAAGCGGATGACGCGCTTCGACCAGTTGCGGGCGCGGGAGTCGGAGTTGGCACGGATGGCGCGGCTGCTGGAGGATGCGCGCACGCGGGTGGGCATGGAGCTGGCCACCCAGGCACGCAAGGGCTACAAGGCGATGCGCGGGCACGATACGCCGGGGCTGGACCCGTTGCGGAAAAACTTCCGGGCCGCTATGCGCGCGCCGCGGCAGTGGCACGGACTCGCCCGCGGATGGAACGTGCGGCTTGCTACCCAGCTGGAAGCATTGGGAGGCGCGTCTGGCAAGGCCGCGACAGGGCAAGGCGGGGGTCGGGCGCGAAGCGCGGGGCGTCTGAGGATGAGGTTGGCGGTGGTGTCGCGGGACATCCGGGCGATCTCAGGCGCGAAGCCCGGGGCATTGCGGATGAGGTTGGTGGTGGTGGCGCGGGAGATCCGCCGAGATCAAGCGCGAAGCCGGGGGCATCGCGACTGAGTGTGGGGCATGTGTCGCGCGACATACGGCGGCATCTGCCGCGAAGCGCCCGGCTTCGTGGATGAGGTTCGGCCATGTCAACCGAAACACCGGCGGTCATCAGGCGCGAAGGTTCGTGCTTTGCACCTGACCGTTCGGATGGTGACGCTGACAGGTGCGGATATCAGGCGTGAGGTTCCGGACACTCTCGCGCAAAGCATCCGGCTTTGCGGATGAGCGACCAGCACATGGTGGGCGACACCCCCACGCAGGCGCCCCGCTTTGCCGCGACAATCGCGGCATGTTCGGCACCACCGGGATCCATCGGGCCTCGGCCTGCCGTTCCCCGCACGATCTGGGCACTGGGCTTCGTCAGCCTGTTCACCGACACGGAGCTCGGAGATGGTGCATGGGCTGTTGCCGTTGCTGCTGGCGACCGGACTTGGCGCGAGTGCACTGGTGATCGGGTTGATCGAGGGCACCGCAGAGGCGCTGGTGTTGGTCGTCAAGGTGTTCTCCGGTTACCTCAGCGATGCGATGGGCCGGCGCAAGCCGTTGGGCTACGGGCTGGCCACGCTGGTGAAGCCACTGTTCCCGCTGGCCGATTCGGTGGCGACGGTCCCACCGCGCCTGCTGGACCCGTGGGCAGCCCGCGCGTGCGCTGGTCACCCCGGCGCCGCCGGAGGTGCGCGGGGCCGCGTTCGGGCTGCGCCAGTCGATGGACACGGTGGGCGCGGTGCTGGGGCCATTGATTGCGATCTTGCTGATGTGGCTGCTGGCCAACGACATCCGCGCGGTGCTGTGGTGGGCGGTGCTGCCCGGGATCTTGGCAGTGCTGCTGCTGATCCGCCTGCCGGAGCCGGAGCACGCACGAACACCCGCGCGGTTGCCGCTGTCACGCGCGGGCCTGGCGCGGCTGGGGCCGGCACTAACGTGACCGTGGGCGGGGGCTGTCGTTGGCACGTTTCAGCGAAGCCTTCCTGGTGCTGCGCGCGGCCGACGTCGGCATCACCGTGACCTGGGTGCCGCTGGTGCTGGTGGTGATGAGCGTGGTGTATGCGCTGACCGCCTACCCCGCCGGCCAGTTGTCCGACCGCATGCCGCGCACGTGGTTGCTGGCGCTCGGCATGGCGATGCTGGTGCTGGCCGACGTGGTGCTGGCGATGACCCGCGGACCGGCCATGCTGTTCCTCGGCGTTGCCCTGTAGGGCCTGCACATGGGCCTGACCCAGCTGATCGCCGACGGCCGGCGGCACCGCACCGCATTCGGCGTGTTCAACCTGGTCTCGGGGCTGGCCTTGCTCGCGGCCAGCGTGCTGGCCGGCGCACTGTGGGACTGGCAGGGTCCGGCATGGACGTTCTGGAGCGGCGCGGCGTGCGCTGCTGGCCTGTTGCTGGTCCCGGTGCTGGGGCGCACGCGGGCAACGGTGGGGTAGGCAGCAGGGCAAGCCCCGCTCTACAGGGATGCGTGGTCTCGGACAGGGTCCGCGCCTACGTGGGTTGGCACGCCTCCGGCTGGGGGTGGCCGGCATCCGGTCACGGGAGGATGTTGGGCGTCCAGCTGGCGTTGAGCAGCTTCCACTCGCCATCCACCAGACGCCAGCCGGTCTGGAACTGGTAGACCTGCCCCTGCTCCGGGAGCAGCCCGCCGCTGCTACCGGTGGCGAGCACGCTGAACGTCGCGATGGCGTCGGTTTCGCCACGCAGTTCCACGCTGACCGGGCCGACCTTGGCGGCGACGTCGCGGTGGCGCAGGAACACCGCGGCGGCCAGTTGCTTGGCGCCGCGCCTGTCGATGCCGTCGTTGCCGACGAAGTCCGCGGCCAGCAGCGCCTCCACTTCGCCGGCGTCGCGGGCGTCGATCGCCGCCTGCAGCGCCGCAACCTGCGCGCGCACCGCCTGTTCCGGGCTGGCGCGGCTGCAGGCGACGGCCAGCAGCGCCAGCAGCAGCGCCGGCAGCAGCCACTTGCCTGGAAACCCGCGGGAATGCTGCACTGCGGCATGCTCCGGTGGCGCGCAATCGCCTTGTGCGCGATTTGAGCCTATGCTGAAATCGATCGCAATCCATACGCCGCCGCATCCGCGCGCCGGCGCAAACACGCAGGGGAAGAGCGCATGTCCGAACAACGTCCTTGGCTGGCCCACTACCCGGCCGGGGTGCCGGCGGAAATCGACCTGGACGAATTCGCATCGATCACCGACGTCTTCGATGCGGCGCTGCTCAAGTACCGGGACAAGCCCGCCTTCACCAACATGGGCAAGACCCTGAGCTATGCCGACCTGGACCGCCTCAGCCGCGACTTCGCCGGCTACCTGCTGGGCGAGCTCAAGCTCAAGAAGGGCGATCGCGTCGCGATCATGATGCCGAACTGCCTGCAGTACCCGGTGGCGATCTTCGGCGTGCTGCGCGCCGGGCTGACGGTGGTCAACACCAACCCGATGTACACCCCGCGCGAGCTCAAGCACCAGCTCTCCGATTCCGGCGCCACCGTGCTGGTGGTGATGGACAACTTCGGGCCGGTCGCGCAGGAAGTGCTGTCCGCGATGCCCGGCGTGCGCGCGATCACCACCGGCCTCGGCGACATGCTCGGGTTCCCGAAGGGCGCGATCGTCAATTTCGTGCTCAAGCACGTCAAGAAGATGGTGCCGGACTACGACATCCCGGGCGCGGTGCGCTTTCGCGACACCCTCACCCTTGGCCGCATGCACACCCTGCCGCAGATCAGCAACGCGGCCGACGACCTTGCCTTCCTGCAGTACACCGGCGGCACCACCGGCGTGTCCAAGGGCGCGATGCTGACCCACCGCAACCTGGTCGCGAACATGCAGCAGGCGGCGGCGTGGGTGGGCACCAACGTGCGCCTGGGCGAGGAGATGATCATCACCGCGTTGCCGCTGTACCACATCTTCGCGCTGACCTGTAACTGCCTGGTGTTCATGAAGTTCGGCGCGCACAACCACCTGATCACCAACCCGCGCGACATGCCCGGCTTCGTCAAGGAACTGAAGTCGATCCCGTTCACCGCGATCACCGGCGTCAACACCCTGTTCAACGGCCTGTTGAACACGCCCGGCTTCGAGGAAATCGATTTCTCGCGCCTGCACCTGACCCCTGGGTGGCGGCATGGCGGTGCAGCAGGTGGTCGCCGAGAAGTGGAAGAAGGTCACCGGGGTGCCGCTGGTCGAGGCCTACGGCCTCACCGAGACCTCGCCGGCGGCCGCCATCAACCCGCTCGACCTCGGCGCCTACAACGGTTCGATCGGCATGCCGATTTCCTCCACCGATGTCTGCATCAAGGACGACGACGGCAACGTGCTGGGCACCGACGGGATCGGCGAGCTGTGCGTGAGGGGGCCGCAGGTGATGCTGGGCTACTGGAAGCGCCCGGACGAAACCGCGCAGGTGATCGATGCCGAAGGCTGGCTGCACACCGGCGACATGGCGCGCATGGACGAGCAGGGCTTCTTCTACATCGTCGACCGCAAGAAGGACATGATCCTGGTGTCCGGCTTCAACGTGTACCCGAACGAGGTCGAGGACGTCATCGCGATGATGCCCGGGGTGCTGGAGGTGGCCGCGATCGGCGTGCCCGACGACAAGTCCGGCGAGGCGGTCAAGGTGTTCGTGGTCAAGAAGGACCCGGCGCTCAACGCCGATGCGGTCAAGGCGTTCTGCCGCGAGAACCTCACCGGCTACAAGCAGCCGCGCTTCGTCGAGTTCCGCGACGAGCTGCCGAAGAGCAACGTCGGCAAGATCCTGCGCAAGGAATTGCGGGATCCGCCGAAGACCGCGTAAGCGCGGAGGAGGCGGATACGGAAAAGGCCGGCGATTGCCGGCCTTTTTCATTTTGTTGCGGCCAAGCCGGGTACCCTGTGGAGCGGGGCTTGCCCCGCTTACGCCTCGGGGCGCCCCCCGGGGGGACTTCCTTCAGGTCGCATGTACGGGAACAGCAGCACGTCGCGGATCGATCCGGAACCGGTCAGCAGCATCACCAGGCGGTCGATGCCGACGCCGAGGCCACCGGTCGGCGCAAGGCCGACTTCCAGCGCGCGGATGTAGTCGCCGTCGAAGTGCATGGCTTCGTCGTCGCCGCCCTCCTTCGCCTCGACCTGGGCACGGAAGCGCGCGGCCTGGTCTTCCGGGTCGTTGAGTTCGGAGAAACCGTTCGCCAGCTCCTTGCCGCCGACGAACAGCTCGAAGCGGTCGGTGATGCCGGGCTCGCTGTCGGATTCGCGCGCCAGCGGGCTGACCTCCACCGGGTAATGGGTGATGAAGGTCGGCTGCACCAGGCCCGCTTCCACCGTCTTCTCGAAGATCTCCAGCAGCAGCTTGCCCCAGCCGTAGCCTGGCTTCACGTACACGCCGAGGCGCGCGCAATGCGCGGCCAGCGCCTCGCGGTCGCGGCAGTCGGTGGCGGAGATCTCCGGGTTGAGTTCGCGCACCGCCTCTTCCAGCTTCCAGCGACGGAACGCCGGCGCCAGTTCGATGTGCTGGCCGTCCCATTCGAACGCGGTCCTGCCCATCGCGTGCAGGGCGACGTCGCGGATCATGGCTTCGGTCAGGTCCATCACTTCGTTGTAGGTGGCATAGGCCTCGTACAACTCGAGCATGGTGAACTCGGGGTTGTGGCGGGTGGACACGCCCTCGTTGCGGAAGTTGCGGTTGATCTCGTACACGCGCTCCATGCCGCCGACCACCAGCCGCTTCAGGTACAGCTCCGGGGCGACGCGCAGGAACAGCTCAGGTCCAGTGCGTTGTGGTGGGTCACGAACGGGCGCGCGGTGGCGCCGCCGGCGATGTACTGCATCATCGGCGTCTCCACTTCCAGGAAGCGGCGCTCGTCCAGCCAGTGGCGGATCGCCTTGACGATGCGCGAGCGCGCGATGAACACCTCGCGCGCCTCCGGGGTCACGATCAGGTCGACGTAGCGCTGGCGGTAGCGCTGCTCGACGTCGGCCAGGCCGTGGAACTTGTCCGGCAACGGCCGCAGCGACTTCACCAGCAGCCGCAGCGCGTCCACCTTGACCGACAGCTCGCCGGTCCTGGTCCGCATCAGGCCGCCCTCGGCGGCCACGATGTCGCCGATGTCCCAGCCCTTGAACGCATCGTACGTATCGCCGAGCGCAGTCGATTGCAGGAACAGCTGGATGCGCCCGCTCATGTCCTGCACGGTGGCGAACGCGGCCTTGCCCATCACCCGCTTGGCCAGCAGGCGGCCGGCGATCGCCACCCGGCGGCCGCTGGCTTCCAGCGCCTCGCCGGTCCAGGTGTCCGCATCGATGAATTCATCCTGCAGGTCGCCGGCGAAATCGGCGCGGCGGAAATCGTTCGGGAAGGCGATGCCCTGCTCGCGCAGCGCCGCGAGCTTGGCGCGGCGCTCGGCGATCAGGTGGTTTTCGTCGGTGTGGGTGGGGTCGGTCATCGAATCGCTTCTGTAGGAGCGCCCCATGGGCGCGAAACCAGGAAGCCGGTTGCAGGATCGCGCCCATGGGGCGCTCCCACAAGAGCCGGAGGGGTCACGCAGCATCGCTGCGTTTCGAGCCGGCCTCCAGCCCCGATTTCAGGCTCGCTTCCACGAATTCGTCGAGGTCGCCGTCCAGCACCTTCTGGGTGTCGCTGCGCTCGATGCCGGTGCGCAGGTCCTTGATGCGTGACTGGTCCAGCACGTAATTGCGGATCTGGCTGCCCCAGCCGATGTCGGACTTGGTCGCTTCCAGCGCGTCCTTCTCGGCGTTGCGCTTCTGCACTTCCAGTTCGTACAGCTTGGCGGCCAGCATCTTCATCGCGGTGTCGCGGTTCTGGTGCTGGCTGCGCCCGGTCTGGCAGGCCACCACCACGCCGCTGGGCACGTGGGTGATGCGTACCGCCGACTCGGTCTTGTTGACGTGCTGGCCGCCGGCGCCGGACGAGCGGTAGACGTCGGTCTTGAGGTCGGCCGGGTTGATGTCGATGTCGATGTCGTCGTCCACTTCCGGCGACACGAACACGCTGGTGAAGCTGGTGTGGCGGCGGTTGTCGGAATCGAACGGCGACTTGCGCACCAGCCGGTGCACGCCGATCTCGGTCTTCAGCCAGCCGTAGGCGTAGTCGCCCTCCACCCGGAAGGTGGCGGACTTGATGCCGGCCACGTCGCCGCCGCTGACTTCCATCAGCTCGGTCTTCCAGCCGCGCGCTTCGGCCCAGCGCAGGTACATCCGCAGCAGCATTTCCGCCCAGTCCTGGGCCTCGGTGCCGCCGGCGCCGGCCTGGATGTCGACGAATGCATTCGCCGAATCCATCTTGCCGGAGAACATGCGCTGGAACTCCAGCTGCTCCACGCCCTTCTCGAGGCGGTCGACGTCGGCGACCACCGCCAGCGCGGTGTCCTCGTCGTCCTCCATCTCGGCCAGGTCCAGCAGCTCGTCGCCGCCGGCCAGGCCTTCCTTCAGCTCGCGCAGGCCGTTGACGGTCTTGTCCAGCATCGAGCGTTCCCGGCCCAGCGCCTGCGCGCGTTCCGGGTTGTTCCAGATGTCCGGGTTCTCGAGCTCGCGCTCTACTTCTTCCAGGCGCTCGCGCTTGGCGTCGTAGTCAAAGAAACCCCCTGAGCGCATCCAGCCGACCGATCAGGTCGACGATGCGCTGGCGGATCGGATTCAGTTCGATCATGGCGTTTGGGTGCTGCGAAATGACCGCGAATGTTACCAGCTGGCGCAGTATCAGACCGGTTCCCGATGTACCACTATCAGCTGGATCGCCTCGCCACCGCGGTAATCATCGGCCGCCAGCCGATAGGCGATGCGCACGCGTGACGGCGGTGCGTCGCCATCCCAGCCGCCGAAGTGGATGGCGTTCAGGCGCTTGCCATGCAGGCCCAGTTCCAGCTTGAGGTGGCGCTCGCCGACGATGCGCCAGCCAAGCACGTCGAATTCGCCATCGAACAGTGGCTCGGGATAGCCCTGTCCCCAGTGGCCGCCGTCGCGCAGGGCGATCGCGGTTTCGATGCCGAAATCGCCCGCTTCCAGCGCGCCGTCGCTGTGCAGGGTGTCGGTCAGCATGTCGGTCGTCAGCGTCTCGCGGGCGACCTGCACGAACGCCTCGCGAAAGGCCGGCAGGTCGGCGCGCGCCAGGCTCAGGCCGGCAGCCATCGCATGCCCGCCGAAGCGCTGGATCAGGCCGGGGTGGCGGGCGTCGACCAGGGCCAGCGCATCGCGGACGTGGAAGCCGGGAATCGAGCGCGCGGACCCGCGCAGCATGGCGCTGCCTGGCTCCACCGGCGCGAAGGCGATGGCCGGGCGGTGCAGGCGTTCCTTCAGCTTCGACGCGACCAGCCCGACCACCCCCGGATGCCAGTCCGGATCGAACAGGCTGACCGCCGGCGACGGATCCCCTGCCGCCTGCTGCAGCGCCGTCTCCGCCTCCTCGGTCATTTGCTGCTGCACGCCGCGGCGTTCCTGGTTGATGGCGTGCAGGACCGCCGCCAGCGCGCGCGCGCGGCCGATGTCGTCGGCGAGCAGGCATTCGATGCCGATGCCCATGTCCTCCAGCCGGCCGGCGGCGTTGATGCGCGGGCCGATCGCATAGCCGATGTCGGTGGTGCCGAGGCTCGCGGCATCGCGCCCTGACACCTCGATCAGTGCGCGCAAGCCAGCACAGCCCTGCCCCGCGCGCAGCCGGCGCAGGCCGGCGCCCACCAGCGCGCGGTTGTTGGCGTCCAGCGCCACCATGTCCGCGACCGTGCCGACCGCCACCAGGTCCAGCAGCGAGGCGAGGTCCGCGGCCACCCCGCGGCGGGCACGCAATGCCAGCAGCAGGTAGAAGATCACCCCGACGCCGGCCATCGCCTTGCTGGCGAAGGTGTCGCCGGGCTGGTTGGGATCGACGATGGCATCCGCGTCGGGCAGCGTGCTGCCGGGAAGGTGGTGGTCGGTCACCAGCACCTGCCAGCCGCGTGCCTTCGCCGCTGCGATCCCGGCGTGGCAGGCGATCCCGTGGTCGACGGTGACCAGCAGGTCGGGCTGCAGGCCCGCCAGTTCCTCGACCAGTCCCGGGGTCATGCCGTAGCCATGCACGATGCGGTTCGGCACCGCATGCGAGACACGCGTCGCGCCGAGCATGCGCAGGCCGCGCACGCCGACCGCGCAGGCGGTGGCGCCGTCGCAGTCGAAGTCGCCGACCACCACGATGTGCGCGTCGCGGGCGATCGCGTCCTGCAACAGGTCCACCGCGGCATCGATCCCGGACATGCCCTGGAACGGCAGCAGGTCGGCCAGCCGCGGCAGCGCCTGCTGCGCATCGGTGCTGCCGCGCGCGGCGTGGACCCGTTGCAGCAGCGGTGGCCAGTGCGCGGGCCAGTCGCCTGCCGGCGCCACCGCCGTGCGGCGAACGATGCGGCGTTGGGCGCTCATGCGGTCATCCCCGCGGGGCCAGCGATGCGAGCGGGCTGCGCCAGAACCGCCAGCGCTGGCTGGCGCGCAGCACGAACTGCGCGCCGTCGGCGAAATCGAGCGCGACTTCGCGCTTCGGCACCGCGTCGATGACCGGCGGCAGCCAGCGTTCGAGCAGTGCACGTGGATCCCGTGCGCCGCGCAGGTCGACCAGTGCCTCGCCATCGGCATTCGCGAAATCGTCCAGCGGCATGGCCTGCAGCCTGCCGACGCGTGCGATGCCGTGCAGTAGCGGATCGTCGGAATACAGCGTCGGCGCAGCGCCCGCGATGGCGTCGGGCAAGACGCCGCCACCCCAGAACCACAGGGCATTGATCGGCACCCTGCCGGCGGCTGCGCGCGCTGCGTTGTGCGGGTGGTTGTGCAGGAGCACCTGCGCCTCGCTGGCCAGCACGCGCCAGCGACGGGCATCGGCGTCGTTGCCGGCGGTGGCGAAGGCGTCATGCTCGAACACGTCCTCGCCCAGCGCGGCCTCGGGTGACGCGAACCCGGGCAAGCGGGCCTCGCGCGGGAGGCGCAGGTACCAGCGCGACGGGTGCGCGGCGTCCAGGGTGAAACCGGCATCGCCGAACAGCGGACGCAGCGCCGGCAACAAGGCATCGACGTCGGTCTGGTCGATGCCGAGCGTGTGGCCGATCGCCAGCAGGCGCGCGCCGTTGATGTCGGGACGGATGTACGCCGGGTCGGCGCGCAGCCACGCATGCGGCGTCGCGTCGTCGACGCCGGCATCGGCGGCACGGGCCAGCGCCGCGTGCGGCCAGCGATCCGGCAGCAGCCGGAACTGCCGGGCCAGCTGCGCCTGCTCGCCGGCGTCCGCGTGGATGCGGTCCGCGCGGCCCAGCGCGCGCGCCAGCGCCGTGGGCAACGCTGCACCCGCGAAGCGGCTCGTCGCCGGCAACAGCAGCGTCAGCCGCGGCACCGGCTCAGTCCAGGTACTTGACCGAGACGATCTCGTATTCGCGGGTGCCGGCCGGTGCCTCGATGGTGATCACGTCGCCCTCGTGCTTGCCGATCAGCGCGCGGGCCACCGGCGAGGAGATCGCGATCAGGCCCAGCTTGATGTCGGCCTCGAGGTCGCCGACGATCTGGTAGGTGCGCTCCTCGTCGGTCTCGGCGTCGGCCAGTTGCACGGTGGCGCCGAATACCACCCGGTCGCCGGCGGTAAGGGTGGCGATGTCGATCACGTGCGCATGCGACAGCTCGCCTTCCAGGTGCTTGATGCGGCCCTCGATGAAGCCCTGCTGTTCGCGCGCGGCGTGGTATTCGGCGTTTTCCTTGAGGTCGCCGTGGGCGCGCGCCTCGGCGATCGCAAGGATCACCGCCGGCCGCTTGACCGACTTCAGTTCATCGAGTTCGGCGCGCAGGCGGCGCGCGCCCTTGGAGGTGATCGGGGCACGGCTCATGCAAGTTCCTTGTGCAGTTCCTGCAGCGAGAGCACGTCGCCCGCGCCGCGATGGTCCAGCGAATGCAGCAATGCACTGGCGCCGGAGACGGTGGTCGAATAGGTGACGCGCTGCTGCAGCGCCTCGCGCCGGATGGAGAAGGAATCCGCGATCGCCGCGCGTCCCTCGGTGGTGTTGACGATGTAGCAGATCTCGCCGTTCTTGATCAGGTCGACGATGTGCGGGCGGCCCTCGATCACCTTGTTGACGCGCTGGCAGTCGACCCCGTTGGCGGCCAGGTAATCGGCGGTGCCGCTGGTGGCGACGATGCTGAAGCCACGCTCCAGCATGTATCTTGCGACCGGCAGCACGCGCACCTTGTCCGGGTCGCGCACCGAGATGAACGCCTTGCCCGGCTGCGGCGCGCGGATGTTGGCGGCTTCCTCGGCGCGCGCGAACGCGGCCTCGAAGCTGCGGCCCACGCCCATCACCTCGCCGGTGGAGCGCATCTCCGGGCCGAGGATCGGGTCCACGCCCTGGAACTTCGCGAACGGGAACACCGCTTCCTTGACCGAGTAGTAGCCGGGCACGATTTCCCTGGTTGCGCCCTGCTCCGCCAGCGTCTTGCCGGCCATGCAGCGCGCCGCGATCTTGGCCAGCGGCTGGCCGATCGCCTTGGACACGAACGGCACCGTGCGCGAGGCGCGCGGATTCACTTCCAGCAGGAAGATGGTGTCCTCGCCCTGGGCATTGGTCTGCACCGCGAACTGGGTGTTCATCAGGCCGATCACGTCCAGTGCCTTCGCCAGTTGCACCACCTGCTCGCGCAGGCGCGCCTGGGTTTCCGCCGACAGCGAATACGGCGGCAGCGAGCACGAGGAATCGCCGGAATGCACGCCGGCTTCCTCGATGTGCTGCATGACCCCGCCGACCAGCACGTTGCCCTGCGCATCGGCGATCACGTCGATGTCCACTTCCACCGCGTTGTCCAGGAAGCGGTCCAGCAGCACCGGCGAGTCATGCGAAACCTTCACCGCCTCGCGCATGTAGCGCTCGAGGTCGGCGTCGGCATGCACCACTTCCATCGCCCGGCCGCCGAGCACGTAGCTGGGGCGCACCACCAGCGGATAGCCGATCTCGCGCGCCAGGCTCAGCGCTTCGTCCGCGCTGCGCGCGGTGCGGTTCGGCGGCTGCCGCAGGCCAAGGCGTTCGACCAGTTGCTGGAAGCGCTCGCGGTCCTCGGCGAGGTCGATCGAATCCGGCGAGGTGCCGATGATCGGCACGCCGTTGGCCTCCAGCGCCTTCGCCAGCTTCAGCGGGGTCTGCCCGCCGTACTGCACGATCACCCCGCGCGGCTTCTCCAGTTCCACGATCTCCAGCACGTCTTCCAGCGTCAGCGGCTCGAAGTACAGGCGGTCGGAGGTGTCGTAGTCGGTGGACACGGTTTCCGGGTTGCAGTTGACCATGATGGTCTCGTACCCGTCCTCGCGCAGGGCCAGCGAGGCGTGCACGCAGCAGTAGTCGAACTCGATGCCCTGGCCGATCCGGTTCGGGCCGCCGCCCAGCACCATGACCTTCTGGCGGTCGCTTGGCTGCGCCTCGCATTCGTCCTCGTAGGTCGAGTACAGGTAGGCGGTGGTGGTCGCGAACTCGGCCGCGCAGCTGTCAACCCGCTTGTACACCGGGCGCACGCCGAACGCCTTGCGCAGCGCGCGCACGGCCGATTCGTTGGTGCCGGTGAGCTGGGCGATGCGGGTGTCGGAGAAGCCCTTGCGCTTCAGCGCGCGCAGGCGCTTCGCATCGAGGCCATCCAGCCCGCGGTGGGCGATGTCCACCTCGGCATCGATGAGTCCTTCGATCTGGTCGAGGAACCACGGATCCACGAACGACAGCGCGTGCACGTCCTCCACCGACATGCCGGCGCGGAACGCGTCGGCAAGGTGGAAGATGCGTTCCGGGCCGGGTTCCTTCAGTTCACGGCGCAGGGTGGCGAGGTCGCCCTCGTCGACCAGGTCCAGGCCGGTCGGGTCGAGCCCGACCTTGCCGGTCTCCAGCCCGCGCAGCGCCTTGTGCAGCGATTCCTGGAAGGTGCGGCCGATCGCCATCACCTCGCCCACCGACTTCATCTGGGTGGTCAGGCGCGCGTCGGCGGCGGGGAATTTCTCGAACGCGAAGCGCGGGATCTTGGTGACCACGTAATCGATCGCCGGCTCGAAGCTGGCCGGGGTCTTGCCGCCGGTGATCTCGTTCTTGAGTTCATCCAGCGTGTAGCCGACCGCGAGCTTGGCCGCGACCTTGGCGATCGGGAAGCCGGTCGCCTTCGACGCCAGCGCCGACGAACGCGACACCCGCGGGTTCATCTCGATCACCACCACCCGCCCGTTGCTGGCGTTGATGCCGAACTGCACGTTGCTGCCGCCGGTGTCCACGCCGATCTTGCGCAGCACCGCGATGCTCGCGTTGCGCAGGCGCTGGTATTCCTTGTCGGTCAGGGTCTGCGCCGGGGCGACGGTGATGCTGTCGCCGGTGTGCACGCCCATCGCGTCGAGGTTCTCGATGCTGCACACGATGATGCAGTTGTCCGCGGTGTCGCGGACCACTTCCATCTCGAATTCCTTCCAGCCGAGCACCGATTCCTCGATCAGCACTTCGCTGGTCGGCGACAGCTCCAGGCCGCGGTTGACGATCTCGATGAGTTCCTCGCGGTTGTAGGCGATGCCGCCGCCGCTGCCGCCGAGGGTGAAGCTGGGCCGGATGATGGTGGGATAGCCAACGCGGGTCTGGATGTCGAGCGCCTGTTCCAGCGAACGCGCGACCTCCGCCTTCGGGCATTCCAGCCCGATCTCGGCCATCGCCACCCGGAACAGTTCGCGGTCTTCGGCCATGCGGATCGCGTCGCGCTTGGCGCCGATCAACTCGACGTTGTATTTCTCGAGTACGCCGTGGTCGGCCAGGTCCAGCGCGCAATTCAGCGCGGTCTGCCCACCCATGGTCGGCAGCAGCGCGTCGGGCCGTTCCTTGGCGATGATCTTCTCGACCGTCTGCCAGTTGATCGGTTCGATGTAGACCGCGTCGGCCATGTCCGGGTCGGTCATGATCGTGGCCGGGTTGCTGTTGACCAGCACCACCCGGTAGCCCTCGTCGCGCAGCGCCTTGCACGCCTGTGCGCCGGAATAGTCGAACTCGCAGGCCTGGCCGATCACGATCGGGCCGGCTCCGATGATCAGGATGGTCTTGATGTCGGTGCGCTTTGGCATCTCAGCGGGCCCCTGCGTGCGTGTTCGCCATCAGGCCAACGAATTTGTCGAAGAGCGGCGCCACGTCGTGCGGGCCGGGGCTGGCTTCCGGGTGTCCCTGGAAGCTGAAGGCCGGTGCATCGGTCAGTTCGATGCCCTGGTTGCTGCCATCGAACAGCGAGCGATGGGTGACCCGCGCGTTCGCGGGCAACGTCGTCTCGTCGATGCAGAAGCCGTGGTTCTGCGAGGTGATCATCACCCGGCCGCTGTCGATGTCGATGACCGGATGGTTCGCGCCATGGTGGCCGTGCGGCATCTTCATGGTCTGCGCACCGGCCGCCAGGCCGAGCAACTGGTGGCCCAGGCAGATGCCGTAGGTGGGGATCTTCGCGGCGATGAACTCGCGGATTGCGGCGATCGCGTAGTCGCAGGGGGCCGGGTCGCCGGGGCCGTTGGACAGGAACACGCCATCGGGCTGCAGTGCCAGTACATCGGCGGCAGGCGTCTGCGCCGGCACCACCGTCACGTCGCAACCGCGTTCGGCCAGCATGCGCAGGATGTTGTGCTTGGCGCCGAAGTCGTAGGCGACGACCTTGTGCCGGTGATCGACGCGGTTGAATGTCCCGCTGTCGAGGTCGAGCTCGCCGTCGTGCCAGGGGTACGCGGCAGGCGTGCTCACCACCTTCGCCAGGTCCATCCCCTTCAGGCCGGGGAACTTGCGCGCGGCCTCGATCGCCTTGTCGGCGTCAAGGCGTTCACTCACCGTGGTGCCGGCCAGCAGCGCGCCATTCTGGGCGCCGCCGTCGCGCAGGATGCGGGTCAGCTTGCGGGTGTCGATGTCGGCGATGGCGACGATGCCGCGCTGCTGCAGCCACTCCGGCAACGCGACCTGGCTGCGCCAGTTGCTGGGCCGGCGCGGCACGTCGCGCACGATCAGGCCGGCGGCCCAGGCCTGGCCGGCTTCGTCGTCCTGCTCGGTGCAGCCGGTGTTGCCGATATGCGGATAGGTCAGCGTCACCAGTTGCCGCGCGTACGACGGATCGGTGAGGATTTCCTGGTAGCCGGTCATGGCGGTGTTGAACACCACTTCGCCCACGGACAGCCCGGCGGCGCCCACGGAGGTGCCCTCGAAGACGGTGCCGTCTTCAAGCGCGAGGATGGCGGGTATGTTCACGGGATTCGCCTGCGTCAGGTTGCAGAAAAGCGCCGAAGCGGCGGGGGCCGGTTCGGAGCTGGGGTATCGGGCGAGCGGGAATTGTACGGGGTCGTGCCTGCCTGCGCCAGCTTCAGAGCAGGTCGGCGATGCGGTGGCGCCCGGCTGCGCGGCCGTGGATCGCGCGCGCAACGTGCAGTGCGCCGCGGGCGAAGATGTCGCGGTTGCTTGCGCGATGGACCAGCTCGATGCGCTCGCCGGCGGTGGCGAACTGCACCAGGTGCTCGCCGACGATGTCGCCGGCGCGGATCGAGGCATAGCGCGGGCTGGCGCCGCCCTGCGCGGCCGCGGCACCCAGCGTCAGCGCGGTACCGGAGGGGGCGTCGAGCTTGCGCACGTGGTGCGTTTCGACGATGTCGCAGTCCCAGCCCGGCAGCGCGCGCGCGGCACGCTCGACGAGCTCGTGCAGCAGCGCGACCCCGAGGCTGAAATTGCTGGCCCACGCCACCGCGATGGTGCCGGCGGCGGCGTCGAGCGCGGCAAGCTGCTGCGTCGACAGCCCGGTGGTGCCCGACACCAGCGGCTTGCCGCGGGACAGGCACAGGCCGAGGACCGCGTCGAAGCCCTGCGGCAGGCTGAAATCGATCGCGACATCGAATTCGGGGACGCCGGCGAGTTCGCTGGCCGCGAACTGCGGGATGCCCTCGACGACCCGCGCCCCGGCCTGGCGCGAGACCGCGGCGATCACCCGGCAGCCCGCGGTTGCATCGCCCAGCCGCTGCAGGGCCTGGCCCATGCGGCCGTTGCCGCCATGCACCAGCAGTCGGATCGTTGCTTCGCTCATGCCCGCAGGCTAGCGGCGGCGGCGCGCGCCGACAAGCGGCGCGCATGCCTGCGTCCGGTCAGGCCTGGTTGGCTGCGCTCTTCAGCCTGCTTGCGACCTGCTGCATCGCGTCCTCGAACGGCGTTTCGCCGTCGCGCAGCGAGACCTTGCCGAGCTTCTCCATCGCCGCCAGTTCCACCGCGGACGCCACCAGCACGCGGATGCCGCGGCGGTTGACCAGCAGCAGGCGCCCGGAGATCGGACTGATCCACGAGACCTTGGCCGGCTCCACCCGTTCCGGCGACGTCTGCAGCTGGATCCAGCTGCCGACCTGCAGCTTGCGCATGCGGTCGAGCACGCTGCCGTCGAAGTCGAGCTTGTCGGTGCCGGCCACGATCTCCAGCACCGCCTCCGCCTCGGGCGCGGCCACGGGTTCCGGCGACACCTGCTGCTCGGGCATGCGGATCGCGATGTCTGCGGCGTGTTCGCCACCGGAAAGCAGCACCAGGGCTTCCCGCAGCGACTCGATCGCGCCGCGGGCGGCGTCGCCGGTGCAGCCGGAGCTGGCGAGGATGGCCTCGAACTGCTCACGTGGCAGCTGCGGCAGCTCTTCCACCGGCGCGCGCAGTTCGGCGTAGTCGAACGCGACCAGCAGGTCGTCGACCGCGCGCATCGCGTCCTCGTGGCGCGGCGAGCCGTGGCCGTCGCGCAGCACGACCTGTGTGAGGTGGTGGGAGGCGTAGCGGGTCAGGAATTCGTCCATCACCGCCGGCAGTTCGCGTTCGCCGCGGTGCTGCGAGAGTTCGGCATTGATCGAGCTGCGCGCCTGCTCGAGGCGTTCGCGGCCGCGCTGGGCTTCCGCGGCGCGCTTCTCGGCCAGCTCGAAGCGCTTGCGATGCTGCGCCATGTAGGAGCGCAGTTCGGACTCGAGGGTCTCGAAGATCGCCACGTCCTCGTTGAACTCGGCGACCAGGCGGTTGATGGTGCTGTCGACGTGGCCGAGCAGCTCGCGTTCCTGCGGCGCCTCGCCACGGTTGCCTTCGCAGGCTTCGGCGACGGTGTTCAGCAGGCGCCGCGCCGGATGTTCCTTGAACATGAACATGCGGCGGTCCTTCACCGCGACCTTGACGTACGGCACCAGCATGCGGCCGATCTTGCGGCGGACGTCGGTGTCGAACTGCGGACCGTCGAGCAGCACGTCGAACAGCAGCGCGACCAGGTCCACCGCGTCTTCGTCGAGTCCATCCAGTTGCAGGTTGTCGCTCTCCACCCCGAGCTTGCGCGCGCCCTCCACCACCTCCTGGCGGATCTGCACGGCGAGCGGGTGTTCCTGGTTGCGATGGGCGAGCTGCAGTTGCGCCGGCAGGTCGCGCTGCAGCAGCGACAGGATCGTCACCAGTTCATTCGAACCCAGGGTGACCGCCGGGCCGGTGCCACCCTGCCCGGCCATCGGTCCCATCGCCCCGCGCCAGCCCTGCAGCAGGCCCAGCATGCTGGCGAACATGGCCTGGTCGGCGGGGTTTGGCTGCATTGCGGGCGTTGCGGCGCCGCCACCCGGCTGGCCATGACCGGACCCGCCGGTGGCGTCTGCCGCCTCGCCGGGCAGCGCGGCTGCAGGCATCGCCTCGGCCTTGCTGGTGGCACGCAACTGCGGCAGCACGCCTGCGGCAACCAACAGCGTATTGCTGCGCTCGTACGCGTGCGCCAGCGCATTCGCCAGTTCGCGCTCGAAGAATTTGAAGACCACGATGCGCACGCCGGGATCCACCTCGGCGGCCTCCACGGCCTTGCGCATGGCGGCTGCGATGAACGCCGGCGCCAGCGGGTTGTCGGTGGCCTTGAGTTCGTCGCGACCAAGCACGTGGGCGATGCGCTTGCCCAGCAGCTCCAGGCTCGGCGCATGCATGCGCGACATGCTTTCCGCCAGTTGCTCGTTGGCCAGTTGCTCTTCCAGCGCGTCTTCCGACAGCAGGCTGAGGCCGGAATGCTCGCCAAGCATGGCGCTGGCCGCGCGCGGGTCGCGCAGGGCGCGGAATCCGCTGATCAGTGCCTGCTCGAAGCGCTGCGCGATCTGCGAGCGGACCCGCCGCAGGTCGCGCAGCGCGGTCAGGCCGAGGTTGTCGTTGCCGCTCTGGCTGCGGTCGAACAGGTAATCGTCGACCCGCCCGAGGGCGCGGTCGAGCGCAGGCACCACGCGTTCGATCGCCTGCTTCTGCAGGGCATCCAGCAGCAGGCCGGGATCCGTGCGGCCAGCATCGGCGAAGTCAGTGGGATTGCGGAAGGTCATGGGGCACCTGGAGGGTGATTCCGGCACCTTACAGCCTATGCCCAGCTACGTCACATTTCGTTGACAGCGGTCATGTTTCGACACAGCGCGGCCTGCTGCAAACGAATGCAGCACCGCTCAGGACACCATCCGGTCCCAGAAACCGCGAACCCCGTCAAGGAATGTCGCGGACTTCGGCGAATGCCGGCGCGCATCCTCACCGGTGAAGCTCGCCTCGAACTGCTCCAGCAAGGTGCGCTGCTCGGGGGTGAGGTTGACCGGGGTTTCCACCGCGACCTTGCAGTACAGGTCGCCGGGTGCGCGGCTGCGCACGGACTTGACGCCGCGGTCGCGCAGCCGGAACACCCTGCCGCTCTGGGTCTCCGCGGGGATCCGCAATTCGACCTCGCCACCCAGGGTGGGTACCCGCACGATGTCGCCCAGCGCGGCCTGCGAGATCCGGATCGGCACCTCGCAATGCAGGTCGTCGCCGTCGCGCTCGAAGATCGGATGCGGGCGCACGCGCACCTCCACGTAGAGGTCGCCCGGTGGGCTGCCGGCAGGGCCGGCCTCGCCTTCGCCCGCCAACCGGATGCGGTCGCCGTTGTCCACGCCGGCCGGGATCTTCACCGACAGGGTCTTGTCTTCCTCGACGCGGCCGGCGCCATCGCAGGTCTGGCACGGGTTGGCGATCGCCTTGCCGCTGCCGCCGCAATGCGGGCATGGCGCCTGCATCGCGAACGGCCCGCGCTGCATGCGCACCTGGCCGCGGCCGTGGCAGGTGCCGCAGGTGTCGATCTTGCCGTCCGCCGAACCGCTGCCCTTGCACGGCTGGCACTCGGCCAGGGAGGGGATCTCGATCCGCTTCTCGATGCCGGCGACGGCCTCCTCGAGGTCCAGTTCCATCACGTAGCCGACATCGGCGCCGCGGCGCGGGGCCTGGCGCCCGCCGCCGCCGCCGAAGATGTTGCCGAAGATGTCGCCGAAGATGTCGCCGACGTCGTGGAAACCGGGGCCGGCGTTGCCGCCACCCATGCCGTGCTCGAACGCGGCGTGGCCGTGCTGGTCGTACAGGCGGCGCTTGCCGCCGTCGCTCAGCACTTCATAGGCTTCCTTGCATTCCTTGAACGCGGCCTCGGCGCCCTTGTCGCCGGGGTTGCGGTCCGGGTGGTGCTTCATCGCGCTGCGACGGTAGGCCTTCTTGACCTCCTCGTCGCTGGCATTGCGGGCCACGCCCAGCACTTCGTAGTAGTCGCGTTTGCTCATCGGCCTTGCCTGCTTCCTTCACGGCAACGGGCAGACCACTGGCCTGCCCGCTGCATGGGTCCCGCCGCTCGCGCGATCAGGCCTTGCTGTTGTCGTCCTTGACCTCGGTGAACTCGGCGTCGACCACGTCGTCGCCGGCCCCCGGGGCCGCGCCCGCATCGGCGCCGGACGGCTGCTGGCCGGCCGCGGCCACCGCCGCGAACAGCGCCTGCCCGGCCTCTTCCAGTGCCTTCGACTTGGCCTCGATCTGGCCCTTGTCGTCGCCCTTCATGGCCGTCTCCAGCTCGGCGATGGCGCCTTCGGCGCGCCCGATCAGGTCGCCCGGCAACTTGTCGCCGTTGTCCTTGATCGTGGTGCGGGTGGCGTGGACCAGGCCATCGGCGTGGTTGCGCGCGCTGACCAGTTCATGGAACTTCTTGTCTTCCTCGCGGTGCGCCTCGGCGTCCTGCACCATCCGCTGGATCTCGTCGTCCGACAGCCCGGAGCCGGCCTTGATCTCGACCTTCTGCTCCTTGCCGGTCTTCTTGTCCTTGGCGTTCACGTGCAGGATGCCGTTGGCATCGATGTCGAAGCTCACCTCGACCTGCGGCATGCCGCGCGGGGCGGCGTCGATCCCGGTCAGGTCGAACTTCGCCAGCGACTTGTTGTAGCGGGCCTGCTCGCGTTCTCCCTGCAGCACGTGCACGGTCACCGCGGACTGGTTGTCCTCGGCGGTGCTGAAGGTCTGGCTGGCCTTGGTCGGGATGGTGGTGTTCTTCTCGATGATCTTGGTGAACACGCCGCCGAGGGTCTCGATGCCCAGCGACAGCGGGGTCACGTCCAGCAGCAGCACGTCCTTGACGTCGCCCTGCAGCACGCCGCCCTGGATCGCGGCGCCAACCGCCACCGCCTCGTCCGGGTTGACGTCCTTCTTCGGCTCCTTGCCGAAGAACTCGGTCACCGCCTGCTGCACCTTCGGCATCCGGGTCTGGCCGCCGACCAGGATCACCTCGTGGATATCGGAAGCGCGCAGGCCGGCGTCGTTCAGGGCGATGCGGCAGGGCTCGATGGTCTTCTTCACCAGGTCGTCGACCAGCGCTTCCAGCTTGGCGCGGGTCAGCTTGATGTTGAGGTGCTTCGGGCCGGTGGCATCGGCGGTCACGTACGGCAGGTTGACCTCGGTGCTCATCGCGCTGGACAGCTCGATCTTGGCGCGCTCGGCCGCGTCCTTGAGGCGCTGCAGCGCCAGCGGGTCCTTGCGCAGGTCGATGCCCTGCTCCTTGTTGAATTCGTCGACCAGGTAGTCGATCACGCGCTTGTCGAAGTCCTCGCCGCCGAGGAAGGTGTCGCCGTTGGTGGCCAGCACCTCGAACTGCTTCTCGCCGTCGATGTTGGCAATTTCAATGATCGACACGTCGAAGGTGCCGCCGCCGAGGTCGTACACCGCGATCTTGCGGTCCCTGGCGTCGCCCTTGTCCAGGCCGTAGGCCAGCGCGGCCGCGGTCGGCTCGTTGATGATGCGCTTCACTTCCAGCCCGGCGATGCGGCCGGCGTCCTTGGTGGCCTGGCGCTGGCTGTCGTTGAAGTAGGCCGGCACCGTGATCACCGCTTCGGTGACCGGCTCGCCCAGGTAGGCCTCGGCGGTCTTCTTCATCTTCTCCAGCACCTTGGCGGAGACTTCCTGCGGCGCCAGCTTCTTGCCGTCGACCAGCGACACCCAGGCATCGCCGTTGTCGTGCTGGGTGATCGCGTACGGGACCAGGCCGAGGTCCTTCTGCACCTCCGCGTCGGTGAACTTGCGGCCGATCAGGCGCTTCACCGCGTAGAAGGTGTTCTTCGGGTTGGTGACCGCCTGGCGCTTGGCCGAGGCGCCGACCAGCACTTCGCCGTCCTTGGTCCAGGCGACGATGGACGGCGTGGTGCGGTCGCCCTCGCTGTTCTCGATGACCTTTGCCTTGCCGCCTTCCATGATGGCGATGCAGGAGTTGGTGGTGCCGAGGTCGATGCCGATGATCTTGCCCATGTGTGTGTCCTCTTCGATCTGGATGGCGGGGGCGCCGTGCGCCGATGTCCGCGATGTGGGGTTGCCGCGTGCGGCTTCAAGTGCCGCGGCTGCGGGTCGTTCAGTCCTGGCGCGCGACCACGACCATGGCCGGGCGCAGCAGGCGGTCGTTGAGCAGGTAGCCCTTCTGGAAGGTCTGCGCGACCGCGCCCGGCGCAATGCCGTCGGCGTCGATCATGCTCATCGCCTGGTGGCGTTCCGGGTCGAAGGCGTCGCCCGCGGCGGGCATCACCGCGACCAGGCCGTTGATCTCGGCGACCCGCACCAGCTGGCGCTGGGTCAGCTCGAGGCCGGCGCGCAGCGGGTCGTCGGCGGGTGCCGCGGCCAGGCCGGCTTCCAGGCTGTCGAGCACCGGCAGCAGGTCGCCGAGCAGGCGCTCGTTGGCGAACTTGCGCGCCATCTCCACTTCGCGGGCCATGCGCTTGCGCTGGTTCTCGAGGTCGGCGCGCTCCAGCAGGGATTGCGCCTTCAGTTGCTCGAGTTCGGCGCGCAGCGCCTCGGTTTCGTCGGTCGGCGGCGTATCGAAGGCCGCTTCGTTGGCTTCCTGCATGGGATCGTGGGTCATGGTCCAAGCGCTGATTGCGGCACCGTGCCGCGTCCACCGCCAGTGATGGGGCCGGCCCGGCGGGGATTCAAGCGTCCGGAGACAGCGCCGCGCCCAGCACCGCGGCGGTGGCCTCCACCACCGGGATCACCCGCTCGTACGCCATCCGGCTGGGGCCGATCACCCCGAGCACGCCCAGCATGCGGCCACCGCTGCCGTAGGGCGCGGTCACCAGCGACATCCCCTCCAGCGGTGCCAACCCGGTTTCCTCGCCGATGAACACCCGCATGCCTGGCGCCCTGGCGGTGCGTTCCAGCAACTGCAGCAGTTCGCGCTTCTCGGCGAAGGCCTCGAACAACGCGCGCAGGCGATCGAGGTCGCTGAGCTCCTGCAGCCCCATCAGCCGGGTCTGGCCAGCCACCAGCATGTCCTCGCGGCCGGGGGCGAACGCCTGCTCGGCGAGTTCGACCGAACTCGCCAGCAGCCGTTCCATCTCGCTGCGGGCGTGGCGCAAGTCGTGCAGCAGTGCAGCGCGGATGTGCGCCAGCGGTTGCCCGGCGAAGTGGCTGTTGAAGTAGTTGGCGGCCTGTTCCAGTTCGGACGGGTCGAACGCGCGCCGGACCTGGACCACCCGGTTCTGCACTTCGCCATCGGCGAACACCAGGATCGCCAGCACCCGCTGCGGGTCCAGCGCGACGAACTCGATCTGGCGGAAGGCGAAGCTCGCACGCGAAGGCACGCTGACCATGCCGACGAAATGGGTCATCGCCGACAGCAACTCCGAGGTGTTTCCGAGCAGGGCCTGGGTGCCGGCGCCGGCCGCCAGTTCGTGGCGCAGGCGGATCAGCTCGCCCTCCGGCAGCGGCTTGACCTGCAGCAGCGAGTCCACGAACAGCCGGTAGCCCTGCGCGGTCGGCACCCGCCCGGCCGAGCTGTGGGCGGCGGCCAGCAGGCCGGCGTCCTCCATCGAAGCGAGGATGTTGCGGATCGTCGCCGCGCTGACGTCGAGGCCGGCATGCCGGGCCAGGGTCTGCGATCCCACCGGCTCGCCGTCGCGGATGTGCCGCGACACCAGCGTGCGCAGCAATTGCCGTGCGCGCGGGTCGTTGCCGATGTCGGGGGCGCCGGGGCGTGCCATGCCGATGTTGTAAGCGCCGCTCCCGCCGCGCGCAAGCGCTATCGAAGCGGCGCCCGGAGCAGGCACAATGCGCGCCGATGCTGAGCCGCCTGTCCATCCGCGATTTCGCCGTGGTCGCCCATGCCGAGCTGGAATTCGGCGCGGGCCTGACCGTGGTGTCCGGCGAAACCGGTGCCGGCAAGTCGCTGCTGGTGGACGCGCTTGGCTTCCTGTGCGGCGCCCGCGCGGATGCCGGCGCGGTGCGCCACGGCGCCGGGCGCGCCGAGCTGGAGGCGGACTTCTCCCTTGCCGATTGCCCGGCGGCGCTGGCCTGGCTGCGCGAATCGGAACTGGACGACGGCGGCGCCTGCCAGTTGCGACGCACCCTGCGCGCGGATGGTGGTTCGCGCGCCTGGATCAATGGCCGCGGCGCGAGCCTGGCCCAGCTGGCGGAACTGGCGGGCCTGCTGGTGGAGATCCACGGCCAGCACGAGCAACAGGCCCTGCTCTCGCGCGCGACCCAGACCGGCCTGCTGGACGGCTTTGCGCGGCATCCGGAGTTGCTGGCCGCGGTGCGCGAAACCGCACTGCGCTGGCGCGGCTTGCGCGATGCGCGCGACGCCCTGCTCGGGCGCGGCGATGTCGGCGAGCGCAAGGCGTGGCTGCAGCACCAGCTGGATGAGCTGCAAGCGGAAACGCTGGACCCGGGGGCATTGGCGGAGCTGGATGCCAGCCATCGCCGGCATGCGCACGCGGCGTCGCTGATCGCAGCCTGCGAGCATGCGCTGGAGCAACTCGGCGGCGAGCAGGCGCTTGCCGCGCAGTTGCAGCAGGTGCGTTCCGGGCTGCTGCGCGAAGCGGGCAACGAGCCACGCCTGCACGAGGTGGAGGCGATGCTGGATTCGGCCGCGATCGAGCTCGACGAGGCGCTTGGCCTGCTCGCGCGCATCCGCGACGACCTCGACCTGGATCCCGCGGTGCTGCAGCAGATCGAAGCGAGGCTGGTGCGCGTGCAGGACCTGGCCCGCAAGCACCGTATCGCGCCGGCCGGACTGTCCGCGCATCGCGACGCGCTGGCCGCCGAGCTGGAATCGCTGGCCGACGCGGATGCGCGGTTGCTGGCCCTGGATCGCGACATCGCGCTGGCACTCGCCGACTGGAACGCCGCGGCATCCGCACTCACCGCCTCCCGCCGCAAGGCCGGTGATGCGCTGGCGCAGTCGGTGCAGGCACTGATCGCCGAGCTCGGGATGGGCGGCGGCCGCTTCGAAGTGGAACTGGAAACGGTCGCGGATTCGCGCTCGCCGCAGGCCAATGGCGCCGAACGCGCGGAATTCCTGGTCTCCGCCAACGCCGGCCAGCTGCCGAGGCCGTTGCGCAAGGTCGCCTCCGGCGGCGAGCTGTCGCGCATTTCGCTGGCGATCGAAGTCGCCACCCTCGGGGTGGACGCGGTGCCGACCATGGTCTTCGACGAAGTGGATTCCGGGATCGGCGGCGCGGTCGCGGCCGCGGTCGGTGCCAGGCTGCGTGCGCTCGGCGAAACCCGGCAGGTGTTGTGCGTGACCCACCAGCCGCAGGTCGCGGCCGCCGGCCATGCGCATTACCGGGTCAGCAAGGCCGCCCGCGACGGCATGACCCAGTCGTCGGTGCAGGTGCTGGACGCGGACGGACGGGTCGGCGAGATCGCGCGCATGCTTGGCGGTGCGCGGGTAACCACCGAGGCGCAGGCCGCGGCGCGGACGCTGCTGGTGGAAAGCCGCTAGTCGCGGCCTCGGTGATGCGCGGCGGGCCGGCTCAGGTCCGCTTGCGCACGTACAGCACCAGCGCGTGGTCCTCGATCAGGTAGCCATGCTCGGCGGCGATCCGGTGCTGCAGGGCTTCGATCTCGTCGCTGTGGAATTCGATCACCTTGCCGGTATCGACGTCGACCATGTGGTCGTGGTGCTCGCCGCGGTCGAGTTCGTAGACCGCGTGGCCGCCCTCGAAATTGTGCTTGAGCACCAGCCCGGCGGATTCGAACTGGGTGAGCACGCGATAGATCGTGGCCAGGCCGATTTCCTCGCCGCCACCGAGCAGGTGCCGGTAGATGTCTTCCGCGGTCATGTGCCGCGGCCGGGTCTGTTCCAGCAGCTCCAGGATCCGCATCCGCGGATGGGTCACCTTCAGTCCGGCCTTGCGTAGGTCCTGCGATTCCATCGGTTCTCCGTCGCGCGAACGGCGCATGAATGCCGGCTGCGGAGGCGGCCCGGGACGCGGCCGCAGGCGCCGTGCTGCGAGGCCTTCAGTGTATCATCGGGCCTTCGTTCACTGCCCCCTGCCGCCGATGCGCAAGCTGCTCGCTCTTGTCCTCGTGATCATGTTCGCCAGCGGTTGCGGCGTGCTGTACCGGCAGCCGATCTACCAGGGCAACCTGCTCGACAAGGCCGCGGTGGAGCAACTGCAGCAGGGCATGGACAAGCGCCAGGTGATGACCCTGCTGGGCACGCCCTCGATCCGCGACCCGTTCCACCAGGATCGCTGGGACTACACCGCCAGCCGCCGCACCGGCCGTTCGGGCCCGACCGACGTGAAGAACATGACCCTGTTCTTCGAGAACGAGGCGTTGGCGAAGTGGGAAGGCGAGTACTACCCCGAGGAAGATTCCGAACTCGCCAAGACCATGGCCCAGTTCGGCAACCTCGCCAAGGACAAGAAGAAGGGCGGCCGCTGACGCAAGGCCCTGCTCAGGGCGCGCCCTTCGCGCGCGCCGCGCGCAGCCGCCGCGCCTGCTTCGGATCAATTTGCAGCGCACGCAGCAGTTCGATGCGGTCGTCGTCGTGCAGAGGTGTTTCCATGGTCGCGGCCTGACCGAACACCGCCAGGCCCATGAACTCCGCGTCCAGCCGCCAGCCGGCGGCCTCCAGCGCATCGGCGACGCTGGCGCCATCCGCGACATCGACCGCGACCGAGTCATGCCGGTGCGGCCACGCCCGCACCAGTTCGACCCGGATCACGCCGCCTGCCCGCCGCGGTCCGCCTCGCGCACGAAATCGTCGACCATGCGGTCGGCCAGGCCCTGCATGCCCAGCGCCAGCGCCGGCCCAAGCAGCCGGGTCTGCGGCTCGAAGTCGAGGGTCAGGGTCACCTTGCACGCGGACTCGTCCAGTGCATGGAATTGCCAGCGTCCGTGCAGGCGCTTGAACGGGCCGTCGCGCAGCGCCATGTCGATGTGGTGCGGCGGCACCAGCGCGTTTTCGGTGGTGAACCAGGTGTGGAAGCCGCCGACGCCGAGCTCCAGCCGGGCGAGCATGCGGTCCTCGCCCGTTTCCAGCACGCTGGCCGCGCGGCACCAGTCGAAGCGCCGCGGATAGGCGGCGATGTCGTTGACCAGCGCGAACATGCGCGCGGCGGAATGCTCGACCAGGGCGCTGCGGACGATTTCGGGCATCGCGGTTCCATGGGGCTGCGCCGGTCGCCGGCGAGACGCCTTCGCCCGGATCGGCGACAATGCCGACGATGAACAAGAAGGCCGGCAAGGATAAGCCAAACGGCGGCGGCACCATCGCCCTGAACAAGCGGGCGCGCCACGAATACCACCTGGAGCAGCGGTTCGAGGCCGGCATGGCCCTGCAGGGCTGGGAGCTGAAGGCGATCCGCGCCGGCCGCGCCAACATCGGCGATGCCTACGCGGTGGTGCTGGAAGGCGAGCTGTTCCTGATCGGCTCGCAGATCACCCCGCTGATCTCGGCGTCGACCCACGTTGTTGCCAACGATCGCAGGACCCGCAAGCTGCTGATGCACCGGCGCGAGATCGACGTGCTCATCGGTCGCGTGCAGCGCGAGGGCTACACGCTGGTACCGACCGCGCTGTACTGGAAGGGCAACAAGGTGAAGATGGAACTGGCGCTGGCGCACGGCAAGCAGAGCCACGACAAGCGCGACGCCACCAGGGAACGCGACTGGAACCGCGAGAAGCAGCGGGTGATGCGGCGCCACAACAAGAATGCGTGAGGGGCCAGGCATCGCCGGGACCGCGCTGGGCGGGATCGGCATCGCCCGGAAAGGACAAGGACATGAGCGCAGGATAACCGCGGCGCCGGCAACGCCGCGTCAACCTTGTGTCGCGCGCACCCGCCCCTATACTGCGACTGTCGGTGAGATCGGCAATTCCCGGGGGTGCACTGGCTTCGACGGGGGTAGCGAAATCGCACGGCGCATGCCGAGGGGGTAGCTTTCCTCGTTAATCCAGCTGCAAAAACCCAGACGCCAACGACGACGTCTACGCTCTCGCCGCTTAAGGCGTAAGCCCCGAACCCACTTGTGCCTGTGCTCGTGGATGTAGGGTCATCATCACGGGATAGGAAACGGTGGCGACCCGCCAGCCGGCTCCGAAACAAAGCGGGTGTGGATGGCGGCGTGCCTCGCACGTTGTGTTGCCGCCATCCGAGACCAAACAACGAGCTAAGCATGTAGTGCCGGGCATGGAGCATCTTCGGACGGGGGTTCGATTCCCCCCACCTCCACCAACCTGAATGGGCCGCAGCGATGCGGCCCTTTCTTTTTGCGGCCGGCAAAGCTCGACGCCCATCGCAGGACCGGAGCCGCGCGCAAGCCTGGGTGCTGCAGTGGTGGCCACGATCGAACCGGCGATCGCGACCGGCCTTGAGTCGGTCGCAAGCGGGCCCTGCGGCGGCAGCCTGTCGGCACAGGGTCCGTCGGTGCTTGCAAGCGGCCTCGCCGTGTCCCCATCGGGCAAACGGAACGGGCCGCTTTCGCGGCCCGTTCCGTTTGCAGCATGCCGCGGGCGGATCAGCCCTGCAGCGGCAGCAGCCGGATCTCGACGCGGCGGTTGAGCGCACGGCCCGGATCGGTGTCGTTGCCGGCGACCGGGTAGCGCTCGCCCATGCCGACCACCTCGAAGCGCTCGCGCACCACGCCCTGCCCGATCAGGTAGCTGGAGACCGCGTTGGCGCGGCGTTCCGACAGGATCTGGTTGGCGGCATCGGAGCCGATGCTGTCGGTGTGGCCGCTGACCTCGACGATGGTCTGGTCGTAGTCCTTCAACGTGCTGGCGATGGTGTTGAGCGCCGGGTAGAACTGCGGCTTGAGGTCATGCCTGGCGAAGTCGAAGGTCACGCCGTCCGGCAGGTTGAGCTTGATGACGTCGCCGTCGCGCGTCACGTCGATGCCGGTGCCAGCGGTTTCGCGGCGCAGTTCGGCTTCCTGGCGATCCTGGTAGGCGCCGATGCCGCCACCGGCGAGCGCACCGATGCCGGCGCCGACCATCGCGCGCTGGCGGCGCTCCACGGCATCGCCGCCACTGAGCAGGCCCGCGGCCGCGCCGATCGCAGCGCCGATCAGGGCACCCTGCCTGGTGCGGTTGGGGTCATCCGGGTCGCTGGTCTGGCCGGTATAGGTCGCGCAGCCGGCGGTGAACGCCGCCAGCGTTGCCGCAAGTGCGGCGAGTCTGAGGGGGGACGTCATGGCATGGCTCCTTGGGGGCGTGGCAGAAGACGCCCGAACGTTAGGTGCCCGCGTCTGGCCCTGACGTGAATGGGGCTTCCGCCGTTAAGCCCCGGTTGCGTCTTCCAGCAGCGCCATGGCCCCGGCGGCATCCAGGCGCTGGTCCCAGTTGCCCATCATCGCCAGGTACAGGAGCTTCTCGAACTCGGTGCCGAAGCGGCGGATCACCGCGTCCGGATCCGGGATCAGGCGCGCATCGGAAATCAGGCCGAAGTGGACCTGGCCGCGGTAGCTGAGGATCGACAGGCCGATGCCGATGGACCCGGTCTGCGGGACCCAGAACATCATCTCGCGCAAGGTGCAGCCGGCCATGTACAGGGGCTGCTGCGGTCCCGGGACATTGGTCGCGACCGCGCTCGCCTTGCGGCTGAACATTTCCAGCGCGAGCTCCTGTACCGGTGGCGGCGCCACCCCAAGTGCAGCCAAAAGACCATATGCAACAATAGCTTGGCGTGAGTTTTTCAGGTTATTCATGCACTCGGCGACGCGCTCCAGGCGCCGCAATGGATTGTCCTCGCCAACCGGCAATTCGAGGAACACCAGGCCGAAGTGGTTGCCCAGCTTCCGCGAATGTTCGAGCGGGCGCAGGTTGACCGGCACCGTCGCGCGCAGGGTCACGCCCTCGAGGTGCTCGCCGCGCTCCAGCATGTAGCTGCGCAGGGCGCCGGCGGCCGCGGCCATCAGCACATCGTTGACCGTGCAATCGCAGGCACGCCCGACCGCCTTCACCTCCTCCAGGTCCAGCGGGTCGGCCCATGCCACCCGCTTGCTGACCCCGAGCCGGCCACGCAGCAGCGAGGGAGGGTCGTCCGGCAGGGCCAGCGCGTTCATCAGCTCGCGCGCGAGTTCGCCGCCTTCCTTCGCGATCAGCCCGGCCAGGGTCGGATCGCGGTACATCGCCATCCCCTGCTCGAGCACCTTGCCGCCCAGCTTCATGTACTTGTCGATCGCCCCCACCCGGCGCGCCACCGGAACCGCCTCGTGCTTCAGCCAGGCCTTGTCGAGGCGGCTGGCGCGCGACGAATCGCGGGTGGTATCGGTCAGCGACAGCAGCACCTGCACCAGCGCGATGCCGTCCGCATAGCAATGGTGGATGCGCGCGACCACCGCCGAACCGCCCTGGTAACGCTCCACCAGGTGGAATTGCCACAGTGGCTTGGTCGGGTCCAGCGGGCTGGAGGCGAGCTGGCTGGCGAAGCGCTCCAGCGCCTTCTTCTCCGCGGCGGGGCCATGCTTGCCCGGCAGCCCCGACAGGCGCACGTGCCAGTCGAGGTCGAAGGTCTCGTCCTCCACCCACTGCGCGCCGGTGGCGCCTTCCACCGGCTTCTGCCGGAACCGCGCATATGCCAGGAAGCGCTGTTCGATCACCCGCTTGAGCCGTGCCAGCGACATCGGTTCGCTGAACATCAGCACGCCGGTGATCATCATCGGGTTGGTCGGCCGCTCCATCCGCAGCCACGCGGTGTCCACCCGCGACATCGCCTCGCGCCTGGCGCGCCGCGCGGGCTCTTCTGCAGTGCGCCTGGAGCGCGGTTTCGACGTGGCCATGCCAACCTCCCCGGGGGTGACGCGAGTGAATCACGCCCTTGCGCGGGCGGTCAACGCGCAGGAGCGGCGCAGTGCGCTCAGCCGCCGCGATATTCGCGCGGGATGCGCTGGTTGAGGCCGGTGAGGATCTCGTACGGGATGGTGCCGGCGAGCCGGGCCAGGTCTTCTGCGCGAATCGCCTCGCCCTGCTGGGAGCCGACCAGGACCACTTCGTCCTCGTTGTAGGCGGTGCCTGCGGGGCCGAGGTCGACCATGAACTGGTCCATGCACACGCGCCCGACCAACTGCCGTCGCTGCCCGCGCACCAGCACCTGCCCGCGCGAGGACAGTGCCCGCGGGAATCCGTCGCCGTAGCCGATCGGGACCGTCACCACCCGGGTATCGGCGGCCGGCGCCCAGGTTGCGCCGTAGCTCACCGGGTGCCCGGCCCGCACCACCTTGAAGTACACGACCTGCGAAACCAGCGAAAGCGCCGGCCGCACGTCGATGGCGGGAATCGAGGCGGGATCGGGCAGCACCCCGTACAGCAGGATCCCGGGCCGCACCATGTCCAGGTGGGTCTGCGGGAAATGCAGCACGCCGCCGGAGTTTGCGAGGTGGCGGACCGGCATCGGCGCGCCGATCCGCGTGATGTGTGCACATGCGTCCAGGAAGCGGTCCAGCTGCTCCAGCGTCATCGGCGACGCCGGGTCGTCGGCGCAGGCCAGGTGCGAATAGATGCCCTTCAGCCGGCACCAGCGGGATGCGACCGCCGCCTCGATGAAGGGCGCTGCCGAATAGCTGTGCACGCCGATCCGTTCCATCCCGGTGTCGATCTTGAGATGGATGGTCGCCTGCCGGCCCAGCGACTGCGCGGCGGCCTCGACCTGGCGCAGCTTGTCCAGCGAGGACACCGTGATCTCGAGGTCGTGGACGATGAACTGCGCGACCTGCGGGCCGAAGATCCCGCCCATCACCAGGATCGGGGTGGTGATCCCGGCCCTGCGCAGTTCCATGCCTTCCTCGACGAAGGCCACGCCGAGCTGGTCGATGCCCTGCCGCGCAAGGTGCCGTGCCACCGGCACCAGGCCATGGCCGTAGGCATTGGCCTTGACCACGCCCAGCACCGGCACGCCGGCATGCGCGCGGATGCGGCCCAGGTTGTGGGTCAGCGCATCGAGGTCGACCCGGATGCGGGTGGGGCGCTGGTCGAAGGGTTCGCTCATGGCGATATTCGAACATATCCGGGCGCCACCCACGGCATGCCCGCGCCGTGGAGGGAACCCGCGCGGCTGGCTACTCGAAGCTGCCCACCATGTCGTGGGCGAGGTTGTCGAAGCGGGTGTATTCGCCGAAGAACTTCAGCTTGAGCGCGCCGGTGGGGCCGTTTCGCTGCTTGCCGATGATGATTTCGGCGAGCCCCTTGTCCGGCGAATTTTCCTTGTTGTAGTACTCGTCGCGGTAGATGAACACGATCACGTCCGCGTCCTGCTCGATCGCGCCGGACTCGCGCAGGTCGGCCATCACCGGGCGCTTGTCGGTGCGCGTTTCCAGCGAGCGGTTGAGCTGGGAAAGCGCGATCACCGGCACGTTGAGTTCCTTCGCCAGCGCCTTCAGGCCGCGCGAGATCTCGGAGATCTCGGTCGCGCGGTTCTCGCTGTTGCCAGGTACCGCCATCAGCTGCAGGTAGTCGATCACGATCAGGCCGAGGTCGTGCTCGCGCTTCAGGCGCCGCGCCTTGGCCCGCAGCACGTCGGGCGACAGCGCCGGGGTATCGTCGATGAACACCTTGACGTCGCGCATCAGCTGGATCGCGCTGGACACGCGGCTCCAGTCCTCGTCCTCGAGCGCGCCGGTGCGCAGGCGGGTGGCGTTGACCCGGCCGACCGAGGAGATCATGCGCAGCGCCAGCTGGCTGGCGGACATTTCCATCGAGAAGATCGCGACCGCCTTCTTCGACTTCAGCGCGGCGTACTCGGCCATGTTGATGGCCAGCGTGGTCTTGCCCATCGACGGACGCGCGGCGAGGATGATCAGGTCGGTGGGCTGCAGGCCGGCGGTCATTTCATCGAATTCGACGTACCCGGTGGGCAGCCCGGTGATCCCGCCGCCGTTGGCGTTGCGGGTCTGCAGCACGTCGAACGCCTCGATCAGCGCCTTGCGCACCGGGGTGAAGTCCTGCTTGCCGCGCGCACCGGCCTCGGCGATGGCGAACACCTCCTGCTCCGCCTTGGCCAGCAGTTCGGCGGAGTCCCGGCCCTCCGGCTGGAAGCCGTCGTTGACGATGCCGGTGCCGACGTCGATCAGCTGCCGCAGCACCGCCTTGTCGCGCACGATCTCGGCGTAGGCCTTGATGTTCGCCGCGCTCGGCGTGGTGCTGGCCAGCTCCACCAGGTAGGCGCCGCCGGCGACCTGTTCGCCGAGCCCCTGCGAGTCGAACCACTCGCCCAGGGTCACCGCGTCGAACGGCTTGTTCTTCTCCGCCAGTTCGCGGATCGCGCGGTAGATCAGCTGGTGGTCGCGGCGATAGAAATCGGCATCGTTGAGCTGGTCGGCGATGCGGTCGAACGCGTTCGCGTCGAGCATCAGGCCGCCGAGCACGGCCTGCTCGGCATCCACGGATTGCGGGGGCACCCGCAGTTGCTCGATCTTGGCGTCGAACGGGCGTTGCTGCGGACGTGCGCTCATCAGGTGGAAGGCTCCCCGTTGCGGGCCGTCATCGCGGACCGCTTGTTATTGTTCGATGGCAGGCATCGTAGGGCGCATCGAGCGCGGAGGGTTGCAGACAAGTCGTGGGACATCCTGTGGATAACCCGTCTCACCGGCTGCGACGGGCGAGAACCGAGTAGCGCCACGCGACGGGAAACCAGACCTCCGCAAACACAACGGGCGCCTCGCGGCGCCCGTTGCGGTATCACGGTGCCTTGTGCGCTTACGCGGCGTCCGGCACCACGACCACCTTGACCTTCGCCTCGACGTCGGCGTGCAGGTGCACGACGATCTCGTGCTCGCCGGTGTGGCGCAACGGGCCTTCGCCCATCACCACTTCCGACTTGCCGACGTCCACGCCGAGCTGGCGGGTGATGGCTTCGGCGATTTCGCGCGGGCCGACCGAGCCGTACAGCTTGCCTTCGGTCGAGGCGTTGGCGCTGACGGTCACGCTGGCATCGGCCAGCTTGGCCTGGCGCTCGTTGGCGCCGTCCAGCGAGGCCTGGGCCTTGGCTTCGTAGTCGGCGCGCCTGGCCTCGAACTCGGCCAGGTTGGCGGCGGTGGCCGGGACGGCCTTGCCTTGCGGGACCAGGAAATTGCGGCCGTAGCCCGGCTTGACGCTGACCTTGTCGCCAAGGTTGCCGAGGTTCACGACTTTCTGCAGGAGGATCAGTTGCATGGTGTTGCTCCGTGTCGTTAGCGACGCGCTGCGCCGCAACAGGTGCTGTCCGATTCGGACGGAGGGATCACGACGACCCCGCGATTGCGCGGCCGGTGGTGGGCGTGGCATCCGCCACGCCACGCCGGCGCCGCGATCAGGCGTTGTGGTTGTCGGTGTACGGGATCAGGGCGAGGAAGCGCGCGCGCTTCACCGCCGACTGCAGCTGGCGCTGGTACTTGGACTTGGTGCCGGTGATCCGGCTCGGCACGATCTTGCCGGTCTCGGTCAGGTACTGGCGCAGGGTGTTGAGATCCTTGTAGTCGATCTCGGTCACGCCTTCGGCGGTGAACTTGCAGAACTTGCGGCGGCGGAAGAACTTGGACATGGGTGCTTGCTCCTGGAGTGCGCGCGCTTAGGCGGCTTCGGCGGCGGATTCGGTGTCGCCAGTGCCAACCGCACTGTCGCTCTCGTCGTCACGGCGGCGGCGGTCGCCGCGCTCCGGCTTGTCGCCCTTCTCGTCCTTGTTCTTCATGATCAGGGACTGTTCGGTGACCGCGTCGTCGCGGCGCATCACCAGGTGGCGCAGCACCGCGTCGTTGAAGCGGAAACCGTCGACCAGTTCGTCGAGCACGGCCTGCTCGGCCTCCACGTTCATCAGCACGTAGTGGGCCTTGACCAGGTTCTGGATCGGGTAGGCCAGCTGGCGGCGGCCCCAGTCCTCCAGGCGGTGGATGGTGCCCTTGCCGGCTTCGATCGCGCCCTTGTAGCGCTCGATCATGGCCGGAACCTGCTCGCTCTGGTCGGGATGGACCATGAACACGATTTCGTAATGACGCATGGTGGTTTCCTTGTGGATGTCAGCCGGCTGGATGCCGGTTGGGATAGCCCTCGGCCACCGGCTCCGCGATGCGGTCCGGCGCGTTCGGGCAAGGTCTCCCGCGAACGGGAGCCCAATAGTATGGCGGATCAATGACTTGGGCGCAATCCAGCCGCCACGGCCGGCGCCCGGGCCGGGTCAGGCGGCTTTGCCGGCGTCGGTGGTGAAGCTCTCGCCACAGCCGCACTCACCGGCCACGTTCGGGTTGCGGAACACGAACTGTTCGTTCAGGCCCTGCTTGACGAAGTCGATCTCGGTGCCGTCCACCAGCGCCAGGCTGGCGGCGTCGACGTGGATGCGGATCCCGTCGGCGTCGAACACGGTGTCGCCGGCGCCCGCCTCGCGCGCCATGTCGACCTTGTAGCCCCAGCCGGAGCAGCCGGTGCGGGACACGCCGAAGCGCAGGCCGATGGCGGCCGGGTCGGCGTCGAGGTAGCCGCGGATGCGGCCGCGGGCGGATTCGGTGAGGGAGATGGCCATGCGGGGATTGTAGCTCCGGTAAACTTGCCGCTCTATTTCGATGCTGCAACGCAGGGTTTCAAGAGCATATGAGCATGTTTTCGGTGGCGCAGGCGCTGGCCGGGCGCGCGCCCGAGGGTGGGCAGGTGACCGTGAAGGGCTGGGTACGCACCCGCCGCGATTCCAAGGCCGGGCTGAGCTTCGTCAACGTCAGCGACGGTTCCTGCTTCGCGCCGATCCAGGTGGTCGCGCCGGACACCCTGCCCAACTACGAGTCCGAGGTGAAGCACCTGACCACAGGCTGCGCGGTGATCGCCACCGGCAACCTGGTGAAGTCGCAGGGCCAGGGCCAGAGCTTCGAGGTGCAGGCTTCCGCCATCGAGGTCGTCGGCTGGGTGGAAGATCCGCTGACCTACCCGATGCAGCCCAAGCAGCACTCGCTGGAATACCTGCGCGAATTCGCCCACCTGCGCCCGCGCACCAACCTGTTCGGCGCGGTGACGCGCATCCGCCATTGCCTGGCGCAGGCGGTGCACCGCTTCTTCCACGAGCGCCAGTTCTACTGGATCAGCACCCCGATCATCACCAGCAGCGACGCCGAAGGCGCCGGCCAGATGTTCCGCGTCTCCACCCTGGACATGGCCAACCTGCCGCGCGACGGCAAGGGCAACGTGGATTTTTCCCGCGACTTCTTCGGCAAGGAAACCTTCCTCACCGTGTCCGGCCAGCTCAACGTCGAGGCCTACTGCCTCAGCCTGAGCAAGGTCTACACCTTCGGCCCGACCTTCCGCGCCGAGAACAGCAACACCACCCGGCACCTCGCCGAGTTCTGGATGATCGAGCCGGAGATCGCGTTCGCCGACCTCGACGACGACGCCGACCTGGCCGAGGACTTCCTGAAGTACCTGTTCCGCGCGGTGCTGGACGAGCGCGGCGACGACCTCGCGTTCATCGCCGAGCGCGTGGAAAAGACCGCGATCACCCGGCTGGAAGGCTTCATCAACGCGCCGTTCGAGCGGATCGACTACGGCGACGCGATCACCCTGCTGCAACAGTCGGGCAAGAAGTTCGAGTTCCCGGTGGAATGGGGCCTGGACCTGCAAACCGAGCACGAGCGCTGGCTGACCGAGGAACACGTGGGCCGCCCGGTGGTGGTGATGAACTATCCGGAGCAGATCAAGGCGTTCTACATGCGCATCAACGACGACGGCAGGACCGTGGCCGCGATGGACGTGCTGGCACCGGGCATCGGCGAGATCATCGGCGGCAGCCAGCGCGAGGAACGGCTGGACGTGCTGGACGCGCGCATGGCCCAGTTCGGCCTCGACCCGGCCCATTACGGCTGGTATCGCGACTTCCGCCGCTACGGCACGGTGCCGCACGCCGGCTTCGGCCTCGGGTTCGAGCGGCTGGTGGTGTACGTGTGCGGCCTCGCCAACATCCGCGACGCGATCGCCTACCCGCGCGCACCCGGCAGCGCGGAGTTCTGAGCATGGATGCGGACCTGGTCCTGTTCCTGGCGTTGAGCTCGTTCGCGATCGCGATCGCCGGTGCCACCGCGTTCGTGATCTTCTGGCCGCTGGCGCTGGTGCATATCCGCGACCGCCACCCGCCGATCACCGCGCAACTGGGCGAAGGCGCGTTCCTGAAACCGCGCGCGCTGTGGTGGCTGCTGCACGGGGACTACCGCGCGGCGCAGGATCCGTACCTGTCCGGTCTGGCGACGCCTTCGCGGGTCTCGCTGCTGGTCATCCTCGGCGGGATCGCGATGGGTGGCCTGCTGTGGCTGCTCGCCGGGGTGCTGCAGTGAGCGCCCCCGCGGACCGCTGGTGGCTGGCAACGCTGGGGCGCACCGTGGTCTGGGCGCGCCTGCGCGAACGCGAGGCCGGCACCGCCGAGGTGTTCGACAGCGACGGCAACACCCTCTCCTACGACAGCACGGACACCGCGCGCGCGACCCTGATGGATGCCGAGTTCGTCGAGTTCGACGGCCTGGACGAGGAGGATGCGCTTGATCGCGGATTCTCGCTGGCCGAGCTTGCGCCGCCGCAGGCCGACGATGACGACGCCTTGCGCCCGCGCATGATCCAGCAGTTCGGGATGCGCGCCAGGTGAAGCTGGATCTCTCCGGCAAGCATGCGCTGGTCTGCGGTGGTTCCGACGGCATCGGCCGCGCCGCGGCCATCGAACTGGCGCAGCTGGGGGCCAACGTCACCCTGCTTGCACGCCGCGAGGACGTGTTGCGCGAAGCGGTCGCGGCGTTGCCCACGCACGACACGCAGCGCCACGGGTTCCTGGTCGCCGACGTTTCGCAGAGGCAGGCGTTGGGCGATGCCGTCTCTGCGCTGGCATCGGACAGGCCGGTGCACATCCTGGTCAACAACACCGGTGGCCCGCCCGGCGGTGCCGCGCATGCGGCCGGCATCGATGCCTACCTCGATGCCTTCAACAGGCACCTGCTCGCCAACCACACCCTGCTGCAGGCGGTGCTGCCCGGCATGCGCGCCGCGCGCTGGGGCCGCATCGTCAACGTGATCTCGACCTCGGTGTACGAGCCGATCCCCAACCTCGGCGTGTCCAATACCGTCCGCGGTGCGGTCGCGAGCTGGGCCAAGACGCTTTCGCGCGAACTTGGCGCGGATGGCATCACCGTCAACAACGTGCTGCCCGGCTACACGCGCACCCGGCGGCTGGACCAGATCCTGGCCGAACGCAGCGCCGCCAGCGGCAAGCCGCAGGCGGAAATCGCCAGCGCGATGCTGGCCAGTGTCCCGGCCGGGCGATTCGCCGATGCCGCCGAAGTCGGCAGCGTGGTCGCCTTCCTGTGCACCGATGCCGCCGCCTACGTCAACGGCCAGTCGCTCGCGGCGGATGGCGGCCGCATGCAGTCGATCTGACCCCGTCCCGGGACCTGCGCTGCTGGGCTTTCGCTCTAGACTAGGCGGATGCAACGCGACCCGCACTGGATCGATGGCAAGCCGGCGATGCCCGCCAACGGGCAATGGCTGGACGTGTTCGACCCCGCCACCCGCGCGGTCGCGTCGCAGGTGGCCGACGGCGATGCGCGCGATGTCGATGCCGCCGTGCAGGCCGCGCAGGCCGCCTTCCCCGCCTGGTCCTCGCTGCCGAACAGCGCGCGTGCGCGCTGGTTGGAACGGCTGGCGGATGCACTGGAAGCGCGCCTCGACGCGTTCGCCCATGCCGAGGCCATCGACGCCGGCAAGCCACTGGCGCTGGCCCGCGACATCGAGATCCCGCGCGCGGTCGGCAACCTGCGTTTCTTCGCGCATGCGGCCACCCAGTTTTCCAGCGAATCGCACCACGGCGAAGCCGGCCTGAACTACACGCTGCGCCCGCCGCTGGGCGTGGTCGGCTGCATCAGCCCGTGGAACCTGCCGCTGTACCTGTTCACCTGGAAGATCGCGCCGGCGCTCGCTGCGGGCAACACTGTTGTAGCAAAACCCTCCGAAGTCACCCCGCGCACGGCGACCATGCTGGCAGCGCTGGCGGCGGAGATCGGCTTCCCGGACGGCGTGCTGAACGTGGTCAATGGCCGCGGCCCGACGGTGGGTGAAGCCATCGTGCAGCACCCCGGCACCAAGGCGATCAGTTTCACCGGCAGCAGCGCGGTCGGCCGCCGCATCGCCGGTATCACCGGGCCGATGCTGAAGAAGACCTCGTTGGAGCTGGGCGGCAAGAACGCCACCCTGGTCTTCGCCGACAGCGACTGGCGTGCGCACCTGGACACGTTGGTGCGCAGCGCGTTCCAGAACGGCGGCCAGATCTGCCTGTGCGGTTCGCGCCTGCTCATTGAACGCGGCATTTACGACGACTTCCGTGCCGGGTTCGTCGAGCGCGTGCGCGCATTGCGCATCGGCAATCCGCTCGAGGACGGCACCCAGGTCGGACCGCTGGTCTCGCAGGCGCAGTTCGACAAGGTCCTGGCCTGCATGGCGCGGGCCCGCGAGGATGGCGGCCGCGTGCTCTGCGGTGGCGAAGCCCTGGATCGACCGGGCTGGTTCATCGCGCCCACCGTCATCGATGGCCTTGGCCCCGAATGCGCGACCAACCGCGAGGAAATCTTCGGCCCGGTGGTGACGCTGCAGGCCTTCGACTCCGACGACGACGCCCTCGCCCTCGCCAACGCCAGCGACTACGGCCTGTCGTCAGCGCTGTTCACCAACGACCTTGCGCGCGCGCACCGGCTGGCCGCCGGGCTGCGGGTCGGCATGGTCTGGATCAACACCTGGATGATGCGCGACCTGCGCACCCCGTTCGGCGGCAGCGGCGCCTCCGGGCTGGGTCGCGAAGGCGGGATGGAAGCGATGCGATTCTTCACCGAGCCGCGCAATGTCGGCATCGCCCTTTGACCGTGGAACCTGCATGAACCGACTCGACGACCTGCTGCACAACAACCGCGCCTGGGCCGAACGCATCTCGCGCGAGGACCCGGGTTTCTTCGAACGGTTGTCGCGGCAGCAGACGCCGAAATACCTGTGGATCGGCTGTTCCGATTCGCGAGTGCCGGCGAACCAGGTGGTGGACCTCGCCCCGGGCGAGGTGTTCGTGCATCGCAACATCGCCAATGTCGTGGTGCACACCGACCTCAACTGCCTGTCGGTGATCCAGTTCGCGGTCGACGTGCTCAAGGTCGAGCATGTCCTTGTGGTCGGCCACTATGGCTGCGGCGGCGTGCATGCGGCGCTGACCAATGCGCGGGTGGGCCTGGCCGACAACTGGATCCGCCATGTCGGCGACGTCTCCACCAAGCATGCGCAGTTGCTGCTGGATGCCGGCGACGAACCGCTGCAGCACGATCGCCTGTGCGAGCTCAATGCACTTGAGCAGGTCGCCAACGTCTGCCAGACCACCATCGTCCGCGATGCCTGGGCGCGCGGGCAGGTGTTGTCGGTGCATGGCTGGGTGTACACCCTGCGCGATGGGCGGGTGCACGACCTCGGCCTCAACGTGGCCGCCGCGGACCAGCTGGAACCGCAGTACGCCGCCGCGCTGGCGGCGATCAGGCTGGACCGGGAGGACCGCTGATGAACGATGCCGTGCACGCCACCGCGGCGCCGAAGGCCGTCGGCAGCTACCCGCACGCGCGGCGGGTCGGCAACCTGCTGTTCCTGTCCGGGATCGGCCCGCGCGACCCCGCCACCAACGCCATCGCCGGCAACGAGTATTTCGCCGACGGGCGGGTGCGCAGGTACGACATCGAGGCGCAGGCGCGCGCGGTGTTCGCCAACGTGCGCGCGGTGCTGGAGGCCAGTGGCGCACGCTGGGAGGACCTGGCCGACGTCACCGTCTACCTCACCGACATGGCGCGCGACTTCAAGGCCTACAACGCGATCTGGGCCGAGTTCTTCCCGGATCCGGCCGGCGCGCCCTGCCGCACCACCCTCGGCATCACCGCCCTGCCGACGCCGATCGCGATCGAGCTCAAGTGCATCGCCGTGCTGGGGGACTGACGCCATGCTGCCGAACCCGATCAACCTGCAGGCGTGGATCGACGAGCACCGGCACCTGCTGAAGCCGCCGGTCGGCAACAAGTGCATCGTCGACGACCACTACATCGTGATGATCGTCGGCGGCCCGAACGCGCGCACCGATTACCACTTCGAGGACGGTCCGGAGTGGTTCTACCAGCTCGAGGGCGAGATGGTCCTGCGCATCCAGGAAGATTTCGATGGAAAGCAGGGCGCTGCGCGCGACATCCGGATCAGCGCCGGCGAGATGTTCTACCTGCCGCCGCGGGTGCCGCACTCGCCGCAGCGGATGGCGGGCAGCATCGGCCTGGTCATCGAGCGCAAGCGCCTGGCGCACGAGGACGATGCCCTGATGTGGTTCTGCGTCGGCTGCAACCACAAGCTGTACGAGGAATTCTTCCACCTGGTGGACATCGAGCAGGATTTCTTCAAGGTGTTCGAACGCTTCTACCGCGACGACGCGCTGCGCACCTGCAGCGAATGCGGCGCGCTCAATCCGCGGCCGACGCGTTACGACATGGACGCGCCGTCGCAGGCGGACATCACCTGAGCCGCCGCGCATGCTGAAGATCGACACCCACGCCCACTACCTGCCGCGCGACTGGCCCGACCTGGCCGCGAAGTACGGTGATCCGCGGTTCCCGGTGATCCACCACGGCGACGACGGCCGCCACCGCATCTACAAGGACGGCAAGTTCTTCCGCGAGATCTGGCCGAAGACCTGGGACCCGCAGATCCGCATCGACGACTACGCCGGCTTCGGGGTGCAGGTGCAGGTGCTGAGCACGGTGCCGGTGATGTTCAGCGAATGGGCCAGGCCGCACCACGCGCTGGAACTGCACCAGGCCCTGAACGACCACATGGCCCAGACCTGCCGCGACTTTCCGCGCCATTACGCGGGCATCGGCACGCTGCCGCTGCAGAGCCCGCAGCTGGCGATCCGCGAGCTGGAGCGCTGCATGGACGAGCTCGGCCTGCAGGGCGTGCAGATCGGCTCGCACATCAGCGGCCCCAACGGGGTGCACTGGAACCTCGACGCGCCGGAACTGTTCGATTTCTTCCAGGCCGCCAGCGACCTCGGCGCGGCGATCCTGGTGCATCCGTGGGACATGATGGGCACCGACAGCATGCCCAAGTACTGGCTGCCGTGGCTGGTGGGCATGCCCGCGGAACAGTCGCGCGCGGCCTGCTGCCTGGTTTTTGGCGGCGTGCTGGAACGCCTGCCGAAACTGCGCGTGTGCATGGCCCACGGCGGCGGCAGCTTCCCCTACACCATCGGCCGCATCGAGCACGGCTTCAACATGCGCCCGGACCTGGTCGCCACCGACAACTTCCGCAACCCCCGCGAGTATTTGAAGCGCCTGTATTTCGATTCGTGGGTGGCCGACGATGCCGCCCTGCGTTACCTGCTCGAGACCTGCGGGATCGACCGGGTGATGCTGGGCACCGACTACCCCTTCCCGCTCGGCGAACAGGTGCCGGGCGAAGGCATCGAACGCCTTGCGCTGGATGACGCGCAGCGCGCCCGGATCTACCACGGCACCGCGCTGGAATGGCTTGGCCTGCCCGCCACGAGGTTCGCATGACCGAGATTTTCGCCGACGCTTACGCGCACGCCTGCGACGCGGTCGATCCGCTGCGCCATTTCCGCGAGGAGTTCCACCTGCCGCTGCACGCAGGCGGCACGCAGGCCTATTTCGTCGGCAATTCGCTGGGCCTGCAGCCAAAGGGCGCGCGCGCCCACGTCGAGGAGGTGCTGGACAAGTGGGCGACGGAAGCCGTCGAGGGCCATTTCACCGGCCAGGCGCAATGGATGACCTATCACGAACTGGTGCGCGATCCGCTGGCGCGGGTGGTCGGCGCGCTGCCGCAGGAAGTGGTGGCGATGAATTCGCTGACCGCCAACCTGCACCTGATGCTGGTCGGCTTCTACCGCCCGACCCGCGAGCGCCCGTTGCTGCTGATGGAAGCCGGCGCCTTCCCGTCGGACCGCTATGCGCTGGAATCGCAGGTCCGCTTCCACGGCCTGGATCCGGCCGAGGCGCTGATCGAGGTCGAACCCGACGTGGACGGCGGCACCTTCTCGATGGCGGCGATCGAACGCGCGATCGCGGAGCACGGGCCGCGGCTGGCGGCAATCGTCTGGCCGGGCGTGCAGTACCGCACCGGGCAGGCGTTCGACCTCGGGGAAATCACGCGGCTGGGCCACGCCGCCGGCGCCGTGGTCGGCTTCGACCTTGCCCACGCGGTCGGCAACCTGCCGTTGCAACTGCACGATTCCGGCGCGGATTTCGCGGTCTGGTGCCACTACAAGTACCTGAACTCGGGCCCGGGCGCGGTTGCCGGCTGCTTCGTGCACGAGCGCCACGCGCGTACCGCGCGCCCGCGCTTCGCCGGCTGGTGGGGCAACGATGCGGCGGTGCGTTTCCGGATGGGTCCCGAATTCGAGCCGACCCCGGGCGCGGACGGCTGGCAGCTGTCGAACCCGCCGATCCTCGGCCTGGCGCCGCTGCGTGCCGCGCTGGAACAGTTCGACCGGGCGACGATGGCGGCCCTGCGCGCGAAGTCGGAACGGCTCACCGGCTACCTGGAGCAGCTGATCGATGCCGGCCTTGGCGACATCCTGCAGGTCGTGACTCCGCGGGAGGTGCGGCAACGCGGCTGCCAGTTGTCGATCCGCGTGATCGGCGGACGCGAACGTGGCCGCGATCTGTTCGGATTCCTCGCTTCGCGCGGCGTGCTCGGCGACTGGCGCGAACCCGACGTGATCCGCATCTCTCCGGTGCCGCTTTACAACACCCATGCCGACGTCCTGCGTTTCGCCGCCAGCGTACGGGAGTGGCGTGATGCCCGCTGACGCGCGCGCACTGACGATCGTCGGTGGTGGCCTCGCCGGCGCCCTGCTCGCCACCCTGCTCGCCCGGCGCGGGTGGTCGGTGGACGTGTTCGAGCGCCGCGGCGATCCGCGCGTCCACGGCTACGCCGGCGGCCGTTCGATCAACCTCGCGCTCGCCGAGCGCGGCCTGCACGCCTTGCGCCAGGCCGGTGCCGACGATGCGGTGATGGGACAGGCGGTGATGATGCGCGGACGCTTCGTGCACCCCCTGCATGGCGCGCCCGGCCTGCAGCGCTACGGGCGCGACGATTCCGAGGTGATCTGGTCGATCAACCGCGGCGAGCTCAACATCGTCCTGCTCGACATCGCCGAATCGCACGGCGCGCGCCTGCATTTCGACCACGCCCTGCAGCGGATCGACTTCGACGCGTCACTCGCCACCTTCCTGCACCACGAGGTGGCGGTGGCGCGCCCCTTCCACGCGCTGGTCGGCGCGGATGGCGCCGGCTCGGCCGTGCGCGTCGAGCTCGGCAAGCGGGTGCCGCTGCACGAACGCACCGAATGGCTCGACCACGGTTACAAGGAACTGGAGATCCCGCCGGCCGCGAACGGCGATTTCCGGATCGAAGCCAACGCCCTGCATATCTGGCCGCGCGGCCACTACATGTGCATCGCCCTGCCGAACGACGAGCGGACCTTCACCGTGACCCTGTTCATGCCGCATGCCGGCGCATACCCGAGCTTCGCCGGGGTGCAGTCCGCCGACGATGCGCAGGCGCTGTTCGAACGCGACTTCCCGGATGCGCTGCCGTTGATCCCCGCATTGCGGCACGACTACGAGGCCAATCCGGTCGGCATGCTCGGTACCTTGTACCTGGACCGCTGGCACCTCGACGGCCGCGCCGTGCTGATCGGCGATGCCGCCCACGCGATGGTGCCGTTCCACGGCCAGGGCATGAACTGCGCGTTCGAGGATTGCGTCGCCCTGGCCGACCACCTGGACCAGCACCGGGGCTTCGCCGAGGCGTTCGCCGCCTTCGAGGCGCAACGCAGGCCGGATGCCGAGGCGATCCAGCAGATGGCGCTGGAGAACTACATCGAGATGCGCGACAAGGTCGACGACGCGGCGTTCCTGTTGCAGCGCCAGCTGGAACTGGCCCTGCAGGAGCGCCACCCGGGCCGCTTCGTGCCGCACTACGCGATGGTCAGCTTCATGCGCATCCGCTATTCGGTGGCCCTGCAGCGCAGCGAGGTGCAGCGCGAAATACTGGAAGACGCCACGCGCGGGCTGGAATCGCTGGAAGGCGTGGACTGGGATGCCGTGGATGCCGCGGTCATCGCCCGCCTCGCGCCCCTGTAGGCGCGGAGAAGGGCGCGACCAGGATCCCCGGAAAGCGGTCGCGGCTTACGCCACTCCTACAATACGCACATGACCGCCAGCTTCCTGTTCTACGACCTGGAGACCTTCGGCGCCGACCCGCGCCGCAGCCGGATCGCCCAGTTCGCCGCGATCCGCACCAACGAAGCGCTGGAGGAGGTCGACGAGCCGGTCTCGTTCTTCGTGCAGCCGGCCGACGACCTGCTGCCATCGCCGATCGCCACCCTGATTACCGGCATCGCGCCGCAGGATGCGCTGCGCGACGGCGTGAACGAGGCCGCGGCGTTCGCCCGCATCGTCGATGAAATGACGCGCCCGCAGACCTGCAGTGCCGGTTACAACTCGCTGCGCTTCGACGACGAATTCGTCCGCCACGGCCTCTACCGCAATTTCCACGACGCCTACGAACGCGAGTGGAAGGGCGGCAACTCGCGCTGGGACCTGCTGGATGCGCTGCGGCTGATGCACGCGCTGCGCCCGGAGGGCATCTGCTGGCGCCAGCGCGAAGATGGCGGCGGCACCAGCTTCAAGCTCGAGCACCTGGCCGAGGACAACGCCCTGCGCGTCGGCGATGCGCACGAGGCCCTGAGCGACGTGCGCGCGACCATCGGCATCGCCCGCCTGTTCCGGCGCCACCAGCCGCGGCTGTGGGATTACGCGCTGCGCCTGCGCGACAAGCGCCACGCCGCATCGCTGCTGGACACCACCGGCATGACCCCGCTGCTGCACGTGTCGCAGCGCTATCCGGCGTCGCGCCTGTGCGCGGCACCGGTGATCCCGCTGGCGCGGCATCCGCTGTTCGACTCGCGGGTGATCGTGCTGGACCTAGACAGCGAGCCGGATGCCCTGCTCGAACTCGGCGCCGACGCCATCGCCGAGCGCCTGTACATCCGCCAGGCCGACCTGCCGGAAGGCGAGGCGCGCGTCCCGCTGAAGGAAGTGCACGTCAACAAGTGCCCGGCGCTGGTGCCATGGGAACACCTGCGCGAGGCCGATTTCGCGCGGCTGCGGATCGATCCCGATGCGGTGCTGCGGCGCGCGGCGCGCCTGCAGGCGGTGGGCCCGGCGATCGCCGAGAAGGTGCGGCGCGTTTACGCCCGCCCACGCGCGGCGACGACGGTCGACGTCGATGCCGCGCTGTACGACGGCTTCATCGGCGATGGCGACAAGCGCCTGCTCGCGCAGGTGCGCGGCACCCCGCCACACCTGCTGGCGAACGCGCATTACGCCTTCCGCGACGCGCGCCTGCCGGAGCTGCTGTTCCGCTACCGCGCCCGCAACTGGCCAGCAAGCCTGTTGCCTGCAGAACGCGAGCGCTGGAATGCCTACCGGCGCGAGCGCCTGCACGCGGACAATGGCTGGTCGGAACTGACGCTGGCGCAATTCAACCAGCAGATCGCGGAACTGCGCGCTGCGCACGCGGGGGATGACGGCAAGCAGGCCCTGCTGGATGGCTTGCAGGCATGGGCCCGGGACCTCGACGCCGGATCACGCTGAGCCGGCTACTTGCCGGGGCCATGTCGAATCCGCACGATAGCGGCAATGATGGATTCCAGGCAGGTTGCAAGATGACGTCCAGGACGAAGTGGCTGCTTGCCGGGATCGGCGCGCTGTTGGTTGCGATGCTTGCCTACGCGGTGGCCGGCCCGTACCTCGCGATCAACGGCATTCGCAACGTGGTCGCGAAAGGCGAATACGGCGAGCTTGTCCGCTTCGTGGATTTCGAGAAACTGCGCGATAGCGTGACCCCGCAGGTCCAGCAACGGATCGTCGGCGGCATCATCGGTCGCATGGGCCGTGGCACCACGTCCGACGTGGTGTCCGGCGTAAGCACGGTGATCGCGGAACCGGCGATCGACGCAATGGTGTCACCGCTTGGCATCGCGACCTTGTTGCGCGGCAGCGCCCTGGCCAAGCGCCTCGGCGGACAGGTTGCCCCGGGCGAGCGGCCGAAGGCGGTCGATCCGCTGCAGAATGCGACGACCAACTTCGAATCAACATCCCTGTTTACCGCGACGGTGGAGACCGCGGACGGCAAACCACTGGTGTTCGAATTCACTCGCACCGGCCTTGCCTGGAAACTGACCGGCCTGCGCCTGCCGGACTGACTCAACCCGGGTCCTGCATGTTGGCCACCCCGTGCGGCACGTGGCCAGCGGCGACGTGGCGGCGCGCCGAATCGATGTTGTGCGGCGAGTCGTCGAAGAAGATGTCGGCGCCGAATGCCTCCAGGAACGGGCCCTTGTCGCGGCCGCCGAGGAACAGCGCCTCGTCCAGGCGCACTTCCCATTCGCGCAGGGTGCGGATCACGCGTTCGTGCGCGGGCGCGGAGCGTGCGGTCACCAGCGCGGTGCGGATCGGCGCGTCATCACCCGCCGGGAACGCCGCCTGCAGGTCATGCAGGGCGGACAGGAAGCCGCGAAACGGGCCACCGGACAACGGTTCGCGGGCGCGTTCGCGCTCGTGGCGGCCGAACGCCTCCACCCCCTGCTCGCGCGAGACGCGCTCGCTCTCGTCGCCGAAGATCACCGCGTCGCCGTCGAATGCGATCCGCACCTGGTCGTGGCGCGCATCGCCGGGTGCCGACTCCGGCGCACGCGCGGGCAGGATCGTGGCCGCGGCGATGCCCGCCTCCAGCGCCCGCCGCACCGATTCCGGGTTCGCGGACAGGAACAGCTGCGCGCCGAACGGCCGGATGTAGGGCCACACCGGCGCCCCCGAGGTGAAGGTGGCGCGGCGGATGTCGAGGCGGTGGTGCTGGATCGAATTGAAGATGCGCAGGCCGGTGTCGGACGAATTGCGCGAGAGCAGGATGACCTCGACCCGCGGTGCGTCCGCGGGCGAACCCTCGTTCAAGGCCAGCAGCTTGCGCACCAGCGGGAACGCAATCCCCGGTTCCAGCATGTCGTCCTCGCGCTGGCGCTGGTAGTCGGCGTAGGCCTTCACGCCCTTGGCCTCGAACAGGCCGTGGCTGTCCTCGAGGTGGAACAGCGCACGCGCGGTGATGGCGATGACCAGGGTCGGGGTGGCGTTGCTCATGGCGGAAGTATCGCCGCTGGCGGTCGCGCCGGCTGCGACAGGGCCGGGTCGGTCGGAATCAGGAAGTGAACTGCTCGGCGAGGATCCGCTCTTCGAGGTTGTGCTCGGGGTCGAACAGCAGGGTCACGCTGCGCTCGCGCTGTTCGCGCACCAGCACCTCGGTGACGTCTCGCACCTCGTGGGAGTCGGCGGTCGCGCTGACCGGGCGCTTGTGCGGATCCAGCACCCGGAAGCGGACCTCGGTGCCGGACTTGAGCACCGCCCCACGCCAGCGTCGCGGCCGGAACGGCGCGATCGGGGTCAGCGCCATCACGTTCGCGCCCAGCGGCAGGATCGGCCCATTCGCGGAAAAATTGTAGGCGGTGCTGCCGGCAGGGGTCGCCACCATCACCCCGTCGCAGATCAGCTCGTCGAGCCGCAGCTGGCCGTTGAGCTCGATGCCGACGTGCGCCGCCTGCCGGGTCTGGCGCAGCAGCGACACCTCGTTGTAGGCCAGCGAGCCGACGGTTGCGCCGGATTCGGTCTGCGCCAGCATCTCCAGCGGGTGCAGCACCGCCGGTTCGGCCTGCGCGATGCGTTGCTGCAGCGCCTGCACCGGACCCGAACCGGGGCTGCCGTGGTTCATCAGGAAGCCGACCGTGCCCAATTTCATGCCGTACACCGGCTTGCCGAGGGCGCCGTGCCGGTGCAGGGTCTGCAGCATGAACCCGTCGCCGCCAAGCGCGACCAGCACGTCGGCATCCTGCAGGGTGACCACGCCGTGCAGGGAGGTCAGTGCCTTCAGCGCGGCCTGGGCGTCATCGGTGGGACTGGCCAGGAATGCGAGGCGGGGCATGCTCATTCGCGAAGCTTACCCCGAATGCAGGCCCTGCCCGCCTGCCGGCGAGGCTGGCACGCGGGGCTTCCGGCGAAAGCCCCCGCCAGTGGATTGGTCCCGTTTCCCGCAGGCGGGAGACGGGACGCCGCCTAGCTGCGCGAAGCCAGCTGCGCGAGCCGTTGCACCGCCACCGACGCGGTCGGGTAGTCCAGGGTCTTCTGTGCTGCCAGCTCATTGAGCATCGACAGGGTGAAGCGCAGCGCGGCATCGTCCCGCTCCAGCCAGCTCCTGACCTTGGCATCGGCGTTCGCACCCGGGCGCGCGAGCACCTGCTGCACCAGCGCGCGCTGCTGCGTGGCCAGTTCCTCGCGCAGCACGCCGCGCGCCACCGCATGCCAGCGGCCATCCACCGGCAGCGAGTCGATCTGCTCCTGCAGCCACGGCAGGTTGAGCGCGTCGCCGATCCGGAAGTGCACCTTGGCCACGTCCACCGGCTTGAGCTTGCGTTCGCGCGCGACCTCGATGATGTCCGCGCACGGCTCCAGGTACGGCAGCGCGGCGATCTGCATCGCCAGTTCCTGCGGCACGCCATGCGCGCGCCAGTTGCGCAGGCTGGCCTCGTAGGCCGGGCGCTGCGCCGAAGGCAGGATGCCCTCGCCTGCGCGGATGTCGCGGAAGCCGTCGTGGTAGCGCGCCACCGCGGTGGCGATGTCGGGGATCGCGCCGGCGCGCGACAGCAGCCAGCGGGTGAAGCTGCGCTGGAGGTTCCAGATCACCTGCAGGGCGTCGATCTGCACCGACTCGGCGACCTTGCCGTCCAGCGCGTCGATCTTCGTCCACAGCTCGCGCGCGTCCAGGGTCTCGCGGGTGATGGTGAAGGCCTTGGCGACTTCGCCCGGGGTGCGGCCGCTGTCTTCCTGCATGCGCAGCAGGAAGGTGGCGCCCATCCGGTTGATGGTGGAATTGGTCACCGCGGTGGCGATGATTTCGCGCTTCAGGCGGTGCTGCTGCATCGCCTTCGCGTACTTCGCCTGCAACGGCTGCGGGAAGTAGCGCTCGAGTTCCTTGCTCAGGTACGGGTCTTCCGGCACGTCGGATTCCAGCAGTTGCTGGAACGCGACCAGCTTGGAATACGACAGCAGCACCGACAGCTCCGGGCGGGTCAGGCCCAGGCCACGTGCCTTGCGCTCGGCGATCTCCGCGTCGGACGGCAGGAACTCGATCTGGCGGTCCAGCAGGCCCTGCGCTTCCAGGGTGCGGATGAAGTGCTGCTTGGAGCCAAGCCGCGACAGGCTCATCCGCTCCATCAGGCTGATCGCCTGGTTCTGCCGGTAATTGTCGTTGAGCACCAGGTCGGCGACCTCGGCGGTCATCGAGGCCAGCAGCTTGTTGCGTTCCGGCAGGGTCAGCTTCTTCTTCTGGACCTCGCCGTTGAGCAGGATCTTGATGTTCACCTCGTGGTCGGAGGTGTCCACGCCGGCGGAGTTGTCGATGAAATCGGTGTTGAGCAGCACGCCGTGGTGCGCCGCCTCGATGCGCCCGAGCTGGGTCAGGCCGAGGTTGCCGCCCTCGCCCACCACCTTGCAGCGCAGCTGGTTGCCGTCCACCCGCAGGCCGTTGTTGGCGCGGTCGCCGACGTCGGCGTTGTTCTCGCGGCTGGACTTCACGTAGGTGCCGATGCCGCCGTTCCACAGCAGGTCGACCGGTGCCCGCAGGATCGCGTTCATCAGCTCCATCGGGCTCATCGACGCCACGTCGCCCTCGATCCCGAGCGCGGCCCTGGCCTCGGCCGACAGCGGGATCGACTTGGCGCTGCGCGGCCACACGCCGCCGCCCTTGCTGATCAGGGCCTTGTCGTAGTCTTCCCAGCTCGAACGCGGCAGCTTGAACATGCGCGCGCGTTCCTTGAACGAGGCGGCCGCATCCGGGTTCGGGTCGATGAAGACATGGCGGTGGTCGAACGCGGCCAGCAGGCGGATCTGCTTGCTCAGCAGCATGCCGTTGCCGAACACGTCGCCGGACATGTCGCCGATCCCGGTGCAGGTGAATTCCTGCTTCTGCGAATCGCGGCCCATCGCGCGGAAATGGCGCATGACCGATTCCCACGCGCCGCGCGCGGTGATGCCCATGCCCTTGTGGTCGTAGCCGACCGAACCGCCGGAGGCGAACGCGTCGTCCAGCCAGAACCCGTGCGCCTGGGCGATGCCGTTGGCGATGTCGGAGAAGGTCGCGGTGCCCTTGTCGGCGGCGACCACCAGGTACGGATCGTCGCCGTCGTGGCGGACCACGCCGGCGGGCGGCAGCACCTTGCCGTCCGGCGCCAGGTTGTCGGTGATGTCCAGCAGGCCGTTGATGAAGCGCTTGTAGCAGGCCACGCCTTCGTTGAACCAGGCGTCGCGGTTGCTCGCGGGATCCGGCGACTGCTTGCAGAAGAAGCCGCCCTTGCTGCCGACCGGCACGATCACGGTGTTCTTCACCATCTGCGCCTTGACCAGGCCCAGCACCTCGGTGCGGAAGTCCTCGCGGCGGTCCGACCAGCGCAGGCCGCCGCGCGCGACCGGCCCGAAGCGCAGGTGGATGCCTTCCACCCGCGGGCCGCACACCCAGATCTCGCGGTACGGGCGCGGCTTCGGCAGGTCCGGCACCTGCGAGGAGTCCAGCTTGTAGCTGACGTAGTCGGCCGGGCCGCCGTCCTTGCGCAGGCCATCCGCGCGCTCGATGAAGTAGCTGGTGCGCAGGGTCGCGTCGATCACCCCGATGAAGCTGCGCAGGATGCGGTCCTCGTCGAGGCTGGAGACGCGGTCCATCAGGCCCAGCAGGGCCGCGCGCGCCGCCTCGACCTGGCGCTCGCGGCTGCCGCTGCGGGCCGCGATGAGCTGCTGCAGGGCCGCCATCGCGCCCTCGTCGCCGGCGGCCAGCGCCTTCAGCTGGGCGCCGAAGCGGTCCATCCCGCGCCTGATCTCGGCCGCGCTCTCCTTGCCGGTGCTGGGGTCGAAGCGCGCCTCGAACAGTTCCACCAGCAGCCGCGACAGCAGCGGATAGCGCGCCAGGGTGGCCTCGACGTAGCTCTGCGAGAACGGCACCCCGACCTGCAGCAGGTACTTGCAGTAGCTGCGCAGCATCGCCACCTGCCGCCACGACAGGCCCGCCGCCAGCACCAGCCGGTTGAAGCCGTCGTTCTCGGCATCGCCGCGCCAGAGCCGGGCGAAGGATTCCTCGAAGTTCTCGTCGAGCGCGTCGACGTCGAGTTCACCCTGCAGCGACTCGACCTCGAAGTCCTGGATGTAGCACAGGCCGTCGCTGGCATCGACCCGGTACGGATGCTCGGAGATCACCCGCAGGCCCATGTTCTCCATCATCGGCAGCGCGTCGGACAGGGGGATGTCGTCCTGCTGGCGGTACAGCTTGAAGCGCAGCCCGCCGTGCTTGCGGCGCGAGCGGTACAGCGACAGCCGCAGGTCCTCGGGCCCGGCCAGCGCGGCCAGGTGCTCGACGTCGGCGGCGGCGACCTCGGGGCTGACTTCCTCGATGTAGCCCGCCGGCAACGCGCGGCCGAAGCGGCCCGCCAGCTTCAGCCCTGCTTCCTCGCCATGCCGCGCCACCAGTTGCTCGCGCAGTTCGTCGCGCCAGTCGCGGACGATCTCGCCCAGCTTCTGCTCCAGCGCGGCCTGGTCGACCTCGACCGCGTCGCCGGCCCGCGGCCGCACGATCATGTGCATCTGCGCCAGCGGCGATTCGCCGATCTGCACGGTGGTGTCGATGTGCTCGCCTTCGAGCGCCTGCTTGAGCATGTCCTCGATGCGGTGGCGCAGCTGGGTGCTCATGCGGTCGCGCGGGACGTACACCAGCGCCGAGAAATAACGCCCGAAGCGGTCGCGGCGCAGGAACAGCTTGCTGCGCACGCGCTCCTGCAGGCCAAGGATGCCGAGGCTGGTGCGCAGCAGCTCCTGCTCGCTCGACTGGAACAGTTCGTCGCGCGGCAGGGTTTCCAGGATGTGGCGCAGGGCCTTGCCGCTGTGGCTGTTGGGGTTGAGCCCGGACTGGCGCATCACGTGCTCGAAGCGCTCGCGCACCAGCGGGATGTCCCACGGGCGGCGGTGGTAGGCGCTGGAGGTGTACAGGCCGAGGAAGCGCTGCTCGGCCACCGGCTTGCCGGACTTGTCGAAGCTGAGCACGCCGATGTAGTCCATGTAGCCGGGGCGATGGACGGTGGCGCGCGCGTTGGTCTTGGTCAGGATCAGCGCATCCACCGAACCGCTGTGCGGCATGTAGTGCGCGGCCAGCGAGGTCAGCGGCCGCGGCTTGCCGGCGTCCTTGCCGCGCAGCAGGCCGAGCCCGCTGTCCTCGTCGGCCACCAGCACTTCCGCCTTGCCCTGCTTGACCACCTTGTACTCGCGGTAGCCGAGGAAGGTGAAATGGTCGCTGGCGACCCAGCGCAGGAATTCCTGCGCCTCGCGCTTGCCCTCGTCGCTGACCGGCATCCGGCGCTCGGTGATCTCGTCCGCGACCGCCAGCATCCTCGCGTGCATCGGCTCCCAGTCGGCCACCATCGCGCGCACGTCCGCGAGGACCTCCTCGATCCCGGCCTTGATCGCCGCCATCACGTCCTGCGGCTGGCGATCGACTTCCAGGTGGATGAAGGATTCCAGCGCGCCCTCGCCCACCGCCGCCAGCTTGCCGGCCTTGTCGCGGGTGATCGGCATCACCGGATGCCCGAGCACGTGCACGCCGATGCCGCGCTCGGACAATGCCATGGTCACCGAGTCCACCAGGAACGGCATGTCGTCGTTCACCACCTGCACCACCGTGTGCGCCGACTCCCAGCCGTGTTCCTTCAGGGTCGGGTTGAACAGGCGGACGTTGGCCCTGCCACGCTTGCGGGTCCTGGCGAACTCCAGCATGTCGGCCGCCAGTGCAGCCCAGCCGTCGGTGCCGTGCTGGACCGCATCATCGCTGCCCATGCGCTGGTAGAAGGCATTGGCGAAGCCCTGGGCCTCGGCGTGCCTGGACTTGGGCACGCGCTTGGCGAGTGCGGCCAGGATCGATTTGACGGACGGGTTTTCGCTGCTGGTGGCTTTGCTGGTCATCGCGGGATTGCCTTGGATGGATGCTTGCCGCGCATGCGCGGCGTCGGTTGCCTTTGCGCATGGCCGCGCACCCGCGGCCATGGCGTCGGGTTGGTCGGGTCAGCGCAGGCCGGTCTCGTTGCGCGCGATCACCAGGCGCTGGATCTCGCTGGTGCCTTCGTAGATCTCGGTGATCTTGGCGTCGCGGAAATAGCGCTCCAGCGGCATTTCCTTGGAGTAGCCCATGCCGCCATGGATCTGCAGCGCCTGGTGGGTGATGTACATCGCGGCCTCGGACGCGGTCAGCTTGGCCACCGATGCCTCGGTCGAGAAGCGGCCGCCCACCTTCTCCGCCTCGGCCTTGGCCCAGGCCGCGCGCAGGGTGAGGATCTCGGCGGCGTCCAGCCGGCACTTCATGTCGGCGATCTTGGCCTGGATCATCTGGAACGAGCCGATCGGCTGGCCGAAGCTCTTGCGTTCCTTCACGTAGGCCACCGCGGCCTTGTACGCGGCGCGGGCCAGGCCCACCGCCTGCGAGGCGATGCCGATGCGGCCGGCGTCGAGCACGCCCATCGCGATCCTGAAGCCTTCGCCGTCCTGGCCCACCACTTCATCGGGCGAGGCCACGTAATCCTGGAACTCGATCTCGCAGGTGGCCGAGGCGCGGATGCCGAGCTTGGGCTCGGTCTTGCCGCGGTGGAAGCCGGGCTTGGCGGTGTCGATCATGAAGGCGGTGATGCCCTTGGCGCCCTTCGCCGGGTCGGTCACCGCGAACAGGATGATGTACCTGGCGACCGGGCCGGAGGTGATCCAGCTCTTCTTGCCGTTGATGACGTAACTGCCATCGGCCTGCTTCACCGCCTTGCAGCGCATCGCGGTGGCATCGGAGCCGGACTGCGGCTCGGTCAGCGCGAACGCGCCGATCTCGCGGCCTTCGGCGATGGCGCGCACGTACAGCTGCTTCTGTGCCTCGGTGCCGAACTTCAGGATGCCGTTGCAGAACAGCGAATTGTTCACCGACACGATCGTCGAATGGGCGCAGTCGGCCTCGGCGATCTCGATCATGGCCAGCACGTAGCTGACCGGGTCCATGCCGGCGCCGCCGTATTCGGCCGGGACCTCGATGCCCATCAGGCCGTTTTCGCCGAGGGTGCGGATGTTCTCCAGCGGGAACTCGCCGGTGCTGTCGTGGTGTTCGGCGCTCGGCGCGATCTTCTCCCGCGCGATCCGGCGGGCCACGTCCTGGATCATCAACTGCTCTTCGGTGAACCCAAAATCCACGGCCAACTCCGCTCGATTGCAAAGGATTGCAATTGTAGCGCCGGGCGTCGGCGAACCCCACCCTCGCTCGCTCGCTGGCGGGCGCGGCTGGCATTCGCCACGGGGCTCGAAATGCCCCTGCGCGAATACCAGGCGCTCCCGCCAGCCCGCACTCCCGCGGCTGCGCGACTTGACCTGCAGGCCGCATCGACGGACACTTATCGCCGAATCGCGATGGAAAGATATATATGGATCTGGAAGGCTGGTCGTCACGGCTGAAGGTGTTCGCCGATGCCACCCGCGTGCGCCTGCTGGCCCTGCTCGAGGGCGAGGAGCTGACCGTGGCCGAATTGTCCGCGATCACCCAGCTGGCGCAGCCGCGGGTGTCCACCCACCTGGCCAAGCTCAAGGAGGCCGGGATCGTGCGCGACCGCCGCGCCGGCGTGTCGGCCTATTACCGCTTCGACGATGCCGCGCTGGACCCGGCGCAGCGCGCCCTGTGGCAGTCGATCAGCGCCGGCAGCGACGACCCGCTGCTGCGCCAGGACGCCGAACGCGTGCCGGCTGTGCTGGCGATGCGCGCGGCCGACCAGAACTGGGCGGACAGCGTGGCCGGCGACATGGAGCGCCACTACTCCCCGGGCCGCACCTGGGAGGCGCTGGCGCGCACCGCCCTGCCGCTGCTGGCGCCCGGTGACGTGCTGGACATCGCCTCCGGCGACGGGGTGCTGGCCGAACTGCTGGCCCCGCACGCCGGGCGCTATGTCTGCGTCGATTCCAGCCAGCGGGTGGTCGCGGCCGCCGCCGAGCGCCTGCGTCGCTTCCCCAACGTCGAGGTGCGCGAAGGCGACATGCACGCGTTGCCGTTCAAGGACGCCAGCTTCGACCTGGTGGTGCTGATGCACGCGCTGACGTATGCGGACAAGCCCGCGCAGGCCGTCGCCGAGGCAGCGCGGGTGCTGCGCAAGGGCGGCCGCCTGCTGCTGTCCAGCCTGGCCAGGCACGAACACCGCAGCGCGGTCGAGGCCTACGGCCACCAGAACCTCGGCTTCACCGAGAAGGAACTGCGCCGGTTCGCCGACAAGGCCGGCCTCGGCATCGCCAGTTGCGAGACCGTCACCCGCGAGAAGCGGCCACCGCATTTCGAGGTGATCTCGCTGATCGGGAGCAAGCCTTGAGCATGTTGCCGTGGATGCATCCGGCGCGCGTGGCCGCGCTCGAAGACGCGCTGGCACGCCGGATCCTGGTCATCGATGGCGCGATGGGCACCATGATCCAGCGCCACGAATTGCAGGAAGCCGACTACCGAGGTGAACGCTTCGCCGAGGGCTACGACGCCCTGTTCGCGGCGGAAGGCCATGCGCATGGGCCGGGCTGCGGCTGCGAGGCGCACGACCAGCGCGGCAACAACGACCTGCTCACCCTGACCCGCCCGGACATCATCCGTGGCATCCATGCGGCTTACCTGGAAGCCGGCGCCGACCTGGTCGAAACCAACACCTTCAACTCGACCAGCGTATCGCTGGCCGACTACCGCCTGCAGCACCTGGTGCGCGAGCTCAACCGCGAGGGGGCGGCACTGGCGCGCAGTGCCTGCGATGAGGCGGAAGCGCGCGATCCGTCGAAGCCGCGTTTCGTGATCGGCGTGCTGGGCCCGACCTCGCGCACCGCTTCGCTCAGCCCGGACGTGAACCGCCCCGGCTTCCGCGCGACCTCCTTCGACGAACTCGCCGAGGCCTACCGCGACGCCGCGCGTGGCCTGGTCGAGGGCGGCAGCGACGTGCTGATGGTCGAGACCGTGTTCGACACCCTCAACGCCAAGGCCGCGCTGTTCGCGATCGACGACGTGTTCGCGGAGATCGGCGCGCGCCTGCCGGTGATGATCTCCGGCACCATCACCGATGCCTCCGGCCGCACCCTTTCCGGGCAGACCGCGGAGGCCTTCTGGTACTCGCTGCGGCACGCGCAGCCGCTGGCGATCGGCCTGAACTGCGCGCTCGGCGCCAGGGACCTGCGCCAGCACATCGACGTGCTGGCGCAAGTGGCCGATACCAACGTCAGCTGCCATCCGAACGCCGGCCTGCCGAACGCCTTCGGCGGCTACGACGAAACCCCGGAGGACATGGCGGCGGTGCTGCGCGAATTCGCCGACGCCGGCATGTTGAACCTGGTCGGCGGATGCTGCGGGACCTCGCCCGCGCACATCGCCGCGATCGCCGGGGCGGTGGCGGGGCTGCCGCCGCGCGCGATCCCGCGGCTGGCCGATGCGCCACCGGAGCTGGCCGCATGACGCTTGCACGCAACACCCGACTCAGCGGCCTGGAGCCCCTGCAGATCACCCCGGACACCAACTTCGTCAATGTCGGCGAGCGCACCAACGTCACCGGCAGCGCGCAGTTCAAGAAGCTGATCCTGGAGGGCCGGCTGGACGAGGCGGTGGTGGTCGCCCGCCAGCAGGTCGAGAACGGCGCCCAGGTGATCGACGTCAACATGGACGAGGGCCTGCTCGATTCCGCGAAGGCGATGGTCGAGTACCTCAACCTGATCGCCGCCGAGCCGGACATCGCGCGCATCCCGGTGATGGTGGACAGCTCGAAGTGGGAAGTGATCGAGGCCGGGCTGAAGTGCCTGCAGGGCAAGGGCATCGTCAACTCGATCTCGATGAAGGAAGGCGAGGCCGAGTTCCTGCGCCAGGCGCGGCTGGTGCGCCGGTACGGCGCGGCGGTGGTGGTGATGGCGTTCGACGAGGCCGGCCAGGCGGATACCGTCGCGCGCAAGGTCGGGATCTGTTCGCGCGCCTACAAGCTGCTGACCGAAGAGATCGGCTTCCCGCCCGAGGACATCATCTTCGACCCCAACGTGTTCGCGATCGCCACCGGCATCGAGGAGCACGACGGCTACGCGGTGGCCTTCATCGAGGCCACGCGCGAGCTCAAGCGGCGGTTTCCCTGCAGCCACGTGTCCGGCGGCGTGTCCAACGTCAGCTTCAGCTTCCGCGGCAACGAGCCGGTGCGGCAGGCGATCCACGTGGTGTTCCTGTACCACGCGATCCGCGCCGGCATGGACATGGGCATCGTCAACGCCGGCGCCCTGCCGCTGTACGACGACCTCGATCCGGAACTGCGCGAACGCGTCGAGGATGTCGTGCTCAACCGCCGCAGCGACGGCACCGAGCGCCTGCTGGAGATCGCCGACAGGTTCAAGGGCAGGAAGGGCGAGAAGAAGGCCGAAGACCTGCGCTGGCGCGACAGGCCTGTCCGCGAGCGCCTGGGGCATGCGCTGGTGCACGGCATCGACGCCTACATCGAGGTCGACACCGAGGAGGCGCGCCTGCACGCATCGCGCCCGCTGGACGTGATCGAAGGCCCGCTGATGGCGGGCATGAACGTGGTCGGCGACCTGTTCGGCGCCGGCAAGATGTTCCTGCCGCAGGTGGTGAAGTCGGCGCGGGTGATGAAGAAGGCGGTTGCGCACCTGCTGCCTTACATCGAGGCGGAGAAGCTGCGCACCGGCGACGCCGGCAGGAACAACGGCAAGATCGTGATGGCCACGGTCAAGGGCGACGTGCACGACATCGGCAAGAACATCGTCGGCGTGGTGCTGGCCTGCAACAACTTCGAGGTGATCGACCTCGGGGTGATGGTGCCGGCGCAGAAGATCCTGGACACCGCGCGCGCGGTCGGCGCCGACATCGTCGGCCTGTCCGGGCTGATCACGCCGTCGCTGGAGGAAATGAGCCACGTCGCCCGGGAAATGCAGCGGCAAGGGCTGGACATGCCGCTGCTGATCGGCGGCGCCACCACTTCGCGCGCGCACACCGCGCTCAAGATCGAGCCGCACTACAAGGCGCCGACGATCTGGGTCAAGGACGCGTCGCGCGCAGTCGGGGTGGCGCAGTCGCTGGTGTCGGCGGAGCTGCGCGGCGGGTTCGTCGAAGCGGCCGCCAACGACTATGCGGAGATCCGCGCGCGCCACCGCAATCGCGGCGACGCCCGCCGGCTGGCGCCGCTGCACAAGGCGCGCGCGCAGAAGTTCGACGGTGGCTGGGCCGATTACACGCCACCGGCGCCGAGGCAGCCCGGCCTGCACGTTTTCGACGACTACCCGCTGCAGGAACTGCTGCCGCTGATCGACTGGACCCCGTTCTTCAACACCTGGGAACTGGCCGGGCGCTACCCGGCGATCCTCGGCGATGCCGTGGTCGGCAAGCAGGCGCGCGAGCTGTTCGCCGATGCGCAGGCCATGCTCGCGCGCATCGTCGCGGAGAAGTGGTTGCGTGCGAAGGCGGTGGTCGGCCTGTTCCCGGCGCATTCGGTCGGCGACGACGTGGTTGCGACGGTCGATGGCGAAGCGGTCGCCCTGCACTTCCTGCGCCAGCAGGTCGACAAGCCGGTCGAGCGCCCGGATTTCTGCCTTGCGGACTTCATCGCCCCCGCGGACAGCGGCAAGCCGGACTGGATCGGTGCGTTCGCGGTCACCGCGGGCCTCGGCATCGACGAACACGTGGCCCGCTTCGAGGCCGCCCACGACGACTACAACGCGATCCTGCTGAAGGCGCTGGCGGACCGCCTCGCGGAGACGCTGGCGGAGCGCATGCACCAGCGCGTGCGCACCGAATTCTGGGGCTATGCGGCCGACGAGGCGCTTGCGGTGGACGCCATCATCGACGAGGCATACCGCGGCATCCGGCCCGCGCCAGGCTACCCGGCCTGCCCGGAGCACAGCGAGAAGGCGACCCTGTTCCGGATCCTGGACGCCGGCGCGAATGCGGGGATGGCGCTGACCGAAAGCTTCGCGATGACCCCGGCATCGTCGGTGTCCGGCTGGTACTTCAGCCATCCGGGCAGCCAGTATTTCGTGGTCGGGCGGGTGTCGCGGGAACAGGCCGAGGATTACGCGCGGCGCAAGGGCGTGGGCCTGCTGCAGGCCGAACGCTGGCTGGCGGCAAACCTGGACTACGACCCGGAATGATCGCCATCAATGGCCCGGACGGACGCCCGCCGGTGGTCGCCATCGTCGGCTGCGCGGGTGCTTACGGGCGCTGGCTGCAACGCTTCCTGGAAGCGCGGATGGGGCTCCAGGTCATCGGCCATGATCCGGCGCTGGCCGATTCGGAGCCGCCGCTGGCGCTGCTGCAGCGCGCCGACGTGGTCGTGTTCAGCACCCCGATCCGCGACACCCCGGCGATCATCGGCGCATTCGCCACGCTTGCCGGCGGCATCGAAGCCGGCCAGCTGTGGCTGGATCTCACCTCGGTCAAGCAGGCGCCGGTGCAGGCGATGCTGGCATCGCGGGCGGAGGTGGCGGGCCTGCACCCGATGGCGGCGCCACCGAAGACGGCGACGCTCAAGGGCCACACCATGGCGGTGTGCCGGGTGCGGGTGCAGCGCTGGCGGGCATGGCTGGATGCGTTGCTGGCGGCACTGCAAGCCGATTGCGTGGAGATCGACGCGCAGGCGCACGACCGTGCGATGGCGCTGGTGCAGGGGCTGGTGCATGCCGCGCACATGGCGCAGGCGAAGGTGCTGTGCGAGCTCGCGGCGGACGCCGGCGGACTCCCGGGCCTGCACGCGCTGCGCACCACCGGCCACCAGCTCGACCTCGCGGTGACCGGGCGCATCCTGGCCGGCAACCCGGCGATCTACACCGGCATCCAGTTCGACAACCCGCACGTGCCGTTGGTGCTGGCGCGGCTGGCGGCCGCGGTTGCGGAGCTTCGCGACGCGGTCGCCGAGGGCGACGACGAGGCCCGTGCGGCGGTCACCGAGCAATTCCTGCAGGTGCCCGCGGCGTGGTTTGGCGATCCGGTGCTGGCCGCGCGCAGCCACGATTTCGAGCGCATGGGCTACCTCCAGGCCGACCTGCAGGAGCGGTGCTTCCTCAGCGTGTACCTGCCGCAGGACCGCCCCGGTTCGCTGCGCGCCCTGCTCGACGTGTTCGAACGGCTGGGGGTGAACCTGGCCTCGATCCATTCCTCGCGCACGCCGGAGGGCGAACTGCATTTCCGGATCGGGTTGGACCTGCTGCCGGTCCCGCTGGCGGCGCTGCGCGCGGCGGTCGAGGGCGCCGGCATCGGGCGCGTCCTGGACGCCCGCGACGACGCCGGCTGAGGCCTACCAGACCAGGTCGTCGGGGACCTGGTAGCGCGGGTCTGCATACGGGTCGTCCGCCGCCGGCGCATGCGGGTCGACCTTCAGCGCCACCGCCGGCGCGAAGATCGCCCCGGCCTCGGCCAGGGTGGCGGCATCGACCAGCAGGTAGCGCCCGTCCTGCTGCACCACCCCGAGTTCGCCCGCGTTGAGCGCCTTCAACTGCGCGGCGGTGACGTGGATGCGCTTGATCTTGCCGCCGTATTCGAAGTGGCGGACGTGGTCGGCCTCGGCTGCGTTCAGCGCCTTGCCGGCGAGGAACGCCAGCAGCTTCGCCTTCGCCTCGCGGCGCCGGCGCGCTTCTTCCTGCTTCTGGCGCTCGGCCTCGATGCGTTCGTCTTTCTCCCGCTGCGCGCGGATCGCGTAGGCCTTGGCCAGGTCGATGTCCTCGCGCGTGCGCGGCGCGGGCTTGCCGGTGGGCGGGCGCGTGGCATGCGCGGGCTTGCCTGCGGGCGCACCGGTGGCATGCGCGGGCTTGCCGCGCTGCCCGGGCGTGGGCTTGTGCTGCTGCGGCCCGCTGCGTTCGTCGCGCCGCCGCGCCGGCGTGTCCGGCTTTGGGGCGTCCTTGAAGCCGAGGCCCAGCAACTGGTCGCGGAGGGTTGTGCTCATGCGGGTCGGTGGTCAGTAGTGCGGGGGTGGCGGTTCACTGGCGGCATCACCGGTGATCGGGCTGGCCGCCATCGCGCTGCGCAGTTGCCGCAGCTCCTCCAGCGCACGATGCAGCAGCAACGCATTGCGGGTTTCGCCGTCGCGGGCGGCCGCCAGCGCGTCGCTGAGCTCCTGCAGGGCCTGCTCCTGGAACGCGAGCCGCGTCTCCAGCTCGACCACGCGGGATTCAAGGTCGCTCATGCGCCGGTCCGGTCGCCACGCAGCGAGCGCCCGCGCCCGATGCCGTAGTAGGCCACGCCGGCGGCTTCGACATCCGCGGGTTCGTACAGGTTGCGGCCGTCGAACACCACGCCGTCGGCCAGCGCCGCCTTGAGCATGCCGAAGTCGGGGCTGCGGAACTGCTTCCACTCGGTGACCACCACCAGCGCGTCCGCGCCCTGCACTGCTTCGCCCGCGGAATCGCACAACAGCAGGCCGTCGCGGTCGCCGAAGATGCGACGGGTCTCCTCCATCGCTTCGGGATCGAAGGCGCGCACGCGGGCACCGGCCTCCCACAGCTGGGCCAGCAGGGTGCGGCTGGACGCCTCGCGCATGTCGTCGGTATTGGGCTTGAACGCCAGCCCCCACACCGCCACGGTCTTGCCGCGCAGGTGCTGCACGCCGCCGTAATGGCGGGCGATCAGTTCGAACAGGTGGCCCTTCTGCGCGGCGTTGACCGCTTCCACCGCATCCAGCAGGCGCGGCTGCACGCCATGCTGCTGGGCGGTCTTCGCCAGCGCCTGCACGTCCTTGGGGAAACACGAGCCGCCGTAGCCTGCGCCCGGGTAGATGAAATGCCAGCCGATGCGCGGATCCGACCCGATCCCCTTGCGCACCATCTCCACGTCCGCACCGACCTGTTCGGCGATGTTGGCGATCTCGTTCATGAAGCTGATCTTGGTCGCCAGCATCGCGTTGGCGGCGTACTTGGTCAGTTCGGCCGAGCGCACGTCCATCGCCACGATGCGCTCGTGGTTGCGGTTGAACGGCGCGTACAGGCGCTTGAGCTTCTCCAGCGCCTGCGCGCTGCCGGTGCCGATGACGATCCGGTCCGGGCGCATGCAGTCCTCGACCGCCGCGCCCTCCTTCAGGAATTCGGGGTTGGAGACCACGTCGAAAGCGATGTCCGCGCCCCGCTCCGCCAGCACGGACGCGATTGCGGCGCGCACCTTGTCGGCGGTGCCCACCGGCACGGTGGACTTGTCCACCACCACCGCCGGCCGCGCGAGGTGCTGGCCGATGCTGCGGGCGACCGCCAGCACGTAGGTCAGGTCGGCGCTGCCGTCCTCGTCCGGCGGGGTGCCGACCGCGATGAAGACGACATCGCCATGGGCGATGCCGGCGGCGGCATCGGTGGTGAAACGCAGGCGCCCGGCGGCATGGTTGGCCTGCACCATCGGGGTCAGGCCCGGCTCGTAGATCGGGATCACGCCGCGGTTGAGGCCTTCGACCTTGGCCGCGTCGATGTCGACGCAGACCACGTCATGGCCGACCTCGGCCAGGCAGGTGCCGGTGACCAGGCCAACGTAACCGGTGCCGAAGATGCAGACGCGCATGCGGTGGGTTCCAGGGTGGACGTGGAGCAAAGAAACGGGGCGCACCCGCGAGGATGCGCCCCGCGGGTGTCGCGCAGATTACTTCTTCGCGCCCGGCTTGATGATGTCCAGCAGCTCGACTTCGAACACCAGCACCTGGTTCGGGCCGATCATCGGCGGCGCCTGTTCGCCGTAGGCGAGCGTCGCGGGGATCCAGAACTTGTACTTGCCGCCGACCGCCATCAGCTGCAGGCCTTCCTGCCAGCCCGGGATCACGCCTTCCAGCGGCATCACCGCCGGTTCGCCGCGGTCATACGAACTGTCGAAGGTCTTGCCGTCCAGCAGGGTGCCCTTGTAGTGCACCTTGACGCCGTCCTTCGCGCCTGGCTTGGCGCCGGTGCCGGCGGTGAGGACCTGGTACTGCAGGCCGGAAGCGGTGGTGGTGATGCCGTCCTTCTTGCCGTTGCCGGCCAGGAACTTGTTGCCGTTGTCGAGGTTGTTCTTGGCATCCGCCATCATCTTGGCGATCTGCTTGGCCTGCATCTTCTGGCCGAAGCCTTCGAAGATGGTCTTGGCCTGCTCCTCGGTCAGCAGCAGCTTCTCCGCGGCCATCTGCGAGCGCATCGCCTTGACCACGGTGTCGAGGTTGACCTCGTCCTTGATCTCGGTGAGCTGCTTGCCCATCGCCATGCCGATCGTGTAGCTGATCTGCTCCTTCTCGGTGGGCAGGCCCGGATAGGTCGACTTGCCGTCGCTGGCGGCGGCGTCCTTGGCCGCTTCCGCGGGCTTGGCGGCTTCGGCGGGCTTTTCGGCGATCTTGTCGCAGGCGCCCAGCGCCATCATGGTGGCGACGGCGATGGCGGTGGCACGGACAACGGGCTTCATCGATTGGGACTCCGGGGAATGCGATTGGGAATGCAGCAAGGGGCGGGCGCGGTTACAGGACGCCGAGCAGTTCGACATCGAAGGTCAGGGTGGAGTTCGGCGGGATTTCCCGGCCCGCGCCCTTCTCGCCATAGGCGAGCTTGCCGGGAATCCAGAACCGGTACTTGCCGCCCACCGGCATCAGGCCAACACCCTCGGTCCAGCCCGGGATGACCTGGCTGAGGCTGAATTCGGCCGGCTGGCCCCGTTCGTATGAACTGTCGAACACGGTGCCGTCGAGCAGCTTGCCCTCATAGTTGACGCGCACCTTCTGGCCCGGCTTCGGGCGCGCGCCATTGCCCTGGCGCAGGACCATGTACTGCAGCCCGCTCGGGGTGGTGAACACGCCCTTGACCGCCTTGTTCCTGGCGAGGAAGTCGTCACCGGCCTTCGCGTTGGACTGGGCCTGCGCGATCTGCGCGGCCTGTCGGTCCGCGGTCAGGCGTGCCGAGAACGAGGCCCTGACCGCGTTCGCATCGGCTTCGCTCAGCAACGGCTTGCCGGCGGGGTCGGAGGCGGCCTTGAACCCGGCGAGGAACATCGGCATGTCGAACTCGCCCTTGATGTCGGCAAGCGAGCGCCCGATGTCCGACCCGACCAGCAGGCCGACCTTGGCGCGATCCACCGCGGCGGTGGGCGCAGCCCCGCCCTTGCGGGCATTGATGCTGGCCATCAGCGCCTGCCCGACCTGCTTGCTGGAAGCCTCGTCCAGCAGCGGCTTGCCGCCTTTGAGGGCGTTGTCGATGGCGCGCTGGAACGCGGCCATGTCCATGTCCGGCACCGCCGGGGCCACCGATTTCGCCACGTCCATGCCGATCATGTAGCCGACCTTGTCGCGCTCGCTGGAGGGGGCGGACTGGGCATGCGCGAAACCGCCGGCGAACAGCGCGATCACCAGCACGCAGGCGGCGCGCAGGCGCGCGCTCAGGGGAAAGGACATCGGGAAACTCCTGGGGTGTGTGCCGCCGTAGCCTAGGTGGCCATGGCTGAACGGACTATTGTCGGGTGCCGCCGCGGCGACGGCAATGGCAATGAGGCCTCAGCGGGCGGGTGTCGCCGGGATGGCCGGGACTGCGAGCGCCGCCTCGATCGCCGCCACCAGCGCCTTGTCGTCAGGCGCAGTGCGACTGCCGAAGGCCTTGACGGTCCGACCGTCGCGCGCCACCAGGTACTTGTGGAAGTTCCACTTGGGCGCTTCCCCGGTCTTGGCCGCAAGCTCCTTGTAGAAGGGATCGGCGTCCTTACCCTTGACATGGGTCTTTGCAAACATCGGGAACTTCACCCCGTAGGTGAGCGTGCAGAACTCCTGGATCTTCTTTTCGTCGGTGAATTCCTGCTCCATGAAGTCGCCGGACGGGAAGCCCAGCACCGCGAAGCCCTTGCCCGCGTACTTGGCGTGCAGGGCCTCCAGGCCCTCGAACTGCGGGGTGAAACCGCACTTGCTGGCGGTGTTGACCACCAGCAGCACCTTGCCGCCATAGGCCTGCTGCAGGTTGACCGGGGTCTTGCCGGCGAGCGGGCGGAAACTGCGGTCCAGCAACCCGCCCTTGGCCGCGCCGGCAACCAGCGGCAACAACAGGACCAGGGCAAGCAGCAGGTGGCGTGCGCGATTCATCGGGGGCTCCGGGCATTCTCGGCGTGGGTGGGCCAAGTATGACTTCAGTTGGGTTGGTCGACACTTGACGGGTCGAAAACTAGTGTTATAGTTGCCTACAACACCGAACCCCCAGAGCAGGACGTTCACCATGAACCGCAAGCTCCACAACACCGTCATGGCCATGATCGCGAGCAGCAGCCTGTTCGTGCTTGGCCTGCTGACCGCGGGCCCGGCCAGTCCGGCGTTCGCGCCGGCCCCCGCGTCGGCCACCCTTGCCTCGACCACCCCGGCAGATGGCGTGGCCAGCCACGACCGTACCGGCAAGGTCGAGGCTACCCCCCGCCGGCACCTCCGCCGCACGCACCGGCAATCGGTCGCGATGCCCTTCTTTTCCTTTGCACCCCGGGGCTGACCCATGACCGCAGTCGAATGGAGCGATGGCGCTCCCATCTACCGCCAGCTGAAGGAACGCGTCGTCGCGATGTTGCTCGACGGCGTCCTCAAGCCCGGCGACGCGCTGCCTTCGGTACGCCAGGTGGCGGCCGAATACCAGCTCAACCCGATCACCGTCTCGCGCGCCTACCAGGAGCTCGCGGACGACCAACTCGTCGAAAAACGTAGGGGACTTGGCATGTACGTGACCGAAGGCGCGCCTTCGAGGTTGAAGACCAGCGAGCGCGACCGCTTCCTGCGCGAGGAATGGCCGCTGGTGCTGGAGCGCATCCAGCGCCTCGGCCTGGACCTGCAGGAACTGCTCGACCCGAAGGGCAAGTGGGGTGCCAAATGAGCGCCGTCATCAACAACGTGGTCAGCGCCCGCGGCCTGCGCAAGGGCTACAAGAACAAGCTGGCGCTCAACGGTACCGACTTCGACATCCCGGTGGGCCGCATCGTCGGCCTGATCGGCCCCAACGGCGCCGGCAAGACCACCGCGCTGAAGGCGATCCTCGGCCTGATCCCGTTCGATGGCCAGCTGAAGGTGCTGGGCAAGGATCCGCGCACCCAGCGCGACGAACTGATGAACGATGTCTGCTTCATCGCCGACGTGGCCGTGCTGCCGCGCTGGATGAAGGTGAAGGAAGCGATCGAGTTCGTGGCCGGCGTGCATCCGCGCTTCGACGCCGCCAAGTGCCGGCGCTTCCTCGAGGGCACCCAGCTCACCCCCGGGCTGCGGGTGCGCGAGATGTCCAAGGGCATGATCGTGCAGCTGCACCTGGCGCTGGTGATGGCGATCGACGCCAAGCTGCTGGTGCTGGACGAGCCCACCCTCGGCCTCGACATCCTGTATCGCAAGCAGTTCTACCAGCGCCTGCTGGAGGATTACTTCGATGAAGAGAAGACCATCCTGGTCACCACCCACCAGGTCGAGGAGATCGAACACATCCTCACCGACGTGATGTTCATCCGCGACGGCAAGATCGTGCTGAACGCGCCGATGGACGAGTTGGGCAACCGCTACGCCGAGGTGCTGGTCAATGCGGACAAGCTGGATGCCGCGCGCGGCCTGAAACCCATCGACGAGCGCGCCCTGCCGTTCGGCAAGACCGTGATGCTGTTCGACGGCGCCAACCCCGGGCAGCTGGCCCTGCTCGGCGAAACCCGTACGCCGGGCCTGGCCGACCTGTTCGTCGCCACCATGAAGGGAACCTACGCATGAACACCTCTGTTGACGCGATGGCACTGGACGCCGACCGTCCGCGCGCGCCGCGCGCCGCGCCGCACGCCACCCACAAGCTGAAGCTGCTGCTGCGCCGCGAATTCTGGGAGCACAAGGGCGGATTCCTGTGGGCCCCGGTCTGGGCCGGCGGCATTTCGCTGGTGCTGACCCTGATGGCACTGATCTTCGGTGAAGTCGCGGCCCGCCGTGCCGCCGCCAGCGGCAAGCTGCAGATCGATGGCGACGTCATGATCAACGGCCTCGACCTTGGCATGATCACCTCGAAGATGGATGCCGAGGACCTGCGCAAGCTGGCCGGCGGCATCGACCTCAGCATGCTGTCCTCGTCGATGTGGCCGCTGATCGTGCTCGGCTTCGTCGTGTTCTTCTACTGTTTGGGCAGCCTGTACGACGAGCGCAAGGACCGTAGCGTGCTGTTCTGGAAGTCGCTGCCGGTTTCCGACCGCGACACCGTGCTGTCGAAGGCCGCCAGTGCCCTGCTGGTGGCGCCGACCCTGGCGATCGGCGCGGCGATCGCGACCATGTTCGCGTTCCTGCTGCTGCTCAGTGTGTTCGTGCTGCTGCACAACGGCAACCCGATCCAGTTGCTGTGGGGCGCGGGCAATCCGCTGGCGAACGCCGGCCTGATGCTGGCGGCGATCCCGGTGTACGCGCTGTGGGCGCTGCCGACCGTGGGCTGGCTGCTGCTGTGCTCGGCGTGGTCGCGCAGCAAGCCGTTCCTGTGGGCGATCGTGATCCCGCTGTTCGCCGGCATCTTCATCACCTGGTTCGACGTGATGAACCTGTTCGACCTGGAAAGCGGCTGGTTCTGGAAGAACGTGGTCGCCCGCCTGCTGGGCGGCGTGTTCCCGGGCACCTGGATCGACGTCGCCAACACCGACGGCCTGCGCTTCAAGACCCCGGGCGACATGTTCGGCCACCTGGATGCGCTGAAGGCGATGTACTCGGTGCTGGCCACCACCCAGCTGTGGATCGGCGCGGCGGCGGGCATTGCGATGATCACCGGCGCGATCCGCCTGCGCCGCTGGAGGGACGAGGGCTGAGGCCCTCGTTCCACCCGACCCCAACACAGGACCCTGACATGAAGCGAATCCTCGCCGTCGCCCTGCTCGCCAGCGCCCCGTTGTCCGGTGTGCAGGCCCACGGCAACCATGGCACCCAGGTCGGCATCGGTGCCGAGATCCGCCACGAACTCGCCGACGCGCGCAAGGAAGTGCGCATCGACCTGGCCAAGGCCAGGCGCGAGCTGGAGACCGACAACCTGCGCCTGGACAAGGGCCTGCGCTTCGGCCAGGACGGCACGCGCAAGCAGGCACGCAACACGGCGCTGCCGCAGGCTGAAATCACCCCGCGCGGCGATTTCCTGATCGACGGCAAGCCGCAAGCCATCGACGGCGGCCAGCGCCGTCAGCTGCTGGCCTACCGCGGCCAGGTGATCGGCATCGCCAAGAGCGGGATCGACATCGGCCAGCGCAGCGCCGAAGCGGCGCTGGATGCGGTCGGCAATGGGTCCCTGTTCGGACTTGTCGTGGGCGCGATGACCGGAAGCCTGGAACGCCGCATCGAGCGCCTGGTCAGGGCGGAAGTCGAGCCCGGCGTGCGCGGCATCTGCCGGCAACTGCCGGCGCTGCTGCAGGCCCAGCAGCGACTGGCGTCCAGCCTCGCGCAGTTCCGGCCCTATGCCACCCTCGAAGCGGGTGACGTGGACGACTGCGAAAAGCAGGTCCGCCGCGATTTCGCATCACTTTGACCCGGAGCCACGCGCAATGAAGCAGATCCACGCCCTCGCCCTCGCCCTGCTTGCCGGCACCACGTTGCTCGCCTGCAGCGAGCCCCCCGCGCCGCCGGCGCCGCCCGCCCCACCAGCGCCGCCCGCGGGCAGCGCGTCCCCGAAGGGCTTCATCGGTCGCGAGGTGGAGAAGGCGATCACCGAAGCCCGCCAGGAGCTGCGCAACGGCAACATCAGCATCAGCGACGGCTTCAACCTGAACGTCAACGGCACGCAGGTGCACACCACCGACGCCGGGCTGCCGAAGGCGGAGATCACCCCGCAGGGCGACCTGCTGGTCGAGGGCAAGGCGGTGCCGGTCAGCGCCGGGCAGCGCGAGCAATTGCTCGACTACCGCGGCCGGATCATCGGCCTTGCCGAGGCCGGCATGGCGATCGGCGTGCAGGGTGCGGACATCGCCGGCGAGGCGATCGCCGGCGTGGCCGGCGCGATCTTCGGTGGCAAGGAGGGCGAACAGGCCTTCGAGCAGCGGATGCAGGCGCAGGGCAAGAAGATCGAGGCCGAAGCGATGAAGCTTTGCACGCAATTGCCGGGGCTGCTGGCGAGCCAGCAGGCGCTTGCGGCCTCGCTGCCCGCGTTCCAGCCGTATGCGCGGATGACCCAGGAAGACATCGACGATTGCGGCAAGCACAAGACCGGCAACGGCGTCAGCGTCACCAGCAACTGATGGTTGTCCCGGTCCGGCGTGCTGCGCCGGGCCGGGTTCAGGTACTGCTTGCCGAGCCGCTGCCAATCCCTCCCTTCGTCAATCGGGCCGGATCGAGCAGGTGGCGCAAGGTCTTTTCCGGCAGTCCGCTGTCCTCCAGCGCCACCTCCAGCACCGGGCGGTTTTCCGCATACGCGCGCTTGGCGATCTTCGCCGCCGCCTCGTAGCCAATCACCGGATTCAGCGCGGTGACCAGGATCGGGTTGCGCGCCAGCGTGGCCGCCACCCGGTCCTTGCGGATCGTCAGTCCCGCGATCGCCTTGTCCGCCAGTGCGCGCATGCCATTCGCCAGCAACTGGATCGACTCGTCGAGGTCGCAGGCGATCAGCGGCAGCATCACGTTGAGCTGGAAGTTGCCGCTCTGGCCGGCGATGGAGATGGCGTGGTGCAGTCCCATCACCTGCGCGCACACCATGCACAGCGCTTCCGGGATGACCGGGTTGACCTTGCCCGGCATGATCGAGGAACCGGGCTGCAGCGCCGGCAGTTCGATCTCGCCCAGGCCGGCCAGCGGGCCGGAATTCATCCAGCGCAGGTCGTTGCCGATCTTCATCAGCGCCACCGCCAACACGTTCAACTGCCCCGACAATTCGACCAGGTCATCCTGCGCGGCCAGGCCTTCGAACCTGTCGGCGGCGGATTCGAATTTCGCACCGGTGGTGGCCGACAGCGCCTTCGCCATGCCTGCGCCGAACTTCGGATGCGCGTTGATCCCGGTGCCGATCGCGGTGCCGCCGATCGGCAGGCGGCGCACGCGCTCCAGGGTGTCCTCGATGCGTGCCTGCGCGGACGCCAGCTGCGCGGACCAGGCACCGAATTCCTGGGCAAACGTCAGCGGCATGGCGTCCATCAGGTGGGTGCGGCCGGTCTTGACCGTCTTGCCGATGGCCCTGGCGCGCTTGTCGATGGACTTGCGCAGGTGCTTCAGTGCAGGCAGCAGGTCGCTGGTGGCGGCATGCACGGCCATGACCCGGATCGCCGTCGGGACCGCGTCGTTGCTGCTCTGGCCCAGGTTGACGTGGTCGTTGGGATGGATCGCCAGCCCGGAGGCGCGGGCCGCCAGGTGCGCGACCACCTCGTTCGCATTCATGTTGCTGGAGGTGCCGGAACCGGTCTGGTAGCGGTCCAGCGGGAACTGCCCGTCGTGGCCGCCGTCGGCGACCGCGCGCGCAGCGGTGGCGATGGCCTCGGCACGCGCCGCATCCAGCAGCCCCAGCCTGCCGTTGACCGCGGCCGCCGCCCCCTTGACCTGCGCCAGCGCACGCACGAAGCCGGCCGGCATCGGCCGCCCCGAGACCCGGAAGTTGTCCAGCGCGCGTTGCGTCTGCGCGCCCCACAGCGCCTCGGCGGGCACCTGCAGGTCGCCCATGCTGTCGTGTTCGATCCGGAATCCGCTGCGCCTGGCCACGACTCGCTCCCGCCGATGTCCACCCGAGCATAGCGCCGCCGGGGTTTAGAATTGCGCATTCCCCACGCAGCTGCCGCCCCATGCCTGACGCCCTGACCGCCCTGTCCCCGCTCGATGGCCGCTACGCCGGCAAGGTCGATGCCCTGCGCCCGATCTTTTCCGAATACGGCCTGGTCCGCGCGCGGGTGAAGGTGGAGGTGGAATGGTTGCTGGCGCTGGCGGAGGCGCCCGCCATCGCCGGATTGCCGCCCTTCTCCGAGGCCGCCGCGGCGCGCCTGCGCGCACTGGCCGATGGATTCTCGGTGGCCGACGCGGCACGGGTGAAGGAGATCGAGCGCACCACCAACCACGACGTCAAGGCGGTCGAATACCTGATCAAGGAACGCCTGCAGGACGATGCCGAGCTTGGCCCGGCGCTGGAGTTCGTGCACTTCGCCTGCACCAGCGAGGACATCAACAACCTGTCCTACGCGCTGATGCTCAATCAAGCGCGCCTGTCGGTGCTGCTCCCGAAGCTGGATGACCTGATCCAGAAACTGCGGGCGATGGCGCACGAGCATGCGGCGCTGCCGATGCTCTCCCGCACCCACGGCCAGACCGCGTCGCCGACCACGGTGGGCAAGGAACTCGCCAACGTGGTCGCCCGCCTGCAGCGACAGGGCGAAGTGCTGGCCGGGCTGCCGATGCCGGGCAAGATCAACGGCGCGGTGGGCAACTACAACGCGCATGTCGCGTCGTACCCGGACATCGACTGGCCGGCGTTCTCGAAGCATTTCGTCGAATCCCTCGGCCTGGACTGGCAGCCCTACACCACCCAGATCGAACCGCACGACGGCATCGCCGAGCTGTGCGACGTGGCCAGGCGCATCGACACCATCGCGATCGACCTCTGCCGCGACCTCTGGGGCTACATCTCGCAGGGCTATTTCAAGCAGGCGGTGAAGGCCGGCGAAGTCGGCAGCAGCACGATGCCGCACAAGGTCAACCCGATCGACTTCGAGAACGCGGAAGGCAATTTCGGCATCGCCAGCGCGCTGTTCGAGCATTTCGCGATCAAGCTGCCGGTCAGCCGCTGGCAGCGCGACCTCACCGATTCCACCGTGCTGCGTGCGCTCGGTACCGCCTTCGGCCACATGCTGATCGGTTTCGATGCCCTGCTGCGCGGCCTGGACAAGCTCAGCGTGAATCCGGACCGCCTGGCGGCCGATCTTGATGCCGCCTGGGAAGTGCTGGCCGAAGCCGTGCAGACGGTGATGCGCCGCCACGGCCTGCCGAACCCGTACGAACAGCTGAAGGCGCTGACCCGTGGCCACGGCATCACCGAGGCCTCGATGCGCGAATTCATCGCCAGCCTGGACCTGCCCGCCGGCGACAGGCAGCGGCTGCTGGCGATGACGCCGGGCAGCTACACCGGCCTTGCCGAACGGTTGGCGCGGGAGATCTGAGGTGAGTGCCCCTCGTTCGTGCGTGGCGACACTGCTGTTGGTTGCATGCGCCGCGCCGGCGCCGGGCGTCGAAGCCATTCAGCGTGTCGCGACCGCGGTGCCCGTGGTCGCGCCCTGCAAGGACGAAGGCGACTGGGACGAGGCGACCGCGCCGCGCCACGTGTTCGCCAATACCTGGTACGTGGGCAGCTGCGGGATCAGCGCGATCCTGATCACCTCGCCCGCGGGACACATCCTCATCGACGGTGCGACCGAGGCCGCCGCCGGCGGCGTGGCGCGCAGCATCGAGGCCAGCGGGCATCGCATGCGCGACGTGCGCGTCATCCTCAATACGCACGAACACTTCGACCATGCCGGCGGCATCGCCCGCTTGCAGCAACTGAGTGGCGCGCAGGTGCTGTCGCGCGCAGCCGCGCTGCCGGTCCTGCGCAGCGGGCGCAGCGAACGCAATGATCCGCAGCACCTTGAGCTGAAGCCGTTCCCGGCGGTTCCCGGCGCACGCGCCATCGCCGATGACGCGCACGTGCAGGTGGGACCGCTGTCCGTGCAGGTGCATGCCACGCCCGGGCATGCGCCCGGCAGCACCAGCTTCAGCTGGCGCAGCTGCGCAGGCACCGATTGCAGGCAGGTCGTCTATGCCGACAGCGTGAGCGCACTGGCGGATGGCGAATACCTGTATCGCGACCATCCCGACTACGGCACGGCTTTCAAGGCCGGGATGCAGGCGCTTGCCGGCATCGAGCCCTGCGACATCCTGCTGACCCCGCATCCGTCCGTCAGCGACCTGTGGCCGCGCCTGCGCGGCGAGCAACCGATGGGCAGCGCGGGCGCGTGCCGGGCGCTGGCCACCACCGGTTTGCAGAACCTGCAGAAGCGCCTGGACCGCGAAGCCAAGGAGGCACCGCCATGATCGAGATCGATGCCGCCAGTGGGCCGCAGCCGCTGGGCATGTCGCCGGCGAAGTTCCTGCGCGAGTACTGGCAGAAGAAACCCCTGCTGATCCGCAATGCCTTCCCCGGCTTCGTGTCGCCGGTGCAGCCGGAAGACCTGGCCGGGCTGGCCTGCGAGGATGGCGTGCTGGCCAGGCTCATCGAACACGACAAGGCCGACGATTCATGGCGCGTGCGCCACGGGCCGTTCGCGGAGACCGATTTCACCACCCTGCCCGACCACGACTGGACCCTGCTGGTGCAGGACATGGACAAGTGGGACGCCGATATCCGCGGCCTGCTCGCCCACTTCGCGTTCCTGCCGCGTTGGCGGATCGATGACGTGATGGTGAGCTTCGCCGCCGCCGGCGGTTCGGTTGGCGCGCACATCGACCAGTACGACGTGCTCCTGCTGCAGGCGCAGGGCCGCCGCCACTGGCAGATCGACGCCAGCGCGAACCCGCCGCTGGGTTTCCGCCCCGATGTCGAACTCAAGCTGCTGCGCGAATTCCATCCCACCCACGACTGGGTGCTGGAACCCGGCGACATGCTCTACCTGCCGCCCGGCGTGCCGCACCATGGCATCGCGGTCGATCATTGCCTGACGTTCTCGGTCGGCATGCGCGCGCCCTCGGCGGCGGAACTGCTCGGCGATTTCGTCGACACCCTTGCCGCCGATGCGCCCGAGGACCTGCGCTACACCGATCCCGGCCTTGCGCCGGCCAGCGACGCCAACGAGATCGACGGCGCGGCGATGGCGCGGGTGGTGGAGGCGCTCAACCTGCTGCGGATGAACGATGCCGACGCCCTTGGCGACTGGTTCGGTGCCTTCATCACCACCTACCGCTGCGCGGTGGAACCGGCCGCGGATGACGCCGGGCGCGCGCGGATCGAGGTCGAATGGGACCTTGCGCACGGTGCCGTGATCCTGCGGCATCCGTGGTCGCGGATGGCGTGGCGGCGCGCACACGGCAAGCGCGGCGGCCGCCTGTATGCCGGTGGCCGCGTGCTCGCGCTGCCGGTGCGCGACGCCCGGCGGCTGGCCGCCGCCGAGGCGGTGGATGCCGCGCTGTACGACAGCCTGGGCCAGGCCGGCCGCGACGCCGTGTTCGCGCTGCTCGATGCCGGCCATTACCGTTTGCAACTGGCGGAGGACGCGCAATGAACCCCAATGATCCAGGCCTGCAACCGTTCCATGTCAGCGTCGTCGATTTCCAGGCGGCGCTGGCCGAACTGCGCGCAGTGCGCGACGAGGTCTTCGTCGGCGAGCAGGGCGTCCCGGTCGAGATCGAGCACGATGCGCTGGATCCGGCATGCACGCACGTGATCGCGCGGCTGCTGGACGGCACCACCATCGGCACCGCGCGTTTGACCCCGGACCAGCACATCGGGCGGATGGCGGTGCGCGCGCCGTGGCGCGGCCGCGGGGTCGGCGATGCGCTGCTGCTGGCACTGGTCGCGGAGGCCCGCAAACGCGGCTGGACCGAAGTCCGGCTGAATTCGCAGGTGTCGGCGCTCGGGTTCTACGAGCGCCATGGGTTCAAGCCCGAAGGTGACCGCTTCATGGAAGCCGGGATCGAGCACCAGGCGATGCTGCGGATGCTGGATGGTCCGCAACGCATCGAGTCGCGCGCCGCCGGGGTCGAGGCGACCCTGAACGCCATCGACAGCGCCCGCCGCAGCATCTGGATCCGCAGCCGCGATCTTGACCCATTGCTGTATACGGATTCAGGCGTGCTGCAGGCCCTGCGCCGGTTCGCAACCGCCGGCCGCGGCGGCGAGGTGCGGATCCTGCTGCACGACGTCGCCACCCCGCAACGTTCGCAAGCCCCCCTGCTGGCGCTGGCGCAACGGCTGCCGAGCATCTTCCAGTTCCGCGAGCTGCAGGACCCGGTGGACCGCGACGACCCTGCCGCATTCATCGCGGGCGATGGCGGCGGCTACTACCTGCGCAGCATGGGCGAGCGGATCGACGGCGAGGCCGAACCGCATGCCCCGGCACGCGTGCGCCAGCTGCGCGCGGCCTTCGACGAGGCCTGGGAGCGTTCGCGGCCGGTCAGCGAATACCGCGCACTCGGGCTGTGAAGCACGGCCGGTGCCGCTAGCGGCCAGCGGCTGGAGGCCGTCTTAGACAAAAGACGTGGTGCAGTGCGCAACCGCCTGCGGCTATAATTCCCGTCCTTTCGCCCTCCCATTCAGCGGGCACCGGCTGGACATCGCTCCTCCCGGATCAATCACTTATCTCCAGGTCGCCCTCGACGCCATGGTGGACAGTCTCCTGAAGCAGTTTGCCCAGTCCTCGCAACTTGGCGCCAGCGGCGCCTACATCGAGGACCTCTACGAGCAGTACCTGGTCGCGCCGGAAAGCGTCGGGCCGAAGTGGAAGCAGTACTTCGACGGGCTCAAGGGCCGCGAAGCCGGCGACGTCCCGCATTCGGTGGTGATCGAACAGATCGCCGAGGCCGGCCGCCGGGCCGCGCGCGGGGTCGTCGCCAGTGGCGGCGGTGACGAGCGCGAACGCGCGGTCGGCAAGCTGATCACCGCCTACCGTTCGCGCGGGCACCTGGCCGCCAACCTGGATCCGCTGGGAATGGCGGTCAAGCCGGATGCACCCGACCTGGCGCTGGCATTCCACCGCCTGTCCGAGGGCGATGCCGGCGCCGAATTCAGCACCGGCGGCGTGGCTGGCCGCGAGCGCATGAAGCTCGGCGAGCTGCTCGCCACCCTGAAGGCGACCTACACCGGCAGCATCGGCGCCGAGTTCATGCACATCACCGACGTCGAGCAGCGGCGCTGGGTGTATGAACGCCTTGAGGCCGCGGCCGGCAATTACGGGCGCACGCCTGCGGACAAGCAGCGGATCCTGGAGCGGCTGACCGCCGCGGAAGGCCTGGAGCGCTACCTGCACACCAAGTACGTGGGGCAAAAGCGCTTCTCGCTGGAAGGCGGTGATTCGCTGATCCCGCTGATGGACACCACCATCCGCCGTGCCGGCGCGCAGGGCGCGAAGGACGTGGTCATCGGCATGGCCCACCGTGGCCGCCTGAACGTGCTGGTGAACACCCTCGGCAAGCCGGCGCAGCACCTGTTCGACGAATTCGAAGGCAAGTTCGAGCACGTCCATAGCGACCTGGCCCACCAGGGCGACGTCAAGTACCACATGGGTTTCTCGGCCGACGTCGCCACCCCGGGCGGCCCGGTCCACCTGGCGCTGGCGTTCAACCCGTCGCACCTGGAGATCGTCAACCCGGTGGTCGCCGGCTCGGTGCGTTCGCGCCAGACCCGGCGCGGCGGGCACGGCCGTGCGCAGGTGCTGCCGATCCTGATCCACGGTGACGCTGCGTTCGCCGGCCAGGGCGTGGGCATGGAGCTGCTGCAGATGTCGCAGGCCCGCGGCTTCGCAGTCGGCGGCACCGTCCACGTGGTGGTCAACAACCAGGTCGGCTTCACCACCAGCGCGGTGCAGGACGCGCGCTCCACCCTGTACTGCACCGACGTCGCCAAGATGGTCGGCGCGCCGGTGCTGCACGTGAATGGCGACGACCCGGAAGCGGTGGTGTTCTGCGCCGAACTGGCGCTGGACTTCCGCAACCGCTTCGGCAAGGACGTGGTCATCGACCTCGTCTGCTACCGCCGCCATGGCCACAACGAGGCCGACGAGCCGGCGGCGACGCAGCCGCTGATGTACCGCACGATCCGCGCGATGAAGACCACCCGCGAGCTGTATGCGAACCGGCTGGCCGCCGAAGGCACGATCGCCGCGGACGCGGCGCAGGCGCTGGTGGACGCCTACCGCGACCGGCTCGACGCCGGCGAGGTCACCACCGAGGTGGTCGCCCGCACCCCCGACGAATTCGCGGTCGACTGGTCGCCGTTCATGGCCGGCAAGCTCGCCGATGCGGTCGATACCCGCTTCGACGGCACCCGCCTGAAGTCGCTGGCGGATGCGATCAACCACATCCCGGACGACCTCAAGCTGCACCCGCGGGTCGCCAAGATCTACGAGGACCGCCGCAAGATGGCGGCCGGCGAATTGCCGGGCGACTGGGGCTTCGCCGAGAACCTGGCCTACGCCAGCCTGCTCGACGAAGGCTACCGCCTGCGCCTGGTCGGGCAGGACTGCGGCCGCGGCACCTTCTTCCACCGCCACGCGATCCTGCACGAGCAGACCAGCGACGAATACGTGCTGCCGCTGCGCCGGCTGGTTTCGAACCCATCCGATGTCGCCATCATCGACTCGCTGCTCAGCGAGGAGGCGGTGATGGCCTTCGAATACGGCTACGCCACCGCCGACCCGATGACCCTGGACATCTGGGAAGCGCAGTTCGGCGACTTCGCCAATGGCGCGCAGGTGGTGATCGACCAGTTCCTCGCCGCCGGTGAAGCGAAGTGGGGCCGCCTGTGCAGCCTCGCCCTGTTCCTGCCGCACGGCTACGAGGGCCAGGGGCCGGAACACAGCTCGGCGCGGCTGGAGCGCTTCCTGCAGCTGTGCGCGCTCGACAACATGATCGTGTGCGCGCCGACCACCCCGGCGCAGGATTTCCACATGATCCGCCGGCAGATGCGCATGCGCACGCGCAAGCCGCTGGTGGTGATGACGCCGAAGTCGCTGCTGCGCCACAAGCTGGCGGTGTCGAGCCTGGACGAACTCGCGAATGGCGAGTTCCAGCGGCTGATCCCGGACACCACCGCAACCGCGAAGGCCGTGCGACGCGTCGTTGCCTGCTCCGGCAAGGTCTACTACGACCTGCTGGAGGAAGCGCAGCGGAACGGGATCGACGACGTCGCCCTGGTCCGCGTCGAACAGCTGTATCCGTTCCCGCGCCAGGAACTGGCGGCGGAACTGCAGCGCTTCGCTGCCGCGACCGAAGTCGTCTGGTGCCAGGAAGAGCCGCAGAACCAGGGTGCGTGGTACCAGATCCAGCACCACCTGCGCGCCTGCCTGCAGCCCGGGCAGTCGCTCAGCTATGCCGGCCGCGCGCGTTCGCCCTCGCCCGCCGCCGGCCACATGGCCGAGCACGTGGAAGAGCACAGCGCGCTGGTCGCCGATGCGCTGGTGAACCCGATCGCCGGCGAAATCTGCCCGGAATAAGCCACCACCTCCCCTTTCAACACCGCATTCCCGACAGGACGCCCGCATGGCCACCGAAGTCAAAGTCCCGGTTCTCCCCGAATCCGTTTCCGACGCCACCATCGCCAGCTGGCACAAGAAGGCCGGCGACGCGGTCCGCCGCGACGAGAACCTGCTCGACCTCGAGACCGACAAGGTCGTGCTGGAAGTCCCCTCGCCGGTCGACGGCGTGCTCAAGGAGATCCGCTTCGAGGCCGGCGCCACCGTCAACAGCCAGCAGGTGGTCGCGGTGATCGAGGAAGGCGCGGTTGCCGCCGCCCCAGCCGCCGCCGCAGCGGCACCTGCCCCGGCGCCTGCCGCCGCGGCTCCGGCCGCACCGGCTTCCGCTCCCGCCAGCGGCGCGCTGCCCCCGGGTGCGCGCTTCGCCGCCACCACCAGCGGCGTGGACCCGGCCGACGTGGCCGGCACCGGCCGCCGCGGCATGGTCACCAAGGAAGACATCGTCAACTACGCCAGTGGCAAGACCGCCGGCGTGGCCGGCGGCGCGCGCCCGGAAGAACGCGTGCCGATGACCCGCATGCGCGCCCGCATCGCCGAACGCCTGATGCAGTCGAAGAACTCCATCGCGATGCTGACCTCGTTCAACGAGGTGAACCTGGCCAAGGTCATGCAGATGCGCAAGGAACTTGGCGAGCAGTTCGAGAAGGCCAACGGCATCAAGCTCGGCTTCATGGGCTTCTTCGCCAAGGCCGCGGCGAACGCATTGCAGAAGTACCCGGTGGTCAATGCATCGGTCGATGGCAACGACGTCATCTACCACGGCTACGCCGACATCTCGGTGGCGGTGTCCACCGACAAGGGCCTGGTCACGCCGGTGCTGCGCAACGTCGAGCGGATGAGCTTCGCCGACGTCGAATCCGGCATCGCCACCTATGCGAAGGCGGCGCGCGAGGGCGGCCTGAAGCTCGAAGACCTGCAGGGCGGCACCTTCACCATCACCAACGGCGGCACCTTCGGCTCGCTGATGTCGACCCCGATCGTCAACCCGCCGCAGAGCGCGATCCTGGGCATGCACGCGATCAAGGAGCGCGCCATCGTCGAGAACGGCCAGGTGATCGCCGCGCCGATGATGTACATCGCGCTGAGCTACGACCACCGCATCATCGACGGCAAGGACGCGGTGCTGTTCCTGGTCGACATCAAGAACCAGCTCGAGAATCCGCACCGGATGCTGCTGGGCATGTGATTGCACGAAGCCCTGCGCAAGCGGGGCTTCTCGTTTCAACGCAAAGGACACCTGCAATGAGCGAAGTACCCGCCTCTCAACAACAAGCCTTCGACGTCGTCGTCATCGGTGCCGGCCCCGCCGGCTACCACGCCGCCATCCGCGCCGCGCAGCTGGGCCTCAAGACCGCCTGCATCGACGCCGCGCTGGGCAAGGACGGCAAGCCGGCGCTTGGCGGCACCTGCCTGCGGGTGGGCTGCATCCCGTCCAAGGCGCTGCTGGATTCCAGCCGCCAGTACTGGAACATGGGCCACATCTTCGACCAGCACGGCATCAGCTTCGAGAAGCCGGCGATCGACGTGAAGAAGATGGTCGCCCGCAAGGACGGCATCGTGAAGCAGTTCACCGGCGGCATCGCCGCGCTGTTCAAGGCCAACAAGGTCACCGCGTTCCATGGCTTCGGCCAGCTGCAGCCGGGCAACGTGGTGAAGGTGAAGCAGCACGATGGTTCCGAAGTCGAACTGAAGGGCACCAACGTCATCCTCGCCGCCGGTTCCGATTCGATCGAGCTGCCGTTCGCCAGGTTCGGCGAGCACATCATCGACAATGTCGGCGCCCTGGACCTTGAAGCCGTGCCGAAGCGGCTGGGCGTGATCGGCGCCGGCGTGATCGGGCTGGAACTGGGCAGCGTGTGGAAGCGCCTGGGCGCCGAGGTCACCATCCTCGAAGGCCTGCCGACCTTCCTTGCCGCCGCCGACGCCGAAGTGGGCAAGGTCGCCGCGCGCGAGTTCAAGAAGCAGGGCCTGGACATCAAGCTGGGCTGCAAGGTCGGCGGCACAGAGGTGAAGCAGGACGGCGTGCACGTCAGCTACACCGACGACAAGGGCGCCGAACAGTCGCTGGTGGTCGACAAGCTGCTGGTGGCCGTGGGCCGCCGCGCCGCCACCAAGGGCCTGCTGGCCGAAGGCACCGGCGTCAAGCTCAACGAGCGCGGCCAGATCGAGGTCGACGCGCATTGCCACACCGGCGTCGATGGCGTGTGGGCGGTCGGCGACTGCGTGCGCGGGCCGATGCTGGCGCACAAGGGCTTCGAGGAAGGCATCGCGGTGGCCGAGCTGATCGCCGGCCTGCCGGGCCACGTCAACTTCGACACCATTCCGTGGGTGATCTACACCGAGCCGGAAATCGCCTGGGTCGGCAAGACCGAGGAGCAGCTGAAGGCCGAGGGCATCCCGTACAAGGCCGGCAGCTTCCCGTTCGCGGCGGTCGGCCGCGCGGTGGCGATGGCCGAGCCGGCGGGCTTCGTGAAGGTGCTGGCGCATGCCGAGACCGACACCATCCTGGGCATGCACCTGGTCGGCGTGAACGTCTCCGAGCTGGTCCACGAAGGCGTGCTGGCGATGGAGTTCAAGGGCAGCGCCGACGACCTGGCGCGGATCTGCCACGCGCATCCGTCGCTGAGCGAAGCCGTGCACGACGCCGCGATGGCAGTGCACAAGCGGGCGATCCACAAGGCCAACTGAGGCTGGCACGTCGCCTCAAGCGCCGCGATGTGCCCTCCAGTTGACCCCTCGCAACGCGAAAAGCACGGCGCACTCCGGTGCGCCGTTTCCGTTTCCGCCGGGCGATAATCGACGCATGAAAACCCTGTGCGTCTATTGCGGTTCCAACGCAGGCAGCGACCCGGCCTATGCCGCGCTGGCACGCGACCTCGGCACCCGCCTCGCCCGCGATGGCATCGCGCTGGTCTACGGCGGCGGCAACGTCGGCCTGATGGGCATCGTGGCCGACGCGGTGCTGGCCGGCGGCGGCGAAGTGATCGGCGTGATCCCGCAGCAACTGGTCGACTGGGAGGTCGCCCACAAGGGCGTCACCCGCCTGGAAGTGGTCGATTCCATGCACACCCGCAAGGCGCGCATGTTCGAACTGGCCGACGGCTTCATCGCCCTGCCCGGCGGCTTCGGCACCCTCGACGAAATGTTCGAGATGCTGACCTGGCGACAGCTGGGCCTGGGCAGGAAGCCCTGCGCCTTCCTTGGCGTCAACGGCTTCTGGGAGCCGCTGATGGCGATGCTGGACACCATGGTGCGCGAGCGCTTCCTGCATGTGGAGCAGCGCTCCGACATGTGGCATGGCACCGAAATCGAGGCGCTGCTGGAATGGATGCGCGGGTACGTGCCGGCGCAGGCCGACAAGTGGCTGGACGAGAAGCGCCGCAGCCAGCTCAAGCTCACCACGGAGGATGTATGACCGTTCCGGCGACGTTCCGCGCCTTCCGCATCCATGACGATGTCGACGGCTACCGCAGCGGCATCGAGGCGGTGTCGCTGGACGAGCTCAATGCCGGCGAAGTGGTGGTCAAGACCGCGTACTCCTCGGTCAACTACAAGGACGCGCTGGCCGGCACCGGCAAGGGCAAGATCCTGCGCCGCTTCCCGCTGGTCGGCGGAATCGACATTGCCGGCCACGTGGTGGCCTCCACCAGTCCTGCGTTCCGCGAGGGCGACGCGGTGCTGGTCACCGGCAGCGGGCTGTCGGAGACCCGCGACGGCGGCTATTCGGAGTACGCCCGGCTGGACGCGCGCTGGGTCATCCCGCTGCCCGCTGGCCTCACCCTGCGCGGGGCGATGATACTGGGCACCGCCGGCTTCACCGCAGCGCTGGGCCTGCTGCGGATGACCGAGAACCGGCAGGCGCCCGACCTGGGGCCGCTGGCCGTCACCGGCGCCACCGGCGGCGTGGGTTCGCTGGCAATCGCGATCTTCCGCAAGGCCGGCTACGAGGTCCACGCGATCAGCGGCAAGCCGGAGCACGCGGACTACCTGAAGTCGCTCGGCGCTTCGGAAGTGCTGGGCCGCGAGGCACTGACAACGCCCCGGCCGATGGACAGCGTCCGCTTCGGCGGTGGCCTGGACAACGTCGGCGGACCGATGCTGGCCGCGCTGCTGGCGCAGACCGCACCTTACGGAAACGTCGCCAGCTGCGGCCTGGCCGCCTCGCATGAGCTGCATGCCACGGTGATGCCCTTCATCATCCGCGGCGTCTCGCTGCTGGGCGTGGCCTCGGCGGGCACCGCCCGCGACATCCGCGACGAGGTCTGGCGGCGGCTGGCCAGTGACTGGAAACCGGGCAACCTGGACGCCATCTGCACCCGCGAAGCCTCCCTGGACGACCTGCCGGCGGTGTTCGCCAGCATGCTGGCCGGCGGTTCGCTGGGCCGGACCGTGGTCCAGCTCTAAAATAACGGCCAACCCGCTTGCGGGCGCACCGCCTGCCGCTACAATCGGCCTGCCAACCACGGGGACCTACATGGCACGCATCCTGATCGTCGACGACTCGCCTTCCCAGCTCATGGGCATCCGCCGCATCGTCGAAAAACTCGGCCACGACGCGCTGACCGCCGAGGATGGTGCCGCCGGCGTGGAAGCCGCCAAGCGCGAGATCCCGGACCTCATCCTGATGGACGTGGTGATGCCGAACCTCAACGGTTTCCAGGCCACCCGGTCGATCACCCGCGAGCCCAGCACCAAGCACATCCCGGTGATCCTGGTGACCACCAAGGACCAGGACACCGACCGCATGTGGGGCCTGCGCCAGGGCGCGAAGGCCTACATCACCAAGCCGTTCAGCGAAACCGAACTGTCGGAGCTGATCGCGCAGTACCTGGGCGGCGCACCGGCGGCCTGATCGCCGCCGCCGCTGTCGACGCCGCGCCGCCGGCATCGCTCCCCATGCCGGCCTGGTCGCCGGCGGTCGCCTTGGCTCAGCCACGCCTCCAATCGTCGCCGAACGCATCGCGCATGCGCGCGTAGGCCTCGCGTTGGGCGCCGTCGTGCGCCTTCGGCGCGAGGATCTCCAGCTCCACGATCTGGTCGCCATCCGCGCCCTGCGCGCCTCCCGGCAGGCCGCGCCCGCGCAAGCGCAGCTTGCGGCCCGCCTCGGAATCGGCCGGGATCTTGAGCTCCACCGGGCCGCCCAGGGTCGGCACGCTGATCGTCGCGCCCAGCGCCGCTTCCCACGGCGCCACTGGCAGCACATGGATGACGTTGCGGCCGTCGACCTCGAACTGCGGGTGCGCCGCGTATTCGATTTCCAGCAGCAGGTCGCCACCGCCATTGCCCTGCCGCGCCAGGCGGATCGACTGCCCGGGCCTGACCCCCTTCGGAACCCGCACTTCAAGGGTGCGGCCGTTGACGCTGATGCGCACGCCGGCGCCGTTGTAGACCGATTCCAGCGGCACCGCCAGTTTGGCGCGGGTGACACCGTCCGCGGCGCGGCCCTGCGCCTGCGGTCCACGGGGACCGCCCGCGCCCCGCTGGCGGCCGAACATGCTCTCGAAGAAGTCGGAAAAGCCGCCACCGGCCCCGCCGCCAGCGAAGATCTCGTCGAAGTCGAAGTCCGGCTGCCCGCCCGGACCGCGACCGAACCCACCGGGCGGTGGCCTGATCTCCTCGCCGGGACGATAGCCGCCCGCGCGCAGCTGGTCGTAGGCCTTGCGCTTGGCAGGATCGCGCAGTGCCTCGAAGGCCTCGTTGACGGCCTTGAATTTCTCCTCGGCGCCGGGTTCCTTGCTGACGTCCGGATGGAACTTGCGCGCAAGCCGGCGATAGGCGGTCTTGATCTCGGCATCGCCCGCACTCGGCTCGACCCCGAGGATTCCGTAATAGTCCTTGAATTCCATGCTGGTCCGTGACGCCTCGTTGCCTACCCTGCCAGATTATCCGATGCCGGCGCGGGCAAGGTTTAGACTCCGGGTTCCCCACCGACGAGGAGCACCACGATGTCGATCCAACCCGGCGACCGGATCCCGGACGCGATCCTGCAATGCATCCGCGATGGCGTTCAGAAGGTCGATACCGCCAGCCTGTTCAAGGGCAACAAGCTGGTCCTGTTCGCGGTGCCCGGCGCGTTCACCCCGACCTGTTCCGAACGGCACCTGCCGGGCTTCGTCGAGCACTTCGGTAGCTTCCACGACAAGGGCATCGGCGTCGCCTGCATGGCGGTCAACGACCCGTTCGTGATGCAGGCCTGGGGCGAGAGCCAGCACGTGCCGGAGGGGCTGCAAATGCTGTCCGACGGCAATGGCGAGTTCACCCGCAAGCTGGGCCTGGAGATGGATGCCAGCGCCTTCGGCATGGGCACCCGCAGCAAGCGCTTCGCGCTGTATGCCGAGGACGGGGTCGTTCGCCAGCTGTTCGTGGAGGCACCCGGCGAGTTCCGGGTCTCGTCCGCGGAGCACGTGCTGGCGGAACTGGAGTAACGCGGCCTCGGCCGCGGAAACGGGCGGCCCCGCGGCCGCCCGTCGAGCGATCGCCGCTCGGTGGCGGTCAGGCCGGACCGCTTGCCCGCGGCAGCTCCGTGGCCGGGATGGCGGCGACCGCCTCCGCGTCGCCCTCCAGCGAGGCATCCAGGCGTTCGATCGCCTGCAGGGTTTCGTCCGCCGCCAGCCGCATCAGGGTCACGCCCTGGGTGTTGCGGCCGACCTGGGCGATCTGTGCCGCGGGCGTGCGCACCAGGGTGCCGCCATCGGAGATCAGCAGCACGTCGTGCTGTTCGGAGAGCTGGATCGCGCCCACCAGCTGGCCATTGCGATCGCTGGTCTTGATCGCCAGCACGCCCTGGGTGCCGCGGCCCTTCTTCGGGTAGTCGGCGACCGGGGTGCGCTTGCCGTAGCCGCGCGCGCTGGCGGTGAGGATGTCGCCGTCGCCATCGAGCGCGATCAGGCTGACCACTGCCTCGCCGGTGGCCAGGCGCATGCCGCGCACGCCGGTGGCGGTGCGGCCCATCGAGCGTACCGCGCCCTCGTCGAAGCGCACGGCCTTGCCGTTGCTGGCGAACAGCATGATGTCGGCGTCACCGCCGGTGAGCGCGGCACCGATCAGCGCGTCGCCGTCGTCGAGGTTGATCGCGATCTTGCCGCGGGCCAGCCGGAACGCGAACTCCGACAGCGGGGTCTTCTTGACCGTGCCGTTGCGGGTCGCGAAGAACACGTAATGCGCATCGTCGTACTCGCGGACCGGCAGCACCGCCTGCACCTTCTCGCCCTCGACCAGCGGGATCCAGTTGATGATCGGGCGGCCGCGCGCGTTGGGGCCGGCGTCCGGGAGCTGGTGCACCGGCAGCCAGAACACGCGGCCACTGCTGGTGAAGGTAAGCAGGGTGTCGTGGGTGTTGACCAGCCACAGCTGGTCGATGAAATCCTCGTCCTTGGTCGCCGCTGCGTTGCGACCCTTGCCGCCGCGGCGCTGGGCGCGGTAGGCGGTGGCCGGCTGGCGCTTGGCGTAGCCGGCATGCGACAGGGTCACCACCACGTCTTCCGGTGCGATCAGGTCGAGGATGTCGAGGTCTTCCTCGGAGGCGCGGATCTCGCTGCGGCGGGTGTCGCCGAACTCCTCCTTGACGCTGCGCAGCTCGGCGCGGATGACGTCCAGCAGCACGTCCGGATCCTCGAGGATCTCGATCAGGCCACGGATGGCGTCGAGCAGCAGCCGGTATTCCTCGGTGAGCTTTTCCTGCTCCAGCCCGGTCAGGCGGTGCAGGCGCATCTCCAGGATCTGGCTGGCCTGGATCTCGGTCAGCTGGTAGGCGCCGTCGACCAGGCCGACGCCGGGCGGCAGGTCCTCGGGGCGCGACGCATCGCTGCCCGCGGCCGCCAGCAATGCGCCAACCAGCCCGGGCTGCCAGGTCTTCGCCAGCATCCGCTCGCGTGCTTCATTCGGGTTCGCCGAGGTCTTGATCAGCTCGATCATCTCGTCGATGTTGGCCAGGGCGACCGTCAGCCCCTCCAGGATGTGCGCGCGCGCGCGCGCCTTGCGCAACTCGAAGATGGTGCGGCGGGTGACCACTTCGCGGCGGTGGCGCACGAACGCTTCGAGGATCTGCTTGAGGTTCAGCAACTGCGGGCGGCCGTCGACCAGCGCCACCATGTTGATGCCGAACACCGACTCCATCTGGGTCTGCTGGTACAGGTTGTTGAGCACGACCTCGGCGGATTCGCCGCGCTTGACCTCGATGAAGATGCGCATGCCGTCCTTGTCGGACTCGTCGCGCAGCTCGCTGATGCCCTCGAGCTTCTTTTCCTTGACCAGCTCGGCGATCTTCTCGATCAGTCGCGCCTTGTTGACCTGGTAAGGGATTTCGGTGACCGCGATCGCCTCGCGGCCGTTGTCGGCCACCTCGATCTCCGCGCGCGCGCGCATGCGCACCCGGCCGCGGCCGGTGCGGTAGGCGAGGTGGATGCCGCCGACGCCGTTGATGATGCCGGCGGTGGGGAAATCGGGGCCGGGGATGTGCTCCATCAGGCCGTCGATGTCGATCGCGGGATCATCGATCAGCGCCAGCAGCGCATCCACCACCTCGCCGAGGTTGTGCGGCGGGATGTTGGTGGCCATGCCCACCGCGATGCCGGCGGAGCCGTTGACCAGCAGGTTCGGGAACCGGGTCGGCATGACCGTCGGCTCCTGTTCCTTTTCGTCGTAGTTGGGCTGGAAATCGACGGTTTCCTTGTCGATGTCGGCCATCAGCTCATGGGTGAGCCGGGCCATGCGCGCCTCGGTGTAGCGCATCGCCGCCGCCGAATCGCCGTCGACCGAACCGAAGTTGCCCTGCCCGTCCACCAGCATGTAGCGCAGCGAGAACGGTTGCGCCATCCGCACCAGGGTGTCGTACACCGACTGGTCGCCGTGCGGGTGGTACTTGCCGATCACGTCGCCGACGATGCGCGCGGACTTGAAGTACGGCTTGTTGCTGTGTGCGCCGAGCTCGGTCATCGCGAACAGCACGCGCCGGTGGACGGGCTTCAGGCCATCGCGGACATCCGGCAGCGCGCGCCCCACGATCACGCTCATGGCGTAATCGAGGTAGCTGCGGCGCATCTCGTCTTCCAGGTTGACGGGGATGATTTCCTTGGCGAGATCGGCCATCAGGTGTCCATTTCGATGCGGTATTCGATGCCCGCGAACGACCCGCGGAAGGCCTTCCGCGGCGGGCATTTCGAGGGAGTTCAAGCAACGTGAAATTGTAGCATTTGCGCCGCGCTTCGGCACTGCCGATTTCGACGGAGAAACAAGAAGTTACACGCGATTTTCTGGCCGGCAGAAATGGTCGTGGCGGGCATTCGCTGCGCGGCTCGAAACGCCGCTGTGCGAACACCCGCCACGGCCATTTCTGCCAGTGGGGTCCTACGTGGGGAATGCCACCCGCATCGTCACCGCATCCGGGCGTTCGACCACGCCGTTCTCGGTCACGATCGCATCGATCAGGTCGTGCGGGGTGACGTCGAACACCGGGTTCCAGGCGCGCACGCCTTCGGCCACGGTGCGCTCGCCGCGGAAGGCGAGCAATTCGGCCGGATCGCGTTCCTCGATCTCGATCAGGTCGCCGGACGCGGTGGCCATGTCCACCGTCGAGGACGGCGCCACCACCATGAACTTCACGCCGTGGTGCCTGGCCGCGATCGCCAGCTGGTAGGTGCCGATCTTGTTGGCGGTGTCGCCGTTCGCGCAGATGCGGTCGGCGCCGACCACCACCCACTGCACCTGCCCCGTCTTCATCAGGTGCGATGCGGCGGCATCCGCGATCAGGGTGGCGTCGATGGCATCCTGCTGCAGTTCCCACACGGTCAGGCGCGCGCCCTGGTTCCATGGCCGGGTCTCGCCGGCGAACACGCGTTCGATGCGGCCGGCAGCCACGCCGGCGCGGATCACGCCCAGCGCGGTGCCGAAGCCGGCGGTCGCCAGCGAGCCGGTGTTGCAATGGGTGAGCACGCCGCTGCCGGGCGCGATCAGGCCCGCACCCAGCGCCCCCATGTGGCGGTTGGCGGCCAGGTCTTCGGTTTCGATGGCGCGTGCTTCGCGTTCGATTACGTCGCGCCAGTCGGGTCCGGCCTCGCCGAGCACGCGACGCATCCGCGCCAGCGCCCAGGCCAGGTTGACCGCGGTCGGCCGCGCCGCGTTGAGACGCTGCATCGCCGGCTCCAGCTTGCGCGCGGCCTCGGCGCCGTCCGCCGCATCGATCGCGCGAGTGCCCAGCACCACGCCCCAGGCAGCGGCGATGCCGATCGCCGGCGCGCCGCGCACGGTCAGGGCATGGATCGCTTCGGCGACTTCGTCGCTGCCGCGACAGGCGACGTATTCCACCGCGAACGGCAGTTGGCGCTGGTCCAGCAGCGCAAGGGTTTCGCCGGTCCAGCGGATCGGACGGACGTGGTCGTAGCGGTCGAAATCGATGGTGGCGTTCATGCCGCCATTATCCGCCATCGCCAAACAAAACCGGCGCCACGTGGGCGCCGGCGCGGGAGTCCCGCTTCGCGCAATCAGTAGGTGCGGAATTCCGCGCGGCACCCCTGCGAAACCCAGATCCCGTTGCGGCCATAGCCCCAGGTGCGGCCCTGGATGCATGCTGCCCTCGACAGCTGGCGCACCAGTTGCACGCCTGCACGGGTATTGGCCACGCACTCGCGGACGCGGCCATCGTTGGACTCGCAACGGAACAACTGGTTGTGGTAACCGTAGCCCGAATTGTTCCAGCCGCCGTCGTAGCCACGGCGATCCAGCGCGAATTCGGCGCGGCAGCCCTGCGACACCCACACACTGCCGCGATCGGAGCCCCAGGTGCGGCCCTCGATGCAGGCCGCGCGCGAGAGCTGGCGAACCAGTTGCGCGCGCCCGTGGCCATCGGTGGAACAACGCCGGGTACGGCCATCGTCGGATTCGCAGCGGATGGTGGAACCGTAGCCGTAGTCGTCATAGCCGCCGTAGTTGTCGTAGCCACCGTAGCGGTCGCCATCGCCGAAGACACGGAAATCGGCGCGACAGCCGTCCGAGACCCAGATTCCGTCGCGGCCGTAGCCCCAGGTGCGCCCCTCGATGCAGGCCGCCCTGGAATGCTGGCGTTCCAGCACCACCCGGCCGCCGCCGGTCGCGCATTCCCGGGTGCGGCCATCGCTGGATTCGCAACGGATGACGCCGCCGTCGCCATGGCCATAGGTGTTGCCGTAGGACTGGGCAGCGGCCGGCGCCGCGGCTGACGCGGCAAGCACGGCGACAGTGGTGGCGATCAAGGCACGCATGGACCTGGCTCCTCATCCCTCGGCCCGGGATGGACCGATCTGGTGGCTTACTTTAGGCGGCACGCATTAACGGAAGGAAAAGATGCCACACCCTTGGCCCGCCTGGATATCCCGCATTCAGGCCACCGCCGCGGTGGCCTCAGGCACGCGGGAAATCGAACGCCAGCACGTCCGCGATCCGTGGCGTCGCCAGCATCGCCATCAGCAGGCGGTCCACGCCCAAGGCCACGCCTGCGCACGCCGGCAGGCCGGATTCGAGCGCGGCGATCAGGTGGGTGTCGGTAGGCGGCAGGCTTGCATCCCGGCCACGGCGCACATCGCCGTCGCGCGCGAAGCGGGCCGCCTGTTCCGCGGCATCCCGCAACTCGTGGTATCCGTTCGCAAGTTCCACCGGGCCGAGGTAGAGCTCGAAGCGCTCCGCCACCGGATGGCCATCGCCGTCGCCACGAACCTGCGCAAGCGCGCATTGCGAGGCGGGGTAGTCGATGACCGCGAGCAAGCCATCCGCCGGGAACGCAGGTTGCAGGCGATGGGTCATCAGCAGGTCCAGCCAGTCGTCGCGGGCCAGGCCGGCGGGATCGATCTGCATGTCCCCGAGGGCCGCGCGCAAGGCATCCTCGCCGGCGGTGAACGGGTCGATTCCGAGCAAATCGCGATACAGGTCGCGGTAGGTCAGCACCTGCAATGACGCCTCGCGACCGACCAGCGCCAGGGCCGCGCGCACCAGCTCCGCGGTTTCGTCGAGCAGGCGCATGTGATCCCAGCCCACCCGGTACCATTCGAGCATGGTGAATTCGGGATTGTGGCGGCCGCCAGCTTCGCCATCCCGGAACACGCGGCCGAGTTCGTAGCAATCGCCGATGCCGGCTGCAAGCAGGCGCTTGAGCGCGAATTCCGGCGAGGTGCGCAGCCAGCGCGTGCGCGGCGCACCATCGGTGCGGCCGGAGAATTCGAGGTGGAATGACGCGATGTTCGGATCGGTGTTGCCGGCGCGGGACAGTACCGGCGTCTCCACCTCCAGCACGTTGCGCGCGTGGAAGAACTCGCGCACCAGGCGGTTGACCCAGGCGCGCAGGCGCATGGCGTCGCGCGAGGCGTTCGGCGCCCACGGCAGCTCCGTATCGACGCCCGGCCCCCACCCTGGTCCCGGCTGGAACCTCATGCGTACGCCGCGAGGAAGGCCAGCAAGGCGGCCTCGTCCCAGATCTCGAGGCCAAGTTCCCGTGCCTTGGCCAGCTTGCTGCCGGCGGCCTCGCCGGCCACCACCAGCGAGGTCTTCCTCGACACGCTGCCGGAGACCTTGGCGCCCAGCGCTTCGAGCCTTGCGCCGGCCTCGTCGCGGCTCATCGCGGCCAACCCGCCGGTGAGGACCACGGTCTTGCCGGCCAGCGGGCCGTCCGCGGCGCGCTGCGGCGCGCCTTCGGACCAGTGCATGCCGGCGGCCTGCAGCGCCGCGATGGCCTCGCGGTTATGCGGTTCCGCGAAGAAGTGGGCGATGCGCGCGGCGACCACCGGCCCGACATCGGGAACGTCCTTCAGTGCTTCCTCGTCGGCCGCCATCAGTGGCGCCAGTGCGCCGAAATGGCGGGCCAGTACCTTCGCCGTGCTCTCGCCCACGTCGCGGATGCCAAGCGCGAACAGCAGCCGCTCCAGCGTGGTGCTGCGGCTGGCATCGATCGCCGCCACCAGGTTCTCCGCCCACCGGGTGGCGACCTTGCCGGCCTTGACGGTTTCCGGCACCACGCCCGCGGCCTCGTCGGATCGTTGCTTCATCTCGACCAGGTCTTCGACCGTGAGCCGGTACAGGTCGGCGATGCCGTGCACGTAGCCGAACTCGACCAGCGCATCGACGAAGCGTTCGCCCAGGCCTTCGATGTCGATGGCGCGTCGCGATGCGAAATGGATCAGCGCCTGCTTGCGTTGCGCCGGGCAGACCAGGCCGCCGGTGCATCGGGCGACGACCTCACCCGCCTCCCGTTCGACCGCGGAACCGCAATCAGGACAGTGCGTCGGCAATTGGTACGGCGCATGCAACGGCTGGCCGGACGCGTCCAGCGGACGCCGCTCCCCGATGACCCGCACCACTTCCGGGATCACGTCGCCGGCGCGGCGCACGATGATGGTGTCGCCCTTGCGCACGTCCAGCCGCGCGACCTGGTCGGCGTTGTGCAGCGTCGCGCGGGTCACGTTGACGCCGCCCACGTGCACCGGTGCCATCAGGACCCATGGCGTGACCGCGCCGGTGCGGCCGACGTTGACCTCGATCGATTCCACCGTGGTCGCGGCTTCCTGCGCCGGGAACTTGTGCGCGATCGCCCAGCGCGGCGCGCGCGAGACGAAGCCCATCGCGCGTTGCTGGTCGAAGCGGTCGAGCTTGTAGACCACGCCGTCGATGTCGTACGGCAGCTCGTCGCGTTGCGCGCCGACATTTCGATAGTAGGCCAGCAAGCCGTCGGTGCCCTCGACCACGTCGACCAGCGGGCTGACCGCGAAACCGAGCCCGCGCAGCCACCGCAGCACTTCGGAATGCGTGGCCGGCAGCGCGCCGGAGACCTCGCCCAGTGCGTAGGCATAGAACGCCAGCGGCCGTTGCGCGGTGATCCGCGAATCCAGCTGGCGCAGCGAACCGGCGGCGCCATTGCGCGGATTCGCCAGCGGCTTGTCGCCGAGTTCGCGTGCCCGCGCGTTGTATTGCTCGAAGCCCGCGCGCGGCATGTAGACCTCGCCGCGCACTTCCAGGACCTCGGGCGCCGCGCCGCGCAACTTCAGGGGAATCGACTTGATCGTGCGCAGGTTGGCGCTGACGTCCTCGCCGGTGGCGCCGTCGCCGCGGGTCGCACCGCGTACGAAGGCACCGCCCTCGTAACGCAGGCTGATCGCCAGCCCGTCGAGCTTGGGTTCGGCGGAAAAGCGTGGCGCCGCATCGCCGGTTTCCTTTTCGATGCGCGCCACGAAATCGGCGACTTCCTCATCAGTGAACGCGTTCGCCAGCGACAGCATCGGGACGGCATGCGCGACCGGCTCGAAGCGGCCGGAGGCGGCGAAGCCCACCCGCTGGGTCGGTGAATTGGGGTCGGCGAACTCGGGGTGCGCGGCCTCGAGTTCGTCGAGCTCGCGGAGCATCGCGTCGTACTCCGCGTCCGGGATGTCCGGGTCGTCGAGCACGTGGTAGCGGTGGCTGGCGTCGTCCAGCCGGCGGCGCAGTTCGGCGATGCGCGCGGCGGTTTCGCGTCCGCTCATCGGCCTACCAGCGGGTCGGCTTGCTCAGCGGCGGCGCCGCATGCTGGCGGTCGTAGGCGCGCAGTTCATCACGGATGTGCTGGATGCGCTGGCGGCCGAGCGCATTGCGTTCCTCGTCCAGCACCACGCCGTCCAGCAGGTCGGCCATCCGTTGCGCCGCCGGCTCCATCGTTTCCCAGGCATCCAGTGCGGCGACCGGTGCCGGCAGGGTCAGGAAGAAGGCGATCGCCGGGGTTTCGATTTCGGCGATGCGCGACATCTCGAAGCTGCCGGGCTTGATGATGTTGGCGACGCTGAAGATCGGCCCGAGTTCCGGCTTGCCGTCCACCAGCCGATGGAACACGTCCATGTGGCCGAAGGTCAGGCCGGCCTTCTCGGCGGCGACCACGATGTCCTGCCCGCGCAGCTTGTTGCCGGCCCTTGCCGCCACGTACAGCGAGACGATGCGGTCGAACTGGTCCGACACACGCCTGCCGAGCTCGCTCTGCGCCGGGCTGCCATCGAGTTCGAGTTCGTCCTGCTGCGCCGGCGCGTGGCCCCAGCTGCCGGCGAGCTGCTCGCCGAGGGTGGGTTCCTGCCGGCCATCGGCATCGACCGACGGCTCGCGCGGTATCCGCCGCCCCTGCCCGGCCTTGCGCCCGCGGCCGAAGTAGATGATCGCGCCGAACAGCAGCGACAGCGCGATCGCGATGCCGATGCGCAACAGGACCGTATCCGACATCGTGGGTTCCTCCTTATGCCGCGCCCGCCAGGCGCGCGGCTTCAGCCAGGTCGACGGAGACCAGGCGGCTGACGCCCGGCTCGCGCATGGTCACGCCCGAGAGCTGCTGCGCGGCTTCCATCGTGGCCTTGTTGTGGGTGACGAACAGGAACTGTACCTGCTCGCTCATCTCGCTGACCAACGACGTGAAACGGCCGACGTTGGCCTCGTCCAGCGGCGCGTCCACCTCGTCCAGCAGGCAGAACGGGGCGGGGTTGAGGCGGAAGATCGCGAACACCAGCGCCACCGCGGTCATCGCCTTCTCGCCGCCGGACAGCAGCGAGATGCTGGACACGCGCTTGCCGGGCGGGCGCGCCATGATCGCCACGCCGGTATCCAGCAGGTCCTCGCCAGTCAGTTCGAGGTAGGCGTGGCCACCGCCGAACAGGCGCGGATACAGTTCCTGCACGCCCGCGTTGACGCGGTCGAAGGTGTCCTTGAAGCGGCCACGGGTCTCGCGGTCGATCTTGCGGATCGCCTCTTCCAGCGTGTCCAGCGCCGAGGTCAGGTCGGCGTCCTGCGCATCCAGGTAGTCCTTGCGCTGCGCCGCCTCGGCGTGTTCGGCGATGGCGGCCAGGTTGACCGGTTCCAGCCGGCGCAGCCTGCCGTCGAAGTCGGCCACCGCCTTTTCCCACTGCGAGACGTCGGCGTCGTCGGCGAGCGTGTTGATCAGGTCATCGACCACGAAACCGGCTTCGGCCACGGCAGTCGCGTACGACTCGGCCTTCATCGCCAGCGCCTGCTGGTCCAGCTTGCGTTGGCCGATCACCTCGCGCTGCTCCAGCGCCTGCGCATCGCGCTGCTGGCGGGTCTGCTCGAAGTTGCGCAACTCTGCGTCGATGCCCTCCAGCGCCGAGCGCGCGGCCGCCAGTTCGCGTTCGCTGCGCACGCGCTCGTTCAAAGCGGCCTGGCGCTCCGCTTCCAGCGCCTTGACCGGCGCGTCGCCATCGGCAAGTTGCGCGGCGAGATCGCCCAACCGCGAGTCCAGTTGCCCGCGCTGGCCGCCCATCCGGTCCAGCGCCTGCGCCAGCGCGACGATCTGCGCGCGCTGCGACTCCACCGTGAGGGCGAGCGCATGCGCGGCGTCGCGCGATTCGCGGGCGGCATTGCGGGCGTCGTCGCGGGCCTGCGCGAGTTCGCGGCGCTCGCTGTCCAGCGCCTGGCGCGCGGTTTCCAGCTCGCCCATCCGGGCGACGGCCTCCTCGACGCGCTTGCGGGCGTCGCGTACCTGCTCGCGGCCGGTCTCCAACACGGCCGCCAGTTGTTCGAGGTCAGCGTCGATGCGCTCGATGCGGCTGCGTGCCGAATCCAGCCGGCCCTGCTGGCTCTGCAACTGGCCGGCCAGTTCGGACACGCCGCGATGCGCCAGGTACAGCGCACGCTGCGCGTCCTCGCGCTGCTGTTCGGCGGCGAGCAGCTGGTCGCGCAGATGGGTCAGCCCGCTCTCGAGCTCGCGCTCGCGGGCGACGTGGCGTTCGATCTCCGCGCGCAGGGACTGGATGTCCTTCTCGCGCAGCAGCGCGCCCTGCTTGGCGGCGCCGGAACGCACGATGCGCACCCAGCCATCGCCCAGCCGTTCGCCGGCACGGGTGATGACGGACTCGCCGGCACCCAGTCCGGCTTGCAGGCTGCGCGCCTCGGCAAGCGATTCCGCGGCGTGCAGGCGCGCCAGCAGGCGACGGATCGCGCGCGGACCTTGGACCTTCGACGCCAGGCAGGTCGCGGCATACGTCCCGTCATCGGCCGCGGACGACACCAGCGCAAGCCGGCCTTCGCCCAGCTCGCCCAGCGCATCGACCAGTTGTTCGGGCGCATCGACGATCACCGCTTCGATCAACTGGCCAAGCGCGGCTTCCACCGCGTTTTCCCAACCGGCCTCGACCGCCAGGCGCTCGCCGACGCGGGCGGCGCTGTCCAGCCCCTGTGCCTTCAACCATTGGGCGGCGGCGCCCTGTTCCTGCCCGAGCGCGGCGTGCTGCAGGGTTTCCAGCGAGGCCAGGCGGCCACGCGCGGCCTGCGCCTGCTTGCGCAGGTCGGCCAGTTCGGACTGCCGGCTGCGCTGCTGCTCCTGCAGCGATGCGAGCGCCTGCTTGCGGGTTTCGACGTCGTTGTTGAGGCCATCGAGCGAGGTTTTCTGGGTGTCGTGCTGCGACTGGGTCGCGGCGAAGGCCTCGGCCAGCGCGGCGAGGTCGAGGCCGGTGCGTTCGGCCGTGAGCTGTTCGCGGCGGCGGTCCGCATCCAGGATCTGCCGGTCCAGGTGTTCGATGCGCGTGCGTTCGACGTCGCCCGCGCGCGCGGCTTCCGCCTGCGCCTTGCTGTGCGCATCCCAGCGCTGCTGCCAGTCGGCCAGCCGGGTCTCGGCATCGCGCCATGCGATCTGGCGCTGGCCGTCATCGGCCTGCAGTCGTTCGAGCTTCGGTTCGGCCTCGGCCACCGAGGCGCGCAGCACGTCCAGCCGCTGCTGGTCGCCGCTGATATGGGTGCCGAGTTCGGCCAGCGCGGTCTGCGCTTCCTCGCGGGCGCGTTGCAGGCGCGCGGACAGTTCCTGCTGGTGGGCGATCTGCTGTTCGACCCGCGCCAGCGTGCTGCCGACCTGGTAGACGGCAGCCTGCGCCGCGTTCAGGGCATCGCTGGCGGCCTCGCGGCGGCCGCGGCCGGTTTCCAGCTCGCGCTCGGCTTCGCGTTGTTCGGCGATCAGCTGCTCAAGGCGGGTTTCCTCGCTGGCCAGCTTCTCGCGCAGGCGCTGCAACTTGCCGTCCAGCGCGCGGAACTCCAGCGCCTTCCATTCGGCGTCCTTGATCCGGCGTTCGGCCTGGATCGCGGTGTACTGCTCGGCCTGCCTGGCCTGCCGCGCAAGGTGCTGCAGCTGCTTGCCGACTTCCTCGCGCAGGTCGTTGAGGCGGTCCAGGTTCTCGCGGGTGTGGCGGATCCGGGTCTCGGTCTCCTTGCGGCGCTCCTTGTACTTGGAGATGCCGGCGGCTTCCTCGAGGTAGACGCGCAGTTCCTCGGGCTTGGCGTCGATGACCTGCGAGATCATCCCCTGCTCGATGATCGAGTAGCTGCGCGGGCCGAGGCCGGTGCCGAGGAACAGGTCGGTGATGTCGCGGCGGCGGCACTTGCCGCCATTGAGGTAGTAGCTGCTCTGGCCGTCGCGGCTGACCTGGCGCTTGACCGAGATCTCGTTGAACGCAGCGTATTCGCCGGTGATGGCGTGGTCGCTGTTGTCGAAGATCAGCTCGACGGTGGCCTGGCTGACCGGCTTGCGCGCCGAACTGCCGGAGAAGATCACGTCGGTCAGCGAATCGCCGCGCAGGCGGCTGGCGGCGGATTCGCCCATCACCCAGCGGATGGCGTCGATGATGTTGGACTTGCCGCAGCCGTTCGGCCCGACCACGCCGGTCATGTTGGTCGGCAGGTGCAGGGTGGTCGGGTCGACGAAGGACTTGAAGCCGGACAGCTTGATGGTGGACAGGCGCATGCGGCGTTGTCGATCCTGCAGCGGCACCGCCGCTGGCTTGCGAAAAACGATTAGATATATCTCCTAACCAATTGTTTTAATTAGGAGAGCGTGGGCATCTTGCGGCACCCGATGGGCGAGTATAACGAGGCTAGGCAGCCTCGTCCGGGGTCCTGGCGCGAATCACCAGCGCATGGATGTCGGTCTGCATCATCGCCCCGAGCGCGGCGTATACCAGCCGGTGCCTGGCCAGCGGCAGCTTGCCGGCGAACGCGGCGCTGACCACGTCGACGCTGAAGTGGCCCTGCCCGCCGCGGGCGCCGGCGTGGCCGGCATGCTTGTGGCTGTCGTCGGTCACCTCCAGCGCGACGGGCGCCAGCGCGGCCTCCAGCAGGGCCTGCATCCGCGCCACCCGCCCCGGGTTGAGGCGCGGGATGTCGGCCTCGGTCCAGCCGGCGCTCACGGCAACACCCGCCTGAACGGACGGACCTCGACCCGGGTGTACACGCCCGCGGCCACGTACGGGTCGGCCTCGGCCCAGGTGCGGGCGGCGTCGAGGGAGCCGAACTCGGCAATCACCAGGCTGCCGGAAAACCCGGCCGGGCCCGGGTCTTCGGCATCGATGGCCGGGCACGGGCCGGCCAGCAACAGGCGGCCTTCGTCACGCAGGGCCGTCAGCCGGGCCAGGTGTTCGGGCCGCGCGGCCAGCCGCCGGGGCAACACATCGGATCCGTCGAATCCCTCGATCGCGTACCACATCAACGCCGCACTCCATGAACCGGTCCGCGCATTGTAGGCGGCCGAAGTGGACAGGCGCGCCGCCAGCCCGTAACCTTCCCGGATCCTTGCTTTTGGCCTGATCCTTGCGGCCCCGCGCGACTTCCGGCCCCCACGCCGCACCGCGCACGCCGACCAGGCCTGTCCCGCCACCCGTTACCGACGCCACCTTCGACTGGCGCGCGCACCGGCATGGCGAATGCAACATGCAGCACAAGCCCGGCCGCCCTGCGGTCATAGCGACATGGTGTGGCCCGGAGGGGGCCGCCAACCGATGACATCCGAACCCGGCTCCGGCGCAAGCGCCGACGCACCAGTCCTACATCCGAGCACCCGTCCGCAGCAGCAGGAAATCGCGCTGGCGACGGTGCTTGGCCAGCCGTTGCTGGAAATCCCGAAGGACCTGTACATCCCGCCGGACGCGCTGGAAGTCATCCTTGATGCGTTCGAGGGCCCGCTCGACCTGCTGCTGTACCTGATCCGCCGGCAGAACCTGGACATCCTCGACATCCCGGTGGCGGAGATCACCCGCCAGTACGTCGATTACATCCAGGCCATGCACGAGATGCGCTTCGAGCTGGCCGCCGAATACCTGGTGATGGCCGCGATCCTGGCCGAGATCAAGTCGCGCATGCTGTTGCCGCGCCCGCCCGGCGACGAGCGGCTGGAAGATGACCCGCGCGCCGAACTGGTTCGCCGCCTGCAGGAGTACGAGCGCTTCAAGCAGGCCGCCGAGGACATCGACGCCCTGCCCCGGCAGGACCGCGATACCGCCCCGGCCAGCGCGTTCGTGCCGGATCGCGCCGCGGTGCGCCTGCCGCCGCCGGTCGAGCTCAGGGAAATGCTGCTGGCCCTGCACGACGTGTTCAAGCGCGCCGAGCTGTTCACCCAGCATGCGATCAAGCGCGATGCGCTGAGCGTGCGCCAGCGCATGGGCGAACTGCTGGAGCGCATGGCCGACGGCGCGTTCCACCGCTTCGAGTCGCTGTTCACCGCCGAGGAAGGCAAGCTCGGCGTGGTGGTCACCTTCCTCGGCCTGCTCACGCTGGCCAAGGAGCAGCTGGTGGACATCGTCCAGGAAGCACCGCTTGCCCCGATCTACGTGAAATCCCTCGCGTCCGGCGAGGACGCCCCGGCCGCGCTGGAGCTGTCGAGCGAGTTCGACGACGACGGCGCCGCCAACGATTCCCCCGAATGAGCCACATGGACCAGACCCTCGTCACCCGCATCGTCGAAGCCGCCCTGCTGGCGGCCAACCAGCCGCTGACAGCGGTGCAGCTGCAGGCCCTGTTCCCGCTCGACGAACCGGCGCCGGAAGGCAGCGTGGAAGCCGCGCTGGTCGACCTGCAGGCCGCCTGCGAGGCGCGCGGGGTGGAACTGGTGGAACTGGCCTCCGGCTGGCGCTTCCAGGTCAGGGCCGACGTGCACCCGTGGGTGGCGCGGCTGTGGACCGAACGCCAGACCAAGTACACCCGCGCCACCCTCGAGACCCTTGCGCTGATCGCCTACCGGCAGCCGATCACCCGCGGCGAGATCGAACAGGTGCGCGGGGTGGCGGTGAACAGCAGCATCATCAAGGCGCTCGAGGAACGCGAATGGATCCGCGTGGTCGGCCACCGCGACGTGCCCGGCCGGCCGGAGCTGCTGGCCACCACCAAGACCTTCCTCGACTACTTCGGCCTGAAGCGGCTGGACGAACTGCCGCCACTGTCCGAGCTGAAGGACATCGGCGAACTGGAACCGCAACTGCCGTTCGCGCCTGCAATTCCTGCCGGCCTTGCCAATGGCGATGACACCGCTGCCGACAACGGCGGCCAACCCGAACCCCAACCCGAGTCCGATATCGACAACGGCGAATCCATCGCCGACATCGAACCCGACGCCGACAACCACGGAGACGACGCGAACCCCGCATCGTCGGAGCAGAACCAATGAGCAAGAACGACGAATCCACCCGCCGCCCGCTGAGCCTGAAGGCCAAGGCCACGCCCGAGGCCGAGGCGCCGCGCATCGAGGAACGCCTGCACAAGGTGCTGGCGCAGGCCGGACTGGGCTCGCGCCGCGCGCTGGAGCAGCGCATCGCCGATGGCCTGATCAGGGTCAACGGCGAAGTGGCGCGCACCGGCATGAGCGTGACCGGCGGCGACAAGATCGAGATCGACGGCAAGACCTTCGTCGCCAGCGCGCTGACCGACGCGCCGCGCGTGCTGATGTACAACAAGCCGGAAGGCGAGGTCACCACCCGCGAGGATCCCGAGGGCCGCCCGACCATCTTCGACGCCCTGCCCTCGCTGAAGGGCGCGCGCTGGATCGCGATCGGCCGCCTCGACATCAACACCACCGGCCTGCTGCTGCTCACCACCGATGGCGAGCTGGCCAACGCGATGATGCATCCGAGCTTCGAGGTCGCCCGCGAGTACGTCTGCCGCGTGCGCGCGCCGGAAGGCGAGGACGTGGTCAGCGAGAAGATCATCGACCGCCTCGCCCGCGGCGTGGCGCTGGACGACGGCCCGGCCAAGTTCGACGAGATCGAGCGCATCGGCGGCACCGATTCCCATGACTGGTTCCGCGTGCTGCTGAAGGAGGGCCGCAACCGCGAGGTGCGCCGCCTGTGGGAATCGCAGGGTTGCCAGGTCAGCCGGCTGAAGCGGATCCGTTACGGCGACGTGCGCCTGCCGCAGCCGCTGCTGCGCGGGCAGTCGCAGGAGCTTCCGCAGGCCGAGGTGGATGGACTGCGCAAGGCCGTGGGGCTGGAGGACGGCCCGCCGTCCGCGTTGACCCTGATGCCGGTGCTGGGCCAGCGCAAGGCGAGCAAGGCCACCGTGCACGTCGGCGGCCATGCGCGCGCGCCGGGGTACGTTGGCGGCCACAGCACCGCCGACGAAGGGCGCGAGTTGCGCCGCTTCGACAACGTGCGTGAAGACCGCGGTCGTGGGCGCGGTGGTCCGCGCAAGCCCGGCGGCCTGACCGTGAGCGGCGAGGCAGCCGCGAAGCAGGCAAACAAGGCGTTCAAGCCGAAGGGGCCGCGCCCGCAGGGCCAGCGCCTGCGCCCGGGTGAACAGCGCGGCGAGAATCCGGCCGAGATGCGGACCTGGTACGTGCCGGACGGTGTCGACACCGGACCCAGCGGGCATCGCAACCCGGATGGCCCGGGCGGCCCGCGCAAGCCCTATGGCAACAAGCCTGGCGGAAGCCGGCCCGGTGCGCCGCGCGGCCCCGGGGCACCGCGCCCCTATGGCGAGAATCGCGGTCCACGCCCGGCGGGTGCCCGCGGGCCCGGCGGTCCACGCCGTGAAGGTGGCCCCGGCGCCGGGGATCGTGGCCCACGTCGCGAAGGCGGCCCCGGCCATGGCGAAGGCCGTCCCGCGCGCCCGGCCCGGCCGTATGGCCATCCCGGCAATGCGCCCAGCTTCCCGTCGGACCACGCCAACCCGGGCGGATTCAATCCGTACGCGGAGCGTCCGCGCAGCACGCGACCCGCGGGTCCGCGCCCGGCCGGCAACCGGCCGGGTCCCGGCGGTCCGCGCGGCCCCAGGCCTGGCGGCAGTCGCGGTCCGCGCGGCGGCGGTGGGCACCAGGGCGGCAATCGCTGATCGAAGGTTGCAGGGGTGCCCAAGGGCACCCTTCGCATTTGCGCGATGGCGTCCGGCGTGGCCGGATGATTATCGCACCAGTGGAACAATTCGATACATTGCAACCAGCTAGTATCACTGGTGGTCGTAATCTACCGTGCCTCGCCATGACATCCGGCACTCCGCCGGTTCGCATCGGAGCCACGCCATGACGACCATGCGCATGAAAAGCATCCTCAACGTCACCAGCGCCCCCGACCGGCATTGGGTCGGCGACGGCTTCCCGGTGCATGGCATGTTCGGTTACAGCGGCCCCGGCGTGCCCCAGCGCAGCCCGTTCCTGATGCTGGATTACGCGGCCCCGACCCGCTTCGAACCCACCGCCCGCCGGCGTGGCGTGGGCCAGCACCCGCATCGCGGTTTCGAGACCGTCACCATCGTCTACGACGGCGAGGTCGAGCACCGCGATTCCACCGGCCAGGGGGGCGTGATCGGCCCGGGCGACGTGCAGTGGATGACCGCCGGCAGCGGCATCCTCCACGAGGAATTCCATTCGGCCGACTACGGCAAGCGCGGCGGCCCGTTCGAGATGGTGCAGCTGTGGGTCAACCTGCCGAAGCAGGACAAGCTGACTGCCCCGGGCTACCAGGCCATCCTCGACGCACAGATCCCCGCGGTTGCCCTGCCCGATGGCGCCGGCACGGTGCGCATTATCGCGGGCGCCTACGCGGGCGCCGCCGGTCCCGCGCGCACCTTCAGCCCGATGAACGTGTTGGACGTGCGGCTGGCCGCCGGTGCATCAGCCGCATTGCCGCAACCGGAGGGCTGGACCACCCTGCTGGTGGTGCTGGCGGGTTCGGTGAGGCTTGGCGGCGAATCGGTGTTGGGCGAAAAGCAGATGGCGACGCTGTCCACCACCGGCACCGGCGTGGTCATCGAGGCCAGTGGTGATGCGAAGCTGCTGCTTCTCGCCGGTGAACCGATCGACGAGCCGGTGGTCGGCTACGGGCCGTTCGTGATGAACAGCCCGCAGGAAATCCGCGAGGCCATCGACGATTTCAACAGCGGCAAGTTCGGGCAGATGCCGGCGCGCTGACAACCCGGCCACCGGCGCAAACCCGCGACCGGCGGCGCTTCGCGCAACCGGGCGGATCTGGCATGCTGGCGGCGGATCTTGGGGACCGCAGATGCCAGGGTATGCGCACCGGTACGTGGATGTTGGCACCCTGCTGAGGCGTGGCCTCGCGGTCGTGCTGCTGTGCGTCGCCCTGCCGGTTGTCGCCGCGACCGCCAACCCCAGCGAACCGGCCGCGATCGCCGCGCTGCGCGCCGACCAGTCGCGGACCGCCGCCCAGCTCGAAGCCGAGGCATCGCGCCTGCGCGCCGGGTCGCAGGACCCGAAGTTCCGGGCCTGGGCAACCCTTGCCGAAGCCGAGGCCGCGAACGACCAGGAACATGCCGAAGCCGCGCTGGCGGGACTGGACCAGGCGATTGCACAGGCGGACGCGCTGAAGCTGCCCGACCTGCGCTTCGAGGCGCTGATCCGGCTGTCCACGATCCTGGTCAACCGCGGTCGCTCGAAGGAGACGGAAGCGGTCCTCAAGCAGATGCAGGCGATGGTCGAGGCCGGCGACAACCCGCGTTGGCGCGCGCAATGGCTGCACGAACGCGGCGTGCTGGAGCGCAAGCAGGGCCGCTTCGAGGAGGCCCGCAGCCTGTTCCTGCAGGCGCGCTCGCTGTTCCACGCCACCGGCGACGCGGTGGCGGAGGCGCGCGAACTGAATTCCATCGGCAACCTCGACGGGCGCACCGGTCGCTTCTCGGATGCGGTTGCGATGCATGGCGATGCGCTGGCGATGGCACGCAAGGCCGGCGACAAGGCCGAGACCGCGCGCAGCCTGCGCATGCTTGGCGTGCTCTATCGCAACCTGGACGACGAGGAACTGGCGAGCCGTTACCTGCTGGAGGCCCTGAGCTACGTCGAGGAACGCAACCGGCGCGAGGCGATCGCCCTGCATGGCGAGCTGATCGGTGCGTTCACCCGGCTCGAGAAACTGCCGGAGGCCGAGCACCACGGCCAGCAGGCGGTGCGCCTGGCCGAGCTTTCCGGGAGCCACCCCAACAAGGTCAACGCCTTCACCCGGGTCGCGGAGCTGCGCCTGCTGCAGGGGCGCATCGACGAGGCGGAACAGTGGGTCGAGAGGGCGAATGCCTCCTACGACCACGTCGCCGTGCGCGACAAGACCCTGGTCCGCATCAGCCGCCTGCGCGTGCTCGCCGCGCGCAACAACACCGCGCAGGCGCTGAAGGAAGCCGACGTGGTGCTGGCGGACGTGCGCGACCTCGGCGACCGCATCCTGGAGCGTTCCCTGCTCGACCTGCTGTCCGAACTGCAGTTGCGCGCCGGCGATGCCGCCAGCGCCTTCGCCACCCGCAAGGCGCACCAGCAGCTGGACAAGGAGCTGGCGATCGACGTCGCGGCGCGCCGGATCGCGCTGCTGGAGTCCAGCCTGGAGCGCGAGCGCACCGAGGCGGAGCGCCAGCTTCTGCAGCGCGACAACGACATCCAGGCCCTGCGCCTGAACCGGCAGCGGGTGATCGCGATCGCGCTGCTGGCCGGCCTGGCGCTGGTGCTGGCGGGAGCGGCATTGCTGTATGCGCGCTACCGCAGCGCGCTGCGGCTGCGCAACGAGCTGCGCGCCAGCCGCGATGCGCTGGAGCGGGTGGCCAACACCGATGCCCTGACCGGGCTTGCGAACCGCTACGCGGCGACGCGTGCGCTGGGCGAGCGGCTCGGCCGGGTCCCGGAACCACTGACGGTCATGCTGCTCGACCTCGACGAATTCAAGCGGATCAACGACAGCCATGGCCACCAGGCCGGCGACGCGGTGTTGCGCGAAGTGGCCACGCGGATGCGCGCAGTGCTGCCGCCGGGCGCGCTGCTGGGTCGATGGGGTGGCGAGGAATTCATCGCCATCCTCGAGGGCGCCGCCGGGCGCGAGCCGGGGGCGATCGCGGAGGCGCTGCGTGCGGCGGTCGCGGCCGCGCCGGTGCCGTTCGAGTCGAAGGCGATCCCGATCACGGTCAGCATCGGGGTCGCAACCGCATTTTCCACCGACGACATGGATGCGCTGCTCGCCGAAGCCGACGAGGCGCTGTATCGCGCCAAGAACAGCGGCCGCAACCGGGTGGTCTACGGCGGTTCGCCGGTGCCGGCGGGCTGAACCCTCAGCCGCCGGTACCGAGCTGGAAGGCGTCGCCATCCAGCAGCGCCGGGAAGCGTGCGCGATGCTCCACCAGCGGCGCGGCCTGCAGGAGCATGGTCGACACAACCTCCTGGTCGGTCGCCTCGCTCAACGGGTGGCCAAGGAAGTCGATGACCGCGCTGTCGCCGCTGTACTGCAGGCCGTTGCCATCGCTGCCGACCCGGTTGACGCCAACCACGTAGCAGAGGTTCTCGATCGCGCGTGCGCGCAGCAGGGTCTTCCACGGATAGCTGCGCGCCGCCGGCCAGTTGGCCACGTACAGCGCCAGGTCGTAGTCCGGCAGCCGCTCGCGTGCCACGTCGAAACGGTTGCGCGAGAACACCGGGAAGCGCAGGTCGTAGCAGACCTGCAGCAGGATGTTCCAGCCCTTCCATTCGACGATCACGCGCGCATGCCCGGCCGCGTAGCGCTCGTGCTCGCGGGCGAAGGAAAACAGGTGGCGCTTGTCGTAATGCAGCAGCCCGCCGTCGGGCGTTGCGAACAGCATGCGGTTGAACACGCCTGCGTCGGTACGCAGTTGCACGCTGCCGGTGACCGCGGCATCGAGTTTCACGGCCTGCTCGCGCATCCAGGCCACGGTCGGGCCATGCATGGTCTCGGCATCGCCGATGGCATCGTTGGAGAACCCGCTGGTGAAGGTCTCCGGCAGCACCACAAGGTCGGTGGTGCCGTGCAGCGGCGCGATCAGCTCGCCGTAATGGGAACGGTTGCCGGCAGGATCGTGCCAGCGGGTTTCGCCCTGGACGATGGAAACGCGGAGGTTGTTCATAGCGCCTGCAAGCGTTCGATCGCGGCGTCCATGGTCGCCTCGTTCTTGGCGAAGCACAGCCGCACCAGGCGCTGCCCGGCCGGCGGGGTTTCGTAGAACGGCGACAGCGGGATCGCGGTGACGCCCTTGTCGATGGTCAGCCAGCGGCAGAAGTCGACGTCGCCGAGGTCGCTGACCGCGCTGTAGTCGACCAGTTGGAAGTAGCCGCCCGGCACCGCCAGCGGCTTCAGCCTGGTTGCCAGCAGTCGTTCGCGGAAGCGGTCGCGCTTGGCCTGGTAGAAGGCGCCGAGCCCCTCGTAGTGCTCCGGCTCCTGCTCGATCATCTCGGCGAAGGCGTGCTGGGCCGGGTTGAAGCTGCAGAAGGTGTTGTACTGGTGGACCTTGCGGAATTCCGCGGTCAGCGCCGGCGGCGCGATGCAGTAGCCGAGCTTCCAGCCGGTGCAGTGGTAGGTCTTGCCGAAGCTGGACACCACGAACGCGCGTTCGCGCAGTTGCGGATGGCGCAGCACCGATTCGTGGCGCGCGCCATCGAACACGATGTGCTCGTAGACCTCGTCGCTGAGCAGGAGGATGTCGGTGCCGTCGAGGATCGCGATCAGTTCGCGCAGGTCGGCGTCGCCCAGCATCGCCCCCGAGGGGTTGTGCGGGCTGTTGATCATCAGCATCCGGGTGGCCGGGGTGATCGCGGCGCGCACCGCGGCCCAGTCCGGGGCGAAGCTCGCCGGGTCCAGCGCCACGTGCACCGCCCTCGCCCCCGCCAGTTCGATCGCGGGTTCGTAGCAGTCGTAGCAGGGGTCGAGCACGATCACTTCCTCGCCGGCGCGCACCACCGCGTGGATGGCGTCGAAGATCGCCTCGGTGGCGCCGCTGGTGACGGTGACTTCGCTGTCGGGGTCGGGCCGCCAGCCATGACAGCGCCAGGTCTTGGCGGCGATCGCCTGCCGCAGCGCCGGGATCCCGGTCATCATCGGATACTGGTTGTGGCCGGCGCGCATCGCCCGCCCGAGGGCGTCGACCAGCCGTTCCGGCACCGGGAAGTCGGGGAAGCCCTGGCCCAGGTTGACCGCGCCGTGCTCCACGGCGAGCTGCGACATCACGGTGAAGATGGTGGTGCCGACCTTCGGCAGCTTGCTGGCGGGCATGGGTGGGGATGTGGGCATCGAGGCGTTGTCCGTTGCGATCCGGCGAGTTTACGAAATCCGCGCCACCCGGTCCGCGCACTGGCCATGCCGGTAGAATCGACCCGGCATGCCTGACCACGACGTCTCCCCCAGCCCATTGCTCGCCGTGCGCGGGCTGGCGTTTTCCCGCGACGAGACGCCGGTCTTCGGTCCGCTGGATTTCTCGGTGGACGCCAACGAGGCGCTGCTGGTGCAGGGCGGCAATGGTGCCGGCAAGACCACCCTGCTGCGGGTGCTGGCCGGCCTGTTGCGCGCCGATGCCGGTGTGGTCGAGATCGAGGGCCTTCCTGCGCGCGCCGAATCGCGCGCGCGCCACATCGCCTACCTGGGCCACCTGCCCGGGCTGAAGGCCGATCTCGGCGCGCTGCAGAACCTGGAGTTCCTGTGCGGCCTGCATGGCCGTCGCAAGGCGCAGGCGCCGGAGGCGGCGATGGGCATCGTCGGCTTGGGTGGTTACGAGGACGCGGCCGCGCGCACCCTTTCGGCGGGGCAGAAAAAGCGGCTCGGGCTGGCCCGCCTGTGGCTGTCGCCGGCCCCGTTGTGGCTGCTCGACGAGCCCTACGCAAACCTCGACCTGGATGGCATCAACCTGGTCAACCGCATGGTGCAGGCGCACCTGCGCAGCGGCGGCGCGGCCCTGATCACCACCCATGGCGCCTACGCGGCACCACCGGTGCGGACGCGGATGCTCCAGCTCGGGGCCGCCGCATGATGCGCCAGGCCGCCCGCGCCCTGCTCCGGCGCGACCTGCAGTTGCTGTGGGTGCGCCGCGGCGATGCGCTGCAACCGGCCCTGTTCGCCCTGTTGACGGTGGTGCTGTTCGCGCTTGGGCTGGGTGGCGAAGCGGAATCGCTGGCGCCGGTGGCGTCCGCGGTGTTGTGGCTGGCGGTGATGTTGGCCGGCCTGCTGGCGCTGGACAGCCTGTTCCGCGGCGACGCCGAGGACGGCTCTCTGGAGCAATGGATGCTGGCGCCGGTGCCGCTTTGGTGGCTGGTGCTGGTGCGCACCCTGGTGCACTGGCTGACCACCGCGTTGCCGGTGATCGTGGCCGTCCCGCTGCTCGGCGAACTGCTGCACCTGCCACGCGCGCAACTGCCGGTGCTGATGGCCAGCCTGCTGCTGGGCACGCCGGTCCTGAGCCTGCTCGGCGCGGTGGTGGCCGCACTCACGGTGGGCATGCGCCGCGCCGGGGTGCTGGTCGCCCTGCTGGCGCTGCCGCTGTACGTGCCGGTGCTGGTGTTCGGCGCGGGCGCGGTGGCAGCCTCGGCGCAGGGCCTGGATGCGGTGGGGGCCCTGTTGCTGCTCGCCGCCGGGCTGGTGATTGCGCTGGTGCTGGCGCCATTGGCAGCTGCGGCGGCGCTGCGCATCGCCCATAATTGACCCAATGAACTTATCCGCCAAGAACCGGCTGGTCCGCTGGTTCCACCAACTCGGTTCGCCACCCTACTTCGATCGCTTCGCCACGCGCTGGGCGCCATGGGCGTACCTGCTTGGCCTGGCGACGATGGCCGTCGGCCTGTACGGCGCGCTGTTCCAGGTCCCGGCCGACTACCAGCAGGGCGACAGCTTCCGCATCCTCTACATCCACGTCCCGGCGGCGTGGATGAGCATGGCGATCTTCGCCGCGATGGCGTTCTACTCGGCCATCGCGCTGGTCTGGCGGATCAAGCTGTGCGAGATCCTGGCGATGGCCTGCGCGCCCACCGGCGCCGCCTTCACCCTGGTCACCCTCGCCACCGGTTCGATATGGGGCAAGCCGATGTGGGGCACCTGGTGGGACTGGGACCCGCGCCTGACCACCGAGCTGATCCTGCTGTTCCTGTACCTGGGCGTGATGGGGCTGTATGCGGCGATCGACGACCGCCGCAACGCCGCCCGCGCGGCCGGGTTCCTGGCCATCGTCGGGGTCGCCCTGCTGCCGGTGATCCGCTGGTCGGTGGTGTGGTGGAACTCGCTGCACCAGGGCCAGACCATCCGCCTGCTCGGTGAATCCTCGATGGATGCCAGCATGCTCGCGCCACTGGCGTGGATGATCATCGGCACCAAGCTGTGGTTCCTCGGTTCCCTGCTCAGCCGCGCCCGCGCCGACAACCTGCGCCGCGAGGCCGGCAAGGATTGGGTGGCCAGGCTGTCCGGGGGCACGCCATGAGCTACCGCGAATACGTGATCGCCGCCTACGCGGTGTTCGCCATCGTCCTGCTGTGGGACTACGTGGTGCCGAAGCTGCAGGTCCGCGCCGCCCTGCGCGCCGCGCGCCTGCGCGCATCGCGCACCGCCACCCGCAACCCGCCAACGGAGCTGCAACGATGAACCCGACCCGCAAGCGCCGCCTGTGGCTGGTGCTGGCCGTGGTGGCCGCGGCCGCGATCGCGACCACCCTGATCGCGATGGCGTTGCAACGCAATGTCGCCTACCTGTACACCCCGAGCGAAGTGCTGCGCGGCGAGGCAGGCCAGCACGCCCGCTTCCGCCTCGGCGGGATGGTCGCGGCCGGCTCGTTCAAGCGCGCGCAAGGCTCGATGGAAGCGCACTTCGCGGTGGACGACGGCGATGCCACCCTGCCGGTCGTCTACACCGGGATCCTGCCCGACCTGTTCCGCGAAAAGCAGGCGGTGGTCGCCACCGGACGCATGCAGGGCGATGTGTTCGTCGCCGAGGAAGTCCTGGCCAAGCACGACGAGACCTACATGCCGAAGGAAGTCGCCGACAAGATGGGCGCCGCGCACAAGAAGCACGACGTGCAGGCGCCAGCCGGCGCGGGCGCCAATTAGGTGTTGGCCGAACTCGGCCAGGTAGCGCTGGTGCTGGCGCTGATGGTGGCGCTGCTGCAGGCGCTGCTGCCGCTGCTGGGCGCGCAGCGCGGGATCGCGCCGCTGATGGCGATCGCGCGGCCCGCCGCGTTCCTGCAGTTCGCGCTGGTCGCGCTGGCGTTCGCGATCCTCACCCACGGTTTCGTGATCCATGATTTTTCGCTGCGCTACGTCGCGGAGAATTCGAATTCGCTGCTGCCGATGGTGTACCGCTACACCGCGGTGTGGGGCGCGCACGAAGGCTCGCTGCTGCTGTGGGCGCTGATCCTGGCCGCGTGGACCGCCGCGGTCGCCGGATTCTCGAGATCGTTGCCGATGCCGGTGGTCGCGCGCGTGCTGGGGGTGATGGGGGTGGTCGCGGTCGGCTTCCTCGCCTTCCTGATCTTCACCAGCAATCCGTTCGAGCGCCTGCTGCCGGCGGCGGCGGATGGCCGCGACCTCAACCCGCTGCTGCAGGATCCGGGGATGATCATCCATCCGCCGATGCTGTACTTCGGCTACGTGGGTTTCGCGGTGCCGTTCGCGTTCGCGATCGCGGCGTTGCTGGAGGGCCGGGTCGACGCGCAGTGGCTGCGCTGGACGCGGCCGTGGACGAATGTCGCGTGGGGGTTCCTGACCCTGGGCATCGCGATTGGATCGTGGTGGGCGTACTACGAACTGGGCTGGGGCGGCTGGTGGTTCTGGGATCCGGTGGAGAACGCCAGCTTCATGCCGTGGCTGGCCGGCGCGGCGCTGCTGCATTCGCAGGCGGTGACCGAGAAGCGCGGCAGCTTCGGCGGCTGGACCCTGCTGCTTGCGATCGCGGCGTTCTCGCTGTCGCTGCTTGGCACCTTCCTGGTGCGCTCGGGGGTGCTGACCTCGGTGCATGCGTTCGCCGCAGACCCGACCCGCGGCCTGTTCGTGCTGGTGTTCCTCGGCGTCGTGATCGGCGGCTCGCTGCTGCTGTACGCACTGCGTGCACCCGATGCCGATGCGAACGCGAAGCCCTTTGCCGCCAGTTCGCGCGAAACCCTGCTGCTGCTCAACAACCTGCTGCTGACCACGGCCTGCGCGATGGTGCTGCTGGGCACGCTGTACCCGCTGCTGGCGGATGCGCTGGAGCTGGGCAAGATCTCGGTCGGCCCGCCCTATTTCTCGCTGATGTTCCTGCTGCTGATGGCGCCGCTGGTCGCGTTGCTGCCGCTCGGGCCGCTGACCCGCTGGCAGCGCGAGGAGCCCGCCTCGCCACTGCGCATGCTGCTGCCGTGGGCGGTGCTGGCGGTGGGTGCCGGCGTGGTCGCGTTCTTGCTGGCGCCGCAGGGCCAGTGGAAGGCCGCCGCCGGCATCACCGGCGCGCTTTGGGTCGGCCTCGGCACCCTGCGCTTCCTGTGGTCCAGGCTTGGCAGCGGCAAGCAACGGTCGCAAGGCACGCGCCTCACGCGCGAAATGCTCGGGATGGTGCTGGCGCACCTGGGCGTCGCCGTTTTCCTGGTCGGCGCATTGCTGGTGGAAGGCCTGAGCCAGCAGCGCGAGCTGGCGGTGAAACCGGGGCAGACGCTCGAACTCGGCCGGCATGCATTCCGTTTCGATGGCGTCGCCGAGGCCAGTGGCCCCAATTACACCGCCGATCGCGGCACGGTGCAGGTCCTGCGCGACGGCCGCGACGTCACCACCCTGCACCCGGAGAAGCGTCGCTACGCGGCCGGTGGCCAGGTGATGACCGAATCCGGGATCGCCTCCGGCGTGTTCGGTGACGTCTACGTCGCGCTTGGCGAATCGCTTGGCGGCGAGGCATGGGCGCTGCGCGTGCACACCAAGCCGTTCGTGGCCTGGATCTGGTTCGGCGCGTTGTTGATGGCGCTGGGCGCGTTCGTCACCGCCGCCGATCGTCGCTTCCGCCCCTCGCGCCGGGAGGTTGCATGAAGATGTCGCGCTGGTTGCCGCTTGCCCTTTTTGCGCTGCTGGCCGCGCTGCTCGCGGCCGGGGTGTGGATGAGCCGCAAGCCGGACCGCGATGCGCTGCCCTCGCCGCTGCTGGGCAAGCCGGCGCCGGCGTTCGCGTTGCCGGTACTGCACGAACCGCAGCGCACGGTGACCCTGGAGCAGCTGCGCGGCCAGCCGTTCCTGCTCAACGTGTGGGGCAGCTGGTGCGTGGAATGCCGCGTCGAGCACCCGGTATTGACCCGCTTCGCCGAGACCCGCCGCCTGCGCGTGGTCGGCTACAACTGGAAGGACGAGCCTGCGGATGCACTGCGCTGGCTGGAGCAGTACGGCAATCCGTTCTGGCTGGTGCTGGCCGACGTCGAGGGCCGCAGCGCGATCGACTGGGGCATCTACGGCGCGCCGGAGACCTTCCTGGTGGACCGCAACGGCGTGGTGCTCTGGAAGCACGTGGGCGCACTGACCGACGAAATCATCGCCGGCGAACTGATGCCGGCGCTGCAGAAGAGCGAGGGCGCGCGCTGATGCGCTGGCTGCTGGCCGTGCTGCTGTGGGTCGCCACCGTTCCCGCGTCCGCGCAGGCGAACCAGCAGGCCGACGCCGCGCCCCTGCAGTTCCGCGATGCCGCCGAAGAAACCCGCTTCCATGCCCTGGCCTCTGAGCTGCGCTGCGTGATGTGCCAGAACCAGTCGCTGGCCGATTCCAACGCGCTGATCGCGCTGGAACTGCGCCGCGAAGTGCTGGACCTGATGCGCGAAGGCAAGCGCGACGGCGAGATCAAGGACTTCCTGGTGCAGCGTTACGGCGAATTCGTGCTGTACCAGCCGCGGGTCGCGGGCCGCACCTGGCTGCTGTGGCTGGGTCCGGCGCTGCTGCTGCTGGCCGGTGCAGGCGTGGTCACGGCGATCGTGCGCAAGCGAACGCCGCCGGGACTGCCCGCCGACGATGGACAGGAGTGGTGATGAACGTCTTCCTTGCGCTCTCCGCGCTGCTGGCGCTCGCCGTGCTGCTGGTGCTGCTGCGGCCGTTGTGGCGCGATGCGCGTGGCGTTGCGGTCGGGGTCGCGGTGGTCGTGCTGGCCTCGACCGGTCTGCTGTACCGCATGGTCGGCACCCCGCCGGCGCTGGATCCGGCGAACCTGAAGGCACCGGAAACCCTGGGCGATGCGATCGCGCAGCTCGAAGCCGAGCTGCAGCGCAATCCAGGCCAGGCCGAAGGCTGGCAGTTACTGGGCCAGGCCTACCAGCGCGACAACCGCCCCGCGAAGGCGCGCGACGCGTTCGCACGGGCGGTCAAGCTTTCCCCGCAGTCGGCCGATCTCGCCACCGAGGCGGCGCAGGCGCGCGCGCTGGCAGACGACCGTCGCCTGTTCGATGCCGAGGCGGTCGCACTGCTGCAAGGTGCGCTGCAGGTGGAACCCGAGCACCAGCGTGCACGCTGGTTCCTCGGCATCGCGCAACGCCAGGCCGGCGACAACGCCGCCGCCGCCGCGACCTGGGAACCGTTGCTGGCGCGCGTGGACGCCGCGACCGCCGCCAGCCTTCGCCGGGAGATCGACAATGCCCGGATCGCCGCCGGCATGCCGCCGCTGCCGGGGGCGGAACCCGCCGCGCCTGCCTCCGGCTTGCAGGTGAAGGTCGCCCTGGCCCCCGGCTTTGCCGAGCGCGTGCGCCTGCGTGGCGACACCAGCGTGTTCGTGATTGCGCGCGCAACGGACGGACCGCCGATGCCGGTCGCGGTCGAAAAGCGCCGCGTGTCCGAGTTGCCGTTCACCGCCACGCTCGATGATGGCGACAGCCCGATGCCGGCCGGCAAGCTGTCGCAGCAGCGCGAGGTCGAACTGGTCGCGCGCCTGTCCGAAAGTGGCGAAGGCAACCGCCAGGACGGTGACATCGAATCGAAGCCGGTGCGCGTCGTGTTGCCCGCAGCGTCGCCGGTGGAGTTGGTGATCGGCAACCCTCGATAAGCACCGCTGCCCTGCCGTGGGTGTCGCGAGCAGGCCATGGATGGCCTGCGCCCGCGCATCGGAGCGGGATGCGGAGCCTAAGCGGCGCGACACCCATGGCAGGGCAGCGGTGCGCCCCGGATACACTTCACCCATGACCGAATTCATTCCCCCTGGCACGCGCTGGTTCGACCTGCCCTCGCCGTTTCCGATGAAGCGCGGCGGCGCGTTGCACGGCGCGCGCATCGCTTACGAGACCTGGGGCGCGCTCGATGCCACCGCCAGCAACGCGATCCTGATCGTCACCGGGCTGTCGCCGGACGCGCATGCAGCCTCGAATGCCGGCGATCCGGAACCGGGTTGGTGGGAGGCCATGCTCGGCCCCGGCAAGCCGATCGACACCGACCGCTGGTTCGTGCTGTGCGTGAATTCGCTGGGCAGTTGCAAGGGCTCGACCGGGCCTGCGTCCACCAATCCCGACACCGGGCAGACGTACCGGCTCGACTTCCCGGAACTGTCGGTGGAAGACGGCGCCGATGCGGCGGCCGCGGTCGTGCGCGGGCTCGGCATCGAGCGCCTGGCGTGCGTGATCGGCAACTCGATGGGCGGCATGACCGCGCTGGCGCTGCTGCAGCGGCATCCGGGCATCGCCCGCAGCCACGTCAACATCTCCGGGGCGGCGCGCGCGCTGCCGTTCTCGATCGCGATCCGCTCGCTGCAGCGCGAGGCGATCCGGCTGGACCCGAACTGGAACAACGGCGACTACGACGACGCCACCTATCCGGAATCCGGCATGCGGATGGCGCGCAAGCTGGGCGTGATCACCTATCGCTCGGCGCTGGAATGGGACGGCCGCTTCGGCCGGGTGCGCCTGGAGTCCGACCGCCGCGACGATGATGCCTTCGGCCTGGAATTCGAGGTCGAAAGCTACCTCGAAGGCCACGCCCGCCGCTTCGTGCGCCGCTTCGACCCGAACTGCTACCTCTACCTGAGCCGCTCGATGGACTGGTTCGACGCCGGTGAGCATTGCCATGGCGACGTGTTGCACGGGCTTGCATCCATCCGGATCGACCGCGCGCTTTCGATCGGCGTGCGCACCGACATCCTGTTCCCCCTGCAGCAGCAGGAGGAGATCGCCGAAGGCCTGCGTGCCGGCGGCTGCGACGCGGCGTTCCTGGCGCTGGAATCGCCGCAGGGCCACGATGCCTTCCTGGTCGACATCGAGCGATTCGGCCCGGCGGTGCGCAGGTTCCTCCAAGCGCTGTGAGGACCATGCCGCGCAAGAAGGAACCGCATCGGCTGGATGACCATCCAGCCGCCGGACCTGAAGTCCGGTCAAGGTGGCCTGGCTGGCCACCGACTGGATCGCATCGGCGCGCCGCTCGGCTATACTTCGCCTCCCGCGCCGGTGTGGCGGAATGGTAGACGCAGCGGACTCAAAATCCGCCGGCAGCGATGTCGTGGAGGTTCGAGTCCTCTCACCGGTACCAGATGACGAAAGCCACGCATCGCGTGGCTTTCTCGTTTGCGCGCTCTTCGCGGGGCGCAAAAGGGAAGACCCGATCTCGCGGACAGCTGAGTGTCTGGAGGGGATCGGGCCTTCTGTGGCCGGAGCGATTGTCCGAGGTCTCTTTCGATCCCGCGAAGTTTTTCTCCGACGAGGGGACGCTACGCCCGCGCCCGTTAGGAAAAAGCTAAGCCGGGCGCATTCATCCGACCGTTCGTCGGGCGGTGGGCGTCAGGGCCTCGGCCACGGCCACCAACCGCGCCCGGTCAGTGCGTAGCGATCCGCGGCACGCTCGAAGCGGTTGCGCACGCCGATCCCGCCGAACAGGAAATACAGCGGCAGGAACAGCGGGCCCAGCACCATGTACTGGTAGACGTGCGCGCGCTCGTGGTCGCCGATCACGATGCTGGGCTCGACGCGATGGCCGGCGCGGTGCGCATAGGTCGCGCAAGGCGATTCCAGGCTGTCGCCGGAGTGCAAGATCACGTTGCCCAGGGTCAGCGCCCCGCCCGGCCCCCATGGCACCTTGTGGAACACCACCGCGAAGCCGCGTGCACTGAGGTGCGCATGCGCGCCGGCCGCGAGGCTGGCCGCGCCCGCGACCAGCCCCAGCGCCGTGTATGGCAGGGCCCAGGCCACGCCCAGCGCCTGCAACACGCGCAACACCCAGCGCCTGGCCGTTGCAGACCCGATGTCCGCCTGCATGTTCAGCGCGAACGCTTGGCCAGCCACTCGTGGATGGTCTGCGGCACTTCCTTCTGCGCACGCCCGGACACGTAGATGCCGATGTGGCCGCCCTTGAACGAAAGCTCGGTGTAGTCGCGGGTCCCGGCGAGGTCGCGCAAGGCGCGCGAGGCGTCCGGCGGCACCAGGTGGTCCTGCTCGGCGAAGATGTTGAGGATCGGCATTTCCACCAGGCCCAGGTGCACCTCCTCGTCGCCGATGCGCACGCCGCCGTTGACGAAGCCGTTGCCCTGGAAGAACTGGGTGTCGAATTCGCGGAAGGCTTCGCCAGCCTGGTCGGGCGAATCGAAGATCCACTTCTCCATGCGCAGGAAATCCTCCATCGCCTTGCGGTCGTCGAGGATGTCGACCATGCCCACGTACTTCTGCGCGAACAGCCGCCACGGCTTCAGCATCAGGTAGGTGAGGTTCATCATGTCCGCGGGGATGTTGCCCAGCGTGTCGACCAGCAGGTCGACGTCGATCTCGCGGTTCCAGTTCGACAGCATGTTGTCCGGGGTATGGAAATCCACCGGGGTGACCATGGTGACCAGGTTGCGCACCTTGCCGGGGTGCAGCGCCGCATAGCACAGCGAGAACACGCCGCCCTGGCAGATCCCGAGCAGGTTGATCGCGTCCAGCGCGTGGGCCTTGCGCAGGTGGTCGACCGCACCGCCGATGAAGCGTTCGATGTAGTCCTCCAGGGTGAGGAAGCGGTCGCTGCGGTCCGGGTAGCCCCAGTCGATGATGTAGACGTCCTCGCCGCGCTCCAGCAGCCCCTTCACCAGCGAGCGATCGGCCTGCAGGTCGACCATGTACGGACGGTTGACCAGCGCGTAACAGACCAGCAGCGGCACCTTCGCGGTGGGTGCGCGATCGACGCGGAAGCGGTACAGCACGGTCTTGCCGTCGCGCCAGACTTCCTCGCGCGGGGTGACGCCGAAATCCACCGGATCCATTGCACGCAGGGTGCCGATCCCGGCCTCCAGCTTGCGCCGGATGGTGTCCGCTTCCAGCGCCAGCGACTCGGCGGTGATGTTGAGTGGCCCGAATGCATCCATGTCAGCGCTTCCTCGCGGCGGGCTTGGCCGGCTTGCGCGCGGTCGCCTTCTTCACTGCCTTTCCTGCAGCCCTCGTGGCGACCGGTTTCGCTGCCTTCTTCGCCGCTCCCTTCGCCGTTTTCTTGGCGGGCTTCGCCTTGGATGCCGGCTTACCTGCAGCGGTAACCACAGCGGTCGGTTCGGCAGCCTCAGCCTTGCGCTGGAGGCGCCGCAGCTGGCGTTCCAGTTCCGCGATCTTTCGATGCGCGCTGTCGAGTTCGGTGCGGCCCGGCATCCCCAGTTGCATCGACGCCTGCTCGGCGATCACCTGCGCGCGCGAACGCAACTGCATCTGCGCATTGACCAGTTCGCCGTAGGCCTTGCGGTACTCGAGGGACAACGCGCTTGCGGCATAGGCTTCTTCCGCGGCATCGACCCAGAGGTCGAACAGGGCGCGCACGCTGCCCAGCTGGCGTCCCGGTTCCTCGCGCTCGGCCAGCTTCGACTCGAAGCGTGCATACGCGTCCTGCGAGGTCTTCGCCATCAGGCTGTTGTACTCGGACAACGCATCCTGCCAGCGCAGCTGCGCCTGCCCCAGGGCCTGCAGCCGCTCCTGGTGCTCGCGGGCGAACCCGAAGGCCGGCATTCCGAGCGTGCTCGCCGCTTCGCTACGGAGGTTGTGCAGCCACGGCGCGGCAGACTGGCTCCACTGCTCCAGGTCCTGCAGGCCGGGGCCGCGCATGCCGTGCATCAGGCCCTGGAACGGGTTGCCGCCCAGCATCTGCTGCCAGGCCCTGGCCACGTCCTGCGCGCTGTGCTCGCGGCCGGCGAATTGCGCGGCAACCTGCTGCATCTGCGCGAACCAGTCGCTGTTCTGGCGGTTGAAATGCCCGAGCACGGCGTCCATCCCGCCGTTTCCGCCTCCGGCCATGCTGGTCCACGCGCCGAGTGCATCGCGGAAGCCCTGCACGCCCGCATCGGCACCTGCCTGCGGGATCGCACCGCGCACGGCATCGCCCCACATGCCCCAGTATTGGCGCGCCAGCGCCTCGAAATCGTTGGAACCCTGTGCCATGTGACCTCCACGCGTTGCAGCCATGCTAGCAATGCGGTCATGACGATGCCACGTCAACGCACGCGGGTCAGCGCTTTGGGATCCGCAGGGTCTTGCTGATCATCAGCGAACCGGACAGCGCGAACACCAGCACCAGCGGATGCAGCTGCCACGGCCCGAGCTGGGCCACGCAGGACTGCAGCAGGGATCAGCGCGGCATCGCCAGGTTGTCGCCCGCCAGCGGTTTCCCGGCGCGCGGAATGGTGCTGATCACCGCGTCGGCCGGCAGCGTGCCGTTGCCGTCCAGGTACGCGTCCACCCGGTCCAGTGCGTTGTAGACGTAGGGCAGCAGCGGCAGGTAGAACGCGCCGTACTGCGGGAAGCCCAGGAAGGCATCGAAGTGCTGCACGTTGCGGACCTGCCAGTAGCGCACGTCGCGGCCCGCGGACTTCGCCATCGCCACGTACGGCGCGCTGGAGAACGCCTGCGGCACCAGGCCGTCGTCGGTGCCATGGATCACCACGACCGGCAGGCCCTTGCGCGGCAGGCCGGCACGGGTCTCCTCGATGCCCTTGCGGACGCGTCGCGCATCCGCGCTGTCGGCCGTCCAGAGGGCACGCAGGCACTGCAGGCCGGTGAGGCCCATGTCGGCGGGCGCTTGCGGATCGATGATGCCCACGCCTGCGCCGGGCGGAATCCCGCTTGCATCCGCGACCCATGCCGCGCGTTCGGCCGTGGTGGCCGCGCGCACGCTGAGATCCGGGTTCATCGCGGAATAGCGGTAACCGCAGGGATGCGCGTCATGCGGATAGCGGCCGTAAGCCGAGGCATAGCCCACGCCGACCGCGCGCCACAGGTCGAAGGCCACGCTGATCGAGCCTGCGCGCAGCGCGGCATCGGTCCAGCCGCCGGCGCGCAGCTTGGCCAGCGCGTCCTGTTGGCGGGCCTCGAAGGTGTCGCCTGCGAGCACGCCACGCACCGCCAGTGCGGCGCATTTGGCCTCCAGCCCCGGCATCGCCGGGATGCCGAGTTGCGGCAACGCGCAGGGCATCAGCAATGCGGCATCGCTGCTGTAGTCGAACAGGTTGCGCGCGCCGTGGCCTCCCACCAGCACGTTGGGTTCGCCAGCCACGACGGCATCCAGCCAATCATCGCCGTCCTCCGCCGCACGCAGCACCGCGCCACCGCCGTTGGAAATGCCGACCGCGATCACCCGCGTGTTGCCGAAGGTGAAAGGCGCCTGCGCCGGCAGGGCCTCATCCAAGGACTCCAGTGCGAACTGCGCCGCCTGCTTCACGTGGCGGCCCCAGGCGGCTTCCGGGTTGTCCTGCGAATGCGCATGCTTGTAGGCAACGCCGGTGCCGCTGGTCGCGCCCGGCTTGAACGCCAGCTTCGCGTCCGTGGCCGCCGCCGTTCCGTCCGCGGTGATCCCCTGCCCCGCATCCAGGTCGAAGTAGTCGGTGCCTGCGCCCTTGTCGGTGTAGGCCACCGCGCAGCCCTTCGGCAGGCCCCACGCACCCGCGACGGCGATGGCGCCATGGATCCCGCGCGATCCCGAAGAGGCCGCCACCACGATGCAGCGCTTCTTCGCATCGAACGCATCCGGCACCTGCAGCAGCACGCGGTGCGGCTGGGTCGCGCCCGGCACCTGCGCGAACGCGCTGAACTCGCGGCCCGGGACGCTGGCCACGCTGCCGTAGACCTCGCCATAGCCGCCGCCCGGGGCGAGGTCGGCGATCCCGCGCCAGTTGCTCCACAGCGCGCGCCGGCGCAACTCGGCCGGGGTTGGATGATCGGCGTCGGCGAACGCCGGCGGGAGCATCGCGCGCAGCCCCTCCAGCCCAAGCCCTGCGGTCAGCAGGTCGTCGCCGTCGCGATGCTCGGTGGTGCGTTGCTGGCTGAACATGGACGGGTTCCCGGAGGATGCAGGCACGCCCGCGCAGGCGGACAACAGGGCGATGGCGGCGGCGCAGGCGCCATGACGGAGGATGTTCATGCGCGGACAGTACGACGCCCGCGGCCGCGCCGCATCGTACCTTCGTACCAGTGCCGGCAACGGCATCCTTCGCCGCGGCCTGCTAGCGTATGCCGCTGGCGCACGGCGACATGGAACCGCGATGAACGACCCCACCCACCGAGACACTTTCCTGCAGGGCCGCACCGCACTGGTGACCGGCAGCACCTCCGGCATCGGCCTCGCGATCGCCACTGCGTTGGCCGCGGCCGGCAGCAAGGTTGCGATCAACGGGCTGGGCACGCCGGAGCAGGTCGCGTCGGCGATCGCCACCGTCGATGCCGCGGGCAACGGCGGCACCCGCCACTTTGGCGCCGACCTGCGCGATGCCGACGCGATCGCGGCGATGATGGCCGACCTCGACGCCTGGTCGAACGGTGGCATCGATATCCTGGTCAACAACGCCGGCATCCAGCACGCGGTGCCGCTGCACGAGATGCCGGTCTCGAGGTGGAACGACATCATCGCGGTCAACCTGTCGTCCGCGTTCCACACCATGCGCGCGGCGATGCCGGCGATGGCCGCGCGCGGCTACGGCCGGGTGGTCAACATCGCCTCGGTGCACGGGCTGGTGGCATCGAAGGACAAGGCGCCGTACGTGGCCAGCAAGTTCGGCATCGTCGGCCTCAGCAAGGTCGCCGCGCTGGAATACGCCGCGCAAGGGTCGCGCGACTCCGGCGGGATCACCGTCAACTGCGTCTGCCCCGGCTGGGTGGAGACGCCGCTGATCGAGCCGCAGATCGAGGCGCGCATGGCCGGCGGCTCGCGCGATGACGGCGTGCGTGCGCTGCTGGCCGAGAAGCAGCCCAGCCTGCGCATGAGCCTGCCCGCCGAGATCGCCGCGCTGGCGGTGTTCCTGTGCCGGCGCGAGGCGCACAACATCACCGGCGCCTCGCTGCCGGTGGATGGCGGCTGGACCGCGCAATAGGCCCGGCGCGATGCCCACCCTCGTCATCGCCGACGACCATCCGCTGTTCCGCGCCGCCTTGCGGCAGGCCGCGCGCGATGCGCTGGGCGAAGTCGAGCTGTTCGAGGCCGGCACCCTGGAGGCGGTGCTGGCCCTGCTCGATGCGCAACCGCAGGTGGACCTGGTGCTGCTCGACCTGCACATGCCCGGCAACCACGGCCTGGCTGGCCTTGCGGCGGTACGCGCGCAGTATCCGGGGGTCGCGGTGATCGTGATCTCCGCCAACGACGATCCGCGCGTGATCCGGCGCGCGCTCGACCACGGCGCCGCCGGCTACCTGCCGAAGAGCGCCGGCCTCGACGACCTGCGCGATGCCATCCGCTGCGTGCTCGCCTGCGACACCTGGCTGCCGCCGGCGTTGCGTGCCTCGGTCACGCGCGCGCAGAGCTCGCCCAACGACGCGGCGCTGGCCGCGCGCCTGGCCAGCCTGTCGCCGCAGCAGTTCCGGGTGCTGGTGCTGGTCGCCGAGGGTCTGCTCAACAAGCAGATCGCGGACCGCCTGGACGTGCAGGAACGCACGGTCAAGGCGCACCTGACCGCGATCTTCGAACGCCTGGGCGTGCGCAACCGCACCCAGGCCGGGGTGGTCCTGCGCGAACTGGAACTGTCCGACCCGGCGCGCCAGATCGAGGGCTGAGCGCGGCTGCCAACCGGCCTCAAGCCGGTTTGGCCTCGAGGTGGGTCAGGTACAGGCGCAGGTCGAACTCCAACTGGTGGTAGTCGGGCACCATGTGCGTGCACAACTGGTAGAACGCCTTGTTGTGCTCGAATTCCTTCAGGTGCGCCAGTTCGTGCACCACGATCATCTTCAGGAATGCAGCGGGGGCGTCGCGGAACACCGAGGCGATGCGGATCTCGCGGCTGGCCTTGAGCCTGCCGCCGTGCACCCGCGAGGTGGCGGCGTGGGTGCCGAGCGCATGCTTCATCACCTGCAGCTTGCCGTCGTAGGCGACCTTGCCCAGCGGCACCGACTTGCGCAGGTGGCGATCCTTCAGCGCCTGCACGTAGGCGTACAGCTGGCCGTCGTTGCGCACGGCATGCGGCTCGCCGTACCTCTCCGCAAGCATGGGGCCAACGCGTCCTTGCGCGAGCAGTTCGCGCACCTGCAGTTGCAGGGCGGGCGGATAGCCGGCGAGGTATTTCAGGGCGTCCATGCGTCGAAGTGCCGGCGGCGTTGGCCGCTATCATGGCGCCGCGTCCACCAACAGGAAACCGGGTCATGGCCAAGCCGAATCCACTGCAGGAACAGTTGCTCAAGGCCGGCCTGGTCAAGAAGTCCAAGCTGGCCGAGGTGGCGCGCGAGCAGCACAAGGCCAAGCATGCCAGGGCAGCGTCCGGGCCCAGCGAGATCGCGCTGGAAGCCGAGCGTGCACGCGCCGGCAAGGCCGAGCGCGACCGCGCGCTCTCGCTCGAACGCAAGGCGCAGGCGCGCACCATGGAACTGCGTGCACAGGCACGGCAGATCATCGAGGACAAGAAAGTGGCCGGGGCCGGCGACAGCGAATACCGCTTCACCGCCGACGGCGCGATCCGCGCGATCCTGGTCAGCGACGACCAGCGCAGGCAACTGTCCTCCGGCCTGCTGGTGATCGTCCGCCATGGCGAACGCCACGAGCTGCTGCCGCGCGCGGCCGGCGACAAGGTGCGAGAACGCGATCCCGGCATGGTCGTGCTCGACCACGGCCTTGGCGCGGACGCCGGGCCTGCTCCCGCCAGCTCCGACGACGACGCCTACTACGCGCAGTTCCAGGTACCCGACGACCTGGTCTGGTAGCGCGCCGGGCCCTGCCCTAAGCCACCGCCCGCGCCGCCAGCATCCGGTCCAGCACCGACTTCAACGCCAAGGGCCGCAGCGGCTTCACCAGCAGCGGCAGGCCTGCCTCCTGCGCCGCGACGCGCACCGCGCCGGTCTGGTCGGCGCTGAGGATCAGGCAGGGCGTGTTGCCGAAGCGACCTGCGAGGCGCGCATGCAGGCTGACGCCATCGTCGCCGGCATCGAGGTGGTAGTCGAAGATCCACAACGCACAGGCGCGCGCCGCCAGCGCCTTCGCAGCCGCATCGCCGTCGGCCACGGCGACCACGTCGCACCCCCAGCCGCGCAGCACGCCGGCCAGCGCGTCCAGCGCCTGCGGCTCGTTGTCGACCACCAGCACCCGCAGCCCGGCCAGGCCGCGCGGCGCGGCATGCGACGGATGCGCGGCGCTGGCGCGCGGCACCTCGATGGCGAACGTGCTGCCGTGGCCCGGCGCGCTCCGCAACAGCACCGCGGATCCGAGCAACCCGGCGATGCGCTGGGCGATGGCCAGGCCCAGGCCCAGGCCTTGCCCGGGCGCATCGTCGCCGCGGCGGAACTCCTCGAAGATCGCCTCGCGCTGGTCGGCATCGATGCCGGGGCCGGTATCGTGCACCTCGATGCGCAGCCGGTCGCCATGCCGGCGCACGCCCAGCAACACGCTGCCTGATGGCGTGTAGCGCAACGCGTTCGCAAGGAAGTTCTGCAGCACCCGGCGCAGCAGTTGCGGGTCGCTGCGAACCCATGCCCGGGTGGCCACGAACCGCAGCCGCAGGCCGCGCTCCGCGGCCATTACCCCGAACTGCGCGACCAGCGGATCCAGCACGTCCGCCAGCGGGAACGGGCGCGGCTCCGGCACCAGCCCGCCCGCCTCCAGCCGCGACATGTCCAGCAAGGTGCTCAGCAGGTCGGTGGTGGAATCCAGCGCGCCACCGATCTGGACCGCCAGCGCGCGCTGCTCGCCATCGCCGCGCTGCTGCAGGGTGTCGGCGAACAGGTGGGCGGCGTGCAGCGGCTGCAGCAGGTCGTGGCCGATCGCGGCGAGGAAGCGGCTCTTGGCATCGTTGGCATGCTCCGCTTCGCGCTTCGCGGTCTCCAGCAACACGGTGCGCTCGGCCACCCGCTGCTCCAGGGTTTCGTTGACCCGCATCAGCCCGGCCTCGGCCTGGCGGAAGGCGGTGACGTCGGTGAAGGTGGCGACGAAACCGCCGCCCGGCATCGGGTTGCCGCGGATCTCGATGATGCTGCCGTCCGGGAACACGCGTTCGGACAGGTGGGTGGTGCCGGCGCGCATGTGTTCCAGCCGGCGCTGCAGGGCATCGCCGTGGCGGTCGATGCCGGCCACCTCGCGCAGCGCCCACGCCGAGGCCTCGGCAATCGGCAGGCCGACCCGCAGCATCCCCGGCGGGAAGCCGAACAGCTCCGCGTAGCGTCCGTTCCAGGCCACCAGGCGCAGGTCGGCATCGACCACGCTGATGCCCTGGCTCATGTTCTCGAGCGCAGCCTCCAGCACCCGCTGGTTGAAGCGCAGGTCCTCGCTGGCCTCGCCGACGATCGCGGCGACGGTGTCGAGGTCGGCGCCGCTGCGGTCAACCGCCGCCGCATCGCGCCGCGCGGCATCCAGCAGCAGGCGTGCCGAGGCGCTGCCCAGGATCGCAGCCAGTTCGTGTTCAAGGCGCGATTCGATCACGGCTGGCACCGGCCCCTTCGCCGGTGCCGCGCGCAACAGTTCGTCCACCCGCTGCGCCGGCAGGAAGCGCCGGCCGGCGTTGCGCAGGGTGAGCAGGTCGGAGCCACGCGCCTCGCGACGGCGCGGCGTGCCGCGCAGGCTGGCCAGCAGCACGGTTGTCGCGCTGCCAACGAACAGGCTGACCCCGACCGCGCGGCCAAGCCGGCTCCAGCCGGTCAACCCGAACAGCGCCTCGGGTGCCAGCCAGTGCATGCCGAACGGACCCTCGCGCAGCCACGCGGGGTCGGCACCGATGGTCGCCGCGATCAACGGCACCAGCATCACCCACGACCACGCCGCGAACCCCGCCAGCACGCCGAAGCTGGCCGCGTTCGCAGGCGTCTGCGGGCGCCACACCGCGAACGCCAGCGCCGGCGCCAGCGTCGCCAACGCGGAGAACGAGACCGCGCCGACGTCAGCCAGCGCCTCGTTGCCGCTGACCAGCCGGCTGTAGGCCCAACCGAGCAGCATGATCGCGATGATGCCGGCGCGGCGCAGCAGCAGCAGGTCGCCGCGGTGGTCACCGGAACCGTCGTCACCGATGCCGCGCGCCCACGCGCCGCGCAGCAGGCCGGGCGCGAACCAGTGGTTGCCGATCATCAGGCTGAGGGTCAGGGTGCTGACGATCACCATGCCGGTGGCAGCGCTGAGGCCGCCGAGGAACACCAGCAGCGCAACCCCCTGGTTGCCCTGCGCCAGCGGCAGCGCCAGCGCATACATGTCGGATGGCACCCGCTCGCCGAACAGGCTGGCACCGGCGCGCGCCAGAGGCAACGCCGGCAACGCGATCAGCAGCAGGTACAGCGGGAATTGCCAGCGCGCGGTGCGCACGTCGCGATCGTCGCGGCATTCCACCACGCCGACATGGAACTGGTGCGGCATCAGGAACATCGCCAGTGCGCCGAGGATCACCAGCGGCACGAAGCCCCCGGCCGGCGCGGCAGCCTGCGCGTGCGGCACCGCCGGCAGCGTGTCCAGCCCGAACCACACGAACGCGCCCAGCACCAGCATCGCCAGCAGCTTGAACAGCGACTCGAACGCCATCGCCAGCACCAGCCCGCGGTTGTGCTCCGCGGCACTGGCGCGACGGGTTCCGAACAGGATCGCGAACAGCGCCATCGCCAGCGCCACGTACAGCGCGCCGTCGCGCAATACCGGTGGCGCGCCCTGGCCCGCGGCGCCGGCACCACTGGTGAGCGTCGAGAAACTCATCGTGATCGCCTGCAACTGCAGGGCGATGTAGGGAATCAGCCCGAGCACCGCGACCAGGGTGACCGTGGCCGCGAGCCACGCATCCTTGCCGAGCCGGGTCGCGATCAGGTCGGCCAGCGAGGTGGCGTTGCTCTCGCGCGCCAGCCGCACCAGCCGGATCATGAAGAACACCGCAAGCGCGTAGCACAGGATCGCGCCGATGAAGGTCGGCGGCAGCGGCCAGCCGTAGCGCGCGGCCTGGGTGACGGTGCCGTAGAAGGTCCAGGAGGTGCAGTGCACCGCCAGCGACAGCGCGTACACATGCCGCCAGTGCTTCGCGAACACGCCCGGGTGGCGCTCCGCGTACAGGCCGGTGCCGAACAGCAGGCCGAGCCACGCCAACGCCGCGGCGACCACCGCGGCGACGCTCAGCATCGCGCCACCATCAGGCATGTCGGGAGGCGTTGGTCATCGATCCGCATCTGCCGGCGAGCATAACGCGACGGCGGGCCGAAGCCCGCCGCCGCCTGGTCCGCGTGGTACCGCGAAGGGTCAGAAGTTGTAGCGCACGCTCAGGCTGTACTGGCGCGGCGGACCGTAGAACCCGGTGTACACGCCCAATGCGCGGTTGAGGTTGTAGCCGGTGGTCAGGTACTGCTTGTCGGTCAGGTTGGTACCCTGCAGCGACACCGTCCAGGCCGGGTTGATGTTCCAGATCACGCCGGCATTGAGCAGGCCATAACCGTCCTGCGAGATCGGCGGGCGACCGTTCGGCGGGACTTCCGCGCGGTTGATCTCGGTGGTGGCAACCACCGAAGCCTGGTAGCTGTAGCCGATCCGCGCCGAAATGTCGCCGGCGCCGACCGGGGTCCGGTATTCCACGTTCAAGGCGCCCGAGAAATCCGGGGCGTTGGTGAATTCCTGCTCGTCGGCGATGTTGACGCCCGCGAACATGAACTCCTCGTACTCGGTGTCCAGCCAGGCCAGGTTGCCGCTGACCAGCCAGTGCTGGCTCGGCAGCCACTGGTACTCGACTTCGAAGCCGTTGACCGTGCCGGAACCGGCATTGGTGAAGTCGCCGAAGAAGGCGTCTTCGGTGCCGTCGCCGTTGCTGTCGTAGGCGGTGAACACCGACAGCTGGATGTCCTTGTACTTGTTGTGGAAGGCGGACAGGTTGAGGAACAGCGAGCCGTCGAGCAGGCCCATCTTGGTGCCGGCCTCGTAGCTGTCCACCTGCTCGTCGTCGAACGGCTCCGCCGAACGGGGCACGGCCGTGGCCTGGGCGCGGATGTTGTAGCCACCGGACTTGAAGCCGCGGCTGGCAAGGCCATAGACGAGGATGTCCGGCGTGACCTGGTAGTCCAGCGAGATCTTGGGCGAGAAGTTGTTGAAGCTGATGGTCTTGTCGAAGTCGGCGGCCACCGAGATCGGCCTTGTGTAGGTGGCGTCCGAGTAGCCGCGGTTCAGCACCACCGCATGCTTTTCCTCGTTGGTGTAGCGCGCGCCGACGTCGACCTTGAACTGCTCGGTGACGTCGAAGGTCCAGTCGGCGTAGGCGGCGTAGCTTTCGGTGTAGACATTGCCCTGGGTGTCGCCGAACAGGAAGTTGAAGAAGTTGTTGAGCACCTGCCCGCCGGCGTAGCCGTCGAACATGTACACGCCCATCACCCCGCGCGAGCGCCCGCCGCCGTCGTACATCGCCTGCAGCTCGTGGGTGACCTGCTCGTCGTCGTAGAAGGCCTTGACGTCGGCGATCTTGGACTGGGTCACGTCGAAGTCGATGTTGGTCTCGGTATCCGACTCGCGCTTGGCCAGCACGTACTTGAAGGTCCAGTCGTCGCTGGCGCGCAGGTTCGCGGTGACCGAGGCGCCGCTCATGGTGGTCTCGTTGACGTTCGGCATGCCGTTGCGGACGTCGTAGCGGCTCTCCAGCGGCGGCGTGTTGGGCACGTTGCGGTTGGCCTGAAGCATCTGCGCGCCGCGCACGCCGGAGCCGTCCTTCATGTGGTCGAGCGCGAACTGCAGGTCGAAGTTGTCGGTGACGTAGGCGCCGAGGCTGAGGCGGTACGCGGTGACGTCCTTGTCGCTGACCGGGTCGCCGGTGACGATGTTCTCGCCGAAGCCGTCGTTGTGCAGGTCGGCGATCGAGATCCGGCCGCGCAGGTATTCGCTGCCGCCGAGGCCGCCACCCACCGCCGCCTTGATGTCGCGCTGGCCGTAGTTGCCGATGGTGAGGGAACCGAAGCCGTTGAAGTCGGAGCGCAGGCCCCTGGAGATGTACTTGATCGCGCCGCCGATGGTGTTCTTGCCGTACAGCGTGCCCTGCGGACCGCGCAGCACTTCAACGCGCTCGACATCGAACACGTCCAGCAGTGCGCCCTGCGGCCGCGCGATGTACACGTCGTCCATGTACAGGCCGACGCCGGGGTCGACGCCCCACAGCGGATCGGACTGGCCGACGCCGCGGATGTAGGCGGTCAGCGTGCTGTTGGAGCCGCGCGCCGCATAGATGGTCAGGTTCGGCACCTGTGCGTCGAGATCGGACAGGTCGCGGACGTTGAGCTTGTCCAGGGTGTCCGCGGTGAACGCGGTCACCGCGACCGGCACTTCCTGCAGCGTTTCCTCGCGCTTGCGCGCGGTCACCTTGATCGACTCGAGGGTGGTGGTCTTCTGCCCGCCAGCATCGGCTGCGGCGGCGTCCTGGGCCATCACGGGCATCGTTGCCAGCAGCGACACGGCCAGCACGCCATGGATCGCCAGACTCAATTGCTTGCGCTTCATCTTTCCCCTCCTGAGGGCACATCGAACGCTGCGGACGGGCGCCGCGGTTGAGCGCATGGTGCGTGGATGGGCGGCACCGCGGCATTGGACATTCGGACAATGGGCCGCGCCCCCCTCGGCAACCACACTCGCATCCCTCAGTCGGTTGCCCGGAGCGGCAGATGGCATTCCTGATCGTGCTCGCCGCGTTGTGCTTCCTGATGTTCGTGGCCTACCGCGGCTACAGCGTGATCCTGTTCGCGCCGGTGGCGGCGCTGGGCGCGGTGCTGCTGACCGACCCGCAGCTGGTGGCACCGATGTTCACCGGCCTGTTCATGGACAAGATGGTCGGCTTCCTGAAGCTGTACTTCCCGGTGTTCCTGCTGGGCGCGCTGTTCGGCAAGGTGATCGAGCTGTCCGGTTTCTCGAAGTCGATCGTGGCCGCCACCATCCGGGTGGTCGGCGCGCAGCGGGCGATGCTGTCGATCGTGCTGGTGTGCGCGCTGCTGACCTACGGCGGGGTGTCGCTGTTCGTGGTGGTGTTCGCGGTGTATCCGTTCGCCGCCGAACTGTTCCGCCAGAGCGACATCCCCAAGCGGCTGATCCCCGGCACCATTGCCCTTGGCGCGTTCACCTTCACCATGGATGCGCTGCCGGGCACCCCGCAGATCCAGAACATCATCCCCACCACCTTCTTCGGCACCGACACCTGGGCCGCGCCGGTGCTGGGCACGCTGGGCGGCATCTTCATCCTGATCCTGGGCATGCTGTACCTCGAATCGCGCCGTCGCGCCGCACTGGAGGCGGGCGAAGGCTACGGCGATGCCGCCAGCCTGTTCAACGAGCCCGTGCCGTTCGCCGGCGGCAAGCTTGCCAATCCCGCCGTTGCGATCCTGCCGCTGCTGGTGGTCGGCATCGTCAACAAGCTGCTGACGCTGTGGATCCCGCAACACTACGGCGCCAGCCACAGCTTCGACCCGGCGGTGATCGGCAGCGCCGCGCCGGTGGTGCAGGAAGTCTCGAAGGTGGCAGCGATCTGGGCGGTGGAAGGCGCTCTGCTGGCGGGCATTGCCTGCGTGCTGCTGTTCGCGTGGAAGCCGGTAACGACCAGCTTCGCGGAAGGCAGCAGGTCGGCCATTTCCGGCGCCTTGCTGGCCGGCATGAACACCGCCTCGGAATACGGCTTCGGCGCGGTGATCGCTGCCCTGCCCGGGTTCCTGGTGGTCGCCAACGCACTGGGATCGATCCCGAACCCGCTGGTCAACGAAGCGGTCACCGTCACTGCGCTGGCCGGCATCACCGGTTCCGCGTCCGGCGGCATGAGCATCGCGCTGGCGGCGATGGCGGAGACCTTCATCGCCAACGCGAACGCCGCCGGGATCCCGATGGAAGTCCTGCACCGGGTCGCCGCGATGGCCTCCGGCGGGATGGACACGCTGCCGCACAACGGCGCGGTGATCACCCTGCTTGCGGTGACCGGCCTGACCCATCGGCAGGCCTACAAGGACATTTTCGCGATCACCTGCATCAAGACCATGGCGGTGTTCGTGGTGATCGGCCTGTATTACGCCTTCGGGCTGACCTGAAGTCCTTGCCAGCGCAATGCCATGGCCCGCACCATGCGCGGCCATGGATGCCCGCCGCCCACCCGCCCTTTCCGCCCGCACGACGCCCACCTGGGAGGTCGAACTGCTGATCTCCGGCGTGGCCGTGTTCGCCATGCTGCAGTTGCCGGGCTGGCTCGACGACCGCATGTTCGCACTGGAGCCGCGCGTGGGCAGCGACTGGCGGCCGGTGCTGCTGCTGTTCTACATCTACTCGAAGAGCACGGCCGTGGTGCTGGCTGTCACCTTCGCGATCCACCTGCTGCTGCGTGCGCAATGGATCGCACTGGTGGGCATGGACTCGGTGTATCCACAAGGCGTGCAGCTCGACCGGCTGCGGATGGGACCGATCCAGCGCGCCATCGAGGAAGCACGGCCGGAAAGCAGCGCCGACGCCATCGAACGCGCGGACAACCGGGCCAGCGTGCTGTTCGCGATCGGCGTCAGCATCGCCCTGATCATCGCATCGATCTGCATCTTCTTCTGCGGCTCGCTGCTGCTGGTGAACCTGCTTGCGCAGTCGTTCGACTGGCCGATCGACCCGCTGAAAGTCATGCTGGGCCTCTTCGGCGCGCTCATGCTCCCGTTCATGGCCGCCAGCATGATCGACCAGTTCCGCGGCGACCGCCTGCGGCCCGGCGGGGCCACGCATCGCGTCATCGCCGCAACGCTGCGGTTCTACACGCGGATCGGCATGGGCCGCCGGAACAGCCACGTCGTGGCGCTGTTGACCAGCAATGGCGGCGAACGCCGGATGATGGCGGTGGTGGTCGGCATCATGGTTGCCGCACTCCTGGGCGTCGGTGCCGCCTACACGGCGATGGGCAGTCCGGGCGCGATCGGAAGCTACGCCCTGTTCCCCGATTCCGGACACCTGCAGCTGCGTTCCGAACACTACGACGACCAGCGCAATCCCGCCCGTGACGCGGCCCTTCCCTTCGTGCAGTCCGCCGTGATCACCGGCCCTTACGTGAAGCTGCTGGTGCCGTACCGGCCCGACCGCGACCAGCCCGCGATGCGCACGCACTGCGCGCACGCCCGCCTCCTGCAGGGCGATGCCCTGGCGACCGCCAGGCTCGCCTGCCTGCAGGCGCTGCACCCGGTCTCGCTCGACGGCAAGCCATTGCCGGGCCTGCGCTACGAGATCGCCAGCGACCCGCGGACCGACCGCCCCGCGCTGTTGGCGATGATCGACGTGCGAAACCTCGCGCCGGGTCGCCACGACCTGCGCATCGCGCGCCCGCCTCGTGGCGACCGCAGACCGGACAACGACAACCCGGATCCCGGCTTCGACGCCATTGCGTTCTGGCGCTGATCCTGCGACGCGCACGGCCTAGAATCGCGGCGTGAGCGAAGCGCCGCAACGCAAGATCATCCACGTCGACATGGACGCGTTCTACGCGTCGGTCGAACAGCGCGACGATCCATCGCTGCGTGGAAAGCCCGTTGTGGTGGCCTGGCGCGGCGCGCGCTCGGTGGTGTGCGCCGCCAGTTACGAAGCGCGCGTGTTCGGCGTGCGCTCGGCGATGCCGGCGGTGCGCGCGGAACGCCTGTGCCCGCAGGCGGTGTTCGTGCCGCCGGATTTCCTGCGTTACAAGGCGGTCTCAAGGCAGGTACGCGGCATCTTCGAGCGCCATACCAACCTGATCGAACCGCTGTCGCTGGACGAGGCCTACCTCGACGTCAGCGCGCCGAAGCATGACCTCGGCAGCGCCACCGCGATCGCGTCGTCGATCCGTGACGCGATCCGCGAGGAGACCCGGCTCACCGCATCGGCCGGCATCGCACCCAACAAGTTCCTGGCCAAGATCGCCAGCGACTGGAACAAACCGGACGGCCAGTTCGTGCTGAAGCCGGCGATGGTCGATGCGTTCCTGGCACCGCTCGCGGTAGGCAAGCTGCCGGGCGTGGGCAAGGTGATGGAGGCGAAGCTGGCCGAGCTTGGCATCGCCACCTGCGCCGACCTGCGCGCATTCGGCGATGACGCGCTGGAACGCCGGTTCGGCCGCTGGGGCCGGCGCCTGCACGAACTGTCGCTGGGCATCGACGAACGCGCGGTGCAACCCGGGCGGCCCACCCTGCAGGTGTCCGCGGAGGACACCTTCGAGCAGGACCTCCCGCTGACGGCACTTGAACTGCATATCCGCCGCCTTGCGGCCAAGGCCTGGGCCGGTTACCTGCGCGAACGGCAACGGCACCCGGAGCGCATCGCGCGCACGGTGGTGCTCAAGCTGAAGACCGCGGATTTCCGCATCCTCACCCGCAGCCTGACCGCCAACGCACCGCCCGCCTGCGAAACCGCGTTCGCCGATGCCGCCTGCGGCCTGCGCGAGCGGGTCGGGCTGCCCGCCGGCACCCGCTTCCGGCTCGCCGGCGTGGGCCTGGCCGGCTTCGTCGATGCCGACCTGGCGCGGGCGCAGGACGACCTGTTCGCCGGCGCCCGGGGCAGTCGCGACGGTTGATCGCCGCACCCACGGCGCGCATCTGAACATTCGCTCCAATCGCGCGCGCTACGGTGCAAGGATGCAGGCCGGCACCCCAATCGACGGCGCTCCAGCGGACGCCACCACGCCCCCCGCGATGGCGGACGACCTGCGTGGCGTCGCGCGACTGCTGGTGCGGGGCGTGACCGCCACCACCGACCTCGCCGAGGGCGTGCACGCGGGCATCCTCGGGCGTCCCGGGCCTGCCGGCGGATCCGGCGCCAGCACCCGCGGGATCCCGCGGATCGCCTACCAGGGCGTGCGGATGACCGCCAACCTGGTCGGTGGCGCGCTGGATGCGTCGCTGGCCCGGCTCACCCCGTGGCTTGGCCCCAGCGCCGGCTCAAGCCGCCGCGATGCGCTGGTCGCTGTGCTGAATGGCGTACTCGGCGACCATCTGGCCGCGAGCGCGAACCCATTGGCGCTGGAAGCGCGGCTGCGGGTCGGCGGCCGCGCCCTGCCCCTGCGCGGCGAAGACTGGCCATCGCTGCCGTTGGCGCCGACGCCGCGGCTGCTGGTCCAGGTGCACGGCCTGTGCATGAACCACCTGCAGTGGCGCCGCCAGGGCCATGACCATGGCGAACGGCTGGCGGCCGAGCTGGGCTACACCCCGGTCCACCTGCACTACAACAGCGGCCTGTCGATCGAGAGCAACGGGCGCACGTTCGCAACCCTGCTGCAGCAGCTCATCCAGGACTGGCCGGTGCCGGTCGAGCGCTTCGCGATCCTCGGCCACAGCATGGGTGGCCTGGTGGCGCGCGCGGCGATCGCATCCGCCCTGCAGGAGCGCCAGCAATGGCTCGAGCGGCTGGACCAGCTCGTGTTCCTCGGCACCCCCCACCATGGCGCGCCACTGGAGCGTGCCGGCCACGTGCTGCAGTCGGTGCTGGGCCTGACCCCGTGGACGGCGCCGTTCATGCGCCTGGGCGAGGTCCGCAGCGCCGGCATCCAGGACCTGCGGCATGGCCTGGGCGAAGACCTGCCGCTGCCGCCGGGCGTGCGTGCCTATGCCGTCGCCGCCTCGCTGCAGGGCGTCCGCGCCGGACACGACCACCGGCGCCTGCGCGGCGACGGGCTGGTGCCGGTGCGCAGCGCCTTCGGTGATCACCGCGACCCGCTGCGGGCGCTGGGCATCCCGGAGGCGCATCGCCTGCTGGTGGAGCGCACCGGCCACCTCGACCTGCTGAACAGCCACGCCGTGTACGCCACGCTGCGGCACTGGCTGGCCTGAGCTTCCACCGGGGCCGGCCGATGCCCTAGGCTTGCGCGGATGACCCCGCATGCCACCCCTGCGCTCTCCCGCGCACAACTCAAGACCCTGGCGCTGGCCTCGCTGGGTGCCGCGCTCGAGTTCTACGACTTCGTCATCTTCGTGTTCTTCGCGGCCACGATGGGCGCGCTGTTCTTCCCCGCCGACATGCCGGAATGGCTGCGGCTGGTGCAGACCTTCGGCATCTTCGCCGCCGGCTACCTGGCACGGCCGCTCGGCGGGATCGTGATGGCGCATTTCGGCGACCTGTCCGGGCGCAAGCGGATGTTCATGCTGAGCATCCTGATGATGGCGATCCCGACCCTGCTGATGGGCCTGCTGCCGACCTACGCACAGGCCGGCGTGCTCGCACCGATCCTGCTGCTGTTGCTGCGGATCATGCAGGGCGCGGCGATCGGCGGCGAAGCACCAGGCGCCTGGGTGTTCGTCAGCGAACATGTCCCGCCGCGCCACCGCACCCTGGCCTGCGGGGCACTGTCGGCCGGCCTGTGCTCCGGGATCCTGATCGGTTCGCTGGTCGCCCGCGCGACCGATGCGATGTTCGACCAGGCCGAAGTGCTGGCCTGGGGCTGGCGCCTGCCGTTCATCGTCGGCGGGGTGTTCGGCCTGCTGGCGATGGTGCTGCGGCGGCAGCTGCACGAGACCCCGGTGTTCACCGAGCTGCGCGCGCGTCGCGCCCTGGCCGCGGAGCTGCCGCTCAAGACCGTGGTCCGCGACCATGCCGGCGCGGTGTTGCTGGCGATGTTGCTGACCTGGCTGCTGACCGCGGCGGTGGTGGTCACCCTGCTGATGATGCCGACCCTGCTGCAGGGCCTCGGGGTCAGCCGCGCGGATGCGCTGGCCGGCAACACCCTCGCCATCTTCGCCACCGTACTCGCCAACCTGGCCGCCGGCTGGCTGGCCGACCGCTTCGGCCCCGGGCGGGTGCTGGTGCTGTGGAGCGCGTCGCTGGGCGCGGCGTTCTGGCTGTTCTACGGCAATGCGCTGGCGGGCGCCTATTCACCGGCACTGTATGTCGTGGCCGGTGCCTCGGTCGGCCTGACCGCTCTGGTGCCGGCGCTCGCGGTGGGCGGGTTCCCGCCGCAAGTGCGCTTTTCCGGCCTGTCGTTCGCCTACAACCTGGCCTATGCGATCGCCGGCGGGCTCACCCCGGTGCTGTTGAGCCTGGCGATCCGCGACAACCCGGCCGCACCGATGCAGTACATCGCGGCGATGGCGGTGCTCGGGATCGCGCTCGGGCTGTACCTGTCGGTCCGGCCGCCGCGCCATGGCGCGCGCTGAGCGGGTGCGGGTGGAAATGCACAGCCAGCGGCCAGGCCCCGATCCGGATCCACGCCCGCAACCGCCGCAGCGGCCGTTGCCGACTGACTGCTGCGACAGCGGCTGCCCGGTCTGCGTCCATGACCTGTATGCCGACGAGGTCGCCGCCTACGCGAAAGCACTGGCGGACTGGAACCAGCGGCACCCGGATCCGGGCGGGCCGCCACCAGCCGCTTAGTCGAACGCCGGACGGACGCAGCCGCCACCCGATAAACGAAAAGCGGGCCGAAGCCCGCTTTCGTTGACAGCCTGAGGCCTGGGCCGGCGGATTACTCGGCCGTGCCCTCGCCTTCGGCCACTGCCTTCATCGACAGGCGGATGCGGCCCTGCTTGTCGACTTCCAGCACCTTGACCTTGACGATGTCGCCTTCCTTGAGCACGTCGGACACCTTTTCGACGCGGTCGTTGGAGATCTGCGAGACGTGCACCAGGCCGTCCTTGCCGGGGGAAATGGTGACGAACGCACCGAAGTCCATCAGCTTGGCGACCTTGCCTTCGTAGATCCGGCCCGGCTCGACGTCGGAGGTGATCTGCTCGATGCGCGCCTTGGCGGCCTGGCCGGCGGCGGCGTTCACCGATGCGATGGTGATGGTGCCATCATCCTGGATGTCGATCTGGGTGCCGGTCTCCTTGGTGATCGCCTGGATCACCGAACCGCCCTTGCCGATCACTTCGCGGATCTTGTCCGGGTGGATCTTGATGGTGATCAGGCGCGGCGCGAAGTCCGACAGTTCCGCGCGCGGAGCGGTCAGCGCACTGGCCATCTCGCCGAGGATGTGCAGGCGGCCGGCCTTGGCCTGCGCCAACGCGACCTTCATGATTTCCTCGGTGATGCCCTGGATCTTGATGTCCATCTGCAGGGCCGAGATGCCGTTGCTGGTGCCGGCGACCTTGAAGTCCATGTCGCCGAGGTGGTCCTCGTCGCCAAGGATGTCGGACAGCACCACGAAGTCGTCGCCTTCCTTGACCAGGCCCATCGCGATGCCGGCGACCGGCGCCTTGACCGGCACGCCCGCGTCCATCAGCGCCAGCGAGGAGCCGCAGACCGAGGCCATCGACGAGGAGCCGTTGGATTCGGTGATCTCCGAAACCACGCGGATGGTGTACGGGAACGCTTCCATGCTCGGCATGACGGCCAGCACGCCGCGCTTGGCAAGGCGGCCGTGGCCGATCTCGCGGCGCTTCGGGCCCATCATGCGGCCGGCTTCACCGACCGAATAGGGCGGGAAGTTGTAGTGGAACAGGAAGTGGTCCTTGTACTCGCCACCGACCGCATCGATGATCTGGCCATCGCGGGCGGTGCCGAGGGTGACCGCGACGATCGCCTGGGTCTCGCCGCGGGTGAACAGCGAGGAGCCGTGCACGCGCGGGAGCACGCCGACCTTCGAGCTGATCGGGCGCACGGTGTCCAGCGCGCGGCCGTCGATGCGGACCTTGGTCGCCAGCACCGAGTCGCGCATGGTCTGGTATTCCAGCTCGCCGAATTCCTTCGACAGCTCGGCGGCCTTCCAGCCGTTGGCTTCGGACTGCTCGGCCAGCGACGCCAGCACGTCCTTCTTCAGCGCCGAGATCGCGTCCTTGCGCTCCAGCTTGTCGCGCACCGCGAAAGCCTGGGTCAGGCGGTCGCCGATGGCGGCCTTGAGCGCGGCGACCAGCGCCTCGTTCGGCGCCGGGGCGGACCAGCTCCACTTCGGCTTGCCGCCCTCGGCGACCAGCTCGTTGATCGCGTTGATCGCGGCCTGCATCTGCTGGTGGCCGAACACCACCGCGCCGAGCATCACGTCTTCCGACAGCTCCTGCGCCTCGGACTCGACCATCAGCACCGCGTTGGCGGTACCGGCGACGACCAGCTCGAGCTTGGAATCAACCAGCTCCGACTTGGTCGGGTTGAGCAGGTACTGGCCGTCCTTGTAACCGACCTTGGCGGCGCCGATCGGGCCGTCGAACGGCGCGCCGGACAGCGCCAGCGCGGCGGAGGAACCCAGCAGGGCGAGGATGTCGCCATCGACTTCCGGGTTCATCGACATCACGGTCGCGATGATCTGGACTTCGTTGCGGAAGCCTTCCGGGAACAGCGGGCGGATCGGGCGGTCGATCAGGCGCGAGGTCAGGGTTTCCTTCTCGGTCTGGCGGCCCTCACGCTTGAAGAAGCCGCCCGGGATGCGGCCACCGGCGTAGAACTTCTCCTGGTAATCGACGGTGAGCGGGAAGAAATCCTGCCCCTCGCGCGCGGTCTTGTTGGCGACGGCCGTGCACAGCACCATGGTGCCGTCGCACGAGACCATCACCGCGCCGCCGGCCTGGCGCGCGATCTCGCCGGTCTCGAGGGTGACGGTCTGGTTGCCGTACTGGAAGCTCTTGCTGATCTTTGCCACGTTGTGGAGTCCTTGGAATGTCGTCGTTCGTCTACGCACGGAGCCCCGCTCCGGGCGCTGCATCGCGGTGCGATGCGGGAGTGCGGCGATGCCGCGTCGTTCCAGCGCGCCGGGTTCGATCCCGGCAAACCTGCATGTCGCAAAAAAGAACCGCGGCGCATTCCTGCGCCGCGGCGGGTCGTTCGATCAGCGACGCAGGCCCAGTTTCTGGATCAGCGCCTTGTAACGCTCCGCATCCTTGCGGTGCAGGTAGTCGAGCAGGCTGCGACGGCGGTTGACCATCATCAGCAAGCCGCGCCGGCTGTGGTGGTCCTGCTTGTGCTGCTTGAAGTGCTCGGTGAGCTGCTCGATGCGGGCGGTCAGCAGGGCGACCTGGACCTCCGGCGAACCGGTGTCGTTTTCGCCGCGCTTGTGTTCGTTGATGACTTTCAGGGAATCGATGGACATGTGGATCACCTCGTGATGCGTGGCCTGCAGGAACGCGCGAATGGATCGCCGCACCGCACGGCTCGCCGTGAACGGAAGGAAAACGCAAAAGTGCTTCGAAAAGCAGCGGGATTATAGCCTGCGGCCCCGCCGTGGGCAATTCAGGTTTCAGCCGGCCCCGGCCCCGGCCCCGGCCCCGGCACCGCGCCGCTCGCCGCGGCCCAGCGGAACAGCCGCAGCGGATGCAGCACGCCCTCGCCATCGATCTCGCCGAGCCCGAGGCCGCGGCCGTGCGCGTCCAGCAGCGCGACCTGGCCCTGCGGCGCATACGGCCCGCGCAGGCGCTGGCCACGCCCGAGCCGCTGGGCCTGCGCGTCACCCACCCGCACCGCCGGCCACGAGCTCATGCCGGCCTCGATCGGCAGCAGGCAGGCCTCCAGCACCCGCTCGCCGGCCTGCGCGCGCAGGCCTTCGAGCGCCTCCAGCGTCCACATCCGCGGTTCGCGGAACGGATCCACCCACAGCCGCCGCAGTTCGGCCACGTGCGCGCCGCAGCCGAGCAGCTCGCCGAGGTCGCGCACCAGGCTGCGCACGTAGGTGCCGGAGCCGCACTCCACGTGCAGGCGCAGCAGCGGCTCGTCGCCGTCCAGCAGGTCGGCGGCGTTCAGCAGCTCGAACGCGTGTACTTCCACCTCCCTCGCCTCGACCTCGATCACCTCGCCGCGGCGGGCCTTGGCGTACAGCGGTTCGCCGCCGCGCTTGAGCGCCGAGTAGACCGGCGGGCGCTGCTGGATGCGGCCGGCAAGTTGCGCCAGCGCTGCGTCGATGGTGTCGATGTTGATCGCCGGCACCGGGCGTTCGCGCAACGGCTGGCCTTCGGCATCGTCGGTATCGGTGACGACGCCCAGCCGGGCGACGGTTTCATAGGCCTTGCGCGCGCCCAGCAGGCCGCCTGCGATCTTGGTGGCCTCGCCGAAGCACACCGGCAACAGGCCGGTGGCGAGCGGGTCCAGGCTGCCGGTGTGGCCGCCCTTGTCCGCGCGGAACAGGTGCCGCACCCGCTGCAACGCCTGGTTGGACGACAATCCCTGCGGCTTGTCCAGCAGCAGGATCCCGTCCAGTCGGCGGAACACCGTGCGCGGGCGGCGCGGCGGGGGCGGACTATTCGGCGTCGTCACTGGTGCGCAGGTCGCGCAACAGGTGGTCGATGCGCTCGCCGCGGTCCACCGATTCGTCGTAGTGGAAATGCAGCTCCGGCACGTGCCGCAATTGCATCGCGCGCGCCAGCTGGTAGCGGACCTCGGGTGCAATCTCCTTCAGTGCCTTCAGCGTCTCGACCGCCCTGGTGGCGTCGAGCACGGTGACGAAGACCTTGGCGTGGGCGAGGTCGCGCGCGACCTCCACGTCGGAGACGCTGGTCGAGCACAGCCCGTGCTCGCGCACGGCGGCGTGCACCAGGGTGCCGAGCTCCCGGCGCAATTGCGCCGAGACCCGGTCGGTACGGTGGAACGACTTCTGGGCCATGGTGGATGCGCGCGCCTTACAGCGTGCGCTGCACCTCGATGCGTTCGAAGCATTCGATCTGGTCGCCCGGCTTGACGTCGTTGTACGCCTTCACGCCGATGCCGCACTCGGTGTTCACGCGGACTTCGTCCACGTTCTCCTTGAAGCGGCGCAGCGATTCCAGCTCACCCTCGAACACCACCACGCTGTCGCGCAGCACGCGGATCGGCTTGCTGCGCTTGACCACGCCCTCGACGACCATGCAGCCGGCGACCGCGCCGAACTTCGAGCTGCGGAACACGTCGCGGACCTCGGCGGTGCCGATGATCTCCTCGCGGATCTCCTTGCCCAGCACGTTCGAGGCGACCTGCTTCACCTGGTCGATGACGTCGTAGATGATCGAGAAGTAGCGCAGGTCGACGCCGTTGCCTTCGATCACCCTGCGTGCCGAAGCGTCGGCGCGCACGTTGAAGCCGATCACGGTCGCCTTCGAGGTGGCCGCGAGCTGGGCGTCGGATTCGGTGATGCCGCCCACGCCGGAACCGATCACGTTGATCCGGATCTGTTCGTTGGACAGGCTCGTCAACGCCTCGCGCAGGGCCTGCATCGAACCGTGCACGTCGGCCTTGACCACCAGGTTGAGGGTCTGTTGCGCGGCGCCCTCGCCCATCTGCGCCATGATGTCTTCCATGCGGTTGCCGGCGGCCGCGACCAGGCGCGACTCGCGGCGCTTGGCATCGCGCTGCTGGGCCACGTCCTTGGCCAGGCGCTCGTCGGCGACCACCACGAAGTCGTCGCCGGACTCCGGCACCCCGGACAGGCCGAGGATCTGCACCGGGATCGACGGGCCGGCCTGCGCCACCTGCGACCCGGTCTCGTCGTACAGCGCGCGCACGCGGCCGTACTGGATGCCGCACACCAGGTAATCGCCCTTGCCCAGCGTGCCCTGCTGGACCAGCACTGTCGCCACCGGGCCACGCCCCTTGTCCAGCGCGGACTCGATGACCACGCCGCTGGCGCGGCCGTCGGTCACCGCCTTCAGGTCGAGCACCTCGGCCTGCAACGAAATCGCGTCGAGCAGGTCGTCGACGCCGTCGCCGGTCTTCGCCGACAGCTCCACCATCTGGGTGTCGCCGCCGAATTCCTCGGCCACCACGTCGTGCGCCAGCAGGTCGTTCTTGACCCGCGAAGGATCGGCATCCGACTTGTCGATCTTGTTGATCGCCACGATCAGCGGCACCTTGGCCGACTTCGCGTGCTGGATCGCCTCGATCGTCTGCGGCATCACGCCGTCGTCCGCCGCCACCACCAGGATCACGATGTCGGTCAGCCTGGCGCCGCGCTGGCGCATGTGGGTGAACGCCGCATGGCCGGGCGTGTCGAGGAAGCTGATCGTGCCCTTGGGCGTCTGCACGTGGTAGGCGCCGATGTGCTGGGTGATGCCGCCGGCTTCGCCGGACGCCACCTTGGTGCGGCGGATGTAGTCCAGCAGCGAAGTCTTGCCGTGGTCGACGTGGCCCATGATGGTGACCACCGGCGGGCGCGGCAGGTGCTCGCCCTGCACCTGCTCGACGTGCGCGAGCAGTTCGCTCTCGGCATCGCCGGCATCGACGTGCACGGCCTTGTGGCCGAGTTCCTCGGTCACCAGCACCGCGGTGTCGTGGTCGATGGTCTGGGTGATGGTCGCCATCACGCCCATCTTGAACAGTTGCTTGACCACGTCGCCGCCCTTCAGCGCGAGCTTCTGGGCGAGGTCGGAGACGGTGATCGCATCGCCGATGGCGATCTCGCGCACCATCGGGGCCACCGGCTTCTGGAAGCCGGTTCCGGTACGGGACTGGTCGAGCGAGCGCTTCTGCGGCCTGGCCTTGCCGCGCACGCTGCTGGTGCGGCGCGCGCGCTCGGATGCGGACAGGTGCAACTGGCCGGCGAAACGCGCGGCGTTGTCGTCGTCCTCGACCCCGGCGACCATCGCGTGGGAACCGCGGTGCGCCTTGGCCTTGTGCGCGGCGCCCTTGTCGTCGGCGCGTGGTGCGGCGGCGGGCTTGGGATGTGCGTGGCCGTGGTGGCCGGGTTTCGGCTTGCCGGCCTCCTCCAGCACCGCGGCTTCGGCGGCGGCGGCGGCTTCCAGCCGCACGCGCTCGGCCGCCTCTTCCTCGGCGCGCTTGCGCGCGGCCAGTTCCTCGGCGCGCTTGCGGTCGCCTTCGGCCAGGCGCTGCTGCTCCGTGAGGTTCTTCAGGCGCGACTCTTCCAGCTTGCGCAGGATCTCGGCGCGCTCGGCATCCTGCTCCTCGGCGGGGGTCATTGCCGGACCCACGGATGGCTTGCTCACGACGATCTTCTTGCGCACCACCACGTCGATGGTGCTGGCGCCGCCACGCCCGGCCTTGCCGCCGCCGATGGTCAGTTCCTGCTTGCGGCTGCGGTTGAGGGTGATCCTGCTGGGCGCGACGACCTCGGCCGCGGCGGTCTCGGTCTTGCCGTGCGAACGCTTCAGGAAGCCCAGCAGCTTCACTTTCTCCATGCTGGTGACGACCTGGTCGGGACCGCTGAAGCTCATGCCGGCCTCGGCCAGCTGCTCCAGCAGTTTATCGACCGGCGTGTTCACCAGTTCGGCCAACTTGCGGATGGTGGTTTGCTGCGACATTCGGATTCCGGTGTCCTTGGCCGCCACGGGTGCGGCCGAATGGGGCGATTGTAGAGCGGGCCTTGGCCCGCTGGACAATCAATCGCGGCCGGGCCCCGGGCCCGGCCATCGGTAACGCTTATTCGAACCAGTGCTTGCGCGCTTCCATGATCAGGGCCGCGGCGCGTTCCTCGCCGACGTCTTCGATGTCGGCGATCTCGTCGGTGGCCATTTCCGCCAGTTCCTCGCGGGTGCGGACGCCGCGCTCGGCCAGCGCGTAGGCGGTGGCTTCGTCCATCCCCGGCAGCTCCAGCAGGTCCTCGGCGGGCTGGTGCTCCTCGAGCCCCTCTTCCACCGCCAGCGCCTCGTTGAGCAGGGCGTCGCGGGCGCGCGAACGCAGTTCCTCGACGATGTCCTCGTCGAAGCCCTCCACCGCCAGCAGCTCGCCGACCGGCACGTAGGCGATTTCCTCGACGGTGCTGAAGCCCTCCGCCACCAGGATCCCGGCGATCTCCTCGTCGACCTCGAGCTTCTGCATGAACAGGGCGCGCGCGGCGGCCTGCTCGGCCTCCGACTTCGCCTGCACCTGGTCGGCGGTCATCACGTTCAGCTGCCACCCGGACAGGCGGCTGGCCAGGCGCACGTTCTGGCCGCCACGGCCGATCGCCTGCGCCAGCTTGTCCTCGGCCACCGCCAGGTCCATCGAGTGCTTGTCCTCGTCGACGATGATCGACTGCACTTCCGCCGGCGCCATCGCGTTGATCACGAACTGGGCGGCGTTGTCGCTCCACAGCACGATGTCCACGCGCTCGCCATTGAGCTCGTTGGTCACCGCCTGCACGCGCGAACCGCGCATGCCGATGCAGGCGCCGATCGGATCGGTGCGGGTGTCGTGCGCCAGCACCGCGATCTTGGCGCGGTCACCCGGGTCGCGCGCGCAGGCCATGATCGAAACCAGGCCCTGGCCGACCTCCGGCACCTCGAGCTTGAACAGCTCCATCATGAATTCCGGGGCGGCGCGGCTGATGAACAGCTGCGGGCCGCGCGGCTCCGGGCGGACGTCGAACAGGTAGCCGCGCACGCGGTCGCCGGTGCGCAGGACATCGCGCGGGATGCCCTTGTCCTTGGGGATGATCGCCTCGGCGTTGCCGCCCAGGTCGACGTAGATGTTGCCGCGCTCGACCCGCTTGACCACGCCGGTGATCAGTTCGCCGACCCGGTCCTTCCACGCGTCCACCACCTGCGCGCGCTCGGCTTCGCGCACCCGCTGCACGATCACCTGCTTGGCGGCCTGGGCGGCGATGCGGCCGAAATCCGGGTTCTCGATCTGTTCCTCGATATAGTCGCCGACCTCGGCGTCCTCGCTCTCGTCCAGCGCGTCCATCAGCCGCACCTGGCGGTCCGGCGACTCCATCACCACGTCGTCGGCCACCACTTCCCAGCGGCGGAAGGTTTCGTAGCTGCCGTCCTTCGGGTCGATCGCCACGCGCACCAGCACGTCCTGCTCGGCGTAGCGCTTCTTCGCCGCCGAGGCCAGCGCCGCTTCGATCGCCTCCAGGATCACCGACTCCGGCACGCCCTTCTCGGCCGCGACCGCATCGACGACCAGCAACAGTTCCTTGCTCATTTCCGGTTACTCCGCACTGGACGGCTTGCCTGCCGTCGGCTTGTTGGTGGGTTTGCCATCGGTCGCCGGCTTCCGGCCGGCGGCTTTCTTCTGCTTGCCGGGACGCGCGTCGCGCCCCGACTTGTCCATTGCCGGCGCAAGCCCCAGCGCCACCCAATCGGGCACCAGCCTGGCCTTGTCGATGTTGCCGGCATCGACCGCGAACTCTGCGTTGTCGAGCGCGAACACGACCGTCCCGCCATCCACCCGCAGGATCGCGCCCTGCAGGCGGCGGCGCCCGTCCTGCGGCAGCTTCAGGGTGACCTTGGCGGACTCGCCGGCGAAGCGCGCGAACTGCGCGGCCCCGAACAGCGGCCGGTCAAGCCCCGGCGAGGACACTTCCAGCGTGTAGTTGCCGCTGATCGGATCCTCGACGTCGAGCTGCGCGGACACCTCGCGGCTCACCGCCTCGCAATCCTCGATGCCGACGCTGCGTGCCTGCGCCTCGGCCTGCGGCAGGTCGATGTACAGGCGCACCGTCGCGCCACCGGGCGCCGGCAGGTATTCGATGCCGAGCAGTTCCAGCCCAAGCGCTTGCACGGTGGGCGAGAGCAGCGCTGCGATGTCGTCGGCCTTGTCGGTCACGGTGCGTCCAGGACGGTGCGATGCGGAAACGGGAATTCCAGAAACGGCAAAGGGCCCATGGGGCCCTTTTCCGATGACGCTGGATTGCGGAACCCGGGAACAACGGGTTGCGCGAGCCCAAGCTGCTGCGTAGACCCGAACCGGCATTCAACGCAGGAAACATGGTAGCGGGGGCAGGATTTGAACCTGCGACCTTCGGGTTATGAGCCCGACGAGCTGCCAGACTGCTCCACCCCGCAGCAGAAGCGGAATTATGTTGCTTGCGCGGATTCTTTGCAAGCCTTTGCGTGCAAGATCCGATCGATCCGGTTCAGGCGAAGGCGCGCTGGCACCACGCCATCAGCGGGTTCCAGGCCAGCCCGAACGCGAGCAGGCCAAGCGCGTTGACCCCGAACACCACCTGCAGCAGGCGGTCGTCGCGCGGGCGCACCGCCTCGCCGACGGGTTCGTCGAAATACATCGCCTTGATCACGCGCAGGTAGTAGAACGCGCCGATCACCGCGCACACGATGCCGACGATCGCAAGCCACATCAGGTCGCCCTGCAGGGCCGCGCGCAGCACCGCCAGCTTCGCCCAGAAACCGAGGAACGGCGGCACGCCGGCCAGCGATGCCATCACGCACAGCACCAGGCCCGCGGTCCACGGGTCGCGCGCGTTCAGGCCCTTGAAATCGTCGATGCGGTCTGCCTCGAAGCCCCGCCGCGACAGCACGATGATCGCGCCGAACGCCGCCGCGGCCATGATCGCGTAGCTGAGCGCGTAGAACATCGACGCCGCATAGCCGGTCGCGCCACCGCCGGCCAGCCCGAGGAACAGGAAGCCAACGTGCGACACCGTGGAGTACGCCAGCATGCGCTTGAGGTTGGTCTGCGCCAGCGCCACCACGTTGCCGATCACCAGCGACAGCGCGGCCAGGCCGGCCAGCATCGGGTGCCAGTAATCGCCGAGCGGCGCGGCCCCCACTTCGAGCAACCGGATCGCCATCGCGAACGCGGCCAGCTTGGGCGCGGAACCGATGAACAGCGTGATCGGCGTGGGCGCACCGTGGTAGACGTCCGGCAGCCACATGTGGAAAGGCGCGGCGCCGAACTTGAAGGCGATGCCGGCGACCATGAACGCCACCCCGGTCAGCAGCATCGACGGCTGCGTGGCCAGCGACGCGTTCGCACTGATGGTGGCGAGGTCGATGCTTCCGGTTGCGCCGTACACCAGCGACATGCCGTACAGCAGCATGCCCGAGGCCAGCGCGCCGAGCACGAAGTACTTCATCGCCGCCTCCGAGGCCAGCGGGCTGTCGCGGTCGATCGCCACCAGCGCGTACGAGCACAACGCCAGCAGCTCCAGGCCCAGGTACACCATGACCAGGCTGCCGGCGGAGATCAGCAGCATCATCCCGGCCACCGCGAACATCACCAGCACCGGCACCTCGCCCTTGTACAGGCCGCGCTCGCGCAGGAACGGCCAGGCATACACCAGCGAGATCGCGGACACGAAGCACACGCCGACCTTGAGCACGTCGGCCATGTTGTCGCGGATGAACATGCCGGACAGCACCGTGCCCTGCCCGCCCCAGCCCGCGACCAACAGCACCCCGACCAGCACCAGCGTGCAGATCGCCAGAACATGGGTCAGCACGCGCTGCTTCTCGTCGAGGAACAGGTCGAGCATCAAGAGCGCGAACGCGGCGCCGACCAGCACCAGCTCCGGCAGCAGCGGGAACAGGTCGGCGACGGTGGGCATGTCCTGCATCATCGGGTCGGCACCTTAGAGCTTGGTCGCGGCGAGCTGGCCCGCCAGTTGCGCGATGGAGGGTTCCATCAGGTCGATCAGCGGCTTCGGCCACACGCCGAGCACCAGCACGCCGATGGCGAACACGCCAAGCACGATCCACTCGCGCATGTTGATGTCCTCCAGCGTCGCCACGTGGGCATTTCCGGTATCGCCCCAGATCACGCGCTTGGTCAGCCACAAGGTGTAGCCGGCGCCGATGATGAGGGTGAAGGCGGCGGCGAACGCGATCAGCGGGTTTGCCTGGAACGCGGCCAGGATCACCATGAATTCGCCAACGAAGCCGCTGGTGCCCGGCAGGCCGGAGTTCGCCATCGCGAACAGCACCCAGAACATCGCGAACCACGGCATCGAATTGGCCACCCCGCCGTAATCCCGGATCATGCGGCTGTGCATGCGGTCGTACAGGACGCCGACGCAGGAGAACATCGCGCCGGAAATGAAGCCGTGGCTGACCATCTGCACCATCGCGCCCTGCAGGCCAAGGCGGGCGGCGTCGGCGTTGCCGCCATCGCGCACCAAGGCGAAGGCGATGAAGGTGCCGAGGGTGACGAAACCCATGTGCGAAACCGACGAATAGGCGATCAGCTTCTTCATGTCCTCCTGCACCAGCGCCACCAGGCCGACGTAGACCACCGCGACCAGCGACAGCGTGATCACCAGCCAGGCGAAGTGATGGCCTGCGTCGGGAACGATCGGCAGCACGAAGCGCAGGAAGCCGTAACCGCCGATCTTCAGCATGATCGCGGCCAGGATCACCGAGCCGCCGGTCGGCGCCTCGACGTGCGCGTCCGGCAGCCAGGTGTGGACCGGGAACATCGGCACCTTGACCGCGAACGCGACCAGGAAGGCGAAGAACAGCCAGGTCTGTTCGGCCATGGTCAGCGGCAGCGCGGCCATGTCCGCCAGTTGCCAGCTGCCGCCCTTCAGGTACAGGTAGACCAGTCCGACCAGCATGAACACCGAACCGAGGAACGTGTACAGGAAGAACTTGACCGAGGCATACACCCGGCGCGGGCCGCCCCACACACCGATGATGATGAACATCGGGATCAGCATGCCCTCGAAGAACACGTAGAAGAGCAGCGCATCAAGGGCGCTGAACACGCCGATCATCAGGCCTTCGAGGATCAGCAACGCCGCGTAGTACTGGCTGACGCGCTTGTCGATCGCGGTCCATGCGCCGATCAGCACCAGCACCGTGGTCAGGGTGGTCAGCCCGATCAGGGCCAGCGAGATGCCGTCCGCGCCCAGGTGGTACTCGATGTCGTAGGTCGGGATCCAGGTGCGCCGCTCGACGAACTGCATCGCCCCGCTGCCGAGGTCGAAACCGGCGAACAGCGGAATGCACAGCAGCAGGCTTGCGACCGCAAACGCCAGCGCGATCCAGCGCGCGGCACGCGGGCGCGAATTGCCCGCCATCATGGTGAACACGCCGCCGAGGATCGGCAGCCAGACCAGCAAACTGAGGAGGGGCCAGTGGGTCACGCTTGAGATTCCATCCAGTCGGTCTGGCTCACAGCCAGTAGTGGTTGGCCAGCGCGAGCAGCGCGACCAGGCCCAGGATCATGGCGAAGGCGTAGTGGTACAGGTAGCCGGACTGCAGCTTGCGGACCAGGCCCGCGGCCATGCCGACCAGGCTGGCAGTGCCATTCACCGCCACGCCGTCGATGAGCTTGCTGTCGAACAGGCGCGAAAGCTTGCCGAGGCCGACGCCACCGCCCGCGAACCCGCCGATCCAGAGATCGTCCATCCCGTACTTGTTTTCCAGCACCCGGATCGGCCAGGCCAGGGTCCGGTTGATGCCGACGCGCCATTCCGGCTTGACCAGGTACAGCAGGGTCGCGAGCAGGAAGCCCATCAGCGCCAGCCAGAAGGCCGGTGCCTTGAAGCCGTGCAGCGCGAATGCAACCGGGCCGTGGAATTCCTGCGCCAGCGCGGCGACGACGTCGTTCTCCTTCAGCACCTCGATCGCGCCGAGGAAGAACGGCAGCTGCTTCTCGTGGCCCAGCATGTCGGTGCCGAACAACATCGGCCCGACGGTGAGGAACCCGACCAGGACCGACGGGATCGCCAGCAGCACCAGCGGCAGGGTCACCACCCACGGGCTCTCGTGCGGCTCGTGGACGCCGTGCTGGCCATGGTCGTCGTGGTGATCGCCATGCGCATGCGCGTCGTGCCCGTGCGCCTCGTGCGCATGCGCGTCACGGAAGCGTTCTTCGCCGAAGAAGGTCAGGTACAGCAGGCGGAAACTGTAGAAGCTGGTGACGAACGCACCCAGCAGCACCGCCATGTTGGCGTACTGCGCCACCCAGTCGGCGTGTTCGATGGCGTGGTGGCGGGCGGCCTCGATGATGGTGTCCTTCGAGTAGAAGCCGCTGAAGAACGGCGTGCCGACCAGCGCCAGGGTGCCGAGCAGGCTGGTGACGAAGGTGATCGGCATGTACTTGCGCAGGCCGCCCATCTTGCGCATGTCCTGCTCGTGGTGCATGCCGATGATCACGCTGCCGGCCGCCAGGAACAGCAGCGCCTTGAAGAAGGCGTGGGTCATCAGGTGGTAGACCGCCGCCGAGTATGCCGACAGGCCCAGCGCCACCGTCATGTATCCGAGCTGCGACAGCGTCGAATACGCGACCACCCGCTTGATGTCGTTCTGGACCATGCCGATCAGGCCGGTCCAGAACGCGGTGGTGGCGCCGATGAACAGGATGAAGTTGAGCGCCGCCGGCGACATCTCGAACAGCGGCGACATCCGCGCCACCATGAAGATGCCGGCGGTGACCATGGTCGCGGCGTGGATCAGCGCCGAGATCGGGGTCGGGCCTTCCATCGAATCCGGCAGCCACACGTGCAGCGGCACCTGCGCGGACTTGCCCATCGCGCCGATGAACAGGCAGATGCAGATGACGGTGGGCACCGACCACTCGCTGCCGGCCCAGAGCGACACCGTGGCGTCACGGACGGTCGGCGCGTTGGCGAACGCGGTGGCGTAGTCCAGGGTCCCGATCCAGTACAGCACGCCCGCGATCCCCAGCAGGAACCCGAAGTCGCCAACGCGGTTGACCAGGAACGCCTTGAGGTTGGCGAAGATCGCGCTCGGCTTCTTGAACCAGAAGCCGATCAGCAGGTAGGAGACCAGGCCCACCGCTTCCCAGCCGAAGAACAGCTGCAGGAAGTTGTTGCTCATCACCAGCATCAGCATGCTGAAGGTGAACAGCGAGATATAGCTGAAGAAGCGCTGGTAGCCGTCGTCCTCGGCCATGTAGCCGATGGTGTAGATGTGCACCAGCAGCGAGACGAAGGTGACCACCACCATCATCATCGCGGTCAGCTTGTCGACCATGAAGCCGACGTTGGCCTGGATGCCGCCGACCTGGAACCAGGTGTAGACGTTCTCGTTGAACGGCGCCGCGCCCTGCAACAGCTGCCATAGCACCCAGCACGACAGCACGCAGCTCGCCGCCACCCCGAGGATGGTCGCGCTGTGCGCACCGACGCGGCCGATCTTCCTGCCGAACAGGCCGGCCAGCACCGCGCCCAGCAACGGCAGCAGCACGACCAGCAGCAGGTGGGTCTTCGAAATCACCATGCCTCAGCCCTTCAAGGTGTCGATGTCCGCCACGTCGATCGTGCGACGGTTGCGGAACAGGGTGACCAGGATCGCCAGGCCGATCGCGGATTCGGCGGCGGCCACGGTCAGGATGAAGAACACGAAGACCTGGCCGGCGGCATCGCCCAGCGAACGCGAGAACGCGACGAAGTTGATGTTCACCGCCAGCAGCATCAGCTCCAGCGACATCAGCAGCATGATCACGTTCTTGCGGTTGAGGAAGATGCCGGCGACGCTGATGCAGAACAGCACCGCGCCGAGCGCCAGGTAGTGGCCCAGGGTCAGTGCCGCGAAGATATTGGGCATGTCGCTCACGGCGCGGCCTCCGATTCCGGCGCAGCCGCGGGCAATGCCGGCCGCTCCGCGTCCATCTTGACCATTCGCAGGCGGTCGCTTGCCCTGACCCGCGATTGCGCGGACGGATCCTGGTGCTTGGTGCCGCCGCGGCGGCGCAGGGTCAGCATCACCGCGGCCACCACTGCCACCGTCAGGATCACCGCGGCCACCTCGAACGGAAGCATGAATTCGGTGAACAGCGCGCGCGCCAGCCAGGTGGTGTTGGAGACGTCGGCGGCGACAGCGGCGTTGTCCGCGAACGGCACCTCCGCCGCGGCCTTCACCCCGATCAGTGCCAGGATCTGCGCCAGCATCACCAGCGCCACCACCAGCCCGACCGGCAGGTAGCGCACATAGCCCTCGCGCAGCGGCGCCATGTCGACGTCGAGCATCATCACCACGAACAGGAACAGCACCATCACCGCACCGACATAGACCAGCACCAACGCCACGCCGAGGAACTCGGCGCCGCCGATGATCCAGGTGCAGGCCACGGAGAAGAAGGTCAGCACCAGCCACAGCGCGGCGTGCACCGGGTTGCGCGCGGTGATCGTCGCCAGTGCCGCGATCGCCGCGGTGGCGGCGAAGCCGAGGAAGGCCAGGGTCGGGAAATCGGGGGTCATTCGTCTGTCAACCTCAACGGAACGGCGCGTCGGCCGCGCGGCGCTCGGCGATCTCCGCCTCCAGGCGGTCGCCGATGGCGAGCAACTGCGGCTTGGTCACGATGTTCTGGCCGCGCTTGTCGAAGTGGTACTCGTGGACATGGGTCTCGACGATCGAGTCCACCGGGCAGGATTCCTCGCAGAACCCGCAGTAGATGCACTTGAACAGGTCGATCTCGTAGCGGGTGGTGCGGCGGGTGTCGTCCGCGCGCTGTTCGGAATCGATGGTGATCGCCAGCGCCGGGCAAACCGCCTCGCAGAGCTTGCACGCGATGCAGCGCTCCTCGCCGTTCGGATAGCGGCGCAATGCATGCACGCCACGGAAGCGCGGCGACTGCGGGGTCTTCTCCGCCGGGTACATCAGCGTGTACTTGGGACGGAACAGGTACTTGAAGGTCAGCCAGAGGCCGCCGGCGAGTTCCAGCAGCAGGAGGCTCTTGAGGTACGAGGCGATGCGCGTCATTTCAGGTCACTGCCCCGCCGTGAACACGTTGAAGTAGGCCATCAGCGCGGTCGCGCATATCCAGGCAATGGTGATCGGGATGAACACCTTCCAGCCCAGCCGCATGATCTGGTCGTAGCGATAGCGCGGGAAGCTGGCGCGGAACCAGATGAAGCAGCTCGCGAAGAAGAACACCTTCGCCAGCAGCCACCACCAGCCGTCTCCCAGCACGGTTCCCAGCAGCGGCACGTCGGGGATCCAGGACGCCGGGATCGGCGACAGCCAGCCACCGAGGAAGAACAGCGCGGTCAGGAAGCTGACCAGGATCATGTTGGCGTATTCGGCAAGGAAGAACAGCGCGAACTGCGAGCCCGAGTACTCCACCATGTGCCCGGCGACGATCTCCGATTCGCCCTCGACCACGTCGAACGGCGCGCGGTTGGTCTCGGCCACGCCGGAGATGAAATAGACCACGAACAGCGGCAGCAGCGGCACCCAGAACCACTCCAGGAAGCCGGCATCGCCGGACTGCGCCATCACGATCTCGCTCAGGTTCAGGCTGCCGGCGGCGATCAGCACCCCGACCAGGGCGAACCCCATCGCGATCTCGTAGCTGACCACCTGCGCGGCGGCACGCATGGCGCCGAGGAAGGCGTACTTCGAGTTGGACGCCCAGCCGGCGAGGATGATCCCGTAGACGCCCATCGAGGTCATCGCCAGCAGGTACAGCAGGCCCGCATTCGCGTTCGACAGCACCAGTTGCGCGTCGAACGGCACCACTGCCCACGCCGCGAACGCCGGAACCAGCGCGATCAGCGGCGCAAGCCGGAACAGGAACGGATGCGCCACGGTCGGCTGCACCACTTCCTTGAACAGCAGCTTGAAGACATCGGCGAAGGCCTGGAGGATGCCCTTGCCGATGTACATCGGCCCGTGGCGCACGTGCATCCAGCCGATCAGCTTGCGCTCCCAGACCACGTAGAACGCCACGGTCACGATCACCGGCATCGCGATGGCGAGGATCTTCAGCACGATCCACACCAGCATGCCGATCGTGCCGAACGACAGCAGCCCGTCGCGCAGCGGCTCCACCAGCATGGTCATCAACGGATTGCTCATGCGCCGACGACCTCCACCGTGGCCGAGGCGGCCAGCGGCGCGGTTGCGCCGTAGCCGGATTCGATCCATGCGCAGCCCGGCGCGACGCGATCGTCGATCACGACCGGCAGGGTCGCGGCACCGACGCTGTTGCGCAGCTTCGCCATGGCGCCCGCGGCGAGGCCCGCGGCGGCGGCATCGGCCGGGTTCAGGGCGACGCGCGCGCCGACCGTCAGCGGGTGCGCCTGCAACGCCTGCGAGCGACGCAACACCCCGTCGCCGCGATAGATCGCCTGCGAAACGGCGACCTCCAGGCCACCGCCGCCAGTCGCGACCGGCTGCCCCGAGGCGGCCTGCATGGCCACCGGGGCGATCCCGGCGCGCAGCCCGGCAAGGTCGGTGAACTCGAAGCCCGGCAACGCCAATTCGGTGGCAAGTGCACGCAGCACGCGCCAGCCGGGACGTGCCTGGCCCGGCAGCTTTCCGGCCGCGGAGGTGGCCTGTGCGATGCCATCGAGGTTGCCCAGCGTCGCCTCGATTTCCGGCAGCGCGCCGATCGGCAGGATCACGTCGGCCACCCGGCGCGTGCTCTGGCAGGCGAACTGGCTGAATGCAACGACCCTGGCACTGCCCAGTGCCTTCAACGCAGCATGCTGGTCGGCGAAGTCCAGCCCCGGCTCCAGTCCGTAGACCAGGTACGCAGCGCGCGGATCGCGCAGCATCGACTGCGCATCGCGCGCGGCTGGCAGCACGCCGTGGCGGGACAGGCCAAGCGCGTTCGCGCCCTGCGGGATCCGGCACAACCTGGCGTTCTTCGCATTCGCGAATTCGTTCGCGGCGGCGCGGATCGCGGCCGCGTGCGCGCCGTTCTCGGCAACCCCGCCAACGATCAATGCCACGTTCGATGCATCGCCCAGGTCGACCTGCGCGAGCGCCTGCGCAAGCTGCGCGGGCGGCACGATCCGGCTGGACGCGACGGTGAACGCGAAATCGAAATCGACCGGGTTGACGACGTGGATCTTCGCCCCGCGCTTGGCGGCCTTGCGCACGCGCTGGTGCAGCAACGGCACTTCGTGGCGCAGGTTGCTGCCGAGGATGACGATGGCATCGGCCTGCTCGATCTCGGCGACCGGCATCGCGAACGCCTGCGCCTGGGCGCCGTCCGAGAGGTCGAGCTGGCCGATGCGGTGGTCGAGGTTGCCGGTGCCAAGCGCCCCGGCGAGGCGCGCCAGCAGGGCGCCCTCTTCGTTCGAGGTGGCCGGGTGCACCAGCACGCCGAGGTTGTCGCCGGCGTTGTCGCGCAGGATGCGTGCCGCGGCGGCCAGCGCCTCGTCCCAGGATGCCTCGCGGAAACCGTCGCCATCGCGGACCAGCGGCACCGTCGCGCGATCTTCGGCATACAGGCCTTCATGCGCGTAGCGGTCGCGGTCCGACAGCCAGCACTCGTTCACCGCTTCGTTGTCGCGCGGCACGCTGCGCAGGACCTCGCCGCGGCGCACGTGGTGGAACAGGTTGCTGCCGAGCGCGTCGTGGTAGCCCAGCGAGGCCTTCGCGGTGAGCTCCCACGGGCGCGCCTTGAAGCGGAACACCTTGTTGGTCAGCGCACCGACCGGGCACACGTCGATCACGTTGCCGGACAGCTCGGTGGTCAGCGGCTTGCCGTCATAGGTGCCGATCTGCAGGTTCTCGCCGCGCTGCATGCCGCCGAGCTCGTAGGTGCCGGCGATCTCCGCGGTGAAGCGCACGCAACGGGTGCAATGGATGCAGCGGGTCATCTCGGTGGCGACCAGCGGACCGAGGTCCTCGTCCGCCACCGCGCGCTTGCGCTCGACGAAACGGCTGACCGAGCGCCCGTAGCCCAGCGACAGGTCCTGCAGTTCGCATTCGCCGCCCTGGTCGCAGACCGGGCAGTCCAGCGGGTGGTTGATCAGCAGGAACTCCATCACGTTGCGCTGCGACTTCAACGCCTTGTCGCTGCGGGTGCTGATCTTCATGCCGTCCATCACCGGCGTGGCGCAGGCCGGTGCCGGCTTCGGCATCTTCTCGACCTCGACCAGGCACATCCGGCAATTGGCCGCGATCGGCAGCTTGTCGTGGTAGCAGAAGCGCGGGATCGGGATGCCGGCCTTGTCGGCGGCATGGATGATCATCGATCCCCTTGGCGCAGCCAGCTCAGTGCCGTCGATGAAGACGGTGACGTGGTCCGGCGGCAGGTTCGGATTGACCGGCTGCGCACTCATGCGGCCACCTGCGCGGTCTTGGCCAGGGTGCCCGCGCGCTCGTCGTCGACGTAGAAGCGCTTGTTCACGATCGCGTACTCGAATTCATGCCAGAAATGGCGCAGGAAGCCCTGCACCGGCCACGCCGCGGCTTCGCCGAACGCGCAGATGGTGTGGCCCTCGATCTGCCCGGCGGAGGCGCGCAGCATGTGCAGGTCGTCCATGGTCGCCTCGAGGTTGGCGATCCGGGTCAGCATCCGGTACATCCAGCCGGTGCCTTCGCGGCACGGGGTGCACTGGCCGCAGGATTCCGCGTAGTAGAACCGCGAGATGCGCTGGCAGGCGCGGACCATGCAGGTGGTCTCGTCCATCACGATCACCGCGCCCGAACCCAGCCCGGACCCGGCCTTCTGGATGCTGTCGTAGTCCATCGTGAGGCCCATCATCACCTCGCCCGGCAGCACCGGCATCGACGAACCGCCCGGGATCACCGCCTTGATCCGGTGGCCGGCGCGGATCCCGCCGCACAGCTGCAGCAGGTCGGCGAACGGGGTGCCGAGGCGGATCTCGTGGTTGCCGGGACGCGCCACGTGGCCGGACACCGAGAACACCTTGGGGCCGCCGTTGTTGGGCTTGCCGAGCCCCGCGAACCATTCCGCGCCGTTGCGCACGATCGCCGGCACCGAGGCATAGGTCTCGGTGTTGTTGATCGTGGTCGGCTTGCCGTACAGGCCGAAGTTGGCCGGGAACGGCGGCTTGTAGCGCGGCTGGCCCTTCTTGCCTTCCAGCGACTCCATCAGCGCGGTCTCTTCGCCGCAGATGTAGGCACCGGCGCCCAGCGCGTTGTGGATGTCGATGTCGATGCCGCTGCCGAGCACGTCCTTGCCCAGCCAGCCGTTGGCGTAGGCCTCGCGGGTGGCCTCTTCCAGGTGCTCGAAGGGCTCGTGGTGGAACTCGCCGCGCAGGTAGTTGTAGGCCACGGTGGCGCCGGTGGCGTAGCAGGCGATCGCCATGCCCTCGATCACCGCGTGCGGGTTGTAACGCAGGATGTCGCGGTCCTTGGCGGTGCCCGGCTCCGACTCGTCCGAATTGCACAGGATGTACTTCTGCCCCGGGCCCTTCGGCATGAAGCTCCACTTCAGGCCGGTCGGGAAGCCCGCGCCGCCGCGGCCGCGCAGGCCGGACTGCTTGACCATCTCGACCACGTCCGCCGGCGGGATCCTTTCTTCCAGGATCCTGCGCAGCGCGCTGTAGCCGCCGGTCTTCAGGTAGTTCTCGTACGACCACGGCTTGTCGAAATGCAGGGTGGTGTAGACCACGCTGTGCTCCGTCGGCGCCGGGCCAACCGGGCCGTAGCCCTCGGAATAGTGGCTGTGGTGTCCGCCCATTACTTCAGCCCGTCCAGCAGTTCGTCCACCTTCGCGGCGTCGAGCTTCTCGTGGTAATGCCCGTTGATCACCACCACCGGCGCGCCGCAGCACGCGGCCACGCATTCTTCCTCGCGCTTGAGGTAGATGCGGCCATCCGCGGTGGAACCGCCCAGCTTGCAGCCAAGCTTCTGCTCGGCGTGCGCGACCAGGTCCTCGGCGCCGTTCAACCAGCAGCTGATGTTGGTGCAGAAGGCCACGTTGTTGCGGCCGACCGGCTTGGTCTCGAACATCGAGTAGAAGGTCGCGACCTCGTAGGCCCATACCGGCGGCAGGTCCAGGTACCGGGCGACCGCGGCGATCATCTCGTCGCTGAGCCAGCCGCCGTTCTGTTCCTGCGCCGCGAACAGGCCCTGCAGCACCGCGGAACGCTTGCGGTCGGCGGGGAACTTGGCCAGCCAGTGGTCGATGTGCGCACGCGTCGCATCCGACAGCGCCACCATCGGGTCCACGCTGCGCGCGTTTTCGAAATTGCCCGTCGCCTTCATCGGTCGACTTCTCCAAACACGATGTCGTAGGTGCCGATCATCGCCACCACGTCGGCCAGCATGTGGCCCTTCACGATCTCGTCCATCGACGACAGGTGGGCGAAGCCGGGCGCGCGCAGGTGCACGCGGAACGGCTTGTTGGCGCCGTCGCTCACCAGGTAGCAGCCGAACTCGCCCTTCGGTGCCTCGACCGCCGCGTAGGTCTCGCCGGCGGGGACGCAATAGCCTTCGGAGAACAGCTTGAAGTGGTGGATGAGGGCTTCCATGTCGTCCTTCATCGCTTCACGCGACGGCGGCGACACCTTGTAGTTGTCCAGCATCACCGGGCCCGGGTTGGCCTTCAGCCAGCGCACGCACTGCTCGATGATGCGGGTGGACTGGCGCATTTCGGCCATGCGAACCAGGTAACGGTCGTAGCAGTCGCCCTTGACCCCGACCGGGATGTCGAAATCGACCTCCGCGTACTTCGCGTAGGGCTGCTTCTTGCGCAGGTCCCAGGCCACGCCGGAGCCGCGCAGCATCGGGCCGCTCATGCCCCAGGCCATCGCCTGTTCCGGCGGGATCACGCCGATGCCGACGGTGCGCTGCTTCCAGATGCGGTTGTCGGTGAGCAGGGTCTCGTACTCGTCGACGCGGGCCGGGAAGTCCTTGCAGAAGTGCTCGAGGTAATCGAGCAGCGAGCCTTCGCGCCACTGGTTGAAGCGCTTGAGCTTGGCGCCCTTGCGCCACGGCGATTCCTTGTAACGCGGCATCTTCGCGGGCAGGTCGCGGTAGACGCCGCCCGGGCGGTAGTAGGTCGCGTGCATGCGCGCGCCGCTGACCGCCTCGTAGCAGTCCATCAGCTCCTCGCGCTCGCGGAAGGCGTACAGGAACACCGCCATCGCGCCGAGGTCGAGCGCGTTCGAACCCACCCACATCAGGTGGTTCAGGATCCGGGTGATCTCGTCGAACATGGTGCGGATCCACTGCGCCCGCTCCGGCGCCTCGATCCCCATCAGCCGTTCGATCGCGAGCACGTAGGCGTGCTCGTTGCACATCATCGACACGTAGTCCAGGCGGTCCATGTAGCCGATCGACTGGTTGAACGGCTTGGACTCGGCCAGCTTCTCGGTGCCCCGGTGCAGCAGGCCCACGTGCGGATCCGCGCGGCGGATCACCTCGCCGTCCATCTCCAGGATCAGGCGCAGCACGCCATGCGCGGCCGGGTGCTGCGGGCCGAAGTTGAGGGTGTAGTTGCGGATCTCCTGCAGGGCTTCGCCGGCATTGCTGGCGAACAGGCCCGACGTCGGCACGGCGCTCATCGACGGGCCTCCCGATCGAGGATCTTGCCGCCGCGCTCGCCTTCGGCGGTGGCGAAGCGGGCGTCGTCGCGGATCACCCGCGGCACGCCCACGCGCGGCTCGACCGAGGTCACCGGCTCGTAGACCACGCGCTTGAGGCCTGCGTCATAGCGGACCTCGACGTTGCCGATCAGCGGGAAGTCCTTGCGGAACGGATGGCCGACGAAGCCGTAGTCGGTGAGGATCCGGCGCAGGTCCGGATGCCCCTCGAAGATGATCCCGAACAGGTCGAATGCCTCGCGCTCGAACCAGTTGACGCCGGGCCACACCCCGACCAGCGAGCCCACCACCGGCAGGCTGTTGTCGGCGGCGAAGCAACGCACCCGCAGGCGCAGGTTGCGACGCACCGACAACAGGTGCAGGACAACGGCGAAGCGCTTGCCTTCGAGCGTGTCCGCGGCCACCGCGGCGGGTTCGCCGACCTGGTGGCTCGGCCGCTCGCCCCACTTGAAGCGACCCGGTCCCCGGCCCTCGACCCCGCGGCTGAATCCCTGGGCGGAAACGCCGTCGGTATCCCACTCGTCGTTGCCGTAGCCCAGGTAGTCGACCCCGCACAGGTCGATGAAGGTATCGAAGCCGAATGCATCGCGCAGCGCGGTGCAGGCCGCCACCCATTCGCCCGCGGGGACCTCGAGCGTGGTCTCGCCGCGCGGCAGCGCGACCTCGACCGCGGCCGCGCCGAAGCGCGCCGCAAGTTCGTTCGCCAGCGACGCGCTCATGCCACGATGCCCTTGTTCATGGTGGCGTGGCCGGCTTCGTTGCCGCCGCCGCCCGGCGCGAACGGGTTCTGCGCGCTGCGGCGGATCTTCTTCTGCAACTGCAGGATGCCGTACACCAGCGCTTCCGCGGTGGGCGGGCAACCGGGCACGTACACGTCGACCGGCACCACCCGGTCGCAGCCGCGGACCACGGAATAGGAATAGTGGTAGTAGCCGCCGCCGTTGGCGCAGCTGCCCATCGAGATCACCCACTTGGGGTCGGGCATCTGGTCGTAGACCTTGCGCAAGGCCGGGGCCATCTTGTTGCACAGGGTGCCGGCCACGATCATCACGTCGGACTGCCGTGGCGACGGGCGGAACACCACGCCGTAGCGGTCGAGGTCCAGGCGCGCGGCGCCGGCGTGCATCATCTCCACCGCGCAGCAGGCCAGGCCGAAGGTCATCGGCCACATCGAGCCGGTGCGCGCCCAGTTCCACAGCACGTCCATGCTGGTGGTGACGAAGCCGTTCTGCAGCAGCGGGTTGTCGCCTTCCGGGCGCAGGATGTCGTCCAGCCGCCCTTCGGGCAGCGGGTTGTGCATCAGGCCGGAGATGGTTTCGCTCACTCCCATTCGAGGGCGCCCTTCTTCCATACGTAGATGAAGCCGATCACCAGCAGGCCCAGGAACACGCCCATCTCGATCAGGCCGAACACGCCCAGTTCGCGGAACACCAGCGCCCACGGGAACACGAAGGCGATTTCGAGGTCGAACACGATGAACAGGATCGCGACCAGGTAGTAGCGCACGTCGAACTGCGCGCGTGCGTTCTCGAACGCGCCGAAGCCGCATTCGTACGGCGACAGCTTCTCGGCGGTCGGGCGCTTCGGGCCCAGCACGTTGCCGACGATGATCAGGGCGATGCCGATGCCGGTGGCAACGATCAGGAACAGCAGGGTTGGCAGGTATTCGGCCAGCACGCGCGCCTCGGACTAGTCATGGGCAAGCAGGCTGCAGTTGCGCCCGCTTATCCCCGCCATTGTAGCCGCCCCGGATCTGTATCGGCCAGACCCGGATGCAATCACCGGCGTGGGTTGGCCGCCCGCACGGGCCCGGATCGCGTCAGCCCGCCTCGAGTTCGCCCCAGCGCGAATAGGCCGCGTCCAGCTCGGCCTGGGCCGCCGCCAGCGCCGCATTGTCCGCGGTGATCGCCGCCACGTCGCGCTGGTAGTAGCCGGCTTCCGCCATCCGCGCGGTGAACGCCGCGACCTGCGCCTCCAGCGCGTCGATGCGCGCCGGCAACTGTTCCAGTTCGCGCGCGTCCTTGTAGCTCAGCTTCGCCTTCGCCGGTGGCGTGGGTGCACCTGCGGACGGGGTTGCCTGCGCGGCCTGCGGCTTCGGCGCGGCCGCGGTGACGGTCGCGGCAGGCGACGGCCGCTGCCGCAGCCAGTCGCTGTAGCCACCCACGTATTCGCCGACCCGGCCGCCGCCTTCCATCGCCAGCGTCGAGGTCACCACGTTGTCGAGGAAATCGCGGTCGTGGCTGACCAGCAGCAGGGTCCCCGGGTAGTCCGCCAGCAGTTCCTCCAGCAGTTCCAGGGTCTCGACGTCGAGGTCGTTGGTGGGTTCGTCCATCACCAGCAGGTTGGACGGCTGCGCGAACAGCTTCGCCAGCAGCAGGCGGTTGCGCTCGCCGCCGGACAGCCGGGTGATCGGCGCGCGGGCGCGCTCGGGGGTGAACAGGAAGTCCTGCAGGTAGCCGATCACGTGCTTCGGCCTGCCGCCCACGGTCACGCTCTCGCGGCCCTCGGCCACGTTCTCGATCGCGTTCCAGTCCTCGCGCAGGGTGGCGCGGTACTGGTCGAAATAGGCGACCTGCAACTGCGTGCCGCGCTTCATCTCGCCGGACCGCGGCTGCAGCTCGCCCAGCAACAGCTTCAGCAAGGTGGTCTTGCCGCTGCCGTTGGGCCCGACCAGGCCGATGCGGTCGCCGCGCAGGATCGTGGTGGAGAACTCGTGGACCAGGTCGCCATCGCCATGGCCGAAGCTGACCCCGCGCGCCTCGATCACCTTCTTGCCGGATTCGCCGGCCTGGGCGGTGGCCATCCGTACGTTGCCGGCCTGCCCGCGGCGCTCGGCGCGTTCGCTGCGCATCGCCTGCAGCCGGCGCACGCGGCCCTCGTCGCGGGTGCGGCGAGCCTTGATGCCCTGCCGGATCCACACTTCCTCCTGCGCCAGCAGCTTGTCGAAGCGCGCGTTCTCCTGCGCCTCGGCGTTCAGCCGCTCCTCCTTGCGGCGCAGGTAGTTGTCCCAGTCGCCCGGCCAGCTGGTCACCTGGCCGCGGTCGATCTCGACGATGCGGGTGGCCAGCGCGCGCAGGAAGCGGCGGTCGTGGGTGATGAACACCAGCGCCCCGCTCCACTGCTTGAGGAAACCTTCCAGCCAGTCGATCGCGGCGATGTCGAGGTGGTTGGTCGGCTCGTCCAGCAGCAGCAGGTCCGGCTGCGACACCAGTGCCCGCGCCAGCAGCACCCGACGCTTCATGCCGCCGGACAGCGCCCCGAAGTCGGCATCGCCGTCCAGTTGCAGGCGTTCCAGCGTTTCCAGCACCCGCCGGTCCAGCGCCCAGCCATGCGCGGCCTCGATCCGGGTCTGCACCGCGGCCAGGGCGTCGGTATCGATGTGCTCGGCGTGGATCAGGTGGTGGTAGTCGGCCAGCAGGGTGCCGAGCTCGCCCAGCCCGCCGGCGACCACGTCGAACACGCTGCCGCCCGCGTCCTGCGGTACTTCCTGCTCCAGCCGCGCGATCCGGCGGCCGCCTTCGACCCGCACCTCGCCGTCATCGGGCCTGAGGTCGCCGGACAGCAGTTTCAGCAGGGTCGACTTGCCGGCGCCGTTGCGGCCGATCAGGGCGATGCGCTCGCCGGGATCGATGGCAAGGTCGACGTTTTCCAGCAGCAGCGGGCCGCCGACGCTGAAGTCGACGCTTTGCAAGGTGATCAGGGGCATGCACCATTGTAGTCCGCGCCCCCTGCGGAACCGGGCGGCCGGGGCGCGTGCCACCCAATCCACCTCGAAAAGGACAGTGCGATGAGCAAGGGCATGGACCAGAAGAAGAGCGAGAAGAAGAAGCCGGAGAAGTCGCTGAAGGAAAAGCGCGCGGCGAAGAAGGAAAAGAAGGGCAAGTAAGCCCGGCCACCGGACCGGTTGTCAGGAGCTGCAGGACAGCATCGAACAGCCGGCCCGGTCCTTCGCCCAGTCGGGGCGCTTGCCGGCGAATCGTTCATTGCCCGGCTGTTCCTCGTATGGCCGGCGCATGACCGCCAGCAATTCGCCGATGCCGGCCATGTCCCCGGCATGCGCGCGGTCGATGGCCTCCTGCGCCAGCCAGTTGCGCAACACGAACTTCGGGTTGGCGGCGTGCATCCGCGCACGCCTGCCATCGACGGACAGCGCGTCCTCGCGCACGCGCGCGGCGTAACGCGCCAGCCAGTCGTTCAACCCAGCCTCGCCCGCGGTGCGCTTGCCGGCGTCGTAGAACGCATGCTCCAGCGGTGCCAGCGAGGGCGCGCGCGGATCGATATCGGCCAGGGCCCGGAACCACAGGGTCATGTCGACCTCGTGTGCGTGCAGCAGGCCGTGCAGGTCGCGGAGCAGCGCGACATCGGCATCGCCGCATTCCGCCAGCCCCAGCTTGCGCGCGGTGTCGTCGCGGTCAGCGGCGGCGAAGGCCGCGCCAAAGCGGTCCAGGCCGGCCTGGAGCGGCGCGGCATCCGTGAACAGCGGCGCCAGCGCGCGCGCCAGCTGGCCCAGGTTCCAGTTCGCCACCCGGGGTTGCCAGCCGAACCGGTAGCGCCGGCCCGTGGCGTCGGTGGTGTTCGGGGTCCAGTCGGGATCGTAGGCGTCGATCCAGCCGTACGGACCGTAGTCGATGGCCAGGCCGAGGATCGACATGTTGTCGGTGTTGAGCACCCCGTGCACGAAGCCGACCCGCATCCACCCGGCCACCAGCCGAGCGGTACGCTCGCAGACTTCCGCGAACCAGTCGGCGTAAAGCGGCTCGCCCCGCCCCCGCAGGTGCGGGAAATCGCGTGCGATGCAGAAGTCGGCAAGCGCCTGCAGCAGGCTGGTGTCGCCGCGCTGCGACGGCAGCTCGAAATGGCCGAAGCGCAGGAAGGACGGCGCCACCCGGCAGACGATGGCGCCCGGCTCCACTTCGGGATGGCCGTCGTAGAACATGTCGCGGACCACGCCCTCGCCGGTGCCGACCAGGCTCAGCGCACGGGTGGTCGGGATACCCAGGTGGTGCATCGCCTCGCTGCACAGGAATTCGCGGATCGAGGAGCGCAGCACCGCACGACCGTCGGCGGAGCGCGAATAGGGGGTCGGACCCGCACCCTTCAGCTGCAGCTCGCGGCGCTGGCCATCGGCGAGCACCGCTTCGCCCAGCGAAATCGCGCGCCCGTCGCCGAGCTGGCCCGCCCAATGCCCGAACTGGTGGCCGCCGTAGTTGCTCGCGAACGGCTGCATCCCCGGCAACAGCGCATTCCCGGCGAACACCCGGGCGAACTCCGGGGAGCTGACGTCGGCCTCGCTGAAGCCCAGTTCGGCGGCCATTTCTTGCGAATGCGCCAGCAGCCGCGGCGCGGCGACCGGCGCCGGAGCGACCGCCGACCACAGCGCGGCGCGCACCTGGCGGATGAAGTTGCGCGGCTCCGGGTCCCCGGGAAGCGAGCGCAGGAAGCGGTTGTCGAAGCTCGGCAGGTGCATGCCGCATCGTAGCCCGCCCGCCGTTGGAGCCTTCGCTCAGGCAGGCGGGCGTACACTGTGCGGTCAAACCCGCGGCGGCTACGCCCACTGAATCATTCACATGGGACGCATATGAGCGCCGAAACCACCCACGACATCAAGTTCACCGACCTCGGCCTGCCCGAGACCCTGCTGCAGGCCCTGCGCACGGTCGGCTACGAATCGCCAAGCCCGATCCAGGCGGCGACGATCCCGCCACTGCTGGCCGGCCGCGACATGATCGGCCAGGCCCAGACCGGCACCGGCAAGACCGCGGCATTCGCCCTGCCCGCGCTGGCGCGGCTGGACGCGACCGCCGGCAAGCCGCAGGTGCTGGTGCTGGCACCGACCCGCGAACTGGCGATCCAGGTCGCCGAGGCGTTCCAGAAGTACGCCAACCACATCCCCGGGTTCCATGTGCTGCCGATCTACGGCGGCCAGAGCTACCAGCCGCAGCTCAGCGCCCTGAAGCGCGGCGTGCACGTCGTGGTCGGCACCCCCGGCCGGGTCATCGACCACCTGGAGCGCGGCTCGCTGGACCTGTCCGCGCTGCGCATGCTGGTGCTGGACGAGGCCGACGAAATGCTGCGGATGGGCTTCATCGACGACGTCGAGGCGGTCCTCAAGAAGACCCCGGAGACGCGCCAGGTCGCGCTGTTCTCGGCCACCATGCCGGCCCAGATCAAGCGCATCGCCCAGACCTACCTGAAGGATCCGGTCGAGATCGCGATCAAGTCGCTGACCTCCACCGCCGAGAACATCCGCCAGCGCTTCTGGATGGTCAGCGGCATCAACAAGCTGGACGCGCTGACCCGGATCATGGAGGCCGAGCCGTTCGAGGCGATGATCGTGTTCGCGCGCACCAAGCTGGGCACCGACGAGCTGGCCGAGAAGCTTGCCGCGAGGGGCTTTTCCGCGGCGGCGATCAACGGCGACGTCGACCAGAAGATGCGCGAGCGCACCATCCAGCGCCTCAAGGACGGCCAGATCGACATCCTGGTGGCCACCGACGTGGCCGCGCGCGGGCTGGACGTGGACCGCATCAGCCACGTGCTGAACTACGACATCCCGTACGACACCGAGAGCTACGTGCACCGCATCGGCCGCACCGGCCGCGCCGGCCGCAAGGGCGAGGCGATCCTGTTCGTGGCCCCGCGCGAGCGCGGCATGCTGGGCGCGATCGAGCGCGCCACCCGGCAGAAGATCGAGCAGATGAACCTGCCCAGCGTGGACGCCGTCAACGAGCGCCGGGTGGCGAAGTTCCTCGACAAGATCGAGGGTGCGCTGGCCAGCGACGGCCTGTCGGTGTTCCGCGACCTGGTGGAGCGCTACGAGCGCGAGAAGAACGTGCCGGCGGTGGAAATCGCCGCTGCGCTGGCGCAGCTGGTGCAGGGCAAGACCCCACTGCTGCTGGCCAGGCCGGCCGTGCCGGAGCGCACCTTCGAGGTTCGTGAACCGCGCGAACGCAGCGAACGCCCGGTGCGCGAGCCGCGCGAACGCACCCCGCGCGACGCCAGCACGCCCGAAATGGGCATGACCACCTACCGAATCGATGTCGGCTACCAGCACGGCGTGCAGCCGGGCAACATCGTCGGCGCGATCGCCAACGAGGCCGACCTGGAGGCGCGTTTCATCGGCCGCATCGACATCCGCGACGACTTCACCCTGGTCGACCTGCCCGAGGGCATGCCGGCCGACCTGCTGGCGCACATGCAGACCGTGCGGGTCGCCAGCCGGCCACTGCGCATGCGCCCCGCCGAGGACGCGGACATCGACGCACCCAAGGCCAGGCGCAGCTTCGGCCCGCCGCGCGGCGACCGCCCCGGTGGCCCGCGCAAGCCGGGTGGCTTCAAGCCGCGCCCGCCGCGATAAGCGCATGACGCATCGCACGGCGATGACGCGGCGGCGTTTGGCATAGTGGCCACATGCCGCGCATCCTCGTCTTCCAGCACGTCGCCGCCGAACCGCTGGGTACGCTCGACCCGCTGATCCGGCGGCGTGGCCACCGGATCCGCTTCAGGAACTTCGAGCGGCATCCGGACGCGCTGCTCAACGTCGATCGCTATCGCGGGCTGGTGGTGCTGGGCGGCCCGATGAACGTCGAAGACCATCCACGCCGCCCGCACCTGGCCAACGAGATGCGCGCGATCGAACGCATGCTCGAACAGGGCAAGCCGGTGCTCGGGATCTGCCTGGGCGCGCAGTTGCTGGCGCACGTGCTGGGCGCGAGCGTTTCGCGCAACGCGGTGCCGGAAATCGGCTGGTATCCGCTGCAAAAGACCGATGCCGGCCACTCCGACCCGGTGCTGGCGCCGTTGCATGCGGACACCCCGGTGTTCCAGTGGCACGGCTGCCGGTTCGATATCCCGACCGATGCGGTCCACCTCGCACGCAGCAACGACTGCGATCAGCAGGCCTTCCGCTACGGCGACAACGCCTACGGCTTCCAGTTCCACCTGGAGATGGACGAGCGCCTGGTCGAACGCTGGCTGGCCCAGCCTGCCTATCGGGACGAGCTGGCGGATTCCGGCCTGCCGCACGATGAACATGCGATCCGCGCGCAGACCCGCCAGCACATCGCGGGGATGCAACGGCAGGCGGATGCGGTGTTCAACAACTTCCTCGACCTGGTCGGCCGCCCGCAACGGCGCTACACCCTGCCCTCGCGCGAGTGGGCGTGAGCGAGCGCGCGTACGACGCCATCGTCATCGGCGCCGGCGCGGCCGGGCTGATGTGCGCGATCACCGCCGGCCAGCGCGGCCTGCGCGTGCTCGTCCTCGACCACGCCAACAAGGTCGGCAAGAAGATCCTGATGTCCGGCGGCGGGCGCTGCAATTTCACCAATACCGGCACCACCCACGCCAACTACCTGTCGGCCAATCCGCACTTCTGCAAGTCGGCGCTGGCGCGCTACACGCCCTGGCACTTCATCGATCTGGTCGAACGCCACCGCATCGCCTACCACGAGAAGGAACTCGGCCAGCTGTTCTGCGACGAGTCCTCCAAGCTCATCGTCAAGATGCTGCTGGACGAATGCACGACCGCCGGCGTCGAAGTCCGCACGCAATGCACGATCGAGCGCGTCGAGCATCTCGACGATGGCAGTTTCCGCCTGCACGCCGCGCAGGGCCGGCTCGTTGCGACGTCACTGGTGATCGCCAGTGGCGGCCTGTCGATCCCGAGCATGGGCGCGAGCGGCTTCGGTTACGCACTGGCGAAGCAGTTCGGCCATGGGGTGCTGCCGACCCGCGCCGGGCTGGTCCCGCTGACCCTGACCGGCAAGCATGCCGAGCGCCTGCAGGACCTGGCCGGGGTATCGCTGCCGGTGGAGGCGCGCTGCAATGGCGCCAGCTTCCGCAACTTCATGCTGGTGACCCACCGCGGGATCAGCGGGCCGTCGATCCTGCAGATCAGCTCCTATTGGCAACCCGGCGATGACCTGCGAGTCGATCTGTTGCCAGGCATCGACGCCGACGCGCAGCTGCGCGAATGGCAGGCGACCCGCCGCGATGCAGAACTGAAGACGCTGCTGGCCGAAGTCCTGCCGAAGCGCTTCGCCCAACGCCTGTGCGAGCACTGGATCGCCAGCAAGCCGTTGCGGCAATACACCCCGCCGGAACTGCTCGCCGTTGCCGGGCTGTTGTCGTCATGGCCGCTGGTCGCCAGCGGCACCGAGGGCTACCGCACCGCGGAAGTGACCCTCGGTGGCGTCGATACCGACGGCCTGTCGTCGGCCACGATGATGTCGCGGCATGTCCCGGGCCTGTATTTCATCGGCGAGGTGGCGGATGTCAGCGGCTGGCTGGGCGGCTACAACTTCCAGTGGGCCTGGGCCAGCGGCCACGCGGCGGGCACCGCGATCGCTTCGTGACGATCGCGGCGCCAGGCGGCGTCAGAACGGAAACGGCATGCCGATGCGCGGGCCGAAGTACCACCAGGCGAACAGCAGGATGCCGATCCACAGCATGGTCTTGAACAACGCCCCGACCACCTTGAACGCAGCGTAGATCGCCACCAGCAGCAACACGATCCCGACCAGACTCATTTCCGACTTCCCTGTCCTGAAGTTGTGCAGCTTAGGCGAGCGGCGATGCTCGCGCATTCCCGCGGTGACGCCGCGGCTCTCTCCCGGACGACGAGAGCACCGGCAACGGCATCGGCAAACGTCACCCCACCGGTCCTGCCTTCAACAGCACGCTGCAACAGGTCACCGCGCCTTCCGCCTTCTGCAGCTCGGACACGTCGACCGTGGCGACCTGGATGCCGGCCGCCCGCAGGCGCTCCAGCGTCCGCGGGAAGCAGTCCGGATAGACCAGCACATCGCCGATGCGCACCGCGTTGGCGGCGTGCTCCTCGGCGGGATCCACCTCGAGCATCCGGTAATCCGCGAACGCGGCGACATCGACCCAGGCCGGGTTGACCAGCACCACGTCGTCCGCCACCTGGGTCACCGCCGACTTCAGGTGCAGGCAGTCGCGGGTGGCGACCCCTTCCACCGTGTAGCCGAACGGCGCCAGCAGCACGCGCAGCTGCTCCCTGCCCGCGGCGTTGCTGCGCGCGGAGATGCCGACGAACACACGCTTGCCGATGCGCAGGACGTCTCCACCATCCAGCGTGCCGGGGGCTTCGATGCGCAGGATGCGGCGGACACTGCCGAGCACCTCGAGCACCGCATGGCCCTCGTCGCGACGGGACTCCGCACCCGGGCGGGTGGCCACCGCGACCTCATCGAAGGCCAGCGCCACGTCTTCCACGAACACCGAATCCGGCAGCGCCGGCTCGGCCGGCAGCCGGATCACCCCGCAGCCGAGCGATTCCAGCACCGCGCAGTAGGCGTCGTGCTGCGCCTGCGCACGCCCGACATCGATCGGCGCGCGCGGCACGAAGGAAAGCTCGCAGGCGGCCAGCGCGGGGCTGACCTCACGGGTGATCGCGGTCCACATGGCGCCATTGTAAGCCGGCGATTGCAGCGGGCTGCGCATGGGATCATGCGTGCATGCGCGACACACCCGCCCCGCTCCGCCTCGCCGTCATCGGCGGCGGCCCTGCCGGCCTGATGGCCGCCGAGGTCGCGTCCGCGGCCGGCATCGAGGTCCACCTGTTCGAGGCCAAGGGCTCGGTGGGGCGCAAGTTCCTGATCGCGGGCAAGGGCGGGCTCAACCTCACCCATTCCGAAGCGCGGCCCGGCTTCGATGCGCGCTACCGCGAGCGTGCGCTGGACGTCGGGGCATGGCTGGACGATTTCGATGCCGATGCCTTGCGTGCATGGGCGCGCGACTTCGGCGTCGAGACCTACGTCGGCAGTTCCGGCCGGGTATTCCCGATCGACCGCAAGGCGGCACCGCTGCTGCGAGGCTGGGTGCGCCGACTGCGCGAGGGCGGCGTGCTATTCCATGTGCAGCATCGCTGGCTGGGCTGGGATGACCGGGGCGCGCTGCGATTCTCCACGCCGGATGGCGAGGTCCGGTTCGATGCCGATGCCTTGGTGCTGGCGATGGGCGGCGGCAGCTGGCCGCAGCTCGGCTCCGACGGCGCCTGGGTCCCTGCGCTGGCGGCGCGCGGGATCGACGTGGCACCACTGAAGCCGGCCAACTGCGGCTTCGATATCGGCTGGAGCGCGTTCCTGGCGAAGCGCCATGCGGGTGCGCCGCTCAAGCCGGTGGTGGCGCACTGGCGGGATGCCGCTGGCCGCGAACGTGCGCTGCAGGGCGAGTGCGTGCTGACGGAGAACGGCATCGAAGGCAGCCTGGTCTATGCGATCGCCGCGGACCTGCGCGACGCGATCGAACGCGATGGCGACACGGTGTTGCATCTCGACCTCGTACCCGGCCGCGACCTGCAACGCCTGCAGCAGGACCTCGCCAAGCCACGCAATGGCCGCAGCCTTGGCGAACACCTGCGCCGGCAGGCTGGCATCGATGGCGTCAAATCCGCCTTGTTGCACGAAGTGCTGGACAAGCCGGCACTGCAGGACATGACCAGGGTCGCCAGCATCCTCAAGCGGCTGCCGCTGCGTCTGCTGCGCGCGCGGCCGATGGACGAGGCGATCTCCACCGCCGGCGGCGTGCGCCTTGCAGCCCTGGACGAAGGCCTGATGCTGCGCGGCCTGCCCGGGGTGTTCTGCGCAGGCGAAATGCTGGACTGGGAAGCCCCGACCGGTGGCTACCTGCTCACCGCCTGCTTCGCCAGCGGCCTGCGCGCGGGACGCGGCGCGGTGGAGTGGTTGCGGACGCGGGGCTGAGCCTCGGCATCGAAAAGGGGCCCCTTTTCGCGCCACTCGGCGACTCAAGGCTTCTTTGCCGCCTCGACCCTCGCCCTCTCCGCCGCCGCCTTCGCGCGATCAGCGGTGTCTCGCTGGAACTCGGCGATGTGCGGCAGGTCGCGCAGCACGCGCGAATGCGGATCCAGCGTGTAGCTCGCGCCCGCCGGCAACCCTACCCGGCCACGACCATCCTCCATCGCGACATCGACGATCCGGTCACCCACGCGCACCTGCACCGGCAGCGGGAAAGGCTGGTCGCCCGCGGTCTTCCAGCGCAGCACAAGCCCATCCGCATCGCGCGTGGCCAGCAGTTCCGGCAGCGCCGCCGACCGCAGGTAGCCGTCGAAGAACCAGCGCAAATCCCTGCCGGCGAGGCGGTTGACGATGGCGATGAAATCATGCGTGGAGGCATGGCGCGGCATGAAATTCCCAGGCCGTGGCGCGTCGGTTCCGTACACGAGTTCGCGGGTCGCGCGGAAGAAGGCGTCGTCGCCGATCAGCCCGCGCAGGGTGTGCAGCATCAGCGAACCCTTGTAGTAGGTGTCGTTGCCCGGCCCCTGCCCCGCCGCGTACACCTCGTACTCCGGCAGTCCGCGACCGGAGATCACCGGGTACTTGTTGACCAGCGCGGCGCGCTGCTTCATCAGCGCCGCCATGTAGTCCATGTCGCCGCGCAGCCATTGCGCGTACAGCGGTTGCATGTAGCTGCCGAAGCCCTCGTGCAGCCAGAAATCGTCCCAGTCGCGGTGGGTCAGCTGGTTGCCGAACCACTCGTGGGCGAACTCGTGCTGCAGCAACCAGTCGTAGCCTGAATCGGCCTTCCTGTAGTCGTTGCCATAGGCATTGATGGTCTGGTGCTCCATGCCCAGGTGCGGGGTCTCGACCACGCCCACCTTCTCGCCGGCGAACGGAAACGGGCCGATCATCTCCTCGAAGAAGTCGAGCATCGGCGTGAGTTCGGCGAACAGGCCTTCCGCCTTCGCCTTGTTGCCCTTCAGGTACCAGAAGCGCAACGGAATCGTGTTGCCGTATCGCGATGAGTAGTCGCCCTGCAGCAACTCATACGGGCCGATGTTGAGGGCGATGGCGTAGGTGTTCGGATGCTTCGCGCGCCAGTGCCAGGTGCGCCAGCCGTCGCGTTCGTCCATGCCCTCGGCGATGCCGTTGCCGGCGGCCACCAGCGGGCTCGGCACGGTGATGTGCTGCACCACTTCCTGCGGCTCGCCCAGCGGGTGATCGATGCACGGCCACAGCAGGTCGCAGCCTTCGCCCTGCACCGCGGTGGCGACCCACGGCTCGCCGGTCGGTGCGTTGGCCCAGACGAACCCGCCATCCCACGGGGCCTTGTTCGCCACGTGCGGCTGGCCGGCGTAGCGGATGCGCAGGGTGGCGCGTGCGCCAGCCGCCAGCGGCCGCGGCAGGTCCACGCGCATCCGCCCCTCGGGGTTACTCCAGCGGCCCGCGGCGACCGCCTGGCCATCCACCTCGACCGATGCGATCCGGTAGTTGCGGTCCAGGTCCACGAACAGCGCATCGACGGTGCCGCCGGAAACAAAGGTCAGCGTTGCGTCGCCATCCAGCCATCTGCGGGCGGGATCGACCCTGAACGAAAGCTCGGCGCGCTCGAACACCAGCACCTCCTGGCCCGACGCGCGCGGCAGCCCGGTGGCAGAGGTGGTGGCGGTCAACGCGGGCTGTCCGGCCTGCACGGCGAAGGCCGCGGACGACAGCCACAAGGCGTGCGCAAGCAGTCGCTGGACGGGAAGCATGCAGGCGATTCCTGTGGTCGGACCGGGACTTTCGCACGTGCAGGCAGGCCGCGAGCCTGTCGTTGGTCACGACCGCCGGTGCCCGCAATCTGAATGAAGGCTTGCGGGAATCCGCGGTGGCCGCCCGGTGCCGGAAAATCTCAGCGGCGATTCATCCATGCAGCCGCCAACTGCACGCATCGGGCGCGAATCGGTCGCGCCACGAGGAGACCACGAGATGAACCGCCTTCCCGCCATCCGCACCCTGGCCACCGCACTGCTGGGCACGTTGCTCGCGGTCGGCGGCATCGCACCCGCCAGCGCGCAACAGCGTGGCGGCGATGACGACAGCGACGATCTCCGCGCCACGCGCAAGCAGCAATACGAACAGCGCAGGCAGCAGCGCCAGGCCGAGCCCGCGCAGGCGCCGCAGGCAAGCGCCCCCGCGCCGGAACGCCACGAGCACTGGGGTGATTCCGCGCAGCAAAAACAGCAGCAAAGGCGTGATGCGCTGGACATCGAACAGATCGGCCAGCGCGGACGGATGGGCCAGCGGATCGAGCAGCAGCGCCGGGACCAGGCCGAGGGCCCGACCCGGTTTGGCGATGCCGACGCCGCGCGCGCCGCCGACCGCCGCCAGCAGGTCGCCGAGCAGGTCGGCCAGCGCGAGGATGCCAGCCGGCGCATCGCCGAGCAGCGTCGCGAGGCGATCCAGCGCCAGCCGGAACAACCCGTCCAGGCCGAACACCACGCCGACGAGCTGCGCCGCCAGCCCGCGCAGTCGGGCGCACGCGAGCGCGTCATCGCCGAAGCGCGCAACCGCGAGGCGTGGCGGGATGGCAACGACGGCCGCCGCCACGATGGCGACCGCGGGAACCGCAACGGCCGCTCTTCGCGCGAGCAGCAGCACCGGATCGAACAGCAGCGCCGCCAGGCGATCGAATGGCAACGCCACGAATCCGCGCGCCGCTCGCAGCTCGAGCAGCGCGTGCGCGAACTGGAGCGGCAGCGCCGCAACGCCCAGTACCGCTACCAGCAGGACTACTACCGTCGCTGGCTGGCGCAGCAGTCGCGCTGGAATGCCTCGCGATACGACTACTACAGCGACCCGTACTACTACACCGCCGCAAGCTACCGCTACGGCTATGGCGGCAACTGGTACAGCACCAACCAGTACGGCGCCAACCTGCTGCGCCAGGCCGTGCGCGATGGCTACCAGGAAGGCTACTACGCGGGCCGCGCCGACCGCATGGACCGCTGGCGCTTCGACTACCGCAACAACTACGGCTACATCGACGGCACCTTCGGCTACAACGGCTACTACGTGAACCGCAACGACTACCGTTACTACTTCCGCCAGGGCTTCGAGCGCGGTTATCGCGACGGCTACTACGGTCGCTACCAGTACGGACGCTACGACAACGGCCTGGCCATCATCCTGCCGGTCGTCCTCGCCGCGATCCTGGGCTTCCAGCACTACTGAGCAACCGGTTCGACCCTTCGACGCCCGGCCATCGCGCCGGGCGTCTTCTTGCGCCCGCGTTCCGGGGCCGGCCCCCAGGCCTCAACCGCCGGCAAGCGCGAACCCGCAAGCGCGAACCCGATCCCGGCGCACACCGCCGCCGCCTGCGCGTCGTTGCATTGCTGCGGGGTGGCGCGCGGGCTATCCGGATACACCTCGGTGGTGGTGGTGAAACGCGCACCGGTGATGCCGGCGCACAGCCCCAGCGACCCGACCGGATACTCGATGACGCCAGGCGCGACCACCTTCGAACCGATGATGGTGCCGTCCGCATCCGCCGGGGCGATATGGGTCACCTTGGCAACCGCCCCGATCATCGCCTGCTGGAAGCCCGGCTGCGGATTCCCGCTGTCGTCGACCAGGTAGAAGCCGTCGGGGATCGTGCCCGGCTCGTGGGGCTTGCCATCGCGCGCGGCCAGCGCCGGGCGGAACTCGGATTCGTCGCTGTCGGTGGTTTCGTGCAGGTCGACATGCACCAGGAAGCGGCCCAGCAGCGGTTCAACCAAGTCCATCAACGCCGCCGATTCGCCGGCCGGGCTGGCCGCCTTGAAGTTGCGGTTCGGGTCCAGCGCATCCGGGTTCCAGCGATGGATGCGCTCGTACGCCCACGGGCTCACGCACGGCGCCACCAGCAGGTTGACCCTGCCGGCGAACTCCGCCGCATGCCGGTCCACGAACTGCAACGCACCATGCACGCCGCTGGTCTCGTAGCCATGCACGCCGCCGGTCACCAGCACCACCGGCAGCGCTTCATTCCAATCGCGGCTGCGGATTGCGAACAGCGGATAGCGGCCGTCCGCCGCATAGTCGAGTTCGCCGTACTGCGAGACATCGAAGCGCCCACGCAGGGCGTCGATCTTAGCCACCACCTCGTCCGCGTAGCTGCGTTGCCTGCGCTGGCGCGCACGCCATTCGGCCTTCTCGGTCGCGCCCCAAGGCTGGCCGGGAATCCCGATCGGAAAGGAATTGACTGCGTTCATCGGCTCTGTCCCGGCGATTGGTCCGGGTGCATTTTCGCAGCTGCCGGGGCCGCGCGCCTCCCCGTGCAAGCCGCGCGCAGGTGAACCAGCCGATAATCCACGCATGCGCTACCACGGCCCGCTCCTGACCAAACCCGCCGCCGACGGCCTGCTCGCCGCGCGCGATGCCGGCGAACCCGCGTGGTCGGGCTCGCTCGACCTCGGGCGCAGCAGCGCAGCGGCCGCACTGCTCGCCGATGGTTGGGAATGGCGCGGCCAGCACTATCCGTATCCGGGCACGCTGAAGGAGCGCACCATCTACTGGTGGGATGGCGACGGCTTCGCGGCCGTTTCGCGCTACGCGGGTTCGCTGATCAAGCTGGTGCCGACCGAATGGGATGCCCCGACCTTCGAGATCGACGGCATCAAGATGCTGCCGACCTCGAAGGAATCACCGGTCGACGATGCGCGCCGCAAGGTGGCGCTGGTGCAGCCCGCCGGCATGCGCGTGCTGGACACCTGCGGCGGTCTGGGCTACTTCGCCGCGTGTTGCCTGGATGCCGGGGTGGCATCGATCCAGTCGTTCGAGAAGAACGAGGACGTGCTGTGGCTGCGCGCGCTGAACCCGTGGTCGCCGGATCCCGCAACCAGCGGCGGTCGCCTGCAACTGGCGCACGCCGACGTTTCGAAGGCGATCGTGGCCTTGCCCGATGCCGGCTTCGATGCGGTGCTGCACGACCCGCCACGCTTCGGCATCGCCGGCGAACTGTATTCGCAGGCCTTCTACGACCAGCTTGCGCGGGTGATCAAGCGCGGTGGCCGCCTGTTCCACTACACCGGCACCCCCAACAGGCTCACCAGCGGACGCGACCTGCCGCGCGAGGTCGCCAGGCGGCTGGAAAAGTCGGGCTTCAGGGCCGGGCCGGCGCTGGACGGCGTATTGGCAACGCGGCGCTGACCGCGACCGTCGATCGCAGGCTCAATCGTCCTGCGCCGCTGCTTCGCGTCCCTGCTGGCGGATCAGTGCTTCCTCGCGCGCATCGTTGATCGCATGCCGCACGCCGTCGATGTCCGGCGTGGATTCGTCATGCACGAACGCGCCGGTGAGTTCGCTGTCCGGATGCAACTCGCCGGCCTCGAACAGCGCCCACATCTCCTCGCCGTACCAGGTTTCCAGCAGTTCCGGGGCCCATCCGCCGAGGCTGGCGGTGAGGTTGTTGACGTCGCGCAGCAGCATCGTGCGCGCGGCGTTGTTGCCGGCGGCGCTCACCACCTGCGGGAAATCGATGATCACCGGACCATCCGGCGCGACCAGCACGTTGTATTCGGACAGGTCGCCGTGGATCAGGCCCACGCACAGCATCCTGATCACCTGCCGCACCAGGAACCGGTGGAAGCCGCGCGCCTGCTCCGGTGACAGTTCGACCTCGCCCAGCCGCGGCGCGGAATGGCCGTCGGCATCGACCACCAGTTCCATCACCAGCACGCCGTGGAAGTAACCGAACGGTTCCGGCACCCGCACCCCGGCGTCGCGCAACTGGTACAGCGCATCCACCTCGGTGTTCTTCCAGGCGGCCTCCTGCTGCTTGCGGCCGTACTTGCTGGCCTTGCCGATCGCGCGCGCCTCGCGGCTGCCACGCACCTTGCGCCCCTCCTGGTACTGCACGCGCTGCTGGAAGCTGCGCTGCGCCATGTCCTTGTAGACCTTCGCGCAACGCACCTCGTTGCCGGCGCGGACCACGTAGACGGCGGCTTCCTTGCCGCTTTTCAGCGGACGCATGACCTCGTCGATGACGCCGTCGTCGATCAGCGGCTGCAGGCCCGAAGGGGTTTTCATGGCATCTCGGAAGGTGGGGAGGCCCGGCCGCCGCGCGCGCGTCGCGGGCGCACGGCGCAAATCCGGGGCGACAGAGTGCCTGATCTATACACTGCATGTCCCCTTTCGAGGCCCTGCCCGATGTCCGAACCGGTCCGACTGGCCAAGCGCGTGGCCGAACTCGCGCGTTGCTCGCGGATCGCCGCCGAGCAATACATCAAGTGCGGCTGGGTGCGCGTGGATGGGCGCGTGGTGGAAATCCCGCACCTGCTGGTGACCGATGAAGCAGTCAGCATCGACGCGGACGCGCTGCTGGAAGCGGTGGAACCGGCCACCCTGCTGCTGCACAAGCCGGCCGGCTTCGACACCATCAGCGGCGCCAACCCGGCCACGGCGCTGGTGGCGCCGGAGACGCACTGGACCGAGGACCCCTCGGGTGTGCGCCTGCTGGAGCGCCATTTCCAGCGGCTGACCCCGCTGGTACCGCTGGATCGCGACGCCAGTGGCCTGATGGTGCTGACCCAGGACGGCCGCATCTGGCGGCGCCTGACCGAGGACCAGGACCTGATCGAACAGGAATTCGTGGTCGAGGTCAGTGGCGAGATCGCCCCTTACGGACTGCGCAAGCTCAACCATGGCCTGCACTACAACGGCCGCCCGCTGCCGCCGTGCAAGGTCAGCTGGCAGAACGAAGTCCGCCTGCGCTTCGCCCTGAAGGGCGTGCAGGGCGGGCAACTTCGCGACATGTGCAAGCAGGTGGGGCTGGACGTGGTGGCGATCCGCCGCCTGCGCATCGGCAAGGTATCGCTGGCGAAGATGCCGGTGGGCCAGTGGCGCTACCTGCCGGTGGGCGACCGCTTCTGATCCCGGCGGCCGGCCGTACCGGCCCCGAACCCGGCCCGCGCAGCCGCCATCGCCACCGCGCAAGCCCGGTTGCCGCGGCTCAGGCGTGCAGCGGCGTCAGCGATGCGTTCAGGTGCGCATCCTCGAGCAGCTTGCGCAGGCGCAGCTCCACGTCGCGCAGGTTGCCCAGGCTTTGCGGTGCGTACAGCATGTAGGTCGGGCGGTCGCGGTAGCTGCCGTGCGGCGACTTGCGGCCCACGCTGACATTGCCGATGCCGGCCGCACGCACCCACAGGTCGCGCAGTGCCACCGGGCTGATGCTTTCGGTATTCCCAAGCGTGAACGTGAACAGGGCGATCTGGTGCTGGGACATGCGGTGCTCCACCTGGCGCCCGAGTATGCGCCTTGCGCGCGCGCCTGCGCGGCACGTCGCCGGCGGGGCGCGGCCCGGCCTTATCGCGTAGGATGGGGCGGCACTGCGTTGCCACGTGCGTCCGTCCGACCCGCCTCCATCGTCGCTCGCTGCGCCTCCCCCCACGCGTCACCACCCCTGCCCGGGGGCGACGCCCCTCCGGAGCGCCCATGCCGGGTTACCCGATCCGCGAGACCGAGCATCCCATCGACGGACATCGCGATCGCCTGCGCTTGCGCAACGACACCCGGCGGTTCGCCGCCCCCGATGGACGGCGTGCGCGCCTCGGCATCCTTCTGGCGCATCGGAGCGGGTCCGGCCGGGTCCGGCCTTGCGGGTGCCTGCTGCATTGCCGGCGACGGATCGTCGCGTGACGGCCTCCGCGACGCCCACCGAAGCCCCGCACTGCGATCGCTGCGATGCCGTCTGCTGCCGCCTGACCGTGGTGCTGATGCCCGAAGACGACGTGCCGCTGCGCTTCACCGCCCGCAACGAGCATGGCGTCGAAGTCATGGCCCGCGACGAGGATGGCTGGTGCGTGGCGATCGACCAGGCGCGGATGTGCTGCTCGATCTACGAACTGCGCCCCACGATCTGCCGAAAGTTCCCGATGGGGGGACCGTACTGCCGCGACGTTCGCGCCGACTACGCCGACCGCAACGCCCGCGGCATCCCGCTCACGCTTTACTGAAAGGACGACCACATGCCCCGCCCGAAGAAGCCTGCGCCGCCTCCCGCGACGCCCGCCGCGCCCCAGGTGCCGCCCTCCAAGACCAGCCACCTGTTCTCGCCGCGTCCCGCCGCCAAGAATCCCGGCATGACCCACGAGCGCATCGCCGCCGACCTCGATGCATTCCACAAGGCCGGCGGCAAGATCGAAGTGCTCGGGGTGACCCGTTCGTTGAAGAAGATCGACGGCGACGACGGCTCGCCACCCCCGGCCCCGGCCAAACCGCGGCGCTGATCCGCTGCGCGCAACAGCGCACCGCCTTCAATGCGGGCGCCGCGGGTCGCGCCTTCAGGCCCGGTGGGAGCTGCCTGCAAGCATGCTGGCGACGTCCGCGTCCTTCTCCCGCCAGATGCCGTTGATCCATTGCTGGAACCCGGCACGGAACCCGCGGTCGCCCTGGTAGTCCCCGTGGATCAGCGCTGGCGGGATCTCGCGCTGGCGCACCTGCACATGTACCGCCGGGATGCGGTTTGCCAGCAGGTCCAGCAGCGATGGGCGGCCGGCAGGGTAGACGATGGTCACGTCGAGGATCGCGTGCAGGCCCGCGCCCATCGCATCCAGCACGAACGCCACGCCACCCGATTTCGGCTTCAGCAGGTGCTGGTAGGGCGCCCCCTGCGCCGCATGCTTGGCGACGGTGAAGCGCGTGCCTTCGACGAAGTTCATGATCGAAACCGGGATCGCGCTGAATTTCCCGCAGGCGCGGCGGGTCGCCTCGATGTCGCGCCGGGCCAGTTCGGGGCGGCGCGCGACCTGCTTCGGCGTGTAGCGACCCATGAACGGGAAGTCCAGCGCCCACCACGCCAGCCCCAGCAACGGTACCCAGAACAGCTGGCGCTTCAGGAAGAAGCGCAGCAGCGGGATGCGCCGGTTGAACACCTTCTGCAATACCAGGATGTCGACCCAGCTCTGGTGGTTGGCCAGCACCAGGTAATGGCCATCGGCTTGCAGCGCCACGCCTTCGTCCAGCTGCAGGCGGGTGCCGGTGAAACGATCCCACATCCAGCTGTTCACCCCGATCCAGCTTTCCGCCAATCCGGTCAGCACCGGATTGCTCGCCACCCGCACGCGCTGGAACGGCAACACCGCCTTGAACAGCGCCACCACCAGCAGCGGCGGTACGTGCAGGAGCGTATTGGCGGCGATCAGCAGGAACAGCAGGACCAGGCGCAGCGCGAGCATGTCGGGTAGGCGGACTCGAACGGGAGCGGCCCATTGTCCCGGAAACACGCCCGGCGAATCGAGGCCCGCGGCGCGAGCCTGCGCTCAGCAGGCCCCTGGCAGTCCCCGTGCGTCCGCGGCCGCCTTGCGGAACAGCGCCGCCGACGCCAGCCACGGCAACCCGAACATGGCGGTGAAGGTGAGCTCGCGTGCGTCGTATCCACCCATCGCCAGCGCCACGCCCACCGCCGCCAGCTGCGCGATCGCCGCCGCGAGCATCGCCAGCGCCATCCCGCGCGGCCTGAGCCCGGCGATCAGGGCGCCGGCGGTGGCGATGAACAGCACCCCGGCGAACACCAGGTTGATGGTGCCGTCCTCGTCACCCAGCATCCCCACCGCCAGGTTGACCCAGATGGTCAGGAAGCCGGTCAGTGCCGCCAGCCCGAAGCCCGCGCGGTAGGCGATGTTGTCGCTCATCCACGCGCCCAGCTCATAGAGGCCGCACAGGATGGCCAGCAGCACGCCCATCGCGATGAAGTCGAGGGCCGTCCAATTCACTTCGCTCGCCGGGAACCACTGCATCGCCACCGCCGGCAGCAACAGCAGGCACGCGGCCGCGCCCCAGACGAACGGCCGCAGCCGGTTCCCGCGCGGTCCCTTTTCGATCGCCGATCCACCTGTCATTGCCCTGTCCCTGCGCTGGTGCGTGAGGCGGCAGTGTCCGCGCCGCCGGTGAGCGGCGGATGGGGCTTGCGTGAAGCGCAGGCGAAGCCGTTACCGCCGGGCCCCGGTGCCGTGGCCCGGTGGAAGCCGCGTCAACGATGGCAGGTGTTGATGCCCAGCAAGCGATACAGCAGGCAGAAATTGAAGACGCCGGTGGCCAGCGGCACTGCACCTATCCACGCCCACGCCGGCCCACCGGTCGCCGCCCACGCGATCAACGCCAACCCGAGCACGATCCGGATCCATCTGTCGATGCCGCCCACGTTCGCCTTCATGGTGTTTCCTCCATTGGGTCCGGGCAGGGTGGCACCGCCGCGGGCGGGCGACATTGACCGCGATCAATCCGTGCACGCCCCGGCACCACGGCATCAACGCAGCGCGCGGGTACACTCGCAGCGATTCCCACCCCACGGGCACCACCATGCGCATCCTGATGACGGGCGCCACCGGACTGGTCGGACAGGGCGTGTTGCGCGAGGTACTCGCGGATCCGCGGGTGACGCGGGTCGGCGTGCTCGGCAGGCGCGGCACCGGCAACGACGACCCGCGGGTGGAGGACCTGCAGGTCGAGCGCTTCGACGCGCTGGACGGCGTGGCCGGCCGGCTGGCGCCGTGGGACGCCTGTTTCTACTGCGCAGGCGCGCCGCCGCTGGGCACGCCGGAAGCCGAGTACCGCCACGTCACCGTGGCGCTGACCCTGCAGGTGGCGCGCGTGTTCGCCGAGCGGAATCCGGGCGGGCGGTTCCTGTACGTGTCCGGCGCGCACGCCAACCCGGGCAGCCGCCTGATGCCGCTGCGGGTCAAGGGCGAGGCCGAGGCTGCCCTGCGGGCGCTGCCGATCACCACCGTGATGCTGCGCCCCGGCGGCATCCAGCCCGCCCATGGCGAGCGCAGCCCGCATGCCTGGATGCGCCCGCTGTATGCGCTGGGCGCTCCATTGTTGGGACTGGGCGTGCGCCTGCTGCCGGGCGTCGTGACCAGCACCGCGGCGGTCGGCCGCGCGATGCTGGTGCTGGCCGCGATGGCCGATGCACCGGCGGTGGTCGAAAACGACGGGATCAACCGCCTGGCGGCCGCGGCGCGGGACTAGCCCCTACTCGTCCTCGCCGGAACACGCGACCGCATCGCCGCGCGGCACGTGGCGGGCCGCCCACATGTTGTCGACCAGGTTCGGATAGCGACGCCCCGCCTGCGCCGCCCGGCGCCGTGCCGCCTCGACCTGCACGGCACTCAGCGGGCGCGACTTGCCGGGTGGCGACTTGCGTTTCCACGGCGGCAGGCTGGAGGGATCGACGGGTTTGCGCGGCATCCGCGGATGGTAGCCGGATGCACGCCGCGAGGTTCGCTGAAAGGTCGCGGTTACAGCATCCGGCGCAGGGTGTCGTCGCGGCGACCGAAGTGGTGCCACAGCGCGGCCAGGACGTGCAAACCGATCACCCAGTAGAAGGCCTCGCCGATGCTGCCGTGCAGGTCCTCCAGGGTGTGCGCGAGGTCCTCGTTCTCGGCCAGCAGCGCCGGTAGCGCGATCCCGGTGAACGGGACCAGCACCGCCTTGCCATCGGTCCACGCGGTGGCCATGCCGAGCACCGGCATCACCAGGAAGAACGCGTACAGCGCCAGGTGGAACAGCTTGGAGACAATCGCCGTCGCCCGCCCCAGCGGCGGGGTGACGCCGGGCGCGCCATCGATCCGGCGCCGGGCCAGCCGCCACCAGGCCAGCACGAACACGGTGATGCCGACCCAGAAGTGGCCCTGCACCATCGCCGCGCGCTCCGCGCTGCCGCGCGGGAACACGCCGCGCTGCTCGATCAGCAGGTAGGCGGCCACGATCAGGATCGCCATCAGCCAGTGCAGGCGCCTGAGTGCCGGGGTATAGCGTGGCTTCAGCGGATTGTTCACGGGCAGTCTCCGGTGGGTGTTGGCCAACGATAACGCCTGAGTGCGGCATCGGTGTACGACGCCATCGCTGGGGTTGCACTCACCACGGCACCGGGCTGCCGTCCCAGGCGATGAAGCGGCCGCTGTCGGCCGGGGTCAGGCCGGCGATGACGTCCAGCAAGCGGCGCGCGGCGTGTCCCGGCGTGGACAATGCCGCCGGCGGCACGTTGGCCTGGAACGGTCGCGACAGCGGGGTGTCGACCGTGCCCGGATGCAGCAGCACGCAGGTCGCATGCGGATGCGTGCGCCGCCACTCGATCGCCAGCGTGCGCAGCAACTGGTTCTGCGCCGCCTTCGAGGCGCGGTAGGCATACCAGCCGCCCAACCGGTTGTCGGAGATCGAACCGACCCGCGCCGACAGCGAGGCGAACACCCGCGGCGCGCCCGGCCCCAGCAGCGGCAGCAACGCCTTCGCCAGCAACACCGGGGCGAACGCATTGAGCGCGAACACCTGCGCCAGCGCATCCCGCTGCAGCGTCGCCAGCGATTTCTCCGGGCGCAGTCCTGCGCCATGCAGGATGCCCGCGCAGTTGACCACCAGGTGCAGCGCGCCGCCGGACGCCGCCGCCGCGGCCACGTCCGCAAGGCCGGTGTCGCAGGTGAGGTCGGCGGCGACCGCCTGCAGCCGTTCGCCGTGACGTTCCCGCAACGCCTGCAGCACCTCGCATGCACCGCCACGCCGCGACACCGCGTACACCCGCGCCACCGCGGCGTCCTCCAGCAGCGCCTGCACCATCGCCAGGCCAATCCCGCTGCTGGCACCGGTCACCAGCACCTGTGCCGGATCCTGCAGGCCTTGGACCGGCGCGTTCATTGGTGCGCCGCCGGGAGCGGCGAGAGCAGGCCCCTGCGCCGGAACCACCACTCCAGCGGCAGCGTCACCAGCGGCGGTATCGCCGCCAGCAGGCCCAGCAGCAACGCCCAGCCCGGCCAGCGCTGGCGGCTGGCGGTGATCATGGTGGCCACCATGTAGAACAGGAATGCCGCGCCATGCAGGCGGCCGAACAGCCAGACGCCGGCATCGGTGACGTTGGCCCCGTACTTCAGCCACATCCCGACCAGCAGCCCGGCCCAGGTCAGGGCCTCGACGAACGCTGCAATGGCGTACAGGCGTCCGCTCGCGGACAGGGGTCGGACAGGCATCGTGGATTCCGTGCGGGATGGCGGAGCATTGTCCCCAAAACGGCAGCCGGCGTGGTGCTGCTGGCGCGCGCCGGCCACCCGCCGGCACCTGCAGCGCTCAGGCCGCGTGGCGCCGGTTCCAGACCTGCAGCAGCAGGCGGGTGATGGCGAACACCACCGGTCCCAGGATCAATCCCGACGACCCGAACACCACCAGGCCACCGACGATCGAGACGAAGGCCAGCAGCGTATGCAGCTTCAGGCGCCTGCCCACCAGCATCGGATACAGCACGTTGTCGATGCCACCGACCACGACCGACCCCCACACGGTGAGCAGCAGGGCCTTTCCGCCGCTGCCGTCCAGCAGCAGGAACACTGCCGCCGGGATCCAGATGATGAAGGCCCCGAGCACCGGCACCACCGCCAGCAAGCCCATCAGCACGCCCCACAGCAAGGGCGCCGGCAGCCCCAGCCACCAGAACATCAACCCGCCGAGGATGCCCTGCACCATCGCCACGATCAGGGTGCCGTACACGGTCGCGTGCACGGTGTCGTCGATGTCGCCGAACATGCGCGCGGCATCGGCCTTGGCCAGCGGCAAGTGCGATTCGATCGCAGCGAGGATGCCGCGCCGGTCGCGCAGGAAATAGAACAGCATGTACAGGGTCAGCACCATGCCGACCAGCTGCAGCAGCGACTCGCGCGCCACCGAGGCCATCGCGCCGGTCAGCCACGAGGTGACCGCGTCGACGGTATCCGGCAGGTCGAACTGGCGCTCGACCCAGTCGGCCACCGGGGCGAGCAGCGGGTGCGCCTCCAGGCTGCGCCGCCATTGCCCGGTTTCGACCATCGCGGTGAGCGCGTCGGCGCCACGATAGGCTTCGTCGAGCAGGTGGTCGGCGACCAGCATCGCCGGCAGCACCAGGACCACGCCAACCAGCAGGACCAGCACCCCCGCGGCAAGCCCGGGCGACCGCAGCTTCGGCTCCAGCCGGCGCTGCAGCGGCGCCAGCAGGATCGCCAGTGCCAGCGCCCATGCCAGCGCAGGCACGAATGGCGCCGCCATCCGGTAGCACAGGTAGAGCCCGACCACCGTCGCCGCCATCATCACCAGCGCATGCACGTGGCTGCGCGAATCCCAGTCGCTGCTGTCTTCGCGGACGGGGGGCGACGGCTCGGATGCGGTCATGTCGGTCATGGCGTCGGGAAGCGGGACCGCATCAGTGTGCACGCTTGCGGCCAGCCGCGCCGTGCACGCTGCGCGCCGGACCCGGTCCGGCGTCCAGGACCGGGGCTTTCCAGGTGCCGCTGGCGGCCAACGCCGCGGTCAGGCGTCGACACCCGGCGGCGGCGCGCCGATCACCGCATCCAGCACCAGCCGGACCATGTCGTCGACGCCGCACTGGCGCTGTTGCGGCGACCAGCTGGCATGGCTGCGCAAGTGGTCGGAGACCGCGCACACCGCCAGTGCCTGCACCCGGTGCTCGGCGGCGATTCCGTACAGTCCGGCCGCTTCCATCTCGATGCCGAGCACGCCCATCGCATCCAGCGCGTCGACCAGGGTCGGTTCCGGGTGGTAGAACAGGTCGGCGCTGAACAGGTTGCCGATCGCCACCGGCACCCTGCGCTCGCGCGCGGTGGCCGCCACCGCCGCCAGCAGGTCGAAGCCGGCGATCGCGGCGAAATCCATGCCGCGGAAGCGGCTGCGGTTGACCCCGGAATCGGTGCAGGCGCCCTGCCCCAGCACGATGTCGCCCAGCCGCAGCGACTCCGACACGGCGCCGCAGGTACCGATCCGCAGCAACCGGCGGACGCCGTATTCGCGGACCAGCTCGGTGGCGTAGATCGACGACGACGGGATGCCCATGCCAGTGCCCATCACCGAGACCGGCCGGCCGTTCCAGCTGCCGGTGAAGCCGGCCATCGCACGCACGCGGGTGACTTCCACCGCGTCGTCCAGCAGGGTTCGCGCGATGTGCTCGGCGCGCAGCGGATCCCCCGGCAACAGCACAGTGTCGGCAAAGGCGCCGGGCGCGGCGGAGATGTGCGGGGTCGGCATCGTGGTCCTCAGCTGGATAGCGGGAGCGCCACGCCGTGGCGCAGCGGCGGCAGCCCGAAATGGCGGGCCAGGGTCTGGCCAAGGTCGGCGAAGCCATCGCGCAGGCCGGCGGCGCCGGTGCGCAGGCCGCCGCCAACGGCCAGCAGCGGCACGCATTCGCGGGTGTGGTCGGAGCCGGGCCAGGTCGGGTCGTTGCCATGGTCGGCGGTCAGCAGCACCAGGTCGCCGGCCTGCGCCAGCCGCAGCAATGCCGGCAGCCGCGCATCGAAGTATTCGAGCGCGGCGGCGTAGCCGGCGACATCGCGGCGGTGGCCGTACTCGGAATCGAAATCGACCAGGTTGACGAACACCAGGCTGCCGTCAGGCGCGTCGGCAAAGGTGGCCTCGGTCGCGTCCAGCAGGGCCGGCAGGCCGCTGGCCGGGATCGCGCGGCTGATGCCCTGGCCGGCGAAGATGTCGGAGACCTTGCCGATCGCCAGTACCTGGTGGCCGGCGGCGACCAGCGCGTCCAGCAGGGTCGGCGCGGTCGGCGGCACCGAGTAGTCGTGGCGGTTGCCGGTGCGGCGGAAGCCGTCGACGGCATCGCCCGCGAACGGCCGCGCGATCACCCGCGCGATCCGGTAATCGTCGACCAGTTCGCGCGCGATCCGGCAGGTCGCATACAGCCGCTCCAGGCCGAAGTGCTGCTCGTGCGCGGCGATCTGCAGCACCGAATCGGCCGAGGTGTAGACGATCGGCTTGCCGCTGGCCAGGTGTTCGCGGCCGAGGCGTTCGATGATCTCGGTGCCCGAGGCGCGGCAGTTTCCAAGCACGCCGGCCAGCCCGGCGCGGCTGCACAGTGCGTCCAGCAAGTCCGGCGGGAAGCTGTGCTCGGGCGCGGTGAAGTAGCCCCAGTCGAACTCGACCGGCACGCCGCACATTTCCCAATGGCCGCTGGTGGTGTCCTTGCCGGTGGAGCGTTCCTGCATCGCCGCCCAGGTGGACGCGGGATCCGCGCGTTCGTCCGTCGCCGGTGCGCGTCCGTGCGCCAGCGCGTGCGCGGCGTGCAGGCCCAGCGCGCGCAGGTTCGGCAGCGCCGGCGCCCGCGCCTGCAGGATGTGGCCGAAGGTGTCGGCACCGGTGTCGCCGAAGCGCCCGGCATCGGCGGCACCGCCGATCCCCAGCGAATCCACCACCACCAGCAATGCGCGCGCCATCAGCGGCATGCTCCGGCGGCGCCCAGGCTGGCAGGATCGAGCAGGCACGCAGGGAGCAGGCGGTCGGTCATGGTCGGATGGTGTGCAGTGATGCGCCATCCTAGCCACGCGCGGCGGCTGATGCACGGATCCAGGGCAAGCGTGGCCGCGCGGCGCAAGGCGGTGCGGGCGCGCCGCTGCGGCGCCGCGCAGGCGTGCCGCTGGCGCGGGCGCTGCAACTGGCGCACCCTGCCCCGGCACCCATCGCTGCATTGGCGTGCAATCGCAACGCAACCCGGGGGTTCCATGACCGACAACGCGCAACCCGGCCACCCGCCAGGCAAGCTGCTGCAGGTCCTCGGCGTCGCCTTCGGGTTGGCGGTGCTGGTCGGCAACACGATCGGAATGGGCATCCTGCGTACGCCTGGCGAGATCGCCGCGCAGGTGCCCTCGGTCCCCTGGTTCATGGGTGTGTGGGTGGCCGGCGCGCTTTATGCCCTGTTGGGTGCGCTGACGGTTTCGGAACTGGTGGCGATGCGTCCGCGCTCCGGCGGGTTGTATCCGCTGGTTCGGCACGGGCTCGGACCGTATCCCGGGTTCGTGGTGGGCTGGAGCGACTGGCTTTCGACCAGCGGCAGCATCGCCGCGGTGGCGATCGTGCTGGGTGAGTACGCAGGTCCGCTGGTGCCGGCCCTGGCCGGCCGCGAAAAGGCGATCGCCTGCACCGTGGTGTTCGGCTTTGGCCTGCTGCAGTGGCGCGGGATCCGTCTCGGCGACCTCGCCCAGCAGGCGACCAGCCTGGCCAAGGCGCTGGCGCTGGTCGGACTGGCGCTGTTCGCGCTGCTGCTGGCGAAGCCGCAGGCACCGGCCACGGTGGCCACCACGGCGCCGCTGCTGCCGCCGGGGCTGGCATTGGTCGGCGCGGTGATCGTGGCGATGCAATCGGCGATCTACACCTATGACGGCTGGACCGGGCCGGTCTACTTCAGCGAGGAACTCGCGGACCCGGCGCGCGATGTCCCGCGCACGATGATCGGCGGGGTGCTGCTGGTGATGACGATCTACCTGCTGCTGAACGCCGCGTTCCTGCACGTGATCCCGATCCGGGAAATGGCCGGCGACCCGTTCGTGGCCGCCACCGCGGCGGCGCGGATGTTCGGCCCGGCCGGCGACACCGTGCTGCGCATCGTGATGGTCCTTTCGCTGGTCGCCAGCGTGAACGCGCTGGTGCTGATGGCGTCGCGGGTGCCGTTCGCGATGAGCCGCGACCGCCTGCTGCCGGCCATCCTGCAGCGGGTGAATGCCGGCGGCACCCCGGTGCCCGCGCTGTGGGCCAGCATCGCGCTGGCGCTGGGGCTGATCCTGACCAACACCTTCGCCAGCGTGGTTGCCATGCTGGCCTTCATGTTCGTGGCCAACTACGCGGTGACCTTCGCCACCTTCTTCGTCATGCGCCGGCGGCAGCCGCAGGCGCCGCGGCCGTTCCGGGTACCGCTGTACCCGCTGGTGCCGGCGCTCGCCCTGCTCGGTTCGCTGGCCTTCATCGCCGCGTCGCTGGCCAGCGATACCCGCAACAGCCTGTACGCCCTGCTGCTGGTCGCCGTTTCGTGGCCGGTGTACCGGCTGTTCCGGCGTGGACCCGCCGCGGCGCAAGCGCAGGACTGACCACGCGTTCCGCCGCGAACGCCCCGGGACCCGGCCGATCCGGGCCCCGGGGCGCAGGACTCAGAACTTCATCTGGAAGCGCAGGCTGATCGGGAACGAGGTGCGCGAACCGGTGTCGTTGATCGAGGCCAGGCCAAGCCCGCCGATCGCGCTGTCGTCGCCATCGAGGTCACCGTGGTAGCGCGCGCCGACCTCCAGGCCCAGCGATGCCGCATCGGAAAGCGCCCACATCACGCCAACGTCGGCGCCGCCGCTGAAGTTCCAGCCAGCCTCGAAGAACGGTACGTCGCTGAGCAGGATGTCGGCGTCCGGGATCTCGAAGGTGGCGGAGATGTCGTCGACGCGGGTCGTGCCGACCCGCCCGGCCAGGTACGGACGCACCTTGCCGGTCGCGAAGTAGTGCCGGTAGCCGCCCTCGAGCGACAGGCTGCGGTAGCCCTCGAAGCGCCCGTAAACCGGCAGCGTGGTGCTGAGCGCGGGCACATAGGCGCCGCCGACCTGGACTTCGCCGTCGCTGGAGCTGGAGGTGCGCAACTGGCCGAACACCTCGCCGCTGGACATCGGCCAGCTCATCTCGATGCCGAAGCTGTTCGCATTGCCGTAGATTTCATCGTAGGACCGCGACTCGATGCGCAATTCCGCCGAGACGCCGGCCAGCGCCGGATTGAGCGGGCCGAGGTCGGCGATCGGCGCGATCGCGCCCGTGTGGACGTCGCCATTGACGGACATGTCGCGCCCGGCGAACAGCGAAAAGCTGGGGCCGTCCTGGGCCATCGCGGCGATGGGGGCAAGGCTGGCAAGGACGAGTACCGAAACGAGGGCACGCTTCATCGAAGGTCTCCTGACTGCTGGTCGTTGAGGGGGAATACGGGCCGGCAGTAGCCGACAGACTCCCTTACGCGACCGCACGCCAATCGGATGCACCCGCGTGCACGCCCCCCACCCGCAGTCCTAGCGGCCGCGTACCCGCAAGGTCAGGCCCTTCAGGAAATTGCGCAGCAACTGGTCCCCGCACAGGCGGAAATTCTTGTGCCCGGGCTGGCGGAACAGTGCCGACAGCTCCGGCCTGGAGACCGGGAAGCCTGCATCCGCGAACGCCTTGTGCATGTCCACGTCGGTGAGCTGGAACGCCACCCGCAGCTTCTTCAGCACCACGTTGTTGTTGATCCGCTTTTCCACCGGACGTGGCGGCAGGGATTCGTCGCGGCCGCGGCGGTGGATGACCAGCCCGTCGAGGAAATGCGCCATCACCCGGTCGGTGCAGGCCTGGTAACCCGGCTCGTCCTCGCGCAACAGGAACGCGCGCACGTCGTCCTTGTCGGTGGCGAAGCCGGGATCCGCCAGCTGGATGACCTCGATCACCTTGTTGTCGCTGAGATCCAGCATGTAGCGGATGCTGCGCAACACGTCGTTGTTGATCATCGATCCGGCATCGGGGCAAGCGGTGCCGCCAGTCTACCGAGGTCGTGCGCGGGCAGTGCAGGCCTAGCCGCGCAGCAGGTAGACCGGCAGTGCCACCAGCCCCAGCAGGAAGGCGATCGCCAGCAGGGTCAGCAGGACCCGCCCGGGTTCGGCGCGCAGCAGCGACCAGAACGTTTCGGCGGTGCCATCGCGGACCGCAGCGGCGTATTCGGCGCGGGCGCTGATGCGGCGCTGCTCCTGGTAGCCGGCCATCAGGCGCTTGGCCTCCGGGATGCTCGCGTCCTCGGTGACGAAGATGGCGCCCGCGGAAATGCCCCACATGCTCGGCCTGGTTTCGTGGAACGCGATGCGGTTGGAATCCAGCAATGCGCGCACGTCGTCGGCTTCGTCATCGGGGACGTTGCGCAGGTTGAGCAGGAGCCTGGACATCGCCGGATGATAGCGGCATGCCCGTGACGGGATCCGCGGCATGCCCGCATGCTTCGCCCGCCGGCGCCCCGCGTGCGTCCACCATGCGCGAACGGCCGCCGCCGGGGCATCCGCTACACTGGGCGCCACCCCACGACCGGAGCAGCCACCCTTGGCCAAGCCCAACTATTCGTTCGAGAAGCGCCAGCGCGAGATCGCCGCAAAGAAGCAGAAGGAAGAGAAACTGGCGAAGAAGCAGCAGGCGCGCGAAGCCGCCAAGGCCGCCAACCAGCCCGCGGGCGAGCACACGCCGTCCGACCCGCTCGAATAAGCATCCCCGGCCAGCGGATGCAGCGGCCAACTCAAGCATGCGAACCTTCGTACTGAGGGCGCGGGCGGCGTCCACCGACAGCCAGAAACTGCTGGCCTCGGTGGGCAAGGACGCCCACGCCGAGATCCTGGCGCACACGCTGATGAACGCGGTGTTCGTGGCGCAGTCGCATCGCCCGGATGTCGTGGTCTACCTGGTGCTGGAAAGCACCCAGGACTACTCGCGCACGATCCGCTTCGAACCCGATGCGATGCACGACATCGGCGGCTTCGACGAACGCGCGCTGCTCGGCAAGATCGCCAGGGCGCTTGATGCCTCGCGCGGCATGGCCAAGGAAGAGGCGCGGGAGGTGGAATCCGGCGTCGGCGTGCGCACGGTCGCGTTCGAGCGGCTGGTGCAGGAACTGGCGGCAGGCCACCAGTTGTTCGTGATGGATCCGAAAGGCACCCCGATCCGCGAACAGCCGTTCCAGGACAACCCCTGCTTCCTGCTGACCGACCACATCCCGATGCCGAAGAAGAGCTTCAACAGCCTGGAGCGCCTCGGCGCGAAGAAGCTCACCCTGGGATCGAAGATGCTGTTCGCCTCCCAATGCGTGGTGCTGATCCACCACGAGTTGGACCAGCGCTGACGGAATCCCCGGTCCGAGGCGCACACTTCGCCCGTTTGGGGACCGTCCTCCCGCGCATCGCCAGGTCCCGAGACCGGGGTAGCGCGCCGGCAACCCCAAGCCCATCTCCCAGAAGTGGTTCAACCTGCCTTCCACTGGAGCAACCCGACCATGCACACCACCCTGAAAATCAGCCTGACAACGCTCGCACTGGCCCTGGTACTGCCGGGCTGCAAACCCACCGACACCGCAACGCCGGCGGAACCTGCCGTCGAGACCGCCACCCCCGCAACCACCGCAGCAGCCACACCCGCCACGTGGCCGGCCAGCCTCAACGTGATGGGCGACGGCTTCCCGAACGCCGGCGATCCATGCCGCAAGCTCGGCGAGAGCGAGGCGACCGTGAATTACCTGGACGACACCGCCACCCTCGCCGGCTGCCTCTCCGCGGATGACGCCGCCAAGCTGGGGGGCATCGTGGTGGCGACGGTGGAAGGCGTGACCCTGGTCTCGGTGCCTTCCGGCGGCGGCACACCGGGCGATGGCGACGGCCAGGGTGACAGCAAGGTCGCGGGCACCAAGTACCACGCCACTGCGATGCTGAAGTGCGCCGGCTACAAGGGCGCTGCCGCCGGGTCCTGCGAGGCGGGCGTGGTCCGCGATGGCGAGGGCGGCCCGTATGTCGAGGTGACCCTGCCCGACGGCCGCATGCGCACGATCTTCTTCAACAAGGACGGGAGCTTCCTGTCCTTCTCCACCGCGCAGGCGGACGGCACCGCCGCCATGAAGGTTGGCTCCTCCCGTGAAGGCGACACCACCATCGCCACGCTCGGCACGGAGCGCTACGAAATCCCGGACGCCCTGATCCAGGGCGGCTGAGCCCCCGCTGGTTGACGCCGCCGGGTCATGCACCCGGCACCCGGAGACCTCGCCGTGCCCCGGTCACGCGCACGCGGGCCAGCAGCGGATCGGCGCAACCGACGGCCATGGAAGGGCCACGGGCGGGTTCGTCCCGCGATCAACGCCGGAAGCACCGGCCGCTGCCCGCCTGGCATCCCGCCAGGGGCGCCACGTGTTGCTGGCGGCACGGGCGCGGGGACTCGGAGATGAGGCCGCTGTCCGCAACGGTACAGTTTGTCCGTCATAGCGGGTAATGTGCCCAGCCAAGAATCGCGGAGGAACGTCATGGGTCTTGTTCAAGCTGTCGTAGGTGCGGTTGGTGGCATGCTCGCCGACCAGTGGAAGGATTTCTTCACGGTTCCCGATGGCCTGCCGCCCACCGCGGCGCTGTTCGCGGCGGTGCCGCATGGCACCAATGCCGGGCGCGGCTCGAACACCAAGGGTTCGGCCAACATCATCACCAACGGCTCGAAGATCGTGGTGCCGGAAGGTTACGGCCTGCTGCTGTTCCAGGACGGCAAGATCACCGGCTTCGCGGCCGAGCCCGGTGGCTACGAATGGCGTTCGGACGACATCAACTCGCAGTCGATCTTCGCCGGCGACGGCATCGTCAGCCCGCTGATCAAGCAGAGCTGGGAGCGCTTCAAGTTCGGCGGCCAGCCGGGTTCGCAGCAGGCGGCGTTCTTCGTGTCGCTGAAGGAACTGCCGGACAACCGCTTCGGCACCCAATCCGAGATCTACTGGGACGACGGCTTCCTGGGCACCCAGGTCGGCGCGGTGACGCGCGGCTCCTACACCCTGAAGATCGCCGACCCGATCCTGTTCGTGAAGAACTTCGTGCCGGCCACCTACCTGCAGCCCGGCCAGGTCTTCGATTTCACCGACCTCGACAATGCCGCCGCCGCCCAGCTCTTCAACGAAGTCGTGGGTTCGCTGGCACCGGCGTTCAGCCTGTACACCAACGATCCGGCCAAGGGCAACCGCATCACCAAGCTGCAGCAGGATTCGGTGGGCTTCGCCAAGAGCTTGTCGGACGCGGTGGAAAACGCCTACCAGTGGAAGTCCGATCGCGGCCTGGTGATCGCCAAGACCGCGATCGTCTCCATCGAATACGACGCCAACACCCGTGAACTGCTGAAGACCGTGCAGCGCGCCGATGCGCTGGCCGGTGCGCGCGGCAATTCCAACCTGCAGGCCAGCGTGGCCGCGGGCATGCAGGCCGCCGGCGAGAACGGCGGCGCCGCGGGCATGATGGGGATCGGCATGGCCTCCGGCATGATGGGTGGGCTCGGCAGCCTGCAGCAGCCGGTGGCGCCAGCCGCGCCGGCCGCGGAAGATCCGTCGCCAAGCTGAAGAAGGCCAAGGAGATGCTGGACCTCGGCCTGATCACCCAGGGCGACTACGACGCGCCCAAGGCCAAGGCGCTGGGCCTGTAAGCCGCCGACCCGCGAAGCCCCATGTCGAACGCCAACACGCCGCCGCCACTGCCGCCGTCGGTGCCGCCCCCGACCGGCCCCGGATCGCCGCAGGACGTGCCGCCGCTGCCGGGCGTCCGGATCGACCCGGAATCATTGCCGGAGCCGATCCGCGAGGAATGCTGGCGCCCGACCCGGTCGCGATCGACACCGCCGCCGAGGAACTCAGGACGGCCAGAACCATTGCCCGAAGTGCGGCGCCACCGACATCCGCCACAAGACCGGCAGCGACCTGCTGGTCTGCCTGTACTGCCGCAACGAGATGGCACGGGCAACGGGTCGAGGAGGAATTCGGCCTGGGCGAAGGCATCGACCAGCTCAAGGGCACGGTCATCGCCTCCGGTGCGCAGGACATCGCGGCCGACGCCGAAAGCCTGATGAGCTTCAAGTGCAGCGGCTGCGGCGCCGAGGTCACGGTCAACACCGAGAACGCGATGACCGCGCGCTGCCACTGGTGCCGGCACGTGTTCGGCGTCAACGAACAGGTGGCGAACGGCGCGGTGCCCGATGCGGTGCTGCCGTTCCACATCAAGAAGGACGACGCGGTCGCGCGCATCCGCCAGTTCGTGGACAAGCGGCGCCTGTTCGCGCTGAAGGCGTTCAAGGAACAGTTCACCCCGGAAAACGTGGTGGCCGTCTACATGCCGTACATGATCGTGGACGGCAACGCCAGCGTCTCCGTCGCCGGCCACGGCGAGATCGAGACCCGTCGCTACACCCAGGGCAGCGGCAAGGACAAGAAGACCTACTACGATGCCGACGTTTACGCGATCGAAAGGCACGTCGACTTCACGGTGGACGACCTGCCGCTGGAGTCCTCGGGCGAGCGCGGCAACCTCGACACCAGCAGCAACACCAACAACATCATCAACACGATCCTGCCGTTCGACACCAAGAACGCGGTGAAGTGGAACGCGTCCCACCTCGATGGCGTCAGCTCGGAGAAGCGCGACCTCGACGTGGAGCACCTGCACCCGCGGCTGGAGGACCAGTTGCTGTCGATCGCCCGCTGCCAGGTCGAGCCATCGGTCAGCCGCTTCGACCGTGGCGTGCGCTGGGAGCAGGAACGCCTGGACGTGCATGGCACCCGCTGGGTGTCGATGTACCTGCCGGTGTGGCTGTACTCCTTCCACCAGCCCGGCAGCAACGGCGGCATGCTCCACTACATCGCGGTGAACGGCCGCACCGGCGAGACCATGGGCAGCGTGCCGGTGCAGCAGTGGAAGCTGCTCGCCGCAGCGATCACCACCGGCACGTTCCTGGAGGCAATTGCCCTCATGATCATCGGGAGCCAATGATGAGCGACGACGGTGGGTTGGGCCTGCTCCTGCTTGGCCCGGCCGGCGCGGCCGGCCTTTATTGGATGCTGTATCGCTACTACCGCAACACCGATAAATCGCATGCCTTCGAACGCGAGACCACGGTCGATGCCAAGCCCGTGACCGGCGACCACGACGACCACAAGGTCGACGAGGTGAAGGCACGCGCGAGACCCGCATCCGCGGCGACAACGTCAGCGAGTACCGCAAGCGCGTCCAGCGCATCGGCGGCGATACCAGCTGAGGCCTGGCCCACCCGGCGTGGTGGCGTCCACCCGTTCACCCGCGCTCGCGCTTGCCTGTGCGGCGCGTGGCGCGGCGCCTGCAGCGC
>JADKKV010000001.1 GCA_016720345.1 Thermomonas sp. | reverse complement strand
CGGATTGTTCGCCGCGTAGGCGTAGCGGTTGAAGTGCCGCATATCGCCATTGCTGTAGGCCGTTACCGGATCCACTGACAAGAACCGTCCGATGACCGGATCGTAATAGCGCTGCTGCATATAAGTCAGCCCGCTCGCCGCATCCATCACATGCCCGGTATACCCCGGCCGATCATCATTGGCCCGGTTCAGCAACTTCCCGTAAGGCTCGTACTCACTGGTCTCAATCACCGTGCGGGCGCTGTTGGTCCTGGCGATCGGGCTGCCCAGCGCATCCGTGTGCTGGTAGGTATAGGCCGCGGTGCCGGCACCAATCGGCCGACTCAACTCAGCAACGAGGCTGCCGCCCAGGTAGATGTGGCTCAGGCGCTTGGCTGCAGGCTCGTCGCGCTGCCAGCGCAGCTTTCCATCCCCGCTGTAGAAGCTGTATTTCAGCTGCGCACCTGCAGTGTCTTGGCGAACCCGTCGCCCTTGCGCGTCATAGCGGTAGGTCAGTCCAGCAGTGCTCCGGAGCCGGTTGCCGTAGTCGAACGTGTAGGTGGTGCCGTTCTTGTTGCCCAGGTTTCCCTGCACGTCATAGCCCAGGGTGGTCACCGCCGGGCTGGCAGTGCCGGTGCACACTGGGCCGCTGCGCACGAAGTCCAGCCTGCGGGACGTCGCGTGGTAGCAGTAGTAATGGTTGCGCGGCGTGCTACCGCTGCTGACCGTGACCTGTTTCAGGTTGTCCAGGGTGTCGTAGGCGTAAGTTGCCGTGCCGAACATCGGCGACGTGGTACTGGTCAGCCGGTCCAGCCCGTCGTAGCCCATCGACTTGGTCTGGCGTGCCGCGGCGGTGTAGTCAGTGACGCCAGCCACGTTGCCGTTCGCATCGAAGCTGGTACCCAGGTCCAGCACGGTGCCGTCCGTGCTGCGGCTGGGCAGCTGGCGCGCGTTCTGGGTCAGCGTGTGGACGATGCCGTTGCCATAGGTGAACTGCTTCAGCGCGCCGTTGGGGAAGTAGCTCGCGCTGCTGGCAACGGTGGTCGCTGCGCCGCCATCCGCACTGGCACTCACACTGGTGGTCTGGCCTAGTGCATTCACGCCATAGGTGACGCTGACGCTTGCAGGGTAGGTTTCCGCCGTCACCTGGCCCAGGGCGTTGTAGCCGTAACCCATCGCCCAACCCAGCTGCACCGTGTCCGGGACCATGGCTTCGCTGGTCGGCAAGCGGCGCTTGTTGTAGCTGTAAGTGTTGGTGACCGTGTTGCCGCCGTTAGCGGTGGTGACCGAACTCGGCAGGCCGTCGTTGGTATAGGTCCAGGTCTGGTTGCCGTTGCCGTCCGGGAAGGTCAGGGTGCTCAGGCGATTGCGATTGTTGTAGCCACGACTGACAGTGCGGGTGTTGGCAGTCCCGCAGGCAGTGGTGGACGCAAGCCCTGCTGCCGAGGAGGCCAGGTTGCCGGCGGCATCGTAGCCATAAAGGGTGGCACCGGTCTCCGGCTCCACGCTGCGGCACAGCTCCTGATTGACGTTGTAGGTGTAGCTTCGGGTGAGGGTTGTCACCCCACCCCCGCTGCGCGCCAGGGTCAGCGGCTTGCCGTGCGGATCGCGCGTAATCGTCGTGGTGGCGCTCTCAGGCGCTGTGATGATCAGCGGCCAGTCTGTGCTGGGCTGGTCGTAGGTGAGGTAGGTGCTGGTGGTGGCTTTGGCACGCGGGTTGGTGACCGTGGTCGTGAACCCGGTGTTGTAGGTCGTGGTGCTGGTCAGCAAGCCCAGTTCGCTGTCTTGCGAGACCGAGGTCACGCGGCCCAGGGCGTCGTAGTACGTCCAGACACCCGTGGTTGGGCTGCTGGTGGTGGACGGGTAGGACGCGAAGCTCACCCGGCCGTCGGCGTCATAGACGGTTTTGGAGAAGCGCTCCGTCGCCGCTTGATTGCCAGCGTCGTACTCGCGCACCAGCAACGGACGCCACAGGCCATCGTAGTAGGTGATCTTGGTTGCATTGCCGGTGGTGACCGTCTCCCGCCAGTGCCCGGTCGGGATGCCGTATTCGGTGGAAGCGACCGGGACGAAGCTGCGGTTCAACTTCTTCCAGCTGGCCTCGCCGGTGTCGCAGGCGCCAGTGGATTCGTTCGGATATTCGATCTTGGCCAGCCTGCCCATGGCGTCGTAGCCGTAGCAGGTGCTGTAGCCGTTTTCGTCCGTAACCGAGGTGATCCAGCCGCTGTCGTTCACCATCGCAGACTGCGTCTTCGAGTCCGGGTACGTGATCAGCTGCGGAATGCCGCGCTTCCAGTTTGAGAGTGCAGTGGTCTGATTGCGACCGTCCTTGACCGTCTTCAACGTTCCGCGTTGCCCGCTGATTACCGTTGCGGTGGTGTCGTAAGTCATCGTCGACTGCAGCTTGCCGAAGCTGGAGGTGGTCAGTGGCAACGCATAAGTCGAATCGAAGGTGGTGGCCCTGACCACATCGCCATTGCACGTGTCGCTGGCAGGTACAGAGACCGTGCAGGTCACGCTGGCGGTCTGGCCCAGCACCCACAACGTGGTGTTGTCGTGGTAAGCGATGACCTCGGTTTTGCTGTAGGTCTGCGACCAGGCGGAGCCGGCGAGCAGGAGGCCGGAGGCGAGCAGGCTGCGGACTAGGCGGGTCTTCATTGCAGTCCTCATGGCGTGCTCGACCTGATGACCCTGGTGGGGCGTCCGAATGCATCGATGCAGAAGCCACCCAAGCCCTCCGGGCAGTCGCCCGGGACTTCCCAGTTGAACTTCCGCCCTTGCTGCGTAAGCGTCGTCTTGCGCAGCACGACCTGGTTCTTGCTTGCATACGGCGGCGAAGCGGCGGAGATCGAGTTGCCCATCAATCCCGGATAGGGCCTGTCGCTATCCGCGAAGTTGTAGCTCCGGTCCTCCGTGCGCTTGAGCGTCATTCCGTTCTCGTACACTTCGGTTCGCAGGAGCTTTCCCTGCAACGCGCCATGGCGAGTGCTGTGGATGTAGCGCGTGCGCGTGCCGTCCGGCTCCTGCAGGTCGGTGTAGGTGGTGCTTTGGCAGGTGTTGCCCGGGCAGTCTCGATCGAAGCTGGCGTGATGGCTTTCGTAGGCGTAGTTCCAGATCCCAGTAGCCTGTCCCGGGCCGGATGCTTCCCGTTGCGCGAGCGCCGACACGAGGAAGTAGGGGTTCTGGGTATCGTAGCCCGTCATGCCGATGACGACGCACCACGAGGGCACGTAGGACTGCCCGCGAAGCCTCGTCGAATAACGGAACACGCCAATTGCGCCCGCGGGGTGCCGCACGGTGTAGGTGGAGGTGATGCCGGGTCCCGGGTCGCCGGAAGTGGGGGAATTGCAGCCACTCATTGAAGCAGGGCCGAGGGCGGGTGGGGCGGCCGATCCGGTGAACAGCCAGGACGAACCGTCGGGCAGGGTCACTTGCGACAAGGTCCCTCCTGCTGCCGTGCGGGACGCGTAGGCATAGTTCCAGGAGCGGCCATTCGCCGTGATCTTCTTGACCAGCGGCGCATCCGCCCACCATTCGATCGTGACAGCGCGTCCGTCGCTGCCGGTGATCGAGGTCAGAAAGTTCCCGGTGTAGCCATAGGTGACGTAGTTCCCGTGCCGGTCCTCGATGCGCGTCGCCTTCATGCGCGCGAAGTTGCGGGGCATGATCGAGTACCAGTACGGGGGCACGGGATCCGCGTCCCGCAACGACCGATAGGTGTCGAAACTCATTTGGGTCAGGAAGTACTTCGTGCCATCCGGCGCCAGCACCAGGAAGGATTCGCCCGCTTGGCCGGAGGTGGTGGACGGCAAGCAACCGACCTGCCAGTGCTGGTTGGTCACGCCGGGATAGGTTCCGGCGGCGGGAGCTGGCGCAGCGGCAGAGCGCGCCAGCACGGTTTGCGATCCCGCGCCAGGGATCTCCAGCTGGTAGCCTTGCCACCAGATGGAATTGTCGATATCGCCGGTATGGAAGCCGTAGTAATTCGCTGGCGGCGACCACACGCCCTGGGACATGTAGGTGCACCGCAGGTCGGAATCGCCAGAGGGACTCTGGGCGCGCCAGATGCCCGTTGTCGAATTGACCTTCACGCTGCCTGGAACGAGTGTGGTCAGCTGCGGCACGACCAGTTCCCAGTCGCCGAAGCCGGAAAATTTCAATGGCTCGGACATGCTCCAGTCGCCCTTGATGGCGCGCCTGGTGATCCGGATTTCCGGCCCCAGCCCCGGCAACGACAAATCGACCTGCTCGAACGAGGTGGCTCCGGTGTAGAGGTCCACCTGCTCGCCAAACGGCGTGTCGGCGAACGCCTGGACGGTACCGGCGGACTTGATCCGGTTCTGGTATTCCTCGTCGTAGCTGCTCTCTTGCGCGCAAGCCCAGGCGCAGGGCCCCACGGCCAGGAGCGCGGCCAGCAGCCGCGGTAAATGCCGATTAGCTCGCATGGGTTTCTCCGGCGGGGGATTCATGGCGTCAGCGCAACCGCGCCGATCACAACCACGACGAAGCGCCCTTTTCGGCTTCATCGAGGTACCCGGTGATTTCGACTGGCTGTGGCTTCCTGCCCTGACGGAAGCGATGCCATGGGTACCGGAGCTGGAGAAATCGAGGTCGATCGTTGACCGCGTCCCGGTGTCGCGCAAAGCGGCGTCGTCCTTGCCGCGTGGCTCCAGGTGACCCCTGACCGTGATCAACCGCCCCGTCCCTGGAGCCCCCGCGGCGGCTTCGGAGACTTCCACCTGGATGGCAAGATTGGTCTGCGCACAGGCGAGGTTGGGAACCGCAAAGACGACTCCAAGCAGGATCAACAGGGACAAAGTGCGCGCTGCAGGGGGGGCTTGCGTCCCGGCGGCTAACGGCGGGCAAGGACCGGTGGCCTCTCGGCTCCTTGGGCAGCCAAGGTCTAGGGCACGGCAGGCACGGATCCATCGGGGAGGGACTATTTTCGTGCTCCATCGGCTGTTGGGCATCACGGGCTCCAGACTTGGTGGTGGCGCTGGTCGATGGCCCGCATCCTGCCGTCTGCGCCGGGTTTCTGCACTGGGGGAGGTAAGTCAAATCCGCTGTCCATTCGCTTGTGGCCGTCGTTGCATGCGACCAGTTACAACGGTGGGACAACGGGGATCCGCCAATCTGGTGCCAGAAACCGTCGAGCGCAGGGCCGAGGAACTTCATGCAGACTGGTTTCCCTCAAGAGCGGACTACGGTGAACCCAGTCCCCGTGACCATTGCTCCCGCGGTGGTGAGCGCCGAGCTTCCTACCAACCAGGATTCTCCGTCCGTATTGGGTGACGATTTGTTCGGCCCGTGACACGCACTACACATCCAGGTTGCGATATCGGGGTTGCGATGACGTGGTCAGGTTCACTTAATTGGCCGGGGAAAAAGGGGCCAGAGTGAAGTTTCCCGTCCTGGGTTCTCGAACAGGTGAACCAACTCGAAGGGAAATTCACTCTGGCCCCTTTTTCAGGCGGCGCCGCAGCTCAAGCCGCCACGCTGCCCGCCGCATCGAAATGCAGCCCGCATTCGCGGGTCAGGCCGAAGAAGCGGGTCTTCGCCACGTCGCCATCGCGCAGCGGTTGGGTGGTGTGCACATCGCCCACCGAGACATAGCCCTGGCGCGACAGCGGGTGTTCCGGCAGGTCGTGCTGCACGGCGTACGCGGCGACATCGAGGTCGTCCCAGTCGGCGATCGGGTGCAGCTTCCAGCGGCCGTCGCGCAGTTCCAGGAAGTCGATGTTGGCGCGCGATGCCGATTGCGAACGCCGCAGCCCGGCGAACCAGCTGCGCACCCCGAGTTCGCGCAAGGCGCGCTGCATCGGCTCGACCTTGCGCAGGTGGTTGTAGCGCTGCAGGCCGTCGCTGCCGTTCTCCCACAGCTTGCCGAAGCGGGCCTCCATCCAGGCCGCACCGATTTGCGGGCGGATCACCTGCAGGTTCAGGCCGAAGCGCTGGGTCAGCTCGTCGGCGTAGCGATAGGTTTCGGGGAACAGGTAGCCGGTATCGACCAGGATCACCGGCAGCTCCGGCCTGGCCTGCGTGAGCAGGTGCAGCGACACCGCCGACTGCACGCCGAAGCTTGTGCTCAGCGCATGCGGACCGGCCAGGCTTTCGAATGCCCAGGCCACGCGCTCCTGCGCGGGCAGGCGGGCGAGCCAACGGTTCAGCGCGGACAGCGCCTGCGGCGACTCGGCGGCGGTGACGGGGTCGGGCGGGTTCATGGGATCACCTCGATGGCGATGCCGGGTCTCGGCGTTGGAACCGGGGGAGTGACGATGCCGGCGGCGACGAGGAAGTCGCCGAAATGCTGCGCAGCCGATTCGCGCTCGTTCGCATAACGCGCGAACAGCGTGTCGAGTTCGGCGAGGATCGCGGTCTCGTCGATGTTCTCGCGATGCAGCACGTTCAGGCGCTGGCCGCGATGGTCCGCGCCCAGCATCAGGTTGTAGCGGCCGGACGCCTTGCCGACCAGCGCGATCTCGCCCAGGTACGGCCGCGAGCAGCCGTTCGGGCAGCCACTGATGCGCAGGTGGATCGGTGCGTCGAACAGGCCGTGCCTCGCCAGCAGCGTTTCCGCCTTGTCGAGCAACTCGGGCAGGTAGCGTTCGGCTTCGGCCATCGCCAGGCCGCAGGTCGGCAGCGACACGCAGGCCAGTGCATTGAGGCGCAGCCCGCTGGCGCCCACATGCGCATCCAGTGCGTACTCGCGCACCAATGCATCGATGCGCTCGCGTTGGCCCGCAGGCACGCCGGCGATCACCAGGTTCTGGTTCGGCGTCATCCGGAATTCGCCTTCGTGCACCTTGGCGATTTCGCGCAGGCCCGAGAGGTGTTTGACGTCATCGTTGTCGACGATGCGCCCGGCGGGAATCCGCAGGGTCAGGTGGCAGTGGCCATCGCTGCCTTCGCGCCAGCCGAAGCGGTCGCCGTTGTGGTCGAAGGCGAACGGCCGCGCCGGCCCAAGGGGAAAGCCGGCGCGCCGCTCCACTTCGTCCTTGAACCAGTCGATGCCGCGGTCGTCGATGGTGTACTTCAGGCGTGCGCGCTTGCGCACCGCGCGGTTGCCGAAGTCGCGCTGCGTGGTGATGACGGCGAGGGCGACATCGAACAACTGCTCGGGCGCGATGAAGCCGATCACGTCGGCCAGGCGCGGATAGGTCTCGGCATCGCCGTGGGTCGCGCCCATGCCGCCGCCAACGCTGACGTTGTAGCCGACCACTTCATCGCCTTCGATGATGGCGATGAGGCCAAGGTCGTTGGCGAACACGTCGGCGTCGTTGGTCGGCGGGATCGCGAAGGCGATCTTGAACTTGCGCGGCAGGTAGGTCTCGCCGTACACCGGCTCGGTTTCCTCGCCGCTGCCCGCGACCTTCTCCTCGTCCAGCCAGATCTCGTAATAGGCGCGCGTGTTCGGCAGCAGGCGCTCGCTCAGGGCCGCGGCCTGCGCGTGCACCGTGGCGTGCACCGGCGACAGCAGCGGGTTGGCGGCAACCACGACATTGCGGTTGACGTCGCCGCAGGCGGCCAGGGTGTCGATCAGCGCGGCGTTGATCGCCTGCATGGTCGGCTTCAGCCGGGTCTTGATCACGCCGTGGAACTGGAAGGCCTGGCGGGTGGTGATGCGCAGGCCGCGCTCGGCGTAGGTGGTCGCGATCGCGTCCAGCTTCAGCCACTGCGCCGGCGTGACCACGCCGCCGGGAGTGCGGGTGCGGATCATGAAACTGTAGTCGGGCTCCAGCTTCTGCCTGCGGCGCTCCTCGCGGATGTCGCGGTCGTCCTGCTGGTAGCTGCCGTGGTACTTGATCAGGGTCTGGTCGCCGTCGGCCAGTGCGCCGGTGATCGGGTTGGCCAGCGATTCCAGCAAGGTGCCGCGCAGGCGCGCGCTGTCCTGCTTGATGTGTTCGACCGAGTGCGCGCTCATCAATAGACATCCCGTGCGTAGCGGCCCTGCGCCTGCAGCGCGGCGACGTAGTCGGCGGCGGCGTCGGCATCCACGCCACGTTCGCGCGCGACCACCTCAAGCAGCGCGGCATGCACGTCCTTGCCCATCGCCAGCGCGCCGCAGACATACACGTGCGCGCCGTTTTCCAGCCACGCGTACAGCTCGCGGCCGTGTTCGCGCAGGCGCTGCTGCACGTAGATCTTCGCGGCCTGGTCGCGCGAGAAGGCCAGGTCCAGCCGGTGCAACGCGCCATCCTTCAACGCCTGCTGCCATTCGGTCTGGTACAGGAATTCGCTGCGTGCATGCGAGTTGCCGAACAGCAGCCAGTTGCGGCCGCTGGCGGCGGTCTCGCGGCGCTCCTGCACGAAGCCGCGGAACGGCGCCACGCCGGTGCCGGGGCCGATCATCACGATGTCGCGCGCGCCATCGGCGGGCAGGCGGAAGCGCTCGTTCGCTTCGATGAAGACCTCGGCACGGTCGCCGTCCCCGCGGCTGGCGAGGAAATGCGAGGCCGCGCCCCAGCGCAGGCCATCGCCGTTGTCGTATTCGACATGGGCGACGGCGAGGTGTGCTTCCTCGCCCACGGCCTTGCGGCTGGACGCGATGGAGTACAGCCGCGGCTGCAACGGGCGCAAGGCGGCGACGAACTCGTCCGCGGACCACCGTGCCGGTGCCGCCTGCAGCAGGTCGATCAGCTGGCGGCTGCCGAGCAGGCTGGCCAGTTGCGCGGCGTTGCCGGGCGACAGCAGGCGGGTGAGCGCATCGTCCGCGGCCAGATCGGCGTGGCGGGCGATGAACGGGCGCGACAGCCGGGTGATCTCGCGCTTCGACGACAGCCATTCGCGCAAGGGCAGTTCGGTGCCGGTGTGCGCGACCACGGCATCGCCATCGAAGTCGAGTGCAGCCAGCAAGGCATCGACCAGCACCGGTGGATTGCGCGGCCACACGCCCAGCGCGTCGCCGGGTTCGTAGGCCAGGCCCGAGCCTTCCAGCGACAGTTCCAGGTGGCGGATGTCGCGCGCGCTGCCACGGCCGGTGATGCGCTGGTTGGCCAGCACTTCCGCGGCGAACGGACGCTCGCGGCCATGCGCCTGCGGCACCGCGTGCGGACGCAGCGGGACGACGGTGGCATGCGCCGCGGCCGCCTGCGGTGGCGCGCGCTTGAGCAGTTCCTGGGCAAGCCCGACCACCGTCTCCGTCCATGGCGCGGCGATGGTCTCGACATCGAGATCGGCATTGGCGCACGCGGCAACGCGCACCGCGCCGAGTTCGGACAGGCGCGCGTCGAGGCGCTGGCCGATGGCGCAGAACTGCGGGTAGCTCGAATCGCCCAGCGCCAGCACCGCGAACTTCAGCTGCGGCAAACGCGGTGCGCGCTTGCCGGACAGGAACTCCACGAAGGCCAGCGCATCGTCCGGCGGTTCTCCGTCGCCCTGGGTGCTGATCGCGATGTACAGCAGCCGCTCGTCCTTCAGTTCGCGTAGTGGATAGGCATCGGCGCGCAGCAGGCGCGCGGGCAGGCCGGCGGCCTCAAGACGCGCATGCAGCGCTTCCGCCGCGCGCCGCGCGTTGCCGGTCTGGCTGCCGTACAGCACGGTCGTGCGCACGCCGGCGTCCGGGTGCGCCGGGACCTGCGGTTGCGCCGGGGCATCGAGCGCACGCGCAAGTCCGGCCAGGTAGCCCGATGCCCACAGCAGCGAGGCTGTCTCCGCGCGCGCGGCGAACTGCGCCAGCAGGGCGCCGTGTTCGCTGGAAAGCGGGCTTGGCAGGGGGAGCGCGGCGGGCGACATGGCGATGCAGGCAAGGAGGCTGCATGCAGGCTAGGCGGGTGCGCGCGCACCGGGAAAGGAGCGCTGGTTATGCGCTTATGCAGGGCCCACGACGCCGACGCCCCGCACGGGGCGGGGCGTCGGATGCCGCGTGGCCGGGATCAGGCCTTCCTCGTGCGCATCGCCTCGTACCCGAACAACAGGACGATGGCGGCGGCGATCGCCACCACCCGGGTCAGCAGCAGCCGCCCGGCGTATCCGCGTACGAATTCCCGGCCATCGCCGCCACGCCCGAGGTCTCGCCGCGCAGGCGCGCCGCGTGGTGCTCGGCGATCACCCGCGCCACGCAGGCGGTCACGCCCTTGCCCATCGGGATGTCCAGGAACTCGTTGGGGCCGTGCGCATTGGAGTGCGGGCCAAGCACGCCGGTGATCATGAACTGGGCACCCGGGAACTTCTCGCCGAGCATGCCCATGAACGGGATGGTGCCGCCTTCGCCCATGTACATCGCCGGCTTGCCGAAGAACTCCGCGCTGGCCTGGTCGATGGCCTGCGCCAGCCAGGGTGACAGCGCCGGCGCGTTCCAGCCGGTGCTGGCCTTCTCCAGGTGCAGGCTGACATGGGCGCCGGACGGCGGGTCGCGCAGCAGGATCTGCTGCAGCAGTTCGCCGCCGCGCTTGCCGTCCAGCGTCGGCGGCAGGCGCAGGCTCAGCTTGACCGCGGTGGATGGGCGCAGCACGTTGCCGGCCGACGCCAGCGGCGGGATGCCGTCGGCGCCGGTGATCGACAGCGCCGGTCGCCAGGTCCGGTTGAGCACCAGTTCGGTCAGGTCCTCCGCCATCGGATGCATGCCCGGCAGGAACGGGAACTTGTCGTACACCTCGGTGCCGAGCACCTCCGCCACCTTCGCCGCCTGCTGCTTGCGTTCGGCCGGGATATCCACGTGCAGGCCTTCGACCAGGATGCGGCCGCTGGCCTCGTCCTCGATCCGCGACAGCAGTTGGCGGATGATGCGGAAACTCGACGGCACGATGCCCGAGGCATCGCCGGAGTGCACCCCTTCGTCCAGCACCTTGACCGTCAGGTTGCCGCCGGCAAGGCCGCGCAGCGAGGTGGTGCACCACAGCTGGTCGTAGTTGCCGCAGCCCGAATCCAGGCACACCACCAGTGATGGCTTGCCGATGCGCGCGGCCAGGTGGTCGACGTAGGCGGGCAGGTCGTAGCTGCCGGATTCCTCGCAGGCCTCGATCAGCACCACGCAACGCGCATGCGCCACGCCCTGCGCCTGCAGCGCCATGATCGCGGTGAGCGAGCCGTAGATCGCGTAGCCATCGTCGGCGCCGCCGCGGCCGTACAGGCGCTCGCCTTCCAGCACCGGCACCCACGGTCCCTTGCCTTCGTCCCAGCCGGTCATCTCCGGCTGCTTGTCGAGGTGGCCGTAGAGCAGCACGCAGTCGTCGCCGCCACCGCCATCGGTGGCCGGGATGTCGAGGAAGATCAGCGGCGTGCGGCCTTGCAGGTGCACCACCTCGACCTGCATCCCCGGGACCGGCTGCGCCTTCGCCCACGCCTGCATCAACGCCACCGCGCGATCCATGTGGCCGTTCTTCACCCAATCGGCGTCGAACATCGGCGACTTGTTGGGAATGCGGATGTACTCGACGAGCTGGGGGACGATCTGCTCGTCCCACATGGCATCGACGAAGGCTTTGGTCCTGCTGGCATCCATCGTTACGGCCCCCTGTGGCTGGACGGTCATTCTAGCGCCCGGGTCGGGAATCCCCTACGTGGCGGCAGGACGAAGGCGGGCGTGCGCGTGCGGTGCTCGCCGATACAGGCCGGCAGGCGCCATCGGCAACCTGTGCTCACCGGATCGCAGCCCGCGGTCGCGGAACCAAACCACCCTGAGGAGCCCGCCATGAAGTCCCTGACCACCCTGTTTTCCTCGCTGATCCTGTCGCTGGCGCTGGCCGGCGCCGCCATCGCCGGCGAGACCGTCAACATCAACACCGCCGACGCCGCCACCATCGACCGCGTGCTGGTCAACGTCGGCCCCGCCAAGGCCGAGTCGATCGTGGCCTACCGCAAGGCCAACGGCGCCTTCCGCAGCGCCGAGCAGCTGGCCCTGGTCAAGGGCATCGGCCTGAAGACGGTCGAGAAGAACCGCGACCGCATCGCCCTCGGCGCCGCCCGCCCGGCTGCGAAGGCGGGCACCAAGGTCGCCGCCAAGCCGATGCCGGCCACGGTCGCGCGCCGCTGATCGGCGGACGTGGTGGCGATACACTGCGGCGATGGGTTCCCCATCGCCGCCGTCGTCGCAGGTCCTGCGTGCAGGCGGCTACCGCCGCATGCGCTGGAAGAACGATGCCGGCTGGACCTCGGAAATCCTCAAGGTCCATGACGGTGAGGAACGCGACACCAATGACTGGGCGTGGCGGTTGTCGATCGCCGAGATCGAGTCCGACGCACCGTTCTCCGCTTTCCCCGGGGTCGAACGGGTGCTTGTGCTGCTCAGCGGCAACGGCCTGCGCCTGCGCTTCGACGATGGCGAGTCGCATGCGTTGCGGCCACCGCACGACCAGCTGCGCTTCGCCGGCGAACGCGCGGCCTTCGGCGAGCTGATCGACGGCCCGACCCGGGACTTCAACCTGATGTGGAAGCGCGACCTGGCCGATGCCGCGCTATGGCACCGGCCGCTGGTCGGCAGCATGGTGGTGTTCGTGGAGCCCGCGGAAACCTGGGCCGTGCACGTGCTGGCGGGGCAGGCGCGCTTCGCCGACGAGTCCGGCTTGGGCGGCGTGCAGATGGGTGACACCGCCATCCTGGTCGCCGCGGACGCGCGCACGCGGTATGTGCTGGATGGCGGCGGCGAAGTCCTGCTGGTCCGGGTCCGGCCCGTGGATCCGGCCTAGAGCAGGGCCAGCCCGACCACCGCCACGAAGGCGAGCGTCGACAGTCCCATCACGCTTGCGAGCATCTCGCGGGCGCTGCGCCCGCGTGCCCACATCCAGATCCCGGACAGCCCGAGCAGGAGCATGCCGATGGCGAAGCTGTCGGCCAGCAGGATCCACCAGCCGCCACCGCCGACGCCCTTGTGCAGGCGGTTGAGTGCGGCAAGGGTGGTGTGCGAGGTTTGCTTCAACTCGGCCGTCTCGCTGCCCGGGGCGTACTCCAGCGACCACGCATTGCGGGCGGTGCCGCCGCTGAGGTTCCATTTCGGGGGCTGCCGGGCATCGCCGCCACGGCCGCCGGGTCCGCCCTTGCGGATCACCTGCGCATCCAGCTGCCGGGCGTCGCGCAGCCACAGCGAAAGCTGCTCCGGGCTGGTGCGTGCCTGCGCCGGGATCGCCAGCGCGTTCCTGCCGGCCTCGATGCTGTCGCCCTGCGGCCACGCGCCATCACCGAAGCGGTGGTTCATCACCAATCCGGTGATGCCGTACAGGATCGCGGCGAGCGCGCCCCAGGCACCGACCCACAGGTGCAACTGGCGGATCCAGCGGTAGGTGGCGGCCGGGCCGCGCCTGCCGGGCTTGTTCGCGTCCATGGTCATCTCGCCCGTCGCGGTCAGAAGTGGAAGTTCAGGCTGACCCAGGCGCTGCGCGGCGTCCCCGGGCTGATGTTGTTGTTGCTGTGGGCGCTGGCGAAATAGCGCTTGTTGCCCAGGTTTTCCACGTTGAGCTGCAGTTGCATGGCCGGGTTGAGGGTCCAGTACAGCGCGGCGTCGAAGCGGGTGAAGGACGGCAGCGTGACCGTGTTGTCCACGTTGGCGAAGATCGACCCGCGATGGATGATGCCGAGGCCGATCCCGATCGCCTGGTTGAAGTCGTAGCGGTTCCACAGCGAAGCGGAATGCTCCGGCAACTGGGCCAGGCGGTTGCCTGCGACCGCGGTGGCCGACTGGGTGGTGGTGATCTCGCCGTCCTGGTAGGCGTAGCCGCCCATCAGCTGCCAGTTCTCGGTGATGCGCCCGGCGACGCCGATTTCCACGCCCTCCGTGGTCTGGCCGTCGACCAGGATCATGCGGGTGGCGTCGGCGGGATCGGTGACCGCGACGTTGCCGCGGTCCAGCCGGTACACGGCGATGCTGGCCTGCAGCTCCGGGCGGATGTCCCACTTGGCACCGAGTTCGCGGTTGCGGAAGGTCTCCGGATCCAGCGCGGCGTTGCTGGCGCTGAGCGATGCCAGTTGCTCGCCGGCGCGCGGCTGGTAGGCCATGCTGTAGCTGGCGTACAGCGACACCCGTTCGACCGGCTTGTAGACCAGGCCGGCGCGGGGCGACAGCAGGCCGTCGTCGCTGCGCAGGATGGCGCCGGTGCGGTTGTTGCGCAGTTCCACCCGGAAATCGTCATGGCGCAGGCCGATGATCGCCTGCCACTGCGGGGTGAATTCGACCTGGTCCTGCAGGTACACCGCGGCCACCCGCGCCACGCCATGGTTGTCCGCGTCCGTCGCGCTCTGCCGGAACAGCGGCACGATCGAAGTCGTGGGCGACGACAGCGGCACCCGGATGCTGGTGGTGGTGCTGCCGGGTGCCCCGAAGTAGCCGGTCATGCGGAGGTTGTCGGTGACCTGGCGGCCGAATTCGGCGCCTGCCAGCACGGTGTGGCGAATCCCGCCGGTGGCGGTTTCCCACACCAGGTCGGTCTGGTTGAACAGGTTTTCGCGGGTGGTCGAGTTGCTGTAGGCGGAGATCGACACGGTCTGGGTGGCTGCGTCGGCCGCGCCCGGGAACACGTTCTGGTAGAACTTGTCGTAGTCGGCCCAGCGCAGGTGGTTGCGCAGGCTCAGGTTGTCGGCGAACGCGTGCTCGATCACCGCGTCGAGCGCATCCACGGTGGCCTCGACCGGGCTGGCATCCGGATTGCCGAAGAACGTCGAGGGATCGGTCTCGACCGGGCGTCCGTAAAGCGAGGGAACCCCGCGGTCGGCCACGCGTTCGTCGTGGAAGCGCTCGTAGGACAGCTGCAGGCGGGTGCGTTCGCCGAGATCGACGCCGAAGGTCGGGTTGATGCCGTGGCGCTCCAGCGTGTAGCCGTCGCGGAAACTTTCCGAGTCTTCATACATGGCGGTGATGCGGAAGCCGGCCGAGCCTTCGCCGATGGCATCGCCGACATCCACGGTACCGCGGCGGCGGTTGCCGGAACCGACCTGCAGGCTGCCTGCGCGGTGGCTTTGGCCATCGGCCTGGCGGGTGACGCGGTTGATCACGCCGCCACTGCCGCCGCGGCCGAACACCATCGCATTCGGCCCCTTCAGCGCCTCGATGCGCTCCACGTTGTAGGTGTCGCGGACGTACTGGACGTCGTCGCGGATGCCGTCGACGAAGAAATCGGCGGTCGAGCTGTTGCCGCGCAGCACCGGGGTGTCGCGGTTGCCCTCGCCCTGCGCCAGGCCGATCCCCGGCATGTAGCGGAAGGCATCGGACAGGCTGGTCATGGCCTGGTCGGAGATCAGCTTGTCGGTGACCACGGTGATGGCCTGGGGGACGTCGAGCAGGGGCGTGTCGGTGCGGGTGGCGCTGCGGGTGGCGCGCGCGGCGTAATCCGGCAGGTAGCGCTGGCCGACCACCTGCACCTTGTCGAGGTCGGTCGGTTCGGCCGGATCGGTGGCGGGGTCGGTCCCGGCGGCCTGCGCCAGCGGCGCAACCAGGGTCAGCAGGGCAAGGGCGAGGGGCGAGCGCGACAGCAGGCGCGCGCGGCGCGAAGCGGGCTGGAAAGGCATCGGGGTCTCATCGGGCAGGGGGCGCGGCACTTGCTGGCCGCTTCATCAACCATGCTAATGAGAACAATTCGCAAATGCAAACTATTCGCGCAAGCGAATCATTTTCGATCGTCGCGGGTCCAGATCCCCGCCTCGTCGACCCGCACCGGGAACGGGGTCGCCGGTTCGTAGGCAGGCGCGCACAGGGCGCGGCCGTCGTGGACATCGAAGCGGGCCCCGTGCAGGACGCATTCGATCGAGCCGGTGGCAGGGTCGAAGCTGCCGGTGGACAGCTCGTAATCCTCGTGGCTGCAGCGGTCTTCCAGGGCATGGAAGCTGCCGTCGTGGTTGAACACCACGATCGCGGTATCGCCGTCCCAGGCCACGGTCATCTCGCCGGGCAGCAGTTGCGCGGTGGTGCACACGAACACCCAGTCACCCATCGGCCAGTTCCTTTTCCAGCACCTCGAAGCGCAGGTCGTCGCGCAGCGGCAGGCCGAAGCGCTCGTCGCCGTAGGGGAACGGTTTGCGGATGCCGGTGCGGTGGTAGCCGCGGCGTTCGTAGAAGGCGATCAGTTCCGCGCGGATGTCGATCACGGTCATCCGCATGACCGCCAGCCCCCAGTCCTCGCGGGCGATGCGCTCGGCCTCGGCCAGCACCTGCTTGCCGATGCCGCCGCCCTGCAGCCCGGGCCTGACCGAGAACATGCCGAAGTAGCCGGCGCCCCGCTCTTGTTCGGTTTGTCCTTCCGCCACGTGCGCGCAGGCGAGCATGACGCCATCGCGCTCCGCGAGCAGGATGCGGCTGCGTTCGCGTTCGATGCAGGCTGCCACGTCGTCGGCGCCGGTGCGGCGGCCGTCGAGGAAGTCCGCCTCGGTGGTCCAGCCCTGGCGGCTGGCGTCGCCGCGGTAGGCCGATTCCACCAGCGCGACGACGGCGTCGATGTCGGCCGCGGTGGCGGCGCGATAGGCCAGCGCGCTCATGCCAGCAGCCCGCGAACCTTGCGCAACGCGGCGATGAACGCCTCCACTTCCGCGTGCGTGTTGTAGAACGCGAATGACGCGCGGCAGGTCGCCGGAACCCCGAACGACTGCATCAGCGGGTGTGCGCAATGGTGGCCGGAGCGCACCGCCACGCCTTCCAGGTCGAGCAGGGTGGCGAGGTCGTGCGCGTGCGCGCCATCCACCAGGAAGCTGATGACCGCCGCCTTCTCGCTTGCTTCGCCGATGATGCGCAGGCCGTCGAGCTTGCGCAGTTCTTCGGTGGCATGCGCCAGCAATTCGGCCTCGCGCGCGGCGACGTTGTGCATGCCCAGCGCCGACAGGTAATCGACCGCCGCGCCAAGGCCGACGTGGCCGGCGATGTTGGGGGTGCCGGCCTCGAACCGGTGCGGCGGATCGTTGTACACGGTGCCCTCGAAGCGCACCTCCCTGATCATCTCGCCGCCGCCGAGGAACGGCGGCATCGCCTGCAGGTGCTCGCGCCGCGCCCACAGCGCGCCGGTACCGGTGGGGCCGCACATCTTGTGGCCGGTGATCGCGTAGAAGTCGCAACCCAGCGCAGGCAGGTCCAGCGCCATGTGCGGCGCCGCCTGCGAGCCGTCGACCACGGTCACGATGCCGCGCCTGCGCGCCTCCCGGCAGATCGCGGCCACCGGGTTGATGGTGCCGAGCACGTTGCTGACGTGGGTGAAGCCGAGCAGCTTCACCTCCGCGGTCATCGCCGCGAACAGCGCGTCGAGGTCCAGGCTGCCGTCTTCGCGCAGTTCGGCGACCTTGATGGTGGCGCCGGTGCGCTGCGCCACCAGCTGCCACGGCACGATGTTCGCGTGGTGCTCCATCCGCGTCAGCAGGATCGCGTCGCCCGGCTGCAGGCGCGGCAGCGCCCACGCGTAGGCGACCAGGTTGATCGCGAAGGTGGTGCCGCTGCACAGCACCAGGTCGTCATGCCGCACGTTGAGGAAGCCGGCCAGCTTGCGGCGCGCGCCTTCGTAGGCATCGGTGGCCTCGGCGCCAAGCGCGTGCACCGCACGGCTGACATTGGCGTTGTGGCGGCGATAGAAGCCGTCGACGGCCTCGATCACCGCCGCCGGTTTCTGCCCGGTATTGGCCGAATCCAGGTAGACCAGCGGCTTGCCATGGACATGGCGCGCCAGCAACGGGAAATCCGCGCGCACCGCGTCCCAGTCGACCGCGCGCATGCCGCCTGCCGCCGGCGGGGGCGGGGTGGGGCGAGGGTGCTGCCGGATGCTCATGCGTCCACCCGCGCCAGCGCCCGGTCGAGTGCCGCGCCGAGTTGCGCGCGCAAGCCCGTGTCCCCGACGCCGGCGACGATCTCGCGGCAGAACCCGGCGGTCAGCAGGCGCCGCGCGTCCGCTTCCGGCAGCCCGCGCGAGCGCAGGTAGAACAGCGCGGTCGGATCGAGCTGGCCGACGGTGGCGCCATGCGCCGCCTTCACTTCGTCGGCGTGGATCTCCAGCACCGGCTGGGAATCGATCTCGGCCTCGGCGGACAGCAGCAGGTTCTTGTTCGACAGCGCGGCCTCGCTGCCGTCGGCACCGGCGGCGATGCTGATGCCGCCGTGGAACACCGCCCTGCCGCGCTGGCCGGCGAGCCCGCGCCAGGTCAGCGAACAGCTGGTGTCGCGGGCGGTGTGCGCGATGCCGAGGCGGGTATCGACGTGGCGGCGACCATCCGCCAGCAGCACGCCGTCGGCCTGCAGGTTCGCGCCTTCGCCTTCGAGCCGCACGTTCAGCTCATGCCGGGTCAGTGCCGCGCCGAGTTCAAGGTCGATCCGGCGGTAGTCGGCGGCGGTGGCCAGCACCGCATCCGTGCGCGCGAACAGGGTGGCGCGGCTGGCCTCGTCCTGGATGCGCACATGGCGAAGGCGCGCACCAGCGGCGACCTCGACATGGGTGATGGCGTTGCCGAGGTGGGCATGCTCGCCGCCACCGAGGTGGTGCTCGACCACGGTGGCGCCGGCGCCCTCGCCAAGCGCGATGCACTGGCGCAGGTGCCAGGCCTGGTCGCCGCCGGCGGGGGCGCCGACGAACACCAGCTGCAGCGGCATCGCGACCTGCACGCCATCGCCGATCCGCAGCACCGCGCCCTCGCGTGCCAGCACCTCGTTGAGCCGCGCGAACGGTTCGTCGCGGCGCTGGTAGCGGTGCTGCAGCAGGCCGGCTGCATGCGCGTCGGCGGCGGCCAGCAACTGCGAGAGCGGCCGCAGCGAAGCGCCGGCAGGCAGGCCCTCCAGCGCGCTCAGGGTGGGATCGAAGCGGCCGTTGACGAACACGATGCGCGGCGCGGGAATCGCGGCCAGCAGCTCGGCATCGACGGTGACGGTGGCGCTGCCGGCCGCGGCGAAACTGCGGCGCTCCAGCGCGCGCAGCGGCGTGTATTTCCACGCCTCCACCCGTGCATGCGGCAGGCCGTCCTGCAGCAGCGCATCCAGCGCCGCGCGCTGCGCGGCATCGCCATCGAACGGCGCGGCCAGCGAATCGAGCAGGGCGCCCATCTCAGGCCGCCGCTTCGGGCGCGACCCGATCCCTGAGCCAGGCGTAGCCATGCGCTTCCAGCTCCAGCGCCAGTTCCGGCCCGCCGCTCTGGACGATGCGGCCTTCGGCCAGCACGTGCACGAAATCCGGGCGGATGTAATCGAGCAGGCGCTGGTAGTGGGTGATGACGAGGAAGGCGCGCCCGGGCGAACGTTGCGCATTGACGCCGTCCGCCACCGCCTTCAGCGCATCGATGTCGAGCCCGGAATCGGTTTCGTCGAGGATCGCCAGCTTCGGCTCCAGCAGCGCCAGCTGGAAGATCTCGTTGCGCTTCTTCTCGCCGCCGCTGAAGCCTTCGTTGACGCCGCGATGCAGCAGCTCGTCCTTCAGGTGCAGCACCGCCAGCTTCTCGCGCACGCGCTTCAGGAACTGCATCGAATCCAGTTCCGGCTCGCCGCGCGCCTTGCGCTGGGCGTTCAGCGCGGCGCGCAGGAAGTAGGTGTTGTTGACCCCGGGGATCTCGACCGGGTACTGGAAGGCCAGGAACACGCCGGCTGCGGCGCGTTCCTCCGGGGCCAGGCCAAGCAGCGGCTCGCCCTCGAATTCGACCGTGCCGGCGGTGACCTCGTAGCCCTCGCGCCCGGCCAGGATGTTGCCCAGGGTGGATTTCCCCGCGCCGTTCGGGCCCATGATCGCGTGCACTTCGCCGGGGTTCACCTGCAGCGACAGGCCCTTCAGGATGTCCTTGCCGGCGACGCTGGCGTGGAGGTTGTCGATCTTCAGCATGTTGGTTTCCGTATTCGTTTTCTTCCCCTCCCGCTGCCGGGAAAGGGCGGGAGAGAGTTACCCGACGCTGCCTTCCAGGCTCACGTCCAGCAGCTTCTTCGCTTCCACCGCGAACTCCATCGGCAGCTCGCGGAACACCGACTTGCAGAAGCCGTCCACGATCAGGCTCACCGCGTCCTCCTGGCCGATGCCGCGCGAACGGCAATAGAACAGCTGGTCGTCGCTGATCTTCGAGGTGGTCGCCTCGTGTTCGACGGTGGCGGTCGGGTTCTTCACTTCGATGTAGGGGAAGGTGTGCGCGCCGCACTGCTTGCCGATCAGCAGCGAATCGCACTGGGTGTGGTTGCGCGCGCCGTCGGCGCCCGACGCGACCTTGACCAGCCCGCGATAGCTGTTCTGGCCATGGCCGGCGCTGATGCCCTTGCTGACGATCTTCGACTTGGTGCGCTTGCCGACGTGGATCATCTTGGTGCCGGTGTCGGCCTGCTGGCGGTGGTGGGTGAGCGCCACGCTGTGGAACTCGCCCACGCTGTCGTCGCCGAGCAGCACGCAGCTGGGGTACTTCCAGGTGATCGCGCTGCCGGTCTCGACCTGGGTCCAGGTCACCTTGCTGCGCGCGCCGCGGCATTCGGCGCGCTTGGTGACGAAGTTGTAGATGCCGCCGACCCCGTTTTCGTCGCCGGGGTACCAGTTCTGCACGGTGCTGTACTTGATCTCGCCATCGTCCAGCACCACCAGCTCCACCACCGCCGCGTGCAGCTGGTTCTCGTCGCGCATCGGCGCGGTGCAGCCTTCGAGGTAGGACACGTAGGCGCCTTCCTCGCACACGATCAGGGTGCGCTCGAACTGGCCGGTGTGGCCGGCGTTGATGCGGAAGTAGGTGCTCAGTTCCATCGGGCAACGCACGCCCTTCGGGATGAACACGAAGCTGCCATCGGAGAACACCGCCGAGTTCAGCGCGGCGAAGTAGTTGTCGCCGGTCGGCACCACGCTGCCGAGGTACTTGCGCACGATGTCGGGATGCTCGCGCACCGCTTCCGACATCGAGCAGAACAGCACGCCCTTCTCGGCCAGTTCCTTGCGGTAGGTGGTGCCCACGCTGACCGAATCGAACACCGCGTCCACCGCCACCCCGGCCAGCTTGGCGCGTTCGTGCAGCGGCACGCCCAGCTTGTCGTAGGTGTCCAGCAGCTCCTGCGGCACTTCGTCCAGCGACTTGTACTTGGGGCCCTTCGGCGCGCTGTAGTAGCTCAGCGCCTGCAGGTCGATCGGGCCGATCCGCAGCTTCGCCCAGTCGGGCACGGGCATGCCCAGGAAGTGCCGGTAGGCGGCCAGCCGCCATTCGGTCATCCACTCCGGCTCGTCCTTGATCGCCGACAGCGCGCGGATGATGTCCTCCGACAGTCCCGGCGGCAACGAATCGGATTCGATGTCGGTGACGAAGCCGGCCTCGTACTTGCGGCCCAGTTGGGCGTGGATCTGCGCGTTCTGTTCGTTGGATTGGTTCATGGCGACCTCTCAGGCCTTCGCCAGTTTCATGTCGATGCGCTTACGCGGCGGGGCGGCTGCCGGTTGCAGCATCTGCGCCAGCGAGACCCCGCGCAGCGCATCGGCGACGACGTCGTTGATGCGCCGCCAGTTGGCGCGCACGCCGCAGGAGTGTTCGATCCCGCACTGGCTTGCGGCCACGCTGCATTCGGTCATGCCCAGCGGGCCTTCCATCGCCTCCACGATCTCGACCAGCGAGATCGCCGCGGCGTCGCGCGCGAGCCGGTAACCGCCGTTGGCGCCGCGGAAGCCTTCCACCAGCCCGGCCTGGGCCAGCGGCTTGAGGACCTTGGCCACGGTCGGCGCTTCCAGCCCGGCGCGCTCCGCCAGCTCGCTGGCGCTGAGCACGCGGGTGGCATCGCTGGCCAGCACGGTCAGCACCACGCTGGCGTAATCGGTGAGCTTGGTGACCCGGAGCATGGCTGCGAAGGCGTGCCTTGAAAGCGTACCGGAATTGTACGATTTCGGGCGGCCGCAGCCAAGCGGCGCCCTAGCGGGTGGCGGAAACGGCCTGCAGGCGGTCGATCCAGGCCGTGACCTTGCGGGTGTAGCCAGAGTCCAGGCCGAGGTCATGGTTGATGGCGCCATGGTCCAGCGGCTCCGGCTGCACGCTCATCGGCACATGCAGCGCGCCGGCCTTGCGGGCGAACTTGCGGGCCTCGTCGCAGGGCGCGGTCGGGAAGCGGCGCTCGCTGGCGCAGACCAGCAGCATCGGCAGGCCGCTCCTGCCCAGTTGCTGCTGCGGCGAGACCGAACGCCAATACGCGGGATCGGCGCCGAAGGCGTCGCGGTACAGCTGCGGCACCCGCGGCCGGGCCATCAGCGCCGGCACGTCCAGCGCGCCACTGTCCAGCGCGACCACGCCCAGCGGCGGGCTTGCGCCGGCCTCCGCCAGCAGGCGCGGGTCGGCGCCGAGCAGGGCCACCAGGTGCGCGCCCGCGGAATGGCCCATCAGCACCACCCGGGCCGGATCGAGCTTCCATTCGCCGGCCCGCCGCTGCGCCTGCGCCACCGCGCGGGCGACGTCGCGCGCCTGCTCCAGCGGCATCGCCACCGGCAGCATCCGGTAGTTGGTGGAAATCACCGCGTAACCCTTCGGCAGCCAATGCGCCAGCTTGTTGGCCAGGCCCCGGTTGGTCTTGTCGCCGTTGGCCCAGCCGCCGCCGTGCACGTAGAACACGACCGGCGCCGCCGTGGCCCGGGCCGGCAGGTACAGGTCGAAGCGTTGCGCCGGGTCCGGTCCGTAGGCGAGGTTGCGCAGCACCACGCCGCCGGCCGGCACCGCGACCGCACGCTCCTGGCGGCTGGCCTCGCGCAGCTGTTGCATGCGGTTGCGCCGGTCCTGGCCGTTGCCGGGCAACGCCAGCAGGGCGAGTACGACGAAGGCGACGAGTGCGACGAGTGCTGCGGGGTGCAGGCGCATGCGGGAATCTCCGCGGGGACTGCTGCTGCCAACGTGCCGTCCCGCGCGCGGTTGACCGACCGCGCGCACGCCGGCGATGCCGGTGCAGCGGGCGTTGTGGCGGCCGGCACAGGCACTGGCGGTGCGCGGGCATGCGGTGACGCGCGCCCCGGGCCTGCGCCACAATGGCGCTCCTCCACCCTGGCCGATCCGATGCCGAAGAAGATCACCACCCGCCGTTCCGCCATCCATGGCAATGGCATGTTCGCCGTTGCCCAGATCAGGAAGGGCGAGCGCCTGATCGAGTACAAGGGACTCCGCCGCACCCACGAGGAAGTGGATGCCGGCGACAGCGGCGACATCGAGAGCGGCCACACCTTCCTGTTCACGCTCAACGAGGTGTTCGTGATCGACGCCAACGTGGGCGGCAACAGTGCGCGCTGGATCAACCACAGCTGTGCGCCGAACTGCGAAGCGGTGCTGGTGGAGCATGAAGACGACCCCGAGAAGTCGCAGGTGTTCATCGAGGCGATCCGTGCGATCAGGCCGGGCGAGGAACTGACCTACGACTACGGCATCACCCTGGCCGAGCGCCACACCCCGCGGCTGAAGAAGATCTGGGCTTGCCGCTGCGGCGCGAAGGACTGCACCGGGACGATGCTGCGGCCGAAGCGCTGAGGTACCAGCGCGTCATCCGGCTCGCGGTGATTCCGCATCCACGACCCGGCGTGCGCGGCGTGCAAGTCCGTGCGCCCGCGTTTCAGTCGCCGTCGTCCGGCCAGCTGATCCCGAGTTCCGCGACCACCAGGTCCTGGCCCAGCGACGGCCACCTGCGATCATCGCTGCGGACGCTGGTGTCGCCGGTCGGCAAGGTGGCATCGCCCGCGTCCGGGCGCGCGGACAGGGTGACCCGGTGGAACAGCGGGTTGCCGACCGCGTTGGCCAGTTTGCCGCCGTGCCAGTCCTGCACGGTGCCGCCGTAGTCCCAGCCGAGTCCGTAGAAGCTGACCGGCGCGCCATTCAGCGCCACCAGTTCGGCCAGGCTGATGCCCGGGCGCAGGCCGGAGGCGAGCTGCCAGCGCGACTGTGGATGCGACACCCGCAGCTCGCGGATCGGCGCATCCGGGTTGTCCGCATCCAGCACCAGCTCCAGGCGCTTGCGCGGGTCTGTGGCGAATACCACCAGCGCCGGATGGGTGCCGATGCCCTCCGCGCCCGGGAAAGACGCCTCGCGCACGTTGTCCTTGCCGAAGCGCGCGTCCAGTTCCAGCCGCGTGGTCAGTGGTCCCAGGCTGCCGGGCAGGACCCAGGATTCGGCGGCGGCCTGCGGGCGTGCCGGCGCCGCGTCCGCGGCGATGGGCGCGGTTGGCGGTATCGCGGCCGGCGCCGCCGCTGGCCCGGGCGGGGCGGCGGGTGGCGCCGGTTGCGGCGTGCATGCACTGGCGATCGCTACCGCGCAGGCGGCCGGCAGCAAGCGCTTCATTGCCGCGGGCTGGCCGGGTCGGTGGTGCCCGCGGCGTCCGCGGCAGGCGCAACCGGCGGCACGGCTGCCTCCGGCGCCTGGCCGGGTTCGGACGGCATGGCCGGCATGCCCTCGGACGCCATCGCCGGATCGACCGGCGCGGATTCGCCGGGATCGATCGGCTGCGGCAACTCGACCGGCTCCGGCTCCGGCAGCGCGCGGGCCTCCCGCCGCGGGCCGGCGACCCCGGGGTCCGGCATGCCGGTCACCGAGCCGCTTGCGGCGGCGGGTTTCGGCAGGCCGTCCTCGCCCGGCGCGCCCGCGCCGTCGGGCTTGTCGCCAGCACAGGCGGCCAGCAGGGTGCAGCACAGCAGCAATCCGATGCGATGGGCGTGCATGTTCAATCCAGGTGCAGGGTGATCAGCCCGGACTCGATCGCGACGCGATCGATCCGGCGCGCGGCGATGCGGCCGAAGGTGTCGTCGTCGAGGCGGTAGACCGGTTCCTCGCGGGCGTAGTCCAGCAGCCAGCTGTTCAGCAGCGAGCGCGCGGTGTCGTTCATCACGCCGCCGAGCGCGGGCACGTCGACGCTGACGATTTCCGGATTGTCCAGGTGCAGGCCGCGGGTGCCGGGATCGAAGCGCAGCCCGCTTTCCAGCGCGAAGTGGCCCGACGGGCTGCGGCTGGGCTTGCCCATCGCGCCGATGCCGAGGTCGAAATCCAGTTTCAGGCGGCCGCCGCCCGGCAGGCTCAGGTCCGGATTCAGCAGGCTGATGCTGACCAGCCCGCCGAGCTTGCGGTAGTCGCGCGGGAACTTGCGGTCCAGCTGCTCCTGCAGTTGCGCTGCGGTGAAGCTGATGTCGCGGCCGAGCAGGACCGAGGAACCGAGGCTGGAGCAGGCGGCGAGCAGGCCTGCGCAGGCGAGGACGATGATCGTGGCAAGGCGGCGCATGGCAGGGGTCCGGTGGGGAGCTGCGCCCACATTAACGGGTTGCGACGGATGGCGGCGCCAGCCCGCCCTCAGCGAGGGCGCAGCAGGGTCATCGGCAGCACGCCGGGTCCGCCGGGCGACCCCGGCTTCAGCTTCACATCCCTGGCCCATTTCAGGATCGCCGCATCCAGGTTCTGGTTGCCGGTGCTTTCCAGCAGCACGGCATCGACCACCTTTCCGTCCGCATCGAAGTCCAGCTTGATCCGCGTGGACAGGCCATCCAGCCGGGTCCGCCTCAAGGCGTCGATGATGCCGCGCATGGGCGGCCGCTCCGTCGCTTCCCAGGCGATGGTCGCCAGCGGCGCGACCGGATCGCCCGCGCCGGTCGGCGTGGGCGGATCCTGCGCGATGCCCGCCAGCAGCGCATACAGCACGACCGACGTCTGCAATGCATTGGCCATGACCGCTCCTGCCCGGGCTCAGTCTTCTTCGTGGTGCGGCTTGTACGCGTCGACCAGCTTCTGCTGCACTTGCGCCGGTACCGGCTCGTAGTGGCTGAAATCCAGCGCGTAGCGGCCACGGCCGGCGGTGATCGACTTCAGTTCCGCGGCGTAGCCCTCCAGCTCCGACATCGGCACCTGCGCCTTGACCACGATCTCGCCGCCGCGGGCGGAATCGGTGCCGCTGATGCGCGCGCGCTTGGTCGACAGGCCGCCGCTGATGTCGCCCATGTGCTGCTCGGGGGCGGTGACCTCGAGCTCGGCGATCGGCTCCAGCACCTGCGGCCTGGCCTTGCCGATCGCATCCAGGAACGCCTTCTTGCCGGCGGCCACGAACGCGACTTCCTTGGAATCCACCGGATGGTGCTTGCCGTCGTACACGATCACCCGCACGTCCTGCATCGGGTAGCCGGCCACCGCGCCGCCGGACAGCACCTGGCGCACGCCTTTCTCCACCGCCGGCAGGAACTGGCCGGGGATGGTGCCGCCCTTGACTTCGTCGACGAACTCGAAGCCGGCGCCGCGCGGCAGTGGTTCGATCCGCAGGAACACCTCGCCGAACTGGCCGGCGCCGCCGGTCTGCTTCTTGTGGCGGTGGTGGCCGTCGGCCTTGCCGCTGACGGTTTCGCGATAGGCGATCCGCGGCGGACGCGCGCCGACCTCGACCCCGTAGCGATCCTTGAGCCGGCTCAGGTTCACCCGCAGGTGCAGGTCGGAGAGGCCACGGACCACGGTTTCGTTGGTCTCCAGCTCGTGCTCCACGTGGAAGCAGGGGTCTTCCTCGGCGAGGTGGTGCAGGGCGTTGGCGAGCTTCTGCTCCTGGCCCTTGCGCGCCACCTCGATCGCCAGCCCGAACATCGGCCGCGGGAACGCCAGCGGCGCCAGGTGGATCTGGTCCTCGTCGTGGCTGTCGTGCAGCACCGCGTCGAAGTGCACCTCGTCGATCTTGGCCACCGCGGCGATGTCGCCCGGGATCGCCTGCACGACCTCGACGTGGTCCTTGCCCTTGAGCTTGAACAGGTGCGCGACCTTGAACGGCTTCTTGCCGTCGTCGACGAACAACTGGGTGTCCTTCTTCACCGTGCCCTGGTAGACCCGGAAGATCCCGAGCTTGCCGACGAACGGGTCGTTGATGATCTTGAACACGTCGGCGATCACGTGCGCCTGCGGGTCCGGGGTGGCGGTGATCGCCTGCGCGTCGTCGCCGGTGCCCTTCACGAACGGCGGCGGGTTGGCTTCGCCGGGGTGCGGGAACAGCTTCTCGGCGACGTCCAGCAATTCGCGCACGCCGGCGCCGCTGCGGGCCGACACGAAGCACACCGGCACCAGGTGGCCTTCGCGCAGGCATTGCTCGAAGGCGTCGTGCAGTTCCTGCCCGGACAGGCCGCCCTCGCCGACGTCGAGGTAGCGGTCCATCACCGTTTCGTTGATCTCCACCACCTGGTCGATGATCTTCTGGTGCCAGTCGGCAACCGCGCCGAGGTTGCTGTTCCCGGTGGATTGCCAGAAGCAGTTGACCACCGACTTGCCGCCCTCCGCGGGAAGGTTGAGCGGCAGCACCTCGGCGCCGAAGGTCTCGCGCAGGCTGTCGAGCAATGCCCCCAGCTTCGCGCCGGGGTGGTCGATCTTGTTGACCACGATCACCCGGCACAGGTTGCGCGCCTTGGCGTGCTCCATCATCCGCTGGGTGCCGTAGCTGACGCCGGTGTCGGCATCGACCACGATTGCCACCGTCTCCACCGCCGCCAGCGCGGACAGGGTGGGGCCGCGGAAATCCGGATAGCCGGGGGTGTCGATCAGGTTGAGGTGGATGCCCGCGTGGTCGGTGCTGGCGATCGCAGAATCGATGGAGTGGCCGCGTTCCTTCTCGATCGGGTCGAAGTCGGAGACGGTGCTGCCGCGTTCGATCGTGCCTGCCGCCTGGATCGCGCCACCGGCATGCAGCAGGGCTTCGAACAGGGTTGTCTTGCCGGCGCCAGGGTGCCCTGCGAGGGCCACGTTGCGGATCTGCTGTGTGCTGTAGGACATGAGCCCGTTTCTCCTCGAGTGCGTGGAGTGAGCGTCATGGCTGTCCGCGCTTCGCGCCGGAGCGTGGGCGCTCGGCGGGCGGTCATGGCGGGCATCCACCTTAGCGCGGAACCTCGCAGCGCGGAACCGGGTCTTGTCTTGCGGTGCAGCATGCGCGGCGCGCTTCGCTGCCGGTGGCGGAACCGCGATGGCGGCCGCGGGCTGCGCCCGCAAACTGTCGCCGCGCTAAACGGATTCGGGCGAAGCCGCCGGATTCAGCTTCGCGTTAGCGGCGTGGCCGCAGTGTTCGCGACGCGCCGGCCCTCCACCCATCCCGGCGACCGGAGTCCACCATGAAGCGCCTTGCCGTTGCCTTGCTTGTTGCCGTCGGCCTTGCCTCCGGCGGCACCGCGTCCGCGCAGTCGTACCCGTATCCGTCCGGCGATGGCTTCAACGGCCAGCAGCAGGGCGAGGCCTACTACGACTATGCGCGCGTGATCCGGGTCGACCCGGTGCTCGATGGTCGCTACGGCGGTGGGTCCAGCGCCGTCGGCCAGCGTTGCTACGAAACCACCAGCGCCGGCAACGACCAGCGCGACGGCTACGACGACGTCGATGGCTACCGAAATGATGGCTATCGCAATGGCGGCTACTACGACCCGTACGGCCGCACCCAGGGCGGCAGCATGGCGGGCCGCAACATCGCCACCGTGGTCGGCGGCATCGCCGGCGCGGTGCTGGGCAGCAAGGTCGGTGGCGGCAGCGGCACCTATGCCGCCACCGCGATCGGCTCGATGGTGGGTGGCATGGCAGGCCGCGGGATCTACGACCAGACCCAGCGCGACCGCTACGTGCGCGCCGGCGTGGTGCGGGTGTGCGACCCGGAACCGGCGGGCGGCGGTTACGGCAGCGGCTACGGCGGATCCGGCGATGGACGCGCCAGCGCCTATGACGTGGCTTACGAATACAACGGCCGCCGCTACACCCGCCGGATGGACTACCACCCGGGCGACCGCGTGCGCGTGCGGGTGGATGTGTCGCCGCAGTAACAGGCGTCACCCTGATCAAGGCGAAGGGGCCGCGCGGCCCCTTCTTCATTTGTGTTGCCTCGATGCCGACCAGGGGTGCGGCGGCCGCGCCCGGCGCATCGCTAGTCGGGCCAATCCAGGGTGCCGGTGACCACGGCGACGGCCCGCCCGCCCGACCAGACGTCGCCGCCGGCATCCACGCGGAGTTCGATGATCGCGTCGTGGCCGACTTCGCGGCCCTGGCTGACCCGGTAGAAGCCGCCATCGGGCAGGGCACCGCATTCGGCCAGCCACGCCGCCAGGGTGGCGTTGGCGGCACCGGAGGCGGCGTCCTCGAAGCGTGCCGGTGCACCGACGAATGCGCGCACCGCGAAGTAGTGGACCGGATCCTGGCTGCGTGCATAGACGAACAGGCCCATGCTGTCGGTCGCGTGCGCGAGCGCGACGATCGCCTCCCAGTTCGGCTGTGCGTTGCGAAGGTCGGCCTCGCTGGCCAGCTCCGCCAGCCACCAGCGGCGGCCGCCGTCCATCAGCACCGGCGGCAGTCCGCCCAGCGGCAATCCGGCAAGTGCATCGCGCAGGCGCGGGTCGTCCGGCGTTGCGATTTCCTGCACGCGTGCGCGTGGCGTGCGCACGGCGATCGTGCGTTCGCGGCCCGCGCCGGTGACCATCAGCGGCAGCTTGCCGGCAATCCCGTCCTGCACCAGCAGTCCGTCGCGCGGCGCGGCCAGGCCCGCATCCAGCAAGGCATGCGCGGTGCCGACGCTGGGATGGCCGGCGAACGGGACTTCCCGGCGCGGGCTGAAGATGCGGATGCGGTGGGTGGCGTCGGTGGCCACCGGCGGCAGCACGAAGGTGGTTTCCGGCAGCCGCGTCCAGCGGGCGATCGCCTGCATGCGCGCGTCGTCCAGGCCTTCGGCGTCCAGCACCACCGCCAGCGGATTGCCGTCGCCGGCGCGCGAGGCGAACACATCGAGTTGCACGTAGCGGCGCCGGGTCATGGGCTTGCAGGCCCGGTGGCTTGCGCATCCGGCCATTCCAGGCTGCCGGCTATGACCTGTTGCACCTCGCCGCCGATCCAGACCTCGCCATCGGCATCGACCTGCAGCGTGACCCTGCCGTCGCGGCCGAGCTCGCGGCCCTGGCTGGCGATGTAGCGCCCGTCGCGGCCGGGCAGCCGGCCTTCGCGATGCAAGCGCGCCGCGATCACCGCATTGGCGCTGCCGGTGACCGGGTCCTCGGGCACCCCAACGGCATCACCGGGGCAGAATGCGCGCACCACCAGCTGGTGGTCGCCACCGTCTTCGAAGGCGAATGCCGCGACCCCGGTCGACCCGGTGGCATCGGTCCAGCCGGCGATCGCGCCGAAATCCGGCTTCAGCCCGCGCAACGCGTCGGCCGACCCGGCTTCCAGCAGCCACCAGCGCGGACCGTTGCTCCACAGTTCGACGGCTTGCCCGGGCCGTGCGATCGCGGCCAGTTCCCGCGGCAGCGCGCCCGTGGCCGCCTCGAGCAGGCGCCCGCGCGGACTGCGCAGCAGGATCCCCGGCCGCAGCGGATCGCCGTGCACCTGCGCCGGCAGCAGGCCGGCCGCGCATTGCTGGACCAGCTGGCCATCGCGTGGCGTGGCCAGCCCGTGGGTGGCCGCCAGCCAGGCCGCGCCCACGCTGGGGTGGCCGGCGAATGGCAGTTCGCAGCCGGGGGTGAAGATGCGGATCCGGTAATCGGCGCCGGCATCGGGTGGCAGGAAGTAGATCGTTTCCGACAGGTTGAGCCACGCCGCCAGTGCCTGCATCGAGGCGGTGTCCATGCCCTCCGCATCGAGCACGGCGGCGAGCGGGTTGCCGGCGCCGGGGCGCGACGCGAACACATCGAGTTGCACATAACGACGGGGCATGGCGGGCAAGGGGCACGGATCCAAAGGCCCGCTAGAATGCACCACTGCCCGTGCCGCGGGCATCCCCCGACTGATTCCGAAAGGGCCTATGTCCATCGCCGCCGCGTCCGATCCCACCGCCCCTGCACAGCCCTGGCTGGTGCTGAAGTTCGGCGGGACCTCGGTGTCCAAACGCGAGCGCTGGGACACCATCGGCCAGCTGGCCGAGGGACGCGCGGCGGCCGGGGGTGCGCGCGTGCTGGTGGTGGTGTCGGCGCTGTCCGGGGTCACCAACGAACTGCAGGCGATCAGCAACGGCGATGACGTCAAGGGCCGCATCGCCGCGCTGGTCGCCCGCCATCGCGCGTTCTGCAGCGACGAACTCGGCATCGATCCCGACACCGCCATCGGCGAACGCCTGCGCGCATTGCACGCCCTCGGCGACGATCCGCGCGCGGCATCGCGGTCGCTGGACTGGCAGGCCGAGGTGCTGGCGCAGGGCGAGTTGCTGTCGTCCTCGATCGGTGCCGCCTACCTGCGCCGGCAGGGCCTGGATTTCGGCTGGTGCGACGCGCGCGACTGGCTGGATGCGGTCTCGCTGCCCAATGCCAGCGACTGGGCGCAGCGGCTGTCGGTCAACTGCCGCTTCGATGCGGATGCCGCCCTGCGCGTGCGTTTCGCCGCGCAGCCGGCGCAACTGCTGCTGACCCAGGGCTTCATCGCCCGCCACGGCGATGGCGGCACCGCGATCCTCGGCCGTGGCGGTTCGGATACTTCGGCCGCGTACTTCGGTGCGCTGCTCGGCGCCCGCCGCGTCGAGATCTGGACCGACGTGCCCGGCATGTTCAGCGCCAACCCGCGCGACGTGCCGGATGCGCGCCTGCTGACCCGGCTGGACTACGCCGAGGCGCAGGAAATCGCCACCACCGGCGCCAAGGTCCTGCACCCGCGCTCGATCAAGCCCTGCCGCGACAGCGGCGTGCCGATGCGCATCCTCGACACCAGCCGCCCGCAACTGCCGGGCACCCGGATCGAGGGCAGCGTGGCCGCGGTGCCCGGGGTCAAGGCGATCAGCCGCCGCAACGGCATCGTGCTGGTGTCGATGGAAAGCGTCGGCATGTGGCAGCAGGTCGGCTTCCTGGCCGACGTGTTCGAGCGCTTCAAGCGCCATGGCCTGTCGGTGGACCTGATCGGCTCGTCCGAGACCAACGTCACCGTGTCGCTGGATCCCTCGGAGAACCTGGTGAGCACCGACGTGCTTGCGCGTTTGTCGGAGGACCTGGCGCAGGTGTGCCGGGTCAAGGTGATCGTGCCGTGCGCGGCGGTGACCCTGGTCGGGCGCGGCATGCGCTCGCTGCTGCACAAGCTGTCCGCGGTGTGGGAGATGTTCGGGCGCGAGCGGGTGCACCTGATCTCGCAGTCGTCGAACGACCTCAACCTGACCTTCGTGGTCGACGAGGCCGCGGCCGACGGCCTGCTGCACCGGCTGCATGCGGAGCTGATCGACAGCGGCGCGATGCCGGTCTACGAGGCCGAGGTGTTCGGCCCGCGCTGGCGCGAGATCAATGGCACGGTGCGCCCGCGCCCGCCCGCGTGGTGGCGCGCGCCGCGCGAACGCGAACGCCTGCTGGAACTCGCCGGCCACGGCACGCCGCGCTACGTCTACCACCTGCCGACCGTGCGCGAACGCGCGCGCCAGTTGCAGGGCATCGATGCGATCGACCGCCGCTACTACGCGATCAAGGCGAATGGGCATCCGGCGCTGCTGCGCGCGCTTGCCGCGGAAGGCTTCGGCCTGGAATGCGTGTCGCAAGGCGAGGTGGAACGCGTGTTCGAGGCCGTGCCCGGCTTCGATCCGGCGCGCGTGCTGTTCACCCCCAGCTTCGCCCCGATCGGCGAATACGAAGCCGCGCTGGCGCGTGGCGTCACCGTCACCGTGGACAACGTGGAGCTGCTGCGGCGCTGGCCGGGGGTGTTCCGCGGCCGCGCGCTGTGGCTGCGCATCGACCTCGGCCACGGCGATGGCCACCACGCCAAGGTCAACACCGGCGGCAAGGACTCCAAGTTCGGCCTGTCCGCGCAGCGCGTCGAGGAATTCGTCGAAGCCGCGCGCGCGCTGGACGTGCGCATCACCGGCGTGCACGCGCACCTGGGCAGCGGCATCGAAACCGTCGACCACTGGAAGGGCGTGGTCGATGAACTGGCGGGCTTCGCGCGGCGCATCGGCAGCGTGGAGACCATCGACATCGGTGGCGGCCTGCCGATCGCCTACAGCGACGACGACGAACCCTTCGACCTCGATGCCTGGGCCGAAGGCCTGGCCGCGATCAAGGCCCTGCATCCGGCGTTCAGGCTGGCGATCGAACCCGGCCGCTTCCTGGTCGCCGAAGCCGGCGTGTTGCTGGCGCACGCGACCCAGGTGATCGAGAAGGACGGCGTGCGCCGGGTCGGCCTGGATGCAGGCATGAACGCACTCTTGCGGCCGGCGCTGTACGACGCGTGGCACGACATCGTCAACCTGTCGCGGCTGGATGCCGGTGGCGACATCGATTTCGACGTGGTCGGCCCGATCTGCGAATCCAGCGACGTGTTCGGCCAGCGGGTCAAGCTGCCTGCCGGGACCGCGCCCGGAGACGCGATGCTGGTGGCCGATGCCGGCGCCTACGGCCGCAGCATGTCCAACGAATACAACCTGCGCGCGCTGCCCGCGGAGGACCTGCTTGAAGAAGGTATGCCTGAATGAGTGAGTGGATGTTCGAGCGCGACGCGATCCGCACGTTCCGCTTCGTGCGCTGCGCCTTCGATGCGCAGACCGGCATCGCGCGGCTGGTGTATGCCTTCGATGACGGCCCGGAACTGGTGGAGACGGTCACCGTGCCGGGCGCGCCGTTCGACCTCGACGATGCGCGCGCGGCGGCGGCGGGGCAGGCGCTGCGGCTGCTGCACCTGGTCGCCGGCGTCAGCTACTACAAGGCCGCGGTGCCGGCGGATATCCGCATCGAGGCGTACGAGATCGATGCCGATACCGCGGCGTTCCTCGAAACCGTCTACCTCAACGGCCTCGGTGAGTTCGCCTATCGCAACGGGCTGGACCTGCGCGGCCGGATCCGCTTCCCGGCAGATGCGCAGGCAGGGGCGCCTGCGCCGGCACTGGGCCTGCGCGGACACGCGCTGGTCGCGATCGGCGGCGGCAAGGATTCGCTGGTCAGCATCGAGGCGCTGCGTGGTGCCGGCGTCGAACAGACCGTGACCTGGATCGGCGGCTCGCAATTGATCGCGGCCTGCGCCGCGCATACCGGCCTGCCCACGCTGAACATCGGCCGCCAGCTTGCTTCGCAGCTGTTCGAATACAACCGGCTGGGCGCATGGAACGGCCACATCCCGGTGACCGCGGTGAACTCGGCGATCCTGGCCTTCGCCGCGGTGCTGCTGGGCGTGGACCAGGTGGTGTTCTCCAACGAGCGTTCGGCCAGCTACGGGTCGATCATCATTGCTGATGACGGCAGCGTCACCGGCGAGGTGAACCACCAGTGGTCGAAGGGCTGGGCGTTCGAATCCGCGCTCGGCGATTGGCTGCAGCGGCACGTCGCCGCCGACCTGCGCTACTACTCGTTGCTGCGGCCGCTGAGCGAGCTGGCGGTGGCCCGGCAGTTCGCGCGGGTCAGCCGCTACGACGCGCATTTCTCCAGCTGCAACCGCAACTTCCACATCCTCGGCGAGCGCCCGACCAGCCGCTGGTGCGGGGTCTGCCCGAAGTGCCACTTCGTGTTCCTGGCACTGGCGCCATTCATGCCGAAGCCGCGGCTGGTGGGCATCATCGGCCGCAACCTGCTGGACGACCCCGCGCAGACCGCGGGCTTCGACGCCCTGCTGGAATACCAGGACCACAAGCCGTTCGAATGCGTGGGCGAGGGCCGCGAATCACGGGCGGCGATGGCAGCGCTCGCGCAGCGCCCGGAATGGCGTGAGGACGCGCTGGTCGAACGCTTCCGCCGCGAGATCGGGCCGCAGCTGGATGCCGCCGACCTGCGCATCGAGCCGCTGCTGGTGATCGACGACCAGCACCGCATCCCGCCCGCGCTGTGGCAGACGCTGCGTGGCCAGTTTGCCTCCTGAGGGCCGGCCGCTTTGCTTCGAAGCGCTGGCGGGCAAGCGCGTCGCCCTCTGGGGCTGGGGCCGCGAGGGCCGCGCCGCCTACGACGCGCTGCGTTCGCGCCTGCCGCAACAGGCGCTGAACCTGTTCTGCAGCGCGGCGGAGGCCGCGGATGCCATGGCCTGCGGCGACCCGCTGCTCGCCATCGAGCACGTGGCCAGTGGTGAGCGGCTGGCGACTTTCGAGGTGGTGGTGAAGTCGCCCGGGATCAGCCCCAACAAACCGGAAGCACTGTTCGCGGCGGCGAATGGAACGCGCTTCATCGGCGGCACCGCGTTGTGGTTCGGCGAACGCGCGCACGACGGCACCATGGCGCGCACGCTGTGCGTGACCGGCACCAAGGGCAAGAGCACCACCTCCGCGCTGCTGGCGCACCTGCTGCGCGCGGCGGGACTGCGCACAGCGCTGGCCGGCAACATCGGACTGCCGTTGCTGGAACTGCTGGACGCAGGCGCGCAGGCGTGGGTGGTCGAACTGTCCAGCTACCAGACCGGCGATGTCGCCGCCGCCGGCGCGCGGCCGGCAATCGCGGTGGTCACCAACCTGTTTCCCGAACACCTGGACTGGCACGGCAGCGAGGCCCGCTACATCGAGGACAAGCTGGCGCTGGTGACCCGTGCGCGGCCGCGCGTCGCCGTGCTCAATGCCGCCGACCCGCGGCTGGCGGCGCTGCAACTGCCGGACAGCGAGATCCGCTGGTATGGCGATGCGCGCGGCTGGCACCTGCGCGGGGATGCGCTGTATCGCGGCGATGCCTTCGTCATGGACACGTCCGCGCTACCGCTGCCGGGCCGGCACAACCGCAGCAACCTGTGCGCGGTGTTGACCGCGCTGGAAGCCTTCGGGCTGGACGCGATGGCGATGGCACCGCACGCGGCCAGCTTCCAGCCGCTGCCCAATCGGCTGCAGCCTGTCGGCACGCGCGACGGGATCCTGTACGTCAACGATTCGATCAGCACCACCCCGCACGCCACCCTGGCGGCGCTGGAGGTGTATCGCGGTCGGCCGGTGGCGGTCCTGGTGGGCGGCCACGATCGCGGCGTGCCGTGGGATGACTTCGCCGCGGCGATGCGCACGCAGGCACCGCGCGCCATCGTCACCATGGGCCAGAACGGCCCGCGCATCCATGCGCTGCTGGCGCCGGTCGCCGCGGCATCCGGTTTCGCACTGCAGGCCGCGAGCGATCTCGCCGATGCGATGGACAGGGCGCGCGCATCCCTGCCTGCTGGTGGGGTGGTCCTGCTGTCGCCGGGCGCGCCCAGCTTCGGCGCCTACAAGGACTACGTGGCGCGTGGCCGCCATTTCGCGCAGCTGGCCGGCTTCGACCCGGACGCGATTTCCAGCATCGGCGGGATGGGCATCGCCTGACCGCGCCCGCCGCGTTCACGCGCGTTGAACCTGCGCCGGGTAGCGTAGGCGCCCTCAAGAACGCACTTCACAAGGACCCGCCCATGCGCCGCGCACTGCTTGCCATCGGATTGCTGCTCGCCACCGCCCCGGCCCTCGCGAAGATGCAGGCCAAGCCGGTCGAATGGTCGGTCGGCGAGGATCGTTTCAGCGGCTACGTCGTCTATGACGATGCCGGCAAGGCGCAGCGCCCGGGGCTGGTGATGGTGCCGAACTGGATGGGCGTGACCGAGGATTCGCTCGCGCGCGCAAGTGCCGTGGCCGGCGACGACTACGTGGTGCTGGTGGCGGACGTGTATGGCGCCGGCGTGCGGCCGAAGAATGCGGGCGAGGCCGGCAAGCTGGCCGGCGGCCTGCGCGGCGAGGATCGCGCAACGCTGCGTGCGCGCATCGAGGGCGCGGTGGCGGCGCTGAAGGCGCAGGCCGGTGCGGCGCCACTGGATGCGGGGCGGATCGGCGCATTCGGCTTCTGCTTCGGCGGATCCACCGTGCTCGAGCTGGCGCGCGGCGGCACCGGGTTGGCCGGCGTGGTCAGCCTGCACGGCGGGCTGGCGCCTGGCGCGAAATCAACCACGGCCACGACCGTGAAGACCCCGGTGCTGGTCCTCAACGGTGCCGCCGACAAGGGGGTCAGCGATGCCGACATCGCTGCATTCGAGAAGGAGATGGATGCCGCCGGCGCGGACTGGCAATTCGTCGATTTCGCCGGTGCCGTGCATTGCTTCGCGGAACCCGGCGCCGGTAACGACCCGGCCAGCAACTGCCGCTACGACGAGCGCGCCGCCAGGCGCGCCTACCGGATGATGGACGACTTCTTCCGTGAACGCTTCGCCGCCGAATGAACGCGGCGTCGCCGCTCAGTGGTCGCGGTTGACCGAGTATTGCGCGAGGCCGCGCAATGCGGCGACGAAATCGTTGTCGTCGAGCCCCTCGAGCGCGGCCGCGGCATCGCGCGCGTACCGTTGCGCGCAGTCGCGGCTGTAGCCCAGGCTGCCGCAGGCCTGGATCGCGGCCACCACCTGCGGCAGCGCACCAGCGTCACCCTGTTCGATCGCGCCGCGCAGCAACGCCCGGGTGGCGGCGTCGCTGCGCTGCATGGCATGGATCAGCGGCAGGGTCGCCTTGCCTTCGGCAAGATCGTCGCCGAGGTTCTTGCCGAGCGTCTCCGTGTCGGAGGCGTAGTCCAGCACGTCGTCGGCGATCTGGAAGGCGTAGCCAAGCGCCATCCCGTAGCGGTGCATCGCCTCGCAGGTAGCCGCGTCGGCGCCCGCCAGCAGCGCGCCGAGGCGGGTCGCGGCGGCGAACAGCACCGCGGTCTTGCGCTCGATCACCCGCAGGTAGGCGGCCTCGTCGGTGTCCGGGTTGCGCACGTGCAGCAGCTGCAGCACCTCGCCCTCGGCGATGGTATTGGTGGTGTCGGCCAGGATCCTCTGCACGTCCATGCGCTCGAGTTCGACCATCAGCTGGAAGCTGCGCGAGTACAGGAAGTCGCCGACCAGCACCGAGGCGGCATTGCCCCAGACCGCGTTCGCGGTCTTGCGGCCACGGCGCAGGTCGGATTCGTCGACGACGTCGTCGTGCAGCAGGGTGGAGGTGTGGATGAACTCGACCACCGCCGCCAGCTGGTGGGCGTCTGCACCATGGTGGCCAAGCGCGCCGGCGGTGAGCAGCAGCAGCATCGGCCGCAGCCGCTTGCCGCCGGCACCGATGATGTATTCGGCCACCTGGTTGATCAGCACCACGTCAGACGCCAGCCGCCGGCGGATCAGGGCATCCATCGCCGCCATGTCGGGTGCGGCCAGGGCCTGGATCGCGGGCAGGTCGAGCTGCCGTTGCTGCGGAATCGGGAAATCTGGCATGGGAAAGGGCTTCGGTGGACGCGGGATTATAGGCCGTGGGCCGCGCCCGGCCGGGATGCGGCAAATTCCGACGCCACGGCGGGGCGGAGCCCGGTGGCGAAGGCGCGGCGGCTATAATTCAATGCTGGTCGTCCGATCCGGACGGCAACAAGGCGAGGAATGACATGGCCCGCGGCGTAAACAAGGTGATCCTGATCGGAAACCTGGGCAACGATCCCGAGATGAAGTACACCCAGGGCGGCATGGCGATCTGCACGCTCTCGCTGGCAACGACCTCGGTGCGCAAGGACAAGGACGGCAACCAGCAGGAAAAGACCGAGTGGCACCGGGTCAAGCTGTTCGGGAAGCTCGGTGAGATCGCCGGTGAGTACCTGAAGAAGGGTCGTTCGGTCTATATCGAGGGTTCGATCCGCTACGACAAGTTCACCGGCCAGGACGGCGTCGAGAAGTACTTCACCGACATCGTCGCCGACGAGATGCAGATGCTCGGCGGCGGCGAAGGCCAGCGTGGCGGCGGCAGCGAAGGTGGTGGCTACCAGCAGCGCAGCGGCGGCGGTGGTGGTGGCTATGGTGGCGGCAGCGGCGGCGACCGCCAGCAGCGCGCACCCGCGCAGCGGCGCGAGCCGGCGGCGGCCCCGGAAAAGCCCAACTTCGACGAAGTGCCGTTCGACGACGACATTCCGTTCTGAGCGCCTCCATCCGGTCCACGCAAGGAAGCTGAAGCATGACGACCTGGCTGGTCACCGGCGGCGCCGGTTTCATCGGTGGAAACTTCGTGCTGGAGGCAGTGGCGCGCGGCGTGAAGGTGGTGAACCTGGACGCGCTGACCTACGCCGGCAACCGCGACACGCTGGCGTCGTTGGATGGTGATCCGAACCACGTGTTCGTGCATGGCGACATCGGTGATCGCGATCTGGTCGCCAAGCTGCTGGCCGAGCACCGTCCCGACGCGGTGCTGAACTTCGCCGCGGAGAGCCACGTCGATCGTTCCATCGACGGCCCGGCGGCGTTCATCCAGACCAATGTGGTCGGCACGCTGGCGCTGCTGGAGGCGGTGCGCGACCACTGGAAATCGCTGCAGGGTGAGGCGAAGGACAGCTTCCGCTTCCTGCACGTGTCCACCGACGAGGTCTACGGCTCGCTGGGCGAGACCGGCAAGTTCACCGAGGAGACCCCGTACGCGCCCAACTCGCCGTATTCGGCCAGCAAGGCCGCGTCCGACCACCTGGTGCGCGCCTTCCACCACACCTACGGGCTGCCGGTGCTGACCACCAACTGCAGCAACAACTACGGCCCGTACCACTTCCCGGAAAAGCTCGTCCCGCTGGTGATCGCCAAGGCGCTGGCCGGCGAGGCGCTGCCGGTCTACGGCGACGGCAAGCAGGTGCGCGACTGGCTGTTCGTGGCCGACCACTGCGAGGCGATCCGCACCGTGCTGGCAAAGGGCCGGGTAGGCGAGACCTACAACGTGGGCGGCAATGCGGAGAAGCAGAACCTCGAAGTGGTGCAGGCGATCTGCGCGCTGCTGGATGCGCGCCGCCCGCGCGCCGACGGCATCTCGCGCGCATCGCAGATCACCTTCGTGGCCGACCGCCCCGGCCATGACCGCCGCTATGCCATCGATGCCAGCAAGCTGCGCGACGAACTTGGCTGGGTTCCGAAGTACGACTTCGAGCGCGGCATCGCCGAGACCATCGACTGGTACTTGAATCACCAGGACTGGGTGCAGCGCGTGCTGGATGGCAGCTATCGTTTGGAGCGGATCGGAGGCGTGGCATGACGGCGCGCAAGGGCCAGCTCCGGAAGGGAATCATCCTGGCCGGCGGCAGCGGCACCCGGCTGTATCCGATCACCCAGGCGGTCAGCAAGCAGCTGCTGCCGGTGTACGACAAGCCGATGGTCTACTACCCGCTCAGCGTGCTGATGCTGGCGGGCATCCGCGAAGTGCTGATCATCAACACGCCGCATGAGCAGGCCCTGTTCCAGCGCCTGCTGGGCGATGGCTCGCAATGGGGCATGAAGATCGAATACGCGGTGCAGCCGAGCCCGGACGGGCTGGCGCAGGCGTTCCTGATCGGCCGCGAGTTCCTGGCCGGCGGGCCGTCCTGCCTGGTGCTGGGCGACAACATCTTCCATGGCCACGGCCTGACCGAGCTGCTCCAGCGCGCCGATGCGCGCGCGCACGGCGCTACCGTGTTCGGCTACTGGGTGCGTGATCCAGATCGGTATGGCGTCGCCGAGTTCGATGCGTCCGGCAAGGTGGTGGGCCTCGAGGAAAAGCCGGCCACGCCAAAGTCCAATTACGCCGTCACCGGCCTGTATTTCTACGACGGGCGTGTCTGCGATTACGCGGCGGCATTGAAACCTTCGCGGCGCGGCGAGCTGGAAATAACCGACCTCAACACGTGCTACCTCGAGGACGGCAGCCTGCACCTGGAAAAGATGGGCCGCGGTTACGCCTGGCTGGACACCGGCACCCACGAGTCGCTGGTCGAGGCCTCGACCTTCATCGAAACCATCGAGAAGCGGCAGGGGCTGCGGGTGTGCTGCCCGGAAGAGATCGCCTACTTCAACGGCTGGATCGACGCCGCCCGCCTGCGTGAGCTGGCCGCGCCGCTGGCCAAGAACGGCTACGGGCAGTACCTGCTGGGCCTGTTGGAGCACGGCCGCATCCAATGAAGATCATCGAAACCCGTTTGTCCGGCTGCGTGGTGGTCGAGCCGGCGGTGTTCGGCGACGAGCGCGGCTTCTTCTACGAAGGCTGGAACGCGCAGCGCTTCGGCCAGCACGGCCTGCCCACCGCGTTCGTGCAGCACAACGTCAGCCGCTCGCAGAAGGGCGTGCTGCGCGGGCTGCACTACCAGTGGCCGGATAACGTGCAGGGCAAGCTGGTCAGCGTGCTGGAAGGCGAGGTGTACGACGTGGCGGTGGATATCCGTCGCGGCTCGCCGACGTTCGGCCAGCATGTTGCCGCCATCCTCAGCGCCGACAACAAGCGCCACTTCTGGATCCCGGAAGGGTTCGCGCACGGCTTCCTGGTGCTGAGCGAGACGGCGCTGTTCACCTACCTGTGCACCGCGCCCTACGACCGCGCCAGCGACAACTCGTTGCGTTGGGACGATCCCGCGCTTGCCATCGATTGGCCGCTGGCCGAAGTATCGCTGTCGCCCAAGGATGCGGCCGCGCCGCCGCTGGCAAGCCTGCCGGCGGAGCGGCTTCCGCTCTTCAGCGAATGAAGCTGCTGCTGCTCGGCGGCAACGGCCAGGTCGGGCGTGAACTGCGGCGCAGTCTGTTGCCCTTGGGCGAACTGCTGGTTGCCACGCGTGATGGCGGCGATGCCGACCTGCGGGCGGATTTCGACGTGCCGGAATCGCTGCCGGCATTGATCGCCCGCATCGCTCCCGACGTGGTGGTGAACGCAGCGGCCTACACTGCGGTGGACAAGGCCGAGACCGACGCTGCCGCCGCGTTCCGCATCAACGCGGACGCCGTTGCGGCGATTGCACGCGCCTGTGCCGCCTGCGGCGCGTTGCTGGTGCATTACTCGACCGACTACGTGTTCGATGGCGGCGCCACGCAGCCGTATCGCGAGGACCACGCCACCACGCCGCTAGGGGCATATGGCGAGAGCAAGCTCGCGGGCGAGCAGGCGATCCGCGCCAGCGGCGCGCGCCACGCGATCCTGCGCACGGCATGGGTCTACGCGGCGCACGGCAAGAACTTCCTGCTGACGATGTTGCGCATGGCAGGCGAGCGCGAGGAATTGCGCGTGGTCGCCGACCAGGTCGGGGCGCCGACGCCAGCCGCGTGGATCGCTGACGCCACGGCAGCGTTGATCCGGCAGGGTGTGGAGACATCCGGCACCTGGCACCTCACCGCCGGCGGCGAGACCAGCTGGCACGGTTTCGCCGAAGCGATCATCGATGAAGCGCAGGTGCGTGGGTTGGTCGGCCGCAAGCCGCGCGTCGTCGGCATCCCGACGTCGGACTATCCGACGCCGGCGCGGCGGCCTGCGTATTCGGTACTGGACACGTCGCTGCTGCAGCGCGACTTCGGCATCCTCCCGCCCGATTGGCGCGAAGGCTTGCGGCGCACGCTCGATGAGATGGCGCCGCCGCGCTGAGGCTCAGTCTTGGGCCGCAACCGGCGAGGCGGCCGGCCCGCGTGCCACGAACCGCTTCTTCAGCCGCAGCGCGGGGCGTTCGACCAGATACCAGGACAGTGCCGCGCAAGCCAGGGCAATCGCCGTCGCGATGGCGATGTTGCCGGCGATGGTCTTGCCCGTGGGCAGCATCCACGCCAGCTGCTGCGCGGGCCAGCCATACAGGTACAGGCCGTAGGACAGGTCGGTGTGACGGATCATCGGCAGGCGTACGCACAGCCCGAGCCACAGCGACCCGTAGGCCAGCAGCCCGAAGTAGGGCAGGTGCGACCAGCTCGTCCCGCGCAGGGCGGCGAACGCGACCACCAGACCCAGCACGGCCCAGCCGGACAGCGGGATGCGCGCGCGGTTCACCCACAGCAGGGTGCCGGTGATGAAGAATGCCGTGCACTCGCCGTATTTCTGGATGTGGTCGGGCAAGGGCCAGTAATGGCGGGCGAGGGCATAGCCCGCCAGCATCGCCATTGCCCACAGCGGCGTGTAGCGCCTGGGCGCGAGCAGCCCGAGCAGCCAGGCAACCATCAGCAGCAGGTAGAGCTTCGCCTCGTTCGGCAGCGTCCACAGTGAGCCGTTGACCACGTCCAGCGGATGGCCCTCGAACACGCCCGGCAACTGGAACCGGCTCAGCAGCAGCGAGGCGTTGACCAGGAAATAGTTCCACGTCATCGGCTGCCGCCAGTAGTCGGCTGCGGTGGTGAGCATCGGCCCGAGCACGAACGTGGTCAGTGCCACGCACACCACCAGCGCGGGCAGGATGCGCAGGCCGCGCGAGACCAGGTAGCCGCGCACGCTGTTGCGTTCCAGGCTGGCGGCGATCAGGAAGCCGCTGATGACGAAGAACATGTCCACCGCCACCGCGCCGGCGCCGCGCAACTGGGTCAGCCACGCGATGCCGTCGTTGCCGGCGATGCCGGTCACTGCATGCGCGTGCCCGTAGATCACCATCCACGCCGCGACCAGGCGCATCAGGTTGAAGTTGTTGCGTTGCCCGGCCCAGGCCCCGGCGATGCTGGGCGGCGTCATGCGGCGGCGTAACGCCAGTGCCAGGGTTCGTAGACGATGCCGTGCGGGTTGTCGCGCGGATAGCTCATGGCGAACCCGTGTTCCCCGGCATGCTCCTGCAGCCAGGCGAACGCGGCGGTCCGTTCGAAGCTTTCCTCGGCCGGCGGTTCGTCCGGCGCGCCGATGTCCAGCGCCAGCCCGGCATGGTGTTCGCTGAACCCCGGTGCGGCGTTGACGGCCAGGATGGCGTCGACCGCCAGGCCACGCGCGAGTTTCCGCGCGAAGATCCCCAGCTGGTAGTCGTGGCTGCGGTAGCCGGAAATGGCCTCCAGCAGGATGCCCTCGCGCAGCGCATGTTCGCGCAGGCGCAGCCAGTGGCGCGCGGCGTCGATGCGCAGCCACAGCGGGCGTCGGTAGCGGTCGAAGCCGGCGAACGCCAGCCAATCGGGTTCCGCGACCAGGTCCAGGCCGGTGCGCGCGGCGTAGTCCGCCTCGTCGATGCCGAGCGCGTCCAGCCGCTCGTGCAGGCGGTGCAGCGGCAGTTCGCCGACATGCTCCAGCCCGTGGCGCGCATGCGGTGATGTCGATTCCAGTGCGTCCAGGGCATCGTCCAGGCCGCGTTCGCGGCGCAGGTTCGGCACCAGTGGCAACAGGCCTTCCGGCAGGTCCGCGGCCAGGTAGGCGCCATCGCGCTTGCGGCGCAGCACGCGATCGGCGCGGGACAGCGCGCGCGCATCGTGGTTGCTGCGCGCGTGCAGCAGCGCGGCCGGCCAGAGCTCGATCTCCGGGGTGTTGCGCAGCGCGATCTTCAGCGGAACCGGTGGCAGGTGGGGCATCCGCGCAGGATACCCGGGTGCGCCGGTCAGCGTCCGCGCAGGGCGTCCAGCAACGCCTGCGGGCGCTCCAGGCTGAGCAGGAGCTGCTGCTTGCCATCGCGCATTGGCAGCCACAGCACCCGGCGGGTGTCGGTCACCAGGCAGAACGCCTTGCCGAGCTTTGCGCGCAGCCGGAAGTGCCCGGCCTGGTAGCCGGGCAGGGACATGCCGAGGGTCTTGATCGCCGGCCGCAGCTCGCTGTGTTCGGCGAGGTCGACGATGCGTGCGCGCTCGAGCTCGATCGCGCCGATCGCTACCGCCTGCGAGAACAGGCCGGCCACCACCCGCAGGTGGTCGCCATCCAGCGCGACCCGCCGGCGCCTCAGGCCGACAGCACTGACCAGCGAGACGGCGACGATCACCAGCAGCGCAAGGCCGAGACCCGGCCGCGCGCCCGGATCCGGCAGGTCCTGGCTGGCGAACAGCGCCACCACCACGACCGCGGGGAGCACCAGCAGCATGGCCATCAGCCACACCGCATGTGCCGATACCGGGGTCACCGCGAACTCGCGCGAACCGTGGGTCTTCATCGCTCAGCGCGCCTTGATCCAGCTGGCGACGTCGTCGATCAGTGCCTGATCGACATGACCCGGCGTGCTGTATTCGGCCAGGTTGCCTTCGCCTTCGCCGGCGATGCCGAGGTGGTTGAGCTTTTCGTACAACTTGAACGCGACCTTGTCGTTGGCATGGAATGCGCCGCGCCAGCGGCCCCAGTCGGCGTCCACCACCTGGATGTCGCGCGCGCCCTGCAGCACCAGCATCGGCAACGCCACCGACTTCGCCTCGGCGACGGCATCCACCGCGTCGATGCTGCGCCAGTAGCCGGCCGGCTGGCCCATCACGGTCCTGGTGGCGGGGTCGGTGGCCGGGTCGCGGGTCACGCGCACCTGTTCGACCAGTTGCGCGATGGCGTCGCGCTCGGCGTCGCTGGTCTTGCCGTCGTCAAGCACCGCAAGCCGGCGGTTCTGCTCGATCACGATGTCCAGCAGCGAGCGTGCCGGCGCCGCCATCAGCACCAGCCCGGCGACGTGCCCGGACACCGCGGCAATCCGCGGCGCCAGCATCCCGCCCTGGCTGTGGCCAAGCACGAACACGCGCGCGGGATCGATGCCTTCGGCCTTGCGCAGCGCATCCACCGCCAGCACGGCGTCATTGGTGGTTTCGTCGTCGACGCCGAACGTGGCGTTGGCGAAGTCCTGCGGTCGCGCCTTGCTGCGCTTGTCAAAGCGCAGGACCGCGATGCCGTGCGCGGCCAGCCCGCGGGCGATGTCGAGGAACGGCTTGTTGGGGCCCACGGTTTCGTCGCGGTCGTGCGCGCCGGAGCCGTGCACCAGCACCACCGCGGCGAACGGGCCGTCACCCTTGGGCATCGCCAACGTGCCGGGCAGGGCGCGTTCGCCCTCGCCGACGCTGAAGTCGCGTTCGACGAACGCAGCATCCTCGGCCACTGCCGCGGCCGGCGCGACCGGTGCCTGCGCGGGCTGGATCAGGAAGCCCGCGATCCTGCCCTGCGCGTCGATCGCCAGCTTCGCCACCAGCGTCGCCTTGCTGTACTGCAGGGTCTGTTCCACCCAGGTGGTGCCATCCCGGACCAGGCTGGTGGCGATGCCGCGCCCCTGCGCAGGACCGGCCTGCGCGGGTAGCGATTCCCACACCCCCTTCAGCTTGTCCGCAGGCACTGCCGCGGCCATCTCCGGGCTGAACATCGCCTCGGCATCCGCATAGCGGCCTGCATCGAGGTGGTCGAGCAGGCGGGTCGCGATCGCGGCGCCATCGACGGGCGTGGCGTCCTGCGCCGCGGCGCGCCCCGGCAGCAACAGGCCCAGCCCGAGCATCAGCAGCAGCATCGACGCCAGCAGCAGGCGCATCGCGATGCGGTGCGCACGGTGGTTGCCGTGGCGGCGTTCAAGCAGGTGGATCATGTGCAGCACGTCAGAGCTCCTTCTTCAGATACAGCAGCGCGTTGATCCCGTTGTGCACCACCGAGACCAGCTCCCAGCCCTGCTGGCCGTGCGGCGCCAGCGTCTCTTCGATCTGCTTCGGCTTGATGCCCAGCCATTGCGGCTTGACCTCGACCACCTTGTACGCCCAGCGCTTGCTCATTTCGCTTCCCCGTCCTGCTTGTTGGCGGCCGCCTTCGGCAGCCGGCCGGCCTTCCGCAACGATTCGCGCAGCACGTACTCGATCTGCGCGTTGAGGCTGCGGAGCTCATCGTCGGCCCAGCGCTGCGCCGCCGCCAGGACGTCGGCATTGATGCGCAGCGGATAGGCCTTCTTCTCGCTCACGACCGGTGCCGGCTCAGTACAGGGTGCCGGCGTTGACGATCGGCTGGGTGCCGCGCTCGCCGCACAGCACCACCAGCAGGTTGCCGACCATCTGCGCCTTGCGCTCTTCGTCCAGGTCCACCACGCCGTTCTTCTCGAGCTCGGCCAGCGCCATCTGCACCATCCCCACCGCGCCGGCGACGATCCGCGTGCGCGCGGCGATGATCGCGTTGGCCTGCTGGCGCTGCAGCATCGCCTGGGCGATTTCCGGCGCATAGGCAAGGTGGCTGATGCGGGCGTTGAGCACCTGCACGCCGGCATCGGCCAGGCGCTCCGACAGCTCCCCTTCGAGGTGCTCGGAGATCTCGCTGGCGTGGCTGCGCAGCGCGACCTGGCCCTCTTCGTGCTGGTCGTACGGATAGCTGGTGGCCATCGTGCGCAAGGCGGATTCGGACTGGATGTGGACGAAGCTCTCGTAGTCGTCGACGTTGTAGACGGCCTCGGCCGAATCCACGACCTGCCACACGATCACCGCGGCGATCTCGATCGGGCTGCCGTCCAGTTCGTTGACCTTGAGCTTGCCGCTCTCGAAGTTGCGCACGCGCTGGCTGACCTTCTTCTTGCTGAAGAACGGGTTGTTCCAGCGCAGGCCGTTTTCCTTGACCGTGCCGACGTACTTGCCGAACAGGCTGATCACCGCGGACTGGTTGGGCTCGACCATGTACAGGCCGAACAGGCAGAACAGCGAGGCGAAGGCCAGCAGCAGGCCCGCGGCCAACTGGGCGACGGAGCCGCCCTGCAGGCCACCGGTGATGGCGATCCAGGCACCGGCCGCGATCGCCGCCAGCAAGGCCAGCAGCATCGGGATGCCGGGAAGGGAACTGATCGGGGTCTCTTTCATGGTGGCTCTCGCAACGGCCCGGGATGGGCGAACGAGATATTGATATCAAAATGATATCTATCTGCCAAGCACGATCCGACGAACGGTTGGGCCGGGTCAGCGATCCGGGCTCAGGAAGAAGATCGGTGCCGGGCGGAATTCGCCGCTGGCGTACAGGCCGGCGCCGCCCTTGCTCCAGGCCAGCGCCTCGGCCTGCGGGATCAGCGGCACGTCGTGCGCTTCCGGCACCCGCGCCACCGCTTCGCCCCAGTCCTCGCCGGCTTCGCGGCGGTAGAACAGCACGCTGCCATAGGTGAGTACGGCCAGGGTGCGGCCATCGGGGGAGAGATCGGCGGCGGTGACCTGCGGCGACAGTTTCGCCAGCTTGGGATCGCTGCGCTGCAGCGCCTCATCGGCCTCCGGCACCCCTGCAAGGCGGCCGATCCGGCGTGCCTCGCGCCACTGGCCGCGCGGGTCGGCCAGCGGCAGGGTGAACAGTTCCGGCGGCTTGCGCTTCTTCGAGACCAGCAGCACCTTGCCGGCCGCGGCGTCCACCGCCACCGCCTCGCAATCGCGCGGGCCATCGGCCCAGCGCGCGCGGATCGACCATGCCGGCCGCAGGGAGCCGTTTTCGAGTGTCCGCGGCTCCTCGAAGACATGCAGCACGATGTCCCGGCGCTGGCCGCCGTTGTCGCCGGTGTCGGCCACCAGCAGGTACTGCCTGCCATCGAGTTCGAAGCTGGCGAGGTCTTCCCAGTCGGTGTTGCGGGCGCCCTCGACCCGATAACGGGCGAGGATCCGGCCGCGGCGCGTGAGTGCGTGCAGGCGCGCCCGGTTGCCGCTGTCCTCGATCGCCCACAACACGTCGTCGTGGGTGCGCGATGCCGCCATCCCGCTGACTTCGTCCAGGTCGCCGCTGGTGATCAGCCCCGCCAACCGCGCGAACGGCAGCGGCGGCGGCGCGCACGCGGTCGCGCACAGGAGCAGCGCGGCCAGGGCGGACAGCCGCTGTCGGGGGTGGATCGGCATCCGCGGAGGATGGCATGGACCCGCGCCGCGGCACAGCCCCGGCGGTCGCCTCCGCTAGAATCGCAGCTCCCAACGCGTCCGGAACCCGCATGACAACGATCGGCACGCCGCTCTCGCCGCACGCGCTGCGCGTGCTCCTGCTCGGCTCCGGCGAGCTTGGCAAGGAAGTGGCGCTGGAGCTGCAGCGCTTCGGCGTCGAGGTGATCGCCGCCGACCGCTACGCCAATGCGCCGGCGATGCAGGTCGCGCATCGCAGCCACGTGCTCGACATGCTGGATGGCGACGCGATCCGCGCGCTGGTGGAACTCGAACGGCCGCACCTGGTCGTGCCGGAGATCGAGGCGATCAGCACCCAGACCCTGGTCGAACTGGAAGCCGGGCAGGGGCAGCGCGCCGATCCGATCAGGATCATCCCCACCGCGCGCGCCGCGCGCCTGACCATGGACCGCGAGGGCATCCGCCGGCTGGCCGCGGAGACACTGGGCCTGCCGACTTCGCCGTACCGCTTCGTCGATACCTTCGGGGACTACCGCGCCGCGGTCGCCGCGCTGGGCCTGCCGTGCGTGGTCAAGCCGGTGATGTCTTCCTCCGGCCACGGCCAGTCGCTGGTCCGCGCCGAGGCCGACATCGACGCCGCGTGGGACTGCGCGCAGACCGGTGGCCGCGCCGGCGCCGGGCGGGTGATCGTGGAGGGCTTCATCGACTTCGATTACGAGATCACCCTGCTGACCGTGCGCCACGCCGGCGGCACCAGCTTCTGCGAGCCGATCGGCCACCTGCAGCAGGACGGCGACTACCGCGAAAGCTGGCAGCCGCAGCCGATGTCGGCACTGGCGTTGCGGCGTTCGCAGGACATCGCGCGCGCGATCACCGACGACCTCGGCGGATCCGGGGTGTTCGGCGTCGAGCTGTTCGTCAAGGGCGACGAGGTCTGGTTCAGCGAGGTCTCGCCGCGCCCGCACGACACCGGCCTGGTCACCCTGGCCTCGCAGGACCTCAGCCAGTTCGCGCTGCATGCACGCGCGATCCTCGGCCTGCCGATCCCGGTGATCCGCCAGCTGGGCGCGTCCGCTTCATGCGCGGTGCTGGCGCACGGTCACGGCGTGCCGGTCTTCGACAACATCGATGCCGCGCTGGCGCAGCCGGACACCCAGTTGCGCCTGTTCGGCAAGCCGCGGGTGGCCGGGCACCGGCGGGTCGCGGTGACGCTGGCGCGCGCCGCCGATACCGATGCGGCACGCGCCGTCGCCCGCGATGCGGCGGCGGCGTTGACGCTGGAGTTGCGGCGGGAATGAGAGACTTGCCGGCATGAACGAATCCCCGGGTTTCGCCGTGTTCTTCTTCCCGCAGGCGCTGGATGCGCTGGGCGAGGCGATCAAGCCTTACCTGCAGGACGGCCCCGCCGGATTGCACGTGCCGTGCCGCGAGGTCGACACCGGCGGTGCCTTCATCGAGATGACCCTCGAAGGTCGCACCGCGGACGGCCGCGAGGTCGCGCTGGAGTTGATGGTGCCGGGCAACATGGTGCGGATGATCGTGTCCGCGCGCAGCGACGGCGATTTCGGCTTCTATGACCGCAGCAAGCCGGCGCGCGCCCTGCTGGAACCCGGTTTGGCGCAGGCGGCGGCGGGAAATCCGGCGGTGGTTGCCGCCAATGAAGGCGGGACGGTCGCCTGATCAGGCCTGCAGCCGCGCCCAGCCGCGCCCGTTGAAGCCTTCCAGCGGCTGGAAGCGGCGCTTGTAGTCCATCTTGGCGTGGCCGGCGATCCAGTAGCCCAGGTACAGGTACTGGCGGCCATCGCGGGCGGCCCATTCCAGTTGCTTCAGCACCGCCAAGGTGCCGAGCCCGCGCCCGCCGTGGTCCGGGTCGTAGAACGTGTACACCGCGGACAGCGCGCCTGCGGCCAGGTCGGTCACCGCCAACGCCAGCAGGCGGTGGGTGGCGTGCTCGCGCAGTTCCAGGAAGCGCCCGTCGTTCCAGCTGCCGACCAGGAACTGGTCGAATTCGCTGGCGCCGTGATCGTCCATGCCGCCACCGGGGTGGCGTGCCACCAGGTAGCGGCGATAGAGGGCGAGGTGTTCGTCGGTGCGCTGCGGCGCGACGATCCGTGCATCGATGTCCGCGTTGCGCCGCAGGCAGCGGCGCTGGCTGCGGTCGGGGGTGAAGCTCGCCACCGGCACCCGCACCGCCACGCAGGCCTGGCAGCCGGGGCAGCTCGGCCGGTAGACGATGTCGCCGGAGCGGCGGAAGCCCCACTCCAGCGCAAGTGGATAGATCTGCGGCAGGCGCGGGTCGCGTGGGTCCAGCACCAGGTCGCGCGCTTCGCGTCCGGCCCAGTAGCCGCATGCGTGCGCGCCGGTGCGGAACATGCGCACGTTGTCGGCGTCGGTGCCCATCCATCGAGCATACCGCCGCCATCGTTCAGGTGCGCGCCGGTTTGGCTGTCAACCGCCTGCGCGGCCCGGCGTTTTCCATGTCAATCCCGGCAGCTGCCGGTCCACCCGAGGAATCGACATGAAGCACTTCAAGCTCCTGGCCATCGCGGTTGCGGCGGCACTGGCATCCGCCGCCGCGTTCGCGCAGACAGCCACCAATGCGCCGGCCGCCGGCGGCCAGCATGCCCAGCTTGACGCCAACAAGGACGGGCTGATCGACCGCGCCGAAGCCGCCAAGGCGCCGCGGCTGGCGGCGCAGTTCGACCAGCTCGACAAGAACAAGGACGGCAAGCTCGACGCCGGCGAGCGCCCGCAGATGGCTGGCAAGCGCCACCAGGGCGGCAAGCAGGGCGGGCATGGCCGGATGATCGCCGCGGACACCGACAAGGACGGCCGCATCAGCCGCGCCGAAGCGGATGCCGCGAACGCGAAGGCCAGCGAGCGCTTCGAGCAGATGGACGTCAACAAGGACGGCTACCTCGACCGCAGCGACCGCGAGGCGCGCAGCGCGCAGCGCCGCGCCGAATGCTTCGGCAAGGCCGACGCCGACAAGAACGGCCAGCTCAGCCGCGCCGAGTTCGACCGGATGGGCGAAGCCTGCGGACCGATGCGCGATGGCATCGGCAAGCGGCAGCCGCGCAACAACCCGAACCCGGGTCCGTTCCCGCCCAGGCAGTAGTCGCGCACCCCGCCCGATGGCAGCGGCCCGCGGCGATGCGGGCCGTCTTCCTGCCTCAGCGTTCGCGCAGCACGCGCCAGCGTTCGCCTTCGCGCTCCACCTCGAGCAGCTGCGCGTCGTCCAGGTCCAGCATCAGGTGGACCGAGCCGCTGCCTGAGCCGTCGGTCATGTAGTCGTGGACGTCGATGTCCCAGGCGCCTTCGCCCGGGCATCGCGAGGCAACGAACACGGCGGTACCTGCCACCGGCTGCAGCGCCTGCATGAACTGCGGCGATGGATCCTTGCCATCGATCGCGATGCACGCCTGCTCCGGTGCGCGCGCCGCGAGCTTCTCCTCGATGAGCAGCTTGGCCAGTGCCGAGGGTACGTCGACGCGGTAGCTGTCGAGGTCCTCGGTCGATTGCGGGACGATGGTGGGCATCGGGTTCTCCACCGGCGGCGCTGCGGCGGCGACCGTGGCCGGCGCGTCCGGCTTGCGCGTCGTCAAGACCATCAGGCCGATCACCACCAGGATCGCCGCCAGCAGGCCGAGCTTGATCCGCATCGCGCGGCTGCGCTTGCCCGCCGCCTGCGCGTCCTTGTCGCGCTCCAGCACGCTCAGCGGCACGTAGCTGCTCTCGCCTGCGCGCGAGCTGTCGAGCAGGCCGGCCTCGCGCAGCAGTTGCCGGCCGCGCGGCTGGTCTTCGGCGTGGATGATCCAGACCGCCGGCTGCGGGCCGGCGTCCTCGCTCTCGCGATAGCTGAAGCTGCTGCGGCGGCTGCCGCGGTAGGAGCGCGCCTCGGAGACCTTGACCTGGATACCGGCGTCCTGCAGCAATGCAGCAACGGCTTCGACGTTCTCCAGGCGCGGGCTGGTGAAGACTTTCCTCATCTCAACCCTTCGGGTGCAGCGGGGTGTCGGCCTTCGCCGCCGGCACCACCCGGATCAGGCCTTCCTGCGCGGTGCTGGCGACCAGCCGGCCGTCGCGGTCGAACACCTGCCCGCGCGCCAGTCCGCGCGCCCCCTGCGCGCTGGGGCTGTCGATCGAATACAGCAACCAGTCGTCGGCGCGGAACGCGCGGTGGAACCACAGCGCGTGGTCCAGCGAGGCCATCAGCACGTTCGGCTGGTAATAGCTGATGCCGTGCGGGAAGGTGGTCGTGCCGAGCAGGTGGAAGTCGCTGGCGTAGGCGAGCAGGGCGCGGTGCAGTTCCGGCGCGTCGCCGACCGCTTCGGACAGGCGGAACCACACCTGCTGGTAAGGCGGGCGCTTGGGGGGATTCAGCTCGTCGCGCGGATAGACGTGGCGGAACTCGAACGGGCCGCGCCGGGCCAGCCAGCGCTGCACCTTGCCCGGCAGTTTCGCCAGTTGCTCGGGTGGCAGTGCCGGTGCTTCGACCAGGTCTTCGGGCATCGGTACTTCGGGCATCGACAACTGGTGCTCGGCGCCGTCTTCATGCTGCTGGAATGAGGCGGCCAGGAAGAAGATCGGCTGGCCGTGCTGGATCGCGGTGACCCGGCGCACCGAGAAGCTGCCGCCATCGCGGGTGCGGTCGACGCTGTAGACGATCGGCGCCTCGATGTCGCCGGCGCGCAGGAAATAGCCGTGCAGCGAGTGCGCGTCGCGCTGCGCGCCGGTCGAATCCATGGTCGCCTGCGCGGCCGAGAGCGCCTGGCCCAGCACCTGGCCGCCGAACACGTACTTGGTGCCGATGTCGCGGCTCTGGCCGCGGAACAGGTTGTCTTCGAGCCGCTCCAGCGAGAGCAGTTCGATCAGTTCGGAGGCGAGGGAATTCATGGGCGAATTATAGGCGGGAGGCTGCTCGCATGACCGCGCCTGCCGCCGGGCGTCCTGGAAGCATCAACTCAGCCGCAGCAAGGGCACGGCGTCGAGAATCTGCTGCCATGGGAACTGCGTTCCGGGATCGCGCTTGCGGCGCACCTTCAGCGCCGGGTCGTCGCTGGCCTCGACTTCGTCCAGGTCCAGGTCTTCGTGCCCGGCGATCGATTTGAGCGACGGGATGCGGGCATGCAGCTCGCCCAGCAATGCGATCAGGGCTTCGACCTGGGCGCCGGTGTAGGCCTCGTCCATCGCCTGCTGGCGGGAATCCAGCCAGTGCGGGTAGCGGCCGCTGTTGACCAGTTCGATGCCGATGCTGCGCGGGTTGTAGCCGCGCGTGTGGTGGGCGATGCGGTCGGGATCGACGTACTCGTGGATGCTGCCGTCGCGGTCGATGTAGTAGTGCCCGCTGTTGCCGGTGCCGCTTTCGTACAGCACGCGCTCGCCGTAGCGGCGCGCCATGGCGAGGTCCGGCAGCTCGGTGCAGTGGATCACCACCAGGTCGATTGCGGCCAGGTCGCGCGCCGCCAGGGCTTCGGCATAGGGCAGCGGATTGCGCTGGATCGGAGGCCGGGGCATGCCGCGATGCTAGCATTCGCGCATGCGCCAGCCTCCCCAAGATTCCGAACTCGGCCGCCTGTTCGGGCAGTTCCCGCGCGCCGGTCGCGTGCAGTGGATCGGCCTGCGACCGGCCCGCGACGTGCCCATGCAGCCGGTCGACGTGGTCCTTGCCGAAGCCGGCCGCGGACTGGCCGGCGACCGCTACGCCGGCGGCAGCGGCAAGCGCGGGGTCACCCTGCTGCAAGCCGAGCACCTGCCGGCGATCGCGTCGCTTTCGGGGCATGCCGACCTCGCGCCGGCCACGCTGCGCCGCAACCTGCTGGTGTCCGGCATCCCGCTGGCAGCGCTGCAGGGCCGTCGTTTCCGGATCGGCGAGGTGCTGCTGGAAGGCACCGGCGAGTGCGATCCGTGCGCGCGCATGGAGGCCGCGTTGGGCGCGGGCGGCTACAACGCGATGCGCGGCATGGGCGGCCTGTGCGCGCGGATCATCGAAGGCGGCGTGATCCGCACCGGCGACGCTGTGGTGGTCGAATGAAGGGCCATTGCATCCTCTCGCACGGCTTCGAGAGCGGGCCGGACGCGACCAAGGTCACGGCGCTCGCGGACGCTGCCGAACGCCTGGGCTGGACCCACGAACGCCCGGACTACACCGACCTCGACGCCAAGCGCGAGGTCAGCAAGTTCGGCGACGTGCTGGCGCGGCTGCAGCGACTGCATCAGCGCGCGCACGACGCGTCGGGCCGTGGCCCGGTCGTGCTCGCGGGTTCCAGCCTGGGCGCCTGGATTTCAGCGCGGGTCTCGCTTGAGGTGCCGGTGCGCGGCCTGTTCCTGATGGCGCCGCCCATCCACATGGGCCCGGCGCCCACGCTGGATGCCGCCGCGGTGCCGATTTCGATCATCCACGGCTGGCACGATGAACTGATTCCCGCCGCGCAAGTGGTGGACTGGGCCGCGCCGCGCAGTGCGCGCCTGCTGCTGGTCGACGATTCGCACCGGCTCTCAGGCCACGTGCAGGCCAGTGCAGAGGCCTTCGCCGCCTTGCTGGCGGATCTCGCCGCATGAAGTTCTTCGCAAGTTGCGGCAAGGGCCTGGAATACCTGCTGGCCGACGAACTGCTCGCACTCGGCTGCACCCGCGCAACCGCGGCGATCGCCGGCGCGAATGCCGAAGGCGAATTGCCGGACGCGCAGCGCGCGGTGCTGTGGTCGCGGCTGGCCAGCCGCGTGCTGTGGCCGATCGCCGAGTTCGAGTGCGCCGACGAGCATGCGCTGTACGCCGGCGCGGCGGCCATCGACTGGACCCGGCACCTCGATCCGTCGCACACCATCGCCGTCGACGCGCACGTGTCCGGCGATGCGATCACGCATGCGCGTTACGCGGCGCAACGGGTCAAGGACGCGGTGGTCGATACCCTGCGCGCGCAGACCGGATCGCGCCCGGACGTGGACGTCGAGAACCCCGACGTCCGGCTCAACCTCGTGGTCCGCAAGGGCCAGGCCACGCTGTCGATCGACCTCGGCGGCGGTTCGCTGCACCGGCGTGGCTGGCGGCGCGCGCAGGGCGAGGCGCCGCTGAAGGAGAACCTGGCCGCGGCGGTGCTGCTGCGCGGCGGCTGGCCGCAGGCCTATGCCGCCGGCGGTGACCTGCTGGATCCGATGTGCGGCAGCGGCACCCTGCTGATCGAGGGCGCGCTGATCGCCGCCGACGTGGCGCCGGGCCTGCTGCGGCTGGGCGACAACCTGCCGACGCGGTGGGCCGGGTTCGACATCGGCGCATGGAAGGCCTTGCACATCGATGCGATCGAACGCGAGGCGCGCGGGCGTGCCTCGTTGCGCCCCTGTTTCACCGGCTGCGACCTCGACCCGCATGCGATCCGCGCCGCGCGCGAGAACGCACGGGCCGCGGGCGTGGACGATGCGATTGCATTCGCCGTGCGCGATGTCGCGGACCTGCCGGTGCAGGACAACCCGCGCGGCGTGGTCGCCTGCAACCCGCCCTACGACGCCCGGCTTGCTGCGGATCCGGCGCTGTATCGCGCGCTGGGCGATGCGCTGAAGCGGGCAACCCCGGCCTGGTCCGCCAGCCTGCTGTGCGGGGATTTCGAACTGGCCCGCGCCACCGGCCTGCGCGCGCAGAAGCGTTACCAGCTGTTCAACGGACCGATCGAGTGCAGCCTCATCACCTGCGATCCGATCGCGCTGCCGGCACGCGAGGGCGAGGGCAAGCGCGAACTGGGCGAAGGCGCGCAAATGGTCGCCAACCGCCTGCGCAAGAACCTGAAGGCGCTGCGCCCGTGGCGCGAGCGCGAAGGCGTGGCCTGCTTCCGCGCCTACGACGCCGACATTCCCGAATACGCCTGCGCGGTGGACGTGTACACCACCACCGGCGATGAGACCTGGCTGCACGTGCAGGAATACGCGGCGCCCGCGGACATTCCCGAAGCCACCACCCGCAAGCGCCTCAACGAGCTGCTGGCGGCGGTGCGCGAGGTGTTCGCGGTGCCGAAGCAGCGGGTGGCGGTGAAGACCCGCAGCACCGGCAAGGGCGGCAGCAAGTACGGCAACCTCGACCATCGCGGCGAATTCCTCACGGTGGAGGAGGGCGCGGCGAAACTGCAGGTCAACCTGTTCGATTACCTCGACACCGGCCTGTTCCTCGACCATCGCCCGCTGCGCGCGCGGATGGCGCTGGAGGCGCGCGGCAAGCGCTTCCTCAACCTGTTCTGCTACACCGGCGTGGCCAGCGTGCAGGCCGCGGTGCAGGGTGCCGCGCAGACCACCAGCGTCGACCTCTCCGCGACCTACCTGGAATGGCTGGCCGACAACCTGCGCGGCAACGGCGTCGGCGGCACCCGCCACCGCATCGCCCAGGCCGATGCGCTGAAGTGGCTGGAGGCCGACACCGGCGAGTACGACGTGGTGTTCTGCGACCCGCCGACCTTCTCCAACTCCAAGCGCGCCGACGACTTCGACGTGCAGCGCGACCACGTGCGCCTGCTGCGCGCCGCGCTGGCGCGGCTGGCCCCGGGCGGCGTGCTGTACTTCTCCAACAATTTCCGCCGCTTCAGGCTGGACGAGGCCGCGCTGGCCGGGTTCGCGCAGGTCGAGGACATCAGCGCGTCGACCATCCCGCCGGATTACGCGCGCAACCCGCGGATCCACCGCGCATGGCGGATCACCCCGCGCTGAGGGCGCGGCCTAGCCGGCCAGGCTGCGCTCGCGGCGGTGCATCAGCAGCCCGGCGATCGCCACCCCGGCCGCCACCACGGTGACGATCAGGGTCGCCAGCGCGTTGATCTCCGGGGTCACCCCCAGCTTGACCTTGGAATAGATCAGCATCGGCAGGGTGCTGGCGCCGGGACCCGAGGTGAAGCTGGCGATCACCAGGTCGTCCAGCGACAGGGTGAACGCCAGCAGCCAGCCGGCCAGCAACGCCGGCGCCACCAGCGGCAGGGTGATCAGGAAGAACACCCGCCACGGGCGCGCGCCGAGGTCCATCGCCGCTTCCTCCAGGCTGTCGTCGAGCGATGTCATCCGCGAGCGCACCACCACCGTCACGTAGCAGGCGGTCAGGGTGACGTGGGCGATCATGATCGTGCCCATGCCGCGCTCCGGCCAGCCCAGCGCATGCTGCAGGGTGACGAACAGCAGCAGCGAGGACAGCCCGAGCATCACGTCGGGCATCACCATCGGCGCCGAATTCATCAGGCTCAGCAGGCCGCGCCCCGGGAACCTGCCGAAGCGCGACAGCGCCAGCCCGCTGGCGGTGCCGAGCACGGTGGCAAGGGTCGCGCTCAGCGCGGCGATGGCCAGGCTGCGGCCCAGCGCCTGCATGATCTGCTCGTTGGCGAACAGCGCGGCGTACCACCTGGTCGAGAAGCCGCCCCACACCGTGGCCATCCGCGATGCGCTGAACGAATACACCGCGAGCGACAGGATCGGCACGTACAGGAAGGCGTAGCCCGCCGCCATCACCGCCCACAGGCTCCAGTTGCGCCGGTTCACGCGTGCGCCTCGCGGCGTTCGCGGCGGTTCTCGACGTATTCGAAGACCAGGGTCGGGATCACGATCAGCAGCAGCATCGCCACCGCCACCGCCGCCGCCAGTGGCCAGTCGCGGTTGGTGAAGAACTCGGTCCACAGCACGCGGCCGATGGTCAGCGCATCCGGGCCGCCGAGGATGTCGGGAATCACGAATTCGCCGACCGCGGGGATGAACACCAGCAGCGCGCCGGCCATGATCCCGGGCATCGACAGCGGCAGGGTCACCCGCAGGAAACCCTGCCAGGGCCGCGCACCGAGGTCCGCGGCCGCCTCCAGCAGGCGGAAGTCGAGCCGCATCAGGGTCGCGGTGAGCGGCAGCACCATGAACGGCAGGTAGTTGTAGACGATGCCGATGTACACCGCGAGGTCGGTATGCAGGATCGCCGCGCCCGGCTCCAGCAGGCCGATCGCCGCCAGCGTGGTCGAGAGCATGCCATTGGCCTTGAGCATGCCGATCATCGCGTAGGTGCGCAGCAGCGAGCTGGTCCAGAACGGCAGGATCACCAGCACCAGCAGGAACATCCGCCACAGCGGCCGCGCGCGCGCGATGCCGTAGGCGATCGGGTAACCGAGCAGCAGGCAGCACAACGTGGAAACACCCGCGAACAGCAGCGACTTCAGGTACGCGGCCACGTACAGCGGGTCCTGCAGCAGCAGCGCGTAGCTGCCGGCATGCAGCCTGAGGCTGGCGGCGCCATCGGCGCTGCGCTCGATCATCGCGGAGTAGGGCGGCGACTGCCCGAACACCGCCTCGGCGAAGCTGATCTTCAGCACGATCAGGAACGGCACCGCGAAGAACAGCAGCAGCCACAGCATCGGCAGCATGGTCACCAGGAACCGCCCGCGGCGGGTGCGGAACTCGGTGCCCACCGCGCGGAACCAGCCGAACAGGTTGTGGACGAATTCCGCCCAGAACGACCAGATGCCATTGCCTGGACGTGCCGCGCTCATGCGGTGAGCACCACCGCGGCGGTCGCCGGCCAGGTCAGCCAGAGGGTGTCGCCCCAGTCGTAGTGCGGTTCCGAGCTGCGCTCGACATGGGTTTCCTGTACCCGCACCTCGGCGCCGGACGCGGTTTCCACGTGGTAGATCGAGACGTCGCCGAGGTAGGCGATGTCGCGCACCTTGCCGGCGGCCACGTTGTCCGCGCGCGGCGGCGCGGCCTCGTGCACGTCGATCTTCTCCGGCCGCACCGCCACGCTGACCGCGGTGCCTTCCGGCAGCGGGTCCGGGTGCCGGGCCTGCAGCACACCGCCTTCCAGCGCATCGCAGGCGATCCGCACGATGCCGGCGGCGGCGTCGTGGCCGAGCACGCGCCCTTCGAACAGGTTGATGCCGCCGATGAATTCGGCGACGAAGCGGGTCGACGGATATTCGTACAGCGCGGCCGGGGTGGACACCTGCACGATTCGGCCGGCGTCCATCACCGCGATCCGGCTGGACATGGTCATTGCTTCTTCCTGGTCGTGGGTGACCATCACGAAGGTGGTGCCCACGCGCTCCTGGATGTTGACCAGCTCGAACTGGGTGCGTTCGCGCAGGCGCTTGTCCAGCGCGCCCAGCGGCTCGTCCAGCAGCAACAGCTTGGGCTGCTTGGCCAGCGCGCGTGCCAGCGCCACCCGCTGGCGCTGGCCGCCGGAGAGCTGGTCCGGCTTGCGGTTGCCCAGCTGCGGCATCTGCACCAGCTCCAGCATCTGCTGCACGCGGTCGCGGATCGCGCCCGCGGGCATGCCGTCCTGCTTCAGGCCGAACCCGATGTTCTGCGCCACGCTCATGTGCGGGAACAGCGCATAGCTCTGGAACATCATGTTGACCGGGCGCCGGTACGGCGGCAGCGCGGTGACGTCGACGCCGTCGATCAGCACGCGCCCGCTGTCGGGCGCCTCGAACCCGGCGAGGATCCGCAACAGCGTGCTCTTGCCGGAACCGGAGCCGCCGAGCAGGGCGAAGAATTCGCCGCGATAGACGTCGAGGCTGATGTCATCGCAGGCGTGGACCTTGCCGAAGGTCTTGGTGACGCCCTCGATCCGCACGTATGGCCGCGCCGCCGGATCCTTCCAGGGTTCGGTTGCGGGTGCCAGCCGCGCCGGTTGCGCCATCGCTCAGCGACCGCTCTTGATCGCGGTCCAGGCGCGCACGCGCTGGCGCTGCACCGCTTCCGGCAGCGACTTCGGGTCGACCAGCCGGGCCTGGACCTCGGCCGCCGGGTAGATGCCGGGGTTGCCGGCGATCCCGGGATCGACCAGCGCGCGGGCGTCGCTGTTCGGGTTGGCGTAGCCCACCGCATCGGTGATCGCGGCGGTCACCGCCGGTTGCAGCAGGTAGTCGATGAAGGCCAGCGCGTTGCCCGGGTGCCTGGCGTCCTTCGGGATCGCGATCACGTCCACCCAGCGCAGCGCGCCTTCCTTCGGGATCACGTAGCGGATGTCGGGCGCCGGCTTGCCGGCGGCCTCGGCGGCTTCGCTGGCGGCATCGGCGGCGGCGAGGATGTCGCCGGAGTAGCCCATCACCACGCAGGCGTCGCCGTTGGCCAGCGCGTCCTTGTACTCGGCGTTGTTGAAGGTGCGGATGTGCGGGCGGATCGCCGCGTACACCTGCTTGACCGTCTCGATCTCGTCGGCGGCGCCAGCGTTCGGATCCTTGCCCTTCCAGATCAGCGCGGCGCCGAACGCCTCCTGGTCGTCGTCCAGCACGCTGATCCCGCACTTCGCCAGCCTGGCCGCGTTGGCCGGGTCGAACAGCAGGTTCCAGGAGTCGATCGGCGCGCCGTCGCCGAGCGCGGCCTTCACCTTGTCGACGTTGATCCCGAGCCCGGTGGTACCCCACATGTACGGCACCACGTGCGCATTGGCGGGGTCGACGTCCTGCAGGCCCTGCATGATCGCCGGGTCGAGGTGCGACAGGTTCGGCAGCCTGGCCTTGTCCAGCGCCAGGTACAGGCCGCCCTTCACCTGCCGCTGCGCGAACGGGCGCGCCGACGGGAACACCACGTCGTAGCCGCTGCTGCCGGCGGTCAGCTTGGTTTCCAGCGTCTCGTTCTCGGAATAGACGTCGTAGTTGACCTTGATCCCGGTCGCCTTCTCGAAGTTGGCGATGGTGTCTTCGGCCACGTAGTCGGACCAGTTGTAGACGTTCAGCACCTTTTCTTCAGGTGCCTGCGCGGCAGTGCCCGCGGTGGCGGGTTCGGCGGCGGGCTTGCCGCCGCAGGCGGCGAGCAGGGCGATGGCGCAGGCGAGCGGGGCGAGGCGCAGGGTCACGGCGGGCTCCAGGCTGGGGTCGAGCGGCAATGGTACGCCGGCGGCCGGCCGCGCAGCCGGGGCGGCGGGGTTGTATCGTACGCGCCGAATCCCCGCTTCCCGGAGTCCCGCATGCGCCTGCTTCCGTCCCTGCTCGCCCTGGCCCTGGCCAGCCTGCTGCCGACCACCGTGCTCGCCCAGCAGGCGCCGGCGGATGCCGAGCCGGCGGAAACATGGGACGTCGCCGGCAGCGTCGTCGCCACCAGCGATTACGTCTGGCGCGGGGTGTCCCAGACCCAGGGCAACCCGGCCCTGCAGCTGGACGTCAGCGTGACCCACGCCAGCGGCTTCTACGCCGGCGCGTGGGCCTCGAACGTGGACTTCACCGCCGCCGGCGAGGACGACGACGGCATCGACATCGAACTCGATCCCTACATCGGCTGGTCCGGTGCGCTTGGCGAAAACGCGGAGCTCGACGTGTCCCTGACCTACGTGTCCTATCCGGGCCACCTCGACGGTTACGACTACGCGTACACCGAGCTGGAGGGCGTGCTGACCTTCGCCGACCACTTCCATGTCGGCCTTGCGTATTCGCCGGACATCTTCAACCTCGGCGGGCATGGCATCTACGGCAATGCCGGGGTCGAGCTGCCGTTGGGCGAAAGCGGGTTCGACCTCAAGGCCCAGGTCGGGCACTACGACCTCAACGATGCGGTCGGCGACAGCTACAACGACTTCCAGGTCGGTCTTGGCCGCAGCTTCGGGCCGCTGCGCGCCGACCTGCTGTACACCGACACCTCCAGCTACGGCGAGGCATTGAGCGAAGGCCTGGACGACGCCAGCCAGGCCGATGGGCGGGTCTCGCTGCAACTCACCTGGGAGTTCTGAGGTACCGCGCAAGCAGCGAGGCCCGGCATTCGCCGGGCCCCGTGCGTGCCATCACGCGTGGGTCGGGGGCGTCAGTCCCTGCCCAGCCACTTGTAGACCACGCCGCCGAGCAGGCCGCCGACGATCGGCGCGACCCAGAACAGCCACAGCTGCGACAGCGGGGTGCCACCGACCATCAGCGCCACGCCGGTGGAACGCGCCGGGTTCACCGAGGTATTGGTGACCGGGATGCTGATCAGGTGGATCAGGGTCAGGCCGAGGCCGATCGCGATCGGCGCGAAACCGGGCGCGGCGTTCTTGTGGGTTGCGCCGAGGATCACGACCAGGAACATCGCGGTCAGCACCACCTCGCACAGCAACGCCGCCAGCATGCCGTAGCCGCCCGGCGAGAACGCATCGAAGCCGTTGGTGGCGAATGCGCCGGCGGCGTTGGCGTCGATCGCGAAGCCGGCGCGGCCACTGGCGACCTGGAACAGGATCCACGCGGCGAAGATCGCGCCGATGGTCTGCGCCAGGATGTAGGGCAGCAGGTCCTTGGCCTGGAAGCGGCCGCCGGCCCACAGCCCGAAGCTCACCGCTGGATTGAAATGCCCGCCCGAGACGTGCCCCAGCGCATACGCGCCGGTCAGCACGGTCAGCCCGAACGCCAGCGAGACCCCGAGCAGCCCGATCCCGAGCGGGTTGCCGTCACCCCCGAAGTTCGCCGCCAGCACCGCGCTGCCGCAACCACCCAGCACCAGCCAGAACGTGCCGATGAACTCGGCACCCAGTCGTTTGATCATCACCTGTTCCCCATGCGAAACCGCGCGCGGCATGCGCGCGCCGATACGTTAATGCAACCGCAGCGCGGAGTCGTGGGAATTGCGTTAAGCGGCGGCGATCAGCGCCCGCGCATGCGCCCGAACAGGCCACCCGCCGGCTTCTGCGGCGGCGTTTCCGGTTCCGGCGGCGCCTGCCGTGCGCTTTCCGCATAGCCGGTCGCCAGGTTGGCGTTGACGAAGTCGGCCACTTCCTCCTGCGCCACGCCGCTGGCCTCGGCGACCTCGGCGATCGTCGCCGGCCCCTTCATCATCGCGGTGGCGATCCGGAAGTGCTTGGGATATTCGCGTTCGGTCTGTGGCCACTTGTTCAGGCGGAACTTGCCGTCCGGATCGTTGCCGGGCAGCAGCGCGCCATGCCCCGCGAGCAACGCCCCCAGCCATTGCAGGCGCGCCAGCGGTTGCGCCGCGCCGATCGCGGCGGCTTCGCTCTCCCATGCAGCGGCCTCCGGGGTGGCGAAATCCTCGCGCAGCAGGGTGCCTTCGAAATACGCGGCCAGCGGCTTGAGCGTGGCCGGGCCGTGCCAGACCCCGCTGCGTGGATCGATCAGCAGCACCGGGCCGGCGCCACGTTGCAGGCGCACCCTGCGCTCCAGTCCACTCGCCTCCAGCCACATTGCAAGCGGGCGATCGGGTGGCAACTCGCGGGTCGCTGCCGGCGCGGCTTCGGGGGCCGGTTCCGGTGCGGCCGCCGCCGGGGCTTCCGCAGGCGCCGGCGCCAGGACCACGGACGCTGCCGGCGCATCCTCGACGTGGTCGACGCGGACGGCGTGCGCCGGCGGCAGGTGGTCGCTCGGTGCGGGCGCCGGCGTGGACGCGGCGGGTGGCGCCGCAGGCGCGGGGGTGGCCGCGAGATCCCCGGCGATCTCGCTCAGCAGCACCGCGAAATCGTTGGCGCTGACCGGACGCGGCAAGCGGAAATCGGTCTGGTTGCGATCCACCGAGGTCAAGCCGATCACCTTGCAGCCGGCCGCGTGCAGGCGCAGCCAACTCATCGGCCCGTACAGGCTGTCCATGTCGATGACCACGTAGTCGGCGCCGTCGCCGGCGACCAGCGTCCATTTGTTGCCGGTCTCGGCGTTGGCGGCCTTGAACGCCGCCTGCACCTCGGCTTCGGTGCCGCGGTCCATGCCGGTGATGCCGAGGGTCAGGGCCATGACCGATTCCTGCTGGGGAAAGGCCAGAGTGTTGCGAACCCCCGCGCGCCGCGTCAACGCGCGTGATTCGTCACCTTTCGACTGCAGCCACATCCACGCGTCCATACGCCAGCGCATGCCCGGGCCTGCAGCCGTTTCCGCATCAACCGGCCAGCCGGGTCTTCTTCGGCAGCTGCGCCTTCAGGAACGCCATCTGGTCGGCGAGGATGTTGCGGTTGGACAGGATCAGGTGCTCGATCCAGCTCGGCCGGTACGGCACCGCGAGCAACGGCATGCCGGCCTGCTGCGGGGTACGGTTGCCCTTGCGCGAGTTGCAGTGGAAGCAGGCGGAGACCACGTTTTCCCAGGTGTCGCGGCCGCCCCTGGACACCGGTTGCACGTGGTCGCGGGTCAGCGCGCCACGATGGAATTCGCGGCCGCAATACAGGCACAAGCCCTGGTCGCGGGCGAACAGCGCCGGGTTGGTCAATGCCGGGGTGGGGTCGAGCGCATGCGGGCGCGCGTGGCCGCGGGCGGCGATGATCGGATGCAGCTGGACGCGGCTCTGTTCGCCGCTGGCACGTGAAATGCCGCCATGGATCTCCAGGCAGGGGTCACCGAGCGTCCACGCCACCGCGCCACGCACGTACAGGCAGGTTGCGTCCTGCCAGCTCATCCAGTCGAGGGCGCGGCCATGCGCGTCAAGGCCAAGCAGGCGCAGGCCGGGGAATCCGGTGACCGTACCCGCGGAGGGCAGGAGCCCGTCCGCAGCGGCTGCGGTTCGGGTTCCGGCAAGGACCGGACGTAGCGTTGCGCTATCGGTCTCCATCGGACACCGAGCTTATACCCATTCGGTGACGTTTTGTGGACACAGCCAGCGGCGCGCGGCCGCTGGCTGGCACCGCCGGTTACTCGCCGAAATGCTCCGCGGGCATCGCCATCAACGAGGCCGCGCCGGCCTCGATCGCGGCCTTGTGCAGCAGCGTGCGCGGCAGGATCCGGGCGAAGTAGAAGCGCGCGGTCTCGCGCTTGGCGTCCTTGAACGCCTGCGGCCGCGACGATGCGTCGGCGGTGGCGACGCTGCGTGCCCACCAGTAGGCCAGCACCACGTAGCCCGAGTAGAACAGGTAGTCGTGGCTGGCCGCGCCCAGTTCGTCCGGGTTGGAGGCGGCGCGCTGCAGGGTCTCGATGGTGAGCTTGCCCCATTCGGCGGCCTTCGCCCGCAGCGGGGCGATGAACTCGGCCAGCGCCGGATCGCCCTCGTGCTGCTTCGCGAACGCTTCGACCATGCCCAGGAACAGCTTCAGGCCGGCACCCTGCGAGGCCGCGGTCTTGCGGCCGATCAGGTCCAGCGCCTGGATCCCGGTGGTGCCCTCGTAAATCGTCGTGATGCGCGCGTCGCGGGCGTATTGCTCCATGCCGTATTCGTGGATGTAACCGTGGCCGCCGAAGCACTGCATCGCGTTGTAGGTGCTCTCGATGCTCCATTCGGTCAGGCACGCCTTGGAGATCGGGGTGAGGAAGCCCACCAGCGTATCCGCGTGTTCGCGCGCGCCGGCATCGGCTTCGTGTTCGGCCGCGTCCAGCAGCGAGTAGGCATGCAGCGACAGCAGGCGGCCGCCTTCGACCAGCGCCTTCTGGGTCAGCAGCATGCGGCGCACGTCGGGGTGCACGATGATCGGGTCGGCCGGCTTGTCCGGCGCCTTCGGGCCCGACAGCGAACGCGACTGCAGGCGTTCCCGCGAGTAGCGCAGCGCGTTCTGGTAGGCGCGTTCGGACAGGCCCAGGCCCTGCACGCCAACCCCCAGGCGCGCCGAGTTCATCATCACGAACATCGCCTGCAGGCCCTTGTGCGGCTCGCCGACCAGGTAGCCCTGGGCGCCATCGAAATTCATCACGCAGGTGGCGGAGCCGTGGATGCCCATCTTGTGTTCGATCGAACCGCAGCGCACCGCGTTGCGTTCGCCGATGCTGCCGTCGCGCGCGACCTTGAACTTCGGGGTGACGAACAGCGAGATGCCCTTGGCGCCGGCCGGTGCGTCCGGCAGCTTGGCCAGCACCAGGTGCACGATGTTGCCGGACATGTCGTGCTCGCCGGCGGTGATGAAGATCTTGGTGCCGGTGATCGCGTAGCTGCCGTCGTCAGCATTCGGGATTGCCCTGGTCTTGAGCAGGCCGAGGTCGGTGCCGCAGTGCGGCTCGGTCAGGCACATGGTGCCGGTCCAGGTGCCGGCCACCAGCGGCTTCAGGAACACTTCCTTCTGCCAGTCCTCGCCGTAGGTCTCCAGCGCCTTGACCGCGCCGTGCGAAAGCATCGGGAAGTTGCCCCAGGCGAGGTTTGCGCTGTCCACCATTTCGGTGAGCACGCCACCGAGCGCGGCCGGCATGCCCTGGCCGCCGAATTCCGGATCGTTGGTCAGGCCGGTCCAGCCGCCTTCGACGAACTGGTCGAACGCCTGCTTGAAGCCCGGCGGCACGCTGACGTCGCCGGTCGCCGGGTCGAACTTGCAGCCGACCTCGTCGCCGATGCGGTTGAGCGGCGCCAGCACGGTTTCGGAGAAGCGCGCGGCTTCGTCGATGACGGCGTCGACCAACTCGCGGTTGGCGTCGGCGAAGCCGAGCCTGGCGAAGTTGGCCTCGCTGCCGAGCACGTCGAACAGGGCGAAGCGGATGTCGTCGAGGGGGGGCTTGTAGCTGCTCATGGGGTCTTCCGAGTGGCTGGTCCGGGCCGCCCTCCGGCCCGTGGAAGCCCAAGCATACTACGGCGTATGGTCGGCGGGAATGGTGTCCCGGCGCCGATCAGCGCAGCACCCCCGGCAGCCCCGGCACCGGGGTCAGCGCGCTGGTCCGCTTGATCGTGTAGGTGCGCGGACCGCCATCCTCGGGCCCTGCCTCGAGGGTGCCGGCGAGCGTGTAGGCCAGGCTGCGGCCATCGGCCAGGGCGGTGGCGATGCGCGCGCGGCCCTCCGCCAGCGGTGTCACCGTCGCGGTGAACACATCGGCCGATTCCGGTCCGATGGTGATCTGCGGCTGCGCCTGCACGGTGGCCGCGGCGCCGTTGTCGAGGGCGACCTGGATCGTGGCCGCGCTGAAGCGCATCGGCACGCTACTGAAGTTGTCCAGCCGCACCTGCACGTCCCAGCGCCCGTCCGCGCGCACGCTGACCTGCTGCAGGCTGGCCGCCGGTTCGGAGATGCGCCGTACCGGCCCGCCGCTGCCGCAGCCGGCCAGCAGCAACAGGAGGGCGGCGATCCAGGCGAAACGTGGGGTCATGGCGGCATCACTCGTGCGGGGACGCCGAGCATAGCCCGCCGCAACCCGAGTGGAGGAGCGTCGATCAGAATCCGGGATCGATCTCCGGGACCGGCAGCTCGCGGATGTAGATGTCCTTGGCGGCGATGAACGCCTCCGCCCAGAGATAGGCCTCGCGGCCGAGCGCCAGCCGGCTGTCGTCGCTGGTTGCGGCCAGGTCCTGCCTGGCGACGATTCCGGTGAACAGGTTCAGGGCGATGTCGTGGATGTCCATGCGGTGGCTCCGTCGGCGTGGAGGATGAACATACACCGCGTCTGCACGCATTGGCAGGCCACGGTGACCCGCGGCGACGGCCTGCACTTGACCGCAGGCACACGCGAGATAAGATAGTAATAACTTACTATCTTTGGTGGCGTGGTGAACTCCCAACCGAAGTACCTGCCGGCGGAAGAACGGCGCGCGGTCACGGTCGAGGCGGTGGTGCAACTGGCGGCCAGCCAGAACCCGAGCGAGATCAGCACGACTGCGATCGCCCGCCACATGGGTGTGACCCAGGGCGCGCTGTTCAAGCACTTCCCGAACAAGGACGCGATCCTGGAAGCGGTCATGGCCTGGGTTGCCGAGCACCTGCTGGCACGGGTGGACCGGGCCGCGCAGGCGGCCGCCTCGCCGGGCGCCGCGATCGAGGCGATGTTCCTTGCCCACGTGGCGTTCGTCTGCGACCACCCGGGGGTGCCGCGGATGCTGCTCGGCGAGTTGCAGCGGGCGCAGCCGACTGCACCCAGGCGAATGGCGCAGACCCTGCTGCGGCATTACCGCGAGCGCCTGCAGCGCCTGTTCGAAGCGGCGATCGCCAACGGCGAGCTGCCGGCCACGCTGGATGTCGACGCCGCGGCCATCCTTCTGGTCGGCACCGTGCAGGGGCTGGTGGTGCAATCGCTGCTGGCCGGCGATGTCGAACGCATGCGCCACGACGCGCCACGGGTGTTCGCGATCTACCGTCGCGGGATCGGGGGTGCGGCATGAGCTGGAAACCGATGCAGCGACGCACCCTGGCGCTGGTCGCGGTGATCCTGCCGCTGCTGGCCTTGCTCGCCTACGTGGCACTGCGTTCCGGGCCGCTGGCGCCGGTCGCGGTCACCGTGGCGGAGGTGCATGAGCGCACGATCGCGCCGGCGCTGTTCGGCATCGGTACGCTGGAAGCACGCCATGTGTACCGGATCGGGCCGATCTTCCCCGGCCGGCTGGCGCGGCTGGACGTGCAGGTCGGCGACAGCGTCGCCGCCGGCACCGTGCTGGGCGAGATGGCGCCGGTGGATATCGACGACCGCCTGCGCGCGCAGGAAGCGCTGGGCAACCGCGCCGAGGCGGCGATCCGCGAAGCGAGCGCACGCCAGGCGTATGCGCGTGGCCAGGCCCGGCGCTACGAACAGTTGTATGCATCGCGCACGGTCAGCGAGGAAGCGGTCTCGGCCAAGCGCCAGGAGCTTGCGGTCGCCGACGCGGCGCTGGCGGCGGCACGCCAGGACCTGGCGCGCGCACGCTCCGACCGCGACGCGGTGGCGACCCAGCGCGGCGACCTGCAGTTGCGGGCGCCGGTCGCCGGGATCGTGACCTTGCGCGAGGTCGACCCGGGCACCACCGTGGTGGCCGGGCAGGCGGTGGTCGAGCTGGTGGATCCGCTCAGCCTCTGGGTCAACACCCGCTTCGACCAGGCCAGTTCGCATGGTCTCGCCGCCGGCCTCGCGGCCGACATCGTGCTGCGTTCGCGCAATGGCCAGGCCTTGCCGGGGCGGGTGCTGCGGCTGGAGCCGAAGGCGGACGCGATCACCGAGGAAACCCTGGCCAAGGTCGGCTTCGACAGCGTGCCCACGCCATTGCCGCCGATCGGCGAGCTGGCCGAAGTCACGGTGGCGCTGGCCCCGCTGGCGGCGGCCACGGTGATCCCGAATGCCGCGATCCGCCGCGAGGGCAACCAGGCCGGGGTGTGGCGGCTGGTCGATGGCGATCCGCAATTCGTGGCGGTCAAGCTCGGGCGCGCCGACCTCGACGGCAACGTGCAGGTGCTGGAAGGACTGGCCGAGGGCGACCGCATCGTGGTCTACAGCGCGCAGGCGCTGGGACCGCGCACGCGGATCAAGGTCGTCGAGCGGATCCCCGGGGTCGACTGATGATCAGCCTGGCCGGCCGCGACATCCTGCATGCCTGGGGCAAGTTCGTGTTCACCGGCATTGGCCTGGGCCTGCTGATCGGGGTGACGCTGGTGATGGCCGGGGTCTATCGCGGCATGGTCGATGACGGCATGGCCCTGCTGGACAACAGCGGTGCCGACCTGTGGGTGGTGCAGAAGGACACCCTCGGGCCGTACGCGGAGTCGTCCAGCGTCAACGACGACCTGTACCGGGCGCTGCTCGGCATGCCCGGCGTGGACCGCGCCGCGAACGTGACCTACCTGACCATGCAGGTGCGCAAGGGCGGGCAGGACGTGCGCGCGATGGTGGTCGGGGTGGTACCCGGGCAGGCATGGGGCGCACCCGGCTGGCCGCCGCAACTGGTCGCCGGCCGCCACATCACCCGCAGCCATTACGAGGCGGTGGCCGACGTGGCCAGCGGCTTCCGCCCCGGCGAGCGCATCCGCATCCGCCGCAACGAGTACACCGTGGTCGGCCTGACCCGCAGGATGGTGTCCTCCAGCGGCGACCCGATGGTGTTCATCCCGCTGAAGGACGCACAGGAGGCACAGTTCCTCAAGGACAACGACGCGATCCTGCAGGGGCGCCGCCGCAGCGCCGCCAATCCCGCCTTCAACCGCCCCGGCGTGCCCGGGCTGCTGGATGCGGTGGTGGCCTCGCAAGCGGCCAACAGCTACGTCAATGCGGTGCTGGTGCGGGTGCGCGACGGTGCCTCGGCGGACGAGGTCGCCGATGCGATCCGGCGCTGGAAGCGGCTCACCGTGCACACCCGGCCGCAGATGGAGGCAATCCTGATCGGCAAGCTGATCGCGACCTCGGCGCGCCAGATCGGCATGTTCCTGGCCATCCTCGCGATCGTCAGCGCGGCGATCGTCGCCTTCATCATCTACACCCTGACCATGGACAAGATCCGCGAGATCGCGGTGCTCAAGCTGATCGGCACCCGCAACCGCACCATTGCCGCGATGATCATGCAGCAGGCGCTGGCGCTCGGCGTGATCGGCTTCGCGGTCGGCAAGATCACCGCCACCTTCGCCGCGCCGGCGTTCCCCAAGTACGTGCTGCTGCTGCCGGGGGATTCGGTGACCGGCTTCTTCGCGGTGATGGTGATCTGCGCGCTGGCCAGCGTGGTCGCGATCCGGATGGCGCTGAAGGTGGATCCGGCCGAGGCGATCGGGGGCTGACATGGCAGGCAACGGCATCCGCATCGAAGGCCTGAGGAAGCGCTACGGGCAGGGCGACACCGCGGTGGACGCACTGAAGGGAGTCGACATGGTGGTCGCGCCCGGCGAGGTGGTCGGCCTGATCGGCCCCTCGGGTTCCGGCAAGAGCACCCTGCTGAAATGCCTGGGCGCGGTGATCGATCCCAGCGGCGGGCGAATGGTTCTGGGCGACCAGGTGATCTACGACGACGGCTGGAGGGTGCGCGACCTGCGCGCGCTGCGCCGCGACAAGATCGGCTTCGTATTCCAGGCCCCGTACCTGATCCCGTTCCTCGACGTCACCGACAACGTGGCGTTGCTGCCGATGCTGGCCGGCATGCCCAACGCGCAGGCGCGGGCGCAGGCGCTGGAGCTGCTGACCGCGTTGGACGTGCAGCACCGCGCGCAGGCGATGCCGGCGCAGCTGTCCGGCGGCGAGCAGCAACGGGTCGCGATCGCCCGCGGGCTGGTCAACCGCCCGCCGGTGATCCTGGCCGACGAACCCACCGCGCCGCTGGATTCCGAACGCGCGCTGGCAGTCATGCGCATCCTCGACGGGATGGCGAAGAAGTACCAGACCGCGATCATCGTGGTCACCCACGACGAGAAGATCATCCCCACCTTCAAGCGCATCTACCACATCCGCGACGGCGTCACCCACGAGGAAGCCGGCGAGGGCCGCGCGATCGCGTGAGCCGCAAACGAAAAACCCCGCAATGGCGGGAAACCGTTGCGGGGCTTGACGTTTGCTCGCTGAACCGATGGTGGCCGGGGAGGGAATCGAACCCCCGACACGGGGATTTTCAATCCCCTGCTCTACCAACTGAGCTACCCGGCCGGACGACCGGCGAAGCGAGCCGCGCATGATACGGGGTGGGCCGGGGCTCGGCAAGCTCGACCGCAGCTGAACCGTCGCGGGCGGGTAAAGCCTGGGTTCGGAAACCGCGGGCGAAGATCGCCAGGCCCATCCGCTGGAGACTGCCATGAAAACCCAGATGATCCTGCTGCTTGCCGTCCTCGGCGCCTCCGCCTGTGCCAGCAACCGGCCCAGCGACGCCGACCGGCTGGCCATGTACGAGGCGCATGCCGGCGCGCCGGTGAAGCAGATCCGCAACGTCAACGCGATGGGATGGGAACGGGTCGACGACCAGCACGTCATCCTCAGCACGCGGCCCACCGAAAGCTGGCTGCTGGAGGTTTCCGGGCCCTGCCTGGATTGGGGCAGCGGGTCGCCGCTGCTGCGCCTGAGCTCCACTGGCCCCTACGTGATGGCGAAGTTCGACCGCATCCTCACCGAGGGTTCGCCGGTCAGTTGCCGGATCGAGGAAATCCGCCCGATCGACGTCAAGGCGGTGCGGGCCGCGCAGGACGCGGCGCGCGCTCAGCCGTCCGCGGGAACGTAACCGGCCGGCTTCTCGGCACCGCCGCCGAACAGGAACTTCTGCATTTCGGCTTCGAGCAAGGCGCGGTGCTGCGGGTTCAGCGGCGACAGCCGGTTCTCGTTGATCAGCATGGTCTGGTGCGCCAGCCAGCGCTGCCAGGCCGGCTTGCCGACGCTGGCGAACACCCGCTTGCCGGCCTCGCCGGGCCATGGGGCGAAATCCAGGCCTTCGGTTTCGATCTGGTCCACTTCGCAGAACACGGTGCGTGCCATCGTCATCCCTTTTCGTCGTTGGCGCTTTCGAGCAATCGCCGCACCGGTGCGGGCAGGCCGATCGCCCGCAGGTCGGCGCGTGGCGTCCAGCGCAGCTGCTCATTATCGCCGACGGCATCGCGCGGGCGTACGTTCGCGATGCGGTGCGGATGGATGCGCAGGCGGAAGTGGCTGAAGCCATGCACGATCGCGGCGCCCGCCTGCGCCGTATCGAAATCGCCTTCGACATGGCGGTCGAACCAGTCGCGGGCCACGGCCATGTCGGTGTGTTCGGGCAGCGACCACAGCGAAGCCCAGACACCGCTGGGTGGCCGCCGATGCAGCAACACGCGCCCGCTCGTGTCCTCGATCAGCAGCATCAGGGCGGCGCGTTCGGGCAACGGCTTGCCGGGTTTCGGCGTGGGCAGTTCGGCGGTGCGGCCATCGCGGCGCGCGCTGCAGGGATCCCGCAACGGGCAGATGGCACAGGCGGGATCCGCGCGCGTGCACAGGGTTGCGCCGAAATCCATCTGCGCCTGGGTGTAGTCGGCCAGGCGGGCCTCCGGCAGCAGGGATTCCGCGATCGTCCACAGCCGCCTTTCGAGGGCCGGCGTGCCTGGCCAGCCTTCGATGCCGAACACGCGGCACAGCACGCGCTTGACGTTGCCGTCGAGGATCGGCGCGGGATCGCCCCAGGCCTGCGACAGGATCGCGCCGGCGGTGCTGCGGCCGATCCCCGGCAACGCCGTCAGGGCGTCCAGGTCGCGCGGCAGCGCGCCGCCGTGCTGCGTCATGCAGCGCTTCGCCGCCGCCTGCAGGTTGCGTGCGCGGGCGTAGTAGCCGAGCCCGGACCACAACGCCAGCACATCGTCCTGCGGTGCTTCCGCGAGCGCGCGCAGGTCGGGCAGGGCGGCCACGAACCGCTCGAAATAGGGCACCACCACCGCCACCTGGGTCTGTTGCAGCATGACCTCGCTGAGCCAGACCCGGTAAGGCGTGCGCGGATGCTGCCAGGGCAGGTCGTGGCGACCGTTGCGGTCGAACCAGTCCAGTAGCCGCGGGGCGAACTCCGCCTCGATGTTCACGGCGTGGGCGGAGCGATGCCGGGGTCGTCGAATTCGACCTCCACGCCTTCCAGCAGGGCGCCTGCGATCTCCACCCGCGGCGTGCGCAGGATCCCCCGCAGCGGCGGCAACGGCGACCCGGCGGCGTCCGCCTCCAGCCAGTCCAGTAGCGCCGGTAGCCGGAAGCGCGCATCCAGCGCGGTTTCGTCGCGCCGCACCTGCAGCGCGGCGATGTCGCCGGAATCCGCGCGGCCGGCGTAGTCCAGCGCGAACCCAAGCGGCGAGTCCGATGCCGACAGCGGCGGCGGCAGCGCCGGCCAGGCCTGCGGCCATGAAGCGATGTCGCCACCCAACCGCAGCACCAGCCGGCGGCCGAGTGCCAGTGCGCCGCGGGCGCGTGCATCCGGGATGGTCCCGGACCCCTCCAGCACCAGCGTCGCCGGATCCAGCGACCACACCGCCTCGTCGAACAGCAGCGGGCCATGCGCGCCCAGCACGAACGGCAGGTCGGAAGACGTGGAGTGGTAGCGCGCGGAGACGCCGAGCCGCGCCGGCGACATCCGCACCCGGTCATCGCCCACCAGCAGTGGACCGGACAGGTGCACCCGTGCCGGCATTCGCCAGCCATCGCCTTCGACGGTGAGGGCGCCGACCGCCGCCACCCCGGCACCGTTTTCGGGCCGCGTCATGGCGATCGCGAGGTCGAACGGGATCCGCAGCGGCGGGTCGAGGTAGCGGCCACCCAGGGCGGCGTGCAGCGGCGCACCCGCAGCCAGCGCGGGCACGACCAGTTCGATTCCGTCGAGTTGCCAGTCGTCGTTGCGGATTCGCCCGCGCACGATCCGCAGGCCGTCGCGCAGGGTCGGGACGCGGGTCTCGCCTGGCGGGCGGGTGGCCAGCCAGCGTTGCAGCGCGGGCACGTCCAACACCGGCGCGTCCAGCTCCACCCGTTGCATGGTGAGGTCGTCGCCGCGCGCGCGGATGGTGCGCCACGGCAGCGAGACCAGCACCCGTTCGGCGCGCAGCAGGGCGTCGGCGTCGCCCGGGCGTTGCGCCACGAACGCGTGCAGCACCAGTTGCGGGGTCCCGCGCAGGCGGTAGTCGGCGCCGCCGGCATGCAGCTCCAGGCCCAGCCCGTCGCCAAGCCGGTCCAGCAGGAACCCGACCGCGCGTGGCGGCTGCAGCAGCCAGCCGACCAGCAGGGCGAACAGGGCCAGTGCGACGGCAGCGGCACCGGTGATCCGCAGCAGGCGGTGCAGGGCCGGAACCTTCGGCTCCGTCGCCGCGGTCTTCACCTGCCGAGGGTCTCGGGCAGCAGCGCGTCGACGAAGGCCTCGGCATCGAACACGCGCAGGTCCTGCGGGCGCTCGCCGATGCCGGCGTAGCGGATCGGGATGCCGAACTCGCGCGCCAGCGCGAACACCACGCCGCCCTTGGCGGTGCCGTCGAGCTTGGTCACCACCAGCCCGGTGACCCCGACCGCGGCATGGAACTGGCGCAACTGCGAGAGCGCGTTCTGGCCGGTGGTGCCGTCGATCACCATCAGCACTTCATGCGGTGCTTCGGGATCGATCTTGCCGAGCACCCGGCGGATCTTGCCCAGCTCCGCCATCAGGCCCTGCTGGGTGTGCAGGCGGCCGGCGGTATCGGCGATCAGCACTTCGACCCCGCGCGCCTTCGCCGCCTGCAGCGCATCGAACGCGACCGATGCCGGGTCCGCGTCCTGCCCCTGCGCGACCACCGCCACCCCGTTGCGCTCGCCCCAGGCCTGCAGCTGCGCGACCGCCGCGGCGCGGAAGGTGTCGCCGGCGGCCAGCATCAGGCTGCGGCCCTCGTCCTTGTAGCGGCGCGCCAGCTTGCCGATGGTGGTGGTCTTGCCGACGCCGTTGACGCCGACGGTGAGGATCACGAACGGCTTGCGCCCGGCATCGATCCGCAACGGCTGCGCCACCGGTTCCAGCATCGCGATGAGTTCGGTTCGCAACGCCTTGAGCAATGCGCGGGCATCGGCGAATTCGCGTGCCTTCATCCGCTTGCGCAGGCCCTCGACCAGCTGGGTACTGGCGGTGACGCCGACATCGGCAGTCAGCAGCGCGGTCTCGACTTCGTCCAGCAGGTCGTCGTCGAGGATCGGGTTGCGCCCGAACAGCTCGGCGATGTCGCGGGTCAGGATGCTGCCGATGCGCTGCTTCCAGCCGGGCTTGCCGGCCGCCGCCGGTGGCGCCGTCGGCGTGGCCGTCTGTCCGACGTCGGTGGCGGTCGCCGGCGTGCCGTCTTCCATCGCCGCCGCGATCACCTCGGCTGGGATCGGTGCTGCGGCTTCGGCGGTGTGGCCGGCTGCGGGCGCGGCCTGCGCGGGTCCGGGTGCGGCCGCATCCACGGCCTCCGCCGCTTCACCCGCCGGCTGCGGGAATGCCGCCGCCAGGTCTTCGATGCTGAGGCGGCGCTCGGGTGCTGCGTCGGGCTTCTTGCGGCGGAACCAGGTGGCCATGCGTCGGGAATGGCGCGCCGCGGGGGCGCCGATGAATGAGCGAGAATGGCGCGCATGGTAGCACCCGCCCCGCAACCGCCCGGATGAACAAGGTCCCCGCCACCGGCCGTGGACGAGTGCCTGCCGTTGGCGGGGCCGGCAGCGTGCGCATCATCGGTGGACGCTGGCGCGGAACCCGCCTGCAGGTGCCACACAAGCCCGGGCTGCGGCCAACCGCCGACCGCGTTCGCGAGACCCTGTTCAACTGGCTGGCGCCGGTGCTGGCGGGGGCGCGGGTACTGGACCTGTTCGCAGGCAGCGGCGCACTCGGGCTGGAAGCGGTCTCGCGCGGGGCCGCCTCCGCGCAGTTGGTCGAGGCCGACCCGAAACTGGTGCAGGCGCTGGACGCGGTCGCAGCGCGGCTTGGCGCGGCCGCGCAGGTGCGGGTCCACGCCGGCGATGCGCTGGCGTGGTTGCGTGGGTGCAGGGAGCCGCCGTTCGACATCGCCTTCGTCGATCCGCCGTTCGACGCCGGGCTGTGGCCGGCGGTGCTGGAACTGCTGCCGCAGCGGCTGGCGGCGGATGCCTGGCTGTACCTGGAATGCCCGGCCGGGCACCCACCGGCGCTGTCCGCGGAATGGGCATTGCATCGCGAAAGCGCGACCCGTGAGGTGCGCTATGCGCTGTACCGGCGCGTTACACTGGCGCCAGTCCTTCACGCCGGCAACCAAGCCACGACATGAGCGCCACGCGCATCGCGGTCTATCCGGGCACTTTCGACCCGATCACCAACGGCCACGTGGACCTCGTCGAGCGCGCATCGCCGCTGTTCGAGACGCTGATCGTCGGGGTGGCCGCCAGCCCGTCCAAGGGGCCGGCGCTGCCGCTGGAACTGCGGGTGCAGCTGGCGCGCGAGGCGCTGGCCGGTTGCGCGAACGTGGAAGTGCGCGGGTTCGACTCGCTGCTGGCGCATTTCGTGCGCGAATGCGATGCCGGCGTGCTGCTGCGCGGCCTGCGCGCGGTTTCGGACTTCGAATACGAATTCCAGATGGCGAGCATGAACCGCCACCTGATCCCCGAGGTCGAGACCCTGTTCCTGACCCCGGCCGAGCAGTACGGCTTCATTTCTTCGTCGCTGGTGCGCGAGATCTCGCGCCTTGGCGGCGATGTTTCCGGCTTCGTCCCGCCCGCCGTGGCTGCTGCGCTGGATGCGCAGTGGCGCGGCCGCAAGGGTTGAGGCTGGCGCGTGGCGTCGTACCATCATCATCACCGTTGAACCTGGGGACCTTATGAACACGATGACCCGATTGCTTGTGATCGCCTGCCTGGCCCTGCCGTTCGCCGCGTGCAAGAAGGAAGAAGCGGCGAAGGTCGAGGCGGTCGCCGCGCCGATGGCCGCGCCCACCACCGACGACGTGAGCGCGTGGCGGGCCTACGTCACCGACGTCGCCGGGCGCCACATGGACGGCGTCACCAACAGCCCGTACGTGTACTTCCTGCCGGGCGAAGCCAGCGAAGGCTTCGGCGGCCTGTACGAGCGCCAGCTCGAGAAGGTCGAGGGCGACCTTGGCCGCGGCATCATCGAAGGCAACATGCTGGTGTTCGCGTCGCCGTCCTCCACCAAGGCCGCCGAGCTGGCGGTGACCGGGTTCGCGCAGGTGCAGCCCGGCACCATGAAGGGGGTCAAGTTGATCTTCATCGGCAAGCCCGATGACGGCGAGAAGGTGAAGGCCGCGGCCGAGCCGGCCGGCGTCAAGTACGTGTTCGTCGAAGCGAAGTAAACGCCACGGCGCCCGTCCTTCGCCGGCGAAGGACGGGCCTCGCGACGCATCCCCCACGATGTCGCTGAAGATCAACGAAGCCTGCGTCAACTGCGACGTCTGCGAACCGGTTTGCCCGAACAAGGCGATCTCGATGGGTCCGGAGATCTACGTGATCGATCCGGCGCTGTGCACCGAGTGCGTCGGCCACCACGACGAACCGCAGTGCGTGGTGGTGTGCCCGGTCGAGTGCATCGACCCCGACCCGCTGCATCCGGAATCCATCGAGCAGTTGCTGGCTAAGCTGGCCGGGCTGCAGGCGCAAGGAACCACGCCATGAATCCATCCCGGCCTGTCGCTTCCGCGAATGCGGGATTGCGGTACCTGCTTCCCGACGCCGGCGCGAAGGCCCGGATTCCCGCCTTCGCGGCAATCGCGGCGGCATTGTTGCTGGCGCCGCTGCTTGCCTTCGCGCAGGTGCAGCCGCCGGCGTCCGCGCGCCCGCCGGGTGCGGTGATCGCTTCCGCGCATGCGCTGGCCACCGACGCCGGCATCGAGACCCTGGAGCGGGGCGGCAATGCCTTCGATGCGGCGGTGGCGGTGTCGGCGGTGCTGTCGGTGGTGGAACCGATCAGTTCCGGCCTCGGCGGCGGCGGCTTCTTCCTGCTGCACGACGCCAGCTCCGGCCGCGACGTGTTCGTCGACGCGCGCGAGACCGCGCCGGCCGCGGCCACGCCCGCCGCCTACCTCGACAAGGCAGGCAACCTGGACCGCGAACGCGCCGAGAACGGGCCGTGGTCGGCCGGCATCCCCGGCTTGCCGGCGGCGCTGGTGCACGTGTCGGCCAAGTACGGGCGGCTGCCGCTGGCGCAGTCGCTGCAGCCGGCGATCCGGATCGCGCGCGACGGCTTCCCGGTGTATCCGCGTTTCGCGCGCGGCTATGCCGAGCGCCGCGACGTGATGGAGCGCTACCGCGGCACCCGCGAGGTGTTCCTGCGCAACGGCCGCGCGCCGGTCGAGGGTGACGTGTTCCGCCAGCCGGAACTTGCGGCCACCCTGGAGCGGCTCGCGGCGAAGGGCTTCGATGGCTTCTATCGCGGGCTGACCGCGAAGCGACTGGTCGCCGGGGTGAATGCCGAAGGCGGGCGCTGGACTGCCGACGAGCTGGCAGGCTACCGGGTCAGGGAGCGCGAGCCGCTGCGCTTCGGCTACGACGGCTGGGAGATCGTGACCGCGCCGCCGCCGTCTTCCGGCGGCATCGCGCTGGCGGAAATGCTGCAGATCCTGGAGCCGTGGGACCTGCAGGCCCTGCCGCAGGCGCAGCGCGTGCACCTGGTGGTCGAGGCCATGCGCCGCGCGTTCCGCGACCGCACCTTCTACCTCGGCGATCCCGACTTCGTGAAGGTCCCGGCCAGGACCCTGATGGATCCCGACTACGCCGCCGGCCTGCGTGCCACCATCCACCCCGGCAAGGCCACCCCCAGCGACCTGCTGTCCGGCGCGCCGACGCCGCTGGAGGACGAGGAAACCACCCACTTCTCGATCATCGACGCCGACGGCAACCGCGCCGCGGTGACGCAGACGGTGAACCTGCTGTTCGGGTCCGGGCTGGTGCCGTCCGGCACCGGGGTGCTGCTCAACAACGAGATGGACGACTTCGCGCTGAAGCCGGGCACCCCCAATGCGTTCGGGGTAATGGGCTTTGATGCGAACGCACCGCAGGCTGGCAAGCGCATGCTCAGTTCGATGACGCCGACCTTCATGAGCAACGCGGACAAGGTGGCGGTGATCGGCACCCCTGGCGGCACCCGCATCATCACCATGGTCCTGCTGGGGATGCTGGGTTACGCCGACGGGCTGGACGCGGCGCAGGTCGCGGCGCTGCCGCGCTACCACCACCAGTGGTGGCCGGACGCGATCGGGGTCGAGCGCAATGCCCTGCCGCAGGACGTGATCGCGGCGCTGCGGGCGATGGGCCACACCCTCAACGTGCCGGGCGAGGACAACCAGGGCCGTCGTTCCAGCGATGCCTGGGGCAACATGAACACGGTGCTGTGGGACCGGCGCAACAACACCCTCGGCGGCGGCAGCGATCCGCGCACCACGACCGGCAAGGCCGACGTATTGCCGCGGCCTTGACCGGCCCCGGCGTAGACTTGCGCGATGAAACTCTGGTCCCTGTCAGGCAATTCGCAGAAGCTCGACGGCGGCGCGATGTTCGGCAACGCGCCGAAGGCGATGTGGGAACGCTGGGCCAAGGTCGACGCCGACAACCGCATCGACCTTGCCTGCCGCGCCTTGCTGGCCTCGCCGCTGAACGGCAAGACGGTGCTGTTCGAAACCGGGATCGGCGCGTTCTTCGAACCCGCCCTGCGCGAGCGCTACGGCGTGCAGGAGTCGCGCCACGTGCTGCTGGAGTCGCTGCGCGCGGCCGGCTTCGAGCACGAGGACATCGACGTGGTGGTGCTCTCGCACCTGCACTTCGACCATGCCGGGGGGCTGCTCGCGGCGTGGGAGGAGGGCGCATCGCCGCGGTTGCTGTTCCCGAATGCAACCTTCGTGGTCGGCGCCGGCCACTGGCGGCGCGCGCGTGAACCGCATCCGCGCGACCGCGCCAGTTTCATCGCGGGATTGCCGGAGCTGCTGGAGGCCAGCGGGCGGCTGCAACTGGTGGAAGGCGACCATTGCCCGGCGCTGGGCGGCAGCGTGCGCTTCCACCACAGCGATGGCCACACCCCGGGGCTGTTGCTGGCGGAAATCGTGGGTCCGGAGACGGTCGACGGGCAAGCGCACGGCGGGGTGGTGTTCTGCGCCGACCTGATCCCCGGTCGGCCGTGGGTGCACGTGCCGATCACCATGGGCTACGACCGCAACGCCGAACTGCTGATCGACGAGAAGCGCGCCTTCCTCGAAGACAAGCTGGCGCGCAACGTGCACCTGTTCTTCACCCACGACCCGGGCTGCGCGCTGGCCCAGGTGGTACGCGACCCCAGGGGCCGCTTCGGCACCGCCCACGAACACCCCGAACTGCACGCGCGCGCATTCGCCGGCTGACTCTGGCATCGTGCGTGCATTCCCGCGCGAGCCATGCCGATGCCCAAGGTCACCCTGTTGTTCGCCGCGCTGCACGTGCTGCTGATGCTGGCGCTGGCGGTGCCGATCGCGCGCCACCGGCACGCGCACAAGGTCGGCCTTGGCGATGGCGGCGACAAGCTGCTGGCGCGCAAGATCCGGGTCCACGGCAACTTCACCGAATACGTGCCGCTGGCGCTGCTGGTGCTGGCGTTGCTGGAGGCGTGCGGCCTGGCCGCGGCAGCGGTGTGGGGCTTCGGTGGCGTGCTCCTGCTCGGCCGGCTGCTGCACGCGGCCGGCTTGTCGGGCAGCGGCGGTTACTCGAAGGGCCGTTTCTGGGGCACCGCGCTGACCTGGCTGTCGCTGCTGCTGATGGCGCTGGCCGGCCTGTGGCTCGGGTTGCGCTGAGCGCCGCTCAGTCGACCGGGGTGCCGAACAGGCGGTCGCCGGCATCGCCCAGGCCGGGACGGATGTAGGCGTTCTCGTCGAGGCGCTGGTCGATCGCGGCGACGTACACCTCGATGTCCGGATGCCTGGCCGCAAGTGCCGCCAGCCCCTCCGGCGCGGCCACCAGGAACAGGCATTTGATCCTGGGGCAGCCGGCGGCCTTGAGCATGTCGATCGCGGCGGCGGCGCTGCCGCCGGTGGCCAGCATCGGGTCGATCAGCAGTGCGGTGCGCTGCTCCATGCGGTCGGCCAGGCGCTGGTAATAGCCCTCCGGCTGGTGCGTGGTCTCGTTGCGGCGCAGCCCGATCACGCTGACCGGGGCGGCGGGCAACAAGGCCTGCACGCCGGGCAGGAAACCGAGGCCGGCACGCAGGATCGGCACCAGGGTCAGGTCCTCGCCGCGCACGTGCTGCACCTCGAGCGGCCCGGCCCAGGTCTGCACGGTCAGTACCTCGCAGGGCAGGTCGCGGGTGGCCTCGAACGCGAGCAGGGCGGCGATCTCACCCGCCAGCTGGCGGAAATGCACGGGGTCGGTGGCGATGTCGCGCAGCTTGCCGAGCTTGTGGCGGACCAGTGGATGGTCGACTTCGACGGTCTTCATGCGTGCAGGCTAGCGCAGCTTTGGCCAGAAACGAACAGGGCGGCCAGCGGCCGCCCTGCCTTGGCTCAGGCAGCCGCGGCTGCCTGGCTGGCGTCGAGTTGCTGGCGCGGGCCTTCCAGCAGCGCGCGCCTGACCATCGCGACCACCAGTTCGAGTTCCGCGCTGGTGACCGCGAAGTGCGGGGTGAAGCGCAGCGAGTTCTCGCCGCCGTGGATCACGCCGATGCCCTGTTCGCGCATCCACTCCTCGGTGGAACCGGTGCCGTAGCCCTTGTAGCCGGCCGCCAGTTCGCAGGAGAACAGCAGGCCGGTGCCCTGGACCTTGGTGATGCGGCCGCCGAGTTCTTCCTTCAGCGTGTCCAGCATCGCCAGCACCTCGGTGCCGCGTTGCTGGATGTTGGCGCGCAGCCGCGGGGTGAGCTGCGCCAGCACCGCGCAGGCCACGTCCAGCGCGCGCGGGTTGGCGGTCATCGTGTTGCCGTACAGGCCGCGCTTGTAGATGGCCGCCGCCGACTCGGTGACCGCGAGCACCGACAGCGGGAACTGGCCGGCGTTGAGCGCCTTCGAATAGGTCTCCATGTCCGGTGCATCGGAGTGTTCGAAGCCGGGGTAATCGACGATCGACAGGTAGCCGGTGGCGCGCAGGCCGGCCTGGATCGAATCGACCAGCAGCAGGGCGCCATGCGCGCGGGTCAACTCGCGTGCCAGGTTGTAGTACGCCACCGGCACGCTGCGGCCGGGGTCGCCTTCGCCCATCACCGGTTCCAGGAACATCGCCTCGATGAACCAGCCGTTGCTGTCCGCTTCGGCGAACGCCTGGCGCAGCGCGTCCATGTCGTACGGCGCCACCGCGATCACCGAGTGCTCGCCGCGGAAGCTGGCCAGGTGCTGCACGTAGGTCTTGCGGGTGGAGTCGGAGTACAGCGCAGGCTTCTCGGTGCGGCCGTGGAACGCGCCCTTGACCACCAGCCGCTTGATCGCCTTGCCGGCGTGGCGCGCGCCCGCGTCGGTCATGGTCTTGGCATTGGCGTCGACGATGCGTGCCGCCAGCGAGACCGATTCCGAACCCGAGTTCAGGCACAGGAACGCGGCGTACGGGCAGCCGCCGCGGGTCTGTCCGATTTCCCGCCGCATCGCATTCGAGAAGCGCAGCTGCGCCACGTGCGGGGTCATGATGTTGGCCATCGACTGCGGCTTGGCCATCGCATCGATCACCGCCTGCGGCGCATGGCCCAGGCCAAGCATGCCGTAGCCGCCGGTGTCGTACACCACCGCGCCCTTCAGGGTCACGATCCACGGCCCGCGCGCGGTCAGCGCCACGTACGGATTGGCGTTGTCCTGCGAATAGAAGTTGACGAAGCCGGCCTGCACTTCCGCGCGCTGCGCGTCCTCGTCCAGGTCCAGCAGTCCGGGGAAGTCGGCGCGCACCTGCGCGTATTCGGTGGCGGCGGCGTGGATCGCTTCGGCCAGCTGCGGGTCGCGCGCGGCGAACGCGAGGATGGTGGCATCGTCCAGGCCGGTGGTGCGTGTGTTGCCGTGGGCGCGCAGCGGGGCGAGGGTGTCGAGCAGGGTCATGGCGGCTTGGTCCTTGGCGCGCGGTGCGCGTGCGCGAATGCAGGACTGCCACTCTATCGCCGTCGGCCGACCAGTCGAAAGGGATGATCCGGCCGAATAACGGGGCTATTCCGTCGAATCAACGGTATCATCCGGCGATATGCGAATTACCCCTGCCGACGAACTGCTGCTGTCCCTGCTGCGCGAGGATGCGCGCGCCTCCACCGCGGACATCGCGCGCCGGCTCGGGCTGTCGCGGACCACGGTGCAGAACCGGATCGCGCGGCTGGAGGCGCAGGGCGTGATCCGCGGCTACACCGTGCGCGTGCACGACGACTACGAGCAGAGCCGGATCCGCGCGCACATCCTGATCACCGTGCGGCCCAAGCAGATGCCGGCGGTGGTCAAGGCGCTGCAGGGCGTGCGCGAGGTGCGGGTGCTGTATTCGATCAGCGGCGGCTACGACCTGATAGCGCTGGCGGTGGCCGGCTCGGTCGGCGAGATGGACGTGCTGACCGATGCCATCGGTGCGATCGACGGGGTCGAGCGCACCACCACCTCGATCATCCTGTCCACCAAGTTCGAGCGCTGAGCGCCGCTCGCCTACAATGCGCGGCCTTGGATGGTTGCAGCACCTTGAAGAAGTCGGATTTCCATTACCAACTGCCCGCGGAGCTGATCGCGCAGGCACCGCTGCCGGAGCGTTCCGCCAGCCGCATGCTGCTGGTCCCGCCGGGTGATGCCGCGTTCGCCGACCTCGGGGTGCGCGACCTGCCGGCACTGCTGCAGCCCGGCGACCTGCTGGTGTTCAACGACACCCGGGTGATCCCGGCGCGGCTGTTCGGCAACAAGGCCACCGGCGGGCGGGTCGAGATCCTGGTCGAACGCCTGCTGCCCGGCAACCAGGCGCGCGCGCAACTGGGCGTGAGCAAGCCGCCGCAGCCCGGCAGCCGGATCGCCCTGGATGCCGGCGGCGAGGCGGAAGTGTTGTCGCGCGATGACGCCGGCTTCTGGCAACTTCGCTTCCACTTGCCGGAGCCGCTGGAGAACTGGCTGCTGCATGCCGGCCGCCTGCCGCTGCCGCCCTACATCCAGCGCGAGCCCGGCGCGGACGATGCGGAGCGTTACCAGACCGTGTTCGCGCGCGAAGTCGGCGCAGTCGCCGCGCCCACCGCCGGCCTGCATTTCGATGACGCGCTGCTCGCGGCCTTGCGCGAGCGCGGGGTGCGGTTCGGCCACGTCACCCTGCATGTCGGCGCCGGCACCTTCCAGCCGATGCGGGTGGACGACATCCGCGAGCACCGCATGCACAGCGAGTGGATCAACGTGGGCGCCGAGCTGGTGCAGCAGGTGCGGCGCACGCGCGAGGCGGGCGGGCGGGTGATCGCCGTCGGCACCACCGTGCTGCGCGCGCTGGAGAGTGCGCTGGTCGACGGCGACCTGCAGCCGTTCGCCGGCGAGACCAATATCTTCATCTTCCCCGGCTACCGCATTCGCAGCATCGATGCGCTGCTGACCAATTTCCACCTGCCGGAGAGCACGCTGCTGATGCTGGTGTCCGCGTTCGCCGGCAAGTCGCGCGTGTTCGCGGCGTACGCGCATGCGGTGCGCGAGCGCTACCGCTTCTTCAGCTATGGCGATGCGATGCTGCTGTACCCGGAGACGCGCGATGCGCAGTGAACCTTGCACGCGGCAGTGCCGGCCATCGGGTACTCCTGCCCGGCGCAGGGGAACGTCCTGTTCCATGCGCCGCCGCGGGCCATCCATGGCCCGCTTTCCGGAGTACCCGATGGCCGGCACTGCCGCAGGCGACAACGCATGAGCCGCATGTCTTTCGAGCTGCTTGGATCCGACGGCGCCGCCCGCCGCGGCCGCATCACCTTCCCGCGCGGCACCATCGAGACGCCGGCGTTCATGCCGGTCGGCACCTACGGCTCGGTCAAGGGCGCGTTGCCGCACCAGGTGCGCGAACTCGGAGCGGAGATCATCCTCGGCAACACCTTCCACCTGTTCCTGCGGCCCGGGCTTGCGGTGATCGAGGCCCACGGCGGCCTGCACGGCTTCGCGCGCTGGGACCGGCCGATCCTGACCGATTCCGGCGGCTTCCAGGTGTTCTCGCTGGCGCATCGCCGCAAGATCACCGAGGCCGGCGTGACCTTCGCCGCGCCCACCGACGGCAGCAAGGTGTTCCTCGGTCCCGAGGAATCCATGCACATCCAGAAGGTGCTGGGCAGCGACATCGTGATGATCTTCGATGAATGCCCTCCGGTGCATGTCGATGGCGCGCCGGTCGACAAGCGCGTCATCGAGCGTTCGATGGAGCTGTCGCTGCGCTGGGCCGAACGTTCGAAGCGCGCGCACGAGGGCAACGACGCGGCGCTGTTCGGCATCGTCCAGGGCGGCGTCCACCATGACCTGCGCTCGCGCTCGGCCGAGGGCCTGCAGCAGGTCGGCTTCGACGGCTACGCGATCGGCGGGCTGGCGGTCGGCGAGACCGAGGCCGAGCGCAACGCCATGCTCGAGCACACCGCGCCGCAACTGCCGCAGGACCGCCCGCGCTACCTGATGGGGGTGGGCCGGCCGGAAGACCTGGTGGAGGCGGTGGCGCGCGGGGTCGACATGTTCGACTGCGTGATGCCGACCCGCAACGCGCGCAACGGCCACTACTTCACCTCCACCGGCACCATCCGCGTGCGCAACGCGCAGTACGAGCGCGACCTGCGCCCGATCGAGGAGGGCTGCGACTGCCACGCCTGCGCCAACGGCTTCAGCAGCGCCTACCTGCGCCACCTGGACCGCTGCAACGAGATGCTGGCGCCGATGCTGGGCACCCTGCACAACCTGCGCTACTACCAGCGCCTGATGGCGGGCATGCGCCAGGCCATCGAAACGGGGACCTTCGCAGCCTTCCGCGACGCGTTCTACCGGGCACGGCGGGCTTGAAACGGCCCTTGAATGGGCGTGTTCCGGCCTACATGGCATAATTCCCGGCTGTTTTGACAGTCATACACGGATTCCCGATGAACCCGCTCGATTTCCTGATTCCCGTTGCCCATGCCCAGGCCGCCGGCGCCGCACCCGCCGCCGCCGCACCTGCATGATGTCCACCCTGCTGTTCCCGGTCATCCTGATCGCGATCATGTACTTCCTGATGATCCGCCCGCAGATGAAGCGGCAGAAGGAGCACCGCGCGATGCTGGACAAGCTGTCCCGCGGCGACGAGGTGATCACCAACGGCGGCATCGCCGGCACCGTCAGCGAGATCGGCGAGAGCTTCGTCACCGTCGAGATCGCCGCCGGCGTGCAGGTCCGCCTGCAGAAGGGCGCGATCGCCAATGTCCTGCCCAAGGGCACGCTGAAAGCCGCCTGATCCTTCCCGATTGCTTGAAGCGCCGGCCCCGCGGGCCGTGCGCGGGGTGCTGCAATGCTCGAATACGCCCGTTGGAAATACGTCGTCATCCTGCTCGTGCTGGCATTGAGCGTCCTGTACGCGGTGCCGAACGTGTTCCCGTCGGAACCGGCGGTGCAGGTCACCGCCAACCGCGGCGCCAGCGTCGACGCCGCCCTGCAGCAGCGGGTCGAGGCCGCGCTGAAGAAGTCGGCGGTGCCGTTCGCCTCCAGCGAGATCGGCAAGGACGGCAACCTGCTGGTGCGCATCGCCAGCGACGATGCCCAGAGCCGCGCCTCCCAGGCCATCCGCGACGAGCTCGGCGGCAGCTACGTGGTCGCGCTGAACCAGGCGTCCACGGTGCCGAAGTGGCTGCAGTGGGTCGGCGCCAAGCCGATGTTCCTCGGCCTTGACCTGCGTGGCGGCGTGCATTTCCTGATGCAGGTCGACCGCGAGGCCGCGCTGGCCAAGCGCTTCGAGGCGACCGCCGAGGACATGCGGGTGCAGTTCCGGGAAAACCGGATCCTGTTCACCTCGATCGAGCCGGCGCCCGGCAACCGGGTGGTCGCGCGGTTGCGCCCCGGCCAGGACCTGGACAAGGCCCGCCAGTTGCTGGCGCGCGACATGCCGACCTACCGGATCGAGGCGCTGGGCGACACGATCACGGTCGCGATCCCGCAGGCTGAGCTTGACCGGATGCTGACCGAGGCGGTGCAGCAGAACATCGGCACCATCAACAACCGCATCAACGAGCTCGGCGTGGCCGAGCCGATCATCCAGCGCCAGGGCGCGGACCGGGTGGTGGTCGAGCTGCCGGGCGTGCAGGACACCGCGCAGGCCAAGCGCATCCTCGGCGCCACCGCGACCCTGGAATACCGCGGCGTGGTCGAAGGCAATGCGGTGGAGGCGCGCGACAACGGCCTGGTGCCGCCGGAAGCACGGCTCTACAACCGCAAGGAAACCGGCACCGACGGCAAGCCGATGCCGATCCTGCTCAACAAGCGGGTGATCGCCTCCGGCGAGCAGCTGCAGAATGCGACCTCGTTCTTCGACTCGCAGTCCGGCACCCCGGCGGTCAGCGTGCGCCTCAACAGCATCGGCGGCCAGCGCATGTTCGACTACTCCAGCGCCAACGTCGGCAAGCCGATGGCGGTGGTGTACATCGAGCGCATCCCCGAGGTGAAGCTGGTCGACGGCAAGGAAGTGCGCAGCACCCGGATCATGGAGCAGGTGATCTCGGTCGCCACCATCCAGGGCACGCTGGGCCGCGACTTCCAGACCACCGGCCTCGAGAGCATGAAGGAATCCGCCGACCTCGCCCTGCTGCTGCGCGCCGGTGCGCTGGCGGCGCCGATGGACTTCGTCGACGAACGCACCATCGGCCCGAGCCTGGGCAAGGAGAACATCGAACGCGGCCTCAAGGCGGTGGCGTTCTCCTTCCTCTTCGCGCTGGGCTTCTTCCTGGTCTATTACCGGATGTTCGGCCTGATCACCTCGCTCGCGCTGCTGATCAACCTGCTGATGGTGGTGGCGCTGATGTCGCTGCTGGGCTTCACCCTCAGCCTGCCGGGGCTTGCCGGCATCGCGCTGACCGTGGGCATGTCGGTGGACGCCAACGTGCTGATCAACGAGCGCATCCGCGAGGAATTGCGCGCCGGGATGCCGCCGCAATCGGCGATCGCCACCGGGTACGAGAAGGCGACCGGCACAATCGCCGACGCCAACCTCACCGCGATGCTGGCCGGCATCGCCCTGTTCGCGTTCGGCAGCGGCCCGCTGAAGGGCTTCGCGGTGGCGTTGATCCTCGGCATCCTGACCTCGATGTACACCGCGGTATCGGTATCGCGCGGCATCGCCACCCTGATCTATGGCGGCAAGCGCAAGCTGAAGTCGATCGCGATCTGACGGAGACCGCACATGCAACCCTTCAACGTGTTCCCGCACGACAGCACCTTCGACTTCATGCGCCTGCGGCTGGCGTCGCTGGTGGCGGCCGCCCTGCTGATGGTGGTCGCGCTTGGCGCGATCCCGCTCAAGGGCTTCAACTTCGCGCTGGACTTCACCGGCGGCGTCGGCGTCGAGTTGCGCTACCCGCAGGCGCCGGATGTCGATGGCGTGCGCGCCCGGCTGGCGGCGTCCGGCTACGAGGATGCGCAGGTGCAGGCGTTCGGCAGCGGCAACGACCTGCTGGTGCGGCTGCAGGCCGACGGCAAGCAGGAGGGTGGCGCCGACCAGGCCAGCAGCATCGGCGACGCGGTCGCCAGCGCCGCTTCGCTTGACGGCAATCCCGCGACCAAGATGAGCAGCGCGGTGATCAGCGCCCAGGTCGGCAAGGAGCTGGCCTGGAACGGCTTCTACGCGCTGCTGTTCGTGGTGCTGGGCTTCCTTGCCTACATCTCGGCGCGCTTCGAGTGGAAGTTCGCGGTGGCGGCGATCATCACCACCCTGCACGACGTGCTGATCTGCGCCGGCTGGTTCGCGCTGAGCGGGCACGAATTCGACCTGACCGTGCTGGCCGGCATCCTGTCGGTGATGGGCTATTCGATCAACGACACCATCGTGGTGTTCGACCGCGTGCGCGAGAACTTCAAGTCGCTGCGGGTGCCGCCGCGCGAGGTCCTGAACAAGTCGATCAACCAGACCCTGTCGCGTACCGTTATCACCTCGTTCGTGGCGCTGCTGACCGTGCTGGCCCTGTACTTCTATGGCGGCGGTTCGCTGCGCGGGATGGCCGAGGCACAGATGATCGGCATCGTGGTCGGTACCCTGTCCTCGATCTTCATCGCCTGCCCGCTGCTGCTGTGGCTGGGCGTGAGCAAGCAGGACCTGCTGCCGAAGGCACGCGACGAGGCGGCGCTGGCGCGGCGCCCCTGACCGGGCGGGTCCATGGCCCACAAGAAACCCGCGCAGTGCGCGGGTTTCTTGTGGGTGAAGCGACCCCAGGCCAAGCCGGGAGTCGCGACTACCTGCAGGCGGCGGCGTAGCCGGACTGCACGATCCCCTTCTGCAGGCTGTCGATCAGCTTGAGGTTGCCGGCCACCAGCGTGCGCCCGGCGATCCCCTTCGCATCCAGCGAACCGGTGCCGGCGCCGCGGAAATCGCAGATGCGGCCGCCGGCCTCGCGCACCAGCAGCACCCCGGCGGCGATGTCCCACGGCTTCACGCCGGCCTCGAAGTAGCCGTCCAGGCGGCCGCAGGCCACGTAGGCGAGGTCGAGCGCGGCGGAGCCGGTGCGCCGGATGTCCTCGGCGTCGCGCAGCAGTTCGCGGATGCATTCCAGCTGCGCCGGCGCGCGCTCGCGCTCGCGCGGGGCGAAGCCGGTGGCCAGCATCGCGCCGGCCAGGTCCTTGCGCTCGCCGACGCGGATGCGCTTGTCGTTGAGCACCGCGCCGCTGCCGCGGCTGGCGGTGAACAGTTCGTTGCGCAGCGGGTCGAAGATGACCCCGTGCTGCACGTCGCCGCCTTCGACCAGCGCGATCGACACGCACCAGTGCGGGAAGCCGCGCAGGAAGTTGCTGGTGCCGTCCAGCGGGTCGATCACGAACACCGAATGGCCCTTGCCCTGCGCGCCGCCTTCCTCGGCGAGGATCGCGTAATCCGGGTAGGCGCGGCGCAGTTCCTTGACCGCCGCCTTCTCCGCGGCTTCGTCGACGTCGCTGGCGAAGTCCATGCGGTCCTTCTCGACCACGTTGATCGCATCGAGCTTGTGCATGCTGCGCAGGAGCACGTTGCCGGCCGCGCGGGCCGCCTTGACCATGACATTGACCACGGGTTTCTGCATGGCGGAGCGCCTCGAAGGGGTGAGGAGGGGGGAACGGCGGCGGCGGCAAAGAACGACCCCGGCGCGGGGGCCGGGGCGCGCAGTTTACCATTCCGGGATGGAGACCCTGCTCGAATCCACCGACCGCGACCTGCGCATCGTCCTGGTCGGTACCCAGCACCCAGGCAACATCGGTTCCGCGGCCCGCGCGATGAAGACCATGGGCCTGTCGCGGCTGGTGCTGGTGGCGCCGGAAAAGGCCCCGGACCGCGATACCCAGGCGATGGCGGCGGGCGCCGACGACCTGGTCGCGGCGGCACCGGTGTTCGCCAGCCTGGCCGAAGCGGTTGCCGACTGCCGCTGGGTACTGGGATGTACCGCGCGCAGCAGGCGCATCCAGCTTGAGCCGCTGCACCCGCGCGATGCCGCCCGGCGCGCGCTTGCCGCCACCGCCAGCGGGCCGGTGGCGCTGGTGTTCGGGCGCGAGCGCACCGGGCTGGAGAACGACGAACTGCAGCTGTGCCACGCCGCGATCCACATTCCCTCGGATCCGGCGTTCAGTTCGCTGAACCTCGCCGCCGCGGTGCAGGTGCTCAGCTACGAGTTGCGTTGCGCGATGCTGGGCGATCTGCCGGCACTGCAGGACAGCGCGCAGCGCACGGCGCCGCCGGCTGCGGGCGCGGCCAGCCATGCCGAGCTCGAGGGTCTGTTCGGCCAGCTTGCCGAGGCGCTCGAGCAGATCGATTTCCACAAGGGACGCGCGCCCGACTCGGCGATGCGCAAGCTGCGCCGGCTGTACCTTCGGGCCAACCTGGACAGCGCCGACGTGCGCCTGTTGCGCGGCGTGCTCGCCGATACCCAGCGCATGGCGCGGCTGGCGGGGCAGGGCGAATCGCCATGAAAATCGGTTAGGCTCCGCGCAGGGGAACCAGGAACCGGATCGTCTTGCACTCGACGCTGCGAAACCCCAGGCCGGTCGTGGCTGGCCTGCTATGCATCCTGCTGGCGCTGCTGCCGTCGGCGCGCGCGCAGGTGGCTGCGCCGGTTGAAGACGATGCTTCGGTGCTGGTGCTGGGGCGGGTCAGCGACGACCCGAAGTCGCACTACGACCAGCTCAAGCCGCTGCTCGACTACGTGGTGCCGCGGATGGCCAGCGTGGGCATCCGCAGTGGCCGCATCCTGATGGCGCGCGACCTGCAGCAGATGGGCAGCTACCTGCGCCGTGGCCGGGTCGACTGGGTGACCGAGACCTCCGGCAACGCGGTCCTGCTGGAGCGCCGCGCCAACGCACGCTCGCTGCTGATCACCGAACGCGATGGCGCCAGCCGCTACCACAGCGTGTTCTTCGTGCGCCGCGACAGCCCGGTGCGCAGCCTGGCCGACCTGGCCGGACGCAGCGTGGCGTTCCAGAGCCCGTATTCGACCAGCGCGTACTACCTGCCGGCCAGCGCCCTGCTCGAGGCCGGCCAGAAGATGGAGTTGCTGCTCTCGCCGATGGACAAGCCTTCGCCGCAGGCGGTGGGTTACCTGTTCGCGCGCACCGAACTCAACATCACCACCTGGGTGCACAAGCGGCTGGTCGATGCCGGCGTGCTCAGCAACCTCGACTGGGCCAACCCGCAGCGGATGCCGCCGGCGTTCGTCGCCGATTTCCGGGTCGTGGCCGAAAGCCAGGACGTGCCGCGCGCGCTGGTGCTGACCCGCGGCGACCTCGAGCCGAAGGTCGAGGCGCGCCTGCGCGAGGTGCTGATGGAGGCGTCGATCGACCCGGATGCCGGCGAGGCGCTGCGCCGCTTCATCGGCACCTCCCGCTTCGTCGACGTCTCCGCCGAGGACCGGCAGTCGCTGGACCGGCTTGGCCGTGGCCTCACCCGCGTGCGCCTGGAGGTCGAATGAGGCGGCCGCGGATGGGCCTGCAATCGCGGTTCTTCGCCGCGATCCTGCTCCTGCTGGCGCTGCTGGTGCTGGTGATGGTGCTGGTCTGGCAGCGCCAGCAGTCGACCCAGCACGAAGTCAGCGAAGTCACCCGGGTGGCCATGCACGGCCTGCTGTCGGAGCAGCTGCGGGTGGATGGCGAGGCCGAAGTGCGGCAGCTTGCCGATGGCCTGGCCAATCCGCTGTACTTCTTCGACCTCGATGCCATCGGCGCGCTGGCGCGCGCCGCGCTGCGCGAATCCGACGTCGATTACGTGCTGGTGTACGACCCGCAGGGCCGCATCCTGCACGACGGCTCCGGCGACATCGCCGCCTACGGGCAGCCGATGGGCGATGCGCTGGCGAAGGAAGTGATCGCCGCGCGCGGCCCGCACACCCGGATGCAGGGGCAGGTGCTCGACGTGTCCAGCCCGATCATGGTCGCGGACCAGCGCCTCGGCGGCGTGCGCATCGGCTATTCGCTGGTCGGCATGGCCGCTGCGGAGGAACAGGCGATGCAGGGCCTGCGCGGGCGCATCGACGAAGTCGGCCGCCGCAACCTTGCCTGGCTGCTGCTGCTGTGCGCGGCGCTCGGCGTGGTCGGCCTGGCCGCGGCGGTGCTGGTGCAGCGGCTGCTGGTGCAGCCGATCAAGCAGCTCGGCGATGCCGCGCGCGAGATCGAGGCCGGCAATTTCTCGCTGCCGGTGCCGCAGACCAATCGCGAGGACGAACTCGGCGACCTCGTCCGCACCTTCGGCCGCATGCGCGAAAGCGTGGCCAAGCACGACCGCGACATCCGGCGGGTGGCCTACAGCGATGCCCTGACCGGCCTGTCCAACCGGCTGGCGTTCCGCGAGTCGCTGGACCAGCGCCTGCGTTCGCTGCAGGGCGCCGGCCGCCAGCTGGCGCTGGTGTTCGCCGACCTCGACGACTTCAAGCGGGTCAACGACACCCTCGGCCACGAAGCCGGCGACGAGGTGCTGTTGCAGATCGCCGGCCGCATCGACCGCGCGGTGAAGGCGATCGCCGGCGCCGACGCGATGGTCGCGCGCTTCGGCGGCGACGAATTCGTGATCCTGCTGCAGGCCGGCGACGACGAGCCCGATGGCGACGTGCGGACGATGGTCACCGAACTGGCCAAGGGGCTGGTCGCCGACCTTGGCGAACCGCTGATCCTGCATGGCCGGCAGGTGTTCCTCGGCTCCTCGGTCGGGGTGGCGCTGTTCCCGGACGACGCCTCCAGCGCATCGCTGCTGATGAAGAACGGCGACATCGCGATGTACCAGGCCAAGGTCGCCGGCAAGAACTGCTACCGCTTCTACAGCCGCACCATGGACCAGGCGGTCGAACGGCGGATGCGCATGGAGCACGACCTCCGCGGCGCGTGGGGCCGCGGCGAACTCAGCCTCGCCTACCAGCCGATCTTCCGCACCCAGGACCGGGTGCTGGTCGGCGCGGAGGCGCTGTTGCGCTGGAACCACCCGGAGGATGGCGCGATCTCGCCGGCGGTGTTCATCGAGGTCGCCGAGCAGAGTGGCCTGATCGAGGCGATCGGGCCGGAGGTCATGCGCGCCGCCTGCCAGGAAGCGTCGCGCTGGCACAAGCCCGCGGGTGCTGGCGAACCGCCGTTCGTCTCGGTCAATGTCTCGCCGCGGCAGCTGCGCAGCACCGACCTGGTCCAGCAGATCGGCAGCGCGCTGCAGGAGTCGGCACTGTCGCCGGAACGCCTGCACGTGGAGCTCACCGAAACCGCGGTGATCAGCGACGAGGCCAACGCCACCGCCTTGCTCGGCCGCCTGCGCGAGACCGGCGTGCGGGTCTGGCTGGACGACTTCGGCACCGGCTATTCCAGCCTCAGCCACCTGCGCCGGGTCCAGGTCGACGGCCTGAAGATCGACCGCAGCTTCATCACCGACCTGCTGCGCGACCCCGACGACCTGTCCCTGACCAGCGCGATCATCGCGATGGCGCATTCGATGGGGATCGTGGTGGTCGCGGAGGGCGTCGAAAAGCAGGGCCAGTACGAACTGCTGCGTGAGCGCGATTGCGACCTGGTGCAGGGCTACTGGCTGGGGCATCCGCTCAGCGCGGCGGAGTTCGTGAAGCTGCTCGGCTGACCCGCGGGCGTTAGAGGAACCTGCCAAGCACGGGTTGCAGCGCGGCGACCAGCCCGCCGGACAGCGCGCCGGTGGTGGCCAGCGCGGCCAGCCCCAGGCCCCAGGCGCCCAGCATCAAGGCGCCGTCGCGCTCGAGCAGGGCCAGCGCGAACACCAGGATGATCCCGCCGAACAGGTAGTTGGTCAGCGGGATCGGCAGCGACAGCAGCACGCCCAGCAGCAGCAGGAGCAGGCCGGTGAACGCGGCCGCCAGGCGGTGGTCGAGGACCGCGGCCAGCCGCGGCCGCACCAGGTGCTCCAGCCGCAGCAGCCACGGATCGACGATGCGCTCGAAGCGCGCCAGCGACTGCCGCTTGGGGCCGCGCCGGGCGATGAACCCCGGCAGCCACGGCCGGCGCAGGCCGACCAGCAACTGGGCCGCGATCAGCACCACCAGCGGGCCGCTGAGCGCGCCGCCGATCGGGATCGGGATGAACGCCGGCAGCGCGGCCACGAACAGCAGCATCCCGAACGCGCGCCGGCCGAGGCCGCCGAGCAGGGCGCTGAAATCGAGTGCCTGCTGGTGGTCGCCGTCGAGCAGGACGTCCAGGATCGCGCGGGTGCCGGCTTCGCGGGGCTTGCGCGTGCGTGCCGGGTCGCGTGGCTCAGGCGGCGCCATCGCCGCCATCCCTGGCGCCGGGCATGCGCTGCAGCAGCAGCTTGTCGATCCGCGGCCCGTCCAGGTCCACGACTTCGATCCGCCAGGAGCCGAGCATGAAATGCTCGCCCACGTGCGGGATGCGGCCGAAATGGGCGATCACCAGCCCGGCGGCGGTGTGGTAATCGTGTTCCTCGCTGTCGGCCAGGCGCTCGCCGGTGAGTTCGCGCAGCTCGTCGATGTGCAGGCCGCCATCGACCAGCAGCGAACCATCCTCGCGTTCGACCACCAGCGCCTCGTTGTCGTGCGCCTCGCCGGCCTGCAGGCGACCGAGCACCGCATCCATGACGTCGCTGATGGTGACCACGCCCTGGATGTCGCCGTATTCGTCGACCACCAGCGCCAGCGACTGCTGTTCCTCGCGCAGGATCTCGACCAGCTTCAGCGCGTGGGTGGATTCGGACACGAACAGCGCCGGGCGGATGTCCCGGAACAGCTCCGGCAGCTGCTTGCCCAGCTCGTCCAGCAGGGTCTTCACCTCAAGCACGCCGGCGACGTCGTCGTCGCCACCGCGGTAGACCGGGTAGCGCGAGAACGGCGTGTCCTGCATGGTCGCCAGGTTGTCGGCCAGGCTGCCGCTGGCGTCCAGCCAGGCGATGTCGGTGCGCGGCGTCATCAGGCTTTCCGCGGTGCGGTCGCCGAGGCGCATGACCCGGTTCATCATGTTGCGTTCGTCGAGGTCGATCACGCCCTGCTCGTGGCTTTCGCTCACCAGCAGGTGGATCTCTTCCTCGGTGATCGCGCTGCGGGCGTCGTTGCGGATGCCGAGCAGGCGCAGCACGCCGCGGTTGATCGCGCCCAGCAGCAGGATCACCGGCTTGGTGGCGGTGGCCAGCAGGTCCAGTGGTATCGCCACCCGGCTGGCGATGGCTTCCGGATTGGTCAGCGCCAGCCGCTTGGGGATCAGTTCGCCGAAGATCACCGAACTGGCGGTGATCAGCGCCACCGCGGTGCCGATGCCCAGCGGGCGCGCGTACTGGTGCGCATCCGGCCAGGCGCCGCGCAACCAGTCGGCGATCTGCAGGCCGATCGCATCGCCGCCGAACACGCCGGTGCAGATCCCGATCAGGGTGATCCCGACCTGCACGGTGGACAGCAGGTGGTCGGGGTGTTCGGCCATCGCCAGCGCCTTGCGCGCGCCGCGGCTGGGGCGTTCCGGATCCTCGGCCAGCTGCTTGAGGCGCAGCTTGCGCGAGGTCATCACCGCCATCTCCGACATCGCGAAGAACCCGTTCAGCGCGATCAGGGCGAACACCACCAGCAATTCAGCCACGGGCGCTCCCGTGCCGCGCGGCCCGCAAGCGGGCGCGGAAGGTCGACGGCGGTGGCTTGGGGGACTGGTCCATGGAGTGCGCCGGGGCGCGCCGCGATGATAGCAGGGCAGGGCATGATGACGGCCGCGCATTAATGTCATCCAGCCGTCATAATCCGCACCGACGCCAAACGACGGGCAGGCCGCCATGTTTTCGCTGCAGACCATTTTCGGCCAGGGCAAGCAGTTCTATGCCCTGTTCAACGAAGCGGCCGACGCCGCCTACGACAGCACCAAGGCCCTGCACGCGATGCTCAAGGCGGCCGAGCGCTCGCCCTCGCTGGAGCCCTTCAAGCACGCGCGCCAGCGCGAGCGGGTCGCCTCCGACAAGATCAGCCAGGCGCTGGTGGAAAGCTTCATCACCCCGTTCGAGCGCGAGGACATCGAGGCGCTGGGGTCTGCGCTGTACAAGATCCCGAAGCAGGTGGAACGCTTCGCCGACCGCTACGCACTCGCCCAGCACCGGCTGGTCAACATCGACTTCGCCCCGCGCGCGGCGATGCTGGAGCAGGCCGCCGGGGTGGTGGTGGAGATGGTCGCGGAGCTGCCGCAGCTGCGCCTGGAGAAGATGAAGGCGCTCAACGACCGCCTGCGGGTGATCGAGACCGAGGCCGACCGGCTGATCCTGGAGCTGCACCGCGAGATCTATTCGGGCGACCTTGATGCCGGCGACATGTTCCTGCTCAAGGAATTCTTCGAGATCATGGAAAAGGCCATCGACCGCTGCCGCGAGGCGGGGGTGGTGGCGTACGAGATCGTGCTGAAGAATTCCTGAGCCGGCGACCGGAGACGCACGATGCTGACCCTGTTGCTGCTGGTGATCCTGTCCGCGCTCGTATTCGAGTTCATCAACGGCTTCCACGACACCGCCAACTCCATCGCCACCGTGGTCGCGACCAAGGTGCTTTCGCCCGGGCATGCGGTGATGCTGGCCGCGGTGATGAACCTGATCGGCGCGTTCGCGGGCACCGCGGTGGCCAAGACCATCTCCTCCGGCCTGGTCGATACCGAGGTGGTCACGATCACCTCGCAGGTGCTGGTCTGTGCGCTGGCCGGCGGCATCAGCTGGAACCTGGTGACCTGGTGGATGGGGCTGCCGTCGTCCTCGTCGCACGCGCTGATCGGTGGCCTGTGCGGCGCCGCGCTCGCGGCTGCCCACAACGACTGGAACGCCCTGATCTGGTCGAAGCTCGGCGATGGCGGCTGGACCGCCAACAAGGGCATCCTGTGGAAGGTGGTGGTGCCGATGGTCAGTTCGCCGATCGCCGGCTTCACCCTCGGGGTGCTGATCCTGGCGTTGCTGTATGCGCTGGTGGCGGGCTTGCGCAAGGCCGGCGGGCCGTTGGCGCGGCTGTCGCGGCCGCGCTGGGTGAACGCGTTCTTCCGCAAGGCGCAGCTGGCTTCAGCGGCCTACATGGGCTTCGCCCACGGCACCAACGACGCGCAGAAGACGATGGGCATCATCGCCCTGGCGATCTTCGCCGCGCAGGGCGCGGGCACCCTGGACAACCTGCCGGCATGGGCGCAGTTCCTGCATCCGGATGGCGGCGAGACCGATATCGACAAGTGGATCGTGGTGTCGTGCGCGCTGGTGATGGCGGCCGGCACCGCCGCCGGCGGCTGGCGGATCATCAAGACCCTGGGCCACAAGATGGTCAAGCTGCAGCCGATCGACGGCTTCGCCGCGGAAACCGCTTCGGCCACGATCCTGGTCACCGCCGCCCACTTCGGCATGCCGGTCTCGACCACCCACAGCATCTCCACCGCGATCATGGGCGTGGGTTTCGGCAAGAACCCGCGTGCGCTGAAGCTGACCGTGATCGAGCGGATCGTGTGGGCGTGGGTGCTGACCATCCCCGCCGCCGGCGGCTTCGCCTACGGGCTGATGCGGCTGGTCGAGGCGCTGGGCTGGGCCTGAGCGCAAGCCTGCGCGATCCGGCCAGGCGGGTGCCGCCCGCGGGCAGGCGTCAGAGCAGGTCGCCGCCGGCCGACATCCGCCGTTCCATCTCGTCGCCGGTGCCGCCGAGTTCCAGCACCAGGCGGTCGATCTCGGCGGCGTCCAGGCAGTCGTAGGGGCGGTTCTCGCACAGTTGCAGGTAGGGCACGCCGTCGAGTTCGCCGATCGCCAGGTAGCCGACCCGGCTGCCCCAGTTGAAGGCCAGCGCGCGGCGTGCGTCGAGGCCGGTGGTCGGCGCGATCGCGGTGCTCACCCGCAGGTAGTTGCGGTTGTCGTCGTCCTGCATTTCCGACAGGAAGATCGCCTGGTGGCGCTTGCCCTGCGCCAGCGACAGTTCGACGCACAACACGAACGGCTCCTCCAGGGTCAGCTTGTAACCGGAGGCGAGCAGGTGGCTGCGGATCTCGTCGAAGTCGTGCATGGCGGCATCTGGGTGGTTCGGGGGATGCGGCTATGCTAACCCGGATGCCGAAGCCCGCCGCGTCCATGCCGTCCGCCGCCGCTGCGATCCTGGCCGCGATCCGCGCGGTACCGCGCGGGCAGGTCGCCGGATACGGGACGATCGCGCGCCGCGCGGGGTTGCCCGGGCGCGCGCGGCTGGTGGCGCGGGTGCTCAGCGGCAACACCGACCGCGAACTGCCGTGGCACCGCATCCTGCGCTCGGATGGCCGCATCGCGTTCCCGCCGGATTCGCCCGCCTTCGCCGAACAGTGCCTGCGCCTGCGCGCCGACGGCGTGGAGGTGCGCAACGGACGCGTGCGCTTGCCGCGCGAGGACTCGCTGGACGCGGCGGTGTGGTCGCCGCGTTGACGCCGCAAGCCCTATGATGCGGTGCAACGAAAACGGATCGCCGCACGGATGCCATTCAACCTGCCCCGCGTCACCCAGGCGCTGCTGTTCGCCAACATCGCCGGCTTCCTCCTGCAGGCCCTGTTGGGCGACGGGCGCCTGGCCGCGCTGATGCTGTGGCCGCTCGGCGGCGACGTCTACAACCCGGCCGGGATGGCGCCGGCATTCCTGCCATGGCAGCTGCTGAGCTATGGGTTCCTGCATGGCGGTTTCGGCCACCTGGCCTTCAACATGCTGGCGCTGGTGATGTTCGGCGCGCCGCTGGAACACACCTGGGGCGAGCGTCGCTACCTCGCGTTCTACCTGGTCTGCGTGGCCGGCGCGGGGCTTTGCCAGTTGCTGGTCGGCTCGTGGGCGGTGGCGAACGGTGCCGGTCCGTATCCCACCATTGGGGCCTCGGGCGGGGTGTTCGGCCTGTTGCTGGCCTACGGCATGCTGTTCCCGAACCAGCGGGTGATGCTGCTGTTCCCGCCGATCCCGATGAAGGCGCGCACCCTGGTCATCGTGTATGGCCTGTTCGAGCTGGGACTTGGCCTGACCGGCCTGCAGCCGGGGGTGGCGCATTTCGCCCACCTCGGCGGGATGCTGTTCGGCTGGCTGCTGATCCGCTACTGGCGCGGGCAGCCGCCATTCGGTGGTCCCGGGCGCAAGCCGAGGATGCGGATCGTCCGTTAGGAATAGCGTCCTGCTCAGGGCAGGATGCTGATCCGATCCGCTGGCCTGGCCTGCATCGGCGTGCCGGCCTTGCAGCCGAAGGCAGTGCCGAATGCGGCCTGCTGCATGACCGGGCCATTGCTGCGCCACGGGCCCGGTGCGCGCACGTCCTGCAGGCTGCGGCGCTGGGCTTCGTCCATGCCCACCTGCTGCGCCCAGACCTGGGCCCAGCCGCGGTAGAAGGCCTTGCCCGCCTCGGCGCCGCCAGCGGGCTGCGCCGCGGCCAGCGCGGCGCGGGCCAGCTCGAGGCCGGCGATGTCCGCCATGTTTTCCTCGCGGGTGAGGCGGCCGTTGACCTTGACCCCCTTCAGCTGAGGATAGGCGAAGGTGTCGTAGAGCGCCGCAACGCGTTGCCCGTTGGCATCCCAGGCGGCGGCTTCGCCGCTGTCCCACCAGTCGCGCAGGTTGCCGCCGGCATCGACCATGCGGCCGCGCGCATCCACCGCGTGGCTCAGTTCGTGGCCGACCAGCGCGCCGAACGCGCCGTACTGCGCGGCTTGCGGCATCGCGGGGTCGAGCACCGGTGCCTGCAGCATCGCCGCGGTCACGATCAGACGGTTGTGCGCCGGCTCGTAGGCCAAAGCTGGCTGCTGCGGCAGCACGTCCCAGCGGCGATCGGCATTGCCGCGGCCGATCCGCTTCATTTCCTCGCGATGCCGCCAGCTCGAGGCGATCAGCATGTTGCCGCCGAAGCTGCCGCGGCCCATCGGCTGCACCGTGTAGTCGAGGTCGCGGCGCGGGGTGCCGACTTCGATTCGCAGCTTGCCGAGCTTGGCCTGCGCTTCCGCCTTCGCCGCCGCGCCCAGCCAGGTGCTGTTGCCGATGCTGGCGGCCAGCGCGTCGCGCACCTGGCCGGCGATGGCGACCGCCTGCTGGCGGGTGGCATCGGCCAGGTGGCGCGCGGCGTACTCGCGGCCGAGCATCGGGCCGGCGGCCAGGTTGATCGCGTCCAGCACCTGCTGCCAGCGCGGCGCGGGCGCGCCCTCGCCGAGCAGCACCTTGCCGCGGAACTCGAACGAGGCGTCGCGCCATGGCCTGGCGAGGTACGGCGCCATCGCATCGCCGACCCGCCAGCGCAGGTAGCTCTTCCATTGCGCCGGCTTGAGGCCGCCGACCATCGCATCGAGCTGGGCGAACATCGCCGGGTTGGCGATCGACACCGCGTCGTCGCTCACCGCCTGTGCCTTCAGGAACGCGTCCAGCTGCAGGTTGCGGTACTGCTTGCCGAGGCCGGCGGTCGCGACCGCGGCGAAGTTGGTCCTGGGGTCGCGCAGCTCCACCAGCGGCCGCGCGGCCGCGGCGATGCGCTTCTCGAGGTCCAGCACCAACGCCGTCTCGCGTTCCAGGTCCTTGGCCGGCACGCCGGTCAGGGTCAGCACCTTGCGGATGTAGTCGGCGTAGCGCGCCAGCAGGGCCTGGGTGTCGGCGTCCCCGCGGGTGTAGTAGGCCGGATCCGGCAGGCCCAGCCCGCCCTGCGAGAAATAGCCGAGGTGGCGGTCGAAGTCGCGCAGGTCGATGTCCGCGGTGAAGTTGAACAGCACCGGGATACCGACCTGGTGCAGGGCGGCGATCGCCGGGGCGACGTCGCCGGTCTTGCGGATGCCGTCGATCCGCTGCAGCAGCGGTGCCACCGGGCCGGCGCCGTCGCGCTCGACCGCGGCTTCGTCCAGGCCGCTGGCCCAGAAATCGCCGAGCAGCTTCTGCACGTTGCCCTGCGGCGACTGCATCGCCGCGTCCAGCAGTTCGCGCTGCTGCAGCTGCGCGCGCGCTGTCAGTTGGCCGAGCGCGGAGATCGCGCCGCTGGCGGGCATCGGGTTGGCCTTCAGCCAGTCCGCGTTGGCATTCGCGTAGAAGTCGGAACACACGCCCGAGACCGCTGGCGCCTTCTTCGGCGCGGCCTTCTTCGCTGCATGCCCGTCGGGCGCGGCGAGGCCGGCTGCGAGCGCGAGGACCAGGGCGAGGGCGAGCGGGCGCGGGGTCGGCATGCGGTGGATCTCGTGCGGGCAGTGGCCGGAGTGTAGCAGCGGCCCACGTGCGGCCCGGGGCATCAAGATGGCCTCGTTCAGCGCACCCCGTGCATGCCGCGGTTGAGCCACGGCAACGCCAGCAAGGCGAGCGCGGTGCATGCAAGCCCGGCCAGCAGCAGCATCCGGAAGTAGTCGCCGTAGGTGGCCGCGGCAGCCGACCACGCCTGGCTGTGCTCCAGCAACGCGCCGGGGTCTTCGACCGCCGCCAGCGTGCCCAGCTTGTGCGCAAGCAATTCCGAGAATGCGGTGGCAAGGAACCAGGTGCCCATCATCAGGCTGGCGACGCGCGGCACCGACAGCTGGGTGACCGCGGACAGCCCGACCGGGTACAGGCAGATCTCGCCGACCTGCAGCAACCCGTAGGCCAGCACCAGCCACCACACGCTGGCCCAGCTGCCGGTTTCGCCAGCCGATTGCGCGGCAAGCACCAGCGGCAGGAACGACAGCGCCGCGAACAGCAGGCCAAGCACGCTCTTCGCCGGCTTGCCGGGGTTGCGCCCGCGGCGGTCCAGCCAGCCCCACAACCACGAGAACAACGGTGCCAGCGCCAGGATGAAAGGACCAGCGACGAACGTCAGCGAGCCCGCGGTCTGCGGCTGCAGCACCACCATCCCCACCGTCATCAGCACGGTTGCGGCTGCAGCCAGCAGGAACAGCGTGGCGGACAACGGCGAGCCGGGGCGGCGGTCGTGCCAGGGCGCGGCCAGCATGAAGGCGAGCGGCAGCAACAGCGTGGCGACTACGAAGTAGGCAAACGGAAGGCCTTCAGCTTGCACCAGCGAAGGGAAGAAATCCTTGGTCAGCATGCGGTCGGTGAACACCACCCACGAACCGTAGGTCTGTTCGTAAAGGGTGTAGAACACCACCGCGAGTACGATCAGCACCATCAGGGTCAGCATCTGCGCGCGCTCGCGGCGGTCGCATTCGCGCAGGATGAAGCGCACGAACCAGGCCAGCACGAAGGCCAGCACCACCAGCATGAAGAGTTGCGCCAGGGTCAGGTCGATGCCCGCGGACAGGGTGAACGCATTGTTGCCGGTCGCCCACATCAGCCCGGCGATCGGCAGCAGGCCGAGCAGCGCGGCCAGGTAGATCGCCCACTCGCGCGGGATCCCGGCGACGCGCTCGCGCAGGCGTTCCGGCCGCGGCGGTTCGGCCAGGCCGCGCAGGTACTTCTGGCCCCACAGGAACATCGCCAGGCCGGCAATCATGCCGACGCCGGCGGCGCCGAATCCGTACTTCCAGCCCCAGGTCTCGCCGAGCACGCCGCAGACCAGCGAGGCCATCATCGCGCCGAGGTTGATCCCGGCGTAGAACAGCGAAAAGCCGGAATCCCGGCGCGGATCGTCGTCCGCGTACAGCCGGCCGACGATCACCGAGATGTTGGGCTTGAGGAAGCCCACGCCCATGATGATCAGCGCCAGCGACGCATAGAACACCAGCAGCGCGCGCTCGTCGCGGACCACCGCCGTGCCGACCTGGCGCGCCTGTTCGCCCTCGAACGCCATCCCGAAGTGGCCCAGCACCAGCAGCACGCCACCGAACACCACCGCCTTGCGCATGCCCAGCCAGCGGTCCGCGAGCAGGCCGCCGAGCACCGGCAGGCAATACACAAGGCCGCCGTACGCGCCGAGCAGGTTGAGCCCGCCGGTGTCGTCGAACAGGTGGTACTTGGTCAGGTACAGCAGCAGCAGCGCCTTCATCCCGTAGAACGAGAAGCGCTCCCACATCTCGGTGAAGAAGCAGACGTAGACGCCCTTGGGATGGCCGAGGAAGTCGTTGCGCAGCGGGATGTCGCTGTAGGTCGTTGTTGCTGGCATGTGCCTCCCCCGGGATGCGAAGAAGTATGGGGGATGCGGGCCGGGGCCACCCCAACCAAGCGAGTATCGGGGAGCGACTTGGGGTGGCCCTGGTCCGCATCCTTGCGATGTCGCGCGGGCTCGCGCACTGGACTTGCCGTCCCCCAGCCGCTAGGTTTCGTCGATTGCATGCCCTGGGAGGGGTGACGATGTCGAATTCCGGCTTGAAAGCTGCAGGTGCAGGTACGCCGCAGTTGACGCTGCGCGCGGTGATCCTTGCGGTGGTACTGGCGATGATCCTGTCCGCCGCGAATGCGTACCTGGGCCTGTTCGCCGGCCTGACCATCGCCACCGCGATCCCCGCGGCGGTGGTGTCGATGGGCGTGCTGCGCCTGCTTGGTGGCGGCACCATCCTCGAGAACAACATCGTGCAGACCGGTGCCTCCGCCGGCTCCTCGATCGCCGCCGGCGTCATCTTCACCATCCCCGCGCTGGTCATCCTGGGCTACTGGGACGACTTCAAGTATTCCTGGGTGCTGGCGATCGCCGGCCTCGGCGGCCTGCTCGGCGTGCTGTTCTCGGTGCCCTTGCGGCGCTCGATGATCGTCGAGGACCCGCTGCCGTTCCCGGAGGGCAAGGCCGCCGCGGAAGTGCTGAAGGCCGGCGAGAACCCGGGTCCCGGCCTGAAGATCCTCGGCATTTCCGCGACCATCGGCGCGCTGGTCAAGTTGGCCGCGGAAAGCGGCCTGCGCATGATCCCTGACAACGCCGCAGGCGCCGGATTCTTCGGCAAGTACCTCGGTTACATGGGCACCGGCCTGTCGCCGGCGCTGCTCGGGGTGGGCTACATCGTCGGCCTCAACATCGGCATCGTGGTCGTGTCCGGCAGCATCCTCGCCTACAACATCGCGATCCCGATCTACCACGCGTTCTTCGCCAGCGGCGATCCTGAAATGGCGGCGAAGCTGGTCGGCAAGACCGCGGCGGAAGCGGCGGCGATCATCCGTGGCGACAAGATCCGCTACCTCGGCGTCGGCACCATGCTGGTCGGCGGCATCTGGACCCTGTTCTCGCTGCGCAACTCGCTGCTGTCCGGCGTCAGGAGCGGCATCGCGGCCGCCCGCAAGGGCTCAAGCCTGGCCGACCTGCCGGAGACCGAACGCGACCTGCCGATGAAGTGGATGCTGGTGGCGCTGCTGTTGTTCGTGCTGCCGCTGCTGGGCCTGTACCAGGCCATCGTGCAGAACTGGGGCGTGAGCATCCCGATGACGGTCATCATGATCGTCGCCGGGTTCCTGTTCGTGTCGGTCTCCGCTTACCTCGCCGGCCTCGTTGGTTCGTCGAACAACCCGGTGTCCGGCATCACCATCGCCACCATCCTGTTCGCGTCCGTCGTGCTGATGCTGCTGCTGGGCAGCGACTCCAAGATCGGCGCGGTCGCCGCGATCATGATCGGCGCAGTGGTGTGCTGCGCGGCGGCGGTCGGTGGCGACAACCTGCAGGACCTCAAGGCCGGTTACATCGTCGGCGCCACCCCGTGGAAGCAGCAGCTGATGCTCGGCATCGGCGCGTTCTCCTGCGCGCTGATCATGGCGCCGGTGCTGAACCTGCTGGCGCAGGCCTACGGCATCGGCGACCCCACCCGTCCGGGTTCGCTGCAGGCGCCGCAGGCCACGCTGATGGCCTCGGTGGCGCAGGGATTGTTCGGCGGCAAGCTGCCATGGGACATGATCGCGGCGGGCGGCGTGATCGGCGCGATCGTGATCGCGTTCGACGGCTGGCTGAAGTCGCGCAATTCGACGTTCCGCGTGCCGGTGCTGGCCGCGGCGATCGGCATCTACCTGCCGCTGGAACTGATGGTGCCGATCTTCCTCGGCGGCCTGCTGGCGTATTTCGTCGAGAAGCGCCACGGCATCGTGGGCACCCACGACGAAGCGCTGCGCGACCGCGTGCATCGCCCCGGCGTGCTGTTCTCCGCGGGCCTGATCACCGGCGAGGCACTGATGGGCATCGCCATCGCGATCCCGATCGTGGTCAGCGAACGCGCGGACGTGCTGGCGCTGCCGGAACAGTTCCACTTCGGCCAGTTCGTCGGCCTGGTGGTGCTGGCCCTCGTCGGCTGGCTGATCTACCGCACCGGCGTGAAGGCCAACCCGCACGCCGCCTGATCCATCCGCGCCCGCGGATCGCCGCGGGCTCTCCACTATCCCGAAAGACGGAACCCGCCCGCCATGAAACTCCGCCACGCCATCCTTCCGCTTGCCCTTGCGCTGTCGCTGCCCGCGGTCGCCGATGCCGCGCGCGGCTTCAGCGTGCGCGACATGGCCTACCTTGACCGCCACTCGGCGCCGACCCTGTCGCCGGACGGGCGCGTGCTGGTGTTCGCCAAGCGGGTGGTGGACAAGGACACCAACAAGTCCGGCACCTCGCTGTGGATCCGCAACCTGGCGACGCGCGACATGCGGCCGCCGCAGCGGCTGACCCCGGACGGCTGGAACGTGAATTCGCCGGCGTTTTCGGCCGATGGCAAATCCGTCCACTTCCTGAGCGCGAAGTCGGGTTCGATGCAGCTGTATTCGATCCCGGTGGCAGGCGGTGAACCGAAGCGGCTGACCGACACCGTGCTTGATGTCGATGGCTACAAGCTCTCGCCCGATGGCACCCAGGTGGCGCTCGCATTCGCGGTGTTCCCGGAGTGCAAGGCGGACCTCGACTGCACGAAGGAGAAGCTCGACGCCGCCGAGGCAGCCAAGGCCACCGGCACGGTCTTCGACCGCATGTTCATCCGCCACTGGGATGCCTGGAACGACGGCCGCCTGAACCGCGTGTTCGCGGCGAAGCTGGGTGGCGACGGCATGCTCAAGGCGGCAACGTTGCTGAGCGGCGGCATCGCCGGCGACATCCCGTCCAAGCCGTTCGGCGACCTGTCCGATTTCGCCTGGTCGGCGGATGGCAAGCAGGTCGCGATGAGCGTGCGCCAGGCCAACCGCGAGGAGCCGTGGAACACCAATTTCGACATCTGGCTGGTCAACGCGGATGGCACTGGCGCGCGCAACCTCACCGCGGGAAATCCGGCATGGGATGCGGGCCCGGTGTTCAGCACCGACGGCAAGACCCTGTACTACCGCGCGATGAAGCGCCCGGGCTTCGAGGCCGACCGTTTCGCGCTGATGGCGATGGCGCTGGGGTCCGGCAAGGCGCGCGAAATCGCGCCGGCGTGGGACCGCAGCGCCGACGGCATCACCCTGTCCGCCGATGGCCGGGCGATCTACACCACCGCCGCCGACCTCGGCCAGCATCCGCTGTTCGCGGTGGACATCGCCAGCGGCACCGCCAGCAAGGTGATCGGCGGCGGCAGCATTTCCAGCTTCGACATCGCCGGCGGGACGCTTGCGTTCTCGCGCAACTCGCTGGAGAGCGGCGACGTGATCGCCACCACCAGCGTCGATGGCAAGGCACCCGTTCGCGCGATCACGCCCAGCGCCGGCGAGATGTTGCCGGAGGTGGCCTGGGGGGCGTACGAGCAGTTCAACTTCACCGGCTGGAACAACGAGACCGTGCATGGCTACGTGGTCAAGCCGTGGAACTACCAGCCGGGCAGGAAGTACCCAGTGGCGTTCCTGATCCATGGCGGCCCGCAGGGCAGCTTCGGCGATGGCTGGAGCTACCGCTGGAACCCGCAGACCTATGCGGGGCTGGGCTATGCGGTGGTGATGATCGACTTCCACGGTTCCACCGGCTATGGCCAGGCATTCACCGATTCGATCAGCCAGCATTGGGGCGACCGCCCGCTGGAAGACCTGCAGAAGGGCTGGGCGGCGGCGCAGGCGAAGTACGCCTTCCTCGACGGCGACAAGGCCTGCGCGCTGGGTGCCAGCTACGGCGGCTTCATGGTCAACTGGATCGCCGGCAACTGGCCGCAGCCGTGGAAGTGCCTGGTCTCGCACGATGGCGTGTTCGACCAGCGCGCGATGGGCTACGCCACCGAGGAACTGTGGTTCACCGAATGGGAGCAGGGCGGCACCCCGTACGACAAGCCTGCGAACTACGAGCGGTTCAACCCGGTCAACCACGTCAAGGACTGGAAGGTGCCGATGCTGGTGATCCACGGCCAGCTGGACTACCGGATCCCGGTGGAGCAGGGCATCGCGGTGTTCACCGCGCTGCAGCGGCGCGGGATCGAGTCGAAGTTCCTGTACTTCCCCGACGAGAACCACTGGGTGCTGAAGCCGCAGAACAGCGTGCTCTGGCACGACACCGTCAACGGCTGGTTGCAGCAGCACATCGGGCAGTGATGTCGTTCCGTCCGCACGCATGAACGAAGCAAGCCGCACGGTCTTGATCGGCAACGACGCCGCGGTCCTCGGACTGCTGGCGATGATCCTCGGCTTCGTGTTCTGGGGCGCCTCGCGCGAGCGCGGCTTCTGGAAGAAGTTCTATGCGGTGGTGCCGGCGATCCTGCCCTGCTACCTGCTGCCGGCGATCGCCAACAGCGCCGGGCTGGTCGATGGCGCCGGGTCCGGGCTGTACCCGATGGCGCGCGACTACCTGCTGCCGGCGTCGCTGGTGCTGTTCTGCGTGTCGATGGACCTCAAGGGCATCGTGCGGTTGGGGCCGAAGGCGCTGGTGATGTTCCTGACCGGTACCGTCGGTGTCATGCTCGGTGCGCTGGTGGCGTTCGAGGCGATGCGGTTCATCCATCCCGCCACCGTCGCCGGCGAGACCTGGCGCGGCATGACCACGATCGCCGGCAGCTGGATCGGCGGCGGCGCCAACCAGGCGGCGATGAAGGAAGTGTTCGCGGTGGATGCCACCGTGTTCGGCCAGTTCGCCGCGGTCGACGTGATCGTGGCCTACCTGTGGATGGCGGTGCTGCTGTTCATGGCCTCGCGCAGCGCGGCGATCGATCGCTGGAACCGGGCCGACACCTCCGCGATCGACGACCTGCGCCGGCGCATCAGCGACTACCAGGCCCAGCACGCGCGGGTGGCGTCGACCACCGACCTGATGCTGATCTTCGCGCTGGCGATCGGGATCACCGGGCTGGCGCACCTGCTGACCGATCCGCTGGTGGCCTGGGTCAGGGCGGCACCGGCCGCATGGCGCCTGCAGGACTACAGCCTGGATGCGCGCTTCTTCTGGATCGTGGTCTTCGCGACCACCTTCGGCGTGCTGCTGAGCCTGACCCGCGCGCGCCAGCTGGAAGGCGCAGGCGCTTCCAGCGTCGGCTCGGTGTTCCTGTACATCCTGATCGCCACCATCGGCATGCAGATGGACCTGAAGGCGCTGGCGGACAAGCCCTTGCTGCTGCTGCTCGGCCTGATCTGGATCGGCGTGCATGGCGGCCTGATGCTGCTGGTGGCACGCCTGATCCGTGCGCCGTTGTTCTTCATGGCGGTCGGGTCGCAGGCCAACATCGGCGGCGCTGCGTCGGCGCCGGTGGTGGCCAACGCGTTCCACCCGGCGCTGGCTCCGGTCGGGGTGCTGCTGGCGGTGATGGGATACGCCCTGGGCACCTATTGCGCCTACCTGACCGGGCTGGCCTTGCGCGCGCTGGCGGCGTGAGGCGGCGGCCGCGCTACAGCCAGCGGATCTTGCGCAGGTAGCGGTACAGCAGCACGCAGGACAGGGCAACGCCGCCGATCAGGATCCCGTAGCTGTAAGGCCCGTGCAGCTCCGGCATGTGTTCGAAGTTCATGCCGTACCAGCTGGTGATCAACGTGGGTGCGGCCAGCAGGCCGGCCCAGCCGGCCAGCTTCTTGACGATCTCGCCCTGCGCCACGGTGACCAGCGACAGGTTCACGTTCATCGCCGCCGACACCATCTCGCGCAGGGTGTCGATGCTGTCGCCGACGCGGGCCACGTGGTCGAGCACGTCGCGGAAATACGGCTTGACCTCGTCCGGGATCGCCACCACCGGGGTGCGGATCAGCTGCGACAGGATGTCCTGCATCGGCGCCACCGCCATCCGCATCCGGGTCAGTTCCTTGCGCAGGTCGTACAGGCGCCGGATCGTGCCGCGCTTGTAGGTTTCGGCGAACACGTCCTGCTCCAGCATGTCGAGCTCGTCCTCGAAGTCGGACACGATCGGCTGGTAGTTGTCGACGATGAAGTCCAGCACCGCGTGCACGGCGACGCTGGGCCCGTGCGCGAGCGCCGCGGGGTCCCGCTCCAGGCGGTCGCGCACGATCGAGAAGGTGAGCGATGCGCCGTGGCGCACGGTGACCAGGAAGCGCGGGCCCACGAACAGGTGGGTCTCGCCGAAGCGGACATGCGCGTCGATCCGCTGCGCGGTATGCACGGCGATGAACAGGCTGTTGCCGAACGCCTCCAGCTTCGGCCGCTGGTGCGCGTGCTGGGCGTCCTCGATGGCGAGGTCGTGCAGCCCGAACTCCTCCTGCATCTTCTCCAGCAGGCCTTCCTCCGGCTCGTACAGGCCGACCCAGACGAAGCTGCCGTCGTCCACCGCCAGCACGTCGCTGACCGCGTCCAGGCTGATGTCGCGGCGGTGGCCGTCGCGGTCGTAGGCCGCGCAGTTCACCACGCAGGCGGGCAGGGCGGTGGCGGGCGTGTTCATCGCCGCATCCTGCATCGCGGGCGCGGGTCCATCAAGGCTTGCGCCGGCCGCGGCACCACGCGAACGCCGCGTGCACCGGCAGCAACAGCGCGATCCAGGGGCCGTTGCGTTGCGGCATTGCCTGCAGCCACAGCGGCAGCAGCGCCACGGCGGCGAGCGCGGCAACCGCAACCAGCAACGATCGGAAGCGGCCGGAACCGGCGTGCCCGCGCAGCAACGCCCATCCACCCGGCAACAGCAGCAGGCATAGCGGGTTGAACAGCAGCAGGTTGCGGTTCGCCCACAGCGCGCGGTGCGCGGTGAATCCCCAGCCCAGCAGCAGCACCAGCCCGACCGCGCCGCACAGCAGCCAGAAGCCCAGCCCCACGCCGCCGAGCAGGCGCGGCGCGCGGCGCGCGCAGGCCAGGATCGATGCCGCCAGCGCCAGCCCCAGGGCCAGCCAGGGCCATGCGTGACGGGGGCGTTCGTCGGGTTCCGCCGGTTGCCGTTGCGGCAGCAGTTGCTGTTCGGCGACGACCAGCGGGCGGCCGTCGGGCAGCTTCGCGTCGCGCACGTCGTCGGCCAGCCGGCGCGGCAGGAATGCCTGCTCCCAGCGCGACAGCGGGCGGTCGCCGTAGGGCCCCAGGCCGACGTCGAACAGCAGCCACATCCACGGTTCGGGCGAGGCCAACCGCACCGATTCGCTGCGATAGCTGTCGCCGCTCGAACGCGGTTCCATCTGCCGGCGCAGGTTGCCGCCGAGCGCGCGGTCGAGCGCATCGCGCACGCGGGTGGCGCAATTGTCGGTGAAGTAGTCGTAGCGGTAGCGCGCGTTTTCCGGCTTCGCGTTCTCGGCCAGGTCGGCGGCGAGCTGGCGCGCCTGCGCGGGCTCCAGCGCCAGCCACTGCAGCGACGCACCGCGCCCGACCTCGCGGTAGTACTGCATGTCGTCGTCCAGCGGCAACGCGACCAGCCTGTACTGCATCTCGCCACGCACGAAGCGGCCGATGAAGCCGTCTTCCGCCAGGTCGAAGAAGCCGAAGTTGTACGAGATCGGTTCGCCGCGCGCGGGGTCGTCGACCACGATCGCGTCGTGGCCGAAGCGTTCCCAGAACACGTCGCCGGGCCCCATGGTGACCACCCCGATCCGCGGTGGCTGCCCAGTGTCCGCGGCTTGCGCATGCACCCGGCCCGCGGACAACGCGAGCGCCAGCAACAGGGCGAAGCGCAGCGCCTCAGTGATCCGCATGCACGCCCACGTGCAGCGCATGCAGGCGGCGTGCGTCGGCGCGGGCGACGCGGAACACGAAGCGGCCCAGGGTCAGTTCCTCGCCGGCCTCCGGCAGGTGGCCGATGGCATTGGTGACCAGGCCGCCGATGGTGTCGTACTCGTCGTCGTCGAAGTCGGCGCCGAAGCGTTCGTTGAAGTCGGCGATCGGGGTCAGCGCATCGACCACGAACTGGCCGTCCGCCTGCGCCGCGATCAGGGTCGATCCGTCCTCGGCCTCGTCGTGCTCGTCGTCGATGTCGCCGACGATCTGCTCCAGCACGTCCTCGATGGTGACCAGCCCGGCCACCCCGCCGTATTCGTCGATCACGATCGCCATGTGGTTGCGCGACTGGCGGAACTCGCGCAGCAGCACGTTGAGCTTCTTCGATTCCGGGATCAGCACCGCCGGGCGCAGCAGTTCGCGGATCGTGCCCGGGCCGTTGTCGGCGACCACGCCGCGCAGCAGGTCCTTGGCCAGCAGGATGCCGAGGATCTCGTCCTTGTCCTCGCCGTGGACCGGGAACCGCGAGTGGCCGGATTCCACCACTTCCTTCATCAGGTCCAGGAAGCGCGCGTCGGCCGGCAGCGCCACCATCTGCGCGCGCGGCACCATCACGTCGCCCACGCTCATGTCGGAAACCGCGATCGCGCCTTCCATCATGCGCAGGGTGTCGGCGGCGATCAGGCCGTCGGCCTGCACGTCGCGCAGCAGTTCGACCAGGTCCTCGCGGCTGGTCGGCTCGCCGGACAGGGCGGCGCTGATGCGGTCCAGCCAGGAGCGGCGCGGCTTGTCGGCGGAACGCTCCGCGGAGTCGGCGGTTTCGTGACGACTGTCGTCCTCGGACATGGGCTGGCAGGGGCCTTGGGCAAACGGGAGGGAAGTCTAGCGAACTCGGGTGGCGCGGCGGTGAACCCGGTCAACGCTCGATATACGGGTCCGGCAGGCCCAGTCCGGCCAGGATGCCGCGCTCCAGTTGCTCCATGCATTCGGCCTCGCGCGGATCCTCGTGGTCCCAGCCGAGCAGGTGCAGGGTGCCGTGCACGGTCAGGTGCGCGTAGTGCGCCGCCAGCGGCTTGCCCTGCGCGGCGGCCTCCTTCGCGATCACCGGCGCGCACAGCACCAGGTCGCCCAGCAGCGGCAGCCTGACGCCCTCCGGCAGCCCCTCGGGCAATTCCGCGGGGAAGCTGAGCACGTTGGTGGCGTAGTCCTTGCCGCGGTAGTGGTGGTTGAACGCGCGGCCTTCCTTCTCGTCCACCACGCGGATCGCGAGGTCGGCCTCGCGGATGCGGCCGGCCAGCGCCGCCGCGACCCACTTGCGGAAGCTCACCGCGGCGGGGATCCCGGCGCGCGGCACCGCGTAGCCGACGGCGACATCGAGGCGGACGGGACCCTTGGTCATGCCCGCGATCTTACGCCGAACCGGCCTGTCCATCCTTCGCGTCGCGCGCCTCGTAGGCGTTGACGATGCGCGCCACCAGCGGGTGGCGGACCACGTCGCGCGATTCGAAGAAGGTGAAGTGCACGCCGTCGACGCCGCGCAGCACGTCCACCGCGTCCTTCAGCCCGGACTTCTGGTGCTTGGGCAGGTCGATCTGGGTCATGTCGCCGGTGATCACCGCGGTGCTGCCGAAGCCGAGCCGGGTCAGGAACATCTTCATCTGCTCGATGCTGGTGTTCTGCGCTTCGTCCAGGATCACGAAGGCGTCGTTGAGGGTGCGCCCGCGCATGTAGGCGAGCGGGGCGATCTCGATGACGTTCTTCTCCAGCAGCCGCGCCACCTTTTCCACCCCGAGCATCTCGTACAGCGCGTCGTACAGGGGGCGCAGGTACGGGTCCACCTTCTGGGTCAGGTCGCCGGGCAGGAAGCCGAGCTTCTCGCCGGCCTCGACCGCCGGGCGCACCAGGATCAGCCGCTGCACGCGCGACTGGTTGAGCGCGTCCACCGCCATCGCCACCGCGAGGAAGGTCTTGCCGGTGCCGGCCGGGCCGATGCCGAAGTTGATGTCGTGGCTGGCGATCGCGTGCAGGTAGTTCTGCTGGTTGGGCCCGCGCCCGCGCACGTTGCCGCGCTTGACCCGCACGGAGATCTCCTGCGGCACGTGGTCCGGGGCTTGCACCGCCGGGATGTCATCGCGGGCGTACGCGCCCAGCCGCAGGTGGATGGCGTGCTCGTCCAGGGTTTCCGACGCGGCGTCCTGGTACAGCTCGCGCAACAGGCGCTCACCACGCGCCACCGCGTCGCCGTCGCGGCCACTGACGCGGAACACGCTGCCGCGGTTGGCGATCTCCACGCCCAGCCGCAGTTCGATCATCCGCAGGTGCGCATCGAACGGGCCGGACAGGTTGGCCAGGCGTTCGAGGTCATCGGGTTCGAGGGTGAAATCGCGTTGGGTCTGCATGCCGGGAAGGGTAGCGCGCCGTCCGGGGGCATGCCATTCGCGGCTTGCCTCTCGCCACGGCTTGCGCCAATGTCCGGGTTCCGCGACGCGAGGGGATCCGGGATGCGCAAGCTTGCATGGGTGGTGTCGGCGATTTTGCTGGCGGCGGCGGGGTCGCCGGCCGCGCAGGACGGCGTGACCCTGGTGACCGCGTCGCGCATCCACACGATGGATACCGCGCGGCCGATGGCAACGGCGATGGCGTACGGCGCCGATGGCCGGATCCTCGCGGTCGGCCAGGCCGATGCCCTGGCGAAGCAGTACCCGCGGGCGCGGCGCGTGGACGTGGGCAACGCGACGGTGGTGCCGGGGCTGATCGATGCGCATGCGCACATCGGCGGGCTGGGGCTGGCGATGCTCAGCGCGGACCTGGTCGGCACCCGCGACAAGGCCGGGATCCTGCAGCGCCTGCGCGTGCACGAGCAGACCCTCAAGCCCGGCGAGTGGCTGGTCGGCGGTGGCTGGGACCAGAACGACTGGCCGCAACAACGCTTCCCGAATGCCGCAGACCTGGATGCCGCGTTCCCCGATCGGCCGGTGTGGCTGTCGCGGGTGGATGGCCATGCGGGTTGGGCGAACAGCGCGGCGATCCGCGCGGTGCGCCGCGACCTGTCCGGCGACTGGCAGCCGGATGGCGGGCGCATCGACCGCGATGCCGCCGGCAAGCCGACCGGCCTGTTCATCGACAACGCGATGTTGCTGGTCGAACAGGCGCGCCCGGCGATGTCGGAGGCGACCGCCGAGCACGCGCTCGAGATCGCGATGCGTGCGGCCGCCGAGCAGGGCCTGACCGGCGTCCACGATGCCGGCATCACCCTGGCCGAGCTGGGCCGCTACCAGCGCCTGGCCGATCGCGGGCGGATGCCGCTGCGGATCAGCGCGATGGCCGACGGCGACAGCGCGGCGCTGGAGTCGCTATGCCGCAACGGGCTGTACCGGCATCCGTCGGGCCGGCTGCAGATGCGCGCGGTGAAGCTGTACGCGGACGGCGCGCTCGGCAGCCGTGGCGCGGCGATGCTGGAGGACTACAGCGACGACCACGGCAACCGTGGCCTGATGGTCATGTCGCCGGCGCAACTGGCGGCGGCCACCGCCAAGGCCAAGCGCTGCGGCGTGCAGGTGGCGACCCACGCGATCGGCGACCGCGGCAACCGCGAGGCGCTGGACGCGTACGCCACGGCGCTGGGCACGGATGCGGCCAGCGACCATCGCTGGCGCATCGAGCACGCGCAGATCCTGTCCGCGCAGGACCTGCCGCGGCTCGCGGGGTTGCGGGTGATCGCCTCGATGCAGCCCACCCACGCCACCAGCGACATGCCGTGGGCGGAGGACCGGGTCGGCGCGCAGCGCATCGCCGGCGCCTACGCCTGGCGGCAACTGCGCGACAGCGGTGCACGGCTCGCGCTGGGGTCGGATTTCCCGGTGGAGCGGGTCGACCCGCGGCTGGGCCTGCAGGCCGCGACCACCCGCGCCGATGGCGAGGGCAAGCCGGTGGGCGGCTGGTTCCCCGGCGAAAAGCTGACCGCGTTCGAGGCGCTGCGCGGGTTCACCCTGGATGCCGCCCACGCCGGCTTCGCCGAAGCCGAGGTGGGCAGCCTGGTCGCCGGCAAGCGCGCCGATTTCGTGGTGCTGGCGGCGGATCCGCTGGCATCGCCGGAGGCGCGGCTGAAGGAGATCGCGGTGCTGGCTACCTACGTCGACGGCAAGCCGGTGTTCGAGGCCGCCTCCGGGCGTTGAGCAGGTGGGCGGCGGTCAGCCCGCGGTCGCCCCGCCGGCCAGCCGCCCGCGCAGCGAGTTCGGCAACGCCTCGGTGACCACCACCGGGACGAACTGGCCGATCAGGCGCGGATCGCCCGCGAAGTTCAGCTGGCGCATGTTCTCGGTCTTGCCGGTGAGTTCGTTCGCGTCCCTGCGGGAAACGCCGGTGACCAGCACCTGCTGGATGCTGCCGACCATCGCCCTGGAGAGCGCAAGGCTGTGGCCGTTGATGTGCGCCTGCAGGCGCGTCAGCCGCGCATGCTTGTCGGCATCGGCGACATTGTCCTCGAGGTCCGCGGCCGGGGTCCCTGGGCGGCGCGAGTAGATGAAGCTGAAGCTCTGGTCGAAGCCGACGTCTTCGATCAGCTTCATGGTCTTGTCGAAATCCGCCTCGGACTCGCCCGGGAAGCCGACGATGAAATCCGAGGAAATCGCGATGTCCGGCCGCACCGCGCGCAGCTTGCGGATCTTCTGCTTGAACTCCAGCGCGGTGTAGCCGCGCTTCATCGCGGCCAGGATGCGGTCGCTGCCGGACTGCACCGGCAGGTGCAGGTAGTTGGCCAGCTTCGGTACGTCGCGGTAGGCCTCCACCAGCGCGTCCGAGAACTCCAGCGGGTGCGAGGTGGTGAACCGGATCCGGCCGATGCCCTCGATCTCGGCGATCGCGCGGATCAGCAGGCCGAGGTCCGCGAATTCGCCTTCGCCATACGGCCCGCGATAGGCGTTCACGTTCTGGCCGAGCAGGTTGACCTCGCGCACGCCCTGCGCGGCCAGTTGCGCCACTTCGACCAGCACGTCCTCGAACGGGCGGCTGACTTCCTCGCCGCGGGTGTAGGGGACCACGCAGAAACTGCAGTACTTGCTGCAACCCTCCATGATCGAGACGAACGCGCTCGGACCGTCTGCGCGCGGCTCCGGCAGGCGGTCGAACTTCTCGATTTCGGGGAAGCTGATGTCGACCTGCGGCAGCCCGGAGGCGCGGCGGTCGCGGATCAGTTCCGGAAGCCGGTGCAGGGTCTGCGGGCCAAACACCAGGTCCACGTAGGGCGCGCGCTTGACGATGGCGGCGCCCTCCTGCGAGGCCACGCAGCCGCCGACCCCGATCAGCACCGGACGTCCGTCCTTCTTCAGCGATTTCCAGCGGCCCAGCTGGCTGAACACCTTTTCCTGGGCTTTTTCGCGAATCGAGCAGGTATTGACCAGGATAACGTCGGCTTCTTCGGCGATCGTGGTCAGTTCCATGCCGTCCGCGGCGGCCAGGACGTCGGCCATCTTCGCCGAGTCGTACTCGTTCATCTGGCAGCCGTGGGTCTGGATGTACAGCTTGCCGCGGGCGCCGGTGGCGGGCGCGGCTTCGGTTGTTTCGGCGCTCATGCTCTCTCTCCGGGGCGCGGCGGGTAATCCGGGCCGGTCGTGCAGTCTAGCGGCGATGGCCCATCCACGGGGCGTCCTGCGTTCACAATCAATGACTTGTAATGACCCGGTGAAGAGGGGAGACTGCCGGCGATGAGGGCCGCCGCCGCATTCCTGATGTTGATGTCCGTGCTGGCGATGCCGGCCGCGGCCGGCAACGTGTACCGCTGCGACGCCGGCGACGGCATCACCTCCTATTCCAACAAGCGGGTTGCCGGCGGCAACTGCAAGCTGGTCGGCAGCTACAAATCGCAACGGGCAGTGAAGCCCAAGGCGCGGCCGGCACCGGCGCCCGTACCGGCGCTGGCGGCGAAAGAGGTGCAGCCGGCGGACGCCTCGCGCAAGGCGGCGATGGGTGGGGCAGTCCCGCCCGCAACCGTTTCCGGCTCACCGGTGGCGGCCAGCCTTGCCGCTGCCACGCCGAGCCCAAGCGCCCCGCGGCTGATCCGCGGCCAGGTCTACGCCTACGTCGGCAAGGACGGCGTGCGCCATTACACCAGCGTGCGCCCGAAAGGCGTTTCCGTGGCGTCGATGCGGACCATCCGCTACAGCTACATGGAAACCTGCTTCGCCTGCGGCGCCAAGCCCGGTGTCGACTTCCGCAGCCTGCGCCTGAACACCGCCGCCTTCAACGACGAGATCCGCAACGCCGCGCGCCAGCACGGGGTCGAGGAGGCGATCGTCCGCGCCATCATCCACGCCGAGTCGGCGTTCAATCCGCGGGCGTTGTCGCGGGTCGGGGCGCAGGGGCTGATGCAGCTGATGCCCGCCACCGCCCGCCGGTTCGGGGTGACCGATGCATTCGATGCCCGCCAGAACATCGGTGGCGGGGTCCAGTACCTGGCCTGGCTGCTCAAGCGCTTCAACGGCAACCTGACCCTGGCCGCGGCCGGCTACAACGCCGGCGAGGGCGCGGTGGACAAGTACAACGGCGTCCCCCCGTACAAGGAGACCCGCCATTACGTGGAGCGGGTCGCGATCCTGGCCGACCGCTACCGCAGCGCCCTGGGTCCGGTTGCGGCCGCCTCCGCCGGCGGATTGTCGGCTCGTTAAGCGTTCCGTTACACTTCCCCGTCTTTTGCCGCAGGCTGGCGCGCGCAAGCGCCAGGCGAGCCTGCGCAACCGTTGTTTGGATTTTTTTCGGAGTGCGGGATGGCCAACGAAGAGGTCAACACCGGCCGGCGCAGGTTCCTCACCGCGACCACGGCAGTGGTCGGTGCGGTGGGAGCCGGGTTCGCCGCGGTGCCTTTCATCAAGTCCTGGAGCCCCAGTGCGCGGGCCCGTTTCGCCGGTGCGCCGGTGACCCAGGACATCGGCGCGCTCGCCGAGGGTGCGCAGATGGTGATCAACTGGCGCGGCCAGCCGATCTTCATCGCCCGCCGCTCCAAGGCGATGCTCGAGATCCTGGGGGGCATGGACGCGCTGGTCGCGGACCCGCAGTCGGGTGCCTCCGAGCAGCCGAAGTACGCGCAGAACCCGACCCGCTCGATCAAGCCCGACATCTCGGTGCTGGTCGGCGTGTGCACCCACCTCGGGTGCGCCCCGGAATTCCTGCCCGAGGTCAAGCCCGAGCCGTTCGACCCGGACTGGAAGGGCGGCTACTTCTGCCCCTGCCACAAGTCGCGCTACGACCTGGCCGGGCGCGTGTACAAGTCGCAGCCGGCGCCGTTGAACCTGCCGGTGCCGCCGTACCACTTCGAGAGCGACAGCGTGGTCGTGATCGGCATCGACGGCCAGGGGGCGGCATAAGCCATGGCGAACATCATCAACCGCAGCGTCGACACCGTCTGGAACTGGGTCAACGAGCGCGCGCCCGGCATGATGCCGGCGTACCGCAAGCACATGAGCGAGTACTACGCGCCGAAGAACTTCAACATCTGGTACATCTTCGGGGTGCTGTCGATCGTGGTGCTGGTCAACCAGATCCTCACCGGGATCTTCCTGACCATGCACTTCAAGCCGAGCGCGGCGGAAGCGTTCGCCTCGGTCGAATACATCATGCGCGACGTCGAGTGGGGCTGGCTGATCCGCTACATGCACAGCACCGGCGCCTCGCTGTTCTTCGTCGTCGTCTACCTGCACATGTTCCGCGGGATGATGTACGGCTCCTACAAGAAGCCGCGCGAACTGGTGTGGCTGCTCGGCATGGTCATCTACCTGGTGCTGATGGCCGAGGCGTTCCTCGGCTACGTGCTGCCGTGGGGCCAGATGTCCTACTGGGGCGCGAAGGTGATCATCTCGCTGTTCGGCGCGATCCCGGTGATCGGGGTTGGCCTGACCGAATGGATCATGGGCGACTACAACCCCGGCGACGCCACCCTCAACCGCTTCTTCGCGCTGCACGTGATCGCGCTGCCGCTGGTGCTGCTGCTGCTGGTGGTGCTGCACATCTTCGCGCTGCACGAGGTCGGCTCCAACAACCCGGACGGCGTGGAGATCAAGAAGGGGCCGAAGGGCAACCGCTGGTCGCCGAACGCACCGGCCGACGGCATCCCGTTCCATCCTTACTACACGGTGAAGGACACGTTCTACGTCGGCTTCTTCCTGATCCTGGCCGCGTTCATCATCTTCTTCGCCCCCGCGTTCGGCGGCTGGTTCCTCGAGCACGACAACTTCACCGAGGCCAACCCGCTGGTGACCCCCGCGCACATCAAGCCGGTGTGGTACTTCACCCCGTACTACGCGATGTTGCGGGTGGTGCCGTCGTTCTTCGGGATCAAGCTGTGGGGCGTGCTGGTGATGTTCGGCGCGATCGTGATGCTGTTCCTGCTGCCGTGGCTGGACCGTTCGCAGGTCAAGTCCTACCGCTACCGCGGCGTGCTCAGCTGGGCGATGCTGATGATGTTCGTGGTCAGCTTCCTGTGGCTGGCCAAGATCGGCGCCGGCCCCGGCACCGACCCGACCGAGGCCATCATCGGCCGGGTGCTGACCTTCCTTTACTTCGCCTTCTTCATCAGCATGCCGGTGTGGACCAAGCTCGACAGGACCAAGCCGGTTCCGGAACGGGTGACGATGCATGACTAACAACCTTGTCTCCCGCGCCGCGGTCTTCGCCGCCGGCCTGCTGCTCTCCGCCAGCGCGTTCGCCGCCGGCGGTGGCAACCTCCAGCATGCCGGCACCGACGTCGGCGACAAGGCCTCGCTGCAGCGCGGCGCTGCGCTGTACATGAACTACTGCGCCGGCTGCCACTCGCTGAAGTACGTGCGCTATGCCCGCATCGGCGAGGATCTCGGCCTCAGCGAGGAAGAAGTGCAGGGCAGCCTGAACTTCACCGGCGGCAAGATCGGCGACCACGTGATCTCGCCGATGAGCGCCGAAATGGGGGTCGCGGCGTTCGGCAAGGCGCCGCCGGACCTGTCGGTGATCGCGCGCGTGCGCGGCAGCGACTGGATCTTCACCTACCTGAAGTCCTTCTACCTGGACGAGTCGCGCCCGGTCGGCTGGAACAACACCCTGTTCGCCAACGCGTCGATGCCGAATCCGCTGTGGGAGCTGCAGGGCCTGCAGCAGCCGGTCTACGGCAAGCGGACCGCGGCCGGCGAAATGCCGGTGGAGGGCTTCACCGTCAGCCAGCCCGGCACCCAGGATGCCGCGGCGTTCGACCAGACCGTGCGCGACATCACCGCGTTCCTGGAATACGCCGGCGAGCCGGCGGCGACCAAGCGCGAGGGCCTCGGCGTCTGGGTGATCCTGTTCCTGGCGTTCTTCACGATGATGGCGTGGTTGCTGAAGAAGGAATACTGGCGGGACGTTCACTGAAGCCGCGGCGTTGCGCGCAGCACCGGGAACGACGCTTGGCGGCCGTCCGCATCGTGCGGGCGGCGCGTGTCTGGCCGGCATCGCCCGGCCGCGGGGGTGGTTCTGATGATGGCTGTGAGTCCGCGCATGCGTAATGCCCTGACCTTGTTCTCCTCGGTCGACGACGTCCTCTGCCACCGCGTCCGCCTGGTGCTGGCGGCCAAGGGCGTCACCTACGACCTGATCCCGGTCGATCCGCAGAACCCGCCGGAAGACCTGATCGACCTCAACCCGTTCCACTCCGTCCCCACCCTGGTCGAGCGCGACCTGGTCCTGTACGCCGCCAGCGTGGTCGGCGAATACCTGGACGAACGCTATCCGCACCCGCCGCTGATGCCGGTTGATCCGCTTTCGCGCGCGCGCCTGCGGCTGGCGATGCTGCGCATCGAACACGAATGGGTGCCGCACGTGCAGGCGATCCAGCTCGGCAACAAGCAGCAGGCGGACGCCGGGCGCAAGCGCCTGAAGGAACTGCTGACCGCCGCGGTGCCGGTGTTCAAGGCCAGCAAGTTCTACCTCAACCACGAGATGAGCCTGGCCGATTGCGCGATGGCACCGATCATCTGGCGGCTGCCGTCGCTCGACATCCCGTTGCCGAAGGACGGCAAGGCGATCGAGGACTACGGCAACCGGATCTTCCGCAATCCCGGCTTCGTGCGCAGCCTCACGGAGAAGGAAAAGACCCTGCGCGACCTGCCGGCATGACCCGGCTCGCGCCGATCACGGGTTGCTGAGATGGGCGACGATGCCGCGCCCATGAGCAGCCACCGCCCGTACCTGTTGCGGGCGCTGTACGAGTGGATCGTCGACAACGGCATGACCCCGCACGTGCTGGTCGATGCCGGGCAACCCGGCGTGCGCGTGCCCGCGCATGCGGTGAAGGACGGCCGCATCGTGCTCAACATCGCGGAACGCGCGGTCGGCGGCCTGCGCATGGACAACGATGCGCTCAGGTTCTCCGCGCGTTTCGGCGGCGTCAGCCAATCGGTGCTGGTGCCGCTGCCGGCGGTGATCGCGGTCTACGCACGCGAAACCGGGCACGGCATGGCATTGCCGGAGGACCCGCGTGGTGTCGAGGCGCAGTTGCAGGCCGAACCCGTCAGCGCGTCGGTGGAGGATAGCGGCGCGCCTGACGACGACGGTCCCGGCAGCCCGGGCGAGCCGCCCAGGCGCGGCGGCCACCTGCGCATCGTCAAGTGACGCCAGCGGCCTGCGCAGCGGCGCAGCCGCGGCCCCGATGGTCCACCGCAGGCACGGATCCCGGCCCAGCGGGATGCGACGGCCGCGCGCACCCTCGTCCACATCCGCGCGCGCCGCGGCCTCACTGCAACGGGAAGCTGCGCACCACCGCCTGCGCGGCCCGGCTCGGCCCGCTGAAACCGACCAGCTTCTCCCCGAGCAGCACGACCCGGCCGACGTGGCGGTCGTGCCCGTCTTCGGAATATTCGAAGCGGAAGCTGCGTTCGACCCCGAGCCAGCCGCTGTCCTGCCGGCGCAGGCGCATGCCGATCGCATGCACCGACTGGTCCAGCCATTGCACGCCGGCCGCGTGGCAGGCATCGCGGCCGATCTCGGCGGCACGCTCGGCGGCGGCGCGCGCGGCGGTGAAGGCGAAGAACGCCGCGACACCGACGATCATTAGAATGAGCAACGTGGGCATGCCGCCAATGTGGCGATGCCGGGCGTCGATCGCAAGCACCATGACTACGGAGCAGGACTTCGCATGATGATGAAACTGGTGTTCCCGGCCGGCGACCGGCCGCAGATGCTGCTCGACCAGGGCGCCTTCCGGATCGGTTCGGCCGCGAACGCGGACCTGGTGCTGGCAAGCGACGGCATCGAACCCTTGCACTGCGAACTGCAGGTCGGCGCGCAGGGCGTGCGCATGCGGGTGCCAGAGGGCATCCGGGTGCTGGTCAACGAGCGCCCGGTCGAGGGCCTGATCGCGTTGCGCGCGGACGATACCGTGGGCCTGGCCTCCACCCGTTTCCGCCTGCTCGATGCCGCCGCCGACGCCGGGCGTTCGGCCTCGGTCGCGCGCAGCGACGATGCCGGCGAGACCAACGCCACCATGGTGCGCCCGGTGGTGCCGAAATTCGCGCTGCGCGGGCTTTCCGGCGAACTGTTCGGCCGCAGTTTCCCGCTGAGCGCCAGCCTCAGCGTCGGTCGCGCCGACGACGCGGGCCTGCGGATCCCGCTCGAAAGCATCTCGCGCCTGCATGCGCGGCTGACCCCGGCCGGCGACGAGGTGCTGGTCGAGGACATGGGCTCGGCCAACGGCACCTGGCTCAACGGCAAGCGCATCACCCGCGCGCAGGCGGTGCATGGCGACGAGATCCGCTTCGACACCCAGCGCTTCCAGCTGCTGGTGCCGGGCCAGGCGATCCACGCACAGGCGCAGCCCGCACGCAATGGGCTGCGCTGGCAGTGGCTGGCGGCGGCGCTGGTGGTGGTGGTCGCCGGCGCGGCCTGGCTGCTGCGCTAGCCGCTCAGGCCGCCGGCGGCGGGCCCAGCTTCAGCGAGAAATCGATCGCATGCAGGTGCTTGGTCAGGCCGCCGATCGAGATGCAGTCCACCCCGTCCTCGGCGATGCCGCGCACGCTGGCGAGGTCGACGCCGCCGGAGACTTCCAGCGGGATGCGCCCGTCATGCGGCGCGGAGCGGGCGATGCGCACCGCCTCGCGCCGCGTGTCCGGGTCGAAGTCGTCGATCAGGATGCGGGTGCAGCCCGCGTCCAGCGCCTCGCGCAGCTGGGCCAGGGTTTCCACTTCAACGATCAATGGCAGCCGCGGATGCAGCGCGCGCGCGCGTTCGACCGCAGCGGTCAGCGAGCCAGCCGCGCGGATGTGGTTTTCCTTGAGCATCACCGCATCGAACAGGCCGATGCGGTGGTTGCTGCCGCCGCCCACGCGCACCGCGTATTTCTGCGCCTGGCGCAGGCCGGGAATGGTCTTGCGGGTATCCAGGATGGTCGCGCCGGTGCCGCGCACGGCGGCGACGTAGCGCGCGGTGGCGGTCGCGGTGCCGCTCAGGGTCTGCAGGAAATTCAGTGAAGCGCGCTCCGCGCTGACCAGCGCGCGGTTGCGGCCCTGCAGGATGGCGATCACGCTGCCGCGGGCGACGTGGTCGCCTTCCTCGCAACACCAGTCGAAGCGCACGCCCGGGTCCAGCGCGCGATGGCAGGCCTCGAACCACGCGCGCCCGGCCAGCACGCAGTCTTCCTTGCACAACAGGTAGGCGCTGTCCGGCGCATCCTCGAGCAACCCGGCGGTGGCATCGCCGCTGCCGATGTCCTCGGCCAGCGCGGCGGCGACGTCGGCGGCCACCACCTCCGCCGGCGGCGGCGCGAACCGGCCTGCGCTCATGCCTTCGGGAAGCCTTCGACCTGCGCGGTGGCGAGGGCGTCGTCGGCCAGCAGCACCGGGATGCCGTCGTCGATCCGGTACACGGTCTTGCGGTCGCGGGTGACCAGTGCTTCGCGCAGGGACTCGGACTGGTCGCTGCCGTCGCCGCGGGTAACGCCGCCGGCGGCGATCGCTCGGTTCAGCGCGTCCAGCCCGGCGCTTTCGAGGATCGAGAGCGGTTGCCGGGTGGCGGGGCAGACCAGGATGTCCAGCAGTTTGCGATCCATGTCGGTGCTGCGGAATGGCGGGATCGCTAGAATAGCCTTTTGACGGCGGACACCGACATGCCAGCAGCCGCGGATGCACCCCTGGTCGGGATCGTGATGGGCTCGCGCTCCGACTGGGAAACGATGCAGCACGCCAGCGCAAAACTGGAGGCGCTCGGGGTGCCGCACGAAGTGCGCGTGGTTTCCGCGCATCGCACCCCGGACGTGCTGTTCGAGTACGCCGCGTCTGCCGAGTCGCGGGGACTGCGCGCGATCATCGCCGGCGCCGGCGGAGCCGCCCACCTGCCGGGCATGCTCGCCGCCAAGACCGTGGTGCCGGTGCTGGGCGTGCCGGTGCAGAGCAAGGCGCTGAACGGGATGGATTCGCTGCTGTCGATCGTGCAGATGCCGGCCGGGATCCCGGTCGCGACCTTCGCGATCGGCACGGCGGGCGCCGCCAACGCGGCGCTGTTCGCGGCGGCGATGCTGGCCGGCGCGCATCCGGCGATCGCCGGCGCGCTGGCCGCGTTCCGCGCCAGGCAGACCGCCGAGGTCGCCGGCAACGACGATCCGCGCCGGTGACCGGGGCGCGGCGATGACCACCGTCGGCATCCTTGGCGGCGGCCAACTGGCCCGGATGATGGCGCTCGCCGGTGCCCCGCTGGGCCTGCGCTTCCGGGTGCTGGACAACGTCGCCGACGCCTGCGCCGGCCAGTTCGCGCCGATGATCGTGGGCGACTACACGGACCAGGCCGCGCTTGCGCAATTCGCGGCGCAGGTGGACGTGGCGACCTTCGATTTCGAGAACGTGCCGGCCGAATCCGCGCAGTGGCTGAGCGAGCGGGTGCCGGTGTTCCCGAACCCGCGTGCGCTGGCGGTGGCGCAGGACCGGCTGGCGGAGAAGACCCTGTTCCGCACGCTCGGGATCCCGGTGCCCGGCTTCGCCGACATCGGCTCGCGCGCGCAGCTGGAGGCCGCGGTCGCGGAGCTCGGTACCCCGTGCATCCTGAAGACGCGGCGGCTGGGCTACGACGGCAAGGGCCAGTTCCGGATCAAGTCGGCGGCCGACATCGATGCCGCCTGGGAAGCGCTGGGCGCGCAGGCGATGACGGTGGGCCTGATCCTCGAAGGCTTCGTGCATTTCCAGCGGGAACTGTCGGTGGTCGCGGTGCGCGGGCGGGGCGGCGAGTTCCGCGCCTGGCCGCTGACCGAGAACTGGCATGTCGATGGCGTGCTCTCCGCCAGCCTGGCGCCGGCGCGCGTCGAAGACGCCTTGCAGGCCACCGCGCTGGCGCATGCGCGCAAGCTGGCCGAGGCGCTGGACTACGTCGGCGTGTTCGCGCTGGAGCTGTTCTGCAGGGACGGCGAGCTGCTGGCCAACGAACTGGCGCCGCGCGTGCACAACTCGGGGCACTGGACCATCGAGGGCAGCGAGACCTCGCAGTTCCAGAACCACCTGCGTGCGGTGCTCGGGCTGCCGCTGGGCGATACGCGGATGGTCGGCACGGCCTGCATGCTCAACTGGATCGGCACGATGCCGGATGCGAATGCCGTGCTCGGCGAACCCGGCGGCCACTGGCACGACTACGGCAAGGCGCCGCGGGACGGACGCAAGGTCGGGCATGCCACGCTGCGCGCGGATTCGGCGGAAGAGCTCGCGATGGCATTGCAACGGGTCGGCGTGGCGCTGGATCGCGAGGGGCAGGTGGCGCCGGTGGTCGCTGCGCTGCGCTGATCGAACCGATGCAACGAAAAACGGCCGGATCGCTCCGGCCGTTTCCATGTCCGCGATGCGCGGCGGCTTACTTCATGTTGCCGGCGACGAAATCCCAGTTGACCAGGTTCCAGAACGCCTCGACATACTTCGGGCGGGCATTGCGGTAGTCCACGTAGTAGGCGTGTTCCCAGACGTCGCAGGTCAGCAGCGGGGTGTCCTCGCCGGTCAGCGGGGTGGCGGCGTTCGGGGTGCTGGCCAGCGCCAGCGAACCGTCGGCGCGCTGCACCAGCCAGGCCCAGCCGGAGCCGAAGGTGCCGATCGCGGTCTTGCCGAACTCTTCCTTGAACCTGTCGAAGCTGCCGAACGCGGCGTTGATCGCCTCGGCCAGCTTGCCGGCGGGTTCGCCGCCGCCATTGGGCTTCAGGCAGTTCCAGTAGAAGCTGTGGTTCCACACCTGCGCGGCGTTGTTGAACATGCCGCCCTGCGACTTGCGGACGATGTCTTCCAGCGGCATGTCGGCGAACTCGGTGCCGGCGATCAGGTTGTTGAGGTTGGTCACGTAGGCCTGGTGGTGCTTGCCATAGTGGAAGTCGATGGTTTCGCCGGAGATGTGCGGCTCCAGGGCGGTGCGGTCGTAGGGCAGGGCGGGCAGTTCGATGGCCACGGCGGGCTCCTGGTCAGGTCGGGGAAGGGTGCGGCCGGAGCCGCGCGAAGACTTACAATGCGCGATTCTATCCCCACGCCCGTTGCCGCACTGTCGCCCGCGGCGGGTCGCAACGTTGCAGGAGCAAAACAGCATGTCCTCCGTCGAAGAGCGCATCCGGGCCGAGATCGAAGGCCACCCCATCGTCCTGTTCATGAAAGGCACCCCGCAATTCCCGATGTGCGGGTTCTCCAGCCGTTCGCTGCAGGCGCTGATGGCCGCCGGCGCGCAGCTGCACACCGTCAACGTGCTGGAGGAGCCGGAGATCCGCGCCAACCTGCCGCGCTACTCGGACTGGCCGACCTTCCCGCAGCTGTTCATCAACGGCGAGCTGATCGGTGGCTGCGACATCACCGTCGAGCTCTCCGAATCCGGCGAGCTGGCGCGGATCGTCGCGGACGCGCAGAAGGCGTGAGCGGCGCTTTGTCGCTTGAGGGCCGCGTCATCCTGGTCGCCGGCGCCGCCGGTGGCCTGGGCTCGGCCGCGACCGTGGCCTGCGCCCAGGCCGGCGCGACGGTGGTGCTGCTCGGGCGCAAGGTCGCCCCGCTGAACCGGGTGTACGACGCGGCCAGGGCCGTCGGCCCGGAACCGGTCCTGTACCCGCTGGACCTCGAAGGCGCCTCCCCGGACGATTTCGACGAGCTCGGCCAGCGCATCGAAGCCGACCTCGGCCGCCTCGATGGACTGCTGCACTGCGCCGCCGAGTTCAAGGGCCTGACCCCGTTGCAGCACACCGACCCGGCCGATTTCGCCCGCGCCCTCCACGTCGACCTGACCGCACGCTGGTGGCTCACCCAGGCCTGCCTGCCACTGCTTGCGAAGTCCGACGCCGGCGCGGTGGTGTTCGCCATCGACGACCCAGCCCGCAACGGCAGCCCTGCCTTCTGGGGCGGCTACGGCCTGGCCCAGGCGGCGCAGGTCACCCTGGTGCCGATGCTGCAGGCGGAGCTCGGCGAGCACGGTCCACGCGTCAGTGGCCTGCGCCCGGGACCGATGCGCACCGGCCTGCGCGGCAAGGCGTTCCAGCCGAATACCGACCTCAAGGCGAAGCCCGCCAGCGCCTATGCCGCCGCCTGCGTCGAACTGCTGTCCGCGGCCGGCGCCGCGCAGCGCGGGCGGATCGTGGACGTGCTGGCGTGACCATCGCCGCCGCCGCCCTGCTGCTGTTCCTGATCCTGGATCCGCTGGGCAACATCCCGGTGTTCCTGAGCCTGCTCAAGGGGTTGCCTCCAGCGCGCCAGCGGGTGGTGATCGTCCGCGAGCTGCTGATCGCGCTCGGCGTGCTGATGCTGTTCCTGTGGACCGGCCGCTTCCTGCTCGAACTGATGCACCTGCGCCAGGAGTCGGTGTCGATCGCCGGCGGCATCATCCTGTTCCTGATCGGCCTGCGGATGATCTTCCCGTCGGCCGACGGGATCATGGGCGAACAGCCGGAAGGGGAGCCCTTCATCGTGCCGATGGCGATCCCGATGATCGCCGGCCCCTCCGGGATGGCGGCGGTGATGCTGCTGGGCAGCCAGGAACCGGGCCGGATGGGTGCCTGGAGCCTGGCCCTGGCGATCGCCTGGGCCGCCACCGCGATCATCCTGTTTTCCGCGACCTACCTGCAGAAATGGCTGGGAACGCGCGTGCTGACCGCGATCGAGCGGCTGATGGGCATGGTCATCGTGGCGATCTCGGTGCAGATGCTGCTGGACGGCATCGCCAGCTACCTCCGCGCAGGAAGCTGAACAGGGGCAAGGACTTACGCTGGGTGACCGGCGTCGCCGCGCTGTCACGAAGCCGTCATCCGGTGTCGCTACCGTGTTAAACTTTAGTGAACCCATGCGGCGTCGTATGGGCAGGGGTTCCGAATTCGCCGACAACCGTCGCCCAGGCGGACGCGTCGGCATGTGCCGTCCTTCGTCCGTCGTTCTTTTCTTTATTTGCTCACTTGAGGTTACCGATATGACTCACCCGAACCGCGTCCGGCTTTCGAAGCTGTCGCTGGGCCTGATGGTCGCGCTTGCCGCGGCTCCTGTTTTCGCGCAGAGCACCTCCGCCGGCGTTGGCGGCCAGGTTGTCGGTGCCGACGGCCAGCCGGTCGCCGGCGCCGAAGTCACCATCACCCACATCGACTCGGGCACGGTCAGCCGCGCCACCACCGATGCCGCCGGTCGCTACAACGCACGCGGCCTGCGCGTGGGCGGTCCGTACACAGTCACCATCAACAAGGCGGGCGCGGGCAGCGATACCGAAGAGAACGTGTACCTGACCCTGGGTACCGCGAACACGATCGACGCGCAGCTGAACAACGACGTCGCGACCCTGGGCACCGTGCAGGCCGTGGCCACCGCCGGGACCTCGGTGTTTTCCTCCACCAAAATCGGCTCGGGCACCAGCGTCGACCAGGAAGCGATCAAGGCGCTGCCCTCGATCAACGGCAACATCCAGGACTTCATGCGCCTGGATCCGCGCGTGGCGTTCGTGGACCGCGCATCGGGTTCGATCTCCGCCAGCGGCCAGAACCCGCGCTTCAACTCGGTCAAGATCGATGGCGTGTCGGCCAGCGATACCTTCGGCCTGGAAGGCAACAACATGCCGACCAAGCGCCAGCCGGTGTCGATGGAAGCGATCGAGGCGCTCGACATCAACCTGTCCAACTACGACGTGACCATGGCCGGCGCCTCCGGTGCCAGCATCAACGCGGTCACCAAGTCGGGCACCAATGAATTCCATGGCTCCCTGTACGGCACGTTCCGCGACGGCGACTGGTTCGGCGACAACCCGGTCGGCCAGCCGTTCAGCGGCTTCGACAAGGAGCAGACCTACGGCTTCACCCTGGGTGGCCCGATCCTGAAGGACAAGCTGTTCTTCTTCGCCAACTACGAGAAGTACGAGCAGTTCACCCCGGGCACCGACATCAGCGCCTCGCCGCTGGGCGATCCGAATGCGGACTTTGACGCGACCGACGTGGCTGAGGCCCAGCGCATCGCCCGCGAAATCTGGGGCATCGACGCTGGTGGCATCTCCAGCGACGCCAGCAACACCGTGCTCGAGGAGTACGCAGTCAAGATCGACTGGAACATCAGCGACAACCACCGCGCCAACTTCCGCTACTCCAACCTGGACCAGAGCAAGGTGCGTCCGGAAGGCTCGAGCAACAGCACGCTGGCGCTGAGCTCGGCCTGGTACGTGCAAGAGAAGACCGTCGAAAGCTATGTTGGCCAGGTGTTCAGCGACTGGACCGAGAATTTCTCGACCGAGTTCAAGGTGTCCTTCCGCGACTACTCGGCGATCCGCGTCACCCCGACCACCGCGCCGACCATCGAAATCTACTTCGGCGGCACCGAGGCAGCCCCCGGTGGCGACCTGATCCGCCTCGGCACCGAGCGCAGCTCGCAGGGCAATGCCCTGACCACCGAGACCTGGAACTACTTCGGCGCCGGTACCTGGACCCTCGGCGACCACGACGTCAAGTTCGGCGCCGAGTACAGCGACAACGAGATCTACAACTACTTCTCGCAGGATTCTTGGGGCAACTACCGCTTCTTCGGCCTGGACAATTTCGAGTCGGGCAAGTGGTCGCGTTACGCGTACCGTGCAGAGACCTCCCCGGGGTCGATCCCGGCGCAGTACAGCAGCAAGAACCTCGGCCTGTTCATCCAGGACACCTGGTACGTCAATCCGAACCTGACCCTGACCTTCGGCCTGCGCGCCGACCGACCGGACACCTCGCCGGCGCCGCAGTACAACGCCGCCGCCGAAGCCGCCTGGGGCCGCGACAACAGCAAGATCTTCGACAGCAACTTCATCGTGCAGCCGCGCTTCGGCTTCAACTACACCTTCGACACCGAGCGCCAGACCCAGCTGCGCGGCGGCATCGGCCTGTTCCAGGGCGATGCGCCGCAGGTGTGGGTGGGCAACAGCTACAACACCACCGGCCTGAATTCGGTCTCGTACACGTTCACCAGCTACCGCGCGGACCTGCCGTTCAGCACGGATGGCTTCAACCAGCCGGTACCCGCAACCCCGGGCTCCGGCTTGCGCGACATCAACTTCGTTGCAGAGGATTTCGAACTGCCGTCGGTGTGGAAGGCGAACCTGGCGGTCGAGCATGAAACGCCGTGGCACGGCATCGTGGCCTCCGCCGAAGTGCTGATGACCAAGGTCAACAACGGCCTGTTCTACCGCAACCTCAACCTGGGCCCGGGCTACACCGGTCCGGACGGCCGCACCCTGTTCTGGAACCCGAGCGCCAAGAACTTCCTGAGCTCATCCAATAACCGCTTCGGCCGCAACGCCGCTTACGACTACGTCTACCTGATCGACAACACCAGCAAGGGCCGCAGCAACCAGCTGACGGTCTCGCTGACCAAGCCGTGGTCGGCCGAGAGCGACTGGTCGTGGACGTTCGGTTACACCTACACCGATGCCACCGAAGTCGGCCCGCTGACCAGCTCCACCGCCGGCTCCGGCTTCAACTACCAGTACGCCTTCAACAGTGGCGAAGACGTCGAGACCAACTCGCGCTACGAGATCAAGGACCGCTTCACCGGTTCGCTGGACTGGAAGCATGCGTTCTTCGGCGATTACGAAACCCGCGTCGGCCTGGTGTACGAGGGCCGCAGCGGTCGTCCGTTCAGCTACCTGTTCAACGGCGACGCCAACGGCGACAGCCGCGCCAACAACGACCTGTTCTACGTGCCGGCCGGCCCGGGCGACGTGAAGTTCGGCACCCTGAGCAGCTCCGGCGTGTTCGTCGCCAACGCGGCGATGGAAACCTCGTTCTTCAACTGGCTGGCAAGCGTGCCGGAACTCAATGCCTTCCGCGGCAGCTACGCACCCGCGAACGGTTTCCGCACCGACTGGGTCAACACCTTCGACCTGCGCCTGAGCCAGGAGCTGCCGGGCCTGTTCGCCGGCCACAAGTCGAAGGTCTGGGTCGATATCCAGAACATCGGCAACATGCTGAACGAGGACTGGGGCCACATCATCGACTACGGCTTCTTCGCGAATGCCCGCGTCGCCGCCCTGCAGGGCATCCACGACGGCAAGTACGTGTACAGCTACAACACCACCGACCAGCCGGCGCCGGCCAACAACGATGCCGACGGCGTCAACACCGGCGTCTCGCAGTGGTCCATCCAGGTGGGCCTGAAGTACGAGTTCTGATCCAACGCTCCATCGCAAAACCGAAACGGCCGGGGCAACCCGGCCGTTTCCTTTTGCGCGGGTAGGGCCCGCGGCGTGGCGGACTGCGCTAAAGTTCGCGGCCTATGAACGACTCAAATTCCCTGCATGCGGGCGCCGCTGATGCCGCGCCCAGCCTCTCCACCGTCGACGCCCACGTGTATCCGCGCGGCGGCCTCGACGTGCTCAGCCGGGAGGAAGTCGCGCGCCTGCGCGATGCCTCCGGCGGCATCAAGGACCTGCTGCGCCGCTGCGCGCTGGCGGTGCTGACCAGCGGCAGCGCCTCCGACGATCCGCGCGCCGCGCAGGAGCTGTACCCGCACTTCGGGATCGAGGTCCTGCAGCAGGACCGCGGCCTGCGGATCGAGTTGCGCAACGCGCCGGCGATGGCGTTCGTCGACGGGCAGATCATCCGCGGCGTCGCCGAACTGCTGTTCGCGGTGGTCCGCGACCTTGCCTTCACCGCGATCGAACTGGCCCACGACGACGACCTCGAGAGTTCTTCCGGCATCACCGACGCCGTCTTCCGGCTGCTGCGCAACGCGCGCGTGCTGCATCCCGCGGACCCCAACCTGGTGGTGTGCTGGGGCGGCCACTCGATCGGCCGCGAGGAATACCTGTACACCAAGCAGGTCGGCTACGAGCTGGGCCTGCGCGGGCTGGACATCTGCACCGGCTGCGGACCGGGCGCGATGAAGGGGCCGATGAAGGGCGCCACCATCGCCCACGCCAAGCAGCGCACGCGCCGCAGCCGCTACATCGGGATCACCGAGCCGGGCATCATCGCCGCCGAATCGCCGAACCCGATCGTCAACCACCTGGTGATCATGCCGGACATCGAGAAGCGCCTGGAGGCCTTCGTCCGCATGGCCCACGGGATCATCGTGTTCCCCGGTGGCGTGGGCACGGCGGAGGAGATCCTGTACCTGCTCGGCATCCTGCTGCGCGAGGAAAACGCCGGCCGCCGCTTCCCGGTGATCCTGACCGGCCCCACCGGCGCCGCGGCGTACTTCGAGCAGATCGACCGCTTCATCCGCCTGACCCTGGGCGAAGAGGCGGCGACCCGCTACGAGATCATCGTCGACGACCCCGAAGCCGTGGCCCGGCGCATGCAGGCCGGCATCCGCAAGGTCCGCGAACAGCGCATCGCGCAGAAGGATTCGTTCTTCTTCAACTGGGCGATGCACGTCCCCCTGGCCTTCCAGCAGCCGTTCGCACCCACCCACGAGGCGATGGCCGCGCTGGACCTGCACCACGGCCGCAAGCCGCACGAACTCGCCGCGGACCTGCGCCGCGCGTTCTCCGGCATCGTCGCCGGCAACGTCAAGGAAGACGGCATGCGCCGGATCGAACAGTTCGGCCCGTTCGAGATCCACGGCGACCCCGACATCATGCAGGCGCTGGATGGCCTGCTGCGCGCCTTCGTGGAGCAGCGGCGGATGAAGATCGCCGGGGATTACCGGCCGTGTTACCGGGTGGTGACCTGACCCTGGTCAGGCTGCCGGGACGTCCTCGGGGATCGTCAATCGCGCCAGGTGCCGGCCATTCACCAGCCGTGTCTCCACATCCCCGCGCCCGGCGCTGAGCGCCCGCACGCGTTCGCGCGCGGAGTTCAGGCCGATCCGATGGCCATCCGTCGCTCGATTGCCGTCGGCCGGCATGTCGTTCTCGACTTCGATGGTGATCCAGCCCGACGCGTGCCGCAGGCGGATGTCGATGTTGCCTCCCCCAGGCATGTGCTCGATGCCGTGGCGGATCGCATTCTCCGCGAGCGGTTGCAGGGACAGTGCGGGGACGTTGGCGTCCGGTAGCGGGTCCGGGAGCGACCACGCCACGCGCAAGCGGGGGCCGAAGCGGAACGATTCGATCTCCAGGTAGCGCCGGGTCAGTTCCACTTCCTTCGCCAGCGGAACCCGCTCGGGACCGCGCAAGGCGGCGCGGAACAGGTCCGCGAGGTCGAGCAGCACGCGTTCGGCCTCGTCCGGCCGAGCGTGCACCAGGGCTGCGCTGGTGTTGAGCGTGTTGAACAGGAAGTGCGGCCGGATCCGCGCACGCAAGGATTCCAGTTCAAGTTGCTTGGTGCGCACGGCAAGTTGGCGCGCGTTCCAGTAATTGCGGTATGTCAGCAGCGCCAGGAGGCCCACCACCAATGCGATGCATCCCCAGCGCAGCAAGAAGGACGTGCGCGCCTCGGGCAGGGGGGCTGCAAGCTCCGCAAGCAGCACGGCGCCCCATGCGACCAGCACCGATATCGAAATGAACGACCCCAGCGCCACCCACGCCAGGCGTGCGGCCGGCAAGCGGGCCAAGTGCTTGCGCAGGACGTGGAGGACCGCCAGCGTTCCCATCGCCACCCACTGGATCGCCAACGATGCCAAGCCGAAGTGCACCAGGCGATCCGGGGAGTGCGCAGGCGACAACGCAAGGACGACGGCGAAGGCTTCGCCCACCAGTATGGTTGCAATGATCGCCTGGGGGCGGAACAGGACGCCAAGGGGCGTGGCGGCGGTCGTGCTCACGTCTGCTGAACCCCACGTTGAACCACTCGGCTGAAGGGGACTGGGCCGCTCACCCTGCGTCTTTGGCCGCCCATCGGGTATGGGTGGCTTTAACGCGGACTTTCCCATAGCCTGCGCCCACTGGAAAGTGGGGGCAGTATGCGGAATCGGCAGCGATACGTGCGGGATTGGGCGCGGGTACGTGGGTTCACCGTGATCGAGCTCATGGTCACCGTGGCGGTCATTGGCGTGCTGGCGGTCGTCGCGGTTCCTGCCATGAGCGGCTTGGTCAACGCCTACCGCCTGAATGGCGCTGCTGGCGAGTTGCAGACGGCCATTCAGTTGGCGAAATCGGAATCAGTGCGGCGCAATGTCCCGGTGACGGTCTGCGCTTCGGCGGATGGCACCACCTGCTCAGGTGCAACCGCCTGGTCGCGCTGGATCGTTCGCGGACGTGACCCGGGGACGGTCAATACGATCGACATCATGCGGGACGAGACGCCCGCAAGCGGCATCGTGGTCTCGGGACCGGCGGCCGGCATCGTGTTTCGTTCGTCGGGGCGGATCGACGCTCAAGCTGCAGTGGTCGCTTGCAAGGCGGTGACCAATCCGGCGCAAAACCAGCGCGCGGTGACGGTGCTGATCAGTGGCGTGTCAAACATTACGAAGTCCAATGGTGGTGGTGCATGTCCCTAGTACGTGGCGCATCCATTTTGCGTGAACCCGCGATGCCCTCCCGGCGCCTGCCCAGCGCGTCGCGGTCACGCGTCTCAGGGCTGAGCTTGATCGAGGTGTTGGTGTCGGTCCTCATCCTGGGCATCGGGCTGCTTGGTATCGCGGCGATGCAGTCAATGGCGCTTCGCGGCGGGCAGAGCTCGCTCGAGAGCAGCCAGGTGGTGATCTCGACCAATTCGATCATCGAGGCGATGCGTGCCAACCGGGCGAACGCCGCGAACTACAACACCGGTGGCAAGCGCTGTGCGGTAACGGGCGGAGCCACCTTGGCGGGAAACGACGTGGACAACTGGATCACATCGCTGCAGACCAGCATGCCCGGCAACACGACGTGCGGAACGATCGCCGGATGCCCGAATGCCTGCGTGATCACCGTGGAATGGGATGATTCCCGGGCGCTTGGCGGCGCTGCGCGCACGATGGTGACGGAGGCTCGGATATGAAGCGTGAGCCTGCGAACCGCGCTGTCGCCCGAAGGAGCCTGGGATTCGGCCTCATCGAGTTGATGATCGCGATGGTGCTTGGCCTGATCGTGCTTGGCGCCGCGATTGCGGTGTTCCAGTCCAACCAGCGAAGTTACAGTGCGAATGAAGGCCAGAACCGCGTGCAGGAAAACGCGCGCGCGGCGTACGAGATGGTGGCGCGAGATCTCCGCGCAACCGGGGGGTCCGCGTGCTCCAGCGAGTCGCTGGTCATGGGAGCTGACGCAGAGAGTGTCTCATTCCGGGCACCCTTGGCAGGTTCGGCGACCGAGGTGACCACGACGTCGGCCGACGACCTGTCCTACCGGATCGTCGCCGGCAGTGCGTCCGCCAATTCAGTCACGCTGGTCGAGGCAACGCCCGCGGCATCCGATGTGTTCAGGGCCAACGACATCGTGATGGTTTGCAATGCCGCGATGACCGGGTTCGCGACCGTGAGCAGCGTGTCGGGTCAGACGATCACGTTCAGCGGCGCATTGCCATTCGATCCCAAGGACACCGACAACGCCGATCCGGGCAGCATTTCGATCGCGCGACTGCGTAGCAATCGGTGGTTCACGCAGGCGAACGGCCGGGATACCGGGACGTCGCTGTACATGTCCCGCTCGGGGGGCGCGGCGGAGGAAGTGGCAGATGGCGTGCAGAGCCTCGGCATTACCTACCACCAGGCGTCGGGCGGCAATCCGAACGTGTACGTCGCGGCTCCAACCAGCATGCAACGCGTCGATGCGGTGCGGATGTCGATGCCGATCAGGGCAGTCATGCCGACCCAGAACCCGGGAGAGTCCCGGAACGTCGACCGCACGATCGCAACGTCTGTGGCCATCAGGAGTAGAGCACAATGAATGCCAGGCTCGTGTCCCGGCGCCGCGCGCCAGCCCGGCAGCAAGGCGTCTCGCTGTTGGTCGTGCTCATCCTGATGGTCGTGATGTCCGTGCTGGGCATCGCGGTGCTTCGCAGTTCGGCAATGCAGGAGCGCATGTCCGCGAACATGTACGACCGCAGCCTTGCCACGCAGGCCGCAGAGGCTGCGCTGGTTGAGGCGCGCGCTTGGCTTGGCAGTGGTTCCGGTGTCGACTGGAGCACGCAGCAGCCGGCAGACGTTGCCGGCGCGTGCGCGAACTTCAGCGTCTGCCCCACCTATACGTCCCAGGCCGCAGCCGTCTGGCGAGCTGGCCCGACTTTGATGGCAGCCAACCCAGGCCTGCGTACCACCACCCAGTTCTGGATCGAGTACCTCGGCCAGAACCAGAGCCACATGTCTTCGGGTGGCGTGGTGCCGTCGTCGGCGACAACCAGCCTGGGTCCGATGTATCGGATTACCGCGCGTAGCCAGGGCCAGGGGCGTGCCTCCGTGACCCTGCAAACCGACGTCATCTACCGCTTTCCAACGCTGTGACATCCTCCAAGGCTCCTGCCATGAACAAGCGTCGTTCCATCCCACTCAACGCCAAGTCCGCCTGGGCCCTGCCCGCCGCATTCATGGCCACCCTGCTGGGCATGCCGGTCCATGCCGGCATCACGATTCCCGATGAACCGCTGACCACAGCGAATCGGGTCGCCCCGAATATCCTGTTCATCCTGGACGATTCGGGGTCGATGGACGACCTGAACATGCCCGACAGCGTGCCGACGACGAGTTATGTCGACGTCTCGATGACGGCGTACCCGCGGAATACGCTGTCGTACAACCCCAGCGTGGCTTACCAGACCTGGACCTTGGCCGACGGCAACCGCCGGACTGGTGGCACCAGCTATACGAGCGCCTACAGCGATCTGAATTTGGCGAGCGGCTCCGTGAATCTGTGCAGCAGCACGCAGACCTTCCATTCGCCGAAGAATCCGACTAGCGCGGTTCCCGGCTACTTCGGCGATGGCCGGAATTACTATCGTTTCCAGATTCCAGCCGGCTGCACGCAAGTCGTGCGCTCGGAGTATGGCGCCGTGGTCGCGACGTCGTGGACGCCGGTGGCCATCACGCCGGCAACCGGATCGGTGAACAACTCGAGCGCAACGCATACGCTCGCTTCGATCGTTGCCGGCCGCGAACTCCAAGTGACGATCACCTCGACCAACAGCCGCCAGGCGGACTGGTCGGTGCGGGATCCAGGCAACAACTCCGTGTGTTCCGGTAGCGTGGATGATGGTGAGGTGGACACCTGCAACATCGCCCCGACGGTTGCGGGCGTCTACACGGTCCGCATGTCCCGGGGTACTACGGGTTCGTCGACCTATTCATTGTCGGCGCGCTCCCGCTCCAACAATCGCTGCCCGACCGGTGGGACGGGTAGCAATGACTGGATCAACTGTACGCCGGCGACACCGACCGGGCGCAGCGTGGCAGATGAGAAGACCAACTACGCCACCTGGTATTCCTACCACCGCACCCGCATCAAGGCCGCCAAGGCCGGCGCAAGCGATGCATTCAAGCCGCTCGGCAACCGCGTGCGCGTGGGCTACCGGTCGATCTGGGATCGCAGTAACTTCGACATCCCGGTGGGAGACGGCAATGATGGCCGTTTCGTCGACAATATCGATGACCCCGGCACCCCGGTCAACGAGGCCACCACCTCGCGCAGTACCTGGTACAACCGCTTGCACGCCGCAGTCGGCAGCGGTCGTACGCCGCTGAAGCCTGCCTTGAATTCGGCCGGACAGTACTTCCAGAACACGGCATCGACCGGCCCGTATGGCCCGCAGGCCACGGCCAGCCAGTACAGTTGCCGTCAGAATTTCACGATCCTGACCACGGACGGCTACTGGAACGACGGAACGGTGAGCGTCGGCAATGCGGACAACACCAGCGGCCCGAACCATACCGATACGGCAGGCAACTCGTTTGGCTACACAGCGGCGGCGCCACACCGCGACGGGTTCTCCAATACGCTGGCCGACGTCGCGATGTATTACTGGAAGCGCGACCTGCGCACCGAATCCAACATGGTCAACAACGTGCCGACGACGTCCAGCGATCCGGCGTTCTGGCAGCACATGGTCACCTTCGGCATCTCGATCGGCCTGAGCGGTAACAAGGGGTGGAGCACCATCAGCGACGTGCCTGCGAATGCGACCTGGGAGGACCCGAACGATGCCGAGGATGGGGATCGTATCGATGACCTGTTGCATGCTGCCGTAAACGGGCACGGTACCTTCGTGACGGCGTCCAGCCCTTCCGAGTTCACTGCGGGCCTGACGCAGGCACTTGCCGCGATCTCCCAGCGCACCAGTTCCTTCTCCAATGTCGCCACGAACGCCGCCTCGGTTCGTACCGGTGGCAAGGTGTTCAGCGCCAGCTATGTCTCCGGCTTGTGGACGGGCACCGTCAAGGCCTGGACCTTGGATGCCTACAACAATCCGACCACGCTGGCGTGGAACGCCTCGGTTCCGGGCATCGCGACGCGCAAGGTGTACACCTTCGATGGTTTCGGGGGGCAGCTGTTCCCGACCTCGTCCCAGATCAGCAGCCTGACGCGCACGGGTGGTCCCGTGGACTACCCCGTGACGGGCAGCGTCAACGCCAGTTACCTGAAGGGCGACGCATCCAATGAAGAACGGAATGGCGGTCTGCTCAGGAACCGAACCAGCGTGATGGGCGATATCGTGGGGTCGTCGCCGGCCTACGTCGACGATACATCGACCCTGTACGTCGGCGCCAACGACGGCATGTTGCATGCCCTCGACGCGGGCACTGGCCAGGAATTGTTCGCGTATGTGCCGTCGATCATCAACATGGCCCACCTGCGCGACCTCAGCCGCGGCGACTACACCCACAAGTTCTTCGTCGATGGCCCGGTTGTGGTGACTAACCGCAAGTTGACACCGGGCAAGAACCTGCTGGTGGGTGCCCTTGGAAAGGGCGGCAGGGGTTTGTATGGCCTGGATGTCTCGTCGCCGGGAACCTTCGATGGTAGCGGCGTGAAGTGGGAGTTGGCGCAGACGTCTGGCAACAACATGGGGCTTGTCACCGGCCGCCCGATTCTGGCCAAGGTCAAGTCTGGAGCGGTTGCAGCGATCCTCGGTAATGGCGTGAACAGCCCCAACGACAAAGCGGTGCTGATCGTGGTCAACGCCGAGACTGGTGCCGTGATCCGCGAAATCGACACCGGTGCCGGATCAGCCGGAGCGCCGAATGGCCTTGCTGCCCCGACCGCAGTGCTGGGTCCGGATGGAAAGGCGGTCGCGTACGCTTACGCTGGGGACCGTCTTGGCAACGTCTGGAGGTTCGACCTCACCAGTTCCAGCCCGAGTGGATGGAGCGCAACCAAGCTGTTCACGGCAAAGTCCAACGACGGCGCGGGTGCGGTGCAGCCAATCACTGGCGGTGTGACCGTGGCGACCGATCCCGCCACCTTCAAGCGCTGGGTATTCCTCGGGACCGGCAGCTTCATCACGACGACAGAAGCGGACGACAAGACCCCCTTGGCGCAGAGCATGTACGGATTCATCGACGATGGCACCGCGAGCGTGGTGGCTTACAGCGACCTCGTGAAGCGGACCATTGGAAACACGGGCGCAACCCAGGATGGCTACCCGGTGCGCACCTTCGAAGCAAAGTCGAGCCTGCCTGACAACAAGAAGGGCTGGTTCGTCAACTTGCCCGGGAATGGCGAACGCATCGTGCAGGACGCACAAGTGGTCGCGAACATCCTGGTGACCGCCAGCATGATCCCGGAAGGCGACGCCTGCGAAGCATCCGGTACCGGCTACATCAATGCGCTGGATGCGTTTACGGGCACCAGCGCAGGCTCATCCTTCTTCGACCTCGACGGCGATGGAAAGACGGATGACACAATGGTTGGTGGCGTACCGGTGGGTTCCGTCAACTTCGGTGTCGGCATGCCGACCCTGCCGATCTTCCTGGATGGCAAGCTGGTCGTCGGAGGAACAGGTGGTTCCGTGAGCGCGGAAAAGCCCGGTGCCGGCGGCATCACCCGGAAGAGTTGGGGCCGCGTGTCCTGGCGTGAACTGAGGGCCGACTGATGGAAAGTGTGCAGATGCCTGGGATGCCGCGAGCCACTGCGCGCGTGGGGGGGTTCTCGCTCATCGAGCTGATGGTGGTGGTTGCGATCATAGGGATCCTCGCCTCCATCGCGCTTCCCAGCTACAACGACCACCAGCGCAAGACCCGTCGTGCAGCCGGTGCGGCCTGTGCGACTGCGGTGGCGCAGCAATTTGAGCGCTTTTACACGAGCAATCTGACCTACGTGGGGGCGGTTGCCAACACCGCCATCTGCGATCCGGAGGTGCTGACGTTCTACAACGTCACCGCGGGCGGTGTCGCCGCCAAGACCTACACGATCTCGGCGGCGCCCACCGGCAAACAGGCGGGAGACGGCTGCGGCTCATTGAGCATCAACCAAGCCGGCACCAAGAGCCCGGCGACCGCGGGCTGCTGGTAATTCAATCGTGTGCGCATCGGTGCGAACATGAGGCCGAAAAACCCGCCGGAAGGCGGGTTTTTCATGAAGCGTGGAGCCCAGGGTGTTGTCGAAAATGCCCTCGCCAACGCGCTGGCGCAGAAACTGCAAGTTTCTCGTCGCCGTTCCCGTGCCGGTTCCGACGCCAGGCAGGGCAAGTTCGAAGGAACGCATCGAACATTGGCTGCGAAGTGGTTATGCCGGAAACGATGAAGGGCCGCCGAAGCGACCCTAAGTCATTGAAACATTTGGCGCCCGAAGTTGGACTCGAACCAACGACCCCCTGATTAACAGTCAAGTGCTCTAACCGGCTGAGCTATTCGGGCGGGGAGCGCATTGTAGACGGCCTCATCGGGGTCGGCAAGCCGCGGCGCGCGTTCCCGTCACCCGGGGCAGGGCATTCGTGCGCTGGGACGCTCGCTGCGCGGCCTGCCCATGTTGTTCACGATGACCTGGCCGAGCAGTTCCTGGCGCGAGTTGCAGATGGAAATGGTGAGGTTTGTCCCCGCGCTTCGCCCGTCCGGGAGGTAACGCAGCTGCTGCCTGCCATTGGTGCTGGTCACTTGCAGGTGACGGCTGGTCGGTTCCAGCTCCACGCGAATGATTTCGTCGTTCTTGTCCGGCTTGCGGTTGCCGTCATCGTCCAGGAACAGCATCCATCCACGACTCCAGTCATTGTCCGCTTCGCAGAAGTTGCCGTCGGCGGAGGGGCACAGCACCGCACGTCGATTGCGGCTGATGGCGCTCGTGCGCGCCAGTGCCATGTGCGCCATCAGCGAAGCCGCGGCTGCAGAGGCGCGTTGGCGTTCCACGAAGCTTCCCATCGAAGGCAAGGCGATGCCCGCGCAGATCGCCATCACGGCAACGCAGGTGGCAAACTCGATCAGGGTGAATCCGGCGTTGCGACGAAGCATGGCAAGGCTCCCGATGAACTGGGGCCAGTGTTCGCCCATGCGCGGCTGCGGCCCATCGGGAGGATCCTGAGGGCGGGGTAGGGGAATGCCGCTGCGGCGGCGGCATCCCATGCCCCCGCGCCCGCAGGGTTCGGCCCGGACCGGCGGCTGCGCGTAAACTCAGGGGTTGTCCGTTGCAGCCCCGCCGATGAGCCAGAGCGAACCGTCCGACCTCGACCTGTCAACCGCTTCCGGTCGATTCCGGCTGGTCGCGCCGTACGAGCCGGCGGGCGACCAGCCGCAGGCCATCGGGAAGCTGGTGGCCGGCTTCGAGAACGGCATCGCCAAGCAGGTCCTGCTGGGCGTCACCGGCTCGGGCAAGACCTACACCATCGCCAACATGATCCAGGCGGTGCAGAAGCCGACCCTGGTGATGGCGCCGAACAAGACGCTGGCCGCGCAGCTGTACGGGGAGTTCCGCGCATTCTTCCCGCACAACTCGGTGGAGTACTTCGTCAGCTATTACGACTACTACCAGCCCGAGGCCTACATCCCGTCCAGCGACACCTTCATCGAGAAGGACAGCTCGATCAACGACCACATCGAGCAGATGCGCCTGGCCGCGACCAAGGCGCTGCTGTCGCGGCGCGACACCATCGTGGTGGCCACGGTGTCCGCGATCTACGGCCTTGGCGCGCCCGAGGACTACCTGGCGATGCGGCTGATCCTGTCGCGCGGGGAACGCATCGACCAGCGCGAACTGCTGCGCCACCTGACCACCCTGCAGTACACCCGCAACGAGATGGTTCTGGACCGCGGCACCTTCCGCGTGCGCGGCGAGACCATCGACGTGTTCCCGGCCGAATCCGACCTGGAGGCGCTGCGGATCGAGCTGTTCGATGGCGAGGTCGAGCAGCTTTCGATGTTCGATCCGTTGACCGGCGAGGTGTTGCGCAAGCTGCCGCGCTACACGGTCTACCCGAAGACCCACTACGCCACCCCGCGCGAACGCACGCTGTCCGCGGTGGAGACGATCAAGGCCGAGCTGCGCGAGCGCCAGGAGCATCTGTATTCGGCGAACAAGCTGGTGGAGGTGCAGCGGCTGTCGCAGCGCACCCAGTTCGACCTGGAGATGATGGCCGAGGTCGGCTACTGCAACGGCATCGAGAACTATTCGCGGCACCTGACCGGGCGCGCGCCGGGCGAGGCGCCGCCGACCCTGTTCGACTACCTGCCGGCGGACGCGCTGCTGGTGGTCGACGAATCGCACGTGACCATTCCGCAGATCGGCGCGATGTACAAGGGCGACCGCTCGCGCAAGGAAACCCTGGTGGAATTCGGGTTCCGGCTGCCGTCGGCGCTGGACAACCGCCCGCTGCGTTTCGAGGAGTGGGAGCAGCGCGCGCCGCGCAGCATCTTCGTGTCGGCGACGCCGGGGCCGTACGAGCTGCGCGAGGCCGCCGACGAGATCGTGGAGCTGGTGGTGCGCCCGACCGGGCTGGTCGACCCGCAGGTGGAGATCCGCCCGGTGGCGACCCAGGTGGACGACGTGCTGTCGGAAATCCACGAACGCGTCGCGATGGGCGACCGCGTGCTGATCACCACCCTGACCAAGCGGATGTCGGAGAACCTGACCGAGTACCTGTCCGAGCACGGCGTGCGCGTGCGCTACCTGCATTCGGACATCGAGACGGTGGAGCGGGTCGAGATCATCCGCGACCTGCGGCTGGGCATGTTCGACGTGCTGGTCGGCATCAACCTGCTGCGCGAAGGCCTGGACATGCCCGAGGTGTCGCTGGTGGCGATCCTGGATGCGGACAAGGAGGGCTTCCTGCGCAGCGCCGGTTCACTGATCCAGACCATCGGCCGCGCCGCCCGCAACCTGCGCGGCAAGGCGATCCTGTACGCCGACCGGGTCACCAATTCGATGCAGAAGGCGATCGACGAGACCGACCGCCGCCGCGCGAAGCAGGTCGAGTACAACGCCGAGCACGGGATCACCCCGCAATCGATCGTGCGCGCGGTGGCCGACGTGATGGAAGGCGCGCGCCCGGAACCCGGCGAGCTGAAGGGGCGCGGCAAGCTGCGCCGGGTGGCCGAACCCGAGCTGGAATACCAGCGGCTGTCGCCCGCGCAGCAGGCGGCGAAGCTCAAGGCACTGGAGCAGCAGATGCACCAGCACGCCCGCGACCTGGAGTTCGAGGACGCCGCCCGCGTGCGCGACCAGCTCCGCCGCCTGCGCGAGGCCAGCCTGTAGGGCGGGGCAAGCCCCGATCTACAGGTGCGAGCAATGCCCAACCGCCTGCCGTACGGGCCTGGCGAGCCCCGGTTGTCCGGCGCCCGCCGCCGGGCTAGAATGCGCGTCCTTCGGGCGGTTAGCTCAGCGGTAGAGCACTACCTTGACATGGTAGGGGTCACAGGTTCGAACCCTGTACCGCCCACCACGCCTTCCGGGCGTGGCAACGAATCGGAAACAAGGTGGCCTGCGGCAACGCCGGTCGAGCGTGCGACATGAGCACTACCCGCATCCAGCGCTGAACCTGCCGACGCATTCGATTCATCCGTGAATAATCGAAAGGCGCTTCGGCGCCTTTTTCGTTTTCCGCATTTCCGACGCCGGCCACGGGGCCGGCATCACCGAAGGGTTCTCCCATGATCTCGATCACGCTCCCCGATGGCGCCGTCCGTCAATTCGAAGCGCCGCCGTCCGTGCATGACGTCGCCGCCTCCATCGGCGCCGGCCTCGCCAAGGCCACCCTGGCCGGCAAGGTGGACGGCCGGCTGGTCGACGCCAGCCACGTCATCGACCGCGATGCCAGCCTGGCCATCATCACCGAGAAGTCGCCGGAGGCGCTCGAGATCCTGCGCCACTCCACCGCGCACCTGCTGGCGCAGGCCGTGCAGCGCCTGTTCCCCGGCGCGCAGGTCACCATCGGCCCGGTGATCGACAACGGCTTCTACTACGACTTCGCCTACGAGCGCCCGTTCACCCCGGAAGACCTGCCGGCGATCGAGGCGGAGATGCAGAAGATCGTCAAGGAAGCGCATCCGGTCAGCCGCAGCGTGAAGTCGCGCGATGACGCGGTGGCCTTCTTCCGCGGCATCGGCGAGGCCTACAAGGCCGAGATCATCGAGTCGATCCCGGCCAGCGAAGACCTGTCGCTGTACTCGCAGGGCGAGTTCACCGACCTCTGCCGCGGCCCGCACGTGCCGGGCACCGACAAGCTGCGCGCGTTCAAGCTGATGAAGGTCGCGGGCGCGTACTGGCGCGGCGACCACAACAACCAGATGCTCAGCCGCATCTACGGCACCGCCTGGCTGAACGACAAGGACCTCAAGGCCTACCTGACCCAGATCGAGGAAGCCGAGAAGCGCGACCACCGCAAGATCGGCAAGGCGCTGGACCTGTTCCACCTGCAGGAGGAAGGCCCGGGCCTGGTGTTCTGGCATCCGAAGGGCTGGAGCATCTGGCAGACCGTCGAGCAGTACATGCGCAAGGTCTACCGCGACACCGGCTACGGCGAGGTGCGCTGCCCGCAGATCCTGGACGTGACCCTCTGGCAGAAGTCCGGCCACTGGGACAACTACAAGGACAACATGTTCTTCACCGAGTCGGAGAAGCGCACCTATGCGCTGAAGCCGATGAACTGCCCGGGCCACGTGCAGGTGTTCAACCAGGGCCTGCACAGCTACCGCGACCTGCCGATCCGCTACGGCGAGTTCGGCGCCTGCCATCGCAACGAGCCCTCCGGCGCGCTGCACGGGATCCTGCGCGTGCGCGGCTTCACCCAGGACGACGGCCACGTGTTCTGCACCGAGGCGCAGATCGAGCCGGAGGTGCGCGCGTTCCACGAGCAGGCCCTGAAGGTCTACTCGGACTTCGGCTTTTCCGACATCCAGATCAAGATCGCGCTGCGCCCGGAGTCGCGCCTGGGCGACGATGCCACCTGGGACAAGGCGGAGGACGCGCTGCGCAATGCACTGCGCGCGTCCGGGGTCGAATGGCAGGAACTGCCGGGCGAGGGCGCGTTCTACGGCCCGAAGATCGAGTACCACCTGAAGGACGCGATCGGCCGCACCTGGCAGCTGGGCACCATGCAGGTCGATTTCATGATGCCGGGCCGGCTGGGCGCCGAATATATCGACGAACACAGCCAGCGCCGCCATCCGGTGATGCTGCACCGCGCGATCGTGGGCTCGATGGAGCGTTTCATCGGGATCCTGATCGAACACCATGCTGGCCATTTCCCGGCCTGGCTGGCACCGGTGCAGGCGGTGCTCATGAACATTACCGATGCCCAGGCCGATTGGGTCGAAGAGGCCCGGAAAACCCTTGCGAATCAAGGCTTCCGCGTGGTTTCCGATTTGCGGAACGAGAAGATCGGCTATAAGATCCGCGAGCACACGCTGCAGCGCGTGCCGTACCTGCTGGTGGTCGGGGACCGCGAGAAGGAAAACGGCCAGCTGTCGGTGCGCACGCGGGGTGGGGAAGACCTCGGTACCATGTCCGTTGCCGACTTCGCCGCGCGTTTGCGTCAGGAGCAGGCCGCCTAACCGCCGGCCCGTTCGAATACGGCCTGCGATTCCGGAATCGCAGGCCCACCCGGCTCCCCGGAGCCACCCTTTGGAGATCGCAACATCAGTACCGCACCCGATTCAAAGCAGAACCGACGGAACCTCGAGATCCGCGTCCCGCGCGTGCGCGTGATCGGCAGCGACGGCGAGATGATCGGCGTGCTGTCGCGCGACGAAGCGCTGCGCATGGCCGAAGAGGAAGCGCTCGACCTGGTCGAGATCCAGCCGAACGCGGATCCGCCGGTCTGCAAGATCATGGACTTCGGCAAGTTCAAGTTCGAACTGCAGAAGAAGGCCAACGAGGCCAAGAAGAAGACCAAGCAGGTCGAGATCAAGGAAGTGAAGTTCCGCCCGGTGACGGACGAGGGCGACTACCAGATCAAGCTGCGCAAGATGCGCGAATTCCTGGTCGAAGGCGACAAGATCAAGGTCAACATCCGCTTCCGTGGCCGCGAGATGAGCCACCAGGAACTGGGCCGGCAGATGGCCGCGCGGATCGAAGGCGACCTTGGCGAGGACATCGTCATCGAATCCCGCCCGCGCCTGGAAGGCCGGCAGATGGTGATGATGATCGCGCCCAAGAAGAAATAAGACCCCGCAAGGGCCTGATTTCGCAAGGAAAGATTGCAAACCCGGGGTCGGCCCGCCATAATGCGCGGCCCGGTTCGCCGGGTTTGTTGTCAAGTTGCACCCAGGACCCGCCTTGATTCCATGGGAATCAAAGGCTTATCACCGGCTCAGGCAGGATGGAAAGCCCGGATTTTTGGGCTTCGCGACGTAGCGGCAGGGCCGGAGGCCTTGATGCGAAGTCGCAAAGACCAAAAAGAAGGCGCCTCGACCAGTCAGCAGATTTCGCAAGGATTCCCAATGCCCAAGATCAAGACCAATCGGGCGGCGGCCAAGCGCTTCCGGAAGACCGCTTCCGGCAAGTACAAGTGCGGCCACGCCAACAAGAGCCACATCCTCACCAAGAAAGCGACCAAGCGGAAGCGCAACCTCCGGCAGACGAACCACGTTCGTGCCGAGGACGCGGGCCGCCTGGACCGCATGCTTCCGTATCTGTGAGGAGATAAGACATGGCACGAGTCAAACGTGGTGTAACGGCGCGCGCGCGCCACAAGAAGATCCTCAAGCAGGCCAAGGGCTACTACAACGCCCGCCGCAAGGTGTTCCGCGTCGCCAAGCAGGCGGTCACCAAGGCCCTGCAGTACGCCTACATCGGCCGCAAGCAGAAGAAGCGCCATTTCCGCACCCTGTGGATCGCGCGCATCAACGCTGCCGCGCGCGCCAATGGCATGAGCTACAGCCGCTTCATGAACGGACTGCTGAAGGCCGGGATCACCCTGGACCGCAAGGTGCTGGCGGATATCGCCGTGCATGACGCGGCGGGCTTTACCGCCCTGACCGAAAAGGCCAAGGGCGCTTTGGCGGCGTAAGCCGTCACTCCACATCAGTTGTAGCGGCGGCTTCGGTCGCCATCACGTGGGGAAGGGCGCAAGTCCTTCCCCATGTTTGTTTGGGGAAACGGAAAACCAGATGAGCGACATCGAATCGTTGTCCACCCGGGCGTTGGCCGACATCGCCGCAGCCCAGACGCCGGACGCGCTGGAAGCGCTGCGCGTGGGCCTGCTCGGCAAGAGCGGCACCATCACCGCGCAACTGAAGGCGCTGGGCGCGCTGCCCGGCGACCAGCGCAAGGCCGCGGGCGAGGCGATCAACCGCGCCCGTGACGCGCTTTCCGACGCGCTGTCCGCGCGCAAGACGGCGCTGGACGATGCCGCGCTCGACGCGCGCCTGGCCGGCGAAACCGTGGACGTCACCCTGCCGGGCCGCGACGGTGAGCGTGGCGGCGTGCACCCGGTCAGCCGCACCCTGGAGCGGATCACCGAGATCTTCGGCCGGCTTGGCTACGAACTCGCCGACGGCCCGGAGATCGAGGACGACTGGCACAACTTCGAGGCGCTGAATTTCCCGCCGCACCATCCGGCGCGGGCGATGCACGACACCTTCTATTTCGGCGATGGCCGCCTGCTGCGCACGCACACCTCCGGCGTGCAGGTGCGCTACATGCAGGACCTGCTGGCCGCCGGTGGCAGCCCGCCGCTGCGGATGCTCGCCGCCGGCAAGGTCTACCGCAGCGATTCGGACCAGACCCACACCCCGATGTTCCACCAGGTCGAAGGCCTGCTGGTCGACGAGCACGCCAGTTTCGCCGACCTCAAGGGCACCCTGGTCGAATTCGTGCGCGCGTTCTTCGAGCGCGATTTCGAGATGCGTTTCCGGCCGAGCTACTTCCCGTTCACCGAGCCGTCCGCGGAAGTGGACATCGCCTGGCTGCAGGCCGATGGCGGCACGCGCTGGCTGGAAGTGCTGGGCTGCGGGATGGTCCATCCGAACGTGCTGCGCAACGTCGGCATCGACCCGGAGAAGTACACCGGCTTCGCTTTCGGCCTCGGCGTCGAGCGCTTCGCGATGCTGCGTTACGGCGTCGACGACCTGCGTTCCTTCTTCGACAACGACGTGCGCTTCCTGCGCCAGTTCGCCTGAGGTGCCGCGATGAAGTTCCCCGAAAGCTGGCTGCGCCAGCACGTCAAGACCACGGCGACGCGCGACGAACTCGCCGCGACGCTGACCGCGATCGGCCTCGAAGTCGAAGAGATGACCGTGCTCGGCGATGCGCTGGACGGCGTGGTCGTCGCCCGCATCGTCGAATGCGCGAAGCACCCCGAAGCCGACAAGCTGCAGGTCTGCCAGGTCGATGCCGGCAACGGCAGCATGTTGCAGATCGTCTGTGGCGCGCCCAACGCCCGCCCGGGCCTGATTGCGCCGCTGGCGACCATCGGCACGCAGGTCGGTGACCTCACGATCAAGGCCGCCAAGCTGCGCGGCGTCGAGTCCAACGGCATGTTGTGCTCGGCGAAGGAGTTGGGCCTCGATACCGATGCGTCCGGCCTGCTGGAACTGCCGGCGGATGCGCCGGTCGGCGTGCCGCTGGCCGATTACCTGGGCCTGCCGGATGCCAGCATCGAACTGAAGCTCACCCCGAACCGCGCGGATTGCTTCGGCGTGCGCGGCATCGCCTTCGACGTGGCCGCGGCCACCGGGGCCGAAGTCGAGCCGCTGGACGCGATGCCGATGCCGGCGCTGCACGATGCCGTGCTGCCAGTCGAGTTGAATGCAGGCGCGGATGCGCCGCGCTTCGTCGGCCGCGTGATCGAAGGCGTGGATGCCACCGTGGCCACGCCGATCTGGATGGCCGAGCGCCTGCGTCGCAGTGGCGTTCGCCCGGTCAGTTTCCTGGTCGACGTGACCCAGTACGTGATGCTCGAGCTCGGCCAGCCGATGCACGCCTATGACCGCGACCTGCTCAAGGGCCCGCTGGGCGTGCGCCACGCGCGCGACGGTGAATCGCTGGCGCTGCTCAACGGCGACGAAGCCACCCTGGATCCGCAGTTCCTGGTCATCACCGATGCCGGGCGCGTGGTCGGCCTGGCCGGGATCATGGGTGGCGACGACACCAAGGTCTCGTCCGCGACCCGAAACATTTTCCTCGAGGCCGCGCATTTCGCGCCGTCCGCGATCATCGGCCGCAGCCGCAAGCTCGGCCTGCACACCGATGCCGCCCACCGCTTCGAGCGTGGCGTGGATCCGGAGCTGCCGCGAATCGCCATCGAACGCGCCACGCGTCTCGTCGTCGAGATCGCCGGTGGCGCGCCGGGCCCGGTGATCGAGGCCGTGCTGCCGCAGCACCTGCCGCGGCCGCAGGCGATCCGCTTGCGTCGTGCGCGGCTGGCGCGCGTGCTCGGCACCCAGGTGGCCGATGCCGAAGTCTCCCGCATCCTCAATGCCCTGGGCCTTGCGGTGGAAGCCACCGCGGAGGGCTGGAGCGTGACACCGCCGGCGCGCCGCTTCGACCTCGCGATCGAAGAGGACCTGATCGAGGAGATCGCCCGCATCCACGGCTATGACGCGATCCCGGCCACCCTGCCGGGCGGCGCCACGCGCCTGGTTTCGCCCAGCGAGACTTGCAGCAGCGAGCACGACGCTCGCCGCCAGCTGGTCGCGCGCGACTACCTGGAGGCGATCAATTACGCCTTTGTCGATGCCGACCTGCTCGCAAAGTGGGGTCTCGCCGATGGCGGCGTTGCGCTGGCCAACCCGCTGAGCGCCGAACTGGGCGTGATGCGCACGCGCCTGTTGCCCGGACTGGTCGCCGCGCTCGGCCGCAATGCCGCGCGCCAGCAGACGCGGGTGCGCCTGTTCGAGCTCGGCAAGACCTTCGCTGCCAGCGACGACGCGCCGGTCGAGACGCGACGCATCGCGGCGGTCGCCTGTGGCGATGCGACGGGCGAGCAGTGGGGCGCGGGCGCGCGCAAGCTCGATTTCCACGACCTCAAGGGCGACCTCGACAGCCTCGCCGCGCTGTCCGGCGCGGTGCTGGAGTACCGCGCGTCGGTGCAGCCGTTCGCGCATCCCGGCCGCTGCGCGGACGTGCTGCGCGACGGTGCCTGCATCGGCTGGATCGGCCAGCTGCATCCGCGCCTGCAGCAGGCGCTGGACGTCGATGCCGAGGTGTTCGGTTTCGAAGTGGCGCTGGATGCGTTGCTGGCGCGCCCGGTGCCGCGCGCGCGGGCGTTGTCGAAGTTTCCGTCGGTGCGCCGCGACCTGGCGTTCGTGGTGCCGGAGTCGGTGGCCTGGGATGCCATGCGGGCCACCGCCGGGCAGGCCGCGGGCCCCGCCCTGCGCGAGCTGCGGCTGTTCGACCGCTACGCCGGCAGGGGCGTGGAAACTGGATTCAAGAGTCTCGCCATGGCCTTGATTTTGCAGGATGAAACGCGCACCCTGACAGACCGCGACGTGGAAGCGGTGGTGGCCGGGGTGGTTACCGCGCTGGAGCAGCACCACGGCGCGACCATCCGGCGCTGAAGGGGACGGCAATGGCGTTGACCAAGGCGGAAATGGCGGAACGTCTGTACGAGGACGTGGGCCTGAACAAGCGCGAGGCGAAGGAATTCGTCGATGCGTTCTTCGATGCGTTGCGCGAGGCGCTGGAGCACGGCCGCCAGGTCAAGCTGTCCGGTTTCGGCAATTTCGACCTGCGGCGCAAGAACCAGCGACCCGGCCGCAACCCCAAGACCGGCCAGGAAATCCCGATCTCGGCACGCACTGTCGTCACGTTCCGCCCGGGCCAGAAGCTCAAGGAGCGGGTGGAAGCCTACGTGGGGCCGGCCCATGCTTGACCCCGGCAGCAACCGCGAACTCCCGCCGATCCCGGCCAAGCGCTACTTCACCATCGGCGAGGTCAGCGAGCTGTGCGACGTCAAGCCGCACGTGCTGCGCTACTGGGAAACCGAATTCCCCAGCCTGGAGCCGGCCAAGCGCCGCGGCAACCGCCGCTACTACCAGCGCCACGACGTGCTGATGGTGCGCCAGATCCGCAGCCTGCTGTACGAGCAGGGCTACACCATCGGTGGCGCGCGCCTGCGCCTGGATGGCGACGACGCCAGGCAGGAATCGGCGTTGAGCAACCAGATCGCCAAGCAGGTGCGGATGGAACTGGAAGAAGTCCTGCAACTGCTGCGCCGCTGAAGCGCGCCGAGCGGTTACAATGACGTTCGCGACATCGGGGCGTAGCGCAGCCTGGTAGCGCATCTGCCTGGGGGGCAGAGGGTCGTCGGTTCAAATCCGGCCGTCCCGACCAATCGCGAAGTCTCGAACGCCCGGCTTGCCGGGCGTTCTGCTATGCGCGTTCAGTGCGCGGTTGAACTTCCCGGTGTGCGCCCGGTCACACTGCGTCGCGGCGCTGACGCCGCTTCAGCAAGGACGTGCAGGATGCGCTTGGCGATGCTCGCGGTGGCGGTGGTGGGTGTGATGGTGGCGTTGCCGCTGCCGCTGCGCGCGCAGCAAGTGGACCCGCAGCCGGAGGTTCCGGCTGCGCCGATCGCCAAGCCGCAGGCGTTGCCTGGCGACGGCATCCGCACCGAAGCCACGGTGGTGGTGACCGGCGAGCAGCCGGGCCCGGGCCTGTGGCTGGTGCGCAAGGGCAACCACGACCTGTGGATCCTGGGCACGCTCAATCCGCTCCCGGCCGGCATGCAGTGGCAGTCGAAGCAGGTCGAGGACGTGATCGCCAATGCACAGGAGGTGATCCGCGCGCCGTACGTGGCCTTCAAGGTGGACACCGGATTCTTCAAGAGCCTGTTGCTGCTGCCGTCGATGCTCGGCGCGCGCAAGAACCCGGATGGCAAGACCCTGCAGCAGGTTGTCTCGCCGCAGTCCTACGCGCGCTGGAGGGCGCTGAAGGCGCGCTACATCGGCAACGACGGCGGCATCGAGAAGTGGCGCCCGTTGTTCGCCGCGCAGGAGCTGTACAAGCAGGCGATGAAGAAATCCGGCCTCGATAATTCCAAGTCGGTCTGGCCGGTGATCAACAAGGCGATCGAGACCCACCACCCGAACGTGACGGTGGTGAAGGAGGAGATCGTGGTCAAGGACCCGAAGCCGTTGCTGAAGGAATGGTCGAAGACCACGCTCGACGACCTCGCCTGCTTCGACAACACGATGACCCGCATCGAAACCGATCTCGACGCCATGCGCGCGCGCGCGAACGCGTGGGCCACCGGCGACATGGCCGCGCTGCAGTCGTTGCCGTCGCCCTACCAGTGGGAAGCGTGCAGCAGCGCGATCACCGAGGCCGGGATCGGCAAGCGGCTCGGCTTCGGCGATGCCGGCCAGAAGGTGCGGACCAAGTGGCTGGCCGCCGCCGAGGCTGCGCTCGACAAGAACCAGGTGACCTTCGCCACCCTCGACATGAAGGACCTGCTCGGTGCCAACGGCTTCCTGGCCAGGTTCAAGGCCAAGGGCTACACGGTGCTGGCGCCGGACGAATGAGCCGGCGGCTGCTGCAGGTGCGGCGTCAGCCGCGACCATGCGTCCGGACGCAGCCAGGTCGCGGCTTGCGCCGCTCCTGCAAGGGATTTCAGGCCGTCGCGGCTTGTGGGCGGAAAGACCCGGCCAGTCCGGGCCAACGCTTGAGTACCGCCGCGCGGATGCCGGCGGCGTCCAGCCCGGCTTCGGCCAGCAGGTCCTCGCGGCTGGCGTGGTGCTGGAACGCATCCGGCAGGCCCAGGTGCAGGATCGGCATGCTGATGCCTTCCGCCGCCAGCAACTCGGCCACGCCGCTGCCGGCGCCACCCGCCACCACGTTGTCCTCGAGGGTGGCGAAGCCGTCGTGGGTCTTCGCCAGCTCGAGCAACAGGGTGCGATCCAGCGGCTTCACGAAACGCATGTTGACCACGGTGAGGTCCAGCGCTTCGCCGACCTGTTGCGCCGCCGGCACGATGGCGCCGAACGCGAGCAGGGCGATGCGCGAGCCGTTGCGGCGCAGGTCCGCCTTGCCGATCGGCAGCGCGTCCAGCGATGGCTGGATCGCCACGCCGGGGCCGGTGCCGCGCGGGTAACGCACCGCCGCCGGGCCCGTGTGCCTGTATCCGGTGGTCAGCAGTTGCCGGCATTCGTTTTCGTCGGCCGGGGCCATCACCACCATGTTCGGCACGCAGCGCAGGAAGCTGAGGTCCAGGTTGCCGGCGTGGGTGGCGCCATCCGGCCCGACCACGCCGCCGCGGTCGATCGCCAGCAGCACGTCGAGGTCCTGGATCGCGACGTCGTGCACCAGCTGGTCGTAGCCGCGCTGCAGGAAGGTCGAATAGATCGCGACTACCGGTTTGGCGCCTTCGCAGGCCATGCCGGCGGCAAGGGTGAGCGCATGCTGCTCGGCGATGGCGACATCGAAGTAGCGCTGCGGGAATTCCTTGCTGAAACGCACCAGGCCGGAGCCTTCGCGCATCGCCGGGGTGATCGCGAGCAGCTGCTCGTCGACGGCGGCCATGTCGCACAGCCAGTCGCCGAACACGTCGGTGTAGGTCGGCTTCGACGCACCGGCCTTGGCGACCACGCCGGTCTGCGGATCGAACGGCGACACCGCGTGGTAGCCGATCTGGTCGCCTTCGGCCAGTTCGTAGCCCTTGCCCTTGGTGGTGATCACGTGCAGCAGCTGCGGGCCCTTCAGCGTCTTCAGGGTCTTCAGCACGCCGAGCAGGGCGTCGACGTCGTGGCCGTCGATCGGGCCGGTGTAGTGGAAGCCCATTTCCTCGAACAGGGTGGAGGGCACGAACATGCCCTTCCAGTGCTCCTCCCAGCGCTTGACGAAGCGCGCCGGCGGGCTGTTCTTGTCGCCGAGCAGCTTCTTGCCGCCTTCGCGCAGCGCGTTCAGGGTCTTGCTGCCGGTCATGCGCCCGAGCATCTGGGTGAGGCCGCCCACCGCTTCGCTGATCGACATCCGGTTGTCGTTGAGGATCACCAGCAGGTCCGGTTCGGGGTCCATGCCGCCGGCGTGGTTCAGGGCCTCGTAGGCCATGCCGGCGGTCATCGCGCCGTCGCCGATCACCGCCACCACCTTGCGCGGGTTTCCGGCGCGGGCATTGGCGATCGCCATGCCGAGCGCGGCCGAGATCGAGGTCGAGGAATGGCCGACGCCGAAGGTGTCGAATTCGCTTTCCTCGCGCTTCGGGAACGGCGCCACGCCGTCCTTCTGCTTGACCGTGTGGATGCGGTCGCGGCGTCCGGTGAGGATCTTGTGCGGGTAGCACTGGTGGCCGACATCCCAGACGATGCGGTCATCCGGGGTGTCGTACATGTAATGCAGCACCGTGGTCAGCTCGACCACGCCGAGGCCGGCGCCGAAATGGCCACCGGATTTTCCGACCGATTCGATCAGGTAGGCGCGCAGCTCGTCGGCCACCGCGCGCAGCCCGGATTCGGGCAGCTGGCGCAGGTCGGCCGGGCTGTCGACCTTCGACAGCAGGGGGTAGCGGGTGGGGTCGGTCATCGGCCTATTGTCGCGCCGGGCGGGGTGGCGGGCAATGAAGAACCCGCACCCGGCCGCCGGAAAAGAAGAAGGCCCGGACGTGCCGGGCCTTCGAGCTGGCGAACCGCAGCGGGGCCGCGGCAACGTCAGGCGGGGATCACCAGATCACGACCTGCCTGTCGCCATCGCGCAGCATCGGGTCGCCGGCCTTGCAGCCGAACGCGGTGGCGAACGCCGGCATGTTGGACGGCGCGCCGATCGCGCGGAACTCGGCAAGCGCGTGCTCGTCGGTCTGCAGGCGCTGCTCCAGTTCCTCCGGGGTGAAGTTGCGGCGCCACACGGTGGCCCAGCTGTAGAAGAAGCGCTGGTCGCGGGTGAGGCCGTCGATCTTCGGATCCGGCTGGCCGGCGCTGGCCTTGACCATCGCGTCGTAGGCGGTGGCGAGGCCGCCGAGGTCGGCGATGTTCTCGCCCAGGGTGTGGTTGCCGTTGAGGTTCTTGCCGTTGGCCGCCTTGTAGCCGTCGAACTGCGCGACCAGCTTGCCGGTGCGGGCCTTGAAGCCCTCGGCGTCGGCCGGGGTCCACCAGTTCTCGAACTTGCCGGTCGGGCCGAAGCGGCTGCCCTGGTCGTCGTAGCCGTGGGTCATCTCGTGGCCGATCACCGCGACGATGCCGCCATAGTTCAGCGCGTCGTCCGCCTTCGGGTCGAAGAACGGCGGTTGCAGGATCGCGGCCGGGAAGGTGATCTGGTTGGCCAGCGGGTTGTACTGCGCGTTGACCGTCTGCGGGCGCATGCCCCATTCGGTCTTGTCCACCGGCTTGCCGATCTTGCCGATGTCCCACTGGTAGTTGAACTTGCGCGCCATCATCACGTTGCCGATGTAGCTGTCGCGGTCCGTGGTCAGGCCGGTCCACTCGCGCCACTTGTCCGGGTAGCCGACGCGCGGTTCGAACGAGGCCCACTTCTCCAGTGCCTTCTTCTTGGTGTCCGCGCCCATCCAGGCCAGGTTCTCGATGCGAAGCTTCAGCGCCTCGCCGAGGTTCTTGATCAGCGCCTGCATCTTGGCCTTGGACTCGGCCGGGAACGCCACCTCCACGTACATCTGGCCGAGCGCCTCGCCGACCTGGCCATCGATGGTGCCGAGCACGCGCTTGCCGCGTTCGCGCAGCTCCTTCTGGCCGCCCAGGGTCTTGCCGTAGAACTCGAAGTGGGCCTGCACGAAATCGTCGGACAGGTAGGGCGCGGCGCCGTCGATCAGGTGGAAGCGCAGGTAGCCCTGCCACTGGGCGACCGGCACGTCGGCCAGCATCTTGCTGACCTCCGCGTGGTAGGCCGGCACCGACAGCGAGAACATCGCCGGCACCGCGACGCCCTGCGACTCGAACAGCTTGGTGAAGGGGAAGTTCGGGGACAGCTTGTCGGCCTCGGCCGGGCTGATCGGGTTGTAGTACAGGCCGACATCGCGCGAGAGCGCCTCGCGCGACTTGCTGACCTTGGCCAGCCGGGTCTCGAACGCCAGTACGTCCTTCGCCTGCGCCGCCGCATCGGCGGCCGGGATGCCGGACAGCTCAAGCATCCTGCTGATGTAGGCCACGTAGGCGTCGCGGATCTTCTGGTACTCGGGCTTGTCGTAATACGGCACGTCCGGCAGGCCCAGGCCACCCTGGCCGGCGGCGGCGATGTTGATGCTGGAGTCCTTGAAGTCCGGCATCGCCCCGATCCCGATCAGGTAGCCATTGCCCTCTACGGCGGAGGCGCGCAGGAATTCGGCGACGGCGGGGCCGTCGGCGAGGGCGTCGATCGTCGCCAGTTCGGCGGCAAGCGGCTGCAGGCCCTGCGCGTTGATCTTCGCCTCGTCCATGCCGGTGGCCCAGAAGTCGCCGACGATCTTGTCGACGCCGGCGCCATCGGCCTTGGCCGCGGCCTGCTCGGCGAGCTGGCGCTGCACCGCCAGCGAACGCTCGGCCAGCATCTCGAACGCGCCCCAGCTGCTGCGGTCGCCCGGGATCGGGTTGGCGGCGAGCCACTTGCCGTTGACGTGCCCGGCGAAGTCCACGCAGGCGTTCTTGCCCGGGTCGAGGTCGGCGAGGGTGAAGCTGTTGAACGGCGGCAGCTTGGATTCATCCAGGGTGTACGCCGCCGGCGCGGCCGGGGCGGCCGCGCTGGCCGTGGCGGCGGGTTCCGCCGGCTTCTGGCAGGCGGCCAGGCTGGCGGCGATGGCGAGCGACAACAGCAGGATCTTCGGGGTTTTCACGTGAGGCTCCAGGTTCGGGAGTGGGTGTCCTGCGGGTCATCGCGGCAACCGCGGCGATGACTGCAGCAATGGTCAGGGCGAGAAGCGCGGATCGGTCAGCTTCATTTCGGTCAGCGGGCCATAGCCCTGCAGCGCGGCGCGGATCTTCGCGGCATCGCCGATGGCGACGATGGCCAGGTCCGCGCTGGCCGGGAACACCGCGCGCGCATCCGCGACCTGCGCCGGGGTGGCCGCGGCGATCCGGCCAAGGTAGCCGTCGACCGCGTCGCGCGAATCCCCGTACAGCTGCATCTCGACCAGCCGGGCGGCCAGTTGCGGCGCGGTTTCCAGGCCCGGCGCGAACTGGCCGGCGACATAGCGCTTGGCGGAGTCGATGGTCGCGGCGTCCAGCCCGTCCCGGTGCAGGCGGTCGAGGGTGGCGATGGCGAGGTCGATCGCGGCCTTGGTCGATTCGGTCTTGGTGAAGCTGCCGATCTGCGATGCACCCGGCTGGCGTGGCCGTTGCAGCTGCGCGCTGGCGCCATAGCTCAGGCCGGACTTGATCCGCAGCTCGGTGTTGAGCATCGAGGTGAAGCGCCCGCCGAATGCGGTGTGCACCAGGTCCTGTGCAGCCTCGGCCGGATCGCCGTGGCGGCTGCCGATGTTGGCCAGCGCGAAGTAGGTCTGGGTGGCGCCGGGCTTGTCGACCAGCAGCACCCGACGGCCGAGTTCGCGCGGCTTCGCCTCGACCTGCGGCAGCGTGCCGGCGGCCTTGCCCCAGCCACCGAATGCCTGCTTGACCTGCGCGGCCATCGCGGAGGCGTCGAAGTCGCCGGCGATGGCGATGACCAGGCGGTCGCCGCCCATCTGCTGCTGGCGGAACGCCTGCAGGTCGGCGAGGGTGATGGTGGCGAGGCTGGTTTCATCGCCGCCGGTGGCGCGCCCGTAGGGATGGCCGCGGAACAGCCACGCGCCCGCGTAGGTGCCGATCAGCTGGCGCGGGTCGGAATCCTTGGCGTTGGCGAGGCCGTCGATGGCGCGCTTGCGCAGCTTGTCGAACTCGGCCTGCTCCATCTTCGGCCGCAGCAAGGCGTCCGCGAGCAGCGACAGCATCAGCGCGCTGTCCTTGGACAGGAACTGCGCGCTGGCGGTGATTGCCTCGCGCGAGCTGCCGAAGCCGAGGCTGCCGCCGGCGCCATCGAGCGCCTGCGCGAACTGCAGTGCATCGCGGTTGCCGGCGCCCTTCGACAGCATCCCGCCAAGCAGGTCGGCGGTGCCTTCCTTGCCGGCGGCATCCGCCAGCGCGCCACCGCGCACGGCGACGTTGGCGGCGACCAGCGGCACGTCTTTGCGCGGCATCAGCAGCACGGTGGCGCCGTTGTCGAGGGTGATGGCCTGGTAATCGGGGAGCCTGATCCCGGTGGCGATCGCCGGACCGATCGCGAACATCGCGACCACTGCGATGCAAACCTTTCGGAAGACACTCATTTCGCGGCCTCCATGGCGGCAACCGGCTTCAGCAGGCCGGTGGTGCGGTTCTGCACGCGCAGGATCTTCTTCGCCAGCGCCTGCACGTCGGCGGCGGTGACTGCATCGAACGCGGCGGGTGCGTCGAACAGTTTCCGATGGTCGCCGTTGAACACCTCGTAGGTGCCAAGCGCGCGCGCCTTGCCGTTGATCGTGGCCATGCCGCGCCAGAACGCGGACGCCTTCAGGTTTCGTGCCTTGTCCAGTTCGGCCGCAGTCACGCCGTCGCGCGCGAGCTTCGCCAGTTCCTCGTCCAGCAGCATTTCCACCTTCGCCATGTCGCCGCCGGGCGGCAGCATCGCGTACACCCACAGCAGGCCTGGGTCGAAGCCGCCCTCGGCGAAGGCGCCGGCCTGCACGGCGGCCTGTTCCTTCTCGACCAGGCGCTGGTGCAGGCGCGAGGAATCGCCCTGCGACAGGATGGTGGCCAGCAGCTCCAGCGCCGGGAAGTCCGTGCTGCCGGCGCCGATGCCGCTGTGGAAGGCGTAGGCGACGATCGGCGACTGCGCGTCCGGTCGTTCGACCACCAGCCGGCGTTCGCCCTGCTGTTCCGGCTCGGCCGTGGTGACCGGGGTCGGCGTGGGCTGCTTCGGCAGCGTGGCCAGGTACTTGTCGGCCAGCGCGAACACCTGCGCCGGATCGACATCGCCCGCCACCACCAGCACCGCGTTGTTCGGCGCGTAGTAGGTCTTGAAGAATTTCTTCAGGTCGTCGATCTTCCAGCCCTCGATGTCGCTGGGCCAGCCGATGGTCGGGAACTGGTAGGGATGCGCGGTCCAGGCGGTCGCCTGCATCTGCTCCATCAGGGTGCCGAAGTTGTCGTTGTCGATGCTGGAGCGACGCTCGCTGAAGACCACGCCGCGCTCGCTTTCCACCACCTTGGGATCGAACGCCAGGTTGGCCATGCGGTCGCCTTCGAGGTCGAAGATCGTCTCCAGCGCGCTGCTCGGGAACCAGTCGGTGTAGATGGTCAGGTCGTTGCTGGTGCTGGCATTGTTGCTGCCGCCGGCGGCTTCCATCTGCCTGTCGAACTCGCCCGGGGCGCGGGTGGTGGTGCCGTTGAACATCATGTGCTCGAAGTAGTGCGCGAGCCCGGTGATGCCGGGGTATTCGTTGCGGCTGCCGACCTTGTAGAAGGTGTAGTAGTTGGCGTTGGGGATGTCGTGGTCCGGCCAGACGATGATCTTCAGGCCGTTGGCCAGGGTCTTGCTGACGATCGCCTCGCTGCCCGCCACCGTGGTTGCAGGCGCAGGCGGGGCCGCAGGCGCGGCGACGGAACTCAGGCCCAGCGCGAGCGCGCAGGCCAGGGACAACAGGCGCATCGGGGACCCCTTCGAAAGCGACGCGCCACCATGCCCGAAATCGGTGGCATCCGGAACCTGCCGGAAGTCGTGGCGGCGGCTGTGCGTGCGGACGTCGCGGCGCACGCCACGCGCTCTGCCGGCTGCTGCTGGCGCCTGCCCGGGGCCTGCGTCTGGTGCAATGCAGCAAAAGCCCGCCGTTTCAGGTATGATGCGGGCTGTTCTGCGCACGGCTGATCGTTTTCCCGGTCATGCCTGCCGCTTCCGCGGCCTGCTTCCTCCACACGCCTTTCGTCGCGCAGACACGGCACCGGATCACCGGCGTCGTGCCATCGTCGACTCGCAGCGCGGTTCCAGGGAAACGCTCGGGTTCGCCCACGCCCATGCGTGCGGCCAGTATCGGAGTTACCCGAATGACCTTTGAAGCCCTTGGCCTTGCGCCTGCCTTGCTGCGCGCGCTCGCCGACAACAACTACGCCACGCCGACGCCGATCCAGGCCGACGCGATCCCGCTGGTCCTGGCCGGCCACGACGTCCTCGGCGGCGCCCAGACCGGCACCGGCAAGACCGCGGCGTTCGCGCTGCCGGTGCTCAACCGGCTGTCCAAGCTGACCCCGCCGGCCGGCCCGCGCAAGCCGCGCGCGCTGGTGCTGGTGCCGACCCGCGAGCTGGCGGTGCAGGTCGCCGACAGCTTCAAGACCTACGGCCGCCACCTGAAGCTCAACGTCACCACCCTGTTCGGTGGCGTCGGCATGCAGCCGCAGATCGAGCAGCTGCGCCGCGGCGTGGACGTGCTGGTGGCCTGCCCGGGCCGCCTGATCGACCACCTGGACCGCGGCAGCGTGAAGCTGGATGCGATCGAGGTGCTGATCCTGGACGAGGCCGACCGCATGCTGGACATGGGCTTCCTGCCGGCGATCAAGCGCGTCATCAACCGCCTGCCGAAGGAGCGCCAGACCCTGCTGTTCTCGGCCACCTTCGAGGCGCAGATCAAGGCGCTTGCACTGGAATTCATGCGCAATCCGCAGCAGGTGCAGGTGGCGGCGCAGAACACCATCGTCGCCACCATCGCCCACCGCGCGCATCCGGTCGACGGCTCGCGCAAGCGCGACCTGCTGGTGCAGATCCTGTCGCAGCGCCACACCGACCAGGTGCTGGTGTTCGGCAAGACCAAGCATGGCTGCAACCGCCTGGCCGAGCAGCTGGAAGAAGCCGGCCTGCCGGCGGTCGCGATCCACGGCAACAAGAGCCAGGCCGCGCGCCAGAAGGCGCTGAAGGACTTCAAGTCGGGCAAGGCGCGGATCCTGGTGGCGACCGACGTCGCCGCGCGTGGCCTCGACATCCCCGACCTGCCGCTGGTGATCAACCACGACCTGCCGATGGTGGCCGAGGACTACGTGCACCGGATCGGTCGCACCGGCCGCAATGGCGCGCAGGGCGAGGCGCTGTCGCTGGTGTCGCCGGAAGAGGGCGGCCTGCTGCGGCAGATCCAGCGCCTGCTGAAGGTCGACCTGGAGATGGACGTGGTGCCGGGCTTCGCGCCGAGCAAGCCGATCCGCCTCGACACCCCGATCCCGAAGAACGGCGGTGGCGGTGGCCAGCGTCCGCCGGGCCGTCCGGCAGCGCGCGGCCATGCGCGTCCCGCGGCGCGTCCCACCACCCATGCCGGTCCGAAGCAGCACCGTGCCGGTGGGCAGGGGGCCTACGCAGGCAAGCGCAACGCCCCGCGTGGCACCCGCGCCTGATCGGTCGTTGTCATTCGATGTGCGAAAGGGCCGGCATTGCCGGCCCTTTCTGTTAGCGTCATCGAGCGCCAAGCCGCAGGGCCGCATCCTGGCGCAGTTGCGCCGCGCGTTCCTTGCCGAGGTAGCGGTGGATGCCGGCGCGCATCAGGTACAGCAGCGGGATCAGGGCAATCGCCGCCAGCATCTTGTAGGCGTAGTTGAGCGTGCCGACGGCCAGGAACAGCGAGGTCGGCCATTGTTGCGGACCCAGCACGAAGGCGATGTAGAGCACCACGAAGCTGTCCACCAGCTGCGAGACCGCGGTGGAACCGGTCGCACGCAACCAGGCCTGGCGTTCGCCGGTGGCGCGCCGGATCCGGTGGAACACGCGGACGTCGATCAGCTGGCCGATCATGAAGGCGACCAGTGAGCCCGCGATCGTCCACAGGCCTTGCCCGAACACCGCCGCGAACGCGGCCTGGTAATCCGGCACGCCCTGGTCCCTGGCCACGCCGATCCACCAGGAGGCGGGCGCCAGGTAGATGGCGACGAAGGCGAACACGAAGCCATACACGATGAACCCGGCGGCCAGCCAGCTGATCAGGCGCACGCCGCGCTTGCCGAAGTACTCGTTGACGGTGTCGGTCATGATGAACACGATCGGCCACAGCAGGGTGCCGGCGGTGAAGTTGAGCGAACCGCTCTGGCCGAACAGGTTCCACTGAAGCGGCGCGATGCCGAGGGTGTCTTCCAGCGCGAAGATCTTGACCCCGATGAACTCGGCAAGCACTGCGTTGACGCAGAAGAACGCAGCCAGGCCGATGAACAGCCGGGTTGCGCGGTCGTCGAGCAGCCGGTTCACGGCTTCGGCGCGTGCGCCGGCGGCGAGAACGGGATGAACTCGGGGGCGACCGCGCCACCGCTGATGATGAAGCTCATCGCCTGGTCGACGGTCCAGTCGGTCGGCGTGATCTTTTCCATCGGCACGATCTCGAGGTAACCGGAGGTCGGGTTCGGCGTGGTCGGTACGTAGACCGCGGCCAGCTCGCGGCCGGTGCCCGCCTCGCGGATGACCCGGGTGACGAAGCCGAGGGTCTTCATCTCCGCGTGCGGGAAGTCGATCAGGACCACGCGCTGGGTCCCGTCCGGCTTGGTCTGCAGGATGTCGAGCAGCTTGCGTGCGCTGCCGTAGATCGTGTTCGCCAGCGGGATGCGGGCCACCAGCGCCTCGAACCACCTGAGCAGGCGTTGCCCGATCACCCGCCGGGCCAGCCAGCCGACCAGCAGGATGGTGCACACGGTCGCGACCAGCCCGATCGCACCCAGCACCCACGGCTCGACCAGCCAGCCGAACGAATGCGGGTTCTGGGTCGCGATCGTCGCCAGCGACGGTTCCACCAGGGGCCGGCTGACGTCGCTCAGCAGCACGAACACGAACTTGACCACCACCCAGGTCAGCCACAGCGGCAGCAGGGTCAGCAGCCCGGTGAGGAACAGGCGTTGCAGGCGCGGGCCGAGCGGGGTGGGGGAAGTCGACATGCGCGCCATTGTAGGGGCGATGGGCGCGGCGTCAGCCCTCGCGCACCAGGCGGATACCGACATCGGCGTAGCCACGGCCGGCCTCGAGGGCGCGTGCCTTGCCACTGGCCATGCGCTTGCGACAGCCTGCGTCCGCGCACAGGGTCAGCCAGCCGGAGACCGGCGAGGTTGCCTGCGCGCGCAGTTCGCCGGCGCTGGGCAGGCGATAGCGGCGCTTGTCGCGGCTGCTCAACCACGCGGCATACGCCTGCGCGTCCGCGGCGGACACGCAGACCACCGGTGAGCCCTCGTTGCCCGCGGTCTTCCAGTCGCGCTTGCCGCCAAACAGGCCGTTGCGGCCGCATTCCGCGGATGCGCGCGAGGTCTCGGCGACGAACCGTGCGTAGTCGCCACGGCTCACCGTGCGCACGTCGGCGCCGGCTTTCGCCACCGGGGCGGCGCTGGCGGGGGCGCTGGTGGTCGCGGTCGCCTTCGCCTTCGCCATGCCCGCGACCCGTGCCTGCAGGGCCGCGCTGCGTGGTGCCTCCAGCCCCAGCCAGCGGGTGCCGGCGAGCAGGGCTTCGGCGCCGGCGCGATCCTGTCGCGCGACCAGCATGTCCAGCCGCTTGCCAAGGGCGCCGTCCAGCCGCTTGCGCAGCAGCGCGATCGCACTGCCGTCGCCGCCGCGACGCGCATCCAGTTCGCGCGCGCGCGCGAGCGCGGTGCGGGCGGCGTCGAGGTCGCCATCGCCCAGGCTGCGCTCGCCGAGGTCGGCCAGTGCGTCGAACACGCGCGCGGTCAGCATCTGCGTTTGCGGGTGGGTGGCATCGACCCGCCACGCCGCGTCCAGGCTGTCCCAGGCATTGCCGTTCGCCGGTGCGAGCAGGTGGCCTTCGCGCAACTGCTGCTCGGCGTTGGCAAGGTAGGCGCCGATTCCGCTGGCGTCCGCGCCGGGTGCGGCCTCGGACAGCCCGGTCTGCGGGTCCGCCGCCGGCGCAGGCAGGGCCTCGCCGCGCGCGGCGGGCGCTTGCGCGCGGGCGACGTCCTCGCTCGCCGGGAGCGTGTCGGTGCGGCTGCCGCGCAGCGCGTGGGCACCGAACGCGAGCGCGGCCACCGCCGCCAAGGCGAGCGCCCACGGTTTCCAGCCGGCGCGGCGCGCGGGTTGCACCGGTGCGTCGTCGTCGGTGGGCGCCGGGACCTCGACCGGGCCGAAGTTCCGGCCCGCGCGCCGCTCCAGCTCGTCGAGCGCATCCAGCATCTCCTGCGCACTGGCATAACGGTCGGCGGGTTGCTTCGCCAATGACTTGTCGATGAAGCCCTGCCAGTGCCTGAGCACCGGGGGCAGGCGCGGAATCGGGTCCTGCACGTGCTTGAGCGCCATCGACAGCGCATCGCCGGCGTTGAACGGCAGCCGCCCGGTGAGCATTTCCCAGGCCAGCACGCCGATGCTGTAGATGTCGGCGCGACGGTCGACCTCGCGTCCGCGCGCCTGTTCCGGCGGCATGTAGGCGGTGCTGCCGACCGCGAGCCCGGTCGAGGTCAGCCGCGGGTTGTTGCCGCGGCGCAGGGCGATGCCGAAGTCGGCGAGCATCGGCCGTTCGTTCTCGTCGAACAGCACGTTCTCCGCCTTGACGTCGCGGTGGACCACGCCGCGCACGTGCGCGAAGTCCAGTGCCGCCAGCATCGCGCGCAGGATCGCCGCGACCTTCTGCTGGTCGCCGCGCAGGTTGCGCTGGGCCAGGTGCCCGCGCGGGAGGTAGGGCATCGAATAGAACGGCAGCCCGTCGGCGGTGCGCCCGACCTCGTGGATGCCGACGATGTGCGGGTGCTGCAGGCGGGCGATGGTGCGCGCCTCGTTCTCGAAGCGCGCGCGGCTCACTTCGTCGGCCAGCGCTTCCGGCAGCATCACCTTGAGCGCGACCTTGCGTCCCAGCGAAGCCTGTTCGGCCAGGTACACGGTGGACATGCCGCCGTGGCCGACCACGCGCAGGATCCGGTAGCCGTCGATCTGCGGTTGTTCGATGCTGGACAAGGGCGCTTCCCCCGCGGGTGTCGGCGAAGGATACGCCGCGCGCCCGCGGCGATGGAACCGGTCAGCGCCCGGGCTTGCGGCGCACGTACAGCTGCTTGCGGGTGCGCGCGACGACCTCGCCGTCGGCGTCCACCACGTCGGTTTCGAACCAGCGCAGGACCTTTTCGCCGTTGGCGGTGGCCGCGCGCAGCGCGTCCAGCACGGCGTCATCCAGTTCGAAGGTGGCGTGCATGGTGCCGCGCCCCGGCTTCACGAATTCGATTTCGCCGGCCTTGTCCCAGACGATGTAGTCGCGGCCCAGGCAGTGCAGCATCGGGATCATCCGGAACGGGTCGGTCATCGCGAACAGGCTGCCACCGAAGTGGGTGCCGACGAAATTGCGGTTCCACGGCCGCGCCCGCAGTTCCACCCGCACCCGCCGCCAGTCCGGCGAGATCTCGGTGACATGGATGCCGGCGAACAGGAACGGCGGCCACAGGTTCATCCCGTGGCGCAGGGTGTTGGGGTTCATCGCGGCAGCGCGTCGGTGCGGGCGCGCCAGCTTACCATACGCAAAGGTATGGTCTTGCCGCCGGGTCAGACCAGCAGCAGCGAGGCCATCTTCCGGCGATAGCGGCCGACCAGGTCTTCGTCCTCGACCACCCGGAAGGCATCGATCAGCGATTTCTTCGCCAGCCCGTCGCCGTAGCCGCGGTCGCGCTGCAGCATCTCGATGAACTGTTGCAGGCCGCCCTCTGCATCGCCGGAGACCAGCCTGCGCACGCCCAGCAGGTGGCGCGCGCGCAGGTCGGCGGGGTCGGCGGCGATCGCGGTCTCCAGTACTGCGGCCGGCGGTGCGTCCTGCAGCAGTGCGGCGAAGCCGAGGCGCGCGCGCGCCTTCACCGTGCGGTCGTCGGTGGCGAGGTTGGCGGGCAGGCCGTCCAGCAGGTGCTCGGCTTCGCCGGCGGCCCCGGTCTGCAGCAGTGCCAGCGCCAGGTCCAGCGCGAGTTCGGACTTGTCGGGTTCGGCCTCGATGGCCTTGCGCAGGCGCATCACTTCCGCATGCGGATCGAGCGGCGGCGCGGTCTCCACCGCGGCGGCTTCTTCCGCCAGCGCGGCCGGCTCGATGCCGTGGTGCTTCAGGAATTCGCGCAGCTGGCCTTCCGGCAGCGCGCCCGGGAAGCCGTCCACCAGTTGCCCGTCCTTGACCAGCATCACCGTCGGCACCGAGCGGATCTGGAACGCAGCCGCGAGTTCCTGCTCCTGGTCGACGTCCACCTTGGCCAGCACGAACGCGCCGTTGTAGTCGCCGGCCAGCTTGTCCAGCAGCGGGCCCAGGGTCTTGCAGGGGCCGCACCAGGTGGCCCAGAAATCCACCAGCACCGGGGTCTCCAGCGACTTGCGGATGACCGTGTCCTCGAAGGTCGCGGCGGTGGCGTCGAAGACGTGCGGAGTGGCGGTGTCGGTCATGGCGGGCGCGGGCGGCAGGGCGGTGCACGCTAGCATGGGGGCATGAAAGCAACGTTCAAGCCGGGCTTGCCGGCACTGGCCATCGCCTGCTTCGGCGTGGCGCTGCTGCTGGCGCAGGCGGGCGTGCCGGAGTATTCGCACCGCGTGCACCCGGTTGCCCTGCGCGGCAGCGCCGGCCTGCCCTGGGCGCTTGCCTACAACCTGCTGGCGTTCGTGCTGCCCGGGGCCGCGCTGGTGTGGGCGGGCGTGCGCCTGCGCACTGACTGGGCCGATGCGGGCTGGCTGGCGCGGATCGGCGTCGTGCTGGTGCAGTTGTCGGCGCTGGCGTTCGCCGCGCAGGGGCTGGCGCCGCTGGAGGCGGACACCGAGGCCACCGGCAGCCGCCTGCACGTGCTGGCGTGGATGCTGTGGTGGATCGCGTTCGTGCCCGGCGCCCTGCTGCTGGCGCTGGGCGCGCGACGCGGCATCGGTTTCGCGCTGGCGTGCCTGGCTGCGGCGCTGCTGGTGCCGTTGCTGGCGGTGTTCGCGCCGATCGGGCCGTGGGTCGGCATCGCCCAGCGGCTGGCGTTCGCGCTGTGGTTCGGCTGGTGGCTGGCTATTTGTGCTTCAGCTTCAGGCCCAGGATCGTCGAGGACAGCAGGAAGGTGATCGCGTTCGACACGATCATCGGCCACGACTTGAGGAACAGGCCGTAGCCGAACCAGCAGGCGATGCCGAAGGTGAACACCACGTACATCCACAGCGAGATCCCGGAGGTGTCGCGGGTGCGGATGGTCTTCACCGCCTGCGGCACGAACGACAGGGTGGTGCAGGTCGCGGCCAGGTAACCCATCCACTCCAGGTTCATCGCGCCGGCGCCTTGTAGACCACGCCATCCTTCATCACGAAATCGACCTTGAGCACGTTGCCGATGTCCGCCAGCGGGTCGCCCGGCATGGCGATGATGTCGGCGCGCTTGCCGGCTTCGACCACGCCCTGGTCGTCCACGCCCAACACCTGCGCAGCGTGGATGGTCGCCGCCTGCAGCGCATACGCGGCGGGCATCCCGGCTTCGACCATGTAGAGGAATTCCTTCGCGTTGTCGCCGTGCGGGCCCACGCCCATGTCGGTGCCGAAGGCGATCTTCACCCCGTTGCGGTAGGCCCGCGCCGCGGTGTCCTGGATCTGTGCACCGATGCGCGCGGCCTTGGGCCGCACGATGTCCGGGAAGTAGCCGTCGATCTTCGCCTTCTCGGCCACGAAGCGGCCGGCATGGATGGTCGGCACGTACCAGGTGCCCTTCTGCTTCATCAGCGCCATCACCCGGTCGCTCATGTAGCTGCCGTGCTCGATGCTGGTCACGCCGCCGGCGACGGCGCGATACATGCCTTCCTCGCCGTGCGCGTGCGCGGCGACGCGATAGCCGTAGTCCTTCGCGGTATCGACGATCGCCTTGACCTCGTCGACGGTGAACTGCGGCGCGTCTCCGGACTTCGCATAGCTCAGCACGCCGCCGGTGGCGGTGATCTTGATCAGGTCGCTGCCGTCCTTGTAGCGCTGGCGCACGGCCTGGCGGGCGTCATCGATGGAATTGATCACGCCCTCGGTGGGGCCGGGCGGACCGATCAGGTGCGCCAGCCGGTCGTTGACGCCGTTGCTGGGATCCGCGTGCCCGCCGGTGGTGGCGATCGACTTGCCGGCGGCCCAGATCCGCGGTCCCTTGACCAGACCCCTGGTTGATCGCGTCGCGCAGGTTCGGGGCCACGCTGCCCCCGAGGTCGCGGACGCTGGTGAAACCCGCGAGCAGGGTCTTTTCCGCATAGCCGACGCTGCGGAAGGCGAAATCCACGTCGTCCAGGCGGAACCCTTCGGAATAGCTCTGCGGGCTGGACTGGCTGGCCATGTGCACGTGCAGGTCGGTCCAGCCGGCCATGCAGGTGTGGCCGGCGAGGTCGGTGGTGGTTGCGTCCGCCACCGCGTCCGCGCGCCCTGCCAGCACTTCCGGCCACCTTGCCATCGCGCACCACCACGGTGTGCGCGCCCAGCAGCTTGCCGCTGCGGCTGTCGAACAGGTTCCCGCACTGCAGCGCCTGGCCTGGTCCCGGGCCGGCGGCGGTGTCCGCGGCGAAGGCGGGCAGGGCGAGCGAGGACAGGATGGCGACGGCAAGCAGGCGATGGCGCATGGCGGTTCCCCCGGGGCGATGGCCGATGGTGCCACGCAAACCCGCTGCATGGCGGTGGATGCTGCGCTGCGGTAGGCTTCCCGACCCGATTCCCGTTGTTGCCCGCCGTGTCCGAACCCGCCGTCTACGAACCCTCCGCCGTCGAATCCGCCGCCCAGTCGTTCTGGGCCCGCACGCGTGCGTTCGAGGTGAACGAGCAGTCCGACAAGCCGAAGTACTACTGCCTGTCGATGCTGCCGTACCCGTCCGGCGCCCTGCATGTCGGCCACGTGCGCAACTACACCATCGGCGACGTGATCAGCCGCCACAAGCGCATGACCGGCCACAACGTGCTGCAGCCGATGGGCTGGGACGCGTTCGGCCTGCCGGCGGAGAACGCCGCGATCAAGAACAAGACCGCGCCGGCCAAGTGGACCTACGCCAACATCGAGCACATGCGCGCGCAGTTGCAGTCGCTGGGCTACGCGATCGACTGGAGCCGCGAGTTCGCCACCTGCAAGCCGGACTACTACGCGCACGAGCAGCGCATGTTCGTGCGCCTGCTGAAGAAGGGCGTGGCCTACCGCAGGAACTCGGTGGTGAACTGGGACCCGGTGGACCAGACCGTGCTGGCCAATGAGCAGGTGATCGACGGCCGCGGCTGGCGCACCGGCGCGCTGGTCGAGAAGCGCGAGATCCCGCAATGGTTCCTGCGCATCACCGACTACGCGCAGCAGTTGCTGGACGAACTGGATGGGCTCGACGGCTGGCCGGATTCGGTCAAGACCATGCAGCGCAACTGGATCGGCCGCAGCGAAGGCCTGGAGATCCAGTTCCGCGTCGATGGCGAGTCCGAGCCGCTGACGGTGTTCACGACCCGCCCGGACACCCTGATGGGCGTGACCTTCATCAGCGTGGCTGGCGAACATCCGCTGGCGATCAAGGCAGCGGAAAGCAATCCCGAACTGGCCGCGTTCCTGGCCGAGCTCAAGCAGGGCGGCGTGTCCGAAGCCGAGCTGGAGACCCAGGACAAGCGCGGCATGGCCACCGGCCAGTGGGCGATCCACCCGATCACCGGCGAGGACGTCCCCGTATACGTGGCCAACTTCGTGCTGATGGGCTACGGCACCGGCGCGGTGATGGCGGTGCCGGCGCACGACCAGCGCGACTGGGAATTCGCCAAGGCGTACGGCCTGCCGGTGAAGCCGGTGATCGTGGATGACGCGGTGCGCGACGCGCTGCAGGAAATGTCCTCGCACGTCGCCGAGCACGACGACCCGATGGCGGTCGCGCTGGGCGCGCATGCGCCGGTGGACGTGGTCGAGATCGATGCGGCGGTCGAAGTCGTGCGCGAGTACCTTCGCCGCATCGAGGAAGAAGGCGCGCAGACCGAACGCGGCTGGCTGGTCAATTCCGGCGAGTTCAACGGCATGGACTTCCAGGCCGCGTTCGATGCGCTGGCCACCCGCTTGCAGGCCGATGGCCGCGGCGCGCGGCGGGTGAATTTCCGCCTGCGCGACTGGGGCGTGAGCCGCCAGCGCTATTGGGGCTGCCCGATCCCGGTCATCCACTGCGCCGCCTGCGGCGCGGTGCCGGTGCCGGAAGGGCAACTGCCGGTGCTGCTGCCGGAAGACGTGGCCGACGCCTTCGCTTCCGGCGACGTGCATTCGCCGATCAAGTCCGATCCGGAATGGCGCAAGACCACCTGCCCGAGTTGCGGCAGCGCGGCTGAGCGCGAGACCGACACCTTCGACACCTTCATGGAGTCGAGCTGGTACTACGCGCGCTACACCAGCCCGGGCGCCGCCGACATGGTCGACGAGCGCGCGAACTACTGGCTGCCGGTGGACCAGTACATCGGCGGCATCGAGCACGCGATCCTGCACCTGATGTACTTCCGCTTCTATCACAAGCTCCTGCGCGACGCCGGGCTGGTGCACAGCGACGAACCTGCCACGCGTTTGCTGACCCAGGGCATGGTCATCGCGGACACCTTCTATCGCGAGGACGAGCTCGGCGCGAGGGAATGGATCAACCCCGCCGATGTCGAATTGCAGCACGACGAGCGCATGCGCGTGACCGGCGCGAAGTCGCTGCTGGATGGCCTGCCGGTGCTGATCGGCGGCACCGAGAAGATGTCGAAGTCGAAGAACAACGGCGTCGATCCGCAGGCGATGGTGGACCGCTACGGCGCCGACACCGTGCGCCTGTTCTCGATGTTCGCCGCGCCGCCGGAGCAGTCGCTGGAGTGGAACGAGTCCGGCGTGGAAGGCATGGCCCGCTTCCTGCGCCGGCTGTGGCGCGACGTGCATGCGCATGTCGCCCAGCCCGACCATCCCGAAGTCGATGCGAACGCACTCGATGCTGCGCAGAAGACCCTGCGCCGGCAGACCCACGAGGCGATCCAGAAGGTCGCCGACGATTACGGCCGCCGCCACAGCTTCAACACCGCGATCGCCGCGCTGATGGAGCTGCTCAACCACCTCGGCAAATTCACCGACATGGGCGGCCAGGGCCGCGCGGTGCGCCACGAGGCGTTCGAGGCGATCGTGCTGCTGCTGAACCCGATCACCCCGCACATCAGCCACGCGCTGTGGCAGGTCCTGGGCCACCCGGAAACGCTGTTGGAAGACCTGTCGTTCCCGCAGGCCGATCCCGCCGCGCTGGTGCGCGATGCGCTGACCCTGGCGGTGCAGGTCAACGGCAAGCTGCGCGGCACCATCGAGGTCGCGCCCGATGCCTCGCGCGGGGCGACCGAGGCGGCGGCGCTGGCCGACCCCCACGTTGCCGCATTCGTGGCGGGCAAGGAGCTCAGGAAGGTGATCGTGGTGCCCGGCAAGATCGTCAATATCGTGGTGGCGTAACGCGGCCCGTCATTCCCGCGCAGGCGGGAATCCCGGGCTTTGCCCTTCACGTGGATAACGTCCATGGATCCCCGCCGTCGCGGGGATGACGGCACTGATCCAGACATGACATAAACTGCCCCGATGACCCGACGCCTCGCCCCGCTCATCCTCGCCGCCACGCTGCTCACCGGCTGCGGCTTCCACCTGCGCAATGCGCTGAACCTGCCGGCCAACCTCGGCCCGGTGCGGGTGCTGGCGTCGGATCCTTACAGCGCACTGGCGGAGGACCTGGCCAATGGGCTCGCGCGCGCCGGCGCGCAGGCGGCGGCAGCCGACGCCAGCGAGGGCGTGGCCACCCTGCAGGTGGTGTCCGAACAGTGGGCGGACACCGCGATCAGCCACGACCAGTTCGGCCGCGCGCAGGAGTTCACCCTGCGCTACGCGGTGATCTTCTCCATGCGCCGCGCCGACGACAGCGTGGTGGTGCCGCAGCAGGCGGTGGAACTGGGGCGAGATTACCTTGCATCGCCGGTGGATTCGATCGGCAAGGCGAGCGAGCGCGAACTGCTGGTGCGCGAACTGCGCCGCGACATGGCCGCGGCGATCCTGCGCCGGGTCGATGCTGCCTCCAAGCCGGCCGCCGTCGCGCAGTGAGCGGAAACGGCAACGAAACGGGGCCAGAGTCATGGTTTCGGTCTGCGGGTTCCGCCTGCTGGTTGTTCTCGACCGAAAAATGACTCTGGCTCCTTTTCGCCTTTCGTAATGGAACTGAACGTCGACCGCATCGCTTCGCAGCTGGCCGCCGAGCCGCTGCGCCCGGCGTACCTGGTCGCCGGGCAGGAGCCCTGCTGGTCATCGAAGCCGCCGATGCGGTGCGCGCCGCCGCGCGTGCGCAAGGCATCGACGAGCGCGAAGTGCACGACATGGATGGCCGCGACGCCGACTGGGATGCGCTGTCCGCGTCGATGCACGCGCCCAGCCTGTTCGCCAGCCGGCGCCTGGTGGAGGTGCGGCTGCCGACCGGCAAGCCCGGCAACGAGGGCAGCAAGCTGCTCTGCGAATTCTGCGCGGCAGCGCCCGCGGACGTGGTGTTGCTGGTGATCGCCAGCGACTGGTCGCGTCGCATGCCGGCAAGTGGACCGAGGCGATCGGCCGCATCGGCCATTCCTGCATCGCCTGGTCAAGCCGCACGACCTCGGTAGCTGGATCGAACGCCGCCTGCGCAGCCGCGGGGTCAAGGCCACGCCGGACGCGGTGGCGCGGCTGGTCCAGCGGATCGAAGGCAACCTGCTGGCCGCGGCCCAGGAAATCGACAAGCTCGCGTTGCTGGTGCAGGGCGAGGGCGGCGTGGCGGAGACGCTGGATGCCGACGCGATGGAGTCGCTGGTTGCCGATTCCGCGCGCTTCGACGTGTTCCGCCTGGTCGATGCCGCGCTCGCCGGCAACCCGTCGCAGGTTTCGCGCATGCTCGCCGGGCTGCGCGCCGAGGGCGAGGCGGTGCCGGCGCTGATGGGCATGGTGGTCAAGGAACTGCAGGTCGTCGCCAGCCTGGCGCGGGCGCGCAACTTCGCGGCCGAGTGCAAGGCGCTGCGGATCTGGGATTCCAAGCAGGCGCTGTACAAGCGCGCTGGGGGCAAGCACCCGCCGGAGCGCTGGCAGCGGTTCCTGGCCGAAGCCGGGCGCGTCGACCGGATCGGCAAGGGCCGGGCCCGGGTCGGCGACGAATCCACGGACGCCTGGCTGCAGCTGGAACGCCTGCTGCTGGCGGTGGCCGAGCGCGGTGCCGGCAGGCTGCTGGCGTCGTGAGCGCGGCGCGGCTGCAGGTCTGCTACGGCGGCACCTTCGATCCGGTGCACAACGGCCACCTGGCGGTCGCGCGCGCGGCGCGCGACCTGCTGGACGCCGATGTCGCCCTGGTCCCCGCTCACGATCCGCCACACAAGGGCCCGACCCGCGCCGATGCCCTGCAGCGCGCGGAGATGCTGGAGCTGGCGCTGGCGGGTGAACCCGGCCTGCGGGTGGACCGGCGCGAACTGCGCCGGCAGGGGCCGTCGTACACCGTCGACACACTTGGCGAGCTGCGCCGCGAGCTCGGCGCCGACGCCCCGATCGCGTGGCTGGTCGGCGCCGACTCGCTGCTGGAACTGCACACCTGGCATCGCTGGCGCGAACTGTTCACCCTTGCGCACCTGGTCGCGGTGCAACGGCCGGGCTCCGAGGTCGATGCCGCGCGCCTGCGTGCGCAGGCGCCGGAGGTGCTGGCCGAGATCGACGGCCGCTGGCTACCGCCGGGCGACCTGGCCGCGAGTCCTGCCGGCGGCTTCGCCCTGCTGGCGTTGCCGGCGTTGCGGCCGGAATCGTCCACCGGGCTGCGCCGGCGCATCCGCGAAGGCGGTGACTGGCAGGACTGGGTGGCGCCGGCGGTGGCCGCCTTCATCGTCCGCCACGGGCTCTACCGCCGGCCGGCGGATATACCGCCCGCGTCCCCGCATCCCTCCCAGAGATGAGCGCCCGCCCTGACCACCACCGCCCACGTCATCAAGACCCGCCTGCCCACGCCGCCACCCGCGGTGGAAACGCTCCTCGACAGCGTGCACGCCGCGCTCGAGGAACTGAAGGCCAGGACATGGTCCGGATCGACGTACGCGGCAAGAGCAGCGTCTGCGATTTCATGGTGATCGCCTCCGGCACCTCGTCGCGCCACGTCAAGTCGATCGCCGACGAAGTGGTGCGTTTCGCCAAGAAGCTCGACGTGATGCCACTGGGCGTCGAAGGCGAGCGCGAGGCCGAATGGGTGCTGGTCGACCTCGGCGACGTGGTGGTGCACGTGATGCTGCCGCGCGTGCGCGAGTTCTACGCGCTGGAGCGGTTGTGGACGGTCGGCGACCAGCCCCCCGGACGCGACCGCGAAGGCGACGCCGAAGCGCAGCCCTGAGGCCTTGAAGGCCAGGCTGGTCGCGGTTGGCGAACGCGCACCTGCATGGGTGGCGCACGGGTTTTGCGAATACCAGAAGCGCCTCTCGCACTGGTTGCCGCTGGAACTGGTGGAGGTCGAGCCCGGGGTGCGTGGCAAGGGCCGCGACACCGCCAGGGCCACCTTCGACGAGGGCGCCCGCGTGCTTGCGGCCTTGCCGAAGAACGCGCATGTGGTCGCGCTCGACGGGCGCGGCAAGATGCATTCCTCCGAACAGCTGGCGCAGCGGCTGCAGCACTGGCGCAGCCAGGGCCGGGACCTGGCGTTCCTGGTCGGCGGCCCGGAGGGCCATGCCGCGGAGGTGCTGCAGCGGGCCGATGAAGCATGGTCGCTGGGGCCGCTGACCCTGCCGCACATGCTGGTGCGGCTGGTGCTGGCCGAGCAGGTCTACCGCGCCGCCGCGCTGCTGGCGAACCACCCGTACCACCGGGCCTGAAACCCGGTGGCGGGCGACGCCGTCGGCACGCCTACCGCGTCAGCGCGAATTCGATCGGCACCAGGCCGATCGCCTGCACCGGCTGGCCGTTGCCGGAGGCCGGCCGGAAGCTCCAGCGCTTCAGCACCTGCACCCGCGCGGCGTCGTCCAGTTCGCGATGGCCGCTGCTGCGCGCGACGGTGACCTCGAGCGGGTAGCCGTCGGTGCCGACCAGCACCCGCAGCAGCACGGTTCCGGCGAGCCGCTGCTGCAGCGCACGCCGCGGATACGCGGGTGCCGGGGCGTGCCGGTATTCGAGCTGGATCGGCGCGGGAGCGGTGGCTCCGGGCGCGATGCCGGTGGCCGAGCCGGCGCCGTCGCTGGTGCCGGGCTCGATCACGAACTCGGTACCGCCGTCGCTGACCACCGCGGGTGCCGCGCGCTGGTCGGGGGCCTGGGGGGTGCGCGGCGGCGAGGGCCTGGCGGGCGGCGGTGGTGGGCGCCGGCCGCGCCACCGGCACCACCGGCACGACCTCCGGCTCGCGGATGATCTGGCGGTAACTCGGCAGCCGGGTTGTTCGGCGACGACCACCGGCGGCGGCAGCGCGATCGGCATCATCAACAGCCCGATCGCGAGCAGGTTGAGCGATCGAGCCGCTCAGGGTGAGGATGCGGGCGGCGTCGAGTTGCGGCCGGGAAGCGGGTTCCAGCAGGGCGAAGCCGGTCGGGCGGGGCAGGGCGAGGGCACGATCCATGGTCAACCTCCGGTCGGGTGCGGTGGCGGGCATGCGCGGTGGAAGCCGGCGCGAACCATGCAACGGACGGGTGCAGGCGATGGGGTTGGCGCCCGCCGATTGCATGGATCGACGCTGCGCCGTGCAGTTGCAGGCGGCAACCACGTGGCGACGGCCGGCGATGGCGTGGCGACCAACGGCGCGATGCCGCGGCCATGCAAACGAACGCCCGCGTTGGCGGGCGTCGTTGCTGGTCTGATGCGCGTTTCCGTTACCCGGTCAGCGCCCCAGTTCGAACACCACCTCCAGGCTGACCGAAAGCGTGCTCTCGCCCGGCGAAACCGAGGTTTCCTGGCCATCCCCGCGTCGGCCGCCATTGCCCGCATCATCGGCATCGGGCGCGGGAATCCGGCGCCGCCCTCGCTGATGCTGACTACCCGGCGCACCCGCATGCCCAGCGCGTCGGCGTAGGTCTGCGCCTGTGCCTGCGCCTGCTTGATCGCGGCGATGCGCGCCTCGTCGGTAGGCCGCCTCCGGCTTGTCGACCTCGAAGCTGGGGCCGTTGACCTGGTTGGCGCCCTGCTCGACCAGGGTGTCCAGCACCTTGCCCAGCCTGGACAGGTCGCGCACCCGGATGTTGACCGTGTTGCTGGCCTGGTAGCCGACGATCGCCGGTGCCGCGTTCTCGATGTACTTGTAGTTCGGGTTGAGGCTGATGCCGCTGGTCTGGATGTCGCGCTCGGCGATGCCGGCGGCGCGCACCGCGGCCATCACCCTGTCCATCTGCAGTGCGTTCGCGCGCATCGCCGCGTTGGCGTCTGCGGCCTGGGTGACCACGCCGGTGGAGAGGGTGGCCACGTCCGGCACGCGCCTGGCGTCGGCCGTCGCGGACACCGACAGCAGGGTGCCATCGGCGGGCATCGCATGGGCGGTCGCGGCCTGGGGCCGGGCATTGGCGGTCATTGCGGCTCCAAGGGCAAGTGATCCGAGGACGAGGGCGGTGGCGAGGACGCGCGGGCGAAGCGGCATGGTGGACTCCTGGGGGATGCGGTGGAAGGGTGCGGCAAGCGCGGGGGCGGACGGTGAACGCACTGCGCGTGGTGAACGCATGGTGAGCCTGCGCGGGGTTGCGTGCGCCGTCGCGCATGGCCTGCAGTCAGCCGCGGGTTAGACTTCGTGCATGCTGCATCTTGCCTCGCGCTCGCCGCGCCGCGCCGAACTGCTGGCCCGCCTGGGGCTGGACTTCGGCGTCATCGACCTCGACATCCCGGAGCACCAGGGTGCGCTGGAACCTGCGTCCGAATACGTGCGCCGGGTCGCGCGCGAAAAGGCCGGTGCCGGCCTGCTGGAGGTGGTCGCGGTCCCCGGTGCGGTGGTGCTGGGTGCCGATACCGAGGTCATCCTCGACGGCCGCGTGTTCGGCAAGCCGGCCGATGCAGGCGATGCCGCGGAGATGCTGCGCGCGCTTTCCGGCCGCACCCACGAGGTGACCACCGCGGTGGCGCTGGTGTCGGCCGGGCGCGAGGCACAGGCGGTTTCGACCTCGCAGGTGCGGGTGGCACGGCTTTCGGAGGCCGACATCGATGCCTACGTGGCCTGCGGCGAATGGGCCGGCAAGGCTGGCGGCTATGCGATCCAGGGCCGCTTCCAGGCCCATGTCGAGCACCTGGCCGGCAGTTACAGCGGGGTGATGGGCCTGCCGCTGTTCGAGACATCGCGCCTGCTCAGGCAATTCGGGCTGCCGGCATGAGCGAGGAGCTGCTGGTCAACGTGACCCCGCGCGAGACCCGGGTGGCCGTGGTCGAGAACGGCATGCTGCAGGAGCTGCACATCGAGCGCGGCAGCCAGCGCGGGGTGGTCGGCAACATCTACAAGGGCGGGCAAGGTGCAGCGGGTGATGCCGGGCATGCAGGCCGCGTTCGTGGACATCGGCCTGGACCGCGCGGCATTCCTGCACGCCAACGATATCTTCCGCAGCGCCCAGCTGGACGCCGGCGAAAGCGACGACGCACCCGCCGCGACCCCGGTGCAGGTGCAGGTCCCGATCACCGAACTGCTGCGCGACGGGGCCGAGATCGTGGTGCAGGTGGTCAAGGATCCGATCGGCAGCAAGGGCGCGCGGCTGACCACCCAGATCAGCATCCCGTCGCGCTACCTGGTGCTGTTGCCGCGTTCGCGGGTGGTCGGCGTGTCGGCGCGGATCGAGGGCGACGACGAACGCGCGCGCCTGAAGGCGCTGGTGGCCGAACTGGCCGCGCCGGGCAATACCCATGGCTACATCGTGCGCACCAATGCCGAAGGCCAGCCGGCCGAAGCGCTCGCCGAGGACATCGCCTACCTCGGGCGGGTGTGGCGGCTGGTCGAGGACGTTCGCCGCCGGCGCCAGCGTCGGCAACTGCATCTACGAGGACCTGAGCCTGCCGCTGCGCGCGGTCCGCGACCTGATCCGGCGCGACGTCGAGAAGGTCAAGGTCGACTCGCGCGAGACCTGCGAGCGCCTGCGCGAGTTCGCGGCGCAATACATGCCGGAGCTGGCGGAAAAGATCGAGCACTGCAGCGGCGCGCGGCCGATCTTCGACATGTATGGCGTCGAGGACGAAATCCAGCACGCGCTGGAGAAGGAAGTGCCGCTGAAGTCGGGTGGCTACCTGGTGATCGACCAGACCGAGGCGATGACCACGGTCGACGTCAACACCGGCAGCTTCCTCGGCCAGCGCAACCTGGAGGAAACCGTCTACCGCACCAATCTGGAGGCGGCGCAGTCGGTGGCGCGCCAGCTGCGGCTGCGCAACCTGGGCGGGATCATCATCATCGACTTCATCGACATGGTCGATGCCGAACACCGCCGGCAGGTGCTGCGCACGCTGGAAAAGCAGCTGGCCCGCGACCACGCCAAGACCACGGTGTACGACTTCTCGCCGCTGGGGCTGGTGGAGATGACCCGCAAGCGCACCGTCGAGTCGCTGCAGCGCCAGCTCAGCGAACCCTGCCACGAGTGCAGCGGGCGCGGCACCGTGAAGACCGCGGAAACCGTGACCTACGAAGTGTTCCGCGAGATCGTGCGCGCGGTGCGCCAGTTCGACGCGGCGCGGCTGCTGGTGATCGCTTCGCCGAAGGTGGTGGCGCGGATCACCGAGGAGGAATCGAACGCGGTCGCCGAGCTGGAGGAATTCCTGGGCAAGTCGATCCGCTTCCAGGCGGATGCCCAGTACCTCCAGGGAGCAGTTCGACGTGGTCCTGCTCTGATCGGCGGCCCCACCCTCGTGAACGCCGTTGACTGAAGCGCACGCCCACGCCATCCCCCGCGTCGCCGCTGGCGGCTGTTGCGGCGTGGCGCCTGGTACGCGCTGGCCGCGGCGCTGGTACTGATGGCGCTTGGCAGCGGCCTGGCCAGCCAGCTGCTGCCGGTCGCCGAACGCCATCCCGACGAGATCGCGCGCTGGCTCAGCGCGCGCGCGCAACGCCCGGTGGCGTTCGATGCGGTGCAGACCGAGTGGACCCGGCGCGGGCCGCTGCTGCGGCTGGACAACCTGCGGATCGGCGCGGGCGCCGAAGCGCTGCGGATCGGCGATGCGGAGATCCCGGTGGCGCAGTACGCCGGCCTGCTGCCCGGGCGTTCGTTCACCGAACTGCGGGTGCGCGGGCTGGACCTGGTCCTGCAGCGCGATGCCGGCGGGCGCTGGAGCGTGCGCGGACTGCCGGGGCAGCAGGCCGGCGGCGATCCGTTCGACACCCTGGGACGGCTGGGTGAGTTGCAGGTCTCGCACGCGCGGCTGCGGGTGACCGCCCCGGAGCTGCAGATCGACATGCTGCTGCCGCGGATCGACCTGCGCATGCGGGTGGACGGGCCACGGATCCGCGGCGGTGCGCGCGCGTGGCTGCGCGAGCAGGCCACCCCGTTCGCGATGGCGCTGGACTTCCGACCGCCGCAGCGGCGACGGGCCGGGTCTACGCCGGCACCCGCAAGGCCGACCTGGGCGAATTCGCCGACAGCCTGCGCGTCGCCGGCATCGCGCCGGTGTCCGGCCGCGGTCGGGTGCAGGCCTGGGCCGGATTGCAGGCGCACCGGGTGGTCAGCGTGCATGCCGATGCCGCACTGGAAGACGTGGTGCTGCGCGGTGCGCCATTGGATGCCGCGCGGCCGGCGCCTGCGCTGGATTTCGGGATCGTCAGTCTCGACGCGCGCTGGTCCGGCAGCATCCGCCAGTGGCAGGCCAGCGCAAGCCGGCTGCGGATCGGCGGTGGCGGGCGCGAACAGGTGCTGGATGGCCTCGCGGTGGCCGGCGGCCGGCACTTACGGCCTGCGCGCGCGGCGCCTCGATGCCACCCCGTTGATCGCGCTGCTCGCGTCAAGCGACCGGCTGGCGCCGGGCTTGCGGCACTGGTTGCAGGCCGCTGCGGCCGGCGCGGTGCTGGAAAACGTGGAGGTGGCCGGCGTGCGTGGCGGTGCGCTGCGGGTGGATGCGGACGTGCACGGCCTGCACTTCGCGGCCGTCGGCAACAGCCCCGGCATGCGCGGCGTGGATGCACAGTTGCGCGGCGACGCCGATGGCTTGCGCCTGCGCTTCGAGCCTGGCGCGCCGGTGGCGTTCGACTGGCCGGCCGGTTTCGGGGTGGAACACGAGGTCAGCCTCGGTGGCGAGGCGGTGCTGTGGCGCGAGGGCGCCGGCTGGACCGTGCACACGCCGGGGCTTGCCATCCTCGGCCGCCAGTTGGACGTCAACGCGCGCGGCGGCATCGGCTTCGGCAACGATGGCACCCGCCCGCGGCTCGACCTGGCGGTCGACATCGGCGAAGCGCCGGTGACCCTCGCGCGCCAGTTCTGGGTCCACCACCTGATGCCGAAATCGACGGTGGACTGGCTCAACGCCGCGCTCCAGGGGGCGGCTGCGCGACGTGCACGCGGTGGTGGCCGGCGACCTCGACGACTGGCCGTTCCGCAGCGAGCCGGCCGCCACCGGGCCGGGCCGGGCGGGTGCCGGCAAGTTCCGGGTGGATGCGCGGATCGTCGATGGCCTGCTGAAGTTCCAGCCGGACTGGCCGCCGATGGCGGCGGTGGATGCCGACATCCGCTTCGAGGCCGATGGCTTCACCATCGCCGGCAAGGGGCGCCTTGGCGGGATCCCGGTGACCGCGTTCAAGGCCGGCATTCCGCGTTTCGGGCGCGCCGAACTGAGCGTCGACGCGGAAGGCGCCGGCAATGCCAGCGAGTTCCTCGCGGTGCTGCGCCGCAGCCCGCTGCGCAAGGACCACGCCGAGCTGCTGGACAACCTGCGCGCGGGCAGGGCCGGCCAGCACCGACTTCCACTTGCTGGTGCCGTTCCACCACCAGCCGGATGCACGGGGCATCAGCCCGCGGATGCAGATGCAGGGCACGGTCGAACTGGCTGGCGCCAGCCTGCGCGAGGAGCGCTGGAAGCTGGCGTTCGACAACGTCCGCGGGCAAGCACGCTACGACCGCGACGGGTTCGTCGCCGAAGGCCTGCAGGTGCGCCACGATGGCGCGCCCGGCGTGCTGTCGTTGCGCGCCGGCCCGCACGTGCGCGACCCCGGCCAGGCCTTCGAGGCGGAGCTGCAGGCCAATGTCGGCATCGATGTCCTGCTCGACAAGGCCGGCAACCTCGGCTGGTTGAAACCCTGGCTCGACGGGCGCTCGCCGTGGACGGTGGCGGTGGCGATCCCGCGCGGTGCATCGCAGGCTGCGGCGCCGGCCCGCCTGCAATTGCGTTCGAACCTGGTCGGCACCGCGATCGGACTGCCGGAACCGGTGCGCAAGCCTGCCGCGGAGGCGATGGCGACCACGGTGGACGTGAGCCTGCCGCTGGAACGCGGCGAGGTGGCGGTGGTGCTTGGCAACCTGTTGTCGCTGCGCAGCCGCAGCAGCGCGCAGCAGACCGGCGTGCGCGTGCAACTGGGCGGCAGCGCCGCGGAGGCACCGCCGGCCAGCGGGCTGGTGGTCGGCGGGCGGGTGGCGCGGCTGGACGCGCTGGACTGGATCGGCGTGTTCGCCGGTGAAGGCGGCAACGGGTCGCTGCCGCTGCGGCGGATCGAGGTCGACGCAAGGCAGCTGCACCTGCTCGGTTCCAGCTTCGCCGATGCCAGGCTGGTGCTGGCGCCGGCGGCGCGCGGGACCGCGGTGCAGGTGCAGGCCGCGGGCATCGCCGGCTCGCTGCTGGTGCCGGAGCAGGACGGCGCGACCGTCGCCGGCCGCTTCGAACGGCTGTTCTGGAACGTGCCGCCGGGGAGCGGCGCGGGGGTCGGCGCGCCGGCGAAGGCTGCCTCCGCCGCACCACCGCCGTCCGCGGGCGGATTCGATCCGGCCAACATCCCGCCGCTGCTGTTCGAAGTGGACGACCTGCGGATCGGCAGCGCCGCGCTGGGTAGCGCGCGCTTCCGCAGCACGCCGGTCGCCGGCGGCATGCGCATGGACGAGTTCAGCTCGCGCGGCGCCAGGCAGCGGCTCACCGCCGGCGGCACCTGGTCGGGCCGCGGCGGCGCGGCGCGCACGCAGGTCAAGGTGGACGTGGACAGCGACGACATCGGCGCGCTGCTCGCCGGACTTGGATTCGGCGGCCAGGTTGCCGGTGCTGGCGGCAAGCTCGGGCTGGAGGCGAACTGGCGCGGTGGGCCCGAGGCGTTCGACCCGACGGTGATGGATGCACGGCTGCAGGTGGACGCGCGCGACGGCCGCCTGCTCGAGATCGAGCCCGGCGCCGGGCGCGTGCTCGGCTTGCTCGGGATCGCGCAACTGCCGCGCCGGCTGACCCTCGATTTCCGCGACTTCTTCGACAAGGGCTTCGCCTTCGACCGCATCACCGGCGAGGTGCGGCTGGCGCAGGGGGTGGCGCGAACCGACGACCTGACGATCAGGGGCCCGGCCGCGGACATCCACGTGCGCGGCAGCACCGACCTGCGCAGCCAGCGCTTCGACCAGACCGTGGACGTGCTGCCGAAGTCGGGTGGCCTGCTGACCGCGGTCGGCGCGCTCGCCGGTGGGCCGGTCGGTGCGGCGGTCGGTGCAGTTGCCAACGCGGTGCTGGACAAGCCGCTGCAGGGCCTCGGCGCCAAGACCTACCGGGTCACCGGGCCCTGGAGCGCGCCGAAGGTCGAGGTCACCGCGCGCAGCCCGGCGGCGCAGGCGCGGCCCGCGCGCGATCCACCTGCCGGTTGATCCGCGCGGGTTCGCCGCCATCTCCCCATCCAGCCCAACGAAGCGCCCCCATGACCCATCTCGCCATTGCCGAATCGCGCCTGCTCGCCCCCACCGGACTCGACCTGGACGGCCTGCAACGCGCCTTCGGCACCTTGCTCGGCCCCGGGATCGACTTCGGCGACCTGTATTTCCAGCATTCGCGGCGCGAGAACTGGAGCATGGAGGACGGCATCGTCAAGGACGGCGCGCATTCGATCGAACAGGGCGTGGGCGTGCGTGCGATCTCCGGCGAGAAGACCGGCTTCGCCTACTCCGACGATCTCGACGCGCAGGCGTTGATCGCCTCCGCGCAGTCCGCGCGGGCGATCGCGCGCGACGGACGCGAACACGTTGCGCACGCCTTGCAGCGCAGCGGGGGGCGCAGGTTGTACCCGGCGCTCGACCCGGTCGACGCGCTCGGCAACGCGGCCAAGGTGGCGGCGTTGCGCCGCGTCGACGGCCTGCTGCGCGCGCTGGATCCGCGCGTGCAGCAGGTGATGGTGGGTCTCAGCGGCAGCGTCGACACGGTGCTGGTGGCGCGCAGCGACGGCGTGCTGGCCGGCGACGTGCGCCCGCTGGTGCGGATGAACGTGCAGGTGATCGTCGAGCAGGATGGTCGTCGCGAGTCCGGTTACGCCGGGTTCGGCGGGCGCTATTCGTACGAAGACCTGCTGGCCGACGACAAACCGGAAAAGTTCGCGCGCGAAGCATTGCGCCAGGCGCTGGTGAACCTCGACGCGGTGGATGCGCCCGCCGGGGTGATGCCGGTGGTGCTGGGCCCGGCTGGCCAGGCGTGCTGCTGCACGAGGCGGTCGGCCACGGGCTGGAGGAGACTTCAACCGCAAGGGGCACCTCGACCTTCACCGGCCGCATCGGCCAGCAGGTGGCGTCGAAGGGCGTGACCATCGTCGACGACGGCACCCTCGACGACCGCCGCGGTTCGCTCAACATCGACGACGAAGGCACCCCGACGTCCTGCACCACCTTGATCGAGGACGGCGTGCTGGTCGGTTACATGCAGGACACCCTCAACGCGCGGCTGATGGGGATGGCAGCCACCGGCAACGGCCGCCGCGAATCGTTCGCGCACCTGGTGATGCCGCGCATGACCAATACCTACATGCGCGCCGGCAGCCACGACCCGCAGGACATGATCCGCTCGGTGAAGCGCGGCCTGTACGCGGTGAATTTCGGTGGTGGCCAGGTCGACATCACCAGCGGCAAGTACGTGTTCTCGGCGACCGAGGCCTACCTGATCGAGGACGGCAAGGTCACCGCGCCGGTGAAGGGCGCCACCCTGATCGGCAACGGCCCGGAAACCATGCAGAAGGTGGCGATGATCGGCCACGACATGAAGCTGGACGATGGCGTCGGCGTGTGCGGCAAGGACGGGCAGTCGGTGCCGGTGGGCGTGGGCCAGCCCTCGCTGCTGATCTCCGAGCTGACCGTCGGCGGCACCCGCGCGGGCTGATCAGGCGTGTCCTTCGTCGCCTTCGTCGAACATGTCGTCCGCCGGCTGGTCCGCGACGGCGTCGTCCTGCGCCGTCAACTCGCGCAGTTCGCGGTACAGCTCGCGGAACGCATGCGGCGGCTTGTTGCGCTTGCGCTCCTCATGCGTGTTGCGCACCAGCTGGCGAAGCTTCTGGCGGTCGGCGCCGGCGAACTCGCCCAGCAGCGCGGTCATCGCCGCGTCGCCGTCATCGCCGAGCAGGCTGTCGCGCAGCGCTTCGACGCGGTGCATCGCCGCGGTTTCGCGGCGCGCGGCCTCGCCGTCCTTGCCCAGTGCATCGCGGATCGCATCCAGCGCCGCGTCGTCCTGCCGGCGCATCTGCTTGGCCAGGAACGCCAGCTGCCGCTTGCGCGCGCCATGGGAGGTGATGCGCTGGGTCTCGCGGATGTGCGGCAGCAGCTCGTCGGGGACCGGCAGCCGCGCCAGTTGCGCCGCGGTCAGCGCCACCAGCCGTTCGCCCAGCTCCAGGATGTCCAGCGCCTCGCGCCGTTGCTGGCTGCGGCTGGGCCCCAGGAATTCGCCGGTGTTTTCGTCGCGTCCTCGCATCGCCACAGGATAAGCCATTGAACAGTCCGATCAGCCAGGCCCGCCCCGCCGACGACAGCCGGGAACGGCTGCAACACCTGTCCGCCATCGCCGAACGCTTGCTGGAGCGCTGCAAGGCGGCCGGCGCCAGCCAGGCCGAGGTCAGCTGCAACGAGGACACCGGCCTTGCGGTCAACGTGCGCATGGGCGAGGTGGAGACGGTGGAGGCCACCCGCGACCGCGGGATCGCGGTGACCGTGTATTTCGGCCAGCGCAAGGGCAGCGCCAGCACCGCCGACCAGCGCGAGGCCAGCCTCGACGCCACCGTGGCCCAGGCCTGTGCGATCGCCGGCTTCACCGAGGACGATGCCGCCGCCGGCCTCGCCGATCCGGCGCTGATGGCGACCACCCAGCGCGAATTCGATGGCTGGCATCCGTGGGACATCGACGCGCAGCGCGCGATCGACCTCGCCCTCGCCTGCGAGCAGGCGGGGCGCGACAGCGACCCGCGGGTCTCCAATTCCGACGGCGCCTCGGTCAACAGCAACGCCAGCCTCAGCGTCTATGCCAACTCCCATGGCTTCCTCGGCGGCGAACGCAGCACCTCGCACAGCATCGGGTGCGCGCTGATCGCCGGCGAGGGCGAGGCCATGCAGCGCGACAGCTGGTACAGCGCGGCTCTGGCGCAGTCCGACCTCGAGAGCGCCGCGGACGTCGGCCGCAAGGCGGCGCAGCGCACCGTGGAGCGGCTGCAGCCGCGGCACCTGCCGACCGCCGAGGTGCCGGTGCTGTTCCATGCCGAGATCGCGCGCTCGCTGGTCGCGCACTACGTCAGCGCGATTTCCGGCGGCGCGCTGTACCGCAGGGCCAGTTTCCTGATGGACAGCGTCGGCCAGCGCGTGTTCCCCGACTGGTTCGGCATCGACGAGTTGCCGTTCCTTGCGCGCGGGTTCCGTTCCGCCGCGTTCGATGCCGAAGGCGTGGCCACCCGCGAATCGCCGCTGGTGCGCGAAGGGGTGGTGCAGCGCTACGTGCTGGGCAGTTACTCCGCCCGCAAGTTGGGCCTTGCGACCACCGCCAACGCCGGTGGCGTGCACAACCTGCAGGTGCATGCGAATGCCGGGGACCTGGAATCGATGCTGCGCGGGATGCACCGCGGCCTGCTGGTGACCGACCTGATGGGGCAGGGCGTCAATCCGATCACCGGCGATTACTCGCGCGGTGCCGCCGGGTTCTGGGTCGAAGGCGGGCGCATCGTGCATCCGGTGGACGGCATCACCATCGCCGGCAACCTCAAGCAGGTGTTCGCCGCGATCGAGGCGGTCGGCAGCGACATCGACCCGCGTTCGCACCTGCGTTCGGGGTCGATCCTGGTCGGCAGGATGACGGTGGCCGGCAGCGGTTGACCTGCGCCAGCCGTTGGCCGTTCGTCATGCCGGATCGCGTTATCCTCGCATCCGGTTTCCCGCCCCCGGGGGTCCCCCCCCCGGCCCGGCCCGGGCGCCCCCCCCCCCCCCCCCCCCCCCCCCCCCGGACGCCCGGGCGGGAAGAACGCCTGGGATGTTCGCGCACCTGTCCGCCCTGCTCGGTGGATTGCTGACGTCGGTGATCGGCGGCTGGGGCTTCTTCCTCGGGCCGCTGGTGATCTGGCTGATGAAGAAGGACACCATGCCGTTCGTCGCCGACCAGGCCAAGGAAGCGCTCAACTTCAACATCACGGTTTCGGCGATCTTCCTGTTGCTCTTGATCCTGAGCTTCCTGACCCTCGGCATTGGTTTCCTGATCACGGTGCCGATCATGCTGGTTGTCGGCCTTGGCGCCCTGGTCCTGGTGATCATGGCGGCGATCAAGGCCAACGACGGCGTGGCCTACCGCTACCCGTTCGCGATCCGCCTGGTCAAGTAGGCGTCCGTCGCCGCCGGCGGGCGCCTCGTCGCCCGCTGGCGGGTTTCATCGCATCGTGGCGGTCTCCGGTCGCCGGCTGGCTTGCATCGCCGGCCGCGATCCCCATCATCCGATCAAGCCGGTCTGGTTCCGGCGGGAGCCCACGATGGAAGCGATCAACATGCAGACCCTGTCCCCGAGCCTGAGCGACCGCCAGTGGGCGGCCGCCGCGCATGCCGCGGCATTGTTTGCCGCGCTGCTGACCAGTTGGGTGGCGGGCGTGGCTGGCGCGGTTGCCGCGCTGGCGGTGTGGATGCTGGTCCGCGACAAGTCCGCGTTCGCCGCCGAACACGCGAAGGAGGCGGTCAACTTCAACCTCAGCATGTTCATCTATGCCGCGCTGGCGGTGGTGCTGGTGGTGTTCACCCTGGGCATCGGCCTGATCCTCGCGATCCCGCTGTGGATCGTGCTGGCGCTGGTGTGGATCGTGTGCACCCTGGTCGCCGCGTTCAAGGCCTATGACGGCCAGGCCTACCGTTACCCGGTCACGATCCGGCTGTTCAAGTAATCGCGCGCCGGCGTCAGCGGTCCAGGTAGGCCTGCAGGTTGGCGTAGCCATTGGCATCAAGCGCATCCAGCCGCTTGTCGAGCGGCGGATGCGTCTTGTACAGGTGGGTCAGGCGTGGCGAGCTGGTGCCCAGCGAGGCCATCTTCTGCAGGACCGCGTAGTACGCCAGCGGATTGGTGCCGGCGCGCGCCAGGTAGATGCCCGCGGCCTGGTCCGCGCGGTACTCCGCATTGCGGTCGAGCTGGGTCAGCATGATCGCCGCGCCGTTGCGCTCGATGTAGCCGCGCGCCACGCTGCCGGCCAAGCCGCCACCGGTCCTGACCTGTGACGACACCAGCTCCTTGCCGGCGCCCTGCAGCTCCTGCTTGCGCAGCACTTCGTAATGGTCGCGCTGCACCACGTGGCTCAGCTCATGCGCCAGCACCGCGGCGACCTCGGCATCGTTCTCCAGCAGCTGGTAGAGGCCGCGGGTGACCAGGATGTAGCCGCCGGGCGCGGCGAAGGCGTTGATTTCGCCGTCGTCGATCACCCCGAAGGTCCACGGCAGTTCCGGGCGGCTGCTGCGGGACGCCAACCAGCGCCCGACCAGGTTCACCCGTTGTTGCGCGGCCGGGTCCTGGAGCAGCGGGACGGCGCCGAGGATGCGCCCTGCGATCATCGGCCCCAGTTCCAGTTCCTCCTGTACGATTTCCTGCTCCGACTTGCCGACCAGCTTGCTGCCGGAGGAGAGCACGCCACCGAAGGCGGACCCCATGTGCGAGGCCAGCTTGCCGGCTATCCCGAAGCGTTCGCGCGTTTCCGCCTGCGATGCCCGCGGCTTGCCCTGCTTGCCGGGCTTGGCCGGGCGCGGCTGGTATTCGACGGCGTAGGGCACCAGGGTGGCCTGCCACCCGCGCTTGCCGGCGGCTTCCTCGGCAGCTTCCGGGGTGGCCCGGTACGACTCCATCTCTTGCAGGCGTTCGGCGTCGAAGCTCGCCGACTTCAGCGCGCTTTCGTCGATGCCGCGCACGCTGGCGGTTTCGGTGACCCGGCCCTTGCCGGCCTTGCCGGTGAACAGCGCCTTGCCGATCCCGCCGCCCTGCTTGCTGGCGTAGGCCACGCGCACGTCGTTCACGCGCACGTAGCCGCTCTTGCCGCCTGCCAGCGCCAGCTTGAACCACAGGCCCTGCTGCCCGGTCACCTGCACCGCCGCGGCCTGCTCGAGGGTGGCGACCTCCGGTGATGCGAAGTCCGGCTTGGCATGCGCCTTGACCCCGGGCCTGGCAACGGTGGCCGCTGTCGCGGTTGTCGCCGGGGTGGCCGCGACCGCCGCCAGCATGGCGCCGGCAAGGGCGAGTCCGAGCAGCCAGCCCCAGGCCTGGTTCGCCGGTCGGGTCATGCGTCCGTCTCCTTCATGGTGTCGTCCAGGTCCAGCGTATGCACGGGGTCGAGCACCTCGCGGTTGTCGGCCTGCAACGGGAATTCGTCCCGCGCGTTAAGGTCCTGGCCGAGCAACTCGCGCAGGCGCACGCGTTCGCCCAAGCGGTCGCTGTCGTCATCATCGTCGATTTCCGCAACGGAGAACGACACCAGCACCCGGCCGTGCTCGTCAAGCGTCAGCTCGTCGGCGTTCAGGTCGTGGTGGAGCGCGTCCAGCTCGCGCTTGGCGGTTTCCAGGGTGGCCACGCGCTCGCTGCCGGTCCACACCAGCAGCACCAGGTCGTCGAGGATGTCGTGCAGCCAGCTCTTGCGTTCGACGATGCCCTCGATCATCACCGCGTCGCCGCCGGCATACAGCCGCCGCCGCAGCAGGCGCCGGTACTCGCGCTTGCCGCGCATCGCCGCGAATGGCGCCAGCCCGGGCGCGCGGACGAAGCGCAGGCGCGCCATCACCATCCACGGGTGGCGGCGCGGATCGTACTCGGCGCGGTAGTCGTTGTTGCCCACCGCGCGCCCGCGCTGCACGGCGGCATACAGCCGGCACAGGCCGAAGCACAGGCTGACGAAACCGATGCTGGCGAAGATGTCCAGGAAGATCCCGAAGAACGTCAGGCCGATGAAGGCGCAGCCCAGCAGCACCAGGTTGCTGGCCACGAACACGCCGTCCACGTCCTCGTGCGGCTCGCCGCGCCAGAATGCGTAGCAGGTCAACGCCACCAGCAGCGCGGCCAGCAGGTACTTGAGCACGGTCGGTGGCATCCAGATCGCGTTGTCGTGCAGCAGCGCATCGGTGGCTTCGGCCCAGACCTCGACCCCGGGCATCGACGCGTCGACCGGGGTCGGCTTGCTGTCGCTGAGCCCGGCGGCGGTGTAGCCCACCAGCGCCACCGCGCCGCGCAGGACCGGCGGCGCCGCGCCTGGCGCGACGCAGACCGGCGTGCCCGCAAGCAGGTCAGCCGCGCTCACGAACGGCACCCTGCTGTGCTTGCGCCAGTTCACCCGCACATGCGGCGGCAACGATGCCGGCGACACCCCCCGCACGCCCGCGGCCAGCCGCGCCGGCAGGGTGGGCAGCGCCCAGTGGCCGACCTGTTCGCGCAGCGGCACGTCGCGCAGCACGCCATCCTGGCTGCGGCTGACATTGGTCAGCGCCGAATGGCGGGCCATCGCCGCCGCGAACGGCAGGTACACCGCGACCGCCGGATCCGCCGCTGCCGCCGCGGGGTCAAGTGCGAAGGCGCCTGGGATGCGCGAAGCGCGCAGCGGCGAGCCGGCGTCGAACGCCGGGTCCTGGCGCGAGGCGGCGAACACGAAGCGGCCATTGCCGCCTTCCGCCACCGCTTCCAGCATCGCGTCGCCGGCCGGGTCGTCGTTGTCGGGATCGAGGAACATCACGTCCACGCCGACCGCGCGCACGCCGGACCGATCCAGCGCATCCAGCAGGTTCGCGTGCACCTGGCGCGGCCACGGCCAGCCGCCGAGGCCCTGGGCGCGGGTCCATTCGATCGAGCAGTCGTCGATCTCCACCACCACGGTCTGGCCGGAGGGGCGGGGTTCCACCGGCCGCCACTGGATCGCGGTATCGAAGATGCTGTCTTCGGCCGCGTCCAGGCTGCGGTCGTGGCTCCAGTCCCAGCCCAGCCAGCCGAGCGCGGCGCAGGCCAGCAGCGGGTAGAAGGCGAATTTCAGCCGCAACGCCACCCGCGTGAGCGGACGCCGCCAGCCGCGTTCGACCACGGTCCAGGCCTCCATGAACCAGACCGCAAGCGACGCCATGAGCGTGTCGACGCTTTGCTGCGCGGCCCGGACCTGCCTGCGTGCCATGGATCCCCTGCCTCAGTGCGAGCGTTCGACAACCTTGCGTGCCAGTGCCGCCAGCCATGTGCCGTCGGTCGGAAGCGCGCGCAATTCCTCCTGCATGGTCGCAGAAAGGGACTGCAAGCGGCCACGGCTGGCCTCGATGCCGAGCAGCGCGGGAAACGTGGCCTTGGCCTGCGCGAGGTCCTTGCCGGCGGTCTTGCCGAGGGTGGCGGCGTCGCCTTCGATGTCCAGCAGGTCGTCGCGGACCTGGAACGCCAGGCCCAGCGCATCGGCGTAGCGGTCGAGCGCGGCCCGGCTGCCGGCGTCGGCTCCGGCGGCGATCGCGCCCAGCCGCACCGACGCCCGCAACAGCGCGCCGGTCTTGAGCGCGTGCAGGCGTTCGAGGTCCGCAAGCGAGAACGAAAAGGGGCCAGGGTCATGTTGCCGGTCGGGGTGCTGCGCCGAATCGTTCTCTTCGAGCGAAACATGACCCTGGCCCCTTTTCGCTGCCTGGCCGGTGGCATCGATGTCCAGCGCCTGGCCGCCGCACATGCCGGCGGCGCCGGCCGCGCGCGCCAGTTCGGCCAGCATCGCCACCCGCTGCCGCGGGTCCTGTGGCGCGCCGGCAAGCACCTCGAAGGCCAGCGCCTGCAGCGCATCGCCGGCCAGGATCGCGGTGGCGTCGTCGAAGGCAACGTGCACGGTGGGCTGGCCACGGCGCAGGGCATCGTCGTCCATCGCCGGCAGGTCGTCGTGCACCAGCGAGTAGCAGTGCACCAGTTCCACCGCGGCTGCCGCAGCGTCCAGCGCCTGTGCCGGCGCGCCGAACGCGGTGCCGGTGGCGTAGACGAGCAGCGGGCGCATGCGCTTGCCGCCATTGAGCACGGCGTGCCGCATCGCCGCGTGCAGGCGGTGCGGCGGCTGGTCGACCGCGGGCAGGGCGTGGTCGAGTGCGGCTTCGACGCGCGCGCGCCAGTCCGCGAAAGCCGCCTCAGGCATCGTCGAACGATTCGAACGGGCGCGCATCGCCTGGCTGCGCGGGATCGCTGAGCAGGCGGACCCGCAGCTCGGCCTGCTCAAGCGCCGCCTGGCAGCTGCGATAAAGGCCGACGCCGCGCTCGTAGGCGGCCAGCGATTCCTCCAGCGACATCTCGCCGGCCTCCATGCGGCCAACCAGGTCCTCGAGCGCCTGCATCGAGGCCTCGAACTGGGCAACCGGGGAGGATTCGGGAGCGGGTTTCTTCGCCATCCATCGAGTTTACAAGCTGCGCCCGGCAAACCCCAACGGCCGGCGCGTGGCAATTCCGCCGTGCGCCGGTTCAGCCGCCGGGACCCTGCCGCCACAGCAGGCCGGCGCCGCGTTCCTGCAGCCAGGCCTGCAGGCGCGCGGAGAGGATGCCATCGCCGGCGGCAAGCAGGCCCTCGCGATCGGACAGCAACGGCATCCGCACGCGCTGCCACGGCGGGATGCCACGCGCCTGCAGGACCTGCTTGAGCGAATGCTGGTGGCTGCGCCGCGGCAGGCGGATGCGTTCGCCGCCGCGCCGCGCATGCACCCGGATCGATTCGTCGAAGCGATCCGTGCCGAGCAGTTGCAGGCGGTCGCCGGTCGGCAGCGCCAGCGGCGCCTGGCCATCCCAGTCCTGCTCCCACCGCAACGGCAGCGGTGCGCGGATGCGGCCGGCATGCAGCAGGTTCCGCCAGCGCTGCACGCGCGCGCCGGACCAGTCGAAGCTGGCCTGCGCATCGGCACGCGCGCCGAGCAGCGCGGTTTCGATGCGATCGACGCCGTTGCCCGGCAGTGGCGGCAATTGCAGCGCCAGGACCCAGTGGCGCAGCACGCGCGCGCGGCGCGCGCGCGGCAGCGCCTGCAGGACCTCGACGTCGAGGGTGTCGCGGTCGCGGCGCGCATCCGCCAGCGCCAGCGCATCGCCCGCGTCCAGCAGGTCCGCGGCCTCCGCGCACAGGACCGCGCTGCGCGCGAGGCTGTGCGCGGCGTGCGGCCAGCGTTCGCGCAGCAGCGGCAGGACCTGGTGGCGCAGGAAGTTGCGGTCAGGATCGCTGCCGGCGTTGCCGGGGTCCTCGACCCAGTGCAGGCCGTGCGCGCGTGCGTACGCGTGCAGGGCAACACGTGGCTGCGCAAGCAGCGGCCGCCACAGCCAGCCGCCTGCGTAGCGGCGCCAGTGGCGCATCGCGGCCAGCCCATCCACGCCGGAGCCGCGCAGTGCGCGCAGCAGGAAGGTCTCGGCCTGGTCGTCGCGGTGGTGGGCGAGGGCGAGGATCTCGCCATCACCCAGCGCCTGCGCGAACGCGCGATGGCGTGCGGCGCGCGCCGCGCCCTCGGGGCCGAGGCCGGAATCGCGGTCGACGCGGACGCGGACCAGGGTCAACGGTACGCCCAGGGCCATGCAGGCCTGGTCGCAATGCCCGGCCCAGGCATCGGCGCCCGCTTGCAGGCCATGGTGCACATGCAGCGCACGCAGGCCCTCGCGACGGATCGCGGTGTCGTTTGCGAGCAGGTGCAGCAGGACGGTGGAATCCATCCCGCCGCTGAAGCCGACCACGACCGCGCCGCCCTGCGTGGGCACGGATCGCCGGAGTGGGGCGTGGGGGTGGGTCATCCAGCGCTCCACGCCGGCGTGCGGCGCGGAGCCGGGTGGCTCATTCGGTTTCGATGCGGATCCCGCCAACGAAGCCGGCCGCCAGGTTGTAGATGAACGCCTGGATCAGGCCGCCGATGAAGCCGAAGATGCCGTAGAGGATCGGCAACAGGACCATGCCCATGGCGCCGCCGAACATCGCCAGCCCGCCGCCTTCCTGCTGCCCGAGCGCGGCACCGAACAGGCTGCTGACCAGGAAGAACACCACGCCCGCGAGCAGGCCGATCGCGGCCGCGATGATGCCGCCGATCTTGGCGGCCGAAAGTGGGTCGATACGCTTGATGACCATTGCCCGTTTTCCCTGGTTGCGCCGGCGATGTGCCGGCGCCCGATTCTAGCCAGATGCAGGCTTCGCCGGATCAGGATGCGGTTTCGTACGCGCCGTAGCCGCGCAACCGCTGGTAGCGGCGCTGCAGCAGGTCTTCGACCGGCACGCCCTGCAGCGCGTCCAGTTCGTTCAGCAGCACCGCCTTCAGCCGCTTCGCCATCTGCACCGGGTTGCGGTGCGCGCCGCCGGTCGGTTCCCGCACCACCTTGTCGACCAGCCCGAGCCCGGACAGCCGCTTGGCGGTCAGGCCCAGTTGTTCGGCGGCGTCCTTGGCCTTGCCGGCGTCGCGCCACAGGATCGAGGCGCAACCTTCCGGGGTGATCACCGAGTAGGTGCTGTATTCCAGCATCAGGGTGCGGTCGCCGACGCCGATCGCCAGTGCGCCGCCGCTGCCGCCTTCGCCGATCACCGTGCAGATGATCGGCACCCGCAGCTCCGCCATCTCCAGCAGGTTGCGGGCGATCGCTTCCGATTGCCCGCGTTCCTCCGCATCGATCCCCGGCCACGCGCCGGCGGTGTCGATGAAGGTCAGCACCGGCAGCCCGAAGCGCTCGGCCAGCTTCATCAGCCGCAGCGCCTTGCGGTAGCCCTCCGGCTTCGGCATGCCGAAGTTGCGGCGCACCTTGGCCTTGGTGTCGCGGCCCTTCTCGTGGCCGATCACCATCAGCGGGCGGCCATCGATCCGGGCCAGGCCACCGACGATGGCGTTGTCGTCGGCGAACGCGCGGTCGCCGGCGAGTTCCTGGAACTCGTCGCAGATCACCCGCAGGTAGTCCAGCGTGTACGGCCGCGACGGATGCCGCGCCAGCTGCGAGACCTGCCACGGGGTGAGGTCGCGGAAGATGGTGGCGGTGCGCTTGCGCAGCTTGTCCTGCAGCGCGTGCACCTCGGCGTCGATGTTGACCGCCGGGCCGTTGCTGGCGTGCCGCAGTTCCTGGATCTTGGCTTCCAGGTCGGCGATCGGCTGTTCGAAGTCGAGGTAGTTCGGATTCATCCGCCGAAGTTTAGCCCAGCGCGCCCGCCATACCGAACCGTAGGTCGCGGCGCCCGCCCGCGGCGCTTGACGCCGGCGACGCGCCATCGGACGCTGCGGCCATGGACGCGACGCCCGTGCAGGCTGCGGAACCGGGACTGCAGGCGGATGCCGGCGTGCCCTGGCATGCCAGCCTGCGCACCCGGCTGATGCTGTGGGTCGGGCTGCTGCTGGCGCTGTTGCTGCTGGCCGCGATCGCCACCGCGTTCTACGCCGCGCGCAGCCGCATCGTCGCCGACGCCGAGGCGCGCACCCGCTTCGAGGCGCAGCAGGCCGCCGACCGGCTGGACGCGACCATGCGCTCGGTGCGCATTTCCGGCGAAAGCCTGATCGACCTCGGCAACCGGGTCGAACTGGGCCGCGAGCAGTTGCTGGCGGCGATGGAGGCGATGCTGGACGCCAATCCGGGCACGGTGGGCGGGCTGGTGGCGCTGGAACCCGGGGTGCTCGCGGACCGTGGGCGGCTGGCCTACTACGTCGGCATCGCCGCGCGCGGGGTGCCGGACCGCGACCTGCTCGCCGATGGCTACGACCTGGTCGGGCGCGAGTGGTACCAGCGCACCCTGCAGGCGACCTCGCCGTGGTGGTCGGAGCCGTACTTCAGCGAAACCGCGGGCGGGCGTTACATGACCACCCTCAACCTGCCGCTGCGCAACCGCGAGGCGAAGCGAATCGGCATGGTCAGCCTGGACGTGCCGGTACAGGCGCTGTCGTCGTCGCTGGAATCGTTGCGCTCGCTGGGGCAGCGGACCGCGCTGTTCGCACCCGCCGGCACCATCGCCGTGCATCCGGAGAAGGGCGTCGCGTTCGCGCACACGCTGTCCGGCTACATCCAGCGCGCCGGGCGCGGCGACCTCGCGCCGATGGAGGCCGCGCGCGCGCAGGGCCGTGCCCTGCAGTTCACCCACGCCGATGCGCGCAGCGGGACGACCCGCTTCTCGGTGCTGCAGCCGGTCGGCGACAGCGGCTGGAGCCTGCAGCTCTCGCTCGGTCGCGACGCGATGCTGGCGGACCTGGAGCAGGCGACCCGGATGCTGGGCCTGATCGGCGCACTGGTCGCGCTGCTCGCGGCGCTCGCGGTGTTGCGGCTGGCACGGCGGATCACGGTGCCGCTGACCGAACTCACCGCCAGCGCCGGCCACTTCGCGAACGGCGAATTCGATTGGCCGGTGCCGCACGATGCGCGCGGCGACGAGGTCGGGGTGATGGCGCGTGCCCTCGAACGCGCGCGCGATTCGATCCGCCTGCAACTCGACCAGATCGGCCGCTATGCCGCCGAGCAACAGAAGCTGCAGAGCGAACTGGACATCGCCCGCAACATCCAGCGCTCGATGCTGCCGCGCGACCGCGATTTCGCCGACGGATCGCGCCGTTACCGGTTGCAGGCCCGGCTGGAGCCGGCGAAGGCGGTCGGCGGCGACTTCCATGGCCATTTCCTGCATGGCGACGGCCAGCTGTGGTTCGTGGTCGGCGACGTTTCCGACAAGGGCGTGCCGGCGGCGCTGTTCATGGTCCGCGCATTGACCGTGCTGGAGGTGGCGACGGCGGCGGGCGATGCGCCGGACCGGGTGCTGGCGGACGCTGCGCGCCACCTTGCCGAAGGCAACGATGCATGCATGTTCGCCACCGTGCTGTGCGGCGTGCTCGACCTCGCCAGCGGCGGGCTGGCGATCGCCAGTGCGGGACACGATGCGCCGCTGCTGCGGCACGCGGACGGCAGGATCGAGGCGATCGTGCTGGAGTCCGGCCCCGCACTCGGCTTCGAGGCGGGCGATGACTACCAGGTCTGGCACGGCCGCCTGCAACCGGGCGACCTGCTGTTCGCCTGGACCGACGGGGTGACCGAGGCGCTCGACCGCGACGACCGTGCGTTCGGAGAGGAGCGCCTGGGTGCGGCCCTGCAGGTCGCGCAGGACGCCGCGGACGCCTGCGATGGCCTGCTGCGGGCAGTCCATGGCTTCGCGGATGGCGCGCCGCAGTCGGACGACATCACCGTGTTCGCCATCGATTGCGCGTCCGCGCCGGTGGCGGGCGGGTGGCCGCGGCACCTGCGCGTGCCGGACCAGCGCGACCGCCTGCCCGGGCTGCAGCAGGCGCTGGCGTCGACCCTGGGCGAAGCGGGGATCGAGCCCCGGCGGATCCACGACGCGCAGGTGATCGTCGAGGAACTGGTGTGCAACCTGATGGACCATGGCGCGGCGGCGGGGGTTGATGCGCTGGTGCTTGCGGTGGCGGTGGATGCCGGGCGGGTGGTGCTGGACATCCGCGACAACGGCGCCGCGTACGATCCGCTCGCGCACCCGCCGCCGGACCTCGAAGCGGACATCGCGCAGCGCCCGATCGGCGGCCTCGGCATCCACCTGGTCCGCGAACTTTCGCAGGATGTGCAGTACCGGCGGCAGGACGGCTGGAACGCCTTGCGCGTCGTGCTCGATGCAATACTCCCTCCCTCCTGACCACGGGGTCGCGCCGCATGGCCATGTCCGTCCGCATCCATCCGCTGCATGAGAACGGCAGCCAGCGCGTCGAGATCGGCGGCCGCCTGGACACTCACACCTATGGCGAACTCGACGACCGCCTGACCCTGGTGCTGGCCTCGAAGGTGCGCTCGCTGCTGCTCGACCTCGCGCCGCTGGAATACATCAGTTCGGCCGGCGTGCGTTCGGTGTTCCGCGCGCGCAAGCTGCTGGCCGAGCGTGGCGGCAAGGTGGTCATTGCCAACGCGCAGCCGCAGGTGCAGAAGGTGTTCGACATCGTCAAGGCGGTGCCATTGAGCGAGATCTTCCGCAGCGTGGAGGAAGCCGATGCCTACCTGGACCGGATCCAGAAGAAGATCCTGGCCAACGACGAGGATTGAGCGCGCACAGGTGCGCGGCATGCGCGGCCACTCCCGCGCGCCGGCCTAGTTCAGCCAGGGCTTGCCGAGGTGCACGTTGACCGCCTGCACGCCGGGCAGGCTGCGCAGCAGGCCAGGCAGCGCCGGGTCCATGCGCAGGCCGCGGCCGCCGTTGATGGAAAGCCTGCCCACGCCCGCAGCGGTGGTGGCCTCGATCAGCACCGGGGTGGTGCCCGCATGCGCCTGCAGGACCTGCTCGAACCGCTGCAATGCACCGGGCTCGCGCAGGTCGAGCCGGATCGACAGCCGCTGCGCCTGCTGGTCGCAGACCTGGGCGTAGTCCCAGCAGCGCCTGGCGCGCAGGGCGAAGCCGCCGCTGAATTCGTCTTCGCGCAGCCCGCCTTCCACCACCAGGATGCGGTCGCGGGTCAGCAACGGCGCGAATTCGTGCCATTGCTCGCCGAAGAACGCGCATTCCAGGCGGCCACGGCCGTCCTCGAGTTGCACGAAGGCCTGCGAATCGCCGCGCTTGCGCATCCCGACCACCTGCCCGGCGACCACCGCCTGCATCTCCGGGCGCCAGCCGCGCTGCGCGTCCTGCGGCCGCGATTCCCACAACGCGTCGAGCGAGGCCAGGTCGTGGCCGACCAGCCGCTTCAGGTCCTCGCGGTGCGGGTCCAGCGGGTGCCCGCTGAGGTAATGGCCCAGGGTCTCGCGTTCGCCGTGCAGCTTCTGCGCCAGCGGCCATTCGTCGCAGGCAGGCAGGTCGATGTGGATGTCGGGCGCGCCGGTCGCGTTGCCGAACATGTCGACCATGCCGGCATCGCGGTTGCGGGCGATCTGGTCGGTGGCCCTCAGTACCTCCGGCAACTGCAGCATCAGCGAGGCGCGGTTGCCGGCCAGTGCATCCATCGCGCCGGCATGGATCAGTGCCTCGAGGGTGCGCTTGTTGAGGCCGGTGGCGGCTACCCGCTTGCAGAAATCGAGCAGGTCCGCGAAGCGGCCGCCTGGTTCCCGTGCCGCGACGATCGCCTCGCAGGCGCCGCGGCCGACGCCCTTCACCGCGCCCAACCCGTAGCGGATGGTGCCGGGGTCGGTGGCCTCGAACATATGGGTCGAGCCGTTCACGTCCGGCGGCAGCACCCGCAGGCCGAGCGCGCGCGCCTCGTCGAGGAAGCCGACCACCTTGTCGGTGTTGTCCATGTCCGAGGACAGCACCGCGGCCATGAACTCGGCCGGGTAGTGCACCTTCAGCCACGCGGTCTGGTAGGCGACCAGTGCGTACGCCGCGGAGTGCGACTTGTTGAAGCCGTACTCGGCGAACTTCTCCATCAGGTCGAAGATCTGCGAGGCCGTGCGCGGGTCCACCCCGCGCCCGGCGGCGCCGGCCTCGAACTTGGCGCGTTCCTTCGCCATTTCCTCGGGCTTCTTCTTGCCCATCGCGCGGCGCAGCAGGTCGGCGCCGCCCAGCGAATAGCCGGCCAGCACCTGGGCGATCTGCATCACCTGTTCCTGGTACACGATCACGCCATAGGTCGGCGCCAGCACCTGTTCCAGCGCCGGGTGCGGATAGCTGACCTCGGCGATGCCGTGCTTGCGGTCGCACCATTCCTTGTCCATCCCGCTGCCCAGCGGGCCGGGGCGGAACAGCGCGGCCAGCGCGATGATGTCCTCGAACGTGTCGGGCCTGGCGCGCTTCAGCAGTTCGCGCATGCCGCGCGATTCGAACTGGAACACCGCCACCGAATCGCCGCGCGCGAACAGCGCGTAGGTCGCCTTGTCGGTGAGCTCCAGCGCGGTGATGTCGAGTGGCGGGCGGCCCTCGCGCGCATGCCGCGCGTTGATCGCCTTCACCGCCCAGTCGATGATCGTCAGCGTGCGCAGGCCGAGGAAGTCGAACTTCACCAGCCCGATCGACTCGACGTCGTCCTTGTCGAACTGGGTGACCGGGCTGCGGCCGAGGCCATGGCCATCGTGTTCGGCGAACAGCGGGCAGAAGTCCGAAAGCGGGCTGGGCGCGATCACCACGCCGCCGGCGTGCTTGCCGGCATTGCGGGTCAGGTCCTCCAGCTGCAGGGCGAGGTCGACGAGGTCGCGGACGTCGTCCTCGGCCTCGTAGCGCTCCCTGAATTCGCCGACGATCCGGTCCGGTTCCTTCTTCGCGCGCGTGCCGGTCCCGATCGCGTCTTCCAGCGTCATCGGGTCGGCCGGCTGCAGCGGGATCAGCTTGGCCAGTCCGTCGACGAAGCCGTACGGGAAGCCGAGCACGCGGCCGGCATCGCGCAGCACCGCCTTCGCCGCCATGGTGCCGTAGGTGATGATCTGGGAGACGCGGTCGCGGCCGTACTTGCGCGCGACGTAGTCGATGACCTCGTCGCGGCGGTCCATGCAGAAGTCGATGTCGAAGTCCGGCATCGACACGCGTTCCGGGTTGAGGAAGCGCTCGAACAGCAGGTCGTACGGCAGCGGGTCGAGGTCGGTGATGCCCAGCGCCCACGCCACCAGCGAACCCGCGCCCGAGCCGCGGCCCGGCCCGACCGGGATCCCGTGCTGCTTGGCCCAGTTGATGAAGTCGGCCACGATCAGGAAGTAGCCGGGGAAGCCCATCGACACGATGACGCCGAGTTCGAGGTCCAGCCGCGCCTCGTAGTCGCCACGGGTCCTGCCTTCGGCGAGCGGTGCCTTCTCCAACCGCTTCGCCAGCCCCTCGCGCGCCTGGCTGCGGATCCAGCTGTCCAGGGTTTCGTCGCTGGGCACCGGGAATGCCGGCAGGAAGTAGGTGCCGAGGCGCAATTCCAGGTTGCAGCGCTGCGCCAGCGCCACCGTGTTGTCGAGCGCGTCCGCCGCGTCGGCGGCGAACAGCGCGGCCATTTCCTCGGCCGATTTCAGGTACTGCTGGGCGCTGTAGTCGTGCGGGCGGCGCGCATCGTCCAGCACCCGTCCGCTGGCGATGCATACGCGCGCCTCATGCGCGTCGAAGCCGGCCGCATCGAGGAAGCGCACGTCATTGCTGGCGACCACCGGGATCCCGCGGCGCGCCGCCACGTCCAGTGCGAACGCGTTGAAGGCCTCCTCGCCGGGGCGGCCGGTGCGCAGCAGTTCCAGGTGCAGGCGTTCGCCGAAGCCGGCCTGCAGCCCGGCCAGCGCCTGTTCGGCGAGGTCGTGGCGGCCCGAGGCGAAAAGCTGCCCGGCCTCGGACTGCGGCCCGGCGATCGCGAACAGCCCCGCGTTCGCCGACAGCCATGCCGGCCGCGCGACCACCCCATCGACCCGATGGCCTTCCATCCACGCCCGGGTCAGCAGTTGCGACAGGCTCAGGTAGCCGGCGCGGTCGCGGCACAGCAGGGTGATCCTGGCGGGCGCGGCGGCGCCCTCGGCGACCAGCACGTCGGCGCCGGCGATCGGCTTGATGCCGACCTTTTCGGCTTCCTTGTAGAACTTCACCAGCGCGAACAGGTTGTTCTGGTCGGTGACCGCCACCGCCGGCAAGCCGCGCGCCGCGCAGGCGGCGACGAGTTCCGGGATGCGGATCGTCGAGTCGACCAGCGAATACTCGCTGTGCAGGTGCAGGTGGGCGAAACGGGCGGACATCGTGCTCCGCGGGCGCGGCGACGCGCAGGGTCAACCCGCAGGGTAGGGCCGCCACCGTGCGCGGACAAGCCTTGACAGCAGCGCGCGCGCGGCGACGGGCCCTGCGCGGCGGCCGGGGATCAGGTGCCGGCGGCCGCCAGCGCCTGCCGCACCGGGGCGAAGCTGCGCCGGTGCTGCGGGCACGGGCCATGCAGGCGCAGCGCCTCGCGGTGCAGGGCGCTCGGGTAGCCCTTGTGGCGGTCGAAGCCGTACTGCGGGAATTGCAGGTGCAGGTCGCGCATGCGCGCATCCCGCGCGACCTTGGCGAGGACCGAGGCGGCCATGATCGCCGGCTCCAGCGCGTCGCCATCGATGATCGCGGTGGCCGCGCAGGGCAGGCCGTCCGGCACGCGGTTGCCGTCGACCAGGGCATGGGTGGCCGCCGGCGACAGCCCCAGCACGGCGCGGCGCATGCCGAGCAGGGTCGCCTGCAGGATGTTGATGGCATCGATCTCCGCGGCTTCGACGAATTCGATGCGCCACCCCAGCGCGCGCTCCAGGATCAGCGGATACAACGCCTCGCGCTTGCGCTCGCTGAGCTGCTTGGAATCGTCCAGGCCATCGATCGCGCGCGCCGGATCCAGGATCACCGCGGCCACGCAGACCGGTCCCGCCAGCGGACCGCGCCCGGCTTCGTCGACACCGGCGACGAGCAGGGTCATGCGCGCGCGGGCAGCAGCGATGCGATTGCATCGGCGGCGCGTGCCGATGCATCGCGGCGCAGGGTTTCGTGGGTCGCGAGGAATTCCGGCTGCAGTGCCGCCACCGCGTCGCCATCGCGGAACCAGCGCAACAACGCCGCATGCACGCCGTCCACCGTGCAGTCGTCCTGCAGCAGTTCCGGGATGAGTGGCTTGCCGACAAGGATGTTCGGCAGGCTGACATGCGCCGACTTCAGCAGCCCGAACGCCCTGACGATGGCATAGGTCAGGCCGGCGATGCGGTGGCCGACCACCATCGGCCGCTTGCACAGCATCGCTTCCAGCGCGGCGGTGCCGGAGGCCAGCAGGACCACGTCGCTGGCGATCATCGCGCGCTGCGCGTCGCCGTCGAGCACGCGCAGGCCCGGTGCATCGCCGGCGATGCGCGTGATCGCCGCGCGGCACTGCGGGTTGGCGGCGGGCACCAGCACGCGCAGGCCCGGCATGTCGCCACGCAGCCTGCTGGCGGCGGCGATGAACACCGGCAGCATGCGCTCGATCTCGCCGAGCCGGCTGCCCGGCAGCAGGGCGAGGACCGGCGCGGCATCCGGCGCGCCAAGCGCCGCGCGCGCGGCGGCGCGGTCCGGCTGCAGCGGGATTGCATCCGCCAGCGGGTGTCCGACGAACACCGCGTCGACCGCATGCCGGGCATAGATCGGCGGTTCCATCGGGAACAGGCACAGCACGCGGTCGGCGCTGGCGCCGATCTTCGCCGCGCGCGACTCCCGCCAGGCCCACACCGACGGGCTGACGTAGTGCACGCAGCGCACCCCGCGCCGCTTGAGCCAGCGCTCCACGCCGAGGTTGAAGTCCGGCGCGTCGATGCCGATGTACACGTCCGGCTGGAAGGCAAGCACGCGCTGGCGGAACGCCTTGCGCAGCCGCAGCAGGCGCGGCAGGTGCGCCAGCACCTCGGCCAGGCCCATCACCGCCAGTTCGCTGGCGTCGAACCATGCGTCCAGGCCGGCGGCGCGCATCGCATCGCCACCGATTCCGGCGAAATGTGCGTCGGGGAAGCGCGCGCGCAGTTCCGCGACCAGGCCGGCGCCGAGCTGGTCGCCGGAGGCTTCGCCGGCGCATAGGGCGATACGGAGGCTCACTCACATCACCCGTGAAAGTCGGCGGCGGGTTCGGCCATGGGGTGTTTCCCAACAAAGCGAGTATCGGGGAGCGACTTGGGGAATACCCCATGGCCGAACCCGACGAACCCGGTACTCACCGCAGAAGCGGCCGCTCGCCGCGCTCGATGAAGTCCAGCATCGCGCGCACGTCGTCGCTGCCGGAATCGGCGATCTCGCCCAGTTCGGCCTTGGCCTCGTCCAGCCTGGCGTCGCCCATGTACAGCGCGCGGTAGGCGCGCTTGATGCTGGCGATGCGGGTTGCATCGAACCCGCGGCGCTTCAGGCCCTCGGCGTTGATCCCGCGCGCGCGCGCGTATTTTTCCTGCGCCACCATCACGAACGGCGGCACGTCGCCGTTGACGAAGGCGCCCATGCCGATGAAGGCATGGTCGCCGATCCGGCAGAACTGGTGGACACCGGCGAACCCGCTGAGGATCACGTGGTTGCCGACGGTGACGTGGCCGGCCAGGGTGGCGTTGTTGGAGAACACGCAATCGCTGCCGATCAGGCAGTCGTGCGCCACGTGGGTGTAGGCAAGGATCCAGTTGCGGTCGCCGATCCGGGTGATCGCGCCGCCGTCGCCGGTGCCGCGGTTGATGGTGACGAACTCGCGGATGCAGTTGCCGTCGCCGATCACCAGTTCGACCCGCTCGCCGCGGTATTTCTTGTCCTGCGGCGCACCACCGATCGCGGCATGCGCGTGCACGACGTTGCCACGCCCGATCCGGGTCGGGCCTTCGATGGTGCAGTGCGGGCCGATGCGGCAGTCGTCGCCGATCTCCACCTCCGCGCCGATCACCGCGTAGGCGCCGACCTGCACGCCCGCGCCGAGCCGCGCCGCCGGGTCGATCACGGCGGTCGGGTGGACCAGGGGCGTGGCCGGGCTCGCCATCGGATCAGGCCCGTGCCGCCGCGCACAGGATCTCGGCGCAGGCGACCTGCTCGCCATCGACGCGGGCGACGCCCACGTATTGCGCCATGTTGCGGATCTGCCGCTTCAGCTCGACATCGAGGTCGAGGCGGTCGCCCGGCACCACCATCCGGCTGAACTTCGCGTTGTCGACCTTGACCAGGTAGAACAGCTGCTCCATGTCGTCGCCGTCCTGCTTGGAGAGCTGGGTGAGCAGGCCGCCGGCCTGCGCCAACGCCTCCACCACCAGCACCCCGGGCATCACCGGGCGGCCCGGGAAGTGGCCCTGGAAGAACTGCTCGTTGGCGGTGACGTGCTTGTACGCCAGCACCCGCTTGTGCGGCTCCAGCGCGACCACCCGGTCCACCAGCAGGAACGGGTAGCGGTGCGGCAGCAGGCGCTGGATGTCGGCGATCGTGGCGGGCAATGAAACGGTCATGCGGTGTCCTTGTCGCCGCCACCCGGGATGGCCCGGGCGATGCGGTCGAGTTGCCTGAAACGCGCGGCGCTCTTGCGCCAGTTGCGATTGTCCATCAGCGGGGTGCCCGACGAATACTCGCCGGGTTCGCGGATCGAATGGGTGACCAGCGACATCGCGGTGATGACCACCCGGTCGCAGACCTCGAGGTGGCCGAGGATGCCGGCGCCGCCGCCGACCAGGCAGTGGCGGCCGATGCTCGCGCTGCCGGCCACCGCCGAACAACCGGCCATCGCGGTGTGCGCGCCGATCCGGGCGTTGTGGCCGACCTGGATCTGGTTGTCCAGGCGCACGTCCTCTTCCAGCACGGTGTCGCCGAGTGCACCGCGATCGATGGTGGTGTTGGCGCCGATCTCGCAATCGTCGCCGACCACCACCCCGCCGAGCTGCGGCACCTTGGTCCAGTGGCCGTGGTCCATGGCGATGCCGAAGCCATCCGCGCCCAGCACCGCGCCCGGATGCACCAGCACCCGCTTGCCGAGCCGGACCCGGGTCACCAGGGTCACGCGGGCAACCAGTTCGCAGCCTTCGCCGACCTCGCAGTCGTCGCCGAGCACGCAGCCGGGGCCGATGCAGGCGCCCGCGCCGATCCGGCTGCGTGCGCCGATCGCGACATGCGGGCCGACCTGCGCGGCGGGATCGACCGTGGCGGTCGGATCGATCGCAGCGCTGGGATGGATGCCGGGCACGCGCGCCGGCCTCGGTTCGAACAGGGAGGCGATCCGGGCGAACGCGACGTACGGATCGCGCGCCACCAGCAACGTCCCCGCGCGCGCATCCGCATCCTCCGCGCGGAGCACCACCACGCCGGCGGCGGTGTCCGCCAGCTGGCTGCGGTAGCGCGGGTTGGCGAGGAAGCCGAGCTGGTCCGGGCCCGCCATCGCCAGGGTACCGACGCCGTGCACCTGGCGGTCTTCGCCGCGCAGTTCAAGCCCGAACCGAAGCGCCAGTTCCGAGGCTGCGAAGGCTGGCATGGGCATGCGCGGTATCCGCGGTTACAGCTGGCCGCCGAAGGTGAACTGCAGCCGCTCGATCTGGTCGTAGTCCTTCTTGCGCAGCGGGAACGCGTAGCTGATCGACAGCGGACCCATCGGCGAGCGCCACTGCAGGGCAACGCCGGTGGAGGCGCGCAATTCGCTGGCGCTGAAGTTGTCCCAGCCGTCGTAGACGTTGCCGAAGTCCAGGAACGCGGAAATCCGTGCCGCCGGGCTGTCGAACAGCTTCGGGAAGATCGCCTCCACCGAGCCGGCCAGCAGGAACGACCCACCCAGCGGCTGGCGATAGCCCAGGGGTGACGTATAGGCAGGCCCCAGCGTGTTGTCGACGAAGCCGCGGACCTTGCCCTGGGCGGCGATGCCGCCTGCGTAGAAGTTCTCGAAGAACGGCAACCCGGTGGCGGTCACCGTCTTGTCGTAGTCCGGCGACGTGATCAGGCAGGGGTCGGTGGGCGCCGGCGGCGGTGGCGGGTTGGGGTTCCCGGTGGTCGGCAGGGTCGGCGCGGTGTAGCAGAGGTTGCGCACGAAATCCTTGCCGTAGGAATCGCCGTAGCCGAAGTTGAGCCCGGTGCGCAGGACCAGCGCCGGGTTGAGCGGCCAGTACTTGGCGAAATCGAAGGACACCTTGTAATACTCGACGGTGGATCCCGGCAACGCGATTTCCGCCGACACGCTCTGGGTGCTGCCGACCACCGGGACGAAGAAATCGTTGCGGGTGTCGCGCGACCAGCCCAGCTGGGTCCGCCAGGACTTGAAGGTGCGGTTGCCCACCGCGTTGATGTAGTCGATCAGTGGCGGCGGGGTGGAACCGGGAACCGCGAGGATCTCGTTGGAATCGATCCCGAACATCAGCGAGACCGAATCGGCTTCGCTCAGCGGCAGGCCGAGGAAGGCCTGCGCCGCGCCGCTGTTGGTCGAGTACTGGGCGACGTTGTAGCTGGAATAGTCGAATTCGCGCCACCAGAGGTTGTACCCGAGCGACAGGCCCTCGTCGGAGAAGTACGGGTTCATGAACGAGAAGTCGTAGCGCTTCTGGTAGGTGCTGCTGGTCACCGCCATCGACACCCGGTTGCCGGTGCCGAGGAAATTGTTCTCCGACAGCTGCAGCGACAGGTTGACGCCCGACAGCTGCGAATAGCCGACGCCGGCCGCGATGCTGCCCGAGGTGGTTTCCTTCACCGTGTACACCACGTCGACCTGGTCGTCGCTGCCGGCGACCGGTTCGCTCTCGACTTCCACTTCCTCGAAGTACCCGAGCCGCGACAGGCGGACCTTGCTGCGGTCGATCGCGGCCTGCGAATACCAGCTGCCCTCGAACTGGCGCATTTCGCGGCGCAGCACGATGTCGGCGGTGCGGGTGTTGCCCTTGAACACGATCCGGCGCACGTTGACGCGCGGCCCGGGTTGCACCTGCATGTCGATGGCGACGGTGCGCTTGTCGCGGTCGATCGCCGGTACCGGGTTCACCTGGGCGAAGGCATAGCCGATGTTGGACAGGCGCGCGGCGATCGCGTCGGTCGCCAGCTCCAGCAGGCCGCGCGAGAAGGTGCTGCCGGGCTTGATGAAGGCGACGATCAGCTCGATTTCCTCCTTCGGCAGCACGGTGTCGCCGGAAACGGTGACGCCGGAGAAGGTGTAGACCTCGCCTTCGGTGATCCCGGCGGTGAGGAACATGTCCTTCTTGTCGGGGCTGATCGCGACCTGGGTGGTGTCCAGGCTGAAATCGACGTGGCCGCGGTTGAGGTACCACGCGTTCAGCTTCTCGATGTCGCCGGACAGCTTCTCGCGCGAGTACTGGTCGTCGCGCTTGTACCAGGACATCCAGTTGCTGGTCTTGGACTCCCACGCCTTGGTGATGTCCTCGTCGCTGTAGCTCTCGTTGCCGACCAGGTTGATATGGCGGATCTTGGCGGCCTTGCCTTCCTTGATGTTCAGGGTCAGGTTGATCCGGTTGCGGTCCAGCCGCTCCACGTTCGGTTCGATCTCGACGCTGTACTTGCCGCGGTTGTTGTACTGGCGGTTCAGCTCCTGGGTGACCCGGTCCAGGTTGAGCTTGTTGAAGGTCTCGCCTTCGGCCAGTCCGATTTCCTTCAGGCCCTTGAGCAGGTCCTCCGACTTCAGGTCCTTGTTGCCGACCAGGGTCAGCTTGTTGATCGCCGGGCGCTCGACCACGGTGATCACCAGGATGCTGCCCTGGTGGTCCAGGCGCACGTCCTCGAAGAAGCCGGTCTTGTACAGCGCGCGCATGGCCTCGCCGGCGCGGGCCTGGTCGAGGGTGTCGCCGCGCTCGACCGGCAGGTAGGTGAAGACCGTGCCGGCGCCGATGCGCTGCAGGCCTTCGATGCGGATGTCGCTGACCGTGAACGGTGCGAACGCCGCCTGTGCCCAGGCTGGCAGCGCAAGCGCCGAAGCCAGGGCAAGGGTAAGCAGGCGGCGGGACAAGGGTCGGGTCATTCGGAACATCCGGTTGCGGAACGTGGTGCTGGGCGGGCGCGGGTGGCGCCAGCGGCGGGGGAGCGACGCGTCACGACACCAGGCGCAGGATGTCGTTGTAGAACGCCAGCCCCGTCAGCCCCGCGATCAACGCGAGGCCGAGGTACTGGCCGATGGCCATCGCGCGATCGCCCACGGGGCGGCCGGTGGCCAGCTCGATAAGGTAATACAGCAGGTGACCACCGTCCAAGACGGGAATCGGCAGCAGGTTGAGGATCGCAAGGCTGACCGACAGCAGGGCCAGGAAGTTCAGGAACCACGCCACGCCGCCGCTGGCATAGGCATTCGCGGCCTGGGCGATGGCGATCGGCCCGGAGACCGTGTTCTGCACCGAAACGCGGCCGCTGAACGCGCGCCCAATCATCGCGAACAGCTGCTGCACCTGGTAGCCGGTTTCGTCGATCGCCGCCGGGATCGCGGCGATCGGGTTGAGCCGCAGGACTGCGTCGGGCGCCGGCCGGGCGACGCCCGCATTGGCCACCCCGAGCAGCCAGCTGGTGCTGCCGTCGGGGTTGCCGCGCCGCGCCGGGGTCAGCTCCAGCGCCAGCCGCTCACCGTCGCGTTCGACCTCGACCATGCCCGGGCCGCCGCGTTCGCCGAGCGCCTTCACCAGCGGGGCGATGTCGTCGAAGCTGCCGACCGGATGGGCGTCGACCGCGGTGATGCGGTCGCCTTCGGCCAGCACGCCCCAGGCCGGCAGGCCCTCGCTGACCTTGCCGACCACCGCCGGCAGCAGGTCGTGGCGGGCGGTCAGGCCAACCGCCTGCACCGCGCGCGATTCGTCGAAGCCCGCAGGCAGGCGGTCCAGCGCCAGCGCGTGGGTGGATTCGGCGCCGTTGGCGTGGGCGACCTGCACCTGCACCGGCCTGCGGTCGAGCGCGGCCACCGTCAGCGCCATCAGCGCCTCGCTCCAGGTCGGGGTGTCGCGGCCGTCGACCGCACGGATCGAATCGCCCGCGCGCAACCCGGCCTGCGCGGCGATGCCCTCGGCCTTGCCGACCACCGGGGCGTAGTCCGGGCGGCCGACCACCAGCATCGCCCACAGCAACGCGACCGCCAGCAGCAGGTTGGCCAGCGGGCCGGCAGCCACGATCGCGATCCGCTTCCAGACGCCCTGGCGGTTGAAGGCCTGGTCGAGCTCAGCCGCGGGGACCTCGCCCTCGCGTTCGTCCGACATCTTCACGTAGCCGCCAAGCGGGATCGCGGCGATCACGTACTCGGTACCGTCCTTGCCGCGCCGCGACCACAGCGCGCGGCCAAAGCCGACCGAGAAGCGCAGCACCTTGACGCCGCAGCGGCGGGCGACCCAGAAATGGCCGAACTCGTGGAAGGTCACCAGCACCCCCAGCGCCACCAGCAGCCACCACAGCGATCCGAGGAAGGTGGTCATGGCTGCGCGTGGTTCCGGTTGGCAAGGGCGTCGATGCGCGCCAGCGCCACGGCGCGCGCGCGCGCGTCCGCGTGCAGCAGCGCGTCCAGCGAATCGGCGGGCTGGGTGGGCATGGCGTCCAGGGTCGCGGCGACGGTGTCGGGAATCGACAGGAAACCGATCCGGCCCTGAAGAAAGGCTGAAACGGCCTCCTCGTTGGCGGCGTTGAGCGCCGCCGGGGCGGTGCCGCCGGCCGCCAGCGCGCGCCAGGCCAGGGCCAGGCAGGGGAAGGCGTCGAGGTCGGGCGGCTCGAACTCCAGCTTGCCGCCCTGCGCCAGCAGGTCGAGCGGGGCGACCCCGGAGGCGATCCGCCGCGGCCAGCCCAGGCCCACCGCCAGCGCGGTGCGCATGTCCGGCAGCCCCAGCTGCGCCAGCGAACTGCCGTCCACGAAATCGACGATGGCGTGCACCAGCGACTGCGGATGCACCAGCACCCGGATCCGGTCCGCATCCAGCCCGAACAGGTGGTGGGCCTCGATGACCTCCAGGCCCTTGTTCATCAGGGTGGCCGAATCCACCGAGATCTTCGGCCCCATCGACCATTTCGGGTGCGCCACTGCCTGCGCGGGGGTGACCTCGGCAAGCGTTGCCCGTGGCCTGCCGCGGAACGGGCCGCCGGACGCGGTCAGGGTGATCCGCGATACCGCCGCCGCCGGATCCTCGAGCGAACCGTGGCGCCCGCCATCGGCGCGCCCGTGCGCGGCCGACCAGCACTGGAACACCGCATTGTGCTCGCTGTCGATCGGCACGATGGTTGCGCCGCCTGCGTGCGCGGCCTGCATCAGCAGCTCGCCCGCCAGCACCAGCGATTCCTTGTTGGCCAGCAGCAGGCGCTTGCCGGCGCGCGCCGCTGCCAGTGTGGAGGACAGCCCGGCGGCGCCGACGATCGCCGCGACCACGCTGTCGCAGGCGTCGCTGGCGGCCAGTGCGTCGAGGGCGGCGCCGCCTGCGTGCGGCTGGGTGTCCAGCCCTGCCTCCACCAAGCCCGCGCGCAGGTCCGCGAAGCGCGCCGGATCGGCGACCACCGCGTGTTCCGGTTGGTGCACGCGGCACAGCGCGACCAGTTCGCCGACCTTGCTGCCGGCGGCCAGCACGCTGGCGCGCATCTGCCCGGGATGGCGCGCGACCACGTCCAGCGCCGAGGCGCCGATCGAACCGGTGGCGCCGAGAATCGCGACCCGCTGCATGGCCTGGCGCTTCCCCCTAGAACCCGAGCCAGGCCTTGCCCAGCGCGAACACCGGCAGCGCGGCCAGCACGCTGTCCACGCGGTCCAGCACGCCGCCGTGGCCGGGGATCAGGTCGCCGGAATCCTTCGCCCCGACGTGGCGCTTGAGCAGGCTCTCGAACAGGTCGCCGACCACCGAGAACAGCACCGTCGCCAGCGCCACCACCCCGATCGCCGGCAACTGCTCGACGCGCGCGCCGATCAGCAACGCACCGGCGATCGCCACCGCCAGCGCCAGCAACAGGCCGCCAAGCAGGCCTTCGATGGTCTTGTTGGGGCTGATCCGTGGCGCCAGCTTGCGGGCGAAGAATTTCCCGCCGAAGTGGCGGCCGGCGAAATACGCACCGGTATCCGCGGACCAGACCAGCAACAGCGCCAGCAGCAGCCACTGGTGCCCGTTCGGCTGGCTGGCATGGATCAGGCCCAGCGCGCACCAGGCCGGGACCACGGCCAGGGTGCCGGCGAGCAGCTTGAAGGCGCGCGCGTTCGAATCGTGGTCGGAGGCGAAGTGGTAGTGCTTCATCCACAGCATCGCCAGCAGCCACCAGGCCACGCCGACCACCACCACCAGCTGCAGCAGCGCGAACGAGCCGCCCTGCGCCGAACGCGAGCCCCACACCAGCGCCGCCATCACCGCGACGTTGCACAGCAGCAGGATGGTGCGGGCGAGGGTGTCGTCGACCTCGGCCAGCTTCAGCCATTCCCATAGCGCGGTCAGGAACAGCAGCGCAGCCAGCGCCGCAAGCACCGGGGTGGGCACGAACAGCACGCTGAGGATGGCGATCGGCGCCATGATCAGCGCGGCCAGCAGGCGCGTCTTGGTCACGTGGTTCCCCCGGTTGCGTGGCCCGCCACCTGCGCGCCGGTCAGCCCGAAGCGGCGTTCGCGACCGGCGTAATCGTCCAGTGCGCGGCGCAGTGTGGCGGCATCCACGTCCGGCCACAACGTGTCGGTGAACCACAGCTCGGTATAGGCGAGCTGCCACAGCAGGAAGTTGCTGATCCGCAGCTCGCCGCCGGTGCGGATGAACAGGTCGGGCGGCGGCAGCCCGGCCAGCGCCACCCGCGCGGAGATCGCGTCCTCGTCCACCTGCTCCGGACGCAGCCGGCCGGCGGCCACGTCCTCGGCCAGCGCCCGCGCGGCACGGGCGATGTCCTGGCGGCCGCCGTAGCTGGCGGCGATGCTCAGCTGCAGGCTCGCGTTGCCGGCGGTCAGTGCTTCCGCGGCCTGCATGCGGGCGAGGATGGCCGGCTCGAAGCGGCTGCGATCACCGATGAAGCGCAGCCGCGCCCCGAGCCGGTGCAGTTCCTCGACCTCGCGCTCCAGCGCGCCGAGGAACAGTCTCATCAGCCCGCCGACCTCGTCCGCCGGGCGGTTCCAGTTCTCGCTGGAAAATGCGAACAGGGTCAGTGCCCCGACCCCGCTGGCCAGGCAGAACTCCACGCAGGCCTTGACCGCGCGCGCACCGGCGCGGTGGCCGATGATGCGCGGGCGATGGCGCTTCTGCGCCCAGCGGCCGTTGCCATCCATGATGATGGCGACATGGCGCGGAACGCGCGTTGCGGGAACCGTCACGGCAGGGACGTCGCGGGCGCGGTTCAAACCGCCATCAGTTCCGCTTCCTTGGCCCTCACCACTTCATCCACGTCCCGGATCGCGCCGTCGGTGATCTTCTGGATCTCCGCCTCGGTGCGGCTGGCTTCGTCCTCGGTGATCTGCTTGTCCTTCAGCAGTTCCTTGACCTGGTGGTTGCCATCGCGGCGGATGTTGCGGATCGCGACCTTGGCGTCCTCGCCCTCGCTGTGCACGACCTTGGACAGGTCGCGGCGCCGTTCCTCGGTCAGCGCCGGGATGTTGAGGCGGATCACGGTGCCCGCGGTGTTCGGGGTCAGGCCGAGGTCGGAGGCCAGGATCGCCTTTTCGACCGGGCCCACCATCTGCTTTTCCCACGGGGTGATGGTGATCGAGCGGGCGTCGGTGACCGCCACGCTGGCGACCTGCGACAGCGGCACCTCGGAGCCGTAGTAATTGACCTTCAGGTGGTCGACGATCGCCGCGCTGGCGCGCCCGGTGCGCAGCTTGATCAGCGTGTGGCGCAGGGCGTCGATGCTCTTGCCCATGCGGGCCTGGGCATCCTTCTTGATTTCGTTCAGCATCGTGTCGCTCCGGGTTGCTGGGTAACCGCGGGATTATATGCGAGGCCGCATCGCGGCCAGCGCCGCGGGCCGGCGACCGTGGATGCAGGCGCTAGTGGCGGTGACCGTCGTGGTCGTCGTGACCGTGCGCATGCCCGTGCGGCGCGCGGTCGTTGCAGTCGTGCTCGCAGCCGGTGCCCCGCTCGATCTGCAGGGTGGGGTGGTTGATCCCGAAGTGGGCGTCGAGGCCGTCGTTGACGCGGTCGATGAAGGCGTCGTGGTCGGCTTCGCCGGCGCGCACCAGGTGCGCGGTCATCGCGATCTCGCCCGCGCCCAGCGACCAGATGTGCAGGTGGTGCAGGGCGGACACGCCGGGTTGCGCGAGCAGCCATTCGCGCACCTTCGCCTGGTCGATGCCGCGCGGCACCGCATCCATCGCCGCGCCGAAGGCATCGCGCAGCAGCCCGAACGACCCGGCCGCGACCACCACCGCGATCAGCAGCGCCATCGCCGGATCCAGCCAGGTCCAGCCCAGCCACCACATGCCGGCGCCGGCCAGCACCGCCGCCAGCGAGACCGCGGCATCGGCGACCAGGTGCAGGAACGCCCCGCGCCGGTTGAGGTCCTGGGCGTGGCCGTCGCGCACCAGCCAGGCCGCGCCGAGGTTGACCGCGATGCCGAGGGCGGCGACCACCATCACCGGCAGCCCGGGGACCTCGGGCGGGGCGCTGAAGCGGCGGATCGCCTCCCAGCCGAGCGCGCCGGAGAACGCGACCAGCAGCAGCGCATTGGCCAGCGGCGAGAGCAGGGTGGCCCGGCGCCAGCCGTAGGTATGGCGCGCTGTCGGCGGGCGCCGGGCGAGGACCGCGGCCCCCCACGCCAGCGCCAGCCCGAGCACGTCGCCGAGGTTGTGCACGGCGTCCGACAGCAGCGCCAGCGAATTGGTGGCGAAGCCGTAGCCGGCCTCCAGCAACGTGTAGGCGAGGTTGATCAGGGTCACCCACGCGAACGCGCGGGTGCCATCTGCGTGCGGGTGGCCATGCATGGCGCTAGGGTGCCCGGCGCGCGGCGCGGACACAATCACGGTCCGCGGTGGCGCGCTCAGCTGCGGCCGTGGACCAGGGTTCCGACCTGCTCGCCGCGCAGGATCCGCAGCAGCACGCCCGGTTGCGCCATGTCGAAGATCCGCAGCGGCAGTTCGGCATCGCGGCACAGCGCGAACGCGGCGGTGTCCATCACCTGCAGGTTGCGGGCGAGCACGTCGTCGTAGGTCAGCGTGTCCAGCTTGACCGCGTCGGCGTGCTTCTTCGGGTCCTTGTCGTACACGCCATCGACCTTGGTCGCCTTCAGCAGCAGGTCGGCGCCGATCTCGATCGCACGCAGCGCGGCGCCGGAATCGGTGGTGAAGAACGGGTTGCCGGTGCCGGCGGCGAAGATCGCGATGCGGCCCTTCTCCAGGTGGCGCACGGCGCGGCGGCGGATGTAGTCCTCGCACACGTCGTTGATCTTGAGCGCGCTCATGACCCGGCACTTGGCGCCCAGTTTTTCCAGCGCGTCCTGCATCGCCAGCGCGTTGATCACCGTGGCCAGCATGCCCATCTGGTCGCCGGTGACGCGGTCCATGCCGCCGGCGGCCAGCCCGGCGCCGCGGAAGATGTTGCCGCCGCCGATCACCAGCGCGATCTCGGCGCCGGCCTCGCGCGCCTCGATCACCTCGCGCGCCAGCCGGCCGATCACCTTCGGGTCGATCCCGTAGTCCTCGTCCCCCATCAGGGCTTCGCCGGAGAGCTTGAGCAGGACGCGGCGGTAGGCGAGTTGCGACATGCGAAGGGCTCCAGGCGGGCGGGCAAACAGCGGAATTCTAGCCGATCGCCGGGCGGGACCCGGGCCGGCCAACAAAAAACCCGCCGTCGCCGGCGGGTTTTTCGCGTCGCGATGGTGCGGTGGATCAGACCTGCATCGCCTTCGCCACTTCCGCGGCGTAGTCCTCGACCACCTTCTCGATGCCTTCGCCCACCGCCAGGCGGGTGAAGGACACCACGTCGGCGCCGGCGGCCTTGGCGGCCTGCTCGACGCTCTGGTCGGTGTTCAGCACGTACGGCTGGCCGTACAGGCTGACCTCGTTGACGATCTTGGCGATCTTGCCGCCGATGATCTTCTCCAGGATCTCGGCCGGCTTGGCCTTGTCCTTCTCGGACATCTTGGCCAGCTCGATTTCCTTTTCCTTCGCCACGAACTCGGCCGGGACGTCCGCGGCCTTGTTGTAGGGCGGGTTCATCGCGGCCACGTGCATCGCCACGCCGCGGGCGAACTCGGCGTCGCCGCCGGCCACTTCGACCAGCACGCCGATCTTGCCGCCGTGGGAGTAGGCGGCCACGTTGTTGCCGGTGTCGATGGTGGCGATGCGGCGGACCAGGATGTTCTCGCCGAGCTTGGCGATGGCGGCGGCGCGCGCTTCCTCGACGGTCTCGCCGCCCGGCAGGGTCGCGGCCTTGAGGGCTTCGACGTCGGTGCTGCCCGCGGCCAGCGCGGCCTGGGCGACGGCGTCGGTGAAGGCGACGAAGTTGGCGTCCTTGGCGACGAAGTCGGTCTCCGAGTTGATCTCGACCAGGACCGCCTTGCCACCCGCCTGGGCGACCGCGATGCGGCCTTCGGCGGCGACGCGGCTGGCCTTCTTGTCGGCCTTGGCGAGGCCGGACTTGCGCAGGGCCTCCGCGGCGGCGTCGATGTCGCCGTTGCTTTCGGTGAGCGCCTTCTTGCACTCCATCATGCCGGCGCCGGTGCGCTCGCGCAGTTCCTTGACCAGGGAAGCGGTGATTTCAGCCATGGGAATTACCTCGATGTTCGATGTAGGAGCGCCCGATGGGCGCGAACGGCAGGCGCCGGCGCCAGCGCACGCCCATCGGGCGCTCCTACGGAAGGGGAAGCCGCCGCGCAGCGTGGCGCGGCGGCGTGACGCGGGTGTTACTCGGCCTTCGGCGCGGCGGCCTCGGCGGCGGCAGGTGCCGCTGCATCGGCCTTCGGCGCGGCCGGCTTGCGGGCCGGGGCGCGGCGGCCCTGCTTCTTGTCGTCGCCGTCGGCGCCGGCGAAGTCTTCTTCGCGCACGCTGGCGGCGGACGGCGCGGCGGCCTTGCCTTCCAGCACGGCGTCGGCGGCGGCGCCTGCATACAGCTGCACGGCGCGGATGGCGTCGTCGTTGCCGGGGATGGGGTAGTCGACCAGGCTGGGGTCGTAGTTGGTGTCGACCACCGCGATCACCGGGATGCCGAGCTTCTTGGCTTCCTTGATCGCGATGTCCTCATGGCCGATGTCGATCACGAACAGGGCGTCGGGCAGGCGGTTCATGTCCTTGATGCCGCCCAGCGAGGCGTCCAGCTTGTCGCGCTCGCGGCGCAGGCCCATCACTTCGTGCTTGACCAGCTTCTGGAAGGTACCGTCGGTTTCCGCGGCCTCCAGCTCCTTCAGGCGGGCGACCGACTTCTTCACGGTGGCGAAGTTGGTCAGCGAGCCGCCCAGCCAGCGCTGGGTCATGAACGGCATGCCGCAGCGGGTGGCTTCTTCCTTGATCGGGTCGCGCGCGCTGCGCTTGGTGCCGACGAACAGGATCACGCCGCGCTTCTGGGCCACGCCGCTGATGAAGTTCATCGCGTCGTTGAACAGCGGGACGGTCTTCTCGAGGTTGATGATGTGGATCTTGCCGCGGGCACCGAAGATGTACGGGCCCATCTTGGGGTTCCAGTAACGGGTCTGGTGGCCGAAATGGACGCCGGCTTCCAGCATCTGGCGCATGGTGATCTGGGGCATTGCAAAACTCCGATGGGTGGAATCCGCGCCGGCTTGGATGAAGGCGCTGCGCCGCATGCCGCGTGGCATGGAGCGCTGGATCCCGGGGTTGGGCCTCCCTGTCGTCACTGCGTCCGAACTCCTTGCGGAGCACCCCGGCGCAGGGGTTGTCGACAGGTGTGGATTTGTCGGTAGCGCCCGACATGGCGGTGGTAAAGCCGCGGAAGTATAGCCCGCGGCGCGGATTCCGGGCAAATCGGCGATAATCCGGGCATGAGCATCAACCTGAAAACCGCCGCCGACATAGAGAAGATGCGCCAGGCCGGCCGCCTGGCCGCCGAAGTGCTGCAGGTGGTCGCGCCGTTCGTGAAGCCCGGCGTGACCACCGAGGAACTGGACCGCATCTGCCACGACCATATCGTCAACGTGCAGGGCGCGATCCCCGCCAACGTCGGCTACCGCGGCTATCCGAAGACCGTGTGCACCTCGGTCAACAACGTGATCTGCCACGGCATCCCGAGCGCCGCCAAGGTCCTGAAGGACGGCGACATCGTCAACATCGACGTCACCGTCATCAAGGACGGCTGGCACGGCGATACCAGCCGCATGTACTTCGTCGGTACCCCGTCGGTGATGGCCAGGCGGCTGGTGGACGTCACCCGCGAGGCCATGTTCCGCGGCATCCGGGTGGTCAGGCCGGGCGCGACCCTCGGCGACATCGGCCACGCGATCCAGGAATTCGTCGAGCGCGAGCGCTTCAGCGTGGTCCGCGAGTACTGCGGGCACGGCATCGGCAAGGTCTACCACGACGACCCGCAGGTGCTCCACTACGGCCGACCCGGCGAGGGCGTGGTGCTGAAGGAAGGCATGACCTTCACCATCGAGCCGATGATCAACGAGGGCGCCCGCCACACCCGGCTGCTGCCGGACGGCTGGACCGTGGTCACCAAGGACCGCAAGCTGTCCGCGCAGTGGGAGCACACGGTGGCGGTGACCGCCGACGGCGTGGAGATCCTGACCCGCCTGCCCGGCGACGACAACGACCTGTGAGCGCGCCTGCGGCAGCCGACCACGCCCCGGCTCCCGCTGAAGTCCCCGCGGGTCCGGCGGGCGATGCCGCCTGGGCCGCCGCCACCCGCGCGCTGCTGGCCCAGGTCGACGCCAGGCTGGCGAAACGCTTCGATGGCGGCGAGATCGTCGACAGGCTGGTCGCGCTGCGCGCCCGCGCCGTCGATGAAATGATCCTCGACGGCTGGCGGCGCTGCATTCCCGCGGATGCCGGTCTTGCCCTGTTCGCGGTCGGCGGCTACGGCCGCGGCGAATTGTTCCCGCATTCCGACATCGACCTGCTGGTGCTGGCCGAAAGCTACGCGCAGCAGGCCTGCGCGCAGTCGCTGGCGCGCTTCCTCGCGCTGTTGTGGGATGCCGGCCTGCAGGCCAGCCAGGCGGTGCGCTCGCCCGCGCAGTGCGCCGAGGCCGCCGCCGACCAGACCGTGCTCACGGCGCTGATCGAGGCGCGCGCGCTGGTCGCCGACGCGGACGCGCAACAGCGCCTGCGCGACGCGGTCTCGCCCGAATGCGTGTGGCCCGCGCGTGCCTTCTTCGAGGCCAAGGTACGCGAACAGGCGCAGCGGCACGCGCGATTCGGCGATACCAGCGACAACCTCGAGCCGAACCTCAAGGACGGCCCCGGCGGCCTGCGCGACCTGCACACCCTGGGCTGGATGGCGCTGCGCAGCTTCGGCGTGCGCGAACTGGATCCGCTGGTCGGGCTGGACCACCTTGGCGCCGACGAGGCGGTGGCGCTGGATCGCGAACGCCGCGCGCTGGGCCGGCTGCGTTTCGGCCTGCACCTGGTCGCCGGTCGGCGCGAGGAGCGGCTGCGCTTCGATTACCAGAAGCTGCTGGCCGAACGCCTGGGCTACCTCGACGATGCCGATTCGCTGGCGGTCGAGAAGATGATGCAGGGCTTCTACCGCAGCGCGGCGATCGTGCGGCGGATCAACGACCGCCTGCTGCAGCGCTTCGAGGAACACTTCGACGGTGCCGCCGAACCGCAACCGCTGGACGACGATCTCGAATTGCGGCGCGGCTACCTCGCCTCGCGCAGGCCGGGCTGGCTGCTGGAGGACACCGGCCACGTGTTCGCGCTGTTCGCGGCGTGGGCCGCGGACCGCGGCGTCCGCGGCCTGCATTCGCAGACCGCGCGCGAGCTGGCGCGTGCGTTGCCGGGGATCAGCGACTACACCAGGGCATCGCCACGCTTGCGCGAAGCCTTCATGCAACTGCTGCGCGGCCCGCAGCCGGTGAAGACGCTGGAACGGATGACCCGGCTCGGCGTGCTCGGGCGCTGGATCCCCGCGTTCGCGCAGGTCTCCGGGCGCATGCAGTTCGACCTGTTCCACGTGTACACGGTGGACCAGCACACGCTGGCGGTGCTGCGCAACCTGGCGGCGTTCGCCTCGGGCGACGCGGACGAACGCTTCGCGGTTGCGCACACGGTGTGGCCGGCCTTGCGCAAGCCGGAACTGTTGCTGCTGGCCGGGCTGTTCCACGACATCGGCAAGGGCCGCGGCGGCGACCATTCCGAACTCGGCGCGGTGGATGCGCGCGCGTTCTGCGAGGCGATGGGGCTGTCGGAGGCCGACACCGCGCTGGTCGAATGGCTGGTGCGCAGGCACCTGCTGATGTCGGTGACCGCGCAGAAACAGGACATCACCGACCCGGAGGTGATCCACCGCTTCGCCACGGTGGTCGCCGACCGCCAGCGCCTGGACTACCTGTACCTGCTGACCTGCGCGGACATCGCCGGCACCTCGCCCAAGCTCTGGAACGCGTGGAAGGACCGGCTGCTGGCCGACCTCCACACCGCCACCCGGCTGGCGTTGCGGCGCGGCCTGGAGCACCCGGTCGCGGCCGACCAGCGGATCGGGGAGAACCGTGATGCGGCGCGCGCGCTGCTGGTCGCGGAAGGGCATGGCGATCCGGCGATCGACGCGATGTTCGCGCGGATGCCGCGCGACAATTTCCTGCGCAGCCGGCCGGAGCAGATCGCCTGGCAGGCGAACGCACTGCGCGCGGCCGGCGCCGGCGAGGTGGTCGCGCGCGCGCGCCAGTTGCCCGGCGGCGGCTACGAAGTGCTGGTGCATGCGCCGGATCGCGACGGCCTGTTCGCGGCCATCGTGATCGCGCTGGACCGCGCCGGCCTGGCGATCCTGCAGGCGCGCGCGCTGGACGGTCCCGACGCCACCATCTTCGACAGCTTCCACGTGCTGCCCAATGACCTGCGGCATGCGCCGGCGCCGGCGCAGATCGAGGCCGGGTTGCAGCGCGTGCTCGCCGGCGACCTCCGCCGGGTGGCACCGGCGCGGCGCAGCCAGCCGCGGCACCTGCGCCATTTCCGGATCGTGCCGCAGGTGGGCTTCGCCGACGCCGATGCCGAACGCACCCTGGTCAGCATCGTCTGCAACGATCGCCCGGGCCTGCTCGCCGACATCGCCCGGGTGCTGCGCGAGCAGCGCCTGCGCGTCCACGACGCGCGCATCGCCACCTTCGGCGAGCGCGCCGAGGACATGTTCCGGATCAGCGACGAGCACGACCGCCCGCTGCATGACGACCACCAACGCCAGGCGTTGCGCGATGCGCTGCTGGCCGCACTCGATGGAGACCCGCGATGAGCCCCGCCAAGCCGAAGAAGACCGCCGCCGAGGCCCCCGCCAGGCCGTCACCCGCGAAGGCGCGCGCCACCGCGCGCGCCGCGGAACTGGAGACCCTGCGCTTCGAGATCGAGAGCGCGTGGGAACGCCGCGCCATGCTGACCCCGGAAGAGCTTGAGGGCGCCACCCGGCCGGCGGTCGAGCGCGCCATCGAAGGCCTGGAGAAGGGCCGCCTGCGGGTGGCGGAGCCGGACGGCAACGGCGGCTGGCGGGTCAACGAATGGCTGAAGAAGGCGGTGCTGCTGTATTTCCGCACCCAGCAGATGGAGCTGGTCGAAGCCTACCCGGCGCCGTTCTGGGACAAGGTGCCGGCGCGCTTCGCGGGCTTCGACGAGGCGGATTTCCGCAAGCTCGGCGTGCGCGTGGTGCCGGGTGCGGTGGTGCGCGCGGGCAGCCACGTCGGCAAGGACGTGGTGCTGATGCCGAGCTTCGTCAACATCGGCGCGTTCGTGGGCGAAGGCACCATGGTCGATACCTGGGCCACGGTCGGCAGCTGCGCGCAGGTCGGCAAGCACTGCCACCTGTCCGGCGGCGCCGGCATCGGCGGGGTGCTGGAGCCGCTGCAGGCCAGCCCGACGATCATCGAGGACCATTGCTTCATCGGTGCGCGCTCCGAGGTGGTGGAGGGGTTCGTGGTCGGCCACCACAGCGTGGTCGGCATGGGCGTGTTCCTAGGCCAGAGCACGCGCGTCTACAACCGCGCCACCGGCGAGGTCTCCTACGGCCGGGTGCCGCCCTACAGCGTGGTCGTCTCCGGCCAGCTGCCGGCGGCCGATGGCAGCCATTCGCTGTACTGCGCGGTGATCGTCAAGCAGGTCGACGCGAAGACGCGAAGCAAGACGTCGGTCAACGAATTGCTGCGCGGCCTGGCGGATTGACCCGCTGGCGTGACTTCCGGCAGGGGTGGCGGTGCGCGCTTCGTGCCAAACAGGAGGCATTGCCTGCCCGGGGACCTGCCATGAAGACACGCCTTGCCTGCTGCCTGCTCGCCGCCGCCGTGACCGCGGCCAGCGCGGCGCCGGCGCAGGACCTTTCGCGCTACAGCGACGAGGGCCTGCGCGCCGAGCTCGCCGGGATCGCCGATGCGGAGACCGCGGTCCTGGTGCCGATGCGCGACGGCAAGGGCCTGTCCACCAACATCTGGCGGCCGAAGGGGGCCAGCGGCAAGCTGCCGGTGGTGCTCTGGAAGACCCCCTACGACGAACACGTGCCAGCGGGCAGCACTGCGCGCTATGCGCTCGAGGCGGTGCGGCGCGGCTATGCCTTCATCGTCCAGAACGAACGCGGACGCTACTTCAGCCAGGGCACCTACGAGATCCTCGGACGTCCGCAGACCGACGGCTACGACACCCTCAGCTGGATCGCCGCGCAGCCGTGGTCGAACGGCAAGGTCGGCACCCTCGGCTGTTCGTCCTCGGCGGAGTGGCAGCTGGCGCTGGCGGGGATGAACCACCCGGCGCACGCGGCGATGGTGCCGATGGCCGCAGGCGCGGGGATCGGCAAGGTCGGCCGGTTCCTAGAGCAGGGGAACTTCTACACGGGCGGGGTCCCGCGCACCCTGTTCGGGGTGTGGTTGTACGGCGTCGACAATCCGCTGCGGGCGGAATTGCCGCAGGACCTCAACGGCCCGATGCGCGCGCGCGTCGCCCGCTACAACAGCCTGGATGCGGACAAGCCGGACGTCGACTGGAAGACCCACGTGCGCCGCCTGCCGTATGCGGAGCTGCTGTCCTCGCTGGGTGAGCCGCCGGGGACGTTCGAGTCGCTGATCGCGCGCGGCCCCGCCGACCCCGCATGGAAGACCGGCGGCCTGTACCACGACGACATGGGTTGGGGCGTGCCGGCGCTGTGGTTCAACAGCTGGTACGACGTCTCGATCGGGCCGAACATGGCGCTGTACAACCATGCGCGCACGGTCGCCAGCGACCGCGAGGCGAGCGCGAACCAGTACGTGGTGGTCGGTCCCAACCCGCATTGCCAGTTCGCCCGCCTCAGCGAGGACTACAAGGTCGGCGAGCGCGCGATGGGCGACGCCCGGTTCCCGGTCGACCAGCAGCTGTGGGCCTTCTTCGACCGCTGGCTGAAGGGCAAGCCGGCGGCGTTCCCGGACGGCACCGCGCACGTCCGCTACTTCACGATGGGCGCCAACCGCTGGCAGTCCGACGCCGAGTGGCCGCCGAAGGCGGCGCGCACGCTGCGGATGTACCTGCGCTCCGGTGGCCGCGCCAATTCGATGTTCGGCGACGGCCGCCTGGCCGCGGACGCACCGCCTGCAGGCGAGGCGAAGGACAGCTACCGCTACGACCCGCGCAACCCGGTCCAGACCATCGGCGGCGGCGACTGCTGCAACGGCGGGCTGGTCACCGCCGGCGCGTTCGACCAGCGCCAGATCTCTGCGCGCAACGACGTGCTGGTCTACGACAGCGAGCCGCTGCAGGCGCCGATGGAAGTCAGCGGGTTCGTCGATGCGGTGCTGAAGGTCTCGTCCTCCGCGCGCGACACCGACTTCGCGGTGAAGCTGGTGGACGTGGCCCCCGACGGCACCGCGTGGATCGTGGGCGACACCATCCAGCGCGCGCGCTATCGCGACAGCTACACCGCGCCCGCGCCGATGCAGCCGGGCCAGGTGTACACGATCCGGCCAACCCCGATCACCACCTCGATCCAGTTCGGCAAGGGCCACCGCATCCGGGTCGAGGTGACCAGCTCGAACTTCCCGAAGTTCGCGCGCAACCTCAACACCGGTGGCCCGAACGAGACCGAGTCGACGCCGGTGGTCGCCGACAACGCGATCCACCACGACGCCGACAACGCCAGCTACATCGAGCTGCCGGTGGTCGGCGGCTGAGCCGCGGCTCGCCGCCGGCCATGGCTTTCGGCATCATGCCCGCACTCCACGCAACGGATACGGGCATGGCCGCCACCCTGTACGGGCTCGACAATTGCGACACCTGCCGGAAGGCGCGCAACTGGCTGCTGCGCTTCGGCATCGAGCACCGTTTCGTGGATTACCGCGAGCAGCGGCAGCCGCCGGAAACGCTGCTGGCCTGGAAGGATGCGGTGGGCGGCTGGGATGCACTGGTCAACAAGTCCTCCACGACCTGGCGCCAGCTGGCGCCGAACCGCAAGGCGCCGGGCAGCGATCCCGAATGGAAGTTGCTGCTGAAGGAATATCCGCAACTGGTGCGACGGCCGGTGGTGGTGCTGGACGGCGGCAGCGTGTCGCAGGGGTTCAGTGACAACGGATTCAAGAAGCTGTTCGGACTCCTGTAGGAGCGGCGCAAGCCGCGACCAATAGTCACGAACAACCACATCGCGGCCTGCGCCGCGCCTACGACGGGCAACCCATGAGCGACGTTCTCCAACTCACCCGCGACCTGATCGCGCGGCCCTCGGTCACCCCCGACGATGCCGGCTGCCAGCAACTGGTCGCGGAGCGCCTGGGGCGCGCCGGTTTCGCCTGCGAACGCCTGCGCTTCGGCGCGGTCGACAACCTGTGGGCGACGCATGGCGGCGGCGATGGTCCTGTGCTGGTGCTGCTGGGCCACACCGACGTGGTGCCCCCGGGCCCGCGCGATGCCTGGGCCAGCGATCCGTTCGCGCCGGAGGTGCGCGACGGCGTGCTGTTCGGCCGCGGCGCGGCGGACATGAAGGGCAGCGTGGCGGCATTCGTGGTGGCGCTGGAGCGGTTCGTGGCCGTGCATCCGGACCATGCCGGCACCGTCGCGTTGCTGCTGACCTCGGACGAGGAGGGCGATGCCGTCGATGGCGTGCGCCGGGTCGCCGAGCTGTTCCGCGAACGCGGCCAGCGGATCGACTGGTGCATCACCGGCGAGCCGTCATCGACATCGACGCTTGGTGACCTGCTGCGCGTCGGCCGCCGCGGCACGCTGTCCGCGACGCTGACGGTGAAGGGCATCCAGGGCCATGTGGCCTATCCGGACAAGGCGCGCAACCCGATCCACCAGTCGCTGGCGGCGCTGGCCGAGCTCGCCTGGAAGCATTGGGACCAGGGCTACGAGAGCTTCCCGCCGACAAGCCTGCAGATCAGCAACATCCACGCAGGCACCGGCGCCAACAACGTGATCCCCGGCGAGCTGCAGGTGCTGTTCAACCTGCGCTACAACCCCAACTGGACCGCCGCGCAACTGGAGGCGGAATGCGAGGCCCTGCTCGGCGAGTACGGGCTGGACTTCAGCGTGCAGTGGCAGCGCGGCGGTGAACCGTTCCACACCCCCGAGGGCCCGTTGCGCGCCGCCGCGCGCGAGGTGCTGGCCGGGTTCGCCGGGGCGCCGCCGGAGGAAAGCACCGGCGGCGGCACCTCGGATGCGCGCTTCATCGCCCCGCTCGGCGCGCAGTGCGTGGAGATCGGGCCGGTCAACGCGAGCATCCACAAGGTCGACGAACACATCGCGGTAGCCGACCTCGAGGCCTTGCCCGACCTCTACCACGCGTTGCTGGAGCGGTTGCTGGGCTGAGCCCGCTCAGGTGCCGTGCAGCGGCAGCCGGCGTTCCGCCTTGAGCGACTTCAGCGAGAAGCTGGAGTGCAGTTCGGTCACGCCGGGCAAGGCCTGCAGCACGTTGCGCGCGAACTCGCCGTAGGCGGCAAGGTCGGTGGCGACCACTTCCAGCAGGAAGTCGTAGCGCCCGGACACGTTGTGGCAGGCGATCACTTCCGGGATGTCGCGCAGGCGCGCCTCGAAGGCGCGCGCCACCTCCTGGGTGTGGCTGCCCATCACCACGCTGACGAAGGCGGTGATCCCGTAACCCAGCCGCTCCGCCGACAGTTGCGCGTGGTAACCGGTCACGTAGCCGGCCTGCTCCAGCCGGCGCACCCGCCGCCAGCATGGCGAGGTCGACAGCGCCACCCGTTCGGCGAGTTCGGCCACGGTCAGGCGCGCGTCGTCCTGCAGCGCGGCCAGCAGGCGGCGGTCGGTGCGGTCCAGGTCATGGGTCATGGAAGGATCAACCTCGTTTATCTTCAAGTTGGGAACAATTTACCCCGGTTGTGGGTGAATGGCTGCATCTTCGGAAAATGCTTCCGCCAGGGGAGGCATACGCTATCCGCATCGAATAGCGGAGCATGGGCATGCCCGGTTTCTCCACCACCGCCATCCACCATGGCTACGACCCGCGCGACCACCACGGCGCGCTGGTGCCGCCGGTGTACCAGAGCGCCACCTTCACTTTCGCCAGCGCGGCCGGGGGCGGGCGCTGCTTCGCCGGCGAGGCGGACGGCTACATCTACACGCGCATCGCCAACCCGACCCTGGCCCTGCTGGAGTCGCGGCTGGCGGTGCTGGAAGGCGGCGCCGCCGCGATCGCGTTCGGCTCCGGCATGGGCGCGATCACCGCCACCCTGTGGACCCTGCTGCGCCCCGGCGACGAGATCGTGGTCGACCTCACCCTGTACGGCTGCACCTTCGCGTTCCTGCACCACGGGATCGGCGAGTTCGGGGTGCGCGTGACCCATGTCGACATGACCGACCCGTCGGCGGTCGAGGCCGCGATGGCCGGCAAGCCCAAGGTCGTGTACTTCGAAAGCCCGGCCAATCCCAACATGCGGCTGGTGGACATCGAAGCGGTCGCGGCCGCGGCGCATCGCGCCGGTGCGCTGGTGGTGGTCGACAACACCTACTGCACCCCGTACCTGCAGCGCCCGCTCGCGCTGGGTGCGGACGTCGTGGTGCATTCGGCGACCAAGTACATCAGCGGCCATGGCGACGTCACCGCCGGCATCGCGGTGGCCGCGGACGCCGAGCTGGCCCAGCGCATCCGCCTGCAGGGCCTGAAGGACATGACCGGCGCGGTGCTCTCGCCGCAGGACGCCGCGCTGCTGATGCGCGGGCTGAAGACGCTGGCGCTGCGGATGGACCGCCACTGCACCAACGCGATGGCGGTGGCGAGGCTGCTGCAGGCGCATCCGGCGGTGGCGAAGGTGCATTACCCCGGCCTGGAAACCGACCCCCAGCACGGATTGGCGAAGCGGCAGATGCGCCAGCCCGGCGGGATGATCGCGTTCGAGCTGCAGGGCGGCTACGAGGCGGGCATGCGCTTCATCGACGCGCTCGGGATGGTGGCCTGTGCGGTCAGCCTGGGCGATGCCGAATCGCTGGCGCAGCACCCCGCCAGCATGACCCACTCGACCTACACGCCGGAACAACGCGAGGCCGCGGGCATCTCCGACGGACTGGTGCGGCTGTCGGCGGGGCTGGAGGATACCGACGACCTGGTGGCCGACGTCGCGCGCGCGCTGTCGGCTTGCGCGGCGCCGAAGTTGCGTGCAATAGTCGCCGCATGAGCCTGCAGCGCGCCAGCAACAATAATCGCCCGAACGCCAGCCCCCCGCGGGTCGGCGATTAGCGCGCGCATCACACGCTGATCTTCCCGAGGCCCGCACTGCAAAGTGCGGGCCTCTTCGTTTTCCCCTCGAAAAACACCCCACAAGGACTTCCACGATGTGCTCGATCCTCGGCGTCTTCGACCTCCGCCCCGGCGCGGACCTGCATCCCCTGCGGCCATTGGCGCTGTCCCTGTCCGCGCGCCAGCGCCACCGCGGGCCGGACTGGAGCGGGGTGCACGTGGATGCGAACGCGCTGCTGGTCCATGAACGGCTGGCGATCGTCGATCCCGCCGGCGGCGCGCAGCCCATCCATTCCGCGGACGGCGAACTGGCGCTGGCGGTCAACGGCGAGATCTACAACCATCGCGACCTCGAGCGCCGGCTGGCAAGGCCCTATGCCTTCCAGACCGGTTCCGACTGCGAGGTGATCAACGCGTTGCATCGCGATGGCGAAGCGCCCGAGACCTGGCTGGGCCGGCTCAACGGCATCTTCGCCTTTGCGTTGTGGGATGCGGCCGCGAAGCGCGTGTTGATTGCGCGCGACCACATGGGCATCTGTCCGCTGTACTGGGGCCACGACGCCGATGGCCGCCTGTGGGTGGCCTCGGAGATGAAGTCGCTGGTGCGCGTCTGCGACGACGTCGCCGCGTTTCCGCCCGGCCATGCCTACGACAGCGCCACCGGCGAGCTGGTGCATTGGTACAAGCGTGCGTGGCGCGACTACGACGCGGTGCAGGGCGTGGCTGCGGACAAGGCCGAACTGCGCGAGGCCTTCGAGCGCGCGGTGCATCGCCAGCTGATGAGCGACGTGCCGTACGGCGTGCTGCTGTCGGGCGGGCTGGATTCTTCGCTGGTTGCGGCCTGCGCGGCCAAGTTCGCGCGCAAGCGGGTGGAGGACGACGACAAGGGCGAGGCCTGGTGGCCGCGCCTGCACAGCTTCGCCATCGGCCTGGAGGGCTCGCCGGATCTCGCTGCGGCGCAGATCGCCGCGGATGCATTGGGCACCGTGCACCACGGCTTCACCTACAGCTTCGCCGAGGGACTGGACGCGCTGCCGGAGGTGATCCGGCACATCGAGACCTACGATGTCACCACCATCCGTGCATCGACGCCGATGTTCCTGCTGGCGCGGCGGATCAAGGCGATGGGGGTGAAGATGGTGCTCAGCGGCGAGGGCAGCGACGAACTGTTCGGCGGTTACCTGTACTTCCACAAGGCGCCGAACGCGCGCGAATTCCACGAGGAGCTGGTGCGCAAGCTGGATGCGCTGCACAGCTTCGATTGCCTGCGCGCCAACAAGTCGATGATGGCGTGGGGCGTGGAGCCGCGGGTGCCGTTCCTGGATGTCGAGTTCATGGACGTGGCGATGCGCATGGACGCGAAGTACAAGATGAGCGGCGGCGGGAAGATGGAAAAATCCGTGCTGCGCGAGGCGTTCGAAGGCTATTTGCCGCAGGAAATCCTGTGGCGGCAGAAGGAGCAGTTCAGCGATGGCGTTGGCTACGGCTGGATCGACGGCCTGAAGGCGCATGCCGAAGCGAACGTGAGCGACGCGGATTTCGCCGCGGCCGGGCAACGCTTCCCGATCAACCCGCCGCAGACCCGCGAGGCGTACTTCTATCGCCGGATCTTCGAGGACATCTTCCCGGGCGACGCCTGCGCGAACACGGTGCCGGGCGGCAAGTCGATCGCGTGCTCGTCGCCGGCGGCGATCGCGTGGGATGCCGCGTTCGCGACCATGGCGGATCCTTCCGGCCGCGCGGTGGCCGGCGTGCACAACGCCGCGGTGGCGGCGATCTAGCGCTTGCGCAGGGCGTAGGTGGCGGTGTCCAGTCGGGACACGCCGCCCACGTAACCCGGGTGTTCCGGCGGGATCGGCCTGCGGTCGAGCAGGTCGACCTGCCAGTCGCGCGAATACAGCGCGCGAACTTCATCCTCCGTGACCGAGAACGGCGGTCCGGGGCGTTCTTCCTGCGGGTATTCCAGGGTCACCAGCAGCCCGCGGGACCCAGTGGGCAGGGATGCATACAGTTCGCTCGCATAGCGTTCACGCAACTCCGGCGGCAGCGCGATCAGGGCGGCGCGGTCGAACACCGCCGCGCAATCGCGCAGGGCATCGGCGTCGAGCGCGAAGGCGTCGCCGCAGATGAGTTCGATGCCGCTTGCAACGTAGTGGCGGCCGTATTTCGTTTCGTGGATGCCGGGCTGCAGGTCGTGCTCGGCGAAGAATTGTTCGACGGCCAGTTGCGACAGTTCCACGCCCAGCACGCGATGGCCTTGCGATGCGAGCCAGGCCATGTCCAGCGACTTGCCGGCCAGCGGCACGAAGACTTGCGCGCCCGGCGTGATGCCCAGCGCCGGCCAGTGCTTCAACAGCAGCGGGGTGGGCGCGGACTGGTGGAAGCCGATCTGGTTATCGGCCCAGCGCTGGTGCCAGAAATCGGGTTGCATGCGTGTCTCCTCGCGCGACGGCGCCTGCCGCCGCGCATTTCGCCACGCGGCTCGAAATGCCGCTACGGGAAACGCCCGACGGTCTCGCCGTCGATGTGGGTGGTTACGTCTCGACGGCCAGGCCATCCACCTTCTGCCATCCGCGCGGCAGCAGGCCGCCACGCGAACCGCGGGCGCCGAGGTAGCCTTCGAGGTCGTTGAAGGACAGGGTCATGGTGCGCGCGCCGCTGGCGACCAGCAGTTTGCCGGACGGCGGCACCACCGCGATCGCGACCACGCGCTCGGTGCCGCGCTTGGCCTTCGGGATTTCGATGATCTTGTTGCCCTTGCCCTTGTCGAGCTCCGGCAGTTCCGACAGCGGGAACGCGAGCACGTGGCCGGCGCTGGTGACGGCAACGATCCGGTCCGCCGCGACGTCGGTGACCGACGCCGGTTGCAGCACGCGGCCGCCCTCGGACAGCGACAGCAGCGCCTTGCCGGCCTTGTTGCGGCTGGTGAGGTTCTCGAAGCGGGTGACGAAGCCGTAGCCGTGGCTGGAGGCGATCACGAAGCGGGCATCAAGGTCGCCGCTGGCCAGCGCCTGGAAGCTCGCGCCCGGCGCGGGCGTGAAGCGGCCGGTCAGCGGCTCGCCATTGCCGCGCGCGGAGGGCAGGGTATGCACCGCGCTCGAATAGCTGCGGCCGGCCGAATCCAGGAATGCCACCTGCAGGTTGCTGCGCGCCTTGACCGCACCCAGCAGGCTGTCGCCATCGCGATAGGACAGCGATGCGGCGTCGATGTCGTGGCCCTTGGCGGCGCGCACCCAGCCCTTCTCGCTGAGCACCACGGTCATCGGCTCGCTGGCGACCAGTTCGGTTTCGTCGAGCGCCTGCGCGGCTTCGCGCGCGACCAGCGGACTGCGCCGCGCATCGCCGAACTTCTTCGCATCCGCCAGCAATTCGTCCTTGATCAGCTTCTTCAGCCTGGCCTTGCTGCCCAGGGTGGAGATCAGGCGGTCGCGCTCGCTGTCGAGTTCGTCCTGCTCGCCGCGGATCTTCATCTCCTCCAGCCGCGCGAGTTGCCGCAGCTTGGTGTCGAGGATGTAGTCCGCCTGCTCCACGGACAACGCGAAGCGCGCGATCAGCGCCGGCTTCGGTTCGTCCTCGCTGCGGATGATGCGGATCACCTCGTCCAGGTTGAGGAACGCCACCAGCAGGCCTTCCAGCAGGTGCAGGCGGCGCTCGACCTTCTCGAGGCGGTGCTTCAGGCGACGGGTCACGGTGTCGGTGCGGAACAGCAGCCACTCGCTGAGCAGCATCTTCAGGTTCTTGACCTGCGGGCGGCCGTCCAGCCCGATCACGTTCATGTTGACCCGGTAGCTCTTCTCGAGGTCGGTGGTCGCGAACAGGTGGCCCATCAATTGCTCGGCATCGACCCGGTTGCTGCGCGGCACCAGCACGATGCGGGTCGGGTTGGCGTGGTCGGACTCGTCGCGGATGTCCTCCAGCCACGGCAGTTTCTTCGCGCGCATCTGCGCGGCGATCTGCTCGATGATCTTCGACGGCGACACCTGGTAGGGCAGCTCGGTGACCACGATGTTCGCGGCTTCCTTCACGAACACGCCGCGCGCACGCACGCTGCCGGTGCCGGTTTCGTACATCGCCAGCAGGTCGCCGGCCGGGGTGATGATCTCGGCGGCGGTGGGATAGTCCGGCCCGCGCACGTGCTCGCACAGGTCGCGCACGCTGGCGTCCGGGTCGTCCAGCAGGCGGATGCAGGCGCTGACGATTTCGCCCAGGTTGTGCGGCGGCACGTCGGTGGCCATGCCCACGGCAATGCCGGTGGTGCCGTTCAGCAGCAGGTGCGGCAGCCGCGCCGGCAGCCAGGTCGGTTCCTCCAGGGTGCCGTCGAAATTCGGTGTCCAGTCGGTGGTGCCGTGGCCCAGTTCACCCAGCAACACTTCGGCGATCGGCGACAGCTTGGATTCGGTGTAGCGCATCGCCGCGAACGATTTCGGGTCGTCGCTGGAGCCGAAGTTGCCCTGGCCCTCGATCAGCGGATAGCGGTACGAGAACGGCTGCGCCATCAGCACCAGCGCTTCGTAGCAGGCCGAGTCGCCGTGCGGGTGGTACTTGCCGATCACGTCACCCACGGTGCGGGCGGATTTCTTCGGCTTGGCGGCGGCGGCCAGGCCCAGCTCGCTCATCGCGTAGACGATCCGGCGCTGGACCGGCTTGAGGCCGTCGCCGATGAACGGCAGCGCGCGGTCGAGCACCACGTACATCGAATAGTCCAGGTAGGCGCGCTCGGCGTACTCGCGCAGCGGGATCTGTTCGAAGCCGTGGAAGGTGGGGCGGATGCTGTCGTCGGTCATGCCTCCATTCTACGGACTGGCTGGCGGCCGGTCCCCGGGGGTCGGGAAACACCTACCCAGGCCCGGGGACTTCCCCGACTGCGTATTCGCTGCAGGATCCGCACACTGTGCTGGCTGGCAACGTGCAACGCCGACGGGTCATCCACGTGCACGGGGGCCGCATGGATAGCGGCTCTGCCAGCACCCCCTCGGGCGGCCGGGCGGCAGGCTATCCTGCATCCTCGCCGGGGATGCGGGGGGGCCATGCGGGGACAACGCTCGACATCGCGTCGCAGGTCCGCCCTTGCCGATGCGCTGGCGGCGGGCTGGGCGCTGGTGTTGCTGAAGCTGGCGGTGGGCATCGCGATCCTGTGGGCGCTGTGGCCGTCGCTGCGGCGACTTCTGGTTGGCCCCTGATGCCCGTACCGATCACCACTGCCGGTGCAGCAATGCGCAACGTGATGCGCCGGGAAGTCGCGTGCATCGATCGCGCACTTGGCCTGCAGCAGGGCCTGGATGCCTCGGTGCACGAGGCACGCAAGGCGATCCGCCGCCTGCGCGCGCTGCTGGGGCTCTGCCGTGGCCAGTTCGACGGCCTCGATGACATCGGTGGTCGCCTGCAGGCCATCGGGCGCGGGCTGTCGGTGCTGCGCGATGCGCAGGCCAGCATCGATACCGCGCGCAAGCTGGCGGCGCTGCAGGCCGCCACGCCGTGGGCGGCGGCGGAGGACCGGCTGCGGCAGCGCAGGCAGCGGCTGGTGGACGCGGCGCTGGCGAAGGATCCGGGATTCGCGCGTCGGCGCGCCTGCATCGCCAGCATCGCCACCACGCTGGACGGCTTGCCGTGGGAGTCGCTGTCCGCGGCCCGCCTGCAGCGTGCGCTCAGGAAAAGCGGCAAGCGCGTGGCCAGGGCCGGACGCCGTGCCAGCAAGGCCCCGTCGGCGCGCAGCCTGCATCGCTGGCGGCGCCGGCTGCGCACGCTGAGGATGCAACTGGACGTGATCGCCGAGGTCGCGCCCGGGTCGGCATCGCGCGCATCTGCCACCGCCGCCGGTCGCCAGGGCAAGGCCCTGCGCCGGCAGGCGGATGCGCTGGGCTGGCGCCAGGACCTGGAGGTCCTGCGCCGGCTGCTGCGGCCGATGCGCGAGTTGCCGGGCAAGCCGGGCCTGCTGGCCGGGATCCGCGAGGAGATCGATCGCCTCGGGCGGGAAATGTCGAAGGATGTGGACCAAGGCGCGTGATCGGCGGGTCATTGATGTCCGTGCCGGCGCCGTCGGCATGGCCCAGAATGCCCCCTGGACCATTTCGAGCAGGAGGCACCAATGGCAAGGGTCACCGGGATTGGCGGCGTGTTCTTCAAGAGCACGGGCAAGGGTGCGGCGCTGGCGGCGTGGTACCGGGAACACCTGGGGCTGGCGCTCGAGGACTTCGGCGGTGCGGTGCTGCGCTGGCCGGAGGACAAGGCCGCGGATGGCGGCCTGACCGTGTGGTGCGTCGCCGATGCCGACAGCCAGTGGTTCAGCCCCAGCACCGCTTCGATGATGGTCAACTACCGCGTCGACGATCTCGACGGCATGCTGGCGCAGTTGCGCGCCGCCGGGGTGGAAGCGGTTGCCGGCCCCGAGTCGCACGAGAACGGCAAGTTCGCCTGGATCATGGATCCCGAGGGCAACAAGGTCGAGCTGTGGCAGCCGATGCCCTGGGATGCGGCCAACAAGGACGCTTGAGCTGCGCGACCCATCGTCAGCCTGGCAGGCTGCGGCAGCCGATTGCCTCCAGCACGCCGTGCAGCACCGGAACCTGCATCAGCCACGGCCCGGCGAGGGTCAGCAGGCCGGCGCCGATCACCAGCGTGCCGGCGGCGACGCGCAGGCCGCCGCGCTGCAGGCGCTGGCCGACCCGCAGCCCGGCCCAGGTCAGCGGCACCATCATCGGCAGGGTGCCCAGGCCGAACGCGGCCATCGTTGCCGCGCCGTGCAGGGCGCTGGCCTGCAGCCACGCGGCGGCGAGCAGGGTGCTGCTCAACCCGCACGGCATCCAGCCCCACAGCATGCCCACCGCCAGCCGCTTGCCGGCGGTATCCGCCGGCCACGCGCGCGCGCGCAACGGCGCCAGCCATTGCCACAGGCGCGATCCGGCGCCGCCGCCGAAGCCCGGCAGGCGCGCCTTGCGATCCAGCAGGCGCAGCCCGGCGATCACCAGCACCACCCCGACCAGGGCCCGCATTGCGATCCCGAGGCCCGGGATGCGCACGATGCCCAGCAGTCCGCCGCCGAGCCCGCCGACGATCGCGCCGGCGAGCGCGTAGCCAAGCACGCGGCCAAGGTTGGGCAGCGCTGCGTCCCACAGCCCGCCGCGTTGGCCGCCGCCGAGGCTGCTGGCGATCCCGCCGCACATCGCCGCGCAATGCACGGTGCCGAGCAGGCCGCTGGCGAACGCGGCCAGCAGCACCAGGCCGTCAACCGGCATCGTCGCCGGCCTGGCTGGCGGTAGGTGCGCGCTGCCGCTGCGGATCGAGCGGATCGTCCTCGCGCAGGATGTCGATCGCGGGGGTGTCGAGGTCGTCGAACTGGCCGCGCCTGACCGCCCACGCGAACGCCCAGATCGCGACCCCGAGCAGCAGCAGGCTGATCGGGACCAATAGCAGCAGGATGTTCATCGCGGGCCGCCGATGCGCGCGGTGCGCGCCAGCCGCAATGCGTTGAGGGTCACGGCCAGCGAGGACAGCGCCATCCCCAGCGCCGCCAGCCATGGGGTGACCAGGCCGAGCGCGGCCACCGGCAGCGCCAGCAGGTTGTAGCCCAGCGCCCAGCCCAGGTTCTGGCGCACCACCGTGCGCGAACGCCGGGCCAGCGCGATCGCCTCCGGGATGCGCAGCAGCGCGGGCGAGGCCAGCACCAGGTCGGCGCTGCGGGTGGCCAGCGCGGCGCCGTCGCCGATCGCGAACGACACGTCCGCGCCGGCCAGCACCGGTGCGTCGTTGACGCCGTCGCCGACCATCGCCACCACGTGCCCGCCGGCCTGCAGTTCGCGCAGACGCGCGAGCTTCTGCTCCGGCAGCTGCCGCGCAAAGGCCTTTTCGATGCCAAGGGTGTCGGCGACCCGGCGCACCGCCGCCTCGCCGTCGCCGCTGAGCAGCTGCGCGTCGATACCCAGCCCGGACAGCGCCGCCAGCGCCGCCGCTGCATCCTCGCGCAGGTGTTCGCGGATGCCGAAACGCGCGGCCGCACGCTGGCCGTCGGCCAGCCACAGCGCGCCGTCGTCGGTGCCACCGAAGGCGAACGCGGCATGCCCAAGGCGCCATCGCATGCCATCGACCACGCCCTCGATGCCGGCGCCGGCGTGCACGGTCACTGCCTGCGCGCGCGCCGCGCCGTCGACACCGGCAAAGGCCTTCGCCAGCGGATGGGTGCTTTCGCGCTCGAGTGCGGCGGCGATGCGTTGCGCGGCGTCGGCATCCAGTGTTCCGAAGGTGCGGGTGGCATCCAGCTGCGGCGCGCCGTCGCCGAGGGTGCCGGTCTTGTCGAACACCACGGTATCGACCGCGGCCAGCCGTTCCAGCCCGCCGGCGCGCACCGGCAGCACGCCAAGCCTGGCCAGGGTGCTGCTGGCGGCGGCGTAGGCGGCCGGGATCGCCAGCGACAGCGCGCACGGGCAGCTGATCACCAGCCACGCCAGGGTCACCTCGAACGCGCGCTCCGGCGCATGCACGCGCCATGCCGCGTACAGCACGAGCGCGCCGGCGAGCTGTGCAACCACGAACGCGCGGGCGATCCGGTCCGCCCGTTGCGCGGCCGGCGGGCGTTGCGCCTGCGCGCGTTCGACCAGCGCCGCCAGCTGCGCCAGCCGGGTGTCGGCGCCGGTCCGGTGGATGCGGATGCGCGCGGTGCGGCCGTCGCACAGCGAGCCGGCATACACCGTGTCCCCGGCGCGCTTGGGTTGCGGCTGCGATTCGCCGGTCAGCAGCGCTTCGCCGAAACGCGCCCCGGCATCGAGCAGCACGCCGTCGGCCGGTGCCGCCTCGCCGGCGGCCACGCGCACGATGTCGCCGACCGCCAGTTGCGCCAGGGGTACGGTTTCGCAGCCGCCATCGGCGTTTTCGCGCAGTGCCAGCACCGGCCGCGCGCGCGCCAGTGCATCGACCTGGGCGTTGGCGGTGGTGCGCACGCGCTGTTCCAGCATGCGCGCGACCAGCAGCAGGAACACGAACATCACCGCGGCGTCGTACCAGACGTGCGGGCCACCGCGCACGGTTTCGGCCACGCTGGCGAGGTAGGCGAGCAGGGTCGATGCGGTGACCAGCGTGTCCATCCCTGGCGCGCGTTCGCGCAACTCCCGCCAGGCGCCGGCGAGGAACGGCCAGCCGGCGTAGAACACCACCGGGGTCGCGACCAGGAAGGTGATCCAGCGCAGGAAGTCGCGCATCGGCAGCGACATCTGGTTGGCGGTGTCCAGGTACAGCGCCTCGGCGAACATCATCGCCTGCATGCTGCCCAGCCCGGCGATGCCGACCCGCAGCAGCCAGCGGTTGCGCTCGCGCCGGCGGCCGCGCTCCTGCGCGTCGCCGGCGGCCAGGTAGGGCTGGTAGCCCAGCGCCTGCAGCCGCCGCAGCGGCCGTGACAGCGGGGTACGCGCCGGGTCCCAGGCGATCCGGATGCGGCCGGTGACCGCGTTGGCGGCGATCTCGAGGACGCCTTCCTCGCGTGCCAGCGCGCGGTCGATCAGCCACGCGCAGGCGGCGCAGCGCATGCCGTCGGTGACCACCACCAGCTCGCGGCCACCGTCGATGGCGCGCGCATGCCCGGCCAGCACGTCCTCGCGGTCCCAGTGCGCCAGCGCGGCTGCATCCACGTCGATCCGCCGGCCCGGCTGTTCGCGCAGGCGGTAGTAGTCGTCGAGGTCGGCGTCGCGGATCCATTGCGCGGCGGCTGCGCAGCCGTTGCAGCAGAACCGGCGCAACTGCCCGTCGAGCTGCAGGGAAGCCGGCGCGGCGGGCAGCGCCTCGCCGCAATGGAAGCATCCACTGGCCGCGGGAAGCGTCGCTCCGACGCCCGCCGCGACGGCATTCACGGCGCCACCAGCGCGGGCTGCAGGCGGACCTCGCGCTGGCCGCGCGGAAGCCGTCCCTGCAGGCGCCAGCTGCGGTCGATCGCGCCGACGGTCAGCGTCCAATCGTGTTCCAGCGGCAGCGCCTGGCGCGCCTGCCAACCACCGGTGGCCGGTTGCAGCAGCATCGACAGGTCGTCCCGCGCGCGCGCCGGATGCTGCAGGTCCAGGCGCAGCGCGGCATCGCGCGGGAACACGCCTGCCAGCGGCAGCAACTCGATCCGTTCGCCGTCGATCCGCAGCACCGCGACCAGCCCGCGTTCACGCGCGGCGATGTCCGGGGCAAGGTCGGCGACCTGGATCTGCGCGGTGCGCCGCACCGGGTCCGCGACCACGTCGTTGTTGCCGCTGGAGCGCGCCGCGGTGACCAGCAGCGCCACCGAGGCCAGCACCGACGCCGCCGGGATCGCGACCACCAGCCACACCATCGGCTCCTTCCAGGGCGGGCGGCCACCGGCGCCGCGGGGCGCGTCCATCACAACGGCCCGAAGAAGCTGCTCTCGACGGTTTCGCTGGCGTCGCCACCGATCGCGCTGACCTCGAAGCGCAGCGGGTGGCGGCCGCGGATGCCGGCCGGCGCGACCATGGTCAGCGGCACCGAGGCCACCGAACCGGCGGCGACGTCGACCGTCGGTGCCTCGCGCAGGGCCAGGCCCTTGCTGTCGCTGGTGAACTCGATCCGGTAGCGCTGCGCGTGGTCGGTCTTGTTGACGATCTTCAGGGTGTAGCCGTTCTCGATGCCGGCCGAAGTTTCGCGGTACAGCGCGTTGCGGTCGCGCAGGACCTCCGCGATCAGCGGCGCGCGGTTGGCCACGCCCCAGCCCCAGGCCAGCACCAGCCCGAGCAGGATGGTCCCGTACAGCAGGATGCGCGGGCGCAGCACGCGGGTCGGCTTGCCCTCGATCGCGTTCTGGGTGGCGTAGCGGATCAACCCCTTCGGGTAGCCCATCTTGTCCATCACCGCGTCGCAGGCATCGATGCAGGCGCCGCAGGCGATGCACTCGTACTGCAGGCCGTTGCGGATGTCGATGCCGGTCGGGCAGACCTGCACGCACAGGGTGCAGTCGATGCAGTCGCCGAGTTCCTCCGGCGCGAATTTCGGCAGCGGCGCGGCCTCGGTGCCGCCGTCGAAGGTGATCGTGCCGTGCGCGTGCGCCTGTTGCGCGGCGGCGCTGGGGTGGCGGCTGGCCCGGAACACGTAGTCGTACGCAGCGGCGGGGTCGAGCAGGCCGCGCGCGCGCTGCAGCACGCCGGGCAGGCCGCGCTTGCGCTGGCCGCGCGGCTCGCCGCGCATCGGGTCGTAGGCGATGATCAGGGTGTTGCGGTCGAACATCGCGCTCTGGAATCGCGCGTACGGGCACATGTACTTGCACACCTGCTCGCGCAGGAAGCCGGCGTTGCCCCAGGTGGCCAGCGCGTAGAAGAACACCCAGAAGGCCTCCCAGCCGCCCCACTGGAACGGCCACGCGCGCGCGGCGAGGTCGCGGATCGGGGTGAAGAAGCCGACGAAGGTGAACCCGGTCCACAGCGCGAACAGCAGCCACACCGCGTGCTTGCCGCCCTTGCGCAGCAGCTTCTGCCGCGTCCACGGGCCGGCGTCGAGCTTCATGCGCTTGTGGCGGTCGCCCTCGATCGCGCTTTCCATCCACAGGAACACTTCGGTCCACACCGTCTGCGGACAGGCGTAGCCGCACCACAGGCGCCCGGCCAGCGCGGTGAAGAAGAACAGCGCCAGCGCGGCGATCATCAGCAGCATCGCCAGGAACAGGAAGTCCTGCGGCCAGAAGGTCAGTGCGAAGACGTGGAACTTGCGCGCCGGCAGGTCGAACAGCACCGCCTGGCGCCCGTCCCACGACAGCCACGGGAACAGGTAGTACATCCCGAGCAGCCAGAACACCGCGGCCACCCGCAGCCGGTTGAGCGGGCCGGAGACGTCGCGCGGGTAGACCTTGCGCTCGCTGACGTAGGCGGCGCCGCCGGCGTCCAGGACTTCCAGGGGGATCTGCTTGTTGCCCATGGGCTTCAGTGCGGTGGCAGCGGGCGGTTGAAGCGGCTGGCCGGGCGCAGCAGGATCCATGTGAACAGGCTGGATGCCGCGGTGGCCATCCAGAACATGAAGAAGCCGATGCTGTAGCCGAGGCCGCGGCTGATCTCGATGTGCGGGAAGGTCATGTCGCGCAGCGCCAGCGGGTCGACGAAGGCGAAGAACACCATCGTCGCCACCCCCGCGGCGAAGAAGCTCGGCCACAGGATCGCGCCGATCCTCTGCGCCATCGGGCGTGGCGGGTGGTCGAACTGCGGCGCGGTATGGTCAGCCATTGGCGGTCGCGGTCATCAGGGGGTCGCCGCGGCCTGCGCCTTGCCGTTGGACAGCGACCACGCGTAGGCCGCGACCAGGCGCGCGCGGGTCTCGCCCAGCAGCTCGCCGTGCGCCGGCATCACCCCGTGGCGGCCGTTGATGATGGTCTCGCGCAGCGCCGCGGTGCTGTCGCCGTACAGCCAGTAGCCGTCGGTCAGGTTGGGCGCGCCGAGCGCCTGGTTGCCCTTGGCGTCCACGCCGTGGCAGGCCACGCAGACCGCATCGAAATGCTTCTTGCCCTGCGCCGCCATGTAGTTGTTCTGCAGGCCCTTTTCCGGGCTGGAGAGCGTGCGCACGTAGGCGACCACGTTGTCCACCGCGTTGTCGCCGCCCATCCCGGCCAGCACCTGGCCCCACGGCGCCATCACGCCCTCGCGGCCTTCCAGCACGGTCTGCAGCACCTGTTCCGGGCTGCCGCCCCAGTGCCAGATGTCGTCGGTGAGGTTCGGGTAGCCGATCGCACCCTGGCCGGCGGAGCCGTGGCAGGTCGCGCAGGTGTTGCCGAAGATCGAGCGGCCCAGCTTCAATGCCGCCGGATCGCGCGCCAGCACGTCGATCGGCTGCCCGCGGTAGGGGGCGAAGGTGGCCTCGAGCTTCGCGTTGTAGGTCGCCTTGTCGCGCGCGTGCTCGCCCTTGGAGGTCCACTTGCCGTAGCCGGCGAACGCGCCCAGTCCTGGGTACCAGGCCAGGTAGCCGATGCCGAACAGGATGGTCAGGTAGAACCCGTTGATCCACCAGCGCGGCAGCGGCTTGTTGTACTCGGTGATGTCGCCGTCCCAGACGTGGCTGGTGTCCTCCGGCTTCGGGTCACCGGGGCGGCGGCGCGCGGTCCACCACAGCAGCCAGGCGCAACCGGCGATGTTGAGCGCGACCAGCGCGATCACGTACCACGACCAGCCCTGGGTCATCGCGCGTCCTCCACCGGGTTTTCGGACAGCGCCAGGCGCGCGGCCTCGTCGAAGGCCGGCTTGCGGCGCGGGCTCCAGGCCCAGGCCCAGCCGGCGATGAACACCACCAGCAGGATCGCGGTGACGATTCCGGACACCATCTCAACCTCCCTTCGGGGCGTGCTTGCCCAGGCCTTGCAGATAGGCCACCACGGCATCCAGCTCGGTCTTGCCCTGCACGTCGGCCGCGGCATCCGCGACCTCGGCATCGGTGTACGGGTCGCCGAGGCGCTGCAGCGTGCGCATGTGCTGCTGCACGGTCGCCCCGTCCAGCGCGTTTTCGGCCAGCCACGGGAAGCTGGGCATGTTGGATTCCGGTACCACCGCGCGCGGGTCGAGCAGGTGCACGCGGTGCCAGTCGTCGGAGTAGCGGCCGCCGACCCGGGCCAGGTCCGGCCCGGTGCGCTTGCTGCCCCACTGGAACGGGCGGTCGTACACGGATTCGCCGGCGAGCGAATAGTGGCCGTAGCGCTCGGTCTCGAAGCGCAGGGTGCGCACCATCTGCGAATGGCAGTTGTAGCAGCCTTCGCGCACGTACACGTCGCGCCCCGCCAGTTCCAGCGCCGGGTACGGCTTGACCCCGGGCAGCGGCTGGATCGCCTCGGCCTGGTACATCAGCGGGACGATCTCGGCGAGGCCGCCGAACGAGACCGCGACCGCGATCAGCACCGCCAGCAGGCCGACGTTCTTTTCGATCTTCTCGTGCGGATTGTGTTGTTCGCTCATGGGATCCTCAGGCGCGCGCTTCGGAGGCGTCGGGCGGCAGCAGCGGCTGCGGGACGATGGCGCCGGCCTGCTGGTAGGTGCGCAGCACGTTCCAGGCCATCACCAGCATGCCCGCCAGCACCAGCAACCCGCCGAACAGGCGGCCGAGGTAGTACGGGTAGGTGGCGTTGAGCGCCTCGACGAAGGTGTAGGTGAGGGTGCCGTCGTCGTTGGTGGCGCGCCACATCAGGCCCTGCATGACCCCGGCGATCCACATCGAGGCGATGTAGAACACCACGCCCAGCGTGTGCACCCAGAAATGGGCGTCGACCAGCTTGACCGAATGCATCTGCTCGCGGCCCAGCAGGCGCGGCAGCATCGAGTAGATCGAGCCGATCGAGATCATCGCCACCCAGCCGAGCGCGCCGGCATGCACGTGGCCGACCGTCCAGTCGGTGTAGTGCGACAGTGAGTTGACCGTCTTGATCGACATCATCGGCCCCTCGAAGGTGGCGATCATGTAGAAGCTCAGGGCCACGATCAGGAACTTCAGGATCGGGTCGGTGCGCAGCTTGTGCCACACGCCGGACAGGGTCAGCACGCCGTTGATCGCGCCGCCCCACGACGGCGCCAGCAGGATCAGCGAGAACACCATGCCCACCGACTGCGCCCAGTCCGGCAGCGCGGTGTACTGCAGGTGGTGCGGACCGGCCCACATGTACACCGCGATCAGCGCCCAGAAGTGCACGATCGAAAGCCGGTACGAGTAGATCGGGCGGCCGGCCTGCTTGGGCACGAAGTAGTACATCATCCCGAGGAAGCCGGCGGTCAGGAAGAAACCGACCGCGTTGTGGCCGTACCACCACTGCGCCATCGCATCCACCGCGCCGGTGTACACCGAGTACGACTTGGTCAGGCTGGCCGGCAGCACCGCGTTGTTGACGATGTGCAGCAGCGCCACCGCGATGATGAAGCTGCCGTAGAACCAGTTGGCCACGTAGATGTGCTGGACCCGGCGCCTGGCGATGGTGCCGAAGAACAGCCAGCCGTAGGCGACCCAGACGATGGTGATCAGGATGTCGATCGGCCATTCCAGTTCGGCGTATTCCTTGCCCTGGCTGAGGCCCAGCGGCAGGGTGATCGCGGCGGCCACGATCACCAGCTGCCAACCCCAGAACACGAAGCTGGCGAGGCCGTCGCTGAGCAGGCGCACGTGGCAGGTGCGCTGGACCACGTGCAGGCTGGTGGCGAACAGGGCGCTGCCGCCGAACGCGAAGATCACCGCATTGGTGTGCAGCGGGCGCAGGCGGCCGTAGCCCAGCCACGAAATCCCCTCGAACAGGGTCGGCCAGTACAGCTGGGCGGCGATGATCACGCCCACCAGCATGCCGACGATGCCCCAGACCACGGTGGCGACGGCGAACTGGCGCACGACCTTGTCGTTGTAGGTTGCGGTGATGGCCTGCATGGACGACTCCGTTTTCCAGTGCGCCATTTTAGGCGAGCCGGGGCTGGCGCGCAATTGATCTGGCGCAAATCGCGGCGGCGGACGCGATGGCACGGGCATGCGCCGCGAAGATCGCGGATAATCCGCGGCATGGCCGCCAATGACCGTGCTGCGATCCCGTTGGACCTGGTGAGGCTGCGGCGCAGCTGTGCCGAGTGTTCGCTGCAGCAGCTGTGCCTTCCAGCCGGGATCGAAGGGGCCGACCTCGGCCGCTTGGAAGCGCTGGTGCAGCGCCCGCGATCGTTGCAGCCCGGGGATGCACTGTTCCGGCTGCACGATCCGCTCGGTTCGGTGTACGTGACCAGCGAGGGCGCGTTCAAGACCATCGGCATCAACGAAGCCGGCGAGGAACACGTGCTGGGCTTCCACCTGCCGGGTGAATTGTTCGGCCTGGATGCGATCGGCAGCGGTCGCCATCGCTGCAGCGCGATCGCGCTGACCCAGGCGCGGGTATGCGAGTTGCCGTTCGCGACCCTGGCCACCGCGGCCACCCAGCTGCCCAGCCTGCAACACCAGTTGCTGCGGGTGATGGGGCAGAGCGCCGACCTCGACCACGACCACGTCGACCTGCTGTCGCGGCGCCAGGCCAGCGAGCGGATCGCGCTGTTCCTGCAGGGCATGGGCGAGCGCTACCGGCGGATCGGACGCTCCGGCGAGGATTTCCAGTTGCCGATGAGCCGCGACGAGATCGCGCGCTACCTCGGGCTGGCGCTGGAGACCGTCAGCCGCAGCTTCAGCCGCCTGCACGAGGATGGCGTGCTCGACGTGCGCGGGCGGCGGGTGCGGGTGCTGGACGCCAAGCGGCTGCACGCGACCGCCAGCGGCTGCGAGGCCGACATCGCCCGCGCCGCGGCGCGTCCGCGCCGGGCCTGAGCGCGCGTCCCGCCCGGGCATCACGGGGTGGCGTGATCGTGCGGGCAATTGAGCCATGTCAAGGCAGGCCGCGCGCGACCGCGCACACTTCGCTGGCCGGAGCCACCGGCATGCGCAGGAGCTGGCCATGCACGACATCCTCGTCCATGCGGTTCGCTACCGTGACCGCGACCCCACGGCGTCCTATGCGGCGCGGCTGGCGGCCTCCCTGCGCGCCTCGCTGACGGCGGTGTTCGTGCCGCCGGCGATGCCCGCGATCCCCGAATACGACGTGGCGGCGGTGATCGCCGAATACGCGGCGTGGATCGAGCGCGAGACCCGCCAGGCGCGCGCCGCCGGACCCGGCTTCGAGGCGTGGTCGGCGTCGCTGGGGGTTGCGCACGCGCGCTGGGAGGTGGCGGACGGACAGGTCGCGGCGGTGCTTCGCCATGCCGGCCGCTGGCACGACCTGCTGGTGCTCGGCACCGGCAGCGAGGACGCCTGGCAGTCCGAGGCGGGGGTGTCCGAACTGGTGCTGGCCACCGGCCTGCCGTGCCTGGTGGTGCCACCTGCGGCCAACGATTGCGCGCTGCCGCACGCCTGCGTCGCGGTGGCGTGGAATGGCGCGGCCGAGGCAATCGCCGCCCTGCACGCGGCGCTGCCTCTGCTGCAGTCAGCGCGGCGGGTGGTCGTGCTGTCCGGCGAGGCCGCGCCTGCGGCGCCGGGGCTGGTGCCATTCGACATCGATGCCTGGGCCAGGTGCCACCAGGTGGAGGTCGAATACCTGGCGATGGACCGCGACGAGGACGTCGGCGCGGCCCTGCTTGCCGCCGCCGGCGAGGTGTCGGCGGACTTGCTGGTCGCCGGTGCCTACGGGCGTTCGCGGCTGGCCGAATGGGCGCTGGGCGGGGTCACCCGCCACCTGATCCGGCACGCCACGATCCCGCTGCTGTTGCGGCACTGACGCCGGGGGTCAGCGCGCGGTGTAGCCGCCGTCGATCACCAGTTCGCTGCCGGTGACGAACTTGGATTCGTCCGAGGCCAGGTAGACCACGCCCCAGGCGATGTCGTCCGGGTCGCCCATGTGGCCCAGCGGGTGCGCCAGGCCGACCTCGCGGCAGGCCGCCTCGACGTCGGCGGCGCCGCTGTCGCGCAGGTGGTGCTCGACCATCGGCGTGCGGATGAAGCCCGGGTGCACCGAGTTCACCCGGATCCGGTCGGGCGCGTAATACAGGGCATCGGTCTTGGTCATCAGCCGCACCGCGCCCTTGGACGCGTGGTACGGCGGCACGTCGGCGGCGCCGACCAGGCCGTAGATCGAGGACAGGTTGATGATGCTGCCGTGGCCGGCGCGCTGCATGTGCGGGATCGCGTGCTTGTTGCAGAAGAACACGCCCTTGACGTTGACCGCCTGCACCCGGTCCCACTCGGCTTCGGTCAGCTCATGGGTGGGCTTGTTGGTGCCGGCGATGCCGGCGTTGTTGACCAGCACGTGGACCCCGCCGAATCGCTCCGCCACCGCGTTGATGGCGTCGCGCACCGCGGCCTCGTCGGCGACGTCCACGTGCCAGTACCCGGCTTCGTGGCCGGCGGCCTGCAATTCGGCAAGCAGGGCGTGGCCTTCCTCGTCGAGCATGTCGAACAGGGCGACGCTGGCGCCTTCCCCGGCCAGTCGCAGCGCGCAGGCGCGGCCGATGCCGAGCGCAGCGCCGGTGACGATGCAGGTTTTTCCGTTGACGCGTTGCATGACCAGGACCTCCGGTGTGTTGTTGCGATGGACGTGCGACCGGTCCCAGTTGAGCGCAGCCGCGCGGCTGCGTCCTTGACCCCGGTCAACCAGCGGTGGCGGGAACCCCGGCGTCCGGGGCGGCGGGTTCGCGGCGGCCGGCCTTGAGCAGCGCGGCAACGGCCAGCGGCAGGCACACCGCCAGCAGCCACGGTGCCAGCGGTGGCGGTTCGAAGCCGAACCAGCCCGCCGCAAGCGGCCAGCGGGTCACCAGCAGCAACACCGCCAGCGCCAGCGCCGAGACCACCGCGAACGCGCGGTTGCGGGCGCGCAGGGTCTGCCACAACGAGTCACCGGCGCGGTAGACCACGATCAGGCCGAGGTTGCCGGTGACCAGCGCGGTGAACGCCAGTGCGCCAACCTGCGCCGCCGGCAGCGCCTGCGCCAGTCCCAGCGCATACACCGCGGCCACCGCGGCGAACATCGCCGCGCCGCGCAGCAGGTTGGCGAACAGGCCGCGCACGCCGAGCAGGCGCGCCTCCTGCGACCGTGGCGGGCGCCGCATGATGTCCGCGCCGGCGGCCTCGGATTCGCGCTCGAACACGATGCTGCAGGCCGGGTCGATGATCAGTTCGAGGAACACCACGTGCAGCGGCAACAGCACCAGCGGGCCGCCGCCGACCAGCGGAAGCAGCGCCAGCCCGGCGATCGGCACGTGCACCGCGAGGATGTAGTGCACCGCGCGCCGGATGTTGTCGTAGATCGTGCGCCCCAGCCGGATCGCGCGCACCACGGTCACGAAGTCGTCGTCCAGCAGCACGATCGCCGCGGCCTCGCGGGCGACGTCGGTGCCGCGCTGGCCCATCGCGATGCCCACGTGCGCCGACATCAGCGCGGGGGCGTCGTTGACGCCATCGCCGGTCATCGCCACCACCTGGCCATCGCGCTTGAGCGCCGCCACCAGCCGCAGCTTCTGCTCCGGGCGCACCCGCGCGAACACGTTGCTGCCGGTGGCGCATCGCAGCAGTGCGTCGTCGTCCATGGCTTCGAGCGGGTGGCCTTCGACCACGCCGCGCGTGCCCGCCGCGATCCCGGCCTGGGCCGCGATCGCGCGTGCGGTGGCGGGATGGTCGCCGGTCAGCATGACCACCCGGATCCCGGCGGCGTGCGCCTCCGCGACGGCTTCCACAACGCCTTCGCGCAGGGGATCGGCGAACGCCACCAGCCCGCGCCAGCCGAAGTCGAAGTCGCGCATCGATGGCGGCAGGGCGGCGTCGCCGTGCCAGCGCGCGTCCGCCACCGCCAGCACCCGCAGGCCGCGCCGGCCCATCGCGTCCACCTCGGCCAGCAGCGCGGCGCGTGGCCCGGCTTCGACGTGGCACAGGCCGGCCACGGTCTCGGGGGCGCCCTTGCAGGCAACCAGGATCTCCGCGCCGCGCCGCCAGGCGTGACTGACCGCGGTGCAGGCGGGCGTCAGCGGGTATTCGCGCAGCAGGTCCGAGGCGTCCGGGCCTGGCGCGATCGGGTGGGTGCCGAGCGCAGCCACCGCGTCCGCCAGTGCGCGGTCCATCGGATCGATCGAATCCGCGCGGCTGGCCAGCACTGCCGTCTGCAGCAGCGCCTGCAGGGCAGGGTCCATGGTCGGACGCGGCGGTGCGCGTCGATCGCCGGCCACCAGTTCGGCGACGGCCATGCGGTTGCGGGTCAGGGTGCCGGTCTTGTCGGTGCACAGCACCGTGATCGCGCCCAGTGCCTCGATCGCCGGGGTGCGCCGGACCAGCGCCTGGTGCCGCGCCATCCGCCATGCGCCAAGCGCAAGGAACACCGCCAGTACCATCGGGAATTCCTCGGGGATGGTCGCGATCGCCAGGGTCAGGCCGGCCAGCACCGCCTGCGTCCAGTCGCCGCGGGCCAGCAGGGTCAGCGCGACCACCGCGATCCCGGTCGCCAGCGCCAGCGTCGCGAACAGCACCACCACGCGCCGGATCTCGTGCTGCATCGGGGTCGGTTCGACGTGCAGGCTGCGCAGCGAGACCCCGATCCTGCCGACCTCGGTGCGGGCGCCGGTCGCCACCACTTCGGCGATGCCGTGGCCGCTGACCACCAGGGTGCTGGCGTGCACCAGCGCCGCTTCCGCTGGCCCGCCGATGTGGCGCCGCACCGGCACCGATTCACCGCTCAGCAGCGATTCGTCGACGTGCAGGTCGGTGTCTTCGAGCAGGCGCGCATCCGCCGGCACCCGGTCGCCCTCCGCGAGCAGGATGACATCGCCCACCACCAGCGCGCCGGCCGGCAGCACCCGCGGGCTGCCGTCGCGCAGTACCCGCGCACGTGGGCTGCCGAGTTCGCGCAGGGCCTCGAGGGCGCGCTCGGACTTCTGTTCCTGGTAAATCGTCAGTCCGATCACGGCCAACACCGAGACCGCCAGCAGCAGCGCTTCGCCGGCATCGCCGAGCACCAGGTAGACCGCGGTCGCGGCCAGCAGGAGCAGCAGCATCGGCTCGCGCAGCACGCTGAGCACGATCGCCCAGCGCGAACGATGCTCCGCCTGCGGCAGTGCGTTGGGGCCGTCGCGCAGCAGGCGCGCGGCGGCATCGGCGGAACCGAGGCCACGCAACGGCGCGGCTTCGGCGCGGGGCGCGGACTCCGCGGCGGCCTGCATGCTCGACGGCCTCATTGCCGGATCGGTCGTTATCGGCGCGCGCCAGTCACGCGAGCTCGACCTGTTCGAGGTACTCCGGGAAATGCGCTGGCCAGCCGAGTTCGTGCTTGATGCGCGTGCGCAATGCGTCGGCGGCATCGGGTTCGCCGTGGGTCACGAACACCCCGCGCGGCGGTGTCGGCGCGGTGCGCAGCCAGGCCAGGATCTCAGAGGCATCGGCATGTGCGGAGCCGGCGGCGAGTTGCACCACTTCCGCGCCGACCTGCACTTCCTGCCCGAAGATGCGCAAGTGCTTCTGGCCGGCGGCCAGCGCCGCGCCGCGGGTGCCGCCGGCCTGGAACCCGCACAGGACGATGGCGTTGCGCGGATCCGGCGCGAACGCGACCAGGTGGTGCAGGACGCGACCGCCGGTGGCCATGCCGCTGGCGGAGACGATGATCATCGGGCCCTTGTGCCGGTTCAGCGCCTTCGACTGCTCGACGCTTTCGACCACGTGGGTGGTGCGCTGCATCGCGTCGAGTTCGGCGGCATCCAGCCGGTGCAGGCGCGGGAACTGCCGGTACAGGCCGGTCACGCTGGCCGCCATCGGGCTGTTGAGGTACACCGGCACCTTCGCCAGCCGGCCACTCGCCTGCAACTGGGTGATCACGTGCAGCAGCATCTGCGCGCGGCCGACCGCGAACGCCGGGATCACCACCACGCCCTTGCGCGCGACCACCCGCTGCAGCACCGCCAGCAGTTCCTCTTCCAGTCCGTCGGCGGGGTGCGCGCGGTTGCCGTAGGTCGATTCGACCACCACCCAGTCGGACGCCGCCAGCGACGCCGGGGCCGGCATCAGCGGGTCGTCCGGCCGTCCGAGGTCGCCGCTGAAGGTGATCCGGCGGCCTTCGAATTCCAGGGTGACAGCCGCCGCGCCGAGGATGTGGCCCTGCGCGCGGAAGCGTGCATGCACGCCGGGCACTGGCTCGAACCCATGGTCGAAGCCGACCCCGCGCAGGCGCGCGAGGCTGGCGCGCGCATCCGCCTCGCTGTACAGCGGCTCGGCCGGGTGGTGCTTGGACCAGCCGCTGTGGTTCGCATGGCCGGCTTCCTCCTCCAGCAGCCGGCCCGAATCCGGCAGCAGGATGCCGCACAGGCTGCGGGTGGCCTCGGTGCACCACACCTTGCCGCGGAACCCGGAGCGGACCAGCCGCGGCAGGTAGCCGCTGTGGTCGAGGTGGGCGTGGGTCAACAGCACCGCGTCGATCGACGCCGGGTCCACCGGGAACTCGGCCCAGTTGCGCAGGCGCAGCGGCTTGTAGCCCTGGAACAGGCCGCAGTCGACCAGGATCCGGGCGTTGCCGGCGGTGACCAGGTGGCGCGAACCGGTGACGGTGGCGTTGGCGCCGAGGAATTGCAGGCTGAAGCGGCTGGGCTTGCTGTGCGCGTCTTGCATCGGGCGTGTCCTCGCACCCGGCGGGTGCTGGCCGATCGTGGGTGAAGCCTGATCCTACCCCGCCCACACTGCGCGCAGTGTGAGGCGGTTGCGTTGCCGGGGCTGGAGGCACCAAGGGGCCGCCCGCGGTAGCGATGCGCCGGCTGCTTGATGCAGGTCATCGCGCCGGCGACCGCCGCGGACGACGCTTGCGCCACCCGCCGTGGCGGCAACCGCCACGACAGCCCCCATCGCGTGCCGAGGCACGCCACCCCCCAAGGAAAAGCATGGAAACCATCCGCTTGAGCACGATCCCCGCCGCTGCCGAAACGCTGCATCCGTTCGATGCCCGTGGCATCGGCAAGCGCTTCCGCCACGCGGCGATCTTCGGCGCGCTGGATGCGCTGAGCCCGGGCGAGGCGATGCGCTTCGTCAACGACCACGATCCGCTGCCGCTGCTGGCGCAATTGCAGCAGCGCTATGGCGATGCGCTTGCGATCGCCTACCGCCAGCGCGAGCCCGGCGCGGTGGTCATCGACTTCACCCTGCGCGCCGGCCACGGCGTTGGCTCCACCTGCTGCGGCAGTTGCGGCTGATCCGGGCCTGCTCGCGCCGCGTAACCCATCCGCGGCGCCCGCCGGGCTTGGGCCGGGGCTTGAGGCTAGTCGCCGGGTGTGGTCGCGGCCGCGGCGTTCATGCCAGCCACGCCAGCGGGTGGTGCGCGCGGGCGATGCCGTACATCAGGGCGAAGGTCGCCAGCGCCGCGGCGAAATACAGCGCGCGGACGCGGCGCGGGCGCTGCGGTCGCAGTGCCAGCACCCCGAGCACCACGTAGGCGAACAGCAGGGCGATCTTCGCGAGCAGCCAGCCGTTGGCGAACACCGACCACGGCAGGATCGCCACCAGCAGCAGCGCCGCGGTGAGCAGGGAGGTGTCGATCGCGTAGGTCAGCCACTTCAGCGGCCGCGCCTGCGGCCAGCGTGCGCCGGCCAGCGCGGCCACGCCACGCAGCGCGAAGATCGACCCGCTCAGCAGCACCGCGAAGATGTGGAACAGCCGGATCTGCGGATAGAACTCGATCATCGCGCCACCCCGGTCAGCCCGGCTTGCCGTCCGTGCGTGGACTCAGGTAGATCCGTCCCAGCCTCGCCACCCACGGCGCGAACGCCAGCAGCCAGCCGATCGCGGCGCAAGCCATCCAGCCCATCGGATCGTCCGCAAGTTCGGCGGCCACGCGCACCACTGCCACCACCTGCACGCCCGCGAACGCCCACCAGGCCGCGGCAGGCATCACCAGCGGCTGACCGGAGTGGCCCTGGGTCACCCGCGTCACCATCGCCACCAGCACGCTGCCGAAGAACCCGATGAACAGTGCATGCGCCGGCGCGCGGCCGAGCCAGTGGATCCCGGTCATCGCGTAGGCCGCACTCTGCCCCGCATACAGGGCAAAGGTCAGCGGCAGCCACGACAGGCCGATGAACAGCACCGCCAGCAGGCCCGGCATGCGCCCGCGCGGCCACAACTTCCAGGCCATGGCAAGGGCGAGTCCCAGCAGGGGCAGGTCGACCACCCACAGCCACGCGTAGGCATGCAGCAGCTCCAGCGCCACGTGCGCCAGCAGCAGCGGCCAGAAGGCCGCCAGCAGCCACAGCGGGCGCCACGGCTGGTAGCCGGCGACCACGTTGGTGGCGAAGAACGGGAACATGCGGTGGGCCACGGTCAGGTACACCGGCAGCAGCACGCCGAAGGTGCCGAGCTTGATGCTGGCGAAGGCATACAGCGCGTTTTCGTTGAGCAGGAACGCGAACCACAGCAGCAGGCCCGCCAGCCCCAGCAGCAGCGCGAGCATGCAGGAGCGCGCATGCCAGGTGGTGCCGCGCTCGCGCCACAGCAGCGGCATCAGGTGGGCGATCACCGCCAGCCAGCCGGCCAGCGTCATCAGCGCACCGACCACCATGCCCGCCTCCCAGCCGAACGCGCCCAGCAGGGTCGCCAGTTGCCCGCCGAACATGCCAAGGCCGACCGGCAGGTAGCGCCAGCGCTCGAGGTCGGGCAAGCCCATCCAGCGCGGGAACACGGTGAGCAGGAAGCCGAACATGAAGCTCGGCAACATCTGGTACTGCATCACGAATGCGTGCAGCCAGCCGGCGTAGGGCGTCGGCTGCGGGATCGGCCATGCCTGCCAGCGCTGGGCGATGACCCAGGCCGTCCACCACAGCATCGCCAGCAACAGGTTGCTGGCGCCGATGAAGAACATGAGTCGGTGCGGCGCCTGCGCCAGCAGGCGCGGCGAGGGGGCAGGACGTGCGGTACCGGTAGGCATGCGCGCCAGTCTGCCGGCGACGCGCTGGATCCGCTTTGATCCAGGTCAGTCCGTGGACCGACGCAGTGCGTGGTTCAGGCGCGCAGGACCGGGGCCGCCAGCGCTTCCAGCGCAGCGGTGTCCAGCAATTCCAGCTCACGCCGGTCCACCACCAGCCGCCCCTCTTCCTGGAACCGGCGCAGCACGCGGCTGACCGTTTCCGGCGCGAGCCGCAGGTAGTTGGCGATGTCGGTGCGGGCCATGGTCAGCTGGAAGCGGGTGGCGGAGAACCCGCGCGCGGCGAGCCGGCGCGACAGCCCGACCAGGAACGCGGCCATGCGCTGGTCGGCGGACCAGTCGCCGGCCAGCAGCGCGGCACGCCCGATGTCGCGGCTCAGCAGGCGGAACAGTTGCCGCTGCAGCCCCGGCAGGCGGGTGGCCAGCACCGCGATCTTCGGGAACGAGAAGCGGCACAGCATCACCGTGTCCAGCGCCACCGCGTTGCACGGGTAGGTCTCGCCGTCGATCGCGTTGAGGCCGATCACCTCGCCCGGCAGGTGGAAGCCGAGCACGTGCTCGTGGCCGTCGCGATCCACCACGTAGGTCTTGACCGTGCCGGCGCGCACCGCGGCGATCGCCTCGAACGGCTCGCCCTCGCGGAACAGGTGGTCGCCGGCATGGAACGGGCCGATGTGCTCGACCAGCACGTGCAGGTCCATCAGCGCGCCCTTGTCCATGCCCTCGTCCATGCACGCCTGCGAGAACGCGCAGGTGGAGCAGAAGCGCAGGCTGTCGCCGTCGTCGGCCAGGGTCTGCGGACTCTGCCGCGGGAACGGCACGTTGCTCAAGACGCCCACCGGCACGCCCTCAGATCGCGCGCGAGAATCGCGGCCTGGCGTCGGTGACGGGTTGGTCGAGGTAGCGGTCGAAGCACATCGCAATATTACGCAACAGCATGCGCCCGCGCGAGGTCACCGTGATCCGGTCCGCCTCGATCCGCACCAGTCCGTCCTCCGCCAGCGGCTGCAACTTGGCCAGCGCATCGGCGAAATAGGCGGCGAAATCGATGCCATAACGGCGCTCCAGCGCCGCCATCGGGATTTCGCCCTGGCACATCAGCTGCTGGATCAGGTCCGCGCGCAGCTGGTCGTCCTCGTCCAGGCGCATGCCCCGGAACACCGGCAGCCGGCCCTCGTCCAGCGCCGCCTGCCAGCTCGGCAGGTCGCGCGGGTTCTGGCTGAAGCTGTCGCCGACGTGGCTGATCGCGGATACGCCAAGCCCGACCAGGTCGCTGTCGGCGTGGGTGGTGTAGCCCATGAAATTTCGGTGCAGCCCGCCGCGCGCCTGCGCCAGCGCCAGTTCGTCGTCGGGCAGGGCGAAATGGTCCATGCCGATGTAGCAATAGCCGGCCGCGGTCAGGCGTTCGATCGCCAGCTGCAGCAGCGCCAGCCGGGTTTCGGCGTCCGGCAGGTCGGCGCCGACGATCTGCTTCTGCGGCTTGAACAGCTCCGGCAGGTGCGCGTAACCGTACACCGCGACCCGGTCCGGGCGCATCCCGGTGACGATGTCGAGGGTGCGCGCGAAGCCCTCGCGGGTCTGCTTCGGCAGTCCGTAGATCAGGTCGATGTTGACCGAGCGGAAGCCGTTGCCGCGGCAGGCGTCGACCACCGCGCGGGTTTCCTCCACCGACTGGATGCGGTTGACCGCGACCTGCACCTCGGGATCGAAATCCTGCACGCCGAAGCTGGCGCGGTTGAAGCCGGCGGCCGCCAGTTCGGCGATGTCGGCCGGGCTGACGAAGCGCGGATCGAGCTCGATCGACAGGTCGCGTTCGTCCGCATCCGAGAAATGGAAGTGGCTGCGCAGGGTGTCGACCACCTCGCGCAGCTGCGCCGGCGACAGGAAATTCGGGGTGCCGCCGCCGAAGTGCAGCTGGATCACCTCGCGGTCGCGGTCGAACAGCGGCGCGGTCAGCGCGATCTCGCGGTACAGGCGCGCGAGGTAAGCCTCGCCGCGCGCGGTGTCGCGGGTGATGATGCGGTTGCAGCCGCAGTAGAAGCAGGGGCTGGCGCAGAACGGCACGTGCACGTACAGCGACAGCCGGCGCGGGATCGGGTCGCCGTTGCTGGCGCTGGCGACCGCGCGCAACTCCCGCGCACCGAAGCCCGCGTGGAACTGCGGCGCGGTCGGATACGATGTATAGCGCGGTCCCGGCCGGTCGTATCGGCGCAGCAACTCGGCGTTGAAGGCAATGGCTTGCGATTCCATGCGCGCAGCCTAGGCGGCGCCCTGTGCGCGCATCTTGATCTGGATCAACCTGCAATCCCGGAAACGAAAAACCCCCGCGTCAGCGAGGGTTCTTGGTTGTACCTGGTGCCCGGGAGAGGACTCGAACCTCCACGAAGTTGCCCCCGCTAGCACCTGAAGCTAGTGCGTCTACCAATTCCGCCACCCGGGCAGGGTGCAGGGGGCGTATGTTGCAGTGCGATTCGGACGATGTCAACGGATCCGCGCGATGCCGACGGCCGCTGCACGGGCGCGATGTACCATCGACGCATGAGCAAACCCCCCAGCAAGCGCGGCCCTGGCCGCGGTGGCAAGACACCCGGCAAGACCGGCCCCACCCGCAGCGAAGGCACGCCAACGGGGCGGCCGGGTCCGAAGAAGGCCGCCAGCAAGGCGCCGGGATGGCTGCCCGACGCCGGCTTGATGCGCGCGTTCGGCGGTGCCGGCGCTGGCAAGCCAGGCGCCCGGTCCGGGCACCCGCATGCGGACACCGCGGCAAGCAGGCGCGCGCATCCGCCGACCGCCAGGCAGCCGGCGATGCCGGCCAGCCCTGCGCGCGCGGGCGACCCGCACGCCGCGCGCGAGGCGCAACGCTATGAACAGCCGATCGCCAGCCGCGAGATGATCCTGCAGGTGCTGGCCGCCAACGACGGCCCGATGGACGCCGAAGCGCTGGCGGCCAGGCTCGCGCTGACCGCGCCCGACCGCTTCGAGGCGCTGGGCAAGCGCCTTGGCGCGATGGTCCGCGACGGCCAGTTGCTGCAGAACCGCCGCGGCGGTTTCGCCCCCGCCGCGCAGATGGACCTCGTGCCCGGCGTGGTGATCGCCAATCCGAACGGGTTCGGCTTCCTGCGCCCGGACGCGGGCGGCGGCGACGACCTGTTCCTGCCGCCGTTCGAGATGCGCAAGGCGATGCACGGCGACCGCGTGCTGGCCAGCGTCACCGGCGTGGACCGCAGCGGGCGCAAGGAAGGGGCGATCGTCGAGGTGCTGGAGCGCCGGCTCAACCGCCTGCTCGGCCGCTTTACCGAAGAAGACGGCATCGCGTTCGTGGTGCCCGACGACAAGCGCATCCAGCGCAACGTGATGATCCCGCACGATGGCCGCAACGAGGCCAGGGCCGGGCAGCTGGTGGTGGTGGAGATCACCCGGGCGATGGATGCCACCCGGCCACCGATCGGCAAGGTGCTGGCGGTGCTGGGCGACAAGCTGACCGCGTCGCTGGCGGTGGAGGCCGCGATCCACGGCCACGAGATCCCGCACGAATTCCCGCCGGCGGTGCTGGCCGAGGCCACCGCGGTGCCGCTGCAGGTGGATGCCGCGACCGCCGCGCGCCGGGTCGACCTGCGCGCGCTGCCGCTGGTCACCATCGACGGCGAGGACGCCAAGGATTTCGACGACGCGGTCTGGTGCGAGCCCAACCGCGACGGCTTCCGCCTGATCGTCGCGATCGCCGACGTCTCCCATTACGTGCGTCCCGGCACGCCGCTGGACGATGAAGCGCAGTTGCGCGCGACCTCGGTGTATTTCCCCGGGTTCGTGGTGCCGATGCTGCCGGAAACCCTGAGCAACGGCATCTGTTCGCTGGTGCCGAAGGCCGATCGCCTGTGCTTCGTGTGCGACATGCAGGTCGGCCGCGACGGCATCGTGACCGCAAGCGAGTTCTACGAGGCGGCGATGCACTCGCACGCGCGCCTGACCTACACCGATGTGTGGAACGCGGTGGGCGAGGGCATCCCCGAGGACGACCGCGATGCCGCGCTGGCCAAGATTGGCGGGCTGCTGCCGCAGATCCAGCGCCTGCACCAGTTGTACAAGGTGCTGGACAAGGCGCGCGCCAGGCGCGGTGCGATCGAGTTCGAGAGCAGCGAAGTGCGCTTCGTGCTGGATGCCAAGGGCGCGGTCAGCCAGGCCGGCATGCTCCAGCGCAACGACGCGCACAAGCTGATCGAGGAATGCATGATCGCGGCCAACGTGCAGGCCGCGCTGTACCTGATGGGCGTTGGCATCCCGGCGCCGTACCGCAACCACGACAAGCCGCCGGAATCCAAGTACGCGGACCTCGGCGAATTCCTCAAGGAGTTCGCGCTGCGCCTGCCGCCATGGGCCAAGCTGCGCCCGAAGGATTTCCGCGCGCTGCTGGAGAAGATCCGCGAGCGTCCCGATGCCGCGCTGCTGGAATCGGTGATCCTGCGCAGCCAGTCGCTGGCGGTGTACGCGCCGGACAACATCGGCCACTTCGGGTTGGCGCTGGAGGCATACGCGCACTTCACCTCGCCGATCCGGCGCTACCCGGACCTGCTGGTTCACCGCGCGATCAAGCACGCGCTGGCCGGCGGCAGGCGCGATGCCTACGAATACTCCCCGCACCGGATGGCCAGCCTGTCGCTGCAGTGCTCCGAGCGTTCGCGCCGCGCCGACGAGGCCCAGCGCGAGGTCGACGAGCGCTATCGCGCGGCGTGGATGGAAGACCACGTGGGCAAGGAATTCGAGGGCACCATCAGCGGCGTCACCAGCTTCGGCCTGTTCGTCGAACTGGACGATTCCAAGGTCAACGGACTGGTCCACGTGACCCAGCTGGCCAACGACTTCTACCACTTCGATGCGGTGCGCAAGACCCTGACCGGCGAGCGCCGCGGCCGCGAATACCGCCTCGGCGACCGCGTGCGGGTGGTGGTGCTCAAGGCCAGCGTGGAAGATCGCAAGATCGATTTCCGGCTGGTCGAGGAAGGCGTCGCAGCCGCCAAGCCGCTGCCCGAGCGTGGCAAGCCGGCGAAGCGGCAGAAGCAGAAGTACTGAGTGTTGCGCAGGCCGGGGCGAAGCGGCCTGCTCCTCCGCTTCTGCGAACATCCTGTTCGAGGCGCGGCCGCCGGCCATCCATGGCCGGATTTCCGCAGGCCGCTCCGCCCCGACCCGCGCAACATCGCGGTGTGTATGGGCACAATAAGCGTATGAGCAAGCAAGCCCAATGGATCGTCGGCCTCAACGCGGTGGCTTCGGCGCTGGAACACGACGCCGAGCACGTGCGCGAGGTGCTGCTTGAGGCCGGCGGCAAGAACCCGCGCATCGTCGAGATCGAACAGCAGGCGCGGCGCAAGGAGATCGACGTCCGCCGCGTGGCCCAGGGCGCGCTGGATGGCGTCTCCGGCGGCGTGCGCCACCAGGGCGCGGCGGCGCGCTATGCAGCGGCGAAGACCTGGGACGAGCACGAACTGGTCGGCCTGGTCGAAGCGGCCGGCGGCAAGGCGCTGGTGCTGGTGCTGGATGGCGTGCAGGATCCGCACAACCTCGGCGCCTGCCTGCGCAGCGCGGCGGCGGCGGGCGCGACCGCGGTGGTGTTCCCGAAGGACAAGGCGGTGCAGGTCAACGCCACCGTGCGCAAGACCTCGGCCGGCGCGGCGGACACGTTGCCGGTCTTCAGCGTCACCAACCTCTCGCGCACCCTGCGCGACCTGCAGAAGGCGGGGGTGTGGATCTACGGATTCGCCGGCGAAGCCACGGCTTCGCTGTACGCGCTGGACCTGAAGGGCAACGTCGCGCTGGTGATGGGCAGCGAGGGCGACGGCCTGCGCCGGTTGACCCGCGAGAACTGCGACCAGCTGGTGAAGATCCCGATGCCCGGCGAGTTCGAGAGCCTGAATGTCTCCGTCGCCACCGGCATCGCGCTGTTCGAAGCGGTCCGGCAGCGGCAGCCGTAGCACCTGGGGGAAATGACGATGGCGCTGGACTTGGCGTGGTACGACTGGGTGGGCCTGCTGGGCACCGCGATGATCCTTGGCGGCTTTGCGCTGCTGCAGGCGGGCAGGCTGTCCGGCACCGGACTGGTCTACCAGTTGCTCAACCTGTTCGGCGCGGCCGGCGTGCTGGTGTCCTTGCTGGGCACCTTCAACCTGTCGGTGTTCCTGCTGGAAGCCGCGTGGATCGCGGTCAGCGTTTACGGGATTGCGCGGTCGTTCAAGGAGAAGCGCACCGAAGCGCGGTGAGTCGCCGGGCGCCGTGCCCGAAGCGGCTTGGGACACGCCGTGAATACATCCATGTAGGCTAATCGGCGCCATCCATGGCGCCGATTGTCCCTGCGCTCGCTTCGGGCATGGCGCCCGGCGACGGGCCACATCGAGGCCACGCATTCGCGATGATGCAGAACAGCTGCGCGGTGCGTTCCGCGTCGTAGACCGCCGAATGCGCCTCGCGCTGGTCCCAGTCCAGGCCGGCGGCGTGGATCGCGCGGGCCAGCACGGTCTGGCCGTACATCAGCCCCGCCATCGTCACCGTGTCGAACACGCTGAACGGGTGGAACGGGTTGCGCTTGTGCTGCACCCGGTTGACCGCGGCGTTCAGGAAATTGAGGTCGAAGTGCGCGTTGTGGCCGACCAGGATCGCGCGCTGGCAGCCGTGCTTCTTCGCCGCCGCGCGTACCGGCACGAACACCTTGTCCAGGCCCTCGCGTTCATCCACGGCGAAGCGCAGCGGGTGGCCGATCTTGATGCCGGTCACTTCCAGCGACTTGGGGTCGATCGAGGTGCCCGGCGCCGGTTCGATGTGCGCATGGCAAACCTCGCCCGGCACGAAGCGGCCGTGCGGGTCCAGTTCGATCGGCACCGCCGCGATTTCCAGCAATGCGTGCTTGTTCCAGTCGAAGCCCCCGGTTTCAACGTCCACCACCACCGGCAGGTAGCCGCGGAAGCGCTCGGCCATCGGCTTGAAGGCCGGCGTTTCTTGGATCTCGGTCATCGCGACAGGTTAATCGATGCGGGTGCCGAGCAGGACGCCTTCGTTGCGCAACCGCTGCAGCATCGGCGTGGCCTCGGCCAGGAAGCCGTCGAAATCGGCGTGGCCTGCTTCCATCGCGAGTTGCCGCATCAGCCGGCGTCCGTCCACGCCGGCATCGGTATCGACCAGCTCCAGCAGGCGGAACAGCAGCGGCGACAGCGCGGAGAAATGGATGCGGCCATCGGGCCCGCGGCGCAACAGGAGCAGTGTCGGCTCCGGCGGCGGTTCGCCTGGTTGGTACTCCGGCGCAAGGCGATTGACCGGCCAGCGATACGCCAGCGGCCACGCAAGGGGCGAGAGCATGGGCACGCCTGCGAGCAGGTCTCCGCCGGGATCGTGCGGGGGCACCACCGCATCGCTCAGCTGCAGGCCAAGTTCCGCCCATTCGTAATGCGCGAGTTCCGCGAGCCACGGGCGCCGCGGATCGGTTTCGGCTTCGAGGAAGGCGATCAGCTCGCGGCCGAGTTCGGTGAACAGTGGCGTATGGCAGCGGTGGCGGGCAAGGAAGCCAGCCACCAGCGCCTGCCAGCCGGCATCGCCGAGGATCTTGCGGATCACCGGGAAGTTGCCGGCCAGCAAGGCGTCGAGGTTGTTGTAGACGAGGCCGCGGTAGATCGCCAGGCGCCGGGCCGCGATGCCCGGCGGACCCGGGTGCGCGGCGGGATCGCGAACGTGCCGCGCCATCGCATCGAGTTGTTCGCGCAGGGTGCTCACCGGAACCGCGCCTGCAGGTCGCGGATGCGCTGCACTTCCGCCAGCAGGACCGGCAGGGGCGGGACGTTGAAGTCGCGCTCGAGCAGGGTCGGGCGCACGCCGTGCCGCTGGTAGGCATGGCCGAGCAGGTCCCACACCGCGTCCTTCACCGCCGCGCCGTGGGTGTCGATCTTGAGGTCGTCGGCTTCGTCGTAATGGCCGGCGACATGGATGCTTGCGATCCGCGCCGACGGCATCGCGTCGACGAACGCGCGCGCGTCGTAGCCGTGGTTGATGGCATTGACGTAGACGTTGTTGACGTCGAGCAACAGGTCGCAGTCGGCCTCGCCCAGGACCGCTTCGATGAACGCGATCTCGCCCATCGCCTGGAAGGGCGCCGCGTAGTAGCTGACGTTCTCGATCGCGATGCGCTGGCCCAGCGCGTCCTGCACTTGCGCGATGCGTCCGGCGACGTGGCGCACCGCGGCCTCGGTGAACGGGATCGGCAGCAGGTCGTAGAGGTGGCCGGAGGCGGAGCAGTAGCTCAGGTGCTCGCTGTAGGCGACGACCTGGTGGCGGGCGAGGAAGTCGCGGGTCTGGCGCAGGAACGTGGTGTCCAGCGGGTCCGGCCCGCCCAGCGACAGCGACAGCCCGTGGCCGCTGAGCGGATGCCGGGAGGCCAGCGTCGCCAGCTTGTCGCCCAGCACGCCGCCGACACCGATCCAGTTGTCTGGCGCACACTCCAGAAAATCGAAGGCGCCCGCAGGCGCCTCGATCAACTGGTCCAGCAGGGCCCTGCGCAGGCCGAGGCCGGCGCTATGCGCTGGCAATGGCTGGCGCATGCCGGCTCAGGGGTTGCCGCCGCACTTGCCTTCGCCGCACTTGCCCTCGCCGCACTTGCCTTCGCCGCCCTTGCTGGCGGCGTCGTGCTTCGCGTCCTTCATCTGGGCGTGGTGCGCATCCATCTCGGCCTGGGTGATGAAGCCATCGCCATTGCCGTCATGGCCGGCGAACTTCTCTTCGCTGCCCTTGTGCGCGGCATCGAATTCGGCGCGCGACAGGCGGCCATCCTTGTCGGTGTCCATCGAGGCCAAGGTATGCGCCGGCGCGCCGGCCGCGGGTTGCATGCCCCCGCAGTTGCCCTCGCCGGCCTTGGCTTCGGCCTTGGCGGGATCCTGCTGGTAGCCGCCGGCCATCGCCTGCATCGTGAACAGCGAGCCGGCGACCAGGGTACCGGTGGCAACGGCGGCGCCGATCACCAGGGCGATCGGCTTGTGGGACTGTGACATCGTGGCTCCTTGGCGCGGTTCGCGCGTGACGTGTGGCGCGATCCTACCGCCAGCACACGGCCACGGCCAGCCGCTGGCGGCCGGCGTTGCCGCCGGTACAGCGGGTCGCGGCGGTCAGACCACCGTGGTGCTGCTCTCGTCGCGCTTGTCGCGCGGCGGCATCAGTTCCTCGCCATGCACGAGGAACCACACGTTCTCGGCGATGTTGGTGGCGTGGTCGCCGATCCGCTCCAGGTTCTTGGCCATGAACAGCAGGTGCGTGCACGGGGTGATCGCGCGCGCATCCTCCATCATGTAGGTCAGCAGCTCGCGGAACAGCCCGGTGTAGAGGGTGTCCAGCTCGACGTCGTTGGCGCGCAGGCGCAGCGCGGCGTCGCCGTCGCGTTGCACGTAGGCGTCGAGCACGTCGCGCACCTGGCGCGCGGCCAGCCGGCCCAGCGCGTCCAGCCCGCGGGTATGCGGCAGCGGCGGGGTGAGGTTGAGCGCCATCGAGCGCTTGGCGATGTTCGCCGCGAGGTCGCCGATGCGCTCGATGTCGGAGGCCACCCGCAACGCGGCCAGGATCACCCGCAGGTCGCCGGCCAGCGGGCCGCGCCGGATCAGCCGGATCACGTCGTGGTTGACCTGCTGCTCGAGCGCGTCGATCGCCTCGTCGTTGCCGATCACCCGCTCGGCGGCCTTGTCGTCGCGCCGCTCGACCACGTCCAGCGCGGCCTCCAGCTGCGCCACCGACATCTGGCCCATGCGGATCAGCTCGTCGAGCAGGGCCTGCTGCTCCTGGTCGTAGCTCTTGACGATGTGGTTGTGCTCGTTCATCAGCCGAACCTGCCCGTGATGTAGTCCTCGGTCTGCTGCTTCGAGGGATTGGAGAAGATCTGCTCGGTGGCGCCGTGCTCGATGAGGTCGCCCAGGTACATGAAGGCGGTGTAGTCGGAGACGCGCGCGGCCTGCTGCATGTTGTGGGTCACGATCATGATCGTGAAGTCCTGCTTGAGTTCCTCGACCAGTTGCTCGATGCGGCTGGTGGAGATCGGGTCCAGCGCCGAGGTCGGTTCGTCCAGCAGCAGCACTTCCGGCTTCAGCGCCACCGCGCGGGCGATGCACAGGCGCTGCTGCTGGCCGCCGGACAGGCCCAGGCCGCTGTCCTTCAGCTTGTCCTTGACCTCGTCCCACAGCGCGGCCTGGCGCAGCGCCAGCTCGACGCGCGCGTCCATTTCGGCCTTGCCCAGGCGTTCGTGGTGGCGGATGCCGTAGGCGACGTTCTCGTAGATCGTCATCGGGAACGGCACCGGCTTCTGGAACACCATGCCGACCTTGCTGCGCAGCCGGTTCATCGGGTACTTCGGGTCGAGGATGTTCTCGCCGTCCAGCATCACCTCGCCCTTCGCCACCAGCTTGGGATACAGCGCGTAGATCCGGTTGAACACCCGCAGCAGGGTCGACTTGCCGCAACCGGACGGCCCGATCAGCGCGGTCACCCGCTTCTCCGGGACGTCCAGCCTGATGTCCTTGACCGCGTGGAACTTGTCGTACCAGAAGTCCAGGTTGCGCGCGCTGATCTTCACCGGCGGCGCCAGCGTCGGGGTGTCGCGCGGGTGTGCGACGGCGAGGTGCAAATCGTTCATGTCGGGGATCCGCGAGAAATCAGTCATGGGTCATCTTGTTGCGCGATACGATCGCCCGGGCCACAAGGCTGGTCAGCAGCACGAACAGGGTCAGGACGAAGGCGCCGGCCCAGGCCAGCGAATGCCAGTTCTCGAACGGGCTCATCGCATACTGGAAGATCACCACCGGCACGTTCGCCATCGGCGACAGGACGTCGGTGGTCCAGTACTGGTTGTTGAGCGCGCTGAACAGCAGTGGCGCGGTTTCGCCGGAGATCCGCGCAAGCGCCAGCAGGATGCCGGTGACGATGCCGGGCAGGGCGCTGCGGTACAGCACCTGCATGGTCACCTTCCACTGGGGCACGCCCAGCGACAGCGCCGCCTCGCGCATCTGCGAGGGCACCAGCCGCAGCATCTCGTCGGTGGTGCGCACCACCACCGGCAGCACGATGAAGGCCAGCGCGATGCCGCCGGCGAGCGCCGAGAAATGCCCCATCTGCGCCACCACCATGGTGTACACGAACAGGCCGAGCACGATCGAGGGCGCCGACAGCAGGATGTCGTTGACGAAGCGCACGGTCTCGCCGAGCCAGCTCTTGCTGGAGTATTCGGCGAGGTAGGTGCCGGCCAGCACCCCGATCGGCGCGCCCAGCAGGATCCCGAGCATGCTCATCAGCGCACTGCCGAAGAACGCGTTGAGCATGCCGCCGCCCTCGGCGCCCGGTGGCGGGGTCATTTCCGTGAACAGCGCCAGGTTCAGCGAACTGACGCCCATCCGCAGGGTGGTCCAGATGATCCAGACCAGCCAGAAGATCCCGAACACCGCGGCCAGCACCGCCAGCACCTGGGCGGCGATGTTCTTGGCGGCGCGGATGGCATAGAGCGGCGTGGCCATCAGTTGCCCTCCCGCTTGTTGAGGCTGCGCAGCATCAGCCGGGCGATGCTGAGCACGATGAAGGTGACGATGAACAGCACGAAGCCGAGCGCGATCAGCGAGGAGCGGTACATCTCCGAATCGGCTTCGGTGAATTCGTTGGCGATGGTCGCGGCGATCGAGTTGCCGGGTTCCAGCAGCGACATGGTCAGCGAATGCGCGTTGCCGAGCACGAAGGTGACCGCCATGGTCTCGCCCAGCGCGCGGCCGAGGCCCAGGAAGATGCCGCCGATCACCGCCGAACGCGTGTACGGCAGGACCACGTCCCACACCACTTCCCAGCGGGTCGCGCCGAGCGCGTACGCCGATTCCTTCAGCCTGCCGGGCACGGTCAGGAACACCTCGCGCATCACCGACGACACGAACGGGATCACCATGATCGCCAGCACCAGGCCGGCAGTGCCCATGCCCAGCCCCAGCGGCGGGCCGGCGAACAGCACGCCGACGAACGGGATTTGGCCGAAGTTCGCATCCACCCACGGGTACACGTGTTCGGCCAGCACCGGCACCAGCACGAACAGGCCCCACATGCCGTAGATGATCGAGGGAATGCCCGCCAGCAGCTCGATCGCCGCGCCGACCGGGGTGCGCAACCACTTCGGCGCGATCTCGGTCAGGAAGAAGGCGATGCCGAAGCTGATCGGGACCGCGATCAGCATCGCGATGAAGGCGGTGACCAGGGTGCCGTAGATCGGCACCAGCGCGCCGAACTGCTGCTGCACCGCGTCCCACTCGTCGGTCCACAGGAAGGCGATGCCGAATTTCTGGAAGGCCGCGCGGCCGCCCCACAGCATCGACAGCGCGGCGGCGGCGAGCGACACCAGCACGAACACGCCGGCACCGGTCACCAGCCAGCGGAAGCGGTTGTCGGTGCGGATGTCGGCGAGGTCGCGGGAATCGTCTGCGGCGGTCGGGGCAATGGCGTTCATGGTGTTCGCGGTGTCATCCGGTCGTGTCGAGCCGGCGCCACGGACGTGGCGCCGGTGCGCGCGGCGTGGTCGTCAGGCCTTGATGTCCGATGCCCAGTAGGCCTCGATCTGCTGCACCAGTTCCGCCGGCAGCGGCACGAAGTGCAGGGCGTCCGCCTGCGCCTGGCCCTGCTCGAACGCCCACTTGAAGAAGTCCAGGGTGTCGCGGGTGCGCTTGGCGTCCTTCGGCTGCTTGTAGACCAGGATGAAGTTGGTGGCGGTGATCGGCCACGCGTCCGCACCCGGGGCATCGGTGACGACCAGGCTGAAGTCCCGGGCGTTCTTCCAGTCGGCGCTGGCGGCGGCCGCGGCGAACGAGGCCGCCGATGGCTGCACCCAATTGCCGGCCGCGTTCTGCATGCCGGCATAGGCCATCCTGTTCTCGGTGGCGTAGGCCAGCTCGACATAGCCGATGCTGCCCTTGATCTGCTTCACGTAGGCAGCCACGCCCTCGTTGCCCTTGCCGCCGATGCCGCCGGGCCAGTTGACCGAGGTGCCTTCGCCGACCGTGGCCTTCCACGCCGGGCTGACCTTGGACAGGTAATTGACGAAATTGAAGGTGGTGCCGGAACCGTCCGAGCGGTGCACCACGTTGATCTTGGAGGAGGGCAGCGGCAGGCCGGGATTGAGCGCGGCGATCGCCGGGTCGTTCCAGGTGGCGACCTTGCCGAGGAAGATGTCGGCCAGCACCGCGCCGGTCAGGCGCAGCTTGCCGGCTTCCAGGCCCTCGAGGTTGACCACCGGCACCACCCCGCCGACCGCGGACGGGAACTGGGCCAGGCCGTCCTTCGCCAGTTCTTCCGGCGCCAGCGGCTTGTCGGAGGAGCCGAAGTCCACGGTGCCGGCCTTGATCTGGGCGATGCCGCCGCCGGAGCCGATCGACTGGTAGTTGATCCTGGCCCCGGTGGCCTTGTTGTAGTCGTCCGACCACTTCGAAAGCAGTGGATAGATGAAGGTGGCGCCGGCACCCGTGATTTCCACCGATTTGCGGTCGCCGGCCGTTGCCGGCGCAGCGGTCGGCGCCGCCGCCGGGATCGGCGCTGGCGGCGGCCGCGGCGGGCTCCTGCTTGCAGGCGGCAAGGCCGGCCAGCAGGCACAGGCTGAGGGCGGCGAGGCGGGGCAGTTGGCGGCTCATGTGGGGGTCTTCCAGTCGCGCGTTTCGGATCGCGCCATGAAATGATGTTTTTGTGACATGTCGATGACAGCTGCCCCGGTTTCGCCCGGAATCGGCGGGGTGCGCAAGAAAAAGGCGGGCCCGAAGGCCCGCCCGAACGCACACCCTGGTCAGGGGGATTGGCGGGATCAGAACTTGTAGTTCTGCGCCCAGTACGCCTCGACCTGCTGGACCAGTTCGTCCGGCAGCGGCACGTAGTCCAGCGAGCGGGCCTGCTCGTCGCCATTGGCGTAGGCCCAGCGGAAGAACTCCAGCGCCTGCTTGGCGCGCGCGGCATCCTTCGGCTTCTTGTGCATCAGGATGAAGTTGGTGGCGGCGACCGGCCAGGAGTTGTCGCCCGGCGCGTTGGTCATCACCAGGAAGAAGTCCTTCGAGTTCTTCCAGTCGGCGCTGGCGGCGGCCGCGGCGAAGCTCGCATCGCTCGGGTTCACGTAGTTGCCGGCGGCGTTCTTCATGCGGCTGTAGGCCATCTTGTTCTGCAGCGCATAGGACAGCTCGACGTAGCCGATGCCGCCCTTGATCTGCTTCACGTACGCGGCGACGCCCTCGTTGCCCTTGCCGCCGACGCCGGCCGGCCACTTGACCGAGGTGCCTTCGCCGACCTTGGCCTTCCACTCCGGGCTGACCTTGGACAGGTAGTTGACCCAGTTGAAGGTGGTGCCGGAACCGTCCGAACGGTGGACCACGGTGATCTTCATGTCCGGCAGGTTGACGCCGCCGTTCAGGGCGACGATGCGCGGATCGTTCCACTTGGCGACCTTGCCGAGGAAGATGTCGGCGACCAGTTCGCCGTCCAGCTTCATCGCACCGGCCTTCAGGCCCGGGATATTGATCACCGGCACCACGCCGCCGATCGCCGACGGGAACTGGCCCAGGCCCGCGGCCTTCAGTTCCTCGGGTGGCAGCGGCTTGTCGGAGGAGCCGAAGTCAACCGTCTTCGCCTTGATCTGGGCGATGCCGCCGCCGGAGCCGATCGACTGGTAGTTGATCTTGTTGCCGGTGGCCTGCGAGTAGTCGGCCGACCACTTCGAGAGCAGCGGATAGATGAAGGTGGCGCCGGCACCGGTGATGTCGGCGGCGGCGGCGGTGAACACGAAGCCGCCGGCGAGCACGAGGGCTGCGGTGCGGTGCTTGAGGTAGTTGGACACGCGGTACTCCTGGGTGGCTGATGCGCGGACTCGCCGCTGCCGCGCATTCCACTGCGGTTGGATGACAGAAGCGTGTTGTCGAAGTGACCGTTTGATGACAACGCTGGCGCGCCCTGCGTGTCCCGTGACACATGGGCCGCGGCGCGGATTCATCGAACTGTCATCTTTCGACAACACGACTGTCAGAATCCGGTCGCAGGCTGTGCCCGTTTCACGGAGTCTTAACGGCCGCCCGGCCGCAGGCACCCAACCTACTTTCGATCCTTTCCGGAGCATGACCATGCAACGCAAGACCCTCGCCCTCGCCGTGACCATGGCGCTGGCCGCCACCAGCTTCCAGGCCAGTGCCCAGGATGCGCGCGACCAGGAACTCGCCGCGCTCAAGCAGCAACTGGCGGAGCTCGCCGCCAAGGTGCAGGAGCTCGAGGACCGCAGCGACGCGCAGTCCGACGTCAACGTCGATACCGCGACCCAGCTCGACACCCTGGCCAACAACAGCACCAAGGTCGAGACCAAGGGCGGCATCAAGGTCACCTCGGCCGACAAGAACTTCGAGGCCTCGATCGGTGGCCGCGTCCATTTCGATGCCTACGCGTTCGACAAGGACGTGGCCGCGACCACCGACACCACCGAGTTCCGCCGCGCCCGCCTGACCCTGTCCGGCAAGGCCTACGGTTGGGAATACAAGGTCGAGGAAGATTTCTCCGGCGGCAGCAACCTGGACGGCATCCGCGACCTCTACATCGCCCGCAACATGATGGGCGGCAAGGTCACCATCGGCCACTTCAAGCCGTACCGCGCGCTGGAGGAGCTGACCAGTTCCAACGAAATCCTGATGATGGAGCGCCCCAGCACCACCGCCACCGGCATCTACAACGGCCGCCAGTTCCAGCAGGGCGTGGGCTACCTGCGCGCCGGCGCCACCGGCAACTACACCTTCGGCGTCAGCGCGTTCAACATGCGCAGCGCGCCGACTGCGCGCAACGAGGGCGTGGGCTTCGCCGGCCGCGCCACCTGGGCGCCGATCAACGACGGCACCACCGCCTTCCACCTTGGCGCCTCCTACAGCTTCGAGAACCTGAACAAGGGCACCCCGACCGTGACCGCGGTGTCGCACTACGCCGGTCGCCGCGGCCCGTCGCAGACCATGGCCACCACCACCGCCGCGGTCGGCACCAACGACTCCCAGGTCAGCACCTATGGCCTCGAGGCGGCGTACCTCAGCGGCCCGTTCTTCGTGCAGTCCGAATATGCGCGCGGCAACTACGGCCAGGCCAGCGGCGGCTCGCAGGACGTGGACGCGTTCTACGTGCAGGGCAGCTGGATGCTCAACGGCGGGATGAAGGCGTACAAGCCGGGCACCGGCGTGTTCGGCTCGCCGAAGGTCGCCGACAAGGGCCTGTGGGAGCTCACCGCGCGTTGGGACACGATGGAGAACAACGACCTGCTGGACACCAAGACCACCTCCACCGTCCTTGGCGTGAACTACTACGTCAACCCGAACATGCGGATCATGCTGAACTGGACCCAGGGCGACAACGACAAGACCGGCGACGAGCCGAGCCAGCTCGCGCTGCGCACCCAGTTCGCGTTCTGACCCGGGCGCACCTCGTGCAACACCGGACGCCCCGCTTCGTGCGGGGCGTCTTCATTTGCGGCCAGCCGCGAGGGCCAGCGCCGTGCATCGCCCGGCAACGCGCGGGCCCTCGTTCAGGGCAGCAGCACCGGCCCGGCCGACGCCGCCTTGTCCGGCCACCGGCACAGGTCGCGGACCGGGCAGCGCGGGCACTGTGGCTTGCGCGCGGTGCAGGTGTAGCGGCCGTGCAGGATCAGCCAGTGGTGTGCGTCCAGCCGGAATTCCGCCGGGACCAGCTTCACCAGCTTGTCCTCGACGATGCGCACGTTGGTGCCTGGCGCCAGCCCGGTGCGGTTGGAGACCCGGAAGATATGGGTGTCGACCGCGATCGCCGGTTCGCCGAACGCGGTATTGAGGACCACGTTGGCGGTCTTGCGGCCAACCCCGGGCAGCGCTTCCAGTCCGGCACGGGTGCGCGGCACCTCGCCGCCGTGCGCGTCGAGCAGCAGGCGGCACATGGCGATGACGTTTGCGGCCTTGGCATTGAACAGGCCGATGGTCGCGATGTATCGCTTCAGGCCGTCCTCGCCCAGCGCAAGGATCGCGGCTGGGGTGTTTGCACGAGGGAACAGCTTGCGCGTCGCCTTGTTGACGCCCACGTCGGTGGCCTGCGCCGACAGGATCACCGCGACCAGCAGCTCGAACGGGCTGGCGTACTCGAGTTCGGTGGTCGGCTTCGGGTTCAGTGCACGCAGGCGGGCGAACAGGTCGGCGATCTCCTCGCGGGTCAGCCTGCTGCCGCGCAGGGGGCGGCGCCTGCCGGCGACCACGGTCATCGCGGCCCGCGCCGCGCGGCCTTCGCCAGCGCACGCGCCAGCACGTCGGCAGCCGCGGCCGGCAGCGCGGGTGCGGGCGCTGCGGTGGACGCGGGGACGGGGCGTCGCGCGGCCTCGCGGCCGGCAGCGCGCCGCAGCAGGCGTTCCGCGCGCGCGCGGTGGCGTTCGCGCGCGGCCAGCGCGGAGTGGCGTGCATCGCGCGCCTCGATCAGGCGCACGTTGCAGGCGGCATCGCAGCCGGGGCAGGGCAGGGCATCGAGCAGTCCGTGCTCCATCGCCGCATCCAGGTCGTCGATGGCCAGCATCGCCAGCAGTGCGTGCGCTGGATGCGCGCCTGCGCAGCCGCAGTGCTGGCAGGCAGGCGCCATCAGCGGCCGTTGAACGCCGGCTTGCGCTTTTCGAGGAAGGCGGCGGTGCCTTCGCGCATGTCGTCGGTCGAGAACACCAGGCCGAATTGCGCCGACTCGTACTCCAGGCCTTCGCCGATCCCGCATTCGCCGCCGATGTTCACGCAATCGAGCATCCCGCGCAGCGCCAGCGGCGCGGCCGCCGCAAGTTGGGTGGCCAGCCGCATGGTTTCGGCTTCCAGGTCCGCGGCCGGCACCACGCGGTTGACGATGCCGAGCTGCAGCGCGCGTTCGGCGCTGATGGGCGCGCCGGTCAGGCACAGCTCCAGGGTCGCCGCACGGCCGCACAGGCGCAGCAGGCGCTGGGTGCCACCGAACCCGGGGATCAGGCCGAGGTTGATCTCCGGCTGGCCGACCTTCGCGCTGTCGGCGGCGATCCGCAGGTGGCAGCACATCGCCAGCTCCAGCCCGCCACCCAGCGCAAAGCCGTTCACCATTGCGATCACCGGCTTGGGCAGCGTTTCCACCCGGCGCATCATGCGGGTGCCGCGCAGGGAGAAATCGCGGCCCTGGACGGGGGTCAGGGCATTCATCTCGGCGATGTCGGCGCCGGCGACGAAGGCCTTCGGCCCGCTGCCGGTGAGCACCACCACGCGCACGGCGGCGTCGGCGGCGGCGTCGGCGAAGGCTACGTCCAGTGCGTCCAGGGTGGCGGCGTTGAGGGCGTTGAGCTTGTCCGGGCGGTTGACGCGGATCGTGCGCACGCCATCGGCAGTGTCGATCAACAGCAGGGGGTCGGTCATGCGGCCTCGCGGTGGGTGGGGTTTCGGGAAGGACGTGGATGGCTGGAACTTCCGCCGCCACGCCGTGTCGGAGGAGGGGCCTCAGTGGCGGTTAAGCGCTGCGGCCGCTATCCTAGCGTGTCAATCCGGGGCAGTTCGACCGGCGAGATGTCAACACCGCGCGGCCATCGGTCGCGGCGGACCCCAGGGCGGCACGGCCGCCCCAAATTTTGAGCGAGGTTGTAAATGAAGTTTCGCGCGCTTGCTGCCAGTGTGGCGGCCCTGACCCTGACCGCCGGCATCGCCTCGGCGCAGACCAAGCCGGCCGCGCCGGCACCGGCTCCTGCCAAGCCTGCGGCCGCTCCGGCCAAGCCCGCGGCTCCGGTCGTGGACAAGACCCATGCCAGCTACGCCTTCGGTTGGACGCTCGGCCAGGACCTGGTGAATTCGGGTGAGCTGGTCGACATCGCCACCGTCATCCGTGGTCTGCAGGATGCCTATGCCAAGAAGCAGCCGGCCTACACCCAGGAACAGCTTGGCGCTGCGTATTCGGGTTTCCAGCAGCGGGTGATGCAGAAGCGTGAAGCCGAGTTCCGCAAGCTGGCGTCCGACAACGAGGCGCAGTCCGCCGGCTTCGTTACCAAGTTCAAGGACCAGACCGGCGTCATCACCCTGCCGAGCGGCATCATGTACCGGGTGCTGCGCCCGGGCACCGGTGCCAAGCCTACCGCCACCAGCCAGGTCGAGATCGTGTTCCAGACGTTCCTCGCGGCGGTCAACGTGCCGCTGAGCGGCGAGCAGACCCCGGCGCCGTTCAAGGTTGCCGACGCGCCGATCCCGGCGCTCAAGGAAACCCTTCCGCTGATGCAGCAGGGCACCGTGTGGGAGATGGTGATCCCGCCGGGCAAGCTGGGTGCGGACAATCCGCAGTTCGCCAAGCAGGCCGTCACCATCCGCGCGGCGCTGAGCGGGGTGAAATGATGCTTTGCGGCGGGTCCGCATGAGGACCCGCCACGGCCGGCCCGCCCCGCACCGTCGGGGTTGGCCTGGTCGATGGGCTTTCGATGCGCCGGTCAGTCCGGCGCTTCGTTTTTTGCAGGCAACGCCACGGTGATGCCATGACGATCCAGTATCGCGCCGTGCTCAGTCCCTGCATCGGCATCTGCGAGATCGCCGACGACGGCTTGTGCAGCGGCTGCCACCGGACGGGCGACGAAGTGGCGGCCTGGCCGCTGCTGAACGACGACGTGCGCCTGCACCTGATGGACGAGGTGTTGCCGCGGCGCGCAGCCGTGCGCGGGCAGGCGTGATGCAGTCGGCCGCGCTTGCCGAATCGCTGCGGCGGGCCACGCATCCGTTGGCGTTGCCGCCGGCGGGCCTGCCCTGGAACCTGCAGGAACTCGACGGCCTGCTGGCCCCGGGCGAGCCGCGTCAGGCCGCGGTGCTGGTGGGCGTGGTCGCGCATGCCGGGGCGCCGACGGTGCTGCTGACCCGCCGCCACGACGGCCTGCGCCACCACGCGGGCCAGGTGAGCTTCCCCGGTGGGCGGATCGAGGCGTTCGATGCCAGCCCGGCCGCCGCGGCGCTGCGCGAGGCCAGCGAGGAAGTCGGCCTGCAGGCCCGCCAGGCCACCGCGCTTGGCTATCTCGACCCGCTGCTCACCATCACCGGCTTCCGGGTGGTGCCGCTGGTGGCCATGGTGGAGCCGGGATTCGTGCCGCGGCCGGATCCGGGCGAGGTGGCCGAGGCCTTCGAGGTGCCGCTGGACCTGCTGCTGGACCCGGCGATGCTGGAGGAAATCGAGCTGCACTTCGGCGGACGGCCGCGTCACGTGCTCCAATACCGTTATGAACGACAGCGGATCTGGGGCGTGACCGCCTCGATCCTGTTCAACCTCCGCGAACGGCTCGCGTCCGCAACCCCCGGGAGGGACTGATGGCCGGATGGACAACCCTGGTGCAGGCCGAAACCCTGGCCGTCGCCCTCAATCGACCGGACCTGGTGATCGTGGATTGCCGGTTCAGCCTGCTCGACCCGAATGCTGGCGAGCATGCGTATGGCACCACGCACCTGCCGGGTGCGGCCTACGCGCACCTGGAACGCGACCTTTCCGACATGTCGCCGGGCGGCGAAGGCCGCCATCCGTGGCCGCCCGCCGACATGTTCACCGCCAGGCTGGCGCGCTACGGCATCGAGCCCGGGCACCAGGTGGTGGCCTATGACGATGGCGACGGCGCGATCGCCGCGCGCCTGTGGTTCCTGCTGAAGATGCTTGGCCACGAGAAGGTGGCCGTGCTCGACGGCGGCTGGGCGCGTTGGACCGCGCTTGGCCTGCCGGTGTCGTCGGCGCCGCGGGCGCCCGCCGTTTCGGCTTACCGCGCGGCTTACGACCACTCGCGCCTGTTCGACGCGAATGCGCTGCAGGCGCACCTGGACAACGGCGGCATGCTGGTGGATGCGCGCGCGGCGGCCCGCTTCCGCGGCGACGAGGAACCGCTGGACCGGATTGCCGGCCATGTGCGCGGTGCGGTCAACCGGCCGTACGCGCTGAACCTGGTTGACGGCCGCTTCAAGCCGCCGATGCAGCTTGCCGACGAATACCGCGCCCTGCTGGGCACGCACTCGCCGGACCAGGTGGTGGTGATGTGCGGATCCGGCGTCACCGCCTGCCACAACCTGCTGGCGATGGAACGCGCCGGCCTGCGCGGCGGCATCCTCTACACCGGCTCCTGGAGCGGCTGGATCAGCGATCCGTCGCGGCCGGTCGCAACCGGCGGCTAAGCGATCCCCGTCCGGCGCGCGCAGCCGGCCGGCGCGGTCCCTACTTGCCGATCCGCGCCAGCATCGCGCGCAGCGCCGCCTGGGTGTCCGGCTGCATCCATCCGGCGACGAAGCGGGGCAGGTCGATGCGTTCGTCGCGCAGGCAGGCGGCCACGTCGGCACGGGCGATCCGCCGGGTTTCCAGCATCGGCCCCTGCGGCAACTGCAGCAGCTCTTGCAGCCACACGCGGGCGCGGGTGGCGACATCGTCGATGCCGGTGACTTCGTCGACCAGCCCGATCCGCAGGGCCTGCGCGGACTCCACCATCGCACCGGCCACCAGCAGTCGCTCGGCGCGGTGCGCGCCGACCGCCCGCGCCATCAGCGCCTGGATGCCCTCCGGCGCCACCAGCCCGACCTGGGTCTCGTTGAGGCCGATCCGGTACGGGCCATCGGCCATGATCCGGTAGTCGCAGCACAGCGCCAGCACGCAGCCGCCCGCCGGCGCATGCCCGGCCATCGCCGCCACCACCGGCACCGGGCAGCTGGCCAGCGCGCGCGCGGCATCGAAGAACGCGGTCCACGCCTGCAGCAGCGCGGCCTGGTCGTCGCCCAGCGAGAGCAGGAACGGCACGTCCAGCCCGGCCGAGAACACCTTGGGGCCACCCGCGAGCACGATCCCGCGCGCGCCGTTCGCCAGTGCGCCGGCCAGCGACCCGCTGATGGCCCGGCACAGGTCCGGATTGAGCGCATTGACCGGTGCGCGTGCCAGCCGCAACTCGGTGACGTGGCCGTGGACAAGGGTTTCGACGAGGGATCCGTTCGGCGACATGGCGCTGGGTTCCGGTGCGGGACAGCCGGTATCATAGGCGCATGAAGATCATCCTCGCGTTGCTGCTGTCGTTGCTGCCGCTGTCCGCCTGCGCGCGCGATTGCGCCCCGCAGGTCAAGGACGGCTGGATCCGCCTGATGCCGGCCGGCATGCCCATGCACGCCGGGTTCGGCCGCATCGAGAACCGCTGCCCGATGCCGGCGTCCATCGTCGCCGCCTCCAGTCCCGCCTACGGCAGCGTGGAGCTGCACGAGTCGAAGCTGGTCGACGGCATCAGCCGCATGCGCCAGGTGCCGGAGCTGCGGATCGCGCCGGACGGCGCGGCGGTGCTGCAACCGGGCGGCCTGCACCTGATGCTGATGCAGCCGAAGGCGACGCTGAAGCCGGGCAGCCGCGTCGCGATCGAATTCGAGCTCAAGGACGGGCGCAAGCTGCTTGGCGAACTCGAGGTCCGCAAGCCGGCGCCCTGATCCGGGGATTGGCGGCGGCACGACTGGCCGCAAGGCGCCTTCTTGGCGCGCCGGTGCGGCGAAGCCTCAGCCCTGCAGCAGCGCTTCCGATGCGCGCCGCACGCCATCCGGCAGCGGCGTCGGCCTGCCGCTGCGGCGGTCGATCCACACCGCGACCACGCTGCCGTCGCAATGCAGGCCGCCGTCGGCATCGACGATGCGGTGGCCGATCACCACGCTGCTGGTGCCAAGTTTCGCGGTGAACAGTTCGACGAAGATGCTGGCCGGGTACTCGATCGGGCGCTTGAAGTTGAGCGTCGCCGACGCCACCACCGGCGCCGTCTCCGTGGTGACCCACGGCTCGGCGATGGTGTCGAACCACTCGATGCGCGCCTGCTCGATGAAGGTCAGGTAGCGCGCATTGTTGACGTGGTTGAAGGCGTCGAGGTCGCTCCAGCGCAGTGCGACCGGCCTGCGGAACAGGTTGTTCATGGTGCACGGCTCATGTGGTCTTGTTCCTGGCCTTGCGCGGCGCACCCTTCGGCGCCGGCTTCGAGCCTGCACGATTGCGTTCGAGCAAAGGCGCAAGGAAGCGGCCGGTGTGCGAGGCCGGGTTGGCGGCCACGTCTTCCGGCGTTCCGGTGGCGATGATCTGGCCGCCGCGATGGCCGCCTTCGGGGCCGAGGTCGATCACCCAGTCCGCGGTCTTGATCACGTCCAGGTTGTGCTCGATGACGACAATCGTGTTGCCGTCGTCGCGCAGCTTGTGGAGCACCGCCAGCAGGTGCTCGATGTCGTGGAAGTGCAGGCCGGTGGTGGGTTCGTCGAGGATGTAGAGCGTGCGCCCGGTGTCGCGCCGGCTGAGCTCCTTCGACAGCTTCACCCGCTGCGCCTCGCCGCCGGACAGGGTGGTCGCCGACTGGCCGAGCTTGATGTAGCTCAGGCCCACGTCCATCAGGGTTTCCAGCTTGCGGGCGATGCTCGGCACCGGCTGGAACAGCTCCAGTGCATCCTCCACCGTCATCTCCAGCACGTCGCGGATGCTGTAGCCCTTGTACAGGATCTCCAGGGTCTCGCGGTTGTAGCGCTTGCCCGCGCAGACGTCGCAGGGCACGTACACGTCCGGCAGGAAGTGCATCTCGACCTTGATCAGGCCGTCGCCCTGGCAGGCCTCGCAGCGCCCGCCGCGCACGTTGAAGCTGAAGCGGCCCGGCGCGTAGCCGCGCGCGCGCGCTTCCGGAACCTGCGCGAACAGCTCGCGCAGCGGGGTGAACAGACCGGTGTAGGTCGCCGGGTTGGAGCGCGGGGTGCGCCCGATCGGCGACTGGTCGATGTCCACGACCTTGTCGAACAGGTCGATGCCGCCGGCTTCGCGATACGGCGCCGGGGTGTGCGAGGCGCCGTTGATCTCGTTGGCGGCCAGCGCATACAGGGTGTCGTTGATCAGGGTCGACTTGCCGGAGCCGGAGACGCCGGTGATCGCGGTGAACAGACCGGAGGGGATCTCCAGGTCGACGTCCTTCAGGTTGTTGCCGCACGCGCCCTTCAGCGCGAGCATCAGCTTGCGGTTGGGCGGGTGCCGGTGCGCCGGCACCCCGATCGCCTTGCGCCCGGACAGGTACTGCCCGGTCAGCGACCGCGGCGCCTGCAGCACGCTCTCCAGCGAGCCTTGCGCGACCACCTCGCCGCCGTGCACGCCGGCGCCGGGGCCGATGTCGACGATATGGTCGGCCAGCCGGATCGCATCCTCGTCGTGCTCGACCACGATCACGGTGTTGCCGAGGTCGCGCAGGCGGGTGAGGGTGCCGAGCAGGCGCTCGTTGTCGCGCTGGTGCAGGCCGATCGATGGTTCGTCCAGCACGTACATCACCCCGACCAGGCCGGCGCCGATCTGCGATGCCAGCCGGATGCGCTGGGCCTCGCCGCCGGACAGCGAATCCGCCTTGCGCTCCAGGGTCAGGTAATCCAGCCCGACGTCGACCAGGAAGCCGAGCCGTTCGCGGATCTCCTTGACGATCCTGGCCGCGATCTCGCCGCGCCAGCCGGGCAGGGCCAGGCCCTCGAAGAACGCCAGCGAGGCGTCGATCGGCAGCATCGCGACCTCCGGCAGCGGCTTGTCGGCGACGAACACGTTGCGCGCGGCGCGGTTCAGGCGCGCGCCGCCGCATTCGGTGCAGGGGCGCTCGCTGATGTACTTCGCCAGTTCCTCGCGCACTGCCGCCGATTCGGTCTCGCGGTAGCGGCGCTCGAGGTTCGGCAGGATGCCTTCGAAGCTGTGCTTGCGCTGGTACTTGTTGCCGTTCTCGCCGACGTAGACGAGGTTGATCGCCTCGCTGCCGCTGCCGTGCAGGACGATGTCGCGGACCTGCTTCGGCAGGGTCTGCCAGACCGCATCGACATCGAAACGGTAGTGCTTCGCCAGCGACGTGATCATCGAGAAGTAGTAGGCGTTGCGCCGGTCCCAGCCGCGCATCGCGCCGGCCGCCAGCGACAGTTCCGGGTGCGCCACCACCCGCGCCGGGTCGAAGAACTGCGACACGCCGAGGCCGTCGCAGGTGGGGCAGGCGCCCACCGGCGAGTTGAACGAGAACAGCCGCGGCTCCAGCTCCGGCAGCGAGTAGTCGCAGACCGGGCACGCGTACTTCGAGGAGAACAGCAACGGCTCGCGGTCGGCCCCCCGGGCGCCCCCCCCCCCCCCACCCCCCCCCGCCCCCCCCCCGCCCCCCCGCGCGGGCCCCCCCCGGCGCCCCCCCCGCAGCGACACTTGCGCTGTCCTGCGCGGCGTCCATCGACTGCACGATCGCCATGCCGTCGCCGAGCTTGAGCGCGGTCTCGAACGATTCCGCCAGCCGCTGGCGGATCTCCGCGCGCGGCTTGAAGCGGTCGATCACCGCCTCGATGGTGTGCTTCTGGCGCAAACCCAGCGCCGGCACCGCGTCGATCTCGTGCACGTGGCCGTTGACGCGCACCCGCGTGTAGCCCTGCGCGCGCAGTTGCTCGAACACCTGCACGTGTTCGCCCTTGCGCTCGCGCACCACCGGCGCCAGCAGCATCCAGCGCTGTTCGGCCAGCGCCGGCTCGGCCTCCATCGCCAGCACCTGGTCGACCATCTGGCTGACGGTCTGCGCTTCCAGCGGGAAGTGGTGGTCGGGGCAGCGCGGGCTGCCCACCCGCGCGTACAGCAGGCGCAGGTAGTCGTGGATCTCGGTGATGGTGCCGACGGTGGAGCGCGGGTTGTGGCTGGTCGATTTCTGTTCGATCGAGATCGCCGGCGACAGTCCCTCGATGTGGTCGACGTCCGGCTTGTCCATCACGCTCAGGAACTGCCGCGCATAGGACGACAGCGATTCGACGTAGCGGCGCTGGCCCTCCGCGTAGATCGTGTCGAACGCCAGCGAGGACTTGCCGGACCCGGACAGCCCGGTGATCACGATCAGCTTCTCGCGCGGCAGGTCGAGGTCGATGTTCTTGAGGTTGTGCGTCCGTGCGCCGCGGATGCGGATGAAGTCCAGCGCCATCGTGGGTCTGTCCTGCGTGGGGGGATGGCAGGCGGATGCCCCGCAGGCCAATCGGGAAGCGTAGCGAGCCACCTGTTTGGGGGCAAATGGCGGAATTGCCAGTTCCCGGAACCCGGCGAGGGGCCTGCAGTTGACCCTAACCCGCTGAATCCCCTACAATTCCGCTCCTGTCTGCCCTCGATGGCAGGCAGCGTGTCGGGAGCAACGGCCGCCACGACCAAGAAGAACTACAGAAACCACACGTCCAGGAAACACAATCATGTACGCAGTTTTGGTCACCGGCGGTAAGCAATACCGCGTGATGCAGGGCGAAACGCTCCGCGTCGAGAAACTCGAAGCCGAAGCCGGCAGCGAGATCAAGTTCGACAACATCCTGCTGCTCGGCGACGCCGACGGCATCAAGCTGGGCGATGCGCTGAAGGGCGCCACCGTCGCCGCCAAGATCGTCGGCCACGGCCGCGCCGACAAGGTGCGCATCGTCAAGTTCCGCCGCCGCAAGCACCATCGCAAGCAGATGGGCCACCGGCAGCATTACACCGAAATCGAGATCACCGGGATCGCTGGTTCCGGCGACAACAAGTAAGGAGACGCAGTCATGGCACACAAGAAGGCCGGTGGTTCATCGCGCAACGGCCGCGACTCCAACCCGAAGTACCTGGGCGTCAAGATCTACGGTGGCCAGGCGATCGAAGCCGGCAACATCATCGTCCGCCAGCGTGGCACCCAGTTCCACCCGGGCATGGGCGTCGGCCTCGGCCGCGACCACACCCTGTTCGCGCTGGTCGATGGCAAGGTCGAGTTCGCGACCAAGGGCCCGAAGAAGCGCCGCATGGTCAGCATCGTCGCCGCGGAGTAACCGGCTCCCGGCGCACCTGCGTACGCCCGTCCAGGGATGGCCGGGCAGGACGACCCGAAGTCGCCGTGGCGACGCCAGGGATGGCAACGACAAGGCCCCGCCAAGGCGGGGCTTTTCGTATCTGAGAGAATCAATCCCATGAAACTGGTCGACGAAGCCGAAATCACCGCCACCGCGGGCAATGGCGGCAATGGCTGCATCGCGTTCCGCCGCGAGAAATTCATCCCCCTCGGTGGCCCCAACGGCGGCGATGGCGGCGATGGCGGCAATGTCTGGCTGCAGGCCGACGAGAACCTCAACACCCTGGTCGACTTCCGCCACGAGACCCGGTTCAAGGCCCAGCGCGGCGAGAACGGCATGGGCAGCCAGATGTACGGCAAGGCCGGCGAGGACCGCACGATCCTGGTGCCGGTCGGCACGGTGGTGCACAACGTCGACACCGACGAGGTCATCGGCGACCTGACCGCGCATGGCCAGCGCCTGCTGGTGGCGAAGGGCGGCAAGGGCGGCCTCGGCAACATGCATTTCAAGAGTTCGGTCAACCGCACCCCGCGACGGGCGACCCCGGGCACCGAGGGCGAGACCCGCACCCTGCGGCTGGAGTTGAAGCTGCTGGCGGACGTCGGCCTGCTGGGCTTCCCGAACGCCGGCAAGAGCACGTTCGTCCGCGCGGTTTCGGCGGCGACGCCGAAGGTCGCGGACTATCCGTTCACCACGCTGTATCCGAATCTTGGCGTGGTCAGCGTGGAGCCGGGCCGCAGCTTCGTGATCGCCGACATCCCGGGGCTGATCGAGGGCGCGGCCGACGGCGCCGGGCTCGGCAGCCTGTTCCTGCGCCACGTCCAGCGCACCCGCCTGCTGCTGCACCTGGTGGACATCGCGCCGATGGATTACGAGGGCAGTTCGCTGTCGCCGGCCGGACAGGTGCGCGCGATCGAGAACGAACTGCGCAAGTACGACCCGGCGATGCTGGAGAAGCCGCGCTGGCTGGTGCTGAACAAGGCCGACCTGATGTTCGAGGACGAGGCGCAGGCCGCGGCCGAAGCGATCGTCGCCGAGCTGGATTGGAAGGCGCCGTGGTACATCACCTCGGCGATCAGCCGCGAAGGCACCCGCCCGATCATGCTGGCGGTGCAGGCCTTCTTCGACCGCCTGCGCGAGGACGAACTGGAAGCGGCCGCGAACGCCGCCGCGGGCGCGGGCAGCGATGACGCCGGCTGAGCCTGCGGCGTCGACAGGGAACAGCCCGCTGCGCTGCGCCCGCTCCGTTTGCCGGGACCGCGCGGCAGGTCGCATGCTGCAGCTTCGGCAGGCAACAAAAAACCCGGCTTGCGCCGGGTTTTTCGCGACAGCCGGCGAACGCTTACGCGGCCTTCAGCGCCTTGATGCGCGCGGTCAGGCGGGCCTTGTGGCGGGCCGCCTTGTTCTTGTGGATCAGGCCGCGGGCGGCGAACCGGTCCAGCAGCGGCTGCGCGGTGACGAATGCAGCGGTGGCGGCTTCGGCATCGTTGGCGTCGAGCGCCTTGATCACCTTCTTGACGGCGGTACGCAGCATGGAGCGCTGGGCGACGTTGCGTTCGTTGCGCACGACGGTCTGCTTGGCGCGCTTCTTGGCGGACTTGATATTGGCCACGGGGAAAATCCTGGGAAGTCGGTTGGGGCTGGGAGAATCGGCCGCCGGCAGGAGTGCCCACGGACGAAAGGATCGGGAAGACTCAAAATTATGGACGATTCAATGGCTTGGGTCAACATGCCCGGTGCCGCAGTGGCCCGCCCGGCGGCGCGCGCATGAGCGGCCTGTTGCGTTCCAGCGCAGTGTTCAGCGCGATGACCCTGCTCTCGCGGATCGCCGGCTTCGTCCGCGACATGCTGCAGGGCATGCTGTTCGGCACCGGCGGGGCGATGAGCGCCTTCATCGTGGCCTACCGGATCCCCAACTTCCTGCGCCGGGTGTTCGCCGAGGGCTCGATGGCGATGGCGTTCGTGCCGGTGCTGAACGAGATCAGGCAGAAGGGCGACAAGGCCGCGCTGAAGGACTTCATCGATCACATGGCCGGCGCGCTTTGCGCGGTGGTGCTGGTGGTGGCCGCCGCCGGCGTGCTGCTGGCGCCAGTGGTGGCGCAGTTGTTCGCTCCGGGCTGGAGTGGCGAGGAGGCGGTGAAGCTGGGTCAGACCGCGGCGATGCTGCGGGTGACCTTCCCGTACCTGGTGTTCATCTCGATGATGGCGCTGGCGGGCTCGGTGCTGAACAGCTTCGGCCGGTTCGCGCTGCCGGCGTTCACCCCGGTGCTGCACAACCTGACCATGATCGCGGCGATGTTCTGGCTGGCGCCGCGGTTCGACATCAGGCCGATGGGGCTGGCCTGGGGCGTGCTGGTCGCCGGTTTCCTGCAACTGGCGCTGCTGTGGCCGGCGCTGGGCCGGCTGGGGCTGCGCCCGCGGCTGCGGATGGGGTTCGCGCATCCGGACGTGCGCAAGGTCGGCAAGTTGATGCTGCCGACGCTGTTCTCGTCGTCGGTGGCGCAGGTCAACCTGCTGGTGGGCACCGCGTTCGCCTCGCTGCTGGTGGATGGCAGCCAGGACTGGCTGTATTACTCCGATCGCCTGATCGAGTTCCCGCTGGGGCTGTTCGGGGTGGCGCTGGGCACGGTGATCCTGCCGCACCTCTCGCGCCGCCACGCGGATGCCGACGCGGCCGGCTACAACGCGTCGCTGGACTGGGGCATGCGGATGGCGCTGCTGGTCGGGGTGCCGGCCGGGCTGGGGCTGATGCTGCTGGCCGAGCCGCTGACCGCCACCATCTACAACTACGGCAAGTTCACCGACCACGACACCCGGATGTCGGCGATCAGCCTGACCGTGATGGCGCTGGGCATCCCCGGTTTCATGCTCAGCAAGGTGCTGGCGCCGGCGTTCTATGCCCGCCAGGACACCAAGACCCCGATGCGCGCGGCGATCTGGACGGTGGCGGTGAACGTGGCGCTGACGGTGGCCATCACCTGGCCGCTGTGGCGGCAGGGCGTGGCGGGTGCGCATGGCGGCATTGCCGCCGCCACCGGGTTGGCCGGGCTGTTCAACGCCTGGCTGCTGTGGCGCTACCTGCGCCGGGCCGGCCTGCACCGGCCGCAGCCGGGCTGGGGACGCTACCTGCTGCGGATGCTGCTCGCCTGCCTGGCGATGGCGCTGGCGGTGCTGGCATTGCGCGGGTGGGTGGGCGAATGGGTGGTGCTGGCCGACTGGCGCCTGCGGGTGGGCTGGTTGCTGCTGGCGGTCGCCGCCGGCGCCGTGACCTACGTCGCGGCGCTGCTGGCGATGGGCATGCGCCCGCGCGACCTGCGCCACTGACGGCCGCGCATGCTGCACCGCAGCTATACTGCCGGTTCGTCATGAATCGATTTTTCCGCGACGCCGTGGGAGGGCCGCTGTGCCCGCAGGGCAGCGTGGTCTGCATCGGCGCCTTCGACGGCCTGCACCTGGGCCATCGCGCGCTGGTGGGCCGCGCGGTCGCGCATGCGCGTGCGCTGGGGGTGCCGGCGGTGGCCCTGGGTTTCGAGCCGCTGCCGCGCGAGTTCTTCGCCCGCGGCGAACATCCGCCGCGGCTGATGCTGCCGCGGGCCAAGCTGGAAGGCCTGCATGCGCTCGGCTGCGACAGCGTCGGCCTGCTGCGCTTCGACGCGAAACTGGCATCGATGCCGGCGCAAGCGTTCGTGCGCGACGTACTGGTCGAGCGACTGTCCGCGCGCGAAGTCTGGGTCGGCCCCGGCTTCCGCTTCGGCAACGCGCGCGGCGGCGACATCGCCCTGCTGCAGGCGCTGGGCGCGGAGCACGGCTTCGTCGCGCATTCGATCGACCCGGTGCACTGCAGCGATGGCGAGCGCGTGTCCAGCACGCGCATCCGTGCGGCGCTGGTCGAGGGCGACTTCGCCCACGCAGCCAAGCTGCTTGGCCGGCCCTATGCCATCGCTGGCCACGTCGTGCACGGTCGCCAGCTCGGGCGCACCCTCGGCTATCCGACCGCCAACCTGCGCTACGGCGGCAAGGCCCCGGCGCTGCGCGGGATCTACGCGAGCTGGGTGCACGGGGTGACCGACGCGCCGTGGCCATCGGTGTCCAGCTTCGGCACCCGTCCCACCGTGGACGGCATCGAGCCGCTGCTGGAGGCCCACCTGTTCGATTTCGAGGGCGACCTGTACGGCCGCCGGATCGAGGTCGAGTTCGTCGCCCGCCTGCGCGACGAAGAGAAATTCCCCGACCTGCCGTCGCTGGTGGCGCAGATGCACCGCGACGACGCGCAGGCCCGTGCCATCCTGATCCAGACACAGCAGCGAGCCAGCGCGTGACCGAAGATCGTTCGAACAAGACCAGCGACAATCCGTACAGGTCCACCATCCTGCTGCCGGAGACCGCGTTCCCGATGCGTGGCGACCTGCCCAGGCGCGAGCCGGAGACGCTGGCGCGCTGGGAAGCAGAAGGCCTGTACGCACGGATCCGCGGGGTCGCGAAGGGGCGCCCGCAGTTCGTGCTGCACGACGGCCCGCCGTATGCCAACGGCGCGATCCACCTGGGCCACGCGGTCAACAAGATCCTCAAGGACATCATCGTCAAGTCGAAGACGCTGGCCGGCTTCGACGCGCCCTACATCCCGGGCTGGGACTGCCACGGGTTGCCGATCGAGATCGCGATCGAGAAGAAGTTCGGCAAGGTCGGCGTGAAGCTCGACGCGGTCGCGTTCCGGCAGAAATGCCGCGAGTACGCCAGCGAGCAGATCGACGTGCAGCGCCGCGACTTCAAGCGACTGGGCGTGCTCGGCGACTGGGAAAACCCGTACCGCACGCTGGATTTCAAGTTCGAGGCCGACGAGATCCGCGCGCTGGCCAGGGTGGTGGAGAACGGCCACCTGCTGCGCGGGGTGAAGCCGGTCTACTGGTGCTTCGATTGCGGTTCGGCGCTGGCCGAGGCGGAGATCGAATACCAGGACAAGGTCTCGCCGGCGGTCGACGTGGCCTACGGCGCGCGCAACCCGCAGGCGCTGAGCCGCGCGTTCGGCAGCGAATTGCCGGAAGGCGTCGAGGTCGCGCTGCCGATCTGGACCACCACGCCGTGGACGCTGCCGGCGTCGCTGGCGATCTCGATGGGCCCGGATCTCGACTACGTGCTGGTCGAAGGTCCGCTCGCCGCGAACGGCGCGCGCCGTTGGCTGGTGCTGGCCGAGGCCCTGGCCGAAAAGGCATTGAAGCGTTACGGCGTCGATGAGGTCGTGGTGCTCGGCCGCGCCGTCGGCGAAAAACTCGAAGGCATGTTGTTCGCGCATCCGTTCTACGCCGAGCGCGACATCCCGGTCCTGCTTGGCGACCACGTCAGCGCCGAAGACGGCACCGGCGCCGTGCACACCGCGCCGGGCCACGGCCAGGAAGACTTCGCGGTCTCCCAGAAGTACGGGCTGGTCGAGAAATATTCGGCGGCGCAGCTCAACCCGGTCGATGGCCGCGGCGTGTACCTGCCGTCGACGCCGCCTGCCAACGGCGCCGAACTCGCCGGCGTGCATGTCTGGAAGGCCAACGACGTGCTGGTGGACGTGTTGCGCGCAAGCGGCCACCTGCTCGCGTTCTCGAAGCTCACCCACAGCTACCCGCACTGCTGGCGGCACAAGACCCCGGTCGCGTTCCGCGCCACCCCGCAGTGGTTCATCTCGATGGACCAGGCGAACCTGCGCGACGACGCGCTGGCCGCGATCAAGACCGTCGCCTGGTACCCGGGATGGGGCGAGGCGCGCATCGCCGGCATGGTCGACGGGCGCCCGGACTGGACCATCTCGCGCCAGCGCACCTGGGGCGTGCCGATCGCGCTGTTCGTGCACCGCGAGAGCGGCGAGCCGCATCCGCGCAGCGTCGAGCTGATGCGCGCGGTCGCCGACCGCGTCGAGCGCGAAGGCGTCGATGCGTGGTACGCACTGGACGCCGCCGACCTGCTGGGCGAAGAAGCCGCGGATTACGACCGGATCACCGACATCCTCGATGTCTGGTTCGACTCCGGCGTCACCCACGAGTGCGTGGTCAGGGAGCGCGGGCTGGGCAAGCCGGCCGACCTCTACCTGGAAGGCTCCGACCAGCATCGCGGCTGGTTCCAGAGCTCGCTGCTGACCGGCGTGGCGATCGACAAGGCCGCGCCGTACCGGCAGTGCCTCACCCACGGCTTCACCGTGGACGAGCACGGCCGCAAGATGTCGAAGTCGCTCGGCAACGGCATCGAGCCGCAGGAGATCATGAAGACGCTGGGCGCGGACATCCTGCGCCTGTGGATCGCCTCCACCGACTACAGCAACGAGATGTCGCTGTCGCAGGAGATCCTCAAGCGCAACGCCGACGCCTATCGCCGCATCCGCAACACCGCGCGCTTCCTGCTGGGCAACCTGCACGGCTTCGACCCGGCCCGCGACCTGGTGGCGCTGGACGACATGGTGGGGCTGGACCGCTGGATCGTGCATCGCGCATGGCAGGTGCAGGAGGAGGTCGCCGGCGCCTACGCGCGCTACGACTTCGCCGCGGTGGTGCAGGCGCTGATGAATTTCTGCAGCGTCGACCTCGGCTCGCTGTACCTCGATGTCACCAAGGACCGCCTGTACACGATGCGGCAGGACTCGCGCGGACGGCGCAGCGCGCAGACCGCGATGTTCCAGATCGCCGAGGCGTTCGTGCGCTGGATCGCGCCGGTGCTCAGCTTCACCGCCGACGAGATGTGGGGCCAACTGCCCGGCGAACGCGCCGGCGACGTGCTGTTCGCCACCTGGTACGACGGGCTGGCGCCGCTGGCGGGCGACGTGCCGCTGTCGGCCACCGACATGGACCACCTGCTGGTCCTGCGCGAGCAGGTTGCCAAGGTGCTGGAGCCGATGCGCGCGGCCGGCGCGATCGGCGCCGCGCTGGATGCCGAGATCGAACTGCGCTGCGCCGTGGCCGACCAGAACTGGCTGTCGCCGCTGGCCGACGAACTGCGTTTCCTGCTGATCAGCGGCGACGTGCGGGTGGTGCCGGATGCCGACGCCAGCGGCGTGATCGGGGTGTTCGCGCAGCCGACCGCCAAGCCGAAGTGCGTGCGCTGCTGGCACCGCCGCGAGGATGTCGGCACCGACCCGCGGCATCCGGCGCTGTGCCTGCGTTGCGTATCCAACATCGAGGGACCGGGCGAAGCCAGGAGCTGGTTCTGATGGCGTCCGCGGCGAGGGCGAACGCGCTCCCGTGGCTCGCGGCTTCGGTGGTCGTCATCGCGCTGGACCAGTGGAGCAAGGCGTGGGTGCTGGCGGCGCTGCCGGAGTACACCGCGGTGCCGGTCATCGACGGCTTCTGGAACTGGTACCGCACCTACAACACCGGCGCCGCGTTCAGCTTCCTGGCCGATGCCGGCGGCTGGCAGAAATGGTTCTTCATGGCGCTGGCGTCCGCGATCTGCGCGCTGATGGGGTGGATGCTGGCGCGCACCCCGCGCCGCGACTGGAGGCAGGCGCTGCCGCTGGCGCTGGTGATCGGCGGCGCGATCGGCAACGTGATCGACCGCGTCGTGCATGGCCACGTGGTCGATTTCATCCAGTGGCATGCCGGCAGCTTCTACTGGCCGGCGTTCAACATCGCCGACTGCGCGGTGGTCGGCGGCGCCATCGGCATCGCGCTGTCCGGCCTGTCCGGCGGCAAGCCGCAGCGCAAGGCCGGATAATCCGCGGATGGACGTCCTGCTCGCCAATCCCCGTGGTTTCTGCGCCGGCGTCGATCGCGCCATCGAGATCGTCAAGCGCGCCATCGAAACCCTCGGCGCGCCGATCTACGTGCGCCACGAGGTGGTCCACAACCGCTTCGTGGTCGACGACCTGAAGGCGCGCGGCGCGATCTTCGTCGAGGAACTGGCCGAGGTGCCGGACGGCAACACGGTGATCTTCAGCGCGCACGGCGTTTCGCAGGCGGTGCGCAGCGAAGCCGCGCGGCGCGGCCTGAAGGTGTTCGACGCCACCTGCCCGCTGGTGACCAAGGTCCACCTGGAAGTCGCAAGGCAATGCCGCAACGGCCGCGACATGGTCCTGATCGGCCACGCCGGGCACCCGGAGGTGGAGGGCACGATGGGCCAGTGGAACCGCGAGGGCGGGCGCGGGAGCATCCACCTGGTCGAGGACCTGGACGATGCCGGCACGCTGCGCCTGGAGCAGCCCGGCAACTGCTCCTACACCACCCAGACCACGCTCAGCGTGGACGACACCCGCGACATCATCGCGGCGCTGCAGGCGCGCTTCCCGGCGATCCAGGGCCCGAAGAACGACGACATCTGCTACGCCACCCAGAACCGCCAGGACGCGGTGCGCGAACTGGTGGGCGAGGGTTGCGAGGCGGTGCTGGTGGTGGGTTCGCCGAATTCCTCCAATTCCAACCGCCTGCGCGAACTCGCCGAACGCGAGGGCGCCGCGGCCTGGCTGATCGACGGCGCCGACGAGATCGACCCGGCGTGGATCGCCGGTCGCCGCCGCATCGGGGTCACCGCCGGCGCCTCCGCCCCGGACATCCTGGTGCGTGGCGTGCTCGACCGCTTGCGCGAACTCGGGGCCGCCAGCGTGCGCGAGCTGCACGGCGAGCCGGAGGACATGGTGTTCGCCCTGCCCAAGGAACTGCGCCTGCGGCTGGTGGATTGAGCCGCCCGCAACCGCTAGAATCACGCTCCACGCCGGAATAGCTCAGTTGGTAGAGCACGTCATTCGTAATGATGGGGTCGTAGGTTCGATTCCTATTTCCGGCACCAATGCAGTTCGACGAAGCCCGCCTTGCGCGGGCTTTTTCGTGCGGGTCTCGATGGGTGCGACCCGCGCCGGCTAAAGTGCGGCATCGCCCGCGCATCGATCGTCATGGCCAAGCCCGCCTCCAACCTGTCCTCGCAGAAGCGCCGCACCGTCCATGTCTGCGGCGAGTGCGGCGCGGACCACGCCAAGTGGCAGGGCCAGTGCGATGCCTGCGGCGCGTGGAATGCGCTCTCCGAAGTGGTGCTGGAAACAGCCGCGCAGGCGGCAGCGCCGGCGTCCCGGCGCAGCGGTTGGGCGGGCAAGGTGGATGCACCGAAGGTGACCGCGCTGGCCGACGTGCGCACCGACGCGCAGGCGCGCGTGTCCACTGGCATCGGCGAGTTCGACCGCGTGCTCGGCGGCGGCCTGGCGGAAGGGTCGGTGGTGCTGGTCGGTGGCGATCCCGGGATCGGCAAGTCGACCCTGTTGCTGCAGGCGCTGGCGCTGATGGCAGGGACCTTGCCGGGGCTGTACGTGACAGGCGAGGAATCGCTGGCGCAGGTCGCGGGGCGCGCGCAGCGGCTCGGCCTGCCGCTGGACGGCCTGCTGGCGTTGGCCGAGACCTGCGTCGAGCGCATCCTCGAGCATGCGGTGGCGGCCAGGCCAAGGCTGGTCGTGGCCGATTCGATCCAGACCCTGTGGACCGAGAGCCTGGCAGCCGCACCCGGTTCGGTGGGCCAGGTGCGCGAGTCCGCCGCCCGGCTGGTGCGCTACGCCAAGGAAACCGGGACCGCCGTGTTCCTGGTTGGCCACGTGACCAAGGAAGGCGGCATCGCCGGCCCGCGCGTGCTGGAGCACATGGTGGATGCCGTGCTCTATTTCGAGGGCGATTCCGGCTCGCGCTTCCGGGTCCTGCGTGCGTTCAAGAACCGCTTCGGCGCGGTCAACGAACTGGGCGTGTTCGCGATGGGCGACAAGGGCCTGCGCGAAGTACCCAACCCTTCCGCGATCTTCCTGTCCGGTGCCAGCTCGGCGCAGCCCGGCAGCTGCGTGATGGTCACCCGCGAGGGCACCCGCCCGTTGCTGGTGGAAGTGCAGGCGCTGGTGGATGCCTCGCCATTGTCGAACCCGCGGCGGGTCGCGGTCGGGCTGGAGGGCAACCGGCTGGCGATGCTGCTGGCGGTGCTGCATCGGCACGGTGGGGTGGTCAGCGGCGACCAGGACGTTTTCGTGAACGTGGTCGGCGGCATCCGCGTGCAGGAGACCGCCGCCGACCTGCCGGTGCTGCTGGCGGTGCTGTCCTCGCTGCGCGACAGGCCGCTGGCGGAGAAGACCATCGCGTTCGGCGAGGTTGGCCTGAGTGGCGAGATCCGGCCGGTGCCGAACGGCGAGGAACGCCTGAAGGAAGCGGCGACCCATGGCTTCAGGCGCGCGATCGTGCCGCGCGCGAATGCGCCGAAGGCCGGCAGCTACAAGGGCATGGAAGTCATCGCGGTCGAGCGCCTGGCGGACGCGCTGGAACAGGCCTGATCCCGAAGCGGTCGTGGTCGCCGCGCCACGCGGCCATGCCGCCGCCTGCCTGCGCCTGGCCGGCCGCGGCGGGCGGCATGCGTTGTACCATCGTGCGCAACCCAGCATCCGCTGCGTGGAGCCGGTTCAGCGATGGTCGATCAGAGTGCGCGCGCTGGGCGCCAGCCCGGGGGGGCCGCCCCCGGGTTCGCGCACGCCGGCCTGACCGGCTCGTTCCTGCTGGATCGCGATGGCCGGGTCCTCGAAGCCGATGGCGCGCCGGTGTCTGCGTGCTGCCTGGCCGACCTGGTGCCGGAGTTCGACGCCGCCGAATTCGCGCGCTGGCGGATCGCCCTCGACGGATTTCCCGCCGCCGTATTGCGGCTCGACTTCCCGCGCGTGGACGCGCCGGCGGTCAGCCTGCGGCTGGAACGCGAGATCGACGGGCGCTACCTGGCCACCCTGGGCGGCGTCGGCGACGGTGATGGCGACGGATATCGCGAGCGGCTGGAAAACCGGCTGGTGTTCGAGCACATGATCGCGGCGCTGTCGACCGAGCTGATCCATGCGCCCAGCGAACGCCTGGATGGGTTGATCGAGCAGGCGCTGGGGCGGATCGGAAGCTTCTTCGGGGTCGACCGCGCGTACCTGTTCCGCTTCAGCGGCGATCGCGCATCGATGGACAACACCCACGAGTGGGTGGAAGAGGGCATCAGCCGCGAGGCGCACAAGCTGCAGCAGGTGCCGATGGACCACTTCGGCTGGCTCATGCGCGAGTTGCTGGCCGGGCGCTTCGTGCACATCCCGGTGGTCGCCGACCTGCCGCCCGAGGCCGCCACCGAGGCCGCGGAGTTCGAGCGCGAGGGCATCCGCTCGCTGGTGCTGGTGCCGTTCGGCGAGGCGCAGGCGCCGGAGGGCTTCATCGGCTTCGATTCGGTGCGCCGTGAGCGCCACTGGTCGGCGGACATCCTGCTGGGCCTGCGCCTGGTCGGGCAGATGTTCTACAACGCGCTGCGCGCGCAGGTGATGTCCAACAGCCTGATCACGCTGGCGTCGCTGGATCCGCTCACCGGGCTGGGCAACCGTCGCCTGTTGGGCGAGCAGCTTGCCTACGCGCTGGAGCGCAGCCAGCGGGAGCAGACCCGGCTGGCGGTGGTGCTGGTCGACCTCGACGATTTCAAGCTGGTCAATGACAGCTACGGTCATTCGCTCGGCGACGAGATCCTCAAGACGGTCGCGTCCCGACTGGCCGCGAGCGTGCCCGCCGCGGATTCCATCGCCCGCCTGGGCGGCGACGAATTCGTGCTGGTGGTGCACGTGGACGCGCTGGATTCGCTGGTGCAACAGGTCGAACGCCTGTTCGAAGCCATGCGCGAGCCGGTCGAATTGCGCGGCATGCGGTTCGTGCTGCGCATGAGCGCGGGCATCGCGCTGTATCCGGCGGACGCCACCGATGCCGAGGCGCTGCTGCGCCAGGCCGACACCGCGATGTACGCGGCCAAGGCCGGGGGCCGCGACCGCCACGCGTTCTTCGCACCGCCGATGGCCCTGGCCAGCCGCACCACGCTGACCCTGCGACACGAGCTGCAGCAGGCACTGGAGCGTGACGAGATCCGTCCTTGCTACCAGCCGCGGGTGGCGCTGTCCTCGTCGCGGGTGCTCGGGTTCGAGGCGCTGGCGCGTTGGCACCACCCCGAGCGCGGCGTGCTGCTGCCCGGCGAATTCCTGGAGATCGCCGCGCAAGGCGGCATGCTCGGCAGGATCGACCAGCGCATCCTGGCGCACGCGCTGGCCGACCTGGCCGGTTGGCGCCGCAGCCATCCCGATTGCATGGTGTCGGTGAACCTGGACGCCTCCGACCTGCAGGACGAGGCGTTGGTCGCCGGCCTGCTGCAGCAGCTGGATACGGCAGGCGACCTGGCCGATGCGGTCGAGATCGAGATCACCGAGACCTCGTTGATGCGCAACATCGAACAGGCCGCGCGCACGCTGGCGCGGCTGCGCGAGGCGGCTCCCGGCCTGCGCATCGCGATCGACGACTTCGGCAGCGGCTATTCGTCGCTGGCCTACGTCGGCAGGCTGCCGGTTGCCACCTTGAAGATCGACCGCAGCTTCGTCGCCGAGCTGGGTGGCGGCAACCCCCGCAACGCGCGCGCGATCATCCATTCGATCGTCGACCTCAGCCGCAGCCTGGGCTTGCACGTGATCGCCGAAGGCGTGGAGACGATCGGCCAGGCCGACGAATTGCGCAGGCTCGACTGCCTGGAAGCGCAGGGATTCCTGTTCGCCCCAGGGCTGCCGCACGCGCAGGCAAGCGCACTGCTGCAAGCGGGGTTCGTGACCGCCGCCGGGGTCCACGCAGTGCGCAGCTAGCCGCGGGCGAGCACCAGCTCCAGCACGAACTTGCTGCCGAAGAAGGCCAGCAGCAGCAGCGCCATCGCCACCAGCGTCCAGCGCACCGCGGTGGCGCCGCGCCAGCCGAGCCGCCAGCGGCCGACCAGCAGGGCGCCGAAAGCGAGCCAGGACATGACGCTCAGCACGGTCTTGTGCACCAGGTGCTGGGCCAGCAGGTCGTCGACGAACAGCACCCCGGTCAGCAACACCGCCCCCAGCAGGACGAACCCGGCCATGATCGTGCGGAACAGCAGGGTTTCCAGTTCGGTGAGCGGCGGCAGCGCGCGCAGCCAGCGGTGGAACTCGCGGCGGCGCAGGGCGCGCTCCTGCAGCCACAAGAAGACCGCCAGCACCGCGGCGATCGCCAGGGTCGCGTAGGCCAGCAACGCCAGCCACGCGTGCAACAGCAGCCGCCAGTCCAGCGGCTCGGGCTGCCGCGCAGGGCCATGCAGCGCATAGCCCAGCAAGCCCAGCGCGGCCAGCGGGAACACCACCACGCCCAGCGCGCGCATGCGCCCGCTGGCGCCGACGACCGCGGTCAGGATCGCCATGCCCAGCCCCGCCAGCGACAACGCGGCGAAGAAATCCAGGTCGGTGATGCCGGTGTCGCGCCACGCCATGTAGTGGGTGGCGCCATGCAGGAGCAGGGCCATGTTGGCCGGCAGCAGCCAACCACGCGGGACCCCTTCGGCGCGCTGCACCGACGCGACCAGCCAGCCGGTCGCGGCCAGGTACAGCGCGATCGCGATGAGAGCGATTGTCATCGCGGCAGTGTCGCACAAAGGCCGACCGCGGGATCGCCCCTATAATTGCGGCCCGTTTCCCCGATTGCGCGGCCCACGATGTTCGAATCCCTGACCCAACGCCTGTCCGGCACCATCGAGCGCCTGCGCGGGCGCGGCCGCCTGACCGAATCCAATATCACCGAAGCCGTTCGCGAAGTGCGCATCGCGCTGCTCGAGGCCGACGTGGCGCTGCCGGTGGTGCAGGCGCTGGTGCAGCGGATCAAGGTGCGTGCGGTCGGCCAGGAGGTGATGCGCTCGCTGACCCCGGGCCAGGTGCTGGTGCGGATCGTTCGCGATGAACTCACCGCGGTGATGGGTTCGCAGGCCTCGGACCTAAACCTCAACGTGCCGGCGCCGGCGGTGATCCTGATGGCCGGCCTGCAGGGTGCGGGCAAGACCACCACCGTGGCCAAGCTGGCCAAGCACCTGAAGGAAAAGCGCAAGAAGAAGGTGATGGTGGTCAGCGCCGACGTCTACCGTCCGGCCGCGATCGAGCAGTTGCAGACCCTGGCCGGCCAGGTGGGCGCGGTGTTCTTCCCGTCCGATGCCGCGCAGAAGCCCGAAGCCATCGTCAAGGCCGCGATCGACGAAGCGAAGAAGACCTTCGCCGACGTGCTGATCGTCGACACCGCCGGCCGCACCAGCATCGACGACGCGATGATGGCCGAGATCAAGGCGCTGCACGGCGCGGTGAACCCGGTCGAGACGCTGTTCGTGGTCGACTCGATGACCGGCCAGGACGCGGCCGTCACCGCCAAGCACTTCGGCGAGGCGCTGCCGCTGACCGGCGTGGTGCTGACCAAGACCGACGGCGATGCCCGCGGCGGCGCGGCGCTGTCGGTGCGCTACATCACCGGCAAGCCGATCAAGTTCGTCGGCGTGGGCGAGAAGCCCGACGGCCTGGACGTGTTCCACCCGGATCGCGCCGCCGGCCGCATCCTCGACATGGGCGACGTGCTGTCGCTGGTCGAGCAGGTCGAGCAGCAGGTCGACCAGGACAAGGCCCGCAAGCTGGCGGAGAAGGTCGCCAAGGGCAAGAAATTCGACCTCAACGACATGCGCGACCAGCTCGAGCAGATGCAGAACATGGGCGGCCTGTCCGGGTTGATGGACAAGCTGCCGGGCGTTGGCGCGCTGCCGGAATCCGTGAAGCAGCAAGTCACCGGCAAGGAAGTGCCGCGGATGATCGCAGTCATCAATTCGATGACGAAGAAGGAACGCCGCAACCCCGACCTGCTCAACGGCTCGCGCCGCGCCCGCGTTGCGCGTGGTTCCGGGCTGACCCCTGCCGACGTCAACAAGGTGCTGAAGCAGTACCAGCAGATGGAAAAGATGATGGGCAAGCTGGGCCGCGGCGGCATGAAAGGCATGATGCGCGGCTTGTCCGGGATGATGGGCGGGCGCGGAAGCATGCCCCCGATGCGCTGACTTTCCCGCATCGATTCAAGGCGTTATACTTGCCGGCTTACCCGGCCATTCCGGCCGCTGGGCAACACCGAGAAAGCACATGGTCAAGATCCGCCTTACCCGTGGCGGCGCCAAGAAGCGCCCCTTCTACCACATCATCGTCACCGACAGCCGCAGCGCCCGCGATGGCCGCAACATCGAGCGCGTGGGCTTCTACAACCCGGTCGCGCAAGGCCAGGAAAAGCGCATCGAGCTGGACCTGGAACGCGTCAAGCACTGGGTCGACAACGGCGCGCAGCTGACCGACAAGGTCGCCGACCTGTACAAGCAGGCCGCCAAGGCCGCCTGATGCCGCTGCCGCCTGTTGCAGGCGGCGCTGCCCCCATGGACGCACCGGACGGCCGCCAGCGGAACATCACCGTGGGCCGGTTGCACGGTGCGTTCGGCGTGCGTGGCGAGGTCAAGCTGGAAAGCTTCACCGATCCGCTGCGGGCGATTGCGAGCTACCAGCCCTGGATCCTGAGGGACGCGCGCGGGGTCGAGCGTGCCTGCGAGGGCGTGCGCGTCCGCGAGGGCGTGAAAGGCCTGATCGCGAGCATGCCCGGGATCGAGGACCGGGACGCCGCCGACGCCCTGCGCGGGGTGGAGGTGCTGGTGCCGCGCTCGGCGCTGCCGCCGCCGGCGCCCGGCGAGTACTACTGGGTGGACCTGGAGGGCCTGCGCGTGGTCAACGCGGAAGGCGTCGATTTCGGCCTTGTCTCCCACCTGTTTTCCACCGGCGCCAACGACGTGCTGGTGGCGTCGGGCGAGCGCGAAAGGATGATCCCGTTCGTGCAGCCCGATTTCGTCCGCGGCGTGGATTTCGACGCGGGCGTGGTCACGGTCGACTGGGACCCGGACTTCTGAGCGCAATGCCGATGCGCTTCGACATCGTCAGCCTGTTCCCCGGATTCGTCGCCCAGCTTGCCGCACATGGCGTGGTCGGGCGCGCCGGCGAGCGCGGGCTGCTGTCGATCAATGGCTGGAACCCGCGCGATTTCGCCGAGGGCAACTACCGCCGGGTGGACGATCGCCCGTGCGGCGGCGGGCCCGGCATGGTGATGATGGTCGACCCGCTGCGGGCGGCGATCCACGCCGCGCGCGCGGCCGACCCGGCGCCGGCGAGGGTGGTCTACCTGAGCCCGCAGGGCACGCGCCTGACCCAGGCGAAGGTGCGCGAACTGGCGGCGCTGCCGCGCCTGGTGTTGCTGTGCGGCCGCTACGAGGGGGTCGATGAGCGCCTGCTGCAGGCGGAGGTCGACGAAGAGCTCTCGATCGGCGACTACGTGCTGTCCGGCGGCGAACTGGCCGCGGCGGTGCTGGTCGATGCGGTGGCGCGCCTGCAGGACGGGGCGCTGAACGACGCCGAATCCGCGCTGCAGGACAGTTTCGAGGGCGACGGCCTGCTGGATTGCCCGCATTACACCCGGCCGGTGGAGCACGAATTGGGCTCCGTGCCGGAGGTCCTGCTGTCCGGCAACCATGCCGGGATCGCGCGCTGGCGGCGCCAGCAGGCGCTGGGCCGTACCTGGCTGCGCCGGCCCGACCTGCTGGACGAGGCCGGGCTGTCCAAGGCCGACCGCACCCTGCTGGACGCGTTCCGGGCGCAATACGCCGCGGCCCCGCGGGACGCCGGCGAGGGCGGCTAAGCTCCTAGCGCACAAGGGAAAAACCCCGCTATAATGCGCGGCTTCGCTTCATCCCGTTCCACCCCCGTGCCATGACGCGGCGTCCACGTGCACCCGCGCATTACAACTAATCCAACAGGCTCCGACCATGAACAAGCCCTCGATCCACACCCTGCTGCAGGAATTCGAAACCGCGCAAGTCACGCGCAAGCTCCCGGACTTCGGCCCCGGCGACACCGTCGTCGTCAACGTCAAGGTCAAGGAAGGCAACCGCGAGCGCGTGCAGGCCTATGAAGGCGTGGTCATCGGCAAGAAGAATGCCGGCCTGAACTCGGCGTTCACCGTGCGCAAGATCTCGCACGGCTTCGGCGTCGAGCGCGTGTTCCAGACCCACAGCGCCGCGATCGACTCGGTGCAGGTCAAGCGCCGCGGCGACGTGCGCGCCAGCAAGCTGTACTACCTGCGCGGCCTGGAAGGCAAGAAGGCGCGCATCAAGGAAGACCTGGCGGGCAACGCCAAGGCCAAGGCCGCGGCGCTTGCCGCAGCGGCCGCCGCCGCCGAGTAAGGCGAACGCCGCGCGACCTGCAACGGCCACCTCCGGGTGGCCGTTTGCGTTTGAGCACGCGCGATGGAGGATCCCATGCCGATGCAAACCGAAACCCAACCCGCCGCCGGCGTGCGCCTCGACCTGTGGCTGTGGGCGGCGCGTTTCTACCGGACGCGGGCCCTGGCCAAGCATGCGATCGAGACCGGCAAGGTGGATGTCGCCGGGCAGCGCGCGAAGCCTTCGCGCAGCGTGCGCATCGGCGATGCGCTGGTGGTTGCGCGTGGCGAGGAGCGCTTCGAGATCGAAGTGCTGGCGCTCAGCGACATGCGCGGCCCGGCCAGCGTCGCGCAGGCGCTGTATCGTGAATCCGCGGCATCGCGGCTGGCCCGCGAACAGGCGCGGGCGATGCGTGCCGCCGCGCACAATGGCTTTCGTCCGCCCGAGACCCGGCCCGACAAGCGCGCGCGCCGGCTGATCCTGGCACTGGGCGATCTCGACGCCCTCTGATCGTCCGTGCTCGCCTGTACCCGGTGTCTGCCCGGGGGCTAGGCTGAAACGGCTAGTGCCGGACATCGCGCTTAGGCCATTTCGGGAATGGCGTGTCTCCCCAAGGATGCGCAGGATTCCCCCTCAGGTTTGCATGGAGCATTGGCATGACGGTCACGGTGTTGAAGTTGGGGTCCCGCGGCGAGCCCGTCCGTAGGCTGCAGGACGCGTTGAACCGGAAATTGCCTGGCGCCGTCCTGACCGTGGATGGCGACTTCGGAAACCGCACGCTGGCTGCGGTGCGGCGCTTCCAGGACGAGGCCTGGCTGGTGGTGGATGGCGAGGCCGGGCAATGCACCCAGAACGCGCTGTTCGATGCGGAGGCCTATGCGCCGGTCCGGCATGTGCGGCCGTTCATCCCGCAACCGACCAACAGCACCTGCTGGGCGGCGGCAACGGCGATGCTCAAGCGCAGCACGGTCGCCGCGGTCAAGGCGGCCACGCCGGCCGACATGTGGGACGACACCAATGGCCTCTACAACCAGTCGGACGTTGGCGACTGGGTGCCGCAGACCCAACGCTACGCGCGTGCGCACGGACTGCTCTACTACCCGCCGTCTTCCTGGATACCGCGCGCGTTCGCCGACCTGGTTCGCCAGGGGCCTGTGATGGTGGACACGCTGTGGGACACGCGTGGCTACCTGACCAGGGTGCCCTCCGGCTACCTGGGAAGCCCAGGCCACATGACGCTGGTGGTCGGGGTGCGTGGCGACAACGACCCGACCGGGCGGGGTACCTCGCTGATGGTGTACGACCCGTGGGAACCGAATGTCGGCAAGCGCTGGCGGGTGAGTTACCAGCGCTGGGTCGGGGAAGTCAGTACACGCACTTATCGGCTGTTCCAGTGACGCAGGCGGAGACAGCCGCTCGCGCGGCCGTTCCGTCGTACTGCGGGGCAGGAAGGCTTACCGCAGGTCGAAGCGATCCAGTTCCATGACCTTCGCCCAGGCAGCGGCGAAATCCTCCGCGAACTTCTGCTTCCCGTCCGCGCTGGCATAGACCTCCGCCAGCGCCCGCAGCACCGAGTTCGAGCCGAACGCCAGGTCCACGCGGGAGGCGCTCCATTTCATCGTTCCGGTGGTGCGGTCGCGTCCTTCGAAACGGTTGCCGCCGGCCGGTGTCCACGCCGTGCCCATGTCCAGCAGGTGCACGAAGAAGTCGTTGCTGAGCGTGCCCGGGCGGTCGGTGAGCACGCCATCCTTGGAACCACCGGCGTTGGCGCCGAGCACGCGCAGGCCGCCGACCAGCACCGTCATTTCCGGCGCGGTCAGGGTGAGCAACTGGGCCTTGTCGACCAGCAGGTGCTCGGCCGGCACCGCGGATTCGCGCGCCAGGTAGTTGCGGAAGCCATCGGCGAAGGGTTCCAGCGGCGCGAACGAATCGACGTCGGTCTGCTCCTGGGTGGCATCGGCCCGGCCGGGCGAGAACGGCACAGTGATGTCGAGGCCGGCGTCCTTCGCCGCCTGCTCGATGGCTGCATTGCCGCCCACCACGATCAGGTCCGCCAGCGAGACCCGCTTGCCGCCGGCAGCGCTGCCGTTGAAGCTGGCCTGGATGGCTTCCAGCGCGGCAAGCACCCGGGCCAGCTGCGCTGGATTGTTCGCCGCCCAGTCCTTCTGCGGTGCAAGCCGGATGCGTGCGCCATTCGCGCCGCCGCGCTTGTCGCCGCCGCGGAAGGTCGATGCCGACGCCCATGCGGTGGAGACCAGTTCCGACACGGAGAGTCCGCTCGCCAGGATGTCGCGCTTGAGCGCGGCGATGTCGCCGGCATCGACCAGTGGATGCTCGACCGCGGGGATCGGGTCCTGCCAGGCCAGCACTTCCGCCGGCACTTCCGGGCCCAGGTAACGGGCGCGCGGCCCCATGTCGCGATGGGTGAGCTTGAACCATGCCCGCGCGAAGGCATCGGCGAACTGGTCCGGGTTCTCCAGGAAGCGCCGCGAGATCTTTTCGTACGCCGGGTCGAAGCGCAGCGACAGGTCGGTGGTGAGCATCGTCGGCACCAGCTTCCTCGATGCATCGTAGGCGTGCGGGATCGATGGCTCCGCGCCCTTGGCCACCCACTGGTGCGCCCCGGCCGGGCTCTTCGAGAGTTCCCACTCGAAGCCGAACAGGTGCTCGAAGTAGTCGTTGCTCCATTGCGCGGGCGTCTTGGTCCAGGTGACCTCCAGCCCGCTGGTGATGGTATCGGCGCCCGTGCCCGCGCCGAACCCGTTTTGCCAGCCGAAGCCTTGCGCCTCGAGGCTTCCTGCCTCCGGTTCCACGCCGACATTGCTGGCGGGTCCGGCACCATGGGCCTTGCCGAAGCTGTGGCCACCGGCGATCAGGGCGACGGTTTCCTCGTCGTCCATGGCCATTCGCGCAAACGTCTCGCGGATGTCGCGGGCTGCGGCGAGCGGGTCCGGATTGCCTTCGGGGCCTTCCGGGTTCACGTAGATCAGGCCCATCTGCACCGCGGCGAGCGGATTTTCGAGGCTTCGCGCACCCGCGTCGTTGCCCGCATGGCGTTCTTCGCCGCCGAGCCACCTGGTTTCGCGGCCCCAGTACACATCCATGTCCGGTTCCCAGGTGTCCTCGCGGCCACATGCGAAGCCGAAGGTCTTGAAGCCCATGGTTTCCATCGCGACATTGCCGGCGAGCAGCATCAGGTCCGCCCACGAAATGGCCCTGCCGTATTTCTGCTTGATCGGCCACAGCAGGCGGCGCGCCTTGTCCAGGTTGCCGTTGTCCGGCCAGCTGTTGAGCGGTGCGAATCGCTGCTGGCCGCGACCACCGCCGCCGCGGCCGTCGCCGATGCGGTAGGTGCCGGCGCTATGCCAGGCCAGGCGCACCATCAGGCCACCGTAGTGGCCGAAGTCGGCCGGCCACCAGTCCTGCGAATCGGTCATCAGCGCAGCAAGGTCGGCCTTGAGCGCGACGTAGTCGAGCGTGGCGAACTCCTTCGCGTAGTCGAAGCCAGCCCCCATCGGGTCGGACTTCGGGGAGTGCTGGTTCAGCAGGTCCAGGCGCAGCTGCTTCGGCCACCAGTCGCGGTTGGTGGTCCCGGCGGTATTGCCGTGGAACGGGCACTTCGATTCGGTCGGCATGGTGGGCTCCTGGTGATGGCGTACGCCAGCCTCCACCGTAGTCCCCGCTGCGTTGCAGTTGAAATCGAATGATCGAACGGCATCGATCGTCGTGGACTATCGAATTACGACGATTCCCGTGATCCGGTCGATGCCGGGCCCGGCGCACCGAAGCCGGTGCCGAAGGCTGCGCAACGTGCGGGGCCACCGGCCTGCGCCGGTCCTGATCCCGGTGCGGGCGGCCGTTCGCGCGGGTGCCGGCTCAGCCCAGCGACTTGAGGCGGTAGAGCGCTTCCAGCGCCTGCTTCGGGGTCAGGTCGTCGGGATCGATGCCGGCCAGTGCCTCCAGCGCCGCGCTGGAGGGGGCGAACAAGCCGAACTGCTGCGGCTGGTCCAGCGCCGGCGCGCTCAGCGGGACATGCGGCGTATCGCGGCTCTGCGCTTCCAGCTCCGCCAGCCGTGTCCTGGCCTGTTGCAGGGCGGCCTTCGGCAGGCCGGCCAGCGCCGCCACCTGCAGGCCGAAGCTGCGGTTGGCAGGGCCGGGGCGCACCGCGTGCATGAACACCAGCGCGTCGCCGTGCTCGACCGCGTCCAGGTGCAGGTTGGCGATGCCGCTGCCGGGTTCCGCCAGCGCGGTCAGCTCGAAGTAGTGGGTGGCGAACAGGGTGTAGCTGCGGTTCGCCGAGGCCAGCTGCCGCGCCACCGCGTCCGCCAGCGCCAGGCCATCGTAAGTCGAGGTGCCGCGGCCGATCTCGTCCATCAGCACCAGCGAGTGTTCACTGGCGTGGTGGAGGATGTAGGCGGTCTCGCTCATCTCCACCATGAAGGTGGACTGGCCGCGGGCGAGGTCGTCGCCGGCACCGATGCGGGTCAGGATGCGGTCGATCGGTCCGATCTCCGCTTTCGTCGCCGGCACGAAGCTGCCGATGCAGGCGAGCAGCACGATCAGCGCGTTCTGGCGCATGAAAGTGGACTTGCCGCCCATGTTCGGGCCGGTGATGACGTACATGCGCGTTGCCTCGTCGAAGACGAGGTCGTTCGGCTCGAACGGCGCGTCGCGCAGCGCCTCCACCACCGGGTGGCGGCCGCGTTCGATGTGGATGCCGGGGGCATCGCGCAGCGCCGGCCGGCTCCAGTCCAGCGCCTGTGCGCGCTCGGCGAAGCCGGCCAGCACGTCCAGTTCGGACAGCGCCAGCGCGCAGCGGCGCAGCGGCTCCAGCACCGCGTTCAGTGCGTCCAGCACGCCGTCGTAGAGCAGCTTCTCGCGCGCCAGCGCGCGTTCGCGCGCGGACAGCACCTTGTCCTCGAACCCCTTCAGTTCCTCGGTGATGTAGCGCTCGGCGCCGGTCAGGGTCTGGCGGCGGGTGTAGTGCACCGGCGCGCGATCGCTCTGGCCCTTGCTGATCTCGATGTAGTAGCCGTGCACGCGGTTGTAGCCCACCTTGAGGGTGGCGATGCCGGTGGCCTCCCGTTCGCGCGCTTCGAGGTCGATCAGGAACTGGTCGGCATTCGTCGACAGCTGGCGCAGTTCGTCCAGTTCGGCATCGAAACCTTCCGCGACCACGCCGCCGTCGCGGGCCAGCAGCGGCGGTTGGGTGACGATGGCGGCGCGCAGCATGCGTGCGGTGGCATCGTGCTCGCCGAGTTCGGCATGCAGCGCGGCCAGCCGCGGCGAATCCAGCGGCGCAAGGATGTCGCGCACGGCCGGTAGCAGCGAGAGTCCGTCACGCAGGGTGGACAGGTCGCGCGGGCGCGCGCTGCGCAGGGCCACCCGCGACAGGATGCGCTCCATGTCGCCGAGGCTGCGAAACGCCTCGCGCAAGTCTTCGTCGGTGCGGTGATCGACCAACGTCTGCACCGCGTGGTGGCGCTCGCCCACGACGCGGCGGTCGCGCAGCGGGCGGTGCAGCCAGCGGCGCAGCAGGCGGCCGCCCATCGGGCTGACGGTTGTGTCCAGCACGCCCAGCAGGGTGGCCTTGACGTCGCCATCGACGCGCGAGTCCAGCTCCAGGTGGCGGCGCGTCGCGGCATTCATGGCGATGGCGTCGTCGCTGGTTTCCAGTGCGATGCTGCGCAGGTGCGGCAGCCGCTGTTTCTGGGTTTCCTCAACGTAGCCCAGCACCGCGGCGGCGGCGGCGATCGCCAGCGGGCGATCTTCGAGGCCGAACGCGGTCAGGTCGTGCACGGCGAAGAACTGCAGCAGCTGGCGGCGGCCGGAATCGGCGTCGAACAGCCACGGTGCGCGCCGGCGCAGCCCGCGCGAGTCCAGCACGCAGGCGGGCCAGCCGTCCTCGTCGGGCACCAGCGTTTCCGCCGGCTGCAGGCGCGCCAGCTCCGCTTCCAGCGCGTCTTCGCCGGCCACTTCGTTGGCGCGCAGGCGGCCGCTGGCCAGGTCCGCCCAGGCCAGCCCGTAGCCCCGGCCCTTGCTGGACATGCCGCCGCGGCTGACCGCCAGCAGCAGGGTGTCGCGGCGTTCGTCCAGCAGCGCTTCGTCGGTGACCGTGCCGGGCGTGACGATGCGCACCACCTTGCGTTCCACGATGCCCTTGGAAGCCGCCGGGTCGCCGATCTGCTCGCAGATCGCCACCGATTCGCCCAGCGCCACCAGCCGCGCCAGGTAACCTTCGGCGGCGTGGTGCGGCACCCCGGCCATCGGGATCGGCTGCCCGGCCGAGTTGCCGCGCTGGGTCAGGGTGATGTCGAGCAGCCGCGCGGCCTTGCGCGCGTCGTCGTAGAACAGTTCGTAGAAGTCGCCCATGCGGAAGAACAGCAGCACATCCGGGTGCTCGGCCTTGGCGGCGAAGAACTGGCGCATCAGCGGGGTGTGCTGCTCGACGGACATGCGCGGGGCGGGACGAAGCGGGGGGCCGGGTAGTGTGCCCGATCCCCCGGTTACGGCTGCAACGGTTGCTGGACACGCACGCGTATGGATGTGTTAGTTTTCCGTCAAGGCAGTCGAAAACTGCCCGCGCGCCATACCCCCACGTGGTCGCGTCGATGAAAGTGCGGCCGTCGCAACCGCGACGGCTGGAATTCCGGCGTTCTCAACCCAGGGGAAGTCCATGAACCGCAAGCAACCGCAACCCAAGCAGCTGGCCGTCGCCGTGTTCGCGGCACTGGCCGCGATGTCCGCGCTCCCCGCGTTCGCCCAGGACGCCGCACCCGCGCAGCAGAAGCAGGAAGAGGCGAAGACCCTCGACACCATGGTGGTCACCGCGCAGAAGCGCGAAGAGCAGATGCAGGACGTGCCGATCGTGGTCACGTCGCTGTCGCAGCAGGCCTTGCAGGACACCGGCGTGCGCGACATCAAGGACATGCAGATCCTGGTTCCGGGCCTGACCGTCACCAGCACCCAGAATGAAGCCATCACCACCGCCCGCATCCGCGGCATCGGCACGGTGGGTGACAACCTGGGCCTGGAGTCCTCGGTCGGGGTGGTGATCGATGGCGTCTACCGGCCGCGCAATTCGGTCGGCTTCGGCGACCTCGGCGAGCTGGAACGCATCGAAGTCCTGAAGGGTCCGCAGGGCACCCTGTTCGGCAAGAACACCTCGGCCGGCGTCATCAACGTGGTCACCCGCCGCCCCGACCAGGAAATGGGCGGCGAGGGCGAGGTCACCTTCGGCAACTACGGCGCGCTCGGCCTTGCCGGCTGGTTCAACGCGCCGCTTGGCGAGTACGCCGCATTCCGCGTGTATGCCGCGCACCGCGACCGCGATGGCTGGATGACGGTCGAGCCTGGCGTGGGTCCGCGTTCGGAATCGGAAGACTACGACCAGAATTTCCGCACGGTGCGCGCCAAGCTGCTGATCCAGCCCAGCGACAACATCGAGGTGCTCATTTCCGCCGACGCCAGCAAGCGCGACGAGAACTGCTGTACCGCCGTGCAACTTGTCAGTGGCGGCACTGCGCCGATCATCAATGGCGTGGGCGGCGGCAACGCCATCGCCATCCCCGCCAATCCATGGGCGCGGGTGGCCTACAGCAATCGCAGCACCGCCCAGAAGATCGACGACCGCGGCGTGCAGGCCGAGGTGAACGTCGACCTCGACATGTTCGGCGGCGCCACCTTCACTTCGGTCACCGGCGGGCGTGACTGGGATACGGTCAATGGCCGCGACTTCGACTTCACCGGCGCCGACCTGCTGTATTCCAACCCCGAGGAGAGCGAGTCCTACAACCGTTTCAAGACCTTCAGCCAGGAGTTCCGCCTGACCGGATCCACCGACAAGGTGGATTGGCTGGTGGGCATGTTCTATGCGAACGAGGACCTCGACAAGACCGAAAGCTACCGGATCGGCGCCGGTTACGAGCCCTACCTGTCGACCCTGGTGGGTTCGTCCGCGTTGCCGCAGATGAAGGCCGCGCTGGACCCGACCTTGGCCTACCTGAGCGCCCAGTACCAGTTGCCGCTCACGATGTCCTTCAACCCGCTGAACCCGGCCATCTTCATGTCCCAGTTCAGCGGGCAGACGTATGGCACCACATTCGCCGGGTTCGGTGCCCTCGACAAGTACGAGCAGAACGCGAAGAGCCTGGCCCTGTTCACCAACAACACGTGGCACGCCACCGAGGCGCTCGACGTGACCCTGGGCCTGCGTTACACGCGCGAGAAGAAGTCGCTGGAATCGGTGTACGAAAACCCCAATAACGGCCTGGCCTGCGCTGCTTCGCTTGCCAGTCCGGGCGCCGGGGTCGCGCGGCTGCTGGCGGCGCGCATCACCAACCTGTCGCAGCTGCCGGCGGCGCAACAGGCGGCACTGATTGGACAGCTGACGACGGCGCTTGCCACGTCGGCTGCCGGCCAGTCCCTGATTGGAGGCGTCCTTGGCCGCATGTGCCTGCCCTGGTCCAACGCCCAGCACGACGGGCGCGTGACCGAGCAATCCCGTTCCGAAAACGAATGGTCGGGCACCCTGAAGTTCGCCTATCGCTGGAACGAACAGGCGATGACCTACTTCTCCGCGGCGCGCGGTTACAAGGCCGGCGGCTTCAACCTCGACCGGGTGCAGTCCGCCACCGGTTTCTCGGACGGTGCCGCGGGCATCACCCCGGTAGACGACACCTCGTTCCCCGGTGAATTCGTGGACAGCTACGAGCTCGGTGCGAAGACCACCTGGGCCGGCGGCAACCTGCTGCTCAATGGCGCGCTGTTCCACCAGACATACAGCGACTTCCAGCTCAACAGCTTCCTTGGCACCAGCTTCGTGGTGCGATCGATCCCGAAGGTGACCTCGCAAGGCCTGGATGCCGAGCTGCTGTGGCAGGCCACCCCTGGCCTGATGCTGCAGACCGGCCTTGTGTATGCGGACACCAAGTACGGCAAGAACATCCCGGGCGGCGACTTCACCTTCCCGGGGCAGCTGTACAAGCTGCCTGGCGGCCAGATGAGCTTCGCACCCGAGTGGTCGCTGTCGGCGTCGTTGACCTACGAATGGGACATCGGGTCCGACATGGAAGGGCGTTTCAACATCGGCGCCAAGTGGCTGTCCGAGTACAACACCGGGTCCGACCTGGATGCGGAGAAGATGCAGGATGCGTATGCGGTCATGAATGCCCGCATCGGCATCGGCTCGCGCGATCGCAAGTGGCAGCTTGAGTTGTGGGGCATGAACATCCTCGACGAGGACTACGTGCAGGTCGGGTTCGATGGCCCGCTGCAGGCCGTTGGTTCGCCGAGCCCCGGCGATCCGATGAATACCTACAACGCTTTCCTCGGCGCGCCGCGTACCTACGGTGCCACCTTGCGCTTCCGCTTCTGATCCTGCGGAGTGCGTCACCAACCGGCCCGCCAACGCGGGCCGGTTTTTTTTTGGGTGGCCTTGCGCTACAACGGACGCCGCGCCCTTGCGATGAGCCCATGTACATGATCGTCCCCAACGACGCCGAACTGGATGCGATCGCGCGGGCTACCGGCGAACGCCTGCTGGCCGCGCGGCAGATGCTGGTCACCGCGGAAAGCTGCACGGGCGGCTGGATCGCCAAGGCAGTCACCGACGTGGCCGGCTCCTCGGCCTGGTTCGACTGCGGGATGGCGGTCTACAGCTACGAAGCCAAGCAGGCCATGCTGGGCGTCAATCCGCACACCCTGGAAATCCATGGCGCGGTCAGCCGCGAAACCGTGGTGGAAATGGTCAGCGGCGCGCTGGTGCATTCCGGGGCGACCATCGCGGTCGCCGTGACCGGTATCGCCGGCCCGGGTGGCGGCACCGAGGACAAGCCGGTGGGTACCGTCTGGGTCGCCTGGAAGCGGCGTGGCGGTTACCCGCGCGCCGAGGTCTTCCACTTCGAGGGCGACCGCGATGCGGTGCGCCGGCAGACCGTTGCCGCTGCGCTGCGCGGGCTCGAACATCAACTCGCCTGAAGCACGCCAGGCCCATTGACGGGCAAAACCGTTAGTAGTATTACTACTAACCATGAGCCTGACCGATACCCAGCGCGCCATCCACGCCTTCATCGCCGACCGCATCGACGCCGAAGGCGTGCCTCCCTCGCAATCGGAAATCGCGCGTGCCTTCGGCTTCAGCGGCGTGCGTGCCGCGCAGTACCACCTCGAGGCGCTGGAAGCCGCCGGCGTGGTGGAGCGCACCCCCGGGCGCGCGCGCGGGCTGCGCCTGCTGCAGGTACCGGACATGCCGCAGCAGCTGCCGTTGCCGGCCGATGACAGCGCCCTGCACCTGCCGGTGCTGGGCCAGGTCGCCGCCGGCCTGCCGATCGGTGCCGACATCGGTTCCGAGCAGGTGGTCCTGATGGATCGTGCGCTGTTCTCGCCAGCGCCGGACTACCTGCTGAAGGTCAAGGGCGATTCGATGCGCGACGAAGGCATCTTCGACGGCGACCTGATCGGCGTGCACCGCACCACCGACGCGCGCAGCGGCCAGGTGGTGATCGCCCGCATCGATGACGAGATCACGGTCAAGCTGCTGAAGATCGGCCAGGGGCGGATTCGCCTGCTGCCGCGTAATCCCGACTATGCGCCGATCGAGGTGCTGCCGGGCCAGGACTTCGCGATCGAAGGTCTCTACTGCGGCCTGGTACGGCCCAATGCGTGATCCGGCCGCAGTGCGCGCGCGTAAATCCCAGCCGCGGCAGCGGTGTTCCCCGATCCCTTCCAAGACACCAGCAGGGCAATTTGCGGGTGCGGTCCGCGCCGTCGCAACTTCTGCGATACGTCCCGCCTAACCTGCACACATTCCCGATTCACCGACCTTGAGGAACACCACGATGGACGAAAACAAGAAGCGCGCGCTTGCGGCTGCCCTGGGCCAGATCGAAAAGCAGTTCGGCAAGGGCTCGGTGATGCGCATGGGCGACCGCCCGGTGGAAGTGGTGGAAACCATCGGCACCGGCTCGCTGATGCTGGACATCGCGCTGGGGATCGGTGGCCTGCCGAAGGGCCGCGTGGTCGAGATCTACGGGCCGGAATCCTCCGGCAAGACCACCCTGACCCTGCAGACGATCGCCGAGTGCCAGAAGGCCGGCGGCACCTGCGCCTTCATCGATGCCGAGCACGCTCTCGACCCGGTCTACGCGCAGAAACTCGGCGTCAACCTGGAGGAGTTGTACCTGTCGCAGCCGGATACCGGCGAGCAGGCGCTGGAGATCGCCGACATGCTGGTGCGTTCCAACGCGATGGACATGGTGGTGATCGACTCGGTCGCCGCGCTGACCCCGAAAGCCGAAATCGAAGGCGAGATGGGTGACCAGCTGCCTGGCTTGCAGGCACGGCTGATGAGCCAGGCCCTGCGCAAGCTGACCGGCAACATCAAGCGCAGCAACTGCATGGTGTTCTTCATCAACCAGTTGCGCCAGAAGATCGGGATCATGATGCCCGGGCAGAGCAATGAAGTGACCACCGGCGGCAACGCGCTCAAGTTCTACGCTTCGGTGCGGCTGGACATCCGCCGCATCGGTTCGATCAAGAAGGGCGAGGAGATCATCGGCAACCAGACCCGGATCAAGGTCGTCAAGAACAAGCTGGCGCCGCCGTTCAAGCAGGTCATCACCGAGATCCTGTACGGCGAGGGCATCAGCCGCGAGGGCGAACTGATCGACATGGGGGTGGATGCCAAGCTGGTCGAGAAGGCCGGCGCCTGGTACAGCTACGACGGTGAGCGGATCGGCCAGGGCAAGGAAAACGCGCGCCAGTACCTCAAGGACAACCCGGCCGCGGCAGCCAAGCTGGAAGCGGTCCTGCGCGAGAAGTTCGTGCCGGAAGAAGCCGCGCGCGACGAGGGTGACGTCGCCGGCAAGGACGCATGACGGTGCCGGGTGGCGACGACGGTGTGGCGTCCTCGTCAGCGCCGAAGCGCCGCCGCCCGGAGCCTTCTCCCTTGCAGCGCGCGCTGGGCCTGCTGACCCGGCGCGAGCACTCCCGCCAGGAGTTGGCGCGCAAGCTCCAGCAGCGCGGCGTGGAGCGGGAACAGGCCGCTGCCGCGATCGACAAGTTGACCGAGGCGGGCTGGCAGGATGACGCCCGTTTCGCCGAGTCGGTCGTGCGCAGCCGCGCCGCCAGTGGCTATGGCCCGGCCTATATCCGCGCCGAGCTGGCCACGCACGGGCTTGCCAGCGAAGCCATCGCCAGGGTGCTCGACGGTTTCGATGGCGACTGGACGGAGAACGCCCGTGCGCTTGTGTGCCGCCGCCATCCCCTTGCGCTGGACGGCGATCGCGACGCGCGGTGCAAGGCAGCGGATCTCCTGCTGCGGCGAGGGTTTTCGATGGAGCAGGTGCGGGCGGCGGTGACGTCGGACTAGGGCCGCGCAGCAGGGCGGGGGTCGGTTGGCGTGCCGGCAGGCCGACAGGCGCCTGCGGGGCTGTAAACTGGGGCCATTGGGTTGCCAACTCGAACCCGCGGCCGCATCGTGTCGGACTCGCGGGCGGAATGCTGCCCGCCACCTTCGATGCCCGCATGAACACGCCAGCAAAAACCACTTCCGACATCCGTCGCGACTTTCTCGATTTCTTCGCCAGCAAAGGCCACACCATCGTGCCGTCCGCGCCGCTGGTGCCAGGCAACGATCCCACCCTGCTGTTCACCAACTCCGGCATGGTGCAGTTCAAGGACGTGTTCCTGGGCGCGGAAAAGCGCAGCTACGTGCGCGCGGCCGACGTGCAGCGCTGCCTGCGCGCCGGCGGCAAGCACAACGACCTGGACTCGGTGGGCTACACCGCGCGCCACCACACCTTCTTCGAGATGCTGGGCAACTGGTCGTTCGGCGACTACTTCAAGAAGGAGGCCATCGCCTGGGCCTGGGAGCTGCTGACCGAGGTCTGGAAGCTGCCCAGGGAGCGCCTGCTGGCCACCGTCTACCACACCGACGACGAGGCCTACGCCATCTGGCGCGATGACATCGGGCTTCCGGAAGACCGCATCATCCGCATCGGCGACAACAAGGGCGCGCCGTTCGCCTCCGACAATTTCTGGCAGATGGCCGACACCGGCCCCTGCGGCCCGTGCAGCGAGATCTTCTACGACCACGGCCCGGGCCACTTCGGTGGCCCGCCCGGCTCGCCCGACGAGGACGGCGACCGCTTCATCGAGATCTGGAACAACGTCTTCATGCAGTTCGACCGCGCCGCGGACGGCACCCTGACCCCGCTGCCCGCGCCCTGCGTGGACACCGGCATGGGCCTGGAGCGGATCACCGCGATCCTGCAGGGCGTGCATTCCAATTACGAGATCGACCTGTTCCAGGCCCTGGTCCGGCATGCCGCCGACCTGACCGGCACCGCCGACCTGGAGAACAAGTCGCTGCGCGTGATCGCCGACCACATCCGCGCCTGCGCGTTCCTGATCGTCGATGGCGTGCTGCCGTCCAACGAAGGCCGCGGCTACGTGCTGCGCCGGATCATCCGCCGCGCCCTGCGCCACGGCTGGATGCTGGGCGTGCGCCAGCCGTTCTTCCACAAGCTGGTGGCCACCCTGGATGCGCTGATGGGCGACGCCTATCCGGTCCTGCGCGAGGGCCGCGCCACCGCCGAGCGCGCATTGCTGGCGGAGGAGGAGCGTTTCGCCGAGACGCTGGATTCGGGCATGAAGATCTTCGAGGACGTGGCCGGCCGGGTGGCCGACCAGGTCATCCCCGGCGGTGATGCGTTCCGCCTGTACGACACCTACGGCTTCCCGCTCGACCTCACCCAGGACATGGCGCGCGAGCGCGGCATGACCGTGGACGTGGCCGGCTTCGATGCGGCGATGGCGCAGCAGAAGGAAACCGCGCGCGCGGCCGGCAAGTTCGGCGGCGGCGTGCAGTTGCCGGCCGAATTGGTTTCGCGGCTGGCACCCACCGTCTTCCTCGGCTACGACGAGCTGGCGGCGGGCAGCCTGCAGGTGCTGGCGCTGCTCAAGGACGGCAGGCCGGTGGAGGCAGTGGAGGCCGGCGACGACGCCATCGTCATCCTCGACCGCACGCCTTTCTATGCCGAATCCGGCGGCCAGGTCGGCGATATCGGCGAGCTCGACGGTGTCGAGAGCCGCTTCAGCGTCCACGACACGCTCAAGCTTGCGGGCCAGTTCCATGGCCACGCCGGCCGCCTGCAGTTCGGTTTCCTGCGGGTGGGCGACCACCTGCGAGGTGCGGTCGACGCCGACCGCCGCGGCGCCATCATCCTCAACCACAGCGCGACCCACCTGCTGCACGCCGCCCTGCGCAACGTTCTTGGCACCCATGTGCAGCAGAAGGGCTCGCTGGTCGCGCCGGATCGCCTGCGCTTCGACTTCGCCCACTTCCAGCCGATGACCGCGGCGGAACTGGCCGAGGTGGAGCGCCGGGTAAACGCCGAAGTACGCGCCAACCACGAGGGCGAAGTGCGCAGCATGGCAATGCAGGAAGCGCTCGACTTCGGCGCCATGGCGCTGTTCGGCGAGAAGTACGGCGAGCAGGTGCGTGTGCTGCGTTTCGGCCCGGCCTCCACCGAACTGTGCGGTGGTACCCATGTCCGCCGCACTGGCGACATCGGCCTGTTCAAGCTGGTGTCCGAAGGCGGCGTGTCGGCCGGCGTGCGCCGGATCGAAGCTGTCACCGGGCAGGGCGCGCTGGATCACGTGGCGGAAGAGGAGCGGCGCCTGGCCGAAGCCGGGCAATTGCTGGGCGGCAATGCCGGCGAACTCGGCGACAAGCTGCGCAGCCTGCTGGATCGGCAGAAAAAGCTGGAGCGCGAGCTGGAGGCGATCAAGGCCAAGGCGGCGTCCAGTGCCGCCGGCGACCTGGCATCGCAGGCGCAGGACGTGGGCGGGATCAGGGTGCTGGCCGCACGCCTGGAGGGGTTCGATGCCAAGGCACTGCGCGACGCGCTGGATCGCCTGAAGGTTGAGCTGGGCGATGCCGTCATCGTGCTGGCCGGGGTGGTGGACGGCAAGGCCGCGCTGGTGGCCGGCGTCAGTGGTGCCGCGCTGGGCAAGGTCAAGGCCGGCGACGTGCTGGGCGACGTCGCCCGCCAGGTCAATGGCAAGGGCGGTGGTCGCCCGGACATGGCGCAGGGCGGCGGCGACGATGGTCCGGCACTGTCTTCCGCGCTGGCCGGCGTGGCTGGCTGGGTGGGGTCGCGCCTGGGCTGACCCGCGCGGGCGCTTGTGATGACGGAACGAAGCCTCGTATGATCGGGGAGACTGGATGTGCCGGTATCCGCCTGCAGGGGTATGGCGGAACCGCCGAAGCGACATGGGAGTTGCGCGATGCTGATCCTGACCAGAAGGGTAGGCGAGACATTGATGATCGGCGATGCGATCACCGTGACGGTGCTTGGGGTCAAGGGCAACCAGGTGCGGATCGGCATCACTGCGCCGAAGGACGTTGCGGTGCATCGCGAGGAGATCTACCAGCGGATCCAGCACGACGACGGCAAGGGCGCCGACGAAACAACGCCCTGAAGGTCCGGGCGCGTTGCCGGATCGCGGCGCAGCCTGTATCCTTCGCGCTCGCTTGAACAGCCCTCGGAGACTTGCCCGAGAGGCCGAAGGGGCTCCCCTGCTAAGGGAGTATGGGGTCAAAAGCTCCATCGAGGGTTCGAATCCCTCAGTCTCCGCCACCTGGGCTGCTCATGCGTTTGCAAGATGTCGCGATTGACGGAGGTTTCGTCGAACCGGCATAATTCCGCTTCTGCGCCCGTAGCTCAGTTGGATAGAGCACCAGGCTACGAACTTGGGGGTCGGGAGTTCGAATCTCTCCGGGCGCACCAAATGCGAAAGGCCGATGGGAAACCATCGGCCTTTTTCATTTGCCGGGATTGCATCGAGAACGTTCGCGGCAATCCCGTTCCGTTGCGATGCAAGCCAGGTCGCACGGCCGCTGGAACCTACCTGCACCACGCAGGCAGGCAGCCATCTCCGATCAGCTCTCGATTCCGTACAGCATCAGGTACACCGCGAGTCCGGACACCGAGACATACATCCAGATCGGCCAGGTCCAGCGCGCCCAGCGACGGTGGCGGGGCACGGCCCGCTTCAGGCCCAGCCGCGCGGTCACCAGGATCAGCGGCAGGGCAACCGCGGCCAGGATCACGTGGCTGACCAGCAGCGTGTAGTAGACGGGCCGGACCACGCCATGTCCCCGGAAAACGAAGATGGGCGAGGTGACGTGGTAGGCGATGTACGACAACAGGAACAGGGCGGACACGCCCAGCGCCGACAGCATCGCGCGCCGGTGCGCCTCGATGTCGCCCCTGGCGATCAGCACCCGCGCCACCACCAGCAGGACGATGGAAATCCCGTTCAGGACGGCATTCAGGTGCGGCAGGATGCTTGCGGAATTCATCGGGATGGCGTGGCTGGCGCTGGCTGCGGAGGGCATCTTCCGGCATGGCCAACCCCCGCGCAATCCGTTGGCGCGACTGACCCAGGTCAATGCGGCGCACCCCCGTCGCGATGCATCCTGCGGCGGACAGGTGCAACCTGCGCCGCTGCCGAGCACACTCCGATGCGGACAACTCCATTGCGCTGGATCGCGCCGCTGGTCGCTACCGTTGCACTCGCCGCCGTGCTTTGGGCATGGATGCAGGCCCCGCCGAGGGCGGCGGATGCCGTGGCGGCCTCACCCGAACTGCAGGCCGTGCTGTGGCCGGTCGCGCGCCCGGTGGCACCGTTCCGGATGCGCACCGATCGTGGCGAAGCCTTCGATGAAGCGTCCTTCAGGGGGCAATGGAGTTTCGTGTTCTTCGGGTTCCTGCAGTGCCCGGACGTGTGCCCGACCACCCTGCAGGCCCTGCGGGGGTTCCGCCGCGAATTGCTCGAGCGCGATCCCGCCGCCGCCAGGCACCGCTTCCTGTTCGTGACCGTGGATCCGGAGAACGACACCGCCGCGGGCATCAGGCCTTACCTGGAGTACTTCGACCCGGAGTTCGTCGGCCTTGTAGGCGAGGGCGCGGAGCTTGCCACGCTGGCCGGCTCGATGGCGGCGCACTACGCCAAGCGGCGCGACGGGAACGGCCGCACCAGCTTCGAGCACACCGCCTCGGTGATGGTGGTGGACCCGGCCGGCCGGGTGGTGGGGGCGCTGCCCTCGCCGCACGAGCCGGCGATGATGGCGCGGCGGTTCCTCGCGCTGCAGCGGCATGTCGAAGCCGGCAACGACCCGCGCCGGTGATTGCGCGCGGCCTGCACGCCGCCGGCGCGGGGCTGTATATTCAGGGGCGGTTGATCCAGATCAAGGACGGCCACCGGCACCGCCGGTAAACATGGTGCGGCTCGGGATTTCGCCATGGATCCGAGCCGATGACCTGGGGGGCCCGCCCCCGTTCCGGCTTGCTGCCGGGGCCGGGGCAGGAACTGGTCGATTGCCCAATGGCGGGATCCGGCGTCGGCAAGGGGACATTGCATGCGCTCGCACGATCAGGAGAGATTCCATGAGTGACGAACAGCGCGACCAGAACGCAGGGGGCGACGATTCCAAGGTCCCCCTGACGCAGCAGTTGCTGGACAACCCGTTCCTGCTGCTGTTCCTCGGGGTGATGATCCCGATGGTCGTCTACAGCCTGTGGGGTGTCATCGACATCCTCACCATCCCGCTTGCGAAGTAATTCCGCAGCCGCGCCAACTCCCGGGGGAACACCATGACCGCAATTTTACCGCCGGCCGAACGACTGTGGTGGAAGCACCCGATCGATCGCGTCGAAGGCACCTGGATCGCGATCGCGTTCGTGTGGTGCATGATCATGTTCTTCATGATGGTGGGCTGGCACATCTACGGTAACCAGAACCTCTCCACCGAGACCTACAAGACGACCCCCGACGCCTTCGCCGCGAAGGCGCAGGTGATGGTCGACAAGTACACCGTGCGCAGCGAGACCGACGCCGAGACGCCGGTGGTGGCGCCCCCCGCGGGCAGCGACGTCTACCTGATCGCGCGGTTGTGGAATTTCTGGCCGATCCTGGAGCTGGAGAAGGACAAGACCTATCGCCTGCACCTGACGTCGATGGACTACAACCACGGGTTTTCGCTGCAGCCGGCGAACATCAACATCCAGATCGTCCCCGGATACGAGCACGTGGTGACGGTCACGCCCAACCAGAGCGGAACGTTCTCGGTGGTCTGCAACGAATACTGCGGGATTGGCCATCACACGATGGTCGGCCGCATCTACGTCAAGTAAGGGGCGCCCAATGTCGCACGCAACCACCTATCGGACCTGTCCGCGGTCCGGCCTGCAGTTCGAGGCGCAAGCGGAAAAGCTGATGCTCGCGAATGCGGTCGCGGCGGTCGTGTTCCTGCTGCTGGGCGGCATCCTCGCGATCGGCGTGGTGCTGACCCGCTGGCCGGCGGTGCACTGGCTCGAGGCCGACACCTTCTACCAGGTGCTGACCGCGCACGGCATCGACATGCTGATCTTCTGGATCATCTTCTTCGAGATGGCGGTGCTGTACTTCTGTTCGTCGACCTTGCTGCGTTGCCGACTGGCCACGCCAAGGCTGGCATGGGCCGCGTTCGCGCTGATGCTGATCGGCGCGATCATGAACAACTACGCCGTGTACGACGGCGCATCCAGCGTGATGATGACGTCGTACGTGCCGATGATGGCCGCGCCCACGTTCTACCTCGGCCTGATCCTGTTCGCGGTCGGCGCCCTGGTCGGATGCTTCATCTTCCTGGGAACCCTGGTCGTCGCCAAGCGCGACCGCACCTACGAGGGCTCGGTCCCGCTGGTGACCTTCGGCGCGATCACCGCCTGCATCATCGCGGTATTCACCATCGTGTCCGGTGCGATCATCCTGGTGCCGACCTTCCTGCTGTCGGTCGGGCTGATCGACGCGGTCGACCCGCTGATCTACCGCACCATCTGGTGGGCGTTCGGCCACTCCTCGCAGCAGATCAACGTCGCCGCCCACATCTCGATCTGGTACGCGGTCGCGGCGATCGTGTTCGGCGCCAAGCCGATGTCCGAGCGGGTCAGCCGCGGCGCGTTCCTGCTCTACATCCTGTTCCTGCAGCTAGCGAGCGCGCACCACCTGCTGGCCGACCCGGGCATGAGCACCGAGTGGAAGGTCGTCAACACCAGCTACTTCATGTACTTCGCGGTGCTGGCCTCGATGATCCATGGCCTCACCATCCCCGGTGCGATCGAAGTCGCGCAGCGCAAGAAGGGCTACAACAAGGGCCTGTTCGAATGGCTGCGGAAGGCGCCGTGGGGCAACCCGGCCTTCTCCGGCGTGTTCATCTCGATCATCGGGTTCGGCTTCCTCGGCGGCATCTCCGGCGTGATGATGGGCACCGAACAGCTCAACATGATCATCCACAACACCATCTACGTCCCCGGGCATTTCCATGCCACCGTGGTCGTCGGCACCACCCTGTCGTTCATGGCGTTGACCTACTTCCTGATCCCGGTCCTGTTCAAGCGCGAAATGATCAGCCCGGTGCTGGCGCGCTGGCAGCCGTACCTGTTCGGCCTGTCGATGTACTTCTTCTGCCTGGTGATGATGGGCGCGGGTACCCTCGGCGTGTCGCGCCGGCATTGGGACATGGCCTTCAGTGGCGCGGCGCTGGCCTACGAGTGGCCGGGCACCGCCTACCTGCTGATGGGCCTGGTCGGGATCGCGGGCCTGGCCGCGATCGTCGGCGGCGGCATCTACATCTACGTCACCGTCGGTTCGCTGCTGTGGGGCAAGAAGCTGGACGGCGGCGCCACCAGCAGCGCGCCGACGCCGATCCCGCCGACCGCGCCCACCCATGACGTGCAGACCTATGGGTCGATGGGCTTCGCGGCGCCGGGGACCTTCGTGCTGGCGATGGTGTTCCTGGTCTCGTTCGTCCTGTACTACTTCGTGAACTGGAAGTACCTGTCGACGCTGTGGGGCTTGAGCTGAGTCCAGACGCGTCGATCGCCCCCGCGCCGCGCCGGCAACAGGCGTCCGCGGGGGTTCCGTTCCGGCAGCGTCGGCAACCGGGGTGCCTGCAATGACAACGACGTCCTCGATCGCCGGCACCAGTTTCCAGATCCGCGCACGCACCATCGCCGGCCTGTTCAAGCTGCGCATCGGCAGCCTGATCATGATCACCGCGCTGGCGGGGATGGTGGTCACCCCCGGCGGGGACCTGGGGTGGACCGAGCGGATGGTGCTGGCGCTGTCGGTGCTGGTGGCGTCGGCCAGCGCCGGTGCATTCAACCAGTATTACGAGCGCGACTCGGATCGGCTGATGGTCCGCACCCGCGAGCGCGCCTTCGCCAGTGGCGCGGTCGCGGCCGGCCCGGGCTGGCTGTGGCTGATGGCGGCGATGCTGGCGGGATCGGTGGCGGCGGCGGCGTGGGTGCTGAACCCGGTGTCGGCCCTGTTCGTGTTCCTCGGCGCGTTTTTCTATGCGTGCGTCTATACGGTCTGGCTGAAGCGGCGCTCGGCCTGGAACATCGTCATCGGTGGCCTGGCCGGCAGCTTCGCCGTGCTGGCTGGCGCCGCGGCGGTGGACCCGGCGATCGGCCCGCAGGGCCTGATCCTGGCGTTGGTGTTGCTGCTGTGGACGCCGCCGCATTTCTGGAGCCTGGCGATCGCCTACCAGCGCGAGTACGGCGCGGCCGGGATACCGATGCTGCCGGTCGTGGTCGGGATTCCGCGCGCGGCGCGGATCGTGCTGTTGTCGACCATCGCATTGGTGCTGGCATCGCTGCTGCCGATGTTCCACGGCGCCGGGCCGGCCTATTTGGCGGGTGCCGCGATCGGTGGCGTCTACTTCCTGATCAAGGCCCGCGCGCTGGACCGCAAGCCCGACCGGGGCACGGCGATCGGCAGCTTCCTGGCGTCGCTGCTGCAGCTGTCCCTGCTGCTGGCGGGTGCCTGCGTCGACGCGCTGTTGAAGTGACGGCAATGGCTGGTGCGCCGGGCCATCGTGTCTGCCGGCCGCGTTCGCGCGTGTTGCGGGCAGGGCTGTTCGCGCTGCTTGCGCTCTTCGCCGCGGTGCCCGGCAGTCCCACCCGTGCAGGCCCGGCCCCCGGCCAGTCGCAAGTCGTGCAGTCCGGCGCGAGCGCGGCCGCCGCGCCGGCTGCGTTCGCGCTGGACCAGGAAGCCGCGTTCGCGCTCAGTCGTTCGGTCATCGGGACCCGGCCGGTTGCCCGCGTCATGCGCGACCAGGACGGACGCGAGGTCTCGCTGGCGGAGTTCCGCGGCAAGCCGTTGCTGGTCAACTTCATCTACACCGGCTGCTTCCAGGTCTGCCCGACCACCTCGCGCGCGCTCAACGGCGCGGTCAAGGCGATGCGCGAGCGCTTCGGCAGCGACCAGTTCAACATCGTCAGCATCGGCTTCGACCAACCCACCGACTCGCCGGCCTCGCTGCGGATCTATGCCGGGCAGCAGCGGATCGATGTCTCCAACTGGCGCTTCCTGAGCCCACGTGGCGAAGACGTGCCGGCGCTGGCGCGTGACTTCGGCTTCAGCTACACGCGCTCGCCGATCGGCTTCGACCACACCCTGCAGGTCAGCATCCTCGATGCGGAAGGGCGCATCCACCGGCAGGTGTACGGCGACGCCTTCGGCGCCGATTCGCTCGGCGAGCCGCTGAAGCAGCTGATCGCGGGAACCATGCTGGCGGACACCCAGGGCCTGGATGACCTGATCGGACGGGTCCGCATCCTGTGTTCGGTCTACGACCCCCTCACGGGGAAGTACCGGACCGACTACACGCTCTACGTCGAACTGGCGGGCGGCATCACCTTCGTGTTGGCGATGCTATGGTTCGCGCTCTCGGAATGGCGCAACCGCCGACGTTCGCGGCGGATGGCGATGGGCTGACCGATGGAGACATGGACGTGAAGATGCCAAGCACCCGCCAAGCCGCCACCTGGGGCGCCCAGGGCGTGCTCTACGCCGCGTTCGCGGGGTTCCTCGCGCTGTTTTCCTCGTGGCCGGATTTCCGTTCGCTGCAGCCGGACGAGGGACTGATCACCATCAGCATCGCCCACCACGGGCAGCGGTTGCAGCCCTGCCGCGAACAGTCGCTCGAGGAACTGGCGCGGCTGCCGCCCAACATGCGGGTGGCGTCGCGCTGTCCGCGCGAGCGCGCGCCGCTGCTGGTCGAAGTGGATATCGACGGCACCACCGTGCTGCGCCAGCGTGCCGAGGCGTCCGGCCTGTCGCGCGACGGCGCGGGCAAGCTTTACCGGCGGATGCCGATGCCGGTCGGCGTGCACCAGGTCCGCGTGCGCCTGCGCGACAGCAACCGCAGCGAGGGCTTCGATTACGTCCGCGAGGAGCAGGTCGAGCTGCGTCCCGCGGAAATCCTGGTGGTGGACTTCGATTCCGAGCAGCGGGAATTCACCTTCAAATGAGCCGACCGCAGGACATCGACCCGCGTACCGTGGCGCCGCCACTGGCTGCAGTAGCCAGTGGCCATGACTATGTGCTGGAGCCGGACGCCGGCGTGGACCGGACCCTGGCCCGCAGCTGGCTCGGGCTGGGGCTGTTCGCGCTGGTGGGGTCGGGGGTGTTCTCGATCCTGCTGGTGTTGTCGCGTTCGCCCTACATCAACCAGTGGTTGCCGGTCCCGAGTTTCTTCCGGGTGGCGCTGGTGGCGCATGTCGACCTGTCGGTGCTGGTCTGGTTCGTCTCCGTCGCCGGCTTGCTGTGGACCGTGGCCGGTGGCCGCCGGGCGTCGGCGCTGGGCTGGTCCGCGCTCGCCCTGTGCGGCGCCGGGACCGCGATCATGGCGCTGGCGCCGTTCGTTGGCCGCGGCGAGCCGATCATGGCGAACTACGTGCCGGTGCTCGATGGCGCGATGTTCCTGGCCGGATTGTCGGTGTTCGCGATCGGCAGTGCGGCGCTGGTGCTGTGGAGCCTGTGGGCCGGGCCGCGGCCCGGCCTGGTGGCGGATGGCGTCGCCGCGTTGCGCTTCGGGCTGTCGGCAGCGGCGGTGGCCGCGGCGGTCGCCCTGCTGGCGTTCGCCTGGTCGCTGGTGCTGGTGCCGATGGACCTCGACAGCAAGGCCTACTACGAGATCTTGTTCTGGGGCGGCGGCCATGCCCTGCAGTTCGTCTGGACCCTGCTGATGCTGGTTGCCTGGCTGTGGCTGGCGAGCGCCACCGGCGCGCGGGTCCCGATGAGCCCGCGGCTGGTGCTGGCGATGTTCGGGCTGGCGCTGGTGGGCGTGTTCGCCACGCCGTATGCCTACCTGGCCCACGACATCGCCTCGGTCGAGCATCGCCATCTCCACACCTGGGCGATGCGCCTGGGCGGCGGCCTGGCGGTCCTGCCGATCGGCCTGGCCACGGTGCTTGCGCTGGTGCGGCGGCCAACCCCGCTGGCCGCCGCGGCGCAGCCGTTGCAGGCGGCACTGGTCGCCTCGATCGTGCTGTTCGCGGTCGGCGGCGTGATCGGCATCTTCATCAGCGGCAGCAACGTCAAGATTCCCGCGCACTACCACGGGTCGATCGTCGGGGTGACCCTGGCCCTGATGGGGCTGGTTTACCTGCTGCTGCCGAAGCTCGGTTATGGCACGCCGTCCGGGCGGATGGCGCGCTGGCAACCGACGCTGTACGGCGCCGGACAGCTGATGCACATCATCGGGCTGGTGTGGTCGGGCGGCTACGGGGTCCAGCGCAAGGTGGCCGGTGCCGAGCAGGTCCTGCGCACGCCCCCGGAGATCGCCGGGATGGCGCTGATGGGGCTTGGCGGCGCGGTCGCGATCGTCGGCGGCCTGCTGTTCGTGGTGGTGGTGGCGAAGGCGGTGCGGCAGCCGTCCGGAAATGGAGTTCACGGATCATGATCAAGGCCATCCAACGCCTGCTGCGCTGGTGCTTCATGCGCGTCGAGGCGCTGTTCAACCGCGCGTTCGGCGACCGCATCAACCCGTTCTACCAACTCGGCGCGATCGGCTTCTTCCTGTTCTGGCTGGTCGCCGGCAGCGGGCTGTACCTGTACGCCTTCTTCGATACCAGCGTGACCGGGGCGTACACCTCGGTGGAGGCGTTGACCCACGGCCAGTGGTACTTCGGCGGCATCCTGCGCAGCGTGCACCGCTACGCGTCGGACGCGCTGGTGCTGGTCATGTTCATCCACATGCTGCGGCATTTCGCCTTCGACCACCTGCGCGGCTACCGCTGGTTCGCATGGGTCACCGGGGTCGGGCTGATCTGGTTCATGTACATCTGCGGCATCAACGGCTACATGCTGCCGTGGGACCGGCTGGCGCAGTTCGTCACCGTCGCCAGCTTCGAGTGGCTGGACTGGCTGCCCGGCATGGGTGGCAGCCTGGTGCGCAACTTCATGTACGCGGACAGCGTCGACGACCGCTTCTTCTCGCTGCTGGCGTTCGTGCACATCGGCGCGCCGCTGCTGACCCTGCTGTTGATGTGGGTGCACATCCAGCGGGTTCCCAAGGCCAGCACCACGCCGCCGCGCGCGATCGCGATCGGCATCTGCCTGATGCTGGTGGTGCTGTCCCTGCTGAAGCCGGCGCTGAGCCAGGGCGGGCCTGCTGACCTCGGGACCGCGGTCGCGGAGATCGGGCTGGACTGGTTCTACCTCGGCTTGCTGCCGCTGATCTACCGGATGCCGATGTGGCAGGTGTGGGCGCTGGCGGCGGCGGTCACCGTGCTGCTGGCGGCGCTGCCGTGGGTGCCGCTGCGGCGCAAGGATGCACGCGGCGAGCTGCGCATCGAAATGCATCCCGGCGGCCACCAGGTGTCCGCGCGGCCGGGCGAAACCCTGCTGGACGCGGGCCTGCGCGCGGGCCTGGTGCTGCCTTACGACTGCCGCAATGGCGGCTGCGGCGTGTGCGTGTGCACGGTGCTGCAGGGCCAGGTCGACCAGGGTGCGTACCAGCCGGCGGTGTTGACCGCGGCGATGCGCGCGCGCGGCAAGGCATTGATGTGCTGCGCCACCGCGCTGGACGAAGTGGCGCTGGAAGTCGACGTGCATTCGCTGGAACCCGGCATGGCGACGCCGGTGCTGAGCGCGGAGGCAAGGGTCGCCGGCCTGCAGTTGCTCTCCGAGGACGTGATGCAGGTGCTGCTGACCCTGCCGGGCGGCGAGCGGCTCGACTTCATCGCCGGGCAGTACCTCAACATCGTGCTGGAGGACGGGCAGCGCCGCGCGTTCTCGTTCGCCAGCCCGCCGCACCGTGGCATGCCGATCGAGCTGCACATCAAGCTGGTGCCGGATGGCCGCTTCACGCCGCGGGTGTTCAACTCGCTGAAGGTCGGGGACACCCTGCGCATCGAGGGGCCGTTCGGACGCTTCACCCTCAGCGAGAGCGACAAGCCGATCATCCTGATCGCCACCACCGTCGGTTTCGCCCCGGTCAAGAGCATCCTCGAGGATGCCTTCCATCGCGGCATCAAGCGGCCGATGCAGCTGTACTGGGGCGCGCGCCATCGGCGCGACCTCTACCAGCTGGAACTGGCCGAGGGCTGGGCCCGCGACTACCCGAACTTCCGGCTCGAGGCGGTGCTGTCCGGTGCGCCCGATGGCAGCTGGGCCGGCCGCAGCGGCCGCGCCAGCGCGGCGATCCTGGAAGACCATCCCGACCTCAGCGGCCATGAGGTGTATGCGTGCGGCTCGGTGCGGATGGTGGAGGACGTGGTCCCGACGTTCCTGGCGCGCGGCCTGAGCGAAAACGCCTGCTTCTCGGATGCGTTCTCCAGCGGCTACGTCGGCGAACCGACCTGCTGCGATGCTGCCGGTCCCGCTGCCACCTGACACGGGTCAGCGGGCGTCGATGTTCAACTGACGATGCGGTCGCGGCCTTCGGCCTTGGCCCGGTACAAGGCGGCATCGGCGCGCGCATACAGGTCTTCCGGGCGCTGGTCGGCGTCGCTGCGCAGCGCATGCCCGGCACTCAGCGTGACCCACGGCGAGACATCGCTGCCTGGATGCGCCAACGCGGCGGTGGCAAGTGCCCGCCGCAGGTCGCCCAACACCGCGCCGATACGGTCAGCGGCGGCATGGGCGGCGAGCAACGCGAACTCTTCGCCACCGACGCGGAAGACCTCGATGTCGGCACCCTCGAGGGTCCGCAACGTGGCGCCGATGGCGCGCAGGCACTGGTCGCCCTGCAGGTGACCAAGGCGGTCGTTGTAGGCCTTGAAGTGGTCGACATCGACCACCGCCAGCGCGATTTCGGGCGTCAGCGCCCATAGCGCATTCAGCCGCTCCGTGAAGCAGCGACGGTTTCCGATGCCGGTCAGGAAATCGCGGCGTGCGGCATCCGCCAGTTGTGCGTTCGCCGCCGCCAGCTCGGTCGTGCGCACCTGCACCTGTCGCTCAAGCACGTCGCGTTGCCGACGCAAGGCAAGCACCCGCCACCAGACCAGCAGTCCGGTCAGCAGCACGGTGGCCAAGAGGGCGCTGCGCTGCACCCAGCGATGCTGCCACCAGAACGCCGCCACCGAGAACTCCAGGCTCGCAGTCTCCCCGGTAGTGCCACCACGCCGCGCGCGCACGTCCAGTCGATAGTCGCCTGGCGGTGGTCGGCCCATGGCGATGCTGCGCAGGCTGCCGTTATCAACCCAGTCGCGATCGAGTGGAAGCAGCCGGTACTCGAAGCCGAGTGCGTCGGCCCACGCCGGGCTGGCGACCGTGTACTCCACCTGCAGGCGGCGCACGCCCGCCGTCACCGCTTGCGTGGCTCCCGCGAAGCGCCCCTGGCCATCTTCCAGCCGCCGCTCGAAATGCACCTGCAGGGGCGGCAGCGGGGGCTCCAGGTCGGCCCGGGTGTCGATGACGGCCACCCCGGCGGTGGTCGCCAACCAGAGTTTCCCGTCGCGATCGAGGTCGGCGGAGTTCTGGCCGCCGTTGCCCTCGCTGCTGCGCATGCCGTGGGTCTCGTCGACCACCTGGAAGGGCAGGCCTTGCCGGCGATGGCCAAGCCAGGCGTCGACCTGGTCCAGTGCGACCCGGATCACCCCCAGGTTGGAGTTGATCCACAACTTCCGGTCCGCGCTTTCGGTGATCGCGTGCATCTGCCCAACCTGGGCCTGGTTGATCGGCAGCAGCGGCAGCAACCTCCCGCGATCGATCACGAACAGCCCCAGGCCAGCGGCATAGATCCGGCCATCGCTGGCGCGAAAGACGTCGCGAACCTCCGTCCCGGGCCTGCTTGCGAGAGCCGACATCCGATCGCCCTGCAGGCGCCAGGCGCCGTCGCGGCCCGCGGCGACCAGCAGGCTGCCGTCGGCCTCGGTGCGCATGCGCAGGACCGGTTCCCGCAAGCTCGACGGAATCCGGGCGAGGCGCTGCCCACGCAGCCGCCAGAGCCCGCCATGCATGCCCAGCAGCACATCGTCCTGCGCCAGGACATGGATGGCATGGACACGATCCGCCGGCACCGCCGGCTCGCGGGTGAAGCGCCCATCATGGAACCGGTAGAGTCCGGAAAACGTTGCAAGCAACAGATCGTCGCCGTCGTGGGCCATGGATATCACGATCCCGGCGCCCGGCGGTCCGTTCGGCGCGCCGAAGTGCCTTGCCTGTCCGGTGACATCGACGTGGGCCAGGCCCTCGCCATTGAAGGCGACATACCTGCCGCCGCGACGGTCGTCGAGCGTGCCCCAGACCATGGCCGAACGCAGCCCTTCGGGCCGCCCGTAGTTGCGCACGCTGGCATTCTTCAGGCGGCTCAGGCCGCTGGCGCTGGCCACCCACAGGGTGCCGTCGCGCCCCAGCACCATGCCCCAGGTCACGCCGCCGACACCGCCATCGCGGTCACCCAGCGTGTCGAAGCGGCCTGCAGCCAGGCGCGCGATGCCGGCCCCCGAGGTGCCGATCCAGAGATTGCCATCGCGGTCCCTGGCCAGCGCGCGCACCACCGGATGCGGCAGGCCGTTGGCCTCGGCAAGCAGCTGCAGGGCGCGCCCGTCAAAACTCGCCAGTCCGCCGCGATAGCCGATCCAGAGACGCCCGCCGTCCGGCTCCAGCGCCCACACATGCACGTTGGCCAGGGCCGTGTCGGCGAACAGGTGTTCCCAGGTGTTGCCGCGCCGACGCCAGACGCCGCGCTCGCTGGCGGCGTACAGATCGCCCTGCCACTGCACCAGTTGCCAGACGATCTGTGGCAGGTCGGCGCTGAAACGCAGGCGATCCCAGGGGCCGTCGACGCGCAGCAATCCGGATCGAGTGCCCAGCCAGCGTTGCCCCCCGGCATCGGTGAAGACGGCGGTGATCTGCCGGTCCGGCAATCCCTGCCCGGCGCCGTAACGGCGCACCCGTCCATCCGGTGCGAGCAGGACCAGGCTGCGGTAGGTGCCACCGAACCAGAGCACGCCATCTGCGGTCTGGCCGATGGTCTCGACCAGGTCCGAATCGAGCGGCTCGCCGATCAACTCCGCCAGTGGCAGGAAGCGCTTGCCGTCGAACCGGGCCGCGCCGCGATAGGTGCCGACCCAGATGAATCCGTCGCGGTCCTCGAACAACGCGCTGATCGAACTGTGCGGCAAGCCATCCGCGGAATGCCATTGGCTGAGCTGGTACTGCGAGATCGCCAGCCGTGGATCCAGCGCGCTGGCAGCTTGCGCCAGGCACAGGGCGACCACCATCCATGCCACGCGCAGTACCGCCCGCATCGTGTTGCCCCGATGGACTACTGCAACCCAGTCTCTGCGCAAGCAAATCGTTGTGCAATACGCCCGCGGATCGGTCCTGTGGTTCGGGCATTGCCGTTGGATTCGGCTGAAACGCAGCTGTTCGGCATTGCTACACTGCGGCCATGCAGGAACCCGCGCGCCCGAAAAGGAAGACCAAGGCCACCTCGCTGGACATCGCCCATCGCGCCGGGGTGTCGCAGGCCACGGTGTCGCGGGTGCTGCGCGGCAGCCCGCTGGTCAATGCCGAAACCCGCAAGCGGGTCGAGGACGCGGTGCGCGAGCTCAACTACAAGGTCGATCGCCATGCCTCCAGCCTGCGCACCCAGCGCGCCGGCACCCTGGCGCTGCTGCTGTTCGAGGACCCGACCCCGGACGATTCCCACATCAACCCGTTCTTCCTGTCGATGCTGGGCTCGATCACCCGCGCCTGCGCGCGCCACGGCCACGACCTGCTGGTCTCGTTCCAGCAGCTCTCCGACGACTGGCATGCCGACTACGAGGACAGCATGAAGGCCGACGGCCTGATCCTGCTCGGCTACGGCGACTACCTGGCCTATGAAAGCAAGCTTTCGCACCTGGTGGCGCAGGGCACCCATTTCGTGCGCTGGGGCGCGGTGCTGCCGGGGCAGCCGGGGCTCTCGATCGGCTGCGACAACGCCGAGGGCGGCGCGCTGGCCGGGCGCCACCTGATCGCATCCGGGCGCAAGAAGATCGCCTTCCTCGGCGATGCGTCCACCCATTACCCGGAGTTCTTCGCCCGCTATTGCGGGTGCGACGCCGCCCTGCGCGAGGCAGGCCTGCGCATGAATCCGGCGCTGCAGGTGGATGCCACCAGCACCGAGCAGTCCGGCCACGATGCGGCGAAGGTGCTGATCGCGCGCGGGCTGGCGTTCGACGCGGTGTTCGCCGCCAGCGACCTGATCGCGATCGGGGCGATGCACGCGTTGAAGGAACACGGGCTGCGGGTGCCGGAGGACGTCGCGGTTGTCGGCTTCGATGGCACCCCGATGGCGCGCTTCTCCAATCCGCCGCTGACCACGGTGGTGCAGGACACCTCGAAGGCCGGGGAACTGCTGGTGGACACCCTGCTGCAGCTGGTGCGCGACGAGCCGGCGCACAGCATCACGCTTGCCCCGACCCTGCAGGTCCGCCAGTCCAGCGGCGGCTGAGCCAGCCGCCGCCCCGCTGCCTCAGCGCGGGCGCCTGGCGTCGTCCATCGCCGCCGCCAGCGCGGCCTCCAGCGAAGGCTCGCTGATTTCGGCATCCAGCAGGAACACCTGCACGCCATGCGCGGCCACGTCCGCGGCCAGCGCACCGTGGGCGGCGACCTCGACCACGCTGCCGTCCAGCGCGGAACGCCAGCGCCCGGCCTGCAGCATCGACGCGATCTCGAATCGCTGCGGCGCATCGCCCTTGTTCAGCAGCACCAGCGCCAGCTGCTGCCGGCCGGCGTGCCGGTAGGCGCGGTAGAACGCCGCGCGGTCGCCCTGCAACTCGATGTTCACCTGCAGGCCGCGTTGCAGCGCAGGTGAGGCCGCGCGCACCCTGGCGATGCGGGTGAGCGCCTGCTGGATCGGATGGCCCTTCGCTGCTTCGATCCGTTCGCTGCCGAAGTAGTTGCGGTTGCCGGCGTGCTCGGCGGTGCCGCGTTCGAAGCCGATCTCCGAGCCGTAGTAGATGACGGGGATGCCGCGCGCGGTGAACAGCCAGTTGTGCGCGTCGATGAAGCCGTTGTCGCTGGCCTTCATCCGCGGCATGTCGTGGTTGTCGTAGAACGTCATCAGTTCGTACGGGTTCGAGTAAGGCCCGCCGGTCAGGTGCAGCGGCGCGGCCAGCGACGCGAAGTCGCCGCCGGGCTTTTCGAACAGGTTCGCCAGCGCCTGCTTCAGCGGGAAATCGAGCACGCTGACGTTCGCGTTCCCGGGCAGGGTGTGTTCCGCGATCTTGCCGGCCTCGTAGTCGAAGGCCTCGCCGAACATGAAGAAGCCGGGATGCCTGTCGCGGATCCTGCGCGAGAACTCGTGCCAGAAGGAATGCGGCAGCCAGCCGATGGTGTCGATCCGGAACGCGTCCGCGCCTTGCTCGATCCACTGCTCGTAAGCGCCCAGCAGGTAGGGCAGCACGCGCGGGTCGTTCTCGTTGAGGTCCGACAGCTGGGCGATGCCCGGCTTGCTGTTGTAGAACGCGTGCAGCGGGTTCTGCGGATCGAGCTTCTCCGGCGCGAGATTCATGTGGTCGGCGAGCAGGGTGCCGTCGCGGTCGCGGATCTCGCCGAACTTCGGCTGGTCGACCGGCATGGTGTAGGCGGGCGAACCATGGTTGGCCACGATGTCCAGCACGGTCTTCAGCCCGTGCGCGCGCAGGACGTTGGCCAGTCCGCGGAAATCGAGGCCGGGCGAGGGCAGGTGCTCGTCGAGCTGGTAGAAGTCGACGCCCCAGTAGCCGTGGTAGCCGGTCTTGCCGCCATCGGTCCAGAAGCCTTCCCACTTGACCGGCTCGCCGCCGGTGAAGGCCTCGTCCGGGTTGTCCACGATCGGGGTGATCCACACCGCGCCGAAGCCCATGTCGCGGATGTACGCGGCGTGGTCGGCGACGCCCTTGAAGTCGCCGCCGAGGTAACCGACGTTGGCGTGCCGGCCGGCGGGCGCGCCGGGTACCGGGCGGTCGAAGGTGAAGAAGGCCTCGCCCCTGGCCTTGCCCTGGTCGCGGTGGTCATTGGACGCATCGCCGTTGACGAAGCGGTCGGTGAGCAGGAAGTACACCGCGTCGCTGGCGAACGGTTCCAGGGTGCCGTAGTAGGCGGGTGCGGCACCGGCGGCGGGCGCGGGTGCAGGTGCGGGGGTGCTGGCGCAGCCGGTGGCGGCGAAGGCCAGGGCGAAGGCAGCCGCAAGCGGGGTGGTGGCGATGCGCATGTGGTCGTCCCGGTCAGGCCGCATGCGCGGCGGGTTCGGGCACCCGCAGCACGCATAGCCCGGCCACGACCATGCTGGCGCCGCCAAGCACCAGGATCTTCGATGGGTCGTCCGCGAACAGGTGCTTGAGCAGGTAGCCCAGGGTGGCCACCGCGACCAGCTGCGGGATCACGATGAAGAAATTGAAGATGCCCATGTACACGCCCATCTTGCGCGCCGGCACGCTGTCGGACAGCAGCGCGTACGGCAGCGACAGGATCGAGGCCCAGGCGAAGCCGACGCCGGCCATCGACAGCAGCAGCCAGTCCTCGTTCGGCATGAACGGCAGCGATGCCAGCCCGAGCCCGCCCAGCGAAACGTTGACCAGGTGGCTCATGCGCAGCCCCAGTCGGCTGGCCATGGCCGGGATCGCGATCGCCGCCAGCGCCGCGAACCCGTTGTAGGCGGCGAACAGCACGCCAACCCAGTTCGCGCCTGTGTTGTACGCGGCGGAGGCGGTATCGGTGCTGCCGTAGTAGACCGAGGTGACGGCGGCGGTGGTGTAGATCCACATCGCGAACAGCGCGAACCAGGAGAAGAACTGCACGATGGCGAGCCGGCGCATCGCGGTGGGCATCGCGTAGATGTCGGTCATCACCTGCGCGAAGCCGTTGTCGGGGCCGACCACGTTCAACGCCAGCAGGGCGATGCCGTAGGCGGCGAGCAGGGCGCCGAGCAGGTACAGCTCGCGCGGCAGGCCCTGCAACGCGACCAGCGCCAGCCCCAGCGCGCCGATGCCGAGCCACAGCAGGCCGAAGCGGGTGGCGCGCGCGAGCTGCAGCGGGGCGCGATCGAGCGGTGCGGCTTCGTCGTAGGCGTGCAGGGCGTCGGGCGGGTATTCGCGGGTGCGCAGCACCGTCCACGTGATCGCACCGAGCAGCACGCCGGCGCCGGCGTAGAACGCATAGCGCACGGTATCCGGCACCTGCCCCGCATCCGCGGTGTTGGCGACGCCCCATTTCTCCAGCATCCACGGCAGCATGCTGGCGATCACCGAGCCGATGCCGATGAAGAAGCTCTGCATCGCGTAGCCCTTGGCCCGCTGCGAGACCGGCAGCTGGTCGCCGACGAAGGCGCGGAACGGCTCCATCGAGATGTTGATCGAGGCGTCCAGCACCCACAGCAGGCCCGCTGCGATCCACAGGGTGGGCGAGTCGGGCATGAACAGCAGCGCGATCGAGGACAGCACCGCGCCGACCAGGAAATACGGGCGGCGGCGGCCGAGCCCGGTCCAGGTGCGATCGGACAGGTAGCCGATGATCGGCTGCACGACCAGGCCGGTGAGCGGCGCCGCGATCCACAGGCCCGGCAGCGAATCCATCTCCGCGCCAAGGGTCTGGAAGATGCGGCTGACGTTGGCGTTCTGCAGCGCGAAACCGAACTGGATGCCGAGGAAGCCGAAGCACATGTTCCAGATTTGCCAGAACGAAAGTTGCGGCTTGCGGGCGCTCGGGTTCGAAGCCATCGGAGATCCATCGCTGCACGTGGGAGTTGCGCGAAGTGTGCTGCAGCGAAACGCCTGCGTCGTGATGCAGCGCGGCATATCCGCTGCATTTCGGGGTGCATCGCGGATGTAAACGTATTCAACCCGCGGGCATGCATGCTGGCTGGCGCACGCCGCGTCGTGACGCGGCATAGTCCGCCATCGATGCATCGGCGCGGAGCGGGAATGACAGGGCAGCAGTGGTGGCGTGGCGCGGTGGTCTACCAGGTCTATCCGCGCAGCTTCCTGGACACGGATGGCGACGGCGTCGGCGACCTGCCGGGCATCGTCGAGCGCCTCGACTACATCGCCTCGCTCGGCGTGGACGCGATCTGGGTGTCGCCGTTCTTCAAGTCGCCGATGGCCGACTTCGGCTACGACATCGCAGACTACCGCGACGTCGACCCGCTGTTCGGCACCCTTGCCGACTTCGACCAGCTGCTGGCGCAGGCGCACGCGCGTGGCCTCAAGGTGATGATCGACCAGGTGCCCAGCCATTGTTCGACCGCGCATCCGTGGTTCGTCGAAAGCCGCCAGGACCGCGACAACCCGAAGGCCGACTGGTTCGTGTGGGCGGACGCCAGGCCCGACGGCAGTCCGCCCAACAACTGGCTGTCGATCTTCGGCGGCGTGGCCTGGACCTGGGACCCGCGCCGGCGCCAGTACTACCTGCACAATTTCCTGAGTTCGCAACCGCAGCTCAATTTCCACTGCGCGGCGGTGCGCGCCGCGCAGCTCGACAACCTCCGGTTCTGGCTGCAGCGCGGGGTGGATGGCTTCCGGCTGGATTCGATCAACTTCCCGTTCCACGACGCGCAGCTGCGCGACAACCCCGCCAAGCCGGTCGAGCTGCGCCAGGGGCGCGGCTTCAGCCCCGACAATCCGTACGCCTTCCAGTACCACACCTACAACAACACCCGGCCGGAGAACCTCGGTTTCCTCGAGGACGTGCGCCGGCTGATGGACGCCTACCCGGACGTCGCCGCGCTCGGCGAGATTTCCTCCGATGATTCGCTGGCGACCATGACCGACTACGTGCAGCCGCACCGGTTGCACATGGGCTACAGCTTCGAGCTGCTGACCGATGACGGCTCGCCCGCGCACATCCGGCGCACGGTCGAGGCGCTGGAGTCGCAGCTGCAGGACGGCTGGCCGTGCTGGGCGATCTCCAACCACGACGTGCAGCGCGCGGTCACCCGCTGGGGTGGCGGCGCCGGCGGCGATGCGCTGGCCAGGCAATTGGTCGCGCTGGTGTGCTCGCTGCGCGGTTCGGTGTGCCTGTACCAGGGCGAGGAACTCGGCCTGCCGGAGGCCGAGGTGCCGTTCGAGGCGCTGCAGGACCCCTACGGCAAGGCGTTCTGGCCGACCTTCAAGGGCCGCGACGGCTGCCGCACGCCGATGCCATGGACCGGTGGCGACAACGCCGGCTTCAGCCGCGCCAGGCCATGGCTGCCGGTCGCGGAAGCCCACCGCGCCCGCAACGTGCAGGCGCAGGACGCGGATGCCGCGTCGGTGCTCAATGCGGTGCGTGCGTTCCTGCGCTGGCGCCGCACCCGGCCGGTGCTGGTGGCGGGCTCGATCCGTTTCCTGGATGCGCCGGCATCCATCCTCGCCTTCGTCCGCGAGCATGCAGGCGAGCGCGTGCTGGTTGCGTTCAACCTGTCGGGGTCCTCCATCGAATGGACACCGCGGCGTGATATCGCCTTGCTGGACGTTCCCGGGATCGATGCCGCGGTCCTGCACGACGGTTGCCTGCAGTTCCCGCCGCGCGGCGCGGCTTTCGCCCGCCTGGCGTGATCGCGATGCGCCGGCGCTGGCTGCTCGCGCTGGCGGTACTGCTGGCGGCACCGGTGCAGGCGCAGGTGGCGGACTGCGATGGCGCCGCAAGCAGCACGCTGCAGCCGTCGCCGCATGCCGCGGCCGATGCCCGCGCGTACTGGCTGGACGCCACCACCATCCGCTGGCCGAAGATGCCGGCGAATGCACGCTACCGGCTGCATGCGTCGGCGACCGCCGGCCTGCGGGTCGAGCGCGGCGCCGCGGTGGAGGGCGCTGACGCGGCCGTGCCGTTGCAGCCGGCCACCGCATCGGCGGCCGCCGCGGTGCGCTTCCGCTTCACCGGCGACGGCGCGGAGCTGCGGGTTGCAGAAGGCGACCGCGATCGCGTCCGTGGCCTGCTGTCGCGGCAGTTGCTGCTGGTGCAGGAGGACACGCAGGGCAGGGTGCTGGACGCGACCTACCTGCAGCATCCGGCCGCACTGGACGATCTCTACGCGCCTGCGGACGCCGACCCAGAGCCATTCGGGGCGTTGCCCGCGGCGGGCGCCACCTGGCTGCGGCTGTGGGCGCCAACCGCGATCCGCGTTTCCGCGTGCCTGTACCCGGACGGCAAGGCGCCGGCGAGGGACCTTGTTTCGCTTGCGCGCGACCCGCGCACCGGCAACTGGTCGCAGCGGGTGCCACGCGACCTGCGTGGCGACTACTACACCTTCCTGGTCGATGTATTCGTGCCCGGCGTCGGCATCGTCCGCAACCGGGTGACCGATCCTTATTCGGTCAGCCTCACCACGGATTCGGCGCGCAGCTACATCGCCGACCTGGGCGATCCCGCGCTCAAGCCCGCCGGCTGGGACCAGGCGAAGCGCCCACCGGCAGCGGCAGCCAACACCGAGATGGCGATCTACGAACTGCACGTGCGCGATTTCTCGATCGGCGACGCCAGCGTGCCGCAGGTGAATCGTGGCAAGTACCTCGCGTTCACCGACACTGAAAGCGCCGGCATGCGCCACCTGCGCGCACTCGGCGAGGCCGGCATCACCGACATCCACCTGCTGCCGGTGTTCGATATCGCGACGATCCCCGAATCCGGCTGCGAAACGCCGCTAGTACCGCAAGCCGCTGCCGACAGCACGGACCAGCAGGCGACGGTGATGGCGGCCGCGGCCAGGGACTGCTTCAACTGGGGCTATGACCCGTTCCACTTCAACGCGCCCGAAGGCAGCTATGCCAGCGACCCCGCGGATGCCGCGGTCCGCATCCGCGAGTTCCGCGCGATGGTGCAGGCGCTGCACGCCGCCGGCCTGCGCGTGGGCATGGACGTGGTCTACAACCACACCACGGCCTCCGGCCAGTCGCCACGCTCGGTGCTGGACCGCATCGTGCCGGGTTACTACCAGCGGCTGGACGCGAACGGCAAGGTCGAGACCTCCACCTGCTGCGACAACACCGCCACCGAACACATGATGATGGCGAAGCTGATGCGCGATTCGGTCGCGCTGTGGGCGCGCCACTACCGCATCGATTCGTTCCGCTTCGACCTGATGGGCCACCAGCCGCGCGCGGCGATGCTGCAGGTGCAGCGTGCGGCGAACGCGGCCGCGGGCCGAATCGTGCCGCTGGTGGGGGAAGGCTGGAACTTCGGCGAGGTCGCCAATGGCGTGCGCTTCCCGCAGGCCGCGCAGGGCATGTTGAACGGCAGCGGCATCGCCACCTTCAGCGACCGTGCCCGCGACGCGCTGCGCGGCGGTGGCTGCTGCGACGGCGGCGACGCGCTGTTCGAGCAACAGGGCCTGCTCAATGGCCTGGCCTACGCGCCGAATGCGCGCGCGCGCGGCAAGGCCACGCGGCGCGACCTCCTGCACGCCGCCGACCTGGCGCGTGCCGGTCTGGCCGGCACCCTGCGCGACTACTCGATGCCGTTCGCCGGTGGACGCAGCGGGTCGTTGTCCGCGCTTGACTACGCGGGCATGGAAGCAGGTTATGCCAGCCAGCCCGGCGAAGTGGTCAACTACGTCGAGAACCACGACAACCCCACGCTGTGGGACATCCATGCACTGAAGCTGCCGCAGGACACCAGTGCAGGGGAGCGCGCGCGGGTGCAGTTGCTGGGCGCGGCATTCGTCGCCTTCAGCCAGGGCGTGCCGTATTTCCATGCCGGGATGGACGTGTTGCGCAGCAAGTCGCTGGACCGCAACAGCTTCGACTCCGGCGACTGGTTCAACCGCCTCGACTGGACGTATTCGGACAACGGCTTCGGCGCCGGCCTGCCGCCTGCGCGGGACAACGGCAAGGACTGGGAGCTGTTGCGGCCGGTGCTGCGCAACGCGAACGCAAAGCCATCGCCGGCCGACATCGCCTGGATGCGCGATGGCTTCCGCGACCTGTTGCGCATCCGTGCCGGTTCGCCGCTGTTCCGGCTGCGCACGGCCGACGAGGTGCAGCGTCGGCTTGCGTTTCGAAACACCGGGCCGAAACAGAATCCGCTGGTGGTGGCTGGCCACCTCGATGGTGCAGGGCTGGAAGGCGCGTTCGCCGAGGTGCTGTACCTGCTGAACGTGTCGCCGGAGCCGCAATCGCTGGAACTGCCGGAGGACGCAGGCAAGGCCTGGGTCCTGCACCCGGTGCAGGCCGCAGCGGGCGCCGCCGACGCGCGCGCGAAGCAGGCGCACTACGGGGCGCCCGAGGGCACATTCATCGTGCCAGGCCGCACCGCCGTGGTGTTCGTGATCGAAAAGGGAGAGTGAACGTGACGAAGGGGTTGCGGCTTGGAGTCTTGTTGGCGCTGGCGTTGCCCGGCTTCGTGCATGCCGGGCAGGTGGCGCAGGCCGCCTCGCCGGACGGACGCATCGTGGTCCAGCTGGAGCTCGATGGCGAAGGCCGTCTGGCGTATCGCGTGCTGCGCGATGGCAAGCCGGTGGTCGGCGACTCGCGGCTCGGCTTCATCTTCCGCAATGGTCGCCAGTTGCTGCGCGGCCTGCAGCTGGAAAACCAGGCGACGCGGCGTGCCGACGAGACCTGGGAGCAGCCCTGGGGCGAACGTCGCTTCGTCCGCGACCACCACAACGAACTGCGCGCGAGCTTCGTCGAGAAGGACCACGACAGGCGCCGTTTCGACATGGTGTTCCGGGTGTTCGACGACGGCGTCGGCTTCCGCTACGACGTCCCCGCGCAGCCGAAGCTGGCCGAGGCGCAGATCGTGCAGGAACTCACCGAGTTCGCGATCGCGCGGCCGGCCACCGCGTGGTGGATCCCGGCCTTCGAATGGAATCGCGAGGAATACCTGTACCACCGCACGCCGCTTGCCGAAATCGGGGTGGCGCAGACCCCGATCACCCTGCGCACCGACGATGGCCTGCATGTCAGCATCCATGAGGCCGCGCTGGTGGACTACGCCGGCATGAACCTGATGCGCGGCGACAGCGGTGCGCTGCGCGCGATCCTGACCCCGGGCAGTGGCGTGGCGCCGGTGGTGCGCAAGACCCCGTTCGCGACGCCCTGGCGCACCATCGCGATCAGCGACCGCGCCGGTGGCCTGGTCGAATCCAACCTGATCCTCAACCTCAACGAGCCGAACAAGCTCGGCGACGTCAGCTGGTTCAAGCCGCACAAGTACGTGGGCGTGTGGTGGTCGCTGCACCTGGGCAAGCAGAGCTGGGCCACCGGGCCGACACACGGCGCGACCACCGCCAACACCCGGCGCTACATCGACTTCGCGGCCGCCAACGGCTTCCGCGGCGTGCTGGTCGAAGGCTGGAACGTGGGCTGGGACGGCGACTGGTTCGCCAACGGCTGGGACTTCGATTTCCGCAGGCCCACCGCGGACTACGACCTGCAGGGCCTGGCGAAATACGCCGCATCGAAGGGCGTGCACCTGATCGGCCACCACGAGACCGGATGCGCGGCCAGCCATTACGAGCGGCAGATGGACGCGGCCTTCGCGCAGTTCCGGACGCTTGCCATCGATGCGGTGAAGACCGGCTACGTCTGCGATGCCGGGCAGGTCGAACGGCAGGATGAACCCGGCGAAGCGGTCCTGCGCGAGTGGCACGAAGGCCAATGGATGAGCAACCACCACCTGCGCGTGGTGCAGGCCGCGGCGCGCCGCCAGGTCGCGATCAACGCGCACGAACCGATCAAGGACACCGGCCTGCGCCGCACGTATCCGAACTGGATTTCGCGCGAGGGCGCGCGCGGGCAGGAGTTCAACGCCTGGGGCGATCCGCCGAATCCGCCGGAGCACGAGGTCACCCTGGTGTACACGCGCATGCTCGCCGGGCCGATGGACTACACCCCCGGCGTGCTCAGCCTGGCCGGCAAGAACGGGCAGGAGATCCAGAGCACGCTGGCCCGGCAGCTGGCGCTGTACGTGGCGCTGTACAGCCCGATCCAGATGGCCGCCGACCTGCCGGAGCACTACGAAGCGCGCCCCGAGGCGTTCCGGTTCATCAAGGACGTGGCAGTGGACTGGGACGAAAGCCGGATGCTGGCCGGCGAGGTCGGCGAATTCGTCGCCATCGCGCGCAAGCAACGCGGCGGCGAGGCCTGGTTCATCGGCGCGATCAACGACCGCAACCCGCGCGCGCTGTCGCTGCTGCTCGATTTCCTGGAACCCGGCACGCGCTATCGCGCCGAGCTCTATCGCGATGGCGAAGGCGCCGGCTGGAAGGGCGATGCGCGCTTCCGCTTCGTGCGCGAAACACGCGCGGTGGCGCGCGGCGATGCGTTGCGGCTGTGGCTCGCCGGCGGCGGTGGCGCGGCGGTGCGGCTGGTGCCGATCGGGCGCTGATGCGGTTGCTCCCCGCGTTCCTGCGATGGATGCATGCCGCTACGGCCGCGCGCTGCCACGAACCTTGGCGCCGCAGTCGCCTGCGGCTGCCGCCAGCGGATGGTGCGTTGCGACAAATCGACAGCCAGGGCTTGCCACTGTCCGCGCGGCGCGCCTCCACGGGCAGTGTTGGCACCCGTGAAAGCCAATTCCCATGCGGCTCGCAGGCACTTCTTAACGAAAATCCCATGAATACGTATGCAGCCATGCAGCGACGGGAAACTCCGCGACTACTATCGATCCCGTTCGCGCAAGGCCCGTGGGGGTGAACGCGCGCGACGGAGCGGACGACAACGATCGTCCGACCACACAACGATTCCTGGAGGGGATGATGGTGCAGTTGAAGCGGAACCTGCTGAGCGTGGCGCTGGCCTCGGCAACCATGATGTGGATGGCCCAGGCCCAGGCGCAATCGACCGAAGAGACCGGGCAAGCCGCGGAACAAGCCGCGGCGGCCAAGAAGAAGGCGGACGAGGCCAAGAACATGGATACGGTCGTGGTGACCGGCATCCGCGGCGGCATCGAGCGTGCCATCGACATCAAGAAGGACTCCACCTCGATCGTCGAGGCGCTGTCCGCCGAAGACATCGGCAAGCTGCCGGATGTCAGCATCGCCGAATCGATCGCCCGCCTGCCGGGCGTCGCCGCGCAACGCGTGGCCGGCCGTGCGCAGGTGATCAGCGTGCGTGGCCTGTCCGGCGACTTCTCCACCGCGACCCTCAACGGGCGCGAGATGGCCAGCACCGGCGACAACCGCAGCGTCGAGTTCGACCAGTACCCGTCCGAGCTGATGGCCGGCGTCACCATCTACAAGACCCCGGATGCCATGCTGGTCGGGCAGGGCCTGTCCGGCACGATGGACATGCGCACGGTGCGGCCGCTGGACTACGACAAGACGGTGATCGCCATCAGCGGTCGCGTGCAGCGCAATTCGTTGGGTTCCGCGGCGGATGCGGATGCCACCGGCAACCGCTTCAACGTCAGTTACATCGGCCAGTCGGCGGATCGCTACCGTTGGCTCTCGATCTGGCGGTACTCGAATCGGACCTGGACGCCCGGAGAACCCGGCTGGCCTGAACGAGGTGTGGGGTGTGGACCGGCGGGCCGTCCGGGCATCCCCGGCGTGGGTCTCCGACGGCAGTCTAGGCCCTGCGCCGCAACAAGCACGACCCAGGCGTGACGGCTCTGGCCACCCTGCAGTTCCGGCCGTACGACGCCTGGATCAGCACGTTGGACTCGTTCCATTCGAAGGCGACCAGCAGACCGAGATCAAGACCGGCATGGAGTTCGGCACCGTCTGGGGCTCTGGCCAGTTGCGTCCCGGACCAACGTCACCGTCAACGGCACGACCTGACCAGCGGTACCGTGGGACAACGTCTCCGCTGGTCATCGGATGTACAGCAAGCGACGAGGACGACATCAGCGCGTTCGGTTGGCGTCAACAAGTTCTCCTGTCAACGACCAATGGCAGCGCAATGCGGACTTTCAATCGCCATCGTTGAGCGCGAGTTCCCGGGAGCAATACCCTAGCTGGCGTGCCCAGCAAGCGGTTGACACCCCTGATCCATGGCTGATCCCGGCGGCCGCTTCCCGCAGCTGACGCTGGGCCGGGACGTTCGGATGCCTCGGGTGCATTCCTGCGCAACCGATCCGGTGGCTCCGGCTAGGCAAGGCTGCCCGGGAGTTCGAAGTCGATGACAAGTTCTGCTTCCGCCTGTTCCGGCCCTGCCAGCGCCGTTTGCGCTTGAGGGTGCGTTCATCAGGCATCGATTTCGGCATGAACTACGCCAACCGGGCAAGGACAAGCACCGCCGGACAGGCCAAGCGGCCTACCGACGTACCGGCGGGCGCTTGGGGTCACCGCGCCGTTCCCGGGCAGTATCCGGACTTCAAGTTCGGTGGCATCGGCCAACTGGCTATTCCGACGCGAACGTGGGGTGCGGTCTCGCGCTACATGACCTTCAATCCCAGCAGGACTCCGCCGCCTACCTGATCCCGAAGGCGTGGACGGTCTCGGAGGAAATCACCACCGGTTACCTGAAGGCCAACATCGACACCACCTGGGGCGACGTGCCGGTGCGCGGCAACATCGGCCTGCAGGTCCAGTACACCGACCAGTCCTCGGCATCGCGCGTGTGGGACAACTCGCAGCCGGCCGGCAGCAACATCCGTCCGTACGAGAACGGCAAGACCTACACCGACTACCTGCCCAGCATGAACCTGGCGTTCTCGCTGGCCAATGACCAGACCCTGCGCGTGGCCCTGGCCCGCCAGGTGGCGCGTGCGCGCGTCGACCAGTTGCGCGCATCGGTCGAGTTCGGCGTCGATTTCGCGACCGGCAAGCCCGGTGCCAGCGGCGGCAATCCGCTGGTGGATCCGTGGCGCGCGAATGCATTCGACATCTCGTGGGAGAAGTACTTCGGATCCAAGGCGTACATCGCGGCGGCATACTTCTACAAGGACCTGCGCAGCTACATCTACACCCAGACCCGCGACGGTTACGACTTCAGCGAACTGCTGGTCGGCTACGTCCCGCCGCCGGGCTCGGCACCGGTCCAGACCACCGGCACCATGACCGCGCCGTTCAATGGCGAGGGCGGCATGCTGCAGGGCCTGGAGCTGAGCGCATCGCTGCCGCTGGACATGTTCAGCGACGCGTTGAGCGGGTTCGGCTTCGTCGCCAGCGCCAGCTTCACCGACAGCAACATCGAGATCCGCGATCCCGAGAGCTCCTCCAGCGTGGGTGGCGGTGGCATCTCGCTGCCCGGTTTGTCGGACCAGGTCTACAACCTGACCGCCTACTACGAGCGCAACGGCTTCGAGGCGCGCATCAACAACCGTCGTCGTTCGGACTTCATCGGCGAGATCGGCAACTTCGCCGGCAACCGCACCCTGCGCTACGTGGTGGGCGAGAACATCACCGACGCGCAGATCGGTTACGCGTTCGGCAGCGGCAGCCTGGAAGGCCTGAGCATCCTGCTGCAGGTGAGCAACCTGACCAACGAGTCGTACCGCACGTATGCCGGCACCAAGGACCGCCCGCTGGAAACCATCGAGTGGGGCCGCACCGTGCTGCTTGGCGTCAACTACAAGTTCTGACCGACTGCCCGATGCAATGATGTGACCAAACCCCTGCCTGTCCCGTACAGGCAGGGGTCTTTTTTGCGCAGCGTGCGCCGGCAGGCCGCGGAGGGTTGGAATCGATGGACACCAACATGGTGCAACTGGCGGTATTCCTGGGGTTGACCGCGCTGGTCGCGCTGGCGACGTGGTGGCGTTATGGCAAGGAGGCCAAGGCCGGCGACAGCGCACAGGATTTCTTCCTGGCCGGCAAGCACCTGGGCTGGCCGTTCATCGCCGGCAGCCTGCTGCTGACCAACATCAGCGCCGAGCAGATCGTCGGCATGAACGGCGCGCAGAACATGCTGCAGGTGTGGTGGGAGTTCGGCGCCGCGGCCGGCCTGCTGGTGCTGGCCAAGGTGCTGGTGCCGATGTACTACAAGTACAACTGCACCACGACCACCGAACTGCTGGAGAAGCGGTTGCCGAACGGGGCGGCGTTGCGGCGCACGGTGTCGGTGCTGTTCCTGCTCGGCTACATGTTCATCCTGTTGCCGATGGTGCTGTACACCGGTTCGCGCTTCATGAAGTCGATGTTCGAGCCGGACATGTCGATCCTGGCGATCTCGATCCTGTTCGCGCTGGCCGGCCTGGCCTACGCCGCGCTGGGCGGCTTGCGCGCGATCGCGATCTCCGACACCTACATGGGCGTGATCCTGCTGGTGATGGGCGGGCTGGTCACCTGGTTCGCGCTGGACAGGATCGGCTGGGATTTCTCCGGCATCCCGGCGGAGCGACTGACGGTGTGGGGCGGTCCGGATTCGGACATCCCGTGGCCGACGTTGATGACCGGGATGGTGTTCGCACACATCTTCTACTGGGGCACCAACATGCTGATCGCGCAGCGCGCGCTGGCGGCCAGGGACATCCGCGAGGCGCAGAAGGGCATCTACGCGGCGGCGGCGCTGAAGTTCCTGACCCCGTTCATCGTGATCCTGCCCGGCATCATCGCGTTCAAGCTGTACGGCGACATCGACGACAACGCCTACGGGCGGCTGGTCGGCGACGTGCTGCCGCCGTGGCTGTCCGGCGCGTTCGCCGCGGCGATCACCGGCGCGGTGCTGTCCAGCTACAACGCCGGCCTGAACTCGGCGGCGGCGCTGTACACGGTCGACCTGCACCTGCCGATGGTCAACCCGAAGGCGGACGGCAAGCGCATCGGCCAGGTCGTGCAACTGGTGTTCATGCTGGTGTCGCTGGCGATGGTGCCGCTGTACCAGAACGCCACCAGCATCATCGGCACCCTGCAGCAGTTGAACGGGCTGTATTCGATGCCGGTGCTGGCGTCGTTCATCGTCGCCATCTTCGTGCGCGGTGCGAACGCGACCGCGATCCGCATCGCGCTGGTGTTCGGGGTGGCGCTGTACGCGATGTTCACCTTCGCGTGGACGCCGCTGCACTACCTGCACCTGATGTTCATCACCCTGGCCGCGACCATCCTGGTCGCAGTCGTGCTGGGCCGGGTGATGGGCGCGCCGGAACCACCGTCCCCCGCCGTGTAGAGCGGGGCTTGCCCCGCTGCCGCGCGCGTGGGGCAAGCCCCACGCCTGCGGTCAGCGCGTGAGCGCGGCCGCCGCGCGCGCAAGGCCGCCGATGCGCGCCCAGTCGCGTGCCGCCAGTGCGTCCGCGGGCAGCATCCACGACCCGCCCACGCAGGCGACATTGGGCAGGCCGAGGTAGGCCGGGGCCTTCGCCGCGTCGATCCCGCCGGTCGGGCAGAACCGCACCTGCGCGAACGGGCCGGCGAAGCCCTTGAGCGCGCCGATGCCGCCACTGGATTCGGCGGGGAAGAACTTGAAGCGTTGCCAGCCGTGTTCGAGCCCGCGCATCAGTTCGCTGGCGGTGGCGATGCCGGGGATCAGCGGGACCGGGCATTCGGCCGCGGCGCGATACAGGCTGTCGGTGGCGCCGGGGGAAATCGCGAAACGTGCGCCGGCTTGCGCCACCGCGTCGAGGTCGCGCGCATTCAACACGGTGCCGGCGCCGACGCAGGCATCCGCCAGTTCGCGCGCGATCAGGGCGATGGCGTCGACCGCGCAGGCGCTGCGCAGGGTGACTTCCAGCACCGGCAGGCCGTTGTCCGAGAGGGCACGCGCCAGCGGGATGGCGTCTTCGATGCGCTCGATGGTGAGCACCGGGATCACCGGCGCGCGCGCGAACACGGCGTCGACCTGGCTGGCGTGGCTGGCGGTGTCGGTCATGCGATGTTCAAAGCTCCGATGAGCGCAATGCGGTGGCGGCGCCGAGCAGCCCCGGTTGCGGGTGGGTGATGACGTGGATCGGCACCGATTCCAGCAGGGTTGCCATCCGCCCCTTGGCCAGGAAGCGTTCGCGGAAGGCGCTGCTGCGCAGGAACGGGATGAAGCGCGGCACGATGCCGCCGGCGATGACCACGGTACGCGCGCCCTGGATCAAAGCGCAATCGCCGGCGACGCTGCCGAGCACCGCGCAGAAGCGCGCCAGGGTCTGCCGAGCGGCCAGGTCGTGGCCCTCCAGCGCCGCCGCCACGATCTCCGCGGGGTCGCGCAGCGCCGGCTTGAGCAACGAGGTGTCGCCCGGGACCGGCAGTCCGGATGGCAGCACCGCACTGGCGCCGCGCAGGACTGCATCGATCTCCGACAGGCCCTTGCCGCACAGCAGGCGTTCGGTCGAGGTGCGTCCGTGCTGCGCGGTCAGCCATGCGGAGATCGCGCGTTCCTCGTCGCCGATCGGGGCGAAGCTGGTATGCCCGCCCTCGGTTTCCACCGCGTGCCAGCCGTGCTCGCGCGAGCCGACCAGCAGGGCGACGCCAAGCCCGGTGCCGGGGCCGAGCACGCTGACCGGGCCGCGCAGCGGCGCCGCGGGATCGCCATGCAGGGTGACCAGGTTGTCGCGTTCGAGCGAGGGCACCGCCCATGCCACCGCGCCGAAGTCGTTGATCATGCGCAGCTGCTCCAGCTGCAGCGTGCGCTGGAGTTCGCGCCGGCTGAACGACCACGCGCGGTTGGTCAGGCGGATCTCGTCGCTGCCGACCGGGCAGGCTACCGCCAGCGCGGCATGCTTAGGCCGCGCGTCGATCGCCTGCAGGTAATGCTCGACCGCGTGCTGGACGCTGGCGAAATCCGCGTTGCGCAGCGATTGCGCCTGCTGCAGTTCGATCGCGGGCGCGGCCAGGTCGGTCAGCGCGAAGCGCGCATTGGTGCCGCCGATGTCGCCGACCAGCGCCAGCGTGGTCACTCGCCGTCCTCGTCCACGAACAACGAACACGCGCCCTGTTCGGCGGCGCCGACCTGCCGGCGCATCAACCCGAACAGCTCGCGGCCATGGCCAAGGTGGTTGCCGGCGAGGGCAGGCTTCGCGCATGCGCGCGCAGCCCATGCGCCGGCCTCCACCAGCGCCTCCATGGTGCCGGCTTCGGCGTCGATGCGGACCGGATCGCCGTCGCGCAGCTTGGCCAGCGGACCGCTGCAGGCGGCTTCCGGGGTGACGTGGATCGCCGCCAGGACCTTGCCGGACGCGCCCGACATGCGCCCGTCGGTGAGCAGGGCGACGCGCTGGCCGCGGTCCTGCAGGGCGGCCAGGGTCGGCGTCAGCTTGTGCAGTTCCGGCATGCCGTTGGCGCGCGGGCCCTGGCCGCGCACCACCGCGACGAAATCGCCATCGAGCTGGTCGGCCTTGAAGGCGTCCAGCAGCGCGTCCTGCGATTCGAAGATGCGCGCGGGTGCCTCGATCCGGCGGAATTCCGGCGCGACCGCGGAAATCTTCACCGTCGCACGGCCGAGGTTGCCCTGCAGCCGGCGCAGGCCGCCCTCGCTGTCGAACGGCGCGGCCACGCCGCGCAGCACGCTGGCGTCGAGCGAACGCGCCGGTGGCTCGCGCCAGCGCAGGGTGATGCCGTCGAGGAACGGTTCCAGCGCCTGCTGGCGCAGGTCGCCGCCATGCACGCAGGCGATGTCCGGATGCAGCAGGCCGGCGTCGATCAGTTCGCGGATGACGAACCCGAGGCCGCCGGCGGCGTGGAAGTGGTTCACGTCGGCGGCGCCGTTCGGATACACGCGGGCCAGCAGCGGGGTCGCCTTCGACAGTTCGTCGAGGTCGTCCCAGTCGATCACGAGGCCGGCGGCGCGGGCGATCGCGACCAGGTGCAGCGCGTGGTTGGTGGAACCGCCGGTGGCGGCCAGGCCGACCATCGCGTTGACGATGGCTTTCTCGTCCACGGTGCGCGCCAGCGGGCGGTAATCGCTGCCCAGCGCGGAGATGCGCAGTGCCTGCTCGGTGGCGGCCACGGTCAGGGCATCCCGCAGTGGCGTCCCGGGGGCGACGAACGCGCTGCCCGGCATGTGCAGGCCCATCACTTCCATCAGCATCTGGTTGGAGTTGGCGGTGCCGTAGAAGGTGCAGGTACCGGGCGCGTGGTAGGACGCGGCCTCGGCGTCCAGCAGTTCCTCGCGGCTGGCCTTGCCCAGCGCGTAACGCTGGCGGACTTCGGCCTTCTGCCGGTTGGGGATGCCGGATGGCATCGGACCCGCCGGCACGAAGATGGCCGGCAGGTGGCCGAAGCCCAGGGCGCCGATCAGCAGGCCGGGCACGATCTTGTCGCACACGCCGAGCATCAGGGCGCCGTCGAACATCGCGTGCGAGAGCGAGATCGCGGTGGCCATCGCGATCGCATCGCGCGAGAACAGCGACAGTTCCATGCCGGCGCGGCCCTGGGTGACGCCGTCGCACATCGCCGGCACGCCGCCGGCGACCTGCGCGCTGCCGCCGGCGTTGCGCGCGGCCATCCGGACCAGCGCCGGGTACTGCTCCAGCGGCTGGTGCGCGCTGAGCATGTCGTTGTAGGCGGTGACGATGCCGAGGTTGCCGCCACTGCCGTTGCGCAGCTGGGCCTTGTCCGCGCCGGCGGCGGCGAAGGCGTGGGCGATGTTGCCGCAGCCGAGCTCGCGGCGCGCCGGGCCATCCAGGCGGGCGGCGTCCATCCGCGCCAGGTAGTCGCCGCGCAGGCGCCTGCTGCGCTCCGCGATGCGGGCGGTGACGCGTTCGACCACGGGGTGCAAGTGCGGCATCAGGGACTCCAGTGGACCTGTACGCGATGGTCGCGCGCATGCAGCAGCGCGGCAACCGGATGACCGCCGCGGTCCTGCTGCCGGGCCTGGCGCAGCACCCGGCGCTTGTCCTCGCCGGTGGCGACCAGCAGGATCGTCCGCGCGCGCAGCAGGCGCGGCAGGGTCAGGCTGATCCGCGCGAACGGCGCTTCCGCCGGCAACGGCTCGGGCAGGGTGGCGATGGCGTCGATCCCGCTTTCCATCGCCAGCCCCTCGGCGAGGTTGGCCGCGCCGGGGAACAGCGAGGCGAAGTGGCCGTCCGTGCCCATCCCCAGCAGCACGAGGTCGAATGGCTGCGCATTCAGCGCAAGCAGCGCGCGCGCCTGCGCCAGCGATGCGCCTTCATCGCCGTCCTCGCGGGTGATGCCGGCGGTGGTGATGCCGCGATTCGCCGCGAACGCCTCGCGCAGTGCGCGCAGGTTGCAGGCCGGATGGTCGTGCGGGACGCAGCGCTCGTCGGTCGGGACCGCGGTGATGCTGCCTTCGAACTCCGATGCGGCCAGCCGTGCATAGGCCGGCAATGGCGTGCGTCCGCCGGCGAGCGCCAGCCAGGCGGCGCCGCGTGCGTGGATCGCCTCGCGGCAGGCATGTTGCAGTTGCTGCGCGACCTGTTCGACCAGCGCGTCGGTACTGGGATGGTCGTGTTCGATCCAGCCCATCACTCGCGCCAGCCGTGGCCGTGGCGCTCGATCAGCGATACCGCCGCGCCCGGCCCCCAGGTGCCCGCGGGGTACGGCTTCGGCGCCACCCCGGCCGTGCGCCAGCCATCCAGGATCGCATCCACCCAATGCCAGGCGGTTTCGGTTTCGTCGCGGCGCACGAACAGGGTGCCATTGCCCTCGATCGCGTCGAGGTACAGGCGCTCGTAGGATATGCGGCGACGCTGGTTGGCGAACTCCTCGTGGAAATCGAGGTCCAGCGCGACCTGCGACAGGCGCAGGCCGCTGCGGTCCAGCCCCGGGGTCTTGGCCATCAGGTCCAGTTCGATCCGCTCTTCCGGCTGCAGGCGGATCAGCAGGCCGTTCGACCGCATGTCCGCGGCCGCGTGTCCGCCGAAGATCGAATACGGCACCTTGCGGAACTGGATGTAGATCTCGGTGCAGCGCGACGGCAGGCGCTTGCCGGTACGCAGGTAGAACGGCACCCCGGACCAGCGCCAGTTGTCCACGTGCGCGCGCAGGGCGACGAAGGTCTCGGTGCCGCTGTCGCGCCCGAGTTCCTGCACGTAGCCGGGCACCGCGACGCCGTCGATCGCGCCCGCGGTGTACTGGCCGGCGACCGATTCGGTGGCGACCTGCCCGTGCCCGATCGCGCGCAGCGAGCGCAGCACCTTGATCTTCTCGTTGCGCACCGCGGTCGGCTCGAAGCGCGCCGGCGGTTCCATCGCCACCAGGCACAGCAACTGCAGCAGGTGGTTCTGCAGCATGTCGCGCATCGCCCCGGAATCGTCGTAATAGTCGCCGCGACCCTCGACGCCGACCGTCTCGCCGGCGGTGATCTGCACCTGCTCGATGTGGCGCGCGTTCCACAACGGCTCGAACAGCGCATTGCCGAAGCGCAGCGCGATCAGGTTCTGCACGCCTTCCTTGCCGAGGTAGTGGTCCACGCGATAGACGCGGTCCTCGTCGAACACCTCGGCCACGCCGTCGTTGATCGCCGCCGCGCTGGCCAGGTCCTTGCCGATCGGCTTTTCCAGCATCACCCGGGTGCGTGCGTCGGCGGCGCCGTGTGCACCGAGTGCGTGGCACGCCGGCACGTAGAAGCGCGGCGCGGTGCTCAGGTGGTAGAGCACGTCGCCGTTGCGCAGGTCGGACACCCTGGCCGCGAGCGCCTGCATGGAGGCCGCGTCGTCGACGCTGGCGGCGGCGTAGTCCAGCCGTTCCAGCAGGCCGCGAAGGGCGGTGTCGTCGCGTTCGACGGCCGGGATGCGTTCGTTGATCGCATCGGCGACCAGGTTGGCGAAGGCCTCGCGGTCGAGGTCGCTGCGCGCGCTGCCGAGGATGCGCAGGCCGGGCGGCAACAGGTTCTCCGCCTGCAGGCTGTACAGCGAGGGCAGCAGCATGCGCTGCGCGAGGTCGCCGGTGGCGCCGAAGATGGTCAACAGGGAAGCGGGCGCGGGTCGCGTCACGCGGGTGGTCCGGACGTGGGGATGTCCGGACTTTAATACGGCGGGCGGTGCGGCGCCGGTGCATTCGTTTTCACCGCCGCGGCGAGCACGGCGCCCGCACGCCGCGCATACGCATAGGCATGTCGGGTGCGGCGGCCGTAGAATCGGGTTTTCCCCCGCTGGCTGCTCCATGACCCGTCCGTCCTCGCTGGATCGCGAACAACTGCTGGCCTGCGCGCGCGGCGAGATGTTCGGCCCGGGCAATGCCCGCCTGCCCGCGCCGCCAATGCTGATGTTCGACCGCATCACTTCGATCACCGAGGACGGCGGCGCGCACGGCAAGGGCTTCATCCGCGCCGAACTCGACATCAACCCGGACCTGTGGTTCTTCGGCTGCCATTTCCTGGGCGACCCGGTGATGCCAGGTTGCCTGGGGGTGGATGCGATGTGGCAGCTCACCGGCTTCTTCCTGCCATGGCTGGGCGAACCGGGCCGCGGCCGCGCGCTGGGCGCCGGCGAGATCAAGTTCACCGACCAGGTGCTGCCGGACGCGAAGGTGGTCAGCTACGAGATCGACATCCGCCGCGTCCTGCGCGGCCGCCTGAAGCTGGTGATCGCCGACGGCCGCACCTATGTCGATGGCCGTGAAATCTATACCGCCGCCGACATGCGGGTGGGTCTGTTCCAGTCAACGGAGGCGAAGTGAGCATGTTGCGGCGCGTGGTGGTGACGGGCATGGGCATCGTGTCCAGCCTGGGCAATGGCCTGGAGAGCGTGTCGGCGGCGCTGCGCGCGGGTCGCAGCGGCATTCGCCAGATCCCGGAATACGCCGGGCTGGGCCTGCGTTCGCAGGTGGCGGGGGTGCCGGAGATCGACCTCGATGCCAGCATCGACCGCAAGCAGAAGCGCTTCATGGGCGATGCCGCGGCGTATGCAATGGTGGCGATGCGCGACGCGATCGCGGACGCCGGGCTGCTGCCGTCGCAGGTCAGCCAGCCGCGCACCGGGGTGATCGCCGGTTCCGGCGGCGGCTCGCCGCAGTGGCAGGTCGAGACCGCCGACCTGCTGCGGCAGAAGGGCGTGCGCAAGGTCGGCCCGTACATGGTGCCGCGCACGATGTGTTCGACGGTGTCGGCGGCGCTGGCCACGGTATTCGCGATCAAGGGCGTCAGCTACTCGCTGTCGGCCGCCTGCGCGACCTCCGCGCACTGCATCGGCGCCGCCGCCGACATGATCCGGCATGGCGTGCAGGACATCATGTTCGCCGGTGGCGGCGAGGAAGCGCACTGGAGCATGACCTGCCAGTTCGATGCGATGGGCGCGTTGTCCAGCCACTTCAACGACACCCCGGAAACCGCCTCGCGGCCCTATGACGCGGATCGCGACGGCTTCGTGATCGCGGCCGGCGGCGGCATGCTGGTGCTGGAGGAATACGAGCATGCAGTCGCGCGCGGCGCCCGCATCCACGGCGAATTGCTGGGCTACGGGGTGACCTCCGACGGCGCCGACATGGTGGCGCCGAGCGGCGAGGGCGCGGTGCGCTGCATGCAGATGGCGATGGAAGGGCTGGATCGCCCGATCGATTACCTCAATACCCACGGCACCTCCACCCCGCTCGGCGACGTCACCGAGTTGCAGGCGGTGCGCGCTGCGTTCGGCGCCGGCAACGAGCCGCCGCTGTCGTCGACCAAGGCGCTGAGCGGGCATTCGCTGGGCGCCGCCAGCGTGCACGAGGCGATCTACAGCCTGCTCATGCTGCGCGACCGCTTCATCGCCGGCTCCGCCAACATCGCCAGGCTGGACCCGGCCTGCGAGGGTTTCCCGATCGTGCGCGAGAGCCGCGCCGCCGACCTGCTCACGGTGATGTCGAACAGCTTCGGCTTCGGCGGCACCAACGCCACGCTGGTGTTCGGCCGCACCTAACCGGTGCCGCCGTCTAGCGTCCTGCAGGCATCGACAACAAGTTGCCGCAGCCACTGGTTGGCCGGGTCCACGGCCAGGTTGGCATGCCAGTAAAGATGCGGCTGGATCGGCGGTAGCTCGAAAGGCAGCGGCAGCAGGCGCAGCGAACGCCCGGCCATCTGCCGCGCCAGCCCGGTGGGCAAGGTCAGCAGGTGGTCGGATCCGGCGACCACCCGGCACGCCGCCTGGTAATCCTGGCAACGCAACGCGATCCGCCGTTGCAGGCCGAGGTTGAGCAGGGCGATGTCTTCCACCACCGCGCCGCTGGCGCGGCTGGAGACGGCCACGTGCGGGGCCTGCAGGTATTGCGGCAGGGTCGGCCGCCGCTTCAGTGCATGCCGCGACCGCACCGCGATGCAGAAGCCCTGCTGCAGCAGCACCGCATGCCGCACCGGTTCGCTGGCGGGCAGGGCAACGTCGATCGCGAGGTCCAGTTGCCCGGCGGCGAGCGCGCGCGCAAGGTCGCGCCGTTCGTAACCCACGCTGGCCAGGGTCGCCCGTGGCGCGCGTTCGCGCAGCAGGCGGTAGATCGCCGGCAGCAGCATCGCCTCGATGGCATACGGCATGCCGACATGGAACGCCTGCCGGGCCTGCGCCGGATCGAAATGCTGCAACTGCTGCAGCCACTGCCGCAGTTGCGCCAGCGTCTCCAGCAACGGCGGGGCCAGCCGCTGGCAGGCCGGGGTGGGCAGCATGCGGCGGCCGTCGCGGACGAACAGCGGGTCGCCGAGCTGGGCGCGCAGGCGGCGCAGCGCGTGGCTGACCGCGGACGGGGTCAGGTGCAGGCTCTGCGCGGCGCGGCCCAGGTGCTGCTCGCGATAGGCCGCCTCGAACACCTTGAGCAGGTTGAGATCGAGTTGCCCCGCATTTGAATGAATGATGTTCATTGCTGGTGAGTACAAAATATCACTGTATTCAATGGCAAGCGGCCCCTAGGATGCGGGAAACCATCCAGCAACGGGATCGCATGAACGCAACCAGCAACCGTCAGTTCCGCCTCGCCGCACGTCCGGTCGGCCTGCCAAGGGCCAGCGACTGGAGCCTGGTCGAGGAGCCCGTGCGCGAACCCGGCGAAGGCGAATTCCTGGTCCGCATCGAGTACGTGTCGCTGGATCCGGCGATGCGCGGCTGGATGAACGAAGGCAAGTCTTACGTGCCGCCGGTCGCCATCGGCGAGGTGATGCGCGCGTATTCGGCGGGCGAGGTCATCGCCTCCAACAATCCGAGATTCCCGGTCGGCAGCCGCGTCGCCGGCGTGTTCGGCGTGCAGCAGTACGTGGTTTCCGACGGCAAGGGCGCGCGCCTGGTCGACACGTCGCTGGCACCACTTCCGACCTACCTCAGCGTGCTGGGGATGACCGGCATGACCGCGTACTTCGGCCTGCTGGAGGTCGGCGCCGCGAAGCAGGGCGACACCGTGGTGGTGTCCGGCGCGGCCGGTGCGGTGGGCATGGTGGTCGGGCAGGTCGCCCGGATCAAGGGCTGCCGGGTGGTCGGCATCGCCGGCGGGGCGGACAAGTGCCGCTACCTGGTCGACGAACTCGGCTTCGATGCGGCGATCGACTACAAGCGCGAGGACGTGCGCGCGGCATTGCGCCAGCATTGCCCGAAGGGCATCGACGTCTATTTCGACAACGTCGGCGGCGAGATCCTCGACATCGCGCTGGGCCAGCTCGCCATGCATGCACGGGTGGTGATCTGCGGGGCGATCTCGCAATACAACACGACCGAAGGCGTGAAGGGCCCGGCCAACTACCTGTCGCTGCTGGTCAACCGCGCGCGCATGCAGGGGATGGTGGTGTTCGACTACGCATCGCGCTACGGCGAGGCCGCGCAGGACATGGCGGGCTGGCTGGCGGACGGCCGCCTGAAGTCGCGCGAGGACATCGTGGAGGGCTTCGATACCTTCCCGGACACCCTGCTGCGCCTGTTCCGCGGCGAGAACACCGGCAAGCTGCTGCTGAAGGTCGGCTGATGGACTTCGCCCCGAGCGCGAAGACGCGGGACTACCTGCAGCGAATGCAGGCGTTCATCGCCGAACACGTGGCCCCGCGCGAGCAGGAATACCGCCGCGCGAACGCCGCCAACGCCGGCGCCGACTGGAACGCCTGGCAGGTGCCGGCGCCGATGGACGAATGGAAGTCCCGCGCGCGCGCCGCCGGGTTGTGGAACCTGTTCCTGCCGGATGCCGCGCTGGGCGCGGGGCTGAGCACGCTGGAGTACGCGCCGCTGGCCGAAGTGATGGGCCGCAACGAGTTCCTCGCCGAAATCTTCAACTGCAGCGCGCCGGACACCGGCAACATGGAAGTGCTGTACCACTACGGCAGCGAGGCGCAGAAGGCGCGCTGGCTCACCCCGTTGCTGGCCGGCGAGATCCGCTCGGTGTTCTGCATGACCGAGCCGGACGTGGCCTCGTCCGACGCCACCAACATGCAGGCGACGATCCGCGAGGACGGCGACGAACTGGTGCTCGATGGCCGCAAGTGGTGGTCGACCGGGATCGGCCATCCGCGCTGCCGGCTGGCCATCTTCATGGGGGTATCGGACCCCGACGCGGAGCCGCATGCGCGCCACGCGATGGTGCTGGTGCCGATGGACACGCCCGGCGTGCGCATCCAGCGCATGTTGCCCGTGCACGGCGAATACGATGCGCCGCACGGGCATGGCGAGGTGCTGTTCGACGGCGTCCGCGTGCCCAGGGACAACCTGCTGCTTGGCCGCGGCAAGGGCTTCGCGATCGCGCAGGGGCGGCTCGGGCCGGGCCGCATCCACCACTGCATGCGCGCGATCGGCGCGGCCGAGCACGCGCTGGAACTCACCATCCGGCGCGGGCTGGAGCGGGTCGCGTTCGGCAAGCCGATCCTGCGCCTGGGCGGCAACCTGGAGCGCGTCGCCGATGCGCGGATCGCGATCGACCAGGCGCGCCTGCTCACCCTGTATGCCGCGTGGAAGATCGATGCGGTCGGCGTGAAGCAGGCGATGACCGAGATCTCCGCGATCAAGGTGGTGGCGCCGGGCATGCTGCAGGCCGTGGTCGACCAGGCGATCCAGGTCCATGGCGGCGCCGGCGTCAGCAACGACCTGCCGCTGGCCGGGCTGTTCGCGATCGCGCGGGCGCTGCGCTTCGCCGATGGCCCGGACGAGGTGCACCGGGCGATGGTGGCGCGGATGGAACTCGCGAAATACAAGCCGCGTGGCTGACCCGGCCATGGACCAGGCAAGCATTGCAGACAACGGCAAGCGCATCTTCATCACCGGCGGCGCGTCCGGGCTTGGTCGCGCGCTCGCCGAGCGCCATGCGCGCGCCGGCTGGCGGGTGTGCATCGGCGACCTCGACATGGAACGCTGCGCCGGGGCGCTGGCCGCGATCCGCGTGCATTCGCCATGCAGCCACGCGCTGGCCTGCGACGTCACCCGCGAGGACGCGCTGCAGGCGGCCGCCGACTGGTTGCAGCGCGAATGGGGCGGGGTGGACGTGGTGGTCAACAACGCCGGCGTCGCGCAGATGGGCGGCATCGCCGAAACCTCGCTCGAAGACTGGCGCTGGGCGGTGGACATCAACCTGCTCGGGGTGGTGCGTGGCTGCAAGGTGTTCGTGCCGCTGCTGCGCGCGAGGGATGCAGGTGGCCGCGGCGGGCAGCTGGTCAACATCGCCTCGATGGCGGGGCTGGTGCACATGCCGCAGGCCTCGGCCTACAACGCGACCAAGGCGGCGGTGGTGGCCCTGTCGGAGACCCTGCAACTGGAGCTGGAAGCGGACGGCATCCGCGTCAGCGTGGTGTGCCCGGCGTTCTTCCGGACCGGACTTGCCGGCAACATGCGCGCCGCCAACCCCGCGCTGGAAGGGATGACCAAGCGCCTGGTGGAGCGTGCGCGGATCGGTGCCGACGAGATCGCCGACCGCATCTTCGATGGCATGGCACGTGGCGATCCGCACATCCTCACCCATCCGGAGGCCAGGCGTTTCTGGCGGATGAAGCGGTTGCTGCCGTATCGCCTGTACCTGGCGCTGATGCGCCGGCAACTGTCGCGGGTGGCCGCGCGCATGCGGCGCAAGGCTGCGAGCCGATGAGCGTGGCGCCGGCGGACGAGGCGCGCGCGGTGCGCAGCGGCGAGGAGCTCGATCTTGCTGCGGTGGACGCATGGCTGAAGGGCGCGCTGCCCGCGCTGCAGGGCACCCCGACGGTGACCCAATACCCGGGCGGCGCGTCGAACTGGACCTACCGGCTGCAATACGCCAACGATGACCTGATCCTGCGGCGCCCGCCTGCCGGCACCAAGGCGAAATCCGCGCATGACATGGGCCGCGAGTACCGCATCCAGCAATTGCTGAAGCCGGTGTTCCCGCTGGTGCCGGAGATGCGCGCGCTGTGCACGGATCCCGCGGTGATCGGCACCGATTTCTATGTCATGCAGCGGCTGGCCGGGGTCATTCCGCGCAAGGACCTGCCGCGCGGCGTCGAGCTCTCGCCAGCGCAGGTGAAGCAGCTGTGCCTGAACGTGCTGGACACCCTGGTGGCGCTGCACCAGGTCGACCATCGCGCGGCCGGGCTCGAGGGCATCGGCAAGGGCGCGGGTTACGCGCAGCGGCAGATCGAGGGCTGGAGCAGGCGCTACCGCGACGCGCGCACCTGGAACGTGCCGCGCGGCAAGCGGATCATGGCGTGGCTGGCCGCGAACCTGCCCGCGCAGGAGCGCATCTGCGTCACCCACAACGACTTCCGCTTCGACAACGTGGTGCTGGATCCGGACGATCCCACCCGCGTGGTCGGGGTGCTCGACTGGGAGCTGGCCACCCTCGGCGATCCGCTGATGGACCTCGGCAATACCCTGGCTTACTGGGTGGAGGCTGGCGACGATGTCATGGCGCAAGGCATGCGCCGCCAGCCCACCCACCTGCCGGGCATGCTGACCCGCCGCGAGGTGATCGACCACTACTGCGGCAGGATGGGGTTCGATCCCGGCGACGTGACCTTCCACGAGGTATACGGGCTGTTCCGGTTGTCGGCGATCGCCCAGCAGATCTACTTCCGCTACCACCACGGGCAGACCCGCAACCCCGCGTTCAAGCGGTTCTGGCTGTTCGTGCACTACCTGCACTGGCGCTGCCGCCGCGCGATCGCACGCCAGCGGGTGGCGGCATGAGCGCGGTCTACCTGGTGCGCCACGGGCAGGCCTCGTTCGGTGCCGCGGACTACGACGTGCTCAGCGAACGCGGCCAGCAGCAGGCGCAGGTGCTCGGGCAAGCGCTTGCGCGCGCGCAGGCGGGCTTCGCGGTGGTGGCCAGCGGCGACCTGCAGCGGCATCGGCAGACCGCACGGGCCTGCCTCGAGGCCATGGGCCTCGCCCCCGCCTGGCGCAGCGATGCCGGCTGGAACGAATTCGACCATGTGCGGGTGATCACCGCCTTGCGGCCCGATTTCGCCGACCCCGAGCGCGCACGCGCCGAGATGATGGCGCAACCGGATCCGCAACGGGCGTTCCAGGCCATGTTCGAACAGGCGGTGGCGCGTTGGGTGGGTGGCGCGCACGACGCCGACTACAGCGAGAGCTGGGCCGCTTTCCGTGCGCGGTGCATGCAGGCGCTGGGGTCGGTGCTCGATGCGTTGCCGGGCGGGTCCGATGCGCTGGTGTTCACCTCCGGCGGACCGATCGCGGCGGTGGCCCAGCACCTGCTGCGGATCCCGGACAGCGATGGCTTCCGCCTGAGCTGGGCGCTGGTGAATTGCGGGGTGACCAAGCTGGTGCGGGGGCGCGAGGGCGTGAGCCTGTCCACCCTCAACGGCCATGCGCACTTCGAAGGCAGGCATGCGGGACTGGTGACGTATCGTTAGCGCCGCTGGCGCCATCGCGGATCGGGGCATTGGGGATGAAGGCAGGCATGCGCAAGTCGAACGTGGTCATCATCGGCGCCAGTTCGGGCCTTGGCGCGGGGATGGCCCGCGAATTCGCCCGCCGCGGCCATGACCTGGCGCTGTGCGCGCGCCGGTTGGACCGGCTGCAGGCGCTCAAGGAGGAGCTTGAAGCCGCGCACCCGGGGGTGCGGGTGCTGGTCGAGGTCCTCGACGTCACCGACCACGCGCGGGTATTCGAGGTCGTGCGCGGGTTCCGCGCTGCCTTCGGCGAGCTCGACCGGGTGGTGGTCAACGCCGGCATCGGCCAGGGCATGCCGGTCGGCAAGGGCGGCTTCGAGCGCAACAAGGCGATCATCGAGACCAACCTGATCGCCGCGCTGGCGCAGTGCGAGGCGGCGATGGAGGTGTTCCGCGCGCAGGATCGCGGACACCTGGCGGTGATCGCCTCGGTCAGCGCGATCCGCGGCTTCCGCGGCGGCCTGACCGCGTATGCGGCGAGCAAGGCCGGCGTCGCCTCGCTGGCCGAAGGCATCCGCGCGGACATGCTGCGCAAGCCGCGGATCAAGGTCAGTACGCTGCTGCCGGGTTACATCCGCACCGAGATGAATGAAGATGCGCCGGCCGGGCACACGCCGTTCATGATCGATGGCGAGCGCGGCTGCCGGCTGCTGGCCGCGGCGATCCTGCGCGAACCCGCGGTCGCCTACGTGCCGTGGTGGCCGTGGGCGCCGCTGGGCTGGGTGCTGAAGCGCTTGCCGCTGCGCTGGGTGGTCAAGCTGTTCTGAGCGGTGCCGCGCCGAAGTGGTCGAGCACCACCAGCGCGCTGCGTCCCGGTCGGTAGCCCATCCGCAAGGCGCGATGCACGTAGTCGGTGGCGGCCGCGCAGGCTTGCTGCATCGGCATGCCCAGGCACAGGTTGGCCGCGATCGCCGACGCCAGCGTGCAGCCGGTGCCGTGCGCCTCCAGCGCCAGGCGGTCATGGCCGAACATGGCCACGGTTTCGCCGTCCCAGTAGCGGTCCAGCATCGGCCCGTCGCCGGGCAGGTGGCCGCCCTTGAGCAGCACCGCGCGTGCGCCGAGGTCGTCGGTGAATTCGGCCAGCGCCGACTCCACCCGCGCCGTGCCGACGACCGGATGCCCGAGCAGCAGCTCCGCTTCCGGGATGTTGGGGGTGACGATGCTCGCCAGCGGCAACAGGCGCGTGCGCAATGCATGCAGCGCATCGTCCTGCAGCAGCCTGGCGCCGCTGGTGGCCACCATCACCGGATCCAGCACGACGTGTGGCGGGCGATGGGCCTCAAGTGCCTCCGCCACGCACGCGATCACCTCGGCGCTGGCGAGCATGCCGATCTTCACCGCGCCGATGCGGAAATCGTCGAAGCACGCATCCAGTTGCGCGCGCAGGAAGGCAACCGGCGGCACCTGCACCGCGGTCACCCCGCGGGTGTGCTGCGCGGTCAGCGCGGCGATCGCGCAGAGCCCGTGGACGCCGTGCGCGGCGAAGGTCTTGAGGTCGGCCTGGATGCCGGCGCCGCCGCCGGAATCGCTGCCGGCGATGGTCAGCGCGCAGGCGGGGCGTGGATCCTGCAGTGGCCGGGTCGCGTGGGTCGCGGCGTCAGGCGACGGCGGCCAGCAGGCCGGCGCGAAGTCGGCGCCAGGGCGCTGCGGTCTGGGGCGCGTCCGGGCGCGTCAGCCGCCGGCCGAGCTCCTGGGGGTGGACACGCCCAGCCGCGTCCGCGCGCGGCAGGGGGCGGGGCCGGCCCGGCGGGGCACCGGCCCGCGCCGCCAGCCGAACGCGGTGGCGACCGGAACTTCGGGCGCGCGGCCACGATGCGGAGCTTGGCGCTCAGCGATGGGAGGTCCGAACACGGCCAGCAGGGGCAGCAACCACGCCCAGCTTCGGCGCCGCCTGGTCGGCATCGCCGCCACCAGTTCCGCGCGAGCGCCCTGGCCGCAGCGCGGCCCGGCCCCCCCAGCAGCACCCGCCGCCAGCGCGGCTGGGGCATGCCGCAGCAGCGGCGCCAGCAGGATGCGGTCAACAACAGGACAGCAGGCCGGCGAGGCCCAGCACCCCGCCATGCAGCCAAGGGTGCCGCTGTCGCGGGCAGGCGCGGAACAGCGCGAGCCGACACTCGCGCAACGGCCACAGGCCCACCAGCGCGATCGTGTCGGCGTCGCCAGCAGCGGCCTGGCCGCCGGCACTCGGGATGATCGCCGCGGCCAGCGCATCGCCAGGGAGCTGGACCTGGGGCGGCGCGGAACGCCGGAGCCGCTGGGAACAGGGCGCAGGGCGCAGGCAGCGCCGGAGGGCGTCGGCCAGGCCGGCAATGGCCAGCCCGCCGGCCAGCAGCGCTGCGATCGGGAACGCGGGTCCGTGCGTGCCCAGCGCCGCGGTGCCATCGAACGTCCGTGACAGCACGGTCACCGCCAGCAGGTTCAGTGGTGCGCGAAGGGGATGCCGGGGGCGCGCGGCAGGTCGGCGGCAGCCGGCAGCCGCGCGCAGGCCCCGCCCGCGACGGCGGCGGCATGCTCAACGCAATGCCGGCGGCGATCACCAGCGGCTGCAGGGCCAGGGCCACGATGAGCCTGACGGCGCACGGTAGCCGCTGAGCGCCAGCGGGCAGGCACGCCGCAGCGGTGCCGACCCAGCCCCACAGGCAGCAGGCTGGCGCGACCGCCAGCGCCGCCCCCCCACGCGTTGACCGCGGGATGAAAGGCCAGGGTGAGGCCGCAGCCGGCAGCGCCGATCTGGATCCGGTCCGCGCCAGCCAGCGAGTAACGGGCCGAGACCAGAAAACCCGCGAGCACGGCCGTGATCGGCACCTTGTCCGGCGTGGTTCCGGACGCGATCACCAGTGCCATCGCCAGTGGCAGTGAGACGATCGCCACGGTCGAGCCGGCTACAGTGTCATGCCGGAAGTCGCCGCCACGGTAGCCGTTGCGCAGTACCGTCCACAGCTTCGGCACGAACACCGATTGTCGGGGTGTCTTCATGGTGCGTCCTTCAGCCGCACCCCGCGGCCGCGACCCTGGCTGGGCTGCTCGCTGCCGATCAGTTCCAGGCCCGCTGCGTCCAGCGCCTCGACGATCCGGGTGAGGGTGGACACGGTGCCGCGGACGTGGCCCTGGCTGGCCTCCATGCGCTGGATGGTGGGCAGGGACACGCCGGACATCGACGCCAGCGTGCGTTGGTCGATGCCGAGCAGGGCACGCGCGGCGCGCAACTGGGAGGAAGAAATCATGCCCTGCATTCCAGCATGCAGGGCATCAACATGCAATCAGGAGACGTGCTTAATGATGCATGAAACATCACGAAGACCCGCGCTGGTTTACAGTACCTCGGAGGCGAAGTCGGCCAGCCGCGAGCGCTCGCCGCGGCGCAGGGTCACGTGCGCGCTGTGCGCCCAGTTCTTGAAGCGGTCCACCGCATAGGTCAGGCCGGAGGTGGTCTCGGTGAGGTAGGGCGTGTCGATCTGCTCGACGTTGCCCAGGCAGACGATCTTGGTGCCGGGGCCGGCGCGGGTGATCAGGGTCTTCATCTGCTTGGGGGTGAGGTTCTGCGCCTCGTCCAGGATCAGGTAGCGCGACAGGAACGTGCGCCCGCGCATGAAGTTCATCGAGCGGATCTTGATCCGCGAGGCCAGCAGGTCGTTGGTCGCCGCGCGGCCCCAGGCGCCGCCCTCCTGGTTGTGGGTCAGCACTTCCAGGTTGTCGGTCAGGGCGCCCATCCAGGGCGTCATTTTCTCTTCCTCGGTGCCGGGCAGGAAGCCGATGTCCTCGCCCACGCTGACGGTGGCGCGGGTCATGATGATCTCGCGGTAGCGCTGCGCATCCATGGTCTGCGCGAGGCCCGCGGCCAGCGCCAGCAGGGTCTTGCCGGTGCCGGCGGTGCCGAGCAGGGTGACGAAGTCGATCTCCGGGTCCATCAGCGCGTTCAGCGCGAAGTTCTGCTCGCGGTTGCGCGCGGTGATGCCCCACACCGCGTGCTGGCTGTGGCGGAAATCGTCGACGATCTGCAGGGTCACCCTGGCATCGGTGACCTTCGCCACCTTCATCTCCGCTTCCTCGTCGCCCGGCAGGTACAGGAACTGGTTCGGATACCAGTCGTCGCCGTCGCCTTGGTCGATCTCGTAGTAGGTGCGGCCCTTGTCGGTCCACGACTTCAGGTCCTTGCCGTGGCGTTCCCAGAAGTCCACCGGCAGCGCGGTGGCGCCGGTGTAGAGCAGGCTGAAATCGTCCAGCGCGCGGTCGTTCTCGTAGTCTTCGCTGGCGATGCCCGCGATCGAGGCCTTGATCCGCAGGTTGATGTCCTTGGACACGAACACCACCGGCGCGCCGGGATCGGATTCCTTCAGCGCCAGGATCGCGCCGAGGATCGCGTTGTCCGGGGACCACCGCGCCGAAGCGCTTGCCGGCATCGAAATTGTCGGTCTGGAAGCGCAGCTTGCCGACGCTGTCCGCACCGCGCAGCTGCAGCCCCTTCGGCCGCGCCAGCGCCACCCCATGGTGGACGTCGGTGCCGCCGTGGGCCTCGATCAGCTCGTTCAGGAAACGGCTGACCTGGCGCGCGTTGCGGCTGGCCTCGGAGGTGCCCTTCTTGCCGTTGTCCAGCTCCTCCATCACCTGCATCGGCAGGTACACATCGTGTTCCTCGAACTTGAACAGCGCGGTCGGGTCGTGCATCAGCACGTTGGTATCGAGGACGTAGATGCGCTTGCTTCGCGTCATGCTCGGATTCCTGCGGTCGGACAGCGGTTGGTGGGGTGCAGCGGCCTGCGCGCCGCCGGCGCGCGCGACGAGGGACGCCCGGCGCGCTGCGTCGGGCGGGAATGGCTGGAAGCGGGGGCGGTCACTTGCGGTTCGCGGCCTTCAGGGCGTCGAGCACGGCCTGTGCATGCCCGGGGACTTTCACCGGCTGCCATGACTGGCGGATGACGCCCTCGGGGTCGACCAGGAAGGTGCTGCGGACGATGCCGATGTAGTCGCGGCCGTAGAGCTTCTTCGGCTGGATCACGCCAAAGGCATTGCAGATGCGTTCGTCCGCATCGCTGGCGAGGTCGAACTTGAAGCCCTGCTTGGCGCAGAAGTTCTGGTGCGACTTCAGCGAGTCCCTGGACACGCCCAGCACCTGCGCGCCGGCGCGCTTGAAATCGGGCAGCAGCGCGTTGAAGTCCTGGCCCTCGGCGGTGCAGGCCGGGGTGGAATCCTTCGGGTAGAAATACAGGACCAGCCACTTGCCGGCGTAATCGCCGAGCGTCGCGGCCTTGCCGCTGGACAGGGCCAGGGGGAGATCGGGGACGCGGTCGCCGGTCTCGGGCATCAGTACTTCATCGGATCCATGATGGCGTCGAGGTTCAGGTGGTCGCAGAACTCGAGGAAATCGTCGCGCAGGGCGGCGATGTGCATGTCCGAAGGGACCCCGATGGTCAGCTGCGCGGAGAACATGTCGGCGCCGGTCTGCATCGCCCGGTAGCGCGAGCAGTGCAGGCTCTCGATGGTGATGCCCTGGCGGTCGAAGAAGTCCGCCAGCTGGAACAGGATGCCGGGCTTGTCCGAGGCGATCACCTCGACCACGTACGGCAGCAGGCTGGACTGCACCGGCTTTGGCCCGGTGCGGTACCAGACCAGCTTCAGGCCTTCCTCGCGCTCCAGCTTGGCCATCATGGTCTCGAGCTTGGCCACCGCGTCCCAGGAACCGGTGGCGAGCGCGGTCACCGAGACATCGCGGCCGACCGTGGACAGGCGGGTGTCGACCAGGTTGCAGCCGGAGTCGGCGATGCGGCGGGTGACGGCGAGCAAGGGCGACTGCGGATGCGTGCTGTACGCGTTGATCAGCAGGTGGTTTTCGTTCGGCGCGGGCCTGGCGGTGGTGTCGGTCAAGGGGGCGTCCGAAGCGATGGGGGCGTATTGCTGGAAGTCGGCGGCGGTGCGGCCGGCGTGCGTGCGGCCAGCATACTTGCCGGCGCTTTCGCGCCGCAAGTAAGATCGGACGCGTACGGCCCCTTCCTCCTGCGCCACGCACGCCGCCTGGCGCCCAGCCGCGAGCACTCCCTTGCAACTTTCCGGCAGCATCACCGCGCTGGCGACGCCGTTCACGGCGACCGGCGAGCTCGACCTACCCGCCTGGCAGCGACTGCTGCAGGGCCAGCTGGATGCCGGCATCCACGGGGTGGTCGTGGCCGGATCGACCGGCGAGGCGTCGGCCCTGTTCGAGCCCGAGTTCGAAACCCTGCTGCGCACCGCAGTGGAGCAGGCCGGTGGCAAGCTGCCGGTGCTGGCCGGGACCGGCCACTCCAATACCGCCAAGACCATCCAGGCCTGCCGCCGCGCCGCGGCGCTGGGGGCGGATGCGGTGCTGGTGGTGACCCCGCCCTACGTGCGCCCCACCCAGTCCGGGCTGCTCGCGCATTTCCGCGCGGTCGCCGACGAGGGCGGGTTGCCGGTGGTCCTGTACAACGTGCCGGGCCGCACCGGCTGCGACATGGCGGCGGAAACCAGCGCCCTGCTGTCGCTGCATCCCAACATCGTCGGCATCAAGGAAGCGCGCGCCGATGCCGAACGCATGGAGGCGTTGCTGCCGCTGCGCCGGCGCGGGTTCGCCGTGCTCAGCGGCGACGACCCGACCGCGGTACGGGCGATGCTGGCCGGCGCCGACGGCATCGTCTCGGTGGCCTCGAACGTGGTCCCGAATGCCTTCCGCCGCCTGTGCGGGCTGGCCCGCGGCGGCGACGCGGCGGGTGCGGAGGAATTCGATGCGCGCCTGCACGCGCTCTACCACTTCCTCGCCGTCGAACCCAATCCGATCCCGCTGAAAGCCCTCCTGGCGCTGAACGGAATCGGCGTCGGCCTGCGCCTGCCGCTGCAACCGCTATCATCCCTGCATGCCGCCGAGGCCGAGCGCCTGCATGCGGACATCCTCCAACTCGAACAACGCTGCCGCCCGCAGGCGGCCTGACAGGAGCTCCTGATGCCCCGTTCCCCCCAAGCCTTCCGCTTCGCCGCACCGCTGTCCGCAATCGTGCTGGTCGCGGCGGTGTCCGGCTGCAGCATGTTCGGCGAGAAGGACGAGCTTTACACCCAGAGCACCGAGAGCCGGCCGCTGGAAGTGCCGCCGGACCTCGACCGCCCCAGCGCGGATCGCGCGATGTCGCTGCCGGCCACCGGTGGCGCGGTCTCGGCGTCGGCCATGAACAACGCCGGCGGCGGCAGCGCGGCGCCGATCGGCTTCAATGCCAGCGGCGATCGCGATGCGATCTTCGCGAAGGTCGGCGAGGTGCTGGGCGCCACCGCGGGCGCGACCGTGGTGAGCCGCGCGCCGATCCTCGGTACCTATGACCTCGACTACATGGACGCCAAGTTCCTGGTGCGGGTGACCAAGGTAGGCGACGGTGCCTATGTGTCGGCGGTCGATCCGCGCGGCCTGCCGCCGACCGGCGAGGCGCCGGTCAAGCTGGTCGCGGCGCTGAAGGCGGCCATCGCCCCGTAAGCAGGCGTCCACCGCCATGCTTGGAGAAGGGCGCCCCCGTGGCGCCTTTTTTCATGGTTTGGCCGTTGCGGGCCGGGCGCGGATCAGCGCTCCAGCAGCGGCAGCTTGCCGGGCTTGCCGTCCCATTCGGCGGCATCCGGCAGCGCATCCTTGCGGGTGGCGAGTACCGGCCACTGCTTCGCAAGCTCGGCGTTGAGCGCGACGAAGACCTCCTGGCCGGCGGGCACGTCCTCCTCCGGATAGATCGCGCCGACCGGGCACTCCGGTTCGCAGAGGGTGCAGTCGATGCACTCGTCCGGGTCGATCACCAGGAAGTTCGGGCCTTCGTGGAAGCAGTCAACCGGGCACACTTCCACGCAGTCGGTGTGCTTGCACTTGATGCAGTTCTCGGTGACGACGAAGGGCATGGCGAATGGTCCCGTTGCGAGGTGGGTAGTTTAGCGCCCATGAAAAAAGCCCGCGCGTCGCCGTGCGGGCTTTTGGATTGGTACTCCCAACGGGATTCGAACCCGTGTGTCCACCTTGAGAGGGTGGTGTCCTAGGCCTCTAGACGATGGGAGCAGGGTCGGGGCGATGCCCCTCCGGCAGGACGGCCGGCCCGGGTACAGCCGAAGCCGTGCACCGGGCTTGCTAGTATAGAAGGCCGCGTCGGCCCCTGGCAACGCGCCCGCCAGTCCCAGGAACCCAGCGGCACGGCCGCAACGCATGACCGACACCGCCGCATCCACATCCCCGACCCCCGCCGGCCCGCACGTCATCCCGCGCGACGTGCATGGCATCTCGCGCAAGCAGATGAGCCCGAACGCCCTGCGCGTGCTTTACCGACTGCGGGAGGCCGGCTTCGGTGGCTACCTGGTCGGTGGCGCGGTGCGCGACCTGCTGGTCGGCGGCGCGCCCAAGGATTACGACGTCGCCACCGACGCCACCCCGGAACAGGTCCGCGCGCTGTTCCGCAATTGCCGCCTGATCGGGCGCCGCTTCCGCCTGGCCCACGTGGTCTACGGGCGCGAGATCATCGAAGTGGCGACGTTCCGCGCCAACGGCGGCGACGACGAGGGCGACCGCCTGACCGACGATGGCGGCCGACTGCTGCGCGACAACATCTACGGCAGCATCGAGGATGATGCGATCCGCCGCGACTTCACCGCGAACGCGCTGTACTACGCGATCGAGGACTTCTCGGTACGCGACTACACCGGCGGCTATGCCGACGTGCAGGCGCGCCTGCTGCGCCTGATCGGCGAGCCGGAAGCGCGCTATCGCGAGGATCCGGTGCGGATGCTGCGGGCGGCGCGGCTGGCCGCGAAGCTGGGGTTCACGATCGAGGCCGCCACCGCCGAACCGTTGCCGCGGCTGGCGCCGCTGCTGGCAGAAGCCGCGCCGGCGCGGCTGTTCGAGGAAACCCTGAAGCTGTTCCTGTCCGGCCATGCGGTCGCCAGCTTCGAGTTGCTGGAGGCGACCGGGTTGCTGCCGGCGCTGCTGCCGGAAACCGCGCAGGCATTGGCTTCCAACAAGTCCGGCGCATTGCGGCGGATGCTGGTGCAGGGCCTGCGCAACACCGACGCGCGGGTCGCGGCGGAGGAATCGGTTTCACCCGCGTTCCTGTATGCGGTGCTGCTGTGGCCGGCGTATTGCCGGGCGCTGGCGCTGCTGCAGGCGCAAGGCGTGCATGCGGTCGAGGCCCAGCGGCGCGCCGCCGACCGGGTCAGCCTGCACCAGGTCGCGCGCACCGCGCTGCCGCGCCGGTTCTCGCTGCCGATGCAGGAGATCTGGCTGTTGCAGCCGCGCTTCGCGTTGCGCCAGCGCAAGCGGGTGTTCCGCCTGCTTGCGCATCCGCGCTTCCGCGCCGCATTCGATTTCCTCGAGTTGCGCCTGACCGCATCGGACAGCCATGCGGGTGACGTCGCGTTCTGGCGCGAGGCGCAACTGCATCCGGCGCAAGCCGTGGACGCCAGCGAACACGCGGCGGGCGACGCGGACGACCCGCACGAGGCGGACCCAGCCGACGCCGGTGCAGCGGACGATGGGGGTGCGCCGCGCAAGCGCCGCCGCCGCCGTCGCAACGGGGCGGCCGCGCAAGCCCCGGCATGACCCTGGCCGCAGTCGGGCTGGGCGCCAACCTCGGCGCCGCTGCCTGCACGCTGGAGCAGGCGTTCGCCGAATTGGGGCGGCTGCCGCGCTCGCGGCTGCTGCGCGCCTCGCGCCTGTATCGCACGCGCGCCTGGGGCCGCACCGACCAGCCGGACTTCATCAATGCAGTGGCGCTGGTCGAGACCGAACTGGCCGCGCCCGACCTGTTGCAGGCCCTGCTCGCGATCGAACGCGGCTTCGGCCGCGAGCGCCCGGCCGGCGAGCGTTGGGGGCCGCGCACGCTGGACCTCGACCTGCTGCTGTTCGGCGACGCGGTGATCGACCAGCCGGGCCTGCGGGTGCCGCATCCGCACCTGCACGAACGCGCGTTCGCGCTGCTGCCACTGGCGGAGATCGCGCCGGAGCTGCGGATTCCCGGACGCGGCAGCGTCGCCGCGCATGCCGCCGGCATGGCGGCCGACGGCATCGAAGCGTTACCTTAGCCGCCCGCGGGCAGGAGCCAGGCATGAGCGAATTGCAGAAGACCTGGACGGTGCCGATGCTGGCGCGCGCGCGCGCCGACGGCCGCAAGCTGGTGATGCTGACCTGTTACGACGCCAGCTTCGCGCGGGTGCTCGACGACAACGGCTGCGACCTGATCCTGGTCGGCGATTCGCTGGGCATGGTGGTGCAGGGGCACGCGTCCACCTTGCCGGTGCGGGTGGAGGACATCGCCTACCACACCGCCGCGGTGGCGCGCGGCGCCAGGCGCGCGCTGAAGATCGCGGATTTCCCGTTCGGTTCCGATGGCTCCCCGCAGGAAGCGCATGCAGCCGCGGTGCGCTTCATCCAGGCCGGCGCCAGCATGGTCAAGCTGGAAGGCGCCGGCCACAAGCTTGAGACCATCCGCTACCTGGTCGAGCGCGAGATCCCGGTCTGCAGCCACCTCGGGTTGACCCCGCAGTCGGTGCACCGTTTCGGCGGTTTCAAGGTGCAGGGCCGCGAGGACGCCGCCGCCGCACGCTTGTGCGAGGAGGCCCTGGCCGTGGCCGACGCCGGTGCCGCCCTGCTGGTGCTGGAAGGCGTGCCGGCGCCGCTGGCGACCCGGATCACCGCCGCCAGCCCGATCCCGACCATCGGCATCGGCGCCGGCGCCGGCTGCGACGGCCAGGTGCTGGTGCTGCACGACCTGCTGGGCCTGGACACCGGCCACCGCCGGCCCAAGTTCGTCAAGGATTTCCTGGCCGACGGCGGCTCCGTGGCCGGCGCCATCCGCGCCTTCGCCGCTGCCGTGCGCAGCGGTGCGTTCCCGGCCGCCGAGCACAGCTACGAATGAGCGGGATCGTCCTCCTGCACGACCTCGACGGCCTGCGCGCGCAGGTCCGCGGATGGAAGCGGCAGGGCCTGCGCGTCGGCTTCGTGCCGACCATGGGCAACCTGCATGAAGGCCACTTCTCGCTGGTCCGCCTGGCGCGCGAGCACGCCGACCGGGTGGTCGCCAGCGTGTTCGTGAACCCGACCCAGTTCGGCCCGAACGAGGATTTCTCCCGCTACCCACGCACGCCCGGGCAGGATGCCGCCGGCCTGCAGGCGGCGGGTTGCGACGCGCTGTGGATGCCATCGGTCGACGCGATGTATCCGTACGGCGCAGGCAACGCGGTGCGCATCCACGTTCCCGGCATCACCGACACCCTCGACGGCGCGCATCGCCCCGGCCATTTCGACGGCGTCGCCACCGTGGTCGCGCGCCTGTTCAACCAGGTGCAGCCGGAGGTGGCGGTGTTCGGCCGCAAGGATTACCAGCAGCTGGCGGTGATCCGTTACCTGGCCCGCGACCTTGCGTTCCCGCTGGAGATCGTGGCCGGCGACACCCGCCGCGAAGACGATGGCCTGGCGATGAGTTCGCGCAACCAGTACCTGTCGGCGGAAGAGCGCGCGATCGCGCCGGCCATCCATCGAACCCTGCTGGCCATGCGCGACGCGATCCGTGCCGGCACGCCGCGCCACCAGGTCGAGGCGGACGCCGAAGCGGCCCTGCGCGCGGCGGGGTTCGCGGCGGATTACGCGGTGGTCCGGTGCCCCGATTTCAGTACGCCGGACGCCGATGGCGCGGGCGCGGAGCGGGTCGCGCTGGTCGCGGCCCGGCTGGGCCGGACCCGGTTGATCGACAACCTGGAGTTCGACGCCGGCTGAACGTCGCCGCGGTGATGTTGCAGTGCGGAAACAGACCCCTATACTGCGCCGTGCCGGGCGCTGCCCGGGCCGATCGTTGGCGGCATGCCGCCGGAGCCGAAACCATGCAACTGACCCTGCTCAAGGCCAAGATCCACCGCGCCAGCGTGACCCACGCGGAGCTGCATTACGAAGGCTCGTGCGCGATCGACGGGCGCCTGCTGGACATCTCCGGCATCCGCGAATACGAGCGCATCGAGATCTACAACGTCAACAACGGCGAGCGCTTCGCGACCTACGCGATCCGCGGCGAGGAAGGCAGCGGGGTGATCTCGGTCAACGGCGCGGCCGCGCACAAGGCGCAGCCCGGCGACCTGGTGATCATCTGCGCGTACGGCCATTGCGACGAGGCCGAGGCGGCGAAGTTCAAGCCGACGCTGGTGTACGTGGACCGCGACAACCGCCTGACCCACACCAACCAGTCGATGCCGAAGCAGGCCGCATGAACCGCCTGGCCGGCCTCGATGCGCATGCGCAGCGGCTGGCCGGCACCTCGCTCGCCGCGCTGATCGAAGCCGACCCGGCGCGCGCGCGCGATTTCGCCCTGCGGGTGGGGCCGCTGTACGCCAACTTCGCCCGCCAGCGCTACGACCGCATCGCGCTCGACGCGCTGTTCGCGCTTGCGGCGGAGGCCGACCTCGCCGGGGCGATGCAGCGGCAGCTGGATGGCGAGATCGTCAATTCGACCGAAGGCCGTGCCGCGCTGCACACGGCGTTGCGCGGCGGGCTGTCGCTGGCGGCCGCCGGCCCACATGCGCAGGCGCGGCGGGCCCGCGAGCGCATGCAGGCGCTGGTCGCAAGCCTGCAGGCGTCGGCGGTCACCGACGTGGTCAGCGTCGGCATCGGCGGGTCCGACCTCGGGCCACGGCTGGTGGTGGATGCGCTGGCGCCGGCGAACGCGCGCCTGCGCGTGCACTTCATTTCCAACGTCGACGGCAATGCCGCGCGGCGGGTGCTGGCGCCGCTGGATCCGGCGCGCACCGCGGCGATCGTGATCTCCAAGACCTTCGGCACCCAGGAGACCCTGCTCAACGGCCGCATCGTCCGCGACTGGCTGGGCGAGGGCGCCGCCTACCATGGTGGCCGCCTGTACGCGGTCAGCGCGAACGTGGAGCGCGCCGGCGATTTCGGCATCCCGCCGGAGCGGATCCTGCCGATGTGGGACTGGGTCGGCGGCCGCTACTCGTTGTGGTCGGCGGTGGGCTTCCCGATCGCGCTGGCGATCGGCATGGAGGCCTTCGAAGCGCTGCTGGATGGCGCGGCGGCGATGGACGCGCACGCCAACGAGGCCCCGCTGCGGGAAAACCTGGCGGTGCTGCACGCGCTGACCGCGGTCTGGAACCGCAACGGCCTGCACGCGGCCACCCAGGCGGTGCTGCCGTACGACGACCGCCTGCGGCTGCTGCCGAACTACCTGCAGCAGCTGGTGATGGAAAGCCTGGGCAAGTCGGTGCGGATGGACGGCAGCGACGTCGGCCTGCACACGGTGCCGGTGTGGTGGGGCGGTGCCGGTACCGATACCCAGCACAGCTTCTTCCAGGCCCTGCACCAGGGCACCCAGGCGGTGCCCGCCGATTTCATCGGGGTGGTCCGCGCCGAGCATGGCCACGCCGACAACCACATGGCGCTGCTGGCCAACCTGCTGGCGCAGGTGGAGGCACTGGCGAACGGCCAGGATGCAGACGATCCGCACCGCCGTTACCCCGGCGACCGCCCCAGCACCCTGCTGCTGCTGGATGCGCTGACCCCGCGATCGCTGGGCATGCTGGTCGCCCTTTACGAGCACAGCGTGTACCTGCAGTCGGTGCTGTGGGGGATCAATGCCTTCGACCAGTTCGGGGTCGAACTCGGCAAGCAGGTCGCAAGCCGCCTGCTGCCGGCGCTGCAGGGCGAAGCCGAGGCGGACGATGCGGTGACGCGCGAGCTGTTGCGCGAATTGAACCAGCGACGCTGACTGGATTCCGATTGGCCGGCTGGCACCGGGTGTCTTCGGGACACGCCGCAAGTACGTCCATGTAGGCTCATCGGCGACATCCATGTCGCCGAAGGTCCCGAAGACACCCGGGGCCATCCGTCCTGCGAGGTGGTTCCGCCGTTGTCAGGAAGAGCGGTGCCGGCTCAGCGCCCACTCCACATGCTCGCGCACCACCGGCGAGGGATGCTCGCGGCGCGACCGCAAGGCTTCGATCACCGCATCCGTCCCCGGCGCATTGCCCAGCGCCACCGCGATGTTGCGCAGCCAGCGCTCGTGCCCGCTGCGGCGGATCGCCGAACCCTCGGTGCGGCGCAGGAATTCATCCTCGTCCCAGGCGAACAGCTCCGCCAGGGTCGCCTGGTCGAGGTTGTTGCGGGTGCGGAAATCCGGCTCGTCGGTGCGGCGCGCGAATTTGTTCCACGGACACACCAGCTGGCAGTCGTCGCAACCGAAGATGCGGTTGCCGACCAGCGGGCGCAGCGCCTCGTCGATGCTGCCTTCGTGCTCGATGGTGAGATAGGAAATGCAGCGCCGCGCATCCAGCCGATACGGCGCGGTGATCGCCCGGGTCGGGCAGACATCGATGCAGCGCATGCAGGTGCCGCAATGGGCGCCGGCGGGCGGGTCGACCGGCAGCGGCAGGTCGACGAACAGCTCGCCGAGGAAGAACCAGCTGCCGCCGTCCTTGTCGATCAGGCAGGTGTGCTTGCCGATCCAGCCGAGCCCGGCGTTGCGCGCCAGCGCGCGTTCCAGCACCGGCGCGGAATCCACGAACACGCGGTGGCCGAACGGGCCGATTTCCCGCGCCACGTCGTCCGCCAGCGCCTGCAGGCGGTTGCGCATCAGCTTGTGGTAGTCGCGCCCCAGCGCATAGCGCGCCACGTAGGCGCGCTCGCCATCGGCCAGGTTCGCCCAGGCGGCGTCCGCGTCCTGGCCGTAGTCCATCCCGACCGAGACCACCCGCAGCGTGTCCGGCACCAGTTCGGCCGGCCGCGCGCGCTTGTCGCCGTGCCGCGCCATCCATTCCATCGAACCGTGCAGGCCCTGTTGCAGCCAGTCGCGCAGGTGGGTTTCGTCGTCCGCCAGTTCCACCCCGGAAATGCCGACCCGCTGGAAGCCCGCGGCATGCGCCAGCGCGCGGATGCGCTCGGCCAGCGCGGCGTGATCGGGTGTTGCGGGTGGCATGTGTGAAGTATAGGCGCGCGGCTTAGAATCGCCGGATGCCTTCACCGCTGCCGCTGCACGACATCGTTGCCCTGCGCGCGCTCGAGGCGCGCGCGATCGCCGCGTCCGGCGGCGATGAATCCGCGTTGATGGCGCGTGCCGGGCAGGCCGGCTGGCGCTGCGTGCTGCAGCACTGGCCGCACGCACGGCGGATCGCGGTGGCGTGCGGGCCCGGCAACAACGGTGGCGATGGCTACGTGCTGGCGCGGCATGCGCTGGAGGCCGGTCGCGAAGTCCACGTGCTGCGGCTGCAGGCGCCGGGCACGGCGGTGGCGCAACGGGCCTGCGACGACTTCCTGGCTGCCGGTGGCCGCATCGTCGAGCCCGTGGATGGCTTGCGGGATGCCGGACTGATCGTGGATGCGCTGTTCGGGATCGGCCTGTCGCGCGCACCCGACGGTGCCGCGGCCGCCCTGATCGATGCGATCAACGCGCATCCGGCGCCGGTACTGGCGCTGGACGTGCCCAGCGGCGTCGATGCGGCCAACGGCGCCGCGCACCCGGCGGCGATCGTCGCCGACCGCACCCTGCAGTTCATCGCCCGCCACCGCGGCCTGCGCACCGGCGCGGCGCTCGATCATGCCGGCGCGCTGGAGCTGGCGACGCTGGAGCTCCCCGCCGCGGTGTTCGAGGGCATCGCGCCGGCAGCGCTGGCGTATCGCGCCGATGCATTGCCCGGCCTGTTCCCGCTGCGCCCGCGCGATTCGCACAAGGGCGGCAACGGCCATGTGCTGTGCATTGGTGGCGACCATGGCAGCGGTGGCGCGATCCTGCTGGCGGTCGACGCCGCGCTGCATTGCGGTGCAGGCCTGGCCAGCGTGGCAACCCGCGCGGTGCACGTGCCGGCACTGCTGGCGCGCCGTCCGGAGGCGATGGCGCACGCGGTCGAGGACGCCGCGCAGCTGGCCCCGCTGCTGCAGCGCGCGGACGTGGTCGCGATCGGTCCCGGACTGGGGCAGGGGGCGTGGGGCCGGGCCCTGCTGGATGCGGTGCTGGCCTGCGACACCCCGCGCGTGCTGGATGCCGATGCCCTCAACCTGCTCGCGCACGGCGGCCAGCGCCTGGACCCGCACGACGTGATCACCCCGCATCCGGGCGAGGCCGCGCGGCTGCTCGGCATCGACACCGCCGACGTGCAGCGCGACCGCTTCGCTGCTGCCCGCGAATTGCAAGAACGGATGGGGACGCACGTGGTGCTGAAGGGCGCCGGCAGCATCGTCGCCTCGCCCGGCCGGGTGCCGGCGGTGGTCTGCGCGGGCAATCCGGGCATGGCGACCGGCGGCATGGGCGACCTGCTGACCGGCTGCATCGCCGCGCTGGTCGCGCAGGGCTTTGCCGCGGGTGATGCCGCGGTTGCCGGGGCATTGCTGCATGCCGGCGCCGGCGATGCCGCGGTCCGCGACGAGGGCGAGCGCGGACTGCTGCCCAGCGACCTGCTGCCGTGGCTGCGGCGGCTGGCCAACCCGATGCGGCGCTAGCGGCATGGACCCGGTTTTGCTGGCGGATGCCGAAGCGACCGGCGCGCTTGGCGCGCGGCTCGCGGCGTGCTTGCCGGAGCGCGCGGTGGTGCACCTGCACGGCGACCTCGGCGCCGGCAAGTCGACCCTGGCGCGCGCCCTGCTGCGCGCGCTCGGGGTCACCGGGACCATCCGCAGCCCGACCTACACCCTGGTCGAGCACTACCCGCTGGCGGCCGGCGGCATCGCCCTGCACCTGGACCTGTACCGGATCGGCGATGTGGGCGAACTCGAGTTCCTGGGCCTGGACGGCGACATCCGGCTGTGGCTGGTCGAATGGCCGGAACGCGGGCAGGGCGCATTGCCGCAGGCCGACCTTGATATCGAACTGGCGCTGGAAGGCGAGGGCCGTCGTTGCCGGCTGCGCGCGAACACGGCAGCCGGTCGCGCCTGGCTGGCCGCGTTGGGGTCCTGCTGAGGCCTGCGGCCAGCACTTGACGCGTTCCGCAGGAAGTTGCGGCAGGTTACGGATTATTAAGGGAAATACCCTTGCCAAGCGTGCCGTCAGGTGGTTAACTCCGGGCATGCGCGTCAAGGGGATCAGCTTCGAGCAACTGCTGTTGGCCGCCATGCTGCTGGCCGCGCTCTGCTGGAATCTGGCAAACGCATCTGAAATCAAGCACTTGCGCGTTGATACCGGGGCCACCGGAACGCGCGCCGAGGTGCTGCTGGACCGCGAAGGCGCCTACAAGCTGATCGAGTTGCGCAACCCCGACCGCCTGGTCGTCGACTTCCCGGGCAGCCACCTCGGGCGTGGCCTGAGCCTTCCGGGTGCGGCCGGGGTGGTCAAGGCGGTGCGCAGCGGGCAGCCGGAGCCCGGCACCGCGCGCATCGTGTTCGACCTGTCGAGCGGCGTGGCCGTGCTCACGCCGCGCATCGAGCAAGGCACCGAGGGTCCGCGGCTGGTGCTGGAATGGCCTGGCGATGGCGTTGCCGATGCCGTGCCCCCTGCCAAGCCCGAGGCAACGGCGGTGGCCGCGGCCAGCGACCCGATCGCGGCGATCGCCAGCGCATCCGCGAACGTGCCGGTCGCGCCGGCAGCGACCGGCGCACGCGCCGACACCGCTGCCGGCCCGACGCCCGCATCAGTCGCCACCGGCATCCCGGCCCGGATCGCCACCGGCAAGCCGGAACCCGTGCGGGCTGCGCCGCAGGTGGTCGAACCGGTTGCGCCGCCGCGTCGCCCGATCCCGGCCGGCATGCGCCCGCTGGTGATCGCGATCGACGCCGGCCATGGCGGCCAGGATCCGGGATCGCGCGGGCCCAGCGGTGCCCGCGAGAAGGACGTGGTGCTGGCGATCGCCCGCGAACTCGCGCGCCAGATTGATGCAACCCCCGGCCTGAAGGCGTTCCTGACCCGCGACAGCGACGTGTTCATCCCGTTGCCGCAGCGCGCGCGCCGCGCCAGCGCGGCCAAGGCCGACATCTTCCTGTCGATCCACGCCGACGCCTGGACCAGCCCGAGCGCGAAGGGCGCCGGCATCTTCGTGCTGTCGACCCGCGGCGCGTCCTCGCAGCGCGCGCGCCTGCTGGCCGACAAGGAAAACGCCGCCGACATCATCGGCGGCGAGCAGGTGCACAAGGGCGACCGGGTGCTCGCCAACGTGCTGCTGGACCTCACCCAGAGCGGCAACCTGAAGGCTTCCGAGGAAGCCGCATCGCACATCCTCGACCACCTCGACGATTTCGCGCACATGCACAAGCACGAGGTCGAACGCGCCAACTTCGCGGTGCTGCGGACCTCGGACCGGATGCCGGCGATGCTGGTGGAAACCGGCTTCATCTCCAACCCGGAAGAGGAAGGCAAGCTGCGCGACCCGGCCTACCAGCGCCGCCTTGCCGCCGCCATCCTGGATGGCGTGGATCGCTATTTCTCCAACCAGCCGCCGCCGGGCACGCTGTACGCGGCGCGTGCGCAGGCACGGCAACAAGCCGCGGCCGGCGCTGGCAGTGTCGGCGCGGGCGGGGCTCCGTAGGTCTCGCAGGCTAGACTTGGCGGGTGAGCATCCGCCAACTTCCCGATACCCTGATCAACCAGATCGCCGCCGGCGAAGTCGTCGAGCGGCCTGCCTCGGTGGTCAAGGAACTGGTCGAAAACGCGCTGGACGCCGGCGCGCAACGCATCGACATCGACCTGGAAGAAGGCGGCGTGCGCCTGATCCGGATCCGCGACGACGGCGGCGGCATCGCGCCGGAGGAATTGCCGCTGGCGGTCAGCCGCCACGCCACCAGCAAGATCGCTTCCATCGACGATCTGGAAGCGGTGGCCACGCTCGGCTTCCGCGGCGAGGCGCTGCCGTCGGTGGCCTCGGTCAGCCGCTTCCGCCTCGCATCGCGCAGGCGCGAGGCGGAGCACGGCGCGGAGCTGCGCATCGACGGCGGCAAGCCGGGCGACGTGGTGCCGCAGGCGCACCCGCCCGGCACCACGGTGGAAGTGCGCGACCTGTTCTACAACGTGCCGGCGCGGCGCAAGTTCCTGCGCGCCGAGCGCACCGAGCTGTCGCACATCGAAGAATGGCTGCGCACGCTGGCGCTGGCGCGGCCGGACGTGGAAATCCGGGTCAGCCACAACGGCAAGCCGTCGCGGCGCTGGAAGGGCGAGGGCCACCTGCTCAGTGACGTGCGCCTGCACGAAGCGCTGGGCGAGGACTTCGCGCGCAACGCGCTGCGCGTGGACCACGCCGGTGCAGGCCTGCGCCTGCATGGCTGGATCGCGCAGCCGGCCTACAACCGCGCCAGCGCCGACCAGCAGTACCTCTACGTCAACGGCCGCAGCGTGCGCGACCGCAACATCGCCCACGCGGTGCGGCAGGCGTACAGCGACGTGCTGTTCCACGGCCGTCATCCGGCCTACGTGCTGTTCCTCGAACTCGACCCGCGTGGCGTCGACGTCAACGTGCATCCGGCCAAGCACGAGGTGCGCTTCCGCGAATCGCGGCTGGTCCACGACTTCGTCTATCGCACCCTGCACGCTGCGCTGGCGGAGACGCGCGCGGGCAGCGCCGGAGTGCCGATGCAGCAGCACGCACCATCGCCATCCTGGTCGATGCCGCCACCGCAGCAGGCGTCGATGGGCCTGCGGGTGGGCGACGCACCAGCGTCGTATGCCGCGCTGTACGGCACGGATCACGCGGCCATCCATGGCGAACCATGGCCGGCTTCGGATAGCCCCGCCCAGCCATCCCTGGCTGGGCGTGCGCAGACGCTGGACGCACCTGCTCACCCACCCTTGGGATTCGCGATCGCGCAGTTGCACGGCATCTACATCCTCTCCGAGAACGCGGATGGGCTAATCGTGGTCGACATGCATGCCGCGCACGAGCGCATCGGCTACGAAAGGCTGAAGGCCGCGCACGACGGCGCCGGCCTGCGCACCCAGCCGCTGCTGGTCCCGAGTGCGATTGCGGTGTCCGAACGCGAGGCCGACGTGGCCGAGCGCGAGGCCGACACGTTGGCGCAACTGGGTTTCGAGGTGCAGCGCAGCGGCCCGCAGTCGCTGCTGCTGCGCTGCGTGCCGGCGCTGCTTGCGCACGGCGACGTGGAGGCGTTGCTGCGCGACGTGCTCACCGACCTGCGCGAACACGGCAGCACCCGCCGGGTGGCCGAGACCCGCGACGCACTGCTGGCCACCATGGCCTGCCATGGGGCGGTGCGCGCCAATCGCAGGCTGACCCTTCCCGAAATGAACGCGCTGCTGCGCGAGATGGAGGCGACCGAACGTTCCGGGCAATGCAATCATGGGCGTCCCACCTGGACCCGGTTCAACCTGGCGGAGATCGATCGATGGTTCCTGCGCGGACGCTGACCTTGCTTGCTGCCGTGATCGCGGCTGGAGTGGCTGCGTGCCAGCCGGCGCAGGCGCCGGTCGCGTCCCGCCAGGCGCGTGCGGAAGAAGCCGCGTTCCAGGCGCGGCAGCAGGCCTGGCGCGCCGGACGCGTCGCCGACCTCACCCGGCCCGACGGCTGGACCAGCCTGACCGGCCTGCACTGGCTGGATCCGGGCGCGCATCGGGTCGGCAGCGACACCGACAACGGCATCCGGCTGGCGGTCGGCCCGGAACACCTGGGCGTTTTCACCGTGCGCGGCGACAAGGTCGGGTTCGTCCCGGACACGGTGGTCATGGTCGACGGCGAACCCGGGCTTGGCGCCAGCACGCTGCGCATCGACACGGACCCCGCCGGCCCCAGCAAACTGGTGTTCGATGGTGGCAAGGGGCTGGCGACGGTGATCGAACGCGGCGGCCGGCTGGCGTTGCGGGTCAAGCACGCGGATGCCGAAAGCCGCCTGCAGTTCACCGGGCTCGAGTACTGGCCGGGCGGCAGGGACTGGCAGGTGGCTGCGCGGTTCGTGCCGCATGCCGCGGGCAAGACCCTGCCGATCGCCAACATCATCGGCACCACCGACGAGGTTCCGAACCCCGGCGCGGTCGAATTCGAGCGCGGCGGCAAGACGTATCGGCTGGAGGCGCTGGACCAGGGCGAGGGCACCCTGTTCCTGGTATTCGCCGACCGCACCAATGGCCGCGGCAGCTATGGCGCCGGGCGCTTCATCGACGCGCCGAAGCCGGACGCGCAGGGGCGGGTCCTGATCGACTTCAACCAGTCCTACAACCCGCCGTGCGCGTTCACCGCGTTCGCCACCTGCCCGCTGCCGCCGCCGGAAAACCGGCTGGACCTGGCGGTCGAGGCGGGCGAGCGCGACTACCGCAAGCGCGCGGCCCCGAAACCGCCCACCGAAGGATGACCGCCTTGCAATCGCGCCTGCTTTGCCTCGCTTTGGCTGCCGCACTGGCCGTGCCCGCCGCATTTGCCGAACAGCCACAGGCGGTCGCCGCACCGACCGCGCAGGCGGCACGCCATGCGTTGCTGTGGAAGGTCTCCGACGCCGACAACAGCGTCTACCTGCTCGGTTCCTTCCACCTGCTCAAGCCCGACGACTACCCGTTGCCGAAGGAAATCGACGCGGCGTTCGAGGACGCGGAATCGCTGCTGTTCGAGGTCGACCCGCGCGAGATGTCCGCGCCGGAAACGCTGGCTACCATCCAGAAATACGCGGCCTACGACTCCGGCAAGAGCCTGGGCACGGTGCTGCCGAAGGCCACCCACGAAAAGCTGGCGACCCTGCTGGCGACAAGCGGTGGCTCGGTGCAGGCGTTCGAGCAAACCGAGCCGTGGATGGTGAGCATGAGCCTGGTGCTGGGGCTCACCCATGCGATGGGCTTCAGGGCCGAACTCGGGATGGATCGCCACCTGATGGCGCGCGCGGCGGAGGCGGGCAAGCCTGCAGCCGGGCTGGAGACCATCGAGGACCAGATGCGGGCGATGGATTCGGTATCGCACGCGGAGCAGGCGCAGGGACTCGCGGAATTCCTCGACGACCCGCGGCACGCGATGCAGCAGATGCAGGACATGCATGGCTGGTGGCGCAGCGGCGACGCGGCGAAGCTGGACAGCGAGATGCGCGCGGAGATGGCGCGCAAGTCCCCGCAGTCCTACCGGTTGCTGGACATCGACCGCAACAACGCGTGGTTGCCCAAGGTCGAGGCGCGGCTGGCGGAGGCGACGGTCGACGACACCCTGGTGGTGGTCGGCAGCCTGCACCTGCTGGGCAATGACGGGCTGGTCTCGAAGCTGCGCGCGAAGGGCTATGTAGTCGAGCGCGTGTGCAGCGGTTGCGAAGGGACGTCACTGCAGCAGGTGCATTGATCGGCCGGGCGGCGGGGCCGGCAGGCAGTCGCTTCGTGGCTCGAAATGCCGCTGCGCGAACACCGGCCGATCCCGCCGCCAAGCGGGCCGGTTCGCGCTACGGCGGCAGCATCACGATGCAGTCCACCGGGCAGGCCGGCACGCACAGTTCGCAGCCGGTGCACAGCGCGTCGACCACCGTGTGCATGAACTTCGGCGCACCGACGATGGCGTCGACCGGGCAGGCCTGGATGCACTTGGTGCAGCCGATGCAGTCGGCTTCCACGATCAGGGCCAACTGCGCCGGCTTGCGGATGCCGCGGCTGCGGTCGTAGGGCCTGGCGTCCACGCCGAGCAGCTTCGCCAGCGCGCGTGCGCCCGCATCGCCGCCGGGCGGGCAATGGTCGATGCCGGCCTCGCCGCGCGCCATCGCTTCCGCGTATGGACGGCAACCGTCGTAACCGCATTGACCGCACTGGGTCTGCGGAAGTATGCGGTCGAGGCGTTCGATCAGGTCCGTTGTCGGTAACGCGGTCATATCGCATGCGCCGCTCGCGCGTTGCCGCGCCTGCTGCCGCGAATGTCCCCCGATGCCGGCCTGCGGTCGGCATCTCCTCCTTGATTTCGCGGCAGCAGACGCGGCAACACGCGAACGTCGCCCGGGGTCTTCAGCGCACCGGCATGCCGGGCAGCGCACCTTCGTCGGCGTCCAGCAGCGACAGGCTGCCACCGTCGAACCCCGCGGACAGGATCATTCCTTCGCTGGTGCCGAAGCGCATCTTGCGCGGGGCCAGGTTGGCGATGAACACCACGCTGCGGCCGACCAGTTTTTCAGGCTCGGCGTAGCTGGCGCGGATGCCGGAGAAGATCTGCCGCTGGCCAAGGTCGCCTGCATCCAGCAGGAAGCGCAGCAGCTTGTCGGAACCGTCCACGAAGCCGCATTCCAGCACCTTGCCGATGCGCAGGTCGAGCTTGGCGAAGTCGTCGATGCCGATGTGCGCGGTGTCCGTCCCGGCCTTCGGCGCTGGCGTCGCATCCGCGGGTGCGGCCTTGGCCGGCGCAGCGGCCGCGGTTGGTGCAGGGGCGGCGAGGGTGTCCTTGCTGGCGTCGATCATGGTCTGGATGTGCTTGGGGTCGATGCGGGTGAACAGCGGGGCGTAGGGCTGGATGCGGCGCGCCAGCAGCGGCGCCGTGATGTCGTCCCAGCCGGCAACGGGTGCGTCCAGGAAGGCGTCGGCCTGCGCGGTGGTGCGTGGCAGTACCGGCTTCAGCGCGACCGCCAGCACCCGGAACAGGTTCAGCGCCTGCGTGCAGACCGCGTGCAGCTGCGCGTCGGCACCGTCCTGCTTGGCCAGCACCCACGGCTTGTGTTCGTCGATGTACTTGTTGGCTTCGTCGGCCAGGGTCATTGCCAGGCGCAGCGCGGTGGCGGCCTCGTTGCGGGCGTAGGCATCGGCGATCCCGCCCAGCGCCTCCACGAAACGCTGGTACTGCGCCGGATCCGGCAGGGCAGCGGCCAGCCGGCCATCGAAGCGCTTGTCGATGAAGCCGGCGCAGCGGCTGGCGATGTTGACGAACTTGCCGACCACGTCGCTGTTCACCCGCGCCACGAAATCGGCCAGGTTGAGGTCCAGGTCGTCCACGCCGCCCGAGGTCTTGCAGGCGAAGTAATAGCGCAGCGCCTCCGGGTCCAGCCCGGCATCGAGGTAAGTGCGCGCCATCACGAAGGTGCCGCGCGACTTCGACATCTTGGCGCCGTCCACGGTCAGGTAGCCGTTGACGTGCAGGCGGGTGGGCGTGCGCATGCCGGCGCCGTGCAGCACCGCCGGCCAGAACAGGCCGTGGAAGTTGACGATGTCCTTGCCGATGAAGTGGTGCAGCTCGGCGTCGCTGCCGGGCTTCAGGAAGGCGTCGAAGTCGATGCCGGTCTTCGCGCACAGGTTCCGGAAGCTGGACAGGTAGCCGATCGGCGCGTCCAGCCAGACGTAGAAATACTTGCCGGGCGCGTTCGGGATCTCGAAGCCGAAGTACGGCGCGTCGCGCGAGATGTCCCAGGCGCGCAGGCCGCCGTCGGCGTCCAGCCATTCCATCAGCTTGGCCTTCACCCCCGGCAGCAGGGTGTCGCTGGCCAGCCACTCGCGCAGGAAGGCCTCGAAGCGGCCAACCTCGAAGAAGTAGTGCTCGGAATCGCGCATCTCGGGGGTGGCGCCGGACACCACCGACTTCGGCTCGATCAGGTCGGTGGGGCCATAGGTGGCGCCGCACACTTCGCAGTTGTCGCCGTACTGGTCGGCGGCCTTGCAGTTGGGGCAGGTGCCCTTGATGTAGCGATCGGGCAGGAACATGCCCTTGGCCGGATCGAAGAACTGCGCCACGCTGCGGCGGGCGATGTGGCCGCCGGCGTCGAGGCGCGCGTAGATCTGTTCGGTCAGCGCGCGGTTGGCGGCCGAGTTGGTGGAGTCGTAGTGGTCGAAGGCCACGCCGAAGGCGGCGAAGTCGCGCTCGTGGCCTGCCTGGACGGCTGCGATGAAGGATTCCGGGGTGGTCCCGGCTTTCTCGGCGGCCAGCATGATCGGCGTGCCGTGGGTGTCGTCGGCGCACACGAAGTGGACCGTGCCACCGCGCATCCGCCGCGCGCGTACCCAGATGTCGGCCTGGATGTAGCCCACCAGGTGGCCCAGGTGCAGCGGGCCGTTGGCATAGGGCAGGGCGTTGGTGACGAGTGCGGCGCGGGGCATCGGAAGCGTCTGTACGAAGCGGCCGGCGATTATCGCATGCGCGAAAATGCGAAACCCCGGCAAGCCGGGGTTCCTCGACGGGCCTGCGGGCCGCCTATTGCCTGATCCAGACCTGCTGCCGGCAGAAGAAGGCCACGCAGCCGGACATGCCCAGCTTGCCGCCGCCATCCAGCAGTTCCAGCCTGGACTTGTAGGTCTTGCCGTTCTCCGGGTCCAGCACGTGGCCGCCGCTCCACTTGCCCTTGCCGTCCGGCTTCAGCCCCCAGAGGATGGTCATGCCCTTGATCGGCTTGCCCTGCAGCGCGCCCTTGCACTTGTCGCAGGCGGGGTTCGGGCCATCCTTGGTGTCCAGGATATCGACGACGCGCCCGGCATGGCTGCCATCGCGCGCCTGGTAGATCTCGACCACCGATTTCACCTTGCCGGTGGCATCGTCGATGGTCTTCCAGCGGCCCACCGGCGAGTCCTGGGCCTGCGCCAGCAGCGGCAGTGACAACATCGCGATCAGGATGGCGGCGCGCATCGGCATTTCCTCGTGGCTGGCAGCGAAACGGCCCGCGCTGCGGGCCGTTCCGGTGGTGCGTGGCGAAGCGGTCAGTTCGCGCGAACCCAGGTCGCGGTGCGGCAGATGATCGAAACGCAGCCCTTGACCTCGAGCTTCTTGCCGCCATCGACCAGCTTGACCGACTTGGCGTTGAACTCGCGGTCCTCGGAAGGCTTGTAGCCGCTGCCGCCGCCCCAGCTGCCGTCCTTGTTCGCCTTGAGGTTCCACAGGGTGACCATGCCCACCATCGGCTTGCCCTTGTGCTCGCCATCGCAGTCGGCGCAGGTGGCGGGCAGCCCCAGGTTCTCCACGATCCTGGCGGCCATGGTGCCGTTCTTGGCCATGTAGACCTCGGTGATGGTCATCGGCTTGCCGCTCTTGTCGTCCAGCGTCTTCCACTTGCCGATCGGCGAGGCGGCGTCCTGCGCCGAAGCGGTGAACGCGACCGAAGCAAGCACGCCAGCGAGGATGATCTTGCGCATGTGTTGGTCCCCTCCCAGGGATGTGGCGGGGCGCGGCGCGCCCGACGGAGGATTTATACCGCCATCCGCCGTCGTATGGAATGCCGCGGTGCAGGGCGTTCAGCGGCAGATGCCGAAAAGCCGGCCGCCGATCGTCGTAAGCCTAGAATGCGAGGGTCAATCGAGGGTCACCAGCCGCCATGCCACGCCTCCCCACCCATGCCGTCCAGGGCGAGCTGAAGCCGCTCGCGAACGTCCGCAACATCATTGCCGTCGGCTCCGGCAAGGGCGGGGTGGGCAAGTCCACCACCGCGGTGAACCTTGCGCTGGCGCTGGCCGCGGAGGGCCTGGCGGTCGGCGTGCTGGACGCCGACGTGTATGGGCCCAGCGTGCCGATGATGCTGGGGCTGTCGGGAAGGCCGGACAGCCCGGACGGCAAGACCATCGAGCCGATGCGCGCGCACGGGATCGAGGCGATGTCGATCGGCCTGCTGGTGGACCAGGACACGCCGATGATCTGGCGCGGACCGATGGCGACCTCGGCGCTGACCCAGTTGCTGACCGGGACCCGCTGGGGCGACCTCGACGTGCTGGTGGTGGACCTGCCGCCGGGTACCGGCGACATCCAGCTGACCATGTCGCAGAAGATCCCGGTGGCGGGCGCGGTGATCGTGACCACGCCGCAGGACATCGCCACCCTGGACGCGCGCAAGGCGCTGAAGATGTTCGAGAAGCTCGACATCGCGGTGCTCGGCCTGGTCGAGAACATGGCCGTGCACGTGTGTTCGAACTGCGGCCATGCCGAGCACATCTTCGGCGAGGGCGGGGCGGTGCGGATGTCCGCGCAATACGGGGTTCCGGTGCTGGGCAGCCTGCCGCTGCAGGTCGCGATCCGCGCACAGGGCGATGCCGGCACGCCGATCGTGGCGGCGCAGCCGGACTCGGCCGCCGCGCTGGCCTACCGCGAGGCCGCCCGCGCGCTGCTGGCGCGGCTGGACACCCGCCCGAAGGTGCGCTCCGGGATCATGGCCTCGTTGCTTGGTGGCTGATCGGACGGGGTCGACCCCTTAGAATCGCCGGCTTCGCCCCAAGAAAGACAGCAGATGAGCATCAAGAGCGACCGCTGGATCCGCCGCATGGCGCAGGAGCACGGCATGCTGGAGCCGTTCGAGCCCGGGCAGGTCCGGTTTGCCGATAACGGCGGGGTCGACGGTCGCCGCATCGTCAGCTATGGCACCTCCAGCTACGGCTACGACGTGCGCTGCTCGCGCGAGTTCAAGGTATTCACCAACATCAACTCGACCATCGTCGATCCGAAGCGCTTCGACCCGAAGAGCTTCGTCGACGTGGTCGCTGACGAATGCATCATCCCGCCGAACTCGTTCGCGCTGGCGCGCACGGTGGAGTACTTCCGGATCCCGCGCGACACCCTGGTGGTGTGCCTGGGCAAGAGCACCTACGCGCGCTGCGGGATCATCGTCAACGTGACCCCGCTGGAACCGGAGTGGGAGGGCCACGTCACCCTGGAATTCAGCAACACCACGCCGCTGCCGGCGCGCATCTACGCCAACGAGGGCGTGGCGCAGATGCTGTTCTTCCAGGCCGATGCCGATGACGTCTGCGAGACCAGCTACAAGGATCGTGGCGGCAAGTACCAGGGCCAGACCGGCGTCACCCTGCCGAAGACCTGAGTCCTACCCGGCGAGCGCTGCGCGCAGCGCGTTGACCCGCTCGATCAGGTCTTCCGGCGCATACGGCCGGGCATTCGCCGCACCCCACACCGGGCGCGGCCAGGCGATGTCGTCGGTGTAACGCGCGATCACGTGCACGTGCAACTGCGGCACCAGGTTGCCGAGCGCGGCGATGTTGAGCTTGTGCGGCTTGAACAGGGCCTTGAGCGCGCGCGCGGCGGCATCGATCTCGGTGCTGAGCTGGGCGCGCTGGGTGGCATCGAGGTCGATCAGTTCGACCGCATCCGCCACCCGCGGCACCAGCACCAGCCACGGGTGGTTGGCATCGTCCATCAGCCGCACCTCGCACAGCGGCAGCTCGATCACCGGCGCAGTGTCGTCGGCCAGCTGCGGGTGCAGGGCGAACCGGGTGGCGGCGTGCGGCATGCGTGGCATCTCGGCGGGCTCAATAGGCCGGGTGCAGGGTCCGGCGGAAGAATGCGAGGGTGTGCTCCAGCGCAAGGGCGGCGCTGTGGCGTTCGAAGTCGGCGCGCTGGTCGCAGTTGAAGCCGTGCCCGGCCGGGTACACGTGCACCTCGGCGTGTTCCTGGTGCTCGCGGTGCAGTTCGATGTCGTGGGCGGTGATCGAGGGGTCGCGTTCGCCGAAGTGGAACATCATCGGCGCCTCGATCCGCTCGGCGAGGAAGGGCACGGTGCGCGCACCGTAATAGCTCACCGCCGGCATCGACAGCCGGGTGTTGGCGAGGAAGGCGACGGTGCCGCCCCAGCAATAGCCGACCACCCCGACCTTGCCATGCTCCGCGAGCACCGTCGCGGTGGCGTGCACGTCCTCCAGCGCACGCTCGAAGCCCAGGCGCTCCACCAGCTCCAGCCCGCGGGCGACGCCGTCGGGGTCGTAGCGCAGCTGCACGTCGTGCTCGAAATGGTCGAAGAACGACGGCGCCATCGCCACGTAGCCGTGGTCGGCGAAGGTCTTGCAGAGCTCGCGGATGTGCGCATTGACGCCGAAGATTTCCTGCACCACCACCAGCGCGCCGCGCGGCGGGGTATGCGGGTCCGCCCGCCAGGCGCGGATGCGGCCGGTCGGGGTCTCGAGGGATGTCCACTCGCCCATGTCCCGCGCTCCTTCCGCCTGCCGCCGATGGTACGCCTCCGCGGGCCGCACGGCAGGCCAACGGTATACTTCGCGCCCCGTGGCGGCCGGTCCGCCCCCCTGTCGCGTCCCGCCATGTCCCTGCAACAACCCAAGGTCGGCTTCGTCAGCCTCGGCTGCCCCAAGGCGCTGGTCGATTCCGAGCGCATCCTCACCCAGTTGCGGGTGGAGGGCTACGACCTGGTCCAGCGCTACGACGATGCCGACGTGGTGGTGGTCAACACCTGCGGCTTCATCGACAGCGCGGTGGCCGAATCGCTGGACGCAATCGGCGAGGCGATGGCGGAGAACGGCAAGGTGATCGTCACCGGTTGCCTGGGCAAGCGCAGCGAGGTGATCCGCGAGGCCTACCCGGACGTGCTGTCGATCAGTGGCCCGCAGGACTACGCAAGCGTGATGGATGCGGTGCACCTGGCGCTGCCGCCGAAGCACGATCCGTTCATCGACCTGCTGCCGGACTACGGCCTGAAGCTGACCCCGAAGCACTACGCCTACCTCAAGATTTCCGAGGGCTGCAACCACCGCTGCAGCTTCTGCATCATCCCGTCGATGCGCGGCGACCTGGTCTCGCGCCCGGTGGACGAGGTGCTGCGCGAGGCCGAGAAGCTGGTGCGCGGCGGCGTCAAGGAACTGCTGGTGGTCTCGCAGGACACCAGCGCGTATGGCGTGGACCTCAAGTACGCGACCCGCCTGTGGCGCGGCAACGCCTACCAGACCCGGATGAAGGCGCTGTGCGAGGGCCTGTCCGGGCTCGGCGCGTGGACGCGGCTGCATTACGTGTATCCGTATCCGCACGTGGACGAGATCATCCCGCTGATGGCGGAGGGCAAGCTGCTGCCGTACCTGGACATCCCGTTCCAGCATGCCAGCCCGCGCATCCTCAAGCTGATGAAGCGGCCCGGCGCGGTGGACAAGACCCTGGAACGGATCCAGCGCTGGCGGGCCGCATGCCCGGAGCTGACCATCCGCAGCACTTTCATCGTCGGCTTCCCCGGCGAGACCGACGCCGAGTTCGAGGAACTGCTGGAGTTCCTCGACGAAGCCCAGCTCGACCGCGTCGGCGCGTTCGCCTATTCGCCGGTGGCCGGCGCGCAGGCGAATGCGCTGCCGGACCCGGTGGACGAAGGCGTGAAGCAGGAACGCCTGGCCCGGTTCATGGAACGCCAGGCCGCGATCAGCGAAGCCCGCCTCGCCGCGAAGGTGGGGTCGGTGCAGCAGGTGATCGTGGATGCCATCGACGGCGACCTTGCGATCGCGCGGTCGATGGCGGATGCGCCGGAGATCGACGGACTGGTGCAGGTGCAGGACGGCCGCGAGGCCGGGCTGCAACCCGGCGAGTTCGCAATGGTCCGGATCATGGGCAGCGACGAACACGACCTCTACGGCGAAGTCGAATACGAAGGCTGAGGGTTCCTGCGGGACGCCCGGCGAGTCGCCTGCAGGTCGCGGGCACGAACGAGGAGATGGCGGGATGGGCACCGACTCGAAGACCACGACCCGCCAGCTGCGCCGACCCGGCTGGGCGCGGTTGCTCAGGCGTGGCAACGACCACCTGATGTTCGACCTGTTCGGCGGCCCGCGCCCGTGGAAGTTGAGTTGGCTGATCAACCTGCAGAAGGCGGGCACGTTCCCGTTCCTTGGCCTGTTGATGTGGGCATACGCCGACCGCACGCCGGCCGCGACCGCGCCGGCGGCCTGGATCTACCTGGCGATGCATGGCTCGTACGGACTGGTCTGGCTGCTCAAGGACCTCGCCTTCCCCGACCCCGGCTGGCAGCGCCGCAGCACGATCGCTGGCGGCCTGGCGACGTTCGCCGGCCTGCTCGCCTATTGGTCGTTCGGCTGGCTGCTGGTTTCGGGTACCGCCACGCCGCGCTATCCGTTGCCGGAGCCCGCCTGGTTCGCGTTGTGCGTGTCGGCCTGCATCCTCGGTTGCGCGCTGATGATCGCCGCCGACGCGCAGAAGTACTTCACGCTGCGGCTGCAGCCGGGGCTGATCACGGATGGCGTGCATCGCTACATCCGCCATCCCAATTACCTGGGCGAGATGCTGGTGTACGGGTCCTTCGCCCTGATGGTCTGGCACTGGTGGCCGTTCGCCGTGCTCGCGCTGATCTGGGGCGGGCTGTTCGCGCCCAACATGGCGATGAAGGAAGCCAGCCTGTCGCGCCATCCGGGTTGGCACGCGTATCGCCAACGCAGCTGGTGGCTGCTGCCCTTCCTGCTCTGAACGCGGCGCAGGGATGCGGGCCGGACCCGCATCGCCTCAGCCGTTCGGATACGCCACGCCGACGATCGCGAAATGGGCGATGCCGGTGGGCAGCAGCGCATCGAATTCGTCGTCGACGCGCTTCTTCAGCATCGCCCGCGCCAGCGGCGCGTCGATGCTGATCCAGCCGCGCTGCGCATCGGTTTCATCGGGGCCGACGATGCGGTAAAGCGCCAGTTCGCCGCTGCCGATGTCCTCCAGCGTCACTTCGGCGCCGAAGAACACCGCGTCGCGGTCGGATGGCGCGGCATCGACCACCCGCAGCGCCTGCAGCCGCCTGGAGAGATAGCGCACGCGGCGGTCGATCCCGCCCAGCTGCTTCTTGCGGTAGGTGTATTCGGCGTTCTCGGAGCGGTCGCCTTCGGCCGCCGCCGCCGCCAGCGCACGCACCACCTCCGGCCGCTGCACCCGCCACAGGTCGTCCAGCTCCGCCTTGAGCCGGTCATGGCCTTCGCGGGTGATCAGGGCGGTGCCGTGCTCGGCGGGCGGGCGCCAGCGACCCATGGCTGCGGCGCCGCGGCCTTACTTGCGGCGCAGGCTGTAGTCGAGCGTGCTCTCGATCGGCTTGCCCTCCAGGTCCAGCGCGCGCAGCTCGGTTGCCGACACCACCTGGAACCAGCGGTCGCGCTCTTGCTTGTCCTCGGGGTCGAGCACCACGGTCTTGCCGTCCTCGCGCACGCTCCAGGTGCCCTTGGTCACGAAGCTGCTGTCGGCGCTGTCCTGGTAGGTCTCGCTCATCGAATAGGTGCCTTCGGCGGCGAAGGAAATGCTGGTGTCGATGCCGGGGCAGTCCGCGCAGGGCAGGGTGGCCGCGTACAGGCCGGCGAAGGCCTTGGCGTCGAAGTCCGGCGCGGCGCTGTCCGGCGTGGCGTGGTTGGCTTCCGCGACCACCGCGGTGTCGATTGCTTCGGCGGGCGCGGCCGCGACCTGCGCAGGCGCTTCCGGTGCGCGCTTGCAGCCGCTTGCGGCGATGGCGGAAACGGCGGCGGCGATGGCCAGGGCGATCAGCAGGGGGTGTCGGTTCATGGGGTGGCTCGTTGGTGGGTTCGTGGGGTGTTTCGGGAACGAGGGGCGGCTAGCGCTTGCCGCCGAAAATGCCGCCCAGCAGGCCACGCAGGATCTGCCGGCCCACCTGGCTGCCGACGGTGCGCGCGGTCTGCTTGGCGGCGGTCTCGATCATGCCCTGGCGGCGCCTGGTGCCGAACACCGCGTCCTTCACCGCCTGGCCGAAGCCGCCTTGCTCGCCCTCGTCGTCTTCGCGGGTCCTGGCTTGCGGTGCCTGCGCCTGTTCGGCTTTCTGCCCGGCCTTCTTCGCCAGCATTTCGGCGGCGGAATCGCGGTCGATACGGGTGTCGTACTTGATGCCGACCGGGCTGCCGGCACGTACCTGCATGCGTTCGGCATCGGTGATCGCACCCATCCGGCAGCGCGGCGGGGCGACCAGGGTGTGCTCGACCGCCATCGGCACGCCTTTTTCCTGCAGGGTGGACACCAGCGCCTCGCCGGTACCCAGCTTGCCGATCGCCTGCGCCACGTCCAGCGCCGGGTTGGCGACGAAGGTCTCGGCGGCGGTGCGCACCGCCTTCTGGTCACGCGGCGTGTAGGCGCGCAGCGCGTGCTGGAAGCGGTTGCCGAGCTGGCCCAGGATCTCGTCCGGGACGTCGTCCGGGAACTGCGAGCAGAAGTACACGCCCACGCCCTTCGAGCGGATGATCCGCACCACCTGTTCGATCCGCTGGCGCAGCGCCGGCGGCGCGTCGTCGAACAGCAGGTGCGCCTCGTCGAACACGAACACCAGCTTCGGCTTGTCCATGTCGCCCACTTCCGGCAGCGTCTCGAACAGCTCCGACAGCAGCCACAGCAGGAAACTGGAATACAGCTTCGGCTTCAGGATCAGCTGGTCGGCGGCGAGGATGTTGACCACGCCGCGGCCGTCGGTGGTGGTGCGCATCAGGTCGGCCAGTTCCAGCGCCGGTTCGCCGAAGAACAGCTCCGCGCCCTCGGCTTCCAGCCGCAGCAGCGCGCGCTGGATCGCGCCGATCGACTGCGTGCTGACCAGCCCGTACGTGGTGCTGATGTCCTTGCGTTCGTCCGCGATCAGGCCCAGCAGCGCGCGCAGGTCCTCCAGGTCCAGCAACAGCAGGCCACGGTCGTCGGCCAGCTTGAACACGATGTCCAGCACCCCGCCCTGGGTATCGTTCAGTTCCAGGATGCGGCCGAGCAGGGTCGGGCCCATTTCGCTGACCGTGGTGCGCACCGGGTGCCCGGACTTGCCCCACATGTCCCAGAACACCACCGGGGCAGGCTCGTTGCGGTAATCGCTGATGCCGATCTGGGCCAGCCGCGCCTGCAGCTTCTCGCTGGTGGTGCCGGCCACCGCCAGCCCGGCGACGTCGCCCTTGACGTCGGCCAGGAACACCGGCACCCCGATCCGGCTGAAGCCTTCGGCCAGGGTCATCAGGGTCACCGTCTTGCCGGTGCCGGTGGCGCCCGCCACCAGCCCGTGGCGGTTGCCGTACTTCGGCAACAGGTGGACCTGGCCACTGCTGTCGGTGGTGATGGCCTTGCCGACCAGGATCGACGGAACGGGCGCCTGCTGCATGCTGTTGCCTCGGCTGCACATGAATGCGTGGAGCGCCGATTCTATGCGATGCGCGCGGGCCTGCCGTGACGTGCGGCGGTTGCCCCGCCGCAGGCGTGGCGGCTACCCTGCGGCATCCCCTTCCTTGCCCCTCGCCTGATGCCCCCACGCCTGTTGCCGCTCGCCGCCGCGCTGCTGCTGTCGTTCCTTGCAGTCCTGTCCAGCCTGCCCGCGCAGGCCCAGTCCAAGCGCGACACGGCCGCGTCGGCCGCGCTCCAGCAACGCATGGACGCCGCCGAGAAGCACTATCGCGATGCCATGCTGGCCGAAGACGAGGAAGCCGCCGCCCGCGCCAGCAGCGCGGCGTTGTCCGAGATGAAGGCGGTGATCGAAGCCTGCTCGAAACAGCGCGGTTGTTCGGTGCCGACCATGCTGGCCACCTACGAGCGCCTGCTGAAGGCGACCCCGCAACTGGGCGAGGAAGTGTTCGACGACGAGGGCGAGGATCCGATCGACGAAGGCGATTTCGCCTCGGCCGACGTCCCGGAGTCCGCGAACGCCGCCTCGCTGCTGAGCGAGGATGGCCAGCGCTTCGTGCGCATGGTCCAGTTCAACCCGGCGGTGCAGGCCGGCATCCGCCGCTGGCTGACCGACATGCGGCCGTCGCTGATGGACAGCTACGAGAACTACCGCTACATGCAGCACCTGATGTCGCCGTCGTTCAAGCGCAGCGGGCTGCCGGAGGCGCTGCTGTTCGGGATCATGGCCAAGGAATCCAATGGCAAGGTGCACGTGGGCTCGCGTGCCGGCGCGGTCGGGCCGCTGCAGTTCATGCCCGCCACCGGCAGCCGCTTCGGGCTGGGCAACGACGGCACCGGCTTCGACACCCGCTACGACCCGCGCGCCTCCGCCGACGCCGCGGCGGCCTTCCTCAACGAGCGCATGGCGGGCCTCGGCAACAGCATCGAGCTGTCGCTGGCCGGCTACAACGGTGGCGAGGGGCGGGCGGCGCGCGTCTACCGCGAGAGCGGCGGGCGCAGCTTCTGGGATGCGGACGTCTACAACCAGTTCCCGGCGGAAACCAAGGACTACGTGCCGATGGTGATCGCCGCCGCGTGGCTGTTCCTGCACCCGAAGGAATACGGCATCCGCTGGCCGCGGGTCAGCACCCGCCAGGCCACCCTGCAGCTGGCGCAGCCGGCCTCGATCTACGAACTGACCATTTGCCTGGGCAACTACGGTTCGCGCGACGGCTACATGCGCGCGCTGCGCAACCTCAACCCGCGCTGGGAAGCGGACACCACCCTCCCGGCCGGGACCAGCCTCAACGCCACTGCCCGCATCGCCTGGCTGTACCGCTTCAACTGCCGTGGCGGCAAGCGCGCGGAGCTTGCGAAGCAGTTGGTGGCCAGCAACGTGCAGTCGGCGCTGGTACGGGTCGGCCCGATGACCAATCCCGGCGATGCCGCCGCAAGCGCGCCGACGCAGGACGCAGCGCCGCCGCCCAGGCCGGTGAAACCGGCCAAGCCGAAGACCCACAAGGTGCAGCGCGGCGAGACCCTGAGCAGCATCGCCCGCAAGTTCGACTGCGACCTGGCCGGCATTGCAAAGGCGAACAAGTTGAAGGCGCCGAAGTATGCGATCCGCCCCGGGCAGCGCCTGACCCTGGCCGGATGCGGGGGATGAAAGCGGCCTGCAGGCGCGTCGTCGCTTCCGGTGACGGTTGCTTCGACGTGCTCGCTGCCGGCGCGTGCGGCCGGGTGGCGTGCAGGTGAGCGCGCTGGACCATCGCATCCCGCCCCCGCTGGTCGGGCTGGCATGCGGGCTGCTGGCGTGGCTGCTGGCGCGCGCCAGCCCCGGCCTCGGCGTGGACTGGCTGCCGCGGGTCCCGGTCGCTGCGGCGCTGGTGGCGCTGGGGCTGTCGCTGGATGTCTGGGGCCTGGTCGCATTCCGCCGCGCCCGCACCACCCTCAACCCGCTGTCGCCGGAGCGCACCAGCGCGGTGGTACAAGGCGGGCCGTACCGCTTCACCCGCAACCCGATGTACCTGGGCATGGCGTGCGTGCTGCTGGGCGCGTGCGCGTGGCTGGCGAACCCGCTGGCGCTGCTGGCGGTCTTCGTGTTCGTCGGCTACATCACGCGCTTCCAGATCATGCCGGAGGAGCGGGCGTTGCTCGGCAAGTTCGGCGGCGCGTACGCGGACTACCTGCGGCGGGTCAGGCGCTGGCTGTGAGTGCCGCCTTGGCCGCAACCCGCGGCCGCCACGTTGGCGCCTAGGCGCGTGTCGCCAGCCGCTGTCCCAGCCGGACCGGCGTTTCCGCGGCGAGTCCCGCGGCCAGCATGGCCGCGCCCCTGGGCAACAGCACGATCACCGTGCTGCCGTAGTTGAAGCGCGCCATTTCGGCGAAGCGCTCAAGCGCGATGCCCTTGCCGCGGTAGTCCTTGCGGGTGATCGCATCGGCGTAGGCGGGGATCTCCACGCCGCTCCACACGGTCTCGACGCCGGACACCAGCAGGGCGCCGACCATCACCTGCACCATCGGCCCGAATTCGGTGTCGAAATGGCAGGCCAGGCGTTCGTTGCGGGCGAACACGCGCGGCACGCTGGCCACCGCATCGGTGCCGACCGAGAACAGCCGGCCGGGCACGTGCACGGTTTCGCGCAGGGTGCCGGTCCATGGCATGTGCACGCGGTGGTAGTCGCGCGGGGACAGGTACACGGTGGCGAACACGCCATCGGCGAAGGGGGCGGCATCGGCCTCGCTGCCCAGCAGTTCGGCGGCGGTGTAGGCCTGGCCCTTGGCCTGGAAGATGCGGCCATCGACGATGTCACCGCATTGGCTGACGTGGCCATCGGCCGGCATCAGCAGTGCGCGCGGATCGGGATCGGCCACGCGTGCGCCGGGCTTGAGGGCGCGGGTGAAGAAGGCATTGAAGGTCGGGTAGGCGCGCGGATCGGGTTCGGCCGCTTCCGACAGGTCGACGCCGAACTTGCGGGTCACGGTATCGATCAGCCATTGCTTGAGCGAGGGGTTCGTCGAATACGCCAGCGCCCGCGCCAGCGAAGACAGCGCGCGGTGCGGCAGCACGTAGGTGAGCGCGGTCAGCGGGCTCATCGAACGGCCTTGGTCAGGCTCGCCATGTCGGCAGCGATCGACGTGACGTCCAGTGGTTGCTGGGCCACCCCGGCCATCCGCGCCTGCGGATCGAGCACGACCAGGCCGGCGGAGTGGTCGATGCTGTAGTCGCCCGGATCGCCGCTGGGGCCGGGCGCCTTCATGAACACCAGCGACAGCGAGCGTGCGAATGCTTCCAGTTGCGGGACCGGCGCGGTGGCGGCCAGGGTGTCGGGATGGAACCCATGCGCGTACGTGCCGGTGAGCTCGGCGCTGTCGCGTTCCGGATCGGCGGACACGAACAGCACCCGCGGACGGGTGGCCGCCGGCAGCGAGGCCCATTGCTTCTGCGCGCCCGCGAGTTGGGCCAGGGTGGTCGGGCACACGTCGGGGCAATGGGTGAAGCCCAGGAACACCAGGGTCCAGTGGCCCTTGAGCTCGTCCGCGGTCAGCGGGGTGCCGTCCGACTGCTGCAGGGCGAACGCCGGCAGGCTGCGCGGTTCCGGCAGCAGGGTCATGCTGCGCACCGCCGGCACGCTGCTCCCGCGCCCGGCGAAATGGCGCTGCGAGGCCCACAGGCCAAGCCCGGCGGCAAGGGTGGCGATGACCAGCAGGACCAGGGCGCGTTTCGACATGAGCGATTGGAATGGCGGCGGGACGGCCATGATAGCGGGCCGCCGCCGCTATACTTCACGGCCTGGACTCCAGCCCGGAGTGCGCTTGCGGCCACCATGTCCGAAGAACTGCAGACGATCATCGACCTGATCCGCTACGGCGCCAGCCGTTTCAACGCGGCCGGGCTGACCTTCGGCCACAGCTACGACAACGCGCTCGACGAGGCGACCCAGCTCACCCTGCACGCGCTGCACCTGCCGCACGACCTGTCGCCGGTGTACGGCAACGCCCGGGTCACCGAGGCCGAGAAGGAAGACGTGCTGGGGTTGTTCCTGCGCCGGATCGAGGAACGCATCCCGGCCGCCTACCTCACCGGCGAGGCCTGGTTCGCCGGCCTCAGCTTCAAGTCCGACCCGCGTGCGCTGGTGCCGCGCTCGCCGATCGCGGAGATGATCGAAGCCGGCTTCCAGCCGTGGCTGGGCGACCGCGAGGTGCGTCGCGCGCTGGACCTGTGCACCGGGTCGGGCTGCATCGCGATCGCGATGGCGCACTACAACCCGGAGTGGCATGTCGATGGCGTGGACATCAGCGAGGATGCGCTGGCGCTGTCGGGCGAGAACGAACGGCGGCTGCAGGTCGAAAACGTCCGCTTCCTGAAGTCGGACCTGTTCTCGGGCCTGACCGGCGAGCACTACGACCTGATCGTGACCAACCCGCCATACGTCACCAACGACGAGACCGACGCCCTGCCGCGCGAGTATTCGCACGAGCCGGAGCTCGGCCTGCGCGCCGGCGACGACGGCCTCGACCTGGCCCTGCGGATCATGCGCGATGCGCCGCTGCACCTGGACCGCGACGGCCTGCTGGTGTGCGAGGTCGGCGAGGCCGAACGCGCGCTGGTCAAGCTGCTGCCGGAACTGCCGCTGGCGTGGGTGGAGTTCAAGGTCGGGCAGATGGGCATCTTCGTCGCCGAATGCGCGGACCTGCTTGCCCACCATGCGCACATCGCCAGGCTGGCGGACGCGCGCGAGGCGCGGCGGCAGCCGCCCGGCGACCTGTTCTGATGCCCCGCGCCGGCATGCCCGCGCCCGCATGAACAGCTTTGGCCACCTGCTGCGCGTCACCACCTTCGGCGAATCCCATGGGCCGGCGATCGGCTGCGTGATCGACGGTTGCCCGCCGGGCATCGCGATCGCACCCGAAGACTTCGTGCAGGACCTCGCGCGGCGCGCGACCGGCACCTCGCGGCACACCTCGCAGCGGCACGAGGCGGACGCGGTGGAAATCCTCAGCGGCGTGTACGAGGGGCTGACCACCGGCACCCCGATCGCGCTGCTGGTCCGCAACACGGATGCGCGCAGCAAGGACTACAGCCGCATCGGCGAGCAGTTCCGCCCGGGCCACGCGGACTACACCTACTGGCACAAGTACGGCATCCGCGACCCGCGCGGTGGCGGCCGCAGCAGCGCGCGCGAGACCACCATGCGCGTCGCCGCCGCAGTGATTGCGAAAAAGTGGCTCGCGGATCGGTACGGGGTGCGGGTGCAGGGCTGGCTGTCGCAGATCGGCGACATCGTGCCGGCCGGGTTCGATGCGGGCGTCATCGAAACCAATCCGTTCTTCTGGCCGCATGCGCCGCAAGTCGGCGAACTCGAGAGCTACATGGATGCGTTGCGCAAGTCCGGCGATTCGGTCGGTGCACGCGTCACCGTGGTCGCCGATGGCGTGCCGCCGGGCTGGGGCGAACCGATCTACGGCAAGCTCGACGGCGAGCTGGCGGCGGCGATGATGTCGATCAACGCGGTCAAGGGCGTGGAGATCGGCGCCGGCTTCGCCTCGGTGTCGCAGAAGGGCAGCGAACACCGCGACGAAGCCACCCGCGACGGCTTCGCGTCGAACCATGCGGGCGGCATCCTCGGCGGCATCAGCAGCGGCCAGCAGGTGCTGGTGTCGGTGGCGTTCAAGCCGACCTCCAGCCTGCGTTTGCCGGGTCGCGGGATGGACGTGCATGGCGAGGAGACCGAGATCGTCACCACCGGTCGCCACGATCCCTGCGTCGGTATCCGCGCCACCCCGATCTGCGAGGCGATGCTGGCGCTGGTGCTGATGGACCAGGCGCTGCGGCATCGCGCGCAATGCGGCGACGTGGGCGCAGTTTCGCCGCGGATTCCGGCGGGCATGGACCCAAAACGGTAGCGGCCAGTCGCCCCATCCGCCCCCACGGGCAACGGCTGAGCCGCAGCGGCATTGCAGGCACAAACAATCAACCCAGCAGGAGCGGCGCAAGCCGCGACCGGTTCCCGCGACAGGTGGTCGCGGCTTGCGCCGCTCCTGCAACAACCAGGGCAGGACCCAGGCAATGAGCAAGCAATTCAAGGTCGCCGTGGTCGGCGCCACCGGCGCGGTGGGCGAGGTGATGCTGTCGATCCTGGCCGAGCGCGATTTCCCGGCCAGCGAGGTGGTGGCACTGGCCAGCGAACGTTCCGCCGGCAGCCGGGTGGCGTTCGGCAACGGTGAGATCGTGGTGCAGGACCTGGCCACGTTCGATCCGGCCGGGATCGACATCGCGCTGTTTTCGGCCGGTGGATCGACGTCCAGGGAATACGCGCCGAAGTTCGCCGCCGCCGGCGCGGTGGTCATCGACAATTCCTCGGCCTTCCGCTACGACGACGACGTGCCGCTGGTGGTGTCGGAGGTGAACCCTGGGCAGGTGGCGAACCGCCCGCGCGGGATCATCGCCAACCCGAACTGCTCGACCATGCAGATGCTGGTGGCGCTGAAGCCGCTGCACGATGCGGCCGGGATCCAGCGCATCAACGTGGCCACCTACCAGTCGGTGTCCGGTGGTGGCCGTTCGGCGCTGGAGGAGCTCGGCCGCCAGACCGGCGCGCTGCTGAATTTCCAGGATCCCGACCCGCAGCGCTTCCCGGTGCAGATCGCGTTCAACCTGATCCCGCACATCGACGACTTCCTCGACAACGGCTACACCAAGGAAGAGATGAAGCTGGTGTGGGAGACCCGCAAGATCCTCGGCGACGAAAGCATCCAGGTGAATCCCACCGCGGTGCGGGTGCCGGTGTTCTTCGGCCACTCCGAGGCGGTCAACATCGAGACCCGCGACAAGCTGACCGCCGCGCAGGCGCGCGAGCTGCTGGAACGCGCGCCGGGCGTGGAAGTCGTGGATGAGCGCGGCCCCGGCGGCTACCCGACCCCGGTCACCCATGCGTCGGGCACCGATCCGGTGTACGTGGGCCGCATCCGCGAGGATCTGTCGCATCCGCGCGGGCTGAACCTGTGGATCGTGTCCGACAACATCCGCAAGGGCGCCGCCCTGAACGCGGTGCAGATTGCGGAACTCGTTGCCAGCGAAGGCTGAGCACGGCTAGAGTCGCTGCGGGGAAGGACGTCGGGAGCGCGCGTGATCGGCAAATTGCGAATGGCAGTGTTGACCGGGCTGCTGCTGGCGGCGGGCAATGCCGCGGCGCTGGGCCTCGGGCAGATCGAGGTCAAGTCGCGGCTCAACCAGCCGCTGCTGGCCGAGATCCCGATCATCTCCACCACCCCGGGCGAGCTGCAGGCGCTGCAGGCGCGCCTGGCCTCGCCGGAGACGTTCCGCCGGATCGGCCTGGCGGCGCCCACCGGCGCGGCCGCCAACCTGCAGTTCAGCCTCGGCAGCGACGCGCGCGGACGACCGGTGATCCGGGTGACCACGGTCGCGCCGGTCGACCAGGCGGTGCTGAACTTCCTGATCGAAGTGGACTGGGGCCAGGGCCGGCTGGTGCGCGAATATTCGGCGCTGGTCGATGCCCCGCGCACCGCCAGCGCGCCCGTGCAGCCGGCGATCAGCGCCCCGGTGGTCGCGGCGCCGAACGTGGTGCAGCGGCCGGACACGCCGCCGGTGGCCGCACTGCCGGTGCCGGTGCCGCCGCCACCGCCGCCGCCGCCGCCGCCGCCGCACCTCCGGCACCTCCGGCACAGCCAGCGGTCGAGCCGGAACCGGTTGCGGTCGCGGTGGAACCGTTGCCGCCGCCGGTGGCGGTGGTGCCCGCGCCGCCGCCAGCACGGGTGCTGCCACCCGCGCCGGCCCGCAGCGTGGCCGTGGCAGAGCCGCCGCCGGCACCCGCGCCGGCAGCGGCCAACGGGCGCTACGGACCGGTGAAGCAGGGCGAGACCCTTTCGAAGATCGCGGGCGCGCTCGACGTTGCGGCCGGCTACAGCCTCGACCAGACCATGCTGGCGCTGCTGCGGGCCAATCCCGACGCGTTCCTTGGCGACGACATCAACCGGCTGAAGCGCGGCGCGGTGCTGCGCGTGCCCGAGCCCGGCGAGCTCGGCAGCATCAGTCCCGATGAAGCCGCGCTGGTGGTGCGCGAGCAGATGCAGCAATGGCGACAGGCACGGCGGCCGGTCGCCCAGCCGGACACCGCGGTGGCGGTCGCTGAAGCGCCGTCGCGAACCGCGGCGGCTGCCGCGAAGCCCGCGGAGGCAAAGTCCACGGCTGCGAAACCGCTGGCGGCGAAACCCGCGGAAGCAAGGCCCGCCGTGGCCAAGCCGGCGGCACCCGCAGCGCAGCGCCGGCAGCAGGCACGGCTCGAAATCGTGCCGCCATCGGCACCCGGCAAGGCCACAGGAACACGATCCGGCACCAACGCCGGGGGCGAGGGCAGCATGCTCCAGCAACAATTGCGGCAAAAAGACGAAGACATCGCCGCCAAGGCCGCCGAGATCGGCGACCTCAAGGAACAGGTGGCCGAACTGGAGAAGATCCGCCAGCAGCAGGAGCAGTTGCTGTCGCTGAAGGACAGCGAGCTGGCCGCGGCGCAGCAGCGCCTGGCCGCCGCGCGTGCGGCCGCCGCCGCAACCCCCGCGATGCCCACTGCCGCGGCGACCCAGGCCACCCAGGCCTCGCAGTCCACGCCAGCGGCGGAACCGCCGCCCGCGAATTCGATGCCATGGCTGTGGGGCGGGCTCGCCCTGGTCGGCATGGCCCTGCTCGCGTGGCTGTTCGTGCGCCGCCAGCCCAAGCGCCAGCCGAAGGCAGGCGCACGCCGCGGGTTCGACAGCGAGGCACTGGCGGCGAGCATGGTGGTCCCGACCGTCGAAGATGTGCCGCGTGATACCGGCATCGATGATGCGGAGGACGCGGCCACGTCCGTGACCACCGAGGTCGACCTCGACCAGGTACCGGCTGCCGCCGGCACCCGGGTAGAGACCCCGAACTGGCATTCCGGCTGGGTCAAGGCCGACCCCCCAGCACCGGCGCCGGCGCCGGAGGCGGAGCCGCCCACCCCGCGCTTCGTGCCGCAGGAGTCGGCGCCGCCGCCGCCGCAGGCCAGCCCGGAACAGCGGATGAAGCTGGCCCGCGCCTTCCTCGACATCGGTGACGATCATTCGGCCCGGGAACTGCTGCGCGAGCTGCTGGACGGCCCGGATCCGGCCGCGCGCAGCGAGGCGGCGCGCCTGCTGCGCGAGCTCGGCTGAGGCCTGCGCAAGGGCAGGCATGCGTCTCGCGCTCGGGGTCGAATACGACGGCAGCGGCTTTTCCGGCTGGCAGCGCCTGAGCGCGGCGGGTTCGCGCGAGCCTGACGGCAGCCTGCAGACCGCGCTGGAAGCCGCGCTGTCACGGGTCGCCGATGCGCGCATCGACACCATCTGCGCCGGCCGCACCGATGCCGGCGTGCATGGCCAGTGCCAGGTCGTGCATTTCGACAGCGACGTCGTGCGCGACGCGCGGGGCTGGGTGCTGGGCACCACCGCCAACCTGCCGCCGACCATGGCGGTGCGCTGGTGCGTGCCGGTGGCCGGCGATTTCAGTGCGCGCTTTTCGGCGCGGGCGCGCCGCTACCGCTACCGCATCCTCAATCGCAGCACCCGGCCCGGGCTGCAGCGGCAGTACCTCGGCTGGGAACGGATGCCGCTGGACGCACAGGCGATGCACGCGGCCGCGCAGGCGCTGGTCGGCGAACGCGATTTCTCCGCCTTCCGCAGCGTGCAGTGCCAGGCCACCCATGCGCGCCGCGACCTGCAGGAGATCAGCGTGCACCGCCGCGGCGCGGAAGTGGTGGTGGAAGTCCAGGCGAATGCCTTCCTGCACCACATGGTGCGCAACATCGTCGGCTCGTTGCTGGTGGTGGGGCGCGGCGAACGGCCGCCCGCTTGGATCGCCGAGTTGCTGGAGCGGCGCGACCGCACCGTTGCCGGCCCCACCGCGCCGGCGGCCGGGCTGTTGTTCCTCGGTCCGCGCTATCCGCGCGGGTGCGGCTTGCCGGACGAGGTGTCGCTGTGAGCGGGGCGCACACCCGGATCAAGCTGTGCGGCATGACCCGCGCCGAGGACGTGGAGCTGGCGGTCGCGCTGGGGGTGGACTACATCGGCCTGGTCTTCGCCGGTGGCAGCCCGCGCCATCTCGCGCTTGCGCAGGCGCAGCCCTTGCGCGCGCTGGTGCCGGCCAGTGTTGGCGTGGTGGCGCTGGTGATGGATGCGCCGCGCGCGGAGGTCGAGGCGATCGCCTCCACGCTGCGGCCGGACTGCCTGCAATTCCACGGTAGCGAGGAAGACCGGTTCTGCGCCAGCTTCGGCATGCCGTACTGGAAGGCGATCGCGATGGGCGACGGCGCCGACCCGGCGCTGGCGATGGCACGTTTCCCGTCCGCGCGCGGCTTCGTGCTGGACGGCCACGGCGCCGGCGAGGCCGGCGGCAGCGGTCGCAGTTTCGACTGGACCCGCTGGCCGCGCGACCAGCACCGGCCGGTCCTGCTTGCCGGCGGGCTGTCGGCGCAGAACGTCGCACTGGCGCTGCGCACCGCGCGGCCGTGGGGCGTCGATGTGTCCAGCGGCATCGAACAGGCGCCGGGGGCCAAGGACGCGGCGCACATGCGCGCGTTCGTGGCCGCGGTACGCGCCCACGACGCTGCCTCCTGAGCCGCGGCAAGCGGCCCGGTTCGGGTACCCTATGCAGGCCATGAACGCCTCCAATCGCCCGCCTTCGCCGTTCGGTCGCTCGCTGCGCCGGTGGCGCCGGGTGCCCGCGGCCGCGGTTCGATAACGCCACCGGTGTGTCCAGGCCGGCAACGGCCTGCAACCGGGTTCGCGAACGTGCATCCATGCCGTCGCCTGCCCAGGCCCCCCGATTCCGGAGACCCCCGCGTGAACACCCCTGCACCCAGCACTGCGCCCGCCGTGGCGATCGATTTCAACCAGTACCCGGACGCCTCCGGCCACTTCGGCCGCTACGGCGGGCGCTTCGTCGCCGAGACCCTGATGGGCCCGCTGGACGAACTGGCGGCCGCCTACGACGCGGCGAAGGTCGATCCGGCCTTCATCGCCGAGTTCGAGGCCGACCTCGCCCATTACGTCGGCCGCCCCAGCCCGATCTACCACGCCGAACGCCTGAGCCGGGAAGCCGGCGGCGCCCGCATCCTGCTCAAGCGCGAAGACCTGAACCACACCGGCGCGCACAAGATCAACAACACCATCGGCCAGGCGCTGCTGGCGAGCAGGATGGGCAAGACCCGGATCATCGCCGAGACCGGCGCCGGCCAGCACGGCGTGGCCTCGGCCACGGTCGCCGCGCGGCTGGGCCTGGAGTGCGTGGTCTACATGGGCGCCACCGACATCCAGCGTCAGAAGATCAACGTCTACCGGATGCAGTTGCTGGGGGCGACGGTGGTGCCGGTGACCAGCGGCTCGGCGACCCTGAAGGACGCGCTGAACGAGGCGATGCGCGACTGGGTCAGCAACGTGCGCGACACCTTCTACATCATCGGCACGGTGGCCGGCCCGGACCCGTATCCGCGGATGGTGCGCGACTTCAACGCGGTGGTCGGGCGCGAGGCGCGCGCGCAGATGCTGGCCGAATACGGCCGCCTGCCGGACGTGGTCACCGCCTGCGTCGGCGGCGGCAGCAATGCGATCGGGATCTTCCATGCGTTCCTCAACGACGCGGGCGTGCGCATCGTCGGCGCCGAGGCGGCGGGCGAGGGCATCGCCAGCGGCCATCACGCGGCATCGCTGGCCGCCGGGCGGCCCGGCGTGCTGCACGGCAACCGCACCTACGTGATCTGCGACGACGACGGCCAGATCGTCGAGACCCATTCGGTGTCCGCCGGGCTCGACTACCCCGGCGTCGGTCCGGAGCATGCGTTCCTGAAGGACAGCCGCCGCGCCGACTACGTGGGCGTGACCGACGACGAGGCGATGGCGGCCTTCCACCTGCTGGCGAGGACCGAGGGCATCCTGCCGGCGCTGGAGTCCAGCCATGCCATCGCCCAGGCGATCAAGCTGGCACGCGAGCTGCCGAAAGACGGGATCGTGCTCTGCAACCTCTCCGGGCGCGGCGACAAGGACGTGCACACCATCGCCGGCCGCGAAGGCCTGGCGCTTTAGCCTGCAGTTGGCCTGCGGCCCGGCTTCGGCGACAATAGCCGGTTCATTCAATGCGATCAGGAGTCCGGCCATGGCCGATGAACAAGCCCAGCAGGAGGCGCTGGCCCAGCCCGCGGCCGCCGACAACCAGCTCGACCCGGCATTCTTCACCGCGGTCAACGAATACCTCGAGTTGACCAACAAGCAGTCGCGCCAGCATGGCCTGAAGCGCATCAGCCTGGCCAGCCTGTATGCGGCCGCGCGCTTCAACTCGCACGTGTTCCTGTCCAACGTCGCCCCGGGCCAGGCCGCCGGTGACCGCGCCCACTTCCTCGACTACATGGCCACCATGTACCGCCGCATGCTCAACGAGCACCTCGATGGCCTCGGCCATGAGCGCGGCATCGATGTCGGCGAGTCCGAGCTTGCCGCCGAATACGCCGCCGCCGGCGTGCAGGTGGGCCGCATGGGCCAGACCCCCGCCGGCGACTATGTTGCCGCTGCCGGCGCGACCCCGCCGGCCGCGTCCGACGAATGAGCCTGCCGCGGCACGCGCGCCTGCAGGCGCGGCTGGACGCACTGGAATCGGCCGGCCGCAAGGCGCTGGTGCCGTTCGTCACGGCCGGCGATCCCTCGCTGGCGGCCACGGTGCCGGTCATGCACGCGCTGGTCGAGGCCGGCGCCGACGTGCTCGAGCTGGGGGTGCCGTTCTCCGACCCGATGGCGGACGGACCGGTCATCCAGCGCAGCTCGGAGCGTGCGCTGGCCCGCGGCGCCGGCATCCGCTACGTGCTGGAGTGCGTGCGCGGTTTCCGCGAGCGCGACCAGGCCACGCCGGTGGTGCTGATGGGCTACCTCAACCCGGTCGAGATCCGTGGCCCGGCGAGCTTCGCCGCGGCCGCCGCCGATGCCGGCGTGGACGGCGTGCTGCTGGTCGACCTGCCGCCGGAAGAGGCCGACGAATACCGCGCCGCGTTCGCGCTGAACGGACTGGCGCTGATCTCGCTGGCATCGCCGACGACGCCCGAGGCGCGCCTGCAACGCCTGGTCACCCAGGCCGACGGTTACCTGTACTACGTCAGCTTCGCCGGCGTGACCGGTGCCGACCGGCTCGATGTCGGCGATGCCGGCCAGCGCCTGCAGGGCCTGCGCACGATGGCCGCGATCCCGGTGTATGCGGGCTTCGGCATCCGCGATGCGCACAGCGCGGCGGCGATGGCTGCGCACGCCGACGGCGTGGTGGTCGGCAGTGCGCTGGTGTCGGCACTGGACGGCAGCCTCGACGAGGCCGAGGCCGCGCAGCGTGCCGTCGCCTTCCTGCGCCCGCTGCGGCAGGCGCTGGACGGCCTGGCCGTGGCTGCCTGAGCTAGACTTCCCCGGTTGTCATCCCGGCGCGAGCCGGGGTCCGGCCCTCCGGTCGTGTCGCAGGGCCGGATGCCAGGTTCCGGCGCGTGCCGGCATGACCGACACCTGTCCCGATCAACCGCGGTGATCGCCCCGAATGAGCTGGCTTAAAAAGTTGATGCCCGCCCGCATCCGCACCGATACCGGCGTGGACCGCAAGCGCAGCGTGCCGGAAGGCCTGTGGGAAAAATGCGAGCGCTGCGGCGCGGTGCTGTACCGGCCCGAACTCGAGGAACACCTCGAGGTCTGCCCGAAGTGCAGCTTCCACATGCCGATCCGCGCGCGCGCCAGGCTCGCGGCGCTGCTCGACGACGGCATGGGCCACGAGCTCGGCGCCGCGCTCGGCCCGACCGACGTGCTCAAGTTCCGCGACCAGAAGAAGTATGCGGACCGCATCAAGGCCGCGCAGAAGTCCACCGGCGAGCGCGACGCGCTGGTCGCGATGGAGGGCCGGCTGAAGGGCCGCGAGCTGGTCGCGGCCGCGTTCGACTTCGCCTACATGGGTGGCTCGATGGGGTCGGTGGTCGGCGAGCGCTTCACCCTGGCCGCGGAGCGTGCGCTGGAATTGCGCTGTCCGTTCGTGTGCTTCTCCGCCAGCGGCGGCGCGCGCATGCAGGAGAGCCTGTTCTCGCTGATGCAGATGGCGAAGACCTCGGCCGCGCTTGGCCGCCTGCGCGCGGCGGGGCTGCCGTACATCTCGGTGCTGACCCATCCGACCACCGGCGGCGTGTCCGCCAGTTTCGCCATGCTTGGCGACCTCAACATCGCCGAGCCGGAGGCGCTGATCGGCTTCGCCGGCCAGCGCGTGATCGAGCAGACCGTGCGCGAGAAGCTGCCCGAGGGCTTCCAGCGCAGCGAGTTCCTGCTCGCGCACGGCACCGTCGACCAGATCGTCGACCGCCGCGAGATGCGCGAACGGCTGGCCCACGTGCTGGCGATCCTGATGAAGCAGCCGGCACCCGCCGAGGACGCGGAGGCGGCATGAGCGCACGCCGGTATTTCGGCACCGATGGCATCCGCGGCCGCGTCGGCGATGGCCCGATCTCGGCCGACTTCGTGCTGCGCCTGGGCAATGCCTACGGCCACGCGCTGACCGCCGCCGCGGCAGGCGGCGACCGGATCTGGCGCAAGCCGATGGTGGTGATCGGCAAGGACACCCGGATCTCCAACTACATGTTCGAGGCGGCGCTGGAAGCCGGGCTGGTCGCGGCCGGGGTGGACGTGCAGCTGATGGGGCCGATGCCGACCCCGGCGGTGGCGCACCTGACCCATTCGATGCGCGCCGATGGCGGCATCGTGATCTCGGCCTCGCACAACCCGCACCACGACAACGGCATCAAGTTCTTCTCGGCGCAGGGTGAAAAGCTGGACGACGCCACCGAGCTGGCGATCGAGGCCGCGCTGGACGCGCCGTTCCGCACGGTGCCGTCCGGGCAGCTGGGCAAGGCGGTGCGCACCCGCGACACCATCGGCCGCTACGTCGAGGCCTGCAAGAATTCGGTGCCGCGCGGCTTCAACCTCGGCGGCATGCGGATCGTGCTGGATTGCGCCAACGGCGCGACCTACCAGCTTGGCCCGCTGGTGCTGCGCGAACTCGGCGCGCGGGTCGACGCGATGGGCGTCGAGCCGAACGGGGTCAACATCAACGACGGGGTCGGTTCCACCCATCCGGAAGGCCTGGCCGCGCGCGTGCGCGAAACCGGCGCGGATATCGGCATCGCCTTCGACGGCGACGGCGACCGCGTGCTGTTCGTCGACGCCGCCGGCAACGTGCGCGACGGCGACGACCTGCTGTACGTACTGGCCTGCGACTGGCAGGAAAGCGGCCGCCTGCGCGGACCGGTGGTCGGCACCCTGATGACCAACTACGGTTTCGAGCAGGCGCTGGCCGCGCGCGGGATCGGCTTCGTCCGTGCGAAGGTCGGCGACCGCCACGTGCACCAGCAACTGCTGGCGAACGACGCGGTGCTCGGCGGCGAGGCTTCCGGCCACCTGCTGTGCCTGGACCGCGCCAGCACCGGCGACGGCATCGTCAGCGCACTGCAGGTGCTGGAAGTGCTGCGGCGCCGCGGCGTCGGCCTGGCCGAGGCATTGCAGGGGTTGCGCAAGGTGCCGCAGAAAACCATCAACGTACGCTGCGAGGGCGGCCGCAAGCCGGCCGATGCAGACAGCGTGAAGGCCGCGCTGGCCGCGGCGCAGGGTTCGATCGAGGGCCGCGGCCGCGCCTTCCTGCGCGCCTCCGGCACCGAGCCGGTGGTGCGTGTCACCGTCGAGGCGGACGATGCCGCGCTGGTCGATGCCACCCTCGCCGTGCTTGCGGATGCGGTGCGCGCGGCGGCGGCCTGACCCGGACCGAAACCATTGCCATGCGGCGGGTGCACGCGCCCGCCCGGCGAACCGAAGACACCGACATGAGCAGCCAGTCCATTCCGCCGCGAATCCCGACCCTCGACATCCGCCGTTTCACCGATCCGGCGTCGCCGCAGGACCGCCAGGCCTTCATCGACGAGCTGGGCGCGGCCTACCGCGAGTGGGGTTTCGCCGGGATCCGCAACCACGGCATCCCGCAGGCACGGATCGACGAGGCCTACGACACTTTCCGCAGGTTCTTCGCGCTGCCGGAGGCGACCAAGCGCCAGTACCACGTGGCGGGCGGCGGCGGCGCGCGCGGCTACACACCGTTCGGGGTCGAGACCGCGAAGGGCGCGCAGTACTCCGACCTCAAGGAGTTCTGGCACATCGGCCGCGAGATCCCGCGCGATTCGAAGTACGCAAACGACATGCCGGCAAACGTGTGGCCGCAGGACATGCCGGAGTTCCAATCGGTCGGCTACGGCCTGTACCAGTCGCTGGATGCGCTGGGTTCGCAGGTGCTGCGCGCGCTGGCGCTGCACATCGGCCTGCCGGAAGACTATTTCGCCGACAAGACCGATTCGGGCAACTCGATCCTGCGCCCGATCCACTACCCGCCGATCACCGTCGACGACATCCCCAACGTGCGTGCAGGCGCGCACGAGGACATCAACCTGGTCACCCTGCTGGTGGGCGCAAGCGCGGAAGGGCTGGAAGTGCTGTCGCGCAAGGGCGAGTGGGTGCCGTTCACCGCGGATGCCGACACCATCGTGGTCAACATCGGCGACATGCTGCAGCGGCTGACCAACCACGTGTATCCGTCCACCACCCATCGCGTGGTCAATCCGCCGGGTGAGAAGGCGCGGCAGCCGCGCTACTCCACCCCGTTCTTCCTGCACCCGAACCCGGATTTCCTGATCGACGTGCTGCCGTCCTGCGTCAGCGCGGACAATCCGAGCCGCTATCCGCAGCCGATCACCGCGCAGGGCTACCTGGAAGAGCGCCTGCGCGAAATCAAGCTGAAGTGACCCATCCATCCATCGAGGAACCACGCATGCGCCGCAGGATCGTCATCGGGAACTGGAAGCTGCACGGCGACCGCGCGTTCGCGCACCGCCTGGTCGACGCGATCGCCGCGGTGCCGGCGGCCGCGGGGGTCGAGCGGGTGATCCTGCCGCCGCTGCCGTACCTCGGCGAACTTGTCGCGCACTGCGCCGGGACCGACCTGCGCTTCGGCGCCCAGGACGTGAGCGCCAACGTGCAGGGCGCCTACACCGGCGAGGTCTCGGCCTCGATGCTGGTCGACATCGGCGCGGTGTACGGGTTGGTCGGGCATTCCGAGCGCCGCCAGCACCATCGCGAGATCAGCGAACTGGTGGCGAGGAAGTTCGTCGCCGCGAAGGACGCGGGCCTGACCCCGATCCTGTGCGTGGGCGAGTCCCTGCACGAGCGCGAGGCCGGGCAGACCGAATGGCGGATCGAGGAGCAGCTGCAGGCGGTGTTCGACCTGGCCGGCCCGCAGGCCTTCGCCGGCGCGATCATCGCCTACGAGCCGGTGTGGGCGATCGGCACCGGCCGCACCGCCAGCCCGGCGCAGGCACAGGCGGTGCACGCCTTCATCCGTGGCGAGGTCGCCGCCCGCGATGCTACAATCGCCGGCTCGCTGCCGATCCTGTACGGCGGTAGCGTGAAGCCCGACAACGCGGCCAGCCTGTTCGCCCAGGCCGATGTGGACGGCGGACTGATCGGCGGGGCCTCGCTGGTCGCCGCGGATTTCCTGGCCATCGCGTCCGCCGCGGCGGCCTGACCCAAGACGGATACCGAACCACGATGTTGCTGCAACTCATCAATGTGCTTTACGTGCTGGTCGCCATCGCGATGATCGGCCTGATCCTGATGCAGCGCGGCGCCGGTGCGCAGGCGGGCTCGGGCTTCGGCGGCGGGGCTTCCGCCACCGTGTTCGGTTCCCGCGGTGCCTCGAACTTCCTGACCAAGAGCACCAAGTGGCTGGCGATCGTGTTCTTCACCATCAGCATGGGCATGGCGGTCTACGCCAGCAAGAGCGCCCGCCAGGGCGGTGCCGAACCGGCCGCCGCGGACCTTGGGGTGATGGGCCAGGCTGCCCCGGCGGCACCAGCCAGGCAGGTGCCGAGCGCGCAGGTACCGAGCGCGCAGGTGCCGGCCGCACCGGCACAGGCACCGGCGGCCCCGCTGGCAGCACCGGATTACACCCAGCCGCCGGCGTCCGCACCCGAACCCGCGCCCGCGCCCGCGCCGGGCAGCTGATCGGCTTTACAATGTTGTGGCGGCGCGAGCCGCATCACCTGCCCAGGTGGCGGAATTGGTAGACGCACTACCTTGAGGTGGTAGCGACTTAGGTCGTAGGGGTTCGAGTCCCCTCTTGGGCACCATTTACGGAAACCCGCTTCGGCGGGTTTTTTGTTGGAGTCGGGGTCCCAAGCGGGGACCCGGACCCGGCAGGGTCACGGTGCCGGTTCGAATTCGTCTTCCGGCAGGGCGAGGAAGGCCCAGAACGGGATGTCGCGTTGCGCCCAGTCAGCCGCCGCTTCCTCGAGCACGTCCAGCAGGGTGTCGAAGCTGGATTCGTCGGCGTCGCGCAAACCGCTGGCAGCTTCGAACAACAGGGCGTAGCCGGGCGCGGGCAGCCACGACAGGTCGCGCAGGCGGTCGCTCGCGGCGTCCCAGTTGCGTCCGCTGCCGGCGGGGAAGTCCAGCCCGGTGGCCAGCCGCAACAGCAGGGTCGGCTTGTTCGCGCAGCCGCGCAGGTCGATGCGGCGGGCCAGCAGGCCGGCGTCGCGGGTGGCCATGTCGAGGGTGGCGATGTCGTCGGCGGTGACGAAGAACACGCCGGCGCGCGCCGGGTCGTCCAGGCCCAGGTCGAAGCCGGAATCGCTCACTGCAGGTTCCCCGTGACCGCAATGCTGCGGAAGCTGTCGTAATGGTCGTCCGTGTAGTACCACTCGCGCGGCGGGTCGCCGCCAGTGACGATCCGGCGCGCGCCGCGATGGCGCAGCCCCGGCGTGTCCACGGTGTACTCGCGATACCAGCCGCGCGGCTTGCGCGGCAGCCGGCCCTCGCGGTTGCCGAACACGCCGCCGTCCTGCCGGTGCGGGAACGGACCGCCGCGCTGGACCAGGGCAATGGTCCGGTGCGCTTCCGCGGGCAGGAAACCGGGCAGTCGGGTGGCGGGTTCGGCCACGGGTGGTGGCTGCGACGGCGCAGCCGGCGGCAATGGCCGCGCGCTCGGGTCGCGCGGCAGCGCGGGCGCGCCATCGCGGCCGGCCGGCGCCTGCGGGGGCTGCGCTTGCGGCCATGCCAGCCAGCCGCCGACCAGCACCAGCAACAACAGCGCCCACGTGACCCACGCGCCGGGACTGCGGTTCACCACCATCAACCTTCCCGGATGACGAAGGGCGGGTGCTCGTTGAGGCTGCCGTCCTGCTCAAGCACCGCCCATGACTTGCGGTCGCCGTCGAACACGACCGGGATCGACGGCTGGAAGATCGGCCTGCGCACGAACTTCAATTGCCAGCCGTAGCGTTCCAGTTCGGCAAGCGTGTCGCGCTGCGACTCGTTCAGTTCGGCGCGCAGTTCGCGCGCGGCGCGTTGCTGGTCCTTGCGGCGTTCGGATTGGGTCATGCGCGGTCCCCTGTGCGGCTACGAGCAATGGCGGCAGAATGGCCCCGTCCCCCGATGCGTGCAAGCACATGGCCCGCGATCCCCGCGTCGATGCCTACATCGAGCGTGCCGCCCCGTTCGCGCAACCGATCCTCGCCCACGTGCGCGCGCTGGTGCACCAGGCCTGTCCGCGGGTGGAGGAATCGATCAAGTGGGGCATGCCCCATTTCAGCCATGCCGGCGCCATCCTGTGCGGGATGGCGGGGTTCAAGCGGCATGCCGCGTTCGGGTTCCGGAAGCACGCGCAAGTGGTGGGCGAGGGCGAGCCGCGCGAGGGAATGGGCAGCTACGGCAAGATCGCGTCGCTGGCGGACCTGCCGCCGGATCCGGTCCTGCTTGCGCACATCCGCCGGGCGGTGGCGCTCAACGAAGATGGCGGCAAGGCGCCGGCGGTGCGCAAGGCCGTGGCGAAGCCGCAACCGCAAGCGCCGGCCGACCTGGTCGCCGCGCTCGCGCAGCACCCGGCGGCGCAGGCGACCTTCGATGCGTTCCCGCCCGGCTGCAGGCGCGAGTACATCGAGTGGATCGTCGAGGCGAGGCGCCCGGAAACCCGCGCGAAGCGACTGGCGCAGGCGCTTGAATGGATGGGCGCGGGCAAGCGCCGCAACTGGAAGTACGAGCGCTGCTGAAGCCGTCCAGCGGCGGTCAATGGGCGGTATCGGTGCGCCACACCGGATAGCGGTTGGTGCCGTGGTCCCAGGCCGGGTGCCGGCGGTAGAAGAAGTCCAGGCGCGCGCCGGGGCTGTTCGCGAAGCCAGGTTCCTCCCGCAGCTTGCGCTCGAACTCCGCCTTCAGCGCCGGGTCCCGGGCCAGCATCGTGCGGGCTTCGTCCTCGGCCACGTACGCCTCCATGTATTCCTTGCGCTCGAAGGCGTTGTTGAAGTCGCCCCATGCGGCCATCGAATCCCCGGCGGTCGGCTCCAGGATGTTCACCAGCAGCCGCGCCTTGGCCTGCGCGATCGGCACGTACAGGCCGCCTGGGCCGAGCTGCGCCGGCTGCGTTGTCCAGCCACCCGTCAGGCTCGTCCGCTGGTGGCCTTCCACCGACGCCGGCGAGAACTGCACGCCATCGGCGACGAAGGCTTGCGCGCCGGCATCGCGCAGCGGCGAGGCCAGTACCCGGAAGTCGATGCCGTGCACCAGCAAGTGCCTTGCCACCGCGACCGCATGTTCCGGCGGCACCAGGTAGCCACCCTTCGGCGCGACGATCGCGTTGCCCGGCACGATCTGGTCGCGCAGGGGGATCTTCCACACCTGCGGCTTGCGCTCGTCGTAGCGGGTCATGCTGGTGCCCGAGATATCCGATGGCGTGCGGGTGTATTCGTAGCCGAGGAAATCGATGGTGCGGACGGCATCGGTGGTCCTGTAGTCCAGCGGCACCGACTGGCCGCCCAGCCGCGCTGCGCGCGCATCGGCGTCGCGCGCCAGTTGCAGCCAGCGGGTGCCGTTCGCCGCGACCAGCTCCAGTGCGTTGAGCACGGTGTTGTAGGTGCTGCGCACGCGTTCCGGATAGGTGCGCCAGGAGTGGGTCTCGACCAGGATCGCAAGCCGGTTGCGGAGCGGGAAATAGCCGTTGGAGAAGCGCGGCGTGCTCACCCCATGCACGAAGCCGGAGGCCGGATCGTCGTCCTCGACGAAGCTCGGGTAGAAGCCGACCGGCAGCGAACCTTGCGCGGCGAGCCTGGCGATGATGCCGTCCTTCAGCGCATTGCCGGCCTCGCGCAGGCCGGCGTCGCCGGAATTGGTGGGTTCGCCGGTGATCGAGATGTCGTGCCGGAACTTGGCGCCGTCGGTGACGTGCAGGTCCAGCATCGCCAGCGGGTCCCACTGGTTGACCAGCCCCAGCATCGCCTGCATTTCGGGGCTGTCGGCCTTTACGTAATCGCGGTTGAGGTTGTAGCGCTGCGCGGTGACGCGGTGGCCCATCTGCTCGGGGCCGCGCTGGTTGGGTCGGTTCCAGGCGCGGAAGTTCTCGTGGCCGTCGGCGTTGAACACCGGCACGAACAGCAGCACCGCCTTGTCCAGCACGCCGCGGCCGACCTTGCCCTGCAGCAGGTCGCGGGCCAGCCAGAAGCCGGCGTCCTTGCCGTCGATCTCGCCGGCGTGGATGCCGCCCTGCGCCAGCACCACTGGCAGTCCTTGCGCCTGTGCGGTCTTCGCATCCAGCGCGCCGCTGGTGGAGACCGCCATCGCCTTCATCGGCCTGCCCGCGGGCGTGGTGCCGAAGTCGAAGCAGCGCACCGCTTGCGGGTACGCCTGCTGGAACGCATCGCAAAGTGCGATGACCTCATCGTAGCGGCCGGTCTGCCGGAACCCCGTGCGTTCGGCGGTGGTGGTGAGCGCCGTGCTGGCGGCGAAGGCGGGCGCCATCCCCAGTGACAGCGGGCAGGCAAGCAGGGCGGCAGCGAGCAAGGTACGGCGCATCGGCGGGTCTCCGGTGGATCGCCCGATGGTAACCGGCACCAGCGTCGGGCCGGCCCTGCCCATGGTCATGCCGCGGCACCCCGACGGGGCGTGCGAAAATCCGCCACCACCCGCGCGAGGCCTGGCCATGGACATGACGCTTTACTACGCCCCCGGCGCCGCCAGCCTGCTCGTGCACTGGCTGCTGATCGAACTCGAGGTGCCGCACCGGTTGCAGCTGGTGGACACCGCGGCGAAGGCGCAGAAGTCGCCCGAGTACCTGGCGATGAACCCGAACGGGGTGGTGCCGACCCTGGTCATCGACGGCCGGCCGCAGTACGAGGCCGCGGCACTGGCGATGTGGCTGGCAGAACGCCATCCGCAGGCGCGGCTGGCGCCTGCATTCGACGATCCGCGGCGTGCCGACCACCTGCAGTGGATGTGCAACCTCGCCAACATGGTGCAGCCGCTGTTCCGGCAATGGTGGTATCCGGCGGAGCCGGCCGGCGACGCGCATGCGGATGCGGTGCGTGCGCATTGCGCGCCGCGGATCGAGGCCCAGTGGCAGCGCATCGACGCCCACCTTTCGATCAACGGCCCCTTCCTGTTGGGCGATGCGCCCACGGTCGCGGACTTCTACCTGGCCATGCTGATGCGCTGGTCGCGCAACATGCCGAAGCCGGCAACGGAATGGCCGCAGCTGGCGGCCCTGGCGCAGCGGATGAAGGCGCGGCCGTCGTTCGCGGCCCTGTACGCACGCGAAGGACTGACCGAATGGGCCTGATCGACGGATCGGGTAGGCTTGCGCAAACCGAAGGACCCGCCAACGCATGAGCCAGACCACCGTCGCCGACCCGAGCGCGCGCCTGCCCCGGCAGATCCCCTTCATCATCGGCAACGAGGCCTGCGAGCGCTTCAGCTTCTACGGGATGCGCAACATCCTGGTGCAGTTCCTGGTCAGCAGCGTGATCCTGGCCTACGTGCCGGAGGCGGAGCGCCAGGGCGTCGCCAAGGACGTGTTCCACAGCTTCGTGATCGGCGTGTATTTCTTCCCGTTGCTCGGTGGCTGGCTGTCCGACCGCTTCTTCGGCAAGTACAACACGGTGCTGTGGTTCTCGCTGGTCTATTGCGCGGGCCACGCCTGCCTTGCGATGTTCGAGGACAACCGAACCGGCTTCTACACCGGCCTGTTCCTGATCGCGCTGGGCAGCGGCGGGATCAAGCCGCTGGTGGTCAGCTTCTGCGGCGACCAGTTCACCACCGCCAACAAGCACCTCGCCAGGATCGTGTTCGACGCGTTCTACTGGACGATCAACTTCGGCAGCTTCTTCGCCTCGCTGCTGATGCCGCTGTTCCTGCGCAACTACGGGCCGTCGGTGGCGTTCGGCATCCCCGGCATCCTGATGCTGATCGCCACCGTCATCTTCTGGCTGGGGCGCAGGCAGTACGTGCGGGTGCCGCCGACCCGCGGCGAGGACCCGCACTCGTTCTTCAACGTCGCCCGCACCGCACTCACGACACAGGCCGCGGGGCAGGGCCGGCCGGGCCTGCTGGTGGCTGGCTTCGGCGCGGCGCTGGCGGTGGCGATGCTGCTGTGCTGGGCACTGCACGCCTGGTTCGGGGTCAGCCTGCCGTTCTGGCCGGACGACTTCCATTTCGTGATCAGCGCCTGCCTGGCGCTGGGCGCGCTGATCGCCTTCGGCGGCATCGGCGTGTCGATGCAGCTGGAGCGCGCGCGCGGCCGCCACCCGGATGCGGCGGTGGATGGCGTGCGCGCGGTGCTGCGGATCCTGATCGTGTTCGCGCTGACCACGCCGTTCTGGTCGCTGTTCGACCAGAAGGCCAGCACCTGGGTGATCCAGGGCAAGGAAATGGTGGTCCCGCACGACGCCTGGTGGTGGCCGAGCTGGCTGGTCAAGGAAGCCGGGCAGATGCAGGCGCTGAACCCGTTGCTGATCATGCTGCTGATCCCGTTCAACAACATCGTGCTGTATCCCGCCTTGCGGCGGATCGGCTGGGAGCCGACCGCGCTGCGGCGGATGGGCTTCGGCATTGCCTTCGCGGGCATCGCCTGGGTCATCGCCGGCCTGATCCAGTTGCAGATCGACAGCGGCGCGCAGACCTCGCTGGCGTGGCAGACCTGGCCCTACCTGCTGCTGACCTTCGGCGAAGTGCTGGTGTCCGCCACCGCGCTGGAATTCGCCTACAGCCAGGCCACGCAGTCGATGAAGGGCGTGATCATGGCGTTCTGGTACCTGACCAGCACCTTCGGCAGCCTGTGGGTGCTGCTCACCAACGTCGCGGTGCGCAACGAGGCGGTGACCGCGCGCATCGCCACCACCGGCTACAGCGAGAACGCATTCCTGATGTTCTTCTTCGCGGTCTTCGCCTTCGCCGCCGCGCTGGCGTTCGCCGCCTACGCGCGCACGTATCCGATGCAGGACAACTACCGGGCCGCCTGACGGATGGATTTCACGCTCACCCTGGCCATCGTCGCGATCACCGTGCTGGTGTCGTGGCGGGCGTTCAACGACCGCGCCCTGCTGGAACGGCTGATCCTGTGGCCGCCGGCGGTGGAACGGCGCGGGCAATACGATCGCCTGCTGACCCACGGCTTCATCCATGCCGACTGGATGCACCTGCTGTTCAACATGATCACCCTGTGGTCGTTCGGCAGCGCGGTGGAGCAGGTGTTCTCGGCGTGGATCACCCCGGCCGGATTCGTGCTGTTCTACCTGTCGGCGATCGTGGTCGCGATCCTGCCGACCTGGCTGCGCCATCGCCGCGATGCCAGCTACCGCAGCCTGGGGGCGTCCGGCGGGGTGGCCGCGGTGCTGTTCGCCTCGATCCTGTTCGATCCGTGGGCCACCCTGATCCTGTTCCCGATCCCGGTGCCGATCCCCGCGTTCGTGTTCGCGCTGCTTTACGTGGCCTACAGCATCTGGATGGACCGCCGCGGCGGCGACAACGTCAACCACAGCGCGCACCTGTGGGGCGCCGCGTACGGCGTGCTGTTCACGCTGGTGCTGGAGCCGCGGATCCTCGGCCACTTCGCGCGGGCCGTCTTGAAATCGGGCATCGACTGACCCTGGAGCCACCATGCAATCGGACATCCGCCATGACGCCGCCAGCCAACGTTTCCTGACCGAGGTCGATGGCCACGCCGCCTATGTCGAGTACGAAAGGTGCGACGGGGTGATGGCGATCACCCACACCATCGTGCCCGCGGCGATCGGCGGGCGCGGGATCGCCGCAGCGCTGGTGCGGGTTGCGGTCGAGCACGCACGCGCCCAGGGCGTGAAGGTCGACCCGCAGTGCTCGTACGCGGACGCCTGGCTGCGCCGGCACCCGGAATTCGCCGAGCTTCGCGCCTGAGCCCGGCGCCGGGCGCGTAGAATGCGCGCCCATGCGCCTGAACCGACACATCGCCGACAGCGGCTTCTGCTCCCGCCGCGAGGCCGACCGCCTGGTCGCGGAGGGCCGGGTCACCGTCAACGGCCTGCGCGCGCGGATCGGCGCGGAGCTCGGCGAAGGCGACGAGGTCCGCATCGACGGCAACACGCTGGAGGCGCGCACTGCCGCAAGGGGCCAGCGCCGCCACGTCTACATCGCGCTGAACAAGCCGGTGGGGGTCACCAGCACCACCGACTCCGGGGTCAAGGACAACATCGTCGATTGCGTCGACCACCCGCAGCGCATCTTCCCGGTGGGCCGGCTGGACAAGGATTCCGAGGGCCTGATCCTGCTCACCAGCAATGGCGACATCGTCAACCGGATCCTGCGCGCGGAGAACAAGCTGGAGAAGGAATACCTGGTGGCGGTCAACCACCCGGTGACCCCGGAATTCCTGCGCGGCATGGCCCGCGGCGGGGTGCCGGTCCACGGCGAGCCGACCTTGCCGTGCCGGACCGGGAAGCTCGGCAGCCAGGGCTTCCGGATCGTGCTGACCCAGGGCCTGAACCGGCAGATCCGGTTGATGGCGGCGCATTTCGGCTACCGGGTGAAGCAGCTGCTGCGGGTGCGCATCGGCAACGTCAAGCTTGGCCACCTCAAGCCGGGGCAGTGGCGCAACCTGACCGATGCCGAGCTGCGCGGCCTGCTGCCCGGGCAGGCCGACTGGTAGGCCACTGCCGCCGCCAGCCACGGCTTGCGAAAAATAATTGCAGGCCATTCACAAATGTCGCGGAAAGTGCGGTATGGTGCGCCCACTGTTTCAAGCGGGATCACGGTACATCGTGACCCGATGCGGTAGATCCAAGTGATCCGCTACATCGTGTGCGTTACCCCTTGCTCGACAGTCGCGGCCGAATCCGGGAATTCCGGCGGGCCGTGTCACCATTTCAAACTGTTCTAGGAGTAACAAAACATGTCGGATCGTCAGACTGGTACCGTCAAGTGGTTCAACGACGCCAAGGGCTTCGGCTTCATCACCCCGGAAAGCGGCCCGGACGTCTTCGTCCACTTCCGCTCGATCCAGGGCACCGGCTTCAAGTCCCTGCAGGAAGGCCAGAAGGTCTCCTTCAAGGTCGTGCAGGGCCAGAAGGGCCTGCAGGCCGACGAAGTGCAGGCGATGTAATTCGCCTGGCGCTCGCGCCTCGAAAAGCCCGGCTTCGGCCGGGTTTTTTGTTTGCGGCGATAATGGCGTGGCTGTCGTCTCACGTAGCTTTCAACGTCCGCCCGCTAGCCTTGCCCACGAATTCGTTCCCGATAGCCACGACCATCGTGCACATGCGCCCCCCCCGCATCGTTCCCGTCCTTGCGCTCTGCATCGCACTCGCGGCTTGCGATGGCGCCCGCGCGCCCGCCGCCGACCCGCAGCCAACCGCCCCGGCGGCCCCTGCCACCGTGGTCCTGGCGGACGTGGTGGAAACCCGCCCCGACTACATCGTGGGCATCAGTTACCCGCAATCCGCCAGCCGCCATCCGCTCCTGGCGCAGGCGCTGAAGGCCTACGCCGAAGCTGCCCGTGCCGACCTGATGAAAGCCGTTGCCGGCAGCAACGGGCAGAAGCCGCCGGTGCCGTATGACCTCAGCCTGCAGTTCAGCGGCCTGGTGGACACGCCGGAGGTGGTGGCGGTGGCAGCCGACGGCAGCACCTACACCGGCGGCGCGCACGGCAACCCGCTGGTCGCGCGCTTCGTCTGGCTGCCGCAGCGGCAGTCGATGCTGGAGGCGGGCCAGTTGGTCGGCGGCCCCGCCGGCTGGCAGGCGATTTCCGATGCCAGCCGCGAACAGCTCATGACCGCGCTGTCGCAGCGGCTTGACGCGGACGAGCTGGAGGGCGCGGATCGTGCCGCGCAGCTGCGCAGCGGCAGCGTGATGATCGATGCCGGCACCGAGCCCAACCCGCGGGATTTCGCCCTGTTCGAGCCGGTGATGAACGCGGAAGGGCAGATCCGTGCGCTGCGCTTCGTGTTCCCGCCCACCCAGGTCGCGCCTTACGAGGAGGGCACGCGGACGGTGGAGATCCCGGCGCGGCTCCTGCTCCCGCACGTCGCCCCGGACTACCGGCCGCTGTTCCAGGGCGGCTGAGCCCGGGCGGCGCGCCCGTGCCCAGTTGCGTGGGGGCACCCACTGCGCCCGCGGGCGATCCCGGCCCAGGCATCGGCAACCACGCTTGACCCGCGCGGAAACGACAACGCCGCCTTGCGGCGGCGTCGCGTTGCGGACGGTTGCTGCGCTTACTTCGTGGTCAGGCCACGCTTTTCCAGCAACGGTCCGATCTTCGCCTCGTAACCGGCGAAATTCGGGAACAGCTTGCCGGCCTCGATCTCGCCGCCCGGCGCCAGCACGAACTGGCGCATGCGGTCGCCGTTGGCACGGGTCAGGCCACCGTTCCTCCTGATGAACTCCACGGTGTTGGCGTCCAGCACCTCGGACCAGATGTAGGCGTAGTAGCCCGCCGCGTAGCCGCCCATGATGTGGCTGAAGTAGGGCGTCTTGTAGCGCGGCGGCACCGGCGCGTAGTCGATGCCGTCCATGCGCAGGGCCTCCGCCTCGAACGGCATCACGCCGCCCTTGTCGGGGATCTGCTCCAGCGGAAGCTGGTGCCAGCGCTGGTCCAGCATCGCCGCGCCGAGGTACTCGGTGGTGGCGAAGCCCTGGTTGAAGTTGGAGGCGGCCAGCACCTTGTCCAGCAACGCCTTCGGCATCGGCGCACCGGTCTGGTAGTGCCTGGCGTAGTTGGCCAGTACGTCCGGCCAGTCGGCCCACATCTCGTTGACCTGCGACGGGTATTCCACGAAGTCGCGCGGCACGTTCATCGTGAAGTACGGGTAGCGCACGTCGGAGAAGAAGCCGTGCAGCGCGTGGCCGAACTCGTGGAACGCGGTGGTGACTTCATCCCAGGTCAGCAGGGTGGGCTTGCCCGCGGACGGCTTGGGCACGTTCAGGTGGTTGGCCACCACCGGCTTCTCGCCGCTCAGCGCGGATTGCCCGACGTAGGTGTTCATCCACGCGCCGCCGCGCTTGGAGGCGCGCGCGTACGGGTCGAAGATGAAGATCGACAGCAGGCTGCCGTCCTTGTCGTAGACGTCGTAGGTCCACGTGTCCGGGTGGTACTTCGGCAGGTCGGTGCGTTCCTTGAAGGTGATTCCGTACAGCTTGGTGGCGGCGAAGAACACCCCGTTCTCCAGTACGTTCTTCATCTCGAAGTACGGCTTGAGCTGCGATTCGTCGAAGCTGTAGCGCTCCTGCCGCACCTTCTCGCTGTAGTAGGACCAGTCCCACGGCTCAAGCCTGAAGGTGGGCTGGCCCTTGGCCTTCTGCTCCCTGTCGATCATCGCCTGCAGGTCGGCCGCTTCGCGCTTCGCGTTGGCCACCGCGGCCGGCGCCAGCTGGCGCAGCATGGCGTTGACGTTGTCCTGGTTGCCGGCGGTCTCGTCGGCCAGCACGAAGTTGGCGGAGGTGTCGTAACCGAGCAGCTTCGCGCGCTCTGCGCGCAGCTTCAGCACCTGCGACACGATGGCGGTGTTGTCGTATTTGCCGCCACGGCTGCCGCGCGCCACCGAGGCCTTGTGCAGGCGCTCGCGCAGGGCGCGGTCCTGCAGCTGCGCCTCGGCCGGCTGGCCGGTGGTGTTGAGCAGGGCAATCACGTACTTGCCCTCCAGGCCGCGCGCCTTGGCCGCTTCGCCGGCGGCGGCGACCTGCTCGTCGCTCATTCCGGCCAGTTCTGCGCGGGTGTCGACCACCACCGCCGAGTCGTTCACTTCGGCCAGCACGTTCTGGCCGAACTGGGTGCCGAGCTTGGACATCTCGGTGTTGATCTCGCGGATGCGCGCCTTCTGCGCCTCGGTCAGCGCGGCGCCGCCGCGCACGAAGTCATCGTAGCGGCGTTCCAGCAGGCGTTGGTCGACGGCGTCCAGCCCGAGCGTGGCGCGGGCGTCGTGCAGGGCCTTGATCCGCGCGAACAGCTTCGGGTTGAGGGTGATCGCGTCGCGGTGCGCGGAGAACTTCGGCGCGTACCCGGACTGCAGCTTGTCGCGCGCGTCGTTCTTGTCGGTGCCGACCAGGTTGAAGAACACGCCGGTGGCGCGGTCCAGCAGCAGGCCGGTCTTCTCCATCGCGACGATGGTGTTCTGGAACGTCGCCGGCTCCGGGTTGTTGGCGATCGCGTCGATCTCGCCCAGCTGGATCGCCATGCCGGCGTCGAAGGCGGGGGCGAAATCGCTGTCCTTGATCTGGTCGAAGCGCGGGTAGTTGAGGTCGAGCGTGCTGGGTGCGGCGAACGGGCCGCTGTAGGCGATGCCGGTCATCGGTGACTCCTGGGCCGCGGCGGTGGTGGCAGGCGTGCTGGCGCAGCCGGCGAGCGCGGTGGCGATGGCAAGCGCGAGGGCGCCGGCGATGGGGTGCTTCATGGGGGCCTCGTCGGGCGTGGAAATCCGGCGGACAGACTAGCCCAGCCAGGCGTGGCGGGCCTGTGACGAATGGCATGGCCGGCCGCCAGGCGCCGCCGCGTTGGCCGGGGTAGGCGCGGGCGGCGCGACCGCGCACAATCAGCGCTCCCCCAACGCCACAGGTCGCCATGGCCACCACCGCCTACGATTTCGACGCCACCGCACTGGATGGCAGCCCGCAACCGCTGTCCGACTGGCGCGGCAAGGTCCTGCTGGTCGTCAACGTCGCCAGCAAGTGCGGGTTCACCCCGCAATACGCCGGGCTGGAGAAGCTTTGGCGCGACTTCGGCGACAAGGGGCTGGTGGTGCTCGGTTTCCCGTGCGACCAGTTCGGCCACCAGGAGCCGGGCAATGCCGAGGAAATCCGCAACTTCTGCTCGCTGACCTACGACGTGAGCTTCCCGATGTTCGCCCGGATCGAAGTCAACGGCGCCAATGCGCATCCCCTCTGGAAGTGGCTGAAGGACGAGAAGGGCGGGCTGCTGGGCTTCGATGCGATCAAGTGGAACTTCACCAAGTTCCTGGTCGGCCGCGATGGCCGCGTGCTCAAGCGCTACGCACCGACCGACAAGCCGGAATCGATCGCCCGCGACATCGAGCAGGCGCTGGCCGGATGACCATGGACGTGGTCGACGGCACGGGCTACCGGCTCGAACTCGATTACGAGGCGCCGTTGCTGCGCGCCAGCGTCAGCGGCGGCCACGACACCGGGCTGGCGGTCAGCCGCGAGTACTGGTTGCGGATCCTGGACCACGCGCGTGCCTGCGGTGCCAGCCAGTTGCTGGTGCTGGACGGCATGCAGGGCGAGGTGATGGGCGACGAGGACCTGCAGCGTTTCTTCGACGCGATCGAGGGCAGGGTGCACGCGGGGTTGCGGATGGCCTACGTCGAAGGCCGCGCCGACCAGATCCCGCGCATCGAGTACGCCGAGCTGCTGGCGCGCGAACGTGGTTACACCGTGCGCATCTTCAACAACGAGACCGATGCCCTGGTCTGGCTGCGGCACGGGATGCGCTGAGGCGGGTTCCTGCAGCGGGGCGGGGCGTGCCCCGGTACCCATGCAGCGCCGGGGTGCCGGGCACGACACGGCAGGGTCACTTCTCGACGAAGGCGCGCTCGAACACGTATTCGCCGGCGCTGCCGATCCGCGGCGACGCGCTGAAGCCGCGCCGGTCCAGGATTGCCCGCAAGTCGGCCAGCATCTGCGGGCTGCCGCAGATCATCGCGCGGTCCAGCGCCGGGTCGAGCGGCGGCAGGCCGAGGTCGGCGGCGATGCGGCCGCTGTCCAGCAGGTCGGTGATGCGGCCGCGCTGCAGGCGGCCATGCCAATAGAAGTCCTCGCGGCTGACCGCCGGGTAGTACAGCAACTGCCTGCCGACCTGCTCGCCGAGGAACTCGTGGCGCGGCAGCGCGCTGGTGATGTAGTCGCGGTAGGCGAGGTCCGGTTCGCTGCGCACGCCGTGGCAGATGATCACCTTCTCGAAGCGCTCGTAGGTGGCCGGATCCATCGCGATCGACAGCCACGGCGCCAGCCCGGTCCCGGTCGCCAGCAGATACAGGTTGCGCCCCGGGTGGACGTCGCTGATCAGCAGGGTGCCGGTCGGCTTGCGCCCGATCAGGATCGAGTCGCCGGGCCTGATGTGCTGCAGCCGCGAGGTCAGCGGCCCGTCCTGCACCTTGATGCTGAAGAACTCCAGTTGTTCGTCCCAGTTCGGGCTGGCGATGGAGTACGCACGCATCAGCGGCTTGCGCGCGCCGTCCGCCTGTTCGACTTCCAGCCCGATCATCACGAACTGGCCGTTGTCGAAGCGGAAACCGTCGTCGCGGGTGGTGGTGAAGCTGAAGTACGCGTCCGTCCAGTGTCGGACGTCGAGCACCGTTTCGGTGCCGAAGGGAGAGGCCATGGGGTGCCGTGGGGATACGTGATCCCACCCATTTTAGCGGAGCGCGACCGCCCGGGCCGGTGGGCGTGCACGGGCGTGGCGCGCGGCTGCTCCCGGCGCACCGCTCATCGCGGCCGGCGCGCGTCCGGCGGGAGCAACCGCAGCAGCTGGCCGTTGCCGGCATCGGTGAGCACGTACACGGTGCCGTCGGCGCCGACGCGGACATCGCGGATGCGCGCGCGCAGGTCGGTGAGCAGGCGTTCCTCGGCGACGATGCGGTTGCCGTCCAGCTGCAGCCGGATCAGGCTCTGGCCGGCCAACGCGCCCAGCAGCAGGCTGTCGTTCCACGGGTTGCCGGGATGGCCGGTGAGGAACGCCATGCCGGACAGCGCGGGCGACTTCGCCCACACGTGGTGCGGCTGTTCCATGCCGGGAGCGGCGGTGCCCACCGCTTCCGGGATGTCGAAGCCGGAATAGTTGATGCCGTGGGTGATCACCGGCCAGCCGTAGTTCCGGCCCGGCTGCGGCAGGTTGATCTCGTCGCCGCCGCGCGGGCCGTGCTCGCTTTGCCAGAGGCTGCCGGTGCGCGGATCGACCGCCAGTCCCTGCATGTTGCGGTGGCCGTAGCTCCAGACCAGCCTGCGCACGCCGCTTGCGTTCGCGAACGGGTTGTCGGCGGGCACGCTGCCGTCCAGGTGCAGGCGCACCAGCTTGCCCTGCAGGACGTCCAGGTCCTGCGCCATCGCCCGCCGGTTGCGTTCGCCCTGGCTGATGAACACATGCCCGGCGCCATCGAAGGCGATGCGCGAGCCGAAATGCGCACTGCCCTCCAGCTTGGGCAGCTGCCGGTAGCGCACGACCAGGTCGGTGAGCGCATCGCCGGCAAGGGTGGCGGTGGCAACCGCGGTGCCGGCGGTGTCGCCATCGCCGGGTTCGGCGTAGCTCAGCCAGATGCGCCGGTTGCCGGCGTAGCCCGGGTCCAGCACCACGTCCAGCAAGCCGCCCTGGCCCTGCGCGAATACCTCCGGCACCCCGGCGATCGGCGCGGATACCTGGCCATCGGCGCCGATCCGGCGCAACCGGCCGGGGCGTTCGCTGACCAGGAAGCCGCCTTCCGGCAACAGGGCCACCGACCACGGGTGTTCCAGCCCGGTCGCGACGGTTTCGACCCGAAGTGCGCCGGATCCGGCCGCGGGTGCCGGCGTGGTCCCGGTGGCGGGCGATGGCGCCGGTTGCGCACAGGCATTCAGGGCCAGCGACAGGCCGGCGGCGAAGGCGAGCGTGGACATCGGCGTCATGACGATCCTCCGGGATTCCTGTGGAGCCGCGCTCATCGGTAGCCCGCCGCCTGCAATTCGAACAGTTCGGCGTAGCGCCCGCCCTGCGACATCAGCTGCTGGTGGGTGCCGCTGGCCTCGACCTTGCCGTCGGCCAGCACCAGGATGCGGTCGGCCATGCGCACGCTGCTGAAGCGGTGGCTGATCAGCACCGCGGTCTTGCCGTCCGACAGTTCCCTGAAGCGTTCGAACACCTCGAATTCGCTGCGCGCATCCAGCGCCGCGGTGGGTTCGTCGAGGATCATCACCTGCGCGTCGCGCATGTAGGCGCGGGCGATCGCGATCTTCTGCCACTGCCCGCCGGACAGGTCCACGCCATCCTTGAAGCGGCGGCCGATCACCTGCTCGTAGCCGCGCGGCAGGCCGGCGATGACCTCGTCGGCCATGCCCTTGCGCGCGGCGCGCTCGATCCGCTCGCGGTCGTCCATCGCATCGATCTGGCCAACCCCGATGTTCTCCGCCGCGGTCAGGTGGTAGCGCACGAAGTCCTGGAAGATCACCCCGATGTTGGCGCGCAGGTCGTCGAGGTCGTAATCGCGCAGGTCGCGGCCATCGAGCAGGATGCGGCCCTCGTCGGGGTCGTACAGCCGCGCCAGCAGCTTGACCAGGGTGGTCTTGCCGGCGCCGTTCTCGCCGACCAGCGCCAGCACTTCGCCGGCGTGCAGTTCGAAGCTGAGTCCGCGCAGCGCCCACTGCTCGGCGCCTTCGTAACGGAAGCCGACGCCTTCGAACACGAAGCCGCCGCGGACCGGCACCGGCACCTTCAAGGCATTCTCGATGCTGCGGACCTGCGGCCGGATCTCGAAGAACGAGTACAGGTCGTCCAGGTACAGGGCCTGGCTTGCGACCTGCGAGAACCCGGTCAGCAGGCTCTCCAGCAACTGGCGCAGGCGGCGGAAGCTGCCGGCGAGGAAGGTCAGGTCGCCGATCGAGAAATCGCCGCGCACCGTGCGCCAGGCGATGTAGGCATAGGCCACGTAGTAACCGAGGGTGCCGAGCGCGGCGAGCAGGGTGCCCCAGAACGCGCGCCGCCCTGCAAGCCTGCGGTTGGCCTCGAAGAATTTCTGCGACAGCGTGCGGAAGCGGGCGATGAAGAAGCGGTTGAGGTTGAAGATCTTGACCTCTTTCGCGGTGTCCACGCTGGCGCCCATCTGCCGCAGGTATTCCAGCTGGCGGCGCTCCGGCGTCCACTGGAAATTGAGCGAATAGTTCAGCGCATTGAAGTGCGATTCGCCGATGAACGCCGGCACCAGCGCCACCGCCAGCAGCGCCAGCAGCCACGGCGCGTAGGCCAGCAGGCCGGCGGCGAAGCTGAGCACGGTGACCACGTCCTGGGCCTGGCCGAACAGCTGGCCCATCAGGTTCATCCGGCCCATGGTCTGCCGCCGCGCGCGGTCCAGCTTGTCCTGCAGGTCGGCGTCCTCGAAGTCCTCAAGGTCGAGGGTGGCCGCGTGCTCCATCAGGCGGATGCTGGTGGCGTTGGTGAATTTCTCCGACAACACGGAATCGACGTAGCTCGCCATCCGCCCGAGCAGGTCGGAGCCGATCGCCAGCGCGAATTCCAGGCCGAGCAGCGCGAGCAGGTGGTCCAGCTGTCCCGCGCGCCAGGCGGTGGCGAGCTCCCGCGGCACGTCCAGGCCGACCAGGCGCACCGCCTCGTCGATGATCAGCTTGCCGATGTACAGGGTGGCGACCGGCAGGAACGCCCGCAGCAGGCGGATCCCGATCGCGGCGAGGGTCAGTGCCCTGCTGGTGGCCCAGACCTCGCGCAGGAACGGCGCGATGTTGCGCATCGCGCTGAAGCGCTGGCGCAGGTTGAGCTGGGCTGGCGGCAGGGGTGGGGGCATCGGTCCAGTCTGCGGAAGGCGGCGTGCGGCCCAGGTGGACGCAGCCTGGGCCTAAAATACCCGCTTCGTCCCGCGCCGATCGCCATGAACAGCAAAGCCCCGGTTTCCATCCGCCAGGAAGACCTGGTGCAGTCCGTCGCCGACGCCCTGCAGTACATCTCGTACTACCACCCGGTCGACTACATCAGGAGCCTCGCCGCGGCCCATGAGCGCGAGCAATCGCCGGCCGCGAAGGACGCCATCGCGCAGATCCTGATCAATTCGCGGATGTGCGCCGAGGGCCACCGCCCGATCTGCCAGGACACCGGCATCGTCACCGTGTTCCTCGAGATCGGCATGGACGTGCGCTGGGACGACGCCACCATGGGCGTCGAGGACATGGTCCACGAGGGCGTGCGGCGCGCCTACAACCACCCGGACAACAAGCTGCGCGCCAGCGTGCTGGCCGATCCGGCGGGCAAGCGCACGAACACCAGGGACAACACGCCGGGCGTGGTCAACGTCAGGGTGGTGCCGGGCAACACGGTCGAGGTGATCGTCGCCGCCAAGGGCGGTGGTTCGGAAGCCAAGTCGAAGTTCGCGATGCTCAATCCGTCCGATTCCATCGTCGACTGGGTGCTGAAGACGGTGCCGACCATGGGCGCCGGCTGGTGCCCGCCGGGCATGCTCGGCATCGGCATCGGTGGCACCGCCGAGAAGGCGATGCTGCTGGCCAAGGAAGCACTGATGGAGCCGATCGACATCACCGAGCTGCAGGCGCGCGGCGCGTCGAACCGCGCCGAGGAACTGCGCCTGGAGCTGTACGACAAGGTCAATGCGCTCGGCATCGGCGCGCAGGGGCTTGGCGGCCTGACCACCGTGCTCGACATCAAGGTCAAGGACTACCCGACCCACGCCGCCAACCTGCCGGTGGCGATGATTCCCAATTGCGCGGCCACCCGCCACGCGCACTTCACCCTCGATGGCAGCGGCCCGGTGATGCTGGATCCGCCGTCGCTCGAAGACTGGCCGCAGCTCACCTACAACCCGCAGAACGCGCGCCGGGTGGACCTCGACACGGTCACCCGGGAAGACGTCGCCAGCTGGAAGCCGGGCGAAGTGCTGCTGCTCAACGGCAAGCTGCTGACCGGCCGCGATGCCGCGCACAAGCGCATGGTCGAGATGCTCGACAAGGGCGAACCGCTGCCGGTCGACCTGCGCGGCAAGTTCATCTACTACGTGGGCCCGGTCGATCCGGTGCGCGATGAGGTCGTCGGCCCCGCCGGCCCGACCACCGCCACCCGCATGGACAAGTTCACCGAGCAGGTGCTGGCGCAGACTGGCTTGATGGGCATGGTCGGCAAGGCCGAGCGCGGCCCGGCCGCGATCGAGGCGATCCGCAAGCACCGCTCCGCCTACCTGATGGCGGTCGGCGGCGCGGCCTACCTGGTTTCGAAGGCGATCAAGGCCGCGAAGGTGGTCGGTTTCGCCGACCTCGGCATGGAGGCGATCTACGAATTCGAGGTGCGCGACATGCCGGTGACGGTGGCCGTGGATGCGCAAGGGACCTCGGTGCACGACACCGGGCCGCGGGAATGGCAGGCGCGGATTTCTGGCCGCTCGCCTGGCGGGATCCCGTTGGTCGTGGCATGAGCAACACCCGCGTCGTCAACGGTCCGGGGTTCCGCGTCTGCTTCGACGACGAACCCGACTACCTGCGCGCCTACGTGTTCGATGGCACCGATTCGCTTGCGGTGTCGACTGCGATGTGGCGGATCCTGGGCGAGGAATGCCGCGCCGCCAAGAGCACGCGGTTGCTGGTGCTGGAGGACCTGTTGTCGACGGTGGATGTCCCGGACATCGGGCAGGTCGTGGATACGGTGATCGAGTCCGGCCTGCGCGACGTGCGGATGGCCTTCGTCGAGCTGCGAGACGATATCCAGGGCAGCGAGATCGCCGAGTCGCTGTGCCTGGAGCGCGGCATGAGCATCCGCATCTTCTCCGAGGAAAGCGAGGCGCGGCGCTGGCTGATCTACGGCAGCTGACGCGGCAGGCGCGACGGCGCAGCCTGCTTCGGCGCGGGCCAGGCACGCGTTGGAGGCCTCACCACCACCAGGCCAGCGCGAACAGGCCGAGCATCGTGAACGCCAGACCGAGCTTGAGCACCACCCCGAACAGGATCCCGAGCCAGGTGCCGAAGCCGATCTTCGCGGCATTCCCGATGTCGCCGCTGCCCAGGCTGCGCCGGTGCAGCAGTTCGCCGCCAAGGGCACCGGCAAACGGCCCGAGCAACAGGCCGAACGGCCCGAGGAACAGGCCGGCCAGGGTTCCCAGCATCGCCCCTAGCACCGCCTTGCGGCTGGCGCCGACGCGCTTGGCGCCGAGCGCGGTCGCCCAGAAGTCGATCGCCAGCGAGAGCAGGGTGAGCAGCCCGAGCAGGACCAGCACCCAGGCGGGAACGTTGGCGAACCCGTCCACCCAGGCCGCAAGCAGCATCCCGGCGAACACCAGCGGCAGGCCCGGCAAGGCCGGCAGCACGGTGCCGGCGAGGCCGACCATGACCAGGGCGGCGGCAACCAGGTAGTAGAGCGTCTTCGGGTCCATGCGCGGGCCGGTGGCAACGGGAGCCGCATTCTGCCCGGACTTCCACCGCAAACACGAACGGCCCGCAGTGCGGGCCGTCCGGGTGGTGCGATGCGGCGTCCGTCAGTTCTGCGACGGGGTGTTCTCGGCGAAGTACTCGTGGCTGTCGGCATTGTCGACCGCCTTGGCCGGATCCGAGGCCGCCAGGCTCTTGGCGCCGGACTGGCCGTAGACATGGTCGTCGGTCGCCGCCACCACGTTGAAGTGGCTCATCTCGTGGACCAGGGTGCCCGCCTTTGAATCGGTGCCGGTGTTCGGCGCCGACCAGAACGCACGGCAGACGAAGATCTCGTACGGCTTGGTCGGATAGACGTAGGCGTAGTAGCTCTGGTTGCAGCCGCAGTTGATCTTGACCTGGTCGCCGGTCTTGTCCAGCGCGCTGTCGATGGCGACGAAGTGCTGGTTGGCGGTGGTGTAGCGGCTCGAGGTGTAGGCGCCGAACCAGGTGGTGTAGCGCGGGCCCTGGTTGTTGCCGGCGAGGTAGCCCTTGGCGTTTTCGGAATAGTTGCGGGCCGCGGTGATCGCATTGCCGATCCCGCTGACCTGGGTGGACGAGCAACCGACCGTGGCGACGCCGTTGATGCTGGTGCCGCCGGTGCCGCCACCGGGGCGCTTGATCGCCGGCAGCTTGCCGGTGGCGTACATGCGCAACGGGGCGCTCTGCAGGGTCAGCGGCATGCCGCGCGGGGTCTTCAGCATGCTGCCATCGGACAGCGAGGCGTGCTGCATGGCGGAGGCCAGGGTGACGGTGTAGGTGCCGCTCTTGCGCATGTCGTAGGCGTCGGCCAGCTGGACCACGCTGCGAACGCTCTGGCCGGGCCGCAGGATCGCAAAATCGGACGCGGAGGGCAGGCCGCGCTTGATCATCGGGCCCTCGTAGGCGACCGGCTCGCCGTCGCGGCTCACGCTGAACAGCTTGGCTTCCAGTTCGCCCAGCGGCAGCTGGTACCTCGGCACCCGTGCGCTCTTGCTGCTGGTATTGGTGAGCACGACTTCGACGTTGCCGTTGCCGGCGGCGTACATGCTGACGCGCAGCGGGTTGTGGCGGGTCAACGGCGCCGCTGCGGTGGCAGCAGTGATCGCGCCGGCAAGGATGGTGGTGCCGGCGATGGCACGGACGAGCGTGGTTTTCATTCAGTTCCCCGGTTGAATGGTCGATGGCAGGCCCGCCTGATGCGGACGAGCGACAATAACCGTGATCGCCGTCACGGGCATTTTGCACCGCAGCATGCCCGCGCCCGAGGCGTGCGGGCGGTCGTCAGGGCGGCCAGGTCCGGGGTTTGCCGTGGCTCAGGTGCGGAAGTCCTGGTGGCAGCCCTTGCAGGTTTCACCGGTCTGCTTGATCGCCGCACCAAGGCCCTCGCAGGTCAGCGGCGGGCTGGCCATGGCCTTGTCCATCGCCGCGCGCATGGCGGTGCTGGCGGCAGTAAAGCGCTGGTCGTCGCGCAGGTCGGGGAACGCGGCTTCCAGGTCGTTGGCGGTGGTCCGCAGCGCCTGCAGGTGCGGCAGTACGTCGGTCGCGTTGCAGCGGTTCTGCGCCATGTCCGCCTTGAGCTGGTCGACGTGCCATGCCTGCACGTGCATCAGCGCATGCGGGAGCCGGTCCTGCGACGTCTTGCGCCCTTCCCAGGTGCGCATCAGCATCACCACCGCCATCGCCCCCAGCACCAGGCCAAGCAGCAGCATGAAGACATAGCGGCCGAAGGCGGACGGGCGGCGGTTCGGGTCTACGTTGGACATGGGGTCTCCGTGTTTTCGTTGTCTGGGGCGGATGCCGGGGGCGCGGCTGCGTAACCGCTACCAGCCCATGTGGTGGCCGCCGTTGATGTCGAGGTTGCTGCCGGTGATCCAGCTGGCCTGCTCGTCGGCCAGGAAGCCGACGCCATAGGCGATCTCCTCCGGGGTGCCGAGGCGACCGGTGGGAATGTCGGCCACGATCTTGGCGCGCACTTCCTCCGGCACCGCCATCACCATGTCGGTGGCGATGTAGCCGGGCGAGATGGTGTTGACGGTCACCCCGTTGCGGGCGTTTTCGCGCGCCAGCGAGATGGTGAAACCGTGCATGCCGGCCTTGGCGGCGGCGTAGTTGGCCTGGCCGTACTGGCCCTTGAGGCCGTTGATCGAGCTGATCTGGATGATCCGGCCCCACTTGCGTTCGCGCATGCCCTCGATCACCGGGCGGGTGACGTTGAACACCGAATTGAGGTTGGTGTTGATCACGTCGGTCCACTGCCCGGCCTTCATCCGGTGGAAGGTGCCGTCGCGGGTGATGCCGGCGTTGTTGACCAGGATCTCGACCGGGCCGAGCGCGGCTTCGACTTCGCGCACCATCGCCTCGGCTTCCTCCGGCGAGGTCACGTCGCCCTTGACGATGGCGATGTCGTAGCCCTCGGCCTTCATCTTGTCCTGCCAGGCGCGTGCCTTTTCCTCGTTGCGGTAGTTGGTGGCGACCTTGTGGCCCATGTCTGCCAACCGCTTGACGATGGCGGTGCCGATGCCGCCGGTGCCGCCGGTCACGAGCGCAACTCTGGAAGTCATGCGTATCTCCTGGGGGTGATGGGTAAGTGGCACGGATGCAGGTTGCCCGATTCTAGTCACGCGATGTTGCGGGTGTGTTGTGCACTGCGGCGGATGCGGCCTGCGCGCGCCGCGGGACCCGGTCCAGGCGGAACCCGGCGATGGCATGTTGCAGGAATGCGGGCACCCCGGCATCCGCCTCGGCCGGCAGCGGCGGTTGCCCGAGGCAGGTCCAGAGCATGTGCAGGGAGGGCAGCGAATCGGCGGCATCGACCGGCAGCGCGGCGTCCGATTTCGACAGCTTCCTGCCATCCTCGCCGAGCAGCAGCGGCAGGTGGGCGTAGCGCGGCATCGGCAGGCCGAGCGCGCGTTGCAGCAGGACCTGGCGGGCGGTGGAATCGAGCAGGTCGGCGCCACGCACGACATCGGTGACACCCTGCGCGGCGTCGTCCACCACCACCGCAAGCTGGTAGGCCCACAGGCCATCCGTTCGCCGCAGGACGAAGTCGCCGACGTCGCGGTCGACCTGCTGGCTGACCTGGCCGTGCACGGCGTCGTCGAACACGACCTCGCAGCCATCCGCCACCCGCAGCCGGATCGCCGGGTCGGGGCGCGGCGCGGTGGCCACGCAGCGGCGATGGATGCCGCCGGCGGCGGCCACGTCGGCGCGGCTGCAGTGGCATTCGAAGGCCAGCCCCTGCGCCAGCAACCGGTTCAGCGCAGCGCGATACAGGTGCCCGCGCCGGCTCTGCCATGCGACTTCGCCGTCGTGGCGCAGGCCGAACGCCTGCAGCGTGCGCAACTGCTGGGCGGCGGCGCCGGCCACCTCGCGCGGGGGGTCGATGTCCTCGATCCGCAGCAGCCACTCGCCGCCGGCCTGGCGGGCCAGCAGCCAACTGCCGAGTGCCGCCAGCAGCGAACCGGCATGCAGCGGCCCGGTGGGCGAGGGGGCGAAGCGGCCGCGGTAGGGGATGCCTGGCATCGGGCTGTGTCGACAGGGATTTCAGATTGAATTTAGGTTCGACCGGCCACACTTCTAACGAGACCCGCGCATCCGCGCGGAACGAATGGGATTATCCATGTTCAAGCGCGTCTTCCTGTTCCTGGCCACCAACATGGCCGTGCTCGCCCTGGTCAGCATCGTGATGTCGGTGCTGGGGGTGAACCCCAACCAGTTCGGCGGCCTGCTGGTCATGGCCGCATTGTTCGGCTTCGGCGGCTCGATCATCTCGCTGCTGCTGTCGAAGTGGATGGCCAAGCGCAGCACCGGTGCGCACGTGATCGAGACCCCGCGCAACGAGGCCGAGCGCTGGCTGCTGGCCACGGTCCAGCGGCAGGCGCAGGCAGCAGGCATCGGCATGCCGGAAGTGGCGATCTACGACGCCCCGGAGATCAACGCCTTCGCCACCGGCGCCAACCGCAACAACGCGCTGGTGGCGGTCTCCACCGGCCTGCTGCGGGCGATGGACCGCGACGAGGCGGAGGCGGTGCTGGCGCACGAGGTCAGCCACGTCGCCAACGGCGACATGGTGACCATGGCGCTGTTGCAGGGCGTCCTGAACACGTTCGTGATCGTGCTGGCGCGGGTGGTCGGGCGGGTGATCGACGGCTACATCAGTGGTGGCCGCGATGGCCCCGGGCTCGGCTACTACGCGATCGTGTTCGTGCTGGACATGGTGTTCGGCCTGTTCGCCTCGATGATCGCGATGTGGTTCTCCCGCCATCGCGAGTTCCGCGCCGATGCCGGCGCCGCGACCCTCGCCGGCAGGCACAAGATGATCGCCGCGCTGGAGCGGCTGGCGCAGACCCATGGCCACAGCAGCCTGCCGAAGCAGGTGGCGGCCTTCGGCATCAGCGGCGGCGACGGCGGTGGCCTCAAGCGCCTGCTGATGAGCCATCCGCCGCTGGAGGAGCGGATCGCCGCGCTGCGCAACGCGGCACCGCAAGCAGGCGGCGCGCGCCACGGCATCGTTGCCTGACCCACCGTAACCAACGCCGGTAAACGAAAAGCCCGCCGGACCGGCGGGCTTTTTCATTCCAGCAACAGGCCAGGGAGTGGCCCGCTCAGCTGAAGTCGTAGTTCATGCTCGAGCTGGCCGGGGCCAGGAAGTCGCCCTGCACGAAGTCGACCCCGGCGGAGAACAGCAGGGTCATGCTGGTCGCGTCCTGGACCCGGTCCGCGATGGTGCGGATGTCGCGGCTGCTGGCCTGGCTTGCGATGTTGCGGACCTTCTGCTGCGAATCCGTGCTCTTCGAGAGGTCGACCATGAACTGCGGGTCGATCTTCAGGAAGGCCGGGTCGAAGTGGGTCAGCAGCTGCATCGAATTGAGGCCGGCACCGAAGCGCTCCAGTGCGATCTGCACGCCGAAGCCGGCCATCGCCCCGACGAATTCCTGCGCCTCGCGCAGGCTGGTGAAGACCTTGGACTCCGGCACCGCCAGCACCAGCTGTTCGCCCGGAACGCCGGCCGAAGCGAGGTTCGCGGCGATGAAGCTGGCCATGGTCGGGTCCTGCACCGCCTCGCTGGACAGCGACAGCAGCAGGCTGGTGCGCTTGCCGGAGCGCTGGCGCTCGCCGATCAGGTCGATCGCGCGGGCGACCGCCCAGCGGTCGATCAGGCCAAGCAGGCCGTGTTCTTCGGCGATCGGCATGTAGGTGCTGGCCGCGACCGGCTCGCCGTCGGTGCCATACAGGCGCAGGAACATTTCGTACATCTCGCTGCCGTCGCCCTGCAGCGCGATCACCGGCTGGAAATCGAGGCGGAAACCGTCGCCCTCCAGCGCGACCCTGATCCGGGCCACCCAGGCCTCGATCCGCTCCAGTTCGGCGCGGTCCACCGCGCCGGGGTCGTACAGCTCGACCCGGTTGCCGCCGACCGCGATCGCCGCGCCCACGCCCTGGCTGGCCTTCGCCAGCACCCGGCTGGTGCTGGCGATCTTCTCGCCGATTTGCACGCCGCCGACGCTGACCGTGGTGTTGAGCGAATGGCTGCCGACTTCCAGCACGTGCTCGGCGAATGCGTCGCGCACGCGCTCGGCCAGTTCGCTGGTGGCCATGTGGTCGCTGTCGCGCGACAGCAGGGCCAGCTGGTGCTCGCCGAAGCGCGCGATCGCACCGCCCTCGGCGACGCTGGCGAGGCGCTGGCCCATCGCCGCCATCAGCTGGTCGACGTCTTCCAGGCCGATCACCTCCAGCAGCTGGGCGAAGTGGTCCGGCTCGATCAGCAGCAGGCCGTGGGCCGCGCCCTGGCCAGCGGCTTCGGCAACGGCGGTATCCAGCAGGCCGAGGAAGGTGGGGCGGTTGAGCAGGCCGGTGCCCTGGTCGCGTTGCTTGAGGTCTTCGACCTGGCGCGCCAGTTCGGGGTCCACGTCCTGGGCCTGGCGGCGGAAGATCACCTGCTGGCAGGGCTCGCCCTCGTACTGGGCGGCGGTGAATTCCATCACCGCCGGGAAGTCGCGGCCTTCGATGTCGCGCGCGGTCAGTTCGTGGCGCGGCGGTGGCGGCTCGCCCTTCGACAGGCGCTTCAGCAGTTGCTTGAAGGCATCCACGTGTTCCGGCGCGACCAGGTCGAGCAGCGACATGCCCTCGATGTCTTCGAAGGATTCATAGCCGAACATCTCCAGGTAGGCCGGGTTTGCGCGGATGTGCATGCCTTCATGGATGTAGGCGATCGGCTCGCGCGAGGAATCGATCAGCGCATCGCAGCGGCGCTCGGTCTCGCGCATCTGCGCTTCCAGCTGGCGCTGCGAGCGGCGGGCATCGAGGTCCGTCCACTCGGTGCGCACCGCGTACAGCAGCTGCTGCGGGCGGCTGCGCAGGGCGATGCCCTCCGCGCCGAGGCCCTGCACGGAATCCAGGATTTCGTCGGTCAGGCCGTCGAGGACGGCCAGCAGCGGCACGTCGCGCCCGCAACCACCGACCACCAGCGCCACTTCGTTGAACGGCAGGTTCTTCGATGCGTATTCGGCCAGCACCAGGTCGACCTGCTGCTGGGCAAGCTGGCTGGCCAGCTCGTCCAGCGACTCCGGCCGCAGCGGGCGTACCGCGATGCCGGCATTGCGCAGGCTGCTGACGATCGCCTCGGCCTCGTTGACCTGGTCGTCTACCAGCATCAGTCGCAGTGCGGTGTCCTTACCGATGGCCATGCGTGGGTCTTTCGCTCGAATCCGGGGGGATGGCGGGAGGCTACATCATTCCGTGGCCTGGATGCTGCCGCCAGGGGTCACAAGCGGGGTCTTTCCTGGCTGGCCGGCAATCTCGCGCACGAGCCGCGGCACCAGGTACCCGGGCAGGCGCTCGGCCAGTCCGGCATGCAGGGCCAGCGCCTCGTGGTCGCCGACCTCGAAATGGGCGGCGCCGGCGACGCGGTCGAGCTGGTGCAGGTAGTAGGGCAGGACGCCGGCGGCGTGCCCGCGCTCGCAAAGCTCGGCCAGCGCCGCGACCGAGTCGTTCACCCCGCGCAGCAGCACGGCCTGGTTGAGCAGGGTGGCGCCGGTGCCGCGCAGGGCCGCCAGCGCGGTGTCCACCGCGTGGTCGAACTCGTTGGCATGGTTGGCGTGCAGTACCACCACCAGCGGCCACGGCAGTCCTCGCAACCACGCCAGCAGGCCGGAATCCACGCGTTCCGGCAGCACCACCGGCAGCCGGGTGTGGATGCGCAGGCGGCGCAGGTGGGGGATCGCGCGCAGGGCGTCGGTCAGCTCTGCCAGCTTGTGGTCGGCCAGCGACAGCGGGTCGCCGCCGGACAGGATGACCTCGTGGATCGCGTCGTCGCCCGCGATCACCGCCACCGCGTCGCGCCAGCCGGCCGCCGCCGCGGTGTCCTCGGCATACGGATAGTGGCGGCGGAAACAGTAGCGGCAGTGCACCGCGCAGCTGCCGGTTGCGACCAGCAGGGCGCGCCCGGCGTACTTGTGGATGACCCCGCCGCCGCGCCGGGCCTGCATGTCGCCGACTGCATCGAGGGTGAAGCCGGGCATCATGCGATCCTCCTCGAGGACCGGCAGCACCTGCCGCAACAGCGGGTCGCGCGGGTCTCCACGGCGCATGCGGGCGACGAACCCGCGCGGCACCCGCAGCGGGAACTGCGCCGCCGCGGCATCGGATATGCCGGCGGCCAGCGTGCCCAGGCCCAGCAGCGCCAGCAGCTCGCGCGGGTCGCGCACGGCATCGCGCCAGGCCTGGCGCCAGGCGTTCGGCGCGGGCACGGGATGCGGGCGTGCGGGGGCAGCGGGTATCATTGCGGTTTCGATCCGATCGGTCCCGGCGCCACGCCGGGATCCCAGAACCCACATTTTAGGCCGCCCGGCGGGTGGCGCGAAGGAGCACCCATGGCCACCCTGGGCATGAACGACGTCAAGACCGGCCAGAAGATCCTGGTCAACAACGATCCCTGCGTGATCACCGAGACCGAATACGTCAAGCCCGGCAAGGGCCAGGCCTTCACCCGCATCAAGTACCGCAGCATCAAGTCCGGGCGGGTGGTGGAAATGACCATGAAGGCCACCGACGACCTCGAGCAGGCCGACGTGGTCGATACCGACATGCAGTTCCTGTACGCCGATGGCGAGTACTGGCACTTCATGAACCAGGAGTCGTTCGAGCAGGTGCAGGCCGACAAGGCCGGCATGGGCGGCGCCGAGAAGTGGCTGAAGGGCGAGGAATCGTGCGTGGTGACGCTGTGGAACGGCAGCCCGATCGCGGTGCAGCCGCCGAACTTCGTCGAACTCAAGATCGTCGAGACCGACCCGGGCGTGCGCGGCGACACCTCGGGCGGCGGCGGCAAGCCGGCCACCCTTGAGACCGGTGCGGTGGTGCGAGTGCCGCTGTTCGTCGGCCAGGACGAGGTGGTCAAGGTCGATACCCGCAGCGGCGAATACGTCAGCCGCGTGAAGTAAGCCGATGACCGAATCCGCCCCGCAGGCCTGCGACCTCCTGATCGAAGCCGGCTGGGTGGTGCCGGTGGTCCCGCACGGCGTGGTCCTGGTCGACCACGCCGTCGTCGTTTCCGGCGGATGCGTCGTCGCCGTGCTGCCGATCGCCGAGGCGCGCGCTCGCTTCGTGGCGAAGCAGACGGTCGCGCGCCCCGAGGCCGCGCTGATTCCCGGCCTGGTCAACGCCCACACCCACAACCCGATGACCCTGCTGCGCGGGGTCGCCGACGACCTGCCGCTGAAGGTCTGGCTGCAGCAGCACATCTGGCCGATCGAGGCGGCGGTGATGGGGCCGGGCTTCGTCGCCGACGGCGTGACCCTGGCGATCGCCGAGATGCTGCGCGGCGGCACCACCTGCTGCAACGAGAACTACTTCTTCCCCGACGTGCAGGCCGCGACCTACAAGCGCCACGGCTTCCGCGCGCGGGTCGGGCTGCCGGTGATCGACTTCCCGACCGCCTGGGCGAGCAGCGACGACGAATACTTCGAGCGCGCCGGCGAGGTCCACGACCAGTGGCGCGGCGACGCCCTGGTCGGCACCGCGTTCGCGCCGCATGCGCCGTACACGGTGAACGATGCCAACTTCGAGCGCGTGCGCATGCTGGCCGACCAACTGGACGTGCCGGTGCACCTGCACCTGCACGAGACCGCGCAGGAAGTCCGGCAGTCGCTGGAAAAGCACGGCCAGCGCCCGATCGCGCGGCTGGACCGGCTGGGGCTGGTCAACGACCGCCTGATCGCGGTGCACATGACCCAGCTGACCGAGGCCGAGATCCACCTGTGTGCCGAACGCGGGGTCAGCGTGGTGCACTGCCCGGAATCCAACCTCAAGCTGGCGTCCGGCTTCTGCCCGGTCTGCGCGCTGCAACGCGCGGGCGTCAACCTCGCCATCGGCACCGATGGCTGCGCGTCCAACAACGACCTCGACATGGTCGGCGAGACCCGCACCGCGGCGATGCTGGCGAAGGCGGTGGCCGATGATGCCGCCGGCTTCGACGCGCACGAGGCCCTGCGCGCGGCGACCCTGGGCGGGGCGAAGGCGATCGGCTTCGACCACCTCGTCGGCAGCATCGAGCCGGGCAAGCAGGCCGACCTCGCCTGCGTGGACCTGTCCGCGATCGAGACCCAGCCCCTGCACAACGTGGTCTCGCAGCTGGTCTACGCGAGCGCCCGCCAGCAGGTCGCCGATGTCTGGATCGCGGGCGTGCACAAGCTGCGCCAGCGGGTACTGGTCGACATCGACCTCGATGGCGTGCTCGCCAACGCCAGGCAATGGCGCGAACGGATCGCAACGGTGCGCACACCATGAATGCAGCAGCTGGCAATTACTCGCAGGCCGAGCTCGACAAGTTCGACGAACTGGCCCAGCGCTGGTGGGATCCCAACGGGCCGCAGCGGGCGCTGCATGCGCTCAACCCCGTGCGCCTGTCCTATGTGGCCGAACGCGCGCAGTTGCGCGATGCCGCGGTGCTGGACGTGGGCTGCGGCGGCGGCCTGCTCAGCGAGGGGCTGGCACGGGCCGGGGCAAGGGTCACCGCCATCGACCTGGCCCCGAACCTGCTGAAGGTCGCGCGCCTGCATGGGCTCGAGTCCGGGATCAAGGTCGAGTACCGCGCGCTGGCGGTCGAGGCGCTGGCCGCGGACGCGCCACCGGCGTTCGACGCGGTCACCTGCATGGAAATGCTGGAGCACGTGCCGGACCCGGCATCCGTGATCGAAGCCTGCGCGCGGCTGCTGAAGCCCGGTGGCCGCCTGTTCCTGTCCACCCTGAACCGCACCCCGGCCGCGTTCGCGCTGGCGATCGTCGGCGCCGAGTACGTCGCCCGCCTGCTGCCGCGCGGCACCCACCGCTACCGCGACTTCATCCGGCCATCGGAACTGGCCGGGTGGCTGCGCGACGCCGGCCTGCAGCTGGAGGACGTCAGCGGCCTGATGTACGAGCCGTGGCGCAACGGCGCGCGGCTGTCGTCGCGCACCGACGTGAATTACCTCGCCTGCGCGCGCAAGCCCGGCCCGGTCGAAGCACGCGCATGACCGCGCATGCGTTCCCGAAACTGGTGCTGTTCGACCTCGACGGCACCCTGCTGGACAGCGCGCCGGACATGCTGGCCACGGTCAACCGCATGCGCGCGGCGCGCGGGCGCGCACCGATGCCGCTGCACGAACTGCGCCCGCACGTGTCGAAGGGTTCGCGGGCGATGAGCGCGGCCGCCTTCCCCGAACTGGGCGGCGAGGTGCCGGCGGAGCTGATCCGAGAATTCCTCGACACCTACGAAGGCGAACTCGGCAGGCACAGCCTGCTGTTCGATGGCGTGGCCGAATTGCTGGACGCGATCGAGGCCGCCGGCAGCCGCTGGGGCATCGTCACCAACAAGCCGGAATACCTGGCGGTGCAGGTCATGCCGGCGCTCGGCTGGGACACCCGCAGCGCGATCCTGGTCGGCGGCGACACCCTGCCGGAACGCAAGCCGCATCCGTTGCCGTTGCTGCATTCGGCCGAGCAGCTGGGGGTCGCGATCGGGGATTGCGCCTACGTCGGCGACGACCAGCGCGACATCGCGTCCGCGCGCGCGGCCGGGATGCGTTCGGTGGTGGCGCTGTGGGGCTACCGCCGCGACGACGACGACCCGCGGGACTGGGGTGGCGACGCCCTGGCCGACCGCGTGCACGACCTGCTGGATCCTGGCTTGTGGGCGTCGCTGCGATGAGCGACGTCGACGCCTTGCAGGCGTTCCTCGCCAAGTGGCGGGCGCGCTGGCCGGAATGGGCGGTGGCCGAAGTGTTCGTGCCGGCGGCCCAGCGCGAGCGTGCGCAGGCCTGGTTCGCCCTGCGCGACGAACTCGGCGACGCGGCGTGGGGCGGGCAGGACCCGCTCCCGGGCGATGCCAAGCTGGGCTGGTGGGCCGAGGAACTGGATGGCTGGTCGCGCGGCGCGCGCCGGCACCCGCTGGGGCTTGCGTTGCAGAAGGTGCAGGCGCCCTGGGACAACCTGGCGGCCTGCCTGCCGGCGCTGCGCGCGAGCCGCGAGCGCCCGGCCAACCTTGATGGCGCGATCTTCGCCCTGGAGCCGTACGCAGAAGCGGTGGCCGGGGTTGCCCAGCACCTGTTCGACAGTGTCGCCCCGGCGCCGGCGCGCAACGTGGTGCTGTCGCTGCTGGCCGAGCGCGCGATGCGCCATCCGGACGGCGCGACGCCGCTGGGCGACCTTGACGTCCGCGGCTGGTCGCGCGGGTTGCTGGCGCAATGGCCGCCGCCCGGCGACGGCACCCGGCCGGGGCGCATCCATGCCGCGGTGGTCCGTGGCCGCCTGCAACGCCACGCGCAGGGCAAGCCGCCAGCGCTGCCGCGGCTTGGCGCACTGGCGACCGCCTGGCGCGCCGCCCGCGGCTGATCGCGCCAGGACGGGGCACGCAGCGTTGCACGGGTGGTCACCTCCGCGCCGGTACAATGGCGCGATGCACAACCGCTCCCGTCATTCGTCGCTCCCCGATGTCGCCGCCGATGCGCCCGCGCTGGCACGGCCGCTGGACTGGGTCGGGATGGACGCGATGGCCCTGCCGATCCGCCTCCAGGGCGAGCACGGCCAGGCACTGCACGTGCCGGCACAGGTGGATGTCGCGGTCGACCTTGGCGACGCCGCCGCGCGCGGCATCCACATGTCGCGGCTGTACCTGCAGCTGCAGGAGTCGCTGGCGAACGAGGCGCTGAGCGCGCCCGCGCTGCGCAAGTTGCTGGAATCGTGCATCGCCTCGCAGCAGGGATTGTCGTCGCGTGCGCGCCTGCGCCTGCGCTACGACCACCTGTTGCTGCGGCCGGCGCTGGCCAGTGGCAACAGCGGCTGGAAGAATTACCCGGTGGCGCTGGAGGCCGAGTTGCGCGACGGCCACCTGCAGTTGTCGCTGGCGTTCTCGGTCGAATACTCGAGCACTTGCCCGGCCTCGGCGGCGCTGTCGCGGCAGGTCAATGCGCAACGCTTCGCCACGGATTTCGCCGGGGTGCGCCCGCTGTCGAACGATGCGGTGCGCGACTGGCTGGCATCGGAGCGCGGGCTTGCCGCAACCCCGCACGCGCAGCGCAGCCGCGCCGAGCTGCGGGTGGAACTGAAGCCGGCATTCGACGAATTGCCGTTGAAGGCGCTGGTGGATGCGGTGGAAGCCGCGCTCGGCACGCCGGTGCAGACCGCGGTCAAGCGCGAGGACGAACAGGCCTTCGCCGAGCTCAACGCGGCCAACCTGATGTTCTGCGAAGACGCCGCGCGCCGGGTGGCCGCCGCGCTGGCGACGGATCCGCGGGTCAGCGCGTGGCAGGTGCGGGTGGCGCATTTCGAGAGCCTGCATCCGCACGATGCGGTCGCATCCGTGAGTGGCAGGAACGCCTGAGGTCCGCCCCCACCCTTGCGAAGCAGGGGAGGGTTGGGGTGGGGTGCGGCTGGTCGGGATTCGCGACAAAAGCACACCCTCCCAACCTCACCCTGCGCTTCGCGCAAGCGGGGGAGACAAGGGCTACTTGCGCTCAAGCACCAGCAGCGGGTCGATGCGCACATCGAACCAGTTCATGCCCCAGTGCAGGTGCGCCCCGGTGGCGCGTCCGGTCGCGCCCACCGCGCCAATCACGTCGCCTTGCTTGACGACGTCGCCGACCCGCGCATCGATCCGCGACAGGTGCAGGAAATTGCTGCTGATGCCGTGGCCGTGGTCGAGCACCATGGTGCCGCCGGTCAGGTAGAGGCTGGCGTCCGCGAAGCTGACCACGCCGTCGGCGGGCGCCTTGACCGGCGTTCCGTTCGGCGCGGCGATGTCCATGCCCGAATGCGGCGACTTCGGGGTGCCGTTGTACACGCGCTGGTTGCCGAAGCGGCCGCTGACGCGGCCCTGCACCGGCCAGATGAAGGCTTGCGCGAAACCGGTGCGGGCATCGTCGCGGCTGCGCACCGCGACCACGCGCGCCTGCTCTCGCTCGATGCGTTCGGCGATCGCCTTGGGTGGGTTCACGGTCGCGGGCGGCACGCCGTCGATGCGCTCGACCGGCCAGTCACGCGGGGTGATGGCGACCCGGTGCTCGATCCAGCCGCTGGCCGGTTGCCGGATCCGCACGATAGCCTCGCCGGTCTGATCGCGGCTGATGCCGAATGCGAAGCTGCCGTACGTGGTTACCCGCAGGCTGCGGCCGGCATGTTCCACGGTCGCCGCCGGATGGGTCACGCCCAGCACCATCGCGCCCTGCTGCGCGGAGGCGGGCAGGCGGGTGGCGCGGGCCGGGACCGCGCCTTCGCCGCCGACCATCGGACTGGCATCGCCCGCAACCGACTGCGCAGCGGCGATGCCGGCGAGGGCGAAGCAGGGCAGCAGCGGGAGCAGGACGCGGCGCATCAGCGGTCGAATCGGAGGCGCTGGCCGGCAGGATCGCCGACCAGTGCCGAGCCGTCCCAGGCCAGCACGCCGTTGACCCAGGTCGCGGCGATCCGCGAACGGAAGGTGGTGCCCTCGAACGGCGACCAGCCGCACCTGCTGAGCACGTCGCCGCGTTGCACGGTGAACGGGGTGTCGTCGATCATCACGAGATCGGCTGCGTAACCTTCGCGCAGGAAGCCGCGGTTGGCCACGTCGAACAACTGCGCCGGCGCATGCGCGAACTTCTGGACGACCTGGGCGGTGCTCAGCCGGCCTTCGTGCACCAGTTCCAGCGCCGCGTTGAGCGCGAACTGCACCAGCGGCAGGCCGCTGGGCGCAGCCGCGTAGGGCTTCGCCTTTTCTTCCAGCGTGTGCGGGGCGTGGTCGGTGGCGAGGACATCGATGCGGTCGTCGGCCAGCGCGTCGATCAGCGCCTGGCGGTCGGCCTCGTCCTTGATCGCCGGGTTGCACTTGATCAGGTTGCCAAGCCGCGCGTAGTCGGCGCGGGCGAAGCGCAGGAAATGCACGCAGGTCTCGGCGGTGATCGGCTTGCGGCTGCCGTCGGCACGGATCAGCGGGCCCTGCTCGAACAGCGCCAGTTCGTCGGCAGTGGAGATGTGCAACACGTGCAATTGGGTGCCGTGCCGGCGCGCGAGTTCCAGCGCCAGCCGGGTCGACTTGATGCAGGCCTCGCGGGAGCGGATGTCCGGGTGGCATTCGACCGGGATGGCGTCGCCATGCTTCGCCCGGAACAGCGCGAGGTTGGCGTCGATGGTCGGGGTGTCCTCGCAGTGGGTGATGATCGGCACCGGGGTGTCGCGGAAGATCGCGTCCAGGGTCTCCGGGTCGTCGACCAGCATGTTGCCGGTGGACGCGCCCATGAACACCTTCAACCCGGGCGTGGCGCGCGGGTCGATCGCGCGGACCGCGGCCAGGTTGTCGTTGCTGGCGCCCATGTAGAAGCCGTAGTTCGCGCGCGAACGGCCCGCGGCGCGGCGGTACTTGTCCTCCAGCGCGTCGGCATCCAGCGTCGGCGGGCTGGTGTTGGGCATGTCCATGAAACTGGTCAGGCCGCCGGCTACCGCCGCCGCGGATTCGCTGGCGATATCGGCCTTGTATTCCATCCCCGGTTCGCGGAAATGGACCTGGTCGTCGATCATCCCCGGCAGCAGGCGACGGCCGGCGGCGTCGACCACGGTCTCCCCGGCGCGCGCGGACAGGCCGCGGCCGATTTCGTCGATCAGTCCGTTCGAAAAACGCAGGTCGCCGTCGAACTCGCGGCCTTCGTTGACGAGGCGGGCATTGACGATCAGCGTCGAAGTCATGGGGCTTCCTTGGGGGGTGGCACCGGGTCGTGCCCGCCCGGATGCAGGGGATGGCAGCGGCCGATGCGGCGGAGCGCGAGCCAGCCGCCCTTGAGCGCGCCGAAGCGGGCAATCGCCTCCATCGCATATTCCGAACAGGAGGGCACGAACCGGCAGCGGGTGCCGAGCAGGGGGCTGATCCAGCGCTTGTAGCCGCGCAGCAGCGCGATCAGCGCCGTACTGATGAAGGATGGGTCGGTCACGGGCCTTGAACGCGGCGTGGCGCAATGTTGCGCGGTTGCCGCTGTGTGCCCGTCAGGGTATAACAGCCCGCTTTCCCGCCTCAAGGGAACATGAGGAATACCTGCTCGTGGCAGCGAAGAAAACCGTGAAGAAGGCCGCCAAGCCGGCCAAGAAGCCCGCCGCGAAGGCGCCTGTGAAGAAGCCGGTGGCCGCCAAGAAGGCCGCCAAGCCCGCGGCGAAGAAGCCGGTTGCGAAGAAACCCGCGCCCGCCCGCAAGGCGGTGGCGAAGAAGGCCGCGCCGGCCAGGAAGGCGGTTGCGAAGAAGGCAGCGCCCGCCAGCAAGCCGGTTGCGAGGAAGGCTGCGCCGGCGAAGAAGGCGGTAGCGGTGAAGAAGCCAGTGCCCGCGGCACGGAAAGTCGCTGCCAAGCCGGCGGCACCTGCACCCAAGGCTGTTGCCAGGACGGTCGCGGCGGCGGCGAAGCCCGTTGCGGTGCCCAAGCCGGCGCCTGCCGCGGCGAAGCCCGCGCCTGCCGCCAAGCCTGCCCCGGCTGCGAAGCCCGCGCCTGCAGCCAAGCCCGCCGAGGCCGCGAAGCCCGCACCAGCGAAGGCCACGCCTGCAGCGAAGGTCGCCAAGCCGGCCGTTGCGCCCGCGCGGCCGGTGGTGGTCCCGCCGCCGCCGCATCCGCGCAAGCTCGGCAAGGTCGCGGTGGCAGTGTCGGTGGCCGCGCGCACGTCGGCGCCGGTGCCGAAGGGCAAGTACAAGGTCGTGCCGTACCAGACCGACGATGCCAGCGGCCGCCCGATCATCCCCCCCGGCTACAGGCCGTCCGCGGACGAGGAGTACATGAGCCCGCTGCAGCTGGAATATTTCCGGCAGATGCTGCTGGTGCGCCGCGCGGAACTGGTCGATGAATCCAAGCAGACCATCGAGAACCTCAAGGAAGAAGTGCGCGACGTCGGCGACGAGGCCGAGCGCGCCAGCCGCGAGACCGAGAATGCGCTGGAACTGCGCACCCGCGACCGCTACCGCAAGCTGATCGGCAAGATCGACAGCACCCTCAAGCGGGTCGATGGCGGCGACTACGGCTACTGCGTGGATACCGGCGAGGAAATCGGCCTGGACCGCCTCGAGGCGCGTCCGCAGGCGGAGCGCACGATCGACGCGCAGGAGCGCTGGGAGCACCTGCAGAAGCAGATGGGCGACTGAGCCTGCCGTGTTGCGGTGCCCGGGAACCCCGCTGCGGCGGGGTTTCCCGTTACTGGAGCTCGCGCAGGTCCAGCCTGCGCAGCTTCGGTGCCTTTGCGGCGGTGAAGGCGGCCACGCCCATGGTCACGAATCCGCCCAGCACCACGCCCGGCACCAGTCCCAGCAGGCGCGCCATCGAACCGGCGTAGAACGCGCCGAGCTCATTCGACGAGCTGATGAAGATGCTGTTGACCGAAGACACCCGGCCGCGCATCGCGTCCGGGGTAGCCAGCTGCAGGATGGTGGTGCGCAGCACCACCGAAACCCCGTCGAACACGCCCGACAGCAGCAGGAACAGCGCGGACAACCAGAACACCTGGCTCAGCCCGAAGCCGACCATGCACGCGCCGAAGCCGACCACCGCGGCCAGCAGGATGCGGCCGGCGTTGGCCTGCAGCGGATGCCGCGACAGCCACACCGCCACCGCCACCGAGCCCAGCGCGGGCGCGCCGCGCAGGATCCCCAGCGCCTCCGGGCCGGCGTGCAGCACATCCTTGATGAAGGCGGGCGCCAGCGAGATCGCGCCGCCGAACAGGACCGCGAACATGTCCAGCGCCAGCGCGGCCAGCAGGACCTGGTGGCCGAACACGAAGCGCAGGCCTTCGCCGATGCTGGCCAGCACCGGGCCGCGCTGCAGTTGCGGGGCGGGCTCGGTGACCGGCATTCGCAGCAGCGCCAGCGCGGCGGCGATCGCGAACCCCGCCGCCAGCGCATACGCCACCGACTTGCCGGCGGCGCCCACCAGCAGACCGCCGATCGCCGGGCCCAGCACCAGCCCGGCCTGGAACACCACGCTGCCCATGCCGGCGCCGCGCGCGAACTGCTCGCGCTTGAGTGCGCGCGCGAACAGCGCGTTGTAGACCGGGCCGAGGAAGGAGCGGCCGACGCCGCCCACTGCGATCGCCGCATAGATCGGCCAGGTCCCGTCCGTTGCCAGCCCCCCGGAGGCGACCAGCGCCAGCACCCCGGCATTCACCGCCAGCACCGTGCATGCGGCGGCGCCCAGCTTGCGTCGCGGCAGGTGGTCGACCAGGTAGCCGGAGAACGGCGCCACGCAGAAGAACGGGATCACCTCGGCCAACCCGATCAGGCCCAGCGACCACGGGTCGCCGGTGATTTCGTAGACATGCCAGCCCACCGTCACCGCGACCACCTGGTAGGAGAGCAGGGTCAGGATGCGGTACAGCAACAGCCAGCGGAAACCCGCGGCCTGCAGCGGGGACGCGGCGGCTTCGGTCATGCCGCCGGCGCGGTGCGTGCGTGTTCGCGGATGAAGGCCAGCAGCGCGGCAAGGCCGTTGCTGCGCGTCGGCGACAGGTGCCGGGCAAGCCCGATCGCGGCGATGTAGTCGGGCTCGGTGGCGAGGATCTCGGCGGCACTTCGCCCCGAATAGACACGCAGGGCCAGGAACACCAGCCCGGAGACGATCGCCGAATCGCTGGCGGCAGTGAAGTCGAGCCGCGACGCATCGCCGGAGGCGACCACCCACACCAGCGACTGGCAGCCGTGCAGGCGGTGCAGCTCGACCTTGCAGTCGTCGGGGAGCGGCGGCAGCTTGCGGCCGAGGTCGATCAGGTACTGGTAACGCTCCGACCAGTCACCGAAGAACGCGAATTCCTCGGCGATCGCGGCCTGCGCGTCGGCGGCGGTTGGTTCGAGCGGGAACACCGTGCCGCTCATGCGCGCTTCCAGCGCACGCCTTGCGGCGTGTCTTCCAGCAGGATGCCCTCGTCGGCCAGTTGCTGGCGGATCGCGTCGGCGCGGGCGAAGTCGCGCGACTTCTTCGCTTCGATGCGTTCGTCGATCAGGCCCTGGATGCGGGCGTCGTCGTCGTTGCCCGCGCCGCGCGCGAACCAGTCCGCCGGCGCCTGCTGAAGCAGGCCGAGCACGCGCCCGGCACCGAGCAGTTCCGTCTTCAGCCGGGCCTTTTCGGCAGCCGAATCCGCCCTGCGCGCCTCGCCGGCGATGCGCGCGATCTCGGCCAGCGCCTGCGGCGTGTTGAGGTCGTCATCGAGCGCGGCTTCGATGCTGCCGGGAATCGCGACGTCGGCCTCGACCTCGGCCAGGTCGCGCAGGGTGCCGTACAGCCGGTCCAGCGTGCGCACCGACTGCTCGATCAGCCCATCCGACCATTCCAGCGGCTGCCGGTAGTGCGCAGAGAGCAGCGCGTAGCGCAGCGCTTCCGGCGGGTGCTGGCGCACCAGGTCGTGCACGCGCTGGATGTTGCCGACCGACTTGGCCATCTTGGCGCCGCCGAAGTTCAGCATGCCGTTGTGCAGCCAGAAGCGCGCGAACGGTGCGCCGCCGTGCGCGCATTCGCTCTGCGCCACTTCGTTCTCGTGGTGCGGGAACTGCAGGTCCACGCCGCCGGCGTGGATGTCGATGGTTTCGCCCAGGTGGGCCTCGGCCATCGCCGAGCACTCGATATGCCAGCCGGGGCGGCCCCGGCCCCAGGGCGAGTCCCAGCCGGGCAGGTCGTCGCCGGACGGCTTCCACAGCACGAAATCGCCGGCATCACGCTTGTAAGGGGCCACTTCGACGCGCGCGCCGGCCAGCATTTCCTCGGTGTCGCGGCGCGACAGCTTGCCGTAGCCGTCGAAGCTCGATACCGCGAACAGCACGTGGCCTTCCGCTGCATAGGCGTGTCCATCGGCGATCAGGCGTTCGATCATCGCGATCATCTGCGGCATGTGCGCGGTGGCCGCAGGCTCGATGTCCGGGGCGAATTCACCCGATACCCCCAGCGCGGCCATGTCGTCGCGATAGGCGGCGGCGTACTGGTCGGTGATCGTGGCGATCGGCACGCCGAGGTCCCGCGCCGCGGCGTTGATCTTGTCGTCCACGTCGGTGATGTTGCGGGCGTAGCGCAGGCCGCCGAAACGCCGCCGCAGCAGCGCGGCCAGCACCCCGAACACCACCGGCCCGCGGGCGTTGCCGATGTGCACGTAGTTGTAGACGGTGGGGCCGCAGACGTACATCGTCGGGCAGGCGGCATCGAGCGGTGCGAACGGTTCGAGCCGGCGGGTCAGGGTGTTGTGGAGATGCAACCTGCTGGAAGACGGGTTCATGGCGTCACGCGCGTGGGATGCCGCATTGTAGCGGGCCGCACAGCGGCGATTCATCCGCCGGCAGCATCGCGCCGATAGACTGGCGCGATGCTGCGCCTTGCCCTGTGTTGCCTGTTCGTGCCCGTTGCCGGCCTGCTGGTGGCGCCGCGCGTGCACGCGCAGGAGGTCGTGCGCGAGACCGTGGTCCCGCAGGAAAACGTGCGCTTCGACTACGCCCAGGTGCTGGCCGTCAGTCCGGTTTACCAGACCCTGCGCGCCACCCGCATGGAGCGGGTCTGCGATGCCAGGCAGCCTTCCGGCAACGGCCTGTCGAAGGTCGTCAGCGCGGTCAAGGACAGGCTGGATGGCGCGACCAGCAAGGAAGAGCGGGAGGCCGGCCTGAGCAACTGCCGGATGGCACCGGTGGTGCGCGAGTACCGCCGGCCGATCGCCTACGACGTCGATTACGCCTACAAGGGCAGCAAGTTCAGGACCCGGCTGGCGCAGGACCCGGGCAACCGCCTGCGGGTGCGGGTCTCGATCACTCCGCAACCGATGGCAGGCCCGTGACCGGCGCCGGGGAGTTGCATGCTGCAGCGCGGCATGCGAGCATCGCGGCCAGATGAACGCCCACCTCGCCACGCGCCACGCAGACTCCGCCCGGATGGCCTCCGGCATGACCTCGCGCGCGCGCCGACCGGAATCCCGACATCCCGCTGGGTAATCCGGATCGCATGCGTGCGCGTCACCTTCCGAAACCCAGCCCGCCGGCTGGGTTTTTTCGTTTCCGGCCACCGCAAACCTCCCCACCCGAGGCACTCCGAATGAAGCACTTCCTCAATACCCAGGACTGGCAGCGCGCCGAGCTCGATGCGTTGCTGGCGGATGCCGCGCGTTTCAAGCGGGAGCCGCTGGGGAATGCGCTGAAAGGACGCTCGATCGCGCTGGTGTTCTTCAACCCGTCGATGCGCACCCGCACCAGCTTCGAGCTGGGCGCGTTCCAGCTGGGCGGGCATGCCATCGTGCTGCAGCCGGGCAAGGACGCCTGGCCGATCGAATTCGACCTCGGCACGGTGATGGACGGCGACACCGAAGAGCACATCGCGGAAGTGGCGCGGGTGCTGGGGCGCTACGTGGACCTGATCGGCGTGCGCGCGTTCCCGAAGTTCGTCGACTGGCAGCGCGACCGCGAGGACATCGTCCTGGAGTCCTTTGCGAAGTATTCGCCGGTGCCGGTCATCAACATGGAAACCATCACCCATCCCTGCCAGGAGCTGGCGCACGCGCTGGCGCTGCAGGAACGCTTCGGCACCAGCGACCTGCGCGGCAAGAAGTATGTGCTGACCTGGACCTACCACCCGAAGCCGCTGAACACCGCGGTGGCCAATTCGGCGCTGACCATCGCCACCCGCATGGGCATGGACGTGACCCTGCTGTGCCCGACCCCGGACTACGTGCTGGACCAGCGCTACATGGGCTGGGCCGCGCAGAACGTGGCGGAGAGCGGCGGCTCGCTCCAGGTCAGCCACGACATCGAGAGCGCCTACGCCGGCGCCGACGTGGTCTATGCCAAGAGCTGGGGCGCGCTGCCGTTCTTCGGCAACTGGGAGCCGGAGAAGCCCATCCGCGACCGCTACAAGCACTTCATCGTCGATGAAGCCAAGATGGCGCTGACCAATGACGGCGTCTTTTCGCACTGCCTGCCGTTGCGCCGCAACGTAAAGGCCACCGACGCGGTGATGGATTCGCCGCGCTGCGTCGCCATCGACGAAGCCGAGAACCGCCTGCACGTGCAGAAGGCGATCATGGCCGCGCTCATCCAGCAATAAGACAGCCACCCACACAGCAACCCTTTCCCGCCAGCGGGCGAGGGGGAGACGCAAATGACTGCATCCGATTCGAAAGACATCGTCCTCGCCTTCTCCGGCGGCCTCGACACCAGCTTCTGCGTGCCCTACCTGCAGGAGCAGGGCTGGAACGTGCACACCGTGTTCGCCGATACCGGCGGCGTGGATGCCGAGGAACGCGCCACCATCGAGGCCCGTGCCGAAGAGCTGGGCGTGGCCTCGCACGTGACCGTCGACGGCGGTCCGGCGATCTGGTCCGGCTTCGTGAAGCCGTTCGTGTGGGCGGGCGAGGGCTACCAGGGCCAGTACCCGCTGCTGGTCTCCGACCGTTACCTGATCGTGGACGCCAGCCTGGCGCGCGCCCGCGCGCTGGGCACCAACGCGATCGCGCATGGCTGCACCGGCATGGGCAACGACCAGGTGCGGTTCGACCTCGCCGTGAAGGCGCAGGGCGACTACCGCATCGTGGCGCCGATCCGCGAGATCCAGAAGCAGCACACCCAGACCCGTGCCTTTGAGCAGGCCTACCTGGAGGAGCGCGGCTTCGGCGTGCGTGCCAAGCAGAAGGCCTACACCATCAACGAGAACCTGCTGGGCCTGACCATGTCCGGCGGCGAGATCGACGCCTGGGAGGCACCGGGCGACGGCGCCCGCGGCTGGTGCGCGCGCCGCGAGCAATGGCCGGCCGATGCGCTGGAAGTGACGCTGCGCTTCGACAACGGCGAAGCGGTGGCGCTGGACGGGCAGGCGCTGGCGGGCGAGAAGATCCTCGCCAAGCTCAACACCATGTTCGCCCAGTACGGCGTCGGCCGCGGCATGTACACCGGCGACACCACCATCGGCCTCAAGGGCCGCATCGTGTTCGAGGCGCCAGGCCTGGCTGCGCTGCTGGCCGCGCATCGCGCGCTGGAGGAAGCGGTGCTGACCAAGCAGCAGAACCGCTGCAAGCCGGAGGTGGCGCGCAAGTGGGTGGAGCTGGTGTACGAAGGCTTCTACCACGACCCGCTGAAGACCGACCTCGAGGCCTTCCTTGCATCCTCGCAGCGGATGGTCAACGGCGAGGTGGTGCTGCGCACCAGTGGCGGCCGCGTCGATGCCGTCGCGGTGCGCTCGCCGCACATCCTCAACTCGAAGGGCGCGACCTACGCGCAGTCCGCCGACTGGGGCGTCGAGGAGGCAGAAGGCTTCATCAAGCTGTTCGGCATGAGCAGTACCCTGTGGGCACAGGTCAACGGCGGGCAGCCGGATGCCTGAATTGCTGCCCGATGTCCTGCGCCACCTCGAGAACCTGGTGGCGTTCGACACCCGCAACCCGCCGCGCCTGATCGGCACCGGCGGGATCTTCGACTACCTGCGCGCACAGCTGCCTGGATTCCGCTGCGAGGTCGTCGACCATGGCGACGGCGCGGTGTCGCTGCTGGCCGTGCGCGGCAATCCGCGACGGGTGTTCAACGTGCACCTCGACACGGTGCCGTCCTCGGAGGCGTGGAGTGCGGATCCGCACGTGCTGCGGGTCACCCATGACCGTGCGATCGGCCTTGGCGCCTGCGACATCAAGGGCGCGGCGGCAGCGCTGGTCGCCGCGGCGAACGCGATGAACGGCGATGCGGCCTTCCTGTTCTCCTCGGACGAGGAAGCCAATGATCCGCGCTGCATCGCCGCCTTCCTGGCGCGCGACCACGGCTTCCTGGAGGCGATCATCGCCGAGCCCACGCGCTGCGAGGCGGTGCTGGCGCATCGCGGCATCAGCTCGGTGCTGCTGAAGTTCAGGGGCGAGGCGGGCCATGCCTCCGGTGCGCAGGCGATGACCGCGAATGCGTTGCACCAGGCGATGCGCTGGGGCGGCAACGCGCTCGACCTGGTCGAGGCCGAGGCCGGTGCATGTTTCGGCGGGCTGGCAGGCCTGCGCTTCAACATCGGCAAGGTCGAGGGCGGGATCAAGGCGAACATCATCGCGCCGAGCGCCGAGGTCCGTTTCGGTTTCCGCCCGCTGCCCTCGCACGACATCGACGCCTTGCACCTGCGCTTTGGCGCCTGCGCCACGGCCGGTGCGCTGGAACGCTATGAGGAAACCTTCCGCGGGCCATCGTTGCCTGCAGGAGACACCGCCAGCGCGGAGGAACGCCGGCTGCTGGCGCGCGACGTCGCCGACGGGCTCGGCCTGCCGATCGGCAACGCGGTCGATTTCTGGACCGAGGCCTCGCTGTTCTCGCAGGCCGGCCTGACCGCATTCGTGTATGGCCCCGGCGACATCGCCCAGGCCCACGCCGCCGACGAATACGTGATGCTCGAACAACTGCAGCGTTACGCCGATTCCATCGTTCGTATCCTCGGGAACGCCTGACCGTGACGCCATTGCTGAACCCCTCGCACGTACACGACCCGCAGACGCGGCAGACCATCGTCCGCCTGCTCTCCAGCATGGGCGGCGCCAAGGAAATCTCGCAGTACCTGAAGCGCTTCTCGCAGCTGGACGCGGCGCGCTTCGCGGTGGTCAAGGTCGGTGGCGCGGTGCTGCGCGACGACCTCGATTCGCTGACCTCGTCGCTGGCGTTCCTGCAGGACGTGGGCCTGACACCGATCGTGATCCATGGCGCAGGCCCGCAGTTGGACGCAGAGCTGGCCGCCGCCGGCATCGCCAAGCAGACCATCGACGGCTTGCGGGTGACCTCGCCTGAAGCACTCGCGATCGTGCGGCGCGTATTCCACGCGCAGAACCTGAAGCTGGTCGAGGCGTTGCAGGCCGGCGACGCGCGGGCGACCTCGATCGTCTCCGGCGTGTTCGAAGCGGATTACCTGGACCGCGAGCGCTTCGGCCTGGTCGGCGCGGTGAAGCGGGTCGACCTCGCCCCGATCCAGGCCAGCCTGCAGGCCGGCTCGATCCCGGTGATCGCCTCGCTCGGCGAGACCGTCGGCGGGCAGATCCTCAACGTCAATGCGGATTTCGCCGCGAACGAACTGGTGCAGGTGCTGCAGCCGTACAAGATCGTGTTCCTGACCGGTACCGGCGGTTTGCTTGATGCGGACGGCCGGGTGATCGATTCGATCAACCTGTCCACCGAGTACGACCACCTGATGCAGCAGCCGTGGATCGATGGCGGCATGCGGGTGAAGATCGAGCAGATCAAGGACCTGCTGGATGGCCTGCCGCTGGCCTCGTCGGTGTCGATCACCAAGCCGGCGGAGCTGGCCAAGGAGCTGTTCACCCACAAGGGCTCCGGCACCCTGGTGCGGCGCGGCGAGCGCGTGCTGCAGGCCGACCACTGGGGCGCCTTCGACCTGCCGCGCCTGCGCGGGCTGATCGAGTCCGCGTTCGGCCGCCGCCTGTTGCCGGACTATTTCGAGACGACGAAGCTGCATCGCGCCTACGTCAGCGAGAACTACCGCGCAGCGGTGATCCTGACCTCGGAAGCGGCCGGGATCTACCTCGACAAGTTCGCGGTGCTCGACGAGGCGCAGGGCGAGGGCCTGGGGCGCGCGGTCTGGCAGGTGATGCGCGATGCCAACCCGCGGCTGTTCTGGCGTTCGCGGCGCGGCAACCCGGTCAATCCGTTCTACTACGCGGAATCCGACGGCTGCATCAAGCAGGAGAAGTGGAAGGTGTACTGGTACGGTCCCGCCGGTTTCGACCTGCTCGAACGCTACGTGGAAACCTGCGCGGCGCGCCCGGCATCGCTGGAGGAGCCGGCATGAGCGGGTTGCGCGTCGGCCTGGTGGGTGCGCGCGGCCATGTCGGCGGCGAACTGATCCGCCTGCTCGCGGGGCATCCGCGGTTCGAGCTGGCCTACGTGACCTCGCGCGAACGCGAAGGCCAGCCGCTGGCCGCGCACATCGCGGGCTATGCCGGCGACCTGCATTACAGCTCGCCCGCCTACGAGGAACTGCCGGAGCTCGGGGCGGATGCGGTGGTGCTGGCGTTGCCGAACGGCAAGGCCGGGCACATCGTCCAGCAGTTCGACGATGCCGCCGCCGACGTGGTGCTGCTCGACCTGTCCGCGGACTTCCGCTTCGATCCGTCCTGGTATTACGGCCTGCCGGAACTGACCCGCGCGCAATACGTCGGCCAGCGCCGGATCAGCAATCCCGGCTGCTATGCCACCGCGATGCAGCTGGCGATCGCGCCGATGGCGAACGCGCTGGAAGGCCCGGTGCAGTGCTTCGGCGTGTCCGGCTGGTCCGGCGCGGGCACCACTCCCTGCGACCGCAACAACATCGAGCTGCTGCACGACAACCTGATGCCGTATGCACTGGCCGGCCACGTCCACGAGCGCGAAGTGGCGAGGCAGCTGGGCCATCCCATCGAGTTCATGCCGCACGTGGCCGCGCATTTCCGCGGGCTGACCATCACCGCCAACATGCACCTGGCGATCCCGTTCGACCTCGAGGAGGTGCTGGCGCGTTACCACCACCGCTATGCGGGCGAGCCGCTGGTGCGGGTGCAGGACGCGGCGCCGTGGGTCAGCCGGATTGCAGGAGCCCATCACGTCGATCTCGGCGGCTTCACCCTGGGCGGCGATGGCAAGCGCCTGGTGGTGGTTGCAACCGAGGACAACCTGCTCAAGGGCGCGGCCACGCAGGCCTTGCAGAACCTCAACCTGGCGTTCGGTTTCGACGAACTGGCGGGCATCCCGTTGCCCGCGGACGGCGAGGAGGTGCGCGCATGAGCAACCTGCTGTGGCAGAAACCCGGCGTGGCGGTGGATGCCGGCATCCAGGCCTTCCTGGCCGGCGACGATGTGTTGCTGGATCGGGACTTCTTCCTGCACGACATCGCCGCCAGCGCCGCGCATGCGGAAGGCCTGCAGCGCATCGGCATCCTGAGCGCCGATGAGCTGGATGGCCTGAAGCGCGAACTGGCCACGTTGGCGGACGATTTTCGCAGCGGTGGGTTCGTCCTCGATGCGCGCTTCGAGGACGGCCATTCCGCCATCGAGGCGCGGCTGACCGAGCGGTTGGGCGATGCCGGCCGAAAGATCCACACCGGCCGCAGCCGCAACGACCAGGTGCTGGTGGCGACGCGTCTGTGGCTGAAGGACAGGCTGGCGCAGCTGGCGCTGCTGTCGCGCGAGATCGCCAGGGTCGCGCTGGACCGCGCCGGGGCGGAGCGGGACCTGCCGATCCCCGGCTATACCCACATCCAGCGCGCGGTGGTGTCGTCGGCGGGCATGTGGTGGGCCGGCTGGGCGGAAGCCTTCATCGACGATGCGGTGCGCGCCGCCGACACCCTGGCGCTGGTGGACTGCAACCCGCTGGGCACCGCCGCCGGCTACGGCGTCAACCTTGCGCTGGATCGCGAACACACCACCGAAGCGCTCGGCTTCGCGCGCATGCAGGTGTCGCCGGTGTACGCCCAGCTCTCACGCGGCAAGTTCGAGTTGGCCGCGCTGGAGGCGCTGGGCAGCGCAACGCTGGACCTGCGCCGGCTGGCCTGGGACCTGTCGCTGTTCTCCAGCGCCGAATTCGGCTTCGTGGCGCTGCCGGCGCAGTACACCACCGGCAGTTCGATCATGCCCAACAAGCGCAACCCCGACGTGATCGAGCTGATGCGCGCCACCCACGCCAGCGTGGCCGCCGCGCGCACCGAGATCGAGCAATTGCTGTCGCTGCCGTCCGGCTACCAGCGCGACCTGCAGGCCAGCAAGGGGGCGATCGTGCATGGGTTCGGCCGTGGCCTGGCCGCGCTGGCGCTGCTGCCGGACCTGCTGGCCAACATCGGCTGGCGCGAGGACCGGTTGCGCGCGGCGATCGACGCGGGCATGTACGCCACCGACGTGGCGGTGGAAGCGGCGATCGCCGGGGTGCCGTTCCGCGAGGCCTACAAGGCGGCGGCGGTGTCGGGCGACAGCGCCGGGCAGGGGCGCACGCCGGAAGGTTCGCTGGCCGCGCGCACCTCGCCCGGTGCCGCCGCGGACCTGCGCCTGGATGCATTGCACGCGCGCCTGGCGGCGCTGGGCTGAGCCATGGCCGGGTTCACGCCGCAATCGTTGCCGCACTGGCGTCGCGCGGTGCTCAAGGTCGGCAGCAGCCTGCTGGCGGACGCGGGCGGCGGCCTGGCCGACGTCCACGCCGCGGGCCTGGCGCGCTTCATCGCGCAGTCGCGCGAACAGGGGCGCGAGGTGGTGCTGGTGTCGTCGGGCGCGGTCGCCGCCGGGCGCGGGCGGATCAACGCCGGTGGCGACGGCATCGCGATGAAGCAGGCACTGGCGGCGCTGGGGCAGGCCGCGCTGATCGGCTTCTGGCAGGCGCTGTCGGCGGCACCGGTGGCGCAGGTGCTGCTCAGCCACGACGACCTGCGCAACCGCCGCCGCTACCTCAATGCGCGCGCCGCCCTGCAGGAACTGCTGCGGCTTGGCGCGCTGCCGGTGGTCAACGAGAACGACACCGTCGCCGTCGACGAACTCAAGCTGGGCGACAACGACAACCTCGCCGCCGCGGTCGCCTCGCTGGTCGATGCCGACCTGCTGCTGATCGCCACCGACATCGGCGGGCTGTACAGCGCGCACCCGCAGCGCGACCCGGATGCGCGGCCGATCGCGCAGGTCGACCAGGTCACCCCGGAGCTGCTGCAGGCCGCCGGCGGCGGCGCCGGCGCGCTCGGCACCGGCGGCATGCGCACCAAGCTGGAAGCCGCGGGCAAGGCGGCAAGCGCGGGCATCCCGAGTGTCCTGTTCTGTGGACGCGATCCGGCCGTGGTCGCGGCGCTTGGCGCCGGCGTGCTGCACGGGACCCTGGTCGCGGCCCTCGCCAACCGCCGCAGTGCGCGCAAGCAGTGGCTGGGGCATGCGCCCGCGTCGGGGGTGCTGCGGATCGATGCCGGCGCCGGCGCGGCGCTGCTGCGCGGGGCCTCGTTGCTGCCGGGAGGCGTGCTTGCGGTGGCCGGCGATTTCCGGCGCGGCGACGTGGTCGAGGTGCGCTCGGAAGACGGCATCGTGCTGGCGCGCGGGCAGGCGCAGTACAACGCCGCCGATGGTGCGCGCATCGCCGGCCGCCACAGCCGCGAGATCGAAGCCATCCTGGGGTTTCGTTATGGCGAGGCGCTGGTGCATCGCGATGACCTGGTCCTGTTGCAGCACCCCGAAGATGGCAAGGAGGCGATGGCATGAGCGGATACGTGCGGCAGCTTGCGCTGGCGGCGCGTGCGGCGCAGGCGGCGGTCGCGGCCTGCGACGCCGCCACCCGGCGCGCCCTGATCGTGGCGATGGCGGCGCAACTGGAGGCCCGCCTGGACGTGGTCCTGCGCGCGAACGCGGACGACCTGCGGCGCGCGGCCACCGCCGGTGCCGGCAAGGCCGTGCTGGACCGGTTGCTGCTGGATGCGGGGCGGGTGCGCGGCATGGCCGCTGCCCTGCGCGAGGTCGCCGCGCAGCCGGACCCGCTGGGCGCGATCACGCGCAGCGAGCGGCGCCCGAACGGGATCATGGTCGAGCGCCAGCGCATCCCGCTGGGACTGGTGGCGATGATCTACGAAGCGCGCCCGAACGTGACCGCCGAAGCCGCGGCGCTGTGCCTGAAGGCCGGCAACGCGGTGCTGTTGCGCGGCGGCTCCGAGGCCGCGGCCAGCAATGCCGCGATCGCCGCCTGCCTGCACGCGGCCTTGCGCGACGTTGGCATGCCTGAGGCCGCGGTCTCGCTGGTCGCCGACACCGCGCGCGAGCACGTGCTGGAACTGCTGCAGCTGACCGACCTGGTCGACCTTGCGATCCCGCGCGGCGGCGAGAGCCTGATCCGCTTCGTCGCCGAACATGCGCGGGTACCGGTGATCAAGCATTACAAGGGGGTCTGCCACCTGTACGTGGACCGCGCGGCCGACATCGGCACGGCGATCGGCCTGCTCATCGATGGCAAGGTGTCGCGCCCCGGGGTGTGCAACGCGCTGGAAACCCTGCTGGTGCATCGCGATATCGCAGAGGAGTTCCTGCCGCCGGCGCTCGCCGAACTGCGCGCGCACGCGGTTGAGGTGCGCGGGGATGCGCGCACCCGGGCCATCGATGCCGGCGTGCTGCCGGCGACGGAAGCGGACTACGCCGCCGAATTCCTCGACCTGGTGATCGCGGTGCGGGTGGTGGACTCGCTCGACCAGGCCATCGCGCACATCCGCCAGTACGGCTCCGACCATACCGAGGTCATTGCCACCGCGGATCCCGTCGCGGCCGACGCCTTCGTCCGCGCGATCCGCAGCTCGGCGGTCATGGTCAATGCCAGCTCGCGCTTCAACGACGGCGGCCAGCTGGGGCTTGGCGCGGAGATCGGGATCTCCACCACCCGCCTGCACGCCTACGGCCCGATGGGCGCCGAATCGCTGACCATCGAGCGCTTCGTGGTGCGCGGCGAGGGCCAGCTGCGGCAGCCGCCAGCGGCGACATGAACCCGCGTGCCCGCCGTGGGGGCTGGACGCGCGGATGGTGCGGCTCAATCGGATAGCACGACAAACCGGGCGGGTTCCGGACACGCTTCCCTAGACAAAACGGGCTATGCCTTCCCGCGAATAGGCCATGGCCCGGTCGCTTCCTAGACTCCGTTGGACTCCACGCAGGCCCCCGCCTGCGTCCGGTTTCGTCTGGGGAGTACCACCGCATGCCTCGCGTCGCGCCGACCAAACTCCGTTTCGTGCCGTTCCTGCTGGCATCGATCCTGCTCTCCACGTTGCTGCCCGTGTCTCCGGTACGGGCCGCATGCGCGCCGGATCCCGGGTCGGGCCTGCAGGAATCCCCGCCTGCCGCATCGGCGCAGGAGGCCGCCCCGGCCAGCGACCTGCCGGCGCCGCAGGCAGGCGACGCCGACGCCGACAGCGAGGCGCGTGCCGCGCTCGCGGCGATCAGCCGGTTGGATGATGCCGACACCGCGCTGGCGCTGGCCGCCGATGGCGCGGCGCTGTACGACCGTGAAGCGGTGAAGCTGGACGGCTACGCCTACTGCAGCCAGGCGGTGGAACTGGCCGAGAAGGGCGAATTCCGCGAAAGCGCCCGCGCCGCCAGCAAGGCGCTGCACGTGGCCCTGCAGACCGGCAACAAGGACCTGCTGGGCAAGGCCTACCGCGACCTTGCGATCGCCTTCAATTACGCCGGCCAGCTGGAACGCGCCGAGCAGTTCGCCAACCTCGCGCTGAAGTATCCCGGGGTGAACCCGACCCAGGTCAACGGTCCGGCGCGCAAGGTGATCGGCGACGTGCGCACCCGCCAGGGCAGGTACGACGAGGCCATTGCCAGTTACGAAGAGGCGCGGCAGGGCAGTTCCGACCGTTTCCGCCCGCTGGTGGAGGCATCGCTTGCGAATGCGCTGATCCTGTCCGGCGACCTGGTGCGCGCGCGCAGCACCCTGGATGCGCTTGCCGAACCCCAGGAGGCGAAGCAGCGCGCGCAATTGCAGCGCACGCGCGGGCGCCTGCTGCTGGCCGAGAACAAGCCGGCCGAGGCGCTGGCGCTGTACCAGGCGCTGGCAAGCGCACCGGCGGATGGCGATGAGGACTTCTACCGCGCGTGGGCGCTGGACGGCATGTCCAAGAGCCAGGCGGCGTTGGGCAATGACGCCGAGGCGGCGCAATCGCTGGACCAGGCGATCGACGTGTTCGACCAGGCGCGCTCGCAGTTCCGCAGCGACGAATTCAAGATGGGCCTGTTCTCCGACCTGCAGAACGTGTTCGAACGCGCGATCGGCATGCACAGCAAGCTTGGGCAGCCGGCGCGGGCCTTCGACATCAGCGAGCGCAGCCGCTCCCGGGCATTGCTGGATGCGGTTGCCGGGCGCGCCGAACTGAAGGGCGATGGCGGCAAGGCGCTGGACGCAGCCAGCCTGCAGAAGATGCTGCGCGCGGACGAGGTGGTGGTGGCCTACCACGCATTGCCGGACCGGCTGATGGCGTGGGTGCTGTCGAGCGAGGGCGTGCGCGAGGCGGCGTTCCCGGCCGCGTTGCCGCGAAACGACCTGGCGCGGCTGGTCGATGCCTACCGCGATGCGCTGATCAAGCTGAACCCGAATGCCGCGGCGATCGGCGACAAGATCGGGCAACTGCTGCTGGCACCGCTCGGGGTCGAAGCCGGCAAGCGCGTGGTCATCGTCCCGCACGGGCCGCTGCACTACCTGCCGTTCCAGGCGTTGCGCCTCGATGGCCAGTACCTGATCGAGCGCAACCCGATCTCGATCGCGCCGTCGATCAGCATCGCCGCGCGGCTGGCCGAGCGCACCCCGAGCGTGGAGGCGCAGTTGCTGGCGTTCGGCAACCCGACCATCGATCCGAACGTGGCGGATCCGCTGCCCGGCGCCGAGCGCGAGGTGCACGAACTCTCGCGGCAGTTCCCGGGCGCCAAGCTGTTCTTCAAGGATGAGGCGAACAAGGCCAATTTCACCGCGAACGCCCCGCAGTCGCGGCTGGTGCACATCGCCGCGCACGCGACGGTCGATACGCTCGACCCGCTGCACTCGAAAGTGTTGCTGGCCGACGAGAACGGCAAGCCGAACTACCTGGAAGCCCGCGACGTGATCGGCATGGACCTGGGCAACGTGGCGATGATCGCGTTGTCCGCCTGCGAATCCGGCCTGGGCCGGGTCGAGAACGGCGATGAGGTGCTGGGCTTCACCCGCTCGTTCCTGTCCGCAGGTACCTCGACCCTGCTGGCCTCGCTGTGGCCGGTCTCCGACGCCGCCACCGAGAAACTGATGACCACCCTGTACGCCGAACTCGCCGGCGGCGAGCAGGTGCAGGACGCGATGCGCGACGCGCAGCGCGCGGTGATGGCCGATCCGGAAACCGCGCACCCGTTCTATTGGGCGCCGTTCAACCTGATCGGCAACTGGCGTTTGAAGGTGGCGAAATGAACCTGGGGGCTGACCGGATGCGCAACCACCAACCACGGCGGATGCCGCCGACCAACCTGCTTGCGGCCGCGCTGCTGATGGCCTGCGTGCCATTCGCGCAGGCCGCGGACGGCGCCGCCGCGCAGGAGGCGACGCCTGCGCCGGGGTCCGCCCCGCAACAGGCGCAGGCGCTGCCGGAGCCGCAGATGGCGATGCAGGCGCAGGCCAGCTTCGTGCTCAAGGGCGTGCAGTTCGTCGGTGCCACCGGGGTGGCGGACAGCGAGTTGCAGGCCGCGGTGGCCGATCGGATCGGCACCAGCGTCACCTTCGCCGACCTCGAGCAGCTCGCCGCGCGCGCGGTCGCGGTGTACCAGAAGCGCGGCTTCGGCCTGGTCCAGGCCTACGTGCCGGTGCAGGAAGTGGTCGATGGCGTGGTCAGGATCAGCATCAGCGAGGGCGTGCTCGGCAACGTCAGCATCGAGCTCGCCGAGGGCGTGCCGGTCGCGCAGGAACGGGTGGCGGGGACGCTGGCGATCCTGGAGCCCGGCAAGCCGCTCAACGGCCGCCAGTACGAACGCGCGATGCTGTTGCTGTCCGACCTGCCGGGGATCAAGCCGCAGTCGGCGATCTCCGCCGGCGCGGCCACCGGCACCACCGACCTGGTGGTGCAGGTCGGCGAACGCGACCGCCTGCAATACGGGCTGGAAGTGGACAACCATGGCACCAGCGATTCCGGTCGCCACCGCATCACCGGCAGCCTGCGCTGGGCCAGTCCGTTCGGACGCGGCGACAACCTCGACCTGCGGTTGATGCTGGCGGAGGGCATGCACACCGCGTTCGGGCGCATCTCCTATGAAACCCCGGTGGGGTACCGCGGCCTGCGCATCGGTGGCGGGCTGGCGCGCGTGCAATACGAGCTTGGCGGCCCGTTCGCGCCGCTGGAACCGACCGGCACCGGCAACGTCGCCGACCTGTCCTTCAGTTATCCGCTCATCCGCCAGCGCTCGACCAACCTGTTCGTGCGCGGGGTGATCGACAACAAGGACCTGACCGACCGCTTCGAGGCGGTGGGTTTCGAAACCCACAAGCGCGTCCGCGGCGCCGGCATCGGCCTGTCGTTCGAACGCCGCGATGGCTTGCTTGGTGGCGGCTACACCAGCGCCAACGCGCTGCTGTACCGCGGCAACCTCGACATCAAGGACGCCACCAGCGAGGCCTTCGACAATCCTCCGTTCGGGTACGACACCGAGGGCAGTTTCGGCAAGGCGACCCTGCAGCTGGCGCGCCTGCAGTCCCTGGCACCGAAATTCAGCCTGTTCCTGGGCACCGGCATGCAGCGCGCCAGCAAGAACCTGGACGCGTACGAGAAGCTCTCGCTGGGCGGGCCGAAGGCGGTGCGCGCCTATGCCACCGGCGAGGTGCTGGTCGACGACGGCTGGCTGGCGACCGTGGAACTGCGCTACGCGCCACGTCCCGATACCACCCTGTTCGCCTTCTACGACGCGGCGCACGGCGACTTCTTCCACGATCCGCGGCCGTTCGACGTGTTCACCAGCCGCAGCCTGCGCGGCCATGGCCTGGGCCTGAACTGGAGCAGGCCGGGCAAGCTCAGCATGAATTTCAGCATCGCCTGGCGCAGCACCGACCCCGGTGTCACCGATGGCGGCGACCGCAACCCGCGTTTGTTCTGGTCGATCCAGAAGGCGTTCTGAGGAGTACGAGATGCGCACCAAGCTGACTTCCAAGCAACTCCGCTGCCTGCGCCGCCGGCGCCTGGCGCTGGCGCTGGTCGGCGCGATGGCGCTGCCGGCCGCGGTTGCCCAGAACCTGCCCACCGGCGGCAACGTGGTCAACGGCACCGCCAGCATCAACGAAGCCGGGAACCAGATGACGATCACCCAGACCACCCGGGGCGCGATCATCAACTGGGGCACCTTCAACATCGCCAACGGGTTCGGCGTGGCGTTCAACCAGCCGGGCAACGGGGTCACCCTCAACCGCGTGCTGGGCACCATGCCGACCGCGATCAACGGCATCCTGACCGCCAACGGCAACGTGTTCATCATCAACACCAACGGCATCACCTTTGGCGCCAACGCGCAGGTCAATGTCGGCGGGCTGGTGGCCTCGACCCTTGCCCTCAGCGATGGCGATTTCCTCACCGGCCTGTCGACCGGGCGCTACCTGTTCGCCGGCAATACCGGCACGCCGGTGCTCAGCAACGCAGCCGACATCACCGCCGGTGCCGGTGGCGTGGGTTTCGTCGGCACCAACTTGCGCAACAGCGGCGCGATCGTCGCCAACGGCGGCAACATCGGCTTCGGCGCGGGCACCTCGGTCACCCTGGATTTCGTCGGCGATGGCCTCACCCAGGTCACCATCAACGCGGCGCCCGCGGTGGACACCCAGCTGTTCCAGGACCGCTTCGGCTCGATGACCGCCGATGGTGGCCGCATCCTCCTGCGCAACGCCGCCACTGCCGCCGGCACCGGTGGCGTGATCTATGCCGACGGCCTGTTGCGCGCGCAGAGCATCGCCAACGTCAATGGACGCATCGAGCTGACCTCCATCGGTGGCCCGGTGTTCCTGGGTGCGCCAGGGGTACTGTCGGACGCGTCGACCCCGTTCACGGCTGGCCGCATCGACGTCAGCGGTGACGTTGGCGAGACCGGCGGCTCGGTGCTGATCCAGGGCAACGGCGTTGCGTTCCTCAACAACGACCCGACGCCGTTGGCGCCCGCCGATCCGCTTTCGGTCGGCAGCTTCATCAATGCCTCCGGCGGTGAAGGCGGCGGCAGCGTCACCATCCAGTCCACCGCCGACGTGACCATGCTCGGGCTGTCGGGCATCAGCGCCGATACCCAGCGCGGAGTCGCCGGCCAGGTGCTGGTGCAGGCGGTCGGAAGCATCGGCATGGCCGCGGCCACGGTGATCAGCGCGGATGCCATGGACGCCGGCGACGGCGGCCAGGTGGGCCTGGCGGCCGGGGGCGACATCGTGGTGGCGGGCCTGTTGTCGGCCAAGGGGGCCAAGGGTGGCGGCAACGGCGGCACGGTGGCGATGTCGTCGCAGGGCGGAGCCGCGGTGCTGCAGGGTGGCATCGACGTGCAGGCGTCGCAGGGCAATGGCGGCGACGTCCTGATCGTGGGCGAAACCGCGTCCGGGCTCGCCAACGGCGCGTCCGTCAATGCCAGCGGCGGCATCGATGGCGGCAGCGTGGTGGTGTCCGCCAACAACGGCGGGGCCGTGCTGGGCGAGACCGCATCGATCGATGCCCGCGGCTTGGGCGGCAACGGCGGCCAGGTGGCCCTGGCCGGCACCAGCGTCTACGCCTATGGCGCGATCGACGCGCATGGCGCGGTGGGCGGCGGGCTGGTCGGCACCATCGCGCGCGGCGGCGACCTCGACCTGCGTGGCCTCGACGTGGATGCCGGTGGCGGCAGCACGGCAGGCATGTGGATGATCGGCGGCGCCTCGCTGGAGGTGGTCAACGGCAACGACCAGGGGCAGCCTGACGGCGACCCAGGCCGGCAGCAGCGTGCAGGACGCCGACATCAACGCGGCGCTGGACACCGGTACCAGCATCCAGCTGGTCACCAGCGATGGCGGGGTCAATTTCGATGACGCCAGGATCAGCACCAGCTCGCCGCTGGCGTTGACCTTCACCGTGAATTCCGAGTCTTCGATCACCGGTGGCACGTTCGACATCGAGTCCACTGGCGGCAGCCTGGCGATGGACTTCAATGCGGATGCCGATGGCGACGATCCAGGCGAAGGCTTCATCGCGTTCCTCGGTGCCAACCTGTCCAGCAATGGCGGCGACATCCGCTTCTTCGGCGGGTCCGACCCATTGGCCGGGGCCGCCACCGGCTACGGGTCCGGGATCCGCCTCAACCGGGTCGCGATCGACACCGCCGGCGGCGACGTGCTGCTGCGCGGTGCCAGCACCGGCGCGGACACCGGCCCGGATGATGCCGGCGTCGCCCTCGAGTTCAGTTCGATCGACACCGACGGCGGCGACGTGGTCGTCGAGGGCACCGGCGCCGGCGATACCGGCGGCGTGTTCCTGTGGAGCGGACGCATCGACGCCAGCGGCGGCGGTGGAACCGGTGCGATCACCATCACCGGCGCCAGCGCGGCGGCGTTCAATGCGGTCGACCTGGACGGCTTCGGGCTGCTGGCCGATGCCGGCGCGATCAGCCTGCAGGGCGATGCCGGTGCCGATGGCACCGGCGTGGCGCTGCGCGCGAGCCTGCTGGACAGCAATGGCGGCGCGATCAGCGTGGTCGGCAGCAGCGTGGCCGGGGTTGGCCTGTCGTTCGCCGAGGGTTCGGCGCTGGCCAGCGCGGGCGGCGCGGTCCTGCTGCAGGGCGATGGCGCGCTGGCGGGCGTGGAGCTGCTGGACGGCGGCATCGACGGCGGCGGTGGCGACATCACCGTCATCGGCTCGGCATCGGCGGCGAACGCGATCGGCGTGTACTCGGACGGCGTCGACCTCGTCGGCGGTGCCGGCGACGTGACCGTTGATGGCGCGTCCCCGCTCGGGATCGGCGTGCTGTTCGCGAACGGGGCAGGGGTGAGCACGACCAGTGGCGCGATCACCCTGATCGGTACCGGCGCGAACTTCGGCCTGGACATCGCCGATGGCGCGATCGACACCGACAGCGGCGACATCACCCTCAGTGGCGAGGCGCTGGCCGCCACCGCCACCGCAGGCGTCCGCGTGACCGGCGGCGGCCTCGCCACCAACGGCGGCAGCATCAGCGTGAGCGGGACCAGCGCCGGCGGCGTCGGCGTGCAGCTGGGCGACGGCGGCGCGTTCGCGATCGGCAGCGGTGGCGGCGCGATCAGCATCAACGGCAGCGGCGTGACCGCGGGCGTGCTGATGCAGGGCAACACGGTCGCCAGCGGTGGCGGCGTCATCGACGTGATCGGCGCGGCGTCCGGCGGCAACGGCACCGGCGTGGACCTTGCCAATGCGCAGCTGGTCGCCGGGGCCGGTGACGTGCGCGTGTTCGGCAACGCGGCCGCCGGGACCGGCGTGAACTTCGCCGGCCAGTCCGGGATCAGCACCACCACCGGCGCGATCGCGGTGACCGGCATCGGTGCCACGGTCGGGCTGGCCCTGACCGGTGGCGAACTGAGCACCGAAAGCGGCCACTTCGACCTGCGCGGCCGCGGGACCGGTGCCGGTTCGGATGGCCTGGTGATCGGGCAGGGCGTGTCGATCGCCACCAATGGCGGCGGCATCGAACTCAGCGGCGAAGGCGGCAGCGGCGCAGGCGTCAGCCTGGAGGCCGGGTCCAGCGTCGATGCCGGCAACAGCCTGGTGGTGGTGCGCGCCGGCAACGATGGCAGCAGCGATGCGCTGCGCATCGCCGGCACCATCGCCAGCGGGATGGCGGTCAACCTGCGCCCGGGCGGGGTCGACGCGAACGGCGGCCTCACCGAACGCACGGCCGACGAAATCCTGATTGGCGGCGGCAGTGCCGGCTTCGCCCTCAGCGGTGCCGAACTTGCGCTGATCGATGCGCCGGAACTGATCATCGGCAGCAACCTGCATGCGGGTGCGATCCGGGTGCTGGGCGCGACCAGCCGCAGCGGCGACCTGACCCTGCAGAACGACGGCGGCAGCGGCGGCATCGACATCCAGGCCGCACTCGACGTCGGCACCGGCACCCTGGCGTTGTCCAGCGGCGGCGACATCACCCAGTCCAGCGGCGGCGCGATCACCGCGCACAGCCTGCTGGCGCGCGCCGGCGGCAGCGTGCTGCTGGCGGACGCCGGCAACAACGTCGCGGCGACCACCCTGGCCGGCTCGGCCGGCGGCGACTTCGAATACGAGGACGTCGATGCGCTGGCGATCGGCAGCGTCTCCGGATTGGGCATGGACGCCTCGTCGAACGGACTCGCCAGCTTCGGGGCCACCGGCATCTCCGCCGGCGGCGACGTGTTCGTGCGCAACCTCGCCGGCGACATGACGCTGAACGCGGGCGTGTCCGGGGTGAACATCGACCTGGTGACCGCGAACACCCTGCAGAACGCGGCCGGCGCCAGCCTGGTCGCCAGCGGCGACTGGCGGGTGTGGGCGAACAGCTGGGTCGGCGAGGACCGCGGCGGCCTGGCCGGCGACGGCAACCTGCCGAACCTGTACGGCTGCGCCTACCTCGGCCAGTGCGGGGTGACCGTGCCGGCCGCGGACAACCACTTCATCTACGTGCAGCAGCCGACCGCGGTGATCACCTTCGACGATTTCATGCGCGAATACGGGCTGCCGAACCCGACCTTCACCTTCACCGTCAGCGGCGCGATCCTGGGCGACAGCGCGGCCAACGTCGCCTCCGGCGTGGGCGTGACCACCGCGACCATCGGCAGCAACGTCGGCAACTACCCGATCACCGGGCAGTTCACCTCCGCCGCCGGTTACCGCCTGCAGTTCGTGCCCGGCACGCTCGGGATCACCCCGGCCACCCTGCTGTTCACCGCCGACAGCTTCATCCGCTACCTCGGCACCGAGAACCCGCTGTTCACCGGCAGCGTCACCGGCTTCCGCAATGGCGACACCATCGAGAGCGTGTTCGGCAGCGGGGTGATCTGGAACAGCCCGGCCGGCCTGCTTTCGCCGATCGGCTTCTATCCGGTCAACGGCGGCAGCAGCGCGACCAACTACGTGTTCGTGCAGGCACCGGGCAACGCCACCGCGTTGCAGATCATCCCGCTGCCGCAACTGTCGTCGACCCCGATCGACCTGATCCGGGAAACGGTCAACACCTACGTCTACGACCGCAACTTCGGCGGCGCCCCGATGTGCGCGCTCAACGCCTCGCTGGAAGACCAGCAACTGGCCTCGTCCGGCGACGAGTTGTCGAACGAATGGGCGAAGGTGCGTTCGCGCCCGAACCTGACCAACTGCTTCGAGACCGAGCGCAAGAACAGCTGCGGCGATTTCTGAGCCCCGGTCGCGGCGCCTGCCTGCTCAGGCGGCGCCGCGCATGGACTGTGGCAGCGGACGCTGCGCCAGCAGCGAGCGCAGCTTGGCGGGGGCGGGTGGGCGCGACAGTGCCTGCGCGCCGTGTCGCGCCGCCAGTTCCAGCAGGCCCGGCCCCGGGGATGCGCACAGCACGATGCGCGCGGCCTGCGCCTGCTGGGCCGCAGCGGCGCGGAGCAGGCCCCAGGCCGGGTCGTCGTCGGCATCGATCGCGCACAACACTGCATCCAGCCCGCCATTGCCGCCGGCAAGGTGCGTGCATGCGGCATCGACCGCCGATTCCGCCTGCACCGCGTAGCCCCAGGACCGCAGCATCGCGGCCAGCGCATCGCGGTGCCCGGGGTCGCGATCCAGCAGCACCGCGCGCGGCGGACGCTGCAGCACCGAAGCGCGCGGCAGCGCCAGCCAGAAGCAGGTGCCGGCATGCAGCCGCGAGCGCAGTTCCACCCGGGTGCCGAGCAGGGCGGCGAGCCGGGACACGATCGGCAGGCCGAGGCCGAAGCCCTTGCGGTGGTCGCGCTCGGGGTTGCCGACCTGGAAGAATTCGTCGAACACGCGTGGCTGGTGGATCGGCGCGATGCCGACGCCGCCATCGCGGACCTCAAGGCGCACCTGGGTACCGTGCCGGCGCGCCGCCAGCAGCACCCGGGCGCCGCCCGGACTGGCCTTGATCGCGTTGTCCAGCAGGCGTTCAAGCAGGCTGCCGAGCAGGCGCGGGTCGGTGAACACGGCGTGGCCACCGGCGTGCGCATGCAGCGACACGCCCGCGCGGCGGGCGGCATCCGCCTGTGCAGCCAGTGCCGAGGCGAACGCCTGCTCCAGCTCGCACGCGCTGGCGTGCGCCTGCAGCGCACCGGCATCGAGTTGCGAGAGCAGTGCAAGGCCATCCAGCACCTCGGCGAGGGTGCGCATGCCGGCATCCAACTGGACGAGTTCGCGTGCCTGCGCAGGCAGGGGTTCCCGCCGCAACTGCGCCAGCGCCAGGTCCATCGTCTGCAGCGGCTGCCGCAGGTCATGGCTGATCGCGGACAGGAACCGGTCCTTGGCGCGCATCGCGCCATCGGTCTGCTGCATCTGCCGGACCATGTCCGCCGACAACTGCCGGCGCTGCGCATCGAGTTCGTCCCGCGCCTGCTGCATCAGCGCGATCCGCTGCGACAGCGCGTCGAGCAAGGGGGCCAGCGATGGCGCCGCAACCGCAGGCGGCAGGTTGCCCGCGGCGACCTCGGCGGCCAGCCGGTGTGCCTGGCGCGCCTGCGCACGGCGCAGCAGGATCGCGGACACGGCCGCGCCCAACAGCCCGCCACCGATGGCGATGCCCGACGCCAGCGCAAATTGCTGGATCGCTTCCATGAATGCCCCAGGGGACGCGCGTTCAGGTTAGGCACCGGCGCACGCCCCGGCGATATCCCATCGGCGCTAGCCGCCCCGCCTCGGAGCCACGCCACGCGGCGTCTGCACTAGGCCGAACGTGGTATCGAAATCGACCGGATCGCGGCGCAGACTCAACCGCGAGGATCGGCGAATGCCGGCCGCCGCGCGGCATGCCGCCGCCGGAATGCATCCTGGCCGCGAGGCCGCAACGCTACGAGGACAACCATGAGCACGACCACGATTCTCCGCTCCGCACTGGCGATCGCCCTGCTGGCCGCGTGCGCCGGCCTGCACGCGCAGGATGCGCAGGATCCGCAGAGCGCGCCCTCGGTGGATTCGATCATCGAGAGCCTGAAGGCCGACGCCCCCGCCCAGCAACCGGGCCAGACCCGCGCACTGCGCCCGGGCGCGGCGTCGATGTCGACCGCGCCGGTCGCCGCGCCGGCCAAGCCGAAGCCGGCATCGATCAACATGCAGATCAACTTCGAGTACAACTCGGCCGAAATCGCCGGCAGCTCCGAGAAGACCATGGCCACGCTGGCCAAGGCGCTGGCATCGCCGCAGCTGGAGGGCCGCAAGTTCACCGTGATCGGGCATACCGACGCCAGCGGCTCGGCGGCCTACAACAAGGCCCTGTCCGACCGCCGCGCCGCCGCGGTGCGCCGCTACCTGACCGAGAACGGCGTGTCCGCCGCGCGCCTGAAGGCGATGGGCAAGGGCGAGAGCCAGCTGCTCAACACCGAGGATCCGAACGCGGGTGAAAACCGCCGCGTCGAGATCCAGGCCACCGGCGGCTGAGCATTCGACGATGCCGATGCAGGTCGTCAATGGCGCCGTGCTGATGTGCAGCTTCGGCATGGCGCCATCCAACCTGGTGGTGTTGCCGGTCAATCGCGTGCTGTCCGGCAACCAGCCCGCGGCGAACATCATGGACCACAAGCCGATGGTGAACATCCTGCCGTTCGGGATGTGCATCACCCCGTCGAACCCGCAGGTGGCGGCCGCCACCGCGGCGGCGCAGGGCGTGCTGACCCCGCAGCCCTGCATCCCGATGACCCAGACCCCATGGGTCCCGGGCGCGCCGACCGTGCTGCTCGCCAACATGCCCGCGGTGGACAACACCTGCACCTGCATGTGCCTGTGGGGTGGCGTGGTCAGCGTGACCAGCCCGGGGCAGTTCACCGAAATGATTCCATGACGCCACTGCGGTAGCGGTTCCGGGAACAGGCGGCGATTGCCGCCTTTTTCGTGTCGCGGCGGTTCAGCCGAACAGGTTGCCGAGCGATTGCGCGGCGTTGCCCATCGCACCCGCGGCACCCGCGACGGCGGACTGGGCGGCACCGACTGCGCCCTGGGCGGCCTGTCCGGCCGCGGCGGACGCCTGGCCAATGGAGGACTGCGCGCTGGCGATCGCGCCCTGGGCGGCGTCGCCGGCCTGGGTGGCCGCGGCCTGGGCGGCGTTCTGGGCGTTGTTGAGGGCGCCCTGGGCGGCGCCGCTGAGCGCCTGCTGTGCCTGCTGCGCGGCCTGGTTGGCCTGCGCCAGGCCTTGCTGGGCGGCCTGGTTGACCTGCTGCTGCGCCTGCGCGGCCGCGGCCTGGGCGCCTGCGATCGCCTGCCCGGCGGCATCGCCGGCCTGCTGTTGCGCGGAATCCACCGCCGCCATGGCATCGCCGATCGCACCCTGCGCGGCATCCTGTGCCTGCTGCTTCATGCCATTGACCGCATCTTTCACCTGTGCGATCGCTGCGCCGGCCTGTTCGCGGACGGCCTGCTGCGCCTGCTGCACGGCGGTCCTGGCGGCGCCAAGTGCCTGCTGGGCGGCGCCGTTGGCGGTTGCCTGGGCCTGGTCGAGCGCACCCATCGCATCGTCCATCGCGCCCAGCGCCTGGTCGGCCAGCCCGTTGGCCTGGTCCAGCGCATTGCTGGCCTGGTCCAGCATCGGCCCGGCGATGTCGTTCAGCGCCCCGACCGCATTGCCAAGTGCATTGTTGGCCTGGGCCGCACGCCGCGCGAGTTCGTCCCGAAGCCTGTTCACGTACGGGCAATCGGAGGCCGGGAAATCCACCGGCAGGTTGGGGAAGCTGGTCGGCAGCGCATCCAGCGCCGCCGCAACCTGGCCCAGCGCGCCGCGGGCGTTGTCGATCACCGCGCTGCGTGCCTGCTGCAGCGCGTTGGTGGCGGCGTCGCGGAGCTGCTCCTGGGCCTGGTCGATCGCGTTGTTGGCCGCCGCCAGCGCGTTGCCGACGCCGTCCTCGAGCATGCCCATGGCGTTGTCGACCATGCCCATGGCGTTGTCGATCGCCGATTGCGCCGCCTGCTCGGCGGTGGCCATCGCGTTCTCCAGCGCACCCGTGGCCGCGGCCAACGCACCATCGGCGATCGCCTTGGCCTGGTTCTGCGCGGTATTGACCGCGGACTGGGCCTGGGCCAACGCATTCTGGGCGGCGGCGCCGGCCTGCTGGCTGGCATCGGTAAGCGCGTTGTTGGCCTGGGCCAGCGCGTTCTGGGCCATGTCGTTGGCGGCGCTGCGTGCCGCATCCATGGCCTGGTTGGCCTGGCCAAGTGCGCCCTGGGCCGCGGCCCCGGCCTGCGCGGCAGCCTGTTGCGCGGCCTGCTGCGCCTGCGCGACCGCGCCATTGGCTGCGCCGGCGGCAGCCGCCGACGCATTCGCGACCGCGGTCTGCGCTTCGGAGATCGCGCCCTGCGCGGCATTGGCGGCCGCACCCGCCGCCGCGGCGGCCTGTTGCTGCGCCTGCTGCACGGCCTCGCCGGCGGCGGCACCGATATTCGACAGGCCTTCGGTCAGTCCCTCGAACATGTCAGCCTCCCTGGGTCCGTCGGTAGTCGCCATAGGCGGCCGCGGTCCACATCTCGATCAGCAGCGCGCGGTCGAGCTGCGAACTGCTGCGGTCCGCCAGCACCCCGATGATCGAGGGGTCGCCGGCCACGCGGTCGTTGCCGAACAGCGAGCAGGCCAGCGCATACGAGGCGACCGCGCGCTGGCTGCGCAGTCCGGCCTTGCGGCAATAGGCGATGATCGCGTCCAGCTCCGCGTCCAGGCGGTCGAGCGGCAGCGACGACAACCCGTCCACGTGGCGGCCGAGGAAATCCGCGAGGTTGTTGCGAAGCTGGGCTTCGCCGATCGCGGCCATCTGTTTGCGCTTGACTGCGAGCACCTGGTTGGCTCCTTCAGGCCGCGGACGCAAGCGGCAACGCCTGCGGCTCCGGCCTGCCATCGCGGGCGAAGAACAGCACGGAGTCGGGGCTGCGACCCTCCACGAAAACGCCGTGGATCGGGCCGAAGAACTCCCGGCGAGCAGGCGGGTCCAGCACCGGGATGACGGTCCGGAACGCGCGCGGGTCGTAGAAGCGGAACAGCATGCTGGCGCCATCCGGCGCGCGCACGCGCAGGACCCGGCGCAGGTGCGAACGCACCGCGCGCAGGTCGAGCGCGGGGTCGGTCTGCAACACGATGCCCCAGTGGCCGTTCCAGCCGTCGCGCAATGCCATCTGGGTGGCGGTGGAGTCCGGGTCCAGTTTCACCAGCCACGGGGCGGCGGCGCTGAGCATGGGATCCAGCGCCCCTTCGAACAGGCAGGCGGCATCGGGTGCGATCTCCGCCAGCCGCCCGGGCAGGCCTTCGATCATGGCGCCGTCCATGACCGCGTAGACGGCCCGCGCACGCTGCCCGAAGACCAGTTTGTGCAGCGATTCGTATTGGCCTTGCGGGATCACCTGGTCTCGTCTCCGAGCGTTCATCGGCACGGCGCGTGGCGTCGCATGCGGCCCGGGGCGGCATGCGGCGGCCGTTGCGCACCATGGCCCGGGCGACGGACAGCTTGCGTCCCCATGCCATCAGTCATACGTGACACGGCGGTGAAACAGGTCATGCCATCAGCGCCGCGTAGGCGGCGCGGGCGGCTTCGCATTCGGCGCAGAACGGCTGGCCGGCGAGTGCGGCATTGCGCAGCGCCTGCGCCTGCAACTGCTGGCCGGGGTCGGTGACCTGGCCATCCTCGGTGCCATGGGAGCCCTGCGCCTTCTCGGCGCTGAAGCCGGACGGTGCACTCGCGGCACTGGGCGCGCCGCCGGAGTTCTGCTTGATGATCGGCCCGATCACGCTGACCCCGCTGGGGTCGATCACGATGCCGCTGCCGCCGACCTTGAGGCTGATCAGCGTGTTCGCCTCCATCACCAGCTTCATCCCGCCATGGATGTCGATGCCGCTCCTGCTGCCGATCCGGACCGAGGACTTCCCGAGCAGGCGCAACTCCTGCTCCGAAAGCAGTTCCTGGTCGCCCTTGCTGCCCTGCATCAAGTCGGCCTTGACGACCATGGTGCTGGCGCCATCCACCTTGAGGTGGCGGTCGCCGCCGACGTATATCCGCTGCTTGCCGGCGAGGTCGTGGTTGGAATCGCCGCCGACCGATTCGGTGCGGTTGGCCTTGACCTTGACGTTGAGGTCCTTCTCCGCCTGCAGGAAGACTTCCTCGCTGCCCTTCTTGTCCTCGAAGAGCAGCTCGTTGGTGCCGCCACCACCCTTCGAGGACAAGGTCTTGATGCCCGACTTGGTCGCCGGGCCGGGGCCTGGGGGCGCATACGGTGGCCGGTTGACGCCGTTGTAGACGCAACCGGTGACGATCGGCTGGTCCGGGTCCCCCTCCAGGAAGTCGACCACCACCTCCATCCCGACCCGCGGGATGAACATCGTGCCGAAGCCGTTCCCGGCCCAGGTCTGCGCCACCCGCACCCAGCACGAGCTGCGGTCGTCGTAGCGTCCCAGGCGGTCCCAGTGGAACTGGATCTTGATCCGGCCGTATTGGTCGGTGTGGATCTCCTCGCCCGCGGGGCCGGTCACCAGCGCCGTCTGCGGGCCGCGCACCAGGCCCTTCGGCGTGGACAGCGGGGCGCGCCAGGTGACCTCGTGCGGTTGCAGGCTGAATTCGTTGGCGTAGTCCGATGGCGCGCCATTGCCGGTCAGGTTGTTGCGGCCGTGGTGCCAGACCGACAGCACCATGTATTCGATGTTGAATTCATCGAAGGGGTGGTCTTCCAGGGTGAAGGTGTGGCCGGGCGCCAGCGTGCGGACCTTGCCGTTGCCACGGAAGCGCATGTGGCTGGATTCCTCCGCCTCCATGATCACGCGCGAACGGTACTTGCCGAGCGCCGGCTCGACGAAGCCGCCCGGGTAGCGGTAGCGCTCCAGGTCGCGGTCCGCGCCGATCGACAGCACGGTTGGCGTGTCTTCGCGCAGCAACCGCTTGCGCACGAAGTCCCAGTCGCCAAGGGTGACCTTGCGGGTGCGCATCTGCTGGTCCAGGGCCAGCGCCTGGATCGCGTCGAATTCCTCGGTATGGCCTTCCTCGTCGAACGGGACCGTGTCCGGGTCCAGCGCCGGGTTGCTGCCGTTGTTGTCGCTGAACACCAGCAGGTGCCGGGTTTCCCCGCCTTCCTCGTAGTGGCGGAAGTAGTAGTGGATGCCCTCGCGTTCCAGCAGCCGCGAGATGAAGTCGAAGGTGGTCTCGTGGTACTGCGTGCAGTACTCCAGCGACGGGTGGTTCTCGGTCAGGTCGAAGCGGAAATCGGTGTAGGCGAACTCTTCGAAGATGGCCTCGACGATCTCGCGGACCGTCTTGTTCTGGAAGATGCGGCAATCCTCGTGCTGGGTCAGGAACCAGAACCACGGCACGATGTCGCATTCGTAGGAATACACGCTGTCGCCATCCGGCGAGGCGGTGCGGCCGGTGCGCTGGAAGCGTGAGACCACCCCGTTCCAGTGGCGCTCGCCACCCATGTGGTGGATGTCGCGGGTCTCGGTGCGCAGGATCGCCGGCTTGGCGATGATCCTGCGCGGGTCGATGTCGTCGCGCTCGGACAGCAGGCGCAGGCGGAACTGGAACAGCTGCGACATCGCCTCCTGTCCGGTCATTTCCTCGATCAGCAGGTCGTCCTCCCCGTAGTCGTGCAGGGTGACGAAGTACATCCGGTTGCTGGTGGAAAGGCTGGAGGGCATGGTCGTGGTCGCTTGTGCTGCCTATCGTCGTCGGTCGCGGCGCCGCGCGACATTCGTCCGGAAGTGCTAGCCGCGGCCCGTGGGCCAGGCCGTGGATAGCGCGAAGGGCCTAGTGCTGTTGGCGTCAGGTCACCGCGTACGCGAAACCGCCGTCCCCGCCGACCGCGATCCGGATCTCGCTGATCGTGCCGCCTTCGGCCATCCGCTCCAGCACGTGGCCGGACACCTCCGGCAGCACCGTCCCGGTCAGGATGTTGTCGATGTTGCGCGCGCCGGAATCGACCTCGGTGCAGCGCCTGGCGATGGCGTCCACCACCGCCTCGTCGTATTCCAGGGTGGCGCCGTGGTTGGCCTTGATCCGCTTGCCGATCTTGTTGAGCTTCAGGCGCACGATCTTGCGCATGTTCTCGTCGCGCAGCGGGTAGTACGGGATCACCGCGGTGCGGCCGAGGAAGGCCGGCTTGAAGGTGCGGTTGAGCTCCGGCTTCAGCAACTCGTTGAGGTAGGCCACCGTCGGCAGTTCCTCGGACTCGTTGCAGGCCTGCATCACCAGGTCGGTGCCGGCGTTGGAGGTGAGGATGATGAGCGTATTGCGGAAATCGATCTCGCGGCCTTCGCCGTCTTCCATGCGGCCCTTGTCGAACACCTGGAAGAACAGCTCCAGCACGTCCGGGTGCGCCTTCTCGATCTCGTCCAGCAGCACCACCGAATACGGCCGGCGGCGCACCGCCTCGGTCAGCACGCCGCCCTCGCCATAGCCCACGTAGCCGGGCGGGCTGCCCTTCAGGCTGCTGACGGTATGCGCCTCCTGGTACTCGGACATCGCAATCGTGATCATGCTGCGCTCGCCGCCGTACAGTGCATCGGCCAGCGCGATCGCGGTCTCGGTCTTGCCGACGCCGGAGGTGCCGACCAGCAGGAACACGCCCTTCGGCTTGTCCGGGTCCTCCAGGTTGGCGCGCGAGGTGCGCACGCGCTGGGCGATCGCCTCGAGCGCGTGGCTCTGGCCGATCACGCGCTCCTCAAGCGTGTCCTGCAGGCGCAGCACGGTCTGGATCTCGTCGGCGACCATCCGGCCGACCGGAATGCCGGTCCAGCCGGCGATGATCTCGGCGACCGCGCTGGAATCCACCACCGGCAGGATCATCGGCTCGAAGCCCTGCAGTGCCTTCAGCTCGGCGCGGATGGCGTTGAGCGTGGCCACCGCGTCGGCGCGACCGGGATCATCGGCCGGCAATGCCTCGACCTTGTCGAGCTCGGCGTGGATCTTCGCCACCAGTTCCTTCTCCTGCGCGAAGCGGGCCTCGTCCGCGGCCAGGGTTTCGCTGGCCCCCGCGGTCTCCTCGGCGATCTCGGCGAGGCGCTTGCCATGGTCGCTGCCGCCGGCGGCTTCCTTTTCCAGTTGCGCACGCTCGGTGGCCAGCACGTCCAGCCGCCTGCGCGCGTCCTCGATCCGCGCCGGGGTGGCGTTCTGGCCGATCGCGATCTTGGCGCAGGCGGTGTCGAGCACGCTGACCGCCTTGTCCGGCAGCTGGCGGCCCGGGATGAAGCGCGAGCTCAGCTTCACCGCTTCGGTGATCGCCTCGTCGAGGATGCGCACCTTGTGGTGCGCGGCCATCGCCTGGCCGACCCCACGCAGCATCGACACCGCCTTGGCATCGTCGGGCTCGTCGACCTTGACCACCTGGAAGCGACGGGTGAGGGCGGGGTCCTTCTCGAAGTACTTCTTGTATTCGCTCCAGGTGGTTGCGGCGATGGTGCGCATCTCGCCGCGCGCCAGGGCGGGTTTCAGCAGGTTGGCCGCATCGTTCTGGCCGGCCGCGCCGCCGGCGCCGATCAGGGTGTGCGCCTCGTCGATGAACATGATGATCGGCTTGGGGCTGGACTTGACCTCCTCGATCACGCCCTTCAGCCGGTTCTCGAATTCGCCCTTGACGCTGGCGCCGGCCTGCAGCAGGCCAAGGTCCAGCGACAGCAGTTCGACCCCGCGCAGGATCGGCGGCACGTCGTCGGTGGCGATCCGCGCGGCCAGTCCCTCGACCACCGCGGTCTTGCCCACGCCGGCCTCGCCGGTGAGGATCGGGTTGTTCTGCCGGCGCCGGGTCAGCACGTCGATCATCAGGCGGATCTCGGCATCGCGCCCGAGCACCGGGTCCAGTTTGCCCTCGCGCGCGCGCTGGGTCAGGTTGATGCAGTACTGGTCCAGGTTCGGCGTGCGGCTGGGCTTGCCGCCGGCTGCGGCCGCGCCCGGGGTTGCCGCGTCGGCGCCGGTGCCCGACAGGGCGCCGCCGGCGTCACCCAGGGCGCGCGCATCGCGCGCTTCGCTGGAGGCCTCGGTGAGCGCATGGAAATTCTTGGTCAGGGTCTCGAAATTGATCTTCTCGAGCGAACGCGCGCTGACGCTGACCAGCCGGCGCAGTTCCGAATCCGCCAGCAGCGCGACCAGCACGTGGCCGCTGCGGATCTTGGCTTCGCCGTATTCGATCGACGCCCAGCCCCATGCGGCCTCGAACAGCTTCGGGATCATCGCCGACAACGCCGGGGTGCGCTGGTTGCCGGCCTTGAAGCCGTCGAGCGCCTTGCCCAGCTCGCGTTCCAGCGCCTCCGGCGCGATCTCGAACTGGCGCAGGATGCGGCGGATGTCGGTGTTCTCCACCTCCATCAGCTTCAGCAGCACGTGCTCGACCTCGACCTCGTAGTGGCCGCGCGACATGCACAGGCCCGCCGCGCCTTCCATCGCGCCGCGGACGGTGGTGTTCAGGCGTGCGATCAGCGCGCGCAGGTTCAGTGCCATGATTGGCCTCCAAGGGCGGAAAAGTGGAATTCGCAGTCGTTCGCGGGACGCGGATCGCTGCGCCCGCGCAGCCAGGTGTTCCAGCCCAGTTGCGGGCGGTCCTGGTCGCGTGCGCCAAGCCGCAGCGGCGGGACCTGGTCGGCGCGCAGCGACAGGCGGATGCGCAGGTCCAGCGCCAGTCCGGTCAGGAAGCGGGTCAGTTCGATGATGTCCGCCAGCCTGGCGCCGCGTGGCAGCAGGGCGTTGAACCTGGCGCGGTCGATCGGTCCGATGGTCAGGCGCAGGGTGGTCTGCCGGTCCCAGTAGCGGGTGCCGAGCACGCAGCCGGCGCCGAGGCGGTGGTTGCCGCGGCCGAGCCGGGTGCGCGCATCGGCGGCGATGTCCTGCCAGGTGCCCAGGCAGCCGGTCGCCTGCACCGGCGCCGCGACCACCGCCGACACCACCTGCGCGATCGCGCGTTCGCCGTGGGGGCGCTGCGCGATCAGGCCGGAGAAGTAGCTCAGGGCCGCGCTGGGCAGCGCCTTCACCGGCGTGGCGCCGCGCCTGGTCGGATGCAGCCGCGCCTGCAGCGCCGGCGTGCCAAGGCCGACGATGTGCTCCAGGTAACGGTAGACCGAATTGTTGAAACCGAACTGGCGGCCGATTTCGGGCCGGTGCTTGGCCCATGCCAGCCAGAACAGCGACACCAGCCGGTGGTTGAACAGGTCGAAGAATTCCTGCGCGCTCTGGTCGCGCTGCACCTGCTTGCGCGCGATCAGCAGCTCCGTGTAGGTGCGCGGCAGCACTCCGGAGGGCCCGGTGAGGCCGAAGAAGTTGACGCACACGCGGGTGCTGGCATCCGCCTGCGCGATCGAATGCAGCTCCGATGGCGGGAACGACAGCGAGGCCGGGGTGGTGAAGCGCAGCGGGCCGGGGCGGGCGCCGGTGCCGCGGCCGTCGAAGCCGCCGACGCTGTACAGCAGCCGCACCGCCTGGAAGAAGCCGAAGCGGCCGGGATCGTTGAGCAGGCGGTCGATCGCCGGCTGCATCGGGTCGCCGGGCGCGACCAGCGGGCTGGCGGTGGCGCCGTCGATGGGGGTGCCCAGGCTCATGCGGCGCTGTTCATCGGCAGGGGCTCATACCAGCGGCAGGCTGCCGCTGCGCGGGGCGAAGCGCACGATGTAGTCCTCGCGCTGCTGGCTGCGCACGCTCAGGCGGGTGTAGGAGTTGGCGGTGCAGTACAGGCCGAGGAAGCGATCCAGCACGCAGGCCATCAGGTACACGCCGGACCCGACGTACTGGTTCTCGTCGAACTCCAGTTCGATCTCGGTGCCGCGCACGAAGGCCTGGCGCGGCGCCTGCCCGACCCGGGTCACCGACGGATGGCCCGACACGTTGCTGATCCCGGCGATCTGCTTGCGCACCGTGACCGAGTCCGCGAAGTTGTAGAGGCTGAGGATCTCCAGCAGGGCCTCGCGGCCGCCGTCGACGATCGACAGGTGGTTGAGCGACAGGTGCGAAATCAGCCGCCACTGGTTGGCCAGCCGCATCGGCGCGCGCCAGGTCGCGCTGGGCTTCTTCAGCAGCCGCGCGCTGGCGATGACGCCGCCCTGGTCGAGCTGCAGCTGGCTGTCGTCGCCGCCGAATGGCAGCGCCGAGGGCAGGTCGCGGTTGGTGCAGGTCAGGCTCAGCGACAGCGTGTCCACCGCCGGTGCGCGCGGATTCATGTCGCGGTCGACCAGGCTGATCATGACGTCGGAGCCGTCGTCGTTCGGCAGCAGCGACGGTCGCCGCTGCAGGTACCAGTAATGGCCGTCGCCTTCGTCGTGCAGGCCGTGCTTCACCGAATAGGCGGGATGGAACTCGACCACGTCGTTGCTGGTCGGGGTCCGGCTGGCCTTGCGCACCCAGTCCACCGAGTACACCTCGAGCCCGAGCGGGCGGCGCACGTCCGGCACCACCTGGTACTCGTGGCGCTCCTGCGAGACCCGGATCGGCTCGCCCTGCTGCTTGAACAGGTTGACGATCGGCGTGCAGAACAGGCGGAAGGTGTCCGCCGACACCGCCTGTTCCAGCCGCTGCAGGCGTTCTGGGCGGCCGAAGCTGCCGAGCTCGATCGCCACCTCCATCGCGCGGTCGAAGCGACTGGTGTCGATCCCGGCCAGGTCGATGAACAGGAACTTCTCCGGCAGCACGAAGTATTCCTGGATCAGCCGGTAGCCGAGGAAGGAACGCGGGTCGTAGTCGAGCAGGGCATCCTCGTCCGCGAACCCGACCGGCTGCAGGCACGTTGCCGGCAGCCGCAGCGGCGGCACCTGCGGTGCATCGTCCGGCGCGCGCAGGGTGATGCCGGTGGCGGAATTGAGCAGCAGTTCGTGCAGCGCGTGCACCAGCGGGCTCTCGCCGTCGATGTACAGGCGCAGGCGCCGGATCGGCAGCTTCGACAGCGGCAGCTGCCCTGTCGCTTCGACCCGGATCCGGATGGTGGCGACGGTGTCGTCCTGGGTGACCGCGAACGCCGACCGCTCCGCGGCCTCCAGCTGCGCCGCGGCGATCCGGATCGGCCAGACCTCGACCGGGTAGCCGGTGCGGTAGCGGACCGGCAGGCCCTGCACCGGCCGCGTCAGCAGCTGGCTGTGGCGCGGCAGCTCCTGCATCGCGCTGATCTCGGCGCCGGGCGCCAGCTGCAGTTGCGCCACCGACATCGACGGCACCGGGCGCAGGAAATGCGGGTACAGCACCGACAGCATCGCTTCGGTGATCTGCGGGAATTCGTCGTCGAGCTTCTTGTGGATGCGCGAGGTCAGGAACGCGAACGACTCGATCATCCGCTCGACGTGCGGATCCTCGCAGACCTCGCCTTCCATCTGCAGGCGCGAGGCGATCTTCGGGTACTTGGAGGCGAACTCCTTCGACAGCCGTCGCAGGTAGGTCAGTTCGTTCTCGTAATAGGGCAGCAGCTCGTCGAGCATGGCGTTCCCGGGCATGGACCGGGCGTCGCGGCGCGCGCGCCCGGTATCGCCACAGGCTAGATAGCCGCCGCCGGTGCGGCCATTCTCCGGATGGCCTATGCCGTGTGCCGGCCCGCGCCGCTAGCCGCCGGGCAGCAGCTCATCGAGGATGCTGCCGTCGTCCTCCACGCAGAACTCCTCGTCCGGCACCGCGCAGTCGCGCAGTGCCTCGACCCCGCCGGCGCTGCGGGTCTTGATCCCGCTGGCGGCGGCGCTGCCGGCCACCGCCTTCGGCAGCAGCAGCCACATCTTGACCGGTTGGTTGGTCTGCAGCGCCATCTTGCCGGCCTTGTCGCCGAAGCCCCAGAAGAAGTCGCCGCGCACGCTGCCGCGGATCGCGCCACCGGTGTCCTGGGCGAACACCAGCCGGCGCATCGGTCCCTTGCCGCCGGGTTGCTGGCCATCGATGAACACCGGTGCGCCGAGCGGGGTGGCGCGCGGGTCCACCGCCATCGAACGGCCCGCGCTCAAGGGCACGCCGAGCGCGCCGATCGGGCCTTCCGGGCCATCACCGATGCGGCGGAAGAACACATAGCTCGGGTCGTGGATGCCGGTGGCCGGCACCGCCTTGCCGCTGCCCACCGCCTGGCCCGCGCCCTTGCCGCCGCCCTTGCCCTCGAACTCCGACATGTCCATCGGGGCCCCCTTCTGGGCGGAGGACTGCGCGGAGGACGGCCGCGGCGAGCTGGTCGCGGTGGCCGGTTCCGGCGCGGCTTCCGCGTCCGCGACATAGACGCTCTCATCGGCGACCGGTGCGGACAGCAGGAACTGGATCATCGCGTCCACGTCGGACGGGTCTACCGCGATCTCTTCCTGCGCTTCGCCTGGCGTACCCTGGGCGGGGCGCTTGGACGCCGCTTTCTTGGCCACCGGCCTGGGCTTCGCCTTTGCCTTCGGCCTTGAGGTGCTGGCCGTGGTGCTGCCGCCGCTGCTCAGGGCAGCGACGATGCGCGCGACTTCGTCGTCCGATGCACTCGAACCGCCGGATTTCTTCGCACCACGGGTCGCGCCCGGCACATCGACGGTGGGCGGCTCCATCAGGGCGCGCGCCTTGATCGCCAGCAGCATGTTGTCCTGGTCGCCGCGGGTCGCGTTCGGCATGAACGGGTAGCCGTTCTGCTCCGCGTAGGCCAGCCGGATCAGGCCGCCATCCTTGAGCTGGATCTTGCCCGAGCCCTGGATCTGCATCGAATACAGCTTGTACGGGTCGGCCACCCACGCCAGCACCGGCGCATCGATCCCGCCGGCGTCGATCTGCTTGCGGGTGAGGTAGGGGCGCACGCTGTCGCCGACGATGCGCACCCGGTAGCGCTTGTCGCGATTGTTGGGCGAGGTCCCGGCGAGGTCGATCTTGTACTGGCGCGCGCCCGGCGTGCCGGCCTCGGCGCCGACCAGCTTGCCCTGCGCGGGCTTCAGCCAGCGGCTGGACTGGCCTGCCACGGTCCGCGAATCGACCATGTACATGTCGTTGGGGATGCCGTACACCGGGTACCTGTAGGCGCCCTCGCTGCGCAGCGACCCGGCGATCAGCGGCTCGAAATAGCCGGTCAGCTTGCCGGTCGCGCCGCGGGTCGGGGTCAGCATCTGGTAGGCGTAGAACTCGTCGTGCATGAACGCGCGCAGGGCGGCGTCGTTCTTCGGCAACCGGGCCAGCTTCGCGCAGATCGGCGCCCACGCCGAGCGCCGCTTCATCGCCTTGCAGTTGGAGGAGAAGCTGGCGTAGGTCTGCTCGAAGCTCTCGTCCTCCCAGCCCGGGATCTCGTCGAACAGCACCGGCACGTAGGCCGCGTTCTTGGTCGAGAACGCGGGGCCGAGGTCGGGGTTGGTCGGCGCGGCGGCCGGGTCCGGGGCGCTCTGGGCGGCGGCGAAGCTGCTGATCGCGATCCCCAATGCAAGCCACGGCAGGCGCAACGGGCGATGGCGCGAAACGGGTGCGGTGCGGTTCATGGCGAGCCTCCACGGCCGCGTGCGGGCCGTGCATACGTGCTCAGGCTGCGCCCGCGCGAATCCGCGGACAATACGGCGGACGCACTATGGCCCGCGGACTGGGGTGCTACAGGCCCTGCAGCTTGCGCGAAGCGACCACCGCCTCGACCCGGTTGCGCACGTTCAGCGCGCGGAAGATCGCCGCCAGGTGGATCTTCACCGTGCCCTCGCTGATCCCGAGGTCGCGCGCGATCAGCTTGTTCGGCTTGCCCTGCGAGAGCAGGCGCATCACGTCGATCTGGCGTTCGGTCAGCAGGTTGCGCAGGCCATCGATCGAGCGCGAGGGCGCGCCCTCCGCCGCCGGCGCCTCGCTCGGCTGCCACCCTTGCGCCTGCGCATTCGCCAGCAGCAGTGGCGGGACGTAGATGCCGCCAGCCAGCACCAGCCGGATCGCCGAGAGCATGACCTCGGGCGAATACGCCTTGGGGATGAAGCCGAGCACGCCGAGGTCGATCAGGGCGCGCATCAGTTCGACGTCCTCCGAGCCGGACAGCACGATCACCGGCAGCGCCGGTGCCTGCGACCGCAGCCGCGCCACGTGCTCGAAGCCATGGGTGCCGGGCATCGCGATGTCGACCAGCGCGAGGTCGAGTTCGTGCGCATGCGCGGCGACCGCCCGGTCCAGCTCTTCCAGGTTCATCGCCACCACCGCTTCCAGCGCCGGATCAAGCTCGGCGAGCTTGATCTTGACGCCCTCGATGATCAGGCGATGGTCGTCCGCGATGAGCACCTTCATTGCGGCACCTTCATGGGTGGTGTCTCCACGCGCGATGTGGCGAACGCAACCGCGCTCTCGGGTGTTCACGATATTCCGCGCCACCAGCGGTCATCAATACGGATGCGCCGTTCCAACGGCATAGCTCCTCCGACATATGGTTGCGCGCGGCGCGCTCGCCAAAGATGCGTTGCATCGCGCCCCGCGGGCGCTGCGAACGAATGCCCCAATGACCCACGCGGCACGCCAGCGCGCAGTCCAGACGCACGCACGCAGCAGTGCATGCGGCCTGCTGCCTGCGATGCTGCTGTCGGCGGCGGTGTCCGCCGGCGTGCCGCCGCAGGACGCCCCGTCGGCGGCACAGGCTTCGCAACCGCCGCAACCGCAACTGCAGGATGCGCAGACCCGCGGCGTGTCCGCGCAGGCGGCGACCGATGCGGTGGCCTCGCAACTGCCGCCCACGGATCCGGTTTCGCAATCATCGGCTGCGCCGCAGGCGCTGGCGGCAGGCGATGCCGTGCCCGCCAGCATCGCGCCACGGTTGCCGGTCGCGCCCGTGCTGCGCGGCGTGCTGTTCCGGGTGACCCCGCCGGCGGCGACCCTGCTGCCGGCGGAGGCGCTGCAGGCGCAGGGCGACTCGCCGGCACCGCCTGCGACGGCGAGTGCCGGCGATCCCGCGCCAATGCCGACGCCAGCGCCGGCAGCACCCGCGCCGATGCGCGCCAGCTACCTGTTGGCGACCATCCACTTCGGTACCCCGGAAGAGCAGGGCATCGACTACGCGCAGCTGCAGCAGACGCTGGCGGAGGTCGACACCTTCGTCAACGAAGCGAACCTGGACGAGGCCTGGAAGCCCGAACTCGACGGCTATCGCTGGCTGCCGGAACAGAGCCCGCTGTCGAACCTGGTCGGCAAGGACGGCTTCGCGCAGGCACGCGCACTGCTGCCGAACGTGCGCGCGCAGGACCTCGACCGGATGAAGCCGTGGTCGGTGCTGGCGCTGCTGGAGGCACGCGGCGAAACCGGCGGCGACGCCACCATGGACGCACGCCTGCAGCGGATGGCGGCAGGCGCCGGCAAGCGCGTGCTGCACCTGGAGACCCTGGAGCAGCAACTGCAGGCGCTTGACTGCGTGCCCGCGGAGGAACATTCGCGGGTGCTCGACGAACGCCTGCGGGCATCGTGGGTGCTGCGCATCGAGTCGGCGCAGGCGATGGCCTGGTATCGCGCGCGCAACCTGGATGCGTGGCTGGCCGACATCGACCGCATGCAAGGGCTGAGCGACGAGGCGCGTGCGATCGAGCAACGCGCACGCCGGTGCCTGCTGGAAGACCGCAACGCACGCTGGATCGGCCAGCTGGAAACGCTGTTCCAGGACGGGCCCTGCCTGGTGGCGGTTGGCGCGGTGCACCTTGCCGGCGCCGAGGGCCTGCTCGCGGCGCTGCGTCGTGATGGCTACCTGGTGGAGGCGATGCCGCTATGAGCACCGGATTGCGTTGCACCTGGGGTGGGCCACGTACACACGGCAACAGCGGCGGGCAAGCCATGCCCGAGGCATCGGTTGGAGCGACGGCATGAGTGGTGATCGACAAGTCCATTGGGGGCAGGGCGCGTTCCTGAGTCCGCAGCACCTGCAGGCGCAGGACGCGTGGCATCAGGCCGGCCGGCATTCGCTGCACCTGCGGCTGACGCCGTTCCCATGGGGCTACGAGGCGCTGCGCCTGCGCGAGGATGCGCTCGGCAGCGGGGTGATCGACATCGAGCGGTTCGCGCTGGTGACCCGCGACGGCGAGCGCCTGGTCGGCGGATCGCTGGACACCGCCGGCGGCAACACCCGCGTGCCCCAGCGCAACATCGCCGAGCTGGCGACGGGCAGCAACGACCCGATCCCGGCGTGGCTGGTGTTCAACCGCGAGCGCGCGATCCAGGGCCTGGCCACGCGCGAATCCGAACGGCTGCTGGCGCGGCACGCGCTGGCCACCGACAGCCTGGCCGATCCGTTCGATCCGCAGGCGCCGGCGGCCGACGTCGACTTCCTGCTGTACCAGCCGAACATCGTCACCGGGCTGGACGAGAACGCCGAGGTGATCGTGCGCTCCTCCGACAGCTACAAGTTCGCCGAACTGCTGCCCGCCGGCCCCGGCAAGTTCAAGCTTTCGCTCGACTACATCCCGCCGGCCACCGCGATCGGCGCCGCGCACAACCTGGCGCGCTGGACCCGCGCGCTGCGCGACCTGCTGGTCTCGCGCGGGCAGGACTTCGCCTCGGTGAAGCGCCAGCGCGGCATCCGCGCGGCCTCCACCAGTGCGCAGGAGGTGATGCGGGTGGTGATGATGCAGACCTTCGCCCGCCATATCACCCTGTTCCAGGAGCACGCGCGGCTGAACGCGGTGTCGGCGTACGCGATGTACCAGGACCTGCGCCGGCTGGTGGCGGAGTTCTCGGTGTTCTCGGAGGACATCGGCTACTTCGGCGAGCTTGCCGGCAAGCCGCGCGAGACCGAGCTGCCGGACTACGACCACGAGGACCTCCGGCGCTGCTTCCGGATCGGCTTCGACCGCGCGGAGGCGCTGATCAAGGCGCTGACCGTCGGTGCGGAGGTCGGCATCACCCTCGCGTTCGACGGTCGTTTCTACCGCGCCGACCTGCCCGCCAACCTGTTCGAGAACGACAAGACCCGCTTCTACCTGGCGTTCGAGTCGGAGCAGAAGGGCGCCGACCTGTTCGCGCGGCTGTCGCGCACCGGCAAGATCGCCTCGATGGACGAGATGCCGCGGCTGCTGTCCGCGGCGCTGTTCGGGCTGAAGATCGACCTGCTGCCGGTGCCGCCGGAAGAGCTGCCGCAGAAGAGCCCGAACACCACCTATTTCCTGGTCGATACCACCCATCCCTTCTGGCAGATGATCAAGAACGGCCGCAACATCGCGGTGTTCTCGGACCTGCCGTCCGACTCGACCGTGATCAAGCTGTTCCCGGTCGCCACCCAAGACTGAAGGCAGGACTGAACGCATGTCCCGACTCCTGCATCACTTCCTCCCGGTGTTCTCGTTCGGCCTGGCGCTGGACGAGAAAGTCACCGCCAACCAGGCCAGCGAGGCCGCGGCGGCGGTGACCGCGCGGGCGCGCGAGCTGATCGACCGCGCCAAGTCGGCGGCGCTGGCCGATGGCAAGCGCCCGGAGCAGGCCGATGGCGCGGCGTTCGCGGTGGTGGCCTGGATCGACGAGATCATGGCGCGCAACCCCGCCTACCTGACCGGCAGCATCCCGCTGCAGGTCACCATGTTCAACACCAACAACGCCGGCAACGAATTCTTCCAGCACCTGTCGGCGCTGAAGCAGGACCAGGACGAAGTGCGCGAGGTGTACTACCACGCGATGCTGTGCGGATTCGTCGGCCAGTACTACTACGAGAACGGCGACACCGGCGAGCTCGGCAAGCTGAAGGAACTGCACGGGCGCCAGTTGCCGGTCGCGCCGGCGCCGATCCATACCCTGCGCGAGGAGAAGATCACCCCGCAGCCCTACGGCGTGGCCGATCCCGGCGGCCCCAAGTATCCCCGCCAGTGGGATCGCACCCTGCTGCGCATCGGCGCGCTGGTCGCGCTGCTGATCCCGCTGGCCTATCTCGTGTACATCCTGCTGGCGGCGCCGAAGCCGACGATCACCGTGCCGGTGCAGCAGGCGCTGGCCGCGTTCCCGTGCTCGGACCTCGCGGTCAGCGCGGACGAGGACAAGGGCACGGTCAAGGTCGATGGCTACGTCTCCCGCGCCGACGACATCGCCGCGGTCAAGCAGCGCGTGGACGGGGTGGAAGGCGTGAAGTCCTCCGCCGTGAACGTGCAGCTGCGGATCTGGCCGCACTGCGAAGTGGTGAAGATCCTGGCCCAGTACCAGGCGCGCAACAGCGACAGCGGCTACGGCCTGTCGATCACCCCGAGCACCGGGCATTCGGATCGCTTCATCGAGAACGAAAACGTGATCGTCAAGCTGCAGCAGGCGAACTACGACGGCTACCTGTACGTGGACTACTACACCGTCAACGGCGCGGTCGCGCACATGTACCCGAACACCGGCGAGCCCGACAGCGGCCGCCTGATCCAGTCGGCCGAGCAATTCGAGGTCGGCGCCACCCCGTCCAAGACCTGGACCGTTTCGGCGCCGTTCGGGCAGGAGCTGATCACCGTGATCGCCTCGCCGACGCCGCTGTACGCGGAGGCGCTGCCGGAGATCCAGACCGCCGAGGAATACCTGCCGAAGCTGCGGCAGATGCTGGACGCCAACCGCGGCAACGCCAGGCTCGCCGCGACCTACCTGTTCATGCAGACGGAGCCCGCACGATGAATCCGCTGGACTTCGTCGAACGCCTGTTCTCGAGCATCGGCTCGGTGTTTTCGCGGATCGGCTACCTGTACCAGCAGGGCTCCGACACCGCCAGGAAGCCATGGCTGCGCCGGATCGTGGTCACCCTGGTGCTGCTGGTGGTACTCGCCGGGCTGGTGTTCCTCGGGCTGGCCCTGGTCCCGCTGGTGCCGATGCGCTTCTGGCAGGTGCTGGCGATCTGCCTGGTCGCGCTGGTGGTGCTGTGGTGGTTCACCTCGGGCCAGCGCAAGGCCTCGCTGAAGGGGCGCACGCGCAAGCGCATCGGCGACCTCGGCCCGGGCAATGCCGAGGACGAGCGCGAGCCGCTGCAGAGGATGGGCGCGGCGATCGCCGAGGCCAAGCGCACCATCGCGCGCTCGCCGGACATCGACAAGGGCCGCGCGCCGCTGTACCGCATTCCGTGGCTGCTGTTCGTCGGCGACCAGGCCGCCGATGTCGACGGGCTGCTGCGCGCAGGTTGCGAGGTCTCGCCGTTCCCGCCGCCGGACAAGGAGGAGATGGATCCCGACGATGTCTGGCGCTGGTGGTTCTTCAAGTCGATGATCGCGATCGAGATGCACCCGCGGGTGGTCGCCGACACCAATGCGCGGCTCGACCGCGGCCTGTGGTACCAGTCGCTGATGAAGCTCGCCGACGAGCGCGAGAAGCTGCCGCTGAACGGCATCGTGGTCGCGGTCGCGGCGCAGTCGCTGCTGGGGCCGGCCGACCGGCTGAAGGACACCGCGACCCGGCTGCGCCGGCTGGTCGACGAGGCGATGGAGCACCTGCAGGTGCAGATGCCGGTGTATTTCGTGGTCAGCGGCCTCGACCGCCTGCCGGGCTATGCGCAGGTCCGCGCGACCCTGCCGGCCGAGGCGTTCGCGCAGGCGCTGGGCCACCGGTTCGCCGACAGCGAAGTGGTGAGCGCCGCCAGCAGCGGCCGGGTCGACGAGATCCTGAAGCCGATCGAGGATCGCCTGCACGCGTTGCGGATGACCGCCCTGCGCGCGCAGGCGACCGCCACCCAGCGCCGCGCGGTGTTCGACTTCGTCGAATCGCTGCGGCAGGCGCAGCAGGGCTTGTCGCTGTTCGTCACCCTGATGCTGGAAGACAACCCGTTCCAGCGCACCCCGCGCTGGCGTGGCCTGTACTTCGCCGGCAGCGCGGATGCCGCGCACCGCGGTGGTGCGTTCGTCGCCGACCTGTTCACCCGTTTCCTGCCCAGCGACCAGCCACTGGCCGGCACCAGTTTCCGCGGCAACGCCGGGCGGATGGCGGTGGCCGGGGTCGGGGTGCTGGCGATGCTGGGGCTGTCGGCGTCGATCGCCTATGGGCTGTCCTCGGCGCGGCGCGACGACACCGCGCTGCTGGCGCAGACCCGCAGCGCCTGCGCGGAGGTCGCGGACCGCACGTCCAGCGGGCGCATCGAGTGGGTGGCCGGTTGCGGGCGCACCATCGAGTCGCTGGAGGCCGCGGCCGGCGACACCCTGCTCAGCTTCGGCATCCGCCGTGCAGACAGCGACATCGACCGCCTCAAGCAGCGGGTGATCGAGGACTTCAACAACCTGATCCTCGCGCCCGAGGACCAGATGCTGGCGACCGACATCAACCAGGGCCGCGCCGGCATCGAGCACGTGCTGGCGATCACCCAGCGCCTGCGCCTGCTCGAGGAATGCCGCAGCAACGACGACGGCTGCCGCCAGCGCGAGCTGCCGAACAACGTCAGCTTCGACGCGCGTTCGCGCCTGTTCGCGCCGTTCCGCAGCCACGACAACAACACCAGGCGGGACCGCGACAACGCATCGGCCCTGTTCGCGACCTACCTCGGCTACCTGCGCTGGCAAAAAAAAAACGTCCTTGACGCCGAGCACGACCGCCTCCAGGGCCTGCTGAGCAAGCTGCTCGCGGGCTATACCCCGCGCGCCGCCGACCTGCGGAAATGGGCCGACGGACGCGAGGCCGGCATCGACCTCGCGCACTTCTGGCTGCCGGAAGGCGCGGTCGTCGGCACCGAGGCGGGGCAGGCGGTGACGGTGTCGCAGGCCTACACCCGCGACGCCTGGGAAGGCATCGTGCAGCCGATGCTGGCGACGCTGCACGAGCAGGCCCCGGACAGGCAGGCGCGCATCGACGACCTGCGCAGCACCTATTTCCGCGACTACTTCGCCAGCTGGGCGAAGTTCCAGGCCCGCTTCGGCAACGGCATCGGCCTGTGGCGCGGCCACTACGGCGACCTGCTGGCGCGTGCCGCCAGCCACCAGAATCCCTACGACTTTTTTTTTCGCGCCGCCCAGCGCCACCTGTATGAGCTGCCGCTGGATTGGCCGCTCTCGTCGCGCTGGGCAGCGACCTGGTTGCAGATGAAGTCGAGGTGGCTGTCCTCGTGGCGGCCGTTCGGTCGGTTCGTGGCGGACTCGTTCCGGTTCGGCGGCGAAAGCATCGCGCCACCGGTCTGGCTGCTGGCGATGCACGACACCCAGGCGCGGGTGCTGGCCGGCGAGCAGGCCACCTTCGCCCGCGCCTACCTGCGGCTGCAGGCGGAGGGCTCCGGCGAGGACGTCTACCAGATCGCCTCCGACCTGTTCGCCAGCAAGGGCAAGGCCGACAAGCCGCCGGCCAGCGACTACACCGCGCTGATCGAGGCGGTGGACAAGCCGGGCGAGGCGTTCGCCACCGCGTTCAAGGGCGACGACTTCGGCGCCTGGTCGGTGGTGCAGGGACCCTCGAAGCTGCTGCTGTTCCTGACCGTCCACCGCGCCGGCGAATTCGTGCAGGAGCGTTGGCGCGAAAGCGTGGTCAAGCCGCTGGCGGCGCTGCCGGAGGACCAGCAGATCGAGGCGCTGTACGGCCAGCAGGGCAAGCTCGGCGCGTTCGTCAACGACTGGCTCAAGCCCTTCATCACCGAGAAGGAACGGCTGCCGGTGAAGGTCGGCGGGGTTTCGATGCCGCTGACCCCGGGGTACCAGGCGATGGTCGCATCCGAGCGCAAGTTCCTGCCGGTGCTCGACGACGGTCCGCCGTTCCTCGCCGGCAGTTTCACCCTGGCCGCGCCGAGCGAACTCGGGGCGCTGGACGAGGGCGAGGCCGGCACCGTGTTCGAGGTGGAGTGCCGCGAACGCAGCTATCGCGCCAGCTCCGCCGGCGAGTCACTGGCGGATGCCAAGGCGCAGGTGTTCTGGTCGCCATCCAGCTGCCTGCAGGCAAGCATCCGCGTGAGTTTCGCGTTGCCGCCGGACGAGGTTGCCGAACCGACCCAGGAATTCGATCCCGCGACCAGCGAGATGCAGGCGGTCGAGGCCCCGGTCGAGGAGGTCAGCCTGACCCGGATCTATGCCGGCCCGGAAGGCTTCGCGCGCCTGATCGAGGAGTTCTCCGGCGGCGTGCACGCGTTCACCGCGGAGGACTTCCGCGAAAGCTACAGCCCGGCGCAGTGGGGCGAACTGCGGCAGAAGCTGGCGGCCGCGAGGTTCCGCAGCGCACGGGTGTTCCTGCAGGTCGAACTGTCCGACGAAATGAAGCAGTACCTGGGCGCAAGCACCGCGCGCGCCGAGGTGCCGAACGTGATCCTCGAATGACGATCTTCCACCGTTAACCACAGCCTACGAATCCAGCGGAGCCGCGCCATGGCCATCGACGTCAACGAACTCCTCGCCCCGATCCCCGGCGGCGACCCGGCCGGCAGCGATGCCAGCTTCTCCGACCAGTTCGACCGCATCCGCGAGGCGCGCCGCGCGGACGATGCCGGCCTCGCCCAGGGCGAGTGGCAGACCGAGCTGAAGGTCGCCGACTGGCGCGAGGCGCAAAGCCTGGCCGAGGACATCCTGTTGCGCACCAGCAAGGACCTGCAGGCGGCGGTATGGCTGGCCGAGGCGACCATCGCGCGGGACGGGCTGGCCGGTGCGCGCGATGGCTTCGAGCTGCTGAACGGGCTGCTCGACCAGTATTGGGACGGCATGTACCCGCGCGCCGACGATGGCGACCTGGAGGAACGCGCGAGCAAGCTGGCGTGGTTCGCCACCTACGGCGGCCGCGCCCTGCTGGCGATGCAGCTGAACGATGACCCGCAGGCCCCGTTGAACCTGCTCGGCTGGCAGGACTCGCGCGAGGTCGACAACCTCGGCCGGCAGAACGCCGACGCGTACCAGGCGGCGCTGGACGAGGGCCGGATCACCGGGGAAGCCTACGACAGCCGCATGCTGGCCACCGCGGAACCGGTGATCCGCGAGCGGATCGAGCTCGCGCAGGCGGCGCGCGAGGCCTTCGCGCGGCTGTCGACCCGGTCCGACGAACGCCTCGGACGTGAGGCGCCCAGCCTGGCCGCGATCGACGATGCACTGAAGAAGATCCAGCAGGTCTACGTGAAGGTGGCCGCGGCCAAGGGCATCGGCGGGATCGCGGCGCCGGCCGAAGACGCGGCCGCCGACGCCGGCGGCAGCCAGCCTGCGGTGGCCGCGGGCGCGGTGGGCGGGGGCGTCCCGCTTGCGCTGGACGCGGGCAGCCTGGCGTCCAAGGATGCCGCGCTGCGCGCGTTGGGCGAGATCGCCGGCTTCTTCCGCCGCACCGAGCCGCACAGCCCGGTCGCGTACCTGCTGGACCGCGCCGTGTACTGGGCCAACATGCCGCTGGAGCAGTTCCTGGCGGAGATCATCCGCGACGAGGGCACCCTGTCCTCGATCCGCGAGCGGGTCGGCCTGCCGCCGTCCTACTGATGCCCGGCGCACGCAATCGCCAAGGGTCGGCGGCCACGTCGAACGGCATATGCCCAAGTCTGGCCGTCCGACGGATGTTGCGCCCACGGCTGCGTTCCTAGACTCGTTCCACCATCAAGCGGAGTCCGCGCCCGGCGCGACGCTCCGTCCAACTCCACAGGCACCGCCACGCGGTACCGCCCAACAACTCGCGCACGGGGATCGTCATGGCCAAGAAGGAAAGCACCCAGCACAAGCTCGACCGCGTACGCGCCCCGCGCGTGCAGCTGACCTACGACGTCGAGGTCGGCGATGCCATCGAGAAGAAGGAGCTGCCGTTCGTCGCCGGCGTGGTCGGCAACTTCAGCGGCCAGCCCGCGGAACCGCTGGGCAAGCTCAAGGACCGCAAGTTCGTCAACGTCGACAAGGACAACTACGACGACGTGCTCAAGGGCATGAAGCCGCGGGTGCAGATGCAGGTCGAGAACAAGCTGGCCGGCGACGATTCCAAGCTCGGGGTCGAACTGACCTTCCGCAGCCTGGAGGATTTCTCGCCGGAGCGCGTGGTCAACCAGATCGACCCGTTGCGCAAGCTGCTGGAGGCGCGGCAGAAGCTGGCCGACCTGCGCAACAAGGCCGCCGGCAACGACAAGTTCGAGGACCTGCTGAACGAAGTCCTGCAGAACACCGACAAGATCGCCCAGCTCTCCCGCGAAGTTGGCCCGAAGTCCGAGGAATGAGCGGCAGCCGCCGCCCGATCGCCCGTCTCCCGACGCACTGAACCAAGCGAGCACACACACCATGGCCAATACCGAAACCCAGGCGGCGGGCGCCGCCGCTGCCGAAGCCGTCGAAGGCGGGCTGCTTGACCAGATCCTCACCCAGAGCAAGATCGCCCGTTCCGACACCGAGCGCACCCGCGCCCGCGACCTGATCGCGGAGCTGGTGGCGCAGGTCAGCGACGGCGCGCTCACCGTGTCGAACGATGCGATCACCGCGATCGATGCGCGCATCGCCGAGATCGACCGGGTGCTGTCCGAGCAGCTGTCGGCGGTGATGCATGCGCCGGAATTCCAGCAGCTGGAGGGCAGCTGGCGCGGGCTGAAGTACCTGGTCGACAACTCCGAAACCAGCACAAACCTCAAGATCAAGGTGCTCAACACGACCAAGAAGGAACTGCTCAAGGACTTCAAGAGCGCGTCCGACTTCGACCAGAGCGCGCTGTTCAAGAAGCTCTACGAAGAGGAATACGGCACCTTCGGCGGCGCCCCGTTCGCAACCCTGATCGGTGACTTCGAATTCGGCCGCCACCCCGAGGACATGTACCTGGTGGAGGAGATTTCGCACGTCTGCGCCGCGGCGCACGCGCCGTTCCTGAGCGCGGCCTCGCCGGAGCTGCTGGGCTTCGACGACTTCACCGAACTCTCCGGCCCCCGCGACCTCGCCAAGATCTTCGACACCGTGGAATACGCGAAGTGGAAGAGCTTCCGCGCCTCCGAGGATTCGCGCTACGTCGGGCTGGCCATGCCGCACGTGCTCGGTCGCCTGCCGTACGGCCCGGACACCGCGCCGGTCGAGGCGTTCAACTTCGTCGAGGCCACCACCGGCACCGACCACAACAAGTACCTGTGGATGAATGCCGCCTACGCGCTGGGCACCAAGGTCACCGATGCCTTCGCCAAGTATGGCTGGTGCGCGGCGATCCGCGGGGTCGAGGGCGGTGGCCTGGTCGAGGGACTTCCTACCCACACCTTCGCCACCGACGATGGCGAGGTGGCGCTGAAGTGCCCGACCGAGATCGCGATCACCGACCGCCGCGAGAAGGAACTCGCCGACCTCGGCCTGATCCCGCTGGTGCATTGCAAGGGCACCGACTACGCCGCGTTCTTCTCCACCCAGTCGGCGCAGAAGGCCAAGGAATACAACACCGACGCGGCGAACGCCAACGCGCGCCTGTCCTCGCAGCTGCAGTACATCTTCGCGGTCAGCCGCATCGCGCATTACCTGAAGTCGATGATGCGCGACAAGATCGGCAGCTTCGCGTCGAAGTCCAGCGTCGAGCTGTTCCTCAACAACTGGATCGCGCAGTACGTGCTGCTCGACGACAACGCCTCGCAGGAGGCCAAGGCGCAGTACCCGCTGCGCGAGGCGCGGATCGAGGTGGCCGAAGTCCCCGGCAAGCCCGGCGCCTACAAGTCCGTCGCGTTCCTGCGGCCGCACTACCAGCTGGACGAGTTGAGCGTGTCGCTGCGCTTGGTCGCCGAGTTGCCGAAGTCGGCGCGCTGACATCCCGCATTCTTTCTTTCAGTAACCAGGAGGATCCACCATGGCTGGCGTAGATGCATTCTTGAAGCTCGACGGAATCAAGGGCGAGTCGACCGACAAGTCCCACAAGGACGAAATCGAGATCCTCAGCTTCTCGTGGGGATGCCACAGCAGCACCAGCATCGGCCAGGGCGGCGGTGGCGGCGTCGGCAAGGCGACCTTCAGCGATTTCACCTTCCAGAAGAAGGTCGACATCTCGTCGCCGAAGCTCGCCCTGATCGCTGCGCGTGGCGACCACATCAAGTCCGCGAAGATCTCGGTCCGCAAGGCGGGCGGCGCCGCCGGCCAGGTCGACTACCAGGTCTACGACCTGGAGAAGATCTACGTGACCGGCGTGCAGATCAGTGGTGGCGATGGCGGCGTGTTCTACGAGACCCTCACCCTGTCGCCCACCAAGTTCAAGTGGGAGTACAAGCAGCAAGGCGACGATGGCAGCCTGACCGGCAACATGGCGGTCACCGTGGATCGCGCCGCGAATACCGCGCAGTGACCCGCGTGCGCCACCGGACGCCGGCGGCGCACGACCCGGTTGAACGATGCGTGGCCTGATCTACCGGCTGGTGGCGGACGCCCTGGGTGAAGACTCGGGGCGTTCGCTTTCGATCAGCGAAATGCGCGCGGAAGTCTCGCGCGACCTCGAAAACCTGCTCAACACCAGGTCCGAAGCGGCGCGGCTGATCCCGGACTCCTTCAAGGAGTGCCGCGCGTCGTCGCTGACCTACGGCATCCTCGACTTCTCCGCGTACAGCTTGCTCAGCCCGACCGACCGCGACCGCATCCGGCGCTCGCTGGAACAGGCGATCAGCCTGCATGAGGGGCGCCTGAGCCGGGTCAGGATCGCGCTGGAGCCGCAGCGCGAGCTGGATCGCGCACTCCGCTTCCGGATCGACGCGATGCTCGACCTCGGCGACGACAACGAGAAGGTGCAGTTCGACGCCGTCCTCCAGCTCAACACCCAGACCTACCTGGTGCGCTAGCCGGCCGGACCTGCGGTGTCACCCGGCGCTTCGCACACCAGCGCAAGCGCGCAGACGCGCTCCAGCGCATCATCGATTCCCGCCTCGAGGGCCTCCGCAAGCGACGCTCCGTCGCCCGTGGGGGCGCTGGTGCCCGTGCGCGCCAGATGGCCATGCAGGAAGGAGAGGATCGCGTCGCGATCGCGGGTTCCGTCCAGCGCGAGCAGCAATCCGCAGGTCACCGGATCCTCGAGTTGCACGATCGAGGGGCGCAGGCTGATCACCTGGGTCTCGCCTGCCTCGACCTGGTGCCTGGCCAGGCGGCTGGCCGCCGGGCGTTCGGATGCATGCCGGGCGAAGCGTGGCGCGTCGACGTGCAATTCCACCAATCCGGCCTGGAAGGCACGCAGCAGGAACGTGGCTGCGCGCTGGGTATCCTCGGCAACGGTGCGTTCGCTGGCGACGCTGTCGCGCGCCGCTTCGAGCAGGGACGCCACCGGCAGGGCCTGCGGATGCCGGCTGCCGCACTCGATCAACATCGCCTGGACGACCGTGTCGTTGGTGTCCAGTCCACCGCTGGAGCGTCGGGTGAAGTGCATGCCGCCATCGGTGCCCGGTTGCCCGGCCGCGGGCGCCAGCTCGGTCACCAGATCCAGCTCCGGGATCGCCGCGGGATCGGCGCGCGGGCACGGATTGGCGGCGGATCGGCACAGGATGGTCTGCCTGAAGCGGCGGCCGGTGAAGAAGTCCAGGTATTGCTCCTTGGTCACGAGGTCGTCTTGCGCCACCTCTTCCAGCATGGCCCGTGCATCCGGGTGCGCGTTGTACAGGGACATCTCGTGGTAGGACGCCTCGGCCACGAAGGCAAGTCCGTGGCTGCCGGCTGCGCGCATGAACTGGTCGAGCGTGCACGGGTCGTTGATCGGGGCGAGGTCGTCGTGGAACAGCACCTGCGGGTTCAGGCGGGCCTTGAGGTCCGCGATCTCTCCGGCGAGGGTCGTCCGGTAGCGCGTGTTGTCCGGCATCCCGAGCAGCAGCAGGTCGAGGCATTCGCGCGCGCGCGGCACGCTGGTGGCGGGGTCGCGGTCGGTGCCGGCGTGGAATTGCAGGATCTCCCACAGCATTCGCCTCAGGTGGCTGCCGGGCAATGCGTTGTAGCTGACATAGGCGATGCCGCGCGGGCCCAGGTGCATGTCGCACAGCCGCAGCAGGCGCTGGCGCACCGGTTCGGGTACCCACGAGTAGAAGCCGTGGGCGACCACGTAATCGAAGGGGTGTGGCCCAGGCTGCCACTCCATCAGGTCGGCGGCGACCAGTTGCAGGTTCGCAAGTCCCAGCGATTCGCGCATCCGCTCGCCGCGGGCGATCGCCTTCGCCGACAGGTCGACGCCGACGAAGCGGCTTTCGGGATACGCCATGGCCAGGGTGATCAGTTGCAGGCCATCGCCGCAGCCCACTTCCAGCAGCCGGCAGCTGCCGGGCGCCGCCGCGCGGATGCCGTGCAGGCGTGCGATCGCGGCCAGCCGCGAGGGGTGCATCTGCGGATGGATCAGCGACGGATACTCGACCTGGTCGTACGCGAACGGCTCATTCATCGATCTGTCTTCCTGGTGGCCCGCTGTCGTCACGGGTCGCCTGCACGGCGAATACCGCGGCCAGCATCGCCTCGCGCAACCGTTGCGGCGATACCGGCTTGAACAGCACCGGGATGCGGCTGGCGGCGATCTCGGCGATGCGGTCGCTGCGGGTCTCGCCGGTGACCAGCAGGCGCGCGAATCCTGGCTGCTGCGGGTCCTGCCGGTAGTGGCGTGCGATCGCCCGCAGCACTTCCACCCCGCTGCGGCCCTCGCGCAGGCGCAGGTCGCTGATCACCAGGTCCGGTGGCTGCGCCCAGCCAGCCAGCGCCTCCAGCGCTGCGGCTTCGTCCTCGACCGCGCGGATGTCGCAGCCCCATTCGGCGAGCAGGGCGCGCAGGCCTTCGAGGATGCTGACCTCGTCGTCCACCACCAGCACCCGCAGGCCGCTCACGTCCAGCGGCGCGTCGCCGAAATCCGGCACGTGCGAATGCGCCGCCGGGGTGCCGGCCGCCATCACCAGCGAGACGAGGGTGCCGCGCGCGGGGATCGACGCCAGCGAGATGCGGCAGCCCAGCAGTTCCGCGAGCTTGCGCACGGTGGCAAGGCCAAGCCCTAGCCCGCGCTGGCGTTCGCCCGGATGCGCGTGCTCGTGCGAGACCTGGTAGAACTCCTCGAACACGCGTGGCTGGTGCTCCGCGGCGATCCCGTGGCCGGTGTCCCAGACGTCGATGCGCACCTGCCCGGAGCGCTGGTGGCGGACCCCGACCAGCACGCCGCCGTGGTCGGTGTAGCGCAGCGCGTTGCTGACCAGGTTGTTGAGGATGCGGGTCAGCATGGTGCGGTCGGCGCGTACCCACGCATCGGTCTTGCGCACGATCAGGCGCAGCCCGCGCGATTCGGCGAGCATGCGGAAGTTGCGGCTGACCTCGTCGAACACCTCGTCCAGGCGCACGTCGGCGATCGCCGCCTGCACGGCGCCGGTCTCCAGCCGCGACAGGTCCAGCAGTTCCGAGAACAGGTGGTCCAGCGAGGCCACGCATTCCTCGATGTGCAGTACCCGGGTGAGCTTGGCCGGGTCGGTTTCGCCGGCGCGCAACGCTGAGGAGAACAGCGTCAGCGCGTACAGCGGTTGCCGCAGGTCGTGGCTGGCGGCGGCCAGGAAGCGCGCCCGCGACTGGCTGGCGGCCTCAAGCCGGGCGTTCTTGTCGGCCAGCTCCACCGCGGTTCGCCCGAGTTCGCTTTCCATCCGGTTGCGCGAACGCGCCAGCGCCTGCGAGGCTTCGTTGACGCCGCGCTGCAGGCGGCCGAGGATCTCGCCGCGGTCGATCTGCAGGCGCACCTGTTCGCCACGGCCGATGCGTTCGATCGCCTCGGTCAGTTCGGTGATCGGTCGCAGCGTGCGCACCGCCACCAGCCAGCCGCTTGCCGCGACCACCAGCAGGCCGGCCAGCAACAGCAGCCCGTGCCGCAGCAGGGTGGCGGAGAGGGCGGGGCTGCCGGCCGGCAGCAGCCGCGATGCCTCCCAGCCAAGCAGCACGAACAGCAGGAGCGCCACCAGCGCCATCGGCAGGATCGCCTGCAGCGCCAGCCGCCGCAGCAGCGGCGGGTGGTAGGGGTGCGGCGGCGGATCGCCCGCCGTGGGTTGCTGCGGTTCCGCCACGCGGCACCTGGCGCAAGGGACGTACCGTTACAAACGCAGGATGGCTCCGGATGTGGACAGGCCCGGCATCCCGCAGGCATGAAAAAACCGCCACGCGGGCGGTTTTCTCGTCACACAATGCATCGATTGGTCGGGGAGACAGGATTCGAACCTGCGACCTCTACGTCCCGAACGTAGCGCTCTACCAGACTGAGCTACACCCCGACGGTGTAGCCGCGCATTGTAGGCAATCGACCCTGCCCGAGGCAAGACCCTGCGCTGCATGAGGTCCCCGGATGGGCCCTGGAATGGCCGAAACGCTACACTTGCGGGCTTTCCCGCGCCGGAATCGACCACCTTGATCAAGCCACGCACCCCGCCCGGCGTCATGGAGCTGCTGCCCCGCGACCAGGTCGCGTTCCAGCGCATGCTGGACACCATCCGCCAGACCTTCGAGCGCTTCGGCTTCCTGCCGGTGGAAACCCCGGTGATGGAGCTGTCCGAGGTCCTGCTGACCAAGTCCGGCGGCGAAACCGAACGGCAGGTCTATTTCGTCCAGTCCACGGGTGCGCTGGAGAAGTCGGGAGAGGGCCTGCCGGAGTTGGCCTTGCGCTTCGACCTGACGGTGCCGCTGGCGCGTTACGTGGCCGAGCACGAGCACGAGCTGGCGTTCCCGTTCCGCCGCTACCAGATGCAGCGCGTGTACCGCGGCGAGCGCGCCCAGCGTGGCCGCTTCCGCGAGTTCTACCAGTGCGACATCGACGTGGTCGGCAAGGACGTGCTGTCGACGCGATTCGATGCGGAGATCCCGGCAGTGATCGCGGCGGTGTTCGAGCGCCTGGCGATCGGCGAGTTCACCATCCAGCTCAACCACCGCAAGCTGCTGCGTGGCTATTTCGAGGGCTTGGGCATCGAAGGCGAGGCCCAGTTCGCGGTCCTGCGCGAACTCGACAAGCTGGACAAGCGCGGCGAAGACGCGGTGCGCGCAACCCTGGCCGGGGACGGCTTCGGGCTGGCAGGCGAGGCCATCGACCGGCTGATGGCGTTCGCGCGGGTGCGCTCGCACGGGCATGACGATGCGCTGGCCAAGCTCGATGCGCTTGGCAGCGGCACCGCGCTGTTCGAGGAAGGCCGCGCCGAACTGGGCGCGATCCTGCGGCAATTGCGCGCGCTCGGGGTGGACGAGGCGCGCTACGCGATCAACCTCTCGATCGCGCGCGGCCTCGACTACTACACCGGCGTGGTCTACGAGACCACGCTGGACGCCTACCCGCAGATCGGCTCGATCTGTTCCGGCGGGCGCTACGACAACCTCGCCAGCCATTACAGCAAGTCGAAGCTGCCCGGCGTGGGCATCTCGATCGGCCTGACCAGGCTGTTCTACCAGCTGCGCGAGGCGGGCCTGGTCGGGACCGTGGACAGTTCGGTCGACGTGCTGGTTGCGCTGCTCGACGATGCCGGGCTGGAGGCTGCGCTGGTGATGTCGCAGCAGCTGCGCGCCGCCGGCCTGAACGTGGAAACCCAACTGGAGCCGCGCAAGCTGGCGCGGCAGATGCAGTACGCCGACAAGGCCGGGATCCGCTTCGTGGCCATGCGTGGCGAGGACGAGGCCGCGCGCGGCGTGGTGGCGGTCAAGGACCTGCGCCGAGGCCAGCAGTTCGAGGTCGCGGGGCACGAACTGGCGGCCGCGCTGCTGCAGGCGCGCGAACTGCGCGAGGGAGCACTGGCATGAGCACGATGATCACCCTGGACGGCAATTCGCTGACCCGGGCGCAACTGGTCGAGGTCGCGAACGGTGCCGCCGTCGACCTCGATCCCGCCGCGTTGCGCAAGGTCGAGCGCGCCGCGCAGTTCCTGGCCGCGCAGGTCGCGCGCGAAGAACCCATCTACGGCGTCTCCACCGGCTTCGGCAGCAACGCAGACAAGCTGCTGGGCGCGCATCCGCTGCGCGACGAATTGCCGGGCGCGGTGCGCTCCGGGCGCTCGCTGCACGTCGAGCTGCAGGGCAACCTGATCGTGACCCACGCGGTCTGCGTGGGCGAGCCGTTCGCGGCGGAGGTGGTGCGGGCGATGCTGTGCATCCGCATCAACACCCTGCTGCGCGGGCATTCCGGGATCCGCGTGCAGACGCTCCAAGCGCTGGCGGCGATGCTCAATGCCGGCATCGTGCCGGTAGTGCCGCAGCTGGGATCGGTGGGGGCGTCCGGCGATCTTGCGCCGCTGTCGCACCTGGCCATCGTGTTGCTGGGCGGCGGCGAAGCCTTCGTCGACGGCGAGCGCATGCCGGGCGCCGAAGCGCTCCGGCGCAAGCGGCTGCAGCCGGTCTCGCTGTCGTACAAGGAAGGGCTGGCGCTCAACAACGGCACCGCGCAGATGCTGGCCACCGGCGTGCTGGCGCTGCACAGGCTTGACGGCCTGCTGGACACCGCCGACCTCGCCGCGGCGATGACCATCGACGCGTTCGCCGGCCGCCTCGGCGCGTTCGCGCCGGACGTGCACGCGCTGCGCCCGCATCCGGGGCAGGTCCGCACCGCCGCCAACCTGCGCGCGCTGCTGGCGGGTTCCACCCTGGCCGACATCCCGTACCACCTGGTGCCGCGGTTCCGCCAGTGGTTGCCCGCGAGTTGGGAGACGCCGGAATCGCAGGCGCTGGGCTTCGACATCGGCTGGGACTGGGTGCCGTTCGGCCAGCGCCACGGCCGCGAGAAGTTCTACGCGCGCTTCCGGCCGTTCCGTGGCGGCAAGAAGCACCAGCCACAGGACAGCTACTCGCTGCGCTGCATCCCGCAGGTGCATGGGGCGGTGCGCGATGCGCTGGAGCAGGCCAAGCGCGTGTTCGATGTCGAGCTCAACGCGGTCACCGACAACCCGCTGGTGTTCCCGGACAAGCAGGCGGAATTCGTCGAGGAACAGGTGATCTCCGCCGGCCACTTCCACGGCATGCCGCTGGCATTGGCGATGAGCTACGTGAAGGCGGCGATCCCGGTGCTGGCCTCGATCAGCGAGCGCCGGATAAACAAGCTGGTCGACCCGGCCACCAACGATGGCCTGCCGGCGTTCCTGATCGGCAACGAGGACGGCACCGAGAGCGGGCACATGATCGTGCAGTACACCGCCGCGGCGATCGTCAACGACCTTGCCAGCCGGGCGATGCCGGCCTCGGTGTATTCGGTCCCGACCAGCGCCAACGCCGAGGACCATGTGTCGATGGGCGCCAACGAGGCGCGCCACGTGCTGGCGATGGCGGACGACCTGGGCAAGGTGCTGGGCCTGGAGCTGTACACCGCCGCGCAGGCGCTGGACCTGCGCCGCGACATGATCAATGCCGCGCGTGACCTCGCGGACCGCAGCGATGCGGAAGCGTTCGCGTCGAAGGTGCAGGGCGGTCCGCTGGCGGATACCGACGATCGCACCGGCTTCGTCGCCGAAGTGGATGGCCTGCGTGCGGAACTGGCCGCGGCCGATGCGTTCCGCCCCGGGCATGCAGTGGCGGCGGCGCATGCCGCGATCCGCGAACGCATCGCGTTCCTCGACCGCGACCGCGCGATGGATGGGGAAGTGGCGGCGGCGGTGCGGATGGTCGCGGATGGCAGCGTACTGGCCGCGGCGCGGGCTGCGATCAGGTAGCAACGGCAGCATCCCGGGGCGGTGGCGCGGCCCCGGCGAGGATCGGGCTCAGGCCACGCTGACCGAGTGCCGCACGCAGTTGCGGCCGTCGTCCTTGGCCCGGTACAGGGCCTCGTCGGCGATCCGGATCACGTCTTCCGGGGTCGCCTGCTGGCCGCCGGCAACGCTGTGCACGCCGATGCTCGCACTCAGGCGGATGCTATGTCCGCAGCTGGCGACCGGCGACTGTTCGATGCGCGCGCGCACCGCCTCGGCGATCCGCAAGGCCTCCTGTGCATCCGCGCCAGGCAGCACCGCGACGAATTCCTCGCCGCCGAAGCGCGCGACCATGCCCCCACGCGGCACGACCACTTCCTCCATCCCGTGGGCGGCGAAATTCAGGCAGTCGTCGCCCGCAAGGTGGCCATAGCGGTCGTTGATCCGCTTGAAATGGTCGAGGTCCAGCAGCAGCAGTGCCAGTGGCCTGCCATCGCCGCTGCGTGCATCCAGTGCCTGCTCGAGGGTCTCGCGGAAATGGCGGCGGTTGTAGACGCCGGTCAGCGGGTCGCGCCGGCTGAATTCACGCAGCTGCACGTTGGCTTCGCCCAGCTGCGCCATCGCCGTGCGCAATTGCTTGGTCCGGTCGATCACGCTGCGTTCAAGCTGCTCGTTGGTCTGCTGGACGATGCGGATGTTCTCGTTGCGCAGGCCGGCGTAGCGCGAGCCCAGCGCCAGCGACAGCAGCAGCATCTCCAGCGCGGAGCCGATCTGCACGCCGTTCTGGGTCCAGAAATTGCTGGGCAACATGCCGAAGGCCAGCAGGGTGAACGCCGCGGTGCCCAACAGGAAGAACGACCACGCCAGCAGGAACAGCCGGGCGGGCTTGTACCCGCGGCGCAGCATCACCACCGCCGCGATGATGATCCAGATGACGCCCAGCAGCACCATCCGCGACGCCAGCGGCGTCGCGGTGCTGTAGGGCAGCCAGGTCGAGGCGATGCCGAGCAGCGCGAAGAGGCCGATCAGGGCCAGGCTGGCCAGGTTGCCGGCCGGCCAGCGATCCCTCAGTTCCAGGAAGCTGCGCGAGAACTGCTGCATGCCGATCAGCGCCAGGCAGATCGACAGCGGCACCGCGGCGTCCGCCAGCCATGGCCAGTTCGGCCAGAAATATTCGAAGCCGTATCCGTTGAGGGTGAACAGCACCAGCCCGAACGCCCCGGTATGCAGCAGGTACCAGCCGTAGCCGGGGTCGCGCAGCATGATCCACAGCACCAGGTTGTAGAACAGCAGCGCCAGCACGATCCCGTAGTACAGGCCGGTGGAGAACTGGGTGTCGCGCATGATCTCGGTCAGCGCGCGCGGCGTGTACAGCACCAGTGGCACCTGCATCGAGCTTTCGCTCTGCACCCGCACCAGCACCTCCACCGTCTGCCCCAGCGGCAGGTCGATCCGGAAGTTGGGGTGCCGGTAGCGGATGAAGCGGTTGGTGAACGGCTGGTGGTCGCCGCTGGCCTGGTGCTCGACCCTGCCGTCCGGGTAGCGGACATAGAGGTCGACCTGGTCGCTGAGCGCGTACTCCTGCACCAGCAGCCAGTGCAGTTCGTCGGGGTGCTGGTTCAGCACCGGCAGGTAGAACCAGTAGGCACCGTCCTGGAAACCGAAAGTCGGGTTGCCATCCGGCACCGGCGCGAACTCGCCGGCCCGCGCCCGCGCAAAGGCCTCGGTGGCGCCATCCGCCGCCTGTGCGTCCGCGCGGAACTGGAGGTGGGCGCCGAGCGGGATCGCGGATTGGCCCGGGGCAAGCGGGTACGGATCCATCGCGCGCGCGCTTCCAAGCCCCGCCAGAAGCAGGGCAAGTCCGAACAGCATCGACCGCAAGCCAATCCCGATCCCGAGCAACTGTCCCGCCTGCCTTCCGGCACCCCCGCCGACGATTCCCGGATTCTAGTGCAAACAGGTGTCGCAACGGCAGCGGCATAATCCCCGGCAAGGAGGGGACATGCGCAGGATCATCGCGTTGTTGCTGCTGGGCCTTTGGGGCTGGTGCGGGCCGGCGCCCGCGGCCGCGCCCGGGATGCGGATCCTGCTGTTCGGCGACCCGCAGGTGAAGTCGGAGCAGGACCTCGACTATTTCCGCCGCGACATCGTCGAGCCGCTGCGCGGCCGCCATCGCGCGCAGCTGGGGATCAGCCTCGGCGACATCGTCGACGACGTGCCGGCGCTGTTGCCGGCGGTCAGGCGCGAGACCGAGCGGCTCGGGGTTCCCTGGCTGCACGTGCCCGGCAACCACGACGTCGATCCGGATGCGCAGGATGATGCCGGTTCCCTGCGCAGCTTCCGGCGCGGGATCGGCCCCGACACCATGGTCCGCGAAACCGCGCTGGCGAACGTCGTGGTGCTGGACGACGTGATCGCGCTGCCCGGCCGCAAGCCGGCCTACATCGGCGGCTTCCGCGACGACCAGTTCGCACAGCTTGAGGCGCGGCTACCGGCGCTGCGCAAGGACCGCCTGCTGGTGGTCGCGCTGCACATCCCGCTGTTCGAGGAGCCGGGCAAGGACAGCTTCCGCGACGGCGATCGCGAGCGCCTGTTCGCGCTGTTGCGCGATTTCCCGCACGTGCTGGTGGTGAGCGCGCACAGCCACGCCCAGCGCCACGTCTTCCACGGCGCCGCGAGCGGTTGGCAGGGCCCGGCGCCACTGCACGAATACAACGTCGGCACCGCCAGCGGCGCGTACTGGTCGGGCGTGAAGGATGCCGCTGGCATCCCGGACGCGACCATGGCCGACGGCACCCCGAATGGCTACGCGGTGCTCGACGTGATGGCGGGCGGCACCTATGCGCTGGCCTGGCACAACGCGCGCGACGCCGCCGACACCAGCATCGGCCTGCATGCGCCCAGGGTCCTGCGGCGCGGCGCCTACCCGGGGTGGGGCGTGTTCGCCAACGTCTACATGGGCATGGACGACACCCGCGTCGAATACCGCATCGACGACGGCGGGTGGCTGCCGATGCAGAAGGTCCTGCAGCCCGATCCCGCGCTGCTGGCGGAAAACATGCGCGACGATGCGGCGGAGGCGTTGCGCGGTTTCGACCGTTCCCCTGAAGCGGAAGTTTCGCAGCACCTGTGGCGCGGCGCCCTGCCGACCACGCTTGATGCCGGCGAACACCGCATCGAAGTGCGCGCGTTCGACCGCTGGCGCGGTGAAGTGCGGGCCGGGACCCGCTATCGCCTGCAAGACCGAAAGCCATAGTCGGTCGGGGTGCGGCGCTGTGGCGGGGATAGGGTTCGAGCGCGCCATGGATGGCGCGCGGCCGCGCATCGGAGCCGGATGCGGAGCCTAAGCGGCGAACCCTACCCCCGCCACAGCGACGCGATCGACGCAGCCTGAGGCTGGATCCCGTCGAACGATTCCACCCGCAGGTGGCCATGGGTGGCGTCTTCGCCGATGCGCGGCTGCGGATAGTCCTCGCGGCGATCCAGCAGCACGGTGCGCATGCCGGCCTCGCGCGCGGCATCGAGTTCGGCGACCACGTCGGACAGGAACAGGACATCGCCGACCGCACGGTGCAGCCGGTCCGCGATCAGCCGGTAGCTGTCCGCATCGCGCTTGTGGCCGGCTTCGGTATCGAAGAAGGCATCGAACAGCGGCAGCAGGTCGCCGGCATCCGAATTGCCGAACAGCAGCTTCTGCGCCGCCACCGACCCGGACGAGTACACCGCGAGCTGGTGGCCGGCGTCGCGCCATGCGCGCAGCCGCGGGGCGACGTCCGGATACACGTGCGCGCTGAAATCGCGGCTGCGATAGCCCTCCAGCCAGATCATGCCCTGCAGCGCCTTCAGCGCGGTGTGCTTGCGGTCCTGGTCGATCATGCCCTGCAGGGTCTCGACGATGACCGCGTCCTGGCAGATGCCGCCATGCTCGGCGGCCACCATGTCCAGCCAGCGGCGGACCTCGGGCTCGTCACCGCGCTCGCGCACGAAGCGCGGCAGTTCGCGGCGCGCGTACGGGAACAGCACGTCCTTGACGAACGAGATGCTGGAGGTGGTGCCTTCGATGTCGGTGAGGATCGTGGTCTGCATCGGATCGCTCAGGCGTTGGCCTGGCCCGCCTCATGGCGCGGGAACCGGCGGGCGATGTCGGTACCGGTGAAATGGCCGACCCAGCCGTCCGGCTCGGTGAAGAAGCGGATCGCGACGAAGCTAGGCTCCGGGCCCATGTCGAACCAGTGGGTGGCGGCATCGGGCACCGAGATCAGGTCGCCGGCCTCGCACAGCACTTCATGCACCTGCTGGCCCACATGCAGCGAGAACAGGCCGTTGCCGGCCACGAAGAAGCGCACTTCGTCTTCCTTGTGGAAGTGCTCGTCCAGGAACTTGGCGCGCAATGCTTCGCGCTGCGGGTGGTCCGGCGCGATGCTCACCACGTCCACGCTGCGGAAGCCGCGTTCCTGCACCAGGCGGTCGATGTCGGCCTGGTAGGCGGCGATGATCGCCTCCGCCGGATCCCCCGGCTGCACCGGATGCACGGCCTGCCATTGCCGGAACTCGACCCCGATCCTGGCCAGTTCCGCCGCGATCGCGGCATGGTCGCGGGTTTCCAGCAGCGGCGTGGCGGGGTCGTGCTCGTCGAAGATGCGCAGGCGGCTCAAGGCGGTGGTCCGTGCAGGGGAGGGGTCAGGCGCGCAGGCGTCGCAGGTCGAGCTCGCAGCCGAGCATGAACTCGAACGCGTCGAGGTGGCGGCGGGCTTCGGCGATGTCGTGGCCCCACGCATACAGGCCGTGGCCCGCGATCAGGTAACCCCAGGTGTTGGGGGTGTCCAGCAGCGCGTCGACGCTGGCGATGAGGGCGTCCATGTCCTGCGAATTCGGCACCACCGCAAGGTCCAGCTCGGCCTCGTGGGTGTCATGCCCGCGCAGCGCCTTGAACAGCTCGTAGCCGCGCAGGCGGACCCGGCCGGCGTCGGCGTGCAGCAGCCCGGCGACGGTCTGGTTGCTCGAATGCGTGTGCAGCACCGAGCCGACGTCCGGGAAGCGCCGGTAGAGGTGGGTGTGCAGGGCGGTTTCCGCGGAGGGACGGTGGTGGGTCGCGACCGGCTGGTTCGCCATGTCCACCACCATGATGTCGGCTTCGGTCAGGCGGCCCTTGTCCTTGCCGGAAATGGTGATCGCGGCGTGGCCGGGCCCCATCCGGATCGAGAAATTGCCGGCGGTGGCCGGGGTCCAGCCCTTCGCCGCCAGCTCGCGGGTATGCGAGACGATCCGGGCGGCGCAGCCGGCAAACAGGTTGTGGTCGAAGGCGGGGGTGTCCATTCGGCGAAGTGTAGCGGCTGCATGTGCCCGCCTACATGACGATCGCGCCCGGGTTCATGCCCGGTTGCAGCCGGATCATTCGGTGCGGCGCTGTTGCCCGTAGTGGCGGAAGCGGCGCAGGACTTCGTCCATTTCCTCCGCCGGCAGGTCGCGGGTGGGTCCCAGGCTGCGCGCGAGGATGTACTGGCGGGCCAGGTTCTCCACTTCCTCCGCCAGCGCCAGCGCGTCGGCCAGCGACTTGCCGGCCGCCACCTGGCCGTGGTTCGCCATCAGGCAGGCGCGGAGCCCGCCATCCAATGCGCGCAGGACGTTGGCGGACAGCTCGGGGGTGCCGAAGGTCGCGTAGTCGGCGCAGGGGATGCGGGCACCACCGGCCATCGCCACCATGTAGTGGAACGGCGGGATCTCCTGGCCCAGACAGGCCAGCGCGGTGGCGTGGGTCGAGTGCACGTGGACCACCGCCTCGCAGGCCGGGAATGCACGCAGGATGTCGCAGTGGATCCGCCACTCGCTGGACGGCAGCAATTGCCCGGCCGGGCAGTTGCCGTCGGCATCCAGGTAGACGATGTGCTCCGGCCGCAACTGCGCGTATGCGGTGCCGGTGGGCGAGATCAGCAGGCCATCGCCCCAGCGCAGGCTGGCGTTGCCCGACTTGCCGAGCGACAGGCCGCTGGCATTCATCGCGATGCAGGTGTCGATCAGGGACTGGCGCGCGGCGCGTTCGAGGTCATGCATGCGGGGATTCCGGGGTGGCTGCCATGAAAAACCCCGCCAGCATGCGCTGGCGGGGTCGTGGGGCACCGATGGGGCGCGTCAGTAGACGTCCTTCACCGTGTTGTAGACGTTGAACTTGCCGGTGGGCGTGACCAGGCGCTTGTCATTCAGCACTGCCTTCAGCTTGCGGGTCTTGTCGTCCACCACCACCAGCGCGGAACGCTGGGTCTTGCCGTTCCACACCGAGAACCAGACCTCGTCGCCGGCCGCGTTGTACTCCGGCTGGACCACCCGCTTCGGGCCTTCGCCGAGGTTCGCCCATTCGGCGATCGGCAGGACCTTGAAGCCGGACTTGAGGTTGCCGATGTCGAACACCGCGATCGACTGGCTGGCCTTCGGATCCGGGTTCAGCGGGGTGTCCACCCACAGGTTGCGGGACTTCGGGTGGGTCTTGATGAACAGCGAACCGCCGCCCTGGCCGAGCAGCACTTCGCACACCTTCCAGGCATGGGACGGGTGCTTGTCGGGGTCGGTGCCGATCAGGGTGATCTTCTCGTTGCCCAGTGCCGAGGTCGCCCACACCGGCCCGCAGGTCGGGTGCACGAAGTTGGCGCCGCGGCCCGGGTGCGGGATCTTGTCCACGTCGACCATCGCCGCCAGCTTCTGGGTGCGCGAATCCACCACCGCGATCTTGTCGCTCTGGTTGGCCGCGGTCATGAAGTAGCGACGGGTGGAATCCCAGCCGCCGTCGTGCAGGAAGCGCGCGGCACCGATGGTGGTGATCTTGAGGTTGCCGATGTCCTCGTAGTTCACCAGCTGGATCTGCCCGGTTTCCTTGACGTTGACGATGAACTCGGGGTGCTCGTGCGAGGCCACGATCGCGGCCACGCGCGGTTCCGGGTGGTATTCCTGGGTGTCGACGGTCATCCCGCGGGTGGCGACGATCTTCAGCGGGTTGAGGGTCTCGCCGTCCATGATCACGTACTGCGGCGGCCAGTAGGCACCGGCGATCGCGTACTTGTCCTCGTAGCCCTTGTACTTGGAGGTCTCGACCGAACGCGCCTCAAGCCCGATCTTGATTTCCGCGACCTTGTCCGGCTTCGGCAGCCACAGGTCGATCAGGTCGATGCGCGCGTCGCGGCCGATGGTGTACAGGTAGCGGCCGGAATGCGAAGGCCGCGAGATGTGCACCGCGTAGCCGGTGGTGACGATGTTGATGATCTTCTTGGTGTCGCCGTCCACCAGCGCCACTTCGCCGCTGTCACGCAGGGTGACCGCGAAGATGTTGTCGGTGTTGTACTTGTTCATCTTCTTGGTCGGCCGCTTCTCCACCGGCACGAACACCCGCATGCTGTCCTTCATCTCCTTCATGCCCCATTCCGGCGGTGCCGGCGGTTCGTGCTGGAGGAAGCGCGCCATGGTGTCGATCTGGGCGGCGGTCAGCTGGCCGGAGGTGCCCCAGTTCGGCATGCCGGCGGGGGAGCCGAAGTTGATCAGGGCCTTGAGGTAGTCGGTGCCCTTGACCCGGGTGATGTCCGGGGTCAGCGGCTTGCCGGTGGCGCCCTTGCGCAGCACGCCGTGGCAGCCGGCGCAGCGTTCGAAGAAGATCTGGGTGGATTCCTTGCGCTCGGCGTCGGTCAGCGGCGGCAGGCCGGTGGCGGCGCTGGCGTCGGCCACGGTCACCGTGCTCGGCGCGCCCTGGTACTTCGCTTCCGGGGTCGCGGTTCCGGACTTGGCCGCCTGCTGGGTCTGCTCGCCGCGCGCGGCGGCGACCTCGGTGGCGCTGACACTGCCGCTGTTGTTGCCCCACGCGTTCAGCACGTAGGTCAGGGTGTTGGCGATCTCGGTGTCGCTGAGGTGGTTCAGCGCCGGCATCACGCCGTCGTAGTCCATGCCGTTGACCGTGACCTTGCCGGAAAAGCCGTTCAGGACCACCCCGATCAGCTTGTCCTTCGGCAGCGCCTTCATGTAGTCGGAGTCTGCAAGCGGCGGGAACGCGCCGGGCAGGCCCTTGCCGGTCGGCTGGTGGCACGCCGCGCAGTTGGCCAGGAAGGTGGCTTCGCCCGCCTCCAGGGTGCCCTGCGGCGGGCGCTCGTTGGTGATCTGGCCGACGGCGTAGGCGGAGGCACCGCCGAACAGTGCGAGGGCTAGGGCAGTGAGTGCGTGTTTGCGTTGCATTTGACTCTCCCCGTGACGAAATGAAGCGCGTGGCCATCAGGCCTTGCCGGCATTGTCCGGCCAGCTTCCGGGCGAATGGTTGACATGGGTCAAGTGCCGACGTGGCGGCCAGTTGACCCAGCTCAAGCCGGGCGGGTTTGCGCACGCGGCGGCCCGGATCGCGGCGGGTGAACGCCTACACTTGCGAACCGTCCCCACGACCCGCGGCCACCGCCGATGCCCGGATCCTGCCCTTTGCCCCGCAAGCGACCGCTTCCGCGCATCCTGGCCTGCCTGCTGTGGATGCCGGCGGCAGCGCAGGCGGGGGAGGCCGACCCGGAGCAGGCGCGGCGCACCCTGGACCGGGTGGTGGTGGTGGCCAGCAAGGTCGCCGAGCCGGTCCGCCAGCTGGTGGGGACGGTCAGCGAGATCGACCGCGCGACCATGGAGCGCCGCCAGGTGCAGACGATCGCCGACCTGGTGCGCTACGAACCCGGCGTGGATGCGATTGGCGATGGCCACCGCTTCGGCTGGCAGGGCTTCGCGATCCGCGGGCTGGACGGCAACCGGGTTGGCATGGAAATCGATGGGGTGCCGGTCGCTGACGCGTTCAGCGTGGGCGAGTTCGCCGCCGCCGGGCGCGACCTGCTCGACCTCGACGCGGTGCAGCGGGTCGAGATCCTGCGTGGCCCGGCCTCCACCCTGTACGGCAGCGATGCCCTGGCAGGCATCGTTGCGATGCGCACCCGCGACCCGCAGGACCTGCTCGGCAGGGTCGGCGCCGATCGCTATGCCGGCGGTCGCATCGGCTGGTCCGGGCGCGATCACGGCCGCCTGCTGTCGGCCGCATTCGCCGCCGCGTCCGGCCCGCTGCAGGGCCTGTTGCAGGCGACCCGCCGCGAGGCCCACGAAACCGAAAACGCCTCGTCCACGCTGCCGGCGAACCCCGCGGAACTGGCGCGGACCTCGCTGCTGGCCAAGCTGGTCTTCGAGGGACCGGGCGCCGACCGCTGGACCGCCACCCTCGACCATGGCAGTGGCGAGGTGAACACCGACGTCAAGTCCCTGCGTTTCGGGCCGGGCCGCTTCGCCACCACCACCTCGCTGCTGGGCGACGATTCCTACCAGCGCGACCGCGCCAGCGTGCAGTACGAATGGGAGCCCGGCCAGGCCTGGCTGGAGCAGGCCGAACTGCTGCTCTACGCGCAGCGCAACCGCACCCGCCAGGACTCCGCGCAGGAGCGGCTGGCAGATCGCACGACCCGCTTCCGCTCGCTGCGCGAGCGCCGCTTCGAGTTGCGCCAGGACGATGTCGGCCTGGAGTTCCTCGGCCAGGCCCACCAGCAGGGCGAACGCGTGCGGCACTGGCACGTGTTCGGGTTCGAAATGGCGGGCCACCGTTACCTTGGCCAGCGCGATGGGCGCGAGACCAACCTCGACACCGGCACCAGCAGCAACGTGATCCTTGGCGAGCGCTTCCCGGTGCGCGATTTCCCGCCCAGCCGCAGCCGCGAGCTGGGCCTTTTCTGGCAGGACGAGATCGGCTTCGGCGAGGCGTTCGCGCTGATCCCCGGCCTGCGCTGGGAGCGTTACCAGTTGCAGGCGGAGGCGGACGCGATGTTCCGCGAGGACTATCCGCTGCAGGAGGTGGTGGACGTCGCGCATTCGGCATGGACGCCGAAACTGGGCGCGCGCTGGCACGCCAGCGATCGCTCGACCTGGTTCGCGCAGTACGCCCGTGGCTTCCGCGCACCACCGTTCGGCGACGTCAACATCGGCCTGTCGCTGGCCCTGCTCAATTACGAAGTGCGGCCGAATCCCGAACTGCAGCCGGAAACCAGTGCCGGGCTCGAGGCCGGTTGGCGCTGGCAGGACGAGCGCCTGCAGGCCAGCGTGTCGGTCTACCGCAACCAATATCGCGACCTGATCGAGTCGCGCGCGAACCTCGGCATCGACCCGGATACCGGCGCACTGGTGTTCCAGTCGGTCAACCGCGCCCGCGCCGACATCCACGGCGTCGAAGCCAGCATGCAGTGGGTGCCGGATGCCGCCGGCGACTGGCGCTTGAGCGGATCGGCGGCGTGGGCGCGCGGCCGCGACACCGCGCGCGACCGTCCGCTCAACAGCGTCGCCCCGGCCAGGCTGGTGCTGGGCGCGGCCTGGGAGCCGGTTTCGGATCGCTTCGGCGCGGAACTGGTGGCCACTGCGGTGGCGCGCCAGGGCGAACTCGATACATCAGCCGGACCGCTGTTCCGCGCACCGGGATATGCGCTGCTGGACCTGCACGCATGGTTGCGGATCACGACCGGCGTGCGCCTGCGGTTTTCCGTGGAAAACCTGGGCGACCGCACCTACTGGAACTGGAGCAGCACGCGCGGCATCAACCTGGCGCAGGCCAGCCCGCCGCTGGATTTCCACACGCGCCCCGGCCGCAGCATTTCGCTGGGTCTCGACGTCGACTGGTAGGCGGGCCTCGCACAACGAAAAACCCGGCCGAAGCCGGGTTTTTCGTCGAAGCGGCTGGCGCTTACGGGCCGGCGTTCGGGCCTTCCTGGACCAGCGGGTCCGGTTCCAGCTTCCCGTCCTTGGCGTAGCCGTGCAGCAGGTACTCGTTGCCCGGCGCCAGGTGGCTGCGGCGACGTGCGTACAGGAAGTACAGCACCAGCCCGATCACCGCCCAGATGCAGAAGTACTTGATGGTCGGGTTCCAGCCGAGGCTGAAGAACAGCAGCACGCAACCGGCCATCGCCAGCGGGCCGACGATCCAGATCAGCGGCGCGCGGAACGGACGGATCCGCTTCGGGTCGGTCACCCGCAGCACCATCACGCCGGCCGCGACCATGAAGAACGCGAACAGGGTGCCGGAGTTGGAGATGTCGGCCAGCATGCCCACCGGGAACATCGCCGCGAACAGCGAGACCGCGATGCCGGTCACCCAGGTCACCACGTGCGGGGTGTGGTATTTCGGGTGGACCTTGGCCAGCACGTCAGGCAGCAGGCCGTCGCGGGCCATCGTGAACAGGATGCGGGTCTGGCCGAAGATCATCATCAGCACCACCGAGGGCAGGGCGACGATGGCGGCGATCGCCACCGCGCTGCCGACCTTCGGCCAGCCGATCTCGCGCAGCACGAACGCCAGCGGCTCCTTCGACTGCGACAGTGCGCCGCCCGGCTGCGCGCCCACCGCGCCGACCGCGGCATAGGCGACCAGCAGGTAGAAGATCGTGCACACCGCCAGCGAACCGATCAGGCCGATCGGGATGTTGCGGTTCGGGTTCTTGGTTTCCTCGGCGGCGGTGGAGACCGCATCGAAGCCGACGTAGGCGAAGAAGATCGAGGCCGCCGCACCCAGCACGCCCACGCCCGACAGCGGCGTGCCCCAGCCGTTCGGCAGCATCGGCTCGAAGTTGGCCGAATTCACCGCAGGGAACGCGAGGAAGATGAAGACCGCAAGGGCGATGATCTTCACCAGCACCAGCATCGCGGTGAACTTCGCCGACTTGGAGGTGCCGAGGTAGAGCAACCAGGTGATCAGCAGCGACAGCAGGAACGCGATCAGGTTGAAGCTGCCGGCGGCGGTGGTGCCGTCGGGCAGGGTGATGGTGTCGCCCGGCCCTGCAGTGAGGGCGATCGGCAATCCCGCGCCGATTTCCCGCAGGAATCCGTTGGCGTAGCCGGACCATCCCACCGCCACCGCGCCTGCCGCGACGGCATATTCCAGGATCAGGGCCCAGCCCACCAGCCACGCGATGATTTCGCCGAGCACGGCGTAGGAGTAGGTGTAGGCGGAACCCGACACCGGCACCATCGCCGCGATTTCGGAATAGATCAGCGCCGTCAGCGCGCAGACGATGCCGGCGATGACGAACGAGTACATCATCCCGGGCCCGGCCTTGTTGGCCGCCACCGCGGTCAGGACGAAAATGCCGGTGCCGATCACGGCGCCGATCCCGAGCATGGTCAGGTCGAAGGCGCCAAGCTGGCGGGTCAGCGAGCGCTTGCTCGCCGTCTCAAGGATCAGGTCAAGCGGTTTCCTGCGTTCGAACAACATCAATATCCCCTCGGGCCATGCGGCATTGGAATCACGCGACCTTAACTGCCGTCGCCGCATCGCACAAGCTGCCATGCACGCCAAACGGCGATAATCCGCGTCCCAATTCGATGATGCATCGCAACATGGATCGATCCGGTTCCGACGACCTCGCCGACGCCTTCGACGCATACGCCCGGCGCTGGCCTGCGGAGGCGGCGACCGCCGCGCTGTTCGGTGAATTGCTGGCGCAGCCCGGGGACCCGTTCCGGCGCGAACGCCTGGCCGGGCACTTCACTGCTTCGTGCTGGCTGGTGGATGCCGGCGGCACCCGCGCCTTGCTGACCCACCACCGCAAACTCGGGCTGTGGCTGCAGCCGGGTGGGCACGCCGACGGCGAGCGCGACCTGCGCGTCGCCGCATTGAAGGAAGCACGCGAAGAGTCGGGCCTGGCCGGCCTGCGCATGGAGGACGGCATCTTCGACCTCGACCGCCACTGGATCCCGGAACACAAGGGCGTGCCGGCGCATTGGCATTACGACGTGCGCTACGTGGTGCGCGCGGGCACGGACGAGGCCTACGTGGTCAGCGACGAATCGCACGACCTGGCGTGGCGCGCGATCGCCGACCTGGCGATTGATGCGGGCGCCGACGACTCGGTGCGGCGGATGGCCGGCAAGTGGCTGGCGCGGGGTGCCGGACAGGGGTGACGCAGCGACGCGCGGCGAAGCAAGGACCGGCGGGAATTCGCTGCGCGGCTCGAAATCCCGCTGCGCGAACACCCGCCAATCCCGGCTTCGCCGTGCAACCGTCCAGCGTGACCACCACGCCAGCGTCGGGTTCGATCAGTCCGCGCGCCCCGCGAATTCGCCGGTTGCGGTGTTGACCCACACCTTCTCGCCGTTGCCGATGTACTCCGGCACCATGATCTCGATGCCGGTGCTGAGCCTGGCCGGCTTCGGGCGCTTGGTGGCGGTCCCGCCCTTGAGCTCCGGCGGGGTTTCGATGACTTCGATCGCCACGCTCGCGGGCAACTGCACCGCCACCGGCAGGTCGTCGATGATCTGGACATGGCAGCCGGTGAGGTCGTCGACGATGTAACCGGCGGCATCCCCGACCACGTCCGCGTCCAGCGTGTACGGCGTGTAGTCCTCGTCGTCGAGGAACACGAAGGCATCGCCGTCGCGGTAGGAGTAGGTGACCTGCCGGCGCGAGAGCTCGACTTCCTTCAGCTCGTCGTCGCCGCCGAGGCTGAGGTCGAACTTGGTGCCGCCGGGCACGCTGTACATGGTGAAGCGGAACTTGACGTTGCCGCCGCGGCCCTGCGGTGAACTGCGTTCGATGTCGCGGACCTGGTACACGCTGCCGTTGTGTTCGACCACGTTGCCCTTCTTGATCTCGTAAGCCTTCATCTCATCTCTTCATGGTCGGGAGCGCGCGGAAAATGCGCTCGTTGAAAATCCAGGTGAGCACGCCCCAGGCGAGGCCGCCGATCGCGCACAGCGGCAGCGCGACCGCCAGCACCAGCGGCAGCCGCGGGTGGGCGGCGCCGAGTTGCAGCGCCATCACCACTGCCATGAACACGAACATCAGTCCGCCCCACAGGGCCACGCCCTTCACCAGCAGGAAGCGCCACATCCCGCGTGCGCGGATCGCCGGCCAGCGGGTGGCGACCCAGCGCTCGGCGGGCGAGCCGTAATCGGTCACTTCGGCGCCAGGCGGGTGGCGCCATCGAGGCGGATGGTCTCGCCGTTGAGGTAGGTGTTGGTGAGGATGTAGGCCACCAGGTCGGCGAACTCCGGCGCCTGGCCCAGCCGCGACGGGAACGGGATCGACGCCGCCAGCGACTGCTGCACCTCGTCCGGCATGCCATCCACCATCGGCGTCCAGAACGCGCCAGGCGCCACCGTCATCACCCGGATGCCGAAGCGGGCCAGCTCGCGCGCCATCGGCAGGGTCATGCCGACCACGCCGGCCTTCGACGCCGAATACGCGGCCTGGCCGATCTGGCCCTCGTACGCCGCCACCGAGGCGGTGTTGACGATCACCCCGCGCTCGCCGTCGGTGCCGGCCTCGTTGCGCTGCATCTGCTCGGCGCAGGCCTTGGCGACGTTGAAGCTGCCGACCAGGTTGACCATCACCGTGGACTGGAACTGGGAAAGCTTCATCGCCCCGTCGCGCCCGATCATCCGGCCGGAGCCAAGGATGCCGGCGCAATTGACCGCCACGTTGAGGCCGCCGAGGAAGTCCCTGGCGGCGGCGACATTGGCCGCCACTCCTGCTTCGTCGGTGACGTCGGTGCGGAAGTAGCGGGCGTTGCCGTCGCCGAGTTCGGCGATGGCGGCCGCGCCCTTGTCGTCGTTGACGTCGAACAGGGCGACCTTGCCGCCATTGGCGACCAGGTGCCGGCCCACGGCCAGGCCAAGGCCGGAGACGCCGCCGGTGACCACGGCGCGGACAGATGCGAGTTGCATGGGGATTCCTGCGGGCGGAAAACCGCGATTTTACCGGATGGTGATGGCATGCCGGGCACGTCGGCCGCCGGTGCGGTTCCGCGAGAAGTCCGCTAGAGCTCCAGCAGGTAGAACGTATTGCAGCCCCCATGCCCGGTGGCGCCCATCGGTCCGCCGATGCGCCGGAACCCGCTGCGTTCGTACAGGCGTTGCGCCGCATCCATGCCGGTCAGGGTTTCCAGGTAGCACTGGGCGAAGCCCGCGTCGCGGGCGGCGTCAAGGCAACGCGACATCAGCAAGGCACCGGCACCGATCCCGCGCACGTCCGGCATGAAATACATCTTGCGCAGCTCGCAGGTGCCGGCATCGCCGCCGATCAGCGGCGCGATGCCGCCGCCACCGCGCACCACGCCGTCGCGTTCGACCACGAAATACGCATGCCGCGGCGCGGCATAGGCGCGCGACATCCAGTCCACTTCCGGGTCGCTGATCGCGAATCCGCTGCCGACCGCGCCGAACTCGGGCATCACCGCGCGGATGATCGCGGCGATCGCGGCGTCGTCCGCGGGCTGGATCGGTCGGATCGTGATTTCGCCGCGTGCGCTCATGCGGTGTCCTGCTGCGCGGTCACGCGCTTGGCGAACTCGCCCGGCAGCAGCCCCGGCGCGAACAGGTAGCCCTGGCCCACGTTGACCCCGAGCCGCAGCAGGAAATCGCGCTGGGCTTCGCTTTCCACGCCCTCGGCGACGATGCCCAGGCCCAGGCTCTGGGCGATGCCGGCGACGGCCTGGCAGATCGCCACGTCGGAGGGCTTGCCCGGCACGCCCTTCAGGAACGACTGGCTCAGCTTCAGCGCATGGATCGGGAGCCTGCGCAGGTAATTGAGCGCGCTGTAGCCCTCGCCGAAATCGTCGATCGACAATTGCACGCCCAGCGCCCGCAACTGGTCGAACACCAGCAGGGTGTCCGGGGTGTCGTCGACCAGCACCCGCTCGGTGAGCTCGAGCTCGAGCGCATGGCCGGGCAGGCCGGCATCGGCCAGTGCCTTGCCCACGCTCTCGCCCAGGTTGTCGCCGGTGAACTGGCGATAGGAGACGTTGACCGCGACCCGCTGGATCGGCAGGTCCTGCTCGCGCCAGCGGCGCATCTGCGCGCAGGCTTCGTGCAGCACCCAGTTGCCGATGCGGATGATGTCGCCGGTGGTCTCCGCCAGGTCGATGAAGCGGTCCGGCCGCATCTCGCCCAGTTGCGGGTTGCGCCAGCGCACCAGCGCCTCGGCATACAGGATGCGGCCCGTGCGCAGGTCCACCTGCGGCTGGTAGACCAGGTGGAACTCGCGGTTGTCGAGCGCACGCCGCAGTTGGGTCTCCGCCTGCAGCTTTTCCTGCTGGCGCGAGGCGAGTTCCGGCGAGAACGACTGCCAGCCGTTGCGCCGCCGCCGCTTGCTGTCGTACATCGCCACGTCCGCGCTCTGGATCAACTGCTGCGCGGTCTCGCCATCGGCCGGCGCGCGCGCGATGCCGATGCTGGTGGTGACGCTGAACTCGTCGCGATCGAGCCGGAACGCCTCGGTGAATGCGTGCTGCACCCGGCGCGCCAGCCGTTCCGGGCGGCCGGGGTCATCGCCGGTGGCGCAGACCACCACGAATTCGTCGCCGCCGAAGCGCGAGATCAGGCCTTCGCTGGCGACTGCGTCGCGCATGCGCCGCGCGGCGGCGATCAGCAAGGTATCGCCTGCACTGTGGCCAAGCACGTCGTTGACGATCTTGAAGCGGTCGAGGTCCACGTACAGCAGCCCGACGCCGTTGCTGGCCGGATGCGCGAGGCGAAGGTCCAGCTGGCGCAGGATCGCGTCGCGGTTCATCAGGCCGGTCAGGGCGTCGGTCTGCGCCTGCTGGCGCAGCGACTCCTCCGCCTGCTTGCGCTCGGTGATGTCCTGCAAGGTGCCGGTCAGCAGGTCGGCGCCGGGGCCGCCGGATTCCGATTCGCCGATCATGCGCACCCAGAACGGGGCGCCGTCGGCATGCTGGCCATGCAGCTCCAGTTCGAAGCCGGTGCCCTCGGTGACGCCGGCAATCGTCCGCGCCAACTGTTCGCGATCCGGCGGATGCAGGCCGCCCAGCACATCCTCGAGCGTGCACGATGCGCGCAGGGTGCCAAGGATGCGTCGCGCCTCCGCGGTCAGGTACAGGGCGTCGCGGCTGCGGTCCCATTGCCAGCCGCCGATCCGCGCGAGCTCCTGCACGCGTTCGAACAGCGCGTTGTCGCGCTTGAGCTCGGTGATGTCGCTGCTCAGGCTCAGCACCATGTGCGGGCGCTTCGCGCCGGGCGCGAACTGCGGCACCGAAGTCACCGACAGCCAGGCCAGGCGCTGGGTGCTGCGCCGGTACAGCCCGATCACCTGGCTGCTGACCGCGGTGCCGAGCCTGATCGCCCGCGCCGAGGGATGCTGCTCGCGCGGCAACGGGCGCCCGTTTTCGTCGACCACCAGCCAGTCATCCCAGTCCGGCTCGCGTTGCAGGTTTTCGTCGTCGCGCAGGCCGAACATGCGCATGCCGGCGGCGTTGATGTAGTGCAGCCTGCCGTTGCGGTCCTGCAGGGTGATCGCCTTGTCGATGCCTTCCACCAGGCTGTGGTAGCGCGCTTCCGCCTCGTAGCGGGCGCTGAGGTCGCGCGCCACCGCGACCATGGCCTGGCGCCCGTCGTATTCCAGCGCGGCCGAATGCACCTCCACCGGGAAGCGGGTGCCATCGGCGCGCATGTTGGTGACTTCGATGACGTGGGTCTCGCCGCGGCGCAACGCCTCCAGCACCGGCGCCAGGTGGTTGCGCGGCAGGTCGGGGTTGAGCACTTCGATCGGCTTGCCGATGATGTCCTCGCGCGGGCGCTCGTAGGCATCGATGCCGGCCTTGTTGAGGTCGAGCACGGTGCCGTCGTAGGCGATGATGCTGACCGGGTCCGGCACGGCGTCGAACAGGGCGCGGTAGCGGCTGTATTCGAGCTTCAGGGCGGCGCGGGTCTCGACCAGCATGGTCGCGACGTCCTTCATCAGCTGCGTGCATTCGCCGGACAGCCCGCCCTTGCCGCCGACCTCGACCAGCTGCGCCAGCAGGTCGACCAGCGCCGCGTCGAGCTGCATGGTGGAGCGCACGCCGGATGCGGGCTTCACGCGGCGAGCGCCTTGCCGGCCTTGCTGCCGGTCTCGCGGCCCAGCAGGGCGGCCAGCCAGCGGCCGGTCGCGGCCAGCGCGTCGAGGTCGATGCCGGTGCGGATGCCCAGGCCATGCAGCATGTAGACCACGTCCTCGCTGGCCACGTTGCCGCTGGCACCCTTCGCATACGGGCAGCCGCCGGCGCCGGACACCGCCGCATCCACCACCGCCACGCCTTCCTCCAGGCAGGCCAGCACGTTCGCCAGCGCCTGTCCGTAGGTGTCGTGGAAATGGACCGCCAGCGCCGGCATCGGGACTTCGGTGGCCACCGCCGCCAGCATCGCGCGCGCCTTTGCCGGCGTGCCGACGCCGATGGTGTCGCCGAGCGAGATTTCGTAGCAGCCCATCGCGTGCAGCGTACGCGAGACCCGCACCACGTCGGCCAGCGCCACCACGCCCTGGTACGGGCAGCCGAGCACGGTGGAGACGTAGCCGCGCACCCGAACACCGTCCTCGTGGGCGCGCTCCAGCACTGGCCGGAAGCGTTCCAGGGACTGCTCCACGGTGGCGTTGGTGTTCTTCAGGTTGAACGCTTCGGAGGCTGCGGTGAATACCGCCACTTCGGTCGCGCCGGCGGCACGCGCGCGTTCGTAGCCCTGCAGGTTCGGGACCAGCACCGGGTAGGCGACCCCCGGCTTGCGGGTGATGCCGGCCAGCACCTCGGCCGCATCCGCCATTTGCGGCACCCATTTCGGGCTGACGAAGGCGGTGGCTTCGATGCTGCGCAGGCCGGTCGCCGACAGCCGGTCGATCAGCGCGATCTTGTCGGCGGTGCCGATCTCGACCTTCTCGTTCTGCAGGCCGTCGCGCGCGCCGACCTCGACGATCCGGACCTCCGTGGGCAGGCCCATCTCACTGGCCTCCCGGCGGCGGCGCGGGGGCCTCGCCGGCTGCGGGCGCTGCGGGCACGCGCTGCAGTACCAGCAGGGGTTCGCTGGCGAACACCTGCGGGCGGCGGTGCAGCAGGCGGGTGATGTGCTCGCCGTCGCCGGCGATGAAATTGTGGTGGACCGGCTTGTCGGTCTTGACCTCGCCGCCGTCCTGGCGCTCGCTGTAGCCGCGGATCTTCTTGCTGCCGATCTCGGCGGCGACCCGGGCGTGGTCGACGTCGTACAGGCGGATGGTGTCGCCGCTGCGCTCGTAGCGGAACAGCACGTGGCCGCAATGGGCCTTGTCCTTGCCGATGCAGTCCGGCTTGCCGGAATCGTCGTGCAGCTGCAGGTACTGGCCGTCGCGGGTGGCGACCAGGGTCAGGTGCAACGGCTTGCGTTCACCCTTGCTGGTGGCGCTGCGGCAGTCGGCGGCGATCTCCACCGCTTCGCGTGCCGGCAGTGCCTCGCCGATCGCACCTTCCGGTTGCCAGCGTCCCGGCCAGGCCGGATCGCAGTCGGTGGCGGTGCCGGCGGGCAGGGATTCGAACACGGTGGTCGAGCAGCCGGCCACGCCCAGCAGCAGGGCGAGCATCGCCAGCAGGGGCAGGCGCGCCATCGTCAGTCCTCCAGCAGCGCCAGCACGGCATCGGCCTCGACGAAATCGCCAGCGACGACCCGCACTTCGGCGACAACGCCGTCGCGCGGCGCCTTCAGGGCGAGTTCCATCTTCATCGCTTCGATCACCAGCACCACGTCCCCCACGCCAACGGCATCGCCCGGCAGCTTCTGCACCACCACGACCCGTCCCGGCATCGGCGCGCGGATCCGGTGTTCGCCACCGGCGCCGGCTTCGGCCCCGCGACGATACACCTCCACCGACGCCAGCTGCAGCCGGCGCTCGCCATCGTGCACCAGCACCCGTTCCGCGCTGGCCAGGGCGCCGACCCGGCGCATCGCGCCGTCGATGCGGGCGCTGAGCGTGCCGTCGAGCAGGCGCGCGGCGGCGACCTCGTGGCAGGCGCCGTCGAGTTCGATGCGATAGCTGCCGCCATGGCCGTGGGCGATGACATCGATCCGGTGATCGCCGTCGGCGAACGCCAGCCGGCGCGCGCCGGCATGGCCCAGTCGCCAGCCGTCGGCGATCGCCCATGGCGAACCCGGGTCGTGGCCGGCGGCGGCGCACGCATCCGCTTCCTGTGCGAGCAGGCGGACGCTGACCGCTGCCAGCAGCAGGGTGATGTCGGTGCCGGCGGGGGCGAGGAATTCATCGAGGTGGCGGTCGAGGTAGCCGGTGTCGATGCTGGCATCGACGACGGCCGGGTGCCGCACCAGCCGCTCCAGGAAGCCGATGTTCGACTTCGGGCCGGCGATCTCGCAGCCCGCCAGTGCCTCGCGCAGTCGCGCGAGCGCACGCGGGCGGTCCGCGTCCCAGACGATCAGCTTGGCGATCATCGGGTCGTAGAAAATGCTGACGGTATCGCCCTCGATCACGCCGGAGTCGATCCGGACGTGGCGCGACGGTGCCGGCAGGCGCAACGCCTGCAGGGTGCCGGAGCCGGGCAGGAAGCCGGCGTCCGGGTCTTCCGCGTACAGCCGTACCTCGATCGCGTGGCCGTGCCGCGGGACGTCCGCCTGCGCCAGCGGCAACGGCTCGCCCGCGGCCACCCGCAGCTGCCATTCGACCAGGTCCAGGCCGGTGGTTTCCTCGGTCACCGGATGCTCGACCTGCAGCCGGGTGTTGATCTCCATGAAGTAGAAGCCGCCGTCCTGGCCGACGATGAACTCCACCGTGCCGGCGTTGACGTAATCGATCGCGCGCGCCGCCAGCACCGCGGCCGCGCCCATCGCCTCGCGCAGGTCGCCGGTCAGGAACGGCGACGGCGATTCCTCCAGCACCTTCTGGTAGCGGCGTTGCGCCGAGCACTCGCGTTCGTTGAGGTGGATCGCGTTGCCGAAGCCGTCGCCGAACACCTGGATCTCGACATGGCGCGGCTTTTCGACGTAGCGCTCCAGCAACACCCGGTCGCGGCCGAACGCATTGGCCGCCTCGCGCTGGCAGCTTTCCAGCATCGGTGCGAATTCGGCCGAATCACGCACGATGCGCATGCCCTTGCCGCCGCCGCCGTGCGCGGCCTTGATCATCAGCGGATAGCCGATCGCGTCGGCCTCGCGCTGCAGCAGGTCGGGCGACTGGTCCTCGCCGGTGTAGCCGGGCACCACCGGCACGCCGGCGGCATGCATCAGCTCCTTGGCGCCGGCCTTGCTGCCCATCTTGCGCATCGACGCGCCGGACGGGCCGATGAAGGCGATCCCCGCCGCCGCAACGGCGTCGGCGAAGCCGGCGTTCTCGGACAGGAAGCCGTAGCCGGGATGGATCGCCTGCGCACCGGTGCGCTGCGCCACCGCGATGATCGCGTCGCCGCGCAGGTAGCTGTCCTGCGGGCGCGGGCCGCCGATGTGGTGCGCCTCGTCGGCGAGGCGCACGTGCTGGGCGTCGGCATCGGCATCGGAGAACACGGCGACGGTGCGGATGCCGAGCCTGCGCGCGGTGCGGATGACCCGGCAGGCGATCTCGCCGCGGTTGGCGATCAGGATTTTCGAGAACATCAGGCGTCGATCCAGTGCGGCTTGCGCTTGTCGAGGAAGGCGGACAGGCCTTCCTGGCCTTCCGGGGACACGCGCAGGCGCGCGATCAGGGCGGCGTTGTCGGCGTCGTGGCGGGCGCCGTCGGCATGCGCGCAGGCGGCGCGCACCAGCGACTTGGCGCTGGCGCTGGCGATCGGCCCGGCCTTCAGCAACAGCGCAAGCTGCTGGCGAACGGCGGCATCCAGTTCGTCCGCCGGCACCACCTGGTGCAGCAGGCCGATGCGCAGCGCTTCGGCGGCATCGAAGATCTCCGCGCTGGCGAAATACCGGCGTGCGTGGCGCGGCCCGATCGCGTTGATCACGTACGGCGAGATCACCGCCGGCAGCAGGCCCAGCCTGCTTTCGGTCAGGCCGAACTTCGCCTCCGGCACGCCGATCGCGATGTCGCAGCAGGCCACCAGGCCCACCCCGCCGCCGAACGCCGCACCCTGCACGCGGGCGATGGTCGGCTTCGGCAGTTCGTCCAGCGTGCGCATCAGGCGGGCGAGGGCGAGCGAGTCCTCGCGGTTGTCGGCTTCGCTGGCGGCGGCCATGCCGCGCATCCAGTTGAGGTCGGCGCCGGCGGAGAACGAGGCGCCCTCGGCTTCCAGCACCAGCACGCGGATGCCGGCGTCGCCCGCCACGTCCTCGAGCGCGGCGGTCATGCCGGCGATCAGCCCCGCGTCGAAGGCGTTGTGCACCTGCGCGCGGGTCATGCGCAGGCGGGCGACGGGGCCGTCGCGGTGCAGGTGCAGGCGTTCGCTCATCGGACCTCCGTGCAAGACCACACATGATAGCGGTCGCACCCGCATGGCCGCTGCGGTGCTAGAATTGCGAACAATTCCCATTTGGCTTTCATCGTGAAGCTGAACCAACTCGCCCGCCGCACGCCGGCCATTGTCGAAGCCGTCGAGGACCTGGCACCGAACGATGCCATCGCCCGCCGCCTGCGCGAACTCGGCTTCGTTGCCGGCGAGCAGGTGGAGGTGGTCGCCGCCGGCCCGTTCGGGGCGGAACCGTTGCTGGTCCAGGTCGGTTTCACCCGTTTCGCCCTGCGCCAGGTCGAAGCGGCGCGGGTGCGCCTCAGGGCGGGCGGGGCGGGCGCATGAATCCGCAGGTCGCCAACCTCCAGGCCCGATATCCGCGAATCGCGCTGGTCGGCAACCCGAACTGCGGCAAGACCGCGTTGTTCAACCTGTTGACCGGCAGCCGGCAGAAGGTTGCGAACTACGCTGGCGTCACCGTCGAGCGCAAGGAAGGCCGCCTGCATGCGCCGTCCGGACGCCAGTACGCGGTGCTCGACCTGCCGGGTGCCTACAGCCTCAACGCCGCGAGCCTGGACGAGGCGGTCACCCGCGACCTGATCCGCGGCTTCTATCCCGGCGAACCCGCCCCGGACGTGCTGGTGTGCGTGGTCGATGCCACCAACCTGCGCCTGCACCTGCGCTTCGTGCTGGAACTGCGCGAACTCGGCCGGCCGATGGTGGTGGCGCTGAACATGGTCGATGCGGCGAAGCGCCGCGGCATCGGCATCGACGTGGATGCGCTGCAACGCGAACTGGGCGTGCCGGTGGTGGAAACCGTGGCGATCCGCCACGACGGTGCGCGCGCGCTGGTCGAACAGCTGGATGCGACCCACGCCGCGCCGCACGAACCGCGCGCGCACATGCCGGAACCCACGGGCGACATGCCCGCCGACCTGCATGCGGAAACGCGCCGGCTGCTGGCGCTGACGGTGCGCATGCCGCGGCGCACGGCGGCGGTCGACGATGCCCTGGACCGCTGGCTGCTGCATCCCGTGTTCGGGCTGCTTGCGCTGGCGGTGGTGATGTTCCTGATCTTCCAGGCGGTGTACGCCTGGGCCACGCCGTTGATGGATGCCATCGAAGCGGCCACTACGTGGGTCGGCGCCGCGGCGGGCGCGGCATTGCCCGCGGGGCCGCTCAACAGCCTGCTGGTCGACGGGGTGATCGCCGGCCTTGGCGGGGTGGTGGTGTTCCTGCCGCAGATCCTGGTCCTGTTCGCCTTCATCCTGGCGCTGGAGGAAAGCGGCTACCTGCCGCGCGCGGCGTTCCTGCTCGACCGCATGATGGCGTCCGCCGGCCTGTCCGGGCGCAGCTTCATCCCGTTGCTGTCCAGCTTCGCCTGTGCGGTCCCCGGAATCATGTCCACCCGTTCGATCCAGGACCCGCGCGACCGCATCGCCACCATCCTGGTCGCCCCGCTGATGACCTGCTCGGCGCGGTTGCCGGTGTATGCGCTGCTGATCGGCGCGTTCATTCCCCGCCAGGCGGTCGGCTGGTTCAACCTGCAGGGACTGGTGCTGTTCGGGTTGTACGCGGCGGGCATCCTCAGCGCGCTGGCGGTGGCGTGGATGATGAAGCTTTGGCGGCGCGACAAGACCGAGCACCCGCTGTTGCTGGAGTTGCCCTCGTACCGGGTGCCGCACCTGCGCGACCTCGCGATCGGGCTGTGGGAGCGCGCGCTGATCTTCCTCAAGCGGGTCGGCGGGATCATCCTGGCGCTGACCATCCTGCTGTGGTTCCTGCTCAACATCCCGGCCGGCGTCGGCATCGAGGACAGCCTGGCCGGCCGCATCGGGCGCGCGCTGGCGCTGGTGTTCGAGCCGCTGGGCTTCGACTGGCGGATCAGCATCGCGCTGATCCCGACCATGGCCGCGCGCGAGGTGATGGTGTCGTCGCTGGCCACGGTGTACGCGGTGGCGGCATCCAGCGAGGAGGCCGCCAGCCTCGCGCTGGAACCGCTTATCGCGCAGCAGTGGTCGCTGGCCACCGGCCTGTCGCTGCTTGTCTGGTTCATCTATGCGCCGCAGTGCATCTCCACCCTGGCCACGATCCGCCGCGAAACCCATTCGTGGAAGCAGACCGCGTTCGCCGCCGGTTACCTGTTCGCGCTGGCCTACCTGGCGTCGCTGCTCACCTACCAGGTCGCGCTCGCGTTCGGGGCGGGCTGAGCATGCAGGCGGGACTGCTGGTGCAGTACCTCGCGGTCGCGCTGGCGGTACTCGCCAGTGCCGGCGTGGTGATGCACAAGCAGTTCCCGAACGCCACCCGCAGGCTGCGGATCGCGACCGCGCTGCCGTTGCTGCGCGAGGGGTCGCCGCGTTGGGCGAAAGCGCTGGGGCGGGTCATCGCGCCGGCGGCACGCACCGGCGGCAAGGATTGCGGCGGTTGCGACGGCTGCGACTGAGGTTCAGTGCTTCAGCCGGCGCTTGCCCGGCGCGGCCGCCACCGCTTCCACGCTGACCTCGAAGCTGCGCGATTCGCCGGGGAACACCGCACCGACGCCAGCCACGTGGCGGCCGATCTCCTTGCCGCGCTGGTCGCGGATCACCACCACCATGGTGTACTCGAACGCGCCGTCGTCGGCGGCGTTGATCGTGCCTTCCACCTTCAGCGGCACGAAGCGTTGCGCCGCGTCCAGCGCCGCGGCCTCGAACTTCAGGTGCCCGCGGCAGGCCGGGCAGACCGCCGCGCTTTCCAGGATCGTGGCCTTGCAATGCGGGCAGGTGCGGGTGGCACCCGTCGCGCCCGGGCGCACCGCGCTCATGCGGCGCTGCCGGGCTCCGTCTTCGGCGTCGACTTGCCGTCCTTGTCCCAGCCGCATTCGATGTGGCCGCGGATGCGCGAGCCGGCGGCTACGGTCAGCGAACCGGCCTTGACATCGCCGTTGATCACGCCGCCCTGCAGCAGTTCGACCTGCTGCGCCGATTCGATGTTGCCGTCCAGCTCGCCGGCCAGGGTCACCTTGCTCGCGGCCACGCCGCCGGCGACCTTGGCGCCCTGTTCGATGGTCAGGTTGCCCTGCACCTTGACGTCGCCCTTGAACCGGCCGGCGATGCGGACATGGCCGGCGCCTTCGATCTTGCCCTCGATGGCGAGGTCGGCGGCGATCACCGATTCGCGTGCCGGGCTGTCCACCGCGCGGATCGGGGTCGGCACAGGCGATGCATGGGCCGCATCGTGCACGGGCGAGGGTGCATCGAAGCGCGTGGGTTCGGGCTTGACGGCCGGCGTCGGGTCTTTCCAGATGGCCATGGCAGCAGGTCCTCGGGGGCGGACCGCCGAGGCTAGCACTACTTTGCGACGATTTCCTGCATGAATGCGGCAGGTAGGTGCTGCAAGTGGCTGATCGTGGGCCGGATCACATCCGGAACACGCCGAAGCGGGTGCCGTCGCGACCGGGCCCGCTTTCGATCGGCGCGTTGAGGCTGGCCGACAGTCCCAGCCCCAGCACCCGGCGGGTGTCGGCGGGATCGATGATGCCGTCGTCCCACAGCCGCGCGGTGGCGTAGTAGGGGTTGCCCTGGTCCTCGTACTGCTGGCGGATCGGTGCCTTGAAGGCGTCTTCCTCGTCCGGCGTCCACACCCCGCCGCGGGCCTCGATGCCGTCCCGCTTCACCGTGGCCAGCACGCTGGCCGCCTGCTCGCCGCCCATCACCGAAATGCGCGCGTTCGGCCACATCCACAGGAAGCGCGCGCCGTAGGCGCGGCCGCACATCGCGTAGTTGCCGGCACCGAAGCTGCCGCCGATCACCACGGTGAACTTGGGCACATGGCTGCACGCCACCGCGGTCACCATCTTCGCCCCGTCCTTGGCGATGCCGGCCTGCTCGTATTTCTTGCCGACCATGAAGCCGGTGATGTTCTGCAGGAACACCAGCGGGATGCCGCGCTGGTTGCACAGTTCGATGAAGTGCGCGCCCTTGAGCGCGCTTTCGGCGAACAGGATGCCGTTGTTGGCGACGATACCCACCGGATAGCCGTGCAGGTGGGCGAAACCCGTCACCAGCGTCTTGCCGTAGCGCGCCTTGAATTCCTGCAACTCGCTGCCGTCGGTGATGCGCGCGATGACCTCGCGGATGTCGAACGGCCGGCGCGCGTCCTTCGGCACGATGCCGTACAGCTCCTCCGCCGGATACAGCGGCTCGCGTGCCGGCCGGGTTGCCACCGGCAGCACTTTCCGGCGGTTGAAGGTACCGACGATCCCGCGCGCGATCTCCAGCGCGTGGCGGTCGTCCTCGGCGAAATGATCGGCCACCCCGGAGATGCTGGTGTGCACGTCGGCACCGCCCAGCGTCTCGGCATCCACCACTTCGCCGGTGGCGGCCTTCACCAGCGGCGGGCCGCCCAGGAAGATCGTGCCCTGTTCCTTGACGATGATGCTTTCGTCGCACATCGCCGGCACATAGGCGCCGCCGGCGGTGCAGGAACCCATGACGACGGCGACCTGCGGGATGTTCTCCGCGCTCAGGCGGGCCTGGTTGAAGAAGATCCGGCCGAAATGCTCGCGGTCCGGGAACACCTCGTCCTGCAGCGGCAGGAACGCGCCGCCGGAGTCGACCAGGTAGACGCAGGGCAGGCGGTTCTCGCGCGCCACTTCCTGCGCGCGCAGGTGCTTCTTCACCGTCATCGGCAGGTAGGTGCCGCCCTTGACGGTGGCGTCGTTGGCCACGATCACCACTTCCTGGCCACACACCTTGCCGATTCCGCAGACCATGCCGGCGGCGGGCGCGGCATCGTCGTACATGCCCTCGGCCGCCAACGGGGCGATTTCCAGGAACGGCGAACCGGGATCGAGCAGGGCGTCGATGCGCTCGCGCGGCAACAGCTTGCCGCGCTCGACGTGCTTGGCGCGGGCCTTTTCGCCGCCGCCGTCGGCCGCGCGCGCCAGCCGGCGGTCCAGTTCGGCGACCAGTGCGCGATGGAAGGCGGTGTTGTCGACGAAGTCCTGGGAGCGGGTGTCGATCTGCGAGGTCAGCGCGGGCATGCGGTTGGCATCGATGCGGTCAATGCACAAGGATAACCGCTGGCGCGGATCCGCTCGCGCCGCCGTGGCCGTGGACGCAGGCTGGCGGGTGCCTGCGGCCGCCCCGGCGGCAAAGGGAAGGGCCCGCTTGCGCGGGCCCTTCGGGTATTGCACGAGGCGAAGAAGATTACTTCTTGGCTTCTTCGGCGGCGGCTTCGGCCTTGTCCGCGACTTCGCCAGCAGCGGCGGCAGTGGCGTTGGCAGCGTCGGCGGTCGCGTCGGCGGCAGCGGCGGTGGCGGCGTCGGCAGCACCTTCGACGGCAGCGGCGGTCTCGCCCACGGCTTCGCCGGTGGCGGCGGCAGCGGCATCGACGGTGGCGGTGGCAGCGTCGCCAGCGGCAGCAGCGGCGTCGCCGGCGGCGTCGGCGGCCTGCTCGGTGGCGGCTGCGGCGTCGGCGGCAGCGGCTTCAGCGGTGGCGGTTTCGTTCTTGCAGGCCGACAGAGCGAGGACGCCAGCGGCGAGGAGCACGTAGAGCTTGGTGTTCATTGGTCTCTCCTGAGGAGTTGTCTGAAATGGATCGGTTTGCGGATCAGGCAACGCCAGTGCGCTTAGCGATCCGGCCCTTGGCCGGCGGTTCGTTCACTGACTTACGACACTTCCGGTTGCCCGGATTACGAAAAAGCCGTCGGCGTACCGACGGCTTCCTCGATTCTACAGCAATCTGAATAGGCGTTTGACCGCCTGTCGGATTACTTCGCCTCTTCGGCAGCCGGAGCAGCGGCGGCGTCGGCCGGGGCAGCGGCGGCGTCGGCCGGGGCGGCGGCGTCGGCCGGGGCGGCGGCGTCGGCCGGGGCAGCGGCGGCGTCGGCGGCCGGAGCGGCGGCGTCGGCGGCGGCGGCGGCGGCGTCGGCGGCAGCCTGCGCGTCGGTGGCGGCGGCGTCGGCCGGAGCAGCGGCGGCGTCGGCAGCGGCGGCGTCAGCGGCCGGGGCAGCGGCGTCGGCGGCCGGTTCCTGGTTGCTGCACGCGGTCAGGGCCAGGCCCAGCGCCATCGCCAGCAGGATCTTGTTGATCGACATGATGCGTATTCCTCGTCTATGAATAGGGTATTGGCGGAACGCGCATACTGCGCGCCGGTAACATGATGACAAGCCATTGTCGCGTGTCAAGCGGTTGGCCGACTTTTTTTCATGTAACCGTTTAAGCATCTCACGGAAGTTCGACTGCCAGCGCGGTCGCTTCGCCGCCGCCAATGCACAGGGACGCCACCCCGCGCTTGCCTCCGCGGGCCTCCAGGGCGTTCAGCAGGGTGACGACCAGGCGCGCCCCGGACGCACCGATCGGGTGGCCCAGGGCGAGGGCGCCGCCGTTCACGTTCAGCCTGTCGTGCGGGATGCCGAGGTCGGTCATCGGCGCCATTGCCACGCAGGCGAACGCTTCGTTGACCTCGAACAGGTCCACGTCCGCCACCGTCCAGCCGGCCTTGGCCAGCACGTTGGAAATGGCGGCGACCGGTGCGGTGGTGAACCATTCCGGCGCCTGCGCGTGGGTGGCGTGGGCCACGATCCGCGCCAACGGCTGCAATCCGGCGGCTGCGGCGGCCTCGGCCGACATCACCACCAGCGCGGCGGCGCCATCGGAAATCTTGGACGAGGAGGCCGCGGTCAGCACCCCGTCCTTGCCGAAGGCGGCGCGCAATTCCGGGATCTTGCCGAGGTCGATCTTGCCCGGCTCTTCATCCCGGTCGACCACGACTTCGCCCTTGCGGGTCTTGACCGTCACCGGGGCGATCTCGCCGGCGAACGCACCGTTGGCCTGCGCGGCCTGCGCGCGCCTGGCGCTCTCGGCGGAAAACGCGTCCACCGTGGCGCGGTCGTAGCCGTATTTGGCGCAGGCGGCATCGCCGAACACGCCCATCGCCTTGCCGTCGTAGGGATTGGTGAGGCCGTCCCACGCCATGTGGTCCAGCATCTCCGCGGATCCATAGCGAATGCCGGTGCGCGAACCGTTCAACAGGTGCGGGGCGTTGGTCATCGATTCCATGCCGCCGGCCACCACCGCCCTTGCGGAACCGGCCTTGATGATGTCGTGCGCCAGCATCACCGCCTTCATGCCGGAGCCGCAGACCTTGTTGATGGTGGTGCAGCCGGCGGCGTCCGGGATACCGGCGCCGCGCGCTGCCTGCCGCGCCGGCGCCTGGCCGAGGCCGGCCGGCAGCACGCAGCCCATGATCACTTCGTCGACCTGGTCGGCGGCGAGGCCGGAGTGGGCGAGCGCCGCGGAAATCGCAGCGGTACCGAGGGCCGTGGTGGGCGTACCGGTGAACTGGCCGAGGAAGGAACCGATGGCGGTGCGCTTGGCACCGACGATGACGATATCGCTCATTGGGGGCTCCGGGAGTGGGATTGGGACGCGTCGCCCGGGGGCGGACTCGTTAGCCGGATTATGGCGCGAAATGCCGGGTGTTGTTGCGCTGCGGCATGGACCTGTCGCGTTCAGGATGAAACCGTTGTGGCGCGGCCGTTCCTGTCATACAACATGCACATTCGCGCACGAGGCAGCCGTGGGCCGCCGGCACGAAGCCAACGAGACCATCATGACGATTGCATCCATGCAGATTCGACCCGGGCGCCGGCTGGCGTCCGCCCTGTTGCCGCTTTCGATCGCGCTGGCCCTGGCGGCATGCGGTGGAGGCGGCGGCAACGTGCGTCCGACCCCGCCGCCACCGACCACGCCGACCGGCCCCGGGTTCACGCCGACGGTTGACAACGACAGCTCGCTGACCACGCTGAATCCACCGGCGATCCCGGCCCAGGGCGTTCCGGTATCGCTGACCGACGCCAGCATCAACCGCCACCTCAGCCTGACCAATGCGCTGGGGGCGCTGGGTGCCGGCCTGAAGGGACAGGGCGTCACCATCGGATTCGTGGATTCCGGCGTGAACCGCAGCCACCCGACGCTGACCGGCCGGGTCACCCAGAGCTTCATCCATGTGTCCTCGCCGCCGAACGACCTGTCGGTGGACGACAAGGTCGGGCACGGCACCGTGGTGGCCTCGCTGGCTGCGGGGCGGCCCGCACCCGGGCTCTACAGTGGTGGCGAGACCGGCAACTGGGGCGGCGGGATCGCGCAGAGCGCAAGCGTGGTGTCGTCGCGCATCATCGGCGATGCGCGACCCGATGATGATGGGTCGGGGGAAGGTAACGAAATCGGTGCGGGCCAGGGCTACGGCGAATTCTTCCAGGCCATCAATGCCGAACTGGCCAACGCCGGCGCGAAGGTCATCAACAATTCGTGGGGCGGCCTGTACTGGAACGATCCCGCGCTGAGCATCGAGCTCGCCAATGCCTGGAAGGACTTCGTGGTGGGACGCGGCGGCATCGTCGTGTTCGCCAATGGCAACAGCGGGGAAGATCCGCGCTTCGTGGGCAATCCCTCGGACAATGCCGCGCTGCCCAGTATTGCCAACGACCCGGTGCTCGAGCGGGGCTGGCTCACCGTGGGTGCGCTGGACCCGGCCAACCCGACCCAGCTGACCAGCTATTCGCAACAGTGCGGCATCGCGATGAACTATTGCCTGGTGGCGCCTGGCAACGTGGTGTTCATCGATGCGGACGCGACTTCTGCCGCTACCAGCAAGCTCTACCAGGGCGGCGGCACCTCATACGCGGCGCCGCTCGTCTCTGGCGCTGCCGCGGTGGTGTGGTCGGCGTTCCCGTACTTCAGCAACGACCAGGTGCGGCAGGCGATCCTCGCTGGAGCCAGGGATCTCGGTGCCGCCGGCGTCGATCCGGTGTTCGGTTGGGGCCTGCTGGACGTGACCAAGGCGGCCAACGGTCCCAGCAATTTCGCCTGGGGCGACTTCAGCGTTTCGTTCAGCGGCCACTCGGTCTGGCGCAATCCGATCATCGGCAGCGGTGGCCTGGTCAAGGGCGGCAGCGGCACCCTGACCCTGGCGGAAGCCGGCAACTTCACCGGTGCCACCCGCGTCGATGCCGGCGGCCTGGATGTCCGCAAGGGCCTGCGCTCGAACCTGGGCATCGCCAACGGCGCGACGGTCTGGGCCAGCGGCGCCTTCGGCGGCAACGTGAACAATGACGGGCGCTTCTTCAACGGCGCCAGCGTGCCGGCCACCATCGCCGGCAATTTCATCCAGTCGTCGACCGGCAACCTTGGCATCTGGCTGGGCAGCACCTTGCGGGTGACCGGCAGCGCGACGTTGAACGGGCAGATGTCGATCCTCGGCGTCCGCAGTGGCTACACCACCACGGCCAAGGAAACCCTGCTCAACGCCAGCGCCGGAGTCAGCGGCACGTTCACGACGCTGAAGGCCGCGCCGAACGTGTTCCTCGATGCCAACCTGGCGTATGACCCGAACAACGTCTTCCTCAACATCAACCGCATCAACGTTGCCAATGCGGTCGCCGGCATGGGCCTGTCCACCATCACCAGCGTCTCCGCCCAGCGCGTGGAAGCGGCGATGCAGGCGATCGACGGGCAACTGGCCGGCAGCCTTCCGGTGGGCATCGGCAGTGCCTTCATCGATGCCGCCGGGGCGTTGCAACAGTCGACCAGCATCGCCAATGCCGACCTGTCGCTGCGTAGCCTGTCGGGCGAATTGCACGCGGCATCGACGGCGATGACCTTCGATGCCATCGACGTCGGCCGGCGTGCGCTGGCGGGCCGGCTCGACACCCTCTCGCATGCGCCGCAGGCCGTTGGCGGCTGGTATCGCAACCTCGCCAGCGGCGGCACCCTGGCGCAGGCCGGGTTCGACGGCGTCGGCATCGACAGCGCCGGCGAAATGATCGGCAACGACTGGCGGATCGGCAGCGATGCAGTCGTCGGCATCGCGATGAACCGGCTCGAGCAATCCAGCTGGCTGGGCGAATTCGGCGACCGCAGCCGTGGCCGCCAGCGCGAGCTGCAGCTCTACGCGTCGTCATGGCGCGGTGATTCGTATGCGCAGGCGCAGTTCGCGTCCGGCAGCTTCCAGCGGCAGATGCAGCGCAACCTGCTGCTGGGCTCCCTGCAGGACGCGGTGGCGACGCAACTGTCCGGCGATTACCTCGGTGCATCGGGCGAGATCGGCCAGCGCTTCCGGGCGGGCGGGGTCGCGCTGACCCCTTACCTGGGCGCGCAGTACGTGCAGGTCGCCAACGATGGCTTCAGCGAAGGCGGCGCGAGCGGCTTCGGCCTGCGTGCCGATGCGTGGGACAGCGGGCGCCTGCAGGGCTTCGCCGGCCTGCGTGCCGCGCGCGGCTGGCGCATCGGCGAGGTCGACCTGCTCGCGGATGCGCGCGCCGAATGGCAGCACACGCTGGCGTCGCGGGGCGAGCTGTTCGATGCCAGCTTCACCGGACTGGAGCAATGGGCGCCGTTGCAGGGTATCGGGATGGCGCGGCGCAGCCAGCTGTTCGGGGTTGGCCTGTCGGCGATGTTCGCCGGCAAGGCGATGTTCCGCTTCGACCTGGGGCGGCGTGCCAGCGACGTCGGTGGCGGCAACCTGGCCTCGCTGCAGGCGATGTACCGCTTCTGAAGCGATGGCCGTGCAAACGGGAAACGCCGCAGCGATGCGGCGTTTTTCGTTGCACGGGTGCAACCGAAGGTCAGCTGTTGCCGGCGAACAGCTCGCGCCCGATCAGCATGCGCCGGATCTCGTTGGTACCGGCGCCGATCGCGTACAGCTTGGCATCGCGCAGGATTCGGCCGGTCGGGTATTCGTTGATGTAGCCGTTGCCGCCAAGCGACTGGATCGCTTCCAGCGCGACCTGCACCGCGGCGTCGCTGGCATGCAGCAGGCACGATGCGGCGTCGACCCGGCTCTTGTAGCCGCTGTCGTAGTCGCGCGCGACCTGGTAGCCGAACGCGCGCGCCGACTGCAGCGCGGTGTACATGTCGGCGACCTTCGCCTGCATGATCCCGAAGGTGCCGATCGCGGCGTCGAACTGCCGGCGGTCGCGCACGTACGGCAGGGTGATGTCGAGCGCGGCCTGCATCAGGCCCAGCGGGCCGCCGGTCAGCACCAGGCGCTCGGTGTTGAGGCCGGACATCAGCACCTTGACGCCCTGGTTGACCTCGCCGAGGACGTTCTCCGGCGGGATCGCGCAGTCCTCGAACACCAGTTCGCAGGTGTTGGAGCCGCGCATGCCGAGCTTGTCCAGCTTCTGCGCGGTGGAGAAGCCCGGCATGCCCTTCTCGACGATGAAGGCGGTCATGCACTTGCTGCCCGCCTCCTTGCCGGCGGTGCGCATGTAGACGACCAGCACGTCGGCTTCCGGACCGTTGGTGATCCACATCTTGTTGCCGTTGGCGATCCACATGCCGCCGCGCAGTTCGGCGCGGCAGGCCATCGAGCCGACCACGTCGGAACCCGCGCCCGGTTCGCTCATCGCCAGCGCGCCCTTCCACTCGCCGCTGCACAGCCGGGGCAGGTACTTCGCGCGCTGCGCCTCGTTGCCATTGGCGTACAGGTTGTTCACGCACAGGTTCGAATGTGCGCCGTAGCTGAGGCCAATCGAACCTGACGCGCGCGAGATCTCCTCCATCGCCACCAGGTGCGCGAGGTAGCCCATCCCGCTGCCGCCATGCTCGGCGGGCACGGTCATGCCGAGCAGGCCCATCTCGCCGAGCTTCGGCCACAGGTCCTGCGGGAACCAGTTGTCTTCGTCTACCTGGGCCGCGCGCGGGGCGATCTCCGCTTCGGCGAAGCGGCGGACCGCGTCGCGCAGGGCATCGATGTCTTCGCCGAGGGGGAATGGACGCATGGGATGGTTCTCGCAGCTGGTTGGTTGAAGTCCGCAGGAGCGGGCCATGCCCGCGATTGATCCGATGACGCCTCGGATCGCGCCCATGGGGCGCTCCTACACGGAAACGGGGCCCGCAGGCCCCGTCCATTATCGCTTATCGACCCGTCAGTGGCCCCGGATGCGGCCCTGGAAGCGCGGCGCACCGCGGCCCAGCGGCAGCTTGAGCTTGCCGATCGAGCTGATGCGCTCCTCGGCCAGGCGGTCCGCTGCCATGTAGGTCGGGATGCCGTCGCGGCTGGAGATTTCGTAGATGCGGTGCAGGTTGTGGTAGATCGTGCGCATCATCCGCATCGCGCGCTCGCGGTTGTAGCCGTCCAGTTCCAGCGCCACGTTCATCACCCCGCCCGCGTTCACCGCGTAGTCCGGCGCGTACAGGATGCCGCGCTTGGTGACTTCGTCGCCGATCGCGTTGTTGGCCAGCTGGTTGTTGGCCGCGCCGCAGATCACCTTGGCCTTCAGCCGCGGCAGGGTCTGCTCGTTGATGGTGCCGCCCAGCGCGCACGGCGAGTACACGTCCGCCGCCACGTCGTAGATCTCGTCCAGGCCCACCGCTTCGGCACCGTACTCGGACACCGCCTTGTCGACCAGGCCCTGGTTGATGTCGGTGACGAAGATCTTGGCGCCGCGTTCCTTCAGCAGCTTCACGAATTCCATGCCGACGTGGCCCAGGCCCTGCACGGCGTAGGAATACTTGCCCACTTCCTCGTCGCCATACTTCTGGTTGAGGGTGGCCATCAGGCCCTGCAGGGTGCCGTACGCGGTGAACGGGGAGGGATCGCCGGAGCCGCCATGCACCTGGTGCACGCCGGTCACGTATTCGGTTTCGCGGTACACGTATTCCATGTCGTTGACGTCGATGCCGACGTCCTCGGCGGTGATGTAGCGGCCGCCGAGCGATTCCACGAACTGGCCGAACGCACGGAACAGCGCCTCGGACTTGTCGGTGGCCGGGTTGCCGATGATCACCGCCTTGCCGCCGCCGATGTCGAGGCCGGCGACCGCGTTCTTGTAGGTCATGCCACGGCTCAGGCGCAGCACGTCGTTGAGGGCTTCCGCCTCGCTCTTGTACGGCCACATGCGGGTGCCGCCCAGGGCCGGGCCGAGGGTGGTGTTGTGGATGGCGATGATCGCCTTCAGGCCGGCGTCCTTGTTATGGCAGAACACCACCTGTTCGTGGCCGAAGGTGTCAAGGGTCTCGAAAATCATTGCGGGAACTCCGGTCGGGACCGCCCGCGGGTGGGTGGGTGCCGACGGCAAAGTGGGGAATGGAAGCGTCGTGGCCCGCATCGGCACCGGCACAGGCCGCGATGCAGGGCGCGCATTCTAAGCCATCGACCGCGGCCGGGCTTGAATACGCCGGGGTATGGCGCCGTGCCGGCGGGTCACGACAGCGCCAGCTCCACCCGGTTGCGGCCTGCTGCCTTGGCTGCGTAAAGGGCACGGTCCGCGCGTGCGATCAGCACGTCGGGGCGCTGTTCCAGGCCGGGGATGCATGCCGCCACGCCGATGCTGGCGGTGACCGTGATGCCCTCGATCTCGGGCAGGGCGGCATCCGCGGGCAGCACCGCGATTGCGTTGCGCATGCGCTCGGCGACCCGCATGGCGGCCGCGTTGTCGTGGCCGGGCAGCAGCACGCACAGTTCCTCGCCACCGTAGCGCGCGGCGCTGGCCCCGATCGGCAGCATCGACTGCACGATCCGCGCGACCTGCTGCAGGCGGGCGTCCCCGGCAAGGTGGCCGTGGGCGTCGTTGAAGCGCTTGAAATGGTCGAGGTCGATCAGCAGCAGGGCCAGCGAACTGCGCTTGCGCGCGGCATCGCGCCAGTGCAGGTCGAGCGTCTCGAACAGGCGGCGGCGGTTGCCGAGCCCGGTCAGCGGGTCGGTGTAGGACAGCCGCCGCAGTTCGTCGTTGGCGCCGCGCAGTTCGGACTCGCGCTTCTGCAACTGCGCGGTGCGTTCCTTGACCATCCCGAGCAGTTGTTCCTCGCGATGCCGGAGCTGGCGTTCGCGCAACTTCAGCAGGCCCCATACCAGCAGCAGTGCGGCCAGCACCTGCAGGGCGCGCGCGCCGGGCGTGCGCCACCACACCTGGGGCACCTCGATCCGCAGCTCGATCGGCGTTGCGGCGATGCCGCTGGCATCGCGGGCCTCGATCCGGACCACGCGGCTGCCGGAGGGCAACCGCGCGAAGTGATGGCTGTTGGCGGCCTGCCAGTCGCCGGCCTCGATCCCGCCGTTGACCAGGGTGACGCGATAGCGGCTGTGGTCTTCCTTGTCGCCGCTGAGCAGGTCGTACTCCAGCTCCAGCGCGCTGTCCGGACGCGGCAGGCGCAGCACGCCGTCAGGTGGCGCGAGCGGCTTGCCATCGACCAGCAGGCGGGTGAGCAGGAGCGGCGAGGGCTGGCGCGGACGTGCCTCCGGCGGCGTGTAAACCGCGGCCCCGCCGACGGTACCGATCCACACCCTGCCGTGCTCGTCCACCTGCATCGCATTGGCGTTGCATTCGTCGTGCGGCAGGCCGTCCTCGCGGTGGTAGGCGGTGGACAGGTATCCGTCGCCGCTGCGGCGCCAGCTGAAGACGCCGTAGTCGGTGCAGACCATCAGGTCGCCGCGGCCGTCGCGGACCACGCCGTAGACGTACGACACCGGCAGCACCGGCAGCGCAGGGCGGGTGACCAGCCGCGGCCGGTCCGGATCGCGGATGTCGATCCGCAGCAGTCCATGCTGCTTGCTGCCGATCCACAGCAGCGGTGCGCCGGTTCCATCCGCGATCAGGCGCATGTCGTACAGGGCATCCTCCGGCAGCCCGATGTCGGCCCGGAACAGCCGCCACTGGCCGTTGCGGTAGCGCGCAAGGCCCTTGTCGGAGGTGCTGAACCAGACATCGTCGCCATGCCGCAACGCGGCGTATGCGCGGGCCGGCGCAGCCGGTCCGGGCGGCAGCAAATGCCATTGGCGTCCGTCCCAGTGGACGATGCCCTGCTGGCGGGTGCTGCCCCAGACATGGTCGCCGTCGGCCAGCAGCAGGCTCAGCGCCTCGGAGTCCTGCTTGGGCCAGGGCGTCGGCATTTCGACGAAGCGTTCGCCCTGCAGGCGGGCCACGTGCCCACCCCAGGTGCCGACCCACAGCGCGCCCTCTGCGCTGCCATCGGGAACCCGCAGCAGGCTGCGGACGGTGTCATTGGGCAGGCCATCAGCGGTGCGGTGGATGCGCCAGCGCCCCTGTTCGTAGCGCGCCAGCCCATCGCCGTCGCTACCCAGCCACAGGCGCTTGCCGCCGTCGGCGGCGCGTTCGACGCGCAGGCTCCAGATCCCGTTGCCGTGCTTGCCGAGGGTACTGACCAGATGCCACGGACCCTGCAGTGGCGAACGCACCGCGCCGCCATCCGTCCCCACCCACAGCACCGGCACGCCCTGGCTGTTGCGGGTGCTGGCCAGCGTGCGTACGCGTTCGCGCAGGAGCGAAACCCGCGGATCGGCCCCGCTCCAGCTGCCGTCGCCGCGCAGGATCGCCAGCCCGCTGCGGGTGCCTGCCCAGACCTCGGTGTCGCCGCCGGGGGTTGGTACCACCTCCAGGTCGGCGACGAAGTCGCTGGGCAGGGTGCTGTTGCCGATATGCCAGCGGGTCCACGCGCCATCCTGCAGCCGCGCCACCCCGCCCCCCTGCATGCCCACCCACAGGCTGGCCCGGCCCGCGGCCATCGGTTGCAACTGCAGGCTGCGGATCTCGTCGGTGCGCGGCCCGGGTCCGGGGATCGTGACCGCGCTGCAGTCCCGGGGTCCCGCGCAGCGATACAGGCCGGGACCGTAGCTTGCGACCCACAGCGTCTCCGGCTGCCCGTCGCGGGCGGCTTCGAGCGCGATGTCGAACTGCTCGCCCGCGCGCACCGCGGGTGGCAGGGCGAGCGCGCGCCAGCGGCCGTCGACCAGCTCGGCCACCCCGCCGCCGATCGCGAACACCCGCTGCAGCTTGCCCTTCCCGAACAGCCGCAGGCGCTGCACGCGGAGCTTGCCGAACGGCACACCCAGCGCGGACCAGGTGCCATCGCGCAGGCGCCAGATGCCACGGGCGTCGGTCGCGGCCAGCAGGTCGCCACTGTCGGTTGCGGCCAGGTCGAGGATCGCGCCGGACAGTATGCCGTCCGGCCCCGGCTCGGCCTGCATGCGCGCACCGCTCTGGCGCGCCAGCCCGCGCATGGTGCCGAACCACATCTGCCCGTTCGGCAGGGTGGCGATCGCGTTGACGGTGGGGTCGGGCAGGCCCTCGCCGACGTCGTAGACCTCGGAGGGCAGCCAGCCCATGCGCTGCAGGTCGAGGTCCTTCGGCACGGCCGCGCCCGCCGCCGCCGTGCAGGGCAGGGCGGACGCGCATAGCAGTGCAGCAAGGGCGATGTGCTTGGCGGGCATGGCTCGGGCCGGGCTTCTCCCGATGGAAGCTAGCAATCTCCGTGCCACCGTAATGCGAACGTCGTCACAGAGGCCGCGTGCCGCAATCGACATCCACCGGTCGGGGCGTCCCCCGGCCGGCGCGGGCAGCGGCGGGCAGCGCTCAACCGGGCGTGGGCGGCCTGAACCCGGCGCACGGATCCGGACGCGCCTGCACCGGGATGCGACGCACCGCGTCGAATCCGGTGGCGTCAGAGCCGGGTTCGAGGAAACCGGTCGCGTGCGACGCCAGCGCGTCGCGGCGCAGCCAGAACGGCACCCCGATATCGGTGCGCACGTGGCCGTTGCCGGCGATCAGGACCACGCCATTGGCGGCATGCGCGCGCAGCGTCTCCGCCATCACCACGTCGCGCGCGATCTGCGCCTTCGCCATCGGCGACACCAGCGGTTCCGGAAGCGCCCCGCAATGGCTGTCGCGCACTTCGGTTTCCTGCGCGGCCAGCAGCGGGCCGGGCAGGGCGTCCAACTGGTAGCGCGCGATGACGTCCGCAGGCAAGCCATCGGCGAAACCGCCCTTGACGATCTTTGAAGCATCCGCACGCGACAGGTTGGCCGCGCGCAGCGGCAACTTGTACTGCAGGGCCAGCGCGATGACCGGCGTGTAGTGGGCCCAGGTCCAACTGGACTTCGCCGGCGCCACCTTCGCGACCACGCACTCGGCATCCGCACAGCTCGCCATCGCCGCGTCCAGCGCGGCCTGCTGGGCGGTGTCGAACTGCTCCATCGCGATCGCCGGCCGCCAGCCGGCTTCGATCCGTTCGCGCAGCAGGTCCGCGCGGGCAGCGTGGCCGGCGGCGTTGTCGTGCACCTCGCCCAGCAACAGCACCTGCGGCGCGGGCTCCGGCGCGTGCCGGCACGCGGCCAGGGCGACAAGCAGGGCAATGGCGGGGACGGGACGCAGCATGGGCATGACCGGATCGGGAAACGTCGCCCAGCTTGCCACGGGTCGGCATGACCGAAGTGGGGACGGCATCCCGTTATCACCCCCGTACGTTCCGCGCCCGCGCATCCGCCTTCTGGAGAGCACCATGCACCCTTCGTTCGACAAGGCCGTCCTGGCCCTCGCGATATCGCTTTCGCTGGCGGTTCCCTCGTTGCTGCCGCTGACCGCAAACGCCGCCGAGCCGCAGGCGACCGCGGCCGGCGCGGAGCAGTCGGTGACCACGCCAGGCGGCAGGGCGACCTTCCTGCTGCCGGCGGGATGGACCACCAGGGTGCAAGGCAACGCGGTGATCATCATGCCGCCCGAAGCGGACGGCTCGCGCACCGCGATCGTCGATACCCCCGCCGCGACCGCGGACGAGGCGGTCGCCGAAGCGTGGAAGGTGCTCGGGCTCACGCCGAAACTGCTGGTCGCCACCGATGCCGCGCCGCGCGACGGCTGGGAGCAGCGCCGCTTCTACGATTACGACATCCCGGCGAACGCCAAGCGGGTGGTCAACTCTGCGGCCTATCGCAAGGACAAGCACTGGACGGTGATCGCGATGGACGTGGACCAGGCCATTGCCGAGAAGCGCGGCTCGCAGTTCGCCAAGATCAACCAGCGCTTCCAGCCGGCCGGCTACACCCGCGAGACCTTCGCCGGGCGCACCGCGCACAAGCTGGATGCCGCGCGCCTGCAGCAGGTCAGCGAGTTCATCGAGCAGATGCGCAAGGACTTCGAAGTGCCGGGCGTGGCCATCGGCATCGTGCAGGACGGCAAGGTGGTGCTGTCGCGCGGCTACGGCATGCGCGATCTCGGCAAGCCGGACCCGGTGGATGGCGACACCCGTTTCATGATCGCTTCCAACACCAAGGCGCTGACCACCCTGATGCTGGCCAAGCTGGTCGATGCCGGCAAGCTGGACTGGAACGCGCGCGCCCGGGACGTGTATCCGGCCTTCAAGCTGGGCGACACCGCCACCAGTGACCAGGTGCTGGTGAAGCACCTGATCTGCGCCTGCACCGGCGTGCCGCGCCAGGACTACGAATGGCTGTTCGAGGGCGAAAAGCAGACCCCGCAGAGCGTGATGGCCACGCTGGGCACCATGCAGCCGACCAGCGGCTTCGGGGAACTGTTCCAGTATTCGAACCCGATGGCGGCGGCGGCCGGTTTCATCGGCGGCCAGGTCGCGCATCCGGGCATGGAGCTGGGTGCCGGTTACGACAAGGCGATGCAGTCGCTGGTATTCGATCCGCTGGGCATGCGAAATACCACCTTCGACTACGACCGGGCGCAGACCGGCAATTACGCCGCGCCGCACGGCTACGACATCGCGCACAAGGTCCAGGTCATGGACATGGGCCTGAACGACACCATCAAGGCCTCGCGCCCGGCGGGCGCCGCGTGGAGCACGGTCAACGACCTGCTCAGGTACGTGCAGATGGAGATCGACCACGGGGTGTTGCCCGGCGGCCAGCGCTACATCGGCGAAGCCGCGCTGCTGCAGCGCCGCGAGCCGCAGATCGCGACCGGCGTGGACCGCCATTACGCGATGGCGCTGGGGGTGGACAACAGCGACGGCGTCACCGTGATCGACCACGGCGGCGACATGGGCGGCTTCCACTCCAACATGATGTGGTGGCCGGCGCAGAAGGTCGGCGCGGTGATCCTGACCAATGCAGACGAAGGCGTGTACATGCGCGGCCCGTTCAAGCGCCGGCTGATGGAGCTGATGTTCGATGGCAACCCGCAGGCCCAGGCCGCCGCCGCCGCCACGGTCAAGGCCAACCGCGAGGGCTTCGATGCCTTCGTCAAGCTGCTCCAGTGGCCGGCGGACGCCACGGCGCTGGACGCGCTGGCACCGCGCTACCGCAACGCCGCGCTGGGCGAGCTGGCGGTGACCCGCAAGGACGGCAGGGCCTGGTTCGATGTCGGCGCCTTCAGCTCCGAAGTGGCGACCATGCCGCAGCCCGATGGCAGCCTGGCCTTCATGACCATCGATCCGGTGGCGATCGGCTTCCTGTTCGTGCGCGCCGACAGCGACGGCGCGCGCAGGCTGGTGGTGCGCGACGGCCAGCACGAGTACGTGTTCGACGAAGTGAAGTAAGCCCCCGATGGCGCCGGCATCGGGCCGGCGCCATACGGCCGGGGACGGAGGGCCACCGGACCCCCGCGTTACAATCGCGCATCACCTGAAACATTGTGGATGCGCCCCATGAGCACCCCCGCCGCGAATCTCCCGCAGCAGAACGCCGAAGCGACCCCGCTGCGCTTCGTCACCGCCGCCAGCCTGTTCGACGGCCACGACGCCGCGATCAACATCATGCGCCGGCTGATCCAGGCGCAGGGCGCGGAAGTGGTGCACCTGGGCCACAACCGCTCGGTCGAGGACGTGGTCCGCGCCGCGTTGCAGGAAGACGCCGACGGCATCGCGCTGTCCAGCTACCAGGGCGGCCACGTCGAGTACCTGAAGTACATGGTCGACATGTTGCGCGAGCACGACGCCGGCCACATCCGGGTGTTCGCCGGCGGCGGCGGCACGATTACTCCCGAGGAAATCCGCGAGCTCGAAGCCTACGGCGTCGAGCGCATCTACCACCCCAACGACGGCATGAAGATGGGGCTGGTGGAGATGATCGAGGACGTGGTGACGCGTGCCGGCGAGGGAAGAGGGAAAAGGGGTCAGAGTCATTTTTCGGTCGCAGGCAACGACCAGTCGACGAGTCACGACCGAAAACATGACTCTGACCCCTTTTCCCCCGGCATGGCCGACGAAATCGCCATCGGCCGCGTGCTGTCCGCCATCGAGGACGGCGACTACGCCGACGCCGAACTCGCGCGCCTGCGCAAGCAGTGGCAGCTGGCCGGCGGCAAGACCCCGGTGATCGGCATCACCGGCACCGGCGGCGCCGGCAAGTCGTCGGTGACCGACGAACTGCTCAACCGCTTCCTCGCCAGCTTCCCGAAGATGCACATCGCGGTGATCAGCGTGGATCCCACCCGCCGCCGCACCGGTGGCGCGCTGCTGGGCGACCGCATCCGCATGAACTCGCTGCGCAGCCATCGCGTGTACATGCGCTCGATGGCCACCCGCCGGCAGAACGTGGCGACCAACGCGGTGCTCAAGGACTGCATCGGCTTCCTCAAGTCGCTGGGCTATGACCTGGTGATCGTGGAAACCGCCGGCATCGGCCAGAGCGATTCGGAGATCGTGGACCTGGTCGATTTCCCGATGTACGTGATGACCAGCGACTACGGCGCGGCCAGCCAGCTGGAGAAGATCGACATGATCGACTTCGCCGAACTGATCGTGCTCAACAAGTACGACAAGCGCGGCGCCGAAGACGCGCTGCGCGACATCCGCAAGCAGTGGAAGCGCAACCGCGTCGCCTTCCAGACCGCCGACGAAGACGTGCCGGTGTATCCCACCATCGCCAGCCAGTTCAACGACCCCGGCATCAGCTGGATGTTCGCCAACCTGTGCCGCCTGCTGCGCGAGAAGCTGGTGAAAAGGGGCCAGAGTCATTTTTCGGCCGAGGAAAATGACCCTGCTGGCATCGCCGACCGGAAACATGACTCTGGCCCCTTTTCGCTGGTCCCGAACATCGACACCAGCCTCAGGGAACCGCGCGCCACCGTGCTGATCCCCGGCGCACGCGTGCGCTACCTGGCCGAGATCGCCGAGCAGGGCCGCGCGATCAACCGCCGCATCGAGACCCAGGCCGAGATCGCCGACCGCGCGCAATCGCTGTGGCAGGCGTTGCAGGACATCGGCGATGCGGCGCTGCCGAAGCAGCTTGACCTCTACGCCGCCGATGATCTCGTAGGAGCGCCCCATGGGCGCGATTCCGCGGCCCCCGAGATCGCGGGCATGGCCGGCTCCTGCACCGACAAGACCCTCCTCACCCTGCGCCAGCGCTACAACGACGCCGTCCAGTCCCTCGGCAACGACTCCCTCAAGCTGCTGCGCGAATGGCCCGCACGCCTGAAGTCGATCACCGACGAAGTCACCGAATACCAGGTCCGCGACAAGACCATCCGCGTCGACAACTACCGCACCTCGCTCAGCCACCAGCCGATCCCGAAGATCGCCGCGCCCACCTACCGCAGCTGGGGCGAGCTGTTGACCTTCCTTGGCAAGGAAAACCTGCCGGGCAGCTACCCGTACACCGGCGGCGTGTATCCGTACCGCCGCACCGGCGAAGACCCGATCCGCATGTTCGCGGGCGAGGGCACGCCGGAGCGCACCAACCGCCGCTTCCATTACCTCAGCGTCGGCCAGCCCGCCGCGCGCCTGTCCACCGCCTTCGACAGCGTGACCCTGTACGGCGAAGACCCAGCAAAGCGCCCGGACATCTACGGCAAGATCGGCAACTCCGGGGTCAACATCCCCACCCTGGACGACATGAAGAAGCTGTACTCCGGCTTCGACCTGTGCGCACCCAGCACCAGCGTGTCGATGACCATCAACGGCCCGGCGCCGATGATCCTGGCGATGTTCATGAACTGCGCCATCGACCAGCAGGTGGAGAAATACCTGAAGGCCGACGACGCCCGCTGGGCCGCCGCGCAAGCCAAGCTGGACGAATTGTTCAAGGGCCACGTGCGCCCGCAGTACTCGGGCGAGCTGCCGCCGACCAACGACGGCCTGGGCCTCGGCCTGCTCGGCGTGTCCGGCGACCAGCTGGTCGATGCCGAGACCTACGCCCGCATCAAGGCGCAGACGCTCAGCACCGTGCGCGGCACCGTGCAGGCGGACATCCTCAAGGAAGACCAGGCGCAGAACACCTGCATCTTCAGCACCGAGTTCGCGCTGCGGATGATGGGCGACATCCAGCAGTACTTCGTGGACAACGCCGTCCGCAATTTCTATTCGGTGAGCATCTCCGGCTACCACATCGCCGAGGCCGGGGCGAACCCGATCAGCCAGCTCGCCTTCACCCTGAGCAACGGCTTCACCATCGTGGAGTACTACCTGGCGCGCGGCATGAAGATCGACGACTTCGCGCCCAACCTGTCGTTCTTCTTCAGCAACGGCATGGACCCGGAGTACACCGTGATCGGCCGCGTGGCCCGCCGCATCTGGGCGCGCGCCATGCGCGAGCGCTACGGCGCGTCCAGCCGCAGCCAGATGATGAAGTACCACATCCAGACCAGCGGCCGCTCCCTGCACGCGCAGGAGATCCAGTTCAACGACATCCGCACCACGCTGCAGGCGCTGTACGCGCTGTTCGACAACTGCAACAGCCTGCACACCAACGCCTACGACGAAGCCATCACCACGCCCACCGAGGAAAGCGTGCGCCGCGCGGTGGCCATCCAGATGATCATCAACAAGGAACTGGGGCTCAACTTCATCGAGAACCCCTGGCAGGGCAGCTTCGCCGTGGACTACCTCACCGACCTGGTGGAGGAAGCGGTCTACAGGGAGTTCGAGGCCATCAGCGAGCGCGGCGGCGTGCTGGGCGCGATGGACACCATGTACCAGCGCGGCAAGATCCAGGAAGAGTCGCTGTACTACGAGCACAAGAAGCACGACGGCAGCCTGCCGCTGGTGGGCGTCAACACCTTCCTGCCGAAGGAACACGCCGGCGAGATCGCCACCGAGATCGAGCTGATCCGCTCGACCTCCGAAGAGAAGGGCCAGCAGATCGCCAACGTGGCCAACTGGCAGCGGGCGCGCAACGCGCTGGCGCCGTCAGGCGAGACCTCGCATTCGCATATGGCGGATGCGGACGAGGTGGTCGAGGTCGAGGCCCATGATGGTCACGGGCTCGGGTATCTGCAGCAGACGGCGCGGGATCGCAGGAATGTGTTTGCGGCGTTGATGGAGGCGGTTAAGACGCATAGCCTCGGGCAGATCTCGCATGCGTTGTACGATGTGGGTGGGGAGTATCGGCGGAATATGTAACTTGAAGCCAAGGATCAAATGAGCCTGACAAAAGCACTCGGTCTTGCCCGGACCGAAGAGGACGTCAAGGACGCCTACATCAAGGCGCTCGGCCTGCAGAAATACAACAAGGGCCTGGTCGATATCCGCACCGAGGAAATCTGGTTCGAAGCAAAGGAGGCCCCGACGCCTCCGGTGGTGATGTTCGCGCAGCTCCTGTGCTACGTGCAGGACGCGCGCAAGAAGGGCGAAACCATTCCCCCGTTCCTCGCGGTGATCGATCGCGAGAAGGCCGCGTTGATGGAAACGGCCAAGGCGTTTCCCCTGTTGGCCGACACAGCGATCAAATGGCCGAAGTCCGGGTCGAAGGTGAAGGAAATCGAGCGCGTCGCGCTGCAGAGATCCTTTGCCGCGCAAATGGCGCCGTACATCGAAACCCATTTCGTCGTTTACAAGCTTGACAGCCACGAACGGGAATTCATCGATGCGGTCAAGCACGCCATCAAGGCGGGCAAGTTGGTGCGTACGCCGATCACCCCGGACAACCTGCGGCAGGTGTTCGACAAGTGGGTGGACATGATCGGGCGCGAGCTGGAGGGCGTGGACGAGGTCGACTACGCGCTGCTGTTCTTCGCCGACATCATGCACGACGGCAGCAAGGCGGCCATGGCCAACCTGCCGGCGCGCCTGCTGCATGAGGGCGATCAGCCGCTCTTCCTGCTCAACGGCAAGACCTACGAGCTGTCCAGCGACAAGGGCTACCGCAACTTCTGGGCGATCTATCACCGCCCGCCGGAGGAGGAGCACCGCGCCTACCTGCTGGAGCGGCGCGACAGCCTGCTGCCGCTGGACGAGCGCAGCTTCAAGGGCGTTCTATACCCCGCTGCACATCGTGGACAAGGCCTACGACCTACTGGCCGAGACGCTGGGCAAGAACTGGCAAAAAGACTACATCGTGTGGGACATGTGCTGCGGCGTGGGCAATCTGGAAGTGAAGCATTCCAACCATCGCAACGTCTTCATGAGCACGCTGGACCAGGCGGATGTCGACGTGATGAAGGCCAGTCGCACCTGCGTGGCCGCGCACAAGTTCCAGTACGACTATCTCAATGACGATGTCACGCCCGAAGGGCAGATCGACTATGCATTGACGAACAAGGTGCCCGCGGAACTGCGGCAGGCGATTGCGGATGCGAAGGCCGGCAAGGCGGGGGCGAAGAAAATTCTGGTGCTGATGAATCCGCCGTACGCAGAGGCCATGAGCGTGGACAACACCACGGCGGCCAATGGCAAGAATGCGGAAGCCAAGCAAGGCGTTGCGCAAACACGCATTGCAGAAAGTATGGGCGGTTTGGGGTATGCCGCGCGGGAGTTGTTTGTGCAGTTCCTTGTTCGTATCCGCCGCGAATTACCGGATGCGACGATTGCGATGTTCAGCACTCTCAAGTACGTCAACGCGCCGAATTTCACCGAATTCAGGAGTGGATGGACGGCAAGGTACTTGAACGGGTTCGTCGTTCACAGCAAGGCATTTGACGGGTTGAAAGGAGATTTTCCGATCGGCTTCTTGGTTTGGGATACCAGCAAGAATGATCCTGCTGAGATCGTCCTGACAAAGGTCTTGGACAAGGATGGCCTTGCGCTTGGAGAGAAGGCGTTCTCTCGCACCGAAGAGCAGGCGCGCCTGTCCGAGTGGATCGTTCGTCCCCGTTCGAACAAGCAGCCAGCTTTGCCGCTTAAAAACGCAATCACGCCAACAACCAGCTCAAAAGATGTGCGTGGAGACAAATGGGCGGACGACGCCATCGGCAGCATGATGGTTTTTGGAAATGATTTGCAGCATGCATCGAAAGGGACGGCGCTCTTGTCCTCTGGATACGGTAACGCCGGGGCGTTCTTCGTGACCGGACAGAATCTCTGGCAGGCCGCCGTCGTATTCACCGTCCGTCGCCTGATCAAACCCACCTGGCTCAACGACCGCGACCAGTTCCTCCAGCCCACCGGCGCATTGACGGACGATTTCAAGTCCGACTGCCTGATCTGGATGCTGTTCAACGGCTCCAATCTCACCGCCGGTGCTGACGGCCTGGAATGGAACGGCAGGACCTGGTCGCTGGTAAACCACTTCATTCCCTTCACCGAGCAGGACGTCGGGGCCTCGGGCCGCTTCGAGTCCGAATTCATGGCGCAGTACATCGAAGGGCTGACATTGTCACCCCAGGCACAAGCCGTGCTGGACGAAGGTCGCCACC